>NZ_FZPD01000010.1 GCF_900188325.1 Ekhidna lutea | reverse complement strand
AGTGCGTATCTGAAACTTTGAATGCACCAGCAGATAAGCTACTTTTATCGCAATTAATTTAGCTCGGAGGCCACAGCGCTATATCTGAGCGTTAGCGACAATACTATGTTCTATAGCAAGTCAGTCATACTAATTCTAATTGCAACTGCTTGCTCTCCTAAAGCCATTCCCTTTGACGAACAGTATAACAATAACACAGAATGTGAGTGTCAATCAAATGAACAAAATGACCATTCAACCTCTCTTGACATCTGGAAAAAGTATGAAAACCACGCTATTAGAAGAGAACATTTTAACAGCTTAAAAAAAGAGTGGGAACTTCTGAACGATCCACCACTTGGATATTATTCTGATTACGAATTCAGATTCACAGAACTAGCAACATTTGGAACTGGAAAAACGATTAGAGTCTTCTTGAAGGACAGTACAGCGACCTTTATGTTAAGAGAACTAGACAAGGATTTGATTGTAATTAATATGCAGTTTCGAACTAAAGATTATTGGAGCAACTTCAATAAAAAGCTTGATAGCTTATTTTGGAACCAACCATTCGACAGTCAAGAAATGATTGCAGTAATGGATGGTTCAACCTATTACTTCGAAGGTTTTACCCCAGAACGAGAACATGCAATCTATAGATATCCACGATCAGAATATCAAGATCTTATGGAACAATTCTATCTCCCATTAATTATCCATTTTAACTGCAAATCAAGCAAGAAGAAACAGCTAGACTGTCGCTAACAGTTGCTAGCACGAATGCGCCTGAGCATCCTTCTGCCAGATTCATCTGATCTTCACCGCTCCGCTACCCATTCTGAAATTGCTTCTCTCCTAGCAACTGTCTTGCTTCTGGATTTTGTCTTTCTAATTGCAGTGTTTCATAGCTACCGTTGTAGGTGTTGGGCAGCTGCGCTATCTTAGCTTCTTTCTGCCATGCTCGGGGCGCACTCCTGCTAGCGTGGCGTTGTAGCGCATACGCAGTACTATGAAAAAACTAACACTTCTGACAATTATCCTAACGATCTTGTTAGCATCTTGCAACAGTCAAACTAAGATTGAGAAACTAGGGCAAGAAGGCACGCAACTATTTGAACAGGGTGATGCATTTGGTGCATTATCTAAATTCGAAGAAATAATTAAAATCGATGATCAGATTGCAGAAGCTCACCTTAGGAAAGCCGATTGCTTGGATTATTTGGCTGATTACAGAAGTAGCATTGAGAGCTATTCAAAAGCAATTCAACTAGAACCAAAAAACAAGATTGCGATCTACAATAGAGCTTTAACTTATGAAAAAATTGGCGAGTTTGAGAACGTTGAAGATGATTACAAACTAGCTATTGATACTGACCCATCTAACTCATCTGATCCAGATAATAAACTTATTTATCATAACCTCGGAATTCTATACGGTCAACTAAATAATTTAGATAACGCAATTGAAGCATTTTCAAATGCGATTGAAATTGATCAAACTTACGCAGATGCTTACCATAACAGAGGATACGCATATCAACTTCAGGGTAAGCACGAACAGGCAATTGAGAATTTTGATGCTGCTATCAACTTAAAACCTAACGATCTAGATTATCAAGACTCGAAGAAGAGGTCTCAACAAATGATGGAGAAATAGATAAAAACGCGCTACAACAAGCACTAGCGCGAATATGCCTGTGTGCATTCTGCCAGTTTCAGTGCAACTTGACCGCTTCTCCGCCCATTCTGCTACTTTCATTTCCCCTCGCTCCTTTCTTCTTTCTGGATTGAGACTTGTGGAACGCAGTTCTTCATAGAAGCCGTTGTAGGTGTTGGGCAGTTTCGCTAGTTTAGTGCTCTTTACAACTAGTGGGCATACTCTCGCTAGCTGAGCGTTATATTTCACTCGTAGCTTTCTTAGGCTTTTGTAAAAGGCACTTCGCCTCTAATTTTAGTTAGTGGTGGCGCTTAGTACCAGCCGCACGTCACACAAGGCCAACGCTCGGCCGACCCGATCCCCCCTCCCTGGCTAGAGCATCGGTTTACAATTGTTCCATTTCATTAGATCCTTATGCAGATTAGCTTCTTTCAGCTCAGTTTGGAGTCACGCCCAGCCGCCAACCCTATCCGCCCTATCGTCCCGCGCCATTCTGCCCGCTTGCACCACCTGTGCTTCGAGCATGGTTCAACTCCAATTCGCACTAGCAGCGTGTGTGAGATCAGCGAATAGCAGCGTTTCATCGCAGGGTTGCGAAAACATAACAAACGATAAAGGCACATGGCTAGAAGTAGCCAGAGTACATTGCATCAGCTACGCCCGTTCAATCTGCGCAGTGTTTAGACTGGTGTGCATCTGATCTTTTGCAGTCGGAGCAGTTATCTTCAGAACGTGTCGCTAAGAACCCGTTGTGTGCTTCCGCAGATTTCACTAATTTCAACTTTTCAAATTCTAGATATAGCCACGTGCTTTATCTGGGCGTTAGGCTCAATTCCGCATGCTACGAAAATTTCAAGCACTTTTCATCCTTACTCTTCTAACCAACTGTGGTGCCTCAGAACCAAGTGGAATAGAACTACCACATTCAGAGTTGTTATCAACAGTTATTTGGTATGATAACTTTACTATTCATACATATACTAACGATACACTTTTTCGCAACTGCGGTTACGAACTAACTCTTGAACCAAAAGATTCAAGTGATTCTTATAACTATATCTCCAAGAACGCGAGACTTCTTAAAAACCAAGAGAATAACTATCAATTTGTAATTGAAGCCCAAGATGACCCTGCCGAACTTTTAATTATAAGAAATAACAAGGACTCAACATTTATCAAATTCAAATCTCCATTTCTCCCTAAGCCAACTTTAACCAAATCAGTAAAAAACGATTCTATAGTAATTTCGGTTGTTTTCATTGACCCCAGAATAGGAAGTTTACTACCGTATGACACAAGATATCAATTAAGCTATCATGGTCAACTTTACAACTCTATAACTCTACACAAAGATCAACAACAGACAACTCAACTTGAAGTCATTAGGGTTAACTATCGAAATAAAAAAATACCAATAATACTCTAAAAAAGAGCCTAACAGGCACTAGCGCGAATATGCCTGTATGCTTTCTGCTAGTTTCAGTGCAATACGACCGCTTCACCGCCCATTCTGCTACTTTCATTTCCCCTCCCACCTTTTGGTCTTTCTGGATTTAATCTTGTGGAACGCAGTTCTCCATAGAAGCCGTTGTAGGTGTTGGGCAGTTTCGCTAGTTTAGTGCTCTTTACAACTGGTGGGCATACTCTCGCTAGTTGAGCGTTATCCTCAATTATCTTCTATGCGCATATTGGTCGAACGAACAAGAACTGAACTGCTAATTATAGCCTTTGTAGTACCTACTCTTGCTGCTGTCATTAGCCGAATTCTCGATTTCAACCTTGTAGACTGGAACTCTGTTGCACTTATCTTGGTAACTCTTTGGTGGCTAGCCTCAGCAAACCTCCTTAACAAACAGAAAGGTAAATTTGACCTGACGCTTTCAAAAATTGCTGGAACAGTGATGATTGCAATTCTAATTACTGACTTGCTGTTCATAGATATCAACGGCACGGGAACTGAACAAACAATCATCGTAACAATTCTGAATATTCTATTTCCACTTTGTGGTTTTTACCTTGTTTACATCCTAACTCGGATCCATGGGGCAACTGTAAACAATCATGAACCAACTGGATTTGAGATTTTTCCGAATTTCATCTTCTTCATTCTCTATCCAATTGGCATATGGAAATTCCAACAGGGAATAACCGAAGTGGCTAAAACATGAGGATAACAGGCGCTAGCGATTATATGCTAAAGTGCTTCTAGAAATGGATTATTAACTTGACCGTGTTTTTAAATTAATTTATGCTACCATCACCCGACTATCCTGGCAATACCGGTAAAATAGACAGATCCAAAATGACGATTTGGAAGAACTGTCTATTACCCTTTATCATACTCGGCGCAGTTATTGCGTTGATTATATTCTTAAGCATTCAGTTTGGATGGAATTAATTTAAAACCACTATTTTAGTGCTATTGGCAGCTAGCGGGCATACAATCGCTAGCTTATCGTTATAGAGCATAATCACCATGCGCAAAAAGATATTGACCTACTCGTTTTACTTTCTAACTCTCCTAACTCTTGTGATTTATAACTTCATCACTAAGACCGAGGCGGAGAAGTATGAACAGGAGTACGAACAAGTCCTGAACAACAACTCCGAGTCACTTGAACTCTTTGAAGAACTCTATGCTAAGGAAGATAGCATTGTAAAACTCAGTAACAGAATTAACAAACTAACGAACCAAGATGGACAAGAAGACTGACTGGGTTAAAAACGTATTTGTAGTGCTGGTTGTAGTTTTAGCGTACAACATCGGACAGAACACTAACGAACGTGCTAACAACAAAGAAGCCTACGAACAAGCTTCATATCTCGTGAACAACGAACTTGATGAGACGAAAGCAAAAATTGTAGCCAAGGATAGTCTGATTCATCGACTGAACTCAGTAATTGAACTGCTCGAAAAATAAGCTCTATAACAAGTGCTAGCACGAATGCGCCAGAGAGCTTTCTGCTAGTTTCATCTGATCTTCACCGCTCCGCTACCCATTCTGAAATCGCATCTCTCCTAGCAACTGTCTTGCTTCTGGATTTTCACTTCTAAACGCAGTTCCTTGTAGATGCCGTTGTAGGTGTTGGGCAGCTGCGCTATATTAGTGTCTTTCTGCCATGCTCGGGGCGCACTCCTGCTAGCGTGGCGTTACCACCAATAAGAATCCAGAACCAATGACACTGCTTTACGTCTTTTTAGTTTCATTCGTCATTTGGATTATCTTCAAGATTCGATATTTCAAGAGAGAACAAAAACTCTATCAAACTGCCTTAACTGATTCATTTAAGACTATTGTACCAGCACCTCAACTGAAAACAAGGAATTCATATGGCTTTCCAAGTTTTGAAGTAACGTTTAAGAACGAAACCCTTTTGAAACAGGCAGAGGATAGCGGCTTAACACAAAATTTTATTGAGAGAATTAAGCAGATTCATTTCAACTTCAAAAAATTCGATGCGGAAAGAGCAATCTATTTTACTTGGGAAGGAAGAACTCACACAATCATCTCACCAGATCAACAAACGTAACTTATGAAGAAGTTTTTCAAGACAAGGAACATCACTTTCACCATATCGATACTTATGAACATCGGAATGGCCGGAATTCTTGGAATTCGCGCATTTAACGAACCAACACAAAAGCGAGGAATCTTAACTAAAAATGTGAAGGTTGGGGTTTTTACTGGTGAAGATGTGCTATTTGAACTTCCAAAAGGGCTAACAGTTGAAGATGCATCACCCCGGGGACTTGCGGCAATTGGAATGTTTGAACCCGAACGTTTTTCTATTGTAGTGACCTCTGATTTTGCTGATCTTGTGAACTATGATGCAGACTCATCCGAGCTGCAACTTTTTGGGAACATCTATTCTGCCGACTACCCCCCCAATGCAGAAACGGAAATAACTGGTGGTAACAATCGCTAGTACGAATGCGCCAACTGCCATTTTGCTGATTTCTGTGCGAACTTCACCATGAATCTACCGCTGGGATAGGTCTGTGCTTTCTACTGACTTCAGTTTGCAGGATTTTCATCTTTCTGGACGCAGTGGCATTCTGGATACTTTGTGAGCACCGGCAGATTCATTAGTTTTATCGGAACTTGCCAAGCTCGGGGCGCACTCCTGCTAGCTTAGCGTTACACACCATCTTCTTCAGGTCGTAGAAACATAACGACAAAGTTTACTTTCAACGAAACTTTTCTTAGCTTAGCCGAGTTAACATAAATG
>NZ_FZPD01000009.1 GCF_900188325.1 Ekhidna lutea | reverse complement strand
AGGTCGGAACTCCTGAACGCGAACAGTATGAGGTTGAACTCAAATTGGAACTGATTGGAGACATGATCCAACAAGCCAGGAAGCAGCGTAACCTACACAGCAACAACTCGGTGAACTCATTGGAGTGAAGAAGGCACAGATTTCAAGACTTGAGAACAACACAGGGAACGTAACTATCGAAACGATTCTCAAAGTATTCAACGCTCTTGAAGCCAAGGTGAACTTCAACGTTAAGATGCTGAATAATAGAATAAACGTGGCGTAAACGGTGTGTAACAAACACTAGCAGGCATGGCCACATGAGTTACGTGCATAGTTCATCGGTCCAAACCGCTCACCATTCCGCCAGGTTAATTTTGATGCTTTCTACCCTGCCCTTCTGCTGGGTTTGGTTTCTTGTGTTTCGTGGTGGTTTCTGAGTGTTAATCGCACCGTTCAGGTTCGCTCTTTCTCCGCTATTTATTACTTTTAGGCCACAGCCCGCTAGTTGGGCGTTAGACATAAGCCTCTCCCATGAGAACATTCATCATTGCTTGCATATTTTTCATCTCTGGAACCGTAAACGGACAACAAAATGGTTTGGCCAAAATCAAAGATTATGACTTATCTAAGATCTGGACATCAGGTGGATCGACTGACATAGATGAACCCGATTTCTTCACAACCAAACGACCTGATTTCAGAGGATTTATTGGAGATAACTATCAAAGGATTTACATTCAAATTGATGAAGTAATTAAGGATCATTCAGACCAACTAACCTACTATGTAAGAGGTTATTCCATAGTAAAAGGTAACAGATGTACGTTTCTCGGAACAATAAAAATAGATTCAACTGAGATTAAGGAACGTCCGCCTTTATCAGCAATTCAAGGAGCTGAGAGTCTTGTTGATATGAACAAAGTATCACACTTTGGAAAAGCCTACTGCACCTATGAACTCTTTGAGAACAAAAATCAAAAGTGGACTGGCTTTTTTAAGGGCAGCTTAAGCACAAAATTCTACCTAACAAATGAAAATGAAATCAAATATGATGCGGCGGGGGGATTTTCTGACTCATATATGAATAATACATACATCGGAACTTGGACGAGCTATTCTTCTGGAAACTCTAAAACCTGTAACTGGGGAGAATTTAGAATACCCGAATCTGGTGATTTAGATATCGGAGCTGGGGGGTTTTCCCCTAACCCAAAATACATCGAAAACGGTTGGAAAGAAAACTAAGAACCTATGTCTAACAATATGTATAAGGCATGTGCTTGAGTGCTTTCCACCAATTACATCAGAACTTGCCAGTTTCGTCTGCCGCCGAGAAAAGATTTGTGCTCTTTGGAGACTTCAGCTCGTGGGAGTTTTGGATTTGCAAAAGGTGTCGCCATCTAAAAAGTTGTGAGCACCGGCAGACTTCACTATTTTGCAGGTATTAGCCAAGTGTGAGCACACGCCTCATACATGGGCGTTACCTCACATGCGAGATGCATAGAATCCAGATATTTATATTAATACTAAGTTTTAGTTGCTCAACACCTAACTCGAAATCTTGGGACGAACAAAACACAAGAACTCTTGAATTCGATAACCCGAAAGTAGAACGAGCTATGAGTATAACTCAAGAAAATATGCCCAAATTCTTGAGGCTTTACAACATGTATTCCTCAGATTCGACTTGGACATTTTATGTAAAGTATGGATTTGAGAACAGCGAAACAACAGAACATATGTGGGTGAACTTGTTACAAACTGAACCTTCATTCTTAGGAATCCTAGACAACATTCCACAAGTTGTGACACATGTATCCTATCTCGACACAATTGAATTTAGCTCCAACGCCGTTGAGGATTTCATTGTATATCATGGTGACACCCTAATAATGGGTGACTATTTAACTGTTGCCCATGAACTCCTGAACAATTAAAAACGTGAGGTAACAGGCACTAGCGCGAATATGCCTTTGTGCATCCTGCCAGTTTCAGTGCAATTGGACCGCTTCACCGCCCATTCTGCCATTTTCATTTCCCCCTCCCTCCTTTCGTGTTTCTGGATTTAGACTTTCGAAACGCAGTTCTTCGTGGATACCGTTGCGGAGGTTGGGCAGTTTCGCTAGTTTAGTGCTCTTTACAACTGGTGGGCATACTCTCGCTAGTTAGACGTTGTGAGGCATACTCTAGATCACGCACATTCTAACGAACTTAAAATTGCATAACTGTATCCAAGTGAATACATTTGTCGTATGTATTCTATTGAGAAGACAGATGTATTTGACAAGTGGCTTAGAAAACTGAAAGATCACCGTGCAAAAGCCAAAATCCTTTTCAGAATCCAGAGAATTGAAGAACAAGGAAATTTTGGAGATTGTGAACCTGTCGGCCAAGGAATTAGTGAACTGAGAATTCATATCGCTAAAGGATACCGAGTCTACTTGAAAGAACACAATGGTAGAGTTGTGATACTTCTCAATGGCGGAACAAAATCGTCGCAACAGAAGGACATTGATAAAGCCAAAGATTTATGGTTGAACTATAAAGACGAAATTGAAGATGGCAACTAAAGAGATAACAAAATTCGACATTGCTGAATATCTAGAAGATGATGTAATGGTTGCAGAGTATTTGAACACCGTGCTTGAAGACGGTGATGCTGAGGATATCAAAACAGCTCTTGGACATATCGCCAAAGCTCGTGGAATGTCAAAAATTGCTGAAGAAACTGGTTTGAGTAGACCAAGCCTCTATAAAGCTTTATCTCAGGGTTCAAAACCTCAGTTTGACACTATTCTCAAAGTACTAAGAGCTGTGGGTGGTAACTTGAACATCCCAACAGCTTAACTGAAAAACGCCTCACAACAAGCGGTAAAAATGCATGTGGCTACTGCCTATCTGCCATTTTCAGTGCAACTGAACCGCGATTTCTGGCATTTGGAAAGGTCTGTGTCTTTCTACTTTTCTTACTGCCACTCGGAAAAATATTGTGGAACGTGCTGTATCTGAACCGTTGTGAGTTGGAGCCAGAATCGCTACTTTTATCGGAATTTAAAAAGCTCGGGCCACACAGCATTTTACCTGAGCGTTACCATCAATTCACTTCATATCGCATACTAACCTATGAACAGACTACTACCCTATCTCGAACGAGTATTTTTGGCAACCTTAGCAGTAGCTTTTATACTCCAACTAACCGGATCTGAGCTTCCAATTCTTATGTCACTCAGTCTTGCTGGACTTGGAATAACATTTTTCTTGAGTGCTTATAGACCTTTAGATATTGAACCAGAGGAAGGAGAAGAGTTAGGTGATTTCAATGAATTATTAGCTTTAACAATTATTCCTAAAATTCTATGGATTGGAACGTCCGTTGCGACAATTGGGATTCTTCTTTCAACTCTCGAACTAGGCAATGACGGATACGTTACATTACTTTATGTTGGCTTAATAACCATCTCGATTGCAACGATGATCCAACTTGGACTTAAAGTAACGGGAACAAAGTACATTAACGCAACATTTCCAGTCTTCTTTAGAGCTATTCCAACTCTCCTAATAGTCGCCTATATTCTTTTCGGATAACGACTGAACGATAAAAAAGCTGGTAACAGTTGCTAGCACGAATGCGCCTAAGCATTCTACTGCTAATTTCATCTGATCTTCACCGCTCCGCTACCCATTCTGAAATTGCTTCTCTCCTAGCAACTGTCTTGCTTCTGGATTTCTTCTTCTAATCGCAGTTCTTCGTAGATGCCGTTGTAGGTGTTGGGCAGCTGCGCTATATTAGCTTCTTTCTGCCAAGCTCGGGGCGCACTCCTGCTAGCTTGGCGTTACCAGCCATACCTGCAATGCGAAAAATAGACGGAGAAATTGATGCTGATTTAATTGAATCTATTATAAAGGAACTCCCGAACATCACCGATATTCATTCTGATAAACATTCTCTCTTGATTCATGGTATGGGTGGACAAACTAGGAATTTCTACAGTAACCTGAGAACATCAACTGAACTTGAACTTCTTTGGTCTGGATGGAGTAGCAACGTTTGGTGGACTTATCTTCTAAGTTTCATTCCTGGACAAGCAGGACTAACTAAGATTCTGAACCGGAATAAACTAGATCAACATTATATAGAGATTGGCGCTCAGTCGATGTGCGGACTCTATTTCATTCCGAACGAACTGGTTGACGGAGTACTTGAAGAAGTTAAGAGGAACAGAACTATTGATATCGAAAATCTGCTTAACGGATTTGCCAACTTTTTCACTTTAACTGTTGATTTCGATTACAACGGAGGTGAACGAGATGGTGATATTTACTACCATGAACTAACTCTTGGAGACGAACTGCCTAACCAACTCGAACGAACTTTGACGCGAACAAAATAACAGGCTGGTAACAGTCGCTAGCACGAATGCGCCAACTGCCAATTTACAGAGTTCAGTGGAACCTCACCATGAATCTACCGCTGGGAAAGTGCAGTGCTTTCTACTGACTTCAGTTCGCAGGATTTTTATCTTTCTGAACGCAGTGCTTTCTGATACTTGGAAGCACCGGCAGATTCATTAGTTTTATCGGAACTTGCCAAGTTCGGGGCGCACTCCTGCTAGCTTGGCGTTATATGGCATAACTGCAATTCGCAAAGAACTTCTTAACTTTAGATATGCTAACGAAGGAACAAGTAATTGGAGCAATCAACAAGCTTCCGCAAGAATTTTCGGTTGAACAAGCGATCGACGAACTTATCTTGCTCGAGAAAATCGAAACCGGACTGGCACAGTCAAAGGCTAACGAAGTAATTCCTGACGAACAACTTGACAAGGAACTTCCTGAATGGTTAAGATA
This sequence comes from Ekhidna lutea, assembly GCF_900188325.1. GTDB lineage: Bacteria > Bacteroidota > Bacteroidia > Cytophagales > Cyclobacteriaceae > Ekhidna > Ekhidna lutea. Next base: position 6,855 of record NZ_FZPD01000009.1, on the reverse strand, counting down.
AACTGGACAACTCAAGCCAAGAACGACCTAATTTCTATCGCTGAGTATATTGGTCAGAATTCTAAAAAATATGCCAGAATTCAAATTAAACGCATTCGCGAACGAACCCGACAACTGAGAGAGCACCCAAACTCTGGTAGAGAAGTGCCTGAACTTGATAACCCAAGGATAAGGGAGCTAATTTTGGATAACTATCGCATTATTTATTGCTTGGTTTCTGACGAACGAGTCGACATTCTTACAGTGCATCATTCGGCTCGACTGCTAGACTTATAAAAACAGCCACATAACAGTTGCTAGCACGAATGCGCCTGAGTGCTATTCACAAATTTCATCTGATCTTCACCGCTCCGCTACCCATTCTGAAATCGCATCTCTCCTAGCAACTTTGGTGGTTCTGGATTTTGTCTTTCTAATTGCAGTCTTTCATAGAAGCCGTTGTAGGTGTTGGGCAGCTGCGCTATATTAGTGCTTTCTGCCAAGCTCGGGGCGCACTCCTGCTAGCGTGGCGTTACATGGCATACCTGCGCAACCGCAAATGAAGTACGTATTTGAAGGATTAATCATTATCGGGATTGTTGCGCTAATTGTAACAATCATCAAATATCCTAAGGACGTTGGACGAGGAATACTTGGCATGTTATTGCTACCATTTGAACGAATGTGGGGCATCATACGATTCTTCCTGTTGCCACTCGAACTGATAATTCTCTATTTAGAAAAGAAGTTTGAGGTTAACTACCTAACTAAGTATATCGATCGCGAACCCTCAACAACTAAAAAGAAAACGAAGGAACGAAAACAGATCAACTTCCAGAATTTTAGAAAGTACATCATAGTCAACTCAACATCTGAACAGATAGAAAGCGAACTAAATGAGGCTGACGAGTGCTGTCCAGAGGTGAACCTAGAAGACCATTCTATTGCACGAACTGACTCCTATTCTGTCATTGAGATTCCACGAACTGGATTCTACGGTTATAACTTCATGATCCAGTGGCTAACTAACAACTTCACCAAAAATCAGATAGTCGGACTTGCTTCGAACGGACGAACTAGGTTTCTGACCATTTCTAACACCGAGGGAGATAACGACATGATCGGCAGAACCAACACGGGCAAGAAGTTCTGGGTTAGCTTGTATGACGACCTTGACAACAAGCAGTTTCTACGCATTAACCAAGAACTAGAACTGAACAGCGAACTAACAACTGAATCGCTGGAGAAGATGGTAAAAAACGCCATGTAACAGGCACTAGCGCGAATATGCCTATGTGCATTCTGTCAATCTCAGTGCAAATCGACCGCTTCACCGCCCATTCTGCTACTTTTAGTTCCCCTCCCTCCTTTTCGTCTTTCTGGATTTAGACTTGCGGAACGCAGTTCTCCATAGAAGCCGTTGTAGGTGTTGGGCAGTTTCGCTAGTTTAGTGCTCTTTACAACTAGTGGGCATACTCTCGCTAGTTGAGCGTTATATGGCATAACTGCAATTCGCAAAGAACTTCTTAACTTTAGATATGCTAACGAAGGAACAAGTAATTGGAGCAATCAACAAGCTTCCACAAGAATTTTCGGTTGAACAAGCGATCGACGAACTTATCTTGCTCGAGAAAATCGAAACCGGACTGGCACAGTCAAAGGCTAACGAAGTAATTCCTGACGAACAACTTGACAAGGAACTTCCTGAATGGTTAAGATAAACTGGACAACTCAAGCCAAGAACGACCTAATTTCTATCGCTGAGTATATTGGTCAGAATTCTAAAAAATATGCCAGAATTCAAATTAAACGCATTCGCGAACGAACCCGACAACTGAGAGAGCACCCAAACTCTAGTAGAGAAGTGCCTGAACTTGATAACCCAAGGATAAGGGAGCTAATTTTGGGTAACTATCGCATTATTTATTGCTTGGTTTCTGACGAACGAGTCGACATTCTTACAGTGCATCATTCGGCTCGACTGCTAGACTTATAAAAACAGCCACATAACAGTTGCTAGCACGAATGCGCCTGAGTGCTATTCACAAATTTCATCTGATCTTCGCCGCTCCGCTACCCATTCTGAAATCGCATCTATCCTAGCAACTGTGGTGGTTCTGGATTTTCGCTTCTGAACGCAGTTCCTTGAAGAAGCCGTTGTAGGTGTTGGGCAGCTGCGCTATATTAGCTTCTTTCTGCCAAGCTCGGGGCACACTCCTGCTAGCGTGGCGTTATGGACAATACCTCCAGAAATGAGAATTGTAGTTTTAACCATTTTTTTAATTCCCCTATTCGCCAACGCCCAAGTCATAGTTGACTACAACGTTGATGAAACTTTGGTAGGAACATGGAAACCTGCTGAATTAGACAACTACGAAGGTGTTTACAGATTTGGCTGGTCTGAATGGGAGTCTGAATTCTATTTGGCAATAGATGGTGATCTGATATGCGCTCAAGTAAAAGATCATGAGTGGATTAACTCAGATAACGAAGAACTTAGAGGTTGGCAATCAAGGTACAAGAACCTTCATAACGTAAGGATTGTTGGCAACAAATTTTACAGTGATGAAACTAACGGTGAATTCGTAACATATGAACTAAAAGGAGAAAAAATCAATGGATTAAAACTTGAGAACCCTCCAAACAGCCACGACGAAAAATATGAAATTGGCATATTTCAGACAGAAGACAAATTGACATTTTTCAGCGGGAAATACAGAACAACAAAATTTGATGTTTTAACTACTAGCGAACTAATGAACTACAACCTAGCTGACTTGAAAATTTTGCGTAATGAGATATTTGCTCGATATGGTTACGTATTTAAGAAAGGTGGAGAAATGGAAAAACATTTCAAACGTCAAAAATGGTATCACCCAATTGAACGGGATGTTAACCCCCTTTTAACTGAAATAGAAAGGCAGAACATAGCCAACATAAGAGCTATGGAATCGAAAAAAAGTCCATAACAGTTGCTAGCACGAATGCGCCAGAGTGCTTTCTGCTAGTTTCATCCGATCTTCACCGCTCCGCTACCCATTCTGACAGTATCTCCTCTCCTAGCAACTGTGGTAGTTCTGGATTTTCACTTCTAAACGCAGTTCTTCGTAGAAGCCGTTGTAGGTGTTGGGCAGCTGCGCTATATTAGCTTCTTTCTGCCAAGCTCGGGGCGCACTCCTGCTAGCGTGGCGTTAGTGTCTATTGACTGCAGGATTTATAATCAATCTAGTAGCACATGATGAGGAGTCTTTTACTAATTGGTATCGCTCTAACTTTATCGGGTAACAGCTCAACACCCAATAATGAATTTACAGTTGCACTTATCTCTATTGATGGAGCTAACTTCGAAGAGGTAAAGCAAATCAAAAGAAACATTCGGGCTTATTACAACTGCAATGTCAATGAGTTACTACCAATAACAATTCCATTCGAACTTATGAAAAATGGGCAAGACACTGTTCTTTCAAGTTCACTACTGAGGTATTTAAGGAAGACTTACAAAGAATCTGAATTTGACAAAATAGTGGCGATAACCGAGAAACCGCTTTATTTCACTGAACAATTCCCTTCAATTAGGGGATTAGGAACCCAAAACGGAAAAACAGCGGTTATTTCAACGTTCAAGATTAAGAATGAAGCAAGTGAAGACAAGAAGTTCTATAAGAGCCTTTTACTAAAAGTTACAAGACATGAAATTGGCCATACTCTTGGTTTGGCTCATTGCAAGAGGAACAGTAAATGCCTAATGACGTCAGGTGTTAACCCTGAAGAATTTTATTCGCTACAATCCACATTTTGTGATAGTTGCAAAGTCCAAGTACAACGTTATCTAAAAGAATAAACAGACACTAACAGACGATATTGCGCATGGCCTTACTTAGCAATCTGCAAAGAGGCTGCTAAACATCCCGCTTATCAGCCGCCAAGAATCTGATGTACTTTCTAATAAGTGCTGCTCGTGGGAGTTTTTGTCTTTCATATCGCAGTGCGTACTTGATACTTTGAATGCACCGGCAGATAAGCTACTTTTATCGGAATTAAATAAGCTCGGAGGCCACAGCGCCATATCTGAGCGTTGGCATCCATTACTGCAATGTGGCAAGAAACCGTTACGATATTGAACATTTTAAAAAACTAGCGATTGAACGTGGAGGAGAATGCCTTTCTCATGAGTTTATAAAAGTTGCTAAAAAACTACATTGGAGATGTGCAAACGGACATGAATGGTGGTCTGCTCCAGTGAACATTCTAAAAGGAAATTGGTGTAAATCTTGTTCAGCTAAAAAGGCAACAGAACACTTAAGAAAGTCAATTGAAGATTGTCACGAATTAGCCAAAACAAGAGAAGGCTACTGTCTATCCATCGAATATGTAAACAGCCAAGAAAACCTCGAATGGCAATGTAAGGCTGGTCACAAATGGCACGCCTCATACGCAAATGTCAAAAAAGGGACTTGGTGTCGAATCTGCTCAGGAGAAGAAGCTGGAAAGCGAAGAAGAACACCTCTTAAATTTTTCCAAGACTATGCGAAGAAGAAAAAAGGTGTGTGTATTTCAACAACATATACCAAACAAACCGACAGATTAACTTTTAGATGCTCTGAGGGGCATGAATGGGATACTGCCGCAAGCGTAATCAAAAACAATAGGACATGGTGTCCATACTGTGCTGGAACGTACAGAGCAGACACACCTGAACTAAAGCAAAGTAGATTATTGGAATTAAAAAAGATTGCTGCTTCAAAAGGTGGAGAGTGTCTGTCGGCGGAGTACATCAACCAAAAGGTTAAAATGCATTTTCGCTGTAAGGAGGGTCACGAGTGGTGGACAACCGCATCTATCGTTAAAAGAGGTGGATGGTGCAAAAGCTGTTCATCATCACAAGCGAATGATTGGAAACGGGACAACATCGGAATCTTTAAAAGAATAATTGAAAAGAGAGGAGGAAAATGCCTTTCAAAGAAATATGTTAATCAACAAACACGCATCCATGTACAATGTGAAAATGGTCATGACTGGTGGGCATTCCCACAACACATAAAACGAGGATTATGGTGTAGGAAATGTAATGGAAGCGCACCCCATTCACTTGAAGATGTTCAAAATTTAGCCATTGAAAGAGGTGGTGAATGTCTTTCAAAAAGCTATAAGAACGACATGACCAAAGTGACTTGGCAATGCGCAGAAGGTCATATTTGGGACGCTACTCCCAACAATATAAAACGTGGAAAATGGTGTCCAACTTGCAACTCTGGAATCGGGGAACGGGTTTGTCGCCTAGCCCTTGAAAAAATATTTAACAAACACTTTAATAAAGTTCGACCAGAGTGGCTAAGAAATAAAAATGGCCGTTTACTAGAACTCGATGGATATAACGAGGAATTAAAGCTTGCTTTTGAACATCAAGGAACTCAACACTACAGTGATAAATACAATCATCGTTTTGGCAAGAAGAACCTTAAACAAAACGATTTGCAAAAGCGAAAAATATGTGACAGCAGAGGAATCAAAATCATATATATCCCAGAAGTTTTTACAGATACCAAACTGAACGATTTAGTACCAACGATTATCGAACAACTGAAAAAGTTTGGTATTCCTTTTCCTGTACAGGCGGCTAACTTGGAATTGGATCCGAGAGAAGTATACACCTACACCAAAACCAAAGAAGTAGAACAACGTGAAACAAGGGCTATTGAACTCCTTAAGTCCAAACAACTTCAACTTCTTGACATTTTCCGAACGAACTCTGGAGTTAAACTCAAAATCCAATGTCAGGTGAACCATATCCGAACTGTGGCTATTGGCGCAATTCTGAACCATAGATTCTGCCCGAACTGTGAACGAAAACGAAGAAAAACGGATGCCAACAGACGCTGATCCGCCATGTGTCTTGGCGCTTTTTGAAACAGCATCGGGACTCGCTCGCTACCCTGCCCATTCTGATAGGTTTTCTCCCGCCCCACCTTCCTTCTTTCTGGACTTAGACTTGTGGAACGTAGTGCTTCGTAGTTACTGTTGTAGGGGTTGGGCAGTTCCGCTATATTAGTGCTTTCTAGCTATCTCGGGACACACGGCGGATAGCTAGGCGTTACCAGCAATTTTCCTTCATAGCGCAGATGTCAACAACTGAAATAAAGTCTAAGAAAAGCAACCTGATTATTTATTTAGCACTAACTCTGGCAGCAGTGTTCAGCTCGCTTTACTTTCTCTTTCTAACTGATACCTTTCCCGAACAAACAACCAAAATTGCAGGAACTGTTGCAGCTGTTATTCTCCTTTATTTGGCATGGATTCTTCTAAACAAACTGCGAACGAACCCCACCGAACTTCTAATAACTTCTGAGAAAATTGGCTTTTACGAACGCAAGAACTGGAACGAAATTCCTCTTGCCTCTGTGAACTCTTTCAATTTCAAGAACTTCTATGACGGGTACAAACGAGCTAGGCAACTTATTCTAGATCTAACAACTGGCGAACAAAAGGTTATCGAACTGAATGGTCTTGACACGAACCAAGCTGAACTCGAACGAATACTAACCGAAAAGAAAAGCTGGTAACAGTTGCTAGCACGAATGCGCCAAAGCATCTTTCTGCTAGTTTCATCTGACCTTCACCGCTCCGCTACCCATTCTGAAATCGCACCTCTCCTAGCAACTGTGGTGGTTCTGGATTTTGTCTTTCTAATTGCAGTTCTTCGTAGATGCCGTTGTAGGTGTTGGGCAGCTACGCTATATTAGTGCTTTCTGCCATGCTCGGGGCGCACTCCTGCTAGCGTGGCGTTAGAGACAATACTCGCACTTCGCAAAATCACCATAAACTTGAACGGAACTAGGAAAATAAGAGGCCAACGAAAACTTACTCAACGAATCGAGG
>NZ_FZPD01000012.1 GCF_900188325.1 Ekhidna lutea | reverse complement strand
AGTGCGTATCTGAAACTTTGAATGCACCAGCAGATAAGCTACTTTTATCGCAATTAATTTAGCTCGGAGGCCACAGCGCTATATCTGAGCGTTAGATGTCATTATGCGGATACTATCTATTTTCTTAAGCCTTCTTATATTTTCCTGTATGACTAAAGAATCTGCTAATTCTGAGCCATTAGAACAATCAAATAATGTCACCTCCAATGATTCAATCACCCATAAAAAAGAGTTAAACAAAATACCCATTGAGGAGCAATGTGCTGCATTACTCAAAGAAGCAGTCCTCAGCAAGGATTCATTAAGAATCATCCAGCTAATTGATTCCGGGTGTAGTGTTAACCCGCCTGATCATGTCACTGAATCGATATATAAGTATCCTCTTTATTGGGCGATTAATACACATGATGTCAAATTGGTAAGAATCCTTCTTCAAAATGGGGCGAATCCAGCGATTAATCCGAAACAAACTCTTACACCAATTAAACTTGCTACGTTCATAAACATTCCTAACGAGATTTTTGATGAGCTTATTAAATATGATGTCAATTTCAATTCCTATAGTCAATGGGATATTTGTGAAACACCTTTAACTTGCGCTTTGAGCGCCGACCGAATAGACATTGCTAAAAAATTAGTTGAATTAGGTGCTACCTTAGATCCAGACTCGACTAATGGATATACTTCATCTTTGTATGCCGCAGCAAGTTATAGAAAGTGGGATTTTTTCGAATACTTGCTCGAAGCGGGAGCCAACCCAAATGCGCGATTTACAATATCGACCAGTGGTGATTGTGAACCATGCCCAGAGGGTATTACAGTGCTCAATACCGTAAGTAGAAATCTTGAAGCAGTCAAGCTATTATTTGAATATGGAGCTGACCCTAATATTGAAGATGATTTTGGATATAATCTATTGGAACAAATTGCAATAGGTAGCAAACCTGAAATCGTGCAATACTTAATTGATAAAGGGGCTAATCCAAGAGGGGCAATAAACAATGCTGCCGCTTTCCAGAATTTTGAGGTCGTAAAAGTCTTGCTGGAAAATGGAGCTGACCCCAATCAATCCAGCAATCAATATTCATCCCCTCTTAACGCAACGCTATCATGCTGCGGTAATGGAATCAATGAAAGTGGTCTAGAACCACGACTTAGAGTTGCTAAACTTTTGTTAGAATACGGAGCAAAACCAGATCCGTTTACCTTAACCCTAGCTAAAAGAGCCGGCAATGAATCAATCAAAGAATTATTGGTAGCCTTTGGATATAAAGACATCTAACAAGCGCTAGTGTGCATATGCCGGACTGCACCTAGCCACTATCGCAGGACGGCCCGCTCACCTTCCCTTCTGTATGTAGAGGATTTCCAGAGAACTTACCAGCTTTTGGCGAATGTCCGGGGTTAACGCAGCATTCTAAAGACAGATTGTAGGTGTGGTTCAGGTTCGCTAGTTTTAACCCAAAGAGCTACGTGTGGACATCCGCACACTAGCTAGACGTTAGCATTAATTTGAATTCATGAAAATATATTTTCTCCTAGCCTTAACCTTACTTTCTATCCTTGCATTTGGACAGGATTATCGAACAGAGTTTCTAGAATTCTGTGAATCTGGCGATACCTTAAATCAAATCAAAGTCCTAAAGAAGTGGGAGAAGGAATCTCCTAGTGACTCTGAACTTTTCACGAGTTACTTCAACTACCATTTCATGAAAAGTAGAAAGGAGGTTGTCACTCTAACTACTGATGAACCTCAAGGCAAAAAACTGGTAGTTACAGACAGTACAAATCAACCAAAAGGATACATAGGAAGCCAGATTTATTATGAAGACACAGAATTCCAAAAAGGAATCGATAGAATTGATGAAGGAATTAAATTGTATCCTAACCGCCTTGACATGAGGTTTGGAAAGATTTACTCCTACGGTCAAAAGATGGACTGGGAGAACTTCACTAAGACTATTAAAGAAACAATTGCTTACTCCTCAAAGAACAATAACAATTGGACATGGACAAATAACGAACAATATCCTGAGGGAGAACAAGGGTTTTTAAGATCATTACAAGACTATCAATTACAACTTTACAACACTGGTAACGATGACCTACTAACCAACATGAGAGAAATCGCTAGTGAGATTCTGAAATACTACCCCGAACACGTTGCTAGCCTTTCAAATATTTCCATAACCTACATGCTAACTGGTAAATATGACGAAGCACTTTCCTCACTTTTAAAGGCTGAACAAATTGATCCAACAGATTTTATAGTCCTATCTAACATTGCTCATGCATATAAACTGAAAGGAGATAACAAGAATTCGATCATATACTATAAGAAGACAATCGAACACGGTGATGAACAAGCAATCCAGTTCGCTAAACAACAGATTGAAGAACTGTCAAAATAAAAGATGCTAATTGGCGATAGCGTTAATTTTATTAAATGAAGAAACTGTACATCAACAGCAGACGGTATGCGAACTTCAGTCGGATTTTGATGGCGGTCATTCAACTGGGAACACTTGCGCCACTTATTTATCTGAGCGGACAACAACAACTCAACTCGAACTACCTCTGGCTAACTCTTCCCATCGCTGGATTCGGACTCATTTTGCTTATCGGCAAGTCTCGTTTTCTTTATCGAACCCTTGAAAGAACAGACGGCTCTTCGCTAACTTTTTATAACAACTTCTTCGGACACAGACTGAACACCACAACTCTAACCCTAGACTCAGTTGACAACATCCGAACATTCCAAGATTCCAAGAACTTTTACGTCATCGAACTTCAACTGAACAACGGAGCAACTTTTCAACTAGGAAGATTCGCTGTGAAGAGCCACCTCAAGCCATTCGAACAACTGGCTAACGAACTGATAAAAACATAATGCTAACAGTCGGTAAAAATGCATGTGGCTTCTGCATATCTGCAACTCTTAGTGCTACTGAACCGCGATTTCTGGCTTTTGGAAAGGTCCGTGCTTTCTGCTTTTCTCTCTGCCACTCGGAAAAATGCTTGTGGAACGTGCTGCATCTGAACCGTTGTGAGTTGGAACCAGAATCGCTACTTTTATCGGAATTTAAAAAGCTCGGGCCACACAGCATTTTACCTGAGCGTTACACACCATCTTCTTCAGGTCGTAGAAACATAACGACAAAGTTTACTTTCAACGAAACTTTTCTTAGCTTAGCCGAGTTAACATAAATG
>NZ_FZPD01000008.1 GCF_900188325.1 Ekhidna lutea | reverse complement strand
ACGGTTACGGTAAAAGTTTTGGAAACGGTATTGTTAGCAGCCTGTCCATCATCAACAGTTACGGTGATGGTGGCTGTACCGGACTGATCAGCAACCGGGGTGTAAGTCAAAGAACCTGTAGCCTCGGCGCTGGTATAAGTCACCGTTGGATCAGGAATCAAAGCAGTATTACTTGAAGTAGCCGTCACAGAGAGTGTCTGCGTCTCACCACCTCCAGCAGAAATCCCCGAAAGATTAACAGTCTGTTCCGTTGCATCTTCATCGATGGCAGCTGGGTCAGCAATGTCAGCAAGTGTTGGGTAGTCATTGACGGCCGCCAGATTAAGGGTAACTGTAACCATATCTGTCAGATTTCCTGTACCATCATCTTCGATGGTAATTTCCCAAACGGAGGGTATTCCATTTTCATCAGGAACTGGTGTGTATTCGTAACAAAACTCAGTGGCAGCCGCTATCAGTGTGCCGTTTCCGGAAATTTTATTAATGGAAAGTGTACTAACGTTATCACCATCTACATCCACAACAGAAAAACAGAAAACCTTTACCGAATCCTCGAAGGTTTCTATAGTCATAGTTTCAGAGTCTATTCCATTTACATAGATGATTGGGTTTTCATTAACGCTAACAACCTCCACGTCGACTGTGGTTGTTGAACAGACAGTAGGATCAGCACTATCACATATAGTCACTTCTACTTGATCAGTTCCAATAAAACCTGTTGGTGGTGTGTAATCAAAGCATAAATCATCTGCTGTGCCATCCACTACTGTTCCTCCGTTAACAGATGTTCCAGAGGTAAATTCATGCGTGTCCCCTTCAATATCAGTTATGTCACCTGGGTTAATACATAACTCGGTGGTTGTTTTCTCGTCTGCAGATACAGTTGATGGAGCTATTACTGGCGGGTCATTAACGGGTGAAATATCAATATTGATTGTGACATTTGCGGTATTACACTCGCTAAGAGCATCACATGCTTCCAATACAATAGTTTCCGTGCCATTAAAATCAGCATTTGGAGTGTAACTGAAGCAAAATTCACCATCTACTTCGTTGATAGTGCCAGCCGTTCCATTAGTAGGCGGTGTTGTAATAGTCACAGTTACCAGATCACCGTCCGGATCATTAACTGTTAAACAAACTTCGACAGAGGAGTCTTCATTGGTGGTCAAATCAACTGCACCCACAACAGGCTCTCCGTTTACCTCAATTACTTCCGGAGGAAAGTTAGTACTTGTAGCAAAAGTGATAAAGTGGTTGATGAAGTTGCTGTTACTTATTCCATCTGAGACATTAAAGGTTATTTTCCTTGTATTCTCATTTGCCGTGCCCGGTGGATTATACTCGAATTCAATACTATTTAACGCTGCAGCATAATTAGCCAGTGAGCTTGAACCTGAAAGTGTCAGCACACCTGTGGTTGAGTTGTATGAGCCTGTAATTTCAGTTGTATTTGTAAAGCTTAGCTCATCCCCATCAACGAAAGTGTTATTGCTAGACTGAACCACGAAAACTTCCGCAGAGGCAATCTGCGTGTTATCAACATCTGTAATTGAAAAAGTAGAATTAACCACGAATGGTGGAGTTTCCGTAGTATACTCAGTAGATCCTGCTGTTCCAGTAAGAACAGGCGCATCATTTTCAGCAGAAACAGTGATATCGCGTGTAAATGGATCACTATCTTCTGTTCCATCATTGATAATGAATGTTAATGTCCGAGTAGATTCGACAGGATCTTCACTACTATTTGTATAAGCTATACTTTGGAGCGCAGTATTATAGTCATCGACTGTTGCGTCTCCAGTAATGGTCATAGTAGCAGTTCCAGCATCATAACTTCCGGTGAGACCCAATTGATCGGTAAAGCTCAGGGCATCTTCTGTTGATTCATATCCATTGGAAATTTTAACGGTAGCGTATACGAAATCTAAATCTTCATTATCACTTGCAACCACTCCTGGATCTGCTGGTATACCTCCATCATTTTCTGTGTATGCTAATGCTGTGGCAGTGCCACTAATTGTTGGTTTTGTGTTCAGTACCACAACAGCAAAACTGACCTGGGATCCTGATGCTTGTGAGTCGCAATTTCCAGCTATTTGAGCAACAGCAACAACAGAATCACCCTGACTTAGAGGCAAAGTTAATGTTACACTCCAAAGACTATCTGTGTCGACCTGAGAGGTGTCGGATTCAACCAAAGCATCGTTGATATCATACACATCAATATAAACTTCTGCTTCTGGATCTGCCTTTCCGGAAATCACCGTATCTCCTTCTTTTAAAGGTGTTTCCAGCTCCGGTTCCGGGGTTGATCCCGAAGCAAATCCACTTCCTCCTTCTTGTAGTTCACTGAAAGGAACCGGACATTGGTTGGAGGCTAAATCTTCAAAAGCACAGGTTATGCACCCGCCATATTCTGTATCGTCAACACCACCTATGTCAGATATTTTCCCAGCCATGGCACAAGTCCCGGAGATGTTGGTGACGACAATGAATTGAAGTTCACTATCTTCAGTAATCCCAAATTCAGTGGTTAAATCTCCAAATGGTAAGTAGAAGTCAATGAAATAATCTTCATTTCCGCAGCTTACGATATCCGCAATCGAAACCTGTGAATAATCATCTACATCATATGAAAGTAACTCTGTTGGACAACTATCTATTCCGTCAATATCATATACATAAATACCTTGTTTCTTAATGAATGTAATATCAATTTCAAACCCTGCATTTACACCAGTACTGTTGGGATCGGTAGCACCTAATTTACCATCAGTGTCGATTAGAATGGTATAGGCCTGAACACTGTTGCGTTCTTCAGCTAAGCGTAATCGGAAAATAAGGTTGTCATTGTCATCTAATGCAGCATAGGCTGCCGCTCCGGTACTATCAACAGTGAGGTCAGTTACCCCACAATTACCTCCGGCCTGGGCATCATTCAAAGTGTCCCCATCTCCGAAAACAGGGAGCGCAAACATAGGAATCTCAAATTCGTCTACGTAATATCCGTCGTTGGAAAAGCCTGTATTATCGAGAGATATATATCCATCCCCGTTGGGGTCCATCACACTGGTGGCGGCTGTGGTGATGATCTTTCCTCTCTGGGAGGTTGCACTGTAAGCATACAATACAACACAAATAATTAACAGCTGGCGGAAGCTAAACATTGTGGTGATAATTTAGGACTATAATTTAGTGAAAATACTTCTATTTCAGGAGGTTATATCCGATCATTCATCGAATAAATCATCTTGAAACTGCTCGTATCATCCCTTTCGATTCATCATCCAGATTGATGAAGTTCACCTTTACCATCAAGACATCCGTGGCTCTTAATCTTCATCATACTCGTTTCAGCGGAAATTATTTCCTTTATACAGGATCGTTTAGTTTATTACGATTCGAAGTGACTATGATCATTTGTTTAAATGGGCGAACGAGAAGAGGATAGAATCGTGGGGTAAAAGGAGGTAATAAAAAGCCAGCCCATCCTTGTTAAAGAGAATAAAACCGGTATCATCTACTTCCTATCACTGTAGCGAAAAAATACTTTGCTTAGTTAATAGGCTAATTGGATTTTGACCTTCAATATTATCAGACCACTTTGATTCAATGTGTTACTATATCTCAGCAATGATCATCTCAGATACTGCTTTATACACACTGAGTTTATGTTTGGTTACTTTAGACATTAATCTAGCTGCTCCTCTAATGAGTATGTTGTCAGAAACTAAGATTATTTTTTCTGTTTGCGCACTATACCTGTCCATGCAATCCATCCACCTTTTTTTTGCTGAATTATCAAATCCGGTCATCCCTTGGCAATCCCAAATATGAATAAATTTTTTATCAGGATTTTCATCACAATATTTAGACCATACATCGGTTGCTCTTACTGAGTTTAAATCAGTGAACTTATTTTGAAATCCGAAATGTAAATAGTCTTTATTGTTTTCTTGAAAGTTCTTGATTTCAATGGTCTCTTCACTTAGGATAGATTTAGTGCTTTCTGATTTTATCACTTGATTAATGATTAGAATGATTTTGTTGAATACAAGTAATAAAGTTCGTTTTTATTTTATAAACATTATCAATTGATAATATTTATTCGATAAACAAAAACTGTATTATGTCTATACCTGCTTTTCTCTCTTCAAAAAAAAATCTCATTACAAAGAGTTTAATGCCTAATTGAGATTGCAATTCAGTATTAAATAAACCTTTCAAAACAATTAACTCGAAACCGCCCTTATCATCCCTTTCGATTCATCCTCTAGATTGATGAAGTTGATCTTCTCCATTTTGTCTACCTCCAGGCTGTAGAAATCAAACTCTTCCACTACCTTCCCAATCAATCGATAAATGCCTCTGCCTCTAAACGGATAGCGAGCGGCAGAAGAAGGGAAGTGCACCGTGTCAATAAACTGACCTTCATAGTCGATGAAGGTTCCGAAGTTCATACGTTTTCCTCCGGAAGTCCCCGTATTCTTGATCGTCACCAGGTACCCATACATTTCTACTCGTCGGTTTTCATGCTTTGGCAGGTCTTTCGATAACACCCCATGATGTTCAAGTTCTACTAGGTCAAACGGGCTGCACAAAGGAAATCCGAGCAGATCCATCTCATCAAAGGCATCTTCTCGATTATCGTGATGGAGGGGTGGAAGAGTCCACTGCTTGATAGGCACATGAAAAAGTCCGTTTTTTGATTTAACAACACCATCCCCTAGAGAAAAGTGAACTTGCCATAAGATGTCTTTTTTAGGACCAAAGACTCTTAATGCGCCTACCCGTACCAACAATTTGATTTGCTCTAATGAAATCTTTACCCGATCCAGAAAATCATCTAAATCCAGGAATACCCCATTTTTCTCACGTTCTGTCAGTATTTCCTCAATTGTATGATGATTGAGATCTTTTACCATCGACATTCCTAGGTATATCGTTTTACCATAAATCACGACCAATGCTTCACTATGGTTGACACACGGAGCTTCGATCTGTGCGTCACACATACGTGCTTCATGTATGTAAAATTCAGTCCGATAAAAGCCACCTCCATTATTTACTACAGCCACCATGTATTCCAGTGGGTAGTATGTTTTTAGGTAGAGCGCCTGATAGCTCTCTACTGCATAGGATGCAGAATGACCTTTCGCAAAAGCATAGCCTGCAAAACTTTCGATCTGTCTCCAGATTTCGGCAGACAGCTCATACGTATGCCCCAGGTCTTTGCAGTTTTGAAAGAATTTGTCCTTCACCTTCAAAAACTCATCTCTTGAGCGGTATTTTCCGGACATCCCTCGTCGCAGCATGTCGGCTTCTCCCAGGTCGAGCTTTGCAAACAGGTGAGCTACCTTAATTACATCTTCCTGATATACCATTACGCCGTACGTATCGGGCATAATGTCCCGGAGAATCGGGTGGGCTTCTTTTCTGCGCTCAGGATAACGGTAGCGGAGTATATATTCCCGCATCATACCGGATTTTGCCACCCCCGGACGGATGATGGAGCTGGCTGCCACTAATCCTAGGTATTCATCTATCTGCAGTTTTTTCATGAGCATGCGCATGGCTGGTGACTCGATATAAAAACAACCGATCGCGTCAGCGTTTCTCAGCTTGTTATTCAGTTTAGGATCATCCTTAAAAGACTTGAAGTTGTGGATGTCTACCTCCGGATCATCGGGGCAATTGTGCTTGATTACATCCAGGGTGTCACGAATCTTCCCGAGCCCTCGCTGGCTTAGGATGTCAAATTTGAATAACCCCACATCCTCCGCCACAATCATATCGAAGTGCGTCACCGGGTAGCCTTTTGGTGGGAGGGAGGTAGCGGTAAAGTAATGAATGGGTTTGTCTGCAATAAGTACTCCACCGGCATGAATGCTGAGATGGCTGGGAAAGTCTATCAATCGCTGACCATAGCGATGGATCAGTTTGCCAATATGATCGAGATCCTGAGGTGCTGTTTGTGATACTTTCTCGATCTCATGTGGAGGGAGACCGAAAACCTTACCCAGCTCCCGGATAATTGCCCTGTTCTGGAAAGTACTATAAGTGGCTAATAATGCTACCTGCCCATTCCCCCCAAACCGCTCAAAAATATAACGGGTGATGTCATCCCGGTCCTTCCAGGAAAAGTCAATATCAAAATCAGGTGGATTTTGTCTGAAAAGGTTGATGAACCGCTCAAAGTAGAGATTCAGATCTATTGGATCAACATCGGTGATTCGGAGAAGGTAGGCCACCACACTATTTGCACCACTGCCTCTCCCAACGTAGTAGTAGCCTTTCTTTCGGGCATAGCAGAGTATGTCCCAATTGATGAGGAAGTAGGACACGAACCCTTTGGTTTTGATGAGGTCTAATTCCATTTTTAGTCTGTCCAGAATTTCCTGCTTCGGATTTGCCCCATATCGATAAGGCAATCCCTCATTGCAGAGTTGGGTGATCTTTTCAATGTCTTTGGTTTCTGACTCTCCATATACTTTCAAGTTTTGGTGATTTACCGGATCTTGAAACTGGAATTCGATAGAGCAGTTTTTTAGCAGTTTCTTGGTATTTACAATGATCTCAGGGTAGTCTTTGTAGTATTCGAAAAGCGTACCTACCGGATACATCACATCATTGGGGTTACCTTCCTCACTTTTTGATAGTTTGCTTAGTAGCGTGTTTTGATCAATGCTTCTCAGCAGTCGATGCATATTGAAATGGATCTTGTTGGCCTCACCTCCCTCGAAAGAGACAGTTTGCAATATGACCAGTTGATCCAGTTGATCAATCCACGGAGTTCTGGGTAGTTTGAAGATATCGGTTGGTTTTACACCTAAAAATTCATTTTCGTGAAGCGTACGATTGAATGTAGAGGTAAAAGGGTATACGACATATACCTCCTTAAAAGCAGGGGCTTGCTCAGGAAAGTCCAGCTTTTCATGCAGGTGTTGTGATAAGTATTCATTCAATTCCTGAAATCCCAGATTGTTTTTTGCAATGCCAACGAACTGTTGTCGGGCCCCATTTCTAAAGTCAATTCCAACAATAGGCCTGATGTCAAATTTGGGAGCTAGGCGTATGAAATTGAGGCATCCGGCGGTAGAATTGATATCAGTGAGTGAGCACTCACTAAGTCCGGATTTCTTGGCGGTTGCAAGCAAATCCTCCTCGGAGAGAGTACCGTACTTGAAACTGTAATATGTGTGGGTGTTTAGGTACATTAACTCACCCCGCCCTCCTTCGGCGGGCACCCCTCTCTAATTTTAGAGAGGGGAGGGGGAGAGTTAAAAGAGTGCTTAATTTTCTGAAGAGTGAGATCGATATTTGCAATCTCTTTATTCTGTAATCTCAGAACCTTCAGTCCTTTTTCAGAAATAATTAAATCACGCTGTTCATCATAATTTTTTTGTTGATCATGAATTCTACCATCTACTTCAATTACTAATTTCTTCTCAGCACTATAAAAATCAGCAATGAAGAAATAATCTCTTCCATGTTGATGATACACTAAAGGATGTTGCCTGAAGAATTTAACACCATAGAATTTTCTGTTTCTTAAACGTTTCCAAAGTATTTGCTCGCTTTCAGTTTGATTTTTCCTGAGCTCGCGAGCTAGTGATTTTATTGTATTCCAATAGCTTTTATTCATCTCATTTTATGATTAAAAAACTCACCCCGCCCTCCTTCGGCGGGCACCCCTTTCTAATTTTAGAGAGGGGTGGGGGAGAGCAAGTTCCCTAAGTTTCCACTTTAGCCACCCGCATATCTCCCTTAAATGGGTTGAACGTGCGGAGGGCATTTACGCCCAAAGCTTTCGCTCTCACTAGAGACCGGTCTCCATATTTTTTCTTGATCCAGTCCATCTCCTGGTACAGGTTGATAATCTCGCCGGTATCTTCGAACAGGTTGATCTGATAATTCCCATGAACCAGGCTGCTAAAGCGAACGCCTACGAGCCGAACCAGTAGACGCCTGTCGTAAAGCTTTTCGAAAAGTTCGGTCACTTTCGGGATCAGAATATGATCTGCTGAAGTGTAGGAGATGCGAGCCTGTTGTGTGTAAGTGTTGAAATCCGAATACCTGATTTTCACCGCGACACAGGCAGTGAGCTTATTTTCATTTCGAAGCTGATAAGCCAGATGCTCTGTCATGGCCAGGATGATATTCTTTAGTCGCGTGATATCGGTGGTGTCTTTATTAAAAGTCTGCTCTGTGGAAATGGATTTTCGCTCAGAATAAGGAATTACCGGTGAATGATCTATGCCGTTCGCTTTTTCCCACATTGCGGCACCATTCTTCCCAAAGATCTGTACCAGCATGTCCTTGGGCATCTCCTGAAGGGTGCGCACTTTTCTTACACCCAGTCCTCTGAGTGTTTGGTAGGTCTTTTCGCCGATCATCGGTATTTTCTGTACCGATAAGGGGGCAAGGAAGGGCTTTTCCGTGCCGGACTTGATCCAGATTTTATTGTTTGGTTTAGCTTCTCCGGTGGCCACCTTTGAAACTGTTTTATTAATGGACAGACCAAAGGAGATTGGGAGTCCGGTGTTGTCGATCACTTTATCCCTTAACTCTGATGCCAGCTTAAAGCACCCGAAGAATCGATCCATTCCCGTGAGATCGGCATAGAATTCATCGATGGAGGTTTTTTCGAAGACGGGCACATTTTCCCGGATAATCTCAGACACATCCATGGAAAACTTCGTATAATCGGTATGACTACCCTTGATTACGATAGCTTCCGGACACAGCTGCATGGCCAGCTTCATTGGCATGGCAGAGTGAATGCCAAACTTCCGAGCTTCATAGCTGCAAGCAGCGACTACACCTCTATCACTAGACCCGCCAATTAGAATTGGTTTGTTGTTCAACTGGCTGTCTCTCAACCGCTCTACAGACACAAAAAACGTGTCTAAATCCATGTGTAATATGAAAGAATTTTCCATGAGTTAAAATTACTAATATTTTTAGTAAAATATATATTTCTATGTACATACGTTTTTTATCTAATCATGGACGAGACTTATCTAATAGCTTGTATGAACCCGTTTAAAATCACTATATTTCGAGTTGTCACCAGTCCTATATGAAGATAAAACGGGAAATAATATTTTCACTTACAACGCTTTTATGCGCTTGCTTCACTTTTGCTCAAACTGATCGCCAAAAGGAGATGATCCGTTTGACTTACTCAATCGCCAAGAACATTGAATGGCCAGAAAAATCTACGCCATTCAAAATCCATGTTATCACAACCGACGAGGCACTCAAAAGTGAGTTTAGAAAGACTAGTCAATCGCAAAAAATAGACGGCAGAAATGTAGAGGTTACCTTCACTAGTTATGTGATGGTTCCGCAAGGAGCTGATGCCATTATGGTAACTAATAGATACAATTCAACCATCCCTTCTTTACTGGATCGTATTGGAGGGACACCAACGCTGCTTTTTACTGATAGGTACGACAAGCAGCGGGATGTCATGGTCAATATTTTAGATAAAAGCTCTGAAGCATTAACATTTGAGATCAATCGGGCGAATGTGACCAATCAGGGTTTGATCATCAAATCTGAAATGCGATCTCTGGGCGGCTCTGAAGTTGATTTAGCTAAAATTTTCAAGCAGGTGAGAGATTCTGTACGGGCGATGGAGCTGAGAGCCCAGGAGCTGAAAGTTGTTTTCGACTCATTGAATTTTGCTACAACAGTCTCCAGAAGGTTGTTTCGTGAGCAGGATCGGATTATTCAGGATAGAAACGATGAGATTGCTTTTAAGCAAAGCCAGATTGATGACCAGAACAGTATTCTTGATAGCCTGAGGGAAGAGTTCGCAGAGTCAGAGAAAAAATTAATAGCGCTAACTTCTCAATTGGATAATAGGGAAAAGCAGCTAGCAGTATTATCTGAAGAAATTTCACTTCAAGCCGATAAGGTAGAAGAAGGAAATAAAACGCTGGCAGAGCAACAAGAACGAATCGCAGCTCAGAATGAAGAGATTGCACAACGTGAGCAAAGGCTTGATGAAATGTCTACCGTCGTAAATTCTCAGCAAAGCGCACTAGTATTTCTGATACTATTCTTAGTTGTAGTTGTCGTTTTCTTGTTTCTCATATTTACCGCTTATCGAGCACGGAAAAGAGCTGCTAAAAAGCTTGCAGAGCAAAAGGAGGATCTTGCACGTCTTTTGGACGAGCTTCAGGATACCCAATCTCAACTGGTACAATCAGAAAAAATGGCTTCTCTTGGTGTACTTACTGCCGGTATAGCTCATGAAATTAACAATGCCATCAACTTCGTTTATTCTGGTATACATGTGTTAAGTGATAAATTTTCCGAGATAAGGCCGGTGATTTCTCATGTGACTGAGCTGGATGAAGATGATAAAAATTTAAAGAAATCCATTAAAGAGTTGGTACAGGAACGAGAGGATGTAAGCTACGATGAAGCGCAAGGCGTTATAGATCAGATGATTACGAGTATAAAGGTTGGGGCTGAACGTACTACTGAGATCGTGAAGGGACTGAGGATTTTTTCACGCTCTGAAACTGAGAAGAAAACGAATATTGATATCCATAATGATTTGGATGTTGCACTGCTGCTTTTGAATAGCCGGCATAAGGATGCAGTTAAAATAAACAAGCATTTTGCTGACCAGATTCCTGAAATTCAGGGATTTAAGGGGCAATTGAGTCAGGCATTTCTCAACATTATAAGTAACTCCATTGATTCAGTCAATCAGAAAGGAAAAGGAGGAGAGATTGATATTTTTACTTCTAAAAATGGAGCAAGTGTTGAAGTGAAAATAAAAGATAATGGAGTGGGAATGTCAGAAGTAGACAGACAAAAGATTTTTGACCCATTTTTTACAACCAAAAAAGTTGGGGCTGGAACCGGCCTTGGCTTATCTATCACCTATGGTATTATTGAGCGGCATGGAGGTACTATTGTAGTTCACTCCAAGCTGGATGAGGGAGCTGAATTTATAATTAAACTGCCTTTAGAAAGCTAAATTTAAATTATGAGCGAGTCAAAACCGTCACTGATTTACCTGGATGATGAAGAGATCAACCTGATCCTCTTTAGGGAAATGTTTAAAAATGATTTTGACATTTTTACAACCACATCTCCACATGATGCAATCGACTATGTCAAAAGCAACAACCTCGATTTTATTCTTACGGATCAATTGATGCCAATTATGACTGGTGTGGAATTTCTCAAAGAATTGAGGGATGGAGAGGTCGCTCCTGATTCCATGAAAGTAATTATATCTGGCTTTACCCAGGAAGGTGAGGTTGATAGTGCGCTGGAAACTAAGCTTATTGATAGTTTCGTCAGTAAACCATGGTCATATCAAAATTTAAAAGAATTATTGCTAAGTCGTGTGTAGTTTTTCTTAAAATTGAATTAATTGCATTGCAAACTATTTCAGTTACACAGATTAAATTTGTCTATTCAACCGGACGATAATGAGTGAGCACAAACCAGCAGTGATTTATTTAGACGATGAAGAGATTAACCTTCTTCTGTTTAGGGAAATGTTCAAGAAGGACTTTGAAGTTTACACAACCACAAGACCTGAAGAAGCACTAGAATACCTAAAAAACAACGATGTGGAGTTTGTTTTTACAGATCAACGTATGCCGGTTATGACTGGTGTTGAGTTTCTGCGAGAACTACATGAGCTTAAAGTATCTGTAGCTCCTAAAAAAGTCATGATCTCTGGTCATGCAGCTGAGGGAGAGGTGAGCGAGGCAATAGAAAAGAACCTAATTGATAGGTTTATTGATAAGCCCTGGACCTACGAAGGGCTCAAGAGTGCGATTAGCACTATTTAAACAATCAAATAATGTAGCTGCGCTTACATCGTTAGAGAACGCTACTTAGAGACGACTACTCATTTTCCTTAGTCATATTTCAGTACTGTTGACGAGATATTCCAGTTGGATATCTGTCTACTTTCGTCAAGAGTTTAAGCAAAGCAAAATATGAGTAAAAATCAGCCGACAGCAGTTTATCTTGATGATTGTGCAGTAAACCTTCTCTTATTCAGAGAGATGTTTAAGGATGACTTTAATATTATGACCACTCAAAATCCAAAAGAAGCACTTGATTATGTGCTAAACAATAATGTGGATTACCTTTTTACAGATCATCATATGCCTGATATGACAGGGATTGAGTTTTTGCAGGGTTTATCTAAGCTGGAATTAAGCAATATGAAAAAAGTAATAGTGTCCGCGCAAGTACCTGAAAGAGAACTTAATTCGGCATTCAGTCAAAAACTGATAGATCAAGTTATAGACAAGCCCTGGACCTATAGTGGGTTAAAGTCCGCAATAAGTACTATTTAAAAGCCTATAATTTCACTACTGTATTGACAACATTCTAAAGAATATTTAGCGTTTCATCTAGATAAAAATGTCTGTAGGTCATAAAAATTAGTGCTTGTTTCTAGCGTTTGCGATCGCTCATTAAGTAGTAGCTTTGCAAAAGCCTGCAAACCATGATAGCTGCTCTAGTTGATTTTTTCATTCATCCGGATTATTTTGAGGATCCACTCAAACTTAGAAAGGCGAGACTCTTCGTAAGGTCTTGTTTGCTCACCAGCTTATTTTCAAACTCTTACATCTGGTTTAGTATGTTGTATGAATATGATCGTGGGGTCAACCTCATGATTTTTAACGTGATAGGTTTTTTAGCCTTGGCATTTCTCGTAAAAACACGTCTGCCACTCCTTTTAATTACCAATACATACATCCTGGTCGGCTCTATAGCGGTGTTGGTTTTGACCTATTTTTCGGGTGGGATTTGGTCTGCAGTATATCCATGGATCATATCCATTCCGGTACTAGCACTACTAGTAGTAAACCGCACCTATGGTATCGCATGGGGGATTTTCGCTTTCCTGGCCATGTTGTGGTTTGGATGGCTGGAGCTACAAGGCATAAAACTTCCATATGAGTATAATCAGGATTTGAAGGCAGAATGGTTTATTTCTGTTCTGCCAGGGTTATTGCTTATTATTTTAATCATTTCTGCTGTGTTTGAGTCCGTACAGACAGGTGCTCTACGGGTGCTACAGAAGCGAAACGAGCAGCTCGCTGAACAGAAGGAAACCATAGCAGATCAATCCAGAAAACTTGAAAGATTGATTGATGATAAGGATCATCTTATTCGAATACTTGCGCATGACTTAAAAAACCCGCTCGCAAATATTACGACCATTGCGAATATCCTTAAAGAGGAAGAGGATGTAGATGAGCAAAAGAAATTCATTTCTATGATTGAAAAGGTTTCAGGACAAGCTCAGGGACTTGTGAATAAAGTACTCGACATGGCTATCAATGAGCAGGGAGGTATTAAGCTTAAGATAGAACAGCTAAATATCAATCAGGTAGTAGTGGAAGCAATTGACTCGATGTTAGAGATTGCCAAAAAGAAAAAAATTGAAATTCAATATCAGGCGAAAGATGAGTTGGTTTTAGTGAACGCTGATAAAACTTACTTGCTTCTTATTTTCGAGAATTTGCTTTCGAATGCCATAAAATTCTCTTCTCCCGGATATGATGTACATGTTGATGTTACATTAATGAATTCCACCGTTAGCGTTCGGGTGATGGATGAAGGTCAGGGTATCAGACCTGAGGAAGAAGATCTACTCTTTGAAAGATTCGCGAAACTTAGTTCAAAACCGACTGCAGAAGAGAGTTCAACCGGACTGGGGCTCTCACTAGTGAAAGAATACGTAGATCAAATCAATGGTAAAGTGTGGTACGATAATCAGGCCTCAAAAGGAGCAACTTTTGTAGTAGAGCTGCCGGTCGTTAATTAACTAGGTGTTGGTTTGTAATGTGTTGGATAGCATTGTCAATAAATTCTTTTTTCTTTTCATGGTTCCTTTCTGGGCTGTAGATAATATTTGAAGCTCTCCATATTACTGTTTCCTCATTTTCCTCATGACTTTCCGTAAGGTTGTATAGGGTACCAACCATAAAATACTTCTCAGGTTTTTTGTAATAGCCGACATGCAAATCTTTGTTTCGACCCCATCGTCCATAATACATTTTAAACCTCTTATGGTCGGTTGGCATCATATACGAATGATCATTTTCATGAAGTATTTTGATGGTTAGAATCGCGTCTATATTATTGGCCGCAATTAATGATGAGATAGTGTCCTGATTATTAGCTAACTCATTATTTCTTGAGGGAAAATTTCTATCCCCTCGATTGCATAGAAACCTGATTTATTGAGTTCGGAAACAGCCTCTTGTTCATAAAATATCCGATTTTGTAATTCATGTGACAAGCCTACAACTACAAGTTTCTCGAAGTGTACACTTTCATAGGGTTCACGCTTCCACTCATCATCGAAATCTGAGCAGCCAAAAACGGAAACGAATAATAGAATAACAATAATGCGGTTCATGTCACAATATTATGATATTCGGGTTGAAATGAATCTTTAGGCAATGATATTTGGTGTTGAATAGGGTTTTTATCATTTTTCACGTCCATTTTTAAACAGCCTCTTAACTAAAATGAAACAGCTGCTAATTCTTGTTGCCTTAATTTTCTCCCTTTCAGCTAGCTCACAGGATCTTTTAGAATCCGAAAAATGGAAGTCCTTCTTTACTGAGCGTCCATATTTAGAAAAGGCCAAGAAAATCAACGATGAAACATTCTGGGAGGTGGATGATATCTATACCTACTATACCGGTTATCCGGTATTACTCATCTATGCTGATGGCGGTACTCGGGAAATCAAATGGTCTTATAGTGGATTAGGTAGTTTAATAAACAAGAAGGAGGCATTGGAAGACATAGATTTTGAACGATATGAAAAAGAGAATGTGATTTATATCGTTTTTGATGGGTATCTGTTCAAAAATCCTGAAGTAGAAAATGCCATAGAAGGTGATTTTATGCTGGTATATGAGCAAGGTCCACTCAGCGTCTATCGGGAGTACATCACCAATCCGATCACAAGAGATAATATGGAGTCCATCTTTGCCATATATAAGGAGGGCCAAAAAGATGATACGTTCTATTTAGGGAAGTTTGAAAAGAAAGCAGCTAAACTAGTGGACGATTATCCCCGGCTTGCTAAGAAGATCAAAGACAAAATCATTGGCTACCGCAACGAGGAGGATGATATCGTCCGTATTGCACAAGAATACAATGAATTAGTTAAGGAAAACAATCCATATAGGTACGATGATTATTATCTGTTTTTCTGGCAGAGGTGGTATTGATCAGTTGAGCTACTTATTTTCTCCAATATGAGACTCATGTAATAGGGTTTGAAACTGTCTGTCTGTTCTGCATAAGAACCAGTGATATTTTTAATATCTTTAGAAACCATCATGAAAAACTTACTTCTTATTTGTCTGCTATTTTGCGGATTCTCATCCATAGCACAGAAAAAACCTGAAGTAGATATTGTTGCCATCATTGACGACCTCACGGTGCGATGGGATGAGACCGCCATTAAGATGAAAAACTATCAGGGAATACAAGAGTTCTGCCTAACGGAAAAATTTCGATTTAAAACGATTGAACTCCTGGACGACATCCATCACTGGGACACAACCTTGTATTTCATTGTTCAGGAGAAGTTTGACACAAGCAAGGATAAGGAGGCCGCTGCTACACTGGAGGATATTGAAAAACTGGAAACGGAATACTCTACTGCAAATTTCAAAGCATTCATTACCGAAGAATGTGGAATACTAAAAGTGATCCAGGATAATTTTGATAAGGAAACAGTGAAGCAATACGAAAAGGATATTCGAAAATTCGAGAAAGAACTGGTAAAATACCTCAACAGCATCACCTATCGTATTGACATCATCGACGAACATATTCACCATTTAGATTTTAATTAGGAGCGATGGCCAGGACTCTTGTCATGGGTGATATCCACGGCAATTTGAAAGCCCTCGAACAATGCCTGGAGCGGTGCAGCTTTGATTTAGAAAATGATAAACTGATCCAACTGGGAGATGTATGCGACCGGCATCCCGATTCTGCATTGGTTGTTGAAAAACTCATCAAGATTTCAAAGCTGGTAGCCATCCGCGGTAATCACGATCCATGGCTAAAAAAATGGTTGAGAAGCGAAGAAGTAAACCCGGCATGGCCGGATAACGGTGGTATCTCCACTATTCAATCTTACATCCAGGCAGGTGATAAAATCGACAGGTCTAAACATTTGACATTTCTTGAAGAACAGGTTGATTTTCATGTTGATGAAGAAAATCGTGTTTTCATTCATGCAGGATTTACCAATCCGAAAGGACCATCTTTTGAGCAACCATCTTCAAATTGTTACTGGGATCGTAGCTTATGGTTGAAGTCAATGGAAGCACGAACTACAGGTCGTCAACCTGATTTTTTGAATGCCTTCAAAGAAATTTACATCGGTCATACGCCAACAATTAAGTGGCTGCAAGACACACCAATGCAGGCTTTCAATGTCTGGAATTTGGATACAGGGGCAGGATGGCATGGTAAACTTACGGTAATGGATATCGACACTAAAGAATATTGGCAATCGGATGCTTCGGGATTGTTGTATTAAGATAATTGGATTATCTGAATTCCATTTAATCCCAACAAAAACCGTTACGTCACTCTGAGCCTTCAGGTGATGGCCAAGAGTGTTGGTGTAGGCGCGAGAGCCCCCTTGATTAAGGAGATTCTTTCAGCTTCTCAAGTCTGAGAGCCTTTCGATAAGCTTCAGAATGACGGTTTTTTGTTAGGGCTACTTTAAATTCTCTCTAAAAAATTCAATCGTACGATCCCATGCCAATTTAGCTGCCTCTTCATCATACCGGACGGTTGTGTCGTTGTGAAACCCATGGTTCGCATTTGGATAAATGTAGGCCTGATATTCCTTGTTGTTTTCCTTCAGTGCTTTTTCATAAGCAGGCCATCCGGCATTCACACGCTCATCCAATTCACCAAAATGAAGTAATAAAGGTGCCTGTATATCAGGGACCAACTCTGCATCTGGCTGACCACCGTAAAAAGGAACTGCGGCTTTTAAGCCAGGCACTTTCACAGCCATCAAATTCGAAATCCAACCGCCGAAGCAAAAGCCCACAACCCCTACATTTCCGGTACATTCCTCGTGATTTTTTAGATACTCAAATGCTGCGATGAAGTCTTCAAGCATTTCGTTTCGGTCTCTTTTTCGTTGCATCGTTCTGCCATCATCATCATTGCCCGGATAGCCACCCAGTGGAGTTAATGCATCTGGCGAAATTGAAATGAAACCGGCCATAGCTGCTCTTCTTCCTACGTCTGAAATGTGTGGATTCAAGCCACGATTTTCATGAACGACCACAATTCCCGGGAGCTTTCCTTTCGCGTCTTTCGGTCGGGAAAGCTGAGCATTGATGGTACCGCCACCTTTGGGAGAGTTATACGCTATCGTTTCAGTGTTGAGCTTCGGATTATCCTGAGCTATTTGAATGGCTTCATAGTTAGGCATGATGGAACTCATAAGTGAAGTAAGGGTCAATCCTCCAACAGCATACAATGAAAGCTTTTCAATGAATTCTCTTCGCTCCATCCGATTGTGAGCATAATCATCATAGAGCTTAAATACTTTAGGATCAATGTCTTTTTTGTCGAGCTTTTTCATAGTGAGTAGGTATTTGTCTGTCACTAAAGTTAATTCTTTTGATTTTTTGTTAGCCAGGTACTTATCAACAAAACCAACACAACGTCACTCTGAGCCTTCATGTGGGAGGGAGTGCGTGGGCGAAGGCGTGAGAGTCCCTTAGATCAAGGAGATTCTTTCAGCTTCTCAAGGCTGAAGCCTTTTTAGAAGCTTCAGAATGACGGTTTATGTGGTTCACATAAAGACTCAACCAATTTGAATAAGCATTTAAATGATCCGAATAGAAATTGAATAGCTGAGGTGTTTTAAGCGTAATATTCCTTTAAAAACAATGCTTAAATCAATCTGTTATCTGTTTACTGTCATCACTTTTAATCTCCATGCTCAAAATAGCACGGTCGCTTTCACCCTTGCCGAGAAAGACTTACTGCCTGAAAGTGTCGCTTACGATCCAGACTCGCAATCCTTCTACGTGGGGAGTACACGAAAAGGAACCATCACCAAAGTAGATGCCGATGGGAATCAATCAACCTTTGTTGCTTCAGGCAAATTTGGACAGTGGATGGTCATTGGAATCAAGGTAGACCCGCAAAGAGACGAGCTTTGGTTTTGTAGTTCGGGAGGAGGAAACTTGGTAGGCTATTCATTTAAAGATGATGAAGAAGGAAGACCGGCAGGAATTTTTAAAGTAGACCTCAATACTGGAGAGCTGATTAAGAAATATACGCTTGAAAAACCGGGGGAAGTCCACTTTTTTAATGATCTGGTCATTGATGAAAATGGAGATGTTTATACCAGCCACATGTTTTCTGAGCATACGATTTATAAAATTGATCGTGACACTGATCAATTGGAGCCATATGCAAAAAGCGAACTGATCAGGTACCCTAATGGCCTGGATATATCGAATGACAGAAAAAGCCTTTTCGTGGCTCACTCTGACGGGATAGCCAAAATCTCGCTGGAAACCAGTGAAGCCACTTCACTAAATATTGCTAATGATATTAAGCTTACCGGAAGAGAGAGTGCAGACGGACTTTACTTTTATAAGAATAGCTTGATCGCGATTCAACCCGATCTGTCACAGGTAGCAAGATATCGATTGAGCATGCCCCAGAATGCGGTGATGGAATCTGAGATTTTAGAACTGAATCACTCCGCGATGGATCATCCTACTACTGGTGTGATTGTGGGAGATACGTTTTATTACATTGCTAATGCACAATTTGAAAAAGTAAATGAAGATGGGTCGCTCGCTCCCGAAATATCAGCACCAACTATCTTAAAAATCGACTTAAAATGAAGAGGACTTTAACATTCCTATTACTCCTGATAGCGATCGTGTCTAAAGGACAAGATCTTTCCCTGAAAGAATTGATCAACTATGTAGTTGGTGGCACCTGGACTTCCATCAATGAGGACAATGATGGCGAACCTGAAGGTTATAAAAGCTATTACATGAATTTTTCTATCTGGTCCGATGACGAATCAGTCATCGGGACAATCTATGGCGTCAAAAACAATGGCGACACTATCCAGCTGATTGAGGTTTGGAACTTCATTGATAAAGCAAATCAAAGTATATTCTATGTGCACCGAACGACCTGGGGATCTTATGCCACAGGCACTATTCAGACTTATGAAGGTAAGCACATCGATATTCAATTCAAGTCAACCACAGCTGAAGGTCAGCAGTATTTTACACGAGATTTACACTACATCGAAGAGCGTAACCGCATGCGTGCAGTCACCTATCACAAATCCAAAGAAGGTGAGGAGTGGAAAGAAGCGAATAGATCCGAATGGACCAGAACGTACTAGATATGAAAAATGAAAACTTAATCTCTCGAAGGAAAATACTAAAGGGCTCAGCATTAGGTATTGTAGGGCTTTCACTTCCATTTACAACAAGCGCATCCATTTTCGAAAAGGATCACCCTTCCATAGGAAAACCATATCCTGCATATCCTTCACTGGAACCAGAATTGGTGAGTGAGGTGGTTGGAAAGTCACATTTTGATTTGGATACCGTGAAGAAATTGGTTGATAAACGACCGGAACTGGCAAGGGCGACCTGGGAATGGCGGTTCGGCGATTTTGAGTCTGCGATTGGTGCGGCCTCTCACGTAGGTAGAAGAGACATCATCCATTACCTTTTAAGCAAAGGTGCCACTCCGGACATATTCACATTTGCTACGTTGGGCGCATTTGAGACCGTCAAAGGCATTATTCAATTGAGTCCCGGCATTCAAGCCTCGTTAGGTCCACATGGCATCAGTTTGCTAAGTCATGCCAAGGTGGGTTTGCGAATGGAGGATAAGATGAGCACTCAGGAAGTTGACAATTGTAAAAAGCTCATTGATTACCTGGAGGATCTGGGAGATGCAGATGGGCCAAGCTATGAGGAAGTACCGGAAAGTGAGAAGCCAAAATATCTGGGAGATTACAAGTACGGTGAAGGAGAAAAAGAGGGATTCTCTATCCAGCTCAATATGCGTAAGCTCTTGTCACTAGGAGCTATCGGGGAATTTGGGGGCGCGCTTTATAAAACTGGGAAAAATCAATTTAACTACAGTGGTGCTCCATCTATAAAAGTTACCTTTCAGTTTGATGGTGATCAGGTGAAGTCGCTTACTGTTAAAGACCCTGACAGAGAGATTGTTGCAAAGAAAATTTAGGCTTGATGTCTGGATAATTCAGCCATGAGGTTTTCGCGGTAATTTCCACCAACTGGAATGGCCGTATCCCCAATCTCCAGGTCCTGGCTAGTAAAGGATGAAACCTTGTGAAGGTTGACAATGTATGATCGATGCGATCGCATGAATTGACCGGGAAGCACCTCTTCCAGGTGACTGATTTTTTGATAGGTGATCAGCGTACGATCGTCACAAAAGACGCGCACATAATTGCTAAGACCCTGGATGTATTTGATCTCATCCAGAAATACCTGAACCATTTTCATATCCACTTTAAGATAAATGTATGGTTGATTATTTGCGACTTTATCAGGAATTGTGAGGACTCGGTTAATGGACTTCAAGAACCGCTCGTTCGAAATTGGCTTTAGCAGGTAGTCAATCACATTCAACTCATGTCCTTCAAGCGCATACTCCCGATAGGCAGTAGTGATGATTACTTTGGGCGATTTTTCCAGGTTCTTGATGAAGGACAAACCATCCACTTGTGGCATTTCAATATCAAGAAAAATCAGATCGATGGGTTGCTCATGTAACACTGTCGTGGCTTCAATTGCATTGGAGCATTTGGCTACAATCTCTATCTGATCGAATGGCTCAATGTAATCCTCCAGAATGTCCTGTGCAATGGGTTCGTCATCTACTATCAAGCATCTTAGCTTCATCATGATCTTTGGATGGTAAGTTTTACAATGTACTCATTTTCCTTTTCGGTGCATTCGAGTTGCTGTTTATCTCCATAGAGTAATTCCAGTCTCTTTTTCACATTCGAAATACCTAATCCACCGGTTTCTTTTGCTTCTGAATTGTTCTTTGGAATGCTATTGCGAATGGTAAACTCAAACGTTTGATTATTCACCAAAACTAAAATATCAACCCGGCCATCTTTGGTTGTTTTATTCACCCCATGCTTGAAGCTGTTCTCTACAAAGGGTAGCAATATCAACGGAGGAATTGGGAAATGATCGACCTCACCTTCAGTCTCAAATCGCACATCAAATCGATTTTCGTATCGAATTTGTTCCAGGGCAATGTAGCGTTCCACCTGATCCAATTCTTTCGTAAGTGGCACAGTTTCCTTATCGGCATCATACAAAACATAGCTCATGAGTTCGGATAGTTTCATCACTACTTCAGGTGTCTTGTCCGATTTTTTTAAAGCAAGACCATACAGATTGTTGAGCGTATTGAAGAAAAAATGAGGATTGATTTGAGATCGCAAATAACTCAGCTCAGCCTTCACTTTTTCGCCTGCCAATCGCTCTACCCTTCGTTCAGAATCCAGCCATCTGATGAGTACCTCAATCCCGATCAAAAAGATCATTGGGGAAGCGATTATCATAGCAGACTGTACGAGTTTGTATGGCCGAGGGAAACCTCCAGGATTCCAGTTTGGAAACAAGATGTCATTCAAATAAAAGTACATGAATGCCCGGTGGAGAAAGCTGGTAATAACAATAAAGACCAATGTCTGGAGGATATATTTCGACAGCTTTCGGTCTTCCAGGAACCTGGGGAGAAGTAGAAAATAGTTAATGTATACGACGACCAGACGAAAAGGCAAAAAGCCCAATTCCATGTAGAATGCAACATCAAATTGGTTGGAATAGCCTCCTTCCACGAAAGTGAAAATGGACATATAAGTTATCCAGAACAGCACATGCCAGTACACCGTCTTTTTCATGGACCTAAGATAGCTAAGTGATTATTTTCAACACTTTAGAGCACATTCTTTAGTCACAAAATAAAAAGGCTTCAGATAAGATTTTTGATAATTCACATACCTGAAACCTGATTTCGGATAAACCTGTAATTTGTCTCTATCTGTCTTCAATCTTTAGCTTGCCTACAATTGGCAGCTTAATCTGAGAAGGATACTCCGCTGAATGATGGATCGTATTGTGAGCCACAATTCCTTCAGTTTCATCATAGTTGTTTCCTCCGGTATTCAGGTTTCGCATGAATCGTGGGAAGTTGCTACTGGCAACTTCAATTCTGATTCTGTGTCCCTTTTCGAAATAGTTGCTGGTAGAAAGTGGCGTTAAATCGATTTGATAAACTTCGCCTTCTTCCATAAAGACTTCTTTGTCATAGCCTTCTCTGTATCGGGCTCGTTGGATAGTCTCATCTAGATTGTATGCTGTACCATCGGGATACACATCAATGATCTTCACCGTAAAGTCCGTGTCTTTTACATCTGATGATACGAACAGCGACATTTCAATAAAACCTGAAACTTCAATCCCCTCCGTCAGTGGATCAGAAGTATATACCAGGATATCGCTTCGTGTTTCCATTTCTCGCTGATCCCGAGCCCCATTTTCTATGGCATTACCTGTGCAACAGACATTTCCTCCATAAGAGTAAACAGGATTGTTTGGATCATAGGTGTAATTGTCCTGATTCGGTTCAGCAGGAGGCGAAAGGGTAAGCTTCCCATCACCAAAAAGGCTGTTTGCGTTTCCATCACTATCCAAATAAAATGAAGTCATGCTGGCTTCTTTTGGCGGCCAGGTTTCGGCGGTTTTCCATTCGTTCTTACCCATCAGATAGTATTGAATGCGAGGAAGGTCATCCAGGAAGTCACTCTCCCCATCGTTTTTCAACCAATGATCAAACCACCCATAAACCAGCTCGTCGTAGTTGAGTCTCGCATCGCCCACACTTCTTTCTCCAACTATGGTATTCTCGGTCGCTCTGGTGTAACCGCAGTGAAGTGTAGGCGCAATCACCAGGTATTGGTTATCGGCTACTTCAGGGTCACTATTATTTCTCAGGTGATTAAAGAGCGCAATGTTTGGACTTACAGAAACATCGTACCAGGACACAAACCAAAATCCCGGCTTCTTAATTTCCATATCATCGTGGTAAAGTCCGCCCTCAAACCAGGCCGGATCATTGGGTTTTCTTCGGATCATTTTGTCAAAGATCTCTCGTTTGCCTCCCATATTCACCAGCATGTCTTGTACAGGCAGATGCGACATAGCCGCCAACATATCGTCTACTTCAGGATTTTCAGGTGCCAGGTCATAGAATCGTGAAATTCGGATAAGGTCTTCCTGTGTAGCTCCTTGCGGAATGCGTGGCTTGAATTTATCATGCTCCACACCATAGAGCCACGATGCAAACAGCATTTGAAATGCGCCACCTCGGTACCAGTTACCTTGTTCATAATAATCACCTACGGTACCGATTCCGGCTCCAAAACCTTGCGGCACCATAGCGGCATGAGACGGGTGGTCCAAAGCAGCGACTGCCATCTGCCATTCAGCAGTGGATGAGCAACCCAACGTTCCTATTTTTCCATTGCTCCATGCCTGGTCTTTCATCCAGGAAAAGGCATCATAACCATCTGTCAGCGGTACGCCTAAAATGTCCCATTCTCCTTCAGAGAAATATCTTCCTCGTTCGTTTTGAACCACATACGCGTATCCTCTTTTCACTGCTTCAAATGCTCGTTCATAGGTTCTTGTTCGTTCCTCTCCATCCCCCCATGAATTGAAATTGTAAGGAGTACGTGAGAAAATGATCGGTACTTTTTGGTTGGTCTTTGGTCGGTAGATATCCGTGGCAAGACGGATTCCATCACGCATGGGCATCATCACCTTTTGATCGATTACAGCGATTTCTTCCAGCTGCTCGCGAATGGATTGCGCATTGAGCAGGCCAGAAAAACAGATAGTTAGAATAAAGAACTTAAGAGCTTTCATACTTAGATATAGGTTAGGTTTAGGAACATTTAAGTTAGGCATATTCTTAATTATGATAGGGTGATTTGATATGAGTGGCTGATTTTTTATTTGTAACTTGTTTAAAAAGGAATGATGAAAAAATTAGCAACACTAATCTTCTTTCTGAGCATTGGTTTTATGACTTCAGCACAGGATGAGTACCTAAGCAAAGTACAAACTCTGGATAGCACGATCGAAACACTCTATGATGTCATTTCCGGTGAAGCCGGGGAGAAGAGGAATTGGGAATTGTTCAAGTACCTGTTTACCGAGGATGCCACGTTACTTCCATCCGGTCCAAACGAAGATGGAAAGATTGGGTATCGGGCAATGACACCAGATGGCTATATTGAAACATCCGGAGCATGGTTGGAAGAGAACGGATTCTTTGAAAAGGAGATATTCAGAGTGACTGAAACATTCGGCTCTGTGACACACATTTTTAGCACCTATGAATCTTACCGCAGTGAGTCAGATGATAAACCCTTTACTCGAGGAATCAACAGTATCCAACTCATGAATGATGGTGAGCGATGGTGGGTAGTAAATATTTACTGGACAGGAGAGCGCGAAGGCAATCCAATTCCTGATAAGTATCTGCCGAAGTAACCGGTAAGTAGCTATTAAGTCTTCTCCAGGCTTAGTGAAAGGCGATTTTGAACGTAATCGATTTCTTCTTCTGTAAGTCGTGTTGATCGTTTTTTGATAATCGCATTGACTTTCGCCAGATCCTCATAGTAGGAAGCCTCAACACCATACTCTTCTTTCTTTAAGACAAAATCATAGGGGCCTCTTTGAGAAATAAGCTTTACAAACACAGGAGCAGTTTCTACTGCAAGGAATAGGAGCAAGATGAACCAATGAGCTGCCCAAATTGCGCTGCTTTTATCTGTCAGTCGATCCAATGCTTCGATTCGCGAGGCTAACCCTGTGAGCTGACTCTCTTTCATTTCTCCAAGGGCAGCCTTTTCTTGTTCGTCCAACTCGGCCAATGCCAGTTCTTTTTCATTAATCAATTGACTATTGGTAGTTGTCAATGCCTTCAGTTCAGCTTCTACTTTATCCGCATCAGCTTTTTTGATTTGATAGATAGGCCCGGCATTGCGTTGCTTTGATCCTCCGGTTCCATCGGCCTCTTCTTGCGCGATTTTTCTCAATTCATCCCTTTTATTAGCTTTTTCAGCTATCTCATTCTTAAGCACTAGAATTTCAGCATTCAATCGTTCCCTAGTTTCATTGAATCGCATTTTCACGGTATGTTCCTGAGCGGCTAAGTCCTCCTGGATCATATGAGATATTTCAGCCTCTACTTCCTTTTCAAAAATTTTAAGTTCAAGTGGTTTGGCGATCACGACGGAAATGATAATGGCAAGGATAAGCCGTGGGATGGCACTGATCCATTCCTGTTTGGAATCACCATTCTTCCGCATGCTGGAAACGATAAACCGATCAAGGTTAAAGATCATGAGTCCCCAGATAATACCGAATGTTGCGGCTATCCAATAGCTATCGAAAATGGTGTAAAGTGCATAGCCTCCGGCCAGCGCAGCAAATACCCCTGTGAAAAAGATGGTAGCTCCAATGCCCACATATTTGCTGGATTCAGAGGGGCAGTTGGATAAGATGGATTTATTCACTCCGGCACATAGCCAGAAAAATTCTTTTAAGCGATTCATTGAAAATTCAACGAAGTGCTTGTTTGAATGTTATATGATCAGGTTTAAATCAATTAACCCGGTCATTATTTAATGAATTTAATATGGTCTTGTTGGATAATCTGAGCTTGCCAACTTCGAGTCTGATAAATTGAGATGCGCCTTTACTGCGTTATAATCTGAATAGTCGATACGTCCGGTAAACTGTGCTGGGATCACTACTACCCGCGCGATCCAATTGTCTGTTAGATCCGCACCCAATCCATCCAGGTTTACCGTACCATCAAGAAAAACCCTTGCGTCGAATTTGGTGAAGTCATAGTTGTATTCCAGCATGCCGTCATTGAAGTACAATGTCTGAGGCAGTGAACGCCAGATTTCAACTCCATCTTCTACGCCCCACAGAAAGTAAACCTGCATCACATCCGAATCCAACATCTCAAAATCGTTAGGAAGATTCAATAGAACACTATATTCAGGCGCTGTGAAGCTAAACTCGTATTCAAACGCATAGCTTTCTTCACCATCTACCCCGTCAATCCCGTCTCGTCCATCATAACCTCTTGGGCCGGGTATGCCTTCTCCACGGTTGCAACTTGAAAGTCCGATTAATGCAATCAGAAAGAGTATATATAGCCTTTTCATAGTGATTCATTTTGGTGAAACATTTGACCTATTGATTATGATATAGGAAAAAATGATGCCAGAAATAAAGTACAAAAGGGTATAGGATGCTTTCTTTAGTCCGAAATTCAATGTAAAACCTTATTTTTCAAGAAAATACGTGATACAGAATGAGGCTTTTTTTATCCCTGTTATGTTTTGTAAGTTGGTTTTTTATCCTTGCCCAGGACGGACAATCACAAATCCCTGACGAGTACTACAGAAGTCTACTTGATCATGAAATGGAAGATGAATTCCAAAAAGGGATTCCTGTAGGAGAAATTTTTTCTGATTCAACATTTATTACCATTAATGGAGATGAGTTCAGTTTTATAGATTCCAATTATGTACTTACTGTAGTGGATTTTTGGTTTAAAGGGTGCCGCGGATGTGCTCAGGAAAAGCACTACATAAAGCAAATAATTGAAAAATATAAAGAGGACCCACGGGTTCGATTTGTAGCAATTACTCCTACCTCAGAGAGTGGAATAGAGAAAGTTATCAAGAAATATGGCAATTACTATGATGATATTATTTCAGTGGGAGGATTTAAGAATTGTGAAGAGTTATTCAAGTTTAAGTTATTTCCAAGGCATATTTTGGTTGGTAATGATGGTAAAGTAATGGCTAATTATATCACACCAATCTTTCATCCAATTACGCTGGATGAATATGAGAAAAGGATATTAAGCCTTATTGACAATTCAGATTGACCTACTCCGTCCGTAAACTATTGACAAACAGCATTGGACTTTGAAAATTCACATAATGGAGATCGATAGTGGTGCATCAAGAAGCTGGAGACTTAAAAGTACCTTTAAAAGTGGCTCAGTAGCTTATGGATGATAGTGTTTTTTAGGCGCTTTATTCCAGGGAGATTTGTGCCTTAGTATTATACATTGTTTTCTTTAAAAAGCTCCTTCGTATCGTTCTTAAGAAATTTATAAATCCAATTCCTTAAGACACAAAAATCGTCAACTTTAGGAGTGTTTATATGATCTACCGTCTTAATAACATCATAATAACCATTATGTAGGATTTGGTCGAGCGAAAATCCTATTAACACTTTTGTTTCTCCCTTTTCAAATGGTTCATTTGAAGAAGTATATTGCTTATAATGAATTTTAACTTTTTTATCAGTTGATTTTCTGTATCCAATTACTCCCCATTTTAAGATATCCTCATCCTTCATATAAATAAAGTACTCGTGGGGTGAAGTTGTATAAAAGTGAAATTGTTCTTTAAACGTTGGGAAAGCGTACTCAATGAATTTACTATAACTGGTATCGAAGTGCCTTATGAAAGTTTCTACATATAATCTGGCCTGTGCCTCACTAAATTGGGAAGGTCGGATTTTAGAAAGTTCAAACTTCCTGTTTTTCTCCTGTAATTCTTTTGTGTCAGCTATGGATATATCTGGACATGGGAGGTGATGTTCAGAAAGGACCGAATACCCTTTGCCGAGTAGAATGTCTACAATTTTATTTAGCTCCTCAAAAGGAGGGAAATCTCCATGGACATTCAACGGGGGTATTTCAATTTGTTCTTCAACGGCCCTATTTGCCATTACCTCAATTGCTGTAGAATCCAATCTTGGCTTACTTCGGTAATTTTCTCTTTTGTAGTGCTCGATAGCTCGGAATTTGTATAATCGATATTTCAATTCATTTAAATCTATTGGATAGATTAAGTCAAATCTAGGAAGGTAAAAATCGCTTATTGAAAAACTGTAGCCGAGCTTTTGATGATAGTAATATAAGATTGTAGAAACTTGTTCTAGAAGAAGAATATCTGAATTATAAACACTAATTCTACCTTTTTTTATTATTTCTTTTAGCTGTTTGAATATGTTTTCTTGAATACTTTTTGCTTGATCACGAATCAATAATGGGTAGAAACTTCCATGTATTGATTGCACTCCTTTATGAAAAAATAAGTCTTGATGATTTGAATTCAAGCTAAGATTTTCGAATTGAACAATGTTTTGCGAATTAGAACCTAAAGGAAACAGAGCGTAACCATGACCAAAGAACAAATCTTCTGGAAGGAAGATGCCGATATTTCCGTCCGTCTTAGGATCAAATTTCGTTTTTAACCTCTTGAAATGGTGCTCCAAATATGAATTATAGTCATTTGCATATTGGTGCGATTTATCCTTTATGAATTTGACTAATGCTGCTTTATGACTAGGTGGTGCATTTCGGACATAGAATGTAATTGCACTTTGCCCTATATGGTTCTCGTAGAACAATTCCAGGCTGTCATAAAATTCATCATCGCTAAGCTTGTCAAGTTTGTAAGAATGAAAGCAAATGACATAGTCGCGAATTTTTGAATAATAAAAAGAAACATTGTAAGAATCTTCGATTGAGGATTTAATTAGGATGTTGCGAGTAAACAGGTCTTCTGGAATTGTTTCATCTGTCTGAAAATCTAACTTCTCTACAAGACTTTCAATATCTAACCCTTCGTCACGGAAAGCCTCCCATGAACTGTATTTATGATTGGTAATAACTTGACCAATTTTTGAAAGTATTCTCGCTCCTACCTCAAATCCTAAATGGGTTTTATCAAGAGATTGCTTGAGGTATTTTTTGATTAACTTTTTATCATCTATCTCTTGCGGTATTTCCCTCTGACTGTAAACTTCGCTGAAAATTCTTAAGAAGAATCCGTTTCTTAATTCCTTTAAGATTGAGTCCGAAATTTGCCCTTTGAATCCGAATGTCTTTTGATATAAAGGAATTATAGAATCAAGCTCTTCATTAGTGAAATTTTCCAAAAGAAACCCGGGGCAATTATTCAGCTTAGAAATGGGTGGGTGGAATTTGTGTAACTCTTCAAATAAATGAGTGGGATTACTATTCTTTCTCAGGACACTGTCCCAGATATTGGACTTACAACTTATACAAATTTTGATTCTCTCTAAGTTCCTGACGATCAATGCTATTTCACTCAATTCTAGAGCAAGATTAGAACCAGTATGTTCGTCAATTGCGTCAATGAAGATTGTTACATCTTGATTTAAAAATCGTCCTAATTCATCAAGCTTTTTAAGTATTACATCACTTTCAGCCCGACTTGAAAACGCAAGATTTAGGTCTTGAGCAATGTGTTCTAAAGGCGATTTGTTAATTAATGCAGCATTATAAAAGAAGACGATTCCTGCTTCCAGCTGTTGGAGGGTCAAGGAACAAATAGCACTAGTCTTGCCAACTCCTGCATCTCCTATCAATCCAAAAACAGATGTATTCGAAGTAATAAATTTCGTGAATTCCGATTGTAGGTCTTGTCTTTGAACATGAAGTTCTTTTATGAATTTTGAATATGGGTTTTCGATGTTTCCAATTATTGTCCCCATTCTATCTTGAACCTGATTTTTGCAAAATAACTTTAGATTCGCTGGAGAAAATGAAATGAAGTTTTTAAGAGCTTCATATCTTATTTTCAGGTCAAAATCTGTTGAAATAGTACAACCATCTTTCCAAAAACTTGACTTTTCGGAAATTTTACTTCCAGTCAGGTCTTCTCTAGATATCGTGTCAAAAATTTTGGTGTCTTTACCATTAGTAATTATTGTAAACGGAGCAATATTATCTTGAAGAAGTCTAGCATAAGAGATTCCCTGTTCAATGTCATTTTGATCAATACTCTTTGAATCTTTTTTTAACTCAATGACGAAGAGATTCTGCCCATGCCTTTTGCACAATATATCTGATCTTCCTGTCTTAATTCTTGATTTTCCGAGCCTGATAGTGAATGAGTTTTCCAAGAAAACCTCTGACTCACCGAATCCAAGATTACTTAGAAATGGTAATAAAATTTTCCCTCTAACGTCTTCCTCATTCATAAAAATATTAAAATGGTAAAACTCTCTATCCAGAGATACGCTGTTGCGCCTAAAAATAATGTAAACGCCGCATGGCGTTTATCTACCTTTCAAATATAGCGGATGTACCTACTTAATGACACTCCTAATTCCCACAATTCACTCCGTCCGTAAACTATTCACCGGATTAGAGGTAGCAGCTTTGATGGAATGATAGCTGATCGTTAAAATGGCGATAGCTGCAGCGGCAATACTTCCAACGACAAAATAATACCATGACAAATCAATCCGGTAGGCAAAGTTGGCCAGCCATTGATTGATGAAATAGTAAGCAACCGGAGTTCCAACCAGTACAGAAATTCCAACCAGTTTCAGGAAGTCTACGGAAAGCATACCGACAATCTTGTTCTCTGATGCTCCAAGCACTTTGCGAACGGCGATTTCCTTGATGCGCTGCTCTGCCACAAAGGAAGAAAGCCCATAAAGTCCCATGCATGCAATGGCTATTGCAAGCATGCAGAAGATCAAAATGAACTGGTTGAATTGATCCTCATCCCGATAGGCTGCTTCAAATTCTTCATCTAAAAACTGATAATTGAAAGTGGTTGGTACATTCCATTCTGCCCACAGGTTTTCAATGGATGCAATGACTTCATTTGTTTTCTCCGAATCTACCTTCACCATCAGTTTCCTGCCAGGCACATTATGAATGACCAACGGATCAATCTCACGCTCCAGTGAATGGTGATGAAAGTCTTTTACTATCCCAACGACCACACCTTTCTTATCCATCGCCCAATCTCCACTATGAGTTGTATAGTATTCAATGGTTTTTCCAATGGGTTCATTCCAGCTTTCCCCATACTCCTCAATGGCTCTCTTCCAGCCACTTTCATTGAGGATAAATGCAGAGCTATCAGTAGGGATGTCTTCTGAAAATGTTCGTCCCATTAACACCTCAACCCCCAGGCCATCGAGCGTATTATAGCCTATGTAAAAACCTTTCCAGGCATCACCATACGGATCCTCATATTCACTAAAGTCTTCAAATTTATATCCCCAATAAAAGGCATTGTCCCCCGGAACCATACGTCCGGCCATTACGGATTTAACGCCAGGCATAGATTGTACCTGACTTCTTACCCTGTGCCATTTTCGTCCAAACTCTTCTGTGTTTCCAAAATTCATCACCACTACATTCTCCGGCTCAAAGCCAAGATCTTTCTGCTTGACAAAAAGCATTTGATTATAAACCACCATAGCACCAATGATTAGGGCAATGGAGATGGTAAATTGAAATATGACGAGTGCTTTTCGGATGGCTCCTTTACCGCCATTTCCGGTAGCGCTTCCCGATAAAATGGAAACCGGTTGAAATGACGAAAGAAATAGGGCCGGATAACTCCCTGCGATAAGAATGGTGATGATTGTGAGTAAAATAACCCCGATTATGATCGGAACTATTTGATCCATTCCCAAAAACAGGTTGATATCTGCAATGCGATTGACAGGAGGGATGACCAGCACAAGAATTACGGAAGCAAGTATAAGTGCCAGAACCGTCATGATCGTGGACTCAGCAAAAAACTGGATGATGAGTTGCTTACGGAAAGCTCCCATCACTTTTCGTACACCCACTTCTTTGGATCGTTTCGAAGAACGTGCTGTGGCCAGATTCATAAAGTTGATGCAGGCAATGAGCAATATGATAATCGCGATAGCAGAAAAGATTCGTACCTGATTGATATTACCATGATCGGCATAATCTGCGCGTAGGTCATAAGATTTTAAGTACAAATCTTCCAGAGGCATTAAATCGATCGTTATCGAATCCGCTTCTGCATCATAGTACTTGTTATACATCTCCTGATACTTATCTGCTACAGACTCAGGATTTGTGCCCGGTTTCAACTGGATGTAGCTCCCAATCCAATCGTTGGGCCAGAGCTCTAGAATGTTAATGGATGGGTCGTCGTACATAATTGAAAATGACGCGACCATGTCAAATTGCAGGTGGGAGTTGAAGGGAACATCTTCAAAAACGGCAGCTACTTTATATGGAAGGTCCCGACCATTAATCATATCCTGAACCAGCATCACCTGACCGATTGGGTCTTCTTCACCAAAAAACTTCTTTGCGTAGGATTGTGAAATGGCAATGCTGTTTTTATCATTCAGACACGATTTCTTATCTCCACGAATCAATGGGAAGGAGAAAAAGCTGAAGAAGTTGGAATCAGCCAGCAACACATCCTCATAGTAGATTTCCTCATTTGAAAGCGAAATTCGCTTGTTCGTTTTCCAAAAGTTGATCCTGGTTGAACCGATTACCTCAGTGTAATCACGTTCGTAAGTGGGAGCAGCTTGCGCGTTGATGTATCCGTAAACATGCTGCAATCGATAGATGTCTGATCCATTTTCATGAAACTTGTCGTAGCTGGTTTCCACCTTGATAAACAGGAAGATCATAAATACACAGGCCAACCCGATACCTAGCCCACTAATGTTGATAATGGAATAGCTCTTGTGTTTGATCAGATTCCTAAAAGCCACTTTGATATAGTTCTGCAGCATACTGAATGAGTTTGTTGATTGGTAATTTCTTTCTGCCCGATACATCCTGGCATAGCGAATGACCTCTGCCAGATATAGGAGATTGGCCCTGAGTCTTCCTTTGGTTTGTACATATTCTTGGTACTCCTCTGTCAGATCGCCGGAGATTTCTTCAAAGAATTCCTGACTGACAAGGTAGGAGAGAAGCCAGGTCGTAAATTTTGGAGGGATGGCCATATCTAAGAAAGGTTAGGCATGAGTTGTAGCATATTGCCCCAGAGTGCATCACGCTTGGATTTGAGTGCTTCGAGTGCTTGAAATCCCTGCGGAGTAATTTCAAAAAATCGCTTTCGCTTTCCTCCTCGTTCGGGGGTAGACTCACCAAATGC
This sequence comes from Ekhidna lutea, assembly GCF_900188325.1. Taxonomy (GTDB): domain Bacteria; phylum Bacteroidota; class Bacteroidia; order Cytophagales; family Cyclobacteriaceae; genus Ekhidna; species Ekhidna lutea. The sequence continues at coordinate 30,103 of NZ_FZPD01000008.1, read as the reverse complement.
ACTTTTTACAAACTGTTTGTTTTCAAGCCTGGTAAGCACCGTGTGAATGGAGCTCAAAACTACTTTTCGATCCATTTTTTCAGCCAGTTCCTTTTTGATGGCCGGGGCATAAGCTTCAGGATAGAGTGATCCTACAGTGAGTAGTACTAACTCTTCAAGCTCTCCAAGATGTTCTCCTCGCATATAAAATTCTGATTTGTCGACTTTATGATACGGAGATTAAATCATAATGTTCTGATTTGTCGATAATAATCCGATCTTTTTAGATTCCGAGTTCCATTTGGATGAACTCCTTTGTTCCCTCAGGTCCCGAGAGGGTAAGGGAGAGTTGACTTGATGGTGCTAATTCAAGCTTAAAGGAGAAGAAATTGCAGCACTTACTTTCTGTTTTTATAAACTCAGCAAGCATATCAATACACGCATCGGAATTCGTGAAAAAAAAGATATAGCCAAACTCAAGCTCGGTTTTGGAGACGATCTTTTTCTTTATTTCGGTGATGACAGTTTCTCTTCGTTCCTGTAATTCCTTTGACGTAAGCTGGCAGGTTAGTTGAGCTTTTTCTTTGAGCTCTACGTACGATTGTGCATTTGCCTTCATAGTTACAATTAATATCAAGGTGGCTAACGAAAAAAGCTTGATCAAGATGGTTCTCATTTATTTTATTCGTTCATATTTCATAGTCCAGAAAGTAGTCCAGGATTGGCCACCATCAAAGGATGATTGAACTTCCCATTCAAATAGATTTTCCGAAATGAATTGAAAGATTGTTTTATCAATCAGTAGATTACCTTTTCGATGCTGTGCCAAACTAAATACCAATTCATTATTTTGATAAAACCCGTTCGTGGTGATGATATTTCCATGAGCTGAGTCAATCATAGCTTGTTGCCATTGTTTATTGCGATTATCAAAAGTTAGGTGTTGTACCCATTTTAACGGACATTCATCTATTATACCCTCCCAGTGTTCAGTCCATAGACACCCTTTAAGTTGACGTTCCCATATGGCTATTGCAGAAGATTCTTCCCATTCATCGTTTTTGACATCTTTGAGTTTTCTTGATGTGACTTTCCATTGACCACTTAAATACTTGATGTTATCATGTTCAGGTTGTAAACACGGGGGAGTGAAATTTTCTTGTGCGATGCATAAGTGTGTGGCGATAAAGAATGAAAGTACTGAAATAGTCGCGCGCATATTTCTTACTGATTAGTTAATGCTGGATTACTTTTTGGAACCAATTTCACCTTCAGTTGGATCATTTCATCTACCAGTCGCTTTTCAAACCAACTTCCATTTTCACCAATTCCCCAATCAAAACGGTTAAATGAAAACTCAGAGGTATAACCATCGCTGGTTTTATTGGCGAAGATTCTAATTGGATTGGAAACTCCTCGAATGCTAAGCTGTCCTGCGATTTCTATTCGATCTGCTCTTGAATGATTTACTTCGGTAAAAGTGAAGGATGATTTTGAAAACTGATTGATTGTAAACTCTTCAATGAAGTGGTTTAGCAGGTTTCTCCGAGCTGTTGTTTCATGCTCAGGGATATCAGAAATATCAATGGATTCCATATCTACGATTAGTTCACCACCAATGAGTTTACCTTCCGAAAAGGTTAATTGTCCCTCACGGAAATTAACAGTGCCTTCGTGCTTACCGGTAATTTTTGTCCCCTTCCAGGCGATCACAGATTTGTCCAGGTCAATAGGTATTTCTTTTGCGCCTGTTTGTTGAGTTAATACTGAAGATTTCTTGTTACTAGCAAAAACAGGTTTGCTCTCTATAGTACTTTGACTCCCACATGCCAATGATAAAGTGGCTAAAAACAATAAGTTTTTAATCATAGTCAGGGACATTTTTACCTAAAACAATATCTCTACGATCTGTCAAAAGATTTCCTTCTTTGGTCAGTTTGAGTACACCATCTGACCCACCACGAGGTGTCTTATCAATATCCCTATCTCTCAATAATGGATCATCATGAAACAGGTAGCTGCCGATCCAATAATACTTGCCGTCAGGTTCAAGCACAGTAATGTGAATGTGTTCAGCTTCTGTACCGCTTGGGTAAGAGGCCGGCCTAAAAGTATAGAAGGCATACTGTCCATTTTGGTCCGTTTTTACCCATCCACGAATGTACCCGTGTCTTCGCGCCCAGCCTTTTTCATCTCCGCGTTTGGGGTAAATTCCATCTCTGTTGGTATGATATAAATAAAGAATTACACCCTCTGCAGGTGTAATGCCGTCCGGCTGATAAACGGTACCAAACACTTTTATTTTGGGGTTGGTCTGTTCATAGAGCGGCAGTGTATCAACCGAACTTAGCTTTCGGTCACCAAATTCCAATACAGCTTCACATCCATCACACCGTCCACTATCGATTAGTCTATAATTAGCTTCTTGCCCGCATGCATTTATGCAGCAAATACTTAAGAGTATAAAAATGTACCTCATGTTATTATTTTGATTTCTAATTAAACTAAACGGATGAGGCAGGATTGGTTCTGTTTGGAAAGATGCTTTCTTGCTAAGCTGAGGAGTTTTTAAGCTGAGTGGAGGACTAGAGTAGTCGATCTTTGACAGACTTCACATAATTTCTGCTCAGTCGAAGCTTCGTTCCATCTTTCATCAATAGATCGTAATCTCCATTCAAACGGGATGTTAGTTGATCGACCTCATTAAGGTTAATGACAGTGGATCGATGGATTTGCTTAAAGTCCTTAGGATCAAGCTGATCGATGACTTTCTTAAGGCTACCATTATAGATATACTTTCGTGAAGTAGTTTTAATTCTAGTGATCGCATCTTCAACAGTGATCCAGCAGATTTCATTCGTTGGGATGATAAAGGATTTAATCCCTGCTTTTACTTTAATCTCACTGGGTGAATGTGAGTTGGATTCTCTTGCCTTCAGCAATGGGTAAATACCGGCATAGGACAGGTAGACTATCACGACAATATAGGCTCTCCCTGAGAGTACCTCATAAAATAACCCTTTGAAACTCCATCCGTAAGCGGTCAGCGTATTCGATAAAAAACTGACGAATGAGGCGAAGCTTAATAGGTGTACTAGACTCACCGCAAGTGAAAGCATGATAGAGGCGATCCAAATCCTAATCTTAAAACTTGATTTAATGAAGTCGTGAAGCCAAAACCACCCCATTGAAAAGGGAATGAACAACAGCCAAAAGATTTTAAACAAAAGTGAGTCTAAAACAAAGTAGCCTTTTTCATTCATGCTTGAATCCACATAATCCTGGATAAAGACAAGCAGTGCCATGAGTACCCAAAAGAAGGTTTGGACATAAAGATTCCGCAATAGCTGAGAAGCTATAATGTTAACCTGGATATTGTTGATCTTTTTTATGAGGCTTTCCATTACAATATTTCGAAGAACACCGATTCCATTCCTTAAGATATACTTTTCTGAAATACAATTTCTTGATTAAGTAAGAAGGTTTTTTTTTTATGCAAAAAGAGAATTAAAGACTGTTTAACAACAATTTTTCAGCTTTAGTCAAAAATATGAAACTCTTTTACTGTGTTTCGTATTAAGTCAACAAAGGACTAAAAATCGAAATAATGAAGGCAAAACAAATTTTACTAATCGCGTATCTGATGATACTGGCGGTTACCCTAATTCTAGGTTAATGCTATTGATTGTTTATCAGCTTAACAGCTTGGATTATTAATTCACCTGAATAGTTTCTTCGAACCAAGGCACTTCTTCAATTGTAAAATTGAATCTATTGCCATCTTCTTCTCCTGACCAAATTGAAGAAATGTCTACTTCAAAAGTGTAGCTATATTGTTTTTCTAACTCCTTTTCTAAAGGGATTATATGGGATTTTAATAAAAAACCACTTTCATCATAAAACTTTAACTGTACCGAAGTTAAATCAATTGGGAAGCTGTAATAAAACCCTGTAGCATAAGGTTGGTAGGATGAATTATCTACATAGCCTTCATAGTTCTCACCAGTCCATATTAATGAATCCGTACATTTGTTCAAGTTTGGGATGTAAATTGTTGAAAAGTTAAGTAGAAAGTTAATGTAGTTAACTCCTGTATCACTGAAATTGGACGTGTCTTCAAACTTGAATCTAAATTGTTTATTTGTCAGTACTGTTTCAATAACGGTATCCGATTCCAAAACAAAACTTGCTGCCGAATCATATGCAATACCCTCTTCTCCTCTCACATCGATATTATAAAAATACTTCCCAGCTGGAAGATTTGGAAAAACCAGTGGCGGAATCGTACTATCATAAACCATCATTCCTTCTGCCACTACATCTTCACATAAGCTGTCGTAGACAAAATAATATACATCGGTATAAATTTCCTCTGCTCCAGAGGTAGTTCGACCTACTTCTGAGATGTCTATCAATTCCATTTGTGGAGATATTGAAACGCTGAAATATTCAATGGACGGACCTTCAGTAGTGTCTTCGCAAGCGACAATTAAAATCAAAAACAGGATTGATAAAGAAATTGATCTCATTACTGTGAATTAAAGAGGTAGTTATAACAAATCTAATTTATTATTTGGAAAATAATTTGAGAATTACCGCCACTAAGGTTAAATAAAAAAGTTTCCTAGATGTATCTGACCATATTGATTTACTTCTTGGTAAGGTTTAACAGCAATCATCCGAACAACTCAACTTTTTCGTGTACGCCTTTTCGAAGGATTCCTTTCCTTCGCTCCAGGCATACCACGCAATCCCCAAACTACCAATGGCGTCAATGTAGGGGATATGAAAAAGTTCATATATCAAACTTGATCCTAACAGGATAAATGATAAGTAGAAGCACGTCTTGGTGCATTTAGCATCCGAGATGATTGGTTCACTATTCAATTTTTTTCCAACCTTTAGTTTTTCCGAGTAAAGAAAATACATCGTTAAAATGGAGAGGGTGGAGATGATAATACCAGCCATTGTTGTTGAGGGTTCTGCCTGATAGATAAATGCAAGAATGGCTCCTACCACTAGCCCACCTGCAAGAATATAAAGCGCAACTCCGGTTATACGAAGTGCGGTTACTTCAAACGAGTCGTGCGTTTCAATGGCGCTACTTTTCATTCGCAGAATCATGTGTGCAATCCCAATGCCTGATAGAACCTCCGCAAAGCTGTCTACTCCAAAACCAAACAAGGCCAGGGTTTCATCCTGTGCTCCAAACAATGTAGACACCACACCTTCAATCAGATTATAAATGATGGTAATCAGACTTAAGGTAAAAGCCCATTTGATGAGTTGCTTTTGATCCATACTCAAAGAAACGGATTAGTGTTTAATTGATTCAAAGCTTCCTGATATTCACTCCCACAGATTTAGATGCCGGAGTGTGACTTTTTCTTGCTGTTAGATGCAGTGGTACCAATGGATTGGCTTCCGGGAAGTAGGTAGCTACACATCCCTGAGGTATTTCATAAGGCACTACAGTAAATCCGGCGACCTTTCGTTCCAACCCGTAATGGTTGGATAGTTCAACGACATCTTCTTTGTCAAGACCTTCTGATTTCATATCCGATTCATTCATGAAGACCACATTTCGTCCACCAAAGATGCCTCGATATCGATCATCCATCCCGTAAATGGTGGTATTGAATTGATCGTGACTTCTGATGGTCATCATCACATATTTGTGTCCTTCCGGTATGGATTCGGCCAGTTGATTGATGGAGAAAACTGCTTTTTTTGAAGGCGTATTAAATTCTCCTTTTCGAGCCCCATTGGGAAGCTCAAAGCCATTATCATTCTTTAGTCGCTCATTATAATTTTCAAACCCCTGAATGGCTTTAGCAATCAAATCCCGGATATTGTCATAGTCTTCAATCAACCCCGACCAGTTGATATCATCGTTACCTAATGTAGCTGCTGCGATAGAAGCCACAATCTCCGGCTCACTCTTTAAATGTTTGGATGGGGGAGTAAGGCTGCCATGCGAGCCATGAACCACACCCATAGAATTTTCAACGGTTACGACTTGTTCTTTTCCATTCTGAATGTGTTTGTCCGTTCGACCAAGGCATGGAAGTATCAATGAGGTTTTACCCGTCGCTAAATGAGTGCGATTGAGTTTGGTACTGATATGAACCGTCAGATCACATTTCTTCAAGGCTTGCTCAGTGAGTAAGGTATCAGGTGCTGCCGGAAGGAGATTTCCTCCAAGCGCCATGAAGAACTTCACTTTGTCTTGATTCATGGCTTCAATGGCTTCAACTACATTATAGCCGGGTGATTCAGGTGGATCAAAATTGAAAGCATCTTTCAGTTTATCAGTCCAGGCTTTAGTAGGTCGCTCCCAAATGCCCATGGTACGGTCGCCCTGTACATTGCTATGACCTCTGACCGGACAGGTGCCTGCACCTTTTTTGCCGATACTACCTTTCAGCAAAAGCAAATTGACAATTTCTCGAATGTTGTCTACAGCATTCACATGCTGTGTGAGCCCCATGGCCCAGCAGGCGATGATTTTTTTGCTTGCCGCCAACCAATGTGAACTTAAAAGCACATCTTCTTTAGAAAGGCCTGTTTGACTGATTAGATCATCCAATGAATGCTGTTCCAGGTCTGCTTTCAAGGCTTCAAATCCTTCGGTATTAGCTGCAATGAATTTTCTATCTAAGCATCTTTCATCTACCAGGAGTAGCTTCAGCCAGGCTTTGAGTAAGGCAACATCCTGATTGATTTTGATCTGCAGGTATAAATCTGCGATATCTGTTCCCTTGCTGATCCAACCCTTGATTTTTTGTGGGTTTTTGAATTTCATCAAAGCCACTTCTTTCAATGGATTGATCACAATGATCTTGGCGTCATTGCGTTTCGCTTTTTCCAGCGAACTCAGCATTCGGGGATGATTGGTGCCAGGATTTTGACCGAAGATCAGAATGACTTCTGCATGCTCAAAATCCTCAAGGGTCACCGATCCTTTGCCTATGCCTAGGGTTTCAGTCAGTCCAACACCGCTGGATTCGTGGCACATGTTAGAGCAGTCGGGGAGGTTATTGGTTCCGAACTTACGTACGAAGAGTTGATAGAGGAATGCTGCCTCATTGCTGGTCCGTCCGGAGGTATAGAAAACTGCTTCATCAGGATGTGGGAGAGATTTTAGATGATCACCAATAAGATTGAAGGCTTCATTCCATTCAATCGGTTCGTACCGTGGACTTCCTTCTTTTTTGATTAAAGGTTGGGAAAGTCTTCCTTGCTGACCGAGCCAGTAGTCGCTTTGTTTCCGAAGTGATTCAATGGTGTACTGTTTGAAAAAGGCTTCTCCTGCCAACTTATGCTGGGCTTCTTCAGCGATGGCTTTTACCCCATTTTCACAAAACTCACCAACCTTCGACCGTTTTTCAGGGTCGGGCCAGGCACACCCCGGGCAGTCAATGCCCTTTTTTTGATTTAGTCTACTCAAAAGCTTTAATGCTTTCCATGGAGGCATGGCCTTCAGGATCATGCGGCTGGCGTTGGCCACTGATGTTGGTCCTACGGAGACTTTAGGCTTGTCTTTAATGTGTAGATGGTTGTGCGCTGGCATAGGAGATAAAGATAGGAATCCTTGGGGAGAGATTATTGGTTTATTTCCTACGTCTTCCTTATAAATTATAGAGTATTTCCATGGCTTTTCATTCCCTTCTTTTTTCCTTGATGAAAAAAGAAGCAAAAAAATCAAGAAAATTTTAAAGCCTTTGCGCACCAGGCCATCACCACCGCTCCAAATTTTCTTTCCCGCCCTCCATGACGGCCATGATCTTTTAACTAGATACTATATCCCCCTCTGGAGGGGGTAGGGGGAGGAAAAAAACCAGGATCGAAGCACCACCCTTTTCTCTTAGACCCGATAGGAGTGGCATCCTTTTACATTTAGGTTGGGCAGTGGGAGGTGCAAAAGATACAGCGGATAGCGGGAGCGCCTGATCCAAGACTTGATGAATGTTCTCTCCTTACAAAGGAATCATTACACCAGCGGCTGCTTGTTTACCTCTTTAATGCCTATTTTTACCTTATATGATAGTGGTGAAAGCTTTTGGTCATGTGAAGGAGGTATTGGGATCTGAGTTGGAGGTAAATAGGGAGTTGATCGATGTAAAATCACTGCGAGATTACTTAGGTAACGAGTACCCCACCATTGTATGGTCCACGGTTGCGATAGCTGTAAACAAGAAGTATGTGCAGGACCCGGACCCCATTAGCCCCGGCGATGAAATCGCCCTGATACCACCAGTATCCGGAGGGTAAAAATTGGTACAATTAGTCGAACATATTGACCTCAATGAGGTGTATAAGCTGCTTGCTGATACAAAAGCAGGAGGTACGTGCGTATTCGTGGGTACGGTGAGAAATCACACCCCGCAACGCGAAGATGCGGAGGTGACTGATTTGCGTTTTGAAGCGTATGATGAAATGGCACTGGCCGAGATGGAAAAAATCCGGCAACAAGCCATCGAAAAATGGGGACTGCATCAAGCAGTTATAATCCATGCCATTGGTAAAAAGGAAGTTGGAGAGCCGGTGGTGGTGGTAGGAGTAGCGTCATCACATAGGAAAGAAGCGTTTCCGGCCTGTCAGTTTCTGATTGATGAATTGAAGAAATCGGTTCCCATCTGGAAGAAAGAATTTTTCACCGATAGTAGCCACTGGGTTTCACCTACACCATAATGGAAAAATTGCAAGACAAATTTGGAAGAGGGATTAATTACCTCCGGCTGTCGGTGACCGACCGATGTAACCTGAGGTGTACCTATTGCATGCCGGAACGTGGAATGGTGTTCGAGCCGAAAGAGCATCTGCTATCCTATGAGGAGTTGCTGAAGCTTGTGGATGTGATGGGTGAAATGGGCATCAATAAAATCAGGTTAACCGGAGGAGAGCCATTCGTTCGAGCAGATCTGATGTATTTCATTAAGGAGCTATCTAAAAAGTCTTATCTCGACAAAATCAGTATCACTTCTAATCTGACCTTGATTCGACCTCATTTGGATGAACTGGTAAGACTTGGGGTCAAGGATATCAATGTGAGTCTGGATTGCCTTGATCGACAGAAGTTCAAAGAGATAACCCGAAGAGATGAATATGAGGAGGTCTCGGGTGCTCTACATGAAATGATTGCAAGAGGCTTTAACCTGAAAGTGAATTGCGTAGTGATGCAGGGCGTCAATGAAGATCAGATTCTTCCATTGATTGAACTTGCAAAAGAGCATCCTGTATCTGTTCGATTTCTGGAAGAGATGCCATTCAATGGCTCAGGAGGGAAGGTGGAAACTCCGATGAATTATAAAGATATCCTGTCGATCATCGAAAAGGAATACGATTACACTAAGATGATTGATGGCCCACATTCCACCTCACAGAACTATCAGATTGTAGGATTCAAAGGTTCATTTGGTGTGATTCCATCTTTTAGTCGAACTTTCTGCGGCGATTGCAATCGATTGAGGATGTCGGCAACCGGAGAGATCCGCACCTGTCTGTATGGACATAGCCAGTTGAATTTGAAAGAGATGCTCCGGTCCGGAGCTACTACTGAAGAATTGAAAGAGGCATTGATGGTTGCGGTAGCCAATAAACCCAAAGATGGATTCGCTGCAGCGGAAGAAAATGAAAAAGAGTATTTATCCATGACCAAATTAGGAGGATGAGTGAGTTAACACATATCAACAAAGAGGGGGACGTCCACATGGTGGATGTGAGTGAAAAGGAAATTACTGAGCGAATTGCGGTTGCTGTATCTATCGTAAAATTCCCGAAAGAGGCATTTGAAACCATTAAAGAGAATGGTTTTAATACGAAAAAGGGAAGCCTGATCCAGACGGCAGTTTTAGCCGGGATTGGAGCGGTCAAAAAAACGTCTGATTTGATTCCGCTATGCCATAACATTCCAATATCCAAAGTTGATATTGATATTCAGCCAACCGAAAATGGATTTGAGATTAGCTGCCTGGTGAAAACGACCGGTCAAACCGGAGTGGAAATGGAAGCTTTAACCGGTGCATCTGTTGCCGGATTGTGTATTTATGATATGTGCAAGGCTCTTTCTCATGACATCATCATCGGACCAACTCGATTGCAAGAAAAGAAAGGAGGGAAGCGTGACTTCAAGCGATGAACTATATGGATTGGTATTGATGGGCGGGCAAAGCTCCCGCATGGGGACGGATAAGTCTGCGCTCAATTATCACGGCAAACCACAGGTAGAATACCTGTTTGATTTGCTCAGATCAAAACTTCCTAAATCTTTCGTTTCAGTTCGAAAGGGGCAATCTGTTGGGTTTACTGACCATGTAATTGAGGATAGTCTGGACACCAAAGGACCGATCAATGGCATCATTAGTGCCATGCGTGCACATCCGGATAAGTCGTGGCTGGTGCTAGCGGTAGACCTACCATTTGTGACTGAGCAAACAATAGATCATCTGATCAAAAATCGTGATCAAACTGCCCTGGGAACTTCACTGGCTACTCAGGAGACCGGATTACCTGAGCCTTTAATAGCCATTTGGGAAGCGCATGCTCGTCCGGTTTTGGAAGAATTTCATATCGAACATGACATGAGGTGTCCACGCAAATTCATGATGAACCATGAGGTCCATTTGGCACATCCACAGGATGATCAGGAGCTTTATAATGCGAATAACCCGGACGAATACGAGTTTGCCAAGTCTTTGATTCAATGAACACCGAGCGCTACCAACGGCAGATTGTGCTCCCTGATTTTGGGGCAGAGGGACAACAGAAATTGTTGGATGCTAAAGTGGTAGTGGTTGGAGCCGGAGGTCTGGGCGTACCGGTTCTCCAGTATCTGGTAGGAATGGGCGTTGGAACTATCCGAATTGTTGACGGAGATGATATTTCGCTTAGCAACCTGCAGCGTCAGGTACTTTACTCCACCGCTGATGTGGGGAAGAAAAAAGCAGAGGTGGCGAAGGAGCGGTTAAAAGCTTTGAATCCTGAAGTGTCCATTGAAGTGACGACTCAAATGCTCGATGGAAACAATGTGAAAGACTTGATTTCAGGATATGACCTGGTGGTTGATTGCACTGATAATATTGAAACACGATACATCATCAATGATGCTTGCGTGGCAAATGAAATCCCATTCGTTTATGGTGCTCTTTACAAACATGAGGGTCATGTGAGTGTTTTCAACTACCAAGGCAGTCCCAGCTATCGCGACGTTTATCCGGATGATTCAGCGAAAGTGGACAATTGCAATGAGATCGGGGTACTGGGTGTGTTACCGGGAATTATTGGCACGTACCAGGCCATGGAAGCAGTGAAAGTGTTGACAGGAATCGGTCAACCTTTAGCCGGGAAATTATTGGTGGTGGATGCGATTAATACGGAGCACCATGTATTTGAATTAGCCCCAATCACCAAGCCTGAACCAAAAAAGGAGACCAGTAAAGATTCCTGGCTGACATGGCAAGAGTTGACTGAAATGGACCTGGATCAATATCACCTGATCGATGTACGTTCAGAGGTTGAGTATAATCAAAGCCACGATGATCGTTTTGAGAATCGACCAATGGATGAGTTGACTACTTTCAAAGCTGAAAAAGAAGTGATCCTGGTCTGCAATAAAGGGAATGCTACGCGGCAAGCTGCTGCATTGATAGCAGCTCAAAATCCAGAGGTCAAAGTACATCAAATGAAAGGGGGGTACAGTACACAATGAACGAGTATGTACTACTAGGGTTGTTTTTTTTCATTGCACTTTTTTATTCCTCCATTGGGTTTGGAGGAGGCTCCAGCTACCTGGCTATTTTAAGTTTGGTATTGACCGACTTTTATGAAATCAGAACTTTGGCACTGGTACTTAATGTGATCGTGGTAACGATAGGGACTATCGTTTTTCTTCGTAAAGGGGTTTTCAATTGGTCACTTTTCTGGCCGTTTCTGTTGTTAAGCATTCCGATGGCATTTTTTGGAGCCCAGCTTAGACTGACGGAACAGGTATTTTTCATCATTTTAGGAATCGCATTGATTCTCGCTGCATTTGCTATGCTGGCTCAATCCATCATTAAGAAAGGACGACCGAAGACCTTAACGTCCTCCAAAAGCATGATTTTGGGAGGAAGTATTGGCGTGTTATCGGGACTGGTGGGTATAGGAGGAGGGATCTTTCTATCACCCACTCTTAATTTGATGAAATGGCAGAATGCAGTGACCGTTGCTTCGCTGGCTTCTTTTTACATTTTGGTTAATTCTTTGGCTGGAATTACGGGGTTGGTTGTTAATGATACGTTTCTGTTGAATGCTTCATTTTCGAGCGGAATTATCATTGCGGTGATGCTTGGGGGGTTGGTGGGTTCTCAGCTTTCTATCAAGATGAACCTCAACATCATTAGAAGGCTTACGGCTATTCTTGTTTTGTATGTGGGGGTGAGGATTGTATTGTTACATGGGTTTGGGCTAACTATTTAAATTGATGAGGCGAATTAAGATGATCCAAAACAAAACAATAAATTCTCCTCTCGGGAGGAGTGAAGAGGTGGGTTTGAAAACTATTGTTTTGGATCATCTTAGAATTGAGACCCACCCCTGCCCCCTCCAAGGAGGGGAATAAATAATTGAAATAAGATAAATGATAGCAGTAAAAGAAGCACTAGCCATCATAGAACAACATAAAGGATCGTTTGGATCGGAGGTGATTCCGTTTGAGCAGTCGGTGGGCCGGATATTGGATGAGGATGTGATGGCAGATCGAGATTTTCCGCCTTTCAATCGGGCGGCCATGGATGGAATAGCAATTTCAATGAGCGACTGGGAAAAGGGAATGCGATCGTTTCCGGTGAGCGGTGAGCAATTTGCCGGGGCGCCTCAGCAGGAATTGACTCACGGAACGTGTTTAGAAATCATGACGGGAGCAGTGGTGCCAAAAGAGGCTGATGTAGTAATCAGATATGAAGATATCACCATTGAAAATGGAAAAGCATCTGTTAATATTGAAGAGGTAAGTCAGGGGCAAAACATCCATCCGCAAGGGGTTGATTCAGAAGCAGGAACGATTTTGATTCCAGTCGGAAAGCAACTCACCATTGGTGATGTAGGTATTTTGACCTCTGTTGGAAAAGTGGAAGTAAAGGTCAGGCGATTACCCAAGGCAGCCCTGATCTCTACGGGAGATGAATTGGTGGAGCCCCATGAAACACCTTTGCCACATCAGATACGTAAATCAAATATTCATACACTCGCAACGCTCTTAAAGAAAGCAGGCATTGATTTTACCATCTTTCACATCAATGACTCTAAGGAAGAAATCACAAGAGAGATTGGTGAGATACTGAAATCCTATGACCTGATTCTGATGAGTGGAGGGGTCTCAAAAGGGAAGAGAGATTACATCCCTGAAGTGCTTGAAGAATTGGGAGTAAAAAAACACTTTCATCGTGTGATGCAGCGACCGGGAAAACCACTTTGGTTTGGTAGTAATGAATCCACTACTGTATTTGGGTTCCCGGGGAATCCAGTGTCTACACTCGCCTGCTTCATGGTCTACTGCAGGTATTGGTTACAATCATCATTGGAAATGAAAGTCCAAAATCAGCATGCGAAACTGGGTAGAGAAATCAGATTCGAAAAAGAACTTACATTCTTTGCCTCGGTCTCTGTTAAAAACGAATTAGGTGAACTGATCGCCACACCCATAAAGGGCAATGGATCGGGAGACTTAGTCAGTCTTTCATTGGCGGATGGCTTTATTGAGTTGCCAGCAGAGAAGTCCATTTTCAAAGAAGGAGAAGTGTATCCGATATATTTGTTCTAGCAGAGTAAACGCAGGCTTTACGTAATTAGATGATGTAGAAAATGCTTATTAGAAGTTCCATTTTTAAGATGAAATTCCTCCCTTGAGGCCGGGCCGACGTTTCGGAGGTTAGGAGGGTGTTTTATGATTATTTTACTCATTATGAATACTCAAAAACACCCCTATAATCCCCTGAAGGGGATATTCACTAACTGAAATCAAGCTTAGCTTGCAATGAAACTAAGAATCAATCATTCATCCATTCGTATTCGGATAGGTAAACAGGACGTTCAGGAACTTAAAGAACATGGAAGTGTGAGAAACGAGCTCCTTTTCCCGGGCAGGGAAAAGCTGGTTTATCAGCTTGAAATAGGTGAATCCTTTCATGCTTCTTTAGATACGAACTGTTTGATCGTCACCATTCCGAAGGATGAATCAGATGCCTGGTTAAACGCTGAGAAACTCGCAATAGAGACAAAACTAGGGCGAAATGAGGGTGATGAATTGATTTTATTGATTGAGAAAGATCTACACGATCTTTAATCCTAACTTTATCAAGTTTAGATTCTGAAATAAACCTGCCTTTGCCGGTAGGCAGGTTCAGAATGACTAGTATTTCTATTTCTACTTTCTAACCAAGAAGTCATACTGAACTTGTTTCAGTATCTTCTTATATAAGCTTGATAAAGTTAGGATTAGGAATCATTCCAGCTTTCCCAAATCGTCCGGAGTATCTATATCAATCACTCCTTTACTGAATGGGATCGTGCGCACATGATCTAGTTTTTGCTGAATGAGTTTTCTGGCCCCCTGATCTCCAGTCAACTTCAATAAATCTGCGAAGAAATGATGACTAAAAATAGCCGGAACACCCATTTGATTGGCATATGAGCAAGTTGTTATACATGGTTTAGTGTCATCCTGACTTGCAATCAATTGATTGATGATTTCAATAGTTACATACGGCTGATCGGATAACATGATGATCACATGTTTAAGGTTGGTATGCTTCTCTTGTAGACTTTTCAACCCGACCTTAATGGAGGTACTCATGCCTTTTTCCCAATCGTAATTATGAACGATGCTAAAAGCCCCCGGAATAATAACTTCCTGAATGAGTTCACTTTTCGCGCCAAGGACAAGTACTCGTTCATTCACATTGACTTCCTTCCCAATATCTAAGATGTGTTGGAGTAGCGGTTTATCTTCAAATTTGACCAGTTGCTTTGGTTGACCCAACCTGCTGGAAGCACCGGCAGCTAAAACCAAGAGTCCGATATTTTCATTGGCTTTCAAATCTTTAGGGTATCAAATTGGGTGTTCTCTTTTGTGTGAATGGGTCCTCGCTTATCTCGCAGGAATGTTCCTTTGGTACCATTCAAAACTGCATTGATCTCCGCCAACACAGAAATAGCTATCTCTTCGGGCGTTTCTGCACCAATTTCCAAACCAATCGGTGCATATATTCGATCCAGTTGTTCTTGTGCGATTTCAATGCCTTTTTCTTTCAGCTCATCCACCATACGCTGGAACTTCTTCTTCGGTCCTAAAATCCCGATGTAAGGCACTTGATCATATGGAAGTAGGCACTTGAGAATAGAAAGGTCATAGTGATAATTGTGCGTCATGAGCACAAAGACCGTCTGCTCATTGATGGGGATGTTTTGAAGGGCTTCTTCCGGTTTGGCTACAATGATTTGACAGGAGGAGACAAAACGTGATTCAGACGCATGAGATGGTCTGCCATCCACGATATAGATATTCCATCCGAGTGTTTCGGCCATTAGTGCCAGTCCCTGTGTATCATTCCCGGCACCAACAATTACTAACGAAACAGCTGGAGCGAAGTACTCAATAAACGCGTTTTGAGTTGTCTGATTATCCTCGTAAGCTCTGAATAGCGATCGCTTTTCTTTGAAGACGATATTAGTGTCATTAAGAATGGAATCGTAAAGCTTCTGATTGTCGATCGATCCGGTAATTTTTTCACCTTCCTTATACATTAAAGTACATCCCGATTGCTCGCCTCTTCTGTCTTTTAGGTTAAAGAGGGTAACCATGACATAAGGTTTTTGTGAGCCAATGATTTGCTCCAAAAGCTTGAGCGGATTCATTGAATTATTAGCATCCAGTGGCTCAAACAGCACCTGAATGATTCCTTCACATCCAAGCTGAGCGCCCACAACCGCATCTGCTTCATCGCTGGTATCATAAGAGATCAGTACATTCCTATTTTGAACCAACGCATGCAAGGCTTTTCTAAGCGCATCACCTTCCAAACAGCCACCACTTATAGCTCCGGTCGTGATTCCATGTTCGTCTACTAACATCCTTGCGCTGGGTCTTCTATATGACGAGCCATCCACATGAACCACTGTTGCAAGCACAGTTTTGATTCCTTCTGCAGTAGCTTTCTTATACGCTTCGATGATGGTTTTTAATTCTCTCATGCGCTCAGTTTGTTGACGGCTGCTGTAACTTTTTGGATGGCAAAATCAATTTCGTCTTCTGTAGTAAATCTACCCAGACTAAAACGAAGGGAGGAGTTAGCCAACTGATCAGGAATGCCCATGGCCTTTAAAACATGCGAAGGTTCGACCACAGCAGACGTGCATGCTGATCCCTGAGAAACAGCCAGTCCATTGAGTGAAAGAAGCAATCGCTCGCCATCAACACCCGTGAAAGCGATGTTGGTTACATTCGGAAGCCTGTTTTCTATTACGCCATTCAGCTGAGTCCCCTCGATAGATAATAAGGATTGCTCCAATTTGTCTCTGAGACTTTTAATCTTTTCAGCTTCCTGCATTTCCTGCTTACACAATTCACATGCCTTCCCGAATCCTACGATAGCTGGAACGTTCAAAGTGCCTGAGCGGATCCCTCGTTCATGTCCGCCTCCTTCGATGATCGACCCAACCTTAGTACCTTTCCGAATGTAAAGCGCTCCAATTCCTTTTGGGCCATACATCTTATGACTTGAGAAGGACATCAGGTCAATACCTAATTCATTCACATCAACTGGTGTTTTACCTACTGCCTGTGTTGCATCGGAATGAAACAACCCTTGATTGGAATGAATGATGGCTGAAAGTTCTTTGACGGGCTGGATGCACCCTGTCTCATTGTTGGCCATCATGATGCTTACCAATCGAGTATGTTCAGAAATTGCATTTTTAAATGCATTGATTTCAAGCAATCCAGCTGGTTGTACAGATAGTACCTTAACATCAATTCCTTGAGCTGCTAAGGATTCTGCCGGGTCAAGAATGGCTTTATGCTCGGTTGCACAGGTGATGAAATGATCCCCTTTATTCAATAGTCCTTTCAAAGCCAGGTTATTGGATTCTGTTGCTCCTGAGGTAAAGATGATCTCACTAGGATTGGCGCCAATCAATTCCGCTACCTGTTCTCTCGCATGATCCACTGCTTCCTTCGCCTCCCATCCGTAGGCGTGGTTGCGACTGGAGGCATTCCCAAACTTCTCAGAAAAGTAAGGAAGCATTTCATTTACCACTCGTGGATCAGTGGGCGTAGTTGCGTTATTGTCCAGATATGCTCTTTGAATCATTGAAATTAAAATTAAACCGAAATACTACAATTGATTAACCGTCTACATAAGTGGTCTGGACATTGGAATAGAAATTCACTAATTTGTATGTCCTTACCAAAAAATGATACCAACATGGCCGCTTTTTCAATTAAAGTAAACGGTAAAACTCATCAGGTAGACGTAGATTCGGATACCCCCGTTTTATGGGTTTTGCGAGATCATCTAAAACTTGTCGGAACGAAATTTGGGTGCGGAATCGCTTCATGTGGTGCCTGCACCATTCATGCAGATGGCAATGCGATTCGTTCATGCTCGCTACCCGTATCGGCGGTTAAAGACATGGAATTGACTACCATAGAAGGGTTGTCAAAGGACGGAGACCATCCGGTTCAGGAAGCGTGGCTGGAGCATGACGTGCCACAATGCGGCTATTGTCAGGCGGGTCAGATAATGAATGCGGCAGCATTCCTTGAAAAGAATTCAAATCCTTCTGACGAGGAAATTTCCCAGGCAATGAATGGAAACATTTGCCGATGTGGAACTTATATCCGTATCAATCAGGCGATCAAGACGGCAGCCTCTAAAATGTCCTAACTCACCTCAAAAGAAATTCATTATGACACTCATTAGAACACAAATCAATCGTCGTTCATTTATGAAACTTTCTGCAGCCGCAGGAGGAGGGATGATGTTGGGATTCAGTTGGCTGGCCTCATGCTCATCACCTAAGGAACAATATGCACAAATACCTGAAGAATGGTTTGATATTAATGCATATATCAAAATAGGGGAGAATGGAACGGTCACCATTTATTCACCCAATCCGGAGATCGGACAAAATGTGAAGACCTCTATGCCTGTAATTGTAGCCGAGGAACTGGATATCGACTGGAAAAATGTCATTGTAGAGCAGGCGGATTTGAACACCATAAAATACAATCGTCAGCTGGCCGGAGGCAGTCAATCGATCCGCCATGGATGGCAAAGCCTTCGTATGGCTGGTGCAACCGGACGCAGGATGATGATGGAGGCGGCCGCAAAACAATGGGAAGTACCGGTGAGCGAATTAACGACCAGTTTGGGTGAAGTGATCCATGCTGCAAGTGATAGAAAAATTGGATATGGAGCGTTAGCTTCATTAGCAGCAACCCTGGAGATTCCTGCAGAAGTAGAAACGAAAGACAATGCAGACTTCAAGCTAATAGGAGGGAATATTAAGAATGTTGATGCAAAGAAAATTGTAACCGGAAAGCCACTCTTCGGGCTGGATTATGAGCAGGAAGGAATGCTCACAGCTATGATTGTTCATCCTCCGGCTTTTGGTATGAAGATTAAGTCTTACGACGATTCAGAAGCAAAGGCAATGCCTGGTATTAAGGATGTGATTGTGATCAATACAGAACCAAAGGAAAAGCAATGGTCAGATACGAATGCATTTACGGAATTGATTGCGGTAGTTGGTGAATCTACCTGGCAGGTGATGAAAGCGAAGAAGGCATTGAAAGTAGAATGGGAGCAGGACACACCTGCTGAGAATACTGAGGATCATTTAAGATTATTGTCAGAAGCTTTGGATAAACCCGGAGAGGAAATAAGAAAAGATGGTGACCCGGATAAGGCTTCAATTAAAGCTGCAAAAGTGGTGGAGAGTGTTTTTAGTGCTCCTTTTCTGGCTCACAATACCATGGAGCCAATGAATTTCTTTGCCAATGTAACAGCCGATAAAGCTGAGTTGGTTGGACCTGTCCAAACACCGGAATATCTGCGGCTTTCAGCGATGGATCTTCTGGGGATGACTGAAGACCAGGTTTCGATTCAGATGACCCGAATGGGAGGAGGCTTTGGAAGAAGACTGTATGGAAATTTCGGATTGGAAGCAGCAGCTATATCACAGAAAATGCAAGCCCCAATTAAATTGGTCTACACCCGTGAGGATGACATGACTCAGGGTACATATCGACCGGCCTATCGTGTGGCTTACAAGGCGTCTTTGGATGACAATGGTAATTTACTTTCCTGGCAGGCGAAAGGTGCCGGAATCCCAAGCGATCCATTATTTCCACATCGATTTCCGGCTGGAACGGTGGACAATTTTAAAATCGAACGGGTAGGTATACCAACAAACATCTCAACAGGAGCATGGCGAGCACCGCGTTCTAATTTCATTGCAGGTGCTGAGCAATCTTTTATGGACGAAGTGGCGGAAGCTGCAGGAAAGGATCCGATAGAATTTAGACTTAATCTATTTGATCGAGCGATTAAAGATCCGGTTGGAGAAACCAATGATTATGATCCGGAAAGATATGCGGGTGTGTTGAAGCTCGTTCGGGAGAAATCAAACTGGGGAACCGAGATGCCCGGAGTATTTAGAGGCGTGTCTGCTTATTACTGCCACAATTCCTATGTTGCACAGGTGGTAGATCTCGAGAAGGTCGGCAATGCCCTTAAAATCAAGAAAGTTTGGTGCGCGGTGGATTGTGGTATTGTTGTGAATGTGGAGGGTGCCCTGAATCAAATCCAGGGAGGTATCATTGATGGAATAGGTCATGCGATGTATAGTACACTGACATTCAAAGATGGAAAGCCTCAGCAAGAAAACTTCAATGGTTACAAGCTTATTCGAAACAGTGAAGCTCCGTTGGAAATTGAAACCTTCTTTGTAGAGAATGGAATCGATCCAACCGGACTGGGTGAACCATCCTTGCCACCTATATCAGCCGCATTGGCCAATGCTTTATACAAAGCAACTGGTCAGCGCTACTACCATCAGCCGTTTTCAAGTGCTGAGCAGGTACAGGTTGAGATGGTCGGATAGTACTTTATTGATTTTAGTTACCCTGTTATTTACTCATCCTTTAGGATCGTTGCGGGATTCGTTCGCGCAGTTTTAGAGGAAATATACCCTGAAGTCAACAGGACGATCAAAACCATAGCCACTGCTGAAATGACAAACATGGCCACAGGAATGTCGGTTTGGTAGGCGAAATCTCTCAGCCACCATTTTGAGAGTATAAAAGCTCCGGGCAGACCTATGCAGATTGCAATCAACAGCAAGTACAAGAAACCTTGCAGTAACTGCCAGAGCATTTCGGGATAGGAAGCTCCGAGTACCTTTCTAACTGCAATCTCTTTGGATTTTTTATGTGCATTGTAAGATGCCACTCCAAATACTCCTGAGATGGTTAAAAAGATCGTCATCAAGCAGAAGACACCAATAATCACCTGAAGTTTATTTTCCGATTGATAAAGCTCCTCAAAGCGTGAATCCAGAAATTCTACCTCCATGTCAGGCAGGTTCGGGTATAGTTCATCACTTATATCGCCGATCCCAGACAATACTTTCTCAACCGACTCAGGATTGAATTGAATGGATAAATAACCATAAGAATCTCCAGGGAATTTAACCATGGTCAGGGGCTCAATGGAGGTATGAAGTGATTGAAAATTAAAATCTTTTACCACTCCGACCACACGTCCGGTATCATTCCAAACCAACTGTTGACCGATAGGATCTCGGTCAGGGAAGCTAAGTGCCGCCATGGACTCATTGATGATAAACTCTGTTTCGTTTCTTGTAGGAGTAAAATTTTCTCCTGAAGAAATATCCATATTGTAGGTATTGAGAAAATTTTCATCCACTATAAGTATCCTGCTATATCTCCTTTCCGGATCACCTAAATTCCTAACTCCTTCCATCATGATTCGGTATCCGGGCACGGAGCTGCTGATGGTATGATTACTGACTCCAGGAATTTCATTGATCATTTCTCCCAGTGTTTCAACCTTTTGCCTTAATGAATAGTTGAGCTTAAGCAATAGAATCTGATCCTTCTCAAATCCCAGATGCTTCGTTCGCAGGTAGTTCATTTGATTGGATACTACGACAGAACCGATGATCAATATCAGGGACAGACTGAACTGGAGTATCACCAGGGTTTTACGTGTAAAACCGACTTTGCTAAAGCGGGAAGATGTCTTTTCTGAAGAGTTAAGGATTTCTGCTGGTCTAAACTTAGATAACAGGATTGCCGGATACAAACCACTCAATAATTCCAATCCCAAGATGATACCTAAAAGCACTAAAGCAATTATAGGATTCGCAATAAAATTGAGCGAAACCTGCTTTCCGGTAAAGTTTTGAACAGCCGGTTCTATAAGAATGAGTAGCAATAGACTGCCCAAACCTGCTAATACCAATAAGACCAGATTTTCGGATAAAAATTGGGTTACGAGGCTGCCTCTACTTGCTCCAACAGTCTTTCTCAAACCGACTTCTTTTGAGCGATCCAGTCCTTTTATGATGGTGATGTTGACGAAGTTGATGCATGAAATAATTAGTACAAACGTCCCAATAGAAAGCAAAATGTAGATGGTGTACACATTACCGTGATCAGCTACATCTTTTTCCTGATCAGTAAATAGGTGAATTCTGTGAATCGGTGTGAGTACAGTTTTAAACTTCTCTTTTCGCTCCTCACTAACATTATATTGGGTAAAAAACTCTTCCTTTATTAAGTTCTCAATTCGATCAAAATCCGGATTGTCGATGGTTTCGAAATAGGTATAAACAAAGTAGTTTCTCCAACTTCTTTGATACTCTTCATCGCCATACGAATAGATGGATCGAAGAAAATCAAACTGCAGATGTGATTGATCTGGCACATCTTTTATCACACCTGTGACAATACTGGCATCATCTCCATCAACAAGTAGCTGCATTCGTTTACCCATTGGGTCTTCATTCCCAAAATACTTTTTTGCCATGCTTTCGGTAATCACAATAGAAGAAGGATCCTTTAATGCGGTTTTGGGATTGCCCTGGATCATTTCATACGATAGCATATTAAAAACTGATGAGTCCGCATAGAAGACATTCTGTTCATAAAACTTTTTGTCTTCATGGCTGATCCATGTATTTCGCTCCGGAATAAACCTTGCTACCCGCTTTACATCCGGGATATTCTCCTGAATAAAAGGCCCTAATCCAAACGGGCCTGCAGCCCAGGCCCTGTCACCTCCGGTATCCTGTCCCATTCGATAGATATTATCGGCATTGGTATGAAACCGATCATAATTGAGCTCATAATCAGCATAGATTAATGCCAACATGAATACGCCAATACCGAACACGAGATTAGCAAACCTGATAAAAGCGGATATTTTGTCTTTCCGAAGATTACGGAATGTGATTTTAATGATGCTTTTCATAGATAAGTATTGTGGGTGTTGGATAATATTTTGAAATGTTTTTGACCGTTCGAAGGAGAAATATCGGACGATATTAATCAGGTACCTAAGATTACGGAAGGAGGTTTGATTCTCTTGGGATTGCGCGTACCACTCATGAAGGTCACCCTGCACTTCTTCCAGGTAGTATTCAGCACAATACCATTCCAGGATTCGATCCATCCATTTAGGCGGGGTTTTGATGGGCCTTTGCATGCTATGACCGGCTAAATTCAAAAGTTAATGCAGGTACCTTATCCCATAGTTGGGTCCTTAGCTGTTTGGCTTCATTCATTGCAGCATAGCCGGAAGCGGTAATTTTGTAGAGCCTTCTTCTCCGTCCGCCTCTTTCATTGGTGGCACCACCCATAAAAGACTTGAGAAATCCTTTTTTCTCCAATCTTACAAGGACGGTATGCACCGCACTTAACGTCAGATTCCTACCTGTACTTTCTTTCACTTCATTTACAATAGAAACCGTATAAGATTCTCCTAAAATAGCAGTGGTAATGAGTGTGAGTTCTTCCAATTCTCCCAGGTGTTGTCCTTTCATGATGGAATATTAGTGTTATAAATGTAAGACTAATACGGTCCGCATGTCGAAAGGTTGCAGGAATTGTCGTGAGAGTTCCTCATAGCTTTTTTATCTTTATTGTAGCATTATGAGTATTCAAGAATTTAACGAACTGCAGTCAAACGAAGATCAAAAGATCTGTGTTGTACTGATGAAAGAAATCGGCAAGCATTTACCTGAAGCCGAGAGTAAGATCTGGCATGGACATCCAGTCTGGTTTCTTGATCAAAATCCGACTGTTGGCTATAGCAAACTCAAAGATTGTATCAGGCTTATGTTTTGGAGTGGGGCAAGCTTCGATGAGCCGGAGTTAAAGCAGGGAACCGGAAAATTTAAAGATGCTTCTTGCCGTTATACTTCTGTCGAAGAGATCAACCTCTATGATCTTCAACGTTGGCTAGAAAAGTCCAAAATAATTCAATGGGATTATAAAAACATCGTGAAAAAGAAAGGGAAGTTGGATCGGTTGAAGTAATTACTCTAACATCTTCACATTCTTAAACTTACCATCTCGCATTCGATAGGCATTCATAGCCGTTTTGCCCAGCTTATTGGTAAGTCGGTGATTGACAAGTGCACCAGCAATGGCACCAACACCGGGAATTAGTTGTAGCAGCTTGGCAAGGTCGATGTAATCTCTGTACTCCAGTTGGAAAGTACGCCAGTCAAAGCTATTTAAGTCATCGGGTAATTGCTCTTTAATCAACTCCCAGTTCTCCATGTTTTCAAAGATCATATTACGGTGTTGCTGGCTTGAAAAAGTTAACTGAAAGATGTAGAGAATGTACAATCGCTCTTTATAATCCTTTGTATCGTACCCGTAACGAGAAGCGATCTCAAATAACATCTTCATCTTCAAAGTCAACCACAACGGGAAGTCTGCCAAGCTGAGTAGAAATCCTCCGAACCCAGTAGCCGCACCTTCAACTGCCGCTGAAGATGAATAGAAGTTGATGCGTTCTTTGATTTTAGCCTCTGTTTCCTCCAATGAATGGACTTCTCGTGGTTTGCGAGTAGTAAATCCTGAGCCAAAAATTACCCCACGAGTAATTTCTTTTATTGCTTTAGTGATGGCACGATGTACTTTTTCCGGAATTATATTGTTGATTTTCTTCTGAACCTTTTTGGTGGTTTTATTCCAAAATGAAGGCTTACGTTTCATCGCAGTTTTCCACTGCTTCAATTCAGACCGGACAAGTTGGTGATAAACAGAGTTGGACATGATGGAAATATATAACTAAATGTTGCTTTTTCAGTTCAAGTCAATTATTTGCATCCGAAATTGAAGCATATTTATCTAGTCAAAATGAGCATTCCATTATTACTCCTGAGAATTCTGTCAGTCATTGGTTTGATTGTAGCGATTTCATTATCATCACATGCCCAGGAGACAGGATTAGTAAAACGCGTTTGGAACTCCGTTTTTAACGATACTACTTCTATTGAAAGACCAAAATTCATTGCCTATCCTACCGTGGCTTATGCTCCTGAAACAAAGTGGGAACTGGGAGTGAGTGCCGTTTATGTTTATTACGCCAATCAGGATATCAAAAACAGGCTGAGTGAGATCAATGCGTTTAGTTTTATTACACTGGAGCAGCAATATGGACTCTGGATGGATCACGCACTGTATAGTGACAAGAGCAAATGGTTTTTTCTTGGACGGATTCGACTGCAGCAGTTTCCGTTGCTTTATTTCGGTGTTGGGCCGGATACAGATGGAGAGGAACTTGCACAGATTGATGCAGGAAGCATCAGTATTCGAGAACGTGTTTTAAGAAAGGTGTACAAAAGCCTCTACCTGGGATTTGAATCTGATTTTCACAGGTTATCGAATGTGAGTCTAACATCGCTATCAAATGAACCCTATGAAATGCCCACGGGGCTACAGAAATTGAGTAATATCGGTCTTGGATTAGGTTTGGTGTATGACAGTCGACACAATGTGCTCAACGTACGGGAAGGATTCTTTGGAGAAACAGGTTTTCTCAGATACGATGATACATGGGGAAGTGATTTCGAGTTCACTTCATACTTTTTTGATGCCCGCTACTACCTTCCGGTAACCAGCTCTCAGGTATTCGCTTCTCAGGTGTATTTCTCTGAAGTTCAGGGTAATGCACCTTTCAGTCAGCTTTCGTTGATGGGGGGAGAATCGCTTATGCGCGGGTACTACCTGGGAAGATATCGCGATCAGACACTATTGGCGGCCCAAACTGAATATCGATTTTTGCCCTTTTCTTTTAGCGAACGCTGGGGTGCTGCCGCTTTTGTAGGAGCGGGTACTGTCAGCGATGGTGTTCGATCCTTGGACATGAGTAAACTCAAGGTTGCAGGTGGAACGGGCGTACGATTTTTGATCTTTCGCAGTAAAGACATCTTCACGCGATTTGACGTGGCATTTTCTGAAGACGGGTTAGGCTATTACTTCTTTATTGGGGAGGCATTTTAGTCAGGTTTAAAAGCGTCTTCTTTCACATGTTTTTCTCTAAATAGCTGGAAAAAGATTGTTGATTTTTTTTAAAACTGATTAATAAGACATTCTATCCAGTAGGTATCGCGTTTGGTAGAAATTGTTATCAGATGATAACATTAGATGTGTTAATTTGTATAGAGTGAGTGAAAGCGTAAATAGCGAATTATAGGCTTGAAAGGGTCAACCATCTATTGTAATGTTTAAAAGCGCTGTATTTTCAGTTGCGTGGCTATGCTGGGCGATTACCGCCAGTGCCACAGAAATACCCACCTGTGGGGGAGGAACTGCTGATTCTAATGCAGAAGATGGAATAGAAATTCCAAATGGTGTTTGTGCAGAGCTATTTGAAGACATTGGTACAGTTGATGGAATCCTTATCAATGATGGAGCTACGCTTACCATCTATGGTAACATTACGTCACTTACCGATAAAATAAACATCAAACCTGGTGGTACCCTTATTCTTTACGGCAACATCAGCGCTATTTCAAACGGTATTTTGGTTGATGGAGGAACGCTGGAGGTTTACAGCAATGTGACAATAGATGGAGGCTTTGAAATCAAAGCCTCTTCTAAAATAACTCTTAATGGAGCCAATTTAACTGTTTCATCTGGAAACGGGATTTTATCAGATAGCTCCGCCGAACTTGAGTTGTACAACGGCAGCACCATTGAGATCGTTGATGGTGCTTCTAAAATTGATAATGGATCAAATGGAACAATTACATCTGATGGCTCAGGAAACTCAATTGAAACGCAAACATGGGATGGCGATCAGGGAGATTTTAGTTGTGCATCCGGAAGCTGTTCTGATTCCGCGTCAAGCGCACAGGTCATCATCACTGAAACAGGAGGAAATACAGTTACCACTGAGAGTGGAGCGTCCGATTCATTTACCGTCGAGCTTTCAACGCCAATTACCGTAGGAACCGTTCGAGTAGATCTTAGCTCTGGTAATACAAGTGAGGGAACGGTTTCTCCCAGCTTTGTGGAGTTCTATTTTGGCAACATGGGAGCCAAAACAGTCACAGTAACTCCTGTTGATGATGGTATTGATGACGGGCCACAGTTTTATACGATTACCACAACCACTTCTACGCCAGTTGCAAGTTCACCTGATTACAATGGAGTACCAACTCCGGATGTAGGAGTTGTAAATCAAAACGATGGTGAGTTCCCTCGAATTGATCTCACAGCGACAACCTTAACAACAACAGAAAATGGATCAGCCCAAACATTCGATGCAGTGATTGGATCACAACCAGCGTCAGGTAAGGTGGTTCAGCTGGATGTTACTTCCGGTGATATGACTGAAGGAATGGTGAGCCCGGCTTCATTGACCTTTGATGAGTTTAACTGGGATACTCCCCAAACAGTGACGGTCACTCCTGTCGATGACACTCCTGTGGATGGGGATGTCGATTACAATGTGACATTGGCTGTAAATACAGGAGTGGGTAATGCAGATGGCGATTACAATTCCGTGCCAGATGCAATAGTTACGGTAACTAACCAAGACGATGAAGTGGCAGGTTTTACACTGAACACTTCAGCTACAGGTAGTACTACGGAGGGCGGAGGTAGTACCACTTTTTCCGTGGTACTGGATGCAGAACCTTTAAGCAATGTGGTTCTAAGGGTATCAAGTTTGGATATATCTGAAGGCCAGGTCACACCCTCTGATCCCCTTGATTTGACATTTACTTCAGCTGATTGGTTTACTGCTCAAACTGTGACGGTTGAAGGAGTAGATGATGCACTAAATGATGGTACAATCTCTTACAATGTTCAGGTAAGCGTTTTAGATGCAAGTAGTGATGAATTTTTTGATCCGCTGGCAGACCAGACAGTTACCATCTCCAATATTGACGATGAGCAAGCGCTCTATGGTATTATTGATGGGAATGATTCCATTTATCAGGTTGGAATAAATGATGGCATTGTTACGAGTCTTGGACCCACTCCATCAGGCGTATCACCTAGTGCCTTGGCATTTAATAATCAAGACAAACTCCTTTATTATACCAACAAGACTGGTCAGAGAGCATTATACTCATTCGACCCATCTGATGGCACCAATACCTCAAAGGGAAATACCAGTCATTCCAGTGAGATAGTAGGCCTAACTTTTGATCAGGATGGTAACCTTTTTGGTCTCGATGATAGTAATAATTTTCTCCGAATCAATTCTGCTACCGGTGCAGTTACAGAAACAACGGCGCTCACTTTATCAGGAAATGCTGGTGATTTGGTTAGCAGTCCCAGCGGAGATATGCTAATCCTGACATCTTTAAAAATCTACAAAATCAGCAAGACAGACCTGGATGCTGGAGCTCCTTATACCTTGACGGAAATCACTACCAAAGGACAATCTGCCATTTTGGGTGCGACTTTACTCACCGAACCAAACACCGGAGCATTCACCATTTTTCAGGTATCTGATGGGGACAACAAGCTATTCTACTTCTTATATGAGGGTAAGGATCTAAAGGAGCAAAAAGATCATAATACCATGTTTACTGATATGATCACCCCTGCTTATCTTATCGATCTGGCATCCGCTCCTCGCTTTGGAGGAAAAATTAGTGGGTTTGTATATGAAGATAAAAACATCAATAGCACCAAAGACGGGGGAGAAACCTCGCCTACTAGTTATTCCGGTAATCTCTTCTTAAAGTACATCGTTTCCGGAGAAACTACTGCAAGTGAAGCAATAGAGATTGATCCTTCAGTGGACGGGAGCTTTGAATTAGATATGGGACTTTTGGCAGGAACGTACGATATTATCATTGATGATAATAAGACACTAACGGATATCACTCCCCTTGTTCCTTCGGATGGGTATAACATTTCTGAATCCGGAGATCTGAAGGAAACCATCAATCTACCGGCCAATCAATGGGGGAATGTTGTATTGCAAAACTTTGGGTTATACCGGGATGCAAACATCAGCGTGACGCCAACCTCAGGGCTTGTGGTAAACGAAACCGGTACCACAGCTACCTTTGATGTCGTGTTATTACAGCCACCATCTGCAACTACTACTGTAACGATACCTATATCGAGTGACGATGCTACTGAAGGAAGTGTTTCGCCTACATCATTGATCTTTGATGACTCGGATTGGAATTCAGCTCAGACGGTAACTATAACCGGCTTGGATGACGGTGATGATGATGGTCATATCCTTTTTAATATAGTTTTAGACCCTGCTGTCTCAGGAGATGATGTTTACAATGGATTGGATGCTCCGGATGTATCTGTTACGAATGAGGACGATGAGAATACAGCGCCTGCAGTTACAGGTTCTTCTGTTTCAACAAAAGAGGATGTCGGTGTAGCAATTACACAAACAGATCTTGGGTATTCAGATGGTGATGGAGACCCGTTTGATAAAATAAAAATAACCGTATTGCCTGCCAAGGGCACACTTTTTCTTGATACAACACCATTTGAAGGGGACTATAATGTTGGAGAGGAAGTTGCAGTCAATGGTGAAATTACAGCTGCAGAGTTGGCTAGTGGATACCTGATTTTTATTGGTGATCCGGATGATAATGACGTCCCTTACACTTCATTTGATTTCCAGGCACACGATGGGACAGAGTACTCGACCGATGCTACCATTACAGTTAATGTTAGCCCCATAAATGATGCACCGACGTTTACTAAAGGCGCTAACGAATCCATCAACGAAGATGCCGGTGCACAGACAGTGGTAGGCTGGGCCACAGGTATAGATGAGGGAGGAGGACCGGATGAAGACTCACAGACGCTGACATTCAACGTTTCGAATAACAACAATGTCTTGTTCTCTGTCCAGCCGGATGTAGATGAGGCTACAGGTACCCTTACTTACACGCCTGCAACGGATGCGAATGGTGTTGCGACTGTTACAATCTCTTTGTCGGATGATGGAGGTACAGGTGGAGGCGGAGTGGATACCAGCACGGATCAGACATTTACGATCACGGTGAATGCGGTAAACGATGACCCTACGATCAGTACGATAGCTGACCAAAGCACGAATGAAGACACAGATAAGACCGGCATATCCTTTACGGTAGATGAAGGTGGCGGCACGGATGAAGATGCACAGGTGTTGACGGTGACGGCCACTTCGAGCAACACGACGTTGGTACCGAATGGGAACATTACGGTGAACTATACGGACAATGGAGGCTCCTCGGCGAATGTGCTGAGTCCAACCCTTGATATCACACCTGCAGCGAATCTTTCAGGCACGACCACCATTACGGTGACGGTGCAGGATAATGGCACGGGCACACCGAGTGCGGTGGAGACGTTTGACCTAACCGTCAATGCGGTCAACGATGACCCCACGATCAGTACGATAGCTGACCAGAGCACGAATGAAGACACAGATAAGACCGGCATATCCTTTACGGTAGATGAAGGTGGCGGCACGGATGAAGATGCACAGGTGTTGACGGTGACGGCCACTTCGAGCAACACGACGTTGGTACCGAATGGAAACATTACGGTGAACTATACGGA
>NZ_FZPD01000007.1 GCF_900188325.1 Ekhidna lutea | reverse complement strand
TATGCACTTAGGTCGATGGTAGTTGCCGCCCCATTTCCAGTGATTGTAAGATCGTTACCGGAAAGGTTTAGATCCTGAATTTCATTGGTAGTTGACCCGTCAGCTTCGGTAGTTAAGTATCCATTGTTAGCGACGAACGCATCTACTTCCGTTTCGGTAAGCTTGGTGTCAGTATCATCGAGATACGCACTCAGGTCGATAGTAGTTGCCGCCCCATTTCCAGTGATTGTAAGATCATTACCAGAAAGGTTTAGATCCTGAATTTCATTGGCTGGATCTGCATCCTCATCATTTACACCGTCTCTGATACCCTCCCATACCGTACCATTCCAATAAAAGAATGATTTCAAGTCAGTATCAAAAACCAATAAGCCAGTGTCTTCTGAATCAAGACTTAACGAGATTCGTTGAGCAGTTGATAACCCAGGAAGTAAAACCCCTTGATTACTATTGTTAGATGAAATGTGTAAAGCTGCATTTGGATTTGGGGTTAAAACATTAATCCCAATCGAATGATCTTGAGCAGATAAATCTGCAACAATCATTAGTCCCAACGCCAATATTCCAAAAACCCTTTTCATTTCTCTATTATTATTCAGCACAGCAAAAGAGCAGGAATCGACTAAATAAAATGATTGTTAACACTCCCTGTATTCGCGTAGGCGAAAGTATTAGCTTCGCGTAGGTGTTTTTTGAGTTTTAGCTAAACAGACAAATTTTGCCGTTAACAGGTTGAGGTATGAAGGTAGAGATTTAGTGCGTTTATCTAAACTTAGTTTTTCACGAAGACCTTCTCACTTTCGGGGTGATGTGTTTGATACAAATGATAGTTGATCCCATCTTTCAGGCCAACATCAGGAACAATAATGCTTTTTGCTTTAGCCGCCTTCATGACCTCAATGTAAATGTCGGATGCCGGAACAATCACATCGGCCCGGTCAGGGTTCAATTGTAGTTTGTTTAGCCGATCATCTAGAGTTAGATTTTTAAGAATATCTTGCGTTCTCATCAAGTTATTCAAAGACATTTTACGTGTCTTTTTTTCCGGGTTAGAAAGCTCGAACAGCTTGTTAATGTTACCACCTGTCCCTATAGCGGTAATTTTTTCGCCTTTCTTGAAAGCATACTTACTTACCCAGTCCCACATCTCACCCCAGTTTTCAGAGGTGTCTTTCCCCTCTAAAATTCGGACAGAACCAAGCTTAAAGGATTTTGAATACACTTTTTGATGATTTTCATAGATGTTGAGTTCCGTACTACCACCACCCACATCGATATGAATATAATGATCATTATCCAGCCCTTGCAATATCACCTTATTGATCATTTCTGCTTCATCCTCACCTGATATGATCTGAAGGTCGATACCGAGCTCCTTACGCACTCGATCTACAATCTCCTTTCCATTTTCGGACTCACGCATGGCTGAAGTCGCACATCCATAGTAGGCATCTATCTCATATAAATCAATTAGGTTTTTATAGGCGGTCATCAACTTAAAAAAACGCTCTTCATTATAGTCACTGATCCTGCCTTCTGAGAATACGTCATGACCCAATCTCAGCGGAAACCGAACGTACTCCAGCTTCTTAAAAGTGATCATTTTTTCGTATTCCAACACTCTTGTTATTTGTAAACGAACCGCATTGGAACCTATATCAATCGCTGCTAACTTCATCTTAAGATAAAGGTAACATCCAATTTATTGCTGGGAATTAAAAACTCATATATTTGCAATACTTATCAAGAAAGACCGAGGGATTGGGCCCGATGACGTCTTAGCAACCTGTCCACCAGTGTGTGGGTTTCGGTGCTACTTCCCAGCCCGCAGTGACGGGACAGATGAGCGAATCCAATCGGAACTTTCTCTGGTAAGTAAGCTTTAAGCCAGAGAATGAAGAACTTAATTAACACTTTACATAAAAAGATCCTGGTGCTCGATGGAGCCATGGGCACCATGATTCAGCGTCATAAGCTGGAGGAGGTTGACTTCAGAAATGAGTCATTGAAGGATCATGACAAATCATTGAAAGGGAACAATGACCTGCTTTCAATTACAAGGCCTGATATTATCAAAGAGATTCACGCTCAATATTTTGAGGCGGGTGCAGATATAGCAGAAACCAATACATTTTCCAGCACCACTATTGCACAAGCTGATTACGGTTTGGAAGATTTGGTTTATGAATTGAATTATCAATCAGCTAAAATTGCTAAGGAAGTTGCTGATGATTTCACCAAGAAAGAACCTGAGAAGCCCCGATTTGTCGCCGGATCCATGGGACCAACCAATAGAACAGCATCTCTTTCACCAGATGTAAATGATCCCGGTTTTCGCGCCATCACATTCGAGGAATTAAGAGTAGCCTATAAGCAGCAGGCAGAAGCATTGATTGACGGAGGGGTTGACATGCTTCTTGTAGAGACCGTTTTTGATACACTCAACGCTAAGGCTGCACTGTTTGCAATAGAAGATGTAAAGGATGAAAAAGGAATAGACATACCTGTCATGGTTTCAGGAACGATTACAGATGCTTCAGGCAGAACACTTTCAGGACAAACGACAGAGGCGTTTTTGATTTCAATCTCTCATATGGATTTATTGAGTGTAGGGTTGAATTGTGCCTTGGGTGCTGCTCAGCTTCGGCCATACCTTAAAATATTATCAGATAAGTCTGACTTTTTTGTGAGTGCTCATCCCAATGCAGGTTTACCCAATGAATTTGGACAGTACGATGAAACACCGGAAATGATGGCTGATCAGATTAAGGAATTTTTAGAAGGTGGATTGGTAAATATAATAGGAGGCTGTTGTGGAACAACACCGGAGCATATTGCAAAAATTAGCTCTTTGGCGGCAAGATATCAACCTCGGCTAATTAAAAGTCAACAGTCGACTGTCGACGGTTTGGCTGTTAACTAAAATACTATGGCATTTAAGTTTGAAAATTTAAGAGTTTGGCAAAGGGCATTAGAACTAACTGGAGATATAGATGAACTAACGAAAAAGTTTCCAACTGAGGAGCGATTTATCCTTACCTCTCAGTTAAAAAGAGCTACTGATTCTATTTGTTTAAATATTGCC
This sequence comes from Ekhidna lutea, assembly GCF_900188325.1. GTDB lineage: Bacteria > Bacteroidota > Bacteroidia > Cytophagales > Cyclobacteriaceae > Ekhidna > Ekhidna lutea. The sequence goes on along the minus strand of NZ_FZPD01000007.1, from coordinate 134,775 downwards.
GAAGGATCTACCGGGCAGTCCAACAAAGAATTCGCAAAGTTTCTGGGCTATGCTCAACGTTCCGGTATTGAAGTGGTTTCATGTTTATATGTAGGAAGGAGGAGGAAAATAATATCTGATGAAGACTTTGATAGATTTTATAAAGAAACCGAGGAAATTATTGTGATGATACAGGCTTTAAAGAAGGGGTTACGATGAGCAGGTCAACAGCATATCAGTCGACAGTCGACGGACAGCCGATGACGCAAGTAATGAAGCCACTTGTACTCTCCGGCTTAGAACCACTAATCGTAACCGAGCACACCAACTTTGTCAATGTCGGTGAACGCACCAATGTAACGGGATCTAAACGCTTCGCAAGACTCATAGCTGAAGATAAATACGATGAAGCACTTGAGGTGGCGCTGGATCAGGTAAGAGGAGGAGCGCAGATTCTGGATGTGAACATGGATGAGGGGATGCTTGATGGAAAAAAAGCCATAGTCAAATTCCTTCATTTGATTGCTTCTGAACCTGAAATCGCGCGAATCCCAATCATGATCGATTCTTCCAAATGGGAGATCATTGAAGCGGGTCTACAATGCGTGCAAGGGAAAGGTGTTGTGAATTCAATAAGCTTGAAAGAAGGCGAACAGGAATTCATTGATCATGCAAAAAAAGTCAAGCGGTACGGTGCGGCAGTAATTGTGATGGCCTTTGATGAAAAGGGACAGGCTGATAGCTATGAACGAAGAATTGAGATCTGTGAAAGGAGCTATCGGATACTCGTAGATGTGGTGAAATTTCCACCACAGGATATCATTTTTGACCCGAATATTTTCCCGGTTGCAACAGGTATTGAGGAGCATAACAATAATGCGCTGGACTTTTTCCAGGCGACTAAGTGGATCAAAGAAAATTTGCCGGGAGCTAAGGTAAGTGGAGGAGTAAGTAACGTTTCATTTTCGTTTCGTGGAAACAATGTGGTGCGTGAGGCGATGCATTCCGCATTTCTCTATCACGGCATTCAGGCTGGAATGGACATGGGTATTGTAAATGCAGGAATGATTGAGGTGTATGATGAGATCCCAAAAGATCTTTTGGAGCATGTTGAAGATGTACTCCTTAATCGGAGAGATGATGCCACTGAACGCATGTTGGCCTTTGCTGAAAATGTAAAAGGAGGAGGGAAGAAAAAAGTAGAAGATCTCGGTTGGCGTGAAGCCACCGTGGAAGATCGATTGTCACATGCGTTGGTGAAAGGGATCGTTGATTTTATTGAAGAAGACACGGAAGAGGCTCGAGCAAAATACAATAGTCCATTACAGGTGATCGAAGGACCTTTAATGGACGGCATGAATGTGGTTGGCGACCTTTTTGGAAGTGGGAAGATGTTTCTCCCTCAGGTAGTAAAAAGTGCCAGGGTGATGAAAAAGTCGGTAGCTTATTTGACACCCTATTTAGAAAAAGAAAAAGCTTCCGGAAATACCAAAGGAAAAATTTTGCTGGCTACAGTAAAGGGTGACGTACACGATATTGGGAAGAACATCGTAGGTGTGGTGATGGCTTGCAACAATTTTGATATCGAGGACATGGGAGTGATGGTTCCGGCAGATAAAATATTAGATCGTGCGGATGAAATTGGTGCAGATATCATTGGATTGAGTGGGCTGATCACTCCTTCGCTGGACGAGATGGTGAATGTCGCAGAAGAGATGAATCGAAGAAAAATGAAAACTCCGCTTTTGATAGGTGGGGCTACAACTTCCCGAATTCATACGGCGGTCAAAATATCTCCAAAGTATGATCAAGCCGTAATTCATGTCCTGGATGCATCCAAAAGTGTTGGTGTTTCTACTAACTTATTAAGCGATAGGTCGACTGAGTTCAGTAAGCAAATTAAATCGGAATATGAAGTTTTGGCGGCTGATCATGCCTCCAGAACAGAAACAAAAAGCTATATATCGTACGATCAGGCTAAAGCAAATCCTGCTCCCATTGATTGGAGTCAGTCACCAATTCTTGAGCCTAATAAAGAAGGAATTACGGTCTTTAACAATTATGATTTATCAGAAATCAGAAAGTACATCGACTGGACTCCATTTTTCTCCACCTGGATGCTTAAGGGAAAATATCCAGCGATTTTTGAGAACCCGACAGTAGGTGAAGAAGCAAAGAAACTTTTCAGTGAGGCACAGGAGATGCTTGATGAAATCATCGAGAATCGCTCGCTTCAAGCCAACGGAGTAGTGGGCTTATTCAAGGTTTGCCGTAAAGGAGATGATGTTGTAATTGTAGATAATGACAAGCAATTCCATTTCCTTAGGCAACAAGGCAAAAAAGCGCCAGGCGTTCCTAACCTTTCCTTGGTTGATTTTATAAATGCTGAGAAGGAGGACTATATGGGTGGGTTTGCAGTCACTGCAGGCGTGGGATTGGAAAAACTGGTTGAGCGATACAAAGCAGAGCATGATGATTACAAAGAGATCATGGCCAAAGCACTGGCTGATCGGTTAGCAGAAGCATTTGCAGAGTTGATGCATGAAAAAATAAGGAAAGAACTGTGGGGATATGCTGCTAACGAAAAATGGTCAAATGAGGATTTGATCAAAGAAAAGTATAAGGGCATACGACCGGCACCCGGCTACCCTGCTTGCCCGGATCATACGGAAAAGAAGACGCTTTTCGAATTACTGGAGGTGGAGAAAAACACAGGTATTACGCTAACTGAATCTTATGCCATGTACCCAACAGCTGCAGTCAGTGGGTTCTACTTCTCGCATCCTGAATCTAAGTATTTTGGGTTGGGGAAAATCAGCAAAGATCAGGTGGAGGATTATGCCAAAAGAAAACAAATGAGCGAAGGTGAGGTTGAAAAGTGGCTCTCGCCGAACCTGAATTATAAGTAAATGAAAGTAACCGAACATATAACGAATGCTGATAAGACACTCTTTTCTTTGGAGATTATACCTCCTAAAAAAGGCGATAGCATTAAAAATCTCTTTGCTCAGATAGATCCATTAATGGAATTCAAACCTCCATTTATTGATGTGACGTATCATAGGGAAGAGTATGTTTATAAAGAGCGGGAAAATGGATTATTAGAGAAGCGAAGCATTAAAAAACGACCCGGAACGGTTGGGATTTGTGCAGCTATTCAAAACCATTATCAGATTGATGCAGTTCCACACATCATCTGTGGTGGATTTTCAAAGGAGGAAACGGAGAATGCCTTAATCGATCTCAATTTTTTAGGTATAGACAATGTGCTGGCACTTAGAGGAGATAACATTAAGTCTGAACGCGAATTCAATCCTGAACCAGACGGTAATGCCTATGCGTCCGATCTGGTTGAGCAAATTTCAGCAATGAATAAAGGTGAATACCTGGACGATGAGCTGCAAAATGCCATACCATCTAATTTTTGCATCGGAGTAGCAGGCTACCCCGAAAAGCATTTCGAAGCACCTAATATGAACTTCGATTTGAAATGGTTGAAGAAAAAGGTAGAGCTAGGGGCAGAATATATCGTCACTCAGATGTTTTTTGACAATAAAGCCTACTTCAAGTTTGTAGATGACTGCCGTGCAATTGGGATCAATGTGCCAATTATACCGGGAATCAAACCTGTTGCTGTGAAAAGACATCTTACCATCCTTCCAAATATCTTTAAAATAGACCTTCCGGATGAATTAGAACAGGAAATCACGAAGTGTAAGGATAATGCGGCAGTGAAAGAATTGGGTATTGAGTGGGGGATTCAGCAGTGTAGGGAGTTGGTAGATAAAGGAGCACCTGTTATTCACTTTTATAGCATGGGAAAATCAGACGCCATTCACCGAATAGCGAAGGAGTTTTTTTAGTTTTGGCGGCCATGAAGATAATCGAGTGCCCAAGAGACGCCATGCAGGGGCTGCATGACTTTATCCCAACTGAAACTAAAATCAATTACATCAACCAACTCCTCAAGGTAGGTTTTGATACCATTGATTTTGGGAGTTTTGTTTCGCCTAAAGCAATTCCGCAAATGCGGGATACTGCTGAAGTTTTGGATGGTCTTAACCTGTCGGACACTCAATCAAAGCTGCTTGCCATTGTGGCAAATATTCGTGGTGCAAAAGATGCTTGTCAATTTGATGAAATTCGATACTTAGGATACCCACTTTCTCTATCTGAAACCTTCCAGCAACGAAATACTAACCGATCCATCAATGATGCTTTCAATGACCTGGCAGAAATGCAGGAGTTGGCTGAGGATCACGAAAAAGCGTTGGTCGTTTACTTATCCATGGGATTTGGCAATCCTTATGGTGATCCCTACGAAATGGATTATGTAGGTGAATTTGTGGATCGACTGGATAGGATGGAGGTTCAGGTTATTTCACTTGCAGATACCATAGGTGTTTCTCAGCCTGCCAATATCTCCACATTGTTCGAAACGCTAATTCCGAAATTCCCCCATATCGAGTTTGGAGCGCACCTTCATTCTACGCCTGATACTATAGAAGAAAAAGTTGCGGCAGCCTATGAATCAGGCTGTCGGAGAATGGATGGAGCGATCAAAGGATTTGGTGGTTGCCCAATGGCTAAAGATGATCTAACCGGAAATATGGCGACTGAGAAAATGCTCAATTATTTTCAGTCTAGAGAAGTGGAAATGGGACTAGATATGAGTGAATTCGAAAAAGCTATGAGCTTGAGTACCTCGGTCTTTAACTAACCAACCCAAACTTCTTCCCTGGCATACTCTTCACCAGGTTTTTAAATTCCAACCCTAGCAAATGAGAAGCTACTTGATTGATGGGTATTTGCGTTTTCATTGCGATCAGATCAATTTCCAGAGGAGCTCTGCTATCTGTCAGCAATTCAAAAATGATTTGTTCAGATTCTGAGAGTTCAGGTATGATCTTGGGTGCTTCGTCTTCATGACTAACATCCCAGTTCAGGTGATAAATCAAGTCTTCTACCCCGGTATAAATGAGGGCACGTTGAGTTGCAATTAATTTGTTGGTTCCTTCTGAATGGGTATGACCAATATCACCGGGGACTGCAAACACCAGTCGATTGTAAGAGTCCGCAATGTTGGCAGTAATTAATGCTCCACCCTTGGCAGCAGCTTCAACTACAATGGTAGCATCCGTCATGCCTGCAATGATGCGATTCCTTGCCGGAAAAAGATGTGGATCGGGTTTGGTTCCGGGAATACTTTCTGTGATGATGGCTCCTATTTCCTGCATTTCTTCCGCATATTTTTTATGTACGGAGGGATAGATTCGATCCAATCCACCGGCTAGTATTGCAATAGTGGGAAGATTATTTTTCAGGCTCGCCTTGTGTGCCTGAATATCTATCCCATATGCCAATCCACTAATGACGGTCACATCTAAAGCAGATAGGTCTGCTATGATTTTATCTGTGATTCCTTTTCCATACTCCGTGGCTTTCCGGGTACCTACCACAGCAATACTGCGCTTGGGATTTAGTTCACCTGCTCCTTTCTTATAAAGTATGCTTGGAGCGTCAGGGGCTTGCTTTAATCGTTTTGGAAATTTTGAATTGGTGTAGTGTAAAACTTCAGCTCCTATCTTCTCAGCTGATTGAACAATTGCTTCCGCTTCTTTAAAGGGACTTGCCTGCTTTATCGCATCAGCCATCTTTTCACCTACTCCGGGAATCTTCAGGAGTTTGCTTTTGGTTGATTTAAAAACTTCCGTAGCTGAGCCACAATAGCTCATCAGCTGCTTGGTGCCTCTATTACCCACTCCTGGAATCAGCTCCAGTGCAATCTGGAAAACCAACTCCTCTGACATATGCTATGGAAGTTCGCTCTTAAGTTCTGTTAAGAATTTTCTAATCTTCTTCAGCGATTCAATCATCTCCATTTTATCTGATGCAGTGTCTCCTCCATTAGCGATGAAGTCTCTGGCTCCTTGTAGCGTGTAGCCTTTTTCCTTTACCAGGTGATAAATTAGCTTGACATTCTGAAGGTCATCCTTTGTGAATTGCCTGTTACCCTTTCGGTTCTTTTTCGGCTTTATGTTGTTAAACTCACCTTCCCAAAAACGGATAAGAGAAGTGGCTACACCCAATTCATCAGCTACTTCGCCGATAGTGTAGTACTTCTTTTCAATTTCCTTTTCCTTGTAGGGCACGGTTGGTGAATAGGCTTTATTTATCAAGATAGATTATCCTTCCCTCATCATCAATTGTCACTGGATTTTCAGGGAAGTCTTCCAAAGATAATCGTTGGATTGTTTTTATTGAAGAAAGATTCAAATCATTTCTTGGACCAAGCGAATAACTTTGACGAAAGGCATGAATCTGACCCGTCATAAACCTTCCAGTTGCATCGGTTTTTACAATTAGCAATGGTGCTTCGCCTGCCAAACCTCTTAAATTGAATCTGCCATAGGTTAGAAAATTCCCCAGACTATAGGCAATGATGCGTTCTTTGTAAACTTCAATAGCCCGGACAATATGTGGCCCATGGCCCAAAATAATATCGGCCCCATTGTCAATCATCAAATGTGCCAGCTCATAGACATTGCCGCGATCTTCTCCGTAATAATATTCACGTTTTCTTGTAACATGCTGATGTTTAGAGCCTTCAGCGCCAGCATGAAAAGATGCCACAACGATATCCGTCAGTGAATCAAGATGCTGTATGATTGACTTAATGTTTTCATATTGATGAATACTTACCGTGCCTCTGTTTGGAGCGAAAGCACAAAATCCAATTTTCAGGCGCCCAATTTTTGCAATGGTAAAAGGCTGATCAACAGAACCCGCATGAGCAATACCCAATGAATCCAGCACACGCTGTGTATTTTTCCTCCCGGTTTCCCCAAAATCGTTAGCATGATTGTTTGCCACGCTCATAAGATCAAATCCATTCGCTGTAAAATTTCTGGCGAGGTATTCCGGAGAACGAAACAGGTAGCAAAGCTTAGGGTTGTTGCACTCTTTTTGTTCTCCACCCTCGTCCAATATGGTACCCTCCAGATTCCCGAAAGTGATGTTTGCATTCTGTAAAAACGGCTGGACATCACGCCACAGATAGGAGCCGTCATTATCTGGCAGGTAGGATTTGTTAGGGAAGTTGGTTCCGATCATGATGTCTCCAACTGCTGCAATAGTAACTGTGTCAGGAAGCAGTCGATCCATGGTAATCTCAATTTCTTCATCCAGCCCTGATAGTGTGTCTCCTTTTTGAGTGACAAGAAAGATCGTATCAACAGTAACATCTTTCGCTACTGTATCAACAGGTATTACATCAATGGAGCCTTGAGTTGTTTTTACAGATTTACACGCCCAAGCAGAAATCAGGATAAGTAGGAAATGATGTGTTTTCATTGACTGCAAATAAAAAAGCGGTTAACCATAATGACTAACCGCTCTTAATATCTTTTAGTATTTAAACTAGTAAGAACCCATTGCCTGATTCTCGATCGAAGACAATCTTAAAATTTCAGCATACTCCTCATCAGTCAAATCGCGGTAGAAGTAGTTCACAGGATTTACTTTTTTACCATCCTTGATTACCTCATAGTGAAGGTGTGGAGCGGTTGACTTTCCGGTGTTTCCAGAGTATGCTATGATTTGACCTCTCTTAACTTTTTGTCCCGCTTTTACAGCGAATTCACTTAAGTGAGCATACTTAGTTACATAGCCAAAGCCATGGTTGATTTCAATTTGCTTACCATACCCGCTGAATCTGGTCCTGGTAAACTTCACAACACCATCACCAGTTGCGTATACAGGAGTACCTACTTTTACAGAAAAGTCTGTTCCCGGATGCATGCGCTTGGTTTTGTAAATTGGATCAATTCGGTAACCAAACCCTGAAGATAAACGCTTCAATTCTTTATTTGATAGTGGCTGTATTGCAGGAAGGCTAGCAAGAAGTGCTTCTTTGTTTTTTGCCATATCCACAATCTCGTCGTACGATTTTGTTTGGATATACATCTGCTTTTTCAGTTTATCAATTCGCTGCATGTTAGTCAGAATCAGCTCCTCTCGCTTTAATCCTTGCTCCAGCAGGTCCCGATATCTATTTGCTCCCCCTACACCTGCAGATCTTATTTCATCGGGGATAGGCTCAACTCCAAAAACCACTCGATAAATGTCATCATCGCGCTCTTCAAGTACCGATAGCATACGGTTTGCTTCATTTAAATCTTTTTCTAAAAGCTCATAATACAGTTTTAGCTCTTCATTTTCTTTCCTTAATGAGGCCTTTGCCGGTGACTCAAAGTAGTGATCAGTCACAAAAAAGATTCCTAGTCCGATGATTGAAGAAACTACCAGAAAACCCATCAGGTTGATGATGATGTCCCATGATGAGACCTTTATGCGCTCATACCGGCAGGATTCTGTGTCATAGTAGTACTTAATTTTTGCCATGGGTTGATAGGGTAATTGTCGTAATTTTGTAAAATAATTTTCTGTAGGTGGTTCACAAATTACGGCTGCAATTTACGGATAATTAAGATTTTTTCATAATTGCAAGATTTAACATTAACATTCTAATTCATTCAGCTTCAATGGATTCTAAATCAATAAGAAGAACTTTTCTCGAATTCTTCGAAAGCAAAAAGCATAAAATCGTGCCTTCTGCGCCGATAGTCGTGCAAAATGATCCAACGCTCATGTTTACAAACGCGGGCATGAATCAGTTTAAAGACTATTTTTTAGGTAATAAGGTTGCCGAAAATAAGCGAGTTGCAGACACGCAAAAGTGTCTTCGTGTGTCGGGAAAGCACAATGATCTGGAAGAAGTTGGAATAGACACCTATCACCATACCATGTTTGAAATGCTTGGAAACTGGTCTTTTGGAGACTATTTCAAGGAGGAAGCAATAGAATGGGCATGGGAGCTGCTTACTGGCCAATTTAAGTTACCTAAAGATCGTTTTTATGCCACAATTTTTGAAGGGGATTCAACTGAAAACCTTGATCAGGATAGTGAAGCAAAGAAATTCTGGATGAAACATCTCCCAGAGGATAGGGTGTTGAATGGTAATAAGAAAGATAATTTCTGGGAAATGGGAGATACAGGCCCATGTGGTCCATGTTCAGAACTCCATATTGACCTCCGACCACAAAGTGAGGTAGATAAAGTGCCAGGAAAGGACCTGGTTAATCAGGATCATCCCCAAGTGGTGGAAATCTGGAACCTGGTTTTTATTCAGTATAACCGCCTTTCAAACGGAATTTTAGAAAATCTTCCAGAGAAACATGTCGATACGGGCATGGGCTTTGAGCGATTGGCAATGGCCATTCAAGGCAAGCAATCAAACTATGATACGGATGTTTTCCAGCCTTTGATCCAGTGGGTTGCCAAAAAGGGTGGTGTTGAGTACGGAAATGATGAAAAGACAGATATTGCCATTCGGGTGATTTCTGATCATATCAGAGCAATAGCATTCACGATTGCTGATGGTCAACTTCCAAGTAATAATAAGGCGGGGTATGTCATCAGAAGAATTCTTAGAAGGGCGGTAAGGTATGGATATACTTTCCTTAGATTTAAAGAGCCTTTCCTTCATGAGATGCTAGACATACTTGTCGATCAATTTGATGGCGTTTTCCCTGAACTAACCGGTCAAAAAGACTTCATTGCGAAAGTGATCAAAGAGGAAGAGCTTTCTTTTCTAAGAACACTTGATAATGGATTAAAGAAATTGGACACCATTACTTCAGGTAGTTCAAAAACTATTGCAGGTTCTACTGCTTTTGAATTGTATGATACTTACGGTTTCCCTTTGGATTTGACCGCTCTCATTGCCAGAGAGAATAACATGGAAGTGGACGAGGCGGGCTTCAAAAAAGAAATGGAAGTCCAGAAGAATCGATCCAAGAGTGCCGGAAAGCAAACGACTGGAGACTGGACAGTAGTAAATGAGGGTGATGATGTTACATTCTTAGGCTATACCGATACGCAATCAACTACAAAAGTTCTTCGCTACCGAGAGGTCAAGCAAAAGGACAAAACACAGTTTCAAATCGTGTTGGAGGCTACTCCATTTTATGCAGAAAGCGGTGGGCAGGTAGGTGATACCGGATATCTTCAGTTCACTGATGAAAAAATTGAGGTAGTAGATACCAAAAAGGAAAATGACTTAATTGTCCATTTCACGAAAAAGCTTCCTGCTTCATTGGATGGAGAAGTAAAAGCCGTGGTGAATGAAAGCAAAAGAAGATTGACGGAGAATAATCACTCTGCTACGCATTTGTTACATGCAGCACTAAGAGAGGTGCTTGGCGATCATGTGCAGCAAAAAGGATCATTGGTCAATGATAAAATCTTACGATTCGATTTTTCTCATTTTTCTAAAATGACGGCAGAAGAGATCGAGGAAGTGGAGCAAATCGTCAACCAAAAGATTCGTGAGAATATTGCACTGGATGAAAAGCAGAATGTACCAATAGAAAAAGCTCAAGAAATGGGAGCAATGGCTCTTTTCGGAGAGAAGTATGGTGATTTTGTACGTGTAATCACATTTGACCCGCGATACTCTGTCGAGTTGTGTGGAGGTACGCATGTGCCACGAACGGGGAATATAGGTTTGTTCAAAATTGTAAGCGAAGGATCCAGTGCAGCAGGAGTAAGAAGAATTGAAGCGGTTACTTCCGTGGAAGCTGAAAAATTCTATAAGCAAAAGCTAAATCTGATTACGGAATTAGAGGAAATGCTGAAGAACCCGAAAGACTTGAAAAAGTCTGTTGAAAATCTTGTGAAGGAGAATTTAGCAAACCAGAAGAAGTTGGATCAACTGAACAATCAGCAAGCTGGACAGATCAAAAATCAGCTAAAGAATGACGCTAAAGAAGTAAACGGCAAAAAACTCATTACCTACAAAGGCGAGTTTCCGTCAGTTGATAGTATGAAACAGGTGGCATTTGATCTTAAGAGGGAGGTAGATAATCTGGTGCTATTGATTGGTGCCAATATCAATGATAAGCCGATGTTGACTGTAATGCTGGCTGATGATCTGGTGAAGAACGGGATGAACGCCAATGAAATCATTCGGAAAATGGCGAGTGCTATTAAAGGTGGTGGAGGTGGACAGCCATTCTATGCCACTGCAGGAGGGAAAGACCTTTCCGGACTGGATGAAGCGCTCAAGATTGGAACTGACTTGATAGAAGCTTCTTAATGAGCACAGAAGCTTATAGCGAATATCAATTGGTTGTTGGACTGGAAATTCACATCCAACTTTCAACTGAAAGTAAGCTTTTTACAGCTGAGTCAACAGCGTATGGTCAACCACCCAATACGAATGTTAGCGTCATCACGCTTGCACATCCTGGCATCATGCCGAAGCTTAATAAAAAAGCGGTGGAGTATGCAATAAGGATGGGACTGGCATGTGGATGCGATATTTCCCGCTATTGCATTTTCGATCGGAAAAATTACTTCTATCCGGATTCACCAAAAGGTTTTCAAACCACTCAGGACAGAACGCCTATTTGTATTGGTGGAGTAGTCCCTGTAAACCTGAAAGATGGTGAGGAGGTGAATGTGAAACTGAATCGGATCCATCTGGAAGAAGATGCAGGCAAATCGATTCACGATGAGCATTCGGATGAATCTTTCATCGATCTAAATCGGGCAGGAGTACCATTAATTGAATTGGTAACTGAACCGACAATTCATTCTGCCGATGAAGCGATGGCTTTTATGACTGAGATCAGGCGAATGGTCCGATATCTTGAGATCTGTGATGGAAATATGGAGCAAGGATCCCTAAGGTGCGATGCAAATATTTCGGTGCGTAAAAAATCCGATACTGAGCTTGGGAAAAAAGTGGAGGTAAAGAACATGAACTCCATTCGTAATGTAGGACGTGCAATCAAGCACGAATTTAAACGTCAGATAAATTTGGTTGAAGAAGGAAAACCGATCATTACGGAAACCAGACTTTATGATGCAAATACCGGCACAACTTTCAGTATGCGGACGAAGGAAGAACTCAACGATTACAGGTATTTCCCAGAGCCGGACCTAAGCCCTTTTGAAGTTACAGAAGATTGGCTGAATGAAATTCGTTTGAGCATGCCTGCGACCCCACGGCAGCTAAGATCAAGATTTGTTGAGGAATATGGCTTGTCAGTTTATGATACCGAAGTACTTACCAGTGAAAAAGAGGTAGCTGCATTTTTTGAGGAGGTTTGTGAAAAAACCACACATTACAAGCAGGTTGCAAACTGGGTGATGGGTCCAATTAAATCCATCTTGAATGAACAGGAAGGGGATGAGATTACCATTCCGATTGCTCCTGAACAACTTTCAGAGCTTGTTGAAGCTGTGGAGAATAAAAAGATCAATTCTTCGCTGGCCGGAAAGCAGGTTTTTCCATACCTGGTAAATAACACAAACAAAACTGTATCAGATGCTATAAGTGAACTTAAGATTGATATATCAGGACAAGACGATATTTCCGATATAATTTTGGAGGTATTGGGAGCGTTTCCCGAAAAAGTGAAGGCCTATCAGAACGGAAAGAAAAACCTGATGGGAATGTTTATGGGAGAGGTAATGAAAAAGACAGAGGGAGCCGCGAATCCTCAGAAAGCGAACGAACTTTTGAGAGATGCGTTGGACAAAAAAGAAAAAGAAGAATGATGCGATTTTTGACAATATTAGGCTTATTGATAGGAATGGCTGGCTGTAGTCAACCAAGTGAACAAGGAGTGAAGCTATCTGGTAATCTGGAGCAATTTCCTGCTGGTGGTTTTGCCTATGTAGAATTCATCGGAGCGAATGGAGTGCAGCCATTTGATACTCTGGAGGTGTCATCGGATGGAGATTTTGAAGAATACTTAACAATTGATGAACCTGCTTTTTTCAGACTTAATTTTAATGGGCGGCAGATCATCACGTTGATACTAACAGGTGAAGAGGAACATGTAGTTGTAAACGCACATGGGAACGATCCACAAGGTTTTTCTGAAGTATCAGGTTCTTACGATACTGAATACAAAAACCAAATAGATGCAATGATGCAAACGTATCGTCAGCAGGTTCAGGGTTTTCAGCAGGCTCAGCGCCAGGCTAGAGCTAATAATGATGCACAGGCATTTCAAACTTCACAAATGCAGATGATGAATTTGGCAAAACAGACGGAAGCCGAACTCAAAGACCTAATCAGAGAAGCAAGTCCTTCGCTTGCTTCCTTTTATGGTTTGCAGATGATTGATGCGACTCAAAACTTTGCTTTTATTGATAGCATTGCTACTGAACTACAGGCTGAGATGCCAGAAAACTTTCATGTGGAGAGTTTGATTTCACAGGTATCAACCAAAAGAAATTTAGCCATTGGTAAAATGGCTCCAGAAATAGCCCTTGAGAATCCGGACGGGGAGGTTATCAAGTTGAGTTCACTGCGAGGCAAGTATGTGTTGATTGACTTCTGGGCTGCCTGGTGTCGACCGTGCCGTGCGGAAAACCCGAACGTGGTGCGGGTTTACAATGAATACGGTGGAGAAAACTTTGAAATATTAGGTGTATCTCTTGACAAGACCAGAGAAAAATGGTTGGGAGCTATTGCACAGGATGGACTACCATGGTTACATGTTTCTGACCTGAAGTTCTGGAGAAGCGAAGCGGCTCAGGACTACCAGGTAAGTGCTATACCTGCTACTTTTCTCATCGATCCTGATGGGAAAATAATTGCGAAAAACTTAAGAGGAGCTAGCCTGGAGGCCAAGCTGAAGGAGATTTTCGGGTAATTTTCAGTCCTTTTTGGGGTGAACTGGATTTTCCGTTTTCGGTTCATCCATATTTACCCCCCTATGTTTTTCTTGCAGCCCTTGTAAGAAATTTCGAAGAAACTGATCCTTGCAAACACGATATTGCTTTTGAGTTGGGTTTCTGAAGATGGCACTAATTTCATGTTTGCTTACCTCAAACTTGGCAAGGTCAAAGACATGGATGATGTCTTCATCACGTAGATTCAATGCGATTTTCAGCTTGCGAAAAATGACATTGTTATTGAGTCGCTTCTCCGGTTTGGGCGTTTCACCATCCTTCTTCCCTCGATGTTTTATAATCAGTCCGTTTAAAAAGGCAGCTAAATCCACATCGTAAATGGGTTTCTGCTCCGGATCATCATCCTTTTTGAGCCAATTGCTGATTTCCTCGCGAGAGACTTCCTTTCCACCATGTTGAAACAGATTGATGACTTTATCATCACCATAATCAAAAATGTACCTTAAGCGTCTAAGAATATCGTTGTTGTTCATGCCTTGCAAAGGTAGCTTCAAAGAAGGTGACTAATACAGGTCATAAAAGTCTATTTTATGCTTTAAGGTTGGTGCCAATCAACCAGAGTTCAAGATTTTCAATCTGGTAAGTGTATTGAGATAACTAGAATTTCTTTATGTATAGTTTAGCGTCACCATCGATATCGAGGATTGGTGAGCTATAAGTAACATCGATATAATCCAAATCAGTATTGTCAAGTTCCAGCGTATCGTTTCCAGCAACTGCCTCCACTCCGATTTTTACGGGGATAAGCATACTGAATTCTGTATCGTAAGTTTCAATTCCATTTATTTTGGACATACCATAGCCACTATATGACATCACAAAAACATTCTTATCAGTCACAAAGACCTCTTTATCCTTATTGGTTTTGATAGGAATGGTATGAATCCATTTTTTATCATCTGATTGTGAATGTGTTAGAAGTGCAATATCATTCGGGTGCGTAATGTTTACGTGACTGATTTCTAGCACAATAGTGCTGTCCAAATTGTTAAAATAGATCGTATCTTCTTTGATGTCTTGATAAGCCCAATATCCTTGCAGAATCCCAAAAGTAAATTCAATTTTAGGTTCTTCTAATGTATGATGAATACTATTGTCACTTGAGCATTGAATAAAAAGAATTGCGATTGAAAGGGACAAGAAAATTTTTGTAAGATTCATTATTTATTTTTTAGAAACACTTTATTAACAATAGTCAAGGACAGACTTTTTTATAAAAGGTTACCTTATCAGCTTATTTTTTCTTTCACAATTCAGCTGTTTATAAAGTTTAAAATTAGTTGAATTATCTAATAGATCTAGAAACTAATTTGTTCTTTGTGAAGTAAGGTTGGATTGCTAAAATGAGTGACTTGAATGATCGGTATTCATGGTAAATGAGTCTCTTCTAAGATAAACCCCTTTCCATGTACATTCACTATTTGAACGGAGGGGTCTTGTTTTAAGTATTGGCGAAGCTTATGGATAAATACATCCATGCTTTTGCGATTAAAAAAATCAGAGTGTCCCCAGACACTTTTCAGGGCTTTGTTCCGATCCAGAATGTCGTGTTTATTCTCACACAAAAGCTGAAGTAGTTTGGCTTCCTTTTCAGTGAGACGATTGGTTTTGCCGTCAAGAGTCAAAGCTTGATTCGAAAAATTAAATTGGTATCTGCCAATCTGGTACCAGCAGTTCTTCTCTCTGCTATTACTTTCCGGTGATGCGCGCCTTATCAAAGCTTTAACCCTAGCTATGAGCAATTCTTCATCAATGGGTTTAACAATGTAGTCATCACAACCCAGCCTAAACCCTTTGAGTTTGTCTACTTTCAATGCCTTGGCTGTAATGAAAATGAAAGGAATGTAGGGGTCCAGCTCACGTATTTCTTTGGCAAGCGTAAAGCCATCCTTCAACGGCATCATCACATCCAGCAGGCATAGATCAAATGTGCTTTTCTGGAATGTTTCGAGTCCTTGCTCACCGTTAGTAGTTAGCGTCACATTGAAATCATTAATTTCCAGGTATTCCTTTAGGATATACCCAAAACTTTCATCGTCCTCTACCAGTAATATTTTGCCCATATTTAACTAAACGGAAAGTATAACCGAAATTCGCTACCCTGATCTAACTTGCTTTGCAGTGCTATGCTGCCTTTATGCTCCTCGATGATTTTTTTCACATAGCTAAGCCCTAACCCAAATCCTTTCGCGTTTTGAATGTTGCCGGATTCTGCACGATAAAACTTATCGAAAATATATGACTGAATTTCTTCACCGATACCAATTCCATTGTCCTTAATGGAGATTTCAATACCCTGAGGGTGGTCGGCGGTACTAATCGCGATTTCAGGCTCATTGGTCGTGTACTTTAAGGCATTGTCTATCAGATTGTAAATGATATTGAGAAGGTGCGTGCGGTCTGCAAACACTTCTGATTTGCTCGCATTTAGCTGAAGACTGATGTTTCCGTTTCTCTTGCCTACCATCAGTTTCACGCTTTCCAAAACCTGATTGATCACTTCGTGCACATCCAGGTGTTGTTTTTCCAGTGTGAAGTTACCAGAATCGATCATCGCAATTTGCAATACCTTGTCCACCTGACCTTCCAGGCGTTTGCTCTCCAGGTCTATTAAGTTGAGGTAGTTTGTCTTTTTATGTTCTTCAAGTTTTTGATCACCATTTTTAAGCATACTGGTGGCTAGCGAAATGGAAGCAATAGGCGTTTTAAATTCATGCGTCAGGTTGTTAATGAAGTCATTTTTGATCGAAGACAACCGCTTTTGCTTTCGAATAACAATTAAGGTGTAGGCAAAACTGCCAATGAGCAAAACAATGAATACAATGGACAGCATCAGTGCCCCTCTGGACTGAGCAAACACGTAAGCATCCTGACCGGGGAAGAATAATGCAAGGTGCATATTCCCACCAGATGAACAGGTTAGGTTGGCCCAGCCATGACCTCTTTCTTGTGGGTTTGTGCAATTTTTAAGCTCAAAATCGAGGCTCGAACCATCATCACCCATTACAAAACTAAATCCTTCTCTTTCAGGCTTATGCATATATACAGCGTACTCGTATGCCAGATCAATTCCATTTGCATCAAAAATAGGATCGATAATGCTTGTCATCAATGCATCGGTTTCGGCATCATTCAATTGGTTGATTTGCTGTACCCTCGAAGCAGATTTATTTAATTCATTCGCATAATACGTGCTGGTAACAAACTCGTGGGCGATTTGACTTGCAGCTAAATCTACTTTTTGTAAGAAGATCTGCTTGTTGGTTTTTAGCGAAGAGCGCAGATTTTGCACTTGCAAAACTGAGAGACCTATTAGAGCGACGGTAGCAATACCGATTACTATGGTGATTGCTTTTTTAGAGAGTTGCATCACAAAAGGTTTTGATGTCATTTAATTAACGCAAAAAACAGCATTAAGACAAAAGAGCACATGTATTTAACTCTTTTTTAACCAATTTAATTTTTCATTAAATATTCTTAACCAATCATTATTCTATTGATCGGTCTTGCTGGCGTATTGTTGAATAAAAAAACATCGTCATGCGAATCTTCATTCATCTAACTATCCGTAATTTCCTTAAATCTGCAGGACTCAACACATTGAATATACTTGGTTTATCAGTAGGGCTGGTTGCGACTTTGCTGATCGTAGTGTATGCAGATCATGAGTACCATTATGATCAGTTTCACCAACAATCGTCCAATATTTTTCGGATGGAAGGGAAAACGAATGGAGATCAGTGGTTTTCCAATCTTGGCGTAGAGCATGTCCGGGAATTAATGGCAGGGGCATATCCGGAAGTGGAAAAGCGGGTATTACTTAACAACGCTCCGAAAGCTTTTTTAGAGTACAAAGGGAGGCGTTTTGCTGAAACCGATATCATTCAGACAAATCCAGGCTCTGATTTTTTCGAGCTTTTTGACTTTAAAGTGCTGGAAGGCAATCCTGAAACATTGTTGGACGAGCCCCACGCTATGGTCATAACTAAATCTACAGCGAAAAAATACTTCGATGCTGAATCTCCGATTGGTAAAGTGCTATCTTATGATACGTTGAAGTTTAAAGTGACTGGGGTCATTGAAAACCTGCCAACGGACACGCATCTGGATTTTGATCTGATCTACACCAATCCTGCACTTTATGAACGTGAACATCACCATAGCCAAACCTATCTGCAACTGGTTCCGGATGTGAATGTTACGCAGTTGGAAGAGAAAATATTAGCCATGGATGTAGCTCTAAATGAGTTCCATGAGTTATCTGATGTTCAGTTAATGCCATTATCGGATATCTATCTAGAGTCCGATGCAGCTTTTGGTGCAGGAGGGAAGGGGGATCCGCTACAACTAAAGGTCTTTCTGATCATCGGCGCGCTGATTTTGCTAATCAGCATCACTAATTATGTCAATCTTTCATTGGCTATTTACCTCGGAAAAGGGCGTGCAGTTGGCATTCGTAAAGTGTTTGGTGAATCGAAAAGACAATTGGTCACTTCACTTTTCTACGAATCCTTGGGTATGGTGCTCCTCACGGTTCCAATTATCCTCATCGGATTCAGCTTTGCCCTGCCGGCTTTAAATATTTTCCTTGATGTGAATTTGGAAAACAAACTTCTGACTTCACCAATTTACATATTTGGGGGTCTTGGCTTTTTGGTTTTTATAGGGTTTATCACTGTGATCTATCCGGCATTTGCCCTTAGCAATACCAACGTCAATTTGTTGATGAAAAGTAAATCAGCAATGAACATAACCGGAGGAACCAAATACCGGAATGGTCTGATTTTTCTTCAGTTTATTTTATTGTTTACCCTGGGTATTTCCGGTTGGTTTATGAATCAGCAGATTCGCTACCTTGACAATAAGGATATGGGGTTTGATGCAGGTAATGTCATTAAGATTGGTAATGCTTTCGAAATAGGAAGCTATGACAATTATGAGGTGTTAAAAACACAATTACAATCGCACCCACAAATTTCAGGTGTAGCATTTGGGCCTATGATTGGTGATGGGATGGCACCTTTAACCTATAAGCCAGAGGGCTCTGATGAGACGTACGAAAACCTACTGTCTTATGGAGTAGATATAGATTATTTTGATGTAATGGGCATGGATATCACACATGGTAACTTCAAGGATGACCTGCTTTCATCTGAAGATGGTCAGATTGTTTCTTTGGTTAATCACAGCTTCATAAACAGATATGGCTGGCAGGATGATCCGCTTGGTAAGAAGATTACTCTAAGGCCTGGCACAGAAAATGAATTACATCGAAAAGTTTCGGGCGTTTTTAAAGACTTTCATTTTTATACACTGAAAGAAAAAATCACTCCTCAAATTATTTCGCTACGTCCTGACCCTCAGTTTGTTAATACAAATATCCTTATCCGCTCTAATACGGATAATCTTCAGGAGGCGGTAAGTATTATACAGGATGAGTGGTATAAAATTCAACCGAATATACCCATGGAATATGATCTGATGGAGGAAGCAGTGAAGCGTTTATATGATAAGGAACGTCAAACGGGCCAAATAAGCATTACTTTTTCCGTGTTGGCAATAGGATTATCAGCTTTGGGCCTGGTTGGTTTTATGATCTACATCATTGGTCTCAAATCCAAAGAACTTACAATCCGAAAAGTGCTTGGAGCTTCACTCGTTCGGATCATTGGTGTATTGAATCAAGACCTTTGGTTTATCGTATTGAGCGCCGCAATACTAGGAAGCCTTTTCAGCTACTGGGTGGTGAGCACCTGGCTGCAGGATTATGCCTATGCGATAGAAATGAGTATCTGGGTGTATCCGATTGCGTTGCTGCTTGCTTATGGGTTGGTCTTTTTCATCACTGCCATTCGGTCAGCTAAATGGGCAAGTACGAATCCTGCGTTGACATTGAATGAGGAGTGAAAGGTTTTGCTATGCAAGAGCTTTTCCAGATTTGAAATATGGAAATGATGGATTGCTGTTTGTAACAGCTCTATTAAGTATTGTTCTTTTCCGGATTTGCAATCCGTAAGCAGTGGTTATCCGTTTGCAACGGCGCTTAAGTAATCTATCATTTGAGAATTAAGGAAACAATACCTTAAGTAATCCTTTTCCGCCTGCATAATCAATAGCAGAGCTATATACATAATGCTCGGGCTCGTATACAATTCCTGCTTTTACTGGGTTTTGATGTATATAATCGATTTTCTGATCGAGAAAATCATTTGATATAATCTCCTTTGCCTCATTGCCTTCCCTCCAAACCTGGTAGTTCCTCGTGTCGTCGAAATTCACATGATATTTCAATCGATGTATAATCCAGTCTTTTCTACTTTCAGGTTCATCATTAATGGCAGCCGAAATTTTCTTTGAAGTGAATTTTTTAAAATCTCTTAGAAAATCGGACAAATGATGGCCTTCTCTTGCTCTGGCAATAAGGTGTAAATGATTCGTCATTATTACCCATGCAAAGATGTCTAGCCCTTTGTTTTCTTGGCAGTACTTCAACGAATCTACGATAATGCTCTTATAGATATGTCTCGTAAAAATATCAACCCAATCGACAATTGTAAGAGTAAGAAAATAGGTGCCGTCTTCATGAATTGGATTTTTAATTCCCATGAAATGGAATTTAGTAAAAACGAGTTATAAACTCTTTACCATAGACTTTCGGATTGTAAATCCGAAAGAGCATTGTAAATCCGAAAGAGCATTGTAAATCCGAAAGAGCATTGAGAGCTAGTTATAATGTAACAAGCATAAACCCTTGCAAACCTCAGAGTCAAGTTAGTTTAATCAAATACACCGTTTTACAGTAGAAACTTCTGCAACGCTCCCCAAAGTTTGGCCTTCTCATTTTTATCAGCAGCAAGCATGGATAAAGGTTTAGAGCATAAGAACTCACTTCCTTTATATGGGATAGGAGTGTAGAAAGCTTTTGCTTTATCTATAAATACCAAAGCCTTTTTGAACTTCACAGTCTGATCAAAGCCATTGCTAAAAATCTTGTGTTGATCGGCAGGCACTTTACATGCGGCTATAATTTTGTGTAGTAAGTCTATCTCTTTTTCATCTGAGCTGCTGTGAAATACAGCAATTGGGAGTTCTTCCGGTTCTTCGACATCTGTTATTGGAATCTCAGGAGATTCCTGTTCCGGCTCTTCTTTTTGCTTTGCTTCGATTTCACTGGCCACATTGGATGGTTGTTCTACCTCAGTCTTTGGTTCTGCTTTTTCTTCAGCAATAGGTTCAGGTTTTGGTTCCGCTACCTCGTCTGACTCCTGTACTTCCGCTACTTTCTCTTCCTTAGATAATGCTGGTGCTTCTTGAGCTACTAATTCATCTTCCGGTAATCGGTATATCTCTTCGTTTATAAGTAGGTGCAGGTGTTCCTTTTCCATGAATTAATCTTCCATATCAAATATAGACCTTAGTTCTTTTGCCTCACTTGGCTTCATCCGTTTTCCAAGCACAAGTCTAAGTTGTCTTCTTCTCAACGCTCCTTCGTAAAGCTCCTTTTCAAAATCAGTTTCTGGTTCCAACTGGGGGATGTCAATCGGCTTGCCAGACTGATCAACAGCTACAAAGGTGAAGAAGGCTCTGTTCGTATGCACTTTTTTATCGGCAGGGATGTCTTCGGCTACTACTTCCAGGTAAACCTCCATAGAAGAGCTAAATGCCCGGGTGACGAATGCTGAAATTGTAACTGTATTGCCTTTCCTGATCGGTTCCGAGAAGGAAATGTTATCCACGGATGCAGTTACCACAATACGATTGGAATGTTTTTGTGCTGCGATGGCAGCAGCGATATCCATCCAATGCATGAGTCTACCTCCCATGAGGTTGTCCAGGCCGTTGGTGTCGTTTGGAAGGACCAACTCGGTCATGGTCACATATGAATCCTTGCAGTTTTTTATTTTTTTCATATTTAATTTTTTTGTCAAAATCAAGTTATTTGCCCCCTCCATTGGAGGGCCAGCCACGCTCACCTTGCAAAGGTACGAAGCTGAAATGGTCGAACTGCTTCTTTTTTATTTTGTTTTCGTCCACTTTCTGGATCAAAACCATAGATTGTATGTCATTGTTGCCGACAGGAATCACTAGCCTGCCACCTATTTTCAGTTGCTGGATGAGTTCCTCAGGTACAGTAGGTGCACCCGCAGTCACAATAATGCCATCATAGGGAGCAAATCGAGGCATACCTTTCGAGCCATCGCCCTGATACATGTGAGGCTGATAACCGAGCTTGGGAAGAAATCGTATGGCTTTTTGATAGAGTTTCTTTTGGTATTCAATGGTATAAACTTTCGCTCCCATCTCCACTAAAACACACGCCTGATATCCGGACCCGGTTCCGATCTCAAGAATCTTATCTCCGGGCTTCACCTGAAGCATTTGCGATTGAAAAGCTACCGTGTAGGGCTGGCTGATGGTTTGTCCGGCATCAATGGGGAACGCTTTGTCCTCATATGCATGTTGATCGAAGATTTTATCAAAAAAATAATGACGTGGAATTTTATTGATAGCGTTCAAAACACCTTTATCCTTGATGCCTTTTTTTGCAATTTCTAAAACTAATTGCTTACGTAATCCCTTATGCTTGTAGGTATCTTCCAATTCACTTACTTTGAAGCTTAAATTTAATCAGCGTGTTTACAGGAATAATTGAAACAGTAGGGAAAGTACAGGAAATCTCAAAAAATGGGACAAATGTAGATTTTGAAATTGCTTCAGAAATTTCTGGCGAATTGAAGATTGATCAAAGTGTATCTCACAATGGGGTCTGTCTCACCGTAACGAAAGTTGGAGATGGGAAGCATTGGGTGACCGCAATTGACGAAACGCTTAAAATCTCCAATATCGGTGCGTTAGCAAAAGGTGATGAAATTAATCTGGAACGGTGCATGAAAGCAGATGGTCGCTTTGACGGGCACATTGTGCAGGGGCACGTAGATACGACAGCTGAAGTGAAGTCGATCAAAGATGAGAATGGGAGTTGGTTGATTACATTTGAGTTGGATCAAAAGGGATTGGTAGTAGAAAAAGGAAGCATTTGTATTAACGGTACTAGCCTTACTTGTTTTAACGTTGATGAAAAAACCTTTTCTGTAGCAATAATTCCATATACTTTTGAATACACCAACTTCAAGAAGTTAGAAGTTGGAAGTACAGTAAATATTGAATTTGATATAATCGGGAAGTATATTAACCTAATCGTAAATAAAAAATAATGGCACTCAATTGCATGGTGGTAGATGATGACAAGATGTCTCGTCTCGTTATCAAGAAATTTATTGACAAAACTGACTCACTTGTTCTGACACATGATCTGGACAATACAAAGGAAGCTCATGACATTCTTCTGGGTGAAAGTGCTAACGATGTAGATATCGTTTTTCTCGATATTGAGATGCCAGGTATGAGTGGGTTGGAGCTCGTCAAAGACTTGCAGCATGCATACAATGTCATTTTGGTTACCTCCAAAAAAGAGTATGCAATAGAGGCTTTTGAAGACTCAGTGGCTGATTACCTGGTGAAACCGGTTGAGTATGAGCGGTTCATGAAAGCCGTAAACAAGGTGAAAGAAAACCTTGAGAAGGCAAAGGCCATTGCAGAGCAGGAAGATCATATCTATGTGAAAAGTGATGGTAAGCTTTTTAGACTCAGCTACAATAATATTCTATTCGTTGAGGCACTGGCCGATTATGTTATCTTCAACACGGCATCAGGTAAAAAGCACATTGTTCACCACACGATGAAGGGAATTGAAAAGCGATTGCCGGAAAGTATCTTTAGCAGGGTACACAGAAGCTACATTATCAATCGTGACAAGATTGAAAAAATTGAGGACCTTCAGGTGTTCATTGGTGAGAAAACCTTTTCCATTGGAGCATCCTACAAAGAGTCTTTGATGGATAAATTCAATTTACTTTAGGTTTTAGATCCAGTTTAAACCTTTATTTAAGTATTTGATCGTTTCTTTTTGAAGGTCATTTGTGGGTTGATGATCGTATTCCCAGTTGGCTTCTGGCGGCATGCTCATTAGAATAGATTCCGTTCTTCCGTTTGTGTCTAACCCAAACTTGGTGCCTTTATCGTGGACCAGATTGAACTCGACATAGCGCCCCCTGCGTATTTTCTGCCAGTTTTTATCTTCTTTATTCCATTTCTTATTTCGTAAATCTCTTACTGCATCTGTATATGCCGGAATAAACGTTTCGCCTATATCTTGAACGAAATGCCATTGATCTGATTTACTCCGACCGTCATTGTCATTCAGTCTGTCAAAGAAAATCCCACCAATACCTCGTGTTTCGTTTCGGTGCTTTACAAAGAAGTAATCATCAGCCCACTCTTTGAATTTGGGATAAAATTCTGAGTTATGTTTATCGCACGTATTTTTCATGTAATAATGGAAGGCCTTTGCTTTTTCGGGTATTACATAATGGGGAGTAAGGTCTATCCCTCCGCCAAACCACCAAACGCCATTGCTCATTTCAAAATAACGCACGTTCATATGAATAATGGGTACCCATGGGTTTTGTGGATGTAATACAATGGATACGCCAGTGGCAAAAAATTCTGATTCAGGAAGGTTTAATGCATTCAGTATCTTAATAGGAGTAGGCCCTGACACAGCAGAAAAATTCACTCCCCCTTTTTCAATAAGGTCACCGTCCTTAATGACTCTCGACCTTCCTCCGCCACCCTCCGCACGCCTCCATTTGTCTTCAACGAAATTTGAAATTCCGTCAAGATTTTCAAGAGAAGAGCAGATTGAATCCTGCAACCCTTTAAACCATTCTGCAATTTCTTCTTTAGTTACTTCTACCATTAAAATGGATACCCTATCCCGATATTAATTTCTGAATTTCTGTCGAAGTTGGAAAATATTTCATTTCCAACGAAGCGCTCTCCTCGTTTTTGACCCGGATCAAAGAGCTTTAAACCTAAATCTACTCTAAAGATTAAAAATTGGAGATCGAACCTGAGTCCTACACCTGCCCCAACCGCAATTTCATCCACAAAGTTTTCGAACTTAAAAAGACCATCATCTCCCTCCGGGTCTTTATCTGCATTTACCAGAGACTGCCGTACCTGCCAGATATTTCCTGCATCAATAAAAACGGCTCCTTCAAGAAAGCCAACCAGGTCTTGTCTTAACTCTATACTAGATTCAATTAATAGCTCCCCTCGCTGTTCATTGTTATCATTTATCTCCTCGAGCGGATTACCGTCGGCATCTTCAAATGAACCGTAAGCACCCGGCCCTAATCGCCTCGGTTTCCATGCCCGAATGCTACTGCTTCCACCAGCAAAAAAGTACTTTTCATACGGTAGGGATCGATTAGCTCCATATGGATATGCAAGTCCAATATTTAACCGTGCTGCCAGGTTGGTGTTTCGCGTGAGTCGCTCAATTTTTCTTAAATCAATTTGTGCTTTCGCATACTTATATGTTTCCAGACTGTCGCCCAAAAATGATTCACCAAATATATTATTGAGGTTTCCGCCCATCTCGGCATTTAGACGCATATATCCGCCATCACGGCCGTGCGCATAGTCTCCAAAACTTATATCCATTTGAAATGCAGTGCTGCTTACCACCGATGAATTAAAGGCCAATGCATATGGATTATTTTCATCAAATGTGGCTAGAAATTCATCAAAATCATCGGTAGTGGTTGCATCTGTAAGGCTTAGCTGAAAAGGTGTGAGAATGTACTTGACCTGATCCTTTACCTGCCAGCTATACGCCCATGTGCCCTGATAAATTATCCTTCTGTATTCACTTACCCGATCTTCAAATGAAAAACCAAAGGAGATTCTTGTTTTGGGATTGAATCGTCCAATTTTATTTTTATAGTATGAGCCCAATGGAAATAAAAACTGAGGAAATGTAATGGCTGCCTCACCTCCAAATTGACGGGAGGTGTAGTTTCCATCAAATTCAGCGTTTTCCCGAACCGACTGCAGGTCTTCGAGTTTTGCATTTGCATCGAAACTTAAAATTTCGAGAGTTCTGAAAGTATTTCTATTTTTCAGATTTACATTAACAAACGGTCCGGGCCTTCCTTGAGCTCTTGAAAGTCCAAATTCACTTGATGTTTGAAACTTATCAAATGGGGAAGTGAAAATATTGGCTACAAAATAATTTCCCGTGGTATCGTAATTGATGTTGATAAACTTGAAGTTGTCCAGATAGGAAAGCTGACGCTGGGTTTCTAAGGTGAGGTCTCTGCTATATGGATCATCCTGTTCAAGCGGAATACGCCATTCCAGGACTTTTTTTGAATATCGATTTTTCGCAAAGCTGAAGGTGATGTCACGATAGCTCTCATTCGTTCGGCTGTATGTTTCTCTAATGCTTGCATCAGTAATAAACACAACGGAATCCAGGTAGTAAATTTTATGCTCACTTTGTTGCGGTGGATTTTTTATTAGCTCCCTGACAATCAGGCTATCCTGACCAAGCTGAGTAGAATCAATTTGAAACTGAATGTATTGTTTAGAGAATTCATAGTAGCCATTGTTGACTGCCAGGTCATAAATAAAATCACGCTCCTCACTTAATGTACTCTGGTCATAAAACCCTTTTTTTAGAGGTGATTCTTTAATGCTTTCAAAAATCAAAGCTCTAAGAACAGTATCTTCTATATGGTACTGGATTGAGTCTATATAATACCTGTTGTTAAGGTCTACGTGATAATCAACATTGACGTAACGATGCTTAGCTCCAAACCATCTGCTGAACCAATTTCGGACATTTCTACCAAAACGCCCTGTAAAATTCAGGCTGTCATAATTGGCCGTATCTATTTGAATTTTAGCATCAAAATAACCCTTTGAGTTCAAGTATTGATCAATTTTTTCAACTGTTAATTTTGAGCTCGTGTGATTATAGATTGCTGGTTCTTCCCCCCAACGCATCAATTGATTCCCTTGCTTGATGGTTTTGTTCTTCTTATCTATTTTTTTGGCCTTCTTGTTGCGAAGTTTTTGCCTCTTTTTATCAGTACTTGCATGCTGGATTTTATGGTCAAATTTTGTGATTAACGAATCTTTTTCTGCCTTTTCAACGTCTGGATCAAAATACCACAACCCGACCCATTCATAGTCTTTGAGACGTTCTATTTTTTGCTCTTTTCTGAATTTTTTCCATCGAAACCTACCTTCAAGACGATTTGCTTTTTTCTTATTTCCATCATCATTGGCGTCTTGAATTTTTTGTTCAAATCGTCTTATGAGGCTAGATAGACGCTCCTCACGTTTGTTTACTTTTTTATCAAATCGTTCCTTAACCCTTTCAATCTTATTATTTCTTCTGGCTATTTTCTTCTCAAGGGTGTGCTTTAATTCAATCTTGCGAGTCGAGTCTGCTTTTTCAATCCGTTTTGCAAAAATTTCTTTTAGATCATTTTTTCTTAATTCTAACCGCTCAACATCTCTCTTATATCCAATCCCGTCTTCACCGAGCTTATAAAAATGAGCAATATGAACAAATGGATACCCGAAAAGCATTCTACTGTTAGTAGATTGCTCATAGAGCCCCTTAGCGCCATCCCGTAACGAACCAGAGAGTCCCTCTATCTTTTGCTTTGCTAGAATTTGTTGATCATCTTTCAAAAACTTAGAGCCAAGGCATGAGGTGAGGAATATCCCTGCGAATAATGATATTTGGCTTAGTTTAAAAAATTGCTTCAATTCAAATGCTCTCTAGGAAGGATCAGAAATTTATAAAATCGCTCAAAGTTAAGAAGTACCGCACTCGCGAAAAATGCTTTTTGGTGGAAGGAGCAAAAAATGTGCAGGAGTTGATTAATTCTGACTACAAAATCGAGTTTTTGGTTGGCTCAGAGTCATTTATATCTCAAAACTTAAAGTCAGGTAGTCATCGTAACGAAATTGTAAAGCCTGATTTATTAGAGCAGTTGGGCACTTTTAAGACAAATGAGGATGCCATAGCTGTTGCGAGAATGAAAGAGTGGAATGGACATCAAATCAATTTTGATGATCATATTTTTTTATTAGATGGAGTAGGGGATCCAGGAAATGTAGGCACGATCATCAGAACGCTGGATTGGTTTGGCTTTGATCAGGTAGTGTGCTCTGAGGGCTGTGCAGAGTTTTATCATCCCAAAGTGATCAATAGTACAATGGGCTCATTTACTCGTATGAAGGTCTTTAATGTAGATATAAGCGAGTTTTATTCGCAAAATAATTTACCTGTTTTCGCAGCAGATATGAGTGGAAAATCAATAAAAGATTTTAAGCCGGAGCATCCTGTTGTCATTGTATTGGGAAGTGAGTCTCATGGAGTTGGGGATACAACCAGAAAAAATATTTCTGACTATCTCAGCATTCCAAAGTTTGGTAATGCGGAATCACTGAATGTAGGGATAGCAACCGGAATACTCGCAGCTCATTTCCGCATGTCGTAAAACTTCCGCATGAGCGATTGAGTGGAGGAATCATGCTTTCCTTCAGTTTGCTCTTTAATTTCTCTTAAAATAGGTTTGGATAGCTGTTTGCCCAGTTCAACCCCCCATTGATCAAAACTGAAAATATTCCAGATTACTCCCTGAACAAATACTTTGTGTTCATAGAAGGCAATCAGTTTTCCTAAGTTGAAAGGGTTCAGTTCTTTAAATAATATGCTTGTAGATGGTCTATTTCCTTCAAATACCTTCGAGCTGATAACGAGTTCATCTGCCTGATTGCCAATTTCAGAAATCACTTGTTCCCGAGTCTTTCCGGTTAGAAGTGCTTCTGATTGCGCAAAGAAATTTGCTAGTAGTTTTTCGTGATGGTCTTGGTGATTATGAGCTGGTTTTGAAACGGCAATGAATTCACAAGGGATAACCTTTGTGCCCTGATGAATAAGTTGATAAAAAGCATGTTGGCCATTTGTGCCGGGCTCTCCCCAAATGATTGGACCGGTTTGATAGTTTGCTTTCTTACCTGATCGATCGATGTATTTTCCATTGCTTTCCATATCCACCTGTTGTAGGTATGATGGCAGGTACCTTAATCGATGATCATAGGGTAAAATAGCTAGCGAATCGTATTCAAGGAAGTTGTTGTACCAAACCCCAATCAGTGCGGATAGGGTAGGAAGGTTTTTGCTTGGCTCGGTTGTGTGGAAATGATCGTCCATTTCCTTAGCGCCATCAAGTAGCTCTTCAAATTGCTTAAAACCAACCGCACATGCTATGGAAAGCCCAATTGCCGACCATAATGAATAACGTCCGCCGACCCAGTCCCAAAATTCAAACATGTTTTCGCTTGAGATTCCAAAATCGTTCACTGCTGATTCATTCGTGCTTACAGCAACAAAATGTTTGCTTATGGTCTGCTCATTTCCTCCTTTTGTCAAAAACCACTCGCGCGCAGAGAAAGCATTCGTTAATGTCTCCTGAGTGGTAAAAGTTTTTGATGCAATGATGAATAGTGTGGTTTCAGGATTTAGATCATCGAGTATTTCTACCTGCTGTGCTGCATCTACATTGGAAATGAAGTGTGGAGTAATATCTTTCCAAAAAGGCCTTAATGCATAGGAAACCATTTTTGGTCCCAGATCTGACCCTCCTATTCCAATGTTAACTACATCTGTGATTTTCTTGCCAGAAAACCCTCTCCACTCTCCATTATGGAGCTTTTCTGTGAATACTTTTGTTTTTTCAAGTTCTTTCCTTACTTCAGGCTTAGACCTTTCTCGTAGAGCAATATGGTGAACCGCTCGATCTTCGGTTTCATTAATTTGTTCGCCATTAAACATGCTTTTAGTTGCATCGTTAACCTGGCATTCTTCAGCGAGGTGGATCAGGTTTTTAAGAACCTCATCCGAAACCATATTTTTAGAAAAATCGAAATGGAAGTCACCAAAGTCGAAGGTGTATTTTTTTATTCTTTCAGAATTTATTGAATCCTGAATATTGAATTTTTGAGTTGACAACTCAAGAAGTCTTGCCCATGACTTGGTGGTCGTAGGGTCAATTTTTGGCAGCATGATATTAGAATTTTAGAAAAACCCTGGAAGAATATCCTCCCTTACAAAGAGATAATACGAATAGGCGACAAAACCAATTAAGTAAACCATTCCTTCTGCTCTATCCAGCTTGTATTTGTTTAAAGTGAACATGAATAGGAAGAGCATCAATGTTCCTACCATCACAATATATAGGTCGGTATTCAGGGTAGGGGTGAAAATTAAAGGGGAATGCACAATGGAAGTGGCTCCCAAGACAAGTAGAAGGTTGAAAATATTTGAGCCAACAATATTGCCGACAGCCAAATCTGATTTTTTGTGGAAGGCAGCTACTGCAGAAGTTGCCAACTCTGGTAGAGAAGTACCTGCTGCTAAAATGGTAAGGCCGATCATTTTATCACTTACATCATAAAACTTCGCAATGGTTACTGCATTTTCTACGATCAAATTACCTCCAAAGACAAGCCCAACAATACCCAGCGCAATCATTATGGTTGTTTTTAAGCTACCATATATTTCAATATCCTCTACTTCAGCTTCTGGATTTCTGTTTAGATTCATGAAGATATAAATCAAAAACAGGCAGAACATCACAAGAAGTATAATGCCGTCTTTTGTGTCAAGAGAATTTTTCTCTGCTCCAAAAAACATTGCGTCATTAACTAGTATGAAAAAAATGAATGTAGCTAGAAGCGAGTATGGTACTTCTTTCCAAAGCGCATTTCTTTCTACAGTAAGGGGATAAATGATTGCGGCTATACCGAGAATGAGAAAGATGTTGAAAATATTTGATCCTATAATATTACCAAATACAACCTCGTTTGCTCCTGTTGCACTATCCTGAACTGATCCTGATATGATATTTACTACTAATTCGGGAGCGGAAGTACCCATGGCTACAACTGTAAGACCTATGGCTATGTCAGAGACATTGAATCGCTTTGCTAAAGAAGAAGCCCCGTTAACGAGATAATCTGCCCCTTTTATCAGTAGGACAAACCCTACAATTACAAGGAAAAAATTTAGTGCTACGCTACTCAATTGTCTTTTCGGTTAGATTGGTGACTCACTATTTTGAAAGACTGAATTTTAAATAATCTCTCTAATCTTCGCAAATTAACACTTTTGGTTTATTTAATCCAATTATTTGAGATTTGATCACAAATTCAAGTCATTCAATAAGTTATGAACTTTAGATTTTAATTTTTTCTCGGCGCTAAAATAATCCCTTCCTTCAAGTTTGCCCTTAACCGAAAAATAGAATTTGATTTTTGGTTCAGTTCCGGAAGGCCTGATACTTACTTTAGTTCCGTCATCGGAAAGGTATTGAAGGACATTCGATTTTGGAAGGTCTACATATTCTTTTTTTCCATCTTCGTCGATTTTTTTGCTAACTGAATAGTCTATGACATAGGTAACTCTGGATCCAGCGAGCTCTTTTGGTGGGTTTGATCTGAAATCGCTCATCATACGTTGGATTTCTTCGGCACCTTGTAACCCTTTTTTTGTGATGGATTTTAGTTCCTCGTAATAGAAACCATATTTGTCATAGATGTTTGTCAGAAGTTCGAAAACACTTAAACCTTGTCCTTTAGCCCAGGCAGTCAACTCAGCAATTATCACACTGCTTGCAACAGCATCCTTATCTCTCACTGCCTCCCCAATCATATAACCATAGCTTTCTTCTCCTCCTCCAATAAATACTTCTTTACCTTCTCGTTCGCGTATCATGTCTGCAATCCACTTAAATCCGGTAAGTGTATCATAGCATTTTGTATTGAAGCTGTTTGCAATATCTCTGATCAGTTCAGTTGTTACAATGGTTTTTCCAATGTACTCATTACCCTTTAATCCTTTTTCATCCCATTTCTTCATCAGATAAAAAACCAGTAGAGCGCCTGTCTGGTTGCCGTTAAGTAGCTGAAACTCACCTTTGGTGTTTTTAACAGCTATTCCGACTCTGTCAGCATCCGGGTCTGTTGCCATTACAAGATCTGCATCTATTTTTTCAGCCTCTTTTAATGCCAGTGACATTGCCTCTTTTTCTTCCGGGTTGGGGTAAACTACCGTCGGGAAGTTTCCATCTGGGTTTTCCTGAGATTTAACGATATGTACATTTTTGAACCCGAGCTCCTTAAGTGCCTGAGGCACCATTGTGATGCCGGTACCATGAATCGATGAAAACACGATTCTAAGATCGTTATTATCAGCAATAGCTTTAGGATCCAGGGAGAGGCCCTTTATCATCTCTAGGTAAGCCATGTCTAAATCCTTGCCAAGTGATTCAATCAACTCAGGATTACTATCAAAGTTGATTTCGTCAATGGAATTGATCTTTTTTACTTCTGCTATTACATTTTTATCGTGTGGCGGAACAAGCTGACCACCATCAGACCAGTATGCTTTATATCCATTGTATTCTTTAGGATTATGAGAGGCAGTAAGGACTACACCTCCCTGACAGCCAAGGTGTCTTATTGCAAAGGAAAGCTCCGGTGTAGGACGCAGGTCTTCAAATAGAAATACTTTGATCCCATTTGCGGAAAATACAGCAGCTGTTGTTTCTGCAAAAAGCCGACTATTGTTTCTACTATCATGAGCAATTGCAACTTTGATTTCGTTGCTAAATTGACTTTTTAGGTAATTGGCAAACCCCTGTGTAGCCATACCAACTGTATATTTATTTATCCTGTTGGTTCCGATTCCCATAATACCCCTGAGGCCGCCTGTTCCAAACTCAAGGTCATGGAAAAAAGCTTCGTTTAACTCATCTTCGCTTTCTAGCAGCTGAGTAATCTTATTTTTGGACTCATCGTCCATATTGTTGGCTTTAAGCCAATTCCCTGCTTTATCTTTTGCACTCATCTTTTCAGGCATATCCTAATTTTCTTTTCACTCTTGTCAAAACTTCATTTGCAATTTCGGCAGCTTTTTCTTCACCCTTTCGCAATTCAGCTTCCAACTCGTCAAGGTTGGTCATGTAGTAGTTAAACTTTTCTCGCTCGCTAGTAAACTTCTCTAATAGCAACTCAAAAAGCTCCTGTTTTGCATGGCCATAGCCATAATTTCCACCCTCATATTTTTTTCTCATTTCTGAAGTCTGCTCTTTTGACGCCACCAATTGGTAAATGGCAAAAACGTGACATGTGTCAGGATTTTTGGGCTCCTCCAGAGGTGTGCTATCAGTGACTATTTGCATTACATTCTTGCGAAGCTTCTTTTCAGGTAGAAACACATCAATGATATTTCCATAGCTCTTGCTCATTTTCTGACCATCTGTTCCCGGGATAGTCATGACCTGATCATCAATAAGTGCTTCAGGCAGTGTAAACGTTTCACCGAACTGGTGGTTAAATGATGAAGCCATGTCTCTCGTCATCTCCAAATGTTGCTTTTGATCCTTTCCGACAGGAACGAAATTGGCATCATAAAGGAGAATATCAGATGCCATAAGTACAGGATAGTCAAATAGACCTGCGTTTACATCAGCTAGTCGATTAGACTTATCTTTAAACGAGTGAGCATTGGCTAGCATGGGGAAAGGGGTAAAACAATTCAGGTACCATGTGAGCTCACAGCAAGCCGGAACACGAGATTGCCGGTAAAAAGTATTAGCAGATGTATCAAATCCACAAGCCAACCATGCCGCTGCTACTGCGTTAGTATTTTCTATTCGTAGATTTGCATCTTTGATGGTAGTGAGAGAGTGTAAATCTGCGATAAAAAAGAAAGACTCATTGTCTTTGTTTTTTGACAGCTCTATAGCAGGTATGATGGCCCCCAGAAGGTTGCCTAAATGTGGTTTACCTGAGCTTTGGATGCCTGTAAGAATTCGTGCCATTTAATAAAATTTGTGCAAACCTAAATAATTTGAGGTCTTTGCGTGTTGAGTAAGAAAGAAGGAAAACGAAATTAGAAATGAGAAATATTTTTTCAGTATTTACTTTATTATTTTTTATTGGAGGTTTTGCACAATCAAAGCTTGATTTTGCAGTGACTGATCACAATTTTGGCGATATTCAGGAAGAGGGAGGACCTGCTGAATTCACGTTTCATTTTGTGAATACGGGGAATGAACCTGTTAAAATCACCAATGTAAAAGCTTCATGCGGTTGTACAACTCCCGGATGGACGAGGGAAGAGGTGATGCCAGGCGATTCGGGATATGTAAAAGCTAAATACAATCCGAGGAATCGGCCAGGGCGTTTCAGAAAATCATTGCGGCTTACAACTACTGATGCATCCTCTAATAGGACACTCTATATATCCGGTTTTGTGAAACCAAAGCCAAAAACTCCTGAAGAGGAATTTCCAATTTCAGCGGGAGATCTTAGATTGAAATATCGCGGATTAAATATGGGAAAGATTACTACTGAAAAGCCTATTGCAAAGACCTTTGATGTTTTCAATTATTCAGATACTACTGTCGTACTTAGCCCAGGTGCAATGACATTGCCCGAGCACATACAGGTTGAGTTAGTTCAGGAATTTCTCAATCCAAGAGAAGTAGGTCAGATTAAGGTAGTCTATGACCCCAATAAGAAAGCTGACTATGGTTTTGTTAGTGATAATATCAAACTTAACAGCCGCTCAGAGGAAAATTTGTCGGTTATGGCTGTTATCGAAGAGTATTTTCCCGAAATGACAGCAGAGGAATTGGACAATGCTGCGAAGCTAAACATCTCAGAACGATCTTATGATTTTGGAAAAGTAACAGCCGGCGTGGTTTTAGAGAAAGAATTTGAATTGATGAATGATGGTAACGATAAACTTGAGTTGCGTGCCGTTAAATCAAACTGTGGGTGTATTACCTACGATCTAAAAAAGAAAGGCATCAAAAAAGGGAAGAGTCAAACGCTCACAGTCTTTTTTGACACCTCAGAAATGCGTGGGAATCAATACAAATCGATTACTATTTACTCCAATGATCCAGTAGCTCCGACGCAAATAATTACCCTCAAAGGGAAGGTAGAAAAAGCTGATAATTAGGAGAAGAAATTATTCCTTCTCCCATTTATTGTTTTCTCTATTCACATCCGCCATATACCGGCTTTCATCAATTTCTATTGAAGTGATCTCACTGAGTGGAGTATCAATGGTAAATTGATAAGAAGGATGTGTCCATGACCAGTCAGGGAGCACAATTCGTTCTAATTCTGATTCATTCTCTTTTTCACCCCTCATCATTACAAGTGGTGCGTAATAAATTTTCTTGGTTCCATCAGCAAATGTTACATAAACGTCCATTGGCATTGGCATTTTGCCTTCTCGTTTCAATGTTACAGTTGTTTTTCCATCTGCTTCATTTACTGAATCTACGGCATAGTCAATTGTATGTGTTGTATTCACCCAATAGTCAAGGTACCAATCAAGTTCAAGCTCAGATTCCTTTTCAAAGACTCTGATCCAATCATACATGTCTGGATGTTTAAACCTCCATAGGTAATAATATTTCTTGAGAGCTGAGGCAGTAGCAGTTTCCCCAATGATATAGTTTAGTTGAGCCAAGGCCACAGCACCCTTTGTATAGGCGGCTAAGGAATAAGCAAAGTTTGTTGAGTAATGATCAGAATGAGTGCTCATTGGTTCCTCTTTACCACTATTAGCAAGGTATATGTAGGCCTTATATTTACTTCCCCAAGGGTTTTGGTTGTTATTTATACTAGCCATAGTTTTAGTCTCAGCATACTCCGTGAATCCTTCATCCATCCAGGCATAGTAGCTTTCATTTGTCGCTAGCAAGCCTTGATACCAGCTATGCAGTGCTTCGTGGATGGTAACTCCAAGTAAGCTGTTTATGGACCTGTGTCCAGTGATAAGAGTTGCCATCGGGTATTCCATTCCGCCATCTCCCCCTTGGATTATAGAATAGTGAGGATAAGGGTACTCCCCAAAGTTTTCTTCAATGTATTCAAAAGCCTGCACCGTTAGTCCTGGAAGTTCATTCCAGGCTTCCGTTTTGGCACCTTTTTGATGAAAGAAGTGTAGGGTCGGTCCACCGCTTACTTGAGCTGTAGTGTGCGTGTAATCCGGATCAGCAGCCCAAACAAAATCATGAACATTTTTTGCTTCAAATTTCCAAGTCAACTTCTTCCCTTTTCTTTTCACATTTACACCTTCATCCTCGTATCCATATCCTATTTCATTTGCATTTTGAAGTACTCCTGTTCCAGCGATGATATAATCCTTATCTATGGAGATATTCACTGTGAAATCACCCCATGGAGCGTAAAACTCTCTAGCGACATATGGATGAGCATGCCAACCTCTCTCATCATACTCGGCCATTTTAGGATACCATTGCGCCATGCTGTAGTCAATACCCTCAGCATTGTCTCTTCCACTACGTCTTATTTGAAGTGGTACCTGGCTTTGAAAATTCATATTTAAAACGGTTGAGGAACCGGGAAGGAGGGGCTTAGCTAAAATAACTTCTAGTACAGTTCCCTCAATTTTATATTCAGCTTCTTCGCCATCTTGATTCAGCGAAAGTACTTTATGGTACCCGATCTCAGAATTATCCAATTTTGATATCCGATCCCGCACCCGTGAGTCCGGGTCTTCGATGGTCCTGCTTCGTACATCCATCATGCTATTTGGCTGGAAAGCATTGAAATAGAGATGATAAAACACTCTTTT
The DNA here is from genome assembly GCF_900188325.1 of Ekhidna lutea. Lineage (GTDB taxonomy): Bacteria > Bacteroidota > Bacteroidia > Cytophagales > Cyclobacteriaceae > Ekhidna > Ekhidna lutea. The sequence goes on along the minus strand of NZ_FZPD01000007.1, from coordinate 98,410 downwards.
TAAGGTATCTGGACTATTATTAAAATAATTCAATGTTTGATTACCTGTAAATTGATGATTCTCAACATCGAAATCAATATCCATCTGATATTCTACTCGTTGTTGCCAATACTCCTGAGCGAATCCAGAAGACACGTAACAACCAAATAAAAGAAGGAAAAGAGATGTCTTAATAAAATTATATTTCATAACCGAAAATTAGTTAAACATTCCATATCCACTTTGGTTAATTAAATCGTATATTGATAAAGATATTAACCTGAAGAATATGGAGAAAATTTTAGACTTTTTTCTTCTGATCATTTTCGCTTTTGGATCTGCAATCCTCTTTACGTTTGCCGTAATTTGGAAGTTTATCCAGGCCATGTATCAGATTTTGTTATCTAAATAAACTACACGTCTACATTGGCGTATTTGGCGTTCTTCTCAATAAACTCTCTGCGTGGTGCAACTTCATCACCCATGAGCATTGAGAACAAGTGATCCGCCTCGGCAGCTGACTCTATTGTAACCTGCTTAAGACTCCTATGTGCCGGATCCATCGTGGTTGTCCATAACTGATCCGGATTCATTTCTCCTAAACCCTTATATCGCTGAACACTTACAGCATCTTCTTTGCCATTTGGAGCTACCTCTTTTACAGTCTTTACTCTATCATCTTCTGACCAGGCATACTTTTCGGTTTTACCTTTCTTTATTAAATACAAAGGAGGTAATGCAATGTAGAGATAGCCTTTTTCAATGAGTGATCTCATGTACCTAAAGAAGAAGGTAAGTATCAGTGTTCTAATGTGACTTCCATCAATATCCGCATCTGTCATGATGATGATCTTGTGGTAGCGAAGCTTGTCCATGTTAAGGGCTTTCTCGTCTTCCTCAGTCCCAAACGAAACCCCTAACGCGGTTATCATATTTTTGATCTCATCATTATCGTAGATTTTATGCTCTTGCGCTTTTTCTACGTTTAGAATTTTACCCCTTAGCGGAAGGATAGCTTGAAATTTTCGGTCTCTACCTTGTTTCGCCGAACCTCCAGCTGAATCACCCTCAACCAAGTAGAGTTCACAAACAGAAGGATCTTTATCGGAGCAATCAGCAAGTTTTCCCGGTAAGCCTGTGCCTGACAGGACATTCTTTCGCTGCACCATCTCACGAGCTTTTCTGGCCGCATGACGGGCTTGCGCAGCTATAATCACCTTAGATACGATCTGTTTAGCTTCCTTTGGATGTTCTTCAAGGTATTCGTTTAGTATCTCGCTCACACATGTGTCTACAGCACCCATCACATCGGAATTACCAAGTTTAGTCTTGGTTTGTCCCTCAAACTGAGGCTCAGCTACTTTCACGGAAATTACCGCTGTTAAACCTTCACGAAAATCATCTCCAGATATTTCAACCTTTACTTTATCCAAGAGGCCCGACTTGTCAGCATAACTTTTTAGCGTTCTTGTTAAGGCTCTTCTGAATCCGGATACGTGCGTTCCGCCTTCAATTGTGTTGATGTTGTTTACATATGAAACAACATTCTCCGTATAGGAAGTGTTATAACTCAGCGCTACTTCAACTGGAACAGCTCCTTTATCACCTATCATATAGATAGGGTCAGGGATTAAGTTTTCCCGAGTTGAGTCCAGGTAAGATACAAACTCAGAAAGCCCACCCTCTGAAAAGAATGTTTCTTTATTTGGTTCTCCTGATTCATCCAGATCCCTATGATCAATCATATGAATCGTGATACCAGCGTTCAAAAAGGAAAGTTCTCTAAGTCTGGAGGCAATTGTTTCTGAATTGTACTTATTGGCACTGAAAATATCCATATCCGGCTGAAAATGGATGACTGTCCCACTGATATCAGTAGTGCCAATTTCTTTAACTGGTTCCTTTGGTATTCCTGTGCTATACTCTTGCTCGTATATCTTACCATTCCTATGCACAGTGGCTACAAGTTTGGATGACAAAGCATTAACGCAGGAAACCCCAACACCGTGAAGTCCACCGGAAACTTTGTAGGTGTCCTTGTCAAACTTGCCGCCCGCATGAAGCACGGTCATTACAACTTCTAATGCACTTCTGTTTTCTTTCTTATGAATGTCTGTTGGAATACCACGACCATTATCGGTGACTGTTATGGATTCGTCTGTATTTATCTCTACTGTGATAGTGTCACAGTGTCCAGCCATCGCTTCATCGATGGAATTATCCACCACCTCCCAAACCATGTGATGAAGACCTTTTGTCCCAATGTCTCCGATGTACATTGCAGGTCTTTTTCTTACCGCTTCCAGACCCTCTAATACCTGGATATTACTTGCTGAATAATCTCCTTTTTTGTTTTGCTTATTTTCTTCCATGTGCAATGATTAAAAAACGCATTTTAAAAGCTAAAATCAAAGATTTTTGAATTTATGCAATTGGCTTTTGTGCGTTAGAAATGCAGTCATTTTTAAACCCTCAAATGTACTAAAAATATCACTACTGGTTAGGTTTTTGCTTAGCTAATTATTGTTAATATTTACACCTTTTATACCTGACCAATTATGTTAAATATTCAGCCTCTTTCTTCATTCATTTTATTAGTCGTTTCTTTATCGGCTTTCAGTCAGGAAAGCAATGTGCGGGAAAGAAAAGAAACGGGAATAAATGTTAATAAGAATACCTCCGAAACGGATAGTTTAACTGCCCAAAAAAGGACCTATGAAGAAAGATTAAAACGAGCGGAATTATTTAAAAAAAGGATGGCTCGGAATCCTAAAAAATTTATGGATTCTCTTAATAGTATAAAAAATGAAAAACTGAGAATCGAAGCATTACAACGTATTGAATCATATAAAATCAAATCCAAATCTGCAATTAATATCGAAAATTGACCTTTCGAATGCGCAGCTATCAGCACTTCCCAGGTTTGTTTTCGAAGCAAAGAATGTAGAAGTGTTGGTTTTGGACGGGAACAACATCTCGGAATTACCTCGAGATATCGATCAGTTGCATCAGCTTAAACGAATATACTGGCGAAACAATAATCTGGATAAGAGCAAAGTGAAACTCCCGAGATTAGAGGGTATTGAAAAACTTGATTTATCAAACAATAATCTAAATAAACTCCCTAAAGTTCATCGAATGAATGGAATTAAGGAGCTAGTACTTAGTCGTAATGAGTTTGAAAAAATACCGCTTTGGGGTTTATGGAGAATGAAAGAATTACACGAGCTTGAATTGAGCCAAAACCCTCTGAGGCTTGATAAAAGGTGGTACTGGCTCATTAAAGATTTAAAAGTTCTAAAAATCAATAAATGTGAGCTGGCCAGTATTCATCCATCATTATACAAAATGATGGAATTACAAGAGCTTCAAATTCAGGTAAATAAACTCAAAACTATTCCCTCAGGAATCTCAAACCTTCAGAAGTTGACTAAGTTTTCATTGTACAAAAACAATGTTGATCAGTTACCATCAGACATTTTTGATCTTAATAATTTGGAAGTTATCGACCTGTACTATAATCAATTGGAAAAAATTCCGCCTGAAATTGGGAGATTGAAGAATTTACATATCCTTTACCTTTCATTTAATAACCTATATGACATTCCCGCTGAAATTGGAGAATTAAAAGAGTTAGAGGAACTGTACATTCATCATAATAGAATTAGTGAACTGCCACAAGAGATTTCAAATCTTGAAAAGTTGAAGGTTCTTCATTTTCAAAACAACTATGTTCCACAATTTCCAAAGCAAATTTTGAATATGAGGAGTCTTCGAGATCTAGATATTTCAGATACCGACATTAGAGAAATCCCTTCAGAGATAAAACAGCTTGATCTTTCTACTTTCTATTGGAGAAATCTGGCAATAGATATCCAGAAACGAGATCAAATTGAAACAAAAGAAGCCTTAGGTGTACTAGCTGATAAGGGAACAAATGTTGTCCCAAGCCTCCAACTTTTAGGGATAACTGATGAGTGATTTAATTTAACTTCAAAAATTAAATTTTCTCCTTTAAAAAGTTCAATTTTGGCTGACCTAACCTTCGCGGATTATGAATCAGCTATTGAGACTTTTAGCGTTGATCTATTTTTTAAGCCCTTTTTTGCTAAAAGCGCAATTGGATCCCCAGGCTCCACAAACACCGAATGAAAAAGAGATTACAAAGACTGATGGTATATGGTTGGGGTTTTATACTAAATACCATTTCAACGATAAGTGGGCCTACTATGGCGAGTATCATGTAAGAAGAAAGAATGGGTTTAATGATATGGCTCAAATCTATTTAAGATTTGGTGCTACTTACACTATTGCTAAATATTTGGATTTCACTGCAGGCGTGGTGCTTCCTTTTTACTGGGCACCTAACCCAGAAGATCCAAAGGTCGACAACATTGTACCGCAGTATCGATTATGGCAGCAAGCAGTGCTGGCTACACCATTTGAACATATTAAGGTCTTTCATCAACTGCGGACAGAGCAAAGGTGGCGGAGGGCATATGAAAAAGATTCACCTTTTGAGTTGACGCATCGTTTTCGTTATAAACTCACTGTATATGTTCCATTGAATAAACCCGCATTTGAAAATCACACATTATTTGTGGCTTTCTACAATGAAATATTCATGCAGGCAGGCAAGTCAATTGTCTACAACCACTTTGAAGATAATCGGTCGTATGTTGGAATGGGATACAATTTGAGCGAGCAGTTTCAGGTTCAGGGAGGATACATGCTGTCATTCAGGCATAAAGGCTCGCCATTTGAGTATGAACAACGCCACATATTCAGACTAAGCGTGATCCACCACATGGACTTGCACCTGTATAGACACAGGGAAGAACGTCCGATTCCAATTCACTAATAGAGTCCGCTTGCAAGCATTACCAGTGTGCAGGCATTCAAGGTTTCTATTCCCTTATTTTCAGCTGCTTTTTGTAATGCGGAATTTTCTGCACCAGGGTTAAAAATGATCCTTTGTGGTGCTAGTGAAATAATATAGTTTTCCCATTCTTTCTGGTTTTGAGGGCCAATGTACATGGTAATGGTGTGAAGATTTTCAATCCCTGGCTTCTCTCTCAGATTTAAAATTTCAGAGCCAAAAACAACTCCTTTTTTTATACCAATTGGGATTATTTCATGATTATGTGAATGGAGTCTTTCGGCGGCAAGGAAGGCATATCTGCCAGGATTTGTTGTGGCGCCAAAAATTGCCGTTTTTTTACTCATTGGGTTTTGCTTTTGCTTTTTGTTACTGCATAGCCGATGTTCACTCCAAATAGAACAGGGAAGTGCACGGATGACTTGATTTCTCTATCAAAGTAATTATCAAGCACTTGAATAGGTTCATATTGCTTTTCAAATGAACGAGCTGACACACTTAAGCCTAGAAAAACATCTATAGTGATTCCTGAGGTTCCTACATCTTTCATCCATCGGCTACCAACAAACAAACCATACCCATATGAAGTTTCCACCAGATTTCCGAAACGACGTGGTTGTTGTATAATGAGCGTATCAAGATGATTTACCTGATTATTTTGATACTTGATGTTTACCTCATGTCCGAAGTAAAACATGCCCAGTTTGGAGTCTGCATGATAGAATTTTTGACGCAAATGGACTTTCACACCTCTTCTGTAGATTTGATAATCACCAATTTCGGTATCTGACTTGAAAAACGGATCGCGCAACAAATCGAACTGTACTTCATAGCCAAGTCGTTCTTGAATGTAATACTCAACTGCAACCGGTAGTTTTTCATCAAACAACCATAAAGGATTTGAACCAATAATAATTCCTCTATATTCATTTACTCTAGGGAGAAAGTAGCGCAATCCTCTCTTTTCAGGATGATAACTGGGTTTGTCAAGTGATTCCTTTTCTGTTAAATCATTGGTTATGCGGGTTTTAAAAATCGGTTTTTCATTTTCATAAATTGGGTGATAGGTACCAGCTATGGTTTCATCCGGATTATACAATGTCCATTCTCCAATTCTTTTATCGTTTTTTATCTGGCCCTTCATTTTTATGGTACCATCTGGGTAATATCCTGTATAGCTACCTTCACCATCTTCTAAGATTGCCTCTCCCTCAATAAATCCCTGATCACTATAATAATACCATGTTCCTGTTTTAGCTCCATCTTCAATGTTTCCCTTAGCTTTTTGGTTGCCGCTCGGATAGTATTCATTAAATTCTCCATCACCAACATTGAATTGTGCTTCCCCAAGCAGGTCACCTGTAGGGTAGAAAAGCTTCCAATAGCCGTCTTTCTGGTCATCTATTATGTTTCCTGATTGACTTAACTGACCATTTTCATGGAAATACTTCCATTTACCCTGACGAGCTCCATTTTTATATACGCCGGTTGCAGCCACCTCGCCATTCTTATGATAATACTTCCATTCGCCAGTTTTCAATCCTTCCTTAAATTCTCCTACGGCCTCAACCTCACCTGATTCGTAATAATAGGTCCATTCTCCGGTGCTTTTGTCATTTTTGTTTTGTCCCTCCATTCTGCGATCGCCGGAGGGATAGAATTCTGTATAAGAACCGGATTCATTCTCAATAATCGCCTGTGCTTTAAGTGATCCATCTTCATAGAAGTAATTCCAAATTCCGTCCTTTTTGTTGTTTATGTAATTGCCGTGGCTCTTCTCCCCATCATTTTCAAAATAAAACTTCCAAAATCCCTCTTTTGAATTACCGATGAGAACTCCTTCTGATTTCAGGTTTCCATTCTCGTAGAAATACTGCCATTTCCCAGATGGTAATCCACCCCTAAATCTGCCTGTGGCTTTTTTTCGCCCATTTTCATAGTAGTATGTCCATAAACTATCGGCCTTGTTGTTCTCATACCACCCATAGGTTTTTAATGAACCATTGAGATAAAAAGATTCGTAGGCTCCCTGAAGTGTGGAGTCTTTCAATGAAAAATGATACACCTCGCTCACCTTGGTGCTGTCGGCATCAAAATAATTCTTGCCTTGCTTGATCTGCGAATGAGCAAGCGTAGTTAAAAAGAAGAATGATATGTAACAGCTTAGTTTAAGCATGCGGACTTGCTAAGGCTCGTTTAAATTTTTGACCCCATTCGTGTGTTTCTTCAGTGCTCCAAAGCTCCGGATAAAAAATAATTCTTTGTCTGCGGGGAGGAAGATACTTCTGCCAATTCGTTCCTCCGGAGGCTTTGATCACTTCAGGGTCCCGTTGAAGGTACCTTGTAGCCGATTTTAAGTGTTGCAGTGGCCAGTCAACATTCGCTTTCTGGTCTAGCTTCTTCATTTCATGCCTGATATCTTCATTATCTTCATAATGTTCACTAAACTTTCGGAGAATATTACAAGATTTGAGTTGCTCGCCTAGCTGAATAAATTCTTGACTGTATTTAGCTTCAAATTGCTTCAGGGTAAGTGTTTTCTTCCCTGTTGCTAATTCTGTTGCGCCCGCTTTCCAGTAAAGTAATTCATAGAGTTTTTTGATATCCTCATTTGATTTCAACTCTTCTCTTTTATCAATATTTACGAGGTTGTGAAAGTCTGTAGAGAAAATCTCTAATTTCCTGTATTGTGCTGACTGGAAGCCACTAGCAGGTAGCAACGCCATCCTGAAGGCCAGAAACTGATCCTGATCCATGCCGTCAGTCATCACATCAAAAGAATCGATTAAATGGTCAAGGTATCTATTGACACGTTTTAGTCTCTTTAGAAATGTTTTTTCACCAATTGGGTCGGTAAAGGTGATTTGCTCCATTTCATTCAGGATCATTCTAAAATACAATTCGGTTACCTGGTGATATAAAATGAAGATTTTTTCATCCGGAATAGCAGTCCGTGGTGATTGTAGACTGAGGAGCGTGTCAAGATGAATATAATCCCAATAAGTCAGATAATCGGAGTATAATAGCCCATCCAAATAGCTGGATAAGTCCTGACCCATCGCCTCATATTTTTCTTCAAGTTTGGTGAGTTGCTTGATAATATTTTCGTCGATCTTCTTTTCGCTCATAGTTCTGTTTTTGTTGAATTATATGGTTGTAAATTTGGCCCAAAATTTTAACAACAGACATAAAACCCTACCTTCTGATGAGTGCCGAAAAGCGAAATTTTGTAGATGAATTTGAATCACCTGATTTTTATGCCCTGGATGATTTGCTTACTGAAGAGCATAAATTAATCAGGTCATCTGTAAGAGACTTTGTTAAAAAAGAAATCACCCCTTACATAGAAGATTGGGCAGAAAAGAATCACTTTCCTGAAGAAATTGTGAAAAAATTTGGAGAGGTAGGGGCCTTTGGACCCACCATACCGACCGAATATGGGGGCGGGGGATTAGACTATACCTCTTATGGTCTGATCATGCAGGAAGTTGAGCGTGGAGATTCAGGAATGAGATCAACAGCATCAGTGCAAGGATCTTTGGTAATGTATCCTATTTATGCCTACGGGTCTGAAGAGCAGAAGAAAAAATACTTGCCTAAGCTTGCTTCAGGTGAAATGCTAGGATGCTTTGGCCTCACAGAACCAAATCACGGTTCTAACCCTAGCGGAATGGAGACTCATTTTAAAGATAAAGGTGACCATTATCTACTCAATGGGGCTAAAATGTGGATTTCCAATTCACCATATGCGGATGTTGCTGTGGTTTGGGCAAAAAATGAAGAGGGGAGAATCCATGGACTGATTGTAGAACGTGGCATGGAGGGGTTCAGCACCCCTGAAACCCATGGAAAGTGGTCTTTACGAGCATCTTGCACAGGTGAACTGGTGTTCAGCGATGTAAAGGTGCCTAAGGAAAACCTACTACCAGGAAAGAGTGGTTTAGGAGCACCAATGGGATGTCTTGATAAGGCAAGGTATGGCATTGCATGGGGTGCAATTGGTGCAGCAATGGACTGTTACGATTCTGCTAAGCGGTATTCTCTTGAGCGAGTCCAGTTTGGTAAACCGATAGGAGCTTTTCAGTTGGTTCAGAAAAAGCTTTCGGAAATGCTTACGGAAATTACTAAAGCACAACTATTAAACTGGAAGTTAGGAAAAATGATGGATGAAGGTAAAGCCACTACATCGCAGATTTCAATGGCGAAAAGAAACAGCGTGGAAGTCGCATTAAATATTGCACGGGAAGCAAGGCAAATCCATGGTGGAATGGGAATTACCGGTGAATATCCAATGATGCGTCATATGATGAATTTAGAATCTGTGGTAACTTATGAAGGAACTCATGATATTCATTTGCTTATTCTTGGAGCTGAAATCACAGGAATTCCAGCATTTAAATAGTGTAATTGATTATAGATTATCATTAAAAGCTGCTTTCGGGCAGCTTTTTTAGTTTATAAGGTAAAAGTAGAGGGCTGATAGCAACACAAACATGACACCATGTGGTAGGATGACATGTAGAAAGAACAGAATCTTGAAAAATCGAAAAGTTCCTCCTTTTTTATGCGATTTTATCCAAGATTTTGTGATTTGAAAGTTGGCCAATTCTTTTAACTCTCCGCGCATATAACTTTCAATTTTGCCAATTCTAATATAGTGGGAATACTGGAATGATTTCCATGATGCGTCGATAACCCAAAACATGAGGCTGACCAGTGCGGCAAAAAGGATAACGAGCTTGTTTTCAGTAAATGCACTAGACCCGGCGATAAATCCTGCAACAGAAACGCTCCATGCTTTAATAGTGAGCGATTTGTTATCATAGTTTTCGATTTCAGACTGGAGGTGGAAGTACTCAGACTCCAGAAGTTTTTTGTCAAGTTCCATTGTACGAATATATGCAACCAGAAATCTACAAAGCACAAAAAAGGGTCCGATACTAACAAAAGCTTTTCGGACCCAACCAACTATCCTAAAGATAGATTTTTTGGAAACAATGTTTCCGGATTCTTAACCAATAAGAATTCGAGATTAAACACTTTTGGGATAAGGATCGATAGACGTGCTAATAATTTTTTTCAAAATACCCAGAAGTGGGTAGCGTTAGTAGCAATTTTTTTATCAAGTGATAATAAAATACCACTTTTAGGGGATTTACATTTGATATGTGGATGTCTAGTTTAGCTATTCAATCACTGAATAAATGAAAGTCACCACTATTTTACTTTTACTACTTTGTACTTGTGCCTGCGGAAGCAAGTTTAAAGCACATGTGAATATGCGCATTATGGTTCCAATAAAAGTCAGGGTTACAGAAGTGGATTTAAATGACCATTGGCCATTTAAGTCAACATTGGAAAAAGCTGATCCATATTTATCTGAATTGATTATTGAAACATCTAATCAATATCCATTGAATCAGGATGAGGGAAAAATAAGGTTAAATTCAGATCCTTTTCCCTCTTCGCTATTTAGCTGGATTTTTCCTCCAAGTTTTTTCACTAAAGTGTTTACTATTGATAAGCCAAGACCTGATGATGATTCACCAGCTGTGGGTGTTGCGCTAAGACGTTGAAATTTCCGAAAAATAAGCTCCTTATCTTCAGAAGAAAAGCCAGGGCCCTCATCACTAACAAATAGTTGGATAAGTTTATTTGAAGAAGTTAAAGTGAGCTTTATTTCAGACTTTATTGGAGAGAATTTGATCGCATTAGATAGTAGATTTTCGATAACCTTACTAAAATGCCGCTCACTTGTGGAAAGAACTATGTCCTCCTTGATATTGGATTTAATTGTCTGACTTTTCAGCTTAGCTTGTGGTGAAAACTCAAGAATTTTTAGCTCCATAAGCTGGCTGATATTGATTGGTTTGAACCGCTCACCAATATCCTCATTTTCAAACTTTTTAAGTGAAATCAATCTGTCTATCATTTCCACCCCGTCCTTGGCTATTTTTTGCATGATAGCACTTGATTCTTTTAGTTTTTCCTTTTCTTGCTTTACCATCATCTGGGAAAGGCTATTAATATTAAGTAGAGGCGATTTAAGGTCATGAGCCAGAACCGTCATTATTTGGTTTAATTCTTCATTTTGTTCGGCTACAAGTTCTTTTTGATTTATTAGTTCAGAAGTTCTTTGCTCTACTCTGTCTTCTAATTCATTATTGAACTCATTAAGTTCAAAACGTAATCGTTCATTTATTGTAATGGAATTGGTAAATCTCTTGGCTAAAACCATAGAAAGCGTAAGCACATAAATGAAAACCCCATATTGAATCGCAGGTGTTGATTCTATAATAAACTGACTGTTAAGTACGTCATGTATTGCGGCTAAAAAGGTAATTGTATATCCTATTAGAAGAATTCGAGCACCATTAAGGTTTCTGCTGGATGCAATAATCATGACGACTAATAGGTAAATACCCACCGTCATTGTGATGATCTGAAAAGGTAGAACGAGGTAATTAGAAATGGCAGGAGCAAATATCACCCCAAAGAGTCCGCCTAGAAAGCTTATAAAGGCAACAAGCGTATTTACCTTCTTTGATACCAGCTCCGGATAAAGCTCGCGAATGAACATCAGGTTCAATGAGCCTATAGTAAACAATGTTACATATGACATCTTTACCACAACGTGCCAAGGAGTTTCAGGAAACAAGTAAAGAATTGGTATATCTCCCTGAGACATTGAATGAACCAGAAGGCACAAACAAGTGAGCGAAAAGTAAAGGCTATAACGCTCTTTTGGTCTTAATATAAATAAAAAGAGGTGGTAGCACATGATGATCAGTATGCTCCCGAGAACTAGCATATTTATAATCGTTCGCTTCAGATGAGTGTCATAGAAGTAGTCAGCTTCAGCGACCTCAGGTGCGTACCATAACCCACCATTTCTATGTGAATAATTGGAAATATGTAAAATAATAGTAATGGTCTTTCCACTAAACTCTTGAGGGATTTGATAGATGTCCGTTTGAATTTTCGGCTCCTCTTTCGCTGGGTCTTTAGAAGGGTTGCCTACATGCCCTAAAAGGATGTCGTTCACATAAATGGAATATGCGATTCCGACAGGTCGTACATAAATTATGTAATCCTGATCCTTTTCAGATAGTTCTATTGTTTTAAAATAAGTTCCATACCCTTGTCCACTGAATTCTTCACCATCAACCTGAAATTGATTCCATGTGCTCGGTACATAGAGAGGTTCCCCTTGAACTTCAAATGTTTCCTCATATGAAAGAAATTGATTTAAAACAAGATTCCAGTCCCCATTCAATCTTGTTATTTTTTCACCCGCTATTTTGACTTGTGAAAGCCCAAGTAGAGGCAGTATATACATGAAAAAAGCTAAATACCTCAATCGCTATTCTATTTCGCAGGACTACCTGCCATGATCATCAATATTAGTAGGGGGATTATTGATGTACAAATAACGAACATTTATGGGTAGAAAATGTTCATTTTCGTTGGGTTAACACATTTCTAAGGTTAGTTCACATTCCCATCATATAAAACTCATTAATTCTTTAATTAGAACAACAAGATCCTTCTCAGCCATTTTTGCAGTAGCAATGATATCTTCAATATTGATTGGCTCTAAATTATCCGGATCACAGTAGTCTGTTAAAACGGAAATGGCAGAAACAGGAAGCCCCATTTGATTTGCAGCAATCACTTCCGGTACGGTGCTCATCCCTACAACATCTGCGCCTATCATTCTCAGGTATCGATACTCTGCCCGAGTCTCAAGGCTAGGGCCCACCACAGAAACATACACGCCTTTATTGAGTTTGATGCTATTCTTGGTTGCGATATCCATCAGCTGGCTGTTCATTTCTGAGTCGTATGGCTGGCTCATGTCTGTAAAGATCTGGCCAAATGCTGTAGCCTCATATCCTCGCAATGGATTGTCCGGCTGTAAATTGATATGGTCGTCGATGAGCATTAATTCACCTTTCTTCCAATTCAGATTCATGCACCCACCAGCATTTGAAATGATCAGCTTTTTTATGCCTAACATTTGCATTACCCTAACCGGGAAAACTACCTGAGCCATGCTGTGGCCTTCATAGTAGTGAAACCGTCCCTGCATTGCTACCACTTTTTTACCAGCAAGTGTTCCATATATAAGTTTCCCTTTGTGAAACTCAACTGTGGCGATTGGAAAATGAGGAATGTTGGAGTAAACAAATTCATGCTCTACTTCAATATCTTCTATGAGTGCTCCCAGACCTGTTCCAAGAATGATTCCCACATCAGGATTATCAAATCCTTTTTCTTTTAAAAACTTTACCGCCGTACTTACTTTTTCAATCATTTGCATATCAATATGTCTAGGTTGTCTTCAATTAAAGCATAAATTTCTAAATTGACCTGAAATTAATCAGACTCTTAGCACAATGAAAAGAATTCTATACCTGCTGGTATTTACTTGCCTATATTGTAACGCTCAGTCTCCAATTACATCCACTAAGATGCAGTTATTTGGAGATCACATATTCATCCAATTGAGCGTGGATGGATCGGAACCACTGGATTTTATTTTTGATACGGGCGATGGGCTTCCGGTAATAGATCTAGACGTTGCGCAAGAGCTTGGCTTGGATTTGGATCATGCTGCTTCCAAAACAAGCGCCCAAGGTGCAGTAAAAGGAGCTCTGATTGATCACAATACAATCGAATTAAATGGAATTGTACTTGAAAAAGATATTGAATTATATGCCACTAGTTTAAGGCATTTGGAAATGAGCATAGGTAAGAATATTGATGGTATTATCGGGTATGATTTACTTCATCATTATGTTGTGAAACTTGATTATGACCAGGGAATGTTTGAATTATATGATCAGCCTTCGTATGTGCATGAAGGATTCGGAGAGAGTTTTGAGTTTAAGTTGGATAATTATATTCCACATATTGAAGCCCAGGTGACACTGAATGATGGCGAAGTGCTTTCAGGTGAATTTTTTGTAAATACCGGAGCGGGGGCAACACTGGATTTCAACACAAGGTTTGCAGCTAAAAATGATATAATAGAACGAACTGGTGAGCACTTCTCCTATCCTGTTGCCGGCTTAAGTAATAAGGAAACAACCCATTATGAGGGTCGTGTTAGAAATTTCGGATTTGGAACGTTTGATTTTGAGAAAATGCCAATTGGAATTAGTACGGCCAAGCACGGAATACAACACAATAAAAAAGTAGCCGGAATAATTGGTAATAAACTTTTAAAGAGGTTTAACATAACTTTTGACTATTCCAGAGAGAAAATTTATTTCGTCAAGAATAGAAATATTGATAACGCTTTTAGCGTAAATGCAAGTGGCTTAAATCTCCAATTAAGCGAGGATATGAGCAAGGTCTTAGTTCATAAGGTTTATGATGCGAGTCCAGCCAAACTTGTAGGTATTGTTAAAGATGCAGAAATACTTCGTGTAAATGGAAAAGACATCAAAGCCTACGCATTGCCTGAGCTGCGAGATTTACTAGAACAAGCAAACAAAAATATCGAGCTCACTTTATGGCAGGAAGGGGAGGAGCAATCATTTACCCTGGATCTGGATCAATTGATTTAACATTACTTACTGATATCGTCAATGGCCTGGAATATAATGTTACAGGCTTTTTTTATTTCATCTTCAGTAATAATCAGAGGGGGGGCTATTCGCATAGATTTGTCATTAAATAAAAACCAATCAGTAACCACACCTAACTCTATAGCTCTATCAATTATAGGCTTTAGGATGTCATAGCTTTCAAATTCAACGGCCATCATCAAGCCTTTGCTTCGCACTTCTTTGATAAGCGGATGTTTTAGATATGAATGAAACAAAGCTTCCTTCTCAGCAACACCATCAAGTAAATGTTCATTTAGGATAGTCTCTAAAGTTGCTAATGCAGCGGCTGACGAAACAGGATGTCCTCCAAAAGTAGAAATATGCCCCAAGACCGGGTTGTCGGTAAAGACCTGCATGATTTCCTTGTCTGAAATAAAACAACCAATTGGCATTCCTCCACCCATTCCTTTGGCACTCACGAGAATGTCAGGTTTGATTCCGTAATGTTCAAATGCCCAGAACCTGCCGGTTCTTCCGAATCCGCATTGGATCTCGTCCAAGATCAGAAGTGTGTCTGTTTCATCACATTTACGCCTTAAAGCCTTCCAGTAATCATTATCAGCCTGTCTAACACCAGCTTCGCCCTGAACGGTTTCTATCACAACAGCGGCGATTTCTGATGTTATTTGATTTAATTCCTCCGACGATCCAAAATCAATGTGAGAAATGGCTGGAAGTAATGGCCTGTAGTTTCTTTTGAAGGATTCACTGCCTGTTAATGACAAAGCACCATGACTTGAGCCATGATAGGCATTGTTACAAGCTATCAGTTTGGACCTGCCTGTATATCTCTTGGCAAGTTTCATCGCTCCTTCAATGGCTTCACTACCAGAGTTAACCAGATAAACGGAGTTAAGATTATCTGGAAGTGTGTTTGTAAGCGCTTCGGCCAACTTTACTTGCGGACTCTGAACAAACTCTCCATATACCATGACGTGAAGGTGCTTATCTACCTGATCTTTTATGGCATCAATTACATTAGGATGTCGATGACCTACATTGGATACACCTATACCTGATATTAAGTCAATGTATTTCTTACCGTCTACATCCGTCATGTAAATTCCTTCCGCCGAAACCATTTCCAGGAGGAGGGGAGCATCAGATGTTTGAGCCAGGTGATTAAGGAAGAGCTGTCTTTGTGTAGGCATGCTACAAAGATGCACGACAAAAAAAACCGAGACAATTCATGACTCGGCTCTATTTCAGTTTTTTGATGGATCAGCCCTTTCTTCGAATAGCTTTTTTAGCCTTCTCAACAATATCACTCACGCCCAACCCATATTTATCAAGTAAGTCTTCAGGCTTACCACTTTCTCCGAATTGGTCATTGACAGCAACAAACTCCTGAGGAACCAGGTGATTTTTCACGATTGTTTGAGCGATGCTTTCACCAAGACCTCCTGCCATTTGGTGTTCTTCTGCAGAGACTGCACATCCGGTTTTTCTAACCGATTGAAGAATGGCTTGTTCATCCAATGGCTTTATGGTGTGAATGTTGATAACCTCAGCAGAAATTCCCTGATCTTCTAAAATGGCTTCTGCTTCGATTGCTCTCCAAACCATGTGTCCAGTTGCGAAAATTGAAACATCGCTACCTTCTATTAGCGTTATTGCTTTTCCTATTTCAAATGGCTGATCCTGCATGAACATAGGCCATCCGGGTCTTCCGAATCGTAAATAAACAGGGCCATGATGATCGGCAATAGCCATGGTTGCCGCTTTGGTCTGATGATAATCGCAAGGATTAATAACTGTGAAGTTTGGAAGCATTTTGGTCATTCCAATATCTTCAAGTACCTGATGAGTAGCTCCATCTTCCCCTAGTGTAAGACCGGCATGAGAAGCACATACTTTCACGTTCTTTTCGGAATAGGCTATTGATTGCCTTAGCTGATCGTAAACACGACTGGTGGAAAAATTTGCAAAAGTTCCTGTGAAAGGAATTTTTCCTGCAGTTGCCAAACCAGCAGCAATTCCCATCATATTAGCTTCTGCTATTCCCACCTGGAAAAAGCGGTCTGGAAATTCCTTTTGAAAAGCATTCATTTTTAGTGATCCTGTGAGATCAGCGCATAAACCCACAATCTGAGGGTTTTTCTTAGCTGCTTCGAGTAGACCATCACCAAACCCCGAGCGAGTATCTTTTTTGTCTGTATATGTAAGCTTAGTCTTCATTCTTTGGGTGTGAAAGGTTTCAAATTTCTAATTAGGGTATTTTAAAGTATCTCAAGCCTTAATATTTCTTAATTAATGCTTGTCGTGCCATGACTAGTAGTCTCCTATTGTTTCTTCAAGTTGACTCAAGGCATCAGCAAGTTGTTCGTCATTAGGAGCTACTCCGTGCCATTTGTGAGTGCCCTCCATGAAGTCCACGCCCTTGCCCATTTCTGTAGTCATTAAGATCATAATAGGTTTTCCTGATCCGGTTTTCGATCTGGCTGCTTCAATTGTTTCAATTAACTCGCTGAGGTTATTCCCATCGCACTCAAGCACATCCCATCCAAAAGCATCATATTTAGCTTTTAAATTACCTAAACTATTAACTTCCTCAAGCGGCCCGTCAATTTGCTGGCCATTGTAGTCTATAGTAGCAATCAAGTTGTCAACTTTATTATGAGCAGCAAACATTGCTGCTTCCCATACCTGGCCTTCTTGCTGCTCTCCGTCACCCATAAGTATAAAAACGTTCCGATCATCACCATCGAGTTTTTTCGAAAGCGCCACCCCAATAGCTGCTGATAAGCCCTGACCTAGTGATCCGGATGCTATTCGCACGCCTGGCAGCCCTTCCTCGGTAGCCGGATGACCTTGAAGCCTTGAATCAAGTTTTCTGAAAGTTGAAAGCTCTTTAACATCAAAAAAACCAGCTCTAGCAAGTGTGCTGTAGAAAACCGGTGAAATGTGCCCATTTGATAGAAAGAAAACATCCTCTCCTTTCCCTTCAATATTGAAAGAGGAATCATATTTCATAATATGATTGAAAAGAGCCACAAAGTATTCAGTACATCCAAGAGAACCACCAGGATGTCCTGAGTTAACAGCATGCACCATTCTGACAATGTCACGACGTACTTGCGAGCAGATGTTATTTAGGCTTTTTAGGTCAGGATTAGACGACATAGGAATTTTTTTGAAGGGGCAAATGTAAGACCGTTTATACAAACGTGTAACCATTCATGGGCACAATATATCCGTCCTTTTACGTAAATGTTAACAACTATACGTCGATAAATAGCTTAATCGACCCTATGAATATGGTTATTTCTTTGATAAACGGACTTGGATCACTTAATTTTAGGCTGATTTTAACTATTTATCAACAAAAAAAGTAACGTATGAAGAGGATTTTACTACTTACTATGTTGTTCTCTTTTGCTATTACCTCGGTATTAGCACAGAGAACAGTTGCTGGTAAGGTCACCGATGATTCGGGTGAGGCTTTACCAGGCGTGAACGTTGTGATTAAAGGCACAACAACCGGTGTGACTACAGATTTGGACGGTAACTACCGTATTTCTGTGGAAGACGGTGCTACTCTTGTATTTTCTTTCGTTGGGTTTACAACTCAGGAAGTACAAGTTGGATCTAGAACCACTATTGATCTTTCAATGGGAGGAGCTACAGAACTTCAGGAAGTTGTTGTAACTGCCCTTGGTCAAGAAAGAGATAAAAAGGCTTTGGGTTACTCAGTACAGCAGGTTGATGGAGAAAGCATTTCTCAGACTAAGGAAACTCACTTAGTGAATGCGCTTCAAGGTCAGGTTGCCGGAGTTCAAATCCAGGGTTCACAAAGTTCATTGGGTGGATCTTCAAGAATCACTATTCGTGGAGCAAACTCTTTCCTAGGTAACAACCAGCCACTTTTCGTTGTAGATGGAGTTCCAATAGGAAACTCTGATTTCTCATCAAACTCTCAGCAAAGAGGTTTCGGTGGAGGATCTACTCCTTATGATTATGGTAACGCAATTTCAGACATTAACCCGTCAGACATTGAAAGTATGAGTGTACTTAAAGGTACTGCTGCAACTGCTATTTATGGTGTAAGGGGTGCAAATGGTGTAATTGTAATTACAACCAAAAAAGGTCGTCAGAGAAAAGGAATTGGTGTATCAGTTAATTCTGCTGTGACTTTTGATAAAGTACAGAACCTAATTCCTCATCAGCAAACTTATGGTGGTGGAGCAATTGCTGTGGATCCAACTACTGGAAATCCAACTCAAAGTGGGTTTGTAGAATTCACTGAAAATGGCACTGATTATTTAGCGCCAGTATATGCTAAGGATGGTTCTTGGGGGCCAAAGTATGATGGATCACAAGTTCGTCACTGGGATTCTTGGGATCCTAACGCCTCTAACTATGGTGAAACAAGACCTTGGTCAGCTCCTGCAAACGGATACGAAGAATTCTTCGAAGTTGGGAAAACATGGACAAACTCAATTGCTCTTGAAGGAGGTAATGAATTAGCAACATTTAGATTAGGTTATACTAATCTAGACCAGTCTGGTACACTACCTAACTCAGGACTACAGAGAAATACAATTAGCTTGAACGCTACTGTTAACCCAACAGACAGACTATATGTAACTGCATCTGCAAACTTTGTAAACCAGGCTACCAGCGGTAGAAACGTAACTGGTTATAACAATGCTAACCCAATGCAAGGATTTAACCAGTGGTGGCAAACAAACCTTGATGTTGAGAGACTGAAAAACTATGAAATGGTTGACGGTACTCAATATGTATGGAATGCGATAGGACCTGCGGTAGATGGTTCAGGTAACTTGATTTCGTTTAATGAGTCACCTCAGTTCTTCGACAACCCTTATTTCGTAAGAAATGAGTACTTGCAGGAAGATGATAAGAACAGATTGTTCGGAAACATCGACGTAACATATGACATCACTGATTTCTTAACTGTTAGCGGTAAGGCAATGAGAGATGGATACCAGTGGGATTTCCAGGAAGGTGTTCCTAATGGAGGAATTGAGCAGTCAAGATATACTGAGACTTACCGAAGCTTCAATGAAACGAACTTCCAGCTGCAAATGAACTTCAATAAGCAGTTCGGTGACATTTCTGTTAACGCAACGCTTGGAGGAAACAGAATGAAGCAGGAGCAGACATTTACTCAGTTCACTACAAATGGTGGATTGGCACTAGATGGATTCTATCACTTGTCTAACTCAGTTGAGCCTGCAACTTATACGCCAGGTACTAACTTGAGAGAAGAAGCAATTAACAGTACATACATGCTTGCTTCAATTGGATTCAGAGATCTTTTATTCTTCGATGCATCAGGAAGATGGGATTGGGCTTCAACTCTTCCAACTGAAGAAAATCCATTCTTCTACCCTTCAGCGTCTACAAGTTTTGTATTCTCTGAACTACCTGCATTTGACGGTAGTGTAGTGTCTTTCGGTAAAGTAAGAGTAGCATATGGTAAGGCGGCAAATGCGCCAGGTCCTTACAGACTTGCGACTACATTTAGCCCACAGTCTCCAAACTGGGGAAGCGCGTCAAGATTTGCAGTTCCAAATTCTAGAAACAATCCTTTATTAGATCCAGAAACTACTACTGAGATTGAAATTGGAGCTAATGTTAATTTCTTGAACAACAGAGTTGGTTTTGATGTGGCATACTATGACAGAGAAACTGTCGATCAGATTTTCAACGTGGATATTTCTTCATCTACAGGATACACGTCTCGTGTGATCAATGCAGGTACAATGAAGAACTCTGGAATTGAGCTTACATTAAATGGAACTCCAATTCAATCAGGAGATTTCAGATGGGATGTGAATTTGAACTTTGCTACGTATAATAACGAAGTTGTTGAGCTACACCCTGATGTTCAGAGTATTGGACGAGGTGGTACTTGGGCTGCAGAGCTTAGAATTCAGGAAGGATTCCCTTACATGGGTATCTGGGGAGCTGACTTCATCAGAGAAGACTATGAAGTACTTGAAGATGGATCAGTAAGAAACGAAGGTGAGGTTGTTATTGGAACAAATGGATTCCCTATCGGCCGAACTAGTAGATATTTCTTGGGATCAGCAATTCCTGATTACACTGGTGGATTGAGAAACACGTTCTCTTACAAGGGTATCCGAATGGGTGTGTTGATTGACTTCCAAAAAGGAGGATCCATCCACTCTACTTCACTACAGTGGGCTACATACTCTGGTATGACAGAGGAAACTGTATTCCAAAATGGAGTTGATATCAGAGAAAACGGACTAGTACTTGACGGAGTAACTGAAACAGGTGAGCCTAACACAGTTAACGTTCCTGCTCAGACATATTATCAGAGCTACTGGTGGCTTGCTGCTACACCAAACGTGTACGATGCAAGCTTTGTGAAACTAAGAGAGGTTAACCTTTCTTACACACTTCCTGCAAGCGTAATTCAGAATACACCATTCAACTCTGTTTCAATAGGTGCATTCGGAAGAAACCTTGCACTTCTTAGCTCGGAGATCCCTCACTTGGATCCACAGGTGATTACTGGCGCTGGTAACGATCAAGGTCTTGAGAATGCTCAGGTACCTCCTACCAGATCTATTGGATTCAATATTGGATTGAAGTTTTAATTAAGTAATTGATTAAATAGAAAATAATATGAAACTGATTATAAATAGATTATTAATCTGCACGTTTATTATAACGCTAGTAGGTTGTGGCGATTTCGATGACTTAAATGTTAATCCAAATGAGCCAACTGATGTGCCAGCGGGTTCATTGGTAACACAAGGATTATATCGTCTGCCAGATCTTTACTGGAGCAGAGATATGAACTTTGAGTATGGTATGTTGTTTGTTCAGCACCTTGCTCAGGATGAATATACGGAGGAGCAGCGGTACAACTTTACCCCTGCGGATTTCGATAACGGATGGAATACTACATTTGCTTCAATTCTTTCTGAACTAGATCAAGCTAAGACGTTGGTTGAAGCTGATGAAAATGTTCCTTCGGAAGCGATTAGAGCAAATCAAATTGCTGTGATCGATATCATGATGGCCTTTGGTTTTCAAATGGCTACTGATATCTGGGGAGATATGCCTTATTCTCAGGCGTTAAATCCTGATGAATTTCCTAAGCCTGCTTATGATTCTCAGTCTGCGATTTATGAATCTCTTATTAGTAATGTAACTGCTGCTGTTAATTCAATTAACACTGGAGCTGCTGGATTTTCTAGTGATGTAGATATCATTTATGGTGGTGACATGGACGGATGGCAAAAATTCGGAAATGCGTTGCTACTAAGAATGGGTATGAGAATAGCAGACGCTAACAGTTCACTTGCATCTAGTACTGTTTCTGCGGCGCTTAATGGAAATATCATTTCTTCAGTTGCTGATGAAGCTTCATTGGTTTATCTTAATGTAGCTGCACTCTCAAATCCATTTTGGTTTGATGCATCTCCAAATGGAGGTTCAAGGGATGACTTTAGAATTACTGATGAGTTACTAAGTACACTGCAGGCAATGGGTGATCCGCGTGAAACACTTTATGCAGATTCTACCGCTTCAGGTACGTATGTTGGTATGCCTTATGGACTTGGTGATAATGATGCATTCGCGTTGAAAGCTACAACTTCCAGATTTGGAGCAATGGTAAGACAGCAAAATGCACCAGCTTATCTTTTGAGATTTTCTGAAGTGAAATTCTTAGAAGCGGAAGCTATCGAGAGAGGATTTGTCACTGGTGTAGCTCTTACTGAGTTTAACGCTGGAATCACAGCTGCAATGAATGAGTGGGGTATCACTGATGCTACTACTATTAACGATTACATTGCTGCTAATCCTTATGATGCTGCCAACTGGGAGCAATCAATTGGACTACAAATGTGGTTAGCGCTTTACACGAATGGTTTGGAAGCTTGGGCTACCTGGAGAAGACTGGATCAGCCAGTACTTTCTGTGCCGGCTGCAGCTGTAGAGCCTTCTATTCCGGTTAGAGGTCTTTATCCTACGGATGAAGCAGCTACTAACCAGGAAAACCTTTTAGCGGTACCTTTCGATGATGCACTAGATACCAACCTTTGGTGGGACGTGAACTAAATTCATCATTTATATAGAATTGAAAAGGCTGCCAATTTTGGCAGCCTTTTTTTTGTTTGTCTCTTAACGAAATTGAAACACCTTAACAACTTAAAACATGAAAAAACCTGTGAAAAACACTCCCATAGGTTACTTAAATCATTTAAAAACGGTCAAGCTATTTAGGGAGGCCGTTCAAAGACCAATGAAATTGATAGTGTTTTTTAATAATCCATTCGAATCGATCATAGAAATAGTAGCTCTTATAACTTATAACTAACCATGAAATAGTACCTAGAGACTCTTGATTGCAAAGTCTGATGTCCTGACATTCCGTTTGTGTACTCGTAACGCAATAAATAGCCAAGCTTACCACTTCTCAAACCCAATCCAAATGCTGTTCCAAATTCATAGGATTTAATAGATTCAATGGCTGGTTCATCGTATTGTCTGGAAGTTGAATAAAATTGAATATTGTGTTGACTGGTATTGGTACTACTAATCATTAGAGAGTTAGTGATTCCAGATTCCAAATATATATTTGGATTATGCAAAATATAATACCTAACTAGTGTATTTAACTTCAGGTAGCTAAAATTAAAGTCACTATTTATTATCCTATAATCTTGTTCATTTGTGTAGTCTATATATTCTCCTGCTATTGAGTATGTTGTAATCAGGAGCTCATTATTTACTGACCATTTTTCCCTCGTTCTTGGTAAGATAAGTTCCAGAAACCCTCCAACAACTGGGTCAACGGAAGATTCACTATCCATTTGTGTATAGCGACGGTTGCTAGAACTTTTAAATTCAAGAGATGAAAGCGTTATACCTGCCAAAACTCCCGAATTGATCAGTTTGTCTTTTGATTTGGTTTCAGTTTTTACTTGAACTCCAAGACAGTTTTCGTAATAAATGGTAAACAACTTTATTAAACTATTTTGTTGATACTTTGTGTTGCTTAACTTCATGTTTTGATCGCACTCATTAAGATACTGATCTAGCTGATTTAAATAGATTTTACTTTCTAAGGCATAATTATTTCTATTTTCGGTTACATAATACCTCTTATACTTTAACAGTTCTATTTTATCTGTTTTAATGTAAAAGTTGGCTTTCCCATTTTCATGCTTGTAGATATAAAGCGATTTTTTTCCAGAGATAAGAACCCGTAAGAAAACAGAATCTGAAACAAGGTTCAGAACCGAATTTCGTTCCAATTCATCGACCTTAACAGAGCTAATTTCCCTATCAATATAAGCACTAATATAGGTGTCGCCACCAACCCTGAATTCTTTTACTTGAGAAGGGTTGTAAGAAATACTCTCTTTTTGAAGATTGGGTTTATAATTGATTTCTAATGGATTTTTATCCCAATTTTTGTAGTCGATGAAACCAATTATTGAGTCACCTGAATTGGTAATAATTATTCCTTCGATATAGTTTTTTTGTGAAAAAAGTGCCTGTGAAATAAAAAACATGAATAGACTGAACCCATGCTTTATATAGCTGAAATTTATCATTTTAGAATCGGTTTAGTAAAAAAGATTGCAAATATAGGTTAGGAGCTACCTCACAATCAATCTGCCGCTTCTATTTATTGATCCATCTATTTTATAGATGTACAGTCCATGCTGTAGGCCGCTTAAACTAATTTGATTAGTTGCAGCACCTATTTCTTCAATATGAAGAAGCGTTCCATTAAGGTTGTACAATAAAAACGTTCCCTTTTCTTTCGCATCAATTGTTATGGTCCCATTAATAGCTACAGGGTTTGGATATAAGCGATACATACTTTCTTTGTCCACAGAAAGAGGAACGATACCATTGAAGAAATTTTGAGCATACTCAAAGGCATCAACGCCTATTTCCTCGCCAATAATTCTTCCAGGAACATCATCAGCCGGTGGGTGTATACCACCCCAAATACGGGATAAGGAGGTTTGATCAGACGCATCTCTATAGGTCGCCCATTGTAGTGTCACATCTACACTAGGGCCTTCCTCAAAGACAAGAAATTCATTTTGTGGAGCAAGGAATTCTCCAATTCCACCAGGAAAATAGGGATCACCTGTTAAAAGAGTGAGTACTTCAGCAGCAGCTCGTGAAAATGTGCTATGGCCTGATACGTATCCAGCAAATGGTGGAGTAACGAATGTAGGCCTTTGGTATGGCCACCAATTTTCTGCAAGTATCCATCCGACACCTGCTATGTCTGTATCCGGATCAGTTATAAAGTCATGACCTCTCCAGCTATAGACTTTGATTTTGCCTACATGCTCATTTTCTGCACCAGCTAGTGGATCACCTTCTTCGACAACTTCAATATAGTTGTCTACTAGAGGGATGCCATTTACATGATAGTTGTCCAGCGTTTCATCACTACTTTGTCCTAACTCCGCCATTGCGCGTATGGAGGAAATGGGTCTGATGTAGTCATACCATCCTTTTATCCCCCATGCAGTAATAGCACAATCGTGCATTGCTCCACCTAGTGTAAAGTATGCCTTTAGATCATATTCCAGTTCAGAAATGATTTCGCCTTCACCTCCAAATCGTCTTTCAAACAGCTCATGATCCATGACATAGTTAAGGATGGTAAACCAATGTCCGGGAGGGGTTTCTGAATCCGGTCCATCAGCCCAGAATTCTGCAAGTACTCGGGTATAATCACCTTTTGGTACCATGTTAGGCTCATAAGGTGCATCTGTAAAGGGGTTCTTATCATGTCCCGTGCCAATATCACCGCCTTCAAGGTACTTGTAGAAGGAGTCATAGTTTTCAAAGGCAGTAGGGAAGCTGTCATTATTTCCAAAATTTGCAGGAGATATATCAATCAATTCCTCTTCTGCCAAGTGTGCTCCCCAGATAGAAACCATCGAGAATCCCCATTTATACTCATCGGACATTCCGGATCCATCCTCTTCTATATATGGAGGTGGTCCGGGATCATGATAAACCCAGTACTCATTTTCATCCCTTTCATAGATTGTCCTGTCTGAAGACTGCAATGAAAATGGTATGACAGAACCCCATTCGGGACTAAGGAAGTCAATAACACCTTCAGTTTCAGGGTTTCCCGCCTGGTCAATAAATTCATCAAAAAACAGCGGTTGCCATCTATTGAGGTCAATTATCACCGAATTACCAGGATCGGTTGGCACTAATGGTGGATTTACAGGTTGGTAATGTTTGTTGATATAGTCTTGTTCTTCATTGGAACCATCTATAAGTCCAAACTCAATATAGGATTGAGCAATAAAATTGCCTAAAGCAGCCGGATTTCCCTCCGAGAAGTCAGTTGAAGTGAAGGAGGTTTCGTATCCAAGCTCAGCCATAAGCTCATTTGCAGCAGTAAATGTTTTTTGGGTACCCGGGGAAAAGCTAAATCGATGTACTATCAGATTATAAGCTGCATAACTAATTGCTTCAACTCTTGCTTCTTCAATGTTTTCTTCGTTGTGAGAAAACTGAAGATCTTGTTTGTATGATTTAATGTATCGATTAAAAAGGAAGGGTACCGCTGTTTTATCATACATTGACCAGGCATCATACATAGCTGCTGAAACATGGAATAGATTTCTTGCATGTACGGTAGGTCTTGCAAAGTCATTCCTAATTGCCTCAAGGAGGACCTCATTCCACTTTCTCGCAACGGAATGTTCTTGCGAAAAAGAATGGAATGATAGGACTAGAATAAAAAGAGTGAGGTGAAGTTTTGTTTTACGCATAGTTTATTCACTTTCTAAATCGATATCATTCGCCCAGCAGGCGATGAGCTCAATTTCGGATGTTTCCAGGATAACACTTTGATGATCCTGACCGATTACTTCAGCTATTTCTTGTGAGTATTCTTCTATGGTTTCATCCATGGAGAGGTTTCGATTGCTTTCTGTGTCATGACATCCGGAGCTTGTGCAGTTGGCAACCAGTACTTCCTTTACTTGCTCAAGGGCTACACCGGATAAGACCACTGGATAAATGCCTAAAAAACAATCGCGATCATCTTTTACCCATACACTATACCTGCCCGAAGGAAGGTCCGTGAATGTATCATTGTAGGTATACTCAGCATTTTCACCAATTTGGTAACGGTAGGGTATTTGTCCGTTTTTGGCTATGACTTTTATCTTACCATTGCTTGTCCCACATCCGGAAGGTTCAGTTAGTGCTACGGCACGTACCGCTTTTTGGCTACCCAAAAATGTTCTGACTGAATCTTTGCAGCCATTGGCATCCTCAACTATAATACTATAGTATTGAGACTCAAGACCTTCAAAGAAGCTATGTGTTTGTGGGGGCTCGTTATTGAGTCTATAAGTGTATGGTTCTTTTCCTCCGGATGCAAATACGCTTAACCTCCCATTACTTCCTCCGCAAGATGAGTATTCTAATTCATCTAATTTCATGGTAAGATCATCACAGGAGAAGATTTCCTCTGATCCCTTTTCACAGGACAAAATGACCGCAGCTGCTATAAAAATCCACCTCTTCATATCAAAAACTAGGGAATACCAAAATTATATTACATTAACTTCATTAATAGAGGGATCAGCGGAAAATTTGTTAATATTTCACCCAATTGACGGTTGTGTCAGTGCATTGACCAAATTACGTAATTGATGGTCTTGGGGATCTTAGGTGGGATTTGATTTGTTAAGTTTAAATCTATGCTGAGATGCAAGCTTTTTACCGGGTTTATCATTCTATTCTTCAAAGTAGCCTTATCGCAGACTTGTTGCACTGGAGGTACGCCTCTTCTAGGGTCGTATGTGTTTTCTTCAGGTACAGCTCAGAACTGGAGCATTCATGGCACATTCAATCATAATAGTAACAATGATCTTGTTTCAGGTGAAAAAGAGTTGGA
This sequence comes from Ekhidna lutea, assembly GCF_900188325.1. Taxonomy (GTDB): domain Bacteria; phylum Bacteroidota; class Bacteroidia; order Cytophagales; family Cyclobacteriaceae; genus Ekhidna; species Ekhidna lutea. The sequence goes on along the minus strand of NZ_FZPD01000007.1, from coordinate 71,025 downwards.
AGATTCATTCATCAAAAGAAGGGTAAGTGTTGCGATTACTCAGCTAGATTATGGATTATCAGATAATCTAATTATTTCATTGGTTGCGCCTTACTTATTTCAGGAAGAGACAGTCTCTCGGCAATCAAATAATACAAGGTATACAAATAATGGACTTGGCGACATTTCATTTTGGGGAAGATATCAACTACTAGGTTCAAACTATGATTTAGCAGCTGCCATTGGATTAAAATTGCCTACTGGCAGCACCAACACGGATGATGGAAATGGACTCATTCTTCCACAAAGTATGCAATCAGGAAGTGGCTCTGTGGACATTGGAATTAACCTCCAATCTACGTTTTACCTAAGAGCAGATCGAAAATATACTATTTCCAATCAGCTTGCAATAAAATACAACACGCAAGGGCGAAATTTTGAAGCTCACCCCAACTATCGCTTTGGCACTCAATACCAGGCTTTGAGCGCTTTTTCCTACCAGTACATTGTCAGTACATTCGTTTCCAATTTGTTTTTGGGAGGAGTCTATCAATACAGGGAAATGGATGAATTTGATGGCGGTTTTACAAATGAAAATACAGGCGGTCACTGGGTGAACCTGATGGCAGGTCAGACTTCTGCTGTTAATCAAAAACTGGATATTGGCCTGAACTTTATTCTTCCTGTTTATAGAAATTTAAATGGATTGCAACTAAGTACTACTTGGCAAGGTTCTATTATAGTGAGCTATAAATTATTAAGAAGAGATGATTCGAGCACTTTTGATTCTTTGTAGTGTTGGTGTTTTGTTCTCATGTGGTAGTGATGACAAAGAGATAACACCCTCAATTCGTGACCCTAAGGTTGTTGGGGTGATTAATGATGAAGTAGGGGGTGTGCCTGTTGTAATATATGCGGATGCCCCCAAACGATTGATAGTAGCATACCAAAGAGAAACGACTATCTCGAATGAATTACTGGAATTTACTCATTCAGACAGTGGGTATCCAGTCATCTTGCAAGACCAGCATGGGAACGAATATGACATTGGGGGCAATCTGGTAAATTCAGATATGGAAATTGCCTTAAAGCCTATTGATCAAGTAGCCGGCTACTGGTTCTTCTTTCCTTCATTCTACAAAGAATTACATTTCCACAGTGGACAAACAATCGCAAATCCCAATTTTGGAAATAATCGGGAAGATTGGCTGGTAAATACAGATTTTATTTTTTCAGGAAGTTTCAGGGATGGCATTCCTTCTATTGATGAACCCAAACATGTAAGGTTGGAAGGCAGAGCTTTAATAGAGAATGAATTTTACTCAGGTTTGGATGAAGAAGAGCTGGTTGTTGTAGTCAAATCAGGTGAGCAGAATTACATATACCCTCATCGCATACTTGAGTATCATGAAGTATTAAATGATAATATAAATGGCAACCCGATTGTTTTGAGTTACTGCCCTCTTACAGGCACTTCAAAGGTTTGGAGTAGAAATATTCTTAATAAAGAAGTTGAGTTTGGAGTGTCTGGGCTTCTTTATAACAACAATCTTATTCTCTATGATCGAACAAGCGAAACCCTATGGTCTCAGATTTTGAGCCTCGGGATTAATGGAGAATACATCTCACAAGAAACATCCGATATCACCTTGTTAGAAATGTCTGTAAGTTCAGTACAATCGATGAAAGGAGTCAATAATTATTTGACTACTGAAACGGGCTTCAATTTTGATTATTCCAGTTCGCTTTACGACAGCTACAAGACAGATAATCGCGTTTCATTTCCCCTGTCTCATCAAAACGATCTATTACATCCCAAAGAGCGTGTTCTTGGAATACCCTTTGGCGAAAATGTGAAAATATATCAATTCTCAGATTTTAAGAACAACTAATATTTCAGTGATATTTAACTTACACTAAAAATATTACTCATGCCTAATCTTTTAAGACCAAGTATTGTACTTGTATGCATAATTGCCCTTCTGGAATTGCCAGCGCAATCTCCCTATGAAATCATTGAAAATGTCAGCTCGGAGAGAATTGAAAAGGATATTCAAACGCTTGTATCATTTGGAACCAGACATACAATGTCAGAAACTGAATCGGATACAAGAGGGATAGGAGCTGCCAGAAGATGGATCAAATCCGAGTTCGAAAAAATTTCAGAGGCATGCGGTGGTTGTTATGAAGTATCAATGCAACGAACATTAGAGAAAGGCAATGCTAAAACAAGAATTACAAAAGATACCGAGGTTGTCAATGTGTTGGCTATAAAAAGGGGAACAAAGTATCCCAACAGGTATGTGGTGATGGCAGGAGATATTGATAGTCGTATATCCGATCCACTTAACTATACAGATGACTCTCCTGGTGCTAATGACAATGCATCCGGAATGGCAGGTGTTATAGAAGCCGCCAGAGTCTTGTCAAATTATGAATTCGAAAGCTCAATACTTTTAGTAGGGCTGTCTGGCGAAGAGCAAGGGCTTTACGGAGGAAAACATCTTGCGGCAAAGGCAGTAGAAGAGGAGTGGGAAATTATCGGTTTTTTAAATAATGATATGATCGGGAATATCGAGGGAGTGGATGGAGTGATTGATAATCGCACTTTTCGAATTTTTTCAGAACCAACTAATCCAACCGATACTGATTTTCAGCAAAGAATGAGAAGGTATTACGGTGGAGAGGTTGACGGTATTTCCAGACAGCTAGCCAGATATGTGTATAAAATGACAAAAGCCTATATGCCGGAAATGAATCCAAAGATGATTTACCGGCTTGATAGATTTGGTCGTGGAGGGCATCACAGACCTTTTTGTGATGCTGGATTTGCTGGGGTAAGAATTATGGAGGCGCATGAAAATTACACTCAGCAGCATCAGGACATTCGGGAGGAAGATGGAATAAAATATGGTGATGTGATTGAGCATGTGAATTTTGATTATGCCTCAAAACTCACCGCTGTTAATGCGATTACACTAGCTGCTCTTGCATCTGCCCCTTCAGCACCAAAAAATGTCGCAATAGGTGGAGCTGTACAGCCTGCAACGACACTGTATTGGGATGAAATTAATGATGAAAACCTTGCAGGGTATAAGGTCTACTTTAGAGAAACTACTTCACCCACATGGGATATGTCCTACAATGTAGACAAAGACAAAACCGAGTTCACTCTAAAGGGGATCGTAATTGACAATTACTTTTTTGGAGTGTCTGCGGTTGGAAAAGACGGCAATGAAAGTCTGGTTGTTTTTCCGGGCGAGGTTAAGCGATAAAATCGCAAAATGGTAAAAAAGCCCTAAACTGTTCAAACGGTTTAGGGCTTTTTTATGCTGTGACTTTGTGCCTAAATAGTCGATAGAACCACACTGAGGATGCTTTACACACGATTTATGAAAAAGGTTGCACCAATTACACCTCCCTTTTTTTACAATTAATTGATAGGTCAAGTCTTTAACATTAGAATTTATTCAACAAAATAAATTTTATGAAAAAAACTTACCTAGTATTAGTGTTATGTCTTTTTGCTGTCTCAGGACTGATGGCACAAAGGACAGTAACGGGTAAAGTCACCGATGATAACGGTGAGGGTATTCCCGGCGCAACGGTTCAACTCAAAGGAACCACTAGCGGTGTAGTGACCGATATTGATGGAAGCTACACTTTGAACGTCTCCGACGGAGATGTATTGATGATCTCGTTTATTGGATTTGTCACTCAGGAAATTGATGTGGGAAACAGGTCTGTAATTGATGTTTCTTTAGCCACAAACTTTACGGAACTTCAAGAGGTCGTGGTGACGGCTATTGGTCTCACAGCTAAAAAACGTGATCTTGGCTACTCTGTACAGGAAGTAAATAGCGAGGAAGTAGACAGAGCCAATGAAGTGAATCTGGTGGCTGGTCTGGCCGGAAAAGCAGCCGGTGTTCAGGTGACAAGTTCAGGAGGAACGGCCGGTGCAGGTGCCCAGATTAGGATACGAGGTAATTCTACAATTCAAGGGTCTAATTCCCCATTATTTGTAGTTGATGGTATTCCTATTGACAATAGCACATTCACCACCGCGGATTCACCTGAAGATGCTATATCGAATTTGGGTTCTGGTGGGGTTAATAATTCGAACCGAGCGATTGATTTAAACCCAAATGACATTGAGAGTCTTACAGTTTTAAAGGGGCCGGCTGCAACCGCACTCTATGGTGTAAGGGCTGGTAATGGAGCTATTCTCATTACCACCAAACGGGGACAAAAGGGCGCTGCAAGAATCAATTATTCATTTGGAATGACCTTCGATAAGGTAAATAAGCTTCCAGAGCTTCAAACAACCTATGCTCAAGGTAATGTGGTAGGAGGCGTACCAACATTTGAAGGACCTATGACGGGATCTTTTACCGGTAATAGCTGGGGTCCTAGAATAGATGAGTTGAGATATGCTAATGAACCCTCTATATGGGATCCAAATGGATTAATAGTTCACTCTTCAGATCCAAGAGCTACAAGCAGGGTGGCCAAGGCATACAATAATACCGAAGCTTTTTTTGAAACTGGGGTTACCGCAAATCACTATTTGAGTGCGAGTGGTGGTACAGATAATATCAACTATTATATCTCAGTAGGCTATTTGAATCAAGAAGGTATTATCCCAAATAATACGTTTGAGCGAACTTCAGTGAAAGCGACAATTTCATCAAACCTAACAGATAAATTGAAAGCGACATTCTCTTCAAACTTTATCAACAGTGGAGGAATAAAAGTTCAGAATGGGTCAAACACCTCTGGCGTAATGCTTGGCCTTTTACGCACTACTCCTTCTTTTGATAATAGAGGTGGTGTCAACCCAGCAAAAGATCCATCGGCGTATCAATTTGAAGATGGTACCCCGCGAGCCTATAGAGGTCAAATTGGAGGAGGAGCGATCTATGACAACCCTTATTGGACTGTATTCAAAAACTTTATGGATGATAATGTGAACAGAATCATTGGGTATGGTCAACTCAGCTATGAGTTTACAGACTGGTTTTCCTTAAACTCGAGAGTTGGGCTGGATCAATACTCTGATATCAGAAAATTTAGAAATGATATTGGTTCAGGATCTTTTGGTGTTGGTCAGGTAATCAACCAGGCAATCACAAACACTGATTTAAATGTGGATGTTTATGGAACCCTTCAGAAAGAGCTAAGCTCATCCATCTACATAAATGGAACCTTCGGATGGAATTATTACGACAAAAAAGTGACCAATCGACGTGAGGATGGACAAGGACTTGCCTCCCGCGGCTTCTTCAATGCAGCCAGTGCTCAGAGCTTTAGCGTGGTTGAAAGACCACAAGCGAAGCAACTATATGGTGTTTATGGGGATGTGAGAATCTCCTATCTCGAAACACTGTATTTGAATATTACAGGTAGAAATGACTGGTCTTCAACTCTAGGATCAGCCAATAACTCTTTCTTTTACCCTGCGGTAGCTGTTGGGTGGGCATTTACTGAGAATATTGATTTGGGTAGTGCGCTTCCTTACGGTAAAATCAGAGCGTCTTATGGTAAGGTAGGTAATGATGCACCATTTGGTTTTACAGCTTCAACTTTCACACAAGCGAGGGTGCGGGATGGCTGGACCACTCCAAATGGAGTTCTGTTCCCAGCACTTGGCACCAACTCCTTCATTCCGAATAATATTCTAGGGAATCCTGAATTGAAACCTGAGTTTACCACAACTTTTGAGGTAGGAGCAGATTTGAAGTTCCTGAATGGTAGAATCACTACTGATATTACCTATTATCGATCATTGACTGAAGATGCGATCATTAGTGTGGACCTTCCTTATACTACTGGATTTGCACAAACAGTAATTAATGCAGGAGAAATTGAGAACAATGGTATTGAAGCAGTTATTACTGGAAGTGTGGTTAGAACCGGGGATTTTGATTACGAAATCGGATTCATTTTCAACAAATATGAATCTATCGTTAATGAAATAGCACCTGGTCTTGACGTAATCACAATAGATCCTTTTGGTACGCAGCGTATCCAACAGGGTGAACCCTATGGTATTTTCTTCGGAACCAGATTCCTTCGAGATGATCAGGGTAGAATGGTGATCGACCAGAATACCGGTATGCCACTGCAAAATCCAGTAGATGGTAAAGTGGGTGATCCAAACCCTGATTTTACACTTGGATTCAGAAATACATTCAGCTATAAAAACATCGAGCTGTCAATGCTCTTTGATTTTAGACAAGGCGGAGATGTATACAATGGTACCTATGGCGTATTAAATGGATTTGGTGTTGGAGCAGCAACGCTTGATAGGAATGATAGGGTCGTTTTCCCTGGAGTTGCAGCTGATGCAGACGGTAACCCAACAGAGTCAATTAATACGCTGGAGGTTGTGAAAGGCGGAACAGATGGCGGTACCAACTTCCATCAAAACTATGGGTTCGTAAACCTCGATGAATTGACGGTACAAGATGGCTCATGGATTCGATTGAGAGATGTGAATATTTCTTATCGACTGCCACAGTCAGTTGTTGATGGCCTTCCTTTTTCGGCCATTACCATTAATGCGAATGCACGAAATGTATTCTTGATTACTGATTATACAGGGATTGATCCGGAAACCAATTTGACTGGTGCGGCGAGTAACGTGTTTGGATACGATTACTTCAATAATCCAAACACAAAAAGTTATGGGTTCAAGCTAAATGTGACCCTGTAGTCCAATAAAAAAGATAATAAGATGAAAATAAAAGTAATATCTATATTGACTTGTCTCGTTTTGATTACCAGTTCGTGTGATTTTGACGAAGACATAAATGTAAGCCCGGCAACCCCTGGAGATGTATCTGCACAAGCGATTGTGCCTGCAGCACAGGCTGGTATGGCATGGGTGATTGGTGGTGAGTTGGTTCGCTTAAGCGGATTATTCACACAACAGTTTGTAGGAATTAATGCACAGCAGGCCGATAATTATCGGTACCTATGGGTGCCAGCAGATGGGGATGGAATCTTCTTAAGGATGTTTGTTTCTACTTTGCAGCCATTGGTGATAATTGAAGAAAAAGCTACCGCTGAGGAGTCAAATCACACTTCAGCTATGGCTAAAATTCTTATTGCCCACGGGCTGGGTTCGATGACTGATATGTTTGGTGATATTCCGTATACCAATGCGTTTGGTGCCAGATCAGGAGAACTTCAACCAACATATGATACGCAGGAAAGTATATACCAGACCATTCATAGCTTGCTTGATGAAGCAATTACTTTGCTAAATGGCCCAGCAGGTGTTGGTCCGGCGTTAGGAAGTGATGACCTGATTTATGGTGGTAACACAAGCAGTTGGATTGCTGCAGCTCATTCTTTAAAGGCGAAGTATTATTTAAGGCTAACCAAGGTGAGTAACACTGCCTATGCCGATGCGGAAGCTGAATTAGCCGATGCAATTTCTTCTTCAGCAGGTGATTTGCAATTGAATTTTGGTACTTCCCCAAATGAGCCTAATCCGGCATATCAGTTTTCACAAGATAGAGGTGGAAATATAAACATCGATCCATTTTTCTTTGGAATGCTTAACGGCTTGAATGACCCAAGGCGATCGGCTTTATTCCTTACTGATGCAAGCACTCCTTCGGGTTATTCGACCACTTTTGATGCGGGGACATTTTATACGAATATCAATGCACCGGTTATCATGACAAGCTACACTGAAATGAAATTCATTGAGGCTGAGATCGAATTAATGGGTAATAATGATGTGGTTGCGGCTCAAGCAGCATTAGCTGAAGCAATCGGTGCTTCAATTACAAAGCTCACGGGAGCAAATGATGCAGCTTATGTTGCGGCTAATTCTGATCTTGTCAGTCTGGCTGACAATGCAGCGCGTTTGGAGCAGATTATCACGCAGAAGTACATAGCCATGTATTCGAATGGGCTTGAAACATGGACGGATTATAGGAGAACCGGATATCCTAATTTGACTCCAAATTCAAATGGTATAAACTCTTTTAATTTGAATGGAGAGATTCCAAGAAGGGTTTCATATCCACAAACGGAAATTGATTTGAACAATGCAAATGTTCCAATCAAAGATGGAAATCTTCAGACTCCTCTTTGGTGGGATAACTGATTAGATTAATTAATATAAAAGGCCGGATTTTTAAATTCCGGCCTTTTTTTGTTTTCCGTCAATAAAGGCTATTTCAAAATCTGAGCGGTGTGATCTTTGGTCTTCACCTTTTCTATTACCTCTTCAATCTTCCCTTGTTCATTAATTACAAAGGTTGTTCTAACTGTGCCCATATATTCTCTACCCATAAATTTCTTTAAATCCCAGGTGCCGTAGGCTTCATGAACTGACTTATCCTCATCTGCTACAAGCTTAAAAGGAAGTTCATGTTTAGCAATAAACTTCTGATGGGATTTTTCACCATCGCTACTAACACCCAGTACTTCGTATCCTTGCTTTTGCAACTCCTCATAATTATCTCTTAAGTTACAGGATTCAGCTGTACAGCCCGGAGTGTTGTCTTTCGGGTAGAAGTATAATACCACTTTTTTACCCTTATAATCAGATAGCTTTATTGGATTGCCATCCTGGTCTTTGCTTTCAAAGTCTGGGGCATTATCGCCTGGTTTTAATGTGATCATAGTTCCTTGGTATAAATCGTTCCGTTATTCGAATTGTCAATTACTTCTAACATAAACATTCCTTTGAATGGAATGTTTTCATTTAGCTTTTGCGACCAAATCAGTTTACGCTTTGGCTCGTAATGCATCAGCACAAATTCACCGTTTATTGTTGCCTTAAAGCTTTTGATTCCAGAGAGGTCATCATCAATCCTGAATTTTAACTGATCCTCATTGGCCAATTTCAGATCAATGGATGGGGGAATGGAGTCTTCTAAAATGGTATAGGAAACCAAATCACGGGTCGAAAAGGTGATATCACCGCCTTGCCACTCTCCACCCATAAAATTTCTTCTCCTTCCAAACACTGAGTATACCGCTGCTTTTTCTTCATCATAATCAAGCTCTGGTCTCAGGGTGATTTCCATATTCGATCGAATAGGTTGAGTTGCGTTTCTAAAATGAAAAAACTCTTTTTCCTCAAGCGTATCAAGCTCTTTTTCAAATGCCAGGTATAGCGTATCGAATAGAGATCTGTGTTTGAGATTTAGCATAAACTCATTTTGCACATAGCTAATTTCTTGATTTGATGGAATTAGACCGACCAGATGAGTAGGTTTGGTTTCTCCATCAATAAATAAGCTCTTTGGAGTTCCATTTCTCAAGTCCCAGATATAGTATTTGTCATCGCCTTCTTGTGCGTATGGCTCCAATGCAGTCCATTCTTCCAGCATTACAGATCCCTGCTGACTTGATTTAAAATGAAGGTAATTGCCAATTTGTTCAGGTTTATTCAGTTTAGGTTGATTGATTACTGCTTCACTGTTAAGCAGAATTCTTGATGTGGAGGTATTTTTATAACTATCCTCTGTCTCGATCAATATCTCATTTTGATCATCAAAAGTGATACCTCGGTTTACTTTCGTATAAATATTGTGTTCATTTCCATCGGCCAGGTACAGCTTGTTGAATCTCCTGCTTCCTCTTTTGTAGGCAGGGTAGTTATAATGAACTAGCACATTTCGTTGTTTTCCGAAAGAAAAGGCTTCTTTATGTTCTGAAAACAGGGTGTCACCATCCAGCTGGAATGTCGTTTTCTTTATCCCATTCTTATTAGGGATACCATCCATTGGGTCATAAGAGTAGATTTCAACACCAATTTTGCCCTTTAGATTGATTGGTTCTTTTGTTTGATACCAGCTGGGTGTTTTGATCAGGTCAAATTCATACCTTCCAAAGAATCCATTAACACGAGCCTTATGATCCAGCGTTACAAAAGCAACCTTTTGTACAACAGGAGCAATATTGTCCCGGATTTCATCAAAACCCAGCGTTAACACATCGATCGGTCGATGGTTGGGATCTCGAATTTCAAAATGCAGATGAGGCCCGCTAGAACTACCTGTATTTCCTGAATACCCAATGATGTCGCCACGTTTATATGCAAACTGATTAGTTTCCGGAAACAGGTCTACTTCGAAGGATTCTTTTCTGTATTGCTCCTTAAGCGCCCACTCGGCAATTTTTGGATCAAATGCTTCCAGATGGGCATACACTGAAAATGTCCCGTTCGGGTGTTGCATATAAAGCGCGTATCCATAGCCGGAAGCGGATACTTTTATGCGTGAAATGAACCCATCAGCTACCGCATAAATGGGAAGGCCTGTCCGTCCTCCCGTTTTCACATCTATACCCGTATGAAAATGAGAACTTCTGATTTCACCAACGGTACCAGCCAGGTAATTTTGTTGACCCGGGTTTATAGGAAATTGATATTTAACTCCATTGAACTCCTGTCCCTGGAGCGTGAAAAATCCAATTAATAAAAGGTATTTGATGCAGTTTCTCACTCAGCTACTTTACTTCAAAATCAAACATTTGATCATCTTCCAAATATCCTACCAAATGATCTCCAACTGAAACAGGCCCAACACCTTTAGGTGTTCCTGTGAAGATGATGTCTCCGGTTTTCAAAAGAATGAACCGTGAAACATACGAAATGATTTCATCAATTGGCCAGAGCATCAGACTGGTGTTTCCGTTCTGGACTTCTTCACCGTTTTTCTCAAGCCGGAAGTTAACACCAGTCATATCTCGTTCACCTTTGGGAATAAATTTTGAGATTGGTGCTGAGCCATTAAAAGCTTTCGCTATTTCCCAAGGGTGGCCCTTTTCCTTGACTTTTGTCTGCCAGTCACGTGCTGTAAAATCAATGCCCAATCCGATCTCATCATAGTATTGATGTGCAAACTGTTGATTAATAGATTTTCCTTCCTTCTTGATTTTGACAAGTATTTCAACCTCGTGGTGAATGTCTTTGGAAAAGTCCGGATAGTAAAAAGGCTCGTTGTTTTTAAGAAGTGCAGTATCTGGTTTCATGAAAATGATGGGATGCTCCGGGCGTTCATTCCCAAGTTCTTCGATGTGTTCAGCGTAATTCCGGCCGATGCAGATAATCTTCATAGTCAAATTGTATTGACTCAAAAATATACATGATTTAGGGTCATTCAGAACTTGTTTCTGAATCTTTTATGGAAGGGGAAATTTAGATTTGATTGAAGCGAGTTAGTGAACGAGAACTTCTTCTATCTCTTCTACTTCCACGTACCCTGCAGCGTTGACGGATTTTAATTTTACTGCTTTTACCTCATTGATGAGAATAGGGTCATACTTTGCTGCTACACGCACATAGTTTTCAGTAAAGCCATGCATAGTGCCATCCTGAATGTCTTCTTCGAAAAGAACGTTAAATTCCTGACCCAACTGCTGCTCATAAAAAAAACGACGTTTCTTCTCGGAGAGTCCACGCAGCATTTTGGAGCGCTCATTGCGAACCCTCTGATCAACAACTCCATCCATGTCTACCGCTTTCGTATTTGGACGTTCCGAGTAAGTAAATACATGCAGGTAAGAAATGTCAAGTTCATTTAAGAAGTTGTAAGTTGTAAGAAACTCTTCTTCCGTTTCTCCGGGAAAGCCAACAATGACATCTACACCAATGCAGCAATCTGGCATCAGTGACTTGATTTTTTCTACCCTGCTTTGATACAAATCGCTGAGATAACGACGATTCATTTTCTTCAAAATATTGTCACTCCCTGATTGCAATGGAATATGAAAGTGAGGTACAAATCGTTTAGACTGAGCCACAAACTCAATCACTTCATTGGATAGCAGATTTGGCTCAATCGATGATATACGAAAGCGGTTGATTCCTTCAACTTCATCGAGGGCTTTAACCAGATCTATGAATTTCTCTTTTCTCCTTCCGTCCTGTATGCCAAAGTCTCCGATGTTCACTCCGGTAAGCACTACCTCTTTTACTTCAGTTTGTGCTATTTCTTCAGCTTGAGCTACAATATTGGCGATAGTGTCACTTCGGCTTTTACCTCTGGCTAGTGGAATGGTACAAAAGGCACATCCATAATTACATCCATCCTGTACCTTTAGGAATGTTCGGGTACGATCGGCAATGGAATAAGATGCATTGAAGGCTTTTGCTTCTTTAATTTCAGAGGCGAAAACTCCGCCTTTGGTGAAATCATTCAGATAATCAAATAGTCGAAATTTCTCTGCAGCACCCAAAACGGCATCTACACCGGGAATTTCAGAAATCTCTTTTGGTTTCAGCTGAGCATAGCAACCTATGATAGTCACAAAGCTATTTGGAGATATTTTTTTTGCTTCTTTTACAATCTTCTTGCACTTCTTGTCAGCATTTTCAGTGACCGAGCACGTGTTGATGATGAAGATGTCAGGAGTATCTGTAAAGTCAACTTTTGCATAGCCTTTATCCTCAAACATCCGTGAGATAGAGGATGTCTCAGAGTAATTTAGCTTACAGCCCAGCGTATAGAAAGCGACTTTTTTCATCGGGAGCGCAAAGTTAAGATGAATAAACTTTAAGAAGAATCTGAAATGGGATTATTAAAAGTATTGCTATCTTAAAAGGTCATCGGCCAATTAATTCTATGAAGCAATACTTTCAAATTGCACTTGTGCTAATGTGTACATCCCTTTTTGGTCAGAAGAGGGAATTGGATAGCCTTATTTCTGAATTAAAGGTCTCCCAGGAGGATACTACCAGGGTCTTACTACTTCTTAAAATCGGGTTTCGATATTATCAGACCTCTCCGGACTCACTTATCAAGTATACACACCAGGCTATGGAGCTAGCTGAGGAACTTAATTATAAAAAAGGAATGGCCAATGGATACAATAACCTAGGCACGCTTGCATATTCTCAATCGAATTTTGAGGAGGCTAGAAGGCACTATCACACTTTCCTTGAGTTATCCGAGGAACTTGGTGATTTAGAAGGAATGAATCGCGCATTGAACAACATTGGGATTGTTAATAAACTTCTTGGCAATTACTCTCAATCACTGGAATATTATCAGTGGTCTCTTCAAGTCAAGGAGCAAATAGGTGATTTAAGCGGAAGGGGTGGAACATTGAATAATATGGGGCTTGTATATCATGAATTAGGAGATTACAAGAAAGCACTGGAGTGCTATATTGAATCCATTCAAATAAAGGAGGAGTTAGGAGATAGGGAAGCCTTTGCAACTACCTATTCGAATATTGGATCCATTCATAAAGAAACTGGTGATTATAAGCTTGCAATGGAATATTATAAAAGGTCTTTGGAAATTGACTCTTCTTATAATAAAACAATTAGGGTAGCCACACTTTATCAAAATATAGGAGAAGTTCATTTTGAAATGGGACAGTATGATTCCGCTATGAATTTTTATGAAGCCAGCCTTGAAACTTCTAAGAATCATGGTAGTAGAATTCTGGAAGCTAATTTGAAAATTGACATTGGAAGATTGCATTTGCAAAGAAGAGCTTATGAACTGGCGTTGAACAATTTTGAAACTGCTAGGCACATTTATACTGAAATAGGACACAGAATTGGCGTTAGCCAATCACAGCTATATATTGGGCAGGTATATAAAGGTCTAGAGAGCTACGGATACGCAATTGCTATGGGCCAAAGAAGTTTAGAATTATCCAAGGAACTCAAGGTTAAGAAGGAAATTAGCCAGGCAGCTCAATTGCTCTATGAATCTTATCAGGGAATAGGCGATTATGAGAAAGCATTTGAATACTCCTTGTTGCATAAAGCTTACCGTGATAGCATCAATCAGGACACACATGCTAAAGAGATAGCTATGTATGAGAATAGGTTTGAGATGGAGCGAATCTCAGCTGAGAATAAAATGCTGGCAAGTCAGAACGAGCTCAACCAGGCTGAATTAGAAAAGAGCCGCCTCCAAATTCAACGACAAAATTTGTTGATATATGGAGGCACCATAATGTTTCTCCTTTCCTTAGGGACGATGTATATTGGATACCGATATTATAAGTCAAGAAAAAGATCAATTGAGCTACTGAAGAGAAAAAATAGAGAGATAACACTTCAATCAAAAATTCTTGCTGAGCAGGCAGACGAACTGATCAGAGTAAATGAGGAAATTCAAAGTATAAATGAATCTCTCGAGGCTGAAGTAAAGAAAAGAACAAATAAAATTCAGGCGCAGAATGAGAAGCTCAAAGAGTATGCATTTTCAAATGCTCATCATGTTCGCGCTCCTTTGGCTCGGATTCTAGGCATCACTGCTCAACTAAAGTCGAGCGACCCATTAAATGAAGAGCAAAGAAAACAGCTCAATGCAAGTATTCTATCCTCAGCGGAGGAGTTGGATCAGGTGATTCGAAAGGTGAGCGAAATTCTTAAACCCGAAGATTAGGTTTTTTGAACCAACTCATGTTGGAGTCTTGCTGAATAAGTATTAGACTACCATAAACGATTCTTTACATTGCGATTTAATCTTATCAAATGATAATTCACAACGGAGATCATCTTACGATAGAATATGAAAAAGAAGCTCATCGCTATGTGATGTTTTGGCATAAGCCACCTTCCCATTTTAAGGAATTTCAAAAGGAAATGTTGGTTTACAAAAAGTATTTTATTGAGAATGAGATTAAACAAGCTTTATGGCTACATAAAAACTACAATCTGGCTTTGACGGAGAAACAACTTGGTTGGGTGCAGGAAAATATAAATGTGCCATGTTCTGAGACAGCAACCAAAGTCGCTTTTGTCGTTGGGGAGGACGCATTAGTCCATTTAATGGTCATGGATCACTTTGATGATAACCCGATTGATAGTGAAGTGAGGCATTTTTCTTCGGAAGAAAGGGCACGTAAATGGTTGGATTATGACAAACAAGAGTTCAATGCATCTGGAAAAACCAAAATCACATTTGAGGGTGAAGATGAAAATGGACACTCTGTTTTCACAGTGAAAACACCTTCTACAAGTGTGATCAGTGCTCTAAAATCCTTCAAGTACTTATCCGAAGAGGGAGAATTTGTAAAACATCATATGAAGCAATATTTGCTTTTGACTCCACGAGAAAAGCAAGTATTAATTATGATGGCGAAAGGGATGACCTCTAAAGAAATAGCTTCTGTATTGTTTCTATCTGTTCACACGGTTGCTACACATCGTAAAGCCATCAATCAAAAGCTCGAAATCACTTCCGTGATGGAGGCAAAACAGTATGTTGATGCGTTTCAGCTCTACTTTGAGTGATTAGAGCAGAGGTTCTAAATACTTCCAAACTGTATCAGCCACTATTTCATGTCCCTCAGGAGTCGGGTGAATGCCATCCGATAGATTTAGTTCTGGGTTTCCGGCCACACCTTCCAGTACAAATGGAATGAGTGTTGCATCATTTGCCTCAGCTAGTTTAGGAAATATTTGACTGAATTTGTCGCTATAGCCTTGACCAAGGTTTGGTGGAACCATCATGCCCGCTATGATGATTTCAACCTCAGGGTTCTCATTCTTCACTGCATCAATGATATCCTGAAGGTTTTTTATGGTTTCGTCTAAAGGTAAACCACGCAAGCCGTCATTGGCACCCAATTCCAGAAAGAAAATATCCGGAACCGTTTGTAGCACCCATTCAATTCGGCTCTTACCTCCTGCGGAGGTTTCTCCACTGAGCCCGGCATTGATGGTTTTGTAGTTCAAGCCGAGTGAATCAATCCGCTCTTGAATAAGTGCAGGAAATGCCTGATCCATATCCAGTTGATAGCCTGCGGTGATGCTATTGCCAAAGAATAAAATCACCTTTTTTTCTTCAGCTGGGCTCTGAACTTCCTTTGTGGCCTTCTGATCTGAGGACTCATTGTTACCAGATTCCTGAGTACTACCACAACCGATCAAAAGTAGAGTAAGCAGTATGTTTCGAATGTATGTCATAGATTTAGCGTACGAGTCCCCATTGGATGATGTATTTGACCAAACATGGAAGTTACAAACATGTGGGTGGGCTTTTCGTTAACTAGTTAAAATTTTTACATGTCGAACGGATCATCAATTTTAGAAGTTTCAACTCTTTCCAAGTCATTCAAAAGCGGTTCCAATGAAATCCAGGTGCTTGCCGACATTGAGTTTCATGTAGAAGAGGGCTCCTCACTCGCTGTGGTGGGCCCATCCGGAAGTGGGAAAACAACCTTACTTGGACTATGTGCCGGGCTAGACCGACCAACTACAGGCTCAATTACGCTTAATCACATTTTACTGGATCGGCTAAACGAGGATGAGTTGGCACAGGTCAGGAACCAATTTGTGGGATTTGTTTTCCAAAATTTCCAACTGATTCAAACACTGACCGCACTAGAGAATGTAATGATCCCATTGGAACTGAGAGGGGTGAAGACAGCAAGAAAACAAGCCAGTGGGCTATTAGAGCGGGTAGGCCTGGGTGAACGAATGAGCCATTACCCTTCACAGCTATCCGGAGGAGAGCAGCAACGGGTAGCTATCGCACGGGCATTTTCCAATGAACCTAAGATCCTTTTCGCTGATGAACCTACAGGAAATCTCGATGAAGAAACCGGGACATCTGTGGAGGAATTGCTTTTCGAAATAAACAGAGAAAAAAGCACCACCCTTATTTTGGTGACACATGACATGGAGCTGGCGGAAAAGACGAATCAGATCATTCAATTAAAAGGAGGGAAGATTATTGATCATCGAAAAGGTAACAACGAAGTTCATATGAGAACTGCAGCTTCTTGAAATGATGGATAAGAAAATCAAAATAGAAGAAGCAAAGTACAGCCGATCATGGCCCTGGAAGATGGCCTGGCGCGATAGCAGAAAAAGTAGAGGCAAACTCCTGCTTTTTATTGCTTCGATTTCACTTGGGATTGCGGCGATGGTTGGCATCACTTCCTTTAGGGAAAACCTGATGGATGAAATTGATAAGCAGGCGCAAGAGCTGGTAGGATCAGATGTGCGGATTCGAGGAAGAAGAGACCTGGCCGATACCGTTTTACAATCCTTTCGATCCAAAGCCGCCGATTTTTCTAAGGAAAACTATTTCGCATCGATGGTCCTGTTTCCTGAGACCGGAGGTACCCGACTTGTGCAAGTACGAGCACTTGAAGGAGCCTATCCTTACTATGGAGATATTGTCACCAAGCCAATAGAAGCTGCCGATCAGTTTCAATCCGGAAAGTATGCATTGGTAGATGAGAAGCTGATGATCCAGTATGATGCGCAAGTGGGCGATAGCTTAAGTGTGGGTGCTGTCAATTTTGAGATCATTGGTATGATCACTCAAATACCCGGGCAAACGGATGTCTCAGCCTCCATTTCTCCTGTTGTTTACATTCCTCATCAATACCTGGATGCAACGGGCTTAATTCAGAAAGGAAGCCGTGTTAATTATGTGCATTATTTCCAGTTTTCAGAAGAGGTGGACTCAACTGGCTGGGGAAAATTGGCAGCTAAGACTGAGAGTAAAGGCTTTGATGTAGAGACCATAGAGGAAGAAAAACGGGAGACCGGTGAAGATTTTGATAACCTATCCAATTTTCTGGAATTGGTGGCATTTACAGCCTTACTCCTTGGTTGCCTTGGTGTTGCAAGCTCCATTTATGTATATGCGAAAGGAAAAGTGCAGTCGGTTGCTGTGCTCAGATGTCTGGGTATGAAGGCAAAACAGGCAGTAGGTGTGTACCTCATTCAGGTTTCCTTATTTGGACTCATAGGTTCCATAATTGGGAGCATACTCGGGATGGTCATTCATCTCTACCTCCCGGCAATCGTTCAGGATTTTATTCCGATTGATATAGTTCCTGTGCCATACTGGCCTGCTGTGCTGGTAGGGGTGTTGATTGGAATCGTGATCTCCCTGATGTTTGGATTACTTTCACTTATTAGTCTCCGAAACATCAGTCCACTTTCAGCCATACGATTAGGTTTTGGAGAGAGCAAGCTCAAGTTTGATAAGTACTTAATCCCTATTATCGGTGGTATACTTATCTTCATCTTTCTATCTGTTTATTGGCAGATTCAATCATTCACTCAGGCACTTGCCTTTTCAGGAATACTGATCGGCGCTATCCTTTTTCTCGGCGCAATGGGAAAGGGGATTAGCTGGCTTACCAGAAAATTGATCCCTGAAAACCTTTCCTATGTTTGGCGACAGGGATTCTCCAATCTCTACCGCCCAAATAACCAGACAGTCATTCTCATTATGGCACTGGGACTGGGGACGGCCTTTTTAGCTACGCTGTACTTCATGCAGGACTTATTGGTGCAGCGAGTATCCTTATCTGCCGCAAATGACAGACCGAATACCGTACTTTTTGATATACAGTCCAGCCAACATGAGGCTGTAAAAGCAGTTACCAACGAATATAACTTACCCATTATTCAGGATGTGCCAATTGTAACGATGCGGTTGCGTGAAGTGAAAGGGTTCACAAAAGATGAAGCATTCAATGACACAACCGTTTCCATTTCAGACTGGGCTTACAGTCGGGAATATCGGGTGACTTATCGGGATTCATTGATTGATTCGGAGACGATTGTGGAAGGGGAGTGGATTGGTCAGGTTCGCAATGATAGTATTTTCATCAGTATTGCCGAATCGTTTAAAGACAACCTCGATATAGAACTGGGAGATGAGCTTTTGTTTAATGTACAGGGCGCAATCATAAAAACCTATGTGGGTAGCTTCAGAGAGATAGACTGGCGCAGGGTACAGACCAATTTCATTGTATTGTTTCCGGAAGGTGTATTGGAGCAGGCACCACAGTTTCATGTCCTGGTAACCCGCATCGATGACATGATAACTTCTGCGAAGTATCAGCAGGCAGTGGTGAAGCAGTTTCCAAATGTATCCATCATTGATCTTGAACTGATATTGAAAACATTGGAAGATGTGTTGGGCAAAGTGGCATTTGTGATTCAGTTTATGGCCTTCTTCAGTATTGGTACGGGCATCATTGTCATGATCAGCTCAATCATCCTCAGCAAGTTTCAGCGGGTGCAGGAAAATGTACTTCTACGCACACTTGGAGCTTCAAAAAAACAACTCTGGACCATCACCATTGCTGAGTATTTCTTTTTGGGAAGTCTTGCAGCTATCAGCGGCATCTTTCTGGCCGGTCTATTCTCTACACTGCTCGGTCAGTTTGTGTTTGAGTTTACTTTCATTCCAAACTTTGTCCAGATGGTTACGGTGTTCTTCTTAGTGACCGGAATGAGTGTGACCATTGGTTTACTTAATAGCAGAAGTGTGGTGCGACAGTCACCGTTGGAGGTGTTGAGGAGGGAAGGGTAGTTTGATTTGAAGATTGGACGATTTGGAGATTTTTTTGATTGGACTAATGTCTTCAATTACCTAACCGATTTGGATTCTTACGGTTGGGCCACAGCAATAAGACATTCACTACCTTCTTGTCATAGGAGTAAAAGATAGTTGTATGTTTTGAGTGTTGAAATTCTTTAGTCCCCGGTTTTCTTTGGGAATCTTTATAAATGCGTGGGTTCTGACTTATCTCTATCAGAATTCTTCTAATCGGATAAAGAATTTTGATATTTCCTTGTGTGTCCAGTTTTCTTAATATGCAATGATCTCATCAAGTTGATTTTTGGCCTCATCCGTCCAGACAATTTCTAAAGCCATTTTTCATACTTTTTTCGAATTTGTGAGTGGTAGGTAACCTTACCTTCTTTTACTTGTTGCAGGGATTTATCGAGTGCATCGTTCAACTCTATTTCATCTTGAAGGATCGCCTCTATCTTATCAAGATCATTTTCATTCAGATGCATGATCTTTTCAATTACCGAATATTTTCGTTCCTGAATACTCATATTACAAATTAACGATTTTTCATGGAATCATTTCAAATGATTGACTTTCATTGATATCATTATTCAAACAACTTAAAATCAAAGTGCTTATGTATCAACTTTTTGCCATTGTTGGTCTTGTGACCAACAATTTTTTATTGAGGGGATTAACTGATTTGTGTGATGGATTTAACATTCAGGAGGATCGTCGGTGACAACACCAACGAGGGCGAGAGTTTACTGGATGATTTCGAGTTAGCCTTTCTTTTAACTCGTAATCTGACTGTTCTATTTATGGTAATTCTGTTTCTTCGCATTTTCAATTACCTTTATCTATAAAGAAACATTCATAAATCCATTTAAACGTTATTTTATTTACAAATAACGTGAAGGGATACTTTATCTACAAACTAACCGACTACAATAGGTTCACCTCCTCCGCATCGGATAATCCACCTTTTCCAACTCACGCTCGATTAGTTTTTCGATGCGCTTCATCTTATAGTTGTCGTCTTTACTCACAAGTGTGATGGCAACTCCACTGGTTTTTGCGCGAGCGGTTCTTCCTATTCTATGAACATAGTCAGCGGCATCATTCGGTACGTCGTAGTTGACTACCAGGTTGATGTCCTTAATGTCGATACCACGAGAAAGCACATCTGTTGCGACAAGGATTCGTAATTTCTTCGCTCGGAACTTCAATAAGATTCGCTCCCTTTCATCCTGCTCCAACATGGAAGAGATGCCTTTAGCTTCTAATCCTGCTTTCTTGAGGCTTTGCACAATCTCTGAGACTTTCTTCTTTGTAGAAGAAAATATTAGGATACTCTCGAAAGCATCGTACCGACCAATGAGTTTACTGATAAGCTCGCTTTTGTATCCTTCCTCAACTCTATATACCTCCTGACTAATATTTTCGGCAGGCTTAGCCAGCGCCAGCTCAATCTTTTTGGGATCCTTTAAAACCTCTCTTGCCAATTTCTCAATTTTAGGTGCCATGGTAGCACTAAACATGGAGGTCTGGTTCAGATTTGGTAAGAACGTGATGATCTTCTTGATGTCATCATAGAAGTTCATGTCCAGCATGCGATCAGCTTCATCCAGGATGAGATGGGTGACTTTATCAAACTTCACATAACCCAGGTTAAGATGGGATATAAGCTTACCCGGTGTGGCTACTACCACATTGCTTCCCTGAGTCAGTGCTTTCTTTTGCTGTGCAAAATCAGAACCATCGCCACCGCCATAGATAGCAATGGAGTGAACGGGCAGATAATAAGAGAATCCCTCAAATTGCTGATCAATTTGTATGGCAAGCTCACGTGTTGGCACAACCACCAACACCTTCACATCCTCACTGGGATTTTGCGCTAGGTAGTTTAGGGTAGGAATTACAAAGGCGGCTGTCTTTCCTGTTCCTGTTTGTGCGCATGCTATCAGGTCTCTTCCTTCTAAAATAGCCGGGATGGCCTCTTCTTGTATGGGTGTGGCTTCCGAGAAGCCCATGTGATCGATCGCTTCGGTTAACTGATCGTCCAGATTAAAATCATTGAATGTCATTGCGGCAAAGATGCATTAATCCTTGAAATAAAAAGAAGCTGCGAGGCTGATCAAAAATCAGTCTATACAGCTTCTGATAAAATTTATCTAATCCATCCGGCAGATTTGGATTTTTTAGAAAAGAAGACCAAACCAACTCCAAAGCCTAGAATCATAAGTGCCATAGGAATCCCACCGGGTCCGTACGCATCCAGGTTGTCACTAAGAAAAACATTGTGGAACATTTGAATAACAATACCTACCAATGAAATGATAAGGACCGTATGCGCCAGCGATTTCCTGAGGATCAATAGCAAGCTACCAAGTGCTCCACCCCACACGGCTATAGCAAAAGCTGCTGTTACCCATGCCGGGGTTTGATTGAAAATATCCTGCATTGCTGCTTCTAACTGAGCAAACGCGTCATCAGACATAAATGCCTGATCCAGATAGGCTTTCACACCCATTAAATTCCAAAGAAGTGCAAAAACGGCGACTACCCAAAACCAAATAGGTGGCTTTACTGATTGATTTGTCATAATTAATTTAGGTTGGTTATTAGAATAAATATACCTTAAACTCTTCAATACGGTCAGTTCTTTTTACTTTCATCTTATGAAATATCTGCTTGCTGTTAGCTGCGCTATCATTTGTTTTTCTGGATATAGTCAACTCATTAAGCCCGGACAATGGCAAGGGGAGATTCATTACTCCGATGCAAGCATACCTTTTACGTTTGAGGTGGGATATCCCACTGATGAGGTGCCTGAAATTACCTTGATCAACGGAAAAGAGCGGAGAGTGATTAGCAATTCCACTATTGAAGGTGACAGTATTTCCATACCACTGGATCCTTTTGATGTTGAAATTC
Organism: Ekhidna lutea; assembly: GCF_900188325.1. GTDB lineage: Bacteria > Bacteroidota > Bacteroidia > Cytophagales > Cyclobacteriaceae > Ekhidna > Ekhidna lutea. Next base: position 48,841 of record NZ_FZPD01000007.1, on the reverse strand, counting down.
GCGCAAAGTTTTCTGCCATGGATATGCGTGGAAATTACCTGAAGCATTATCGAAATGCCAGCAGATCATTTTCTGCTGCCTTCGGAAAACCTAGAATGATGAAAAAAAGTGTACGTCCTTCTCCTGTGATTGAAGAACGATGGGCAATCACTTTTTCGCCTTCTTCCTCCGGTATGTCACGTGGTGTCGGGCTATTTAAACAAAAGGGAAATGTAGTGTCAGGCACAATCATGACAGAGGTAAGTGATTATCGATATTTCGAAGGCATTCTTGATGGAGACTCCATTAAGCTATCCTGTTTTGACGGAGCTCATGCTTTTGGTTTCTATGGTAAATGGTCTCCGGATGCGGGATGGGCCGGCATGATGATTTATGATGACGGATATGCTGAACCATGGACGGCTACTTATGATAAGGAAGCGGAATTAAAAGATCCGTTTGAGATGGTAGAGGTTGAGCCCGGTAAGGAGAAACCCTATTATGATCTGCTAGGAGCTGGTGAAGGGAAAGATGCAATAGACCCATTGAAATATGATGGGCAGGTACTCATCATTCAACTATTCGGCACCTGGTGTCCTAATAGCCACGATCAAACCACATATTTGGTGAATTGGTACGAGAAGAACAAGGCTAGAGATGTTGCGATACTGGCCTCTTCGTTTGAAGCAAATTACTCTCAGGAGTATGGGTTAGAACGTTTGGATGATTATAAGGAAATGAATGGTATTCCTTACGACATGGTTTTGGGAGGAAGATTGAGTAAAACAGGAGCTGCAATGCCTTTTCCTTTTATGAAGCGCATTGAAGCCTTCCCTACACTCGTCATTCTAGACAAGCAAGGATATGTAAGGTATGTACACAGCTATTTCAATGGCCCGGCAACAGGTGAATATTATCAGGCATTTGATCGACGTTTTAATGAAATAGTCGATCAGCTACTAGCTGAGTAGCCATTTATTTTTTGACATTTAGGATGTCTGAAGTTCCATTTCGTTCACTATTTCATAATGATCGTCGGTCTTCAAAATAGCAAATTCTGTATCACTTCCATTGGCTGAATTATCATGAATTATCCATTCATTCGTTTCCGCCAGGACACGTCCTTTGCCATAATCACTCTCCACCATGTCACCGATTTTTATCCTCTTCATATCAATCGATTCCAGGTTATTAGGTATTGCAATGTGCTAAAATATTTCCAGAGAACGCTGACAATCAGCTGACTATTTGTAAATATTTATGAATTACTACTCGCTTCTTCGACAAAAGATTCTCCATGTTGGATAACTGAATGTTTCAGAGGTATTGACCCATTCGCCGGCCCAGTTGTATCCGTTTTCGGAAATGTCTGAAAAGGTCAATCGGTAAAATCCATCCATTCCATTTGGAGCTTTTTGCTCACGGTAGAGCACGATATCACCATTTTCATTTTTGTTGCCTTCCCAGCTGGATAGGGTAGGAGTTGGTGTGATTGATGAGTAATAATGTACATACCATTTGGCACTATCTGCGTTGTATTGCCTGATACTTCCGGAATGAGCACCATCTTCCTTCAATGTCTCATCCTGTACGCCCATGCCATTCATGATATACTTAAAAGTCCAGTTCATCATAACAGTATCTGCCCAGTTATTTTGGTCAACTCTGGAGACGGACTTGCATGTACATGTGCCGATTAAGGGGGCAAAGTCAGCCGTTTGCTCCGGTGCTTCAGGGTTCAGTTTTCCGTATGGATTTTCGGCGGTAGGCTGGTATTCATACTGAGCAAATACAGAGCCGGCAACAAATAGTAAAATCAGGTTAAGTGCTTTCATGAGTTTTTGTTTTTTTAAACTAAACTCTTCTGTCATTTTAAAACACTATGTTTTGCAGTAAACACCGCTGGTTTTGCAGTAAGCTAGGCTGAAATATCTCTCATCTTCTCCTTGAGTGATTTATATCCGGTTTTTGAGTATGGCACTTCGGTTTCATTCAAAAGCCTCACTTTCGCTGTTTCATAGTTGATCTGATCAAGATAATCTAAGTTGACAAGTGCTGTGCGGTGGATTCGTATAAAGCGAAATGGTGAAAGCTTATCTTCAAGAGCTTTTAGACTTTGACGAAGGGTGAATGTCGTCTCAGCCGTATGTATTTTGACACAATAATCATCGGATTGAATCCAGATAATGTCTTCCAAGGGTACCGGTTTTAGTTTGTAACCCGTCTTTATGTTTAGGTGGGGGGTTTCATCCTGATGTAATACTTCCTTTAAATCAGAAGTTGTTTTCTTTAGATTCTTTATTTCTACTTCCTGTTTACTAATGGTTTTCAGTTTGGAATGATTGAAAAGTAGAAGGGTAACCATAGAAGAAGCCAGAGCAAATGTCAGGCCTTTCTGGAAGATGAAAAATTCAAAAAACTCCCAGAATTCAATAAAGGGAACTCCCTGAGCAATGATTGAATGTGTGCTAATTAGTGCGATTGAAAAAAGCGCATTAACAAAAATGCAAATGGATATAAGCATCCAGTCTTTATTTGTCGGCGGCTTTTTTTTGAAGTATAGATTCCAAACAATTAATCCAAAAGGAATATTAACTACTATCCAGAAAAACCAGCGAATTAAATGGTTGCCCAAAAGCTCAAGAAAAGAAACATTACCCGTAGGGGAGAGGTCAAATGTTTCCAGGTAGTACTTCTGCTGAAACGCATCGAAAAATATAAGTCCAATGATGAAGGCAATCAATAATATGGAGGTTCTTCTATTCATTGGGTTACATTCCTACCAAAATGAAAGGAGCCCAGTAATAAGGTCTGGCGTATTGTTCAGAATTTAGCAGTGATAGCTTTGCTTCTCTAAGTGCTGAATTATAACCGTGGTGGTCATTATTTAGGTTGTATTTATAAAACTCGATCATCATTTGAGCTGTGGAGGCATCAGCTACCTGCCACAATGAAACAATAATATTATTCGCTCCGGCATACTGCAACGCCCTACTTAGTCCGACGATTCCCTCGCCTTTGGCTACTTTTCCCAATCCAGTTTCACACGCTGAGAGTGTAACTAGATCTGCATTGATATTAAGGTTATAGATTTCGCCAGTATACAAGCTACCATCTTCGTTGTTTCCGGGTTTCAGAAATATTCGTGAAAGCGCAGGCTCTGATTCATTGACAATCCCATGGGTTGCGAAATGGAGGTATCGGTATTTGCCCAGATCCTCACTTTTAAAATTCGATTCACTGGCTTCAGAACCAGTCTGAACTTTTGTTTCACAATTACTGCCCATAAAGAGGTATCTGATCTCATCAATTTCTTTTTCTGATCCGGGCAGGTTAGACATTCTCACCTCATTGTCCTCAAAGCTTATCGGAGCGATCAAAAGAATTTCCGGAAGTATCTGCTCATCATCTGCAACACGCTGTGTGAAAAGCGTTGCAGAATAATCATAAGAAATCTGAAAATCCTCAATGAGGAAATTAGCATTAGTGTAGGAGCTAGTCTCATCTCCAGATGAAACAAATGCTTCAAATGGCAAGGTCCCCAAAATTCCATCAGGCAGGATTATCAACTCTTTGATACTCGATGAAAAATCTGGCATTATTAGGGAGTGCAGCGATCTGGCTGTTGACAGAAAGGTTCGTTCGCTGTTGTACTTGATGGCATTTCGAAGGCCTGTTATCATTTTCTGAAAATCAGCGCCTTTTGGCCTACGTTCTGCTCGAACATCTTTTTTAGTAATTACGAAAATGTACAACTCGTTTTCGCCAATAAAGTAAGATAAGAGAGCAGCACGCTCCGTCAGATGCTCCTGCACTGAAGCCACTGTTGCAATCTGCTGATCGTATTTGAGCTTATAATATTCAGGATATTGAGATTCCAGGTTAGCAATAAATGCTCTGTAGGAATTTTGATATGCAAATAGCAGATCCTTCATCTCTCTGTTGTCAGCATTTTCCTGAAGAGCCAACTGCTGCTCAAGAAAGGAGATCTCATCTTTGAGGCTATCCTCCAATTGGATTTGCTCATCCGGAATGCCAGCAAATTTTTTGGCTTTGGATTCCGTTATTGCTTCCAGCAATACGGATGATTTGCTACGCTCACAAAAGTCAAATGCCGTTTGCAGGTGTTTTTTTCGATTAAAGCTTTGCTCGCTTAAGATGAGAGAAAGCTGAATTCCGCTTTCATACACTTCTTTGGCTATCTGACCGAGTCGTAGTTTATCCTGCTCATTGAGGCGTTTCCTTCGGATAATGGTGATCAGGTCATCACATTTTTGATAGGTCTCTATCGCCCCAACTATATCTCTTACATTCAGCGATTTCTCAAAATGCAATGCACCGAGTGCGATCGCTTTTGCCTGAAGTGTTCTTAAAAGAATGTCTGCATTAAAGTAGTTTTCCAGCTTTGGTAGGTCATAAATTTCGGTGTAAACCTGCTCAGGAAGATTAGCGTAGATCGCTCGCTGATAAAATTCGACAGCTACCTTAAATTCACTTTTAGCCTTATAGATTTCACCAATCAAATAGTAGGTGTTGGCAACATCAGGGTGCTTTTCACCAAACAAGCTAATATACATTTGCAGAGCCTCTTTTTGATTAAGCAGAGCCTTCTCATATTCTTCTTTTAGCAAGTATACCCGACCAATAATCGACTGAATGTATGCCTTATTAGGATGATCGTCCTGGTAGGTAGCGTCATAAATAAGCTTCACATCATTTAGTTGCTCTAAAGCTTCATCATAATTGTTCTGCTCCATGTTAGCAAAAGCTATATTCAGGTTTGCACGAAGTGCTCTTCTGCTGCTGTTGCCAAGTTTTTCCTCATAAATTCCTTTCGCTCTATTGAAATAGATAAGTGCCTGAAGAGGGTCACTATTTAAAAATACCCGGCCCAGATTGTTGTATGAATTGGCCACTTCGATGGATTGCGCACCAAATAGCTTCCTTCGCATGACGAATGCCTGCTCATGATACTGTGCGGCAAGTTGTTTATTTTCATTATTGGTATAGACCAATCCAAGCGCATCCAGGCAGTTGGCTTTGGCTTTTGTGTCTTCTGCTGAAAAAAAACCTTCTCCTTCCAAGAGAACCTCAAGCGCATCGTCATTTCGTCCGAGGTTGAGGTAACTGAGGCCAAGGAGTGTCAGGCATCTGGCTCGAAGATTTTGCTCTTCTTCAACCTCAGTTTCAATAAAATCCAATGTGTTTTCGGCCAAACTTTTTGCATGAAAGGGGTTGCCGGCCTGCAACTGGCAATCAATCATTTTCAGATGCGTGTCTATGTATTGGACAAAAGCTTCATTGGCAAAATATAAATCCCCAGCCTTTTTGAAGAGCACATAAGCGTTATCAAAATCACCATTAGCATATGTTGCTTCTGCTTGTTTTAGTTGAGTTTCCTGAGCAAGAGACTCAATAGAAAATAGTGTAATGAAAAAGAAAAGTAGCTGCTTCATTCCTTAAAATTTGTACACATAACTTATGCTCAATACCTCATCTCGAGTAAGCCCGTCAGGGTTTACATCTCGGTCTACCAGCTTAATTCCCTGAATAATTTTAACACTATTATTAACGTCAAAGTGATAACCAAAGCTTCCTAAAATAGACAAAGCAAGTCCAGTTGTACCTTCTATCTTACCTCTTTCAGTCGTTCCTGGAATGATCGCCTCATCTTTTGTAATTCGGTAAATAGGTAAAGCGCCAAGTGAAAAATTGAAGTTTGTAAACCTCCAGTTTCGTTCTACTCTAAGCATTACATCAATCCCACGTTTCAATTCTATTCCACGATTGTTTTTTTCAAGATACTCCCGATCTGGGTAGTTTGGGAAATCACTCCAAACAAACTGATTATTGTTTTCTGTAAGCGCTATTTGGATGCCTGTTGCCAGTAGCCACTCCCCACTTAGAGCAGAAACGCCCGCAATTGCATCATAAGATCCCAAACTTGTCTGATAATACATATGAAGCGGTGACTCCATTCCACCAGTGTGCTCATTACTGATAGTCGCATTGGCATCATTTGAGGGTAATTTAGCTCCTAAAGTCCCGTTGACATTCCAGTTATTAGTCGCTTTTAGAAGACGAGTGTAACTTAAAGAAATATCACCTAGCCCTGCATTATCACCCAGGTTCCCCGTTATCCACATATAAGGAACTTTGATTTGGAAGGCACTATAATCATTGATTCCAAGATTGAAATCAATGGTAGCAGCACTAATCACAGGAGAGATGATACTGGTTCCTTTGTAATAATTAAGCTCAATAGATCGAAGCTTAATGGCGATTCTTTTACTATAATTCTGATCAGGCTTCATAGCACCCATGGTGCAAAACCCGGCATCACTACAGCCTTGAGCATATGGTTGCGAAACCAAAAGTAAAGAACTAGCAATAAGAATAAGATGACGCAGTTTTAGCATAGCAGTGTGATTAAATTATGCTTATACAATAATAAACAATCATGAACCACTTCACCTATAGGAACTAGACCATAATACGAGTGTCTACTATTTGTAATCGCCTGTCTGACTTTTTTAAAAAAATATTGAAGGATTAAACCTTCTTATTTCATGAATGTCAAAGGAGCAAACAATTTGAAAAACACGAAAAATGAATATCATGAAAAAGTTATTATTTATCCCTGCACTAATCTTTGTCATCATCTTTAGTTCATGTAGTGATGACAGTGAAACCGCCCCTGTTGACCTGGTTGCAGAGCTTGACGCAGATTCAGAGGCAGCTCTTGAAGCTAATTATGAAGATGTAGATCTAATTGCAGAGGCAGGTCTGGCATTTGCCGATGAGTCAGGAAGGGTAGAGCGAGATACGGTTCTTGAATGTGCAGAAATCACGCACGACAAAGAAAATAAAACCTTAACCATTGATTATGGTGATGGATGTGAAATAAGAGGAGGACGTGTGTTGAAAGGAAAAATCATCATTGAATACAATGAAAGAAAATTGGTCCCGGGAGCATTTAGAATCATCACGTTGGAAGACTTCTTTATAGATGAAGTGCAAGTAGAAGGCACTAGAACGCTAACCAATATTTCAGAAAGTCTTGATGACAATCTGACATTTAATATCGTCCTTGAAGACGGAAAGCTAACATTCGAAGATGGTTCAACAGCGACAAGAGATGCGGACCATACTAAGACCTGGATCAGAGCAAATAACCCACTTAATGATGAATTCCATGTAGAAGGTGGCGCCAGCGGATCTAATAGGGAGGACATTCGGTATGAGGTTGAAATTCTGGAGAAATTAGTTTTTAAGAGATCTTGCCGTGCCAGCAGAGTGTTTATTCCGGTCTCTGGTATCAAACAAATCACTTTTGGAGACAATGTAGCTGTAATCAACTTTGGAGATGGTGATTGTGATAATGAAGTAACTATTACAATAAATGGTGAGACAACCACACACACAGTAGAGCCAAGAGGTAAAAGAAACTAGGAGTCAAATAGTTCTTCAGGTAGGTAATTGCCCCATGATTCTTCGGAGGATTGGGGCTTTACTCTTTTAGAGTGAGGATGTAAAGGCGTAAGAGATGATGTTAGCTCCCATTTTTAGCGCTTCTATTCTTACCTCCTGCGGGTCATTATAAATCGATTGATCCTCCCATCCGTTTCCTAAGTCAGACTCATAGGAATAAAAGCAAACAAGACGTCCTTCATAAATAATTCCGTATCCTTTTGGAGGTTTTCCGTCATGTTGGTGGATTTTGGGCAACCCATCATCAAAGTCAAACTTCTGATGATAAATAGGGTGGTCAAAAGGAATCTCGACTAATTCAAGCTCCGGAAATACCTTTTTCATTTCGATTCGCACGAATGGATCAAGGCCATAATTATCATCAATGTGCAGGAAACCACCTGATGTAAGGTAGCTTCTTAGGTTTTCAGCCTGTGCATTGTTGAAAACCACATTGCCATGCCCTGTCATATAAATATACGGGTAGAGAAAGAGATCAGGACTGCCTACTTCCACTACATCTTCAGAAACAGCCAGGTTTGTATTGATCTGTTGGTTACAAAACTCAATCAAATTTGGGAGTGCTGTTTTATTCGCATACCAGTCACCTCCACCATCATATTTAAGCTTGCCTATTTTGACAGGCTGTGCAAAAGATGATACTGACGCGACTACAAAAAGAACCCAGAGATTTCTCATAGATCAATTATACTCATCCTGAATCAAATAGTTATTCAAATAACTCTTTTAGTGGTTGCCCATTCGACATGCTTGGTAGTGAAATATCTAATAGCATAGACAGAGTCGGAGCAATATCAGTGATAGAAACTGGTCGTACGGTTTTTCCTGGCTTTATTCCCTTACCGAAGAAGATGATTGGGATGTGCGTGTCGTATGTATAAGGCGAGCGATGATCTGTCCCTTGCCGTCCCCATGAATCATTAAGATCACTTGGAGTTAAGACGTAAAGGATGTCACCTGAACGTTTATTTTCATATCCATTCTGCAGTTTGATGAGTAAAGGATCGGTAAACATTCGTTTGGCAACAAGGTTAGCATCGAAGGCTTCATACACATAGTCTTCACCCATCAGAATTTCAATGGTTTTTTGCTTGACTTCATCCGTATTTGCACCTTTCTCCGAAATGAGCTCATGATTCAAATAAATCTGTTCATTTATAATTGAACTGATCCACTTCCCTTCACCAAACACCTCACCAAGACCATCATTTAGCAGACTCTTAATAAAACCATTATTATGATAGCCTCCAGGCATTTTGTTTTTATACATATAGGATGGGACATCAGTAGCTCCATGATCTGCAGAAAGGAATACGACATACTCGTTTTTACCGATTGTATCGTCAAGAAAACTTAGAAATTCGCTTAACTCCCTGTCCAATCGCAGATATGTATCCTGTACCTCCACGGATCGGGGACCAAATCTATGACCAATGTCGTCGGTAGCGGAAAAGCTCATGGTTAAAAAATCCGGAATAGAGTCAAGTCCCATTTCTTCTTCTACCACCGCCTTCATTGAAAACTCTTTGATTAAAGTATTGGTGAAAGGAGTGTATTTAAGCAATGAAAGATCTTTTTTGTGTTTGGGAAGATCGTGAGGAAAGGAAACGCCCAGTCCTTTTCTCAGCTCCTGCTCATAAGGATTCTCATCCTCAATGCTTTCATTATATACTTCTTCATCTCTAAACAGTTCCCATTTATTGGACAGGAATGCACTGGGTCTATTTTCCTTATTAAAGGCATCTACCCAAGAGGGCAATTCATCTCTGTAATATGTGCTAGTAATCATATTACCACTTTGAAGGTCATACCAATATGCTCCCGTTGGGTTATGCCCTGCGGGAAGTGCTGCTCCACGATCTTTTAGCGAAACTCCAATCACCTTTGAAGTGAAGTTATAGTAGAGTCTGAGCTCATCAGTGATGGTTGTTGCTTTTAGGTTTCTTGATGAAACCGCTCCATTTGAAACGCCTCCAACTACTGAGGAAGCAGTGTCTTCTACGCAGTTAAATCGTCGGTTGATGGAGGGCACGAACCAATCATTTCCAATAATACCATGCCTTGCTGGAGTTGTACCAGTGAAAATAGATGCATGACCCGGGCCGGTTTTGGTAGGCATGTAGTTGTAGTGAGCATTTCGGTATAAAAATCCTTCTTCTATAAGTCGTTTAAATCCACCATCTTCAAAATCTGAATAATATCGGGATATATAGTCGTATCTCATCTGATCAACTACAATCCCTACAACTAGCTTCGGTTTTTCTTGAGAGAATCCCCGAAAAAATAGCATTAGGAGTAGCGTGAAAAAGAATTTCTTCATGTTTGGAGGTTTAGATATGGCGAAGGTATAAATCCAAAATTATTCCATAGTTAATAAATCCTGCATATCTATGAATTTTCGATAAAGGAGTACACCTTCAGTATCACCTTAAGCCTGTAATTTTGCGGCCATGCAAGATAAAATCCTGATCCTTGATTTTGGCTCACAATATACACAGCTCATTGCTCGCAGGGTTCGTGAATTAAACGTATACTGTGAAATTCATCCTTTCAGTAAGTTCGAGATAACCCCGGATGTAAAAGGAGTTATCCTTTCCGGTGGTCCTTGCTCAGTACTGGATGAAGGAAGCCCGGATATGGACATGGAAGAGCTTGGTGAATTGCCCGTGCTGGGAATCTGCTACGGCGCACAGCTGTTGGTCAAGAAAAACGGCGGGACAGTAGCAAAATCCAACCATAGAGAATACGGGCGTGCCAATCTTAAGACTGTCGACTCACATTTTGACCTATTAAAGGAGATAGAGATAGGAAGCCAGGTGTGGATGTCACATGGAGATACCATCACAAACCTTCCAGATAAATTCCAGCTAATATCTGCTACTGAATCGATTCCGGTAGCAGCCTATAAAATAGAAGGTAAACCCGTTTATGGTATTCAATTTCACCCTGAAGTAACTCACACCACTCAGGGCAAAATTGTACTTAGAAATTTTGTGGTTCATATATGCGGAGCATCGCAGGATTGGACACCTGATATTTTTGTTGAAGAGACGGTCGCTAATCTGAAAAAGCAGCTGGGGGATGATAAAGTTGTTTTGGGACTTTCCGGGGGAGTGGACTCATCAGTAGCTGCCATGTTAATTCATCAGGCTATTGGGAAAAACCTTTACTGCATTTTCGTTGATAATGGATTGCTAAGAAAAGATGAATTTGAAGGAGTGCTTAAATCTTATGAAGGATTAGGGCTCAACGTAAAAGGTGTTGACGCAAAATCAAGGTTTTATGATGAGCTTAAAGGAGCGAGTGATCCAGAGAAGAAGCGAAAGATCATCGGGCGAGTATTTATTGAGGTGTTTGACGAAGAAGCCAAAAGTATCAAAGACGTAAAGTGGCTCGGACAAGGAACCATCTACCCGGATGTTATCGAATCTGTTTCTGTCAATGGACCTTCTGTCACCATTAAATCACATCATAATGTAGGTGGTCTACCAGCCAAAATGAATCTAAAAGTGGTGGAACCTCTCAACACATTATTCAAGGATGAAGTAAGAAATGTAGGTAGAAGTCTGGAAATTCCTGATTTTATTTTAGGAAGACATCCATTTCCGGGACCAGGCCTTGGTATTAGAATTCTAAGTGATATTACCCCTGAAAAAGTACGAATCCTGCAGGATGTTGACGCTATTTTTATTAATGGATTAAAGGAAGAAGGGCTTTATGACGAGGTGTGGCAAGCCGGAGCAATGTTGCTTCCTGTTCAGTCGGTAGGAGTAATGGGAGATGAGCGAACATACGAAAATGTGGTAGCCTTGAGAGCTGTTGCCAGCCTGGATGGAATGACTGCCGATTGGGTGCACTTGCCTTATGAATTTCTTGGAAGAATATCGAATAAAATCATCAACCAGGTTAAAGGAGTCAATCGGGTGGTTTATGATATTAGTTCCAAGCCACCTGCCACGATCGAGTGGGAATAATCATTAGCTTTGAAAAAAAGAATCAGCCGTGAGATTAACACTATTTAGTCTACTCATCAGTTATTTTTTATTAGGGTATTCCCAGTCAAGTCAAGGGGAGTATCTTGAGGCCAAGCGTCAATTTTCACTGGGTAACTACAAAGTAGCCAAGCAGTCTTTTCAGTCGCTCAGCAATGATGATACATTTGGTGAGTATGCCTCCTTTTACTATGCGCTTTCCGCTCTAAAGCTAGAGGAACTTAAAGTTGCTGAAGACATGTGGAAGCAGATCAGGGTTAGGTATCCTGACTGGGAAAACCAACCTGAAGTTAATTTCTGGCTTACATATGTGGCCTTTCAGCAAGGAAGACTATGGCAAGCATTTAGAGAAGCAGAATCTTTACCGGAAGATGATAAAAATTTCATTATCGACCAGTTCTTAGGACAGATGTCTGTTTCGGGATTAGACTCAGCATATGCGCTTAATCCTAAAAATGCATATATAGCGAAATACTATGCGGAGGCTATTAAGGCCCTGCCATATGAAGAACGGGATTATTTCATGCTCACTGAACTTGCTGAGAAGCATAATATTGAGATTGGTTCCGATGAAAATTTGCCAATTATTAAGAAAGATGAATATGCTGTTGCTGTTGTCTTACCATTCATGTTTGAATCCCTCGAAACACCACAATCGGTGATAAGAAACTCGATTATTTTCGACTTGTATCAGGGTATGCAGTTAGCCGAGAAAGAGCTGAGAAATGTTAACATCAACCTAAACCTATTTCCCTTTGATACGCAGAAAAAGGGGGCTGTTACTTATGATTTGATAAAGAATAAACACCTGGATAAGGCGGATGTTATTGTTGGGCCATTGTATTCCGGCCCCTCAAGGTATATCAGCAAATTTTCAAAAGAAAACAAGGTAACTATGGTCAACCCTGTTTCATCCAATGATGAGATCATAGGTGATAATCCGTATTCTTATCTTTTCAAACCATCTTATAGCACACAGGGTAGAGAGGCCGCAAAGTTTGCCGCAAGGAAGTTTGAAGACAATAAGAAGCTTTTCATTTTTTATGAAACAGATCGGGATAGTATCGTAGCAAATGCCTATCGTGAGACGATTGAGCGAGACAGCTTTTTTGTGGTAAGGTTTGAACGACTGACGAATGAGGATGCTCAGCAAATCCAAAAAGATTTCACAGAACAGTATGAGGTGCGATTAGATACGATGTATTCTCAAGCTGAGATTGATTCAATTGCTGAGATTCCTGGCAGGCTGGTAAGAACGAGAAGTTTAAGGAATGAGGTGTCTGGCCGAATTATTCGAGATTCAAATGGTGAAGATGTTATTGAGTCATATGAAGTGAAGTTTAAGGTGCAGCCGGATAGTATTGGTCATATTTTCGCAGCAACTTCAAGTAATCTGCTTGCCAATAACTTCATAAGCATGGCTGAAGTGAGAAGTGATAGTATCGGGATCATCGGCTATGATGATTGGCTTGATTTTTCCTTAGTTGCCTACGATCAGTTGGAACGACTACAGGTTGATTTCTTAAGTCCATCATTCTACAATGAAGAAGACATTGATTTTGAAATAGTATCAGACAAGTTTGTAGATAGTATTGGGACAGCTCCTTCTGAGTACCATATCTACGGTTATGAATTGATTTGGCATATTGGACAGGCACTAAAAAAGCACGGAAAGTATTTTCAGCGAGGATGGATAAGTGGAGAATATCTGTCAGGGAATATCATGGAAGGCCTAAAGTATGGGCCTTATAAAGACAATCAGGTTGTACCAATCACTACATTGAAAGATTTGCAGTTGCAAATCAATAACGCAAAACAAGAAGTTGAAGGATCAGATGAATATAGCGACAAGTAAAGAACTTTTTGAGCGAGCACAAGACTATATACCGGGTGGAGTAAACTCACCGGTTCGGGCTTTTAAAGCGGTGGGGGGTGACCCCATTTTTTTTGCAAAAGCCGAAGGTGCATACATGTATGATGAGGATGGAAACGCCTATCTGGATTTGATCAATAGCTGGGGCCCTATGATCCTTGGGCATGCTAATAAACAAGTAGAAGAAGCAATTTTCAAAGCAGTGATTGGTTCCCCATCCTTTGGAGCTCCAAGTCGAATGGAAGTTGAACTAGCCGAATTGATCACTGAGATGGTTCCTTCCATTGAGAAGGTGCGGATGGTAAACTCGGGCACTGAGGCTACCATGTCTGCAATTCGTTTAGCGCGCGGATTTACTAAGCGTGATAAAGTCTTAAAATTTGAAGGATGTTACCACGGCCATGGTGACTCATTCTTGATTGCCGCCGGTAGTGGAGCAGCTACCATGGGTATACCTAATAGCCCTGGAGTGACAGAGGGAACAGCTAAGGATACACTTCTGGCACCTTTCAATGATCTTGAAAAGGTAAAAGAAGTAACGGCATCAAATAAAGGTGAAATAGCTGCTATCATCATAGAGCCTGTACCTGGAAATATGGGGTGTGTGTTGCCAAATTCAGGATTTTTAGAAGGATTGCGATCGCTATGCGACGAAGAAGGGATCGTGTTGATATTTGATGAGGTAATGTCCGGATTTCGTCTTGCCAAAGGAGGAGCTCAGGAAGTCTATGGAATTAAGCCAGATTTAACCACACTGGGGAAAATTATCGGTGGAGGAATGCCGGTGGGGGCTTATGGTGGTAGGAAAGACATCATGGATTTTGTATCTCCACAAGGACCTGTTTATCAAGCTGGGACATTATCGGGAAACCCGGTAGCAATGGCTGCAGGTTATGCGCAGCTCAGCTACCTTAATGAGAACCCTGAGGTTTATACTGATCTGGAAAAAACAACAAAGCAGATACTGGAAGGTTATCAGAAAGTGCTGAAAAAGCACAAGCTAAACTACACTATGAACCAGATTGGGAGTATGATCAGTTTATTTTTCACTGATCAAAAAGTATTTGACTTTGAAACTGCAAAATCATGTGATACTGAGCTTTTTGGTAAATATTTTAGGTTTAATCTTGAAAATGGCGTTTACCTGCCACCATCACAATTTGAAACCTGGTTTATTTCAACCTGTATTGGTGGTGAAGAAGTGCAGAAAATCATTCAAACGTTTGATCAATTTCTAAAACAAAGCCAGGGATAGTAATACGCCTAGCAGGAGCGTGATTCCCAGGAGTATCGCATAGATCAAACCGATCATAAAAAGCTTAAGGATACACCAAATCGTTTTTTGCTGATAGACACGTTTGAAGCTTATGACGATGTAGATAATGGTTATAAGGGAAGCAATACTTCCTACCGAATCTTTCAAAGGAGTGTAGAACAAAGCAATAACCCATATCCATCCTAAGACGAAGAAAAAGAAAGAGTGTAAGTGAAGGGAGTGGATCAAATGTTTAATATAGAGCCCCTTACGCCAAAAGAATAGTTTAAGTAAAAAGGCGTAAATGGGGAGAATAAAGAATATGATTATAGGGATTTGGCGTAAGATGTAAGCGTTTAATGAAGCAGTTGTCTCTCTGGATATCCTGATTGATTTCTTCGTAGCAAATTCACTTATCCATGACCGCTCCAACTTCAATGTGTCATAAATTTTTTCATCAGGCAAACTGGAATGGTTTATCAGATGATTGACTAGCTTCTGTTGCTCGTTTGAAAAAGGCCATGAATCTGTCGTGTCAGTTATATTATATAGGCTGTCAAACTCTGCTTCAGATAACTCCAGGTCTTCACCAATAAAAGTTCGTTGCTGCTTATCCTTGATTGTAGGCTCAAATACTTTGGAGAGGAAGAAAAAATGGAAAATACTGATAACCAGGTACCAGCGAATGGGATTGGCATAGAGTACTCTTCTACCTTGATTAAAAGCATTGGTTAAGTCCCCGGGTCTAATTAGAAAAGGTTTAAAACTCCTTCCAAACCGCGAATCCAATGAAAAGAAATTAGAGGTAAACTCCCTGAGTAAAAGCCCAATACTCACATGGTTGTCAGTGTTTTCCTGACCGCAGTTAGGGCAATAATTATGTTTTTGTTGAAGTAGCTCACCGCAATTGAGGCAAGCTTTATGTTTCCTTCTCTTTTTCACCGGGTTTAAACTTGTTGAGTAAAAATGCTATGCCCCACATGCCCAAAGCGACTAAACTATAAATTAATTGGTTGGTTTCAGTTCGTAATGAGAAGAAAAGAAAAGCGAACGCCAATATGGTGAATGTCCAGATAAGGGTTGGGAATAGCTTCATGTCCACAAATGTAACCACAAAGGACGCAGAGAATAACTCAGAAAGCTCAATGTTATTTCTCAGATTTTTCTGTGATTAAAGACTTAAGCCTCCTTCACTTTTAAACTAGTACCTTCATCTGAGACAACAACAATTTCCACTCCTTCATCGATGAAATTACCCCTGGTAAATGCATCATAGATTTCACCTTCTATTTCAATGCGCCCACTAGGTCTGAGGCGGGTAAATGTCTTTCCCTTCTTACCCACAAGTGATTTTGATTTGTAAAAGGTAGAAGTATATCCTTCATCTTTGTTTTGTACTTCTTGTAAAGCAATACGTTTGAAAACATTACTATTGAGAAGTCTTGCACCTCCAAAAAACATAACTACTATGGCGCCCAACATACCTGCAATAACTGTAGTAACAGAGATAAAAATTTGCTCTTCGCCAACGAAAGAAAAATCGAATACATCATTGTTTAACATTACTAAGACCAAAGACCCAATTGTGCATATCAATCCTGCGATTCCCGCGATTCCAAATCCTGGGATAACAAAAACCTCCATCGCGATAAGAATGACACCAACTCCAAACAGGATAATTTCCCAATTTTCTGCGAGCCCATTCAGGTAGTTTGGTACGAAGTAGAGGATGACTGCTATAAGAGAGGCCAATATTGGAAATCCAACACCGGGCGTCTGTAGCTCAAAATAAATCCCACCTATGATAATCAGGATTAGGATGCCACTAACAAACGGGTTGAGAAAAAGGGATATAATTTTTTCTGTTGCCCCAAGATTAAATTCTTCCAGCTCATATTCATTCACACCCACTCGACTCATGATGTCATCAATGCTGCTGACTTCTGCTTCACAGAAGCCGAATTTGATAGCTTCAGAAGTAGAAAGTGTGAGGATTTTGCCCTCTGAAGCTATGCTATCCAGCTCAATATCCTCATCCACCATTGCTTCGGCCATTCGGGGGTCTCGACCTTTAGCTTCTGCAGTAGATCGCATAATAGATCTCATATATGACTGGTATTTGTCCGGAGCAGCAGCTCCGTCTTGAGTTACTACAGTCGCAGCGCCAATACTTGACCCTTTCGCCATGTAGATACTATCACATGCTATCGAAATCAGCGCGCCGGCAGAGGCGGCATCTTTATTGATAAAAGCAAAAATGGGTCGTTCATAATTCAGTATTCGGGTACGAATATCGTCGGCATCATTGAGGGCGCCTCCATACGTGTCCAATTCAAGTATTACATAATCAGCACCAATTTCCTCTGCTCTTTCTAGGCCAAGCTCTGAATAGCGGTTTGTTCTTGGATCAATGACATCATTAATTTTCAGGTGAAGAACCGTGGGTTTTTCATTGTCCTGTGCCATTAAAATGGATGAAAAGAGCAATGCAAGTAGTGCAAATAGTTTTCTCATAATAGATACATAAATCCATACAAAAGCTTCAACTTTGAAACTGAAGAACGGAGGTTAAAGTTATCCTAAAATTGAACGAGCGACTAATTTTCTCTGGTGAATGATTCCCGATTCTGTAAATCAAATCAAACTGGAAGGTGTAGTATGGGGAACTGTACTGGATGAGGAATCCAAAATCTTATACCTCGATGTAAGAGATGTGAAAAATCGAACAATCCAGCTCGTTCAGATAGATCTAAATGAGCTTAAAGCAGCAACTCAGTCAGTTAGTAACTCATGGTGGAGCCAAATGATGGATGTATATGAGCAAGAAATCTATTTTGTGAAATACGAAGATCAGAATGACCCTGCTAATCAATCGTATTTTAAAATGCAATGGGGTGATGATACCTTGAGCAAGGTTGACGCAATACCGGAGAAAACACCAGCTATTTGGCCTCCAAATGTTTATGAACAAGGAACTGCGTACCATAAAACTGTTGCATCCTTTCTTGCGTTGGAGCTACCATTGTCTTGCGAATACCTAGAGTGGGATGATAAAATCATAATCAGCTACTATCTTCGTTCTGGTGGTGGATATGATCGATATTTGCTGCTTTTGGAAGGAGAGGAGAAGAAGTGGAAGCTGAAACAGGACACTGCAATGAAAGGATTCTCACCTGGCGCATTTTTTGTATTTCAAGATCAATTAATATTTATAAAAAATCGAAATGAAGTTTGCGTTTACACTGGCTAGTATGTTTTTGGGATTTGTTTCTCTGGCAAATTCCATGGATAGCTTGAGAGCAGAACAGCGGGAAGAAGGCATGTTCGTCGTTCATCAGGTTGAAGAGGAGGAAACTATCTATTCAATAGCAAGACGATACGGCGGATCGGTACATGGAATTGTTAAGCACAATCAAATCGTTGACAATAGGATTGAAATAGGTCAGGTCATTTATGTCCTGATTGAAAGTGAAAATCCGGTTCAGGCGGTTGTGGTCGAAAAACCTTCATCTTCTGATGGAATTCATATAGTTGAGCTGGGCGAAACCCTCTATAGTATTTCACGCAAACATGATGTTAAGTTAAAAGACTTGCGAAGATGGAATAATCTGCCAGATAACAATATTTCTCCGGGGATGCAGCTTAAGCTTAGCAAAGATGCTGAGCCTGACACCAGAAAGGACGAGGTGAAGAAAGAGACCTCACCTACAGTTATTGAGGAAGTTGAAGAAGACAGTGTGGATGTGGAAAGCGATCCCTACGCTGATTTTGGAAAATACCTGGTCCAAACTGGCGAAACCTTATCGACAATAGCACATAAAATTGGAGTAAGTATAGATAGTTTGAAGGTTTGGAATAATATGAGAAGCGATTACCTGAAGATTGGGCAGCAGCTTTTTTTTAAAGAATCGAAGGAGGGAGATACCTCATCAATCAATGCACCGAAAGAAAAAGTACGAACTCAGATTGATGAAAAAGGATTCAGAAGAGTATATGAAGAGGGAGTAGCTTCGGTGATCCAAACGATGAATACTTCAAGATATTTGGCGCTTCATCGCACACTGCCAATTGGAACTAACCTGGAGGTGAGAAATCTTATGAACAATCAGGTGGTCCATGTAAAAGTGGTAGGCAAGCTCCCCAATACAGGGTTGAATAAAAACTTGTTACTTAGACTCTCTCAGCCGGCTTATGATCAGCTGGGCATACTCGATTCTAAATCTCGTGTTGAGGTTTCATACAATCAGCAGTGAACCAACATCAGCTAAAGGACTTTTTAGACTTAAAGGTTGAGGAGTATAATCAGCCCGGGTTTATTGCGAACGATCCGGTATGTATTCCGCATTCTTTTACAAAGAAGCAAGACATAGAGATAGCCGGACTTATGGCTGCTGTCTTTGCATGGGGTCAGCGAAAAACGATCATCAATAAGAGCCATGAATTTCTTAGGTTAATGGATGACAAGCCTCATGAGTTCGTCCTTAATTACTCAGAGAATGACCTAAAGCCCTTCCTTGCTTTTAAGCACCGGACGTTCAACAGCACAGATGCCCTTTATTTTCTTTATTTCTTTCGTTGGTTTTATGAAAGACACGATTCCCTGGAGGAGGCATTTGTGGGAAACCTTGGTGAAGGTGCACAGATGGAAGCCATGCTGACACATTTTTTTGAACTGTTTTTCTCCTTGCCCGATCATCCGGTCCGCACTTACAAACACATTCCGAATCCGGCACGTAAATCTGCATGTAAGCGGATCAACATGTTTCTTCGCTGGATGGTGAGACAAGATGATAAAGGAGTTGATTTTGGGATTTGGAAAAAAATAAAGCCCGATCAATTGGTTTGTCCTTGCGATCTTCATGTAGATAGAGTTGCTCGTAAGCTGGGATTGATCAAGCGGAAGCAAACAGATTGGCTGACAGCCAAAGAGCTTACTCAAAACCTAAAAAAACTGGACCCATTGGATCCAGTTAAATATGATTTTGCCTTATTTGGATTAGGAGTGGAGGAGAAATTTTAGCCTCCCATACTTCTATTCTAGTTTAGTGTCAGTTTCTTTTTCAGCTTTAAACTCAATCATTTGAGCATTAATATCTGTGAGCCCTTCAAGGTAAAAGAAAACCAATGGTGCGTTAGATTGTGCTTCCAAAGCATCGGTCCACTCAACTGCCTTCTTCAGGCTCTTAAGTCCTCCAAAACCGGACGAAGAAACACTTTTTTCTGAGAAGTAGTTAACATCGCCTTTAATAGGTGATTGTAGGATCACACTCTCTGATTCTGATTGATTTTTCTTGAGGTGAAAGCTTTGAGAAGCATTTGAAACTGAAGACGCGTAAATCTCACCTTTTGCTTTTGCAAGATTGGCAAACATTACTTGTGATCGGTTCCCCTCTTTTAGAGGGACTCTATCAATGTTGAATATTTCATTCATGTTCCGCTGGCATACAAGCAATTCAAGATTGCTCCCCTCATACCTTAGGCTTGCTCCAAATCGCATTCCAGGTCTATCTGCAAGTAGCTCTCCCGCACCTTTTACACGCGGTGAGCTTACGTTTACTATTTGCTTGTAAACATCCCGCTGCGCCACAGTTTTACCATCCGGGTTCATGATTTTAAACAGCCTCACATGGTCTGATGCGATATCGAAATTTTCCAGATTCTTTCCGTGAAGTTCAGAATTCCCATAGTACAGACCCCAGATGGAATTGTCAGAGGCAGTGATCAGGTTTAGGCCTGCACCTGTTCCATACCTTTTGTAGTAGGCTACTGGTTCCTTTTGCCAGGAATCTAATTTTTCATCAGTGGTCTTATATAAAGCTACCTTTTTATGGTTGAGCATATCCACCAGCATATACCAGCACTTGTTCACCGGACTATACGTAAGGCCACCGCCTCCACTGTTTGTGTCATCCTGTGAAATTCTTCCTACTTCCACCGAACAATTGGGATCTTTTGAAAGATCGAAAATCTGAATCAATGAACGTCTTTCTCGCTCTACACCAAGACCCTGACTCACTCCATATTCTGCTTCTGTCGTAATAGCCAGGTAATTCCCTGTGATCTGAATGGAACATGGATGAGCGTATCCTTTCTCCAGGTCAATAATTTTACTCTCCTTGGTTTTTATATTGTAGATCCAAAGCTTTCCTGCAGGGTTCTTTTCTCCAACAGCAAGGTCTCCTTTTCCCTTTGTGCCGTCACTGAATGCGACATATACATAGTCTTTGTATTGACTAATGGCCTGTGCATGCCAGCCTCCGGCAAGAGAGGTTAGGCTTCTACTATTACCTGCCAATTGCTCTCTGGAAGATGGCGAATTGGCCATAGCACTAAGTAGTTTAGGCTGTTCCCCAGCCAGCCATTCTATGGGCACTTTGGAGATTTTGACTTGGGCTATGGTTTGATTTGATAGTGTTAAACTGAAAATAGCGATGAAAGCTATTGCAATGATTCTTTTCATGGTTTTAATTGGCTAGGCGTTAACAAAAATGAGATTTCACTAAGCTAACTAAATGATGGGATAAAAGGCAATTGGCTATTAAAATCAAAAACGGTTTTCGATGAAGATGGGATTTCTAGGTATTTGCCAAACTGATTAAAACAAGTTTCAGAAAAAAGTTTATCATACCACAAAATCGTTTGTTGTACTCAGTTTTACTCTTCGTAAATATCGAATTTAGCCGAAAACGATTTCATCAATTCAACGTTGGAAAAATCCTCTTGTGACATTGTAGAAAGCTGTTCCAGGAAAACATCGAACTGACCATTTTTGAAAATGGTGAGCATCTTACCACCTTTACTGCATCTAGCCTCATGCCAGACATTAGGAGCTACTGTGATCGTATCTCCAGATTTTAGCAGAATTGTACTATCGTCAAAAATCAATTCCATTTCACCTTCCAGCATATAAAACACTTCTGTCATTATTTTATGATGATGTCTTTTTAGATGGAAGCCAGGTTTAATTGTGTCCTCAATCAAGCATAATTCACCATTAGTGTCTTTGGATGAAACTTTGATAAAGCAGTGATCCTGCGAGTAGTCATAGTTTTCTCCTTGTCCGCTGGGTATGTAGAATTTTGAATCCATTGTGTAGTTTTAATTGAGTACAATGCCACTAAAAGTAACGAAGGTGCACCACCCTCAAAAGCTATCTAAGGAAAAATGCTTCTAAAAGACAAATGCCAGAAGCACCAAAGTTGCTAGGAGAGCAGACACTTTCAGAACCTGCCTGCCGGCAGGCAGGTGGGTAGCGGAGCTGTGAAGATCAGATAAAATTTGTGAATAGCACTCAGGCGCATTCGTGCTAGCAATTGTTATCAGCTTCATTTCAATTCCAGGAGTTCTGCTAGTTGAAACTCCTTTAGATGTTCAAGTTCATCTGTTAACTGTAAATCCGTCTCTATTGCGATAAATGTTCCGTTATCCCGTTCGCTTACTAGCATAGTTCGCGTACAGGTATCAATTCTGTAGTTGAGTTGATATCCTGAAGTTGTTGAGCCCTCTACGAAAAAAGCTGGCTTTGCATCTGGGTTAGCCTCACGCTCATAGTTGTACTTTACATCAATTCGTGATCCGTCGGAGTTCAGGGTTATACTTCCGTCTCTCATCTCATAGGTTCCTTTGGTCACTACAAAGTCGGACATACAATAGTTGACAAGCATATAGTTACTAGCACTAGTGAACAGTAACTTACCCATGCAGCAGTCACATGGAAAATAGAATTCACAATTCTCACTATTGTTAAAATGTCTCTCTGAACCAGACAAGTAAATCTTATCTGTGAGTGTTATCTGACTGATCTTTGTTTTTGGATCTTTTTTAGGTGTATAGTTTGATGAGTAGTCAAATTTCAATTCTCTTATGTTATCACCAAAATCATTATCAACTTTGACGGTCAAAGCCAAGTCTGACCAAGACATATTAATCAAAGGGGTATGGTAACCTTCCGAAGCTATTGTTGAATCTAAAATGTGAAGTGTATCCTGAAGTATGGTCAGAATATATCTTTTGTCCTCTGAGTTCAAAAGGGCCAAGTAGGACATATCACTTGAATAAAGACTATCGATAGTACGACGTTCACTGGATTCTTCTGTTGTTGAACTAGAACAACTCAGTATCAAAAAGGAAACTAGTATTAGTTGATAAGTAGATCTCAATTCTGTAAGGATATTGCTGATAACCTTTAGCTTCCCTTCGTATAAATATTCCAAGAAACTGATTTTGTAACTTAAAGATAGGAAAGTCAGGTAAAGAACCATGCGCTAACCAAGGTATTGAGGCCTATTGGACGATTTGGTACCTGCTTTCCCATCTTAAGTTTCAGATAGATATTCGGGAGTCAGGTTTTACTCGTTCCAGTTGGAAGTTGCAAGTTTCGTAATAGGCTGGTAATGTTTCTGGTTGTTCGTAACCAGTGTTAGCTTATTAGCAAGGGCGATACCAGAAATCAACAGGTCAGCAGTTCCGATTGTTACTCCTTTTTCTCTCAGCTCAGCGTAGATGTTCGCCGAAATACGCAATGAAGTTGTTGAGAGTTTCAGAACTTCACATGTTGAAATGAAGTCTTCGAATTCTTGGATTTGTTTAGTGGCCTTTTTGAAAGTTAAGCCGGACAGAACCTCAAAATAGGTTATTTCTGAAATAGTGATTTTCGATTGTTCCTTAAGATAAAGTTCAAAGTTCTCGGTCACTTGTTTGTTGCCTTTCAAAAAGTATGAAAGAATGTCTGTGTCAATAAGTGAAGGGTTCAAAACTGTGGAATTCGCTCGTTATTATCTTCTCTTGACTTATGGAGTTCAGAAGTTAGTTCGGTTAATTCAAGTTCCTTGAAAATTCCGCTGAATGACAAAGTTGATTTCTCAGTTGACAAGTGCGACTCTAAATCAGAGATATAGGCATCCAGGTTCGAAAGTTTGTCGTCCGAAAGTTTCTTGATCTTGTTGAGGATCGCTTTTCTTAGTTTTTCCTTAGTTGCCATACAGTAAAGTTAGAGAATTTCCGATTTGCAGTCAATGGATCACAACGCTTAACTAGCGAGAGTATGCCCACTAGTTGTAAAGAGCACTAAACTAGCGAAACTGCCCAACACCGATGAAGTGTCTACGAAGAAATGCGTTCTACAAGTCTAAGTCCAGAAAGAAGGAAGGGGGGCGGGAGATGAAGTTTCAGAATGGGCAGGGTAGCGGGCGAGTACCAATGCTCTCTCAGAAAGCACTTAGACACATGGCGGATGAGCGTCTGTTATATGCCTTTATTTTCCACAAAGCTTCTCTTTTCTAGTTGTTAAGTCTGAGTTCGCAAATGAAGTCTGCATAACTATTCCAGCTTGACGGTTAGAACTTGCCCCGTTCTCTATGTCGTACATTATCAAGCCAACAATCTTAAGAATTTCATCATAAAATAGAGCCCCTGATTCGGTTAGTTGTTCCCTGTAAGAGCGATAGTACTCCATTCCTAAACCATCTTTATAAAAGTTAATTAATGTGAGTGCTGACGGCTTATTTGATGAGAAATGTGTTTTAATTGCTCCAGTTAGTTCGAGGAATTTATTTGCAATGGCACAATCAACCTTTTTTTCTTGTTCGCTAAAAGAACTGACATCAAGTTCCTCAGTTTGGATTTCATGTTTGGGAGAAATGCTGTTAAAGTTTTTAATTCGTTCTTGGTATTTGGTCAAAGTGTCCTGCACTGAAAAACCGTAAAGGCAATCATTTCCAATCAATTCATCAGCAATTCTTTTGGATTGGTTAAATCTCTCTGTGATATCTGCAATGGGTCTGGATTTATTCTTAGTGTGTTCCGCTATCCATCCAAAGTTTAGCTTTAAAGTTTGAAGATATTTTTTGTTTTTTGAACATATTGATTCTTCAATTTTAATGTCCACCTTCTTGTAGTATTTGTTCTTCTTAAAGATTGCGTCAAGGGAATCATATTCTATTTTAGAAGACTTATTTGCTCCATTGACTTGAATGTTACGATAGAGCTGCTCCATCTCTGTCATTATATGGCTATATTCTGTCAAACTATTCCAGTCTTCATTTAACGCGGGGTTCACAGAGAATTTGATCAATTTTTGAGCTTCTTCCTTCGGTAAAGACCTAGAAGTAAACCCTGGGACTGTTCCAGCAAGAACGTTTTGCTTTCCTTGTTCATATGCTGAATGATACTTTCCCTTGACGACTGATTTTATATCATTTTGTACTTCCAAGAACTTCGAATATTGCTTTTCCAAGTCCGTTTTTGTATTTGAGTTATCGTAAATCTCATTTCCATTTTGGATTAATTTAAATGCCTTGTCTTCAACAAACGAATGAAAAGTTTGATTTGAAAGATCTGCAAGTTCAGACGTAATATTTTTCAATTTTTTAGAATCCGATTGAGCATAAATATGATTGGTAAGTAGAAGAGTTATTAGAGTAAAAATGAGTTTTGTGAGGCTGCTGGTTTTCATGAGGTGAAAATTTTTGAAGTAGCACTTATGGCATATAACATTAATATATCACGTATATGCGTGATATACACCTTTCAAAAATAGCGGATGTATGGAATGTTTATTCCATAATGCTCTCTGAGCAGACACGTTCTGCATTTCTTTTCGTATTTTAGGTTGCCGCCAAATCGGCACTGAAATATGCCTAACCCATTCAAGCCTAATACAAGGAGGACTATCCTCTGGAGCATGGGAATAATACTGTTTATTCTTGGGCTGGGGGCTACCCTTTTCTTTGTGGGTAAAAGCTATGCAGGCACCATCCTCAATGAAGTCATCAAAAGGGAGACAAATGGATTTTATCAGATAAAATTTGAGTCATTGGATTTTGATGCGTTTGAAAGTAGAATCAAGGTCAATAACCTGCATCTGCAAGCAGATTCTACACACGATTTTAGCAAACTGGGACTCAACAATATCTATGAAATTCATCTTGCTGAACTGGTCATCGATCTGGAGTCTATCTATGAACTATACCTCGACAAAGAGCTGATCATAAAAAGTGTGCGTGTGGTGGATCCTGACATTGATATGGTCAGTCTGGAAACGGACAAACGTACAAAATTCAGTTTTGAGGCTGGTAATATGTATAAGGCCATATCAGATTATCTCAAAGTGCTTAAGATCGACTATTTCCGAATTCAGGATGGGGATCTGCAATATGATGGGGATCAGTTTGCACTGGGAGAAATTGATTTTCTTGTAAAGAATTTGTTAATGGATTCAACTGCTCGAAAAAATCAAGTCTTTTACTCGGAGCAAATCCAACTGGAAATACGTAACCAGCACTTTCATCTACCAGATAGTATCCACCAAATCACCTTTGACAAATTTATCCTTTCCACTGCTGATTCTATTCTCACTTTTGAGAATCTGAGAGTACAGCCATTAGCCTCGTCAGGAGTGACATTTGAAGGACAAAATGATGTAAACGTATATGATATCCATGTTCCTAAATTGAGTTTTAAAGGGGTTGATTATGTATCAGCCTATCAGGACAATCACCTGATTATTGAAGAGTTGATTTTGGATGAACCAATCGTGTTTGTGGATGATGAATCACACACAATCAAGCAAAAGGATAAAACTGATAATTCCTTGCTTACACTTATTTTCAACATTTTCGGATCATTGGATGTAGGTAAGCTTAGAGTGAACAACGCTCACGTAGATATTAAGATAGACAAGGTAGATACCTATCAGCGGTTGAAGGTGGAGGAGTCAAGTGTTGTATTTCATAATATCCATTTGGATACAAGCAATTATCGATTTGATCATCGGTTCAAATATTTTGAAGACATAGAGCTAGATATTCACAACTATTCCTATCTTTTGCCTGACAGCACCCATACGGTTTTCTTTGAGCTTTTGCGCGTCAATTCATTTGATTCTGAGCTGAGTTTTAAAAACATGCAGATAAGTCATGAAAGGGAGGGCAATGAAACAAAAATCCTGGTAGATGCTGAGGTACCCAATTTTAAGCTAAAGAATATAGACTTTCAGCGGGCTATTGCTGATAAGGTACTTATCGCGGGAACAATGGAACTCTCCAATGCTTTACTAGTGGTTAGAAATACAGGAAGTACCACAAAGCAGCAGAAGGTTACCGTTAATAATCTATACCAATCAATTGCTCCTTTCTTCAGGGAAATTTCAATTGACCAGATACGATTTTCGGATGTGGAGTTGACCTTACCAAAAGGCATCAACGTAAATCGGATTGATCTGGACATGAGATACATTCATGTGAGTGCCGCTAGTCGCAGTTTTCAGCGATTGTTTAATGATTCAAAATTAATTGCCAGAAATTTTTCCTTCGATCGCGATAGCATTAAAGTGATCGGAGAAAACCTTTTAATCGATGATCGAATGTCCGCTTTTCAGCTGATCGATTGGGAAGTGGACATTGAAACAAATAACCAGCATGTACACGGGCGCTTTGATTCGCTGATGATTTCAGAAATCAGCATCGATAGCTTGATTGATGGTAACTACACTGCTTTTCGGCGTGCTTTTTTAGTAAACCCAGATTTTGAATTTGACGTCCACATGGTAAAAGGAGGTGAAAAAGGAGGTTTAGGAATCGAGAAAGAATTGATCGTAAGTGGTGGGCGCTTAAGTGGAAATGTCGATTCGCTAGAACTCTCAATGGACGGGCTGGATGCAGATATATTTGTTGGAGACTCTACTGCTTTTAGGAGTATGGGTATTGAAAATATCAGCCTACGATCGGCGGCCTATAATCATCAGGTTGAGCTTGCGAAATGGAGCTATGATACTTCCAATAGTGAGATGCTCTTTTATGACCTGCTGGTTAAACCAATCAATTCACACGATACTTCCCGTATGCTTTTGAATGCTGATGTTCCTTTCGTGAGATTAACTGCATTTGAGCAATCCAAATTCTTTGATGAAAATCACCTGTTTACTGATTTGGTTCATTTAATCGGTCCTAATATTAGACTTCAATTAGCTAAAATGGGAAAGAAAGCAGGTTCAGACTCATTGCAATCAAGAAATCCATTTACCATGGTGATGAAGCGGCTTAAAATAGATTCGTCAAATGTAATGATCGTCCCACAAGGAGAGGCTAATCTCGATTCACTTAGGTTGGATGTATTAAATGTGGAATTATTCGACCTGAGTTTCCCCAGGGACAAGCCATTTACTGATGGAGCTATTTATTCAGATTCAATGATTTTTATTGCTAATCGGATTAGCCCATATCTACCTTCTGGAGATTCTTTAAGCTTAAATCGTACTTCATATCACAGCGCCACCAAAAACCTAACTATTGACTCTTTTTATTATGCTGATCATAAGCAGTTCTCACACTTGCTGGTTCCATCAATTCAATTCAAAAATCTCGATTTGGAAGGGCTTTATGAGAGCAAGAAATTTAAAGTCGATTCTCTTTTGGTAAGAAATCCATCTGGTGACTTGCAAATAGGTAATAGTGGTAAAAACAATCCATTTACTTCACCCATAGAGGTCGGGTACACATCTATAACGGGTATCAATTTTAATTTTAGTGACACTACAAATCAACGGAATTATTTAGTTCAAAATGGAGACCTCTTAATTGAATCGTTTCAGTCTGAAGATACATTGACTGCAGACCAAATTATGGATCGACTGGACCGTCTGTCGTTTAAAGCCGGACCCTATTTTATGCCGATTGGAGAAAACTATAACCTATCCCTTGAAAGGTATCAATTTGATTATCCTGCAAACACACTTGGCATGGATGATATTCATTTAATTCCTAAATACTCAGCGTTAGAATATTCTGAAAACCTCGAAAGGCAAAATGACTGGTTTGATGTATCTGTCGGATCAATTTACGTAGATGAAATTGATCTAAAAGCAATACTTTCAGAAAAGAGGTATGAGGTGGGAAAAGTTAATGTTGATGATCTGAGTGCGCTCATTTATCGCGATAAAGGGGTACCATTTCCGGAAAATCAGATTCGTCATCTGCCTCAGCATTATATCAGAGAGCTGGAAACCGCCTTTCATATAGATACTATTAGTTTAAAGGGAGCAATCAAATACAGGGAAAAGCCGGATAATTATTTCACTTATGGTGAGATTTCATTTGATAGCCTGGATGTCACCTTACGGAATGTAGGGAATGTTGATATGACCTCAGCAGATATGATGCTGTTACATGCTAACGGTAAATTGATGGAATCTGGCAGATTTGAAGTCAATGGAGCGTTTAATTTGAAAGATGAAAATGAGCCTTTTTCATTAAACGGCACGGTGAAAGATTTTCAGCTTGATTCAATGAATCGTATGCTTGGACCGGTGGCCAATGTCAATATTAAGAGCGGCTATGCAAGGGATTTATATTTTAATTTCAGGGCAAATGATACGCTTTCGAGAGGTGAAATGCGTTTCCGATACGACGACCTAAAAATCCAAATTCTGAATACGAAGACCCATGATACGCAAGGATTCGGACAGGGTATAAAGACATTCTTTGCCAATACGTTCGTGGTTAAAAATAAGAATCCAAGTTATCTTGTTTTTTTACGAAAGGGCACCATTTTTCAACGTAGAGACAGCTCCAGAGCTATTTTTAATTATTGGGGCAAATCGTTGTTAAGTGGCGCTGTGAGTAGCATAGGAGTTCATAAGTCGGATAAAGCCGAGAAAAAATTCGAACGAAATTTCATTGAGTGAATTTAGCTACTTCCATCAGCTGATTTACAACTTGATCAACTTCCAATTTGAATTTTCAGGAGCCACTTCAAAAAGCCCAAATACCGTACTGCCACTCCCTGTCATTGAGGCATATGTTGCTCCTGCTTCGTACATTTCATTTTTTAGCTGCTCGACCTTGGGATGGTTAGGAAATATTGAATCCTCAAAATCATTTTTTAAGGTGTCTTTCCATTCTCTAATGGGGCGCTTGATTATTTCAGT
The DNA here is from genome assembly GCF_900188325.1 of Ekhidna lutea. Lineage (GTDB taxonomy): Bacteria > Bacteroidota > Bacteroidia > Cytophagales > Cyclobacteriaceae > Ekhidna > Ekhidna lutea. The sequence continues at coordinate 19,328 of NZ_FZPD01000007.1, read as the reverse complement.
AACAGAGAGGTCAGATTGTTTTGGGGACACTCCGACATAGGCCTCTTTGGTAGATATATGGATGTCTGGATTGTGAATGGCTAAGTAATGCCCTGATAGCTTCAGGTCAATTGACATCAACTCTTCTCCTCGACTTTTTGCAATTGCAGGATGGTTTTTGATAAAGAACGGGCAATCGCTACCAAGTTGCAATGCGTAATTTTCAAGTTGCAAGTCAGAGACTCCTAAAGCAAATAGTTCATTCAGCATTATTAACGTAAATGCTCCATCCGCCGAACCACCCCCAAGTCCTGCACCCATAGGAATGTTCTTGAGTAAATGAATTTCTACAGGAGGGATGTCAAAGTCTGCTTTTAGAAGTTCGTATGCTTTTACGCACAGATTGGAAGAAGCACCTCCCGGAATGCTCAACCCGTAGCTTTGAAAAGTAAAAGAAGCTGCTTCTATCACTTCCAGGCAATCGTGCCATGGAATAGGATAAAAACAGCTTTCAATGTTGTGATAGCCATCCCCCCGCTTGCTCACAATGTTGAGCCCAAGATTGATTTTTGCGTTGGGAAACGATATCATTTACGTGATTTTTATAGGATGTCATCCTGAACGAAGTGAAGGATCTACCCTTAATTAAGAAGATTCTTCGCTACGCCTGTCTGCCGACAGGCAGGCTCAGAATGACACGTTCTTTGAAAAATTACTATAATGTCTCCTTCGACAGGCTCAGGATGACAAATAAGTTGCTACTTACTAAGTTCCTCAACCAATGCATCCGTAATGCCAGAAGTAGAGAATCCACCATCATGCATCAGGTTCTGCATAGTCACCATGCGGGTAAGGTCAGAGAACATGCTGATGCAATAATCTGCACAGCTCTCTGCGTCGGCATTTCCTAAAGGCGACATTTTATCAGCATAGTTAAAGAATACATCAAAACCGGGCACTCCTGAACCTGCGGTTGTCATTGTAGGGGATTGTGAGATGGTATTTACTCGTACCTTTTTGCTTATTCCGAATCGATAGCCGTAGCTTCTTGCAATAGACTCCAGTAAAGCTTTGGCTTGAGCCATATCGGAGTAATCAGGGAATGTTCGCTGTGCAGCAATATAGGAAAGCCCAAGAATCGATCCCCATTCATTCATCGCATCCAGCTTCTCTGCCGTTTGCATCATTTTATGAAAGGACAAAGCAGAAACATCTAATGTTTTTTGAAACCAATCATAGTTAAGGTCACCATAATCTTTGCCTTTTCTTACATTAGGACTCATCCCGATTGAGTGTAATACAAAATCAATTTTTCCACCAAGTGTTTCCTGGGACTTGGTAAAAAGGTTTTCAAGATCTTCCATTGAGGTGGCATCTGCTGGGATGATTTCTGCATTACATTGTTCACCGAGCTTATTGATTTCTCCCATTCTCATGGCGATAGGAGCGTTTGTTAGTGTAAATGTTGCTCCTTGTTCATGCGCTTTTTCAGCAACTTTCCATGCTATGGAATTTTGATCCAATGCACCGGAGATAATTCCTCTTTTTCCTTTTAGTAGGTTATTTGACATAATATTTTCTTCAATTAATTGTCATTCTGAACTTATTTCAGAGCTCAAATATATTTCAGTAAAAATAGACCCTGAAATATATTCGGGGTGACAGATTTTTAATTTGATCTTTCAGGGGACATTTGCAGTAGCTCCTTCGCACTGGCTAAAGCAGAGGCACCAGGGTTTTCCCCGCCAATCATCTTAGCTATTTCCGCGATGCGATCTTCATCAGCAAGACGTTTGATTCTACTTACAGATCTATCAGAGCTGTGATCTTTGTATACGAAGTAATGCGCATCACCGCCAGCTGCGAACTGCGGAAGATGGCTAATGCTAATCACCTGATGGTTTTGAGACATATGTTTCATCATACGAATCATCTGCAAAGCCACCTCTCCTGAAACACCTGTATCTATTTCATCAAAAATGATAGTAGGCATAGCCGTCTTATCTGCGATTAGGTACTTTACAGCAAAGATTAATCTGGAAAATTCTCCTCCTGAAGCTACCTCTTTTAACTCCTGAGGCTTAATGCCTTTGTTTGCGCTAAAAAGCATATCAATGGTATCAAGGCCATTGGAAGAAGGTTCGCCGGGATTTACCTGAATCTCCACTGTCCCATTTTCAATTCCAATTTGATGAATGATCTTTTCGATTTCATCTGAGAAGTTCAAAGCAGAGAGTTTTCTTGATTCAGAAAGTTTGGCTCCTTTTTCTTTCATTCCTCGCTCAGCTTCATCCAGCTCCTTCCGGGCTTTAGCTATTTCGCTATCCAGGTTTGCAACTTTACTCAGACTTAGATCTAAATCATCCCGAATTTGAATCAGTTCTGATACAGTAAGAACAGTGTGTTTCTTTTGTAGTCTAAACAGCAAATCCAGTCGGTCTTTTAGTTCCTGAATCTTTTCAGGATCATGTTCTACTTTATCCTGTATTCGCTGCATCTCATTGGAGATGTCTGAAAGTTCAATAGAAGCACTGTCAATACGTTCACTAATGTTTTCCAGCTCCTTTGAGAAAGACGCAATAGAGTGAATGAGTGATTTTGATTCAGTCAATTGCTGAATAATGGCAACCTCAGATTCATCAAGCATATGAATTGTCTGTGATAACTTGAGCTTGATATCTTCTGCATTTTCAAGCACCTCAAGCTCACTTTCCAATGCTTCCTGATTGAGGTCGTCAAGGTTAGCTTCTAGTAGCTCATTAAGCAAGAACTGCTTATAGTCAGCATCTTCTGCACTTTGAGCAGCAAGTGCCTGCAGCTTATCCAGATCCTTTTTTGCAGCTGAGTAGCTTTTATAAGCCTGCTTAAAGTTGCTTATCAATTCGGGATGTGCAGCAAAAGCATCGAGTGCATTGAGTTGATATAAATTACTACCAAGTTGCAGTGACTCATGCTGAGAGTGTACATCCATGAGCTTCTCTCCAATAGCTTTTAATGTGCTGAGGTTGGTAGGTGTATCATTTACAAATGCACGTGACTTTCCTGAAGGGTTTATCTCTCTTCGGATGACACATTCGGATTCATAATCCAAGTCTTCTGTTTTAAAAATACTTTGAAGTGCGTATGAAGAGATGTCAAATACTCCTTCTACTATACACTTTTGATTTTCATCCAACAATACCTTTGTATCTGCCCGCTTGCCAAGAAGCAGACCTACTGCGCCAAGCATGATCGATTTACCTGCACCGGTCTCGCCGGTTATGATATTTAATCGGGAAGAAGGGGACATTTCCAATTCCCGAATAAGTGCGTAGTTCTTTATCTGTAGCGACTTGATCATAAAAGGATCACAAAGATATCAGAGACTACTCAATCAACGCCTTATATTCATCTGTTCTTGATGGATCTACATTGTTGAGTAGGTTGTATGCCTGTCTGCGGGTAGCCAGGCTAGATTCGGTAAAAATTTGTTGTATTTCACCGGCTTTTGCATCCATGAAGCTGATGGTAAGAATAGATCTCGGTCGTGCTCTGTTTGCTTTTTGAATTTCAGAAAGTGCAGCCAATATATTTTTTTCAGCTTCTTCACGATTGTCAGCCATGATGTCCAATCCATGCCGATGATAAGTGTACAAGGCTTTGCGTATGGGCTCCAATTGTGGATTTTGTACGTTTTCAACCAGCCAATACCTGTTTCTTACACTGTTAAATTGCTGCCAACCCGGGTAGCTTGTTTGCTGCGCATTATTTACAATTTTGAACGCATTTGCAAAATGTGGTGTGCCGCCAAGTTCAGAGAACGTGTCATAATCAAATCCGATAATCATGTAGGCGTAGTACGCCAACATAGATGTGATATTACTGGTGAAAGTGTTTTCGTTGAATCTAAGTGGCTGTGATTGTACATATTCAAAGTCCCAGTCACGATCAGCGAAGTTCATGACTACAGACTCGTAACTGGTTCCGTGAACAGGGCGGCTGGAAAGGACCTGAACCGATGCTTTAAATACCCCTATACTCGGCATATCAGTCATAGTAATCACCAGGTTACAATTAATCACTTCTTCTTCCTGAAATTCATCATTGGTCCATTTGGTTGTATTAAGAAACTGAGCGAATTCAGTCTCCATTTCCGTGAAAATGGCACGTTCAGTAGTTTGAATTTGCTGGGCATTGACAATCACCCTACAGTTGAGCTCCTGTGAATGAGAGAGTGAGGTGATAAAAAGAAGGATAACTCCTAAGTATTTCATTTAAGGTTTTTAATTACATAATCCACGATATCTGTTGCCACATCCGTCTTACTCTTCAACTCAAATTTGTATGTGTTATTGTTATTGTCAAAGAAGGTAACCTTATTCGTGTCACGTTGAAATCCAGCCCCATTATCGTTGAGGGAGTTTAACACAATCAGATCAAAATTCTTTTTTTTAAGCTTCTCTTTTGCGTTGACTTCTTCATTGTTGGTTTCCAGTGCAAATCCAATGTGGAATTGATTTTTCTTTTTCTTTCCAAGCTCCGCAGCAATGTCCGGATTCTTTACCAGGTTGACTTGTAGTGTATCATCCTTTTTCTTGATTTTTTCCGTTGCAGGATTTTCAGGTCGGTAGTCAGATACTGCAGCCGAAAAGATAACAATGTCAGCTTCTGAATAATGTTTTTCTGCTTCAGCCAACATCTCATTAGCTGATTGAACTTTTATTAGGTTTCCATGATCTGGAAAGTAGTCTGCCGGACCGGATATCATGGTAGTCTCAGCACCTGCATTTTGAAATGCTTTTGCAATGGCAGTTCCCATTTTGCCAGATGAGTGATTTCCAATAAATCTCACCGGGTCTATCGCTTCAAAAGTAGGTCCCGATGTAATAAGCACACGTTTGCCCCTCAGTGCTTCGAAGCTTTCAAACTTTTTTTTTATTATCTCAAGTAATTCTTCCGGTTCAGCCATTCTACCCTGACCTGAAAGGCCACTGGCTAGCTCCCCATCTCGAGCTTCGATCACTTCGTTTCCAAAAGATTGAAGCTTTTTTAAATTCTCTTTCGTAGAAGGATGCTGATACATATCCAGGTCCATTGCAGGAGCTACCATTACCGGACATTTGGCTGAAAGGTAAGTAGCTAAAAGGAGGTTGTCACAAATCCCGTTGGCCATCTTCCCTAATGTATTAGCACTAAGCGGAGCTATTAGCATCAGATCGGCCCACATACCTAGCTCTACATGGTTGTGCCATTCGCCACTCTCTTTATTGAAGTATTCCGAAAAGACAGGATTTTTAGAAAGTGTAGCAAGTGTAAGAGGAGTGATGAAGTCTTTGGCACTTTCGGTCATAATAACCTTCACTTCAGCACCTTCCTTCTTTAGTAAACGCACAAAAAAAGCGGTTTTATAGGCCGCTATTGACCCACAAACCGCTAATAATATTTTCTTACCCGCCAACATGGCGACTAATTTATGCTAAATCTGAGCGAGACTCGTCTTCTTCTTCAGGTAATCTGAAATTTAATTCGCCATTAAGAAACTCCTCAATTGCTGAGGTGGTAGGCTTTGGCATACGCTCGTAAAACTTAGAGATTTCAATCTGCTCTCTATTTTCAAAGATTTCTTCCAAATTATCTACTGAAGAAGCAAATTCAGCAAGCTTAGCGTTAAGCTCTTCTTTCTGATTTGCACTGATTTGTCTTGCTCTTTTAGCGATAATCACCAAAGATTCGTACAAATTGCCTGTTGGCTCTAAAATGTCCTGATTGTCTCTGGTAATAAGTGAAGAAGTTACGTGCTGCATTTCGCTCTTTTTAATTTGAATCTGCAAATTTAGTTATTTCTTTGATGCTTTCATCATAAATTCTCTCAGCATCTTTCAAATATTTGCTATTTGGGTATTTGTCAATGAATGCCAGGTAGTGATCAATGGCATTTTGATACCTTTCTTTTTGTCTGGATCGGATACTTTCTCTCGCATAATCATATGAAGTTTCGATTCTTAAGTAAGAAACTTCTTCGTTGTAATGAGAGTCCGGGAAATCATTGGCAAAGTTTTGATACACGACCAATGCTGACTTATACCTTCTTAGCTTGTAATACAATTTACATTGCTCATATGCCTTCTTTTCAAGCTTTTGCTGCATATCATCAATGATTCGATCGGCATCAGAAGCATAATCTGAGGTTGGATATCTATTGATGAAATTTTGCATGGCTGCAATGGCTTCATATGTCACTGTTTGATCCAATTGATAGTCAGGTGACTGAAGATACAAGGAGTATGCATTCATATAGCTTGCCTCCATGACATACTCTGATCGTCCATAGATTTTCACAAACTCACTGAAGTGATGAGCGCTTAGAATGTATTGCTTTTGATGAAAATAGCTGTATGCGAGGTAGAAATTACCTAATTCAGCCTCCTCTGTACCACGAATGATGGGTAGAATATCTTCAAGCAGCATGATTGATCGGTGATAATCTTCTTCTTCATAGTAGGCAAGGGCTGCCTCATACTTCACTTTCCAGTCTCCACTTTTTTGAATCTTGCGAAACTTGCCACACCCTACAATACTGACGGCAATGATTAACAAGAAAAGAATTCGAATTTCCCTCATAATTTTTTAATAGGTCGGCAAAACTAAGGACTTATACCTTAAACGAAAACAAGCGTTTATTATTCACCGCCCTCTTTAAGGGATTTTAACAAATCATTTCCTTTTTTAGGGCCACCTTCTATGTTCAACCTCTTCGGAGGTATGATTTGTTTGGGCTTTTCTTCTTCTGTTTGAAGCGTGATGTGGTCGCTAAGTAAATCTTCCAATTTTGGCCTCTCAGCTCCACGCCACTCAAAGCCACCTAATTTTTGGACACCATCTGTTAACTCATGAGGGGGGATAAATCTGGCTTCAGGTTTTACATAGAACGAAATGTTCTTCAACTCTTCATTTTGGAAGCGGATGGTCATGTCACTACATAAAATTCGGTTCATACCCAGGGTGATAATATTATTCGGATCATCTTCATCAAGCACATAATAGATGCTTTCACCATTTCCATTCACATCGATCCGCTTAATTTCCGATCGTTTAAAAGACGCCAGCATTGTACGCCCTTTTATCTGGTTGTAGTTCTGAAGGGTGTCCTCTGTGGCAAGAAATGCATTTTGAAGCAAAGACATGTTTTTGATTTCTTTTTCTGTAACCTCCATAGCTATGGTGTCTCCCTCAAGTTGATTTTTGAGATTCCAGAATATAGGATCTTTATAAAAGTACAGCATTGAGTCTTGAAGGAAATAGGCGGCTGAATCTGCTAATCCCTGAAGGTTTCTTTTCCATATTCTGACATTATGATATGCCAGGATTCGCTTCGCTGAATCATAGTCACTCTCGATGGAAACAAGGGTATCAGCAGCAAGGTATAGGGTGTCTTTTTCCAGAAATCTTCTCATCAGTGCATTACCGTACACTTTACTAATGCCATTGGCTTTATCAGCAAATCCTTTATCACCGGTGATAACTACATCATCTTCTTTGGAAGTGAGTTTTACATTTCCTTTGGCATCATAGTATTTCTTAAGGTCATCGAACAAAAGCTCGTCACCTTCCATATAGTAATCTTTAGTTTCGACTGTTCCATCAACGAATTCTGATTGTTCTATTTTGGTTCTAAAGGTTCCTCCTTTTGCATGAAGAATTGATTCATCTTCAGTGATTATTGTCGTTTTCCCTTCGGTAATGGCAATTTTCGGAACGGTATTGTATCTGAGGGTGTCTGATTTTAATACATAATCCGGTGCAGTGAGTACTACACCATCCCAGAAAAGTGCATATTTCTGAATGCCGTAGTAGTAGCCTGTCTCACTGGTAAGCACATTCACTGAATCTTTAAGCTTGCCACCATTGAAGTAATTACCTACTTCGGTATCCATGTTATAGTCAAGGAAATTTGTGGTAAGTCGCTGATCGCCTTTTACATAGACAACATTTTCCCGGAGTTTGGCGGTGCGATCCTGTCCATTATAAATTAATTTCCGAGAAGTAATGGTTACTGAATCGTCCACTATTCTCACCTTGCCAAAGGCCTCCATTATGTTATCCTTCACATAGTAATATGAGCTATCACAATACATGGTAGAGGTCTCCTGCGCGAAAACCACATTGCCAATTAACCTTCTGATCTTTTCGCCATCTTTACGAAATTCAAATAAATCATCAGCTTTGTATTTGATCCTATCCACCTTCTGAGCTAAGAGGCCAGAGGTACAGGACAGGGAAATTAAAACTAAAATGGTTTGGAGTAACTTCCACATGCGGCAAAATTAACTGATCGAGTTGTGCATTCTTTACAAAAACAGTTCCATGATTACATTCATTCCAATCATTTGATTGAGAAAGATGAAAAAGTACTCTTAGCGGTCAGTGGTGGACTCGATAGCATGGTTATGGCTAAGCTTTTCATGGATGAAGGAATTTCAGTTTCCCTCGCCCACTGCAATTTCGGTTTGAGAGGTGATGAATCCGATGCAGATGAAGCTTTTGTGATGAAATGGGCAGACGATCATCACATTAATTGCTTTGTAAAAGCCTTTGATCTTGGATCAGGATCTATCCAGCTTGAAGCAAGAAATGCCCGTTATCAATGGTTTAATGAACTTGCTGTTGAATATCAGCTAAATAAAATTGCTACCGCACACCATTTAAATGATTCTTTAGAGACTGTTATTCTGAACTTGAGTCGCGGAACAGGTATAAAGGGTGTTTCAGGTATTCCGATTAAAAATGAACGAATCATCAGGCCTTTGCTTTTCTCTTCAAAACAAGATTTACACAATTATGCTATGGATGTAGGGCTTGAGTGGAGGGAGGATTCCAGTAACAATAAGTCCGATTATGACAGGAATCTGATCCGACATGAAGTAATTCCAGAGTTAGAAAAATTAAATATTTCTCTGATCAGCACTTTTTCGAAAACAGCTGAACGTTTGAATTATGCAGATGATCTCATTCAACGAAGAGTTGATGAAATTAAGTCTAAGTTTCTTTTAGAAAAATCAGGAAGTTATGAGCTCAGGTTAGATTGGATCAGTGGTGAATCAGATGTTTTAATATTAGCCGAGATTGCTTCTGTTTTTGGTGCTAATTATGCCACTTCAAAGGAAATCTTTGAAGCTAGAGGAAAATCCGGAAAAAGCTTTCCGGTTGAGAACTGGCTCATTACGATGGATCGTGAATCTATTTTCATTGATAAAGATCATTCCCTACAACTAAAGAGTGTCAAAGTTAATAACACAGGTGAATATTTGATTGGAGACCTGTCATTTGAAATTAGCCGGGTTGAAAGTGATCAGGTTGTTTTTAACAATTCAGAGATAGCTTTTTTTGATGCCGAGAAGATCAGTTTCCCCTTGGTGATAAGGTCATGGAAGGAAGGAGACAAGTTTCAACCTTTAGGAATGACGGGGAAGAAAAGGATAAGTGATCTATTGATTGATGAGAAAGTGCCAATAACACGAAAAAATAAAGTGCTGGTTGTTGAGTCAGATAACCAGATCGCATGGGTTGTTGGGTACCGAATATCAGATCTGTATAAGATAACCGATCAGACCAATGCGTTTATTAAAATTCAGGTCAGCCCTCAAGAATATCCCTAAAGTCATGCAAAGCCGACGTGTTTCCAATTACTGTGATTATATCTCCTAAGAGCAAGTGAGTATCACCATGTGGTATAAATACCTCCCCGTTTCTTCTTTGGATAACGAGCGATCCTGATGGAGGGAAAGCTACTTCTTTCACTAGTTTTCGGTGGATATCTTTCCTTTTTATATGTATTTCTTCCACTCTATAAGTACCAAAGCTTTCTTGCAGGGTACCCACAGCATTAGGCCGTGTAACCATTTCTTCAATATGTCCAGCCAGTACTTCATCATGATCCACAATTTTCAGTTCACCTTGCGGGTCGATCAGGTCATGAGCAGCTGACTGTTTTCGAGTAATGATTTTTGTGTGTTTTAGTTCATTTTTTAAATGTCGTGTGAGTTCCAGATTAAGCACACGAGACTCTGTTAGCACGATGACTAAATCACTTCTTCTAATGTTAAGGGTGTTGAGAAAATCAGTGTCAAGTTTATCTGCATCTTCATGGTTGATGCCTTTGCGGTCAAACTCTGGAGCCATTTGTTTATTCTGAAGATAGGTGATGCATGACGAATCATGCATGTTTAATCTTTCTGCCAGGTGTAGACTGGCCTTACTACCCCCGAAAATATAGATACCATGGTGCTCTTCTTTTTCACTGCTCAGGAGTCTGTAAATCATCGGAGAGACTAAGCTGACAATGATAGCGGAAGCCACAATTCCTGCGTTATCTGCAGTTGAAATTACACCTAGGGATAGTCCGATTTGAGCTGTAGCAATGCATAATCCCATTCGAGCTGTATTGAGCATACCTCCAGCGATAGCCTTCTTAATGCCGAATATCCTGGTCATAATAAGAGAAGGAATAATCTGGATAATATAAAATCCGGCTACCAGGGTAAAAATTAAGGGAATGGATTCCTGAAAATTGCTAAGTGCCGAAAGATCCAAATTTACCCCCACCATGATAAAGAATATTGGAATGAAGAACCCATAGCTCATTCCATCTAGTTTAAACAGCAACGCAGAACGTTCTTTACTGACAAACATGCTAAGTAATGTTCCTGCAAAAAAGGCACCCATCACCAGTTCTGTGTTGATAAGGTGTGCGACGATTACAAAGAAAAGTAGCAATGCAACTGCGCCCCTTACTCGGATTTGACTGGCTGCATGTTCTAATGTATAGAGCAGCTTTTGAAAGGTACGGACTTTGAGCAAGCGTTTGCCCACTATGTATGTGACAACAAATACAACAAATATTACCGCAAACAGGAGCAATTCTACCTGAAAACCTTTGTTAAGAACCCCAGAATATATAGAGATCAAAATGATACTCATCACGGTAGCAATGGCACCTTCCATCAGCAATACCTGCCCAAATCTCCTTGTCAACTGGCCCTCAGACTTGAGGATAGGCACAGTGATGCTTACGGCAACTGTTGGGAGAAGCAGAGTGAAAAAGACGATATCTACACCTAGCATCTGATTCATTAGCCAGGCGGCCGGAATTGAAAGCAATAATGAGCCAAAATAGATGATGGTAGCCATTATTAGGGTGTTGCTGACCATATCGGATAGTCTTAATTTCCGAGGCAATGATGCGATAATCTTATTCACATCTATTTCTAATCCTGCCAGAAAGATAAGGAACAGGAAGCCGGTTTTGGACAGAAAGTCCATGTAAGGTGTTTCTGCCATCCAGTCCAACACATACGGGCCTATAACAACTCCTAAGATGATCTTTAGTATGACCGCATAAGATCCTGAAATCTGAAGCCACGAGAGTATAAGAGGTACAAGCCATGCGATGGCGATAATGATGAATAAAGGTGTGTAATTAATATCCATAGTTAGGTTTTACCAATAGCATCGAACCTCCAAAGTAGTTAGAAATAGTTGCTCCCCCCAATTGTGAGGGATTAAATGAATATTACTTTCACACGACCAAAGAAACGACCTTCTGACATTGATGCTATGAGTGTGCGAGTGTGTTGATTCTATGACACTGGAGGGCTTTCGTTATAGCATCTTGATTATGGTGTTTTTGCAACTAAAAGCCGGGCCAATTCTTCACCGTAATTAATAAACTTAATGGTTTCATCGGTTCGGGCCAGTTTAATTTTATCAAAAATGAGTAGCGCCTCGCCATTGCTTTCTAAATGATAAATTTGATGATTTTCGAAAAAGCGAATGATTTCATCTGTAAAAAATGACCGAATCTGAGATTCTCTTTTGCCCTTAAGCAGGAATTTTCTAGAAAAATCCGGGTACATCTCAAAATCAATATCCTTATAGCCTGTAAAGGCAATCACCCGATCAAATATTTTATCAAATACCCCTTCTTTTTCCATTGTGAAAATGGGTATTTTTTTATTCAACTTTATGACCATTAGCGTTGTATTAAACGTCTCAGCTGTAAAAGCCTGACCTTCATTGAATGTGACGTCCGCAATTTCCCAAGACACATTCAAATCGTTAAATGTTCCTTTGAGGCAATTGTATTTGCGTTCAATAGGCCTGATTTCAAAAAAGTGGAACTTCTTTAGATATAGCGTATTCCAATCAACATGACTCGTGAATTGATAATCTTTCTTGGTTGCTAAATTTCGTAATCGCTTTTGCCTTTGCGATAATTTAGCGGCTGAATCGGATAAACTGATTTTTAAAGCTCTGTTATACGTCGTTGATGAAACATGTGAATCCAATCCTGTTATAAAGACGCTACCACCTGTATTCCTTTGCATTTTTAAGAATTCCACCAGGTAGTCCATATAGGTCATGCCTACCAGTCTTGTTTCTGATAAATCAATATTGACATTAGCCCCGGGAGGAATTTGAGCTACTAGTTTGTCGACTTTCAGAATGCCTAAAAAATTTGCAATCCCTCTAATTTTTAAATCGAAACTGCCATCTGGTTGCTTTAGCAATTTTGTGCGCGAGTTATAAACCATTCTAAAAAATTGAGAAATGGACAGCCTTGCCAATAGCATGTGAATGACAAGTGCCAACAATAATCCACCGAGTAAACCAATTAATAAATTGGTATAGAGGGTTAGAATCATCGTCGCTATAAAGAATATTAGTTGCTCAGTTCCTTGATTATAGGCTTGTTTGAATACCGAAGGTGATGCCAATTTAAATCCTGTATAAACGAGTAGAATAGCAAAAGCACATAGCGGTACTTGTCTCATTATTGGGCTCAAAACCACAATAAAAAGCAGCAACAAAAGTCCCTGATACATATTCGACCACCTGGTCTTCGCACCATTATGGACATTAACCGTACTCCGAATAATCACTGCAATGATTGGCATACCACCAATCAAACCAGCTGCCATGGTACTCAATCCAATACCTGTTAAATCCTTATCCAAATCAGTCTTCCGTTTATAAGGATCGATTTTATCAACAGCTTTCGCTATAGTCAGGGATTCAATGCTTGTGATAATCAAAATGGAGAATACAGTTGTCCAAAAATCCAGTGTATCGATTTTACTGAAATTCGGGTGCATGATTGAATCCTTGATGGTATCGGGGATGTCCAACAATAGATGAGGACCTACCTCATATGCTTTTCCAAAGAATGAAAGGGTATGTTGGTCAAAGAAATTGAAGGCATAGGCAAATGGAATGGAGAGGGCTATGACCCACATGGGTGCAGGTAAAAAATGAAAAAACCGGAGGCTTATTTTGGAATGATACAATAGTAAAAGCAAGCCTGCCAAAGAAATGATCACGACAAACGGATTGGCTTGAGGTAAGTATACAACCGCATCGATGAGGTTTTGTATGATGCTCGAACTATCAGAATGTGTGCCAAGGGCAACATGGATCTGTTTCGCAAAAATGATAATTCCGATGGCTGCCAAAATGCCGTGAATCACGGAAGAATGGAAGATATCCGCTAATCGACCCAATTTCAATAATCCTAATAACACTTGAATTGCCCCGGAAACAACTACAGCTGCCAATACATAATTAAAGGCCTGACCTGTACCATCGTCCATCAATGTAATACCCAAAAGTATTACGCCAATGACTCCTTTGGCAGGTCCGTTGACTGATATATGGCCTCCCCGATAAAAGGTTGTGACCACCCCACCCACAACTGCTGAAAAGATACCAGCCATCGCAGGTGCCCCAGCTGCTAACGCAATACCTAATGAAAGTGGTAAAGCAATGAGTGCGACACTCACCGCCGCAATTAAATCACTTCGCCAATTTTCAATTAATCCCTGAATCCCCTCTTTGGGTCTAGTTTCCATTTATTTAACTATCCGACGGTTTATTAAAAATTAACCTAATCATCTAAAATAGTAAATATTCGGAATTATAATGAATGAGCAAGGAGAGCGGTTAAAGAAATCGAAATAATAAAATTCGTCTTCTATTCCTATAATAACCTATAATTAAGCTAAACCGAAAAGAATGGGTGAAACAAGGGAAAGTTTAGCTATCCCACTTTGGCAATTCCATGAAGAAGGTCGTGCCTTCACCTTCACTGCTTTCGAATCGGATGGCTCCACTCATTGCTTCAATGTATTTTTTGGAAATGGATAAGCCTAAGCCTGTAGATTCCATATCTCCATTTTTCAATGGCTTGAAGGTTTCAAACAAATATTTTTGATCTTCACTTGTTATACCCGGTCCATGGTCTTTTACAAAAATCTCAAGACTTTCTCCGTTCGAAGCTGCTGCACCAAGTTCAATGACAGATCCTTCCGGAGAATATTTCACTGCATTGTAAAGCACATTTTCAATGGCCTGAGTTAGATAAATTCGGTCTCCTTTGACGAAGGAGTTATCAGGAATATTTCCCAAATCGAAAGAAATACTCTTTTTACCTGCAGTTAGGCTTTGGGACTGTGCGTTATCCTCCAAAACCTCTCTTACGTTAAGCTTTTCCTGAACTACGTTAAGCTTTCTGCTTTCAATTGCCCCTGCATCCAAAATTTTATGTACCATCTCCCGATAGCCACTTGAGGATTTTTTCAGAACGCTCACCAGGTGATTGAAGTCTTCGGGTAATTTGTCCTTGTATTGTTCCAGAATTTGGGAAAGAGAAGTCAGGTCATTTATTGGTTTTTTTAGATCGTGAGCTACCATACTCATCATTAAATTCTTCTCTTTGTTTACAGCAGAGAGTTCTTCATTTTTAATGGAAAGGTTTTTCCCTTGCTTTTGAATCTCTTCTTTTTGCTTGGTAATTTGGTCGTTTTGCTTGCTAAGCAGCTTGTTTTTCTTCTGCTTTTGTCGGTATTGGAGGTACAGAATTACCAGGAAAAGGAAGGTTAAAGACGTAATAATGATTAGTCCATTACGAATCAATCGCTCGTTTTCTAACTGGGCTTCCTGCTCTCTTAAGGTTACTTCATTCAACTTTAGCTGAAGTCTTTGACGTTCGGTGATCTCGCGTGCCCTTTGTAACGAATCTTTTGCTACTTGCAGTTTTTGATTACTGCTCAGTAGGTCTCGGTCGGACTGTGCTTTTTGACTGGAAATCACTGCGACTTGACGCTCTGACTCTTCTTTCACTTTCTTTTCCTGCTCGTTTCTTAGGAATCTGTCTACAGTGGAATAAAGATCGAAGTACTCGATTGATTTTTCAGAATTACCAACAGACTGATAGCTTTCATAAAGTATGCCGTAGCATCGTTTTGTCAAATTAAGGTTTTCCATCTCTTTGGCGATATCCAAAGCTTCAAGAGCTAGATTGATTGCTTCCTGATTTTGTCCTAAGCTTTGACTTACAGAAGCAGCATTTATCAGCCCCGAAAGCACATGGTTCTTTTGATTCAGTTCTTTAGCGATGGCAATTCCGCTGTTAAAATCATTAAGTGCCTCCACGTATTGCTCATTATCAATGCGCAGAAGTCCAAGATTGTAGTAGGCACTTTTTACGCCATTTCTATTATTTACTTTCTCATTGTATTCAATGGATTTCTCAAAATAGGAGATGGCTTCAGCGTACTTTCTATTGTCCCAATAGATATATGCAACTTTCCCACAGATTCCTGCAGCATTATCGTATTTACCCTCGTCTTGTGCCACTTTCAGAGCTTGCTCATAATGTGTGAGCTGGCTCTGGGTTTCTTCACTTAACTCCTGAGTAAAACACAAATAGGCGGTGTGTAAGAAAGCTACACATACGAGTACAGCTTTTCTATAGTTCATACTTCAAATTTAAGTCATTCATTAATCAATGTAGAACATTATGTCTTTCTGATTTTCATTGCCAAGCTTGTCTACAACCAGTACCGTTATTTTGTATGGTGTATCTTTTTTGAAGTTTTCGATCAGGCTTTTGTAAGGAAGCACGGGACCATCATTTATCTGATAACTGATTTTATCAAGTCCTGCATAGCTGTCAGTCGATGATAAGAACAAAACGACATGTGGTGGATAGACCTTCATTTCTTTACCTTCTACCATTTTTGATTTATTCGAATCGATGCTGAATCGACTAAATACTTCAGGTCCACTATTATCTACAATGCATAAAATAGATTCAGTGCTGGAGTTGGATAGATTGTCATAGCCATTGTACGTTACAGCATGAAATCCCTCGTCTTCAATTTTAAATGGTTCGCTATATGTAGTAGCTGAGCCATTATCAATCTGATAGTCAATCTCTTTGAATCCGGAATCATTGTCTGTTCCCCTTAAAGAAATCGCCGTTTCTTTGGAGATATATACCGTGTCTTTTACAGTGAAAGAAGGCCCTGAAAGATTAAAATTCAGGGATGGTCCTGATAAATCAACGTAACTCAACAGGTTGTTTTTGTCAGAAAATTCCGTCGAGCGAACCCTATTGTTCACTTTATCCATAGCCAACACTTCAATATTAAGATTTCCTGATTGGGTAAGGTAAAATGGAGCTTCATATAGTTTAAACTCTCCACCATTGACTGAGTATCTAATTTCTTTAACACCAGCTTTATTATCCATGGCTACCAATTTCAGTTTCGTTCTACCGGAATAGTATTCTTTGCCGTTTGCAATGAATGTATTACCGATGATTTCATCGATAACCCGAGGTGCTGACTTATCTAAGTAGAAGCTATAAGTTTTCTTTTCCTCATTATTATCTACCATATCCACTGAGAAATAGGTAATGGTATGCTCACCTTCACTCAATCCGGCTAAAGATATTGGCGAACCATATTCAAATGTTCTTCCTTCATCTATGGTATAGAAAGTTTTGGAAACGTTAGAAATTTTATCATTTGCGTTTAGAGAAATGCTTGATCTGGATGAAACGATGTTTTCTGAAAGATCACCCTCAACCTCCATAGACGTAGTTGGTGCGCTATTATCAACCTGAATGGATAAACTTTTCTGTTCCTCTACATTCCCAACATTGTCCACTGCATAGTATGTAAATGAATAAGTTTTTTCATCCGTCAAAGAAATCGGAGAGGCATATTTTTGAAAAGGAGCATTGTCCAATGAGTAGTAAATAGATTCGATTCCGGAGGTTTCATCTTTTGATGACAAACTGATTGCACAAGCCTTTAAAATGACTTTGTTATCCAGTCTGGCAGGTTTATCCGAATCAAATGAAATACTTGAGGTTGGTGGTTTGCTATCGGCATAAAGTTCGAAGATTACCTCTTCTTTTGGGTAGATGGTTTTTTTGGTTTCCGGGTCTACTTTCCAAGGTGTACGTATTGTATTGTAACCCTCTGAATCCAGATACATGGGACTACTGTATTTAGGATCTTTTCCGTCAAGCACCTGTCCGCCTGATCCATCCGGGCTTGTGGATATACTTAGGTAAAGCGGAAGTTCCTTATTTACATAGACTTTCCCCTCTTCATTCTTGTATATTTTTTTATTATGATCAGGGATATTCTGCGCTGTAAGGTTGAAACAAAAGCATGCAATAATTGACAGACTAAGAATTTTTCTCATGGTTATTTTTGGTATAGTGACTAACTAGTTTCACTAATATATACCCTGAAATAGCCTTTAGAATTAATTATAAGACGGAGTGCATTATGCCATCGATCAATCAGCAAATACAACGGCTAAGCTTTGGTGGCTTCACTCAATCAGAATACTTGCTTCACCCTCCCGACTATCCCATCTTCCAGCATCACTTTTATCCCATGAGGGTGATTTGGTGATTTGGTTAAAATTCGTTTGACGATTCCTTCGGTCAGTTCGCCGGATCGTTGATGATGTTTCTGAACAACAGCTACTTCAGAACCAATTTGAATATCACTTCTTTTTGTCCCGTCCATTACGCTTTTAGTCTCATTTGGATCAACTTAAAAGAAGAAAAAACTACCCAAACAAAATTTACTGCTACGAATGGAAAGGCACCATTCATGTATGCATTGTAAAGTAGGAGGATGGAACCAAAGAGATTCAGTAAGAGGTAGGTATTAGATTCTGCATGAATCTTCTGAAAGATATTAAGTGCAAATCCGATGAGCAGGCAGCCGGCCCCCAGCCAGCCAATGAGTTCGAGTGTATCCATGGATAAAATAGTTGAAAAGCGAAAGTAGGAGCTTTTTACTACATAGTTTTACTCAACTTTAAAGTATTGTATTTCTTTTGTGCGGTTTGGTTACGCACTTCAACGTCTAAGTAAGCTTTGTCTGCATAGTTTTCTGATATCTCAAGAGTAGATGGTTCAGATACTCTTTTCAAGAAAACTAATTAATCCAATTGAGCTCAGTGATTGATAAGAAAGCTGCCAATGAGCTGAAACGATTGAGTAAAACAGCATTGGAAGGGCTGGCTCAATCGCTGAAGAAAGTAGAAGACAAAATGCTGGAGGTCATTGAGATCGACAAAGAAGTGCGGGCATTGTATGAGCTGATTACCTCGGTTAAGTGTGTAGGCAAAGTATTGGCTACAGACCTGATCGTTTATACGCATGGGTTTACCCGGATGCTGGACGGGAAGAAGCTGGCCTGCTATTGTGGCGTAGCTCCGTTTGAGTACAGTAGTGGAACAAGTATCAAAGGATCACCGGGAACATCGAGTTTTGCTAATAGGGTGTTGAAATATCACCTGCACATGGCAGCTATGAGTGCGATTAGACATTGTCCGGAATTGAAGGAATACTACAAGCGCAAACGAGAAGAAGGGAAAGGGAAGATGACCATCCTAAATGCTATTAGAAACAAACTATTACATCGGATTGTGGCGGTTGTGAAGCGTGGAACACCTTATGAGGATCGAGTTGGACAAAATAAAGTGCAAATGACTTGATTTTACCATAGATATCGCCCAACTAGCGGGCTGTGGCCATAAAAGTAATAAATAGCGGAGAAAGAGCGAACATGAACGGTGCGATTAACTTCCAGAAAGACACTGCGAAACACAAGAAACCCCAGCAGAAGGGCAGGGTAGAACGCAACAAAATTTGCCTGGCGGAAGGTGAGCGGTTAGCCCAATGAAATCTGCAAATGGCTCATGTGGCCATGCCTGCTAGTGTTTGTTACACACCGTTTACGCCACGTTTATTCTATTATTCAGCATCTTAACGTTGAAGTTCACCTTCGCTTCAAGAGCGTTGAATACTTTGAGAATCGTTTCGATAGTTACGTTCCCTGTGTTGTTCTCAAGTCTTGAAATCTGTGCCTTCTTAACTCCAATAAGTTCACCGAGTTGTTGCTGCGTTAGGTTACGCTGCTTCCTGGCTTGTTGGATCATGTCTCCAATCAGTTCCAATTTGAGTTCAACCTCATACTGTTCGCGTTCAGGAGTTCCGACCT
>NZ_FZPD01000005.1 GCF_900188325.1 Ekhidna lutea | reverse complement strand
CAGGTATCTATACCGTAGTGGCTTATGATCGCGAGCAACCATTCCTTGGATGTAAAGCGCTGGTTACCTATGAGGTCGAAGAAAATAATCCGGTCATAGAACTGAGAGCAGGTAATATGACACTTACTAATAATGATAACTGCTCCGGTACACCTAATGGATCAGTCCAGATAACAGGATTCTACCTCAATAATGCATTCGTTGCAGTAACTGATCCTCAAGCAGCTAACTACACCATCACATGGGATGCTGCTATCCCTGGTGCAAACCTTTCAACATCAGCAGGTAGTGCTTTTGATGATGTAGCTTCTAACCTACCGGCTGGAACCTACAATGTCTCTATACAGCAAATTGCTGCTGCTGGACTTTGTCCTTCTGCAGGTGCTGATATTTCTGTGACCATCAAAGACGACACAGCTAATCCGGTCATCAGTCTAACCAGCCTTACAGATGACACATTCTGTGATCCTAGCGCTGATACAGGAGACGGACAGATCACCGTGGATGTCGATGGTAATGGTTCTACTAACTACTACTTCAGATGGTGGATCGGTACCGATACAACTATAGTCGCAAACGAAATCACCGATGGTGGATATGCCACCGCTGGTACAATCGCTGCGAATGCTGACAGTACGCAAATACTTGGATTACCGTCAGGTATCTATACCGTAGTGGCTTATGATCGCGAGGATCCTAATAACGGATGTAAAACTCGCGCATCTTACGAAGTTGAAGAAGATAATACAACACCTACGCTTGATATATCTACTATTCAATCCAACACACAACCAGATACATTGTGTACTGGAAACAGTGGAACCATCGTGATCAATGATGCTGATATAACTGGCTCCCTCAATGATTATAATGTGGACATTAGACAAGGAAACGCGACAGGACCATCAGTTGGCGCTTTCAATGGCAATGGTTCGCCTACAATAACAATCAATAATCTATCAAGCGGTGATTATTATATACTTGCAACTAACAACACAACACAATGTAGTGTTGCTACTGCTATAGTTAACGTGAAGGACTCCACCAGGAACCCACAGGTTACAAGAGTTAGCACCACACCTGACAATAACTGTACGGGTGGAACTACGGCAACAGGCGGACTGGAAGTAATTATCAACAGCAAGTTTGATGAGACCGATCACTTTACTGTACAATGGTTTACAGGCTCAAATGCAACAGCAGGTAATGAGATTGCAGGAGCAACCTCAGTAATACTATCCAATCAATCTGCTGGTCAGTACTCTGTACAAGTCACAAATACTAACACGCAGTGTAGCACTGTGCGTAATTTTGATATTCCACAGGAAGATGAAGCCATTTTCATTACAGATTCTCAGATTGATAATGTGAGTTATTGTACTGATAATGGAAGCTTTGCAGTACTTGAAATCTCTGTTGGAGGAACGCGAATTGATTCTGCACAGATGGCTACTGCAGGTATTTATACACTTGAAGTGTACACTACTCCGGGAAATGTGCTTACAGGAACTACCTCAACTGACCCTAACAGCTTGACAATAGAAGGGCTTGGAGCTGATTCTTATTACGCCATCGTGAGAAAAACAGATTCTAACTGTGAATCTGACGCATTGTTCTTTGATATTGTAGAAGACATCTTCTACCCTGATGTACGTGTCACGGTAATTGCAGCTGACTCAACATGCTCTGCTACTGGTACTCCAGCCGGATCATTGAGAGCGTTAGCGGATGGTAATGATGAAACTGACACATTATACACATTCCAGTGGTATTTGGGATCAGGAACGGGAACAGCTCTTGTTAATAATACTGATCCGGGTAACGGATCTAGCCCAACAGGAGTAAGTACAGCAACCGTGGCAGGACTTGCAGCTGGTACATACACTGTAGAAGTGACTAATCTATCAAGCACTTGTACAACTGTTACTGTGTTTGATGTGCCTTCAGTGCCTGCTGACCTGGATATATTGGCAGTTTCTACTACAACAGCAACAACTTGTTCACCTGGAAATGGTAGTATAACAGTTACTTCAGTGAGTGATGGTGCGATATCAGATTATGACTTTGACTACTATGATGTAGACCCTACCGTAGGCTCGCCAACTCCGGTCTTCACTGGCAATGCAGGGGCAGCTTATACAACTGCACAAGGTGGGATTTATTGGGTAATAGGTACCCACACTACTTTGGATTGTTCTACGCCTCCATTTGAAGTGAGAGTCAGAGATAATGCTGTTTATCCAGTCATTACCCTTGATGATTTTGATGCACAAACCAATTGTGATCCTAACCTACCGAATGGTCGCTTGCTTGTGCTTGCCGATGGTCAGCCTGAAAATGCCACGTATGATTTTGAATGGTATTATGGAACAGGCACTGGTAATCCATTGACCTCAGATGATTATACAGGTGGATCACAGTTAGCAGGAGCAAATACAAATGAACTTTCAGGCATTGCAGCAGGAACATATACCGTAGAGGTGACAAACAACACAACAGGTTGTTCGATAACGGAGACTTATGAAATGGTGGATGATATTCCAAATCCAATTGCGATATCAACCACTTCATCTGCGAACACAAATTGTGTTAATCCAAATGGTAAAGTGGCAGTTTCTGTAATAACTCCAGCTCCTGGCAGGTCAATTAGTGATTACAGCTACTATTGGTTCACTGGAAACCTTGCCACTGTTGGTACCTCTCCTAACCCAGCTAATGCGGATTACACTGGTTCTCTAGTAGAGAATTTGGCAGATGGTAATTATGTTGTACTTGTAGTCGATCAAATAGATAACTTCTGTCAGTCCAATGCCACAGAAGTCACTGTTGAAAACGCAACAAAAATGCCGGTTTATGAACTCACCACAAGTGATGTAACTGTGTGCTTTGATGAAAAGAATGGATATGCTTCAGTAAGTGTCCCTAACTTGTCAACTGTGAATATTACCTGGTATAATGATGCCAACACCCAGATTGGAAATACATTCTTTATTGATTCACTGGATGCTGGTATGTACACTTTAGAGTTAGCCCATGTTATTACCGGTTGTATTGCTTCAGAGGTCTTCACAATACAAAACAATGCTGTGACACCAAACACTCCGACCGTCATAGTGAACAATGGAAGAGATAATTGTCAGTTTGCAAACGGTAGCGCTATTGCCAATGTGGATGGAATTACCAATGGGTTCTTATTCGAATGGTTTGATCCAAGTGACATGACTAGCCCATATGCTACAGGATCGCAAGTATTTAACCTGGATACCACGACGTATCTTGTAAGAGCTACAAACCTTGCAACTGGTTGTCAGTCTGCTGAGACACCTGTCCAGATTAATTATGAAGTGGTTGCTCCAGAGTACGAAGTAATATTCAACAACTCAGTTTGTCTAAGAACAGAAGATGGATCAACTAATCAGTTTACAGGTTCTGCAATTATCGGTTTTGAAGAATTCAACCTCGCTACTGAATATGAATGGAGAGATGCCAACGGAACAGTAGTTGGAACTGACTCAAGGCTTATAGATGCTTATCCTGGCGACTATACAGTAACCTTCACAGCAGAGAATGGCTGTACATACGATGCTGCTTTTACTATAGAAACATCATTAACAATCTACAATGGAGTTTCAGCGAATGCAGATGGCAAGAACGACTTCTTATTGATTGATTGTATTGACTATTTCCCTAACAATAACGTGAAAATTTACAACCGCGCAGGTCAAAAGATTTTCGATATTGATGGATATAATAATACATCGGTTAGGTTTGAAGGACTAAGCAATGTCGGAGGTGGTGGCCTTACATTACCATCAGGTACCTACTTCTATGTAATTGACTTGGGTACCGGAGAGGATCCTATTCAGGGATATTTAGAATTAGTTAGATAACTTTAGGACGAATGAAGAAATCCACTGTATTAATAATACTCATGATAATCGCTGGCTGTGTTACCGCACAGCAGCGACCAGTCATGTCCACTTATATGTTCAATGGTCTGGCGATCAATCCTGCATATGCCGGAAGTCTAAATATTTTAAGTGCCAGTTTTATTCATAGAAAGCAGTGGATCAATGTAGACGGAGCACCTACTTCTAACATACTATCCGTTCACAGTTCTTTTTATGGAAACCAAATTGGATTAGGTCTACAAGCAACACGTGATGTGATAGGCGTACATGAAGAGTCCGCAATTTATGTAAGTGGAGCTTACAAGATAAAAACAGGAGTAGGTATTTTGGCGATGGGACTTTCCGGTGGATTCGATAACCGAAGATCAGATTTTACTCGATTAAATGTACTCAATGAGGACGATGAGCTGCTAACAGGCACTCCTACCCGTTTCACGCCAAACTTTGGGACAGGTATCTACTTTGCTAACCCAAAAATGTATGCCGGTATTTCGGTACCGTATATTTTAGAAAATAGTCTTTATCAAGTGCAAGCTGATGGAACAACTTCAGAAGGCAGAGAAAGTCGATACTATTATGCCACAGGCGGTATCGTTTTGGATATTAACCGAAATGTCAAATTCAGTCCTTCTGCTCTATTTCGATATCAGGAACAAAGCAGAGTTGGTTGGGATCTCAACGCAACAATCATATTTGATGGGATCGCTTATGCAGGAGTATCCTATCGAAGTGGTGATGCCCTTGTTTTTCTTACTCAGCTTATCTTAAATGAAAATTTCAGACTTGGATATGCGTATGATGCTACCGTGAATGCTCTTAACAACCACTCAAGAGGAACCCATGAAGTGCTACTCAATTACAGAATTAAATTGAGGAATTACAAGAAGGATCCTCAGTGTCCTGTTTATTTCTGATCCTCTTTACTTAGATCAGCAAGGAATGCATTAATTAGTGACAGCAGCAAGCTAAACAAAAGTGCCCACCAGAAATTGTGCACATCAAATCCGGATATAAGCGAATCTGCAATTAACACAATAAGGGCATTAATTACTATCAGGAAAAGACCTAGTGTCACTACCGTTAATGGAATAGTCAATACAATTAAAATTGGCTTGACAGTTGCATTCAGTAAAGATAGAATCACGGCAATAATGATAGCTGTCATGAATGAGTCAACCACCACTCCGGGTAGTAGGTAAGACGCGACGACAACTGCAATAGAAGACAGTAATATTTTAACAAGTAATCTCATAAGCTATTTTTCTTTAAACCATCCGGCATACATGGTATAGTTCCCTGCAATTCTACCAAGCATTTCTTTATTCTCCGCATCCATGCTTTTGAGTTTTTTACCAGGGACTCCACCATAGACAGAGTTTTCTTCTACTATCGTTCCAGCAAGCACAACTGTTCCAGCACCAATGATTGATCCGGATTTGATAACCGCATCATCCAAAATAATCGCACCAATACCAATGAGAACATTGTCTTCTATTGTACATCCATGTACAACTGCATTATGACCGATCGATACATTATTTCCTATTGTCGTGCCGGATTTCTTATAGGTCCCATGAATGGTTACATTATCCTGAATATTGGAGTTGTTTCCAATTCGGATATAATTAACATCTCCCCGAACCACAGCACCAAACCACACCGTGCAATTATCTCCCATTTCCACCTCACCTACTATGGTGCTATTCGGAGCAAACCAACAATCACTTCCATATTTGGGGGCCAATCCCCTCACCTCTTGTATGTGAGCCATTTTTTCTTTTAAAGCTAAAGATAAAATCAATACTCAAAGTGCTGACAAAATGTCATTACTGTTTCTATCTTTGCAGCATGCAAGGATTGATAGCAGATATAGATTTACTGGAAGAAGAGAAAAATCAAGCCGAATCGTGTGACTTTAAAACTACGAAAGATGATGGTACTAAAGCACGCAGAAAACTCTATATAGAGAGTTATGGGTGTCAAATGAATTTTTCAGATAGTGAAATTGTCACCTCTATTCTGAAAAAAGAAGGCTTTGGAACTACCTCATCACCCGAACATGCAGATGTTATTTTGATTAACACCTGCTCTATCCGCGAAAAGGCTGAGCAAACCGTAAGAAATCGTCTAAAAGTTTTCAATGCTGTTAAAAAGAAAAATCGTGAGGTGACTGTTGGCGTTTTAGGCTGCATGGCGGAGCGTCTCAAGTCAAAGCTTTTGGAAGAAGAGAAGATCGTAGACCTGGTTTTAGGTCCCGATGCGTATAGAGACCTGCCAAAACTGGTAAAGCAGGCTGAAGAAGGCGAAAAAGGAATTAATACCTTCCTTTCACGTGAAGAAACCTACGCAGACATCTCGCCCGTTCGACTCAATTCGAACGGCGTTTCAGCTTTTATATCGATCATGAGGGGATGCGACAATATGTGTTCTTTCTGTGTAGTTCCATTTACAAGAGGAAGAGAAAGAAGTCGTGATCCA
This sequence comes from Ekhidna lutea, assembly GCF_900188325.1. Taxonomy (GTDB): domain Bacteria; phylum Bacteroidota; class Bacteroidia; order Cytophagales; family Cyclobacteriaceae; genus Ekhidna; species Ekhidna lutea. The sequence continues at coordinate 578,734 of NZ_FZPD01000005.1, read as the reverse complement.
CACTCAATCGTTGCAGAAGCCCAGGAACTATTCGATAATGGGTACAGAGAGGTTACCCTCCTGGGTCAAAATGTAGATTCATATAAATGGTCGGAAGAAGAGAACAATAAGGCTCGCCTGAATAAAAAAGATGATGTAGAAGAAATCATAAACTTTGCTAACCTCATTGAAATGGTTGCCAAAGTAAGTCCAGATTTACGGGTACGTTTTTCAACTTCACATCCAAAAGACATTACAGATGAAGTACTTATCACCATGACGAAGTATGAAAACATCTGCAACTATATCCACCTGCCGGCTCAGAGTGGGAACACACGGGTGCTTGAGCTGATGAACAGAACCTATTCCAGGGAATGGTATATAAACCGCGTGGATGCCATACGCAAGATTTTAGGCGAAGAGTGTGGTATTAGTTCTGATATGATAGCCGGTTTCTGTAGTGAGACTGAAGAAGAACATAAGGATACACTTACCCTGATGGATTATGTGAAGTACGACTTCTCATATATGTTCTTTTATTCAGAACGTCCAGGGACTGTTGCTGCAAAAAAATACGAGGATGATATTCCACTCGAGGTAAAAAAGCGAAGGCTTCAGGAGATTATTGACAAACAAAGGGAAATTTCTTTGCAACGAAATAAACTTGATATCGGTAAAGAATTTAAGGTCCTTGTAGAGGGTACAAGCAAACGATCTGATCAGCAAATGCAAGGCAGAAACTCAGCTAACAAAGTAATCATTTTTGATGCTGATGTACCGAAGGGCACTTACGTGAATGTGCGGGTGACTGATTGTACCCCTGCAACCTTATTTGGAGAATTGATATGAGTTTTAAGATAGATTCTGAGGTTCAGGCAATTAAGCAGCGTTTTGAGATTGTTGGAAATTCCACCAAACTCAACAATGCCATCCGTGTGGCAATGCAGGTTGCCCCTACTGACATGAGTGTGCTAATTTCAGGGGAAAGTGGTGCAGGAAAAGAGTCATTTTCCAAAATCATACATAGCCTTTCTCATAGAAAGCATGGCCAATTCATTGCAATCAACTGTGGCGCGATACCAGAAGGAACGATCGATTCTGAGTTATTCGGGCATGAAAAGGGGGCATTTACTGGTGCTACGGGCGACAGGAAAGGTTATTTTGAGGAGACGGATAGCGGGACCATATTCCTGGATGAGATTGGTGAGATGCCTCAAAGTACACAGGCAAGGCTACTTCGGGTGCTTGAGAATGGAGAATTCATTAAAGTAGGCTCTTCCAAAGTACTAAAAACGGATGTCCGTATAATTGCTGCAACAAATGTTGATTTGCTGGACGCAGTTGGAAGGGGGAAATTCAGAGAAGATTTGTATTATCGATTAAGTACGGTTCCCATTTATGTTCCAGCACTAAGGGAACGAGGCGATGATGTCATTTTGCTCTTCAAGAAGTTTGCTTATGATTTTTCAGAAAACTATAAAACTGAGCCTATTAAGCTATCTGACCCAGCCAAAGACTATCTGAAATCACATAGGTTTCCAGGTAATATTAGACAGCTTAAAAACCTGGTTGAACAAATCAGCGTGCTTAGTGTGGAAAGAGAAATTTCATTAGAGCAGATTCAAACTTACTTACCTCGTACTGGAAGCAACCTGCCAGCCCTTATTAACAAAGCAGAATCAAACGACAATTTCACGGAACGTGATATCCTATACAAAGTTCTTTTTGATATGAAGTCGGATATGGCCGAACTCAAAAAACTTGTATTTAAAATGCTTGATGGCAATGATAATGACAAAGAGATATTAGATGATCACAAGACGCTTTTTCAGAACATTGACTCTTCACACTCAAGACTTGAAGAATACAAAGAAGAAAGAAAACCTAAATCAGAAGAGGAACATACGTTGATAATTTCCTCCAATGAAGATGACTATGATTCTGAAGTAGAAGATATCACCCATGAAATGGAATTAGAAGACTCTTTGTCACTTGAGAAAAAAGAAAAAGAACTGATCATAAAAGCATTGCGAAAGAATAACAATAAAAGAAAGTATGCCGCTGAAGATCTGGGGATTTCGGAACGAACTTTGTATAGGAAGATCAAGCAATATGAATTGGAAGACCTTTAGTTTAATTATTCTTTTGATCTCCTCGGGGCTTGGTACCGGCTGTGGTGTTTATTCATTTACCGGGGCATCCATTTCTCCCGATGTAAAAACAATCTCCATCCAGACGTTTTACAATAATGCCCCGCTCGGCCCATCCAATATGAGCGTATTGTTTACTGAGAACATCAAAGACTATTTCCAGCAAAATACCAGCCTGGAGTTAGTTGATAATAACGGGGACCTCCAAATAGATGGTTATATATCCAATTACACCATTACCCCTGTAGCTGCCACTGCAGGAAATCAAGGACAAGCAGATTTTTCTGCGCTATCCAGAATTACTATTACTGTATCTGCTACCTACACTAATGTGCAAGATCCCTCCTTTGATTTTGACAAATCATTCTCTTTCTTCAAGGATTTTGACAATAATTCCACAAATCTGGCATCCGATGAAGAAGCGTTTGTAGAAGAGATATTCGACCAAATAGTTTTAGATATCTTTAATGCTTCCGTTGCAAATTGGTGATTTTGCTTAATTTTAGCTTAAACACCGTTAGCTAGTCCTGTGAACAAAACCGAGTTAATCACCTATCTAAGAGATCCAAGCAAGCTTTCCGGCGAGCAGTTAGAAAAGCTGGAAGGCATTGTAAGTGAATATCCCTATTTTCTTAGCGCTCGGTTGTTATTGGCAAAAGCCAGCAAAGAGCAAAAGCATCCTAAAACTAAGAAAAGAGTGGCATCTGCCGCTATATATTCAACAGATCGGATTTTACTTAAGAAATACCTGAACGGTAACCTGTTTTTTCTTTCACACCCTCCTGCTCCGGAAACTGAGACTAAAAAAGAGTCTGATACATCATCTCAGACCCAGAAGGCCAAAACCCCAGAGACCAAGCCCCCTACTCAGGAAAAAGCAACCCCAGAGGTAAAATCTGCACCTGAACAAAAAATTCCTGCTGAACAACCGGTAGAAAAAGTAGCTGCCAAGAAACCTTCAGAGCCGGCAGAACAAAAGAAAGAAGACAAACCACCAATTCAAGAGGCTGTAGGTACTGAGCAACCTAAAAGTCTTGAACCTAAGATATCACCTCCCAAAGAAGAAAAAGTCAGAAAGGATGTGCGTCCAAGTTCAATAAAGGAAAAGGAACAAAAACCACAACCTGAAATCCCTGAGGTACCTAGTGGAGAGCTTGACTCTATTCTGGAAGAGCTGCAGCGTGATATGGAGAATCTGAAGGCATCCCGTGAAAAATTTGCGGAGGTCCAACAGAAAATTGAAGAAGATGATGCAATCTCAACAGCACTTGAAAAGGTTTCTTTAAAGTCAGACCCGGAGGAACAGAAAACCCAGGAAAAACCTTCCATTGAAGAAAAAGACACCCAAAAGGAAGAACTAGAGAAGTTAAAAGACAAAATAAAGCAGGAAGAACAAGCAGAAGAAGAGGCTAGGGATACACCTAAAGCGGAAGAAGAAAAACCTTCCACTATAAAGGAGGAAAAAAGAGAAGCAGATAAACCTACATCACCTAAGGAAGAAGAACCTGAGGAAAATGCGAGAGCAGAACGGGTGATTCGTGAACCTCGATTCTCACGTTTCTCAACAAGAAGCTATCTAAAATCACCTGAAGAGACGGATTTGTCAAAATTGCCTGAAGAGAAAGAGGAAAAACCTAAGGCAAAAGAGCAACCATCTAAAAAACAAGACGAAAAGAAAGAAGGAGAAGAAGAAAAAATAAAGCTCCCTGACTTATCTAAGGCAAAGCCAGTAGCTCGAAAGAATCCCAGAAAAAAAAGTGCTAAAAAGGAAGAAAAGTCAGCGGAAGATGATAAGCCTACTACTAAAAAGGATGAGAAAGAGGAAAAGCCCAAGCAAACTGAAAAAGCAACTGCCGTAGAAAAAAAAGAAAAGAAAAGCACTTCTAAAAAGGAAACGAAGAAGACAGAAACAAAGAAAAAGTCATCAACTAAAGCTACTACAGAAAAGAAAGCCACTAAAAAGAAAACCTCCACAAAAAAAGAAGCTGTTTCAAAAAAAGAAAAGGAGTCATCAAAAAAAGGCACTCGAGCAAAGACTACTGCAAAAGATAAAAAGGAGGAGAAAAAAGATGATGACAAAGCTGATCGCAAGGACCAGCAGGACATTATTGATAAATTCATAAAAGAATCACCCACCATAAAGTATCAGCGCAAGGAAGATATAAAGGCTGAAGACTTAGCAGAGGAGAGTGCAGCGTGGGATCCTAACCTTGCCTCCGAATATTTAGCTGAAATTTATCTGCATCAGGGAAATAAAAAGCGTGCAATCGAAATCTATGAAGCATTAAGCTTGAAATATCCCGAAAAAAAATCTTACTTTGCGGACTTAATTTCAAAGATTGAATAGATGTACGGAATAATAGTAACCCTGATTGTAATAGTAGCTGTTTTGTTAATCCTTGTGGTTTTGGCACAAAACCCTAAAGGTGGTGGGCTTTCAAGCCAGTTTGGAGGGTCCGGAACCACTCAGCTAATGGGTGTTAAGAAGACTGGAGATTTACTTGAAAAGCTGACTTGGGGATTTGCTATTGCACTACTCGTATTATCTGTTTCTACAAACTTCATCCAGCCAACACAAGATGAAGGTGGACTTACAAGCCCTAACATTGACAATGCTCAAAACGCTCAACCTGTAATCCCACAAGGTATTCAGCCTGCTGATTCGGACAATTCCTCCCTGCAAGACCTCACTCAGGGTGATTCTGATTCAACCGGTAATTGAGTTTTCAAATCTTTAGCATCTTAGAATAAATAAGGCGACTCATAGAGTCGCCTCTGCATTCCATTTCCCAATGGAATGCCGCCTTAGATGCCCATTAAGTAACGTCAACTACTAAGTGAGTTCACCATTCACAGGTTTAATTGCTTTGACGGGCTCTGCTCATCCACGATAGTGTTCCTTTCCGCTCACTGCTAAATTAAATTGGTGATCAATTCATATCCTGTTTAACTTAAAGACTGGTAACCCAAACATTTTTCCCAATCTAGGCTGAGTTTTATGCCTAAAGAGAAATCGGGAAATATTTGGCAGCTATAAGTCTAAAGGATAGCATATGTACATATCAGCAAAAAAGGATGAGGATCGGGAATCTTTGTGGCGAAGATTTGCGAGTGGGGATAAATCTGTCTTTGGCAGGCTCTACACGCACTATCATAGGAGTCTTACGGCCTATTGCATCGGTCGCATTGGGAATATTGAACATGCTGAAAATGTTGCTTCGGAAGTACTGATCAAACTATTGCAATATGAAAAAGCCAATGAAATAGAAAATTTTGAAGGGTGGTTGTTTCAGGTAGCAAAAAATGAATGTATAACCTTTATTACAAAAACTGCGAGGCGAAAAAAATTGCTAAACAGCAATTATAAACCAGAGCTAAATCGTCTGCCGGATGTAGAGATTAGGTTTTCAATGGAAAATATCGATCATTTGATACGGACAAGTCTGGATGAGAAAGACTACAAAATATGGCAGCTACACCAACAAGGATATGACAACCGTGAGATTGCAGAAATCATAGACTCAAGCGAAAAGACGGTAGCCAACAGAAAATCAGCAGCACGAAATAAACTGAAAAGTGTATTTAAGAAATTAAATGAATAGCAAAGTGAAAACCAAATACAATTACGAGCTGATTGAGGATTACCTCAATGGGATTCTTGATTCAAAAACCATGAGTGAGGTAAAGCATCTACTTGAAACAGATGAGGTAGCACGGGGTATTGCTCAAGGCATTTTAAATATGAAGGAAAGGTTTGATGCTGATGAAAGTCAAATGGATGACTATCTGAGCCAGACGCTTGAAAAGAAGCAAAAGCTTATCAATGATTACTCTTCTCAAAGATCTTCCTTGCGAATTATCAAAATCGCGGCTGCCGTTCTCGTATTGGCTGTTTCCACATTTGCTATTTATCAGCTGACACAACCAACACTCAATGACGTATTGGCTTATGAGCTAAGTCAACCATACGAGATGTTTATTACTTCGCGGGATGGTGAGGGTAGCCTGGATCATGCACTTGTCACCTATAATAATGGCAATTATGCCGAGGTGTTCAATTACATCCAAAACACCCATACTGCCCAGTCGAGTTTCCTGAAGGGCCTGAGTTATCTTTATCTGGAGGAGTATGAGTCTGCAATCACAGAGCTTCAAAGCGTAGCAAACTCAGACAGTAGGTTTGAAGAGCAAGCAAGATGGTATTTAGCCATTGCCTATTTACAAACTGATGAACCCGAAAAAGCAAAAGCAATACTTGCACAAATTAAAGGCAATCCGAATCACTACAAAGCGGAAAGAGCTGTAGAAATACTGGATTTATTGAAATAGCATAAACGAGTCTTCAGACAAACCTTCTCTGAAAACCGAAAACCAGTCCCACGAGCAATAGTGCAAGTAGAATCCACATCCAATACCTTTCTGTCTCGTCATTTATCGGTTCAGTATCACCCATTGCCACAAAACTCCCCCAAAAGAACGGATGCCTGTACAATGGATCTTCAGCCTCCGACAAATAACTGAGCTGAGCATTTCGGAGTGCCTGGTCCTTAGATTCCCCCGCTTTTATTCTTTTATAAAACTCAACCATAATCTTACTGGTTGCAGCATCAGGTAATTTCCACATACTCATAATCACACTTGGGCAGCCGGCATAACTAAAAGCCCGGGTAAAACTAATTGGGCCCTCTCCTACCTGCATCGATCCACCCCCGCTGCTGCATGCGCTCAGCACTACCATGGTGGCCTCTATATCTAAATTGTATATCTCATCGATTGTTAGGTATCCATCGTTTAGGGTGTCATTCTCAGCATTAAATAGTAATTCTGAATACGCAGGTTCCTGATGATTCAGTAAACTATGCATTGCGAGATGGAGGATACTGTATTGGTTGGCATTTTTCTTAAATACACTTTCCGATGCTTCTTCATTTACCCAGATCTTTCCACCAATCAATTGTTGAATTTCACGAACTTCCGCAATTGCACCAGGTAGTGGTAGCTTCCCATTCCTTACTAATTCATATGTCATTGGATGTTTTGATGAATCAATGTCCTCATACAACATCTGACTATAGGAAGGTGCAAAACCACCAAATCTCAGACCTGTGTTACCATCGGAGGATCGATAAGTTAATGCTGCATTGTAACCGTAGCTAATATCGTAATTTGAAAGAAGGTAAGTCAGTTGCTCATACTGAACATCTATAGGTTCAGCTGATTCAGTAAGTAATGTGCCGAAACTAAGCCTGCTCAGTGGACCATCCGGTATAATTGTTAGTTTATCCGGAATCTCCGATTTCGGAATAACAGGCTTAACCAATTTTGAGTACAGGTAATATGCTGAAGTAACCAGCAAACTATCAGCCTCAACTGAAGATTCCACTATGAAAACATTATCGGTCAAACTCCTGTGATAGTCTTCGATCGAATTTGTCAAGTATTCCGTAATCGGAATCTTTTCGAGATTAATCGTTTGCTGACTTATTCCTGTAATGAAGATGCTATTCTTCCCCCAGTAATATGTTATTAGCATTTCATCCTCAGCCAAAGATCCCTGCAGGTCTTCAGCAGTTAAAGTTTCATTAGTGTACCAATAGTCATAGTATTTGGGATACTGCTCCCTAAGCTTCAATTTGAAAGCTTCATAGGTACTTTGCGCATCAAAAACCTCCTGCTGAAACAAATCCATTTTTTCCTGCTCACCCATTGCAATCGCATCCCGCAATTGCTCTCTATAATAAGCAACTTCAACACGTATGTCCTGCTCTCTAGTGACCAAAGAATCCGGCACTCCTGCAAAGCGCTTCGCTTCATTTTCATATATTCTGGCTTTCAAAACAGGAGATTTACTTTTTTCAATGACCTCAAAAAGTAAGTGTTTGTACTCTGCATCATTTCTATTTTCATAGAGCTGATAAGCTGCAGCGACAACACCGTCAAATACCGCGCGAGTATCTTTGGAAAGCTGGTTTCTGGATTCTTCAAGCTGAAACTCAGATGCGATCAGATCAATCAGATCAATGGCTTTTTCATAGTATCGAATCGATATAGTAAGCTCATCGTCACCCATCTCTGAATAAGTAGAAGCGATTCTATTGAGACTGTTTAAAGCAACCTGTTTATGAGTGAAAAATTGTATATCAATATCATTGTAGTTTACTTTCTTTAAAGAAATGGCTTCTAAGGAACTCCGATAATAGTCCAAGGCCTCTTCCGTTTCACCTTGTGCCTTCTTCAGATCACCAACCAGTTGATATAATGTCGCAACCTTAGGGTTCTTCGACCCAAGTTTATCACTATAGATTTTCAGCGCGTCTCTATAGTAGATATCGGCTTGCTGAAACATATTCAATTTTGCGTTTGCCTCTCCTAATCTCATCAAAACATCCGCCTCTGCTATAGTAGCAGCATTATCAGATTGGTAAATAGCAAGGGCCTTTTGATGATATTCTTTCTGGCGTTCAAGCAAATTGCGATCGGCATAATATTGTCCAACGATATTGTAGACAATAGCCAGGTAAGGATGATTAGCATTCAGATGCTTTTCTGCCAACATTTGGGAACGATCAAGTAGCTCCTTAGCCTTTTTTTCATTACCAGCTTTAGCATATAATCTTCCCAAATAGGCATAATAGGTGTGCAACACGGGCAATTGTTCACCGAACCGCTTCTTGACGATTACATTCCCTTGTTCAATAAAATGGATAGCTCTGCGGTAATTAAACAGGTTGCCATAAAGTGTTCCGATTGAATAGTAACTCGCCCCAACATTTACGTGATCGGGACCAAGCGTTTGTTTCCTTATTTCCAATCCCCTCAGGTAATAGTCGAGTGCACGATCATAATTACCCATTGCCTTATAATTATTTCCTACATTATTCAGACAATTAGACGTGGATGGATGGTTTGGCCTAAGCTTCTTCTCCCGAATTTTTAAAGCCTTTTGATTAAAACTTAGCGCCTTTTTCAATTGACCTTTCCGTTCAAAAACATTGCCGAGATAATAATAGGTGACTGATAACTCTACCGAATCTATATCCGGATTATCCTCTCTTATGACGAGTGCTTTTTCCAGAAAATACAGCGCCGAATCATAATCTCCATGAAAATGATAAAGATATCCCATCAGCGTGTAGTCCTTGGACACTTGCACACTCTCCGCACCAAAATGAGACTGCTTAATGGCAATTGATTTCTTAAGTATCTGAGCAGCCTCACCCCACTTGCCCGCACAGCCACCCTCTGCTTTCGCCAACTTATGGAAACCGTTTGCCTGATCAATGCTCGATTCGGTGCTTTTATCTAACCCCAGCCTGATATAATAATCTGCACTATCGCATAATCCCAGATTTAAATAACTTTCACCAAGTGCATAGAAGACATCAATTAACCTTTCTTCGCCTTGAGCACTTATTGATTTAGCCCTTAAAAGTACCTGAACCGCACTGTCATAATAACCTGCATCATTCAATGCTTCGCCTTGCTTTAGTAGGTCGTTTTCCTCAGGAATTTGAGCATATAGATTTGATGTGCATACAACACAAAAAAACAACCACAGGGCAAGGTGTCGAATTCGAGGCACAGCAAATAGATTTAGGGTATTTGAAGCTAGCTATTATTTAACCCATATCAAAAAGGCGATTCGAATACCCGGACCCTATGAAACTGAGATCTCTCTGACAAGCATACGCTTGGCAACAGGAAGTACGGTTTCAATTAAAGGGAACTTAAGCTTGGTTGTTGCCAGGTAGGTAGCCGGGTTTGGTAGCTCCGTAAATTGTCGGGTAAGCTCCACTTTAATGTTTTCATAAGTCTTACTTAACCCCTTCATTTCGTTCATCAAAAACTCTGTAGCCATGCTTCTGTATTTTTCTTCTGCATGCTCGAAAAGTGTCATCTGATATCGATAGATAGACACATCGCTGGAAGCATCGTGGTTGATAAACAGATATCCTTCATCAGAGTAGATCGGCGAAAGGCCGACCGGCTCCAGGTTTATGTTTTCCTCCACAAATTCATATAGTTCTTTCCCCTCTTCCAACATACCTTTCATTTTCGGAATCGCGAAAGAAATGATCTCTTCAATTTGCTGCATGACTTCATCGTCGTTGACGATCTTATCATAGGTCAGTCGCAGCTTATTAAAGTCTGCTTTGGTCAATGTTTCAGGAAAACTGTCATACATCAGTTTCTTGCTCTCACGGACTTTTATCAGGTTTCGATAGTGAAAAATCAAGTCGGTCATGAACGGATACAATTCCGATTGGTTAAAACGCTTTCCTACGTCTTTCAAATACGCCAGCAAAATATATTTCTTGTATTCGTAATCAATCAGTCCTTCTGTCAGCCAGTCATGTTTTAAACTATCCATACTTCATTCATTTTAAAGAAAATTAAAATTGAAATGTCAGTTTGTCAAGACTAAAACGAGGAATTAGTCAAAAGTGACGTCTGATTCTGTAAAAATGTCATGACAACCTACGAATACAGCTGTCATATTGGACTTGGCACACAAAATGATACACCACAGACCAAACTAGAAATTCAACTAAACATAAACGTTTACAAACATGTCCAAAGTAAATTTCAAACCACTTGCTGACAGAGTTCTTGTAGAACCTGCTGCGGCCGAAGAAAAAACAGCGTCTGGAATTATTATCCCTGACACTGCGAAAGAAAAACCTCAACGAGGAGAAATTGTCGCTATCGGTACTGGTAAGAAAGACGAACCTATCAACGTGAAGGTCGGCGACCAGGTACTTTATGGTAAATACTCAGGTACTGAGATCACCATTGACGGAAGAGAATTCCTGATCATGAAGGAAGCTGATATCTACGGAATTGTATAATTAATCTCAAAACTGAAAATCAATAATAATCATGGCAAAAGATATATTCTTTAATACCGACGCAAGAGACAGCATCAAGACTGGTGTTGACATCCTTGCAGACGCAGTTAAAGTAACACTTGGACCTAAGGGACGAAATGTAATCCTTGACAAGAAATTTGGTGCACCTACTGTAACAAAAGATGGTGTTTCTGTAGCGAAAGAAATCGAGCTTAAGGAACCAATCGAAAACATGGGCGCTCAGCTTGTGAAAGAAGTAGCTTCTAAAACAGCTGACGATGCTGGAGACGGTACCACTACTGCAACTGTATTGACGCAGGCAATCTTCGGACACGGAATCAAAAACGTGGCTGCAGGTGCAAACCCAATGGATTTGAAAAGAGGTATCGACAAAGCAGTAGCTGCTGTAGTTGAAAACCTTAGATCACAGTCTAAAGACATCAAAACTTCTGAAGAGATCGCTCAGGTAGCTTCAGTATCTGCTAACAACGATCCTGAAATCGGTAAGATGATTGCTGATGCAATGGACAAAGTAGGTAAAGACGGTGTAATCACTGTAGAAGAAGCAAAAGGTACTGAGACTGAAGTGAAGACTGTAGAAGGTATGCAGTTTGACAGAGGATACCTTTCTCCGTACTTCGTGACTAACACAGACAAGATGGATGCTGAGCTGGAAAACCCATACATCCTGATCTACGACAAGAAGGTTTCTAACATGAAAGAGCTTCTTCCTGTTCTGGAAGCTACTGCTCAGACTGGTAAGCCATTGTTGATCATCGCTGAGGACGTTGAAGGTGAAGCGCTTGCTACACTTGTGGTAAACAAAATCAGAGGATCACTGAAAATTGCTGCTGTGAAAGCTCCAGGTTTCGGAGACCGAAGAAAAGCAATGCTTGAGGATATCGCTATCCTTACTGGTGGTACAGTAATCTCTGAAGAAAGAGGCTACAAACTAGAGAACGCTACACTTGATTACTTAGGTACTGCTGAGAAAATCAATATCGATAAAGACAACACTACCATCGTAAATGGTGCTGGTAAAAAAGAAGATATTGAGGCTCGGGTAAACCAGATCAAGCAGCAAATCGAGAACACTACTTCAGATTACGATAAAGAGAAGCTACAAGAGCGTCTTGCTAAGCTTTCTGGCGGAGTGGCAATCCTTTACATAGGTGCAGCTACTGAGGTAGAAATGAAAGAGAAGAAAGACCGAGTGGATGATGCACTTCACGCAACAAGAGCTGCCGTACAAGAAGGTATCGTAGCTGGTGGTGGTGTTGCCCTTATCAGAGCAATGAAAGCGTTGGATAGTCTTTCTCTTGAGAATGAAGATCAAAACACAGGTGTTGCTATCGTGAAGTTGGCGATCCAGTCTCCATTGAGAACGATCGTGGAGAACGCAGGTGGAGAAGCTTCTGTAGTTGTGAATGATGTATTGGCTGGAAAAGCTGATTACGGATTCAACGCTGCAAATGGCGAGTATGTAAACATGTTCAAAGCGGGTATCATTGATCCTACTAAGGTGACAAGACTAGCGCTTGAGAACGCTTCTTCTATCGCTTCTCTCCTATTGACTACCGAATGTGTAGTTGCTGAGGAGCCGGAGAAAGAAGGCGCAGCTCCAGCTATGCCAGCCGGAATGGGTGGCGGCATGGGCGGAATGATGTAAGAAACATCAGCGCTTAATAGATATAGATATAGAAAGCCTTCTCTCCCGATAGCTATCGGGATGGAGAGGGCTTTTTTTGTGGCTTGAAATGAATGAAACAGGTATATTTGAAAGGTGGATATCACGCATATGCGTGTTACATTAATGTTAGAGCCTATTAGTGCTAATGAAACAGATATTTGTCTTACTTATAGCTTTTCTCAGTTGTTCAACTCTATCTAGTCAGAACAAGTATTATATTAAAGCTTATCACAACTCTGATTTTTACCAACGAGCGGAGAATATTTACAACTACGAGACACAAGAACGCCTAACAACTAAACACTCAATCAGCAACTTCAGTAGAGTATCAATTGCATTATCTATTAAAAACAATAAAGATTGGTATCATGAAATGGAGTTATCATACGCCTCGGAAAGTCAACCATTTCAACACGAATCAAGAGTTTCGGAAAATGAAAAAAGGAGTTTACTCTATTTTTCGATTCATTATGAGATTTACAAAGAACTTTGGACCAATGACCGCTTAAAATTACTCAGCGGTATTGGTGTTAACATTTACAAATCTAAAGCTGAACGAATTGTTGAGCGTCAACAGATTCCAATCAAAGATGAATACCTTGGAGCAACTATAAATTTTGTTCCTCGGATAACTTATAAAGTAACATCTAGAATCGGACTTGACCTGAACACTAAGCTTGGGCTTCTTGACTTTCATAGCTATGAATCGACTGTCTACATTGGTCAAATACCCCAAGAACAACAAAAGTGGGTTGATAGAACAGATTCTGATCTTCTCCCATTTTCATATGTGGTGCGATTTGGCCTCTCATATTTGATGTAATAAAAGGCTCTAACAAACGATATAGCACATGGCCTTACTTAGCTGTATGCCAAGTGCCTGCAGAACATCCCGCTTATCTGTCGCCAAATAATTGTAGTGCTTTCTACATACTTCAGCTCGTGGGAGTTCCTACCCCTCAGAGTCACTCGTAGAGGACTCTGAGATCATTGCTCGAAAATCTTCAACTTTAACAATTCCTTCTTCTTCTCTTTTATAAAACCCTGCACTTGAATAAGCATACTTTGTGTAATCTTCAACTAGATCCCACTTGCCACTCACAAGGTTATGATGCATATAGTCCAGCACTTTGTTGATGCTTTCATCCCCGACAACTGCTTTCGCATCAAAGGACAAACGAAATACCTGATGCTTCTTCCCTTTTGAACGTTCATTTACCTGAACACCTTTAGCCAGTTGTGCCAAAATTGATTTTTCATTTTTGTCTATCAGTCTTGAAATAATTTCATAAGCCATAAATCGTTTACCCTCTCCAAGTACACTGTTAAGTCCTTTGCAGTCCTTCTGAACATATACAAGCAGATGTAAATGATTAGGCATCATAACATAACCACAAGTGACGAGTCCACGGCTTGATAATTGATTTATCCAGTTAATACGTATGAATCTCGGCCTGCTCCAGCAATGGAAGCCATTTGTAACAGGTAAATGTGGTGAAATAGAAGGTCTCTTTCTCTTCGTGTATTCGATGTGTGGGCATGATCAAATATACTGCTACCTGTATTCCTCAGAGTCCGCTATCCCACTCCCCTTCCCTGGGGTGACTCTGAGGGGGTGGAATCTTCAATCAACGCTGGTGCGCGTTTGTAACACGTGCCTCAATCTAAAAACTCTACATCGATCAATCCTTTGATGCCACCATAATCTCGTGCGGAACTGTATAAGTAATCTTCCTCATTATCTACAATTTCTGCTTCAACCGGATTAGCATGGATGTATTACCCCTCAGAGTCACTCGTAGAGGACTCTGAGATCATTGCTCGAAAATCTTCAACTTTAACAATTCCTTCTTCTTCTCTTTCATAAAACCCTGCACTTGAATAAGCATACTTTGTGTAATCTTCAACTAGATTCCACTTGCCACTCACAGTGGTTATGATGCATATAGTCCAGCACTTTGTTGATGCTTTCATCCCCGACAACTGCTTTCGCATCAAAGGACAAACGAAATACCTGATGCTTCTTCCCTTTTGAACGTTCATTTACCTGAACACCTTTAGCCAGTTGTGCCAAAATTGATTTTTCATTTTTGTCTTTCAGTCTTGAAATAATTTCATAAGCCATAAATCGTTTACCCTCTCCAAGTACACTGTTAAGTCCTTTGCAGTCCTTCTGAACATATACAAGCAGATGTAAATGATTAGGCATCATGACATAACCACAAGTGACGAGTCTACGGCTTGATAATTGATTTATCCAGTTAATACGTATGAATCTCGGCCTGCTCCAGCAATGGAAGCCATTTGTAACAGGTAAATGTGGTGAAATAGAAGGTCTCTTTCTCTTCGTGTATTCGATGG
This sequence comes from Ekhidna lutea, assembly GCF_900188325.1. GTDB lineage: Bacteria > Bacteroidota > Bacteroidia > Cytophagales > Cyclobacteriaceae > Ekhidna > Ekhidna lutea. Next base: position 563,705 of record NZ_FZPD01000005.1, on the reverse strand, counting down.
GTAGGCATGATCAAATATACTGCTACCTGTATTCCTCAGAGTCCGCTATCCCACTCCCCTTCCCTGGGGTGACTCTGAGGGGGTTTAAGATGTCGAAACCAAGCCTTGAAGATTCCGGCACAAGGCCGGAATAACGTTTTAATATAGAGCATTAGGAGCCTCAGCTATCCAATAGCGCGGAAGTTACTTCCGTGCTCCATCCATACCCCGTAGCTGTCATTCATTTTATGGTAGCTGCAATTTTTTCCTGGTAGCTGTGATTCATTCGTTGGTAGCTGCAATTTTCTTATGGTAGCTGTGATCTCTCATGCCGTAGCTGTGAATTTTTAGTGGTAGCTGCCATTACTAACATGGTAGCTGTCGTTTTTCGGTGGTAGCTGTCACTCATTGAGTGGTAGCGCTAACTTATCAGTTGGTGGCTATGATTTCAGGGCAGTCGTCTTGGTTCTTGGATGACAATCCGTTCGATCTGTTCAGGTTCTGAATATTGTTCTAAGCTAGATTCTCGTTTATGAATGGCGCTTTTTCATTTTGAGAAAATGAAACCTATATAAATGCGTTTTTAAGCAAAAGGATAGAATTTTTATGATTGGCACAGCGCTTGAAGTATAACTGGCGAACCAAAAAATAAATCAAAATGAAAAAGATACTAGCAATTGCATTAATACCGATGACATTATTATGGTCCTGTTCAGATGATGACCAGGCTGCTCAGGACCCCCAACCGAATATGCCACCTGAGTCCAGTATGGCACCAAACTTCGAAAATTTTGAAGATGATGGAGCAAGAGCTGAGACGGTAAACAATTGGGCATATGCTGCAACAAGTGTAGGAATATATTCAGCTATTTTGTATTCAAACCTGGCCGTTCCTGTTACAGCTTTTAAGATTGGACTGAAACAGGATGCTACTTACAATACAGAAACAAACCTTTGGGTGTGGGAGTACGATATCAGCGTTCCTAATAAGGGATCTTATGCAGTGAGATTAACAGCGGATGTAGATGGCACAAACGTAGACTGGACCGGATACATCTCTCTAGCAGGATCATTCGAAGATTTCGTGTGGTTTGAAGGCGAATCAAACCTTAATGCTGATGCAGGATCATGGACGCTATATGAAAGTCCGGACAATCCTTCGGCGTGGTTGTCGGTAAACTGGAGTGATAATGAGGCAACAGGAGTTGCTACTTCTACATTTAATGTGGAAAAAGAAGGAAATTTCTTTGAGAGTAGCATCACCTATACTGCAGATGCGAATGCAGACTTTAACAGAAGTGTAGTAATTGTAGATACCAACGCTTCAAATACCATCGAAGTTGATTGGAACAAACCTTCAGGTGAAGGTAGAGTAAAAAGTGAGGCACATTTTGAAGACACAGCCTATCACTGCTGGGACAAAACACTTAATGATACTGACTGCCCTTCATAGTAAGATCAGTCAGCTAGGACATAAAAAACCCTCCCATTTGGGAGGGTTTTTTATGTCCTAGCTATTCAAAAACTCTTTAAACAAGGCATAGTCTGCCTTCATTCGCGTTGATTGTTTTTTGCGTGTCATCAGGTCTTTTGCAAAGTCTGGAATGGGTACCTCCTCCCTTAAGGCTTCCTTCAAGGTTGGAAGGAATTTGCAATAGTGAGCCGTCCCCAGGAATATTCCTTCTTCATCCGCATTATGCAGTGCTGCATAAGCAATCGCACCATGCGGATCTAACAGGTATTCGTTTGCTTGATGGCATTCACGAATCGTTTGCTTGATCGCATCGTCATCCAATGTAAATGGTTTCAGATGGTTTTTTATGTCCTGATAACTCCTATCAAACAAAGAAAGCAATCGTTTGAAGTTGCTGGGATCTGAAACATCCATGGCATTCGCAATGGTCTGAATGGTATCTTCTGGCTCATAATTCCCCGACTGCAAATACCTGGGCACCACATCATTTGCATTGCTCGCCGCAACAAATTGCTTAATCGGCACACCCATTTTCATTGCCAGCACACCAGAGGTCAGATTTCCGTAGTTGCCGCTAGGAACAGCAATCGTCACATCTTCAAAGCCTTGCTGAAGCGGTACATAAAAAAACAATGACTGAGGCAACCACCGGGCAATGTTGATGGAATTAGCAGAAGATAAATGGAGCTTTTTATTTAGCTGCTCATCTGCAAATGCCTGCTTGACCAGGTTTTGGCAGTCATCAAATGTACCCTCAATCTCAAGGGCCGTAATATTCTGTCCCAGCGTTGTTAGCTGTTTCTCCTGGAGTTCGCTCACTTTTCCTTTCGGGTAAAGAATAACAACCCTCACACCTTCCACTCCAAGAAAGCCATTAGCCACTGCCCCGCCTGTATCTCCTGATGTAGCTACCAAAACGGTCGTTTCTTTATTCTCACCTGCATTGAAGTGAGCAAGGCACTCGGCAAGAAACTTCGCTCCAATGTCCTTGAAGGCAAAGGTTGGTCCATGAAACAATTCCAGACAATGAGTTTTGTTGTTCACCTGTACCAGAGGAATTGGAAAATCGAAGACTCTTTCGGTGATTTCCTCTAGCTCATCTGTACGAATATCTGCAGTGCAAAATTTGGAAAGCACCTCAAAAGCGATTTCTGAAAGATGCATCTTAGGAATCTCCTTGATGAATCCCTTCTCCAATTGACGGATTTCTTTCGGAAAATAAAGTCCTCCATCATTTGGTAGGTTATTCAAAACGGCCTCCCTGAAAGAGACTTCAGGTCCTTGTCCTGTTGTGCTTTTAAATTTCATTATCAATCAATTATTTGACAGCCGACATCACTCATGCTACTTGTAAAAAAATCGCAAGAAATTCCCTTCTGCTTGTAAAGCTTATTAATTTCTTCTTTTGCCTTTTCCAGATCTTCACTCGATGTAAAGAGTGAAAACATACTGGGGCCTGAGCCGGAGATATTGAAACCTACACTTTCATGATCAAAAGCAATTGTCCTAATTTCATCATAACCCGGTATCAAAGACTTCCTGACGGGTTCGGCCACAAAATCTTCAATGGACGACTTAAGTCGATCCCAATCCTTATTATGAATTGCATGAACCAAACTAGCTAAGTTTCCCCATTGGTTTCGTGCCGTGACAATATCCAATGTTTTTGGCACGATCCCTTTGGCATCTGAAGTCTTAATCTCAACCGACGGACGAACGATCAATACTTTTAGATCAGCAGCAACAGGTAATTTGAAGTAGTCCAGTGGATCATAACTCCGTATAACAATAAATCCCCCTATCAAGGAAGGAGCAACGTTATCTGCATGATAGCTTTTGGATGCAAACGCCTCGCCTTCCAGTGCAAACGGCAATAATTCGGAGGTCTTCAATGGGTTGGGTAGCAATTGATTCACCGCATACACCGCACCTGCTGCACTTGAAGCACTGGATCCTAAGCCGCTTCCGGGTTTAAAGAATTTTTTAATCTGAAAATCAAAGCCTGTATTTATACCAATATGATCCAATAAAGCTTTAGCAGCTATGGTAGCCACATTTTGTTCAGGATCAAGAGATAAATCGGCTCCCTCTATAGACTGGATCACCAATTGATTATCCTTTCTTTTAGAAACGGCTATTTCTTCATACACCCCATCCAATGCAAATCCAATGGTATCATAACCGCATCCTACGTTTGCGACTGTGGCCGGAGCATGTATTTTAACGCTTTCCATATTAATTATCCGATTGAGCAATACGTAATACATCCGCAAATATCCCTGAAGCAGTAACCTCTGCTCCTGCCCCCGCTCCTTTAATGACTAATGGCTGTTCTGAATATCGCTGCGTATAAAAAAGCACTACATTGTCTTTTCCCTCCAGGTGATAAAATGGATGAGAATCAGGCACTTCCTCCAGACTTACTTTACCCTTTCCATTTTCATAGGATGCTACTACCTTCAACCGTGTGCCATTCGACATAGACCGCTCATACAGTTCCTTGAAATACGATTCTGCTGATTCAATTTTATTATAAAAATCATTCAGATCCGTACTTTGCTGACAGCTGTCAGGTAAAAAGGAAGTTAATGCTATTTGAGATGCTTCCATCGGGTAGCCACTTTCCCGAATCAAGATAAGCAGCTTTCGCATCACATCTTCTCCTGAAATGTCCAGCCTCGGATCCGGTTCTGTATAGCCCATATCCTTTGCTTTTCTGATTACATCAGCGAATGGTTGTTTTGTGTCGTATTCATTAAAAAGAAAATTCAAGGTCCCGGAAAGTACAGCCTTGAGTTTAATGACCTGATCGCCACTTCTCACCAGGTCATGTAGTGTTGACAACACAGGAAGACCTGCACACACATTTGTTTCAATGTAAAACTGGCTCTTATATTTCTTTGCTACCGCTTTCAATTCCAGGTACTCTTCATAAGATCTGGTAGCAGCAATTTTATTGGGTGTTACCACAGATATACTTTGTTCCAAAACTTCTTTATACATGGATGAAATATCTGCAGAAGCCGTAATATCAATGAATACCGAATTTCGGAAGTTCAGTTCAGTCATTTGCTGAACGAATGATTCTTTATCAAATGGCTCTCCTTTATTAAGATGTTCTTCCCATTTCGACAATGGAATCCCATCCTTTTCAAAAGCCATTTGCCTTGAGTTTGCTACACCAATCACTTTAATATTCAAATGATGATGCTCCTTCAAAAAACTAAACTGTTTCTTCAATTGTCCGAGAAAAGCCTTACCTACATTTCCAGTACCAATGATGAATAAGTTAATCCGCTTGGTCAACGAAAGGAAAAACCCTTCATGCAAAACGTTTAATGCTTTATCCAAATCTGAGTTGGGAATGATTGCAGAAATATTCCGCTCTGATGAGCCTTGTGAGATTGCTTTAATGCTTATGCCATTTCTTCCCAGCACATTAAACATGTTGCCGCTCACACCTATCTGATCTTTCATATTGGACCCCACAAGTGCAAGTAGCGAATAACCATCCTCTACTATGATAGAGTTGATGACATGCGTCTCATCTGAGCCAGCAAATTCGCTTTTCAATGTCTGCAATGCTAATTGTGCATCATCCGGAGTAAACCCGATGGTGACCGTTAGACCTGCATTACTGTGAGTCATAAAGACAATGGGTATTTCCTCCCTTGCCAGTACACTGAATATGCGTGGGAAAAAGGCACTATCATTTCGCAGCGTATTCCCGCTAACTGACAGAATTGTCACTTCATCAATACTCGAAATCCCTTTAATGAGATGCTGGTCTGTATTTTCATTAGAGATCAGTGTTCCGGCTCTTTCAGGGTGAAACGTGTTTTTAACCCAAACCGGGATGGACGCTTTCAAGACCGGATCTATACTTTGCGGGTAGATTACTTTAGCACCAAAGTAGGAAAGCTCGAGTGCCTCGTCATAGGATACCTGCTCCAGTGTGTGTGATCGCTTCACTCTATTAGGGTCAGCAGTCATGATCCCATCCACATCGGTCCAAATTTCAAGTGAATCAGCATTTAGAATGGAAGCAATAATTGATGCGGTATAATCCGACCCTCCTCTACCAAGCGTTGTGGTTTCACCGGTATCTGTAGAAGCAATAAAGCCGGGAAAGACATTAACCTGTTTAAAATGCTCTCTTCGATTTTGAAATTGTACTGATGTTTTATCAAAATCTACATTAGCCCCACCAAATCGCTGATCCGTGACAATCAATTCCCTTGTATCAAACCGAATCACATCAAGCCCTTGCGTGCTGAAAAAATCAGCCACAACAATGGAAGAAGCGACTTCTCCCGTTCCCAATATGAAGTCCAGACTTTTCGCGGTGAGTTCTTTAAGAAGATACACTCCCTCACAAACTCGCTTGAGTTGAGAAAAGCACGACAAAAGATCAGCCGATTCTTTGGAACCGGTTAATGCCTCATAAAGGCTTTTGTGCCTTTTCTCCACCTTTTCAAGTAATCTTAGATAGCTCTCATCGCCTTTTTTGGCAGCATCTGCAACCTGCTGAAGTTCATCCGTGGTATGTCCGGTAGCTGAAACAACCATACAGACTGCTGAGTCTGATGAAGCAACAATCTCAACTACCTGCTTGATTGCTTCCTTATTCTTCAGGGAAGTACCACCAAATTTTAATACTTTCATAAGCTCAGACATAAAAAAAGCGCCATTCTAATCTAGAATGGCGCTTTTGGATACAGTTTTTATACTTCAGCAACTACCATTCCTTGTGACAGGGATACTCGGTGGTACCTGTCGTTCTAGAAATAATAGTTGTTGTAATCGTTTTCATTTGATGCCAAATGTAATGTTGTAATTGGATAATCAAAATAATCCAGGTGAATATTGCATATTCATTTTGTAATCTCAGCCTGTGTGCCCATCCTAAATTTATTATTAAACAAAAAAACCAGCCCCTTGGGCTGGTTTTTAGATCAACACAATGGTTGAATCTGCCTTAGTTTTATTTTTTTTATAAAGTCTCTAGGAATAATTCAGAATAATCAATTGATTATTTAAATCAAATAATCATCATCAATACCCCTCATTCTGAACAATATTTACATTAGCATCAATCGCAGATTGTGGAATTGGAAGCAATTGTTGGTAATCTTCTATGCCAAGCATATCTCTGGCTTTGTCAAAGCGCTTCATCACCTGGAATGCTCTTCCTTCATACCTAAAATCCTCTATCCAAACCTCAAATAAAATATCCAGAATTTCTTCATTTGTAGTTGTTGGCAAGCCTTCGTATCCATGATAAGTGGCTAATTCATTATAAATGGCTTCAAAATCATTTATTTCATCAGCCTCATCACCAATAATCTCATCTGGATTTCTTTGCCTCAAATAGGTCTCTAAATAAATAAGTGTGGGTTCTGTTGCTCGAATAACCGGCACATAATCGCCTATGTTGAAAAAACTACTGAATTCTGCATCCCCGTCAGCTGCAAAACCCAAAATACTTTCACGTCTCCATCCGTTATCAAAAATTTCCTCATAAGGACTCTGTATATAAACATGATTTAGCGCTATGTCTTCAAAATCAGCTTCTATATCAAAAGGGTCTCTCAGCGTTAAACCGCTTATAGACGTCAGGCTAAATCGCATTCTAAAAGCTTTAAGGAACGCGTCTGTGAATGTTACCTCAGAGCCATATTCTACATAATAGCCATTATCAAATTCCGGTAGACTGTTTGCCTGTCCTGAAATATCGTATATCAACAGATCTGTATCCTCGATTGTTGCCAACGTCGCAACCCTCCAACTGAGTTCATCTGTTTTCAGGGGTCCGTAAAAAGGAATGTATCCAAAATAGTTTAATAGACTATGTCTAACATATGAATCCACTATAATCAATCTACTATCGTACAGATTCATTAGTTCTTGATCTGAAATATTTGAAAGATTCAAATACATCAATGCGATATCATCTAATATTTGGAAACCATCATTCCATAACTTCTCCACTTTAACACTGTTTGGAGAATATGTATGATTGTAAATGTCTGACCAATCCCCGCTGAGTTCATATTGATTTGTGAGCACTGCATCAAAGAGATAAGTATATTGAATGAATTGCTTCAAGTCTATCAAAGCCTGATCATACTTCTCTATAAGCTCACTCTCAGTTAGTTGTGGGGTAATTACTTCAATAAAGTTTTCATTCTCACTCACACTAGTCTTACCCTCACCATTAGTGACAACTAAAACAACAGTCTTGAAGCCGGCAGTTGAATATGTGACAATTGGATTTTGTTCAGTCGAAACTTCCGGATTACCACCGGGAAATTCCCACTCCCATGAAGTAGCTCCTTCAGTAATATCTGTGAATTGAACTTCCTCTCCAACTTCAACCACATTTTTATCCACTTCAAATTCAGCTACAAAATCATCTTCAACAGTTGGATCTGAGTCCACCTCTATGTAATCTATTTTTTCCACCATATCAGTTTCACTTCCATTAGAAACAGTAAGCGTAACTGATTTAAAACCTTCCTCTGCATATGTCACCGTAGGATTCTGCTCTGTAGATGTTTCCGGGGAGCCTCCGGGAAACTCCCACAGCCATGTAGAAGGATTGCCTGTGGATTCATCTTGAAATAGCACTTGCTCGTCCGTGCCTACATTTCTTTCAACCACACTAAAATTTGCTTCAAGCAGTGAATTATCTTCATCTGAGCCTAAATCACAGCATTGAAAAGTTATCATAGTTACAAACAGGGCGATGAGGGTTAAAGCTTTCATGACATTTTTATTCTTATTAATGAGTGAAAATTTGATTCATCAAGTTTGTGAAGCGAATAATAAATGTCAATACCCAACAATGAGTATTGATTAGGTGCTAAATAACCCTTAATTGGTATTGACTTTGTGTGGAGAAAATATTAGAACAAGAGCATGGCTTTCGCTCTTTGGATCAACTCTATTGTGTTGGCTACATCCAATTTTCGCAGCATGGCCCTTCGGTGCGTGCCGACGGTGTGTTCAGAAATCTTCAAAGACTTGCCTATGTCTTTTGAGGTAAACCAGCGAGACAGTAATGACAGCACTTCCCGCTCTCTGTTTGATAGTGGGTTGGATTTTTTGCTAAACGAAGGATTGAAAGGATCTATTCCTACAAATGAGGGTCGTCCGTTGAGTCCAAGAAGCGACATACTCCCACAGGATTCATTGGTGATGTGACTCACATTGGTATGTACATTCAGGGCATGCGTCATTCCACCATCTGCATCCAGCGCGATTGGAACCCCCTGATGCTGGATGAACTGAAACTCATTAGAGGCATCTTTTATTCGTAGCGTATAGCTACTTTTATAATTCAGCATTTCTCCCTTTTCCAGGCTTGCAAAATATTCCATAATTACATTTTCACAGGCTGTACAAAAAGGCATGTCCTCTTTATGAACGGACGATAGAACATAGTCTAATGAAAATTGCTCCTTTGAAACACCGTGGTAATCAAGTGCAGTTTGGTCTATGTAAGACAGGTTAAGCTCAGGAAAAGATGAAAAGTCAATTACGTAATAATAAAAATCGCCCACACAAAACAGGTCACCCAAGTACTTTTCAAGTTGAGGCCTTTTAAGAGGAGTTACTTCTCCAAAGTTGGATTTGAAGGTTTGCCACACCTTGTTCATGGCCACTGCGTTTGATTTATTATCAATCATTTAGAAAAGATTCATATCCCGCGCCAAAGTGAGTAATTCGGGTGTGTTTGCCACATCTACCTTTCGGAGCATATTTCTTCGATGTGTATCTACTGTTAGTCTTGAGATTTGGAGGGCTTCAGCAATATCCCTGGAGTGAAAGCCGCGGGCCAGGAGTCTCAATATCTCAGCTTCGCGACTTGTTAATACATCGGAAAAGCCTTCAATTTCAGAATACTTGTAATCAAACAATTCGGCATGATCACCTTCAACTTTCCACGAGCCACTTTTTACACCTTTCATCCAGGAAATGTCATTCAGGTAGGTCACATTTCGAGTGATTTTTCCATCTTTTGCCCCACTGATCAACGATTCTCGATTCACAAGTCTGTAGTTTCCCCCTTTTCCCTTCATCCTAAAAACTGATTGTGTCCGACAAGTGAACAAATCATCGATTTTACGATTCGAAAAACTAATCGCTTTAATTGAAAAGTCCAGCGCAAAATCCAGGTCGTTTGGATGAATTAATGCATATAGATCATCCAAAGACTTAAGTTCAGAGGTTGAATAACCTACAATTCGTCGCACTCTTTTGTTTATGTGAAATTGATCTTTGCCTACCTCATATGTTGGTCCCTGGGATTCTACAGAAAAGTAATCACGAACAACCTGTTCCTCCGAATTGGCACTCGGTTCAAAGACCCCTTTCAAGTCATCTATCGCTATATTTTTAGATTCATATCCCATGCTAAAGTGAGTAATTCGGGTGTGTTTGCCGCTTCTACCTTTCTGAGCATATTCCTGCGATGTGTATCTACTGTAAGTCGCGAAATCTTAAGAGCTTCGGCAATATCCCTGGAGTGGAAGCCTCGGGCGAGGAGTCTCAATATTTCAATTTCCCGAGATGTTAGTGTCTTAGTGAATTTCCTGGCTTCAGGAAAACTGTAATCGAAAAACTCCGCGCCTTCACCGTCCATTTTCCATGCCCTGATTTGCACCCCGTTCATCCATGAGATATCCTTTAAATATCCTACATTTCGGGTCGCCTTTCCTCCTTTAACTCCATTTATGAAGCATTCCCTAAGGTATGTTTTGTAGGAACCGCATTTTGATTTTAAGCGTAAAACAAACTGAGACCTGCATAAGAGTGGCATTTTCATTTCATGATTGACAAAATCTAACCCACGAATTGAAAAATTCACGACATGATTCACATCATCAGGATGAATTAATGCATATATGTCATCTACAGATTTAAAATCAGAAGCTGCGAATCCAGCCAGTTTAGATTTAGCTTGTGTTAAGAAAACATCTTGCCCAACTTCATAAAAGGGCCGGTTAAATTCAGCGTCCCAAAAATTACGGATGATCTCTTTTTCAGATGCTTCAACCTGGAAAAGATATTCCGTATCGATCCAGCCTATATTTTTAGATTCATATCCCATGCTAATGATAATAGTTCAGCAGTATTGGCCACCTTAGCCTTGCGAATCATATTTCTTCGATGCGTATCTACAGTATGTTTGGAAAGTTTCAGACCTTGAGCAATATCTTTCGAGTAAAATCCACGAGCCAACAATCTCAGGATTTCCTTTTCACGTTTTGTGAAAACACATTCATATTCAGTTCCATTTGACCGGTGAAACCTAAAATGTTCTGCTCCTGGCCCATTTAACTTCCATGAACCGACCTTAGGCTTTAACCAGGTCAGATCACTCAAGTAAGTATAATTAGATGCGATCTCATTGTTTTTGACACCATTTATAATGGCGTGCCTCAAGTAGTAGTACTGTTTGCTGTTCTTACCAATGACCCGAAATACAATTTTTGTTTGAGAACGGCCCGGTTTCAGATTGCCATTATTAAAGTGATCTATAGATGCTTTTGAAAACCGGATGACCATATCCCGATCTTCGGGATGGATCACTTCATATAGCTGAGAAATACGCTTTATTTCTGCAGGTGCATATCCAAATAACTTTTGTTTGGTCAGACAAATAATGGACTGCTCCCTAATCTCATATTCAGGCTTTTTATCCAGAGACTGTGGACTCAGGTAGCTATCGGTTGGCTCTTGCGAGAACCTTGAAACCAAATGTGAAATGTCCATTTTTTGATTTCATTCGTTGATCAATATCAATTTACTTAAATTTTAGCTAATAACTAAACCAGTTTTCACCTATGAGACTAGTCTGCTTACATGGAAATTCGTCATCACCAGCGGTTTTTAATGATCTGAGAGATGTATTTGAAGATGTTCACACCATTACATTTCCCGGTCATGGAGGGGATTTTTCCAGTAACCCGGAGAGTGATTATAGCCTGGATGAACTTCGAGCTTTTGCCATTCGCCATATCCCTCAGGATGAACCATTTCTCCTGATCGGAAATTCATTGGGTGGTCATATTGCCATTGAAGTCACTCCTCAGCTCAAAAACTGCGTAGGGCTCGTGTTTTTCGCCTCACCTCCATTGAAAAGACCGTTGAATATTGAGGAGGCCTTTATGCCTACAGATATACTCGGAATATTCCTGGAGGCAGATTACACCCAGGAAGTTATTGAAAACGCTATGAAGGAGATTGCTGTCAATGAAAAAGTATGGCCATTGCTATTGAGCGACTTTAAGAATACAGATCCGAAATTCAGAGAGATTCTTGGCAAATCCATCTTAAACGGTGAACTCATGGATGAAATTAAAATACTTGAAAAGCTATCTGTTCCTGCCTATGTAATACACGGAAAACAAGACCCCACCCCAAACATAGATTACATCAAAAAGCTAAAAGGAATCAATAAGATTTTTCAAATTGATCAATGCGGACATTACGCCTCCATAGAAGCACCGAAAAAGTTTAATGATATTATCAAACAGATTATCCAAGAAGTGGAGAATGATTAAATTGGCGGCTTATTTTAAATAAGCAGCATGACCTATTTAATAGTAACCATTGGATACATTCTGATTCTAGCAGGAATCATTATTTACAAAAGCAGAGGAGTAAAGAACGAAGAAGACTTTGTAGTAGCCGGAAGAAATGTACCGGTTTATTTACTTGTAGGAACCTTGGTGACAACCTGGATAGGATCTGGTAGCTTGTTCGGTACTGCCGGGCTCACTTTTCAGGTTGGGTTTTCCGAGCTATGGTTTTCACTTGGTGCATGGATCGGCATATTAGCTGTTTACTTCATTGCCGCAAGAGTTCGCAGAATATCTCAGTATACCCTTACAGACATACTGGAAAAGCGCTATTCACCACTTGCACGTTTATTAGGAACTATTACCATCATTGTTGCATACCTCATCATTGCAGGCTACCAGTTTAAAGGGGGTGGTAGGTTCTTATCTATTTTAACAGAAGGTGGCATTTCAGTAGAGCAAGGTACGCTAATCACCTTTTTACTCATCATTGCTTTTACTGCTCTGGCAGGAATGGTTTCAATTGTGTCCATCGATATATTCAATGGCATCATTATGATTCTCGCTATTATTCTGGCGGTTCCATTTGCCATATCTGGTTTTGGTGGCTGGGAAAATGTGGTAGATACCATCAACGAGGTTAGTCCAAATCACCTTTCGGTATTTGAAGGTCACGAACCTACGTGGTACATAGGAATCATGCTACCAACACTCATACTCATGCTTAGTGAAAGCAGTGTCTATCAAAAATTTTCTTCAGCGAAAGATGCCAAATCAGCAAAAAAAGCAGTAATGGGTATGTTCATCGGGGTGGTAGGAATCGAATTCCTTATGTGTCTTTTAGCAGTAGTAGGTTTTGCTATTTACGCACACGATCCGAGGTTTTTTATGCCTGATGGGTCGGTTAATGCTCCCATGTCAGAAGAGATCATTCTTCGAATTGGGTTTGAACAACTGCCGGCATTTGTCGGATCATTACTTTTTGCCGGAGGGGCAGCCATCATTTTATCGACAGGAAATACCTTCCTGATGGTGACCTCAACCAATCTTTCACGCGATATACTGGAAAAGTATTTCATTAAGAATGCTTCGGATAAAACAAAATTGATCATCCAGCGAACAGCCATTGTAATCCTTGGATTCATAGCCTACCTAATTATGACACAGTTTGAAGAGATATTGTCAATGGCCTTTATCTCCTATACCATGATCGGAGCTGCTCTGGCCCCTCCTCTGTTAGCAACCTTCTTCTGGAAGCGAGTAACCAAGCAAGGTGGAGTTGCCTCTATTCTTGCAGGAATGCTATCTGTAATCGTTATTGAAGTGTTGAATAAAACAGGCACAGTGGTTGATCTTGGTTTTATGTCGTTTCCTTATGATTCAAAGATGGTGGCTATCCCTGCATTGATCACTTCAATACTTGCATTGGTCATTGTTAGCTTGCTTACCAAGCCAACTCCAAAGGAGGTTGTTGATCCCTTTTTTGAGAAGGGTGAGCAAGACGATTAAGTGGCTATTACTAAAACAGTATGCCCTCGCGAAGGCTTTTGAAAAAAGCCGTAGACTTGGGCATCTTCTCACTACTTGAATTGAGATTCCCAAGTCCGATTCGTACCTCATCGGCAAGGGAATAGTGTGCCTTTGTTAGAAGAATAAAAAAGAAATAGTCGATCCTTTTTTTGAGAAAGACTGACTTCAAGTAACTTCGCGCAAACGTTTGAGTCCCGATCAGTTCGGGATTTTATTATTTATCAACACCCCATTAAAAAATGCAAGAATACGGCGTAAAATCCAGCAAAAGCGATCTTTCAGACTTAGGAATTAAAGTAAAAGAAGCTCATTGGAACCTGAGCCAATCAGAACTCATTGAGGAGACATTGAAGAGCGGAGAAGGCGTACTTACTTCTACCGGAGCTTTGATGTGCGATACAGGTAAATTCACCGGAAGATCTCCAAAAGATCGCTTCGTAGTGGAAGATGCCAACACCAAAGATTCAGTCTGGTGGGGCAATATCAACATTCCTTTTTCAGAAGATAACTTCGACAAGCTTTACAACAAGATGGTAAAGTTTGTAGAGGACAAAAAAGTATATGTGCGTGAAGCGTACGCTGGTGCGGATAAGACTCACAGATTAAGAGTACGTGTAATCAATACCATGGCGTGGCACAACTTGTTTGCTTACAACATGTTCCTTCGCCCGGATGAATATAAGATCAAGGATTTCGATCCGAATTTTACTATTCTGTGTGTTCCGGAATTTCAGGCTGATCCTGAAACAGATGGTACACGTCAGTCAAACTTCGCCATCATCAACTTCACCAAGCGCATGATCCTTATTGGAGGAACCGCTTACTCTGGCGAGATGAAAAAAGGAATTTTCTCTGTTCTTAACTACATGCTTCCACATGAGCAAGGTGTACTCAGTATGCACTGTTCTGCGAACATGGGAATAGAACAAAAAGACACTGCGATCTTTTTCGGACTTTCAGGAACAGGAAAAACTACCCTTTCGGCTGATCCGAACAGGCTATTGATCGGTGACGATGAGCATGGCTGGACAGAAAAAAACGTCTTTAATTTTGAAGGTGGATGCTATGCTAAAGTGATTGACCTTACAGAAGAGAAAGAACCGGATATCTACAAGGCTATCCAATATGGAGCAATTCTTGAGAATACAAGATTCAAAGAAGGAACAAGAGAGGTCGATTATGAAAACTCATCTGTAACAGAAAATACCAGAGCATCATACCCTATCCATCACATCAGAAATGCGATGGAGCCGTCGATCGGTGGTATTCCTAAGAATATTTTCTTCCTTACTTGTGATGCGTTCGGCGTGATCCCTCCTATTCAGCGATTGAATAAAGGTCAGGCGATGTATCACTTCATTTCAGGATATACCTCTAAGGTGGCTGGAACAGAAGCTGGAGTTACTGAGCCGGAACCGGTATTCTCCGCTTGTTTTGGAGCTCCATTCCTTCCTCTTCATCCTACCAAGTATGCTGAAATGTTGGGTGCCAAGATGGACAAGCATGAAGTGAATGTTTGGTTGATAAACACCGGATGGACAGGTGGTCCTTATGGTGTTGGGAACAGAATTAGCCTGAAGTATACGCGAGCAATGATTACAGCAGCATTGAACGGACAGCTTGATAACGTTGGATACAGAACCCACTCAATTTTTGGAGCGGAGATTCCAACAACATGTCCTGGTGTACCAAATGCAATCTTGAGTCCGAGAGAAACATGGAAGAACGACCAGGGCTTCTATCAAAAAGCTAACGATCTGGCCTCTCGATTTGTAGAAAACTTCAAGAAGTTTGAGGAATTTGCCAGTGACGATATCATGGCAGGAGCTCCAAAGCAAAATACGAGCTATAAGTAATTAGGCTTTTTTAAAGATCAACTGAACCCTGAGTGAGTAGCTCAGGGTTTTTTTATGTCTAAACTTTTATCTTCATACAACCTTTTAGACTTTAGATCATCCTACCCATAGAAAACGCCAATAGCCTGTGACCGAAACTCAAATTGTCTGGATCAAACAACTAAAGAAGGGAAACGAGTTGGCGGCTTTCAACCTATATAACAGTTATGCTAAAGCCATGTATAGTACACTCACAAGGATGACTAATGATAACGATGTAGCTAAAGATCTGCTTCAGGAAGCATTCGTTAAAGCTTTTCGAAAAATTGGTGATCTGGAAGATCCAATGGCGTTTGCAGGATGGCTTAAACGCATTGTGATAAATATGGGGTTGGAGTACCTGCGGAAAAAGAAAGTCTACTTTGAGGATATCACAGAGCAACAAGATCTGGAATCGGAAGAGGTGGACGAAAAGCTTGTTGATAATAAAACATTACATAATGCCATAAAGGAGCTGCCGGAAGGATGCCGAACTGTGCTTTGTCTTCATTTACTGGAAGGTTATAAGCATAAGGAAATAGCTGAACAGCTCGGTATTTCTGAATCAACATCCAAGACTCAATTCAGGCATGCAAAACAATTATTGAAAACTAAACTTCAACATCACTATGAATATTGAAGAGCTAATAAAAAACAGAAAGGATCAGTTGAATGTAGAATTCCCACCAGATGAAGTGTGGGGAAACATTCAAAAGAGCTGGAAAAATGAAAAGCCAACGTCTCAATGGTGGAAGATAGCTGCGGCAGTATTTATCACACTGTCTATTGGACTCCTGCTTCATAACATATCGCTCCAAAGTCAGGTAGATGAACTGGCATCCTTGGGTGACATCTCCGAAGACTATAGAGTGATGGAGGATGACTTTATCGCGCAGATAAGTACGATCGAGGCTGGTCTTGAAATTGAAAAAGTGAAGTCTCAGAATGACTTTGAGTGGATTTTTCAAGAGCTAAATACGCTCGATGAAATCAATGAAATGTATAGAAAAGATATAGGAACAATCAATTCTCATGAGTTAACCGGTATTCTAATCGATTATTATGAAAAGAAAATAAGACTACTCAAGAAACTCGAACTCGAAATAAAAAGGAACAATAAACTAAATGAAAATGAAACGACTGATACTAATAGCATTCGTATGTAGCTTATCAATGCTTGCACTGGCAAAAGGTGATGGAGAATCCAGAACCACTACCGTTAATGTAAGCATCTCATCATCCGACAGGATTAATATTCAGGCGAAGTACACAGAGCTGACTGTGGAAACATGGAATAAAAATGAGATAGAAATAGAAGCAACGGTAAGATATGATGGGAAAATGACTGATAAAATCCAGGAGTTTCTGGATCAGTTTGAGACCTTAGTGAATGATAACATCAGTAAGGGGACTGCAGGACTGTCTATCAATTCTGATCTTGATTTTCCAAACCGAGGTGTCAAAAAGAGCTTTTTTGGTCTCGTGATGGAAATTAATCTTGGTGACTTTGATGAGGCAAAGCTTGAATATAAAATCAAAGCACCTGGCACGAATAGCTATACGATAAACAACTCATATGAGGATGTAAGATTGATTGGATCCTTTAAGGATATCGACTTCACCCAATACTCCGGTGACCTGGAAGCAGAAACCATTCAAAATGCCAAGATGAATTTAAAGTATGGCTCGGCAAGTATTCGAACTATCGGTGTTGCAGAGATGCAAATCTATGAGCAAGAGCTGGATATCAATGAAATTGACGAGCTAACCATCAACACAAAGTACTCTGATCATGAGTTTAACAGCGTTGGGGCTATGAAGGCAGAATCCTATGAGTCTGATTTTCAAATAAGGGTTATAGATGAGCTTAAAGGTGACTTCAAATATGGAGAAATCACGATAGAAGAAAAGTTGGGTACCGCTGAAATGACGCTCTATGAAGTAGATATCGAAGCAAAAGAAATAGCATCAATTCGACTCAAAAACAGCAAGTACAGCAAGTTTGATATGGGTAGAGTGCAGTCTATTGTTTTCGAGCAATCATATGAGGATGAAACAGAAGCAATGTCTGTTGGTCTATTTAAAAGCCTTAACTCTAAGTATGGCAATCATGCGTTTGATGAGCTAACCCAATCACTAGAATTGAATGCCTATGAAGACGAGGTGAAAATTGATCGGGTTGATCCATCAGCCACTAAAATCTCAGTCGATGGTAAATACATAGATCTATTTATTGGAGTGAGTGATATACCATTCTTCTTGAAAACTGATGTGAAATACGGTAAGGTCGAATATGATGAGGACTCCATAGATATCAAACGCTACATAAAAGATGGTGATCAACTTGAAATTGAAGCCCAATCAAAAAAGACCAGCAAAAGCCCGCTTCAAATATCAGTAAAGGGATATGAAGTAGATGTTGTAATTGATTAAATAGGTCATCCGCCTTGGGCGGATGATTGTTATTTATTTATTTCAATCAATTCAATTTGAAAGATCAAAACAGCATTGGGAGGGATATTTATACCATTCCCTTCATTTCCGTAGCACATGCCTGAAGGCGCATACATGATAATTCTTCCACCTTCCTGCATGGTTGGAAGCATTGTTTTCCATGAATCAATTAGTGAGTTTAGCCTAAAATCTACATTTTCTGCTTCATCAAATATTTCTCCTTCAAGAAACTGACCTGTGTATGTCACAGTGACTAAATCCGTAAGCGTTGGATTCAATCCTGTTCCTTCTTCAAGTACTCGATAGCGAATTCCAGAGCTGTGAATCTGGGCATTTATATTATTACCTTCCAAATGCTGATCTATTCTTGCCAGATCGATTTCCAATTGTTCGCTGGCCGACCTAACAAGTGAAACAAGCTCCATTTCAAAAATCAAAACCGTATTAGGAGGAATGGGCCCGCTCCCTCTAGAACCATACGCATACTTAGATGGCACATACATAGTCATTTTACCACCTTCTTTCATTTCAGGAATCATCAACGCCCAGGCTTCAATCAGTGCTCCCAAGTTGAAATTAACTCCTAAGTCATTTCTGTCGAAAATTTCGCCATTCAAAAAGGTCCCCTTGTATTTAACAATTACATTGCCGGAAGCTGTTGGTGACTCTCCGTCCCCCTCCCGATCCACAACGTATCGTATGCCGGACTCATGCTCCTGTGCTGTTATCCCATTCGCTGATAAATGACTATCAATTATTTCCAGATCTAAAGCAAGTTGCTCTTCTTCTGTAAGTCCTTCTTCATCTTTACCACATCCACTAATGAGTGCGATTCCAAAAACTGTGATTAGTAAAAGTATTTTTTTCATATCAAATTTCACTATTATCCAAATAAAGCGCCGGCAATGGTTGCCGTCATCATTGTGGCAAGTGTCGCTGCAACTAAGGCTCGGAATCCAAGCTTAGACAAGTCGGCCTGCCTTCCAGGAGCCATCCCTCCAATTCCACCGATCTGAATGGCGATAGAGCTGAAATTAGCAAATCCACAAAGTGCGTATGTTGAAATCACAATTGATTTCTGCGACAGTAAACCAGCAGCTTTCATATCCGCCAAACTCAAATACGCAACAAACTCATTAATTACCGTTTTCTGTCCTAACAAGGATCCTACTTTTATGGTTTCCGCCCAATCTACACCCATGATAAATGCAAAAACTCTGAATACCTGGCCGAGTATATATTGCAATGAAAACCCTTCAAAAGCTCCATCAGTTGTCCTTATAACAAACTCGTTTAGTCCGAACAACTCACCGATTCCATCCACCAAAATCCAGTTCAGTGCAAAAATCACAGCAATGAAGGCCAATAGCATTCCGGCAATATTCAATGCAAGCTTTACCCCATCTGAAGCCCCTCGCGCTAATGCATCCACCAGATTTACACCAATATTTTCCTTGTTTACCTTAAGACTACTGTCAATCTTTTCTGGTTGGTCTTCAGGTAAGAAAATTTTTGCCATAACGATCGCGGCAGGTGCATTCATGATAGAAGCACTTAACAGATAGGTAGCAAAAACTTCTTGCTGCGCTACATCGCCACCACCAAGAAACGAAACATACGCACCTAGAACACTACCCGCTATTGTTGCCATCCCCCCTGTCATGAGACAATTCAGCTCTGAATTGGTCATTTTTCCAATAAACGGACGTACCAAAAGTGGTGCTTCTGTTTGTCCTAAAAAGATATTTCCTGCGGCAGATAAACTCTCCGCTCCAGACAGTCGCATCGTCTTGGCCATAATCCAGGCAAAACCGTAGACGATTTTTTGAAGGAGACCTAAATAATAAAGTCCTGCTGTAACAGCAGAAAAGAAGATGACTGTAGGCAAAGCTTGAAAGACAAACAAAAAGCCTAGATTATGATTGGCATCCTGAACTGCATTACTATTTTTAGCTAAATCACCATACAGGAACTCTGCTCCTTTGAGACCAAAATTGAGGAATTTAACAAAACCCGAACTCATCCAGCTAAAGAGCTGATTAACGAATTCCACATTTGCAATCATCAATCCAATCACTACTTGGATAAATATACCGATTCCAACAAGCCGGAAGTCAACTCGTTTTCTGTTACCGGAAAGCGCCCATGCGATAGCAACAAGCCCCAATAATCCGGCTATTCCTCTTATGTACTCCATGTTAATTTCGCTTATTCAGCACGTCCCTGATTCGAGCGGCCTTTTCATAGTCTTCTTTGTCCAGGGCGTCAGTGAGCAGTTTCTCAAGTTCGCTAGATGACAAATCTTCAATACTAGTCTTCTCTTCTGGCTTTGATGCCTCTTTCTGTACTATTTCTTCCTCGTATTCATCGGTCAGCACTATACCTGCCTCGGTCATAATACTTTCGTTGGTAAAGAAATCCACGTTAAACCGAAGACCTATGGCGATAGCATCAGATGGTCTGGAGTCTATTTCGAAAATTTTACCATCATGCTCACAAATGATCCGAGCGAAAAAGACTCCTTCTTTAAGGTCTGAGATGTAGACTTCCTTTATTGATATATCAAAATTGTGGGAAAACGCTTTGAACAGGTCGTGAGTCATTGGACGATTTGGGACAATCTTCTCGATCTCGATGGCTATTGCCTGAGCTTCGAACATTCCAATGATGATCGGCAACCTTCTGTTTCCGCCGGACTCTCCCAATACAAGCGCAAAAGAGCCTGATTGGGACTGACTTGAAGACAGTCCCAATATCTCTAATTTTATTTTATCATTGGCCATTAACCCTGTGCCTTCTTGATTGCTTCAGTAAGTTTTGGAACTACATCAAAGGCATCACCAACGACACCATAATCTGCAGCTTTGAAAAACGGAGCTTCCGGATCCTTATTAATTACAAGAATATACTTTGAGGAGTTCACTCCTGCTAAATGCTGAATAGCTCCTGAAATTCCGATAGCAATATACAATGATGGACTTACTTTAATGCCTGTCTGACCTACGTGCTCGTGGTGAGGCCTCCAGTCCATATCAGAAACAGGCTTGCTACAACCAGTTGCAGCGCCTAGAGTCTTCGCTAGCTCCTCAATCATTCCCCAGTTTTCCGGTCCTTTCAATCCTCTACCGCCTGAGACAACTAAATCAGCTTCGGGGAGTAAAATATCTCCTTCTGCCTTTTCTACCTTGGTTGTCTTTACTGTGAAATCTGAATCATTCGTTGCTGGAGCAAAATCAACTACCTCAGGAGAGCCTCCATCTTCCTTGATGGCAATTGCATTTTTCTTAATAATGATGATTTTCTTATCCCCTTCAAGGTTGGTATTAGCAAACGCTTTACCTGTGTAAATACTTTTCTTAACTGAATACCCTCCTGAAGTATCAGGTAGATCAGTGACATTTGAAGCCAATGATGCGTCTACTTTAATGGATACTCTTGCTGAAACAGGATCGCCTAATGAGCTTTTTGCTAAAACAAGAAGATCAGAGCCTTCCTGGTTCATCGCTTCTGCTATTGCTGAAGCATAAGCCATAATATTTGGTGCAGACAGTTTGTCATCTGTTACGCTCAGCACCTTACTTGCTCCGGCTTTACCGACCTCATCCATATCATCGGTTTTGCCAAAAACAATAGCTGTAACATCGCCTGCAACAGCATGCGCATAACTAACAGCCTCCAACGATGACTTCTTTACTTTTCCTTCATCTAATTCTACAAATGCTAATGCTGCCATGTTATATAACTTTTGCTTCGTTTTTCAATAGATTAACTAATTCATCCATGTTGTCAGGATCAACCAACTTCACATCTCCTTTTGCAGGTGGCAATTCAAACTTGCTCACTTTCGTTTTTGGTGCATCACCTGTAGGATCTTTCACTTCTAAAGGTTTGGTTCTAGCACTCATTATTCCACGCATATTTGGTATCTTCCATTCTGCAATCGGCTCCTGACATCCCGCTACAAATGGAAGTGGTAATTCCATGTATTCCTTACCACCCTCAATCTCTCTTGAAATTTTAGCGGTATCACCATCGATATCTAGCGTCATTACCGGTGAAACAGAAGGAATCCCTAAAAGCTCCCCTACCATTCCATGAACCTGACCACCATTAAAATCGATTGACTCTCGTCCCATAAGGATTAGGTCAAAGCCACCATCCTTTGCTACTGCAGCAATCTGCTTCGCTACAAAAAGTGCATCCTCTGGAAAAGCATTGATTCTTATAGCATCATCAGCGCCAATGGCTAAGGCTTTTCGTATGGTAGGTTCCGTTTCAGCTTCTCCAACATTAAGGACGGTAATGCTACCTCCAGACTGTTCTTTCAATTCTACAGCTCTAGCTAATGCATAATCATCGTACGGACCTATGATAAATTGGACACCATTCTTGTCGAACTTAGTGTCTCCGTCAGTGAAAGCAATGCGCGATGTGGTATCAGGCACATGCGTAATACAAACTAATATTTTCATGTGTATAAATAATTTTTAATAGTCACCGGTTCGCCGGCGCGATGGAATTCGCATGAGTGATATTCATCCTAGATTGGTATTTATCAAAATCATGCTCATTTCATTTATCTAATCAAGTGTTTTGTATAAGAAACAAGTAAGAAATCAATCGGTTCAACCGCTGATTTTCGAACCTCGAAGTTAGCAATATTGACGAATTTGGGAAGCCTATATTAGAGCCTTTTGATAAAATAAGGAAACCTGCCTGACACGACTCTTATCTTCCTTAGGGATTTTAACTCATTTAAGTATTTTCTTTTACAATGGTTTTATCTTTTAATCATTCTTTCTAAATTTCGGTACAAGAACCAAATTTTTAATATTATGAGAAGATTTAATCAGTTGGGCATCCTCGCCCTATCTCTGGTAATGCTATGGTCTTGCCAGGAAAATGAAACACAAAGACCGGAACTAGAAGAGGTCCCGCAAGAAGTTCTAGAAAAAGTAGCGGTCCTTGGCTTTAATGCCGATGAGGTGAAAATGTATGATGGCAATCTGTTTATTGAAGGTGACATTAGAATTTCATTGGATCAGTTGGACCGCATGTCCCCAAGTGAAGGATTACCGGTAGAAGAACATTATCATACAGATAATCTTGTAACCGGAACCCCACGAACGATTAATGTTTTTGTAAACATGCCGCAGAAGTATAAAGATGCGACTGACATTGCAATTGACCGATACAACAATGAAAGCCTGAACTTAACCTTTAATCGAGTATCTAGCTCAGGACAGGCAGACATCACCATAAAAGCCTCACCATGGTACTATTACTGGTTTGGAATATTGGGCTCAGCTGGATTCCCTGAAAATGGAGATCCATACGGCACGATCCTGATGACCAGAGGCTACTATGATAATGTATCTAACATCAATGGGCTAGCGACTACCATTGCCCATGAGATGGGGCATTGCATCGGATTTCGTCATACAGATTACATGGACAGAAGTTACAGCTGCGGTGGTGCTCCTGACAATGAAGGCGATGGTGGTGTAGGTGCCAATCATATCCCGGGAACACCAACCGGACCAAGCGCGAATAGCTGGATGCTAGCGTGTGGCAGTCCTGAAGGAGATCGACCTTTCACAGCTGATGACAAAACAGCTTTGGGGTACGTCTATTGATCCGTAAGTAATATGAAGCTGCCTCATTAGATCTGTTGGACTTAATGTAGTAGCTCTTTTCTGTATTTAGTCGTCCCATCACTCAAGTGGTTGGACGACTTTTTTTTATTTCATCCCAGAATTTTGATTCTCAGAAAAACATTCGTATTCTCAAATTGGGAATACCATTCAATCTGAAATTGCACTTATAGGCAAATAAGCCACATTGGCACACTAGTGGCATTTTGTAGTTTAAAAAATGTAACTATGAAAAATCTACTAATAGCCACATTACTTATTTCGATTCCATTCCTCTCTCCTGCTCAATCATCACAGGTGGTCAATGAAGACATTGAGATTATTGAGGAATTTCACTCCATCAATGTCAATTCCAGATATACTGTCTATTTGAAGCAATCCAATGAGACTAAAATTGAAGTCCGTGCTTTGAAGGAGATATTGGATATCTCTGAATTTAAAGTAGAGGATGGTGTGCTTAATATCAATATCAAGAGAGACAAAAAGAACAAAAGCGTTTGGGAACAAATCGATGATATCAAAATAGCTCCAAAACTGGATGTATTTGTTTCAATGAAAGAAGTGAATGCTTTAAATGTTTATGGAAATGGTAAAATCATAACTGAAAATTCTATTTCCTCTAACAGGTTAGATATAACACTTTCAGGATCAGGATCTTTAGCTGCTGACATTAAAGGTGGAAAACTAGCCATTAATCACTCTGGAGGTGGATTGATGAAAATCAAAGGGTATGCTGATCATGCAGATGTATCACTATCCGGCTATGGAAAAATTGAAGGTTATGAACTCGATTTAAAGTCAGCCAAAACCAAATTGACTGGATCAGGAGATGTTGAAATCAAAGTGGATGAACAGCTTGAGGCTTTTGTCTATGGTGATGGCACAATCAGCTTTAAAGGAAACACGAAAGAAGTAACTAAAAAAGAATACGGATTAGGTAAGGTGGAGCGTACGTATTGATTGAATCCTCTTCATATTAATACGTATCATAGTAGAGGCCATCCTCGTAAATTTCGGGGGTGGTTTTTCTATGTTTATAGACCAAAAAGCAATTTGACGGGTAAATGACGGGTATATTGCAATGCGTTTTTTTGGCAAACAGTCTATGTTCGAAATAGAATTGCTGAAAAATTAATCTGAAAATGAAACAACCCGAACTTGGTAAAAGGCTGGCAGACCTGAGGCAGCAGAAAAGCATGACCCAGGAAGAGCTGGTAGAAGCTTGCAATGTTAGCGTAAGAACCATACAGCGCATTGAGTCTGGCGAAGTGACTCCTCGAACTTCCACTGTGAAGATATTGCTATCTGCACTGGGTGCTGATCTTGAAAGCTTCAAGAGTACAATAGAAATCACAAAATCGGACGAAAAACTCCGAACCTCTGAGTCCTGGCTTCATGTAGCATGGATTTCGGGAATCGTTTACTTTGTGTTGGGGTTTCTGGATGCCGCACTAGAATATGGAAGGTATGAAAATGAATTTGAAGTCGATTCGGTAACGTTTTACGCATTTTCTAAACTATTATATTTCGTCTCCTATTCTTTTTTCATGTTTGGCCTGATTAGGCTGGGCGACTACTTTACCAATTATCTATTAAAGATTACAGGGTATTTAATGGTAGGCTTATTCGCCATCATAACTTTCTTTGACATTTTCTCCATTTTCTACTCAATGAGTGAATTCAACCTGATGACATTGGGAGCGGGTGAATCTATTTGTGTTGGTGCTACAGGAATTGTTTTTGGAATAGGACTTATGCGCCTTCAAGATAGTATGGGGCAGCTCGCAAAAATTGCCGGGATTATAGAAATAGTAGCCGGATTCTTTTTCGCTGTAGTAATCCTCTTTTTGCTCGGATACATGATGTTAGTTCCAGCAACCATCATCGAAATTATCCTTCTCTACAAAGGGTATGAGTTCATTAAATCTGAGCGACTAAAAAGTTAAGACCATGAAAAGATTCAGTTGTTTACTCAGTCTTCTCGGACTGGGGTGGTTGCTCTATTGCCTTTTTCAACCGATTGTTGACTGGAATTTTGGATGGAAAGATCTCCCAGAAAACCGGAATAATACGATGTTTAAGGGTGTAGAAGATGAGAAATACCTGCAACCTATTCATTCATCTAAACTGCATTTAGATAGTATTCTCACCATTAGTAACGCACCCTCCATTTCTGTTGCCGCTATGATAAATGGCAAAATGGTGTGGACCTATGCTATTGGTTTTAAGGACCTGGATGTTATGTTGCCTGCTGATACAGCCACTCGATACAGGGTAGGTAGTGTATCAAAAGCTCTTACTTCATTAGGGTTGGGTAAGATGATAGAAAGTAACCAAATCTACCTTAACTCTTCGATTCAGTATTATACTAATTTCTTTCAGGAAAAACCCAAAATAACCATTCGACAATTGGCTTCTCACCAATCAGGAATTCGAAATTATGGAACATGCTTTTGCTTTCCTGTTTGGGAATATTATCGGAATAAGGAATTTGAAAGCGTGGAAGAAAGCCTGAGTGATTTTGAAAGCGATGGATTGTTATTCAATCCCGGCGAGGGATTCTCCTATAGTTCCTTCAACTATACCGCATTGAGTCATGCTATGGAGAAGGCCTCAAACATGGATTTCCTTAGCCTTATGGAGGATGGCGTGTTTAAGCCCTTGGGAATGATCCACACCATGCCAGATAAGCATGATGTACCTATACCTAATAAGGCTGTTCCGTATGATGTGGATGGGAATCTCTTTAAAAAAACGGTTGATGTAAATCTCAGCAACAAATGGGCCGGAGGTGGATTCCTCTCCGCTCCTTCTGACCTGGTCAGGGCTGGGAATGCACTACTGGATT
This sequence comes from Ekhidna lutea, assembly GCF_900188325.1. Taxonomy (GTDB): domain Bacteria; phylum Bacteroidota; class Bacteroidia; order Cytophagales; family Cyclobacteriaceae; genus Ekhidna; species Ekhidna lutea. Next base: position 537,303 of record NZ_FZPD01000005.1, on the reverse strand, counting down.
CCGGGTATTTAAATTCGGAAACAATAGAATTGCTTACATCCCCGCAACGATTGAAAAGCGATTCTATCAATGAACAATATTATGCCCTAGGCTGGCGACATAATTACTCGGAAAGGTATTTTAATGGCGAGCGAAAAGTAGCGGTTATTCACCACGGAGGGATGGCTGTTGGTGGATTGGCTTTATTGGCAGTTTATCCTGAGTTTGATCTGGTAATTGCCATTACTATAAACAAGACAGGACAGGAAGGAAGGTTTGAATTATTTGATTACATCACACCGATTGTAAACGCTTTCATCAAAAGGTTGGAAGAAAAATCACTCTAGCTGTACCTTCGCACCTTATGAGCGAAGCAGTTGATGTTTTAATTGTGGGAGCCGGACCTATAGGGCTGGCTTGCGGCATTGAATGTGAGAAAACCAACCTTTCCTATGTCATTGTTGACAAAGGCTGTCTGGTCAATTCACTATACAATTACCCCCGAAACATGACCTTCTTTTCCACGTCTGATCGACTGGAAATTGGTGGAGTTCCATTCATTTCGCATAATCCTAAGCCTACCCGACCGGAAGCCCTGGAATATTATCGACGAGTTGCTTCTTCTTGGAAATTGAACACCCGATTGTATGAGCGCATAGAAGAAGTAAAAAAGGAAGATGAACTATTTCAGGTTCACTCAAGCCGGCGAACATATACTGCTAAAAAACTAATCATAGCAACTGGTTTCTATGATTTACCATACATGCTCAATGCTCCTGGTGAAGATTTGCCGAAAGTGAAACATTATTACGACGAACCACACCCCTATTATGATATGGATGTTGCAGTCGTTGGAGCTGCTAACTCTGCGGTAGATGTAGCACTGGAGGTGTATCGGAAAGGTGCCAAAAGTGTGACCATGGTCATTCGGGAAGAAGAAATCAACCCACGAGTGAAATACTGGGTAAAACCTGATATTGATAATCGAATTGCAGAAGGTTCAATTAAAGCCTATTTTGAAAGTAACATTACGAGAATAGAGGAACACTCCATTGACATTCAAACGCCAAAGGAGCAGTTGACTATTCCAAATGATTTTGTACTGGCTATGACCGGCTATCAGCCTGATTTTTCATTCCTGAAGCATGTAGGAGTTGAGATTGGTGATGATGAGTTTCAAACACCTAACTACAATGAGAAGACCATGGAAACGAATGTTCCCGGAGTTTATCTAGCGGGAGTAATTTGTGGTGGACTGAAAACGAATGCCTGGTTTATAGAAAATTCCAGAGAGCATGCAGAGATTATCATCAACCACATAGTCAACTAATGGATTATATCGGATTTATTGCTGCTTTCCTGACCACTATATCATTTGCACCTCAGGCAATTAAAACCATACGAACCAAAAGCACCGAGAGCCTTTCACTTGGGATGTATCTGATATTCACAATCGGAGTTGCTTGCTGGCTTGCTTACGGAATACATCTGGGAGATGCTCCCATCATTTTCGCAAATTCAATCACACTCCTATTGACAGGAACCATTCTAGCTTTGAAGATTAAGCATGGTTAATCTCTCACCCTTCCTTGCAAAACACTGATATTCTGGTCGATTGGATTTCCGTTTGTTCTTCTCAATGTAATTATTTGCCCAACATGATTGATCGCATCAGCGATCGGGCCATTTAGCAAGTTCCAAAAAGGAAACTCTGCCGACGGAAAAACCATGTCGAATCTATCTAAATCTTCACCGCTAGATTTTTTCAGGACATCACTGGCTTCACGAATGTTTTCTAATGTTTTACTTCTTTTTTCCTGATATGATAATCCCTCAATTTCCACACCTTCAAATGGTTTTTCATTAACAGCATCCACCAGGATTTGGGTCAATGAAAGAATATGATCTATGGTTTCTTCTACATTTCGTGCACCCTCGCTGGGCCGATAGTTCAGGTCACTTTCAGTGAGGCCGGCAGTTCCCCAATAGTATCTAAAACCAAGTCCGTCGACTATTCTTGCAGAGGTGGTTCCTGCATTGTATTCATCGGGGTATTCAGGAATTTGGTAGTAATAGTCTGTGGAGTCTGCTTGTTGAGCAAACGTTGAAGTGATTGTAAATAGAAAAGAGAAAAAAAAATATCCTTTACACATGATTGGTTTAGTTGGTTAATCCCAAAAGTAGTTTACAAGAGTGAATTACAAACCTGTTTATTAGTAAACAACCAACCACATTACCCCCCTTGCTATTCTCCGCTTACTAGTAAATCATGTAAAGCTTTCTGTTCAGCAAAAGATTCCTTTTTTAGGACACCAGAATCGACGGATTTAGGTTCAGAGTTTCTAGTCAGGTATATCGGAACTTCCACTCGAACCGTCTTTTCAACTAACACTGTATCTGGTGGTAAGTGAACGAGCACAGTATCATAAACAGGGACATTCACAGCGACAGGTTTTTCCACTATGACCTCTTTTTGCGGAAGCAATACCCAAATTAATGGGATAACTACCAAAAGAATAATGAAATTGGCATAGAGAGGAGTTTTTGTATAGATCCAACTATTTCTATTTGATTGCTGCTTTCCTTTTATTAGACTTATAAGTTGTGCTTTTGTACGACCACTTGGCTGCATTTCTTTTTCAGCTCGCAATTGATGGATCGCTCTGAACATTCCTTTGTACTCCTCCTCGCTAATTTCATGCTCTACCCATTCGCGATCTTCATTTGAAAGCGATTCAAATGGTGTTGACCTTAGCAGCTTATCTAATTTTTCAAAGTTTTTCATAATCCTTCCTTTTAATCTAATTCCACGCGATCAACAACAAACTTTCGAATGTAAAAAAGCTTCGATTTTACCGTTCCGGAGGGGATATCATAGATCTCAGCTAATTCTCTTAATGACATATCCTGCTGATAACGTAACAGAAACATTGATCTTCGTTCTTCATCCAGCATATCAAGCAGCTTGTAAACCTCGTCTTTTATAAACCCTTCATCTATTGAACGTTCCGCTTCTGAATACACAACACCTTCTTCGAGTTGGCTGAGGTATTGCGTTTCAAAGCCTTTTTTCCGATATGCATTCTTACACATATTATGTGCTATTTGAAATAACCACGGCCGTACAAGGCTATGTTCATTATATAACTCAGGTCGCTCTATCAGCTTTGCAAAAAGATCATGTAAGTGATCTTCAGCTACAGAACTATCTGACCAAAGCATTCGATAAAAAAATGCTTTAATTCGGCTAGCGTAGCGATCATAAAGCAATGTAAAAGCACGATGATCCCCATCTTTAATGAGGATCATCAATTGCTCGTCGGTCTTACTTTTATATTTTCTGAACAGTTTCAACTATTCCTCGATTACCTCCATGAACAATCTAAAACCAACTGTCGTATCTGGTCCGCTATAACTGACCTCACTGGTTATTGTGCTTTCTTCCGGCAGATGATTCCAGCTGCCACCCATGGCGATCCCATTAATATCTGTCATTTCCGCCACATTGCCAATCACATCGTATAGCCCCATACCATTAGAGAAATATGTGCCTACTGGGGAGGTTATTTCAAAACCATCACCATTAATTTCTGCAGGGCAGGTTTTCTCATCACTAACCTTCACATTAGCCAAATAGCAACCTTTGTTGTTCATAACAGTATTTCTAAACTCCCACTCACCATACCAGGGATATGAAACCTTATGCTCGTTCAATGAAAAATTCTGCTTTTTGTTTTTCTCTCCATAGTATGCTGTTACCGTATTTTCCGACAAGTTCCAAGACTGAAACTCTGTGTATCCCAATGCAGCCATTGTCCATTCGTTTTTAGAAGGTAATCGAAATTTAACCTTCTCAAATTCTCTTCCCTCCTGAGCATTATATTGTGCTGTTAGCCATTCACAATATATCTTGGCTGCCTCGTAAGTAATATCCATAGTAGGGTAATCCCCATAATTTCCCTTTTTCATGTCTGGTCTTCCCATAAAATGATAGCTTTTGTGAAAGTTGTAGGAAAACCCTTCGTACTTGGAGAGATCAATGTTCACCTTTTCAAAAATATCGTCATACTCATTATCCTTTAAGTACTTCAGAAAAAACTCGAATTCCTTATTTGTCAATTCAACGTGTGAGGCATAAATATTTCCTTTCACCTTTTGTAGCTTTCGATCTAAAGTTTTGATGTCAATTTCCACTTTCTTAAAATCAGTAGGATTTTTAGATCCTTTTGCAAGCAAAATATCTACTTGTGACTTGAGCTGATTTCTATCTGCAATTAGTAACAAGCGATCTTTAAAAAAATCAGACTTTTCAAATTGCTGATACTCATCATAATATTCTTTAAGCAAGACAAGTGGTACAAGGTAGTTAGCCTCCAAAACTTTGCCTGTGGAGCTATTCGGTTCTCCATTAAAATCAATGGTTAGATAGTCTAATAGGAATCGATTTTCAAGATTTTCCTTAAGTGACCCATACTGATCCAATCGATCAGATTCATACTGCGAGGCTAATCCAACCACATACAGTCGACTATCAATAGCACTAATATGTTTCCGAGGTAAAGTCAATGCGTAAAAAAAATCACTGTCAGGATTAGACTCAGGTAAATCGAAAATAGTCTCAGAACTTTTGATTCCCAGATCTTCAAATTTTCTGGATAGGTAAGAGCTGTTTTCAGCTAACTCCAAATTAATTATTTCTACATCTTCCCGCACTGACATGACATCCTGAAGAACCCAAAGCGGAATGGTTGTGTGAGTAGCCTCTGTAATCAGAATTCCATTATCGACTACAGACATCAAAACATTATATGCATAGTTTAAAGTGCTGCTATGTACAAGTCCACTTTCAAATACCTTGTCCGAATAGATTTCTCTATCATCTGATAATTTGAACTCGGCCAGTAAGACTCTGGCTTCCAAAAAATCATCTGTGTTACTTTTTATCAGTGCGTTTTCTAGGGAACTAACACCTTCATCCGTCCACCCTATAAGGCTTGCTTTCACATATTCAGCTTCTGCCGACTCTGGATGATACTTATTTACATCAGTGCTTATTATTTGAAGTTCTTCATCAGAGGCTCCACTATACTTTGCTGATTTAAAAAGCTCTATCCATCCATTTTTATCAGTTGGATTATCATTCATAAATTTTTTCCATAAGGTAAACCTTTCGTTGTACCAACCTTTTGACTTCAACTCAGTCAATTTAGAAGGGATTGGCTCAGGCCTTACTTTGGCGAATGTGGTAATACTTAGAAAAACTAAGAGGTAACTTATTTTTAGATTCTTCATTTTAATTACGTTTGGGTTTGTTAAAATGGGCCCGACATGAAGGAATACACTTGAAAACAAGCGGGGTTCAAATTAGATCAAAATATTTTTCAAATGAATGATGCCAGAATCTCCATGCTAAAGGACTTTATCAAAGATGAACCCACAAATCCGTTCAATAAATATGCGCTGGCGATGGAGTATTATGATGCACAACCAATCAAATCATTGGAACTGCTCAGATCACTTATCAGTGAACACGCAGACTATCTACCAACCTACTTCAAAGCTGCCCATCTATTATGGGAAGAAGAATTGTGGGAAGAAGCGGACGAAGTTTTTACAAACGGAATTGAACTGGCTGAGAAGCAAGAAGATCAAAAAGCCATATTGGAATTGAAGTCGGCATATCAGAACTTTCAGTTTGATCGCGATTGATATTTTTGGATTATGAAAATGGCCAAATCACCTGACGAATATTTTTCGAGGAATGAAGAATACCGCCCACTACTTGAAAAGCTGCAATCGATTTTACAGTCAACCGAACTTGAGGAGAAAATGAAGTGGGGCATTCCTACTTATTGCTGGAAGAATAAAAATGTGGCTGGCATTGGTGCTTTCAAAAGCTATGCCGGACTCTGGTTTTTTAATGGTGTGTTTCTGAAAGACTCAGCCAATGTATTAATCAACGCTCAGGAAAGAAAAACGAAAGGTATGCGCCAGTGGCATTTTGAATCCATTGATGATATTGACGAACAATTAGTTAGCGCATACATTAAGGAAGCCATTCAAAATCAAAAGGATGGTAAAGAAATCAAGCCGGAGAAAAAGCCACTGATTATTCCAGATGACCTGAAAGAAGCCCTAGCTTCCAGCAGTCAACTTGCAGAAGCTTTTGAATCGCTATCGCTTTCTTGCAAGAGAGAATATGCGGAGCACATTGCTGAAGCGAAACGACCGGAAACCAAACAAAAAAGGCTGGAGAAAATCAAGCCGATGATATTGGAGAAAGTTGGATTATATGATAAGTATAAGTGACACCCTTAGTCCCCCCAAGGGACACTATCTAAAAATGATTGCCATGACACATAGATTCTGAAACAGTTCAGAATGACGTGATTTCAAAACTTAACCACAATCTTCCCAAAATGATCCGAGGCTTTGAATCGATCAAAAGCGTTTAAGTAATCGTCCACTTTATATACTTGATCAACGGTTGGTTTGATCTGATGCTTGTTCACAAATTCCAGCATCTCTACAAACTCATCATCACTTCCCATGGTGGAGCCCATGATCTGAGCTTGTGACCAAAAGAGCCTGAACACATCTACTTTTTCAGGGTGTCCGGTAGTGCTCCCATACATCACAATTCGTCCGGCTGGTTTCACGATCTTTAGGTAATTATTTAACTGGTTTCCTCCTGCGCTATCAATGATGGCATCAAATCCTCCCACCTGTCCGGCCTCCTTAAACCACTTCTCATCTTTGTAGTTGAAGCCTCCCTTCACTCCCATTTCTTTTACGCGCTCAATCTTCTCATTACTGCCACTTGTGACATAAACCTCAGCACCTGAAGCAAAGGCAAAAGCAATAGCAAATTGGCTCACTCCACCGCCTGCACCCGTAACAAGTACCCTTTTTTTGGCTTTTGCTCCTCCTTTTTTAATAGCAGCTCGGAAAGCAGTGAGACCGGCAAGCGGTAATGCGGCTGCCTCTTCAGCACTCAAATGTGGGGGCTTTTGCTGCAATCGATGAGCAGGTACTTTGATGTATTCTGCAAGGGTTCCATTGGTTGGCATGCCAAGCACCGAGTAGTCTGAAGACTGAACTTCCGGGTTATTTCCCCAGTTTACATTTGGATTAATGATTACCTCTTTACCCTTCCATTCAGTAGGTCCTTCTTCCACAACTCCACACCCGTCCGAACCAAGCACAGTCCCAAACTGAATGCCCGGATACATGCCTTCCCGGATCCATTGATCTCGTCGGTTAAGGGCAGCAGCTGAAATTTTCACCAAACACTTGTCACCTGATACTTTAGGCTTATCTATATCTACTAATTGAATCGGTTCCGATTCTTGCGTAATCGTAATCGCTTTCATCTACAAAATTTGATTAGAAATTAAAACGGCGCATCATCTTCTGGACTCTGACCACCATCATTCGCTTTACTTGGAAGTGTGATTGTGAAATCATCATTGGATGGACCAGATGTTGGGAAGCCTCCAAAGCCATTCCCCTGATCTCCATCCCAATCTGTAAATTTCGTGAACTTGCCGATGAACTTGAGATTGACCGTATCCAGTGATCCGTTTCTGTGCTTAGCAATAATCACCTCGCCTAGTCCTTGTAGCGGCATGCCCGACTCGTCCGTATCCAGCCCGTAGTATTCCGGACGATACAGGAACATTACCATATCTGCATCCTGCTCAATCGACCCTGATTCCCTAAGGTCAGAAAGTTGTGGGCGTTTATCACCTCCCCTGGTTTCCACCGCCCTACTCAACTGAGAAAGAGCAATTACAGGTACATTTAGTTCTTTAGCAATTCCTTTCAATGCCCTTGAGATGGAAGCAATTTCCTGCTCCCGGTTTCCACCACCTTTGCTACTGTCTCCACTCATCAACTGTAGGTAGTCAATGATAATCAGCTTCACGCCGTGCTGTGCAGCCAGCCTTCTACACTTAGCTCGGAGCTCTAGAATACTAAGAGCAGGTGTGTCGTCAATAAAGATCGGTGCTTCCGAAAGTTTTCGGGTTTTGTGGATCATCTGCTCCCACTCATAGTCGGCCAGGTCGCCTTTCTTAATTTTTTCACTTGGCAGCTCTGCTTCGGAAGAAATCAGACGATTGACCAACTGAACGGATGACATCTCCAATGAGAAAATCGCCACGGGTGTATTGAAGTCAATGGCTGCATTTCGTAATGCAGAAACCACAAAGGCGGTTTTACCCATACCCGGCCGTGCAGCAATGATGACTAAATCTGATGGCTGCCACCCGGAGGTAACTCGATCCAGCGCTGAGAACCCACTAGGCACACCAGTGAGTCCGTCTTTACGATCTTTTCTGATCTGAATCTCATCAATGGCCTGATGCATCAATGAACTCATTTTATCATAGTTCTTTCTGATGTGAGACTCAGACACATCAAATAGTGACTGCTCTGCCCGATCTAATAACTTAAATACGTCAATGGTATCTTCATATGCATCTTTTTGAATCTCAGAAGAGATTCGAATCAATTCCCTTTTGATAGACTGCTCAGCAATGATCCGCGAGTGATACTCGATATTGGCAGCTGAATTCACTTTCGTTGTGAGCTCTGCTACAAAGTGAGCACCACCGACCACTTCCAGCTTTGCTTCTTTGCGAAGCTGATGCGTGACCGTCTTTATATCTATCGGTTGACTGTCGTTGAAAAGTGTAACGATAGCCGCATAAATTTCCTGATGTGCATCCTTGTAGAAACTTTTAGCATGCAAAATGTCAATCACGTTGGAAAGTGCATCCCGCTCCAGCATGAGAGCTCCAAGTACTGCTTCTTCTATTTCAACTGCCTGTGGTGGCAGTTTACCCAAATGATCTGTAAGTGTGGAAAGGCCAATTCGACGGCTTTTTGCAGATGCAGATGATGATTGTTTAGCTCCTTCCATTAAGAGAATTCTATTTGTTGTTATTGGTCATACAAACTTAAATTTTAGCAAATGATAATGACGTCATTTCATCAACGATTTACCCCCCACTTATCCACAACGATTATTCAAATCCTTTGGTGCATTATACTATCTTTGATCGCTTACCTTTTAAACGCAACATTTTGTTCAAACTCAATCTAAAAAATCCCTTGGTTGTATTCGATTTAGAAACAACCGGCACCAATATTTCACAGGATCGAATTGTAGAGATGGCCATGGTGAAAGTAATGCCCGATGGTTCTGTCGAAGAGAAGTGCAGAAAAATTAACCCAACTATACCCATTCCGCATGAGACCAGCTTAATACATGGTATTTATGATGAGGATGTAAAAGACGAACCCACATTTGCTCAAGTGGCAAAATCACTAGCTAAATATCTGGAAGGATGTGATCTGGCCGGATTTAATGTACTAGGGTTTGACGTCCCAATGCTTGTGGAAGAATTTCTAAGAGCAAATGTTGACTTTGACACTGAGCAACGAAAAATCGTAGATGCACAAAAAATCTTCCATCTCATGGAGAAGCGTAACCTCTCTGCTGCGCTTAAATTTTACACCGGAAAAGAACTGGAAAATGCTCATAGTGCTCTGGCCGATACACAAGCAACTTATGAGGTATTGCTTGGACAAATTGAAAAGTATGAAGGACAAGATGCATTCGATACGCTTGGTAAAAAACTTGCTACTATCGAGAATGATATGAATGTTCTACATGATCTTACAACTTCATCCCGCGTTGATTTTGCAGGTAGAATGATATACAAAGATGGAAAAGAGGTTTTCAATTTTGGAAAACACCGTGGAAAGTCTGTAACTGAAGTTCTTCAAAAAGAACCAAGCTTCTACGATTGGATGATGAAAGGTGATTTTCCACTTGACACTAAAAGGAAGCTTACTAAAATTAAGCTGAGAAGATTTAACCAATGATATGCATGATCAGCAATCTATAATAGTCCATTTTAAGGGATGGATTGATAGTCTCGAACCTATACATAGGTTAACTGAACAACTGAGGGAGGTATTGGATAATAATCCTCTTGGCCTACTTGATGGCCATGAGATCGCAATGGATTGCAGTCATGGATATATTTTCTTTTACGGTCCAGATGCTCAGCTACTTTTTGAAGAAATTAAAAGCATTTTAATCAAAGCTGATTTGCTTAAGTGTACCAAAGCTGTATTGCATCAGGGAACGACAACAGAAATAATCATTTCTTTGTAAGAAAATCTCTCTTGTCATCCATTTACACTTCTAAGAAAAATATCTTAACTATTTTAGAGCTAAATGATCCGAAAAATTACTTAGTCAAATAACACGTTTATTATATTACATTTGACTTTTACCTAGCCTATGTCTACTACCTTTAAAAAGAACGCCAGCCTCAGACTCGTCTTACTTATAGCGCTTGTCATTTCTATCTATCTGATATTGGTGTGGCTCTTAGTTTATGTTGAAAAGGACAGTGGCCAAACTGCACTGAACACCTATTCAAATGCTATTTGGTACTCCCTGGTCACACTTACGACGGTTGGTTACGGAGATATCTTCCCTGCTACTGTATGGGGTCGGTATATTTCTTTAATATTCATTTTAACTAGTATTGGAATTTTCGGAATTTTAATTGGACAACTTACAACGCTTATGACAACAATAAAGGAAAACAAAAAGCTTGGTTACACTGGAACCGGTTTTACCAATCACGCGGTAATTATTGGATGGAATGAGTTTGGATGGCATGTCGTAGATCAGTTGGTCGGTGTAGGAAGAAGGGTCGCTGTTGTGACAAATAAGAAAGATGATGTAGACCTGATACGAGAAAAGTATAGCTCAAAAAACGTCTTCGTATTGTTTAGTGATTACAACAATCATGACCTGATCAAAAAGTCGAATATTGAAGAGGCTACTATCGTATTTGTAAACATGGAAGACGATACGGATAAGTTAGTCTATGTTCTCAATCTCAAGAAAGTATTCCCTGAAACAGAGTTTGTGGTGACACTTGAAAATGGGGATTTAAAGAACACATTCCTGGCCGCCGGAGTTAGCAACACCATTTCCACGCAGGAGATATCTTCAAAATTGCTCGCTTCATATATGTTTGAACCGGATGTAGCCACATATAGTGAATCTATCCTCAGTTACGCAAAATCTGACACAGACTATGACATTAAGCAGCTCTTAATTACTCCCAATAATCCTTATAATGGAAAGTCATATCAGGACGTATTCTTTGATTTGAAGAAGCGTTATAATTCCGTACTAATTGGTATTACAAAGCGAGATAAATTCGGGCAGAAGAAGTTGATTAAAAATCCATTAGGAGATTTAAAAATTCATACAGGAGATTATCTGATCATAATTCTGAATGGTAAGGCATTCAAACTGTTGAAGCGAATCTTTGCTGTAGAAGAAGGAGCTGTAAAGGAATAAACATGAAAAAGATCATATTTATCGGGCTTACAATACTCTTAGCAGGTTGTGAAAACAAAGACATAAATGAGGGTGAGGAATTTAGACCCAGAGCTGTGAACGACAGTTTTGACGACACTCATTTCACTAAAATAACGGTCGACGGAGTAGAATACCTCATGACCGAGAGAGATAACAACAACCCCCATGAAGGATTTGGGTTTATGGCATTCAGAGCTAATAAGCTAATGGAAAAGCAAGACACCATCATATCCTACCTGAAAGCCATGCAGTTTTTCCAAAATAAAGTATACGCTAGAATGTATGGCATCTCTGCTGATTCCGGTCAAGCTGAATTCGAAGATAAACTTCAGGAGTTCTTCCTACTTGAGACCAAGGAACTGGAAGAGCTTGAGCGTGAGGATCTTTCGAATACAAAACCAGAATAAGTTGAAACAAAAAAAGGAAGAAGATTAACTCTCCTTCCTTTCCAACATTCTCATATCTTATAAAATCTTATCCGAAGAAAGACTTTAGTTGTCTAAGTGCATTCGCTAAATCTTCATCAATACCAGCGCGCTCAATTATTTCTTTTCCAACTTTCTCTGCATCTATTAACTCATCTTTATCCTTAAAGACTTCACTTAAGATATTACAGTCATCAATCAGAGAGAATAGAACCGTGAATGCTGGAGATGGCTTAGCGCTCTTAAAAACAATCGCTTTAAGATTATTTCTTATCTCCTGCTCAAAGGCATAGTTTGCATTGTCCATTCTGTCTGAAAGTGGAATCCAGAGCAATTTGGTCTCTTCCTTCTTCAGGATACCTCTCTGAGCAAGCAAAGCATTCAAATCTTCCTGAATGTCTTTAAACTTTCCGGATAGTGTCTTTATCTGATCAAGCATAGAGGGACCTGTCTGAAGTTTCTTCAAAACATTATCCAAAATGCCGTTTCCGGTTCCTATGGTATCGATTACTGAAACGTTACCGCCATCAAGCTTGATTTTCTTAAGTAGGTATAGCTCAAGAATGCATGCTGCAATTACTCCGGGTACTACCGTCTTCTCAGCAGCTGCTAAAATTCGTCCTTCTTCGTCATCTAAAGCTATTAAGTAAAATCCCTCAGCGATGCTTAGTTTCATAGTTGGTTAGTTTTTAAAAAATTGATGTGTTTCTCAAAAGGCGAATTTCATAAATTTTAGTGAATTCATCACGTGTAAACGCCTATTTTTTCAGTAAAGAGCCTATAGTCATTCCCTGAACCAATATTGAGAATACAACCACACAATAGGTGGTGAATAGAATAGTGTCTTTCACCTCATCCGGAAAAGCAATGTCGGTAAGCGATAGTGCCAACGCTACTGAAATTCCTCCTCTAAGTCCACCCCAAGTCAGTATCTGAATGGTTTTAGGTTCAAACTCTCTAAATCGTTTCATCACGGTAATTGGAATACTTACACCGATGAACCTGGCAAATAATACAATCACAATTCCAATTCCTCCAATAGCCAGATTACTCACGGTAAATGATTCCGCAATTACCAACATTTCAAGTCCGATAAGTATGAAAAGGATTGCATTCAAGGCTTCATCCAACAAATGCCAGAATTTGAATACATACTCTCCTGTTGCGTTAGCGAGTTTTTCATCTCGACCCTGATTACCAATGAAAAGTCCCATTACCACCATAGCAAGTGGTGCAGATACGTGGATCATTTCTGAGATTCGCCCACCCACCATCACGAGTGTAAGCGTTACCAGCACTTCCAGTTCCACATGGTCATTATCGATAAAGTTGAGCAACTTAAATCCACAGAAGCCAAAGACAGCTCCTAACAGCAATCCACCAAACACTTCAACACTAAATAGCATTGCAACACTAGCTGCGGTTATCTCTCCTGCTCCATGTCCACCTGGCTCATGTATACCCGCCTGAGCTTTGGCAATTCCTAAAATGGTAAGGAATATTACAACCCCTACACCATCGTTGAATAACGACTCACCTGCAATCTTGATTTCTAATTTCTTCGAAAGCCCAAACTGTTTAGTAAGCGCTAAAACTGCAATCGGATCTGTAGGTGATATTAAAGCACCAAATAACAAGCAGTATATCAGATCGATTTCATACCCCAGTAAAGGGAAAATGTTATAGACGAGAAAACCAACTAAAAACGTGGACATTAACGTACCAATGGTTGCGAGGATTATAACCGGAACCCGCTCTTCAATCAACTTATTCAGGTTGGTTGATAAAGCACCCGCAAACAACAGGAAGTTCAGCATGACATTCATGAGCACTTCCTCAAAGTCGAATTCGGCTATTATATGTTCTGCTCCTTCCGTAATGGAGGGGACAAAGTAGCCCAATATCAGGATCGATATCGACATGATAAGAGCGATCAACATTAGTCCGATTGTGGATGGCAGCTTTAGTACGGTAATATTGATTAGCGTAAAAGCGGCGGCCATGAAAATTAGGAGTGTGATTAGTTCTAAGATACTCATCGGTTATCTGGGTAGAAGTTTCTTTTGGTTTAGATTAGTGTAGCAAAATAAATAAATTCAGAATACGAAAAAAATCGTTCTCTGTAAATGGCAAAATAGCTCTAAAATCTGCATCCCACCAATTTAAACTTATGATTCAGTATTTTCCACTAAGAAAACTCACTAAAAATCCTTATTCAAATAGTACAATTTCCTTCCTTATTCTATTAATACTCACAAGTTGTGCAAGCGTTAAACAAATTGCAATTGAAAAAGACGCTAGCCGCTTACTCAACCAATCGCCGATTTTCTCCAGTCATTTCACGGGATTTAGCATCTATGATATTGAGCTAAATCAATTCATTGCCAGCCATAATTCCACACTGAAGTTTACACCGGCATCAAATACTAAACTTCTGACTGCATACACTACCCTGAGGACCTTTAGTGATTCTATTCCTTCGCTTGCGTTGCAAGGTATAGACTCTGGGTTCATCGTGTCTCCACTTGGAGATCCCTCCTTTTTGTATAGCCCATTCAAAAACCAAACCGTATTTGAAAAACTAAAATCTGCCAAAAAAATCCTCATACATTTACCAGAAAGTGAAGTTTCACCCTATGGTAGTGGCTGGGCCTGGGATGATTACATCTATAATTATCAACCTCAGCGAAGTTTATGGCCCATTTATGGCAATACTGTCAGTATTAAAAAAGCTGGTGACACGCTTACGATCACCCCTCCTTTTTTTAAGGACTATGTAGAAATACTGAAGCAGCAACGACCTGGAGAGCTGATTGACAGAGAGTTGAAGTTCAATCTATTTAAAGCGTACCTGGAAAGCGACACCTCGGATTTCGAACGAATTATACCCTTTGAATACTCAAATGAACTACTCCTACAGTTGCTGAATGATACGCTGGCAAATGAAGTGAATTGGTACGATGGGGAAGCTATTCTTACAGACACATTATATGCTCAGCATATCGATTCGGTATTAGTCAAGATGCTCAAACCGAGCGATAATTTCCTGGCTGAACAGTTATTGCTCATGTCCGCAAGACAGAGTGGCTTTGATGAGGTCAAGCCATTCATAAAACACATTAAGACCACCTGGCTAGCACACCTTTCTGATATGGTCTGGGTGGATGGTTCAGGATTATCCAGGTACAATCTCATTGCCCCGGTTGATCAGGTTCGGTTGCTAAAGAATTGCCTTGATGAGTTTGGATGGGAAAGAATGACTGCTCTATTACCTTCAGGTGGTGAAGGAACCTTGAAAGATTTATATCTTCCTCTTGAAGAGGAAGAACCCTTCATTTTCGCTAAAACAGGCACTCTGAGTAACAATCATAATCTGAGTGGCTATTTAATCACAAAATCAGGAAAGCGTCTCATCTTTTCATTTATGAGCAATCATTATATACGACCTACAACTGAAGTTAAGAAGGCAATGGAAGCCTTTTTACAAGAAATTAGAAATGCTTATTGACTGTAAGAAACGTCCAGATCAGATAGCTCCAATAGAATATTGTCTAGCGTTTGAACCATCACTTCCTTATCAGCATAGTAGTTAGAAGTGATCGTATTCATATCGGAAAAAATCTGGACCTCATACTCTTTCCTATTGCCCTCCGCAAAATCCAGTGCATTTCTCAAATTCTCAATTGCTTTATCAAGTGCTTTCATCGTTTCCGGACGTTTCTCTTCCAAAATGAACGCACGAGCACTGGCTATTTCGTAATAAATAAGTGCATTTAAGACAATCACACTGCTTTCATTGAGCTTCTTTCTATCAAAACGTCCATCAGTCATTTCATTTTTAACCTGATATAGGCCAATTAAACCCGTTGATATAAGCTTTCTGCTGGCCTCATCTGCGTGATCTCGAAGGAACTCAATAGAATGGATCGCTTCATTCAGATGCAGTAGGCTTCTTGAATGTATTTTTTCTTCTAAATAAAGTCGAGCATTTTGTAATGCATATCCCGGAACAGACGCTTTAGCACTAATAGAAATCGGCGATCGCTCTGCACTAATAAATCCAGCGATATGAAAAGCAACAATTACTGCCGCCAAAACGGAAAGATAATACGGTAATTTTCGAAATTTCATACACTGTTAACATAGTTAAAATGCATGATTTTTGTTCGTTTCTACTGAAAAATGAGGGTTTTTACGGATTATACGCTCGTACTAAACCCCCAGTTAATCGCATCAAAGAGACTTTAGAATCAATCAGGTTATAGGTAGCCTGAAGTTCTAAAATTGCCGCTGAGAGGTAGTTGTTTTGTACATCACGATAGTCGAATGAATTGATAGATCCATTCCTGAATTTCTCTTCTGAATTCTGTAGGTTAATCTCTGCTGCTTCCCTCCTGCGCTCGTTTATAGCCAACAGTTGTTTTCTGACCAGGTACTGATCATAAGCTGTCGCCAAATCACGCTCTACATTTTTCTTTAACTGATCGATGCGGATATTTCCGATATCTTCCTGAACCATAGCATTTTTTATTGCCCGGTTTATCCTGTTCCCATCAAACAATGTGAAGCTTACCGTAAAATTAGCGAAGTAGGTGCCCGTTTTGGATACAAGTGGTTCTGGAGGATTTTGATAATCAGGGTTAGGGCCAGAGTAACGAGCATCTGTCAGATTACTTACATTCCGATTCCAATTATAACCACCATTTAGAGATACAGTTGGATATCTCGATGACTCTTGAAGAGCAGTATTTGCTCCAAGTATGGCCTGCGAAATGTAAATCTTTTTTAAATCAACATTTTGGTTGAATGCAGCATCAACCAAATCATCATAAGCATAAGTTATATCCTCAATGGCAAGCGAGTCTGTAAGGAGATATTTTGTATTTATATCATCCTTAGCAAGCAATAGGTTAAGGTTCCTAAAAGCATTATTTAATGCAAGCTGCTGATTCAAAACAGAAGCCGAGTCTGTCAGGTAGTTATTCTCTTCCAATAATTTATCGGATGTTACAGCTCCGCCTAAGTCGTATTTCGTCTGAATGTATTCAAACTTGTCACCAGAAAGTGAAAGTTGCTTTTTAAACTCACTTAGCCGCTGTTGCTCCAACACAGCCAGATAGTAACCCAAAATGATAGATTGAATGGTGTTAGCGACTACCACTTCCGCATTTTGTTCAGACTCAGCATGCAACTGATCCAACCTTCTTTTGCTGATAATTGCCCTGTTTCCCTGGAAAATATTCCATGTAACAGTCACTCCAGGAGTCATCCCATATGTTTGCTGATTATTTAGCTCGAATCCCGGAAAAAGCTGACCTCCGAAAAACAGATTATCGGATTGCTGATTCCTTACTGAATTTTGACTTTGCAATGTTAGATTGACGGTAGGCAGCCTACCCGCTTCACCCCATGTATTGTTATTCTCGGCAACCTGAACATTTCGATGCTCAATGCGAATCCCATAATTTCGTTCCAATCCGATTTGGATTGCATCGGATAGTGAAAGTGGCTCTTGAGCATGGATGCTCAATGCACTTAATAAACTTATTGAAAGTATTAGATACTTCATTAACTAGTTGTTTATAAAAATTAAGCTGATTCTTTGTATTCCTCCATTCTTCGCTCATCGATAAGCACCCGCTCCACATCTTCGCGACTTGGCTTATCCCCTGTCCATAGCCACTTCGCATATCTTCTTAGATCATTGGCTATCAGAATAAATACTGGGAAAAACAGAAGAATAATGATTGTTCCAAACAGAACACCATAAGCTACTGAAATCGCCATTGGAATCAGGAACTGGGCCTGGAAGCTCGTTTCTTTAATCAATGGATAAAGCCCCAACACAGTGGTAAGAGATGTCAGCATAATCGGTCTAAATCTGGCGATACCGGCATTATAGGCCGCCTGATAAACGGACTGACCTTCCTCCTTTACGAGTGTGTTAAACTTAGAAAGGAACACTACAGCATCATTGATGATGACCCCCATTAGTGCAATCATCCCCCATAGACTAAGCATAGAGACCGGTTTTGGAGTCGCACTGATCCATGTTTCAATTCCATGCCCGAGTATGCCCGAAAACCATCCTAATGGCACCATCATCAGAACCAATACAGCCTGATAAAACGACCTAAAATTGATCATAAGAATGAAAAGGATGCAAACAAAAGCCCCGACAAAAAAGGTCGCCATCTCCCCTGCGGATCTGGATCGTTCCTCAGCCTGACCGCCATAGTCCACCTTTACAGTTGGGAACTTTGCCAGCATTTTTGGTACAATGTCTTTTTCCACTTTTTCCAGAATTACATTGGCGTCTCCAAACGGATCCACCATGTCTGCTTCTACCGTTACAGATCGAGATGCTTCGTAATGCTTGATACCGGAAACCCCGCGGTTAATTTCATAGTTAGCAAGCTGAGTGAGCGGGTACTCTTTCCCCCCATCTTTGATCTTCACTGTTTCCAATTGTTCGATGCTTTTCCGATCTTCTTTTGGATACCTCACCCATACTCTGATCTCATCATTGCCTTTCATGAATCGCTGAACTTCTTCTCCAAAGAAACCCTGACGTAATTGCTGTGTGATATCGCTATTGGTAAGACCAAGGAAGTAAGCCTGTGACATCAAATCCAACTGCACTTCTCTGTTCCCAATCGGGATATCATCGGTCACATCCTTTAAGGCAGGCATCTGATCCAGTTCCTCAATCAGGAATTCTTTGGCAACTGCCAGTTCCTCATAGTTTTTACCAAGGATTCTCACAGAAACGGGTTTTCCCCATCGGCTTCTGCCTCCTATAGCAAATTTTTCAGCTTCAGGTACCGGTCCTATCTCGGCTCGCATCTTATTGATGAGATCATATTGGTTGAGGTCAAATTCATCCAGCTCCTCATGAAAAATATTGACAAACCCAGTGTGTGACCCTGACTCAAACGATGAGCTTCCAATGCTTGTGAACGTATGTCTCACAATTGTCTTATCTGTACCCGCCTCCTTTTTCAGTTGGTCATTTACCCTCCATACAGCCTCTTCGAAGCGTTTAAGATAGGCCTCCACTTTATCTTCTCGCTCACCCGGCTTGAATGCGATCTCCACGTTCACACTATTAAATGCAATAGGTGGGAATAGTGTAGATGGGATAATACCCCCTTTCATCATTCCGACAATAATCAAAATGAATGCGATAACTATTGACACTGAAACGGCGCGAAATTTCATGGTAAACTGTAAGGCTTTACCATAAACTTTATATCGCAGGTAATCAATAATTCCATTTAAGAAAGATCTGATCCTAAAGCTTCTGGTATCCTCTTTTTTGACTGAGAGCACGTGCTTACTGGACAGGTGAGCCGGGAGTACAAAAAAGGCTTCTATAAGCGAAAATCCAAGACTGAAGATTACGACTATGGCCATATCTCTTAGCATTTCGAAACCACCTGTTAATAAAAGCAGTGGTGTGAATGCCACCATAGTGGTAAGAATGGAAGTGAAAACAGCCGGAACTACTTCCATGGTACCCTGCACTGCCGCTTTTATCGGGTTGCCATGCTTTTCAAAGTGGGAGTAAATATTCTCTGCAATCACAATCCCATCATCCACCAGAATGCCAATTACAAGGATCATCCCGAAAAGCGAAATCATGTTGATCGTTAGACCTACAAATGTTCCCAATATGAACATCCCAAGAAATGAAGAAGGTATACCCCATGCCACCCAAAAGGAAAGGCGAAGACTTAAGAAGAGACCCAATGAAATCAAGACCAAAAGCAGTCCGATCATCCCATTGGAAGTAAGCATGTCAAGGCGTTGATTGAGCATCGACATAAAGTCCCAGGTCATGGTCAGTTTAACTGCATCATTCCTTTCATTGAATTCCTCTACATAGTTATTGACCGTCAGAGAAATCTGCTCAAGATCTTCGCGTTCAAGCCTTCTCACTTCAACGAATACTGCTCTTTCTCCGCTTAAAAATGATTTATTGGGCTGATCAGCAAATTTTTCTTCAATAGTGGCTATATCTCTTAGTAATAGATTTTGACCATTATCATTACTTCTGATAACGATATCACCTATTTTGTCAGCATCGGTATCTTTTGACCGGGCGCGTATCAGAATCTCTTCCGTACTTGTTTTTACCGATCCGGCTGATACATCCCGGTTATTTACCCGAACCGCATTTGCTACTTCCGTAAATGTCAGGTTATACCTGCGTAGCACATCTTCTGCCACCTCAATTGAAATCTCAAGTGGCGGAAACCCTGATATCCCGACCTGAGAAATCACCCCGGTAGCCAACAGCTCATCTTCTATATCCTCCGCAAATTGTTTTAGTGTTGCTAGATCTACATCTCCGGTTAATGCCAGCCACTGAGCCGTGGTTCTTGATTTTTGCTTAACAATGATCGGCTTTTCCGCGCCTGCAGGAAACGAGCTGATGCCATCAACAGCGTTTTTCACATCCGTATAAAGCTCATCGATATCATACCCGTCAATTTTCTGAATATTGATATTCGCAAAGTTTTCCGAAGAAGTAGATGTCACCTGGTAGATCCCGATCACTCCTTTCAGGGCTTCTTCAATCTTAAGGGTTACCCCTTCTTCCATCTCATCCGGAGAGGCTCCAGGATAAGAAACGGATACCGTGATATTCTTGTCGGCCAGCGTTGGAAAGAATGATTTTTTGGTATTTATCAAGCTCACCACACCACCCACCAGGGTAAGTGCGATAAGGATATTCGCTAAAATCGGGTACTTTACGAAGTACTCTATGAGGCCCTTTATTGTACTCATGACTGTGTTTTTTAATTGGTGGATGCCTGATCAGCGCTCAGCTGCACATCCTTACTTTCACCTGTTTCCAGGTTGATGTCTTCCTGTTCTCTTTTGAATGCTTTCATATTATTGTAAGCACCTAGTAATGGTTCAATTACCAGCTCTTCACCGGAATCCAGCCCGTTGAAAATGGCGTCTTCCTCAGATAATCGAATCACATTGATACGCTTCTTTTTTAGCAGTGTGTCTTTCAATACAAAAACTTCATTTCCATTATAAATGGCATTCCTTGGCATAATCATACCGTTCTTAACCGTTCGGGCCGGAATTGCCGCCTGGAAAAATTGTCCGTCATAGATCTTTTGACCATTTGGAAAAATGGATACAAACACATCTACCGACTGGGTGTTTTGATTAACATAATCACTGATTCTGGTAACCTCACCTTTCCAATACTGCTGAGATTCTTTCGAGTAAATTTCCACTTCAGACCCTACCTGAATCCAGGGAATATCCCGTGTTTCAACAGCAGCTTTCATTTCATAAATGCCGGATCTCAATATTTTTCCTATCCTGGTTCCTGGATTGACATAAGACCCAGACTGCATTGCTACTTCCATGATACTACCAGAGAAGGGTGCAAAGTATTTGTGCTTGCTCAATCTGACTTCTGCGCTTTTAATGGAGTAATACGATGAGTAAATTCCTTTTGTAGCCAGGAAGGTCTTCTCTTTGGAAGTTTTGGTTTCCGGAAGATCTGGAAACGACTTGTTTATACTAAGCCCATCAAAATATTGCTGCCAGCGATCATAATTCTCACTAAAATCAATCTTCAAATCAGGCAGTATACCAGCTAAATCTCTTAGGAAATTACTTTTCTGAGACTTTAAATTCAATGAAGCTTCTTCATCGTCAACCTTATAGATAAGTTGTCCTTTATTAAAAGATTCACCTGCCTTCAATTTTACATTTCCTCTTGTCATTCGTCCGGAAACCTCAGATATTAAATCTAAAACCTGCGCGTTTTCTACCCGTCCGTAGGTGATAACATCCGTTTTGAGGTCGTTATACTTAACCGGTGTAGTTGTAACGTATTTTTTAGCCTGTGGTGGTTTCCGTATTTCAGGTTCCTCTTTTAGCGTACCCAGATATTCACTTAAGCCATAAGAGGCTAAAACAATTCCTACAGCAATTACAATAATAATTTGTCTCTTCTTCATTTGCGATTGTCCTTTTAAGAAAGGTTCCGAACTTTCTAATGCAAAATTGACTTACTTAGTTGCGTTTATTTGAAATTATTTGATGAAAGGAATTTTCCGTTCATAAGCAGTCAAATACCTAATTGAAATAATTATGGAAAAAATCAACAAATCTGAAGAGGAATGGAGAAAAGAGTTGTCGGATGAACAATATCACATTCTACGCGAAAAAGGAACTGAGCGGCCATGGACAGGTGCGCTTTTGGAAAACAAAGAAAAAGGGATTTACGAATGTGCTGCCTGCGGAAATGCACTTTATTCTTCAGAAACCAAATATGAATCTGGCTCAGGATGGCCGAGTTTTTATGACCCTATTTCTGCTGATGCTGTAGATTTTGAAACAGACAAATCGTTTGGTATGACGAGAACAGAAGTAAAATGTGGGAAATGCGGGGGGCACTTAGGTCATATTTTTCCTGATGGTCCGGAACCAAGCGGTCAACGTTACTGCATGAATTCAGGGGCTTTGAGTTTTAAGAAGAAGGATTAAGCGACGGTATTTAGCTTCGTAATCCGTACAAAATTTTCATCTATCATCCAGAGAAAATGAGGTGATATATTGACTACTACTCCATCCAATGTAGATTTCACAAAAAAGGCCGTTTCGTTTTGCTCATTCTCGTTTTCGAGGTAAGCATTTACAAGCTCTCCCTTCATATTTCTTACAATTGGAACCTCACCAGTGACTTCTACTCCCAGAAACTCCGAAAGAGCAGAAATAGACATGTTGGCTATCAGGTTTTCAATCTCAGCCATAAAGTCATTTCTCATCATTTTATGGTGTGAAGACCGGGAATAGGTGATGTCATCAGGAAGGTTCACCTGATTGATCAAATCCATCTCATGGCTGTTGATTATAAAGTAAAAAGCTCCATTAATCTCTCCTTTAAATGCCACTTTCATTAGGTTAACTTTAAACCTACCAAGGTCGTCAAACTCATGAAGTGGCTTAAGCACCCCTTCCCCGAACTGAATCAATTCAGGATTTACACGAATTCGAAGCATCTGCTCCATGGATTTGGCCGCTTTTGCTAGCGACTCTGAGATCATTTCCTCTATAATCTCCAAATGTATATCTGACAAACTCCCTCTGCTCACAACTGATCTATGGCGGTTTTTTTTACAAAATTATCAAAAGATAAAGTTAATCTGCTTAGAAAAGTTCATTCGATCCATCTAAACGATTAAAATACCTCTAGTGTAGTTAGGGCCTTGAGGATTGTCGTTGAAACATTAACTTCAAATAAACTAAAAACCTAAATGTATGAAGAAGATTTTCTTGGCGTTATTCATTATCGCCTTCATTTCCTTTGATGGAGAATCACAACGTAGACAAGGCAAATCATCCAACGTTTCACCAACCTACGATAGTAAACTCTACGATGGGATGCAGTGGAGAAACATTGGCCCCTTCCGAGGTGGAAGATCCGCTGCTGTAACTGGCGTTCCCGGTAAAACCAACCTTTTCTATATGGGATCAACCGGAGGAGGTGTATGGCGAACCAAAGACGGTGGCCAGACCTGGGGAAACATTTCTGATGGATACTTTGGAGGATCGATTGGAGCAGTAGCTGTGAGTGAGTGGGATAACAACGTGATCTATGTTGGAGGTGGAGAGAAAACGGTCAGGGGAAATGTTTCTTCAGGCTGGGGAATGTGGAAATCGGTAGATGCCGGCACTACCTGGCAAGAAATTGGAATGAAGAATTCCAGACATATTGCTCGGATCAGAATTCACCCTAAAAACCCTGACTTAGTGTATGCTGCGGTAATGGGAGACCTTTATAAATCCAGCTCGGAGCGTGGCGTTTACCGGAGTAAAGACGGTGGTCAAAACTGGGAAAGAGTTCTCTTTGCGAATGCAGATGCAGGAGCCGTAGATCTTACGTTTGATCCAAATAACCCTCGCATTCTATATGCGTCAACATGGCGAATCAGACGAACACCTTACAGCCTGGAAAGCGGTGGAGAAGGATCAGGACTATGGAAAAGTACAGACGGTGGCGACACCTGGACCAACATCTCTAAAAACGAAGGTTTACCTGGAGGAATCTGGGGTATTTCCGGAGTGACTGTATCGCCAGCGAATTCCAACAGGGTCTGGGCGATTATCGAAAATAATGACGGTGGTGTTTATCGCTCTGATGATGCTGGTAAAACCTGGAAGTTGATAAATAAAGAAAGGAAATTAAGACAAAGAGCTTGGTACTACACCCGAATCTATGCCGATTCGCAGGATGAGGATGGCGTCTATGTCTTGAATGTTAGATACCATAAATCAACCGATGGTGGAAAGACATATGAAACGTACAATGCCCCTCATGGTGATCACCATGACTTATGGATCGCACCAGAAGACAATCAGCGAATGATCATTGGTGATGATGGTGGCGCTCAGGTATCATTTGATGCCGGCGAAAACTGGTCAACCTATCATAACCAGCCTACTTCTCAGTTTTACAGAGTCACTACAGATGATTCGTTTCCTTACAGAATCTACGGAGCACAGCAGGATAACTCAACGGTACGCATCGATCACAGAACAAATGGCAGATATATAGATGAAGGTGACTGGGAATCAACAGCCGGTGGAGAAAGTGCACACATTGCACCTGATCCCGACAATAATGAAATTGTATATGGTGGTAGCTACGATGGATTTTTAACCAGAGTAGACCATGAAAATGAGCAAATTAGAGCGGTGAATGTATGGCCGGATAACCCGATGGGTCACGGTGCAGAAGGATTCAAATACAGATTCCAATGGAATTTCCCCATCTTCTTCTCACCCCACAATTCTGATAAGCTATATACGGCTTCAAACCAGCTTCATGTCACCACCAACGAAGGACAGAGTTGGGAGGTTATCAGTCCCGACCTGACCAGAAACGATCCAAGCAAACTTGGGCCTTCAGGCGGACCCATAACCAAGGATAATACGAGCGTAGAGTACTACTGCACCATTTTCGCAGCAGTTGAATCTTATCACGAAGAGGGTGTAATCTGGACGGGATCGGATGATGGATTGGTACATGTGACCAAAGATGGAGGAGAAAACTGGACGAATGTGACTCCATCGGGTATGCCGGAATGGATGATGATCAATAGCGTAGAGATTGATCCGTTTAACAAAGGTGGACTGTACATCGCAGGTACAAAATACAAATCCGGCGACTATGCTCCCTATCTGTATAAGACAGACGATTACGGACAGACCTGGAAGAAAATCACAAATGGAATTGCATCCGAGCACTTTACTCGGGTTCTAAGAGCTGATCCAAATCAAAAGGGATTGCTCTATGCCGGAACAGAAGCAGGAATGTATGTTTCATTTAATGATGGCGCCAGCTGGCAACCATTCCAGATGAACCTACCAATTGTTCCTATTACGGATTTAGCAATCAAAAACAATAACCTTATTGCAGCTACTCAGGGAAGAAGTTTCTGGATCATTGACGACCTCACTCCTCTTCACCAACTGAACGAAGTAAATGGTAAATCTCACCATCTATTTAAACCAATGGACAGTTACCGAATGGGCGGTGGAAATGGAAGGACTTCAAAGACTGCAGGCACCAATCATCCTGGAGGCGTTTTGGTTAATTACTTTGTGAAAGACACGGCGAGCACCGACACCATTGCAATTAGCTTCCATGATGCAAATGGTGCGATCAAAACCTACTCAACCCATCCCGATAAAGAAGCCAAGGAGGAAAAACTAGAAGTTAAGCCCGGATACAACACCATGAACTGGGACATGGAATATCCCGGAGCAAAAACCTTTGACGGAATGATCTTATGGTGGGCTGGCACTGGTGGACCGACTGCCACTCCTGGCGATTACAAAGTGAAAATGACGGTTAATGGAAATGAGGCAGAGCAAAGCTTCAAATTACTAGCTGATCCAAGAAGTGAATCAACGCAGGCAGATTATCAGGCCCAGTTTGACTTCCTGATCAAAGTAAGAGATAAACTCACCGAGACGCATGAGGCGATCATCAACATCAGAAAAGCAAAAGCACAAATCAGTGATGTGATGAAAAAGGCCGACAATGACAGTATTTCAAAACTTGGAAAAGAGATAGTCAAAGAAATGTCTGAGATTGAAAAGGCACTTTACCAAACCAAGAATGAAAGTGGTCAGGACCCACTGAACTTCCCAATCCGACTGAATAATAAACTCGGTCACCTGGGGTCTCTCATGGGTATGGGCAATAATCGTCCGACAGACTCAGCACTGGAATTCTATGATGAAGTGACTGCAATGATTGATGTACAACTTGATATGCTGAACACCATTTTTGATACCAGAATAGATGAATTCAATAAGGCAGTCAAAGAAGCTGAGGTGGATGCAGTGAAACTGGATGAGTAGAACCTTAACCACAGCGTAATGAGAGATTATTCGCGGAGAGCACAAGGCATATTAACTTGAAATTGATAGGCTCTGTGCTCTCTGTGTTTTTCTCAATGTTCTCAGCGATTAAATTATTCCATCTCGCTTATCCACTCCCGAATCAATTCCACTCCTTCTGTGTGGGTCATCTTCCTTCCCAATTCAGGCATCATCTCTCCGGGCTCTAAAGATTCAATGCGATGAATCAATATTGATTGATCAGGCTTTCCTGGAACAATACTGTACTTTAATCCCCCTGATCCCTTCCCTGCTGCAATAGGTGGCTTATTAACACCCAATCGATAAGGATCGGTTTGAGATGCAAGAAGATACAGTCCGGAGTTTTTAGCTGGGCCTTCCCTCCTGTGGCAGTGGGCACAGTTGACCTCAAGCCAGGCTCTCGCTCGATCTTCAAGTGCAGCATCTTTATTTTCGAAATTGGCAAGCTGAGGATAATGCACATTTTCAGGCACCTCCAGCCAGCCCTTTTCAACCCAATCTGTAAGCTGATTATCTCGATTCAACTGTCGTGCAGAAGGCCCGATAGGAACGAGCTTACCACCCAAATCATGGCAGCTTTTACATTGGGGTTGTGAAGGTATGGAATAGTCAATTCGTTGAAGCTCCCCGTATCGATCTGTCCATTCCACCGGAACTTTCTTCCCGAGAATGACGCGTTTAGCTTCCGTTTGCTCATCGTTCCACGCATACACAATCGCTTCCCACTTATTTTCCTCGCGTATGAGTAATCGGGTTTCTAAAATCCGTCTTTTACTTTTTGAATTCTTAAAATCTTCTGGATAGTAAAAATTCTTAATCAACAAGGTGCCTATCGGAAAATCCAGCACTTCACTTGAATCATAGGTAATGCCAGTATTCTCTGGGAGCATTATAAACCGAGCTTTAAAGGCATAGTCAGAGAATAATGCAGCATTTATTTCATAAGGAAACATCCGGTCATTTATCGGTATAAGCTCGTTCATTGGCTCCTTGTAAAGGTTCCAGTCACTAAGATATTTCGGGTAATCTTCGACCTCCGATACCCCAAGACTTACCTTCTCAACTAGAGCCGGCTGCTTTTTCTCCGGAGATGTGCATGCAGCAGCTACCAATATGAAGAGTAAATACCTCATGGATAAATGGGGTCTATGACTCCATATTCACAATCATAATCACGCCAATTAGTAGAACGGCCTTCTAAATCATTTGCTGCGTCAATGTTGGCGAAGTTGAACTCCCCATTGTTTTGCAGACACATTACGAATTCCTCGTCCTCTGGCCAGATGCCATCCATGGCGAAATCCGGTAGATTAAAGGTGAAGTACCTCAAGAAAAGCAATCCAAAATCATTCTCAAAAGTTGGAAACCAATGCTTGTTCTTGAACTCATTGTCATGGAAGTAGACATAGTTCGGATAAGGATCATATTCCTCATTGACTTTTGCATTGGCAGAATCAAGTTGTGAGCCTTCTTCTGCTCCAAATATTTCAACCAATACGTAGCTTATGAGAGCAGTTCCGATCGTTCGATTGTGATGAATGCGGTTATTGAACACCTCGATGTTACGTGT
The DNA here is from genome assembly GCF_900188325.1 of Ekhidna lutea. GTDB lineage: Bacteria > Bacteroidota > Bacteroidia > Cytophagales > Cyclobacteriaceae > Ekhidna > Ekhidna lutea. The sequence continues at coordinate 509,480 of NZ_FZPD01000005.1, read as the reverse complement.
GGCCATCATCATAATTCCGGTACCCGGAGGGACAATAGCCACTACATTGCCTTCCGGCGCAAAATTTTCATGATTGTTGCTAATTACATCATTGTCATATACGCGTGTGGTATGTCCACTTTGGGTCAACCCTGGCAAATCAAAAATCAGGATTCCCCCGGTATTATGGTGTGCATTGTTGGCATAGATCTCAACCCATCTGCTATTCTCACTTTCAATTCCGGCTACATTGTGGTAGACTTCATTGTTTCGAATGATCACACTATCCGACTGCCCAACGTAAATCCCAGCATCTGATGAACCAATGGCAATGCAATTCTCAACTACTACATTTTTGCATAGCACCGGATAAAACGCATAAGCCCCATTTTCCTGGCTAGGCTCTCCTGTCCATTGTGATTTTACATTGGTAAACCGAATACCATTCGTATCTGTGATTTTGATGTTATCGCCCGCAGCATCTTGTACGGTAAAATCCTGAAAAACAAGATTTTTACAATTTGCAGCACGGATACCTTCGGCCCCACTCTCCTGCATTTCAAAAGAAAGAATGGTTTTACCCATTCCTGCTCCTTTGATAATCACATCTGATAGACCATCTAGTATTAATGGATTTTCAAACATGAAATTACCTTCCGGAATAGCAATGGTATCTCCATCCTGTGCCTGGATCAGCCAGGTTTGTAAGTCAGCCTCTATAGATTTCCATGAAAGGGGTGTTTCTTCTTTTTGACCACAAGCTACTGTGAGAGCCAAAGCAAAAATTAATAAGTACTTCATACTAGGTTGTATCTTATCAAATTTAGATGGTTTTAAGCTGGAATGAAATGAATCCATTTTCAATCAATACTTTTACCGACGATTATGGAAAAAACTCAAATAGAAATAGTACCGGGCATTGGATTAGGAGCACTTAAGTTCGGAATGAATCGTGAAGAAGTAAAATCAATTCTTGGTGAGCCCGATCATCAGGAAATTACCCATTATGGAGAGGATGATTCTGATCAAAGTGACGCCTGGGAATATCATCCATTACGTCTAGATTTAAGCTTCGAAGAAGCAGAAGATTGGCGATTAACCATCCTTTCGGTTTCTTCCGACGATTACTTATTAAAAGGCAGCTCCCTGATTGGTTTAAATCAGGAAGAGTTGATGGAAGAGCTCGAGCTATTAGGCGTAAAGGAGCTCGAAATGGAAGATTTGTCTTCTGAAGATCATCCGGAGCAACTGCTGATAGCCGCTGAAGAATTAGGTGTCAACTTTTGGCTACACAAAGGTATTTTAGAAGAAATACAGTGGGGGCCACTCTTTCAAGATGAACACACCATTAAGTGGCCTGAATAAGCCTTGCCTATCACGTGAAACCGTAACATCTTTGCAGCTGTCATTTAATCAGGTATATGTACAACGTTGTTGTGATTGGTGGTGGTATTGTTGGGCTTGCCTCCGCACTAAAGATCAAAGAAAAGAATCCTAACTACAAAGTAGCTGTCATTGAGAAAGAGCGAACCATCGCTCAGCATCAGACCGGTCACAATAGTGGAGTGATACACTCTGGGCTCTACTACAAGCCTGACAGCTTCAAGGCGAAGAATTGTGTGGATGGGTACAATATGCTGATTGACTTCTGCAACGAAGAAGAGATTCCTTATGAGCTATGCGGGAAAATAGTTGTTGCCACGAAAGAATCTCAGCTGGGAGCACTGAACACCTTGCATGAAAGAGGTCAAGCGAATGGCTTGAAAGGTATTAAAAAACTTACGGCGGAGGAACTTAAAGAATATGAGCCACATGTGGCTGGTGTAAGTGGGCTTTACGTTCCTCAAACGGGAATTATTGATTACAAACTCGTAGCAGATAAATACGCTGAAAAATTCAAGCATTTTGGAGGAGAAATCTTCTCTTCTAACAAACTAGTTTCCTTCAAAGAAGAGCGAGGATTCATCCACGTTCACACAGAAAATGAGCGTCTGACCACTCGCGTAGTTGTCAACTGTTCCGGGCTTTACACCGACAAAATTGCCAAACTTTCCGGGGCGAAAATTGATTACAAAATTGTACCATTCAGAGGCGAATACTATAAAATCAAGCCGGAGAAAGAACACCTGGTTAAAAACCTGATATACCCGGTTCCTGATCCAAGCTTTCCATTCCTTGGAGTGCATTTTACGCGTCACATCGATGGGGGCATTGAAGCAGGACCTAATGCTGTTTTAGCTTTTGCCAGAGAAGGGTACAAAAAGAGTCAGATCAATATGAAAGAACTGATGGGCACGCTCTTCTATCCCGGGTTTATGCGAGTGGCCTACAAGTACTGGAAAACTGGTTTTGGAGAAATGTATCGCTCGTATTCGAAGGGAGCCTTCACCAAAGCACTGCAAGAGCTAATCCCCGAAATTCAAAAGAGAGATTTGGTCAAAGGTGGAGCCGGTGTGCGTGCACAAGCCTGTGATCGAAAAGGCGGTTTGATTGATGACTTCCTGGTTGTAGAGCATGATAAATTCATCAACGTAGGAAACGCCCCCTCTCCAGCCGCTACATCTTCATTAGCGATTGGCGACCGTGTAGCACAGATGGCTATAGAAAGATTGAAGTGATTACCATCAAAGAAGCAAAAGTTGATGATGTAGACGAGATCATTGATCTCTTCGAATCCACTGTGAAAGCAGTAAATAAAAAAGACTACTCTCCTGAACAAATAGCCGTCTGGACTAGCGCCAAGGATCAGAATATCTGGTCTGAGAAGGTGAAAAGTCAGAACTTCTATCTCGCTAAGATTGGTAATGAGATTGTTGGCTTCTCCTCGATTGACAATTCCGGATATCTTGACTTTATGTATGTCCACAAGGACTTTCAGGGGCATGGCATTGCCAAGTCGTTACTTAATCAGATAGAATTGAAAGCCAGGGAGTTGGAACTGACAAAGATTCACTCTTCGGTAAGCAGCACCGCACAACCATTTTTTAAATCGCAAGGATTTGAGGTATATGATCAGGAGCACAAAAACATAAATGACATTGCATTCACCAATGCACTTATGCAAAAGGTGTTGTGATATGAACGAACATCAATCAATTATGAAATCAAAAATTCTATTCATCCTAATTCTATTGACACTTTCTTGTCAAAATAAAACAGAAGAATATGTGTGCAAACCTTGTGATTTATCTTGTGATGAATTGACTTTTAACGAATCTGGAATTTGTCCACATTGTAAAATGGACCTTATTAAAAAAAGTGATTTAATTCCAGAAAAAGAACTAACCATAAATGAAATAACGATTCAAGAAGGAAGTGGGAAATTTTTGATTGATGGAGGCTTACAAAAAGAAAAACAAATAATCATTCATTACTACAGACCTAAGAATCTAAAATCCGAAACGCAAGTTGTGATTGTATTACCTGGAGCCGGCCGAAATGGAGATGAATATCGGGATGCTTGGATTGAAAAAGCTGAAAAATATAATGTTCTTGTTCTTTCACCTGAATACTCAGAAAAATATTATCCTGAATTTTGGAGCTACAATTTGGCAGGAATGATTTCAGATGTGGAAATAAATGACGAAAGAACTACTATGACAGGATTTAAAATTAGCGTAAATCCTAATAAATGGATTTTCGACGATTTTGACCGAATTTTCGATTTAATAAAAGATAAACTGAATCTTAAAACAGATACTTACGATTTGTTCGGACATTCCGCTGGTGGACAAATTTTACATCGTCTTGCAATTTTTAAGTCAGATAATAAAGCCAATAGAATTTTGTCATCTAATTCTGGTTGGTACACAGTCCCAACAGATAAAGAAGAATTCCCAACAGGTTTAAAAGGCAGTTATATTACAGAAAAGGAAATGGTCTTCAGTAAAAACCTTGTACTCTTTCTTGGAGAAAAAGATGATGCCAATGAAACAAGAGGAGACTTAAGGCGATCACCAGAAGTTGACAAGCAAGGTATGCATAGGCTTGAAAGAGGGACATATTTTTATAATGAATCAAAGAAAATTGCATCTGAATTAGACTATGATTTCAATTGGAAACTAGAAATTATCCCAAATGTCGGGCACGATTATAAAGGAATGAGTAAAGCTGCTGCGGATTATTTATATGGGCTAAAAAAATAACTGCGTACAGCAAGCCCCCAACTGGCGTAAGCGTCCGCTTGTACCTATTCAATGATTAGAACATCAAGCAACCCTTTACCACCAGAATAATCAATTACATTACTCCAGTTCCAATGTGTAGGTTCACTGACAAACCCTGAAACCACTGGATTCATATGTAAGTAATCCAATCGCTGATCAAGCATTCATTATTATTCAATTCTATTGGATTTGTTTGGATTGTTTCTTTCAGCATTCTAGATGTATAACTTTTTCAAGTCACTTAAAATATCCTGCATTGGCTTATCAATGGTCCCTATGATCAAGTGAATATGACTTGGCATCAGACACCATGCTAAACCTCCCATCCTTTTTTTCTTCTGGCAATGCTTTAGTTATATATAAGGACTTCAGCGTATTCGGACCTTACGAATAAATCGATCCAATGTGATTTTAATAAGTTGGTTTTCTTAATGGGAAAGTGACTATTTTTATCAAAAAATCCCTATCACCGCCTTTTATGAAACTTATCCTAACCTTATTTTCCAGGCCAAAGAATGCCTCAGATGCTGTTATGCGTCTATGCTGGGTCCTCATCATTTTCACGGCTGTCACTTTTATCTTTAAAGATGTTCTGCCCTATTTTGGTTTTAATGAAAGCGCGATGGGCAGATGGTGGAACTATAAATGGTCACTGATCGGCCATATTTCCGGAGGGCTCATTGCAACCGTTGTTGGCCCTTTTCAGTTTTGGAAAGCCTTTAGAAATAAGTACCTGCAGCTGCATCGGCTACTGGGTCGGATTTATGTTATAGCCATTGTGATCGGATTTATTTCTTCTTCTTATCTGGCATGGACAAGTGGGTTTGCCTTAAACGTCAATTGGACTTTAGGTCTACAGGGATTAGGTATTGCCTGGATTGTGACTACAGCTATGGCATACATTTCCATCCGAAAGAAAAAGATTCAACAACATCAGGTATGGATGATCAGAAGTTATATTGTAACCTTTGGTTTCATCACATTTCGCATTTTAAATGACATCCCATTTGACACCTACTTTGGAGTTGATATAGCCGGATCTACATTGTTATGGGCATCATGGTCAGTTCCACTGTTAGTTGCAGAGGTGATTATGAGTCTGAGGAAAAGTTAATCCCGCCCCAAGCTATTCGGGACTACAAATTCGTCCCTTAAATCAACCTGTTATCCTCCTTGAGGAGGATAGGTAGACCTATGAGTCTCTGGAAATTTCAAGAAACTAAGATCCCAAGTCTATCTTCCCGTTGATCGCAAGGGAATATCGGGAAGTAAAAGACCCTGTATATCTTTAAGTATGCAATTCAACCTTAAAAAATCTATCCTTATTCTGGAGCGTACGCCAAGTGTACTTCAAGAAATTCTAAAAGACCTGCCTGAAGACTGGACTACTCCCAATGAAGGCGCGGAAACCTGGAGTCCGTTTGATGTGGTAGGACATCTGATCCATGGGGAACAAACCGACTGGATTGCAAGAACAAAAACCATTTTAGAGCACGGTGAATCCAGGCCTTTTGATCCATTCGATCGGTTTGCTCAATTTGAGAAAAGCAAGGGCAAAACCATCAATGAGTTGCTGGATGAGTTCGAACGACTTAGAGTAGCTAATCTAAAAGAATTACAGTCACTAAGTATCTCTGAGAATGATCTAAATAAAACAGGAATGCACCCAGGTTTAGGACCGGTAACACTTAGAAATCTACTTTCCGGATGGGTCGTACATGATTTGGGACACGTAGCTCAGATTTCCAGGGTTATGGCTAAACAATACACTGTTGAAGTAGGTCCTTGGACCGAATACATGAGTATTTTAAAGTAAGAAGAGGGATGATTTGGTTTGAAATAAAGTGTGTCTGATCGAATTATTTTGACTCTTAACAAAAGGATTCTTTGATTTGCTTCATACCTAATAATCACCTAATGATAAAAGAAAACGATCGCTTATCAGAACTTTTGAGTTATCAAATACTTGACACTCAACCTGAAAAGGAACTGGATGAAATTACATTTCTCGCGTCTACTATTTATGAAACACCCATTTCACTGGTTACATTCATTGATAAAAAACGACAATGGTTTAAGTCTTGCAAAGGTTTTGATTTTCATGAAACTCGTCGGGAAGACTCATTTTGCCGACATACGCTAAATAAACCAAATGAGCTATTTATTGTGGATGATGCAAAAAATGATCCCCTCTTTAAGGATAATCCTTTGGTTATGGGCAAAGAAAACATTGCTTTTTATGCAGGCGCACCATTGAAAACCGTGAATGGAAATGTGTTAGGAACCTTGTGTGTACTGGATACCAAACCCCACCAACCAACAAGCAAGCAAAAAAAATCCTTGTCAATTTTGGCAGAAAAAGTCATGAGATTTCTGGAGACGAGAAAATTAATTTAACAACAGCAATCGATTTTAACACAGCTTGGCTCCCATTTTGATCACATCACTGATCATTCACAGTTAATTCCTTTTCAATTGAAATTTCGTGGATTGAATAATTATTCATTTGATTTCATAGATAAGCCTGAACGACTACATCCAACACTGACAGAAGAGATTCTCAAAAATGACGCAAAACCATTTTTTAACTACATTCACTCTGATGATATAGACGATGTTAAAAATCATTTGAGATCTACGAAAAATGAGGTTTTAAACATTGATTTTCGCCTAACCGGAAGTCGATCAGTTAGATATGTTTCTTGTAAAGCGATTTCTAGTGAGAATGAAGATGGGAGCGTTTTTTTCAAGGGCTGCTTTGAAGACAACACAATAAGAATAAATCAAAAACAAATCTTAAATAAAATTCTTTTTGATTTCACTCATAGTATATCAAACAAGCTTGACAATATTATCTCACTAACAGACAATTTAAATTGCAAACCAGAAGATACATCCTCTAAGCAAATCATCGAAGAGATTAAAGGTTCATCCGCTGAATTAGCTGCCTATCTCAAAGAAGCTTCTGAAGAATATCGTACACTGCAAGCATAACTTAGTCGGTTCAATGACACATGCAATCTAAAAGGGAAACTAAATTGCATATTCATGTCGTTTATTACACATGAAAAATCTAATCGTACTCTGTGCAATCTTATTCTCAGGCACCTCTTGTGCCCAACAAGCAAAAGATGGAACCAAATCAACATTTCCTGCAGCTGAAAAAATCCAGAAACAAGAATCCGAATGGAAAAAAGAGCTAACAGAGTTAGAATACTATGTCTTACGCGAAAAAGGAACTGAGCGTGCCTTCACCAGCCCTTTAAACAACATTAAGGAGGATGGCCTGTTTATATGCGCTGCATGTAAGCTGCCACTTTTCGAATCCTCCACCAAGTTTAAATCCGGTACCGGATGGCCATCGTTCTATGAACCAATCAATAAAGTGAATGTGGCCGAAGAAGACGATCTTTCCTTTGGTATGGTGCGTACCGAAGTATTATGCGCCCGATGCGACGGGCATCTTGGCCATGTATTCCCTGATGGCCCTAAACCTACAGGTATGCGGTATTGCATCAACGGGGCTGCATTGAAGTTTGTGGAGAAAGAATAACTTCCTCAATAAACCTATCCGCAGCATATTCCATATAGCTCCATTCACTATTTGGGATCGTAAAACCCACATGCCCGCCTTTTTCAGGCATCTCAAGATAGATATTTTCACTTTTCTCAGCGAGTTCTATCGGATAGCATTTTTCGCCCAACATCGGGTCGTTGATGGCGTTGACAATCAGCAAAGGGATTTTAATGTCTGGTAAAAACTGATCACTCGTGATTTTTGAGTAGAAATCGTCAGCACTAGAATACTCCCGATGAACTTTTAGTGTAAACCGTTCATCCAGCTGCCTGAAGTTCTTTACATCTTTGATGCCATCAACATCCATTTCAACAATTTCAGCCTTTGCTAAAATCTTCTTTTTCAATTTGCTAACGAATCGATTCTCGTATATTCTAGCGGCACCTTTTCGAAGCATATTGGCACTGTCTTGTACGTTACAAGGCACAGAAAAAGAGATTGCACCTTTTATACGTTCATCAGGCAATCGTTCGCCCAAATACTTCTGTTGCATACCACCGCCCATGGAGTAACCAATTAATACCACCTCCTTATAGCCTTCTTCTAGTCCTCTATCGATTACAGCTGCAATGTCTTCCGTAGCTCCATGATGGTAAAATCGGGGCAGTCGATTCATCTCACCACTACAGCTCCTGTTGTTCCATGCCAGGATGTCCCAGTCTTTGTTTGAAAAAAGCTTTGCGGGGCGTTTTATATAATGTCTTTCTGAATTTCCTTCCAATCCATGGCTGAGTATAATCAGCCGATTATTGTTACCCTTGACCCAGTCAATATCAAGAAAATCACCATCTTGCAGCTCCAAACGCTCACGCGAATACTTGACACCATCAACTTCATAAAAAAGCGAAGGTAAAATCGTTTCAAAGTGACCGTTAAAAAAGTACCACGGCCTCTTATGGTAATTAGATTTTAAAATAGGCATGAACGGCGCAATTTTTGCTCTACAAAAGGACTTAAAAACATCAAAATCGAAATTAACGACTGAATGAGACTTAAACTCAAAATCTCTGTTCTTCTTTTCATTACTACCTTATTTTCTTTTTCACAAAACGCATTGATCGTAGATGAAGCATCCAGAAAACCCATTGTAGATGTCTTTATCTATCATGAAAATAAAGAGGATGTTGCCTATACAAATGAAAAAGGAATTGCAGATATTTCTGAATTTCCGAAAGGGTTGGTCTTTTTTCAGCATCCCTCCTTCCATCAACAGTCAGTTGCCTATCTTGGAAATGACCTCAAAATCGCGCTGGAAGAAAAGATCATGTCTTTTAATGAGGTGGTAATCTCTGCCAACAAATGGGAGCAAAATGAAGAAAGTGTCTCCCAGCAAATTATGACGGTTAACAGAAAGACGGTTGAGTTTCAAAACCCTCAAACTTCGGCTGATTTACTAGCTGGTTCAGGGCAGGTTTATGTTCAAAAAAGTCAGCTCGGAGGTGGTTCGCCTAAAATCCGAGGTTTTGCTGCCAACTCAGTACTCCTTGTCGTAGATGGCGTACGCATGAATAATGCGATATTCAGAAGTGGAAACCTTCAAAACGTAATAAATATTGACCCAAATGCGCTTGCAAGCTCAGAGGTGATTTTCGGCCCTGGATCAGTCATCTATGGAAGTGATGCTTTGGGTGGTGTCATGGACTTCCATACCATCGATCCAAAGTGGTCTTCAGATCACATCGCTGACGTTAGTGCCAATGCAATGGCACGATACAGTACTGCAGCAAATGAGCGAACCGGACATTTAGATGTGTCTGTAGCAAAAGAAAAATTTACCTTTTTTCATTCGTCTTCATTCACAGCATTCGGCGATTTGAGAGCCGGTGGTAAACGAACTGGTGGCTATGAAGGAGAGTTTGAACGGACGTTCTATGCTCAAAGAATAAACGGTGAAGATCAATTGGTTAGGAACTCTGATATCAATGTGCAGAAGTTTTCTGGGTACGATCTGTTTAATACTATTTCAAAAACTAAGTACCGAATCAGTAAGAATGCAGATATAAGCTACGGATTCTATTATAGCACCACATCTGATATACCTCGGTATGATAATCTGACAGAAACCATCCGACCTGGTTCTGATTCATTGGCTGCAGCAGAGTGGTACTATGGACCACAGAAATGGCAAATGCACAACCTCAAACTCAATTTTTACAAGCGTAACGCGTTGTTTGATCAAGGTAAAGTAACACTGGCCTATCAGGATTTTGAGGAAAGTAGAAATGACAGAAGGTTTGGTGATAACCAACTAAGGGTTAGAACCGAACAAGTGGATATGTATTCACTATCGTTTGATTTTGACAAAGAATTTAGTGCATCAAATCTCTACTATGGTATAGATTTCTATCACAACGATATTTCTTCCGATGCATTTAGAAGGAATATTGAGTCAGGAGAAATCACATCAACGAGCAGCCGATATCCGGACGGAGGAAGTGATTTCACTTCACTTGCTGCATATGCAAGTTTTGTAAATGAACTAACTGATCAGGTTACATTCAATAGCGGATTGCGTTTCAATACAATTCGTTTAAAAGCTAAGACAACAGAGGCGGAGGCTTTTTCAAATAACGCTTCAGAAATAGACCTACAGAACTCGGCTTTTAACGGATCTCTTGGGCTTGCTATCAATTTGAATGAAGAAAGTAAGATTAGCTACAATATTTCATCAGGATTCCGTTCACCAAATGTGGATGATGTTGGAAAAGTCTTTGATATAGGTAACAGCCTGGTGGTACCTAATCCGGATTTAAAACCTGAATACTCGTTAAGCTATGAGATAGCCTATCAAAGGAAAACAGACAGATCACTATTCAAAATAGTGGCTTTTCACAGTCGCTTGTTTGATGCCATTGTAGACGGGCCGTTTACTTTAAATGGAAGTAGTACTGCAAACATCAATGGAGAAACCTTGGATGTATTTGCTAAAGTGAATACCGGAGATGCTGAAATCTATGGAGGTAGCATGATGTATCGAGCAGAAATAGCTGACAATTGGGCACTCTCAAAGACCATAAGCTACACTGGAGGAAAGGACATTACTAATGAAGAACCATTAAGGCACACCACACCTGTGTTTGGCAAAGTATCGGTAACTCATCAGGACAAAAAGTTCAGATCAGAATTTTATATTGAATACAATAGCGACCGGGATAGAGATGAAATTCCTAGCGCAGAAATAGATCGTAAACCTTATTTATATACTGCCAATGGCAGCCCGGGATGGTATACATTAAATCTGAAATCCAGCTATCAGATCAATGAACACTTTAAAATAAATGGAGGTATAGAAAACATTCTGGATAAACACTACCGTCCGTATTCTTCTGGAATCAGTGCGCCGGGAAGAAATTTTATCCTGGCGGTGAGAGCGAACATTTAGATTACTTGAAAAATCTAAGACCTACTGTTAAATCAATTCTGTTTAAACCAAAATCTGCAGGCACTATTGTTCCATTGTTGTCAAATTCAGTTAGCCTGGCTATGTTGACTTCAGCTCCAACACCTATCCCAAAACTTTCAACCAAAATAAAGTCGTAGCTTACGCCTAGCCCAAGTCCAAAGGTGTCACCCTCCTGATAGAAAGGGAAACCATCAACTTTACCGTCTGTTTTATATGTTACTACCCCACCCGAAATGAAATACTGTACAACCTGATCATCATAAAGAAAATTTCTATACATCAGCGATACAGCTGCGTAAGAAAACCTTACTCTCTCATCCCGAATGGTTGAGATATTATATATCTGGGGGTCAAAATCTCCTTCAGCATTTGTAAAGATAAAGTTGTACTTAAGTCCCACCCCAAGGGTCTCAGATGGGAAATAGTGTACATCACTTCCTAAATACCATAACGATTGCAGCTGATTTTTGTATGCATCAGGCCAATAGTCATAACCTTCAAACTGATGGGTATAGCCTGTATTTAATGATAACCTAATTAAGGATGGCTCAAACTCATCCAATATTATTCTGTCTTCTACAGGTATCACAGGTGGACTCGGCTCCTCCTTTTGTTCTTCAGTGCTTTGCTCATAATGTTGAACATTTACCAAAGGAATCCTGGATCTCATGAGCAGTATTCCACTCTTATCAAAAACTGAAAAATGGATAAACTCATCTGTTACTCTTGTGATCTTGCAATCAATCGTATCACCTTTTGTCGTCACCACGGTATCCTGGGATATGGCGATGTGAAAGGCCAGAAAAAGAATAAGGAAAAATAGTACCTGTTTCATACACCTGATATACCTACAACAATGACGAGACTAAATAAACCTATTTTAGATCAATTTAATCTTTTTGATAGACTACAAAATAATAAGCCAATGTGAAGGTAGAAATATTACTGCCTATTAGGTCTGAGATCAAATACCCGTGTGATGTTAAACCCGTAGTGAATTTCACCATCCCAAAAATCATCAGTGGTCTCGCCAATGAAACCTTTCTCGTTCATTTGCACTGCATTTGTGAAATGAAGCTGAAAAACATGTCCTCCAGTTTCAATATCTACTCCAACAGCGAATGCATTTTGAAATTGGTCTGATTTATTGGAAAGTTGAGGGTAATATTCTGTTACAATCGCTATTCTATTAGACACCTTATACCTGCTTCCTATTCCAATTGCTATTAAGAGGTTGTCATCGGCATTAGTAGGCACCAAATTCCTTTGGATGAGTGTTGGAGAAATCTGAAGGCTAAAGTTTGAATTGAATTTTCTTCCTAAATGAACTTGGGCAGTGTAGTAATTTCTATCTAAACCATCTAACCCTACAATATCAGCTGTCTTACGTACCATGCTGGCAAATGCAGTAGCGGTAAAAGGGAAATCGTTAGACTGACGTACAATCCTGTATTTTGCAAAGAAGTCAACCGACTTATCAAAGGAAGCACGGCCTAGTCCTATGTTTAGGTTATCAGTCAAGCCATACTCCAATCCCAATCGGATAGTTGAAAAATCCAACCCATAAAAACCATCATATCCGGAATCAAGTGTACCAAACCGATGGCTAATAATAAATTCTAATACCCCATTTGACCTGGTCTCTATTGAATGTCCATTGATTACTCGTGTACTTTTAAATGTTGCGGTTGCATATCCTTTATCATCTCCTTGCTCAGACTCGAGTATCTCCAAAAGTTCATCCTGACTAAAAGCTTGGAGTGCAATTAATGTAAGAATGAATGTGCTAATTCTTTTCATATGGCTTGTAATCAAAAGTAGCCGTTACTTCCACTACCTCAGCAATATTATAAAAAACTGCTTTTGGTATTTTTATTTTAAAGTCCTCGAGACGGACTGGGAATGTGGTGTTTAAACGAATATTATCTCCCTGATAATTAATATCTCCGACAATTGACACCTCCTTAGTGATTCCATGTATTTCAAGTGTACCTTCAGCAGTAGCTTCGGTTTCTCCTACGGAACCATCCCATTCAACAATTTTTCCTTTGAATGTAGCATTCGGATATTTGTGAGATTCCAGGTAATTCTCATTGAAATGCTCCTGCATTAATTTCTTCTTGAATGAAAATGATTTGATTGGAACTACTATTACAATCGCCTTATTGTTGAGGTCAATTAAGCTACTTGCTGACTTATTTGATGCTGTGATATCCTCCAATGTAGCCTCAGAATAAAAGCTTATAAGTGACGAACTACTTTTAAATTTCTGACTAAGTCCAGCTAGACAACTGAACAAGAAGATAAGAAATACTATTTTTTTTATCATGTCTAGTTATCCTGAGCACCATCATCTACCCAGCAGGCAATCATATCAATTTGATCTTGTGTGAGCGTACCTGGAGAGCGTGGCATTGATCCATTTTGAGTTCTTGATTTTATGCCTTCTGCTTTATTCAATACATCATCCTTTTCCGTCCAGTTTCTATCTGAGCCATTATCTCCATTATGACACCCGGAAAACGTACATTGTGCCTGTAGAAGAGGCATAATATCATTGCTCAAGCTAATATTTGAGCTAACATAAATTGATTTTGTAGCGTTGCAACCCGAACCGTCTGTCACGGTAATTTCATGATCTCCTGTACTGACACCACTAAAAGTACTTTCCGTTTGACCACTTCCCTCATCTAATCTATAGGTGTATGCCCCATCTCCACCAGAAGCAGCTACTTCTATTGATCCTGTTGCATCAAGACAATCTGAATTTGTTGAAGAAAGAGTAATAGCAATACCGCCATCTGATTGTATAGTTGTATTTAGGTTGGCAGTACAGCCATCGGCATCCATAATTGTAACCGTAATATCTCCAGCCACCAATCCACTAAATTCTGTGGTAGATTGGAAGTTTGTTCCATCTATACTGTAGGTATAGGGAGTAGTTCCGCCAGAACCGCCTACTGTTATGCTCCCTTGTGTGCTACATGTTGGATTTACTAACGAAGCAATTGAAACTGATAAATCTGTTTGATCACAATCAATAGCGGGTTCCTCACTATTATTTGAGCAGCCCATGAATAGAAATAATGATCCCAAAAAAAGATAATTACATAAATTCTTCATACCCATTAGATCTTAGATGTTACATAAAGTTACATAATTAATGTAACAACATTAAAAGTAGATACCCATTAATTATTAGGTGCTCCGTCATCCGCCCAGCATGCTATGAGATCAATCTCCAGTTGAGATAAGGTTCCACCTCTTGGCATGCTACCTTCCTGAGTTTCAGATTTGATTCTGCCGGCATTTGAAATGATCTCGATATTAGTAATGAGAGTCGGAGAGCGAGATCCATTGTGACAATTGGTGATTGCGCAATTCGTTTCGATTATTGGCATAATATCTTTCTCAAGACTGACGTCCGTCTTTACAGAAACATCTTTGCTTATTATACAACCATCTTCATCCATAACAGACACTTCATGACTTCCGGCCGCTACATTCTCAAAAGAATTTTCCTCAGAAAAACTGCTTCCATCTAGTGAAAATTGAAGAATACCTACCCCTCCGGTTGCTTGTGCAGTAATAGAACCTGTTGCATTCGAACATTCTGATATGGTTGTACTAACACTCAATGAGATTCCATCAGGTTCTGACTCAAGTGTAAAAGGAATACTAGCTAAACATTCATTCTCATCTTTTACAAATAATTCAAAATCTCCTGCAAATAAATCCTCAAACACCGAAGATCTTTGAAAGGAAACTCCATTCAGGCTGTATAAATACTCCTCCTTACCTCCGATCGCCTCTACTGTAATTGAACCCGGCTTGCTACAATCAGACTTAACTGAAGATACCACAGTGAGGCTTAAATCTGAATTTGCACAATCAAAATCGGGTTCAGGTGAATTTGATTCACAAGCGACAAAAAACAGAACAACTAATATGAGGTAATACTTCATCAAAAATTCTTTCTACATAAACGAAATACGCTCTCAATTAGATTTATCAGAGCTTGACTTCAATAATTATAGGTTTCACTATTTGCTTTTATGATCTCCCATGTATGATCGGATAGTAACCTAACTTCAGCCTCAAAAGCTTCATAAGGAAAATTTTTACCCCACTCAGCGGGGCTCACCATAGAAAGCAAATCTGAGCCATCACTTTTATTATAGAGATAATAAACTTTACCGATAACCGGCTGAAACGGAACATGTGCCTGATAGATTCGCTCAGATACCTCCACTCTGTTTTGAAGATATTTGGCTTGCTCAATCAGTGTTTGCATTTGCTCATAAAGCTGTTGAAATTGTCGATCAGTTTGGTCATGCATTGCAGCAACAGCATTGCCTTTGATTCGACCCTTATCTTCGGGTTTTATAATGGCACTTCCAGCATGATGCGCATATTCAATTAACCCAGGAATATCAGAAATCTTTTCTCGTTCTTTCTCAAGATCAATTTTTGCTATATCAATCTTTTTATTACTCATCAGCTCGTTCGGTTTTGTCCTTTTGCCATGGTGCAACAGTGCGTGTGCTGAAATCAATAAGGATGAATATCATAATCAACACGAAAATGATGGCACCAATTAGAAAATATTTCTTCGACTTTGTCATTCCTGCAAATTGAACCATCAAATTTGTATAATAGTTTAGGTCTGAAGAAACGTTTTATTATAAAAAAACGTGAGCATTCATCGAATTGATCCTAACTTCGAGTTTTTTTCAGATTTTCTTGAATTGATAAAATCCTTATGATAGTAGAAGGCAAAATCGTAGAGAAGTACGACACACAAACCATCAAAGAGACATTTAAAAAACGGGAATTTGTATTGGAGTTTGCTGAAAATCCCCAATACCCGGAATTTGTGAAATTTGAACTGATTCAAAGTAATTGTGATCAGTTAGACTCCATCAATGTAGGTGATGATGTAACAGTAAATTTTAATCTGAAAGGCAGAAAGTGGACTGACCCTCAGGGACAGGTTAAGTACTTTAACAGCCTTCAGGCATGGCGAGTAGATCCCAAGTCTTCATCAGCAGGCCAGGAAACTCCTCCACCACCTTCTCAGGAATGGGCAAAGGAGGACTTTTCGCAAGATGATGATCTACCGTTCTAACGTTTTTTTCGGAAAGTAATTGGAATATAATCGTCAGTTGGTAATCCGATATGTGCAAGATCCCAATTCTTATCATATCCATTTACTAACTGGCGGATACATTCCACCCTGTCTTCAGTAGGATATGGGCAGTCATCCCAATGAAAAATCTCAACTCTGTATTGATACTGTTTTTTTATCCCATTTACACGTACCTCTACTTCAATATCCTGTTCTTCATTTAGCTGGGGTATTTCTATGCCTATGATTCCCATATGATTAATAGTTTTTATATTCAACTGGCAAATAATATACCCAAATCTGTAACCTACTATTTTTCAGTACGTTATCGTCTACCCACATGAAATCAGTATTCCAATATCGGACATTTTTTCGTTCAAAATCAGTCATAATTGTTTCATCTGCTTTAATTGCTTTAATCTGTGTGAACTGTACTTCTGATCCTGAAAAAAGGCCATCTCCATTACGATCCGATAGCACAAGCATTGGAGGTGTTGGTGCATACATTGAATTCAGTAGCCCGGGAGTCAAAGACAGAAAAATTTTTGGAGAGGGTGATGATTTTCTGGTACCCTACGATGAGCTTTGGAGAACAGGTGCTAATCACGCAACATTTATTGAAATTGCCGGTGATATGAAGATTGACTCATTTTTACTAGAAGCAGGAAAATACTCAATATTCACCATTCCAAACCGATACGAATGGACGCTCATTTTTAATAAGGAATGGGATCAATGGGGGAGCTATCAATACAAAGACAGCCTGGATGCCATACGAATGAAGATTACTCCCAGGTATGCAAATCAGTCCCAGGAGCGAATGCTATTCTACTTTGCTGATGATTCGTTAAAATTCAGATGGGATAAGGTACGATGGTCCGTCCCGATCACTAATCACCCTTAAGGGCCTCATTAACGACACGAATCTTTAATCGGGACATACTTGTGATAATGTCTTCACATTCGTGCAGCAGGAAACGTTTTTTCATCACTTTCGGATCAAAAAATCCAATATATACATCTTCGTCTTCTTGCCAAACAAGTATTTTCATTGGTAAGTCCAAAGCAGTTGTTTGCCTGCAAGAAACGAGCTCGATCATTAGATTAGGATCTTCGAACAATATCATTCTGGTAGGTGGGATTTCTACTCCATAATCAAGCGCAACCTTATCGTGCTCGACGGTCTCAAAGTAGACAAGTTTCTTCTTTTTAATAATCTCTACCAATCGCGTGACGGTTTCATCAACAGATTTGTTGCTGAGGTAGGTAGTTAAGTTTTGAGCATTGGCACTTACTATTACAATCAGGGCAAAGGCGGACAGAAGCTGTTTCATCAGTAGTTTTCGTTTGTGATGCTAAGATAATAGCTTCAATTTAAGAATGGAGCTATATTTATTCTATGGACTTATTGCATATATCACGTAGATTAGCAATGGGAACACATTATTTTTACTGCGCTAACGGATAACCCAATCTATGAACATATACGCCAAACTTACCATTCTCTGCCTATTCCTGGTTCTATTTACTGCTGGTGTTCTCTCGTTCTTCGCTGATCAAAAAGTAGAGCAGACCCTTAAGGAAGAGATTGTTAGAAGTATGACGCAGCAATCCAAAGGGATTAGTTCGGATATTGGAAGGTTTATGTATTCTCGTCTCAATGATGTGAGAATGGCAGCTCGAAATTTGTATTTTACAAATCCAAATGCGGACCCTGAAATATTAACTCAGCGACTTCAGGAATTGGAGGATATTAATAACCTGTATTACTCTTTTTCCTACTTTGACATGAACCGAGTTAGGATTGCAGATAGTAAAAGAATTTCAATAGGCAGACAACATCCCAACTCACTTTACTGGACCAAGTTAGGACCAGAGCAGAATGAAACAGTTGATGTGTCAAAATCAGAATCAGTTGGTAGGGTTATAATGCATTTTGCATCTAAGGTAAAGGCCTCTGATAATAGTGATATAGGTGTGCTTGTTGGCCGGATTTTGGTAGACGAGCTTTTTAAAATTGTAGACGAGTATACACTGAGTTCGGATACTACGCGAACTTTAGATATCCATCTAATTGATGGTGCAGGAACAGTACTATATTCCAATATCGACCCCTCTAATATTCTCAATACACAATACGAACAATTCGAGCTTATATCTTCATTGAATGAACCTGGAGTTAACTTTCTGGAAACACAGGACGCACTCTATTTTGTTACCCGAGAAACTAACTACCTGTCGTTTACGGGTAATGATTGGGCACTAATATTAAGTGTGCCTAAGGAGCGAGCTTACGCGCCGCTCAGTCAAATTAGAGAGCAGATACTCTGGGCCGTTTTGCCAGTACTGGCTCTTACTATCATATTAGCTTTGATAGCTGCTAACTTCTTCGTTAAACCAATTGTTAAACTTAGTCTTGCCGCAGAGGAATTGAGCAAAGGAAATTTGGATGTTGAGTTACCAATAGGAAGCAAAGACGAAATAGGTAAGCTTGCCAAACAGATGGCAAATACATCTCAAAGCCTTATCGGACAAATAGAAGAACAAAGACAAACAAATAAGCAGCTAATTGATCAAAAAACTCAAATTGAGATGCAGAAAAATCAGCTGGTTTCTGTTTCATCTCAAATCAGAGATAGTATTAGCTACGCAGAGCGTATTCAACGTTCAACGCTCCCACCTATTAGTACACTTAGAAGCATCTTCCCTGAATCTTTTGTAATGTACAGACCCAAGGATATTATCGGAGGTGATTTTTATTGGTTTGAGCGAGTAAGACGAGGGAACAATGAATTTATGATCGTGGCATGTGGTGACTGTACCGGACACGGTGTGCCTGGCGCTATCATGTCTATTATGGGAAGCAACCAGCTGACTAACATTGTCTACTATCAAAACTATCTTGATCCAAAGAAAATAATCTCACGCCTTGATAAAGTAATAAAATTTGAGCTTCAGCGTGAAACAGATGAAGTGAATAGAGACGGAATGGAAATCGGTATTTGTGTTATTGATCTTGACACCTTAAAAATGGAATATGCCGGAGCTGGTATACCACTTAGGCTCATGAAGCATGGTGATGACAAGCTGACAATATACAAAACTCCGAGAATGATGGTGGGAGGAATAGAGGGAGATGAACAAGAGGTGCATGCACAGCTGGTTAAAGAAGTGATCCAATTAGATGCAAAGGATAGAATCTTTCTTTCATCTGATGGCTATCAGGATCAATTTGGCGGAGAGAATGATAAGAAATTCATGTCTAAAAACTTTCATAAGTTAATTGAGGAATCTTCTGATAAGCCATTATTAGAGCAACAGAAAATCATAGAGAAAACCTTCAGCGAATGGTCGAAAAACACAAGTCAAACGGACGATGTTTGCGTGCTTGGCTTTGAGGTTAAATAGGGAAGTTGATCATATTAATGAGGAGCCAGTGAATCTTCATTTACTGTCATTTCATAAAGTTCGGATAAAGCAGTATTGAGGGACTCCATAAGGTCATCATCCATTTCTATATCTGGATTGAGGTCTTCCATTTCTTTTAATGTATGCCCCTTCTCCCTGATTTCATCTACCCTTTTTAAGCATATCCTTGTCCACGATTGCGGACTGATATTCACTGTACACCAATTCTTAAAACTACTCGCCTTTATAGCCATCCCAAATATTAGAGTTTAAAGCCTATGATAGAGATATCATCGTTTAGGCTCGATCCTGCTTTCCAGGTTTGCAGATTACTCATTAAAAATTCTCTCTGCTCTCCCATCGATTTGCCTTGCACGGATTTGAGCATCTCTTCAAATTTCTCGTAAGAGAATTTGACACCATCTTCATTCATCTGGTTGTAATATCCATTTGAATACATGTAATAAGACGCGTCAGGCTCAATGCCTATCTTATCCGCTATGGCATCTTCAAAATGATCGCCTTCATCACCTTTTAATAAGGTTGATTTAGTTCCATTGAAGACAATCATATCCTGATTGATCCCGCTAAATTGTAATGTATTTGCGTTATGATCAAATACTGCAACGGAAACTTTTAAATCACACTGAAGTTCGTCAGATCCCGCAGCATCCAGCTCATACTTGAGCTCATTTATTATTTCTCCTGAATGGAAGATTTTACGATCATGCGTGAGGTAATTTAGAACAGAATCCGCAATAAGCGTTTTCAATGACCCGACTATTCCTTTACCATCAAACTCGATCAAAGAGACAACAGTATAATCTTCCGACCTGAAATTTAGTCTGGTCGTCCATACAAACTCTTCACTAAAAAGATATTTCGTCTCAAAAATCACAAAGTGATCATGAAACTGTCTACTGAGGTATCTGTCATTTGGCAGCATACTTTGCTGGAGTAAACCAGCGTATCTAATGCTGTCAATCAATCGCTTGTTGATTTTATTTAACTCTTGGGTTCTTTCCCTTACCCTACTTTCCAACTCAACATTGCTATCCTCTAGTTCTTTGATGTGTTCTTCACTCTCAGCTGCCTGCTGATAGGTCTCAATGGCCCGCTCAAGCACACCTTTCATTTCATCAAAATTCCATGGTTTGGTGATGTATTTGAAAATACCACAACGATTAATTCCATCCTTAATTGCTTCAATATCTGTAAAGCCTGTAAGGATGATTTTTATAACATCAGGGTGATCAGGAAGTATCTTTTCCAGAAACTGAGTTCCGGTCATTTCAGGCATTCGCTGATCAGTAACGATCACCTGAATCTCTTCCTGATTTAAAATATCAATCGCTTCTATTGGGTTAGTGGAAGTGTAGACATTAAAGAACTTTCTAAAGTTCGCTTTAAAAACCCGAAGGTTTGTTGCCTCATCATCCACATATAAAAGTGAAAACTTTTTCTTTTTTGTTGGTCGATCAATCTGTTGCTGGTCATGAATCTCTTCCATCCTCACTTGGTCTTAAGTTGTTTAAATTAATTACTCTCTGCTACCTCTTGCTCTTTCTTCTTAATAGGGGTTATTTTCTTCGGTAGAGTTATGACAAACTCTGTTCCTTTACCAACCTCACTTGCAAGTTCAATTTTTCCACCATGCTTTTCAATAATACCATAGGTAATAGACATTCCCAAACCTGTTCCTACACCTACCTCCTTGGTCGTAAAGAATGGCTCCCAAATTCTATTTTTAATTTCATCCGGTATACCTACTCCGTTATCTTTTATTCTTACAAACACTTCATTGTCTGCCTCTTCGGTATAGATGGTTATTTCAGCATCTTTCTTTTCATCAGGCATTGCCTGCACAGCATTATTCAAAATGTTCATAAAAACCTGGTTAAGCTGTCCAGGGTAACATTCGATCTCATGCATGCTTTCATCGTAATGCTTGGTGATTTCGATCTTGCCTTTTGTTTTGTTACGAAGCAGTGTCAGTGTTGCATCAATGTTTTCATTGACATTTGCATTCTTAGCTTCCTCTTCATCCAATCTGGAGAATACTCTAAGTCCCTTAACGATTTCAATAGTTCTAGAAACTCCGTAATTGATGTCATTTATCAAATCATCTAGTTCATCCACTATCTCATCATATTCGTGTTCTTCTTTGAGCTCTCTCACTCCTTCCAGTACATCTTCCGGATCATCTCCGTCATCCAACCGAGTATACTCCTCTGAAATCTCTCTCATAGCCTCAATCGACATCTTCAAGGAAACCATACCACTCGAAATAAAGTTAATCGGGTTGTTAATCTCATGAGCAATACCAGCTGTAAGCTGACCTAATGATGCCATTTTTTCTGAGTGCACCAACTGAGATTGAGCTCCTTTCAGCGAGTCAAGTGCTTTTGAAAGCTCTTCTTTTGATTTTTGCTCATTTTCAAGCAATGATTGTAATTTTTTCTCTGCAAGGAAAAGCTTCTCATTATCTTGTAATTGCTTATCTGCCAGTTCCCTAATTTCAACTTCGGAATCCTGTAATTTCTTATACGCAAGGTTCAGTTCATCCTGTGCTGCAATCAGACGTTCATTAATTTTAATCTGCTCTTCTGATGATTTGAGCAACTTAGCCTCTGATTCCTCGAGCTTAAGGTTTTTCTCCTCGAGTTCTTTTCGAGATAAGTAAAGCTTCTTGTTAATAAGCTTTTGTTTTTGGAAGTTGATTTTCAGCTGCTGCTCAGATTTCTTCACTTTTACGAAAGCCTTGTTTGCTGACAAGTAATTCTCACTTGCAAGTTTAACCAGGGGTCTAAAAATGAAAAACCCTTGTATAAGGAAAATACCGACAAAAACTGAAAATCCTACATACTCTGCCAGCCCCAGACTAGCTCCCCTATTTTGTGCATTTTCAACAAAATAATCTGTTATATCAGTTGAAGCAGCGTCATATCTTCTCACTGTATTTACCAGTGCCTCGATTGACCTCCGAAGCGCAAGGAAATTTATACTTGTTCTATTATCGGTGAAGTTTACATCCAAAATATTGGATGTGTTTGTATTCATATCGAAGAACAGAAACTTTAGCTCTTCCTGCAAAGCCACGTACTCATCTGTTTGTGATGGTTGTGTAAGATTGAGGTCTGCATCGCCATTGATTAATGCCTGATGTCCCTTTTGCCATTGCGGGTACACCCTCCTCAATTCATTTTTGAAAAAATCAAAATTCTTTTGTGTTTCAGAGTAGCCCATTCCAAGAGCTGCCTTCACAATTTGTTGCCCCATGGTTGACTGATTTGCAGCAACCTGAACGACTTTAGGATCTTGATTAAATGAGTTGGTTATCTCTTTTTGGAGGACAAAGACGTAATATGCGACCGCCCCTATCAAGACCAATGCCGTTAGAATGTAGACATTGGCATATAAATCCTTCTTTAACATACCTTGATCATAGTTGGTTAAACTCTTAACTAGTTAATCTCTATTGCCTTAATGAATTAAAAAAATCCTATTAGCAAGTCCCTCAAATCTATAGTAAAAAAAGGTTTATTGGAAATATTACATTTTTATACATATTTTCCATTAGAAACAGCTAATCAAATTACCTAGTATCATTTTGGCGTTTACTTCCTATACTAAAATAATAAAGAAAACCTAATTTGCCTTTTCGTAATTTTTAATCCCGTAAGTCTAATAAAGATCATAGTTTTACATTTGGAATAATCGTGGGTTGGAGTGCTGACAACCTTAAACAATTGATAATCACCGTGAAGTTTTAGGTGATTAAACATTTGGTTTAATTAGTCATAAGTTCTTACTTTTCCAGCCCAAAGAAAATTACCCCTATTTATGGATTATCTGAGGAGCTACAAAAACATTTATGACCAAAACATTATTCTAATGTTCAAGGGTGAATTGACCTTTGATCTGGTAACTGCCATGATAGGGACATTGGAAGAAAGACTTGAGGAGTTAGAGGAAAACAGGAAAGTGAAGAAAAAATTCTACAATGTAGCTACAGAATGTATTCAAAACCTCTATTATCATTTGGATGAGGTGAATGCTGATGACATGAAAGTGAGTAGCTATGATTCAAATTCGGCCTTGATTATGATCTCCGCTCGTAAAAGATTCTATAGTCTTCAAACGGGCAACTATATACCTTCCTCTAAGACAAAAGAAATTCAAAAAAGACTTGATGATATCAATGCAGTAGATGCAGATGAATTAAGAGCATTATATAAAAAAGTACTTGCTGAGCAAGAATTTTCAGACAAAGGAACGGGAGGGTTAGGCTTTATAGATATTGCAAGAAAAACGGGTGGTCAGAAACTTAGATATAAGTTTCAACCGGTTACCGATAAAGTTAGCTACTTCACATTTCAAATTAGATTGCCAAGATTAGAAGCGTAGGACCAGAAAGTATAAACCAACAAACCGTAGAGAGATTTATGGAAAAAGTATTCATCGAACCAACAAGAACAACCCCATTGATCAATTTTGATCCTGATGAGGGTTTATTGGAAATGAGGGGTAGGTCAAGTCCTGAAAACTCTATTCAGTTTTATCAGCGTGTGCTTGACAACCTTGATGAATACGCCGTTTCTGGCGGGGATGAAATAACGACAAATATTGCATTTGAGTATTTTAATACGAGCTCTTCGAAGTGTCTCTTTGATGTCTTCAAGCGATTAAGTAAAATTGAAAACAGTGGAAGAAAGATTACTATAAACTGGTATTTCGAGGAAGGTGATGATGATATGATGGAGGCAGGCGAAGACTATAGCGATCTGCTTGATTTAAATTTTAACTTCTACGAAATAGAAGAAGATGACTTGTGACCGCAACTAAATAGATGAATAAAAACCATGAGCTTTATTATGACGAAATAGACAGTCTTAGAAAATTCAGATCTAAGATTGAAACGCATGCGATCTACAAAGAAGACCTGGATTCTTTTTCGGATGAATACGAGGAGCTCGTCGCTCAAGCCAAAGTAATTACCAGGGTTTCTGATCGATTACAGAAGAAACTGGATAATGCTAATATGCAAATCCGTGAGCAAAATGACGAAATCAAAGACAAGAACGTACAGTTAGCAGATACTGTAACCCAACTAGCGAAAGCTAAAGTTGGCAGAAAAGCTTCCACAATACTTCTTACGGTTGCCGTAGTGTTGTTTATTCTTGAACAACTTCTACTTGAACCAATCATTGATGAATATTTTGACACCCAATTTGTTAGTTTAGGAATTCTTGGCGCACTCTTTTTGCTTATCAAATTCTCTGAAGGTGCACTTGAAAATTACTTTATGAATAAAGAGAAAAGCAAAATCCTTCAGAAGGAAGAAAACGGACAATTTAATGCAACTTAATCCGAAGCAGCACAAGCTGGCCCGCCAGGTAACCAGTAATTTCAAATTTCCACTCTTTCTTGTAAAAAGTCTACCGATGGGTTGGATAGCCGGATTAAGGGTTAGAGAGCTGACTGGAAAGAAATGTGTAACATCAGTTCCCTTTAAGTATCTGACAAAAAACCCATTCAAGTCTACCTACTTCGCGGTACAAAGCATGGCTGCAGAGTTATCGACAGCTACGCCTTGCCTACTTGCCATCACGGGACAAAAACCTTCTGTAGCATTTATAATCGTTGATTTAAAAGCTACATTTAGCAAGAAAGCCACTGATAGAGTTTACTTCACCTGTGAAGATGGAGCTAAGGCTTTTGAAGCAGTTGAAAATTGTATCAAAACAGGTGAATCAGCCGAAGCTACATTTAAAACGGTTGGTAAAATGAGGGACGGAACGATTGTTTCAGAATTTGAATTTACCTGGTCATTTAAGCAGCGAAAATCATAAGTCTTTTAAAAGGACATTGCTTTCGCTTGATTTCCACTTGTCTTCAATCTTTTCTAATGCATCTTCGATCGCAACAAAAGCTTTCGTTTTACGAGGATCGAAATCCCCCATTCCCTCTTTTTCATACTTATCCAGAATAGTAAATAAATCCATCTTATGGATATCAAAACTTGGCTGATAAGCTACTTCTTCAGCTTCGACTCTAATTATAAGTCCTGATTTTTCAAGATCATAGCAGATATCAGCCAGGTATCTTCGCGGAATATTGACCATCCCACCAAGGTCATTTAATGTGAGAGGTCCCTGGCCATCGCGTTTCTCAAATTTCTTAACAATCCGATACAGTAAGAGAAGAACAAGTTTTTTTCGATGGCTCAAACTTATTTTTAGT
Source organism: Ekhidna lutea (assembly GCF_900188325.1). Taxonomy (GTDB): domain Bacteria; phylum Bacteroidota; class Bacteroidia; order Cytophagales; family Cyclobacteriaceae; genus Ekhidna; species Ekhidna lutea. The sequence continues at coordinate 483,576 of NZ_FZPD01000005.1, read as the reverse complement.
TTCTCAGAGTTCATCTCCCACTGATTGATGTATTGAGCACCGTAGCAAATTTCCGCACCAAAGAGCACTATAAGCCAGCTAATTTGAAGCCAGATAAGAAACAAAGGAAGGAATGCGATGCTACCATAAATGGCATGGTAACGAGAAAAAGCAAACTGCAAGGAAATAAAGGCCTGTTGGTTCAACTGATAAAGTGTCCCTGCTACTATACCTGCAAAAAGTGCCGGCCAAAATTTAACACGTGTATTGGGGAATATTAGGTATATACCAAAAAGCAAGAACCACAATATGGTATAAGGCAACAACTTTAACAGAAAAATAATGCCCGATTTTAATTGCCCAAGAAACTCCAGGTTTGTAACGAACCCCTGTATAGCATCCTTTACAAAAAGGGTTGAACTACTTGCAACAATCAATAAAACCGGCCCTAACAAAATCACTGCCACATAATCTGATATTTTTCGCTCCCACCTCCTGTTTTTCTTTATATCCCACATATCATTGAATGCATTTTCAATGTTCATGAGTAGCCGAATAACAGTGTATATAAGAAAAACAGCGGAAGCTCCAACAACTATACCACCACTTTGTGTATCCAGCATTTTGTCTACAAAAGGCTGTACCTGATTAAGAACTTCAGTCTGGCCAGAGAAGTATCTTTCAAGCTCCTTTTCCATCAACTCTCGGATTCCAAATACTTTGGCGATTCCAAAAATTAGTGCAAGGACCGGAACCAATGAGAGCATTGATAAATAAGTGAGCGCAGAAGCTTTTTCAGCACACTTGTCAGCGATGAACTCCTTTATTGCTATTACCCAGACTCTGATAAATCCATATAAGAAGCGTTTTCTCTTAGGGAGAGATTTTAGTCTTAAACGCCATAGGTCAACCTCAATGAATTGTCGAACCTGATTCAGCTTTTTTGTCATTGAATCCTTGATTTTAGCGAAAAGATAAGGAAATCCATGGCAGTAACGCTCCGCCATTTAAAAGAAAAAGGGGCTGAGAGCCCCTTTTTCACCTAATCACCTGTAAAATCACCTATCATCCTATGACATGAAGATATACGTAATAACAACTCACTCCGTATCTCCCCTATCCTAAGTTCTTTTCAATTCTAAAATCGTAATCTCCGGAAGTATACCAATTCTTCCCGGATAACCAATAAACCCATAGCCTCGATTAACATAAAGTGATTGATTTCCTTCCTGATACAAATCAGCCCACTGCTTGTACCTGTACTGCACTGGACTCCACCGGAAATTCCCTATCTCCACCCCGAATTGCATGCCGTGTGTATGTCCTGCAAGCATAAGATCTATGTCCTGATATTCCTGTCTAATCTGGGCGTCCCAGTGGCTTGGGTCATGAGAAAGCAAAAGCTTGTATGGTTTTTCTTCTGCCCCGGCAATTGTCTGCTCCATATTGCCGTATTTTGAAAAGCGTCCTGCTCCCCAGTTTTCACAACCAAGTATGGCAATTTCTTCTCCATCCACTTTGATGGTTCGATTTTCATTGAGCAACAAGTCATAGCCCATGTACCTGTGCATATCATGGAGGTTTTTTATATCCTTTTGCTTAGCTGCCTCGGATGACCAACTAGTATAATCACCGTAATCGTGATTTCCCATCACCGAGTAAACACCAAGCGGTGCTCTCACTCGTTTGAAAATATCCAAATACTCCTTTGCCTCCTCGCTCTTATTATTCACCAGATCTCCGGTAAAAAAAGCCAAATCCGGCTTCTGGGCATTGAGTAGATCAATCCCTCCTTCCACTGCTGTTTTATTGAAAAAGCTACCCGTGTGTATATCTGAAATCTGAGCGACTCGTATACCATCAAAGGCTTTTGGTAGGTTAGGTGAATAAACCACCCGTTTTCGTACCCTGTAATCATGTGCGCCGGAAATAACTCCAAAGCTCATGGCGGCAATAGGAACTGCTCCTGCAATGATGGCTGACTTCTGCATGAACTCAGAGCGTGAGGTTGAATGCTTTTCTTCAACAAAGGGAAACAGATTCACAATCCAGGTAATCCCTCTTCGGATGTCTTCCAGCATCAAGAAGACCGTGGCAAACAGCTTTCCCATGAATAGAATGAAGAAGAATGTCGTAATGTAGAGCCTTAGATCTGCGAATACCTTAGGATTGATCTGACGATACAGAAGGACCCCAGCTAAAGACAGAATGCTTACCACCCAATAACTCACAAGAACCAACCTCCTCCAAATCGGAGACAACCCTTCAGCGAGTGAACGAACAGCTATGAAAACGTAGACATCCAATACCAGGTAAATGGAGACAAGAAATATGGCGAAGTATATGCGACTCATATTAACCTAATGCTTAAAGCCAGATATTTTCTCCTTTAATTCAGTCAATTGATTTTCAATTAACCTGATTCGTCTTATAATCTCTGCTCGATCAAGGAGTTCACTAGTATCTTCTTCGGTACCAGATGCAAGATCAGTTTCTAATAAAGAGTTGTAATCGACATTAAAGTATTTTGCAATTCGAATCAAAACGCTTACATCAGGTTCTGATTTTCCGGTTTCGTAATTTTGAATAGTATTCTTATTTACGTCCAAAATTTTTGCAATTGCAACTTGTGACTTGCCTCTTGACTTCCTTAGATATTTAAAATTATTAGAAAACATATCATAAAAAATCCCCTCAGAAACCCGAGGGGATTGTACTATTTAACTTAAACCTAACCGTCGATTAATTCTTGCGAAGAATAAATACATTACTGGTACGATTACTAACGTAAGGAAGGTCGCAAAGGTTAGACCAAAAATGATCGTCCAGGACATTGGGCCCCAGAACACCACATTATCACCTCCCATGTAGAAATCTGCGTTGTATTCCGAGAAGAATCTGACGAAATCGATATTTATACCGACCGCTAATGGAATCAATCCAAGCACCGTAGTGATAGCTGTCAGAAGTACTGGTCTCAGACGTGTTGCACCCGCTTCACGGATGGAAAGAATGATTTCTTCCATATCTAGTCTATCAACTCCCGTTTCCTGTCTTCTCGCTTCTCTTTTGAGCTCAATAAAGTCAATCAATACAATGGCATTGTTCACCACAATTCCAGCGAGGGATATAATTCCCAGCATGGTCATAATTACCACAAAATCCATATTGAAGAGTACCAAACCAAAGAACACACCTGTTGTACTTAAGAGTACAGAAGTCATGATGATAATAGGAGTAGTAACCTTATTGAATTGTGAAACGATAATGATAAAGATCAATCCCACTGCCAACATCAATGCATTGCTTAAGAATGCCATCTCTTTCGCCTGCTCTTCCTGCTCTCCACCAAACTTGTATGTATACCCATATGGCATTTCAAAATCCTGAAGGGCTACTTTCAACTCATCATTGATAGCAGTTGGGTTATAGCCTCCGAGTACATTTGAACTAAGCGTAATCATCCTGTCCAGGTCTTTTCGCTTCACTGAACCGTATGTGGTGCCCAATTCTACCTCGGCGACAGAGGATATCGGCACCATGTGGGTCTTCCCTGTGTTTTGATTTTTAAACGTGATGTTCTTGTTCATCAGGGCATCCACGTTGTATCGGTATTTATCCTCCAATCTTAGCTGGATTTCATAATCATCCTCTCCTTCTTTATAGGTAGATATCTCTTTACCAAAAAGAGCGGTACGAATCTCAGTACCAATCTGCCCGGTCGACAGACCGAAACGTCTTGCATTGTCTCGATCGATTTTGACAACCAATTCAGGCTTACCTGTCTCCAGATCTGCTTTTAGCTTTTCAATGCCTTGAATGCCCGTATCATTGATGAATTTTTTCAATCGTTCTGATATATCCACCAGTGTTTCAAATTCAGGACCACTGATTTCGATATTAATCGGTTTCCCCACCGGAGGGCCCGCTGCATCCTTATCAACCGTAATAGTTATACCAGGATACTGACCCACTTCATCTCGCAAACCGTTCATTATCTCTTCAGTATCTATATACTCACCAGCTTCCTCATCATATCGCTCTTTGTATTCCACAAAGTTTACGGTGATTCGAGATTTGTTCGGTGTATCACTTGCACCGAATGCGCTCGGATCATTCGGATCTGCCGTATCCTCACCAACCTTTGTAATCACTGACTCCACAATTGGCGAATACGGCTGAAGATAGTTGATCACTTTGGACTCAACATTTTCAGCAAATTCATTGGTCATCTCAATGTCGGTACCAATAGGATGCTCGATGAATACGTTGACATATTTCGGCTTATTCTCCGGGAAGTAAAGCACGTTTGGTGGAAACATGCCCATCAAAACGAAAGACAGAATCAATAAGAATACCGTTCCTGCGAAAAATACGTAAGGTTTTTTTCCACCTAGAACAAACTTTAAGAAGGATGAATACCCATTTTCTAACCTTGGTAGAAAGTTGGATTGGAACCTACGTGAAAGTGGCTCGAGTATGAATGTACTCACAACCATAATAAGACCCAATGCGATAAGTAGATTACCAAATGCTGTTCCACCTGCTAAAACAATCAATAAACCTAATCCCAACGCAATTCCAACAATTATCCAGAATCGCTTGAAGTTGATTTCAGGTTTTCCTTTTTGCACACGCATAAAAGTGGAAATCAATACCGGGTTGATGACCAACGCAACAAATAATGAGGACGATAAAGTGATGATCAAGCCCAAAGGAAGAAGCTTCATAAACTCTCCCATCATCCCCGGCCACATCATCAACGGCAGGAATGCTGCAAGGGTAGTCCCCGTAGAAGCAATAATAGGTAAGGCCACCTCACCTACTCCTTGTGCCGCCGCAACAAGTGGTTTCAGGCCTTCTTCCATTTTACGATATACGTTCTCAACCACTACAATTCCATTATCTACCAGCATACCCAATGCCATGATCAAGGAGAAAAGAATCATCATGTTGACGGTATAGCCCATAGCACCAATAATATTAAAGGCGATAAACATGGACAATGGAATCGCAATCCCTACGAAAAGGGCATTTCTTGATCCAAGGAAAAACAAGAGTACCAACACAACCAGAATTACTCCGGAAATAATGTTATTCTCTAATGAGCTTACCATGTCCCTGGTCATTTGAGACTGGTCATTGGTAATTACCACTTCAATATCTTTTGGAAGACGTTTTCTGGCTTCATCCAAAACAACGCTGATCTTATCAGTGGCAATCAACAGGTTTTCCCCGCTTCGTTTGATCACATCCACAGACACTACAGGCTTCTTCATCAGTCTTGCGTAACTGCTCTTTTCCTTGTAGTCAAAAGAAACATCTGCTATGTCACGTAAATAGACAATCGCATCGTTTTCACTTTTCACCACTACATCTAGTAGCTGAGCCGGAGCAGTAAATTCACCAACTACTCGAACCGATCTTCTCGTGCCATCAACCAACACGTCACCTCCTGAGAGGGTCATGTTTTCTTGTGCAATTGCTGATTCAATATCTCCAAAACTCACCTCACGTGCCTCCATTTTAAACGGATTCACTTTAATCTTTACCTCTTTCTCCTCTACTCCGGTGATCTCTACCTTAGAAACCTCAGAGATTTTCTCAATCTCATCCTTGATATCCTCCGCGTAGCTTTCCAACTCTTCTTTGGAATAATCTCCCGATAAGTTGACATTCATGATCGGGAACTCTGAGAAATTCATCTCAAAAACATTCGGATCTGTTGGTAAATCTGTTGGCAGTTCAGGTTTAGCTCTGTCTACAGCATCCTTTGCTTTTTGAAGGGCATCTTCAATGTCAGAATCTGCAGTAAACTCGGCGATAATCGTGGAATACCCCTGAACTGATGTGGACTTGATCTCATCAATTTCAGAAATCGTGTTTAGCTCTTTCTCAATGGGACGGGTAACCAAATTTTCCATATCCAATGGTGTATTTCCCGGGTATGGTGTCCCGATGTACACAATTGGCTGCTCAATTTCAGGATAACTATCCTTTGGCAAATTGAGATAGGTGGTAACTCCCATGATGGCGATCATCACCGTCAGGAAGAATACCGTGGTTTTATTGTTCAACGCCAGGTCGGTAAGACCAAACGTCTTTATTACCTTCTTTCTAGGTTTATCGTTAGTGTTTTCAGACATTCTACAATGTTTTAAATGACTTGAAAATTATTTTGAAGCAACTGAGGAAGTGCCTTTTCCATCGACTTTGACAGCAGCTCCATTGGAAACCTCTCGATATCCCTTGGTAATTACTGCTTCATTTCCAGTCAAACCGGAAAGCACTTCTGTCTGATTGTTTTGTGATTTACCAGTTGTTATAGACACTTTAGATGCTATGTTTTGAGCATTTCCGTTTTTCACTACATAGACAAACTTTCCATCGTTTCCGGACAAGATCACATTGGAAGGGATCACAACTGCGTCTTCACTTTTATAATCAGCAATGGTAAGAACCGTCACCTGATTTGGTCTGAACACGAATGATTCAGTCTTCGGCAATTTAGCCTCCAGCTGGAATGTTCTGTTGTTAGTGTTTAGCACGTTACTCACAGACTTCACGGTCGTTTTATACGACTTGTCTTCACCCGGAATCTCAACTGTCAATGGATCTCCAACCTGGAAACGTCCTAAATAAGCCTCTGAAACATCAGCTTTGATGTACATCTCACTTGGATTAACCAATCGAACCAACGGAGTGCCAGGTTGTACCATTTCACCGGTTTTAGCATTGACTAAATCAATGGTGCCCGAGAAAGGAGCTCGTACCCTAGCCTGGTTAAGTTGAGCTTGTAATGTGCTTTTCTTTCTTTGTAATGATTCATAATTGCTCTTGGCCTGCAGATACTGCATTTCAGTCCCAATCTTCTGCTTCCACAGTTTCGACTGTCTGTTGAACACCTCTTCCGCAAGCTCAAGTTGTGTTTCCACTTCTTTGATTGAATTAGTCAGAATATCTGCATCCATTGAAACCAACAGATCACCCTTCGATACCTTTTGGCCTTCGGTCACATATACATTCCTCACTACACCCATGGTTTCCGCGCTTAGCATCACATTTTTCTTAGACTCCACATTGGCTCTAAGCTGGAGGGTATGTACAAAGTCCTTCTTGCCGGGTACAGTAGTTGCCACGAGTATTTCATTGGCTCTTGCTTCCGGGTCTATTCTGGCAATTTCATCTTCCAATGTCTTGATATCCGTTCGAAGCGTAGAAAACTGCGTCTTCAAAGAATCAAGCTTGGCCTTTTTCTGTGCAAGGCTGCTATTGTCTTCTGATCCCCCACAGGCTACCATGAGAGTTGAAAAAATGGTTATTATGAGTATGTTGATCTTTCGCATGATCTTAGTTTTTATAAAGAGTTCCTAATGCTTTTTTAAGTTCTATTTGTGTTACTATCGCCTGGTACAAGGCATTTAAGTAATTAGTCTGAGCTTCTTTGAGGGATGCGTCAGCATCGATAACCTCAAGATTCGAGCCAACACCTTCCTGATATTTGATTTTGGTAATGTCGTACACTTCTTGTGCCAGCTCAACGTTTTGTTTCTGTACATCAAGAGTTTCCAATTGACTGTCTAGTGTAATCTCCGATTGCTCTATCTCCAGATCTATATTCTTTTTAAGAAATGACATCTGATTTTCAATCTGCTTTACCTGCAGTTTGTTTTGTTGAATTTTGTTGCTTTTTAAAAAGCCATCAAAAATTGGAATTGAAGCTGTCACGCCTAAAACCCCATTGCTCAACCATCGATCAGAATCGAAAAGCTGACTACTTTGAGATGTAGCTGTGTTCCATCCATACCCCAAGCGTGCATAAATTTTTGGCAGATACTGCACCTTGTTGTTTTTCATATCCAGAAAAGCCAAGCTACGATTCGTCTGTAATTGTGAAAATTCAATTCGCTGGCTGTAATCAAAACTCTCTGATGGAATCAATGGAATCGTAACTTCTACGTCTTCAAGATTTTCTGATAGTTGAATGGGTTGGTTTAAGTTCATTCCCATCTGAAATTTCAACAGTTTCCTACTGATATCCTTTAGTTGTTTCGTTCGACTGAACTCAACCTTGAGGTTATTGTAGTTCACTCTGATACGATCCACATCCACTTTCTCAGCAAATCCGGCTTCATACATTTGTCTTGTTTCTCTGAGAAGTGTATCCAGTCTGCCGATGTTTTTCTCTAACAGTTCAAGTTGTTCTTCAGCAATCAACGCATTGTAATATGCTTTGCTGACTGTTTCAACAATGTCAATTTGAGATTTATTGTGCTCCTTGGTAGACAATTCCTTATAAGTTCTTGCTGCCTGGAGTCCTACAAAGTACGAACCATCAAAAATGAGCTGATCAACCGATAATCCAATGTTTCCATCATAAGACTGAACAAATGAAACTTCCTGCTCAGTGCCCTCGGGTACACTAGGATCAAATGTGCTTATGTCAATTAAGCTTTTTTGCGGCTCGAAATTGTAATTCAAACCTCCGTTTACATTGGCTTGAGGTAAACCCATTGATACGGTTTTCCTAACCTCTGCGTCGGCAATTTCCCTTTCTAATTGCTTTATTTTCAACTGCTCATTATTCTCAAGCGCATAGTTGATACAATCCTCCAAAGAAAGGCTCTTGCTTTCCTGTGCTTTCACTATGAAAGAAAAGATTGTAAATATTAATAGTGTTAATAGTCCTCTCATAAAGTCAGATTATGTGATTCGTTTGATTCTTCTTGTTTTATGTATTCCTGATATTTCGATCTTCCCTTGTCAGTAAGTAGTCCATGAATAAAATGATCAAGGATTTGCAACTGTACGCTTGGGATATCAAATCCTTCCTGTATAAATGACCGGGTATTCAATGCCATTTGGACATTTTCTACACGAAGAATGGAGAGGATTTTTGCGTTAATTTCTTTTCGGAAGAAACCCTCTCTCTGACCTCTTTCGATGTTGTCCATGATGTGCCCACGAATAGTTGATTGCTTGAATTCAAGGTATTTGTCCCAGGCTGCTCCATGATACTTCTGCATATCGTATAGCAGTGATGGATTCATTCTAAACACGTGCTTTCTCAAACACTGAGATACAAGCAGTACCTCATGAATGGCATCTTTGGACTCCTCAAAAATTCCTTTAAACTCTTCTGTTTCTTTTTTGAAATGATCAACAGCTACATCCAACACCAATCCATCTTTATTATCGAAGTATTGGTAAAGTGTCTTTTTAGACATTGAGGCAGCTCTCGCAACATCGTCCATCGTCACACTCCTAATGCCATATTGGATAAACAACTCCTGCGCACTTTCCAGTATTTTCCCTTTTGCTTCCAAATTTTTCTTTATCGATCTGTTAATAAACTGATAATACAATGGAAACTTTGGTTGTTTTAAAAGTTTCCATCGTGCAAATCAACGAGAAAGGAGAGATATAGTTCATCTTTTTTAAAGATTTTTTCAGATACTAATATTCGCAGGTATTTTACCTTCCCAAATGACGAAAGTTGAATCAACCAATGGACAGTTACATTATTCCATCTATCCAGGAGGAGAAAGAATATTATTGGCTTTTCACGGATTTGGGCAGGATAATAAAATATTTGAAAGTTGGTCGAAAACTTTGGGTGATGATTATACAATCTATGCTTTTGACATCTTTTATCATGGCAAAAGCTCCCGAGACTATGGAAATCTAACCAAAAATGAGTGGGCACAATACCTGCAGAAATTCCTTCAAAACGAAAACATAAAGGAGTTTACAATTGTCGGGTTTAGTTTGGGTGGCCGATTTGCAATCTCTTCTGCACTTTCCTTTCCAACCCAAACCCAGGAGTTAATTCTCATTGCTCCTGATGGTGTTTTCCTAACTATTTGGTTTAAACTGGCAACAAATCCATCAACCCGCTGGCTCTTTAAGTATTTTATGCTAAATCCTAAAAAACTTGAACAGTTGCTTCGTTTTAATGATAAATACAAGATTGTAAGCAGCTACCTCAGAGATTTTGTTCAAAAAGAGTTGGGAAATCCTGAAAACCGAAAACGCGTTTACATTTCATGGAATCATTTCAAGACTTTAGGCTATGGCAAAAAACAATTGGCCAAAGAGTTTAAAACAGCGCAATTCAAGCGTAGAATTATCCTGGGAGAGAAGGATCACATCATCAAACCGGCAAAGATTTTGCCTATCATAAAAACAATGGGTGAATTTGAAGTAGATATTCTTCCGATGAAGCATCATCAACTTGTTAAACCTGAAATAGCTAAATTGATAATGAAAAATACAGTTTGAATAGAAAACTCAATTAATCCCCTCCTCCCAAGAGCCGGGGCAGTCCGCCGCAGCGGTGGGTTTTCATATTGTTTTCTGCCTAAAATTAATCTATTCAAAAATGATATCTTTTAGCTTACCCACCTCTTCTCCTCCCAAGAGGAGATTATGGGAATCATTTTTGAAAATATTGATTTACTAATCGCAGCTCATTTTAAATAAACCACCAAATGAAAAAATTACTTCTGCTAGCTGTAACCCTCCTCCCTTTGTTGATTACAGCACAACAACCAACGAAGGAACAAATCAAACAAGTAGCTGACGCTAAAAAAGAAGTAAAGCGAATGAAAGGCCAGCCCTTTCCAGAGTTCGAACTGGCAACCCTTGATGGAGAAACATTTACCAAAGAGCAGCTAAAGGGCAAGATATTCTTGGTAAACTTCTGGTTTACCCGATGCAGACCGTGTATCATGGAGATGCCAGAAATGAATGAAATGGTAGAAGAATTTCAAGATGAAGGTATCATATTCCTGGCTCCTACTTTTGACGATGAGTCTCAAGTACGTAAGTTTCTTGAAAAGCGTGAGTTTATCTATGAGTCCATTCCGGATGTCAAAGACTTTTGTGTGGAAATGAATGTCCGATCATATCCTACTCACTTTGTGGTGAACCGTGAGGGCATCATTGACAAGGTGGTGATCGGCTATTCAGTAATGACTGTAGGCACATTGAAAAAAAGCATTCGGAAATTGTTGAAGTAAAAAATATCGAAATACGATTAAGATTTTCGAAATGGTAATTCAGTTTGATAATACCCTTTAATTCCTGCCTTTGCCGATGCTTCGTGCAGGAAGGCCCTTTTTAGCAACACCCTTTAGGGATGGGGTGGTTTTGAAGCTTCCAGAAAATCTTAATCGGATGCTGTAATTAAAGTAAAAAGACCTGACAGGTTTTGAAAACCTCTCAGGTCAAATCCTTAATTTTGCGGACTTCAAAACGAGGTTCCTTCCATGATTCAATTCTTCCAAAATTCTGAAGACGCTGTAATTGCTGTAGGTGTTTCAGACAAACTCTCATCTGATCAAATTAACAAGCTGACCTGGTTGTTTTCAGGCGCCAAAGCAGTAAGCACAGATAACATATCTGGCAAATTCATTGGTCCAAGGAAAGAGATGATATCGCCATGGAGTACCAACGCTTCGGATATTGCGCATAATGCAGGAATTGAGACGATTTACCGAATTGAAACGTATATTTCAGAGACCTCATCCGGAGCTTTCGACCCGATGTTACAGCAAGTTTATGAAGGGCTGGATCAATCAATTTTCACACTGGATCGAGCGCCTCAACCGATTGAGCACATCCATGATATCGCTGCTTACAATCAGCAGGAAGGACTCGCTCTGAGTCAGGAAGAAATTGAATATCTGGACGGAGTTGCAAAAGAAATCGAAAGGCCACTTACTGATTCTGAAGTCTTTGGATTTTCCCAGATCAACTCGGAACACTGCCGACATAAAATATTCAACGGAACCTTTATTATTGATGGTCAGGAACAGGAGCTCTCCCTTTTCCAATGGATCAAAAAGACCTCAAAAGAGCATCCGAACTATCTGGTTTCAGCCTACAAAGACAATGTGGCCTTTATTCAGGGTCCGAAGATTGAGCAGTTTGCACCAGCCACCCAAGACAAACCGGATTGGTTCGACACCAAAGAATTTGAATCAGTAATCTCGCTTAAAGCGGAGACCCACAATTTCCCTACTACTGTGGAACCATTCAACGGAGCAGCCACAGGTTCCGGTGGAGAAATCAGAGACCGGATGGCCGGAGGACAAGGTAGTATTCCGTTAGCTGGAACAGCGGTGTATATGACCTCCTATTCCCGAACAGAGGAAGGAAGAGGGTGGGAAAAGTCCGCCAGGAAATGGCTTTACCAAACACCTCAGGAGATTTTAACCAAAGCATCAAATGGTGCCAGTGATTATGGAAATAAGTTTGGTCAGCCTCTCATTTGTGGTAGTGTGTTGACGTTCGAACATGAAGAAGGTGGAAAGAAATTCGGCTATGATAAAGTGATTATGCAGGCTGGAGGTGTAGGATACGGTAAGAAAAAAGATGCTCAGAAAAAGCATGTGAAGGCCGGCGAAAAGATTGTTGTGATGGGTGGCGACAACTACCGTATTGGTATGGGAGGAAGTGCGGTTTCTTCAGTGGATACAGGTGCTTTCAATCAAGCTCTCGAGCTGAATGCCGTGCAGCGATCCAACCCGGAAATGCAAAAACGGGTAGCCAATGCTGTAAGAGCGATGGTGGAACTTGAAGACAATACCATTACTTCCATTCATGATCACGGTGCAGGAGGACACTTAAACTGTCTATCCGAGTTGGTAGAGGAAACTGGTGGAACAATTAATCTGAAGAAGCTTCCTGTTGGTGACGAAACACTCTCAGCTAAGGAAGTGCTAGGTAACGAGTCTCAGGAACGTATGGGATTGGTCATCAAAGAACAGGATGCTGAATACTTAAAAAGGGTTTCAGAAAGAGAACGAGCGCCTTACTATGAGGTAGGCGAAGCTGGGGATAATAATGAGTTGAAGTTTGAGAACAATGGTGAGGCCTCTCCTTTTGATTTAAAGCTGCATCACCTGTTCGGTTCTTCTCCAAAGACAATACTGGAGGACAAAACACAAAGCTCTAGCTACGAAGAGGTATCATACGCTGAAAGTAAAATTGAAGAATACCTTGAAGCGGTACTGCAATTGGAGGCTGTTGCTTGTAAAGACTGGCTCACCAATAAAGTAGACCGATGTGTGACCGGAAGAGTTGCAACTCAGCAAACGTGCGGAGAACTTCAATTGCCACTCAACAATGTAGCTGTGATGGCGCTTGACTTTAAGTCGAATAAAGGGATTGCGACTTCTATTGGACACTCTCCTGTTCCCGGATTGATCAATGCAGGAGCTGGAAGCAGACTATCAATCACTGAAGCACTCGCCAATCTCGTGTGGGCGCCATTAACGCATGGACTAAAAGGTGTTTCACTCAGTGCTAACTGGATGTGGCCTGCTAAGAATGAAGGAGAGAATGCTCGTCTCTATGAAGGTGTAAAAGCCATTAGTGATTTTGCATGTGAGTTGGGCATCAATGTGCCAACCGGAAAAGACTCCATGTCGATGACTCAGAAGTATCCGGATGGCGAGAAAGTTTATGCACCAGGAACAGTGATTATTAGCTCTGTAGGAGAAGTTTCTGATATCAACAAAACGGTGAGTCCGACTATTGATTATCGTCAGAAGGATTCCAAAATCATTTACCTTGATTTTTCCGGATCTGATTTTGAGCTAGGAGGCTCATCGTTTGCGCAATCGCAATCGAAATTGGGAGTAAAAACTCCAGAGGCTAAATCAGAGGTTGTGGCTCTTGCTTTCAATACCGTTCAGGAATTGATCAATCAAGGTCTTGTTATTGCAGGTCATGATATATCCGCCGGAGGATTGATTACTGCCTTACTTGAGATGAACTTTCCTAATACCAAAGGAGGTCTTGATGTTGACTTGTCGTCACTCGGAGAATCGGATACGGTGAGAGTCCTGTTCTCTGAAAAACCTGGCGTTTTACTTCAGGTAGAAGAAGATGCAATCAAAACCATTGAAAACTCTGGTTTGAAATGGAGTGAAATCGGAAAATTGAAAGCTGAACGAAGTGTTTCGGTTACGAATGGGTCATTTACAAAGGAATTTGATATTAAAAAATATCAGAGTGCATGGTTTAAGCCTTCAGCGCTATTAGACCTGAAACAGACCAAACCTGAAGTTTCGCAAGAACGAACTAAAAATAGGTTCAGTCAGCCCCTATCCTATTCACTCCCAAAACAATTTGACGGAAAGGCTTCAACTTACAATTTAGACTTTAATCGAAAAGGAAAGTCAGGGGTGAAAGCCGCAATCATTCGTGAGCAAGGCGTAAACAGTGATCGCGAAATGGCGTATGCACTTTGGCTTGCCGGTTTTGATGTTAAGGACGTTCATATGACTGACCTGATCACTGGTCGTGAAGATTTGAGTGAAGTAAACCTGATCGTGTTTGTAGGAGGTTTCTCTAACTCCGATGTGTTGGGATCAGCAAAAGGCTGGGCAGGATCTTTCTTATTTAATGAAAAAGCAAAAGCAGCGCTCGATGCTTTCTATGCCAGAGAAGACACTTTGAGTTTGGGTGTTTGCAATGGCTGTCAGCTGATGATGGAACTTGGATTAATCTACCCTGAAATGGGTGACGACCATCCAAAAATGTATCACAACAGTTCCGAGAAATTTGAGTGTGGATTTGTAAGTGTGGATATCAAAAAAACAAACTCCATCATGCTGGAATCGATGGTTGGATCAAAGCTAGGCATCTGGCTTGCGCACGGAGAAGGACGATTCATGCTTGAAAATGAGAGCGATTATAAAATTCCAGTCAAGTACTCCTCTTCTGAATTTCCTGGTAATACCAATGGCAGTTCCTTTGATACGGCAGCCCTTTGTTCAGAAGATGGTAGACATCTGGCGATTATGCCACATTTAGAGCGTTCCTTATTTGCGTGGAACTGGCCATATAAGCAAGGATTGGAAAATGCAGAGGTATCTCCCTGGATGGAACCGTTTGCAAATGCATTTGAGTGGGTGAAGAATAAGTAGTCAATTGTAATTCTGACTTAGCCAATTCATAAGTTTCCTCTCTGAACCAACATTTCTTATCTGAGGAAAGTCATTAACTTCAGAATTATAAAAAGCTTTTTTTAGTGATACCTTATTGAACAGAAACTCAGTAAGAATATTTTTATTCCCCGCCATATAATAATCCTTTTCGTCAAACATAAACACTCCTTTGTGTTGACTAAGAGAAACCGAACCTATCTGCGCTACTTTCTTGAAATGATGCTTAACAATTACAAAGGATTCAGTTTCAAAAAGAATTTCTACGTAAGTGTTTTCATTCAATTCAGGAATATTGTAATCGGAATCAACATTGGCGATATTATCATGCGCAATCAAATAATTTCGAAACTTGAAGATGGTTTGTCTGGATTTAGTTTCCAATTCAATAGAGAGTTTATGGTTTAAGCCTCTTTTTTCGATTGTTAATGAGTTAAAAACTAGTTTATTATAATCAGAATAGTCTTTCAGATAAGATATAATGTCTTGATGACGAAGAGCAGTGGTGACTTCAATCAATCCCTGAAAAGGGAGACTATACCCCTTCCTAAATACCATTTCTCTTTGCTCCTTCTTAATGTTGAATCCCGCAATTGCATTATTGGACACTTTGTACCAAGCAACATTTTCATTTATGTAAACGCTGTTGTCAAATGGATTAAACTTCACTTTAAGTCCATCGATTTTATACCCTGATTTCAATACAATACTCCCATCAAACCAAATTGGTGAGTTACCATCAATCTCATGAGATAGAAATTGCCTAATATTTTCAATTAGCACAGCAGAATCTACCTCAGTAACGCTTCTTTGTATAAATCCAAGCTTTTCAGAAGCACCATCCTGACAAAACAGGAAGTAGTAGGATAATAGGAATAGAAATGTGAGATGAATTTTGAGAGACCGCATTTTACTATCTCCTAATTATAGAAAGCTCCAACTTGTATAGAAACAGACATGAATACATAGGCAAAGTGAAACAATACAAAAATTAACTCTTGAAATGATAGACCCTTTCTTATCCTTTAAAGAAATCCAACTCATTAATGACATTATCAAGGATATTACGGCAATAAAATATGCAATGTTATTGTATGGTTAGAATTTAACTGAATACCATAATCAACCTTATTCATATAAAATAGTAATAATTACTTTTGATCTTCATATGTTGTCATATACTAGAAACGGTCAATAACAAATCGAATCAAATAATCATCTTAAATTTCAAGACACAATTCTATCATATCGTTTTTATTTTTACTTTTTTGATCTAATTTTGCCGTCCGTTTAAACGGAAGTGAAGGACAAACACTTAAAAATTTTCCGGTATTGGCCTATGGTGTTCCCGATAGCTATCGGGAGGCAACACATTTTAAATGTGTTGAGTTAGGTAAGTACATAAGTGAGGTTGGCACTTCTAAAAAAGCAATCAACATTGGCCTATGGTGTAACTGGCAACACGTCTGGTTTTGGTCCAGAAGAGTCTAGGTTCGAGCCCTAGTAGGCCAACTAGTTCCGAAGGGAACACGATTTCAAATCCCGCTAACGAAGGCGGGATTTATTTTAGGTAAAGATGTCATCAGTAAAGATTTTCTCCGGATCAGCGCACCCAGAATTAGCTAATGCAATTGCTAATAACTACGGCAAGCCGCTGGGTCAGAGCGAAAAACAAACCTTTAGTGATGGTGAGATGGGTGTCTATTTCACAGAATCCGTAAGAGGATCAGACGTTTTCATCATCCAACCTACCGTCCCTCCTGCTGACAATGTCTGGGAACTCCTTTTAATGATTGATGCGGCTCGAAGAGCGAGTGCAAAATATGTCACTGTAGTAGTTCCATATTTTGGATATGCACGTCAGGATCGAAAAGACAAGCCAAGAGTTTCCATTGCCGCTAAGCTTGCCGCGAACGTTATTACATCAGCTGGCGCAGACCGAATCATGACTTGCGATTTACACGCTGGACAAATTCAGGGATTTTTTGACATTCCTGTAGACCATCTGGATGGTTCAGCGATCTTCTACCCCTACTTAAAAAGTCTCAAGCTGGACAACATGATTATTGCTTCTCCTGATGTAGGCGGAACTGCCAGAGCTCGGGCGTATGCCAAGTTATTTGAGGTGGATATGGTCATTTGCGATAAGCATCGGAAAAGAGCCAATGAAATTGCCTCTATGCAGGTCATTGGGGATGTAGAAGGAAAAGATGTTGTTCTGGTTGACGATATGGTCGATACAGCAGGCACCATCAGTAAAGCTTCTACTTTATTAAAAGAAAAAGGAGCAAACTCAGTGCGGGCAATTGCTACACATGGAGTGCTTTCAGGAAATGCCTACAAAAACATTGAAGAATCCGCTCTAGAGGAATTGATCATCACTGATACAATTCCGCAAAAGCAGGAAAGCTCAAAAATCAAAGTACTGACCGTGGCTGATTTGTTTGCAAAAGCAATTCGTAAGATCCACGATCACGAATCAATTAGTTCATTATTTATTAAATAAACATATTTAAATCAAATTCAATTATGAAAACTGTTGAGATTATAGGGTATAAAAGAGCAAATCTCGGCAAGACAGAAGCGAAGCGCTTAAGAGAAGAAGGAATGGTACCGTGTGTAGTATACGGCGGAGACCACCAGATTCACTTCTACGCTCCAATGATCTTGTTTCGAGACCTTGTATACACTGACGAAGCGCATTTCGCTATGTTAACAATTGAAGGGGAACCTGAGCCATTCGAGGCTATTATCCAGGATGTTCAGTTCCACCCGGTGAGTGAAATCATCATGCACGCTGACTTTTTGCAGCTATTCAGAGGTACACCTATCAAAATGAACATCCCTGTTCACCCGGTAGGTATCGCACCTGGAATCCAGCAAGGAGGTAAGTTGATCAGAAAAGTGAAATACTTGCAGATCAAAGCTCTTCCTAAGAATATGCCAGAATACATTGAGGTTGATGTATCTAAGCTTGGCTTAGGTAAATCAATCAAAGTAGGTGAGCTTGAAATAGGAGAATACGAAATTTTGAATAGCCCTCTTGTAACGCTTGCAGGTATCGAGGTACCAAGAGCACTTAAAGGAAAAGACACTGAGGAAGAGGAAGAACTGGAAGGTGAAGAAGGAGAAGGAGCAGTTGAAGGAGCTGAAGGTGGTGATGCGGCAGCAGCAGAAGCACCAGCTGAATCTTAATTCATTTCAAAATAATTATTTTAGTCCCCTGCCAGCTGGCAGGGGATTTTTTTTTGCATGTTAAATTATGAAGTACTTAATCGTAGGACTGGGAAATATAGGACCCGAGTATGAATTGACTCGTCATAACATTGGTTTTCTTGTATTGGATAGATGGGCTGATGAAGAAGGAGTAAAGTTTGAAATGAATAAGTTGGCTTATACTTCTGAAGTAAAGCATAAAGGCCGTACACTTCATTTGATTAAGCCTACCACCTATATGAACCTCAGTGGTAAAGCAGTAAATCACTACCTCCAGGAACACAAAATTCCAAAAGAAAACATGCTGGTCATCACTGATGACATTGCCTTACCTTATGGAAAGATCCGTCTCAAACCCAAAGGATCAGCCGGCGGTCACAATGGCTTAAAAAACATTGAGCAGTTGACAGGGGGTGCCAACTATCCCCGTTTGCGCTTTGGAGTAGGCGATGACTTTCACAAAGGTCAGCAAGTAGACTATGTCCTTAGTCCTTTTTCTAAACAGGAAATGGATGAGCTGGTTTTAAACATGGATCAAGCCATTGATGCAGTCAAATCATTTTGCACCATCGGATTGGAGCGAACGATGAATCATTTTAATTAGATTCCCAACCCTGTTAGGGTTAAAAACCCTAACAGGGTTGATCTTACAAATGTAACCCACACTCGGTCTTTCCCTGATTTAACCACCTCCCCTCTCGCTGGTCTCCTTTTTCGGTGCAATGCGTACAGCCCACTGATCCGTACCCCTGATAATAGAGTTTGTTCTGTGGTAACTCATAAATGGTGTGATACAAACTCACCTCCTCTGGAGTCATATCAATGATCGGGTGAAATTTGAGTAACTCATCTCTCGGTTCGAAGATTCGAAGGTGTTGGCGGTTTGCATTCTGAAACCTGAGCAGTCCCGAAATCCATATATCCTTCCCCTTCTTCAACTGGTCGGTCGGATCTACCTTATTGATAAAGCAGCATAAGTCATTTTGGTATTTCCAGGTTTGATTGTCCTGCGTGAACCGATGCTTATTTTCCTGAGCGCCAACCTCCACAATATTCAACCTAAGCTTTTGTTTGATCTCCTCTTTGTATTGAAGTGTTTCTTCAAATAAATATCCGGTATTGACCAAGTAGACCGGGTGATTCGGTGCAACCTTACTGATCATATCAAGAAGGATAGCCGAGGTGGTTCCAAAAGAAGAAGTCATTAGAATACGATCGTGATCAAATTCTGAAAAGAGGCGCTCCATCCGCTCAAGCGGACTTAAGGGATGGTAGCGCTCATTTAACCGAACCAAATTTTCTTGTTTACTAGACTTCATTTCTATCAATCAATGATTTCGTAATTCCATTTAATGCTTTCACTTTGAAAGAGAAGTCTCCTTTCAACCGATCACGAATGACCTTTAAGTTCTGAAGCAGCAAATCCGTTTCATCCGGCAATGTTTCATTCAACACTTCCTTCAATCGTTTTGAAAAAGTCGGAGACTTTCCATTCGTGCTGATTCCAATTTTTAAATCCCCTTTTTTGACGGTCGATCCTAAATAGAAATCACATAAGTGAGGAGTATCTGCCACATTTATCAATAGATGCTTCTTTCGAGCGATTGACCTAATCCGTGAATGAAGTCTTTGATCATCGGTAGCCAAAATGACCAGATCCTTCCCTTTCAAATCACTTTTTCTGAATGGGCGCTCTATCAATTTGATCTGCCTTGATAATCCTTGCCTCTGGCGTATTTCTCTGTTTATCTTTTTTGACACAATGGTCACCTGAGCTTCGTGATCGTTTCGAAGCAAGGCATCTAATTTTTCCAGCCCAACACTTCCACCACCTACAATAAGTGTGTGTATTTGATCCAGTTTTATAAAAACCGGGAATAAAGAATTTCCTGTTGTCATATTACTTCCGCTTTTTTAATAGTCTGATAATTGGTTCGGCCAGCATAAGCTGCACCTTCTCCAAAAATTAAGAGGGCCGGGGATGTTGGCTTTTGATCTCGGGCTTCATCGACAATCGAATTCACCGTACCAGCAATCACCTGTGCCTCAGCGAGCGAGCCATTGCTGATGATAGCAACAGGCAAATCTCCCCGACCTTCATTTAGATAGTGAGTAACTACCTCATCCAGCTTTGACAAACCCATAAATATCAAAGCGGTTGAGGCTGTTTTGGCCGCTTTTCCCACTTCCCCACTAACAGAACCATCTGCAGAGGTAGCAGTCAGGATTGAAAAACCCTGATTCACCCCTCGGCAAGTAAGTGGGATGCCATAAAGCCCTGGCAGCATGATGCTGCTAATCCCGATGACTACCTCTGTATCTATGCCATGTTGCTCTGCATACTGCAGCTCTTCAAACCCACGACCAAAGACAAATGGATCTCCGCCCTTTAGCCTCACGACATGTCCTTTATTCAATGCTTTATCTACAATTAAGCTGTTGATTGTTTCCTGAGAAAGGCTTGCTTTCCCTGCTCGCTTGCCAACAGGTATATGCTCCGCACAAGGAGCAAACCGTAGTAACTCGGGAGAAACCAATGCATCATACAGCACCACATCTGCTTGTTCGAGTGCTTTTACTCCTTTGATGGTGATCAGATCCGGATCCCCCGGGCCTGTCCCAACTAATGTTAGTTTGTGTTCACTCATAGTTATGCTTTGTAATAATCTTTAACCACTAATTTTTCATTGGCTCCTTCCTCTGACTGACGTCTGATCTTCAATATCCGATTGATGAAATCTTCTGCGCCAGTCAAATACACTCGGGCAAATGCCGCATTAGGCGCATACCTATTTATTCTAAGTACTTCCTTCGAGAATTGGGTTGCTACTGGCAATTCCGGATGACTTTCGAAATGCTTCTCAAAATCCTCGATAATGGCTTTATGGGTATTGCACTGAACATCTTCGCTGAGTAGCAAAGCTTTAGCTCCTATCACAAAAGCACTGTAGCTATGATAGATGGCATTTGCCCACTTCTCTTTTTCAAAATCTTCTCGAGCGTACTGAATCTTTTCCTTAGCATCACCGATGATCGTACTGACCAAATCCAAGACAACTCCGGCACATTCTCCCACTCCAACTTCCGGGGTAAACTCCTCCGCTCCTCCCCAATCCAGATATTCATTATTTTGAATGGAGGAAAGATCTGCAAGTGGCTTTAGCAACTCATAGAAATACTTCTTTCCTTCGCTTCTGAAATATTGATTGAAGTATTCGGTTTCCTCCGCATTGGCTTCAAAATCATCCAACAGAATGCGCACAGCATCAGGAATTCGCTTAGTCGGAAGCTTGATCACTTTCTCTGCGATGTACCCCTGATGGTCAGGTTCGATACCTCCTCCAATGACCACCTGCATGGCCGGCACCACATGATCTCCATTTTTGATACTGCTTCCATGAAATCCAATATTGGCAATCATGTGCTGACCACAGGAATTCATACATCCGCTTATCTTTATCTTGATCTGAGACTCGTCTATAAGGTGTACATATTCTGTTTGAATAACCTTTTCCAGCTCCGTAGCAAGTTGGGTACTATTCGTTACTCCTAAATTGCAGGTGTCTGTCCCCGGGCATGCGGTAACATCGGCCAGCGTATCAAAACCTGGTTTATTGAGATCCAACTCACCAAGTGCCGTATATAATGCTGGTAAACTTTCCACACTGACATATCGAAATAGTAGCCCCTGATTGATCGTGATTCTAATATCTGTAGATGCATAAGCTTCAGCAATTAATGCAATCTTCCTCGCAATCGTTGATGAGATATTTCCGAGAGGCACTTTGATTTTTACAGCGTAATATCCTTTTTGCTTCTGTTCAGTCACATTGGTTCGCTTCCAATTCCTAAATGCATCTACATCATCTATTTTAAAGTTGGCGTGTGGCCGCTTAAAAGCATGAAACGTTTCTTCCTCGTGAGATATCGGGTAAACCTGATTTGGTAAAGACTTATACTCCTCATCAATCAATCTGAGGAACTCATCTAAACCAATTCCTTTTTTCGGATCAAGCAGAAACTTCAATCGTGCTTTGTGCCTACGCTCTCTTTCACCGTGCCGGTCAAAAACGCGTAATCCGGCTTCAACGAATGGTATGATCTTCTCCTCGGGTAAAAACTCATAAGCTATCTGGCCGAAGAAGGTTTGTGCGCCAAGGCCCCCACCAACTACTACCTTAAAGCCTCGAATTCCACTTTTTATCTTCGGTATAAATCCAAAATCATGAATGTATGTGAAAGCATCATCCTGATCGCTGGAAGAAAAGGCAATCTTGATTTTTCTACCCATATCCTGGCAGACCGGATTTCTGAGGAAATATTTGAATGTAGCATCCGCATAGGGTGTCACATCAAATGGTTCATTAGGATCAATACCTGCTGTTGGCGATGCAGTAACATTCCTTACAGTGTTCCCACAAGCTTCTCGCAAGGTGACTCCCACACGCTCTAGTTTGTTCCAAATAGCAGGAGTATCGTCCAGTGGAATATGATGTAACTGAATGTTTTGCCTCGTGGTAAGATGCAGATTTCCATTGGTGTATTCATCTGAAATCTCCGCAACTACACGTAATTGATCCGGTGTGATTTTACCATAAGGAAGTTTTATTCTCAACATTTGTACTCCCTGCTGGCGCTGACCATAAACCCCACGTGTGAGGCGAAATGCTTTAAATCGTTCTTCAGGAATGAGCCCCAGATGAAAATTTCCAATCCTGGATTTTAGCTCTGAGATATCTTCCTGTGCTTCTTTTGATATGGATATGGTTGACATAGTTTTCTTTTTTTATTAGGTAATAAAAAACCCTGGTGTCTTCTTCAGTCACCAGGGTTTGTATTTTATTTTACAAATATCTCTTTTAAGGTGACATTTCAATAGGATTGATACGCATGTAAAAACACATGCAACAGAAACTGGTAATGGATTTTAGTTGCCTCATACTTTGATCAAATTTTCAATTCGTGGGTTTACCGTCTTTTCCTTGCTTGCCTGCAATGCTTGTTCTATATCACCCAGGATATCGTTTACATTTTCCAGTCCGACAGAAATTCGAACCAGTCCAGGTGCTATTCCAACACTTGCACGTTCCTCCTCCGTTAGTTTACTATGAGTGGTACTCGCCGGATGTGTAACGGTTGTTCGTGTATCACCTAGGTTGGGTGTTAGACTCAGCATATTCAAACTATCCAGGAATCTTACTCCTCTTTCCAATCCTCCTTTTACAATGAATGTAACGATAGCTCCACCATGCTTCATCTGTTTTTTGGCAAGCTCACACTGTGGATGGCTTTCCAAAAATGGATACTTCACCAATTCCAATTCTTCATGACCTTCCAGGTAGGAGGCGATTTTGAAGGCATTTTCACAATGCTTTTCCATTCTTACTGCCAAGGTCTCTAAGCTTTTACTCAGGACCCAGGCATTGAATGGTGAAAGACTTGGCCCTGTGTGACGAGCAAAGAATCGCAGTTCTTCAATCAAATCCTTTTTTCCAACAATGGCGCCTCCAAGCGTCCTACCCTGCCCATCGATGAATTTAGTTGCAGAATGAGTGACAATGTGTGCGCCCCATTCAATTGGGTTTTGTAGGTATGGAGTTGCAAAGCAATTGTCTACATTCAAAATCAGATTGTGCTTTTCAGCCAGTTGCCCCAGATACTCCAGATCCACAATATCCAATCCCGGATTGGAAGGTGTCTCCACAAAAATCATTTTCGTCTTCGGAGTAATTAGACTTTCCCACTTCTCAGGTCGATGCAGATTGAAATAGGAATGTTCAATGCCCCACTTTGGAAATACTTTGGTGAAAAGCTGATGAGTGGACCCAAACAAGGCTCTGGATGCCAACACATGATCTCCATGCTGAAGCAATCCAGCCATACTGGTGAACATCGCGGACATGCCTGTTGCGGTAGCTAATCCATCCTCTGCTCCTTCCAGCAGGCAAAGTTTCTGAATGAACTCGTCTGTGTTCGGGTTGGAATAACGGGAGTAAATATTCCCAGGAATCTCGTCATTAAATTTCGCTCTGGCCTCCTCGGCATTATCGAAGGTGAATGAGCTGGTAAGATAGACCGGTGCAGAAT
Organism: Ekhidna lutea; assembly: GCF_900188325.1. Lineage (GTDB taxonomy): Bacteria > Bacteroidota > Bacteroidia > Cytophagales > Cyclobacteriaceae > Ekhidna > Ekhidna lutea. The sequence goes on along the minus strand of NZ_FZPD01000005.1, from coordinate 459,337 downwards.
GCTCCTTCTGAGAAGCATTCGACAATTGTGTGCGAATTGCTTGCGTTTCAAAATTCATTTTGAACGGGATTTAAGAAATTGGTAAAAGAAAAATGTAGGGACGGACCTCTGTTTAGAGGCTAAAAATTAACAGCAGCAACAGCACATAGATCTTGTGTGCGTGTTGAGTAATTGGATGTCCTGAAAGTGTTTGTGTGCGTTTTTCATAATTTATATTCACTTTAAAAGTTCAGGAATTAGCACCTTGGTTTGGTTACCAGGTTGCTAGCACATCAACGAGCCTGTCTCTCCGTGCTTCTTTATAAATTTTACTCTTCATTTCTGAAAAGATGGGCCAAAGCTGAATCAAAGTTTTCGAACTTCCAAAAACTTTTTCAGAAAAAATATTCTCATCAGTTTGTAACCCAGGTCAAAAACCACAGTACAATTAGCATCAAAATGCAACTTTTCTTTATCTCAGTCATCTTTAATTAAACAGCCTGCCATGAAGCTCAAATATTACCTTAGAATCACCCTACGCAATTTTTTCCGTCACAGAGTATCTTCCCTCGTTAACCTTATTGGGCTAACAACCGGGCTCACTTGTGCCTTTTTCATCTACCTCTGGGTACAGGATGAATTGAGCATAAATAAATTTCACGAAAAGGATGACCGGCTCTTCCGGGTCATGGAATTTCAGACCTATTCCAATGAAATGTTTGCAACAAATTCTACTCCTGGAATACTTGCTGAGAATCTGAAAATTGATTTTCCTGACATCAAATATGCGGCAACAACCACCTGGGTTGGCAAGTCATTGCTTACTTACAATAACGATAAGTACTTCAAAGAGGAGAGCTTTCATGTTGGTGAGGATTATTTCAACATTTTCACGTATCCACTTTTGGCCGGAAATCCTGATGATGTTTTGAAAGACAAATCATCCATTTGCATTTCAAGAAACCTGGCAGAAAAATTCTTTGGTGATGTAGAGAGTGCAGTTGGTGAAACACTACGCTACGAAAACGATCGGGATTTTATTGTTACTGGAGTTTTCGAAAACATCCCCAAAAACTCCACTTACAGATTCGACTTTGTCCTACCATTTGAAGATTTCAAAGATGATAATGAATGGGTGAAAAGCTGGGGAAACAATGGTCCGCACACCTATGTAATTTTAGAAGAAGGAGCTGAGCAACAAGCAGTTACCGAAAAGATATCCGGATATGTAAAAAGTAAAAATGAGGACGGTGATAGCAATGTCGATCTATTCTTGAAAAAGTATTCAGAGCAGTATCTCTACGGAAAGTACACCAATGGTGTCCAGGATGGTGGTCGGATTGAGTATGTGAGGCTTTTTTCCATCATTGCCATTTTCATACTGGTCATTGCTTGCATCAATTTTATGAATCTTTCCACGGCTCGCGCTTCTAAACGCGCACATGAAGTAGGTGTAAGAAAAGCCATTGGTGCGGATAGACAAACGTTGATCAAACAATTCATTGGGGAATCTCTTTTAATCACCATTTTCTCGATGGTACTGGCATATCTTTTTGTGTTGCTTCTTTTGCCTCAATTCAACTTTATTACCGATAAAGAAATTTCGCTTGAGTTGACCCCTCAGATCATCACTTTTTCGATTGCAACGGTTATTATGACTGGTTTCTTAGCCGGAAGTTACCCGGCACTCTATCTCACCCATTTCAATCCGGTGAAAGTGCTTAAAGGAGAAATTAAAAGCTCTGCTGGTGAAATTTGGGCCAGAAAAGGACTGGTAATCTTTCAGTTTACCATCACCATCATCTTAATCGTGGGTGTAATTGTAATTCATAAGCAAACCAGCTATGCACTAACCAAAAACCTTGGATACGATCGTGATAATGTGGTCTTTTTCAGCCAGGAAGGTACGATTCAAGACAAAAGAGATGCCTTTTTCACTGAATTAAGAAAAATCCCCGGAGTAGCATCTGCAGCTGGCACCAGTCACACACTACTTCATCAAATGAACAATACTAGTGGATTGGATTGGCGAACGAAACAACCGGAAGAACGAATCCTATTCGAGAACATTCGGGTAGATCATGAATTCCAAAAAACCATGGGGATGGAGTTGATCGCTGGGCGATGGTTTGATAAGCAATTTGGGGCAGACAGTACGAAAATTGTGATGAACGAAGCGGCAGTAAAAGTGATGGGTTTTACACCGGAGGAAGCTATTGGAGAAACCATTAAACTTTGGGAGGAGCACGACTTGCAAATCGTTGGCGTGTTAAAGGATTTCCACTATCAGTCAATTCATCGTGAGGTTGATCCGGCATTCTTTTGGTTAGGGAATACCTGGAATACCGCTGTGCGTTTAGAAGCCGGCAAAGAAGTACTTGCCATGACCAAAGTGCAGGAATTATACGAAACCTTCTGTCCGGGATTCATTTTTGAGTATGAATTTTTGGATAAAAGCTATCAGGAATTATACGAATCAGAAACACGTATTGGGACACTCTCCTCCTACTTTGCGGGGTTCGCCATCCTCATTTCATGTCTTGGTTTATTCGGACTAGCCACTTTCACAGCAGAGCGAAGACTTAAAGAAATAGGCATTAGAAAAGTATTGGGAGCGTCTGTTTCAAATATTGTTATGATGCTTTCGAAAGACTTTACCAGACTGGTAGGTATTTCAATCATTATTGCCATCCCGATCTCCTACTACTTTATGGATAAATGGCTGGAAAGCTTTGCTTATAAAATTGATTTAAGCTTCTGGATCTTTGTGGGAACTGCCATTATCTCCCTGATGATTGCCTGGCTGACCGTGAGCTCTCAAGCTTTGCGAGCAGCAAATGTCAACCCATCCAAGTGCCTGAAAGATGAATGATTAGGCCTGGAGGTGGTCAGTAAATCGTTCCTGTATCTTTTTAGTTACAGAACCCACCTGACCATCTCCGACTTTCTGTCCATCAATTTTTACAATGGGTAGTACTTCTTTCAAAGTGCTGGTTAGGAATACCTCATCAGCATTTAAAAAATCCTGAAATGAAACATCTGTGATCAGGGTTGGAGAAATATCATTCGCAAAGCTCAACACATGTTTGCGTGTGATTCCGTCAAGAATCTGTTTCCCTGGGGTCATGATTTTGCTATCTTTCACGATAAACACACTACTTCTGGAAGCCTCACTAATTAGCCCATCCTTGTGATATACAACATCAATAGCACGAGCCTCTTTTTTCCTGACATGTAACATATTGCTTGTCAGGTAATTGATCGATTTGATTTCCGGATACGCACGCAGGTACTCATACGTGATTACATTGGATGATACCGGCATTTGGTGACTATTTAAATCAAGATGCAGAATGAAGAAGAGTGGCGTATATCTGTCATCCGAATCACTCCCATCTCCCAGGATCATCAGCTTAAATGCGGAATTGTTGAAATGATTTTTCTGCTGCAGTGAATGAACGGCTTCACGAATTTTATCTTTTGGAATAATTGAATCGAATCTCATAAGCTTCTGCCCGTTTTCAAATCGATCCAGGTGATCTTCCATAAAAGTCAGCTTTCCATCTCGCTCCCTGAAAAAATCAAACATCCCAAAGCCACGGTGTGCCCCTTGGTTGTTTATTGGAATGAAAGCTTTGGATTCTTCTACGATTTCTCCGCTGAAATAACAATAGGCCATATTCTTCAAATAAGTCCATGAATTTAATCTCGATTTACCACAATTACCTTTATTTGGTATGTGAAAGTAATCGTCATAGGAGGAGGCGCTGCAGGTTTCTTTACCGCCATTAATATTGCTGAAAAGCATCCGAATTATCAGGTCTCTATTCTTGAAAAATCAGGAAAGATTCTTCAGAAAGTGAAGGTCTCAGGAGGAGGCAGATGCAACGTAACCAATGAGCGGTCGCTCCCATCCGAGTTAGTGAAATTCTATCCCCGGGGAAGTAAAAAACTTCATTCACTTTTCAAGACATTTTCTACTGAAGACATGACGAGTTGGCTTGAAGAACATGGTGTACAGACGAAGGCAGAAGCAGACAAACGCATGTTTCCGGTTACGGATAACTCTCAAACCATCATTGATTGTTTTGTTAAAGCAGCTGAAAAACACAAAATAACTCTCCGTTTAAATGAAGGAGTAACCCAACTGGAACAAATCGAAAATCAATGGAAGATTACCACTTCCAAGCAAGAAATCTTTGCGGACAAAGTGGTAGTTGCCACCGGCTCCTCTCCTGCTACTTGGGAAGTGTTGGAAGAAGCAGGGCTGGAAATGACTGAAATAGTTCCGTCCTTGTTTACCTTCAATATCAAGGATGAACGAATTCAGGACTTACAAGGAGTGTCCTTTGAAAAAGCCTCTGTTAAAGTAGTCGGAACAAAGCTCGCCGAGGAAGGACCTTTGCTCATTACTCACTGGGGATTGAGTGGGCCTGCCATTCTGAAGCTCTCTGCATGGGGTGCTTATGAGCTGGCAAAGAAGAATTATCACTTTGAGGTTTTGGTGAACTTTATTGTAGCCATGAAACCGGAGGATATCAGAAGTCACATCCTCAGCTACAAACAGTCTAACCCCAAACGAAAAGTGGTCAACTACCCGCTATTTGATTTGCCCAAGAGATTCTGGGAACGAATGACGCAGTATTGTGAAGTAAGTGACCAAACCCCTTTCGGAGAACTCTCAAAAAAAATGATAAATAAGCTGGTGGAAGAGCTGGGACAGGGACGATACGAAGTGAATGGTAAGAGTACATTCAAGGAAGAGTTTGTAACGGCTGGTGGTGTAAAGCTGTCTGAGGTTGATCTGAACACATTTGAATGCCGGAGGTTTCCAAATCTCTACCTGGCTGGCGAAGTGTTGGACATAGATGCCCTCACCGGAGGTTTCAATTTTCAGGCCTGCTGGAGTGCGGGGTGGGTGATTTCGGAGAGTGTTTAGTGAGCTTTTGGAAAGTTTGAAACTTTCATAAAGTTGCAAATAACTATCTTTAGCTGATGGAGCAAGAGACACAGGTAGTCAATCTATCTGATAAATCACTTCTGATCGATTACTAAGGTTTTCATTAACCTTTTTAACCTTTTGAAAAGTTTTAAACTTTCCAAAAACTATAAGCTCGAAACATCACCCCAAAATATACCCCACCCCACTCGGCTGATAAAGCATCCAACCTGTCAGACTGTAGCGACCTACATTCGTTTTCATTACTTCGTGGGGTACATCCGCACTTTTGAACATGACACATCTACCAGCGATCGGATCAATGAGTAGCTCTTCGTCTTCTTTGTAGATCTTAAGTTCTCCCCCATCCCCTTGTTTCCATCCTTCATTGAGGTAGATAATTACCGAGATCATTCGGTTGCTACGATCTTGAAACTGATCTACATGACGCTTGTAAAAAGTCCCCGCAGGATAGCAAGCTAAATGGAATTCATACCCAGTTAAACTAAGAAAACAGTATCGATTGAGGGCAAACTTGATTTCTTCGATCAAATCAAAAGCTGGAGTCAACAATGTGTCCCTGTCTTTATCCAGCCAATAGGTAAAATCCCCTCGGATGGAAGTATCTTTCTGATTATTAAAAGCAGACCCAAGTCCTGCACGCTTGAATTCATCTACCTCAAGCTTTTGCAACAAAAACCCTCTAACCGCCTGATACAACTCAGGTGAGAGAAAATTGTCAATAACGACATAATCATTTAATGAAAGCTGATCAACCCAGTCAATCCACTTTTCTACCGAATAAAAATTCAATTTTCACAAAAAAGTATACGAAATTACATGAACATCACTTATCACCAACTATCATGGACACCACCATCCAGTCTATCCGACCATTTATTGGCGCACGAGATTATTCGCAATCGCGTAACTTTTATAAAGAATGGGGTTTTAATGAAATAATAACCTCACCCAAGCTTTCTTTCTTTCATATGAATAAAGTTGGATTCTATCTCCAGGATTTCTTTGTAAAGGATTGGATTGAAAATTCCATGCTGGTATTGCAGGTAGACAACCTCTCCGACTATTGGGAAGTATTAAAAGCGAAAAACCTTGATCAAAAATTTAAAGGAGTAAAGTTGGTTGAGCCAACTTCATTTGATTGGGGTCGGGAAGGATTTGTTTATGATCCATCCGGAGTTCTGTGGCATATTGCCGAATTTAATTCCTAGGCTATCACAACCTCGCCCCCTTCAAAAAGCACTTTATCTCCTTTGCGAAGCTTCTTTCTTCGTTGCTTTTCAACCTGTCCATTTACCTGAACCAGCCCTTCATCAATAAATTGCTTAGCCTCCCCTCCTGAACCTACCAACTGCATGATTTTCAGTAGTTTATTGAGTTCTATAAAGTCGTGTCCTTCCAGTTCGAATGTTTGCATGAAGCAAAACTAAAACCAATTTTCTGATATTTATTCTTAAAAACAGAAACATATCTATTAACCTTGCCGTATTATTAATTCTTAAAAGTAGAAAGTAATCTAACTTGTCACATTGAGCCTGTCGAAATGGACATTAAAATCAACCTATGAAAGGATACATCGGTGAATTTGAAGAACTGGTCTTACTGACCATCGCCAATCTGTCAAAAGATGCGTATGGCGTAGCTATACTCAATGACATTTCTAAACGAGCCAATCGAAAGTTGAGTATCGGTGCACTGCACTCTACACTCACCCGATTGGAAGAAAAAGGATACATCTCCTCTTACCTTGGTGAGCCTACCAACGAGAGGGGCGGCAGACGCAAGCGCTATTTCGAAATTACGGATAGCGCCAAAGCTGAACTCAGTAATATGAAAGCGCTCAGAGATCAGCTTTGGGCAGGATCTAAAGTCAACCTTTCTGTTAAATGAAACGCTCTTCAAACCCACCTATTCTTGCTGAAAAGCTACTAAAATGGCATGCTGGAAAGGCAGACCTGGAAGACATTCAAGGAGACCTGGATGAGGTCTATGGACTAACCCTTGAACAATCAGGCAAGCTGAAAGCAGGCATCAAATACTGGTATCAGGTACTTTCTCTACTTTTTTCTTATGGACTAAAAAAGCGGAAGTCAAAAGCCGCCTACTCCCCTTTCTATCACAAAAACTCAACTGCAATGTTCAAAAACTATTTCAAAATTGCTATTCGAAATTTCTCGAAGCACAAATTATTCACCTCGTTAAACATGCTGGGTCTGGCACTGGGTATGTCGATCTGCCTCTTAGCACTATCCATTTCTGTAGCTATCTACCAATCTGATTCATGGCAAGAAAATAAAGAGCGAATCTTCCAGATCAACACTTATGTAGCTGATCAGGAAGACAGCCGAACGTTTGCCTCCACTTTCTATGCGATGGGAGAGTATCTCGAAGACCAATATCCATTCGTCGAAAAGGCCGTAACCATCCGGCCGGGCTTTAGTCCTGAAATAAACCACCACGGCAACAAGATGAAGTTTCAGGGTTATTTCACCGAACAATCGTTTTTGGATGTCTTTAGCTTCAAGCTAATCAAAGGCGACCAGAAAACAGCCCTGGCCTCCCCCTCCAGCATCGTTCTTACACAAGAGGTAGCCGAAACACTTTTCAGAGATGAAGATCCTATTGGCAAAAGCCTGGAAACAGATTATGGGGTGTTCAATGTAACAGGTGTAATGGAAAACCCTAAACAAACACATTTCTACTTCCAGATACTTGGCTCAATTGATAATCACTCTCAGATGACAGCTCGCAATGCTGCAAACGAATGGATCGATTTCAAGTGGAATTATGCGTATGTGCTGCTCGATGAAGAACAATCAGAAGACAACCTAGAACAAGCATTAAATCAGGTCTCTACACATGCAGCTTCATTCAACCCGGAAAGAGAAATTGAGCTTGAATACATTAATCTGGAGGGAGTGGTGCCTCGCTGGAATATCAGCCAGGCACTCGGTATCGGCTGGGATGAGCCCTCCATGTTGTTTTTCCTTACCATCGGCCTTTTGGTACTTCTACCTGCGGTATTCAACTATACGAACATGTCAATAGCCCGCGCCCTAAAGCGTGCCAAAGAAATAGGGATACGTAAAGTGGTGGGTGCGGAGAAACATCAAATCAAAGCGCAATTTCTCATCGAAACCATCTTACTTTCTGTCATTGCCCTTACTGGCTCGTTGCTAATTCTTTATCCCATGAAGCAAGAGTTTTTGGGTATGATCATTGGTGGTGATATGCTGGACACCAATCCCAACCTTGCACAGATCCTCACATTTTTGATATTTTCCATCCTGGTTGGATTGATGGCAGGTCTTTTTCCGGCGCAATACTTTTCAAAACTCAACCCCATTCAAACTATGAAAGGAGAGATAAAAAATGGAAAGAACAATGTTTCTGGTTTCAAAAAGGGACTTTTCGTTTTTCAATTTTTTCTCTCACTGGTGTTTGTGATCGGCATAGCAGCCATGGCTCGACAACATACCTATGCACTCAATACCAACCATGGGTTTCAGTCTGAAAACATTCTATCCATCCCATTTGAAAGAATAGAAAAGCAGGTTGCAATCCACGAGCTTGGCAATCATCCGGACGTAAAAGCAATTACTACCGCATCCAGCCTTCCAGGTGTCTCACTTAATGGCTTCATAGATGTAACTTCCAATGATCAGGACACCATCCAGGCGAATGTAGTTTTCATTGGTGATCAATTCATCGAGAACCTGAACATGGAGCTAAAATGGGGAGAGAGTGAATCGTTGCAACGATCCAATCAAAATGAAGAGCTTGTGTTGGTTAATGAACAATTCATTGAAGCAATGAAAGTGTTCAATATTCAAAAAGACACCCTTCGGTTTACACTCCCTGATGGCACCAATTGCAGAATTGTGGGGATTTTAAAAGACTTCAATTACGAGCCGCTCAACGAGCTTATCAACCCATTAATGATGCGATATTCTGTAGCGAATAGTCATTTTGCATTGCTGACTGTGAGCTCATCAAACATTAAGCGAACCATTAGTGAGCTTGAAGCAATCTGGCAAGGGATAGACCAGGAAATTAACTTTCATGCATCATTCCTGGACGATGATATAGAAGATGCTTACTGGTTTCTTCGGGTACAAATGAAGTTTTTTGGTGTATTGAGTACCCTCGCAATAACCATTTCATGTTTGGGACTATTGGGAATGGTCACCTATACAACCGAAAACCGAACCAAGGAGATTGCGGTTCGCAAGATCATGGGCGCCACCAACTACAGTTTGTATTACCTGCTCACCAAGGATTTCCTGAAATTGATCATGATCTCGGCACTCATTGCCATCCCGGTCTCTTATATATTTTATGATAAAGTCCTGTTATACTTTCTTATCCGCTATGGAACAGGGCTAGGAATTCTGGAAATACTCGGAAGTGTTCTATTTCTATTCCTCGTTGGCCTGACATCCATCTATTGGCAAGCATCCAAAGTAACGAAGGCCAATCCGGCAACTAAACTGAGATACGAATAACCGATGAGAGCGGACAAACACCCACCGATTCTTGCCCAGCGGCTACTGAAATGGCACGCCGGAAAGGCTGACCTGGAAGACATTCAAGGAGACCTGGATGAGGTCTATGGACTAACCCTTGAACAATCAGGAAAACTGAAAGCGGACATCATATACTGGGTGCAGGTACTTTCTCTACTATTTTCTTATGGACTAAAAAAGCGGAAGTCAAAAGCCGCTTACTCTTCCTTTTATCACAAAAACTCAATGACGATGTTCAAAAATTATCTGAAAATCTCCCTTAGAAATCTTAAAAAGCAACGTGCGTTTACGCTTATCAATGTGCTGGGGCTATCAATAGGTATGTCCATTGCCTTACTGGCAATGGCCATGTATGTGGAACTCAAACAGTTTGACAACTATCACCCAAATGCAGAGGATGTGTACCGGGTAACCACCACGGTGGAACTTGAAGGAGATAGGGAAAAGTACTCCTCCTCTCCTCCCGCACTTACCTACCGAATGGATGAGGTGATTCCGTCCATCTACAAATCCGTTCATATCGATGAAAGTTTCACTGCACTGATTGACCATCATGGCAATAACATCCGAACTTATGGATATCATACCGAGCCCTCATTCTTTGATGTTTTTGCTTTTGAGATGGAGTCCGGCACTCCGGAAGTGCTGAATGAACCCGGGAAGGTGATCATTACCAAAGAATTGGCCACCAAGCTATTTGGTGAGCAGGAGGCCCTCGGAAAAACCCTGATGACAGAAGAATGGGGACAGCTGCAGGTAGCTGGTGTTCTCAAAGCATTTCCCAAAAGGACTCATCTAAGGTTTGATATAATAACTGGTTTTGCACTTTCTGAGAAGTTTGATGCCAACTATCAAACATCCATCTGGACCACTTTTACGCATAGCTATTACTATTTCGCCATTGAAAAAGGGAAAGCAGAAGAGGTGCAGAGCCGGATGAATGATATAGGTAAAGCAGGATTAATTGAATTCCAAAATGAAAACAGGGAGGCAACCTATCACCTGCAGTCCCTACTGGACATCACCCCGGGTGAGCTCCTCAATGACGGAATAGGTATTCAGTTTGATATGCCTACCATGCTGGTATTCTTTGGCATTTCATTACTCATATTGATACCTGCCTGCTTCAACTACGCCAACATGTCGATTGCCATAGCCCTCAAGCGCTCAAAAGAAGTGGGGATTCGAAAGGTGATGGGCAGCCATCGTAAACATATTATTAATCAATTCCTGGTAGAAACCACACTCATCTGTTTGTCTTCACTTTTCATCTCAGCATTCATCTTCAATGAGATCAAAACAGGTTTTGCAAGCATGGTCGCTGGAGGAAATGCATTGGTTTTTGATATCTCGCCAACACTCATTCTAGTTTTCATAGGCTTTGCAGTTCTTACCGGAATTCTGACAGGTCTTGGACCCGCTTTTTTTTTTGCGAAAATATCCCCGATACAGGCCTTGCGATCAGATGCTTCGAAAAAAGTATCTATCTCCGGTATACGAAAAGGGTTAATGGTCTTTCAATTTACGCTGACCCTCGGGTTCATGATCGGCATTGGCGTTCTCCTCAAACAGTACCATGAAAGCAGATCGTTTCAGTTGCCATTCACTACAGAAGATACCTTTATCATCTACACCCAGGGAATGGAAACTGAGCTGCTCAAAACAGAATTAATCACAGATTCACGGATTGAGGCGGTTAGCTTTAGTTCGAGTATCCCTGGAACATCTCTTTATAATCAGGTGTACGCTCATCACCCCGAAAATCAAGACTCTATGCGATTCAAGCAGGTATTTGTAGATGACCAATTCATCAATCACATGAATCTTGAGCTCCTCTGGGGAGAGTCGTTAACTACAGGTGCAAATACCCCTGAGAAAGTGGTGGTTAATGAAGAGATGATTAGAAGGCTAAAGCAAATGAATTTTACGGACACCTTGAATATTTTACTCAGTGGCGGGCATAGAGCTCACGTGGTAGGTATCATTGAGAATTACAATCATGAACCACTGAATGAAAGCATGGAACCCATGATGCTTCGTATTGATCCGGATCAACTCACCTATTGCATGGTAAAGCTTCCAATGGAAAACAAGCTAGCTGCTTCTAAGCTGTTGGCTAAGCACTGGGACCAGCTTTTTCCAAACGTCCCTTTTAAGGCCACCCTACTGGAGACCGAAATCGATAATGCCTACCATTTCTTTAGAGTTGGAATTCAAATATTCGGTTTTTTGGCCATCCTGGCTATCTCCATTTCCTGTTTGGGTTTACTGGGTATGGTGATTTATGCTACAGAGAATCGAACCAAGGAGGTGGCCATTAGAAAAACTCTGGGCGCAACCAAACGAAATTTGTATGGCTCACTGGCCGGTCTTTTTCTTAAATTATGGGCCATAGCCTTATTGATCGCCATCCCGGCCTCCTACCTGTTTTATGACAATGTATTGGTTTCGATATTCAACAAATACGGTGATGGTGTGGGAGTACTTGAAATCTTCCTCAGCATATCAGTCACTTTACTGTTGGGTGGAGCTGCCATCTACTGGCAGGTAAACAAGATCACACGAATTAATCCTGCAACAAACCTGAGAAATGATTAATTAACCGTCATTGCGAACGTAGTGAAGCAATCTTAATATCGAGATTGCTTCATTTCCTTCGTTACTCGCAATGACGTTGATATATCTTCGCTCCATGCCCAATACCTACTTTCAGTTCAAACAATTCCGAATAGAACAAGCTCAGTCAGGAATGAAGGTGACTACTGATGGATGTCTTTTTGGAGGTTGGGTAGCAAGTGAAATTCAGAAATTTAAAAAGGAGCCTTCTCAGATTCTCGACATTGGGACAGGAACAGGCCTCCTGTCTCTAATGCTGGCGCAGGTAAGTGAATTAAGTCGGATTGATACAGTAGAGATCAACGAACAAGCCTTCGGGGAAGCCACTCAAAATTTTAAGGAATCGAAATGGAGCGACAGACTATCCGGTCATCAAACTTCTATTCAGGATTTCCAAACAGATGAGAAATATGATCTGATCATTTGCAATCCTCCTTTCTTCAAGAACAGTAAGCAAGGTGCTGATAGCGGCAAGAATCAAGCGCTTCATTCAAGTAGCTTAGAAGCTGAAGATTTGCTTGATCACGCTATTCGCTTACTCGATCCGGATGGTAGTTTCTACCTCATCTACCCGGAGCAAGAGATGAAAGCATTCAAAACCATGGCATTAACCAAAGAACTCTTTCCTATCCGCCAGGTGATTGTAAGAAATCAAAAAAATCATCCTGTATTTCGGGTAATGACACATTTCAGGTTTTCAAAAGGGCAGGAATCAACTACTGAAATGATTATCCGGGATTCAGATCGCAAATACACAAAAGAAAGTTGGGAGTTGTTAAAGGATTATTATTTAGCATATAATTCACCTCTTTGAACTTTTTTAATCCGAGGTTACTTTTAGGTTAGAATCAGAATTAACAACCATGCTAGGACTACTCACAGGAAAAAGTAAAAAAATAAAACAATTCATTCAGGAAGACGCTACCATCATTGACGTTCGAACCAAAACTGAATATGAAGGTGGGCATCTCCGCACCAGTAAAAACATCCCTATGGACAGCATTCCCAGTTACATGGGCCAACTGGATAAAACAAAGCCTATTATCACTTGCTGTGCTTCAGGCATGAGAAGTGGACAAGTCAAACGCATGCTTAAAGCCCAAGGCTTTAAGGTGATGAACGGTGGTGGCTGGATGAGTCTGGAGAAATACGGACTTTAAATTCGCCTTTTTAGATTGAAGTATTGGGTAATGAAAGCTTTAATAAAATCTAGCTGAATCATTTCATACGTAGGTAGTCATATCTGTTACCAACATATTTCAAATGACAAATTCTGAAGGGAGAATAACCCTTGACCTGAATGCTCCGGCACCCGCATTTAAGCTTACAGACATCTTCGATCGAGAAATCGACCTTACGGATTACAAGGGGAAGAAAGTACTCATCGCATTCTTTCGACATGCCGGATGCCCATTTTGCAATACCAGAGTTCACAATTTGCTAAAGCATCATGAAGCGCTTAAGGCCAAGAGAATGGAGATGATCTTCTTTTTCGAATCAAAAAAAGAACTTTTGCTTTCAAGCAACTTTCACAAGACCATCTCTCCTATCCCACTCATAGCTGACCCTGACAAAGTTTGGTATGATGCATACGGCGTAGAAAATTCTGGTATTAAATCCGCAAAAAGTCATTTCACAAGCTTCTTCCAAAAAGTGTTCGAAGCGAAGAAAAAAGGACTTCCGATTCACTGGATGAGTGGGAATGAATCTATCAAAACCATTCCAGCCGAATTCCTGATGGATGAGCGAGGGATTATACGCAAGGTCCACTACGCAAATGGCCTAAGGGATCGGATGGCCATTGATGAAATTGTGCAGTTCGCGAATGGTTAAAATAGCATACCCGCTATCTGGCAAGTAACTAAACCGTTTTTATATATTTAAAGTGCCTGTTATAGCCTTGTGCAATCGACTACAAACACTTAATTGTCGCCTTAAGGTAGGTTTAATGGCTATGAGCACCTTAGACTAAACAAGATCCTAGACGCGCTGTGCGCATTACATTATTGTTGTGTATGCAATCGAAATGCAACAAGAACGAAAAAATAAAGATGAATTTAACGATACGTAAGGAAGAACCTAATGATTTTCATACCGTTTTTAACTTGATTGAAAAAGCATTTGAACCGGAACAAATGACCGACCACAAAGAGCAGTTTTTAGTGGATAGATTGAGAAAATCAGATGCTTTTATTCCCGAATTGTCATTAGTAGCAGAGTTTGAGAATAATATTGTTGGACATATTTTATTGACAAAACTGAAAATTAAAAATGGAGAAAATGAGTTCGACTCATTAGCACTTGCACCTGTCTCTGTCCTTCCGGAATATCAAGGAAAAGGGATTGGAGGAATGTTGATAAAAGAAGCTCATAAAAGAGCTAAAGAATTAGGGTATCAATCAATAGTTCTACTAGGTCACGAAAAGTATTATCCAAGATTCGGGTATAAACAAGCAGATAATTACAAAATAGAATTGCCGTTTGAAGTACCAAAAGAGAATTGTATGGCTATTGAATTAATCGAAAATGGACTAAAGGATGTAAGTGGAACTGTAGAATATCCTAAAGAATTTAATGAATAAAAATATGTCATTACCTTGCTTCATATCCACATGAAATGCATTCCAGGTTTGTGAAAATAAATTCACAGAACTTTATCATTTCCTCACTCGGAAATAGCGACATTAGCTTTCTTAAAATCAATAGAAACCATGGGAAAAGGACAAGACGCCAAAAAAGCTGTAAAAAAAGCTCCTGCTAAGACGGCCAAGGAGAAAAAAGCTGAGAAGAAAGAAAAGAAGAACAAGTACTGAGTTCTTCTTAACGCACTTTGTACACATCAATAGTGTTTGCCTGAAAGTTTCACCTTCTCGGGCAAACCTCAAACCACTTCTTTAACGGCAGCCAGTGCCTCTTTCAATCGCCAGTTCAATCAATCGATCTATCAAATCTGCGTAGCTCAGACCTTCTTCTTCCCAAAGTTTAGGATACATGCTTATGCTTGTAAAACCAGGAATCGTATTTATCTCATTCACCAGGATGGTTCCTTCTTCGGTTAAAAACATATCTACCCTTGCCAAGCCTTCACAATCAAGCACTTTGTAAGCTTTGACAGCTGTTTGTTTCAATGCAGGAAGATATTTTTCATCAATCTTAGCAGGAATTACAATCTCTGCATCAGACCCGGAAGCATACTTTTCCTCGTAAGAATAAAAATCGCCTGACTGCACCTCACCTACCCCTGTGGCTTTGGGATTATCGTTTCCTAATACTGCGCATTCTAATTCTCGGCCGTTAATGGCCTGCTCTACCAACACTTTTTTATCGTACGCCAATGCATCACTGATAGCGACATCCCACTCTTCTTTATTGGTCACCCGATGTACACCTACAGATGACCCCATATTGGCAGGCTTTACAAAAACTACTGATCCCAACTGCTTTTCTACCTCCTCAAAAGAAGGAGTTCCTTCTCCTTTATGTATTAGTATCCAGTTGGCTACCATCAGTCCTGAATCTCGCAAAAGTCTCTTAGTGACATCTTTGTCCATAGAAGCTGCAGAGGCAAGTACTGACGGACCTACAAAAGGGATATTCATCAAGCGTAGTAAGCCCTGAATAGTACCATCCTCACCATTGGGTCCATGCAAAATCGGAAAACACACATCAAAACCAGGTAGTTTCCCATGTTGAGTTTCGAAGCAATGAGAAGCTCCAGGCACAATCTTAACCCCCTCTCCCTGCTCATCTACGGTTTCTAAAAGCTGACCTTCGTCAAGATGTTTCCACATGCCGGCTTTAGAAATACCGATCAGTGTGATCGAATATTTAGAGCGGTCAATAGCAGCCAGAATATTCTTTGTAGACCGAACGGAAATTTCATGTTCGGGAGATTGGCCACCGCAAAGGATCAGAAGATTTCTCATAAATTCATTTCTAGATAATTAAATACCGTTTTAGTCATAGATTTCCCTAAGTTCAAAATCTTCACCCTTTCCATACTGAGTAAGGTCGCTCATTAGGTAGTTCTCCATCGAAAACAGATCCTTGAGCCGATAGTCATTTCTGCCCACCACCTCTATCAAGGTAAATTCACTCTTTTCACCATAGTTGACAAGTCGGTACTTTTTACCTACCCGCATACTCGAAAATGCCAGTCCACTCATATTCAAAGCAATATTATTCAGCCAATTTTGATTTACTTTTACTTTATGAAAAAATTTCTAACAGTTCTTGCAACAATCACGATAATCTTTACTCCCGGATGTAAGGATGATGACAGGTCAGGCTCATATGTAGGGGTCTGGGTAGGCACTAATGTGTCCGTTACAGAATGTGACACAAACAACTCGAGTAATAATCTGACATGCGATGAGACGCGGTGCTTCCGGCTGATTCTCAGTGCAGACGGAACTTACACCTACCAGGAAGGGCTTCCAATTCGTACAGGCACATGGAATACAGATGGTGGGTTGACGCTTTGTGTTGAAGAAGATGGTGAACTAGAATGTGAAACATTTGACGTCACTGTCAACAGCACTACACTGACTCTTTCGACCACCAATGAAGCTTCCGGCTGTATTACCACACATTCATTCGAAAGGCAGCAAGAAGATCCTGAAGAATCTGACGATCAGTAAAGCGAGCAATAATGGAAGGTTAGTTGAAGAGTGTAATTACTCTTCAACCAGCTGTCCCATATCATATTCGTACTCGATAGTTAAGTTCCCCTCCTGATCATACCACCGTGCAACGCCGTGGATTTTTCCTTTTTCATAATAGGACTCTTCCATCACCGTTCCATTTACATAAAATTTTTGCTGTATCCCATTTAGAATCCCACCGCTGTAATTTTTCCGCTCGATCAACTTTCTTCTGTTAAACATCAGGTACTCACCACTCAATTGATCATTGTGGTACGATGCTTTGGTCTGCACGTATCCCTGATTGTCAAAAATCAATTCAACACCATTCCTGGCACCCTCATAGTAGGTGGTGATAGATTGGACCTTTCCTTCAGAATCATAGCTGGTCCACGTTCCATGATACAGGCCATTAAGAAAATCTCCCTCACCAATTGTTACATCTCCGGCTTTAACTATAGCTTTTTGCAAATTGGGTATCGCAGCATAATCCTGCACAATTGCATCGACTGGAATTTGACTACCCTCAACAGACGTATAGGTAGAATTTGAATTTCCGCAAGCGCTTGCAACAATTGCTAAAACCCAAATAGATTTTTTCATTTTCGGTTCAAAATTTTAGGTAATACTTCATTAAAAATCTTTTCTCTATTGTTAAACACAACATAGAGACCGCAAAGAAATATGATCATAGCATAATAAAATAGCTGTCCTTTATCACCCATTACTTCTATTCCAAGTACGGTCAGGTGCATGCCAATAGCTCCAATCATAAGCCCAACAGCTAATGCCCCTCCAAGCCATGCGGTCCGTGGGATGACAAGCGTAACGGCTGCTACCAATTCAAGAATGCCCACCAGCCATCGTCCCCATGGTTCCATGCCTACAGTTGTAAAAATATAGATGGACTCAGGAGAACTTGTAAATTTGAAATAAAGTGTCTGTCCCATTATAATAGCAGCGGCAAATCGAGCAATAAAATAAGCGATCTTGGTTAGCATAGGCTTTGATTATTTCGGTGTGAAAATTATTAAAGATTTTGAAAAGGCTACAGAAGTTAAATAGAATCTATTGGATTTATGGTGGTGTCATGGGACTATTAATGGTTCTTCTTCAGGTCATTCACTACAAAGCAATGGTACGAGATATCCAAATGGAGCTTTTTGGTGGTATTATAGGATTGCTATTTCTCGTTTTTGGAATATGGCTGGGAATGAAACTTTTCAATAAAAATACCTCTGAAAAATACGATGGAAGTAAACTTGGATTGAGTAAACGTGAGGTAGAGGTGCTTGAGTTATTGGCCCAGGGGTTTTCCAATCAGGAGGTGGCAGATAAGCTTTTTGTTTCACTTAATACAGCCAAAACTCACATCTCTAATATTTATACTAAACTTAATGTCAAACGCAGAACGCAAGCAATTCAAAAGGCAAGAGATCTGGCGTTGATTCCTACTCCAAAAGGATGATTTTGATTAAATCACCCAAAAGAATGAAGTAAATCCGGACAAATAGCCGGTGATTTGAACCAAAAAAAATATGAATAAAAAAGTAGCACTTAAGTACGGATTGATCAGCGGTGGGCTGATTGTAGCGTCATGGTTCATCACACTTGGATTTGATTCGACAGATTTTGCAGGTGGTGAAATTGTAGGGTATGCCATTATGGTTGCAGCCTTAACTGCAGTATTTATGGGTGTCAAAAGCATTCGTGATGAAAAAGGATCACTATCATTCAAAGAGGGATTCTTAAACGGACTTGGAATAACCCTTGTAGCCTCCGTCATCTATGTGATCGGCTGGATGATTTATTTGCCTGCCTTCGCTCCGGATTTTGCAGATAAATATGGAGCCTCGCAAGTAGAGATGGTAGAACAATTGGATATTAGCGAAGAAGAAAAACAAAAGCAGATTGAGGACATCAATGAATGGATTGAGACCTACCAGCAACCACATGTGATGGCAGCAGTAACTTTCACAGAGATATTCCCTGTTGGGCTAATTGTGACACTAATTTCAGCTCTGATATTGAAGAGGAAATAGATTCTATCTAACTTTCCTCTATGATATCAAAATATTCTATTTGGGTAGTTGCAGGTCTGTTTTTGGCCTGCAGCTCCTCTGGTGGTGAAAGTCGCTCAACTAGTCTCAAACTAGAGAAAAGTGAATCCGGCACCTATATAAACGATGACGTTAAATCTAGCGTATCAAGTAAAAGAAGAGGCAAGTTGAACCGGCTTCAGGCCGATGGTCCTGCCTGGTTCAGCTTCAAAGTCCCTAATACATTTCAAAAACTGAATTTACAATTCTCAAACGGTTCTTCTATCACATGGAAGGTCGCAGGAACTGAAAACTTGGAAGATGATGACTCACTTCCGCTTAATATAAAGAACTCTGATTCTACAGAAACAATGATTGATGTAGTGATCACTCCTCCAACGGTAAAAATCTTTTTTAATGAAGGCGAGGAAAACTTCATTTTTAATGCTAGTAGTTTTTCTGTTGAGACCAAACTGGAGGTTTACTTAGACGAGGAGATATACGATACTCCGGGTATATTATATGACCTGGGGGATTAGTGTTATTAAATCCATAAAAGCATACTTTAAATCTTAAATCAAAGATTTATTAACGCAAAAACCATTAAACTTGAATAGAGAATCGATACACACACAACCTATGAAGTCATCTAACAAAGTACTTACTATTTTATCTCTTTTAATTTTCTTATCAGGATGTACCAGTTCATCGTCTGGAAAGGATGAAAAATCCAAAGAGGAGTTGGCCGAAGAGAAAACAATGCATGACCTGGAGCAGTTAATGGAAGATTTTCCTGATCCATCGTTAGTCCCTTTCACTTTAAAATCCATTGGTGCAGAATTTGACAGAGCACATATCAATTCACTGGATAACATAGAATCATATAAAAACAATAGAGATAAAATGGCCCTGAATATGGGTATTTACGCATCAGACATTAGTTATCTGGCAGCATATGGTCATGAAGAGGATTGCATAGATTACCTAAAGGCTTCCCACACCATTGCTGAATTCCTTGGTGACTCTGCAATCTATAATGAAGACGACCTTAACGAATTCAGGGGACACATCAGCTCACAAAATGAGGAAGAAATCGGGAGAATCTTAGGGAAGTTATTTCTGGAAACCAGTCTGAAAATGGAAGAAGACCATCACCTTACCATGGCTGGCCTTGCTCTGACAGGTAGTTTTGTTGAGGGGCTTTATCAGGCAGTAATAACACTGGAGACTTACCCAAACACTCCTGAAAATCAAAAACTACTGGAGCCATTAGTTGAAATTGTAATTGGTGAAGAACAGGCGCTTCTGGATATTCTACAGGTATTAAATGATCTTCCGTTTGATGACACCATTGCGGATATGATTACCGAATTGTCTATTTTAGACAGGCTTTACAAGGGTGACCTTCAGGACATTGAAGAAAAAATGGAGAGCGATCCCGATTTTATACTTACCAAAGATGTGATGCGAGATATTACACTTGAGGTGAAAAGAATAAGAGAGCGTATTACTCAAGAATAAATACACTTAATCTACCTAATCAGAGAAGCGTCGAATACTCGGCGCTTTTTTTATGCATAAAAAAAACCCCTGACGTTACCATCAGGGGAATGTTTGGCTTGATAATAAAGGATAATTACTTATCCTCTTTTTTCTTAGGAGCTGCTTTCTTCGGTGCAGCTTTCTTAGTTTCTTTTTTTTCAGCTTTAGGCTTAGCTTCCTTTTTCTCAGCTGCTTTTGGTTCAGCTTTTTTCTTAGGAGCAGCTTTTTTGGTTTCCTTTTTCGGTGCTTCAACCGTTTCTGCTTTAGCAGCTTTCGGTGTAGCTTCTTTCTTAGGTGCCTCAGCTTTTTCAGCTTTTGGGGCAGCTTTTTTAGACTTAGCTTTTTGCTCGAATTCTGCTTTTATCTCGTCTATGTCAACATTCTTGATAGTGGGAACCGAATTCAAACGTTTCATCGTGTTCACCCTATTCTTAGCGACATTTTTATTTTTTCTTCCTTTTCTTTCTAATCTTGTTACGGCCATTGCTCTGGTCTTCTTATGTGAAATGAGCCGCAAATTTAGGTTATTATGTAGTTTTGTCCAAAACGAAAATTGAATGTCTAAAAGTAAGCCCACTCTACCTCGAGGCACACGCGATTTCGGTCCTGAAGTTTCTGCGAAACGTACCTATATAATTGATAAAATCAAGCAGAACTTTATCAAATATGGATTCAGCCAGCTTGAAACACCATCCATGGAAAACTTATCCGTTCTGACAGGAAAATACGGAGATGAAGGTGACCAACTGCTTTACAAAATTTTAAACTCAGGAGACTACCTAAGTAAAACCAACCCCTCAGATTATGAACTGGGAAGTAAGCACCTGACAAACAAAATCGCGGATAAAGGCTTACGCTATGATCTCACGGTCCCTTTTGCAAGATATGTAGTGATGAATCAGCATGAGATTTCATTTCCTTTCAAGCGCTTCCAGATACAACCGGTATGGCGGGCAGACAGACCACAAAAAGGTAGATATAGAGAGTTTTATCAATGTGATGCCGATATTATTGGTAGTCGTGGTATCTGGAATGAAGCTGAGCTCACACTATTATTCAATGATGTCTTCAATGATCTGGGCTTAGAAGATTATGTAATAAAAATCAACCATCGAGAAATCCTTTTCATGCTTGCAGAATACGTGGAGCTAAAGGATCAGGCCGTGGCATTCTGTGCGGAGATAGACAAGCTGGATAAGATAGGTGAAGAACGAGTGATTGAGAATGTCCTTGTCCTTGGAGGGGACAATGTTAAAATGAGAGAAGTGATGGAACTACTAACCTCCAATAGCAGGGAGCACCTCATTGAAAAAGTAAGTGCCATTGACCCTGGCAACAAGGGCGTTAAAGAAATCATCCAATACTTTGAAGCGCTGGATCAATTTGCAGATAAAAATCTTAAAATCGAATTGGATTTAAGCCTGGCAAGGGGTCTCTCCTATTATACCGGGATGATCTACGAAGTGAAGCCTACAAGTGTACAAATGGGAAGTATTTGTGGAGGTGGTCGATACGACAATCTTACTGGTGTTTTCGGATTGCAGGGCATATCAGGTATAGGCATTTCATTTGGCCTGGATCGGATATATGATGTTATGGAAGAGCTTGATCTTTTTCCAGAGGAAATTACCCAAAGACTGGAAGTCCTCATTGTTCACTTCAGTGAATCAAACCTGCTTCACAGTCAAACCGTAGTAATGAAACTTCGTGAGGCTGGAATTAAGGCTGACCTGTATCCTGAATCAGATAAAATTAAAAAGCAATTCAATTACGCAGATAAAATTCAAACCCCATTTACACTGATTATTGGTGATGATGAAGTAAAAACAGGCAAATTCATGTTAAAAGACATGAAGTCTGGCAATCAAAAACCCATGACGCTGGATGAAATAATCCGGGAGTTTAAAGGTTAACTTTACGAAAGTTGTTCGTATATCTGATTGATGCACCGCTGGATACATATTATATGTTTGTTGTTTGTACCGCTAATGAACCATGCACAGGTTCTTAGCAGCAAAGGGCGGTTTTCTGTTGAATTTGATCGCGGTTGTAACCCGATGACAGTAAATATCACGGAGCTTGACTCTTTTGGAGATATTACAAGACAGTACTACTACTTTGATGGTGCTAGCATCACCAATAGCCAAACGTTCACCTACCAGGATCCAGGAGTATACCAGATTATTCAGATAGTTGGCCAGGATGGGGTTGACAAAAGAGATACTTTATTTGTGGAAGCGCTGGAATCAAGGAAGCCGGAGGTAGAAATTCAGAAATGTAACGGACAGCAAATTTCGGTCACTTCTATTGACAACTACTACGACAGTCTTCGGGTGTATTTCACCGCTACAGACTCAGTAACACTGCAGCAAAACGAAACAGCTGAATATACTTTTGGGAGTTCAAATGTA
The DNA here is from genome assembly GCF_900188325.1 of Ekhidna lutea. GTDB lineage: Bacteria > Bacteroidota > Bacteroidia > Cytophagales > Cyclobacteriaceae > Ekhidna > Ekhidna lutea. The sequence goes on along the minus strand of NZ_FZPD01000005.1, from coordinate 436,621 downwards.
ACTACCATCTCGCTCAAAGGCTTTTTTAATCATGCCGATGAGATTTGTTCGAGTTACACGGAAGATATTGTGCCAATCCCGACACTAGATGCTCCGGAAATCTTGGATGCATCAATAAAGGAAACCTGTAAGGATGTATTTACTTTATATTTAGAGTTAAGCAGCATCGATACGCTCACAAATTATCGGGTAAATATTATACAAACTGCTACCTCAACCATTTTTGATGGATATCTGGATCAGACCACACAGATATTTTATGATATACCATTTGAAAAGGCCTCTTTTTGTCTGAATGTAGAGGCTTATGACCCTTGCAACGATACCTCCGAATCCAGTTCGGATTTTTGTTCCGAATCTACCGATCTCTCATTATCTCCTTTTGAAGAGCTGTATTCAACATATGACTCTTCCGGTATTTATATCAATCTTGATGATGTTAATGTAGGCACATTCAAAATCTATCGACGGATTCAAGGAGGAACGTTTGAAGAGCGACCAGATCAAACCGGATCATTCACAGATCGTATTGGGTCCAATGGCAGGCAATATTTCTACAAAATTGATTACACTGACAGTTGTAATCAGATTCTCTATTCAGCAGAAACAAACCCACCACTCGTTGATGCTAAAGGAATTGAGACAAATGAATATAATGTTTCCTTTATTCCACCGACTAATTCCTTCACTGAAGCACCGCAAAATGCCTATCAGTCCGGAAATTCATTTTCTCAAACTTCAGAAGTTATTGCTACAGAAGAGTTCACCATCCGTCTCAACGCTCAAGATGGCAGCCCCAGGCAATTTATTACAGCTACATCTACGTATTCAAATGGAGTAACACTTCGATCAAATGCTGTTACAGTTAGACATGAATTGGTCATTTATGTTCCCAATGCTTTCACTCCAAATGGTGATGGACTTAATGATACCCTTGAATTATTTGGACTTCCAACGGAAATAGCAACAACTAACATCTATACGAGATGGGGTCAGCTCATTTATACCTCAGACCAACCATCACCCGGGTGGGATGGCACAATCAATGGCTCCTTGGCCAATGAGGGAACTTATCTGTATGAAATAATCTTTGAAACAGCAGACGGAGATATCCGGTCACAAAAAGGTACTTTTGCATTGATAAAAAAATAGAAGGATATGTTTGATATGATGAAAATGATGGGAAAAGTGAAGGAGATGCAATCCAAAATGAAGGAGGCTCAGGATCAATTAAAAGACATAACAGCTGAAGGAGAGTCCGGTGGTGGTCTTGTGAAAGCAACCGCTAACGGTAACAAAGAGTTAATCGGATTAGAAATTGACGATTCGCTAGTAAACAGCACAGACAAAAATATGATGCGTGACCTGGTAATTGCGGCAGTAAATAAAGCTGTAGGCGAAGCAGATGAAAAAGGGAAAGAGCACATCAAGAAATCAACAGAAGGCCTAATGCCTAACATTCCAGGCATGGATCTTTCAGGTATGATGTAAATGGCCACCACAGCAGTTGTCATACTTAATTATAATGGCAAGGACTATCTTGAAAAGTTCTTACCTACGGTAATAAACCATTCTACTGAAGCTGAAATAATAGTTGCTGACAATGCTTCAACAGACGACTCGATCAGCTTTCTTCAATCTCACTTCCCGCAGATTAAGCTTATAACGCTTGATAAAAATCACGGATATGCCGGAGGTTATAATGAAGCTTTAAAACAGGTTCATGCAGATTATTTTCTTTTACTCAATTCAGATGTGGAAGTAACGGAAAACTGGTTGCCGCCATTGATCCAATTCCTCGAAGAAAATGACGACTATGCTGCCTGTCAGCCTAAGATCAAAGATTACAATCATAAAAGCTTATTCGAATATGCAGGTGCCTGCGGTGGTTTTATTGACCTGCTGGGATATCCTTATTGTCGTGGGCGTATTTTTAATCACCTTGAAGCTGATTCAGGCCAATACAATGAGCAAATAGATATATTCTGGTCTTCAGGTGCATGTATGCTTATAAGATCAAAAACATTCATTGAAACAGGAGGATTTGATAGAGATTTCTTTGCCCATATGGAAGAGATTGACCTGTGTTGGCGAATACACAGTCTTGATTTTAAGATAAAGTCAATTCCATCGTCTACCGTTTACCACGTTGGTGGTGGTACGTTGGCAAAAGGAAGCCCATTTAAAACATATCTCAACTTTAGAAACGGACTTTACCTACTGATTAAGAACCTTCCATTGGCTAAACTGATACTGAGCTTACCTCCCAGGATTGTCCTTGATTGGGTAGCCGCTTTTAAATTTATGATTGGTGGTGAATTAGCCCACAGTTTGGCTATTTTTAAAGCTCATATCGCAGTACTATTCAATCTTATTAAAACGATACGAAAGCGCACAGTAACATCATCACCGTCAGTGTTAAAACTTATTGTTTTCGATTACTTTTTTCGAGGAAAAAGGAAATTTGATCAGCTTTAATAATACCAAAGTGTATTATTTCTCCTCCGCAAATGCTTTCTGAAATTCATAATGAAAGCCAGTCCAAGGTAAATAATAACGGGTGAGCCAAAGGTCAGAAATGAAGAATAAATGAAGAATAAACGGATGCTTGAGGTCGGAATACGCAATTTTTCCCCTAAACGGGTACACACTCCAAACGCATATTTTTCTATATAGTCTTGCATCGCTTAATTATTAACCACAAAGATAAACAATACATCTTTTAGATAGTTGGGTTAATAGTGCACTAAAATGATAATTTCGATTAATTTTGCCAGCACTATAACTAAGAATTATACTATTTATTGTTTGTACAATTAAAAAAACTGAATCAAATGAAAAAATTTAACCTAGCCATGGCATTTGCTGCCGGAGCGATTTTGCTTTCCGGTTGTAAGCTTGACAAGATGATAAAATTGGCTCAGGAGAATGACCTTCAAGTGAACCCTAACCCACTTGAAGTACACGGTGGTGACGTGCCATTCGAAGTGAGCGCAGTTCTACCTCCAAAAATTCTTCCATCAAACACCAGCTTTACACTTAATACAATTTATGTGTACGGTGATCAAGAGGTGAGCGTGGGAGCAATTGAGTTCCAAGCATCTGATTTTCCAAATAGCTCTTCAACAACTTCAAGAAAAGCAAGTAATTTCTCATTCCCTTATCAGGAAGGAATGAATCCAGGTACGCTATATGTGCAGGGAGTTGCTACCGACACCAGAAATGGTAAGTCTAAGCAGGGAGAGCGACTAGCTGTTGCTCAAGGTCTTATTATGACTTCCGGCTGGGTTAAAGATGTTGCAATGACATCTTATGCTGAGCACGGATACAATGATAAAGAAGAGCTGATTCCAACAAACGTTAGCTTCTACTTCGATCAGGGAAGATCCAACCTTAGAACTTCTTTGACTTATGATGGTAAGTCCAACAGAGCGAAGAGAGATGAGCTAAGTGGTTTCATTGCTGAGAAAAATGTAACAAGAACTGTAACCATCACTGGTACTCACTCACCTGAGGGTTCTGAAACAATCAACAGCGATCTTTCTGAGGATCGTGCGAAAGAAATTGAGAAGTTCTACAGAAACAGAATGGATCGATACGATTACAAAGGAGCTGCTGATTCGATTGATTTTATCCTTAAGCCTGTTATTCAGGATTGGGCTGCATTCAAAGCTGCATTAGCATCTTATGATGGCATCAGTGCTGACGAGAAGAAAGAATATAATAACATCATGAATGGTTCTGGATCTTTCGTTGAGAAAGAAAAAGAAATGCAAAAGCTTTCTACATATAAGAAAGTGTTCAATGATGTATATCCTGGTTTAAGATCAGCTAAAACAGAAGTTTTAACTGTAAAACCTAAAAAATCAAATGCAGAGATCGCTGTATTGGCTAAAGCAATTGTTAACGGTGATGCAGATGCAGACACCCTTACTATTGAAGAGTTGATGTTCAGTGCTACCCTTACTCCTTCTTTGGAAGAAAAAGCTTCTATATACAAAGCTGCTGCTGACAAGTCTGGAATGTGGCAAGCACACAACAACCTTGCAGCTACTCACATTGAGATGGCTTTAAAAGGTGACAAGTCTAAACTTGACGGAGCTTCTACTCAGCTTGAAATTGCTGCTAACAAAAATGGTAGTGCAGCTGAAGTGCAAGCAAATATGGCTGCTGTACAAGTACTTCAAGGTGACTATGATGCTGCTTACGAAACGCTTGGTGGTGTAAGCTCTTCTTCCAACGATATCAATGGCAAAGTAAGTGCTATGAAAGGTGCCGTTGAAGTAAGAATGGCAGAATACGACAAAGCAAAAGCATCTTTTACTTCTGCTAAAAACACAGAAAATGTAATGATCGACAGAGGCCTTGCTCACCTACTTAGCGGTGACTACAAAATGGCTGACGCTGAATTCAAGCAAGTTGAAAGAGCTGATGCTTACTATCTGTTAGCAGTTTCAGCTGCAAGACAAAATAACGCAGCTGACGTAGGATCAAACCTTAAGAAAGCCGTTGACGCTGAGCCTTCTTACAAGGACATGGCATTAAACGATCTTGAGTTTGCAAACTATGCTGACGCTGTAAACGAGGCGGTGAAGTAATTAAGTACATCAATAAAATTGAAAAGTCCTGCTTATCAGCAGGACTTTTTTTGTGCCTTTCATTCTACGTTTTAATGAAAAGGTTCCTTTAAATCCTCAATAATCAGCCATTCATCATTAATTTAGCAGACCGTAAAATCTAACTTAGACAATGAGAGAAATCCAGTTTAGAGAAGCATTAGGAGAAGCAATGAGTGAAGAAATGAGAAGAGACGAAGATGTCTTTCTCATGGGTGAAGAAGTTGCTGAGTACAATGGAGCTTACAAAGTAAGTCAAGGAATGCTGGATGAGTTTGGTGCTAAACGGGTAATCGATACTCCGATTACAGAACTTGGATTTGCTGGTGTAGGTGTAGGTGCTGCGATGAACGGCCTTAGACCGATTATTGAATTCATGACATTTAATTTCTCTTTGGTTGCAATTGATCAAGTCATCAACAGTGCGGCTAAAATGCTTTCAATGTCAGGTGGTCAGTACAATGTTCCAATCGTCTTTCGAGGGCCAACAGGAAACGCTGGACAGCTTAGCCAGCAGCACTCTCAAAACTTTGAAAACTGGTACGCAAATACCGCTGGACTAAAAGTGGTGGTCCCTTCTAATCCATATGACGCAAAAGGGCTTCTTAAAACTGCTATCAGAGATGACAACCCGGTAATTTTCATGGAGTCGGAACTCATGTATGGTGATAAGGGTGAAGTACCTGAAGAGGAATACCTTCTTGAAATTGGACAGGCCAATACCGTACGAGACGGTTCAGATGTTACCATTGTATCATTCGGTAAAATGATGAAGGTTGCAAGTCAGGCCGCTGAAGAATTAGCCAAAGAAGGTACAGAAGCAGAAGTGATCGATCTAAGATCCGTACGACCAATTGACTATCATGCTATTGTCGAGTCAGTGAAGAAAACCAATCGATTGGTCATTGTTGAGGAAGCCTGGCCCCTATCTTCCATATCATCTGAAATCAGCCATCATGTACAGCGAAATGCATTTGATTGGTTAGATGCTCCAATACATCGTATTACAAATAAAGATGTCTCTCTTCCTTATGCTCCAACGTTAATTGAAGAGGTACTTCCTAATGTTGCGCGAACTGTTGAAGCAGTTAAAGCTGTGACTTATCAGCTGTAAATATTAGAAGTAATTTTCCTGGCTAGCCGAATAGCTCCACTTAACTTTTGAATTGATGGTTCATTAGGCTATTTTAATCTAATGAAAAGGAATGCGATCGCATTTTTCATCCTTGCCTACTTTAACGCATTTAGTCAAATCAATTCAGATAGCATTCGCTCTGTTGCCGAAAATGCTAGCTCTGATTCCATAAAATTCAGTGCATACATTCAATTGGCTGATTTATCAGTTTATGATGAACCTTCGACATCATATGATTATGCTATGAGAGCATATCGTCTTGCGGTTGCTTTAAATTCACCAGATCTATTGAGTATTTCACTGAACCGAATTGGAAGCAGTTATTGGTCTGCTGGTGTACTTGATAGCTCGCTCTTTTACCTCAATAAATCATTGGCTCAGGCAAAAAAGATAAAGAGCAGATCCTTAATTGCTCGTAACAACGGCAACATTGCTAATGTATATGCTGCATCTGGAAATTATTTTGATGCTGTAAACTACTCAAAACAAGCTCTTGAAGAATTTAGAGTATTAAACAATCAGAATAGAATTTTTGCCATGCTCAACAATATTGGCAAATATTACCTGGATAATGGAGAGCTAGATTCAGCATCATATTATTTGAATCAGGCAGGAAATTCGATCAAACCTGAATTTGAATTCATGATCCCAATCTTTCTTTTCAATATGGCTGATTTAAAATTCAGACAGCTTAATTACTTTGATAGTGATTCTCTACTAAACGTTTGTGAAAAGAAAGCTACAAAATACCAGGACGAAAGAGCACTCATAAGAATTAAGCAAATGAAAGCTGAACTTTTCCTTTTAAACAACGAAGTTGATAAAGGGATGAAGTTAGCAACTGAAGCGTATGAAAGAGCTGTGAATACCAGGGTTAAAGACTTAATTCAAACATGTGCCGCTACGCTATCTAAAGCATTGGAGAAGGGTGGGCAGTATAAGGAGTCTCTTAAAATTTTAAATATTGGACTTGCCTACCGTGACTCACTTGAGAACAGACGGATAAAAAATCAATTGGCTATTGATAAGTTTAATAAGAAACAACTTGAAATCAGTAGACTCGAACATCGTAATTCACATTTGGTAACAGAATCTTCCTATTGGAAAAAAATCATTGTTATCCTATCGGTTTCTATTTTCATTTTTATTCTGCTGCTATATCTGATCTATAAAAGAAGGCAAGAGATAAAAAAACAGCACCAGGAATTGAAGGAGTTAAATAACTTTAAGAATAAGCTCTTTGCTATTATAGTTCATGACTTAAGGGCCCCCATCAATCAATTGATAAACGTAATTCAACTAATTGAGAACGGTGGCGATCAGCCAGAAATCTTAAAAATGGTGAAAGGTAAGGTTGAGAATCTTAACGACTTGATGAATAACCTTTTTGGTTTAGCCTATGAGTATGTGAATGAAGAATCTTTAAAAATTGAAGACATAAATCTCAACCAATTGATTGATGATGTAATCATGAGCCTATCAAGTCTTTATGAAGCTAAGGACATACAACTAATCAATCAGGTTTCAAAAAAGATACATACTAAAGCCGATGGGGGGTTAATCACAATTGTGCTCAGAAACTTGATAGTGAATGCGATTAAGTTTTCACATCAGGATTCATCAGTTTATATAATTGCCAATAAAATTCATGATACTGTTGAGGTTTCTGTCATCGATCAAGGGGTAGGAATGAGTGAAAAACAGATTAGTCGGCTCTTTACGACTGAAACAATTCATTCTACCGGCACAAAAGGTGAGCTAGGAAGTGGTTTGGGACTGATTCTATGCAAAGAGTTTATTGAAAGGAATGGAGGCACAATTAAGGTGAGTAGCATTCCAAAGGAAGGCTCTACTTTCTCATTTACCCTACCGTCTGCCTAAACCCTCCATTATTACTTTATCCCACCAAGCATATTCGCGAGCGCTCTCTTTCCTCCTGACTTATTCATCATTTTCATCATCTTGCGCATTTGCTCAAATTGCTTCAGCAATTGGTTCACTTCCTGAATTGAAGTTCCACTACCCTTTGCTATTCGCTGCTTACGAGTCCCATTCAACACTTCAGGCTGTGTGCGTTCTTTAGGGGTCATGGATTTTATGATCGCTTCAATTGGCTTAAGTGAATCGTCATCAATATCAATATCTTTGATGGCTTTTCCCATCCCCGGGATCATACCCAGCAAGTCCTTCATGCTCCCCATCTTCTTCATCTGCTCCATCTGAGCCAGGAAGTCATCAAAGCCAAATTGGTTCTTACGAATCTTCTTATTGATTCTTCTGGCTTCCTCTTCGTCATAGTTCTGCTGAGCACGCTCTACTAAACTGACAACATCACCCATTCCAAGGATTCGACTTGCCATCCTGTCCGGGTGAAACAGGTCTATGGCATCCATCTTCTCTCCTGTGGAGATATACTTGATTGGTTTTTCAACTTCCTTTCGAATGGAAAGGGCCGCTCCACCTCGAGTATCGCCATCCAATTTGGTTAATACTACACCATCAAAATTCAATCGTTCATTGAACGTGGCAGCAGTATTTACAGCATCCTGACCCGTCATCGAGTCAACCACAAAAAGAGTTTCTGCTGGATTCACTGCCTCTTTAAGATCAGAGATTTCATTCATCATCTGCTCATCCACAGCCAATCGACCTGCAGTATCAATGATCAATGTCTTCTTGCCGTTATCCTTCGCGAATTTTATGGCATTCTTAGCGATTTTAACAGCATCTTTATTTTCAGGTTCAGCATATACTTCTACCCCAATTTGCTCACCAAGAACTTTCAATTGATCAATTGCGGCAGGCCGGTAGATATCACATGCTGCCAACAATACAGTACGTCCCTGCTTCTTCATCAGGTTAGCGAGCTTCCCAGTAAATGTAGTCTTACCAGAACCCTGCAAACCTGAAATTAGGATGATGTTCGGATTACCTTCAAGACTAATAGGGACATTGGTTTCCCCCATGAGCGTGGTAAGCTCTTCAGAAACAATTTTGGTAAGAAGCTGCCCAGGAGAAACAGAGATTAATACATCACGTCCCAATGCCTCTTCCCTAATCTTATCGGTCACGTCTTTCGCGACCTTATAGTTCACATCGGCATCTACTAATGCTCTCCTGATCTCTTTTATCGTCGAAGCGATATTGATCTCGGTGATCTGCCCTTGTCCTTTCAGCGTTTTAAACGCCCTATCCAGCTTTACACTTAAACTATCAAACATAATTGCTCTTAAAAAAATCCGACTGCAAAGGTATAAAATAGTCTTTAGTGAATGATAGTTCAACCGAAATGAAACCTTTTAAAATCAATACAGTATAACTTAGTACCTTGCATAACAAAATACAACTAAAATGAAAAGGACTATTTTATCACTTGCTATTCTAATTAGTGCGTCATTTATTGTGGACGCACAAAAAGTAAAAGAAAAAGATATCATTGGTACATGGAAACTGGTGATAAACATCGAAGAAGAAATGGAAGAAGAAGCTGAAGAAGCGGATACCATGCTTGAGGAAGTGTTTATCAAGGCCATTTCCGGGTTTGTAGGCGGCATCATGGAGGATATTGAAATTTACTTTGAGTTTCAGGCCGACAATGATGTGAAGATTACGGTAAATGCATATGATGAAACAGAAACCGAGAGAGGTTCTTGGTACATCAATAAACGAGGTTATCTAGTTATAGAAGATATCGAAGATGATGACGATGACTTTCACATCAGTTCAGATGATGATGAGTGGAAGCTAATAGATGGCATTCTTGTTAGTGATGAAAATGAAAAAGATCGCTCTGTCTATATGACTAAAGTAGACAACTAAATAATCATTAATCAATAATCATTAATCACTATTTCTTTAAGGCAATCAACTTCTAGTTGGTTGCCTTTCTTATTTCATTCTCCAAACTAAAATCTCCCATCCCATACAAACTCATAAATATTGCCCCTGCCAGCATGGAAATTGCTGGATAAATATTTGGATATGGATCTTTTAAGTGAACTAGTAGAATAGCCACAATAAAATTGAATATCATGATAATTCCTGCAATCCTTACTTTCCAACCAATAATGAAAAGTATGCCGCAGATAAATTGGGCATAGACTGAAATAATCGCTGAAAATAATGGAAATGGAGCTCCAAATACTTCAAGAAAGTCTCTGAACTCCAACATTCGATCCCACGAAAAAACATTATCCTGAGTGCCATAAATCAAGTGAAATCCAACAGTCAACCGAATTGGCAAATCAGCATACTTTTTTAACTTATCCATTATCAAACAATGTTTTAACTATCACCTCAGCGGCAAGTCTGCTTCCTTTACGTGATGGGTGAAATCCATCCAAGCCGTATAAAGTGGAATCATCTGTCCGTTCAAAATAATCTTTCCATGCTTCGCCTACAGGGCAAAGTAGTGCTTCGTTCTCTATTGCAGCATCCCGATGGTTCTTTATGACACCTTCAAATGTGTGATAATTAGTCAGTGATGGCCATACCATAAAAAACACCAACTCAGTTTCATTCTGTTGACATAGCATCTGAAATTTTCTCCCGGCATCCAAAAGCATTTCTCTACCTTCCGATTGTGATGAAGGGCCCTGTTGGACGATCACATAATCGAATTTGCCACTTCGAATTCTTTTTTGAACTTCACCATCATCAAGGTGATCAATAAGTGCATAGTTTGGATATGCAATCATTGTTGTCTGTACTTTAAAGCCCTTTTTCCTGGCTTCATTTTTAACCAGTTCGGGAAGGTTATTCGTATACGTAAGGCTGTTGCCAACAAATAAAATCCTTGATTTTTGAGCAAGCGCTGATACTGATAAACTCAGCAGGAGCATGAATAATATTCGATTCATGCTCACAAAACAATCAATGAAATGATCTCCCTATCAATTGTCCAAAATGGATTTAAGATTTGCAGGTGAATAGTTAATGGACTTTAAAGTTTTATTGTCACCTACCCTATAGACGAGCCATTTGCCGTCTCTTTGTTCATAGTAAGCGTCCGTGTCTTTTTTAGTTTTGTAATGAGCTACTGTTTGTTTTGCTTCATCTTCTGTGTCACAAGCTTTGCTCATATTGGATCGTTGAACCTCTTCAAAAAGGGTTTTAAATTTATCACCCAGTCCAAACTCAAGGATTGCTCCTGAAAGTACGTATTGGATATCACATAGCGCATCCGCTATTTCAACCATATCCTTATCTTCAATGGCTTCCTGTAGCTCTTTGAGCTCCTCAGCAATCAATGACACACGGAGTTTACACCTATCTTCCGATGGTATCTGCGGTTCGGATAGAATGGGGTGTCGGAAAGTTTTGTGAAATTCTGCTACCTGATTTAAAGGGTCTATTTTATCCATTGATATTGCGTTCTTTTTTAATTGCACGTGTTAAGAAATAAATAAAGCCACCTACCACTACAGAAAGTATGATGACCATGCTCACAATTGCTCCAGTACTCATTGTTTTACAAACTTTTTATACAAGTATCCATTCAAAATTAATCCTACTACCATCACTAATGCCCATTGAGTGATTGTTGACGCATTACTATAAACACCAAATACATCCCACTGACCTTGTTCATTGAACCAGGTAGAGCTAAAATCCTGCGAAAGCCACCAGTAGATCAAAAAGAAACCCACTGCAATATTGAAGAAAATCGCGAACCTGAAAAAGCCGGAAGGCAATATCATATCTGAACCCACATCTATAGTTGAGGTTTTGAATGCGATAGGATTGTTCATAGCAACTCCAATCAATATGAAGAGACCTGTTACAATCAAGCCTACACCCCACACCCAATCCTGGTTAGAGAAATAATCAAGTGACCAGGCGGAAGGGAAGCCAAATATCACAAAGCACGCAATCACTACAATTAGTGTTTTTCGCTTAGATAAATTCAGATCAGCAACATTTTGAAGGAAAAGCTCAATCATTGGCAATAACGAGCTAAATGCTGCTACAAAAAGTGCGAGAAAGAAAAGTGCGGACAGATAGTCTCCACCCGGAACATTTGCAAAAAGCATTGGAATGATTGTAAATGTCAAGGCCTGGTTTCCAGACTGAAGGAAGGAAATTGCTTCTGCATCCGAAACTGAAAGAGCAAAAACGGCTGGTAAAATTGCCATTCCGGAAAGCAATGAAGCTGTATTATTTCCGAACGCTCCAATAAATGTATTAAGCGTGACGTCCTCGTTATCTCTTGAGAAAGCTGAGAGGGTCATCATTAAGCCCCACCCTGCTCCTGTACTCCATGCAGACTGGGAAAGGGCCTCAATCCAGATAGTAGGATTACTAAAAAGTGACCAATCTACAGCAAACATATATTCCAATCCTCTGACTCCACCATCCATATTTAAAGACACAAATACGATGATGACTAATAGAATAAACAGGGACGGGATTAAGAGCTTATTTGCCTTTTCAAGCCCATTTTTAACTCCACGTATGAGGATAAAAGCAGCAAGAAATATGACACATATATAAACGATTACAGTGATCCAATCTCCATTGGAGATGCTGCCCCAAAAATTAGCGAGGTAATCCGGGTTTGACTGAAGTGTTTCTTTCAAAGTCTCAGTCCTAAAAATATTATTGACTGAAAAAGAAAGGTATCTGAAAGACCATGCTGTAACAATGGAGTAATAAAAAGCGATACCTAGTGTACAGACGGTGATGAAGAAACCCATCCAGGTATACTTCTTCCCAGCAAATCTGGCGAAACTACCAACAACGCCGCTTTTAAATTTCTTACCAATAGCAAATTCTGATAAGAGTAATGGTATTGACCAAATGAAAAGGAACAGGATCCAAAGTAAAATAAATGACCCACCATACTGACCCGCAAGTCGCGGAAACCGCCAGAGGTTACCCGCTCCTATAGCCATTCCTAAGGCTGCAAGTACTATTCCCCACCGGTTGCTAAACTGTTCTTTACTCATAAATGACGCGTTGCAATTTTGCGATTCCGCCAAATATATGGAAAGTTTAGCAGGCTTATAGATCGATTTTTTATAAAGAGCAGTCTTGCTGATTGATAAGCAAGACTACCCAAAAAACTGAATTATTCATCTTTCAAAGTGGTGGCCGGATTGATTAGCGCCGTACTGATAGTTCTGTGGCTAACAGTAAGTGCTGCGATTAGCAAAGTCACTATAAATGCAACAGCGAAAAAACCTATTCCAATATCAATCCTAAATTGATAATCATTCAGCCATTGATTGAGAATGTAATATGCAGCAGGAGCAGCAATTAAAAATGCCACAATCACAAGCACAAAGACTTCTTTTGTGAATTTCCCAATGATACTCAGGATTGATGCTCCAAGCACTTTTCGTATCCCCACTTCTTTGGTGCGGTTAGCAGAAATAAAAGCAATAAGGCCATAGAGTCCCAAACATCCAATAATGATAGAAACGGCAGAAAAGGTAGTCATCAATGTAGCAACGCTCTGTTCCTGTTCATAATTTTCGGCCAGCTCTTCATCGTAAAACTGCCAGTCCATCACAAATTCCGGATAAACCTTTTCCCATGAATCTTCAAACTGAGTAATGGCTGTTTTCACGTTTGCTCCTTCTCGCGTTTTAAATGCCACTTCATAATACACATCAGGATCTCTAAGCAACAAGACATATTGAAATCCTTCACTTAAGTCCTGTGTATGAAAATCTTTCATGACCCCTATAACTTTGAGATTATAACCTCTCCACCCGGAAGTTAATCGTTCTCCTAAGGCTCCAGCATAATTATCCTTAAATCCCATCAGGTCTGCAATTTTCTGGTTAACAACCACATAATTGCTACTATCATTTTTACGGATGTTACGACCTGCCAATAACTCTAAGCCATAGAGCTTCATATACTCCTCATCGCACGTTTTAAAGCTTGCGTTAAAATCATCCTCCACATTTAAGGGTGGGTAATTAAAATTTGAATGAGAGTTCGAATTACCTGTTGGAGAGCTTAAAGAAAAGGTAATATTTTCGATAGCCGGATTTTCAAGCATCAATGATTTGAATCTTGCATTTTTCACCTCGTCTCTTTCAGGTAAATAGCTCTTTATGATCGCTTCCTTTTCAAACCCAAGATCTTTTTCCATAAAGTATCTCATCTGCGCAGAAATGATCACCGTACCAATAATCAAAAACTGAGAAATAGTAAACTGAGCAACCACCAAAGCCTTCCTAAGATTTAATCCTCCGGAATGCTCTTTTGCGGAAATCTTACTTTTTAATGCTTTGACCGTATTCATACCACTAAGTAAAATTGACGGATAAAAGCCCGATAAGAAGCTTACTAAAACCAGCAAAACCACAAGGAAGCCGATTGTTTCAAAACCTACAAAAAGATCAAGCGTAAGTCTGGTTCTAATTACGTCTTCAAGCTGAACAAACAGGAATTCTGCGATAGCCAACGAACAAAAAAGGGCGACAAGCGTAATCAATGTTATTTCAGTGAAAAACTGAATGACTAGCTGCCTGGAGTATCCTCCAATGGCTTTTCTAATGCCAATTTCCTTCGAGCGGCTTGCTGCTTGTGCAGTGGCCAAATTAATGAAATTGATACATGCCGTTAATACTAGAAAAATAGCTATTACTGCCAGTGCTTTAATCAGAGCAGGTGAAGTAGAGTAGACATAGTTTCCATATTCATCATCAAAATGAATTTCAGATAGCGGCTGAGAAACAAACCTTCGGCGTTCAGAAGCACCTTTTTCGTAGTTTTTCTCTACAAAATCAAGCATTTTGTTGTCGAAGGCATCTCGATGGAAGCCCGTTCCTGCCAGAAAATAGGTATTCGTGTTGGAGCTAGTGGAGTTCCATGAATTTCCTTCGTTGAAATAAGGATTCATCGCTTTCTGAGAAGTATATTCAAGCAAAATGGTAAACTTGAAATTTGTTGCTTCAGGTGGATCTGCTATTACCCCTACGATTTTGAAATCCTGCAGATTACCAACATTGAAGGTTTCTCCCATTACTTCAGCCTCTTCACCTTCTGATTTTCCAAATAGCTTTCGACTTTCAGAAGCTGAGATTACAGCAGTATTCGGTTCAGTGAGAACCGTCTCGGGATCTCCTGCTAAAAATTCAACAGTGAAAATATTGAAGAAGCTATTTTCGGTATAAACTACTCCCTCCTCCAGTAGAAACTTCTTTATATCTGTTCCATCCTTTACATTGATCTGATTTCCCCAATCATAATGAGTTCTTGCTACATGCTCTACCTCCGGAAAGTCTTGTTTAACTGACGGTCCGACAGGGTGTGGGGTACCCATGCCTTTCTCTACTTCACCAGCCCTTATGCTTTGGTGAACAATACGATATATCTTCTCAAAATTTTCCTGGTGCTTATCAAAGCTATTTTCAAAAACAATGACTTTGTAAATAACCAAAGCACAGCCGATTCCTAATGCAAGTCCTAGCACATTCAGAATGCTATACACCTTGTTTCTGGAAAGGTTCCGAAGAGCTGTTTTAAGATAATTCTTGAGCATGGTCGAAGGGTTTTCAAATCTATAGGGTTGAAAATCATGCCAGATTGACTAACTCATTGATTTACAAAAAAATACACCTGACCTCACATATAAATGTGAAGCCAGGTGTACACTTAAATCGTTCGTTATTGAACAGTTTATTCGTCGGATTTAGATACCTTAACTACCGTTTTATAGATAAAGTAGATAATCAGGCCAAAAATTATTAAACCAGGCCAGCTAGAAGTATCTTCAAATATTCTCATAGCATTAGGATCACCACCGGATTTCATCACACCCACTGTGAGCCCTGCTATTAAAATACCCATCAAGGCTTCTCCAGTGATAAGTCCAGAAGCCAATAATAAACCTGCGTTGTTTCCCTTTTCAATATTCTTGTTGGGTTTTGTTGCTTTAGTAAGCATATAAGCAAGCACACCTCCCACAAAAATGGATGAATCAAGTTCGAAAGGGAGATATAGACCAACAGCGACTGCAAGTACTGGCATTCTGAAGTTTGATCCTTTGGATTTTAAATATTGATCAAATGCAATTATAGCAGCTGCTATTCCTGCTCCGATATAAATAATATTCCATGGCAATCCGCCTCCAAAAATTCCTTGTGCAACACTCATCATCAAAGTGGCTTGTGGAGCTGCTAAAGCTTCTGGTTGCTCAGGGGTTGGCGCTCCAATACCATTTCCTATCAAAAGAATATTTAAAACTATTGGAATGGCAAGTGCTCCTGCTACTACACCTACTACCTGCATAATCTGCTGCTTGTAAGGAGTTGCTCCCAATAGATGACCTGCTTTTAAATCCTGCATGTTGTCGCCGGCAATTGCTGCTGCACAACAAACCACAGCACCAATCAAAATAGCTCCCGCTGCTCCAGCGAGTTCATTACCTGTTCCCATAAGTGTCAGCAATAGAATGGAAGCGAACAAAATGGTTGCAATAGTAACTCCAGAGATTGGGTTATTGGAGCTTCCAACAAGACCTGCCATATAGCCGGCTACCGCTGCGAACAAGAAACCTGCCACAACCATTATGAGCGTCATAGTCATTGAGACAGTTACATCCCCTATTGCAGATTGGTAAATAAGGTAAACGGGAACGATCATAACGCCAATTGCTATAATTACCCATGACATAGGTGTATCCATTTCAGTTCTTATCTGATCCTTCATGGATGTTCCTCCTTTTTTAAACGCTGAAATTCCAGCTTTAAAAGCAGTTCCTAATGATCCGGCAAGACTTAATAAAGCCCACAGCCCACCTACTACCATTGCGCCAACTCCTAAGTATCTCATTTTTGCGCTCCAAAGCGCACCGCCTAAATTATCAGCGTTTACATCACTTATTTTTTCAAAACTTCCTAAAGCAACCAGTTCTGCTGCTACTGCATCAAATCCATTTGAGCCAATGTAGATAGGCATGGCGATCCACCATGTAATAACCCCACCAAAAAACACCAGAAAAGCAATATTTAGTCCTACAATGTATCCAACTGCTACCAACGCAGGTGATAGGTTTAAACTGAAGTACCCATAAAACTTTTGTCCAACAAGCGCTGCTTTCTCAAAAAGACCACTCCATAAATTAAGAGCAGAATCCGCCAATTTGAAAAGGCCACCGATAATTGAACCCCACACTAGGTACTTTACCGCTTTTCCACCTTCTTCCCCTGTTTTCAATACCTCAGCAGTGGCAACACCTTCCGGGAATTTTAGATTTTCTTCTACTATCAGGGCTCTTCTTAAAGGAATAGTAAAAAGGATACCAAGGATACCCCCACACATTGCAATAGCCATTGTTTCAAAATAATTGAACTCTTCCCAGTAGCCCATGATAACAAGGGCAGGAATCGTGAAGATCACACCTGCAGCAAGTGACTCTCCGGCAGAGGCTGCCGTTTGCACCAAGTTGTTTTCCAGGATATTTGAATTTTTAAACACCCTTAAAAGTGCCATTGAAATCACAGCAGCCGGAATGGAAGCAGATACAGTAAGTCCTGCAAATAGTCCAAAATAAGCATTGGCTGCTGAAAGCACCACAGAAAGAGCTGCTCCCAGGAGTACAGCTTTAACGGTAATCTCAGGCAAGCTGGTGTTGGAATCGATATATGGTTTTTCCATCTAAAAAAAGGTTTGAGTTAGGTTGTATTGATTTCGATTGCCGACAAAAATGTCTATTTGTATTGGATTAAACAAAAACACATTCCATTCCCCTATTTCTAAGTTCCATCTTGCAAGTCAATATGCCTTCCATCGTCAAGCCTGTGACACATTGCCCACCAAAGTCAGTATTAAAGAACCAGCAAAACCCAGTCATGTTGTATGGTTGAAATCTTTTTTAAAACGAAAACCAAAAAAATAGAAATGAAAAACCTCGAACCTTTAAGTATTGACCAAGTGTCAGACGAAACAAAAGAAATATTCAATGGCCTAAAAGAAAAAATAGGCAATGTGCCAAACGTGTATGCTACAATTGGAAATTCTTCAAAAGCACTCGAAGGAGTGCTGGAGTTAAATCAAACCTTGTCTGAAGGGGAATTTTCAGGCAAAGAAGTAGAAACGATCGCACTATCATCAGCACAAGTAAATGAATGCAATTATTGCCTTTCTGCACATACAACCGTAGGTAAAATGCAAGGGCTTACGGAAGAAGAAACTGTAGAAATCAGAAATGGTGAAATCGAAGATAAGAAGCTAAAAGCACTTTCTGAACTAACTAAGCAAATGGTAGAATCAAGAGGTAACCCAGATCAGAAATTGATCAACAACTTTTTTGAAGTTGGGTACAATAAGGCCGCTTTGGCTGAACTGATTGGTTTAATAGCTGTCAATGCCATTACCAATTACACCAACCACATTGCTGAAACGGATATTGACTTTCCTGTAGCTCCTGAGTTAGTGCATGCTTAACAGATACGATAAGACGTCTACCAAAAATTAGGGCTGGATTATACCAGTCCTTTTTTTGTCTGAAAGGTTTCTTTTTATTTCACAAAAGACATAATCACATCCATAGAAATCCGATCCTTCAGGTTATTCCAGTAATTGGCTTTTCGCAAGACTCCTTTTTCATCAACTAAAAACTCTGCCGGAATGGTATTGAAAGACTCTTCCCCTGCCATCCAATGAACAGGAAGTTTTTTGAATTTAGCAACCAAAGTGGTTTGAATCAGAAATACAATGTGACTTTTAATTGATTTTGAACGGGAGCTTTCAACTCCAAATTTTGTATACCACACTCTTTTCGGATCAGAAATAATCGGAACCGGAGACATGTTTTCGTAGAAATGATTGGCAATCAAAACTTCCTTGGTAGATTCAAAAAAGAAGATCATTTCCATTCCCATCTTTTTCAAATGTGGATACGCCATTTGAAGTGTGTGAGCTCTAATGTTGCAAAATGGACATCCCACGTGCCTGAAAAATGCGATTAAGAGTTTTTTACCTTTTAAGGATTCCAGATCAACTTCATTGTCGAAAATATCAGTTGCTTGGATCCTCGGAACTGGCTCACTTTCTTTTAAAATATTTCTATTCAATGGGCTTTCGGTTATTTCTACTATTGCTATAATAGAAATACGAAATTATCTAACGCATTGGGTTTATAAATGAATTATTCATACTCCTGATCGCCGCTGGAAGTGGTACCAATCACCTTAACTCCTCCTCTATCAATAACCAACCTTTTTTCACCTGACCTGTTACCTACTTCCAGGTCTCCTGAAGTTGCAGTTAGATCAAAACTCAAATCATTCAAATCATTTACAAAATCAATTTCGATGTTCCCCGAGGTTGCATCAAAGTAGCAATTGTCATTTACCTCAATATCATAGCCATCAATCTCACCAGAAGAAGTCCTGACTTTAAGTGCTCCAACACCCTTTCTAATTTCTACATCTCCCGAAGTGGCTTGCACTTCAATTTTTCCATTGAAACCTGAGATAGTAATATCTCCTGAGCTTGCACGAGTTTCTATGTTTCCTTTAGAATTATAAATTTCCTGATCACCGCTTGTTGATTCAATCTCAGAATCACCAGTTAGTCCATCTATATCAATATCTCCGCTTGACGTCTCAACATCCAGATTTGCGACGATGCTTCTTAGTTTGATATCCCCACTGGTTGCTTCTATTTTGGATTCGCTGGCGCGAAGATTAGCGACATGCACATCACCAGACGAATTGTCAATGTCAAGTTTTACTCCATCAACAATCGTGATGTCTATCCTTGATTTGTCGATTCTATAGTTCTTCCAACTCCCCTTGTTTTTTCTTTCAACACGAATAACAAGTGTTTTACCCACTATGTCAGTGTCAAAACTATAATCACCCTCACCTCCATTCCCACGTATTTCTCCTTTAAAATACACTCGGTCGCCATTTGTAACATATACATCTACGAAGGAGCCTTCGACTCGCACTTCATCCACATTCTCTGCTTCAAGTTCAGACTGAGCTAATATGTTTTGAGCGTAGGTTGGAAACGCTACAATGATTGACATTATCAGGATTAATTTCTTCATGACTCTAATAGCTTTTCAATAAAGATGAAGAAATTTAGAAATAGTTGCTTAGCCCACCTTGAATTTCTTCATCGCGGCGAGAAGTTTTAAACTTTCTTTAAGATATGGATCCTTTTTGAGCTTTTCATCAATTTCATCTTTATCAACTACTTCGCCATCATCAACAGCAGTGGCCAGATCATCTTCATCATTATTTGTATTGGCTTTACGGGTCTCCAGATTTAATGAAACAGATTTTCGGTTTCGATTTTCTTTCGCTCTTTCGATATCTCTTACCAACTTTTGAAGATCCGGGTCTTTATTTAAATCTTCACGATAGAGCTCGTTTAAATAATCCAAAAGCTCTTCAGAGATAGTGTTAGTAGGGCTGTACTTTGCGCTGGCAATTTCATCCCAAGGCAAAGCATTTTCCCTGCTAGCCTCACCAAAGTTATCAGCATCATAAATAGACGGAAACTGCACATCAGGTGCAATACCCACACGCTGGTTGCTACTGCCAGTAACACGATAAAACTTGGCAAGGGTCATCTTAATCTGACCCAGATTCAATTCCGGATTTCTGATGTATCTGCTTAAATCAATGACGTTTTGGACTGTTCCTTTTCCAAAGGTGCTCTCACCAATGATGACACCTCTGCGATAATCCTGTATAGCACCAGAGAAAATTTCAGAAGCGGAAGCACTGCCCCTGTTTACTAATACTGCCAAAGGTCCGTCGTAAAACACTTCTCCTCCGTCTTCATCATCCATTTTATCTACAGACTGATCATAATTTCTTACCTGAACTACAGGGCCATCCGGAATAAACAATCCACTCATTTCAATGGCTTCTTGTAAAGATCCTCCTCCATTAAATCGAAGATCGATTAAAAGCCCGTCCATCCCCTGCCCTTCCAATTCTGTAATCAACTTCTTTACATCTCGGGTAGTACTTCGGTAATCTTCTTTTCCGGCACGCAGTTCTTCAAAATTCAAGTAGAAACTTGGCACGGTAATTACCCCAAGGTTATATGTGGTATTCCCTTCTGTTATTGGAATCATTTCAGATTTTGCCGCTTGCTGTTCAAGATTGATCTTATCCCGTACCAATCTAAGTGTATCAGGCAATGCGTTAATACCTTCACTCGCTTTCAATATCTGAAGCCTTACTACGGAACCTTTAGCTCCCCTGATTTTGGACACTACATCATCCAGTCGCCAGCCTATTACATCCAAAAATTCCCCGTCATCTCCTTGCGCTACGCCTATGATTTTATCGTCTTTTTGGAGCTGCTTACTTTTGTATGCCGGACCACCCGGAATGATTTCTGCAACCTGAGTATAGTCAAGGTTTTGCATCAACCTCGCTCCTATTCCTTCAAGGGAAAGGCTCATGTCAATTTGAAAATTTTCTGCATCCGGAGGCGAAAAATAATCGGTATGAGGATCATAGGAGTTGGTGTAAGCATTCATATAGCTTTGAAACACATCCTCACTATTGTATTGATAAATGGCTTTTTGAATACGTTGGTATCGCTTGGTTAAGCTCTCCGAAATATCATCCCACTCACGGCCTGCTAGCTTGTAGCTAAGTGCCTGGTTTTTAATAATCTTTCTCCAGACTTCATTCTGCTCCGCTTGATTTTTTGGCCATTCCACATCGTCTCTGTCAAACACATACGTTTCATCTTTTGAGAAATCAAACTCAGTCTGCAAAAGCTCAAAGACATGATCGATTTGAGATAGTGCTCGTTTACGATAGACATCAAACACATCGTAGGCAAACTGTAATTCGCCCTCGGGAATCTGATCATCTAATTCATATCGATACTTTTCAAACGCTTCAAGGTCAGAAGCATAGAAATAAGCTTTATTTGGATCAAGCGACTCAAAGTAGGTATCAAAAATCACCGATGAAATAGAATCAGAGAGTGGCAGCTTTCGGTAATGAATTCGCTTCAGCAAATTAGTAATCACATATGCTTCACTGGGATGTTCCTCTTTTGGCTCAAGAGTTTTTAGGGTGTCCCCTTCAATCAAAAATTGAATATCGTCTCCATATTCAGTGGAAACTCCAAATGAGGTGAGTAGTACAAACCCGGCAATCAACAGCAACTTGTTCATATATATGTATTTCTATTAGACGTACCTTTTCAACGCAATAATGAAAAGATTGATTTTAAAATTAGAAGTTTTTTTGTGAGTGGTAAACTCATAAAGATCAAACCATTATTTTTAAAGACCAATGAAGGAAATAATCAGATACATAGTTCCTTATTTAGGTTTTTTAACAATTCGCATTGTTTTAGGTGAACTTGGAATCAAAGTCGGGCAAACGGGATTGCTTATTCTCATTGGACTCATTTCCGTATATTATTTCATCCTTGACAACCCATATAAACCATTTAAAAAGTCTGTAATCATCCTGTTTATCGGCTTTTTGATCGTTTTAGGCTTTTCAAAAACTTATGGTTTGGGCACCTGGCTACCAGCCATTTTATCAGGAGCTTTAGCACTTGTCTATTTCAACCGATTTAAATCCAGACCAGATAAACATTGGGTGGATTACTTAAAAGTAATAGGTGTTTTTTCTATTATCCCAGCACTGTATTTTGATGTCGCTGTTATTGTATTCCCATTTCTTGCATCGATTTTTTTACTCGATAGATTAATAATTAGACCTGTTATGAATAAGACAACACAAATCATTATTTACTGCATCATATCATTGGTATGCATTACACTCTTATTATTTGCATATATCAAAGCGAATGATGCTGAAAAAAGGGCTTATGAAGCTCGAGAACTACAGATGCAGGTGATAGAACTGCAAGACCAGGTAGATGCCCTAAAGACCAAAGCTGAAGAAGCCGTTGCTGAAGCGCTAAGGCAATCGGATCTGGCAGCTCAAGCAATAGAAGATTGTGAAACCAAATAATAATAATAGTAAACAATGAAAAAGTACGTAGTAACATTGATCTTAATCATGATCACAATAACGTCCGTAATTTTCGCATATATAAAAGCAAGCGAGGCTGAAAAATATGCTGAACAAGTAGCTGTCGCTCAACAAGAAGCTGAAAGACTAAGAGATGAGGCTGTCAACCTTCAGGAAATGGCACAAGAAGCAGCTGCAGAAGCTACACTTCAGATGGCCCGAGCAGAAGAGGCTTTGAGGGATTGCCAATCTAAATGACTCACCCTTTCAGGTGATTTTTCAATTTCATTTTTAAGCCCTTTATTTTCTCGCTTTATTTGGTCTCAAATATCAAGCAACATGAAAAAACGAGTAACAGGAATTGGAGGTGTTTTCTTTAAGACACAAGACCCGGAAAAAATGAAAGATTGGTACAGAAACCACCTTGGCATTGAGTCCGATCAATATGGTGGACTCTTTAAGTGGCGGGATCATGAAGACAAAGAGAAAGAATGTACCACTGCATGGGGGCCTTTCAGTAAAGACACCACCTATTTTCAGCCAAGTGAAAAAGAATACATGTTCAATTATCGAGTTGAAAACCTTGTGGAGCTATTGGAAGCCTTGAAGAAAGAGGGCGTACAAATAGTGGGTGAAATAGAAGAGTTTGAATATGGAAAGTTTGGATGGATCATGGATCCTGAGGGACGCAAAATAGAGCTCTGGGAACCAATTGATGCCCCCTTCCTGACCTAAGTCTGCAACATCCGGTTCTTTATCAGCTTCTTATCCAGATATTGAATAATAATCACCATTACTCCAATCAAAACAGCAAGTGGGATAATTTGATCAGACATATTTTTTAATCCGCTAAAACTTTCAAACAGGGATGGTAAAAAATAGGATATTGTACCATACCCAAACCCGAAAATGACCAGCATACCAAGGGCCATTAAAAAATAAAGCTTACGCTGGTTAGACTTTTCCTTCTTACGCAGGACTAGTACAACACGATCTTTAAAATTACCACCAAGCTTAAATGATGGTTCAGTTTTTAAAGCCTCATCAATTAATTGTTCTATTTGTTTTGTCATAGCAATGCTACCTCCTTTCCGGCTTGTTCTTCTACTATTTTTTTGAGCTTCAGTCGAGCTCTATGTATATAATTCTTTACAGTTCCTTCCGGCATTCCGGTTACCTCTACAATCTCAGGATAACTAAATCCATCCAAATAAAACAACGTCAAAACCGTCTTGTAATTTACAGGCAATTGATCTACAAGCTTTAATATAAACTGCTTAGAGTCTTCTCTTTCGGTCATATCAAGTGTATCACCAACTTTAAAAGCAACACCATCCAGGTCAACCATTTCCAACTTCTTTTTCTTGGCAAAATTTACTGCTACCCGATACGCGATCGTAGCGATCCATGTTGAAAGTTTAGAATCAAAATGAAATGAGCCTAATTTATCAACCACTTTAACAAAAACATCCTGGCACAACTCTTCCCGATCCATATTATCGGGCACTACACGAGCAATCATATGAATCACTAGCCTCTCATATTTATCAATGAGCAGTCGAATTGCAGACTCGCTCCCGCTCATTACTTGCTTTACTAGTTGCTTATCATCCATGGACTAAATCATAAGTCAGGAGATGCCGGCTAAAGGTTGCAACAAAAAAAATATTTTTAACCTGCAACATTTCATTTGTTATGCATTGTCCTACGAGCAAAAGATGTTCAATTTAAAAATTACACGATATGCAAGATTTAATACCCATAGTAGCTATTATATCCGTATTTGGATCAACTATCCTTTTTGTGACGATTCTAACCAATTATTCACTGAAGAAAAAATTAATTGATAAAGACATGGTCAATACCCAAACTGCGAACTTGTTTAAAAAGCAAGACAACAAGCAAAGTGCGTTAAAATGGGGGTTGATTGTTTTGTTTGGTGGTTTGGGGCTAATTGTAATTGATTCCATGGGGCTTGATGGCGATGAGGCTATGCCTTACGGAATTGAAGCGGTCAGCATTGCAGTTGGCTTCTTAATATATTACGGGATAATGAAGAAGGAAATGGACAAAAACGAATAAAGACAATGGCGCAACTCAAAGGTCAATAAACTCAAATTCAAGAGCTTGCGCCATTTTATTTCATCTAACAAAACAATCATTTCATCTACTTATCATCGTTTTTCGCAAACGTTTTAAACCATTATTGACGAAGCTGTGTCTAAGAGGTCCTATGAAGTGGAAAATCCTAATCAAACTTCTGTACCTGGTCACCCTATTCGCCGTAGCAGCTTACAAATGGGATAAGGAATCACAATTAATTGATTCCGATCCTAAAATAGACACAAGCACTATTCAACAAGCCTACCACGAAGCGTGATCAAGCGTTTTCATTCCATCGAGTAGAAGTTATATTTGCAGCTTAAAATCTGTTATTAAACTTCAAACTCAATACAATGAAATTCAGACCTGGTGTACTTACCGGACAGGAGGTTACCGACCTTCTCAACTATGCCAATGAAAATAACTTTGCACTACCGGCAGTTAATGTAACTAGTTCAAGTACCGTAAATGCTGTGTTGGAAGCTGCCAGAGATATTAATTCTCCGGTAATGATCCAATTTTCAAACGGTGGAGCAGCGTTTATGGCAGGTAAAGGGCTTTCTAACGATGGTCAGGCAGCAGCAATAGCTGGAGGAATAGCTGGTGCTCATCATGTACATCAAATGGCTGAAGCATATGGTGTATCCGTAATCTTACATACCGATCATGCTGCAAGAAAATTGCTTCCGTGGATTGACGGATTGCTGGACGCTGGTGAAAAACATTTCGAGCAAACTGGAAAACCCCTCTATTCTTCTCATATGCTAGATCTTTCTGAAGAACCAATTGAGGAGAATATTGGTACCTGTGTTGAATATTTTAAGCGAATGAGCAAGATGGGGATGACGCTTGAAATAGAGCTTGGAGTTACTGGCGGTGAAGAAGATGGGGTAGATAATACTGGTATTGATAATTCCATGCTGTATACTCAACCGGAAGAAGTGGCTTATGCATACGAAAAGCTAAAAGAAGTGAGTGATAACTTCACCATTGCAGCTGCTTTCGGAAATGTTCACGGTGTATACAAGCCTGGAAATGTGAAGCTTACACCAATCATCCTCAAAAACTCTCAAGATCACATTGAGGAGAAACACAGTACAGACAAAAATCCGGTAAACTTTGTTTTCCACGGTGGTTCAGGATCTTCAAGAGAAGAAATCAGAGAAGCAATTGGTTATGGTGCCATCAAAATGAACATAGATACTGACCTTCAATGGGCATACTGGGATGGTGTGAAAAATTACTACCAGGCTAAAGAAGGATACTTGCAAGCTCAGATAGGCAATCCGGATGGTGATGATAAACCAAACAAAAAGAACTACGATCCTAGAGTTTGGATCAGAGAAGCTGAAAAGTCTTTTGTGGAAAGACTAAAAATCGCATTTGAAGATTTGAATTGTGTAGGCAAAAACGCTTAAAGATCAATAGAAGAAATCCCTGAACTTCCGCCTGCCGGACTGAGTTCAGGGTCTTTTTTTCCTTAAGAGTCATGGATTCTGAAACAAGTTCAGAATGACGTTTTTAAATAATCAACAAAGCATTAATGAAAAATATATCAGTTATAGGTAGTGGTACCATGGGCAATGGCATTGCTCATGTTTTTGCTCAGAGTGGGTATAATGTTTCTCTCATTGACATCAATGAATCAGCGTTAGAAGAAGCCATCGCGACAATCACGAAGAATTTGGATCGAATGGTTCAGAAGGAGAAAATTTCTGAAGCTGACAAGGAAGCTGCATTGAAGAATATTTCTACATTCACATCTACGGAAGAAGGGGTTAAAAATGCAGACCTGGTTGTAGAGGCGGCAACAGAAAATTTCGAAATCAAGAAGAAGATTTTCGAAAAGATGGACGCTCATTCACCAGAAGATGCTATCCTTTCAACGAATACGTCTTCAATCTCTATCACCAAAATTGCTGCCGCTACCAAGCGACCTGACAAAGTAATTGGGATGCACTTTATGAATCCGGTACCAGTCATGAAATTGATAGAGGTGATCAGGGGGTATGCAACATCAGATGAAACCACTTCCACTATTATGGAGATGAGCAAGAACCTAAAGAAGGTTCCTGTAGAGGTGAATGATTATCCTGGTTTTGTGGCTAACAGAATCTTGATGCCGATGATCAATGAAGCCATCATTACCTTGCATGAAGGAGTTGCTGGAGTTGAGGAAATAGATACAGTAATGAAGCTTGGAATGGCTCACCCTATGGGTCCTCTTCAGTTGGCAGACTTTATTGGGTTGGATGTATGCCTTTCTATCATGAATGTACTTTATGAAGGCTTTGGTAATCCAAAATATGCCCCATGTCCTCTACTGGTGAATATGGTGACTGCTGGGTATCTAGGCGCAAAAACAGGTGAAGGCTTTTACAAATACACCCCGGGTTCAAAAGAACTTGTAGTAAGTGGGATGTTTAATTAAAATCAAAAACACATTAAAGATGAGCAGTCTCATTTGAGACTGCTTTTTTTCATTATACCGGTTATATAATGCAATTAGGAAATTTTCATTTGAATTAGGAAATTGCCAGCCTAAATCACTTACAATGAAAACGATCAAATATCTCACCATCCTGGCTGTATTGGCAATGTCCTGTACGAATAAAAAAACAGAAGAAAAACCTATGAGACCTGATGCACCCATTGCTGCAAAGGCTGACACCTTATTGAAAGAGCACGGACAAACGCGTGTGGATCCTTATTTCTGGATGCGTCTAAGTGATGAGCAGAAACGAGCGGAAACACCTGATGCTCATACTAAAGAAGTATTGGCATACCTCAATGAAGAAAACGACTATACCAAAACGGTAATGTCTCACACAGAGGATCTGCAACAAAAGCTATACGATGAAATTGTAGGTAGAATTAAGCAGACAGATGAGTCTGTTCCTTATCTGTCCAACGGATATTGGTACTATACCCGATATGAAGAAGGTGGAGAATATCCCATCTATTGCAGAAAGAATGGTTCACTGGACGCTGAAGAAGAAATACTCATCGATGTAAACAAGCTGGCTGAAGGCTATGATTATTACGCAGCAGGAGGTTTAAATGTCAGTCCTGACAACAAGATATTGGCGTTTGCAGAAGATACGTTAAGCAGAAGGATATACACCATCCGTTTCAAAAATCTGGAGACCGGTGAGATGCTTGATGATCAGATCATAAACACGACTGGTGGTGGCGCATGGGCTAATGACAATAAAACTTTTTTCTACACGGCTAAAAATAAGGTTTCATTACTTTCTGAAAAGATTTACAGACACAAACTTGGTACCGAGCCTGAAGTAGATGTGATGGTTTATCATGAGAAAGACCCATCTTATTACATCGGTGTTTATAAATCAAAATCAGATGATTTTGTGATCATTTATAACAGTAGTACGCTGATCAGTGATTATCATGTACTCGATGCGAACAATCCTACTGGGGATTTTCAGCAGTTTATCCCTCGTGATGAAAAAGCGCATGAATACAGTATTGCTCACTTTGAAGACAAATGGTACATAGTTACCAATCGGGATGCGACCAACTTCAAGTTGATGGAAACATCTGTTAACGACACGAATGAATCTAACTGGAAAGAAGTGATTCCTCACAGAGACAATGTGCTCTTGGAGGGTGTTGAGCTTTTCAACGAATACATGGTAGTTGATGAACGAGAGAATGGCCTGACCAACCTTCGCATCATCAATCAAAAGTCAGGAGATGAGCACTACTTAGATTTTGGAGAGCCTGCTTATAATGCTTACATCTCCACCAATGCAGAGTTTAATACCAATGTCTTGCGATTTGGATATACATCCATGACCACTCCAAACTCCACATTTGACTACAACATGGAGACTAAAGAGAAGACTCTGATGAAGCAGCAAGAGGTCGTAGGCGGTCATAACCCGGAAGATTATATAACCGAGCGTGTTTGGGCTACAGCACGAGATGGCGAAAAAGTACCAATCTCTATTGTTTACAAAAAAGGCTTTGAAAAAGACGGGAATGGACCTCTGCTCCAATATGGATATGGTTCTTATGGAGCAACTATCGATGCAAGCTTTAGCTCGGTTAGATTAAGCTTACTGGATCGTGGGTTTGCTTTTGCGATTGCTCATATCAGAGGTGGCCAGTTGATGGGACGTCAGTGGTATGAGGACGGTAAGATGTTCAAGAAAATGAACACGTTCAACGACTTCATTGATTGCTCAAAATTCTTAATCGAGGAGAACTATACTTCTTCAGAGCATTTATATGCTCAGGGCGGTAGTGCCGGAGGTCTTTTGATGGGTGCCGTGGTTAACCTCGCTCCCGAACTATACAAAGGAGTTCTTGCGGCTGTTCCTTTCGTTGATGTGGTTTCTACCATGTGGGACGAAACGATCCCTTTGACCACCAATGAGTTTGATGAGTGGGGTAATCCAAAAGAACTCGAATCTTACGAGTACATGATGTCTTACTCTCCTTATGACAATGTTTCTGCGCAAGAGTATCCTAATATGCTTGTTACAACCGGGTTATTTGATTCTCAAGTTCAATATTGGGAGCCAGCAAAGTGGGTAGCCAAACTGCGAGATATGAAAACGGATAACAATACATTGATCCTGGATACAGACATGGAAGCAGGTCACGGTGGCGCTTCAGGTCGCTTCAAACGGTACAAGACAACTGCCCTTCAGTATGCCTTCTTGTTGGATTTGGAAGGAATTGAGGAGTAGCATAATCTTCTAAAAAAAAGAATCCCCGAGGCAACCTCGGGGATATTTTATTCGGTTAGTAATAATAAGAAATCTCCAATATCGATAAACTGTCCGCTATTTAAGTAGATCATAATTCGTCCCTCACTCTCATGCCTTTTGTGCGTAAAGGTTGATTGTTGTGCATCTAAATCAATTCCCTCGTAACCAGCCGCATAATACCTCCCAAATCCAACTTGACTACCTGGTGGTGAGACCATAAACACATAATCAGTTACTCCAAAAACTCCTCCGTTAAATAAATCACCTACATCGTACTGATCGCTTCCTATTCCATATGCTATTCTATGATCCAAAAATTGATCTGGAGTGTTTAAGTCCGGATAAAGCCGCTGTAGCTCCCTAAAATTAGTGACAAATACGTATTGAAAATTAACTGACAAATTTTCACCAGTTTCAATTTCCAAATCCAATTTTCCTTCAGATAATAATAGTTGATTGGCAGGGAAAATCAACCCACCATTATTTTCAACATAATTTGTTGAACCTGCCGAAGAATAATTTGTGGATGGAGTATTCGAAAATGCTGAAACAGAAAAATCAATCTTTAAGCCATCAGGCAGCTCTCCAACAAATTGAATTTTACTGGCCAGCTCTAATATTTCTTCAATTTCCGATCTTGGATTTGTAATTGAATGGGCTCCTTTTTCGTCATCACAAGAAATGAATACTCCAACAAGGATCGATATAAACAGTAGTCTAAAACGCATAGCCCAGCCTTATTTGAGCAACAATATTAGGACCCACATCTAATGCACTTCCTTGCTTTTCAGGCTCTGGCTCATTAAATCCGGCAATATCACTTTTGATCTTTGAAGGAAGATAACCAGTGTAACTAAATCCGAACCCAAACTCAGTACCGAGGTATAGTTTTTTAGCAACATAATAATCCATTCCGGCAATAGCATTGGCCCCTAATCGTACAAATCCTGATTGTGCTCCATTGATCAGCTTTGTATAGTTAACATCACTTCCATTCTGCTCTTCTACTTTTTGCGAAGAAGTCTGATAGGTTAAGTCTAGTTCGAGTCCAAAATATGGAGACATTCGCTCAGAAACTTGAATATGATTTTCAAAACCAGGACGTAAACTAATTACCAATTCGGATGTTCTTGCTTTCAACTCTTCCTGTCCTGTATCTTCCTGCTGAATAATATCGGTATCAGAATCAAGACCTAAAAAGAGATTTAGTCGTGTTACCTTGGATTCGGACTTAAACCATCTAACTCTTATTCCATTAATTCCTACAGGTGTATCCCCAAATGGAGTCAATTGAACTTCAAGTGTCTTTTCGCCTCCTATGGGTTTTATTTCACTTTCAATACTTTCCTGTCCAATTGCAAAAAAAGGAGAGACAAGCATTAGCAATACTAGTTTTCTGATCATAGTAAGTTAATTTATAGTTTGAAATAGCGCGCAAAATAGTAACTTTTAATACATCATAAGACGTTATTCAAGACCATTATAAGGTATACCACATTTAAGGGTTTGATTTAACTTTAAATCAGACAAAATTCAGGTTCGAACTCAAACTTTGTTTAGAATGATGAGCTAATGCTTTTTAAAACTCTTCAACTCTACACTTCACATATTCAAGAGCAAAAAGACTTCTATTCTGGTCTTTTGGGAACAGACATAATAGCGTCAGGAGCTGAGCAATTCGAAGTAAGAATTGGAAATACTGCCCTGATATTTAAAAAGTCCTCAGAAAACTGCTATTACCACTTCGCGATTAATATTCCTTCGTACCAAATCAAAGAAGCTCATCAATGGATCAGCGCCAAAACAAAAGTCCTTCCTTTCCATGGAGAAGAAATCGTAGACTTCAAAAACTGGAATGCTGAAGCGCTATACTTTTATGACCCCTCAGGAAATATTGTAGAATTCATTGCTCGAAAGAATCTGAATATACCTTCTGATTCAAAATTTGATTCAGGATCTTTTATGCACATCAG
This sequence comes from Ekhidna lutea, assembly GCF_900188325.1. Taxonomy (GTDB): domain Bacteria; phylum Bacteroidota; class Bacteroidia; order Cytophagales; family Cyclobacteriaceae; genus Ekhidna; species Ekhidna lutea. The sequence continues at coordinate 405,121 of NZ_FZPD01000005.1, read as the reverse complement.
CGAAATTGGATTGCCAGTAAGTGATGTACGATCTACCTATGAATTTCTAAATCGTGAATGCGGACTTGCAAAATTTAGTGGCGATTACCAGCGGTTTTGTGCAATAGGCGAAGAAACTGGTCTTTTTATCACTATAGACTATAATCAAAAAGATTGGATTCCGAATGATGACAAAGCTTACCCTTTTCCTTTTGAGGCTGAATTTGTAAATCAAAACCGTTCGTTTCAAATGATTTTTGAAAATGCAGGGATCAAAATATATTAATTGTTGTATTCTCTAAAATATTCTCCCTTAATCATTCCTATTTGGTATAATTTTTGAGGAACTTTGCGTCATTCTATCGCGTGATTCTATTCGCCAGATAAATTGGTACAAATCACACCTCATAATACGATTAGGTTAAGTTATATTTAGAGTAGATAGAAGGAAGCCCCGATAACGTTCGGGGCTTTTTTTATTGAAATCAAATTGGGATTTCTTAATTCAGCCGGCATTATTATCTTACAAATACAAACCTAACCTTATTACCGATGAATTTAGAAATCAAGTATCAGGAGCGATACTCCCGAGGAGAGCTTTTGCTTCGTACCATCTTTGGCACAATTTACATAGCAATTCCACACATTTTCTTACTATTTTTTGTTTCGTTGTGGGGTATGATTCTTTCGTTTATTTCCTTTTGGATAATCCTGTTTACAGGAAAATACCCGCAAAGTTTTTTTGAATTTCAGGAAGGTCTTTATCGCTGGAATTTGCGTGTCAATGCACGGTTATACAACTTAAGTGATGGGTATCCTTCCTTTGGAATTGGAGGAACTGACGACTTAACAACACTAGAAATTCCATACCCTGAACGATTGAGCAGAGGAATTCTACTTCTGAGATTCTTTTTAGGAGGAATATATGTGATTCTACCACACGGATTTGTTTTAATTTTCCGAACAATTGCAACTTTAGTATTGCAATTTCTAGCATGGTGGGTAGTGCTTTTCACTGGTAATTACCCTCAAAGCTGGCATGAGTTCAACGTAGGAACATTAAGATGGGCCACAAGAGTAAATGTTTACATGTCAAATATGACAGATGATTACCCTCCATTTTCAGGCAAACCATGAGTAGCGAATATCACTCCATTCCACAACCAAACGAATTAAGCGATAGAGAAAAAGATGATGCCATGGGGTCTTACCTTATGATGTTTGCATCGGTGGCCATAGGCCTCCCTTTGCCGATCATTAACCTTATCGCTGCTATAGTTTATTACTTCACAAACAGATCGAAGGGTCTGTTTGTGCATTTTCACTCACTTCAATCACTGATTAGCCAGCTCCCAACAACTATCATCAATGCAATTGGGGTGTTCTGGGGAATCAGAATCTATTTCTTTGACTGGGAGCTTTCAGATTCATTCAAAGGATATATAATCATGGCTATAATCTTTAATCTGGCTTATTTCGTATTTAGCATTGTAGGAGCTGTGAAAGCCAAAAAAGGAAGAATGTATTATTTTCTCTTTTTTGGAAGACTATCCTATGAAGCTGTTTTTAAGAAGAAAGATGAAGATATGAGTGAAATTCAAAATTTGCCCCCTCGATGAAAATATGGCGTGAGCTTCTCATTTTAGTATTGGTTTTTGGGCTAATCTGGCTGGCATTCACCTGGAGACCCTTGAGTCTTCCAGATTCTGACTTTAACCTTAGCAGTGAGCGTGAGGAAGATTTAGCCGAACTGATATTGGACGACATAAAGAATCAGTATGAATTTTATGATGATTCAATAACTAATATGCTACTCTCTCCTATCACATCCAGGTTACTTGATTCTTTAAATCCAAAAAAATACGAATACAGGTTTCATCTCATTGACAGCAGTGGAGAAATTAATGCTTTTGCTACTATTGACGGACATATCTATGTATTCTCTGGCTTGTTGAAGTTTGTTGATAACCCTGAGCAACTTGCAGGCATCTTGGCTCATGAAATTGGGCATCATGAAAATGGCGATCTGGTGGATCGATTGATGAAGGAATTAGGACTTAGCGTACTTTTAGCAGTAATGACAGGAGGAGATGCAGTCATGGTTTCGGAAATCAGCAAGATTCTTATTTCTACCGGATTTGACAGAAAACAAGAAAGAGAAGCAGATGAATTTGCTTATAATTTGATGATCAAATCTCAAATAAATCCTGCTCGACTCGCCCACTTTTTTACAAAACTCAAAGCCGAAGAAAAAAGCTATCCAGACAACATGGAAATCATTGCTTCACATCCCAATTCAAAAAACAGAATAGAGGGTGCACTCTCCCACCCTCTTCCAAAGGCTTTTGAAGAAAGAGAATTTGAGATAGAGTGGAAGAAGTTAATTGAAGAAATCTTGTAATCATTCATCCTTTAACGAGTCTACAGGATTAGCCATAGCCGCTTTGGTGGATTGGAAACTGACCGTAATCAAAGCTATGAGAAGCGCTCCCACTCCTGCAAATACAAAAACCAGCCAGCTTACTCCTGTGGAATAAGCGAAGTTTTGAAGCCAGCTATCTGCCCAAAAATAGGCAGCAGGAATGGCGATCAATGTGGCAATAAGAATCAATTTGAGTATGTCTTTAGACAGCAAAAAAACGATCGAAAAAACGCTCCCACCCAACACTTTCCTCACTCCTATTTCTTTTCTTTTTTGATTGATAATGAAAGCAGACAAACCTAGCAAGCCAATACAAGCGACTATGATAGCTAATGAGGTGAAGGCTGTAAATAATTTACCTGATGTTTGCTCAGACTGATAAAATTGCTCAAGACTTTCATCCAGAAAATAGTACCTAAACGGTGCATTAGGAACAAAACGACCCCATACTTCTTCCATACTTGCAAGTGCTTGTTGAATATTATCACCATCGATTTTGATTGCATACTTGTTTACAAAACTTTGTGCTGATCCCATTTTTGTAATTATCATAGGTTCCACCTCCGTATGAAGTGATTCGAAGTGGAAGTCATCAACAACGCCAACAACCGTATAAGATACCTGTGAAGAATCGTCCACATGAATAATCTTCTTCCCGATCGGATCAGTAAATCCTAATTTATCTTTTGTAGTCAGGTTAATAATCACTGATAAAGAGTCATTATAATTTTTAGAAAAATTTCGACCTTCCAATATCTCCATATTCATATTGGTCAAAAAATCATCATCTGCAGAAATCATTCTGGTTACCAAACTCTCTTTCTCGCCATATCCGGGCACACGGACAATAAAACCCTGGAGGATATCTCCCGGAAGCGCAGATGTATAGCCGGCTCCTGCAATATTTGGTAAGCTAGCAATCTCATTCTTGAAGGTCTCAAAGCGCTCCCAGTTCGGGTTATTCGGATCGTTATTGATGCTGAAACCATTTTCAATCACCACTAACTGTTCCTTTTCAAAACCTAGTGGTTTCTTCAATAAATAATCCATCTGATTATAGATTAAAAGAGTAGCCGAGATTAAAGCAATAGATATAGTGAACTGCAAAACCACTAGAGCATTTCTAAGTCCAACCCCTTTTTTGGAAGTCTTTAGATTTCCTCTCATAATACCTATTGGTGAGTAAGAAGAAATAAAGAAGGCAGGATACAAGCCAGCTAAAATCCCGATAATCAGCACAGAAACAATGAGGATTATAATATTTGGAGTGGTTAAAAATTCGAGTAATGAAAGATTCTTTCCTGCAAGCTGTGCAAAGTTCCCTTCAGAAAGATACGTGATCAACAGTGCAATTACTGCGCTAATGACAGCAACGAAAGTCGATTCAGACAAAAACTGAGCAACCAGCTGTTTTTTATGAGAGCCCATAACCTTACGTATTCCTACCTCCTTCGCTCGTTCCACCGATCTCGCTGTGGCCAGATTCATGAAATTGATGCAGGCGATTAGTAAGATGAAAGCTGCAGCAATTGAGAATATATAAACATAAGTAATGTTCCCGTTTGGTTTAAGCTCTCCGGAAATATGGCTTATCAGATAAATATCTTTAATCGGCTGTAAATAATAGTTGTAGCCGTTTCCTGCAGCAATATATTCGTCGTAGGATATTCCATTTCGTTGTTGTATTTCCCCTTCCGCATATTGCTTAATAAATGCTGGTATCTTTTCTTCAAAATCATCCGGGTCAGCACCATCTACCAGTTCTATGTAAGTCAGGGTAGAAAATCCCGCCCAGTTACTTTGTCTGAAAAACGGAATGGAATGGAGTGGAATGATGGCTCCAAATTCAAAGTGAGATTTATTCGGATAATCAGCAACTATCGCTGTTACTTCCACACTATTTCCACCTGGTGTCCCAAGTATTTTTCCAATGGCCGATTGGTCTCCAAAAAACTTCTTCGCTGTGCTTTCCGATAGGACAATTGAATTATCCTCTACCAGTGCAGTTTTAGGATCACCTTCAATGAATTCAATGGACATAATTGAGAATATAGTAGAGTCCCCTATGACGAAATGCTCTTCCGTGAGTGTCTTATCTTCGTATTGAAAGGTTGCCACATTGTTCGGTTTAAAGAAACGCGCCTGACTTTGTACTTCAGGAAAATCCTTCACCAACTGTGGTCCGATGGAATGTGGGATAAAAGTGTAATCAACCTCTCTTTCAGGATACACACGGTTCAATGCTATCCTGTAAACATTATCCTTCTGGAATTCATCGAAGGAGATTTCATGATTAACGTAGAGTAAAATAGTTAAGCAGGTAGCCATGCCAAGGGCGAGTCCCAAAATATTAATGGCTGAAAAAGCAGGTTTCTTTCTTAAGCTTCTTAGCGCCGAAACTATCAGGTTTTTAAACATGGGGAAGAATTATAGTCTGATCCATTATACTCTAAAAATGCATTCGGGTTTCGTACAACTATCTCGACTTAGCAACATCCTAGGTATGTCTTATGTCATATTAATATCAGAAAACTCAAAAAGGATGATAAAGAACTACCTAACAATTGCGATTCGAAATCTATGGAAGCATAAGTTATTTACCGGCTTAAACATATTTGGACTTTCACTGAGTATGTCCATTTGCCTTGTCTTAATTCTGCTGGTTTATGATCACTTTCAATACGATAAGTTCCACCCACATGGCGATACCACCTATAGAATCACAACTTACACTGAAGGTCAGGAAGGGATGTTCGATGAGGGTTATGCAACATCCTCATTGCTTTTCAAAAAGCATCTGATTGATGATTACTCTTTCGTAAAAACAGGCACGAATCTAAATAGTGATTTCAGGGGAGAAATACGATCCCCACACAAAATTCTTAATACGCAATCACTATATGCCGATCATGATTTTTTTGAAGTTTTTGGTTTTAAACTGGATGAAGGTGATCCTAACAAGGCATTAAGTGATCCATTTAGTGTGGTACTGAGCCGTGAGCTGGCAGATAAACTGTTCCCTGATGAGTCGGCTTTTGGTCAAACTATTGAATTTGAGGACCATGGAAGCTATAAAATAACTGGTATTGTATCACCAGTAAATGAGCATACACACCTTGAGTTTGAGGCACTCGCTTCAATGTCTACCCTACCTATATTGGCAGAGAAAGATCTTATAAGCGATCGCTATGATGAGTGGGAAAACGTATGGGACAATTACAATTACCTGGTATTAAACACCACTTCTGATAGAGCAAAAACAGAACAAATCATAAATGAAATTGCACAGGCAAACCTTGAAATTCCGGAGGATAGACCCAATCGTGTTTTTCGGCTTCAGGCCCTAAATGAAATTGTTCCCGGACGAATAATGTCCAATGAAATTTCTTTTGCTCTCCCCTGGTTTATTTTAGCCTTTTTTGGACTCCTAGGTCTTATTGTCCTGATTACCGCTTCAATCAACTACACCAATTTGTCAATTGCCAAATCGCTAAGCAGAGCAAAGGAGATTGGAATTAGAAAGGTAAACGGTGCTAGCAGAAAACAGATCATCTTTCAGTTTTTAACAGAATCTATACTTACGGCTCTTATTTCACTCGTCATATCTGTCTTCATTTATCGGTATCTCATCAATGTATTTAATGAAATCTGGATATTTAACCAGGTTGGAATCACACTCCAGGATTCTATTGGTACATATGGTTATTTCATACTTTTCACGATTATTTTGGGACTTTTTACAGGCATAGGACCAGCCTTATTCTTATCTAGAATTAAAGCAGTTAATTCACTTAAAGGATCCCTTTCCAAATCATTCACTAAGCGAAAATCATTTGTCTCACTTTTCACAGGTAAAAGAACGCTAATAAGCATTCAGTTTTGCCTTTCAATTCTAATGCTTGTAACCATTTTAATTTTGCATAAACAGGCCAATTTTTTGGTAAATGCAAGCTATGGATTTAATGAATCGGAGGTGTTTTATGTAAACACACATGATCATGACCCAGAATTGATAAAGTCACATTATAGTAAGTTGGCTGGGGTGGAGCAAGTGTCATTCACATCACATCACCCTGCGGTTGGAAGATCTCATGGAAACCGGGCAAAATGGAAAGAAGATCAAGAACCAATAACGCTTTATCATTTTTCCGTTGACCCTAATTATGTAGACATAATGGAATTGGAACTTGTAGCTGGGAATAACTTCCCAAAAGCCAGTGATCAAAATGAAAAGTTCTTAATTATTAATGAGACCGCAATAAAGACCTATGGATTTGAATCAGCCAGTCAGGCTATTGGAGAAACGCTTCTATTAGATACGCTTGGACTTACAATTACAGGAGTTGTCAAGGATTACCATTGGGAGCCCCTGATGAAATCCATTCGGCCAATGGGATTAAGAATTCAGCCGGAGCGATATGAATATGCTTACCTTAAAGTCAAAAGTGATGACATGGTCAATGAAGCCAAGCGTTTTGAGAATGCGTGGATTGCTTTCGACCCCACAAGAGAGTTTGAAGGAGGATTTTTAGATGAGCAGTTGGATGAGTTTTACCAATTCTATTATGATTTTGGAGACATCCTAACGTACATCGCATTAATTGCTCTTTCCATTACCGGATTAGGGTTCTTGGGGATGGTCAGCTTTGAGCTAAAAACCAAGATAAAAGAAATAGGCATTCGCAAAGTTTTGGGTGCATCTTTCAAATCATTGACATTTTCAATGGCCAGGGGCTTTATTGTCATTATCATTATGAGTTCTATTATTGCGATCCCATTTGCTCTATGGGTCAACAGCTTATGGGTCAATGAGATAGCCTTTCATGCGCCAATAGATGCAACTATTATAATCCCGACCGTTGCAATAATTCTCAGCATCGCTGCTGCGACTATCATTTCGCAGGTTTGGGTAAATGCCAATAAAAATCCCACGGAAACATTACGGGCGGAGTGATCACTTAAAAATACACTCCCCGTTTTCTTTTGAAATTTGGATCACGGCTTCAGGAATTTCCTGATCGCTGAATGTATTTTTCATATCCTGAATTCGAATAAAAACAATTCCCGAATCTGCAATATCGCGCATGTTTTCTTCGGTCATCTGATAGGTGATTTCGTACCTTGTTATTTTACTTCCGAAATCATCAATGATTTCAGGGTTAGCACTTTCAATAGCTTTCATCCGGATAACCTCTCCATTTCCTGCTCTCATGATCAATTCGCTATCCTGTGGAATGGTATTATCCAGCTCCCCGTAATCTCCCACCTCCACATTAAACTTATAGTCATCTCCATTTCTGATATAAGAAAAGTAGTAGTAAGGCGTAGGCCCTGTCAGACGGGTTCTGACTGTCCGTATAATGTCATCTGTTAGTGGATCCTGTTCATTTACTACATACTTACAAATTTGAGAAGAGCCCTCAAAAGTCAATAAACAGAATAGTAGCAGTGGTAATAGCCTATTTTTCATATTCTATACTTATGTATGATAAAACTACAACAAATGAATTTTAGCAATAACTTAAGTAACCTAAAAATTCTTTTTTTTAGAATTACCCATTCTTTAATTTACAAATACCTCTTGTAATTAAATTGAATAAGTACTAGCTTGGAAAGTCATCTAACCAACCTAATCAATGTCAGAAATTAAAAACCTGATTTCGATACTGCCATGGCATCCTACCAGAAGATGGGGAGTACGGCAACTTTCGTCTATCAACAAAATCATTATTCACCAGGAACTTGGCGAAGCAGATGTGGAAGATGTGAATAATTACCACATCAAACCCAACCATATTTCTTCCAAAGGCTGTCCACATATATGTTATCATTATGCGATACGCAAAAATGGAGAGATCATACAAGCCAATGAGCTATCCAGTGTGACCTGGCATTGTAAAGGACAAAATATTGAAGCAGTTGGAATCATGGCTGTTGGAAACTTTAATGGACCCGGATACGATATGGGTAGTTCAGAACCTACGAAAGAGCAAATTGACTCGATCGACTTTTTGGTAAACTATCTTCAGAAGTCATTAAAACTTACAAACCAGGATCTATACGGTCATTATCATTTTGGTAAGCCTGCATGTCCCGGTTATGAACTTCAAAAATACGTGGAGTCCAAAAGAGAGAATATTGTTAGTGTCGAGTCCAAAGTGAATAAATCTATAAATGAAGTCCAGAAGAGACTCAATAAACTTGGCTTTGCTGCAGGTCCAGTAGATGGAGTCCACGGAATAAAGACGCTAGCGGCTATAAGAAAATTCCAAGCTGCTCAAGGCTTGCACGCAGATGGTATCGTAGGTCCAAAGACATGGAGCAGATTATTAGAACTCACTAAATAAACCACAATGGAGAAACCAGAAAAAGTATTTATCGGAGAAGATGGCTTTTGGTCCAAGTGGTTCTCAAAGCTACTTTTCACACTCATAAGCGTGAAGGTATGGGGGTTAGTAGCAGGAACCTGGATTTCCACCTATTTACTTCTGAACCAAAAAGTCATTGATATTGGAGGCAAGACCTTCGAACTGAGCTTTAGCAGTACACAGTGGGTCACTTTCAACACGACCATATGGGCGCTGATCTTTGGTATGAAAGAAGTCTTTCGTATCTCTGAAAAAAGAGATAAGAATGAGAAAGCTGCGCTTGATAAGCGCCTGGAGACCAAAGAAAAGGTGGCAGCCATGATACAGGCACCAAACCACCCGTCTACAGTGAAAGTGAACACAGATGGAACCGAAACTGTAGGATCAGAACCTGATTGATATGAGCAAGTCACTAAAAACAATTATAATAGTAGCGCTAGCTGTAGGAGTAGTGATTTTACTTGTGTTTAAAGGCGAGTCTGTTGGCGAGTATATCGGCCAAATCTTTGCTGTACTGGCAGGTGGATTTGCCGCCTTTAAAGCGAAACTCTTTAACTCTTCCAAAATCAATGTGGAAGAGGAAATTGAAGCAATAGAAACCGAACATGCAACTAAGCGTCAAAACTGGGAGCTCATCCGTGAGGAGTATGATAGCAAATTCAGAGCAATCAAAGCACGTATGGACTATCTCGATTACAAGTCAGCCACCATATCTAAACAACTAGGAAATCTCGATGCTGCTGAAAAAGAAGCGCTAAAGAAAAACACCGATCTCAGTGACGATGAGTTGCTAGACTGGCTCAGAAATTGATCTTATGAAGAATTTAATATTATTTGTCTTTGCGACATTGGTTTCGCTCCTCTCTTTTTCACAAAACACAACCGGAATGATCCGACCAGCAGAGAGTTTCAGAAACCCTTTTGACTTCAACCTGTTTTATATGCCTAGAGAAAAGGTAGTAGAATTCAAAAACCTTGAAACGAAAGCAGAATTTGATTCACTACGAATCGTACTTTATCAGGAAAAGCTTAAAACATACGAGGAGCGCATATTTCTTGCTGACAGTGCCACTCAACTTAGAAAAATGGAGGCTGACTTTTGGAACTCAAAGCTATTAGCAAATGATGCTATGCTGGAAGAAGAGCGAAAAACAAATGTTCATTTAAGAGCAGATATCCAACGAATCAGGCAATCCCGAATCTACTATTTCTTGGGTGGAATTATAGCCACTTCTGTGGTAGTTGGTGCTTTAAAATAAAAAAACTCTGGCCCGCCTATATCAAACCTCTTATTAGAAGGATTATGATGCAAGTCGATACATTCGATGATCCCCATAGTGGGCGTGATCTAGCGAATCGAACAAGCTCATTTATTGTTACATTCTCAGATTTGTATACTGCTGAACCAGAGCTGGGGTAAAGGTAGGATTTTGGATCAGAAATAGATGCTTTTAAACAAAAAAACCCACTCAAACGAGTGGGTTCTGAGAGCCTCCAGTCGGATTACTTATACCCACAGCCATACGCTTTGCCCCTCGTGAAGCTGCGCTTTCGAACCACTTCGTTGGTTCTCATCCGAATATAAAAACAAAAAACCCACTCAAACGAGTGGGTTCTGAGAGCCTCCAGTCGGATTCGAACCAATATAGCTTTATTTGTCATTAATTGGCTTTTAATTGATTTAAATGCTTTTTTTAAATTTTCGTTGACGTCTATACACTGCTATTGACGTCTATAAACTTGACCTATAACTTGACCTATTGTATTATATATTTGGGTCATGGCAACAGTAAAAGCACTCATAAGACAGAACAAGGTTAATAGCAACGGCCAGGCTGTTATCTACCTCAGATATGGACATCATCAAAAAGTAAAAGACATCAGCTCAGGCGTCAAAGTAGTGGCTTCTCAATGGGATGAAAAAAATCAAAAGGTAAATTCAACTAAAGGGATTCGTAAGACAAAACTGAATGAGGATCTCATTGAGTCCAAAAGACAATCAGACCTTATCGTCAATACAAAAATTGAACATGCTAAGTCCAGGATTCTGCAAATTGCACGGAAGCTCCAACTAAACAAGATTGATCCAGAAGTAGGTCTGGTCAAAAACAAGTATTTTGAAAAGGAGTCCCCTACACCTAGGGTTGATCTGGAGCTCATCCCATTGTTTGAAGATTTTGTTAAGAAAACTTCCAAAAGCGATGGAACAAAAGCAAACTATAGAACGGCTATCTATCATTTAGAAAAATACCAAACAGCTAAACTTAAATCGCCACTAAGGTTATCAAACATCAGTCTTGATTTAATAGATGATTTCAGAAGATTCCTACATAATGATCTTGTTAAACCAGGAGGAAAAGAAAAAGGCATTTCTGACAACTCCGCTGGCACATCCCTAAGGAATATAAAAGTGTTTCTCAACTACCTTATTGATAGAAATTATGATGTACCTGATATCGCCTCAAAAATAAAGGTGCCTCGAATTGACAAGACAATTATTTATCTCACAGAAAACGAAATAGATCAGTTATACTATCATACTTTCCAAAAAACAAAATATGAACGAGTTAGAGATGTTTTTGTATTGAACTGCTACACTGGTCTGCGCTACTCAGATTTACAAAGATTAAATAAAAATCATATCCATGATGAGGCCATTGTAATGAGAGCATATAAAAATCAGAACGATCTCTTTGTTCCATTGACAAAACGGCCACTTGAAATACTAGATAAATACAACTATGAGCTTCCTCAACTCTCGGAACAAAAATTCAATTCCTATATCAAAGAAGCTTGTGATATAGCCAAAATTCATAGTCAAGTAGAACTGATTAAAACATCCTCCGGAAATAAGTCATACAAGTATGAACCCAAATGGAAAACAATCACTTCTCACATAGCTATCAAGACCTTTATTTCATTGTGCGGAAAGAAAGGCATTTCTCCTAAAGCTGTATCAGAGATTACCGGTAAAAGCGTTGAGATCATCATCAAACACTATTATGGAATAGACAAGGAAACAATTAAGGAGCAGATGAGAAGCGCTTTTTCATAATTTCAAATACGATTAAATTGATAACTGCTTCTCTAGGTCAAGCCTAGTAAAATTCAGAGGTAATTCAAGGGAAGTTATTCACAATATCAGATATACCGGCTAGGTTGAAAGGCAAGAACCTATTTCATGGTCAAAATCACAAACATTCACTTGGAAATAAGTTGCTCATGACCTAGTTAAATCCTTCTTGTCCTAACCAATATACAAAGCACAACTGCTTGCATTAATACTTATAATATCTGATTTTTATAGGAGTGTTGCTTAAACATCTTAATAACAAAAATATCATTGCCTTTATTGTTACATCAATCTTAGGCACAGTACTATATTCATATTTAGGGGGGATCCCTCTTCACTCGATCAAGCTATCAGAAAAACGCATCAAAATAAATCCAAATAATAGCTCTTTGCTTCGTGACTTGGATGGTGATGGAATTACGGAGGAGATTCTGAAAAAGAATGAATTAGATAATCATGCATCTATACATATTATCACTGAATCTGGCGATTACCAAAGCAATTTTAGAATTAATTGGCTAGAATCAGAACCTTTATTTTTTGGTGATTACAACAAAAATCAAATTTTGGAAATCTATGGTTTTCAGTTTGCAAATGATAGTCTATTTATTAGTGGTTTAGAATATCCCAATAAAATAATTATAGACTCCGAATATATTACGTCGGGGTTTTCAGATCTCCCATCCTCACAATTCAAAGGAGAAATTTTATCTCTGAAAAAATCTGGAAAAGATCACTTAATCATTTCTGTAATGAGCGGATATGGAGCCAAGCCAAGGAACATCTTTATGTATGATTTTGCAGGGGACTTTTGGATCAAAACTCCGGATAGCTTGCAGAATTATCAGCAATTTTTTGGTAGTGATGACATCAACAATGATGGCAGGAATGAACTTATTACCTGGGGTAGAGCACCAGACAATAATCATGATGGAGCCAGATTTAGCGACCAGAACAGTTACATAATGGTCTATGATCAGGAGCTAAAGCTAATCGATTGGATGAAAGCTGAAGGATTACCATCTTATTCATTCTATATAAGTGACTCTATAAATAAATATATGGGTCTGTATTCCGGAAGATCTAAAAAAACGGAAATATATAGTTATCAGAGTTCTGGAAGAAAAGAACTAGTTGAGACACTCAACTCAAATAGAATTTTACAATACAGTAATGTACATAACTCTTCTGTTTTCCAAATGATTGAGGACGGAAACTTCTGTTGGATTAGCATTGGTGAAGAATTTGAGATTATCAATAAAATAGATTTGGCTGAAAATCATAATGTAATTAGGTTGTTAAAGGATCAAAGTATTATCTACTTTGATAGGAATAATCATGATTTGTATTATGCTGCCTCTGTAAATGCAATTCCGATCAAAATTGATGGGATTGAATACAAACCAGGGGTCCAATATAGTATTGGATTTAGGGAAAGTCAGCGCGTACTATTGGTCAGTCATCTATTTGAAAACTACTATTATACGATATCAGATATTCCTTTAATTAAGTACAGGTTTTGGGTTGCTATGCTATCAGTCTTATTAATCTTTGGAAGTTACTTACTTGTACCATGGCACCTGATCAAGTTAAAAAAAATAAAGAAGGTAAATACACTCCGCTTAAATACTCGCACAGGATTTGAGATAATTCCTCAAGATGAAATTTTGTTTTGCAAAGCTGATGGGAAATACACAGTCGTTCAGACCACAGATAATGGTGGTATCATTTCCAGTTCTAATCTAGGTGCAATTCAAACTAGTTTGAACAATCAAACCTTCATAAGGTTAGGCCGATCGATAGTTGTCAATAAGAAGTACATTAGGAAGGTAGATCGCAAGAACCCTAAAGTAATCTTTAAGACTCCAGCTGGAATCAAGGAGGTAAATCTCAGTGCCAATGAGGCAAGAGAGCTCGCTCAAAGCTTTTAAACTGTTTCGATTCGTTACTTATCTTATGGACTTGATTACTTAAACCACCCTAATTGAGTTTGAGATTACAAAAATATAAGCTGATTTCATCAAATTGTAGACGGCCTATTTTTTATCTTTATTATGAATCAAACTCTAAAATCCCTCGCTTTATTATTTACCACTGTCCTGATGTTTTCTTCATGCAAAGAAGAAACCCAACAATGTGAAGCCAATAATACTGGAAGTGTTGTATTTATAAATAATACTTCTACAGAATATGCCTATGTCTTTTTAGGAGATGAGGAGTTTGGCTTTTCAGTTGAAACGGAATATTTCCGTCAATTAACTCCAGATGAATATGTTTACAACTACAGAAATGCGGAAATAATTTCTTTCACAAATGGTTCATTTACTATAGCTCAATGTGACCGAATAGAAGTTAGGCTAAACTAGATGAAAACGATTTATTACTTATTCATTTGTATAATTTTTGTTGGTCCTTTATTCAGCCAACCGAGCGACCCAATAGATCCTATATATTCTAGATTTATTATCACAGATAATAAATCCCAGAAAATTGAAATGAAGTATTCGCAATCTAAACTTTTGACAGAAAGAATCATCTTTACTTTAGATTCTTCAATAAACAGATGGATACCTCAGAGTAAGGTCGAGAATGATTACAATGTTTATGATAGTGTTACAAACATTAGATATTATTATTATTCAAATGAGGCTGAAACATGGATTCAATGGAGGGATGACTCCTTTACATACGACGGAAGAAAATTAATATTAGAAGAGGTTTATACATGGGAAGAGTCTGGTAGATCTTGGCAGCCTCAATCAAAAATTGAATTAATTTATGATACATCAGGTTTGCTAATAGAGAATGCTAAATATTTTTATAGCTCTATAGATGAATTATGGTTACCAAGTTTTAAGACTGTTTATGAATTTGATTCAGTAGGCAATAGAAACAGGTGGCACTACTCTAGCGCATTCAATAACAAGTATGAATGGGGTGATCCAATAAGGTACTATGAGATATTTAATGAGCTAGGTCAAATCACTAAAATCGAGGATTATAATGGCTCAACACTATTCGGTACTGAAATTTATCAATACAATTCTTTAGGAAAAATCTCGCTTTTTGAAGAATATCATTATGATGACAAAACTGATAGAATTGAGTACTATTATGACGCACTAGGATTGTTATCAAGAGAAGTTAGATATAAATACGGAGAATTTAGATATCCCCATGAAGAAGAGCTTTTCGATTATTTCGAGAATACTAATCTTTTAGAGGAATATTACCTTTTAACATATGACTCCTTTTCCTACCCAAAGGATGCATATAGATTACTCAATCAGTATGATAATAATAATTTCTTGATTAAGAAATTACATATGACAACTGACAAAGAATATAATCAGTTTTATTATCGCGATACGAACATAATAACTCGAGAAGAGGAATTTGAATATGACCCTGTAGGCAGATTGGTGGAAGAAAAAAGCACCACGTATTTAGAAGATATTATAGGGGACTATTTAAAAAAATATTTTTATGATCCTCCCAAAACGCAAGAAATAGACTTTCCTTTACCAGAGTTCTTTTATGTGAATAGCAATCAAAAAATGGATGCAAATGCCACTTCAGAGTTACAAATTACCTATATAATAGAATCTGAAAATGCTGAGTTGATATCCAAGGATACTCTCTTAATAACAAATGAGGGTGAAGTTAAGATTACAGCCACACAAGAAGGCAACGGTTTTTGGCAAGAAGCAAATCCAGTTTCAATAACTTTTAACTCAACTATATTATCATCAAATTTTAAAAACAACAGCAAAATATACCCTAACCCTGCAAACAATAGTTTATCTATAGAAATAGAGGAGTTCCAAAAAGCCTCAATCTATGACTTAAAAGGAAAGGAAATTCAAACCAGTAATCGGTCTAAGTTTGATTTATATATACCTTCAGGTACTTACTTGCTTAGAATTAAGAAGACAAATGGTTCTATCATTTCTATTAAATTAGTTAAAAATTAAACTCTAATTGAAGAACTACCATCCGCCAATGACTCTCCGGATGGATCAAATTGAACCTCCCTCCCCTTACATCTTCACATCTATATTTTAGGAATGCTCTTTTTAATTCTTGAAGATGCAAAGACTCAAACTCCAGATCATAATTGACTGAAACTACTCTGATCAATCGTATGGGTTTGAAAATCCTGGTCCAGTCAGCCCCTCTACCATTCAGCTCACTAAGGATAGCAAGGTTTAAATTCTTTGTAGTACCTACAAAATACTTCTCATCTTCCAGTTCCAACGTAAACACACACCTTTCAATAGTGGATATATCAATACCATCCTTAACTTTAACAGGGCAAATACAGTTGCCTAGATTACTATCCTGAATAAGATGAAGGTAGTGTTGCTCCTCATCCACATAGATATAATCTCCACCCCTTACATTCTTCCATCCAAACTCATGAATACATCGTAGCGTGCATTCATTCTCATACTTAAGTGCTAAGTCCGGGTCATTCAAGCCGGTCCGGAAACGCCTAAGAATTTCGATCGGTCGGTGAAGTCTAGTCCATTCTGCTCCCGATGATTTGGAATGGTGATTCCTGAAACGACGTGTAAGATCATTTGTCTGTCCAACATAATACATCCCATTTTCAAGTCGTAATACATAGATGAAGATCTCATCTGCACTTTGGTTTTTCATCTGATTTAATGGTTACATGAAACAATGATTAATTGAGTCATGTACAGGTCACGAGGGTGTGCAAACCAAATGGAAGTCTGAGAGACGAGGATTTAAGGCGGGTTGAATCAGTAAGGTTAAACCGAGAAGCGAAGAAGCGATTTGGTAGACTGAGCTTGGCCGTGACCAACCTTTACTCAATTCATTCATTTTTCGAATTGAGTTCACCTACAGGTTTATCCCTTGCTCTTTACCTTTATCACCTTTCTGCAAACTATCAATATTGCTTTTGGCCAGTCTAAGTTCATCCATAAATAGGCTACCAACATCTCTCGTGAATTGTGATAAATCAGGGTTCTTTCCAGATGCTTGGGTTTGAAAAATGACCTGAAAAGAACGCTGAACTTTTAACCTCACCTCATCAAACCTTTTTAAAGTTTTCTTATCCTGCAATTGCTCATTCTTAAGTTCTTTGATTTCTTTTTGAAACTTAGTCAATAGAAGTTTTTGATCTTTTGTAGTTTGCTTGAGCAATTCAATGGTTGCTTCTTGATTTACCCTGTTTTTACCTAGTAAACCTTTCTCTGTTACTTCTAGTTTTTCCATTGACATATTGAGAAGTTTCTCCAACTCTTTACCTCTCTGTTCAATTTTATAAGTCAATGGATCCAAGTGTTTTCTGCTAGAGCTTCGTCCTCGTTCCATTTCTAACTCCTGAGAAACAATTGTCTGCATTTCCCGAAGGTCATTCTTTTTTAGGTCTATACTTTTACCAGTCTCGGAATTTGTCCAGTCAGCAACCAGGTGAGCGTGGTAATTTGGTAACCATACTGCATTGGGCTGAGGTTTTATGTGAGGAGTCTTCGTTTCTAAAGTAATATTTTCACGTTTAGGATCCACCCACCTTCCTTCATCTCTATGGATGTGAATTTGAAATACGTCAACATTTAATTCTCTCTCTAGTCGAGCAGCTACACGCCGACAATCCTCTATAGTATGATGCTCTTCCAAATTCATAACCGCTTCTCGAATTGGCTTTGAATTGGAAGGCATATTTCTACCTACCATTTTTTTATATTTTTCTCGAATTATTAAACCTCTTTGATGGATTCTCTGAATAACATAATGATCATTATTATCAATTAAATCTTTACGAACATAATCTGGTAATTTTTGATCTGACTTCCCTTCTTTAGTCATTGAAGCTTCTCTTTCATTATGGATTTCAGAGGATGCTTTCACACCTTGAAAGTTGATGCTTGATTTGCTCATGATTCTATTGTTAAATACTTATAACCCGAAGGGCGCACGGGGTTTGTACGACTTTCAGCTCTGCTGATTGGAGGGAGAACCCCTAGTGCGCTAGGGGATTAAATCTATCCCGCTGTAGTAGCCCGAACTAAAGCCTTGTTCGCTACAAACCAAATCCTTTCCCATGCTGATTATTCCTTTTAATCAAACGCGTTAAGTGATCATTCAAATCCTTGCTTAAATTGTAGCTATCTGATTTATCAATTACCCGATTACCACAAGCTTTCATGAATTTTTCAGACCCCATTCTGCCTGCTGAATCATTATCCAAATACAACTCAATATTGTGGCTTAGACCAGTACCTTTGAGGTATGAAATTGCTCGGTCGGTCATTGCAATTGAGTTCAAAATAAGATGCGTCTTATATGGTCTATTTGGGTATAATTCGAGGTAAGAAAGAAAGTCGAAAAAGCCTTCAAATACAGCAATGTCTTGACCTTCTCCATTCACAATAGAGATATCTTTATTACCCAGACAGATGGCCTTCTTCATGAGTTCATTTCTAATTTCGAAACCCGAACTTCGGTTTTCGAAAGCCAGTGCATAATAAACACCATTTGTATTCTTGTATCTAACCTCATTAATTAGTTCATACACTGTTCCTAAGTTGATTCCTCTTTTCTTCAAATACCTAATCAAAGGCTCTGATCCTACTTTTGTAACTGACAATATTTCATAGGATTTTTTAATTAAATCTACCGGTTTAGGATTAGATCCTATACTCGGAATAATACCATAGGTCCTGATCCTCTGAAGCATACTTAAAACCGATTTTTCTCCCATTATTCGCATCACTAGATCTACCATCTTACCTCCTTCTCCTGTACCATAATCGATCCATACCCTCTTTTTTCGGTTTAGAGAAAGAGAAGGATGGGAATCATCTCTATAAGGTGCTCTGTACAATAGTTCATTTCCATTACGACGAACCGGTTCATGCCCTAACTCACGAAGCAATATCTCTGGATCCATGTTATTCAATTGTTTACAGTTCATTGTTTAAGATTTTAGGAGTTTCGTGACAGGTTCTTAAATGGGCATTTCTAGCATGTATAGAGGGTAAGTCAGCATGACATCTTGGACATCTCTTTTTATCATGCTTTGCAATAAGCTCGCTGACGCTTGCTGAAAGCTTGCTCACTCTTACTTGTAGTTCGCTCTCTTTCTCTTTTAGCTGGCTAAGAGAAAAAGATAACTTGCTGAGGCTTTGCTTCTCTTTCCAGGCGGATATGAAAATATGATTAAAACCGTAATCAAAAATTCCAAGAAATAGGGTGATAGTGATCTTGAAGAAGATGCTTAGTTGATACGGTTCATTCTCCACACCACCCTCCCAGCAGCGCCAAAAGAAAAAGTTCACAGTGATTGTGAAAACAAACAGAGCAACTTTTATCCAGGATCCACTATCGTGTTGGTGAACCTTAAATCTGTCTAGATTGGCACTAAAGATTAATAAAGTAAATACTACTACAAAAGCAATGAGGTGAGATGCAATTTGAAGTATTGAATCACTTAGTGGCAGATACCTTTCAAATAGGGATTGAACTTCAAAAAATCTGTAGGAGAGGAAAATTAGTAATCCCATTACTACAGCATCGAAGCTTGTCAAGTAGTTGGATATTCTAGTCATTTTTGATGATTTTGATTAATAAGCGATTGGTTTTCAGATATATAGAAGATCATCTAATAGTCATCTTTTTATCATCTTTTGAGATTGCAGATGATGAATTTTCATCTTTCTATTTCTGATGAATCCTAGATGAACGATAGATGAATATTTAACAGGTTGATATTCAGTATCTTATAACTGACTCTCATCTGTCATCATCTTTCCTTCATCTTTTCGTTTAGTAGCTCTTTAGAGATGGTGTAGTATCTCCCTTTTTGCTGAGATCTGGCTACAATGGCACCTCCCACTAGCTCATATCGAGTGTAGGTATATGAGTTTTCTCTGCTTGAAAGATTCCATTCCCCTTCAAAAATCTGTTTAATTTCAAACCTTGAGGCTTTTATTGAAGATTGCTTTAAAAATGGCAGAAGATCCGTCAGGCAAACTTGAATCTCTTCCAACTCAAAGTCTTCAACAATTCCATTCAAAATCATGAGTACTTCTACTTGAAGATGAGTTCTGTTTCTATAGATAACCTTTTTTAACGCTTCGGTCCGTAGAATTGACTCCTCAAACCACATACGAGTCTTTCGTTTACTTAAAATCTTTCTATTGAGTAGATGAAATAGGAAAGCTGGTATTTCCTCTTTCAACCGTTGTAATAGGTTTATATCTTCTTTTTCAAATCGTGGTATTTTTCTAATCCAATATCTTGTCTCCCCCGAATCAATTTGAATGAAATTATCTTCATGATTACTGCAAAGAATGAACTTTCCGAAAAACTCAGACTCAACGCGATCTTTACCCTTCGCCTCAGATTTGAAAGAAGATGCTGTTGCTAGATTTTTAATTCGTTCACTGTCTTCTCTCCTATCCAGAAGAACCTCATCAACACAAATAAGTAGTTTTCCGGCCCAATCTGAATTAAACTGACTCCTGAAATCCTCGTTCGTATTATAGGTCATGTTCTCAGAAAAAATCAACTTCATAAAATCAATAAATTTGGTTTTACCTGTTTTTCTTTCTTTACTCACTAGACATAAAATGGGAAGCATTTGAGTAGGGTATCTATACAAAATTGTCAGGTAGTCTAAGCCAATTTCGTACTGCTCACCAAAAATGTGTTTAAGGAAATAAACTGTAGTTTCAAACATTCCTTCTTTTGGAAGGTATGGCACGCGCTTATATAAATTGAGGAAATTATTATGTTCCTCTTTATATTCTAAGTGATTCGGAATATTGCAAAAACCGTCAAACTTCTTGATCTTAGATAGGATTTTTGATGGATGATCATGAAGAATCGTCTGTCTACTCCAGGGAACAAGTCTTCTTATCTTATCTCCTGAAATTAATGGTATATCTACATACTTATAGTAGGTCGTACCAACTCTGATGTATTGAGTATCTTTAGACGAACTCATAAGACATCATCAGTTTGTTTCTCCAAAAAGATTTGATTGATCTGGTCAACTCTTAGAAATACCTTACCAGACGGTTCTCCCTTTTTGTTGACGTCCATATAGTACATTTTAAGACGTCCCTTTCTTGCCAACTTATAAGCCCATTCCTTACTGATTTGAAGCTCTTCAAGGACAGCCTGAAGCGGCATGTATTCTAATTTTCGTTCTGTATCTCGCATCGTGAATAGTTTTGTATAGATGCGAATGTGCACTGTAGTACAATAGAAAAAACGAAACTTACAGACCTGTCTAGAGTATCTAAAATACTAGATAGAGTATCTAATTTATTGAATCAAAAACCTTATCAAGTTTATCTCTATTCGTGGAGCTAATGATCTCACCAAATTGCTGAAACTTCTTATTGGAGGGTCCAGTGTAATCATATTTCCAGTTAAATAAGATCATTATGGACTCCCCTCTCATTTGATGATCTTTGGTCTTCAGTTCTAAAACACCATTATCCTCTAAAATATATTGGGAAATAGCTGCCAGCCTGATTATCTGTTGTTTAGGGACGTTATTATCAAAATGAAACAAATCATTTTGGCAGTCTATCCACCCAAGAACTTGAGCAACAGCCTTAATGAAATCAAAGTACTTGTTATAGATAAGATCAAAAAGCTGTTCGTGAAATTTATGATTTGAAAATTCAAATTTGTTGGGGTATTTCAGCTTACTTAGTAATTCATCTCTGGTTGGTGAGGAATGATCCTGAGAGGCGACCAATGATCTAATAGAATCATAAAGTTTATCGTAGTACTTAAATTGAATAAAGTGAAGTTCATAATTTAGTTCATCTAGCGATTTTTGACATTGATTTAAGAAAAACAGCCTATTCCTTTTAACTAGGTTAAGTTTAAGTTCCAGTAATTCGCCCCTATAGCTTTTGAGTTGTTTCTCTTTCTTTCTGAATCGTCTCCGATTTAGTATTTCGATACCAACATAATGACTCAATCTGTCAGCAGAAATTTGAAACTCCAAAAACTCTCTAAACCTTGAATGATTCTGACTTTCATCTAGTGGATCATAGAATTTCAAATACAACTTCTTAAGATCGAGTGTGCGAAAAATGTATATAATGTATGGGCTGAGTAGATAAATCAATAAAGTAAGTGCTACTATCAAACAACTAACAACAAAAAAGTCCATATGTATGATTATTTACATCAATGTTAAGACTCAGGAAATAAATGTTTACGTATTAGTGAATGTTTCAACCATTTAGCCTTGAAGCTTCTTGCCAGTCATCAGGGAATTTGTTCTTCCAGGCTCTATGCCATTCTGACTCACTTCACTATCAGGGATCACAATTTCAGTTTTTTTTATGTGACCAGTGATGTACTTTGAAATTACCACATTTTGTAATTAATGGTGACCCAATGCTCCTTTGGTTGCTTCAACTCTTACGTCATCTACTAATGCAACTTCATATCTCAAATAGTCTTGATGAAAACGATCAATACCTCAATAGAATGTTAAGTGATCTTGAACTACTCATATTTTGATTTTGCATCTGTAATCAATTCAATTATCCTATTTCGAAATGATTCTGGTTCCAATACCTCAACATGACTATGAAAAGAGAGTATTAGGTTTTCTAATTCATAATTAGGGATTACTTCTAACTCAACCAACAAGCTACCGTCATCCAAAGACCTTTCCTTTTGTGATCCGTGAATTGGTTTAGTCAGAATGTAATCTGACATCTTTTTGGAAAACTTTAATTTAACATTGATTGGCTTTACATCTTTCTCCTTCCAGATTCCAATCAAATCCTCAAAATAGTCTACGAAATCAAACCTTTCATTGTCTATAAAGCTATCATTCTTAACAACCTCAACTTTATTAATTCTATCAACGCCTAAGGTGATCAGGTCATCAATATGCGGTAAATAGCCTAAGATATACCACCTACTATCATATTCTTTTAAATGATACGGATGAACTTGATGAGTTTTCTCTTTGCTGCTTTTGAATTTTTGATACGATATTTTCAGAACTTTCTTTTTAACAATAGCATGGAATATTGGTCCAATAAAATTTTTACCCTTAAGAAATTCGCTTGAATCAAATGATATAACATTAGGATCACCAGATTCTTTGAATGTACCGATTTCAAGCTTTGATGTTATATCATGTATCCAATCAAACCCTGGAACACCAGAGAACTTACTAAGTATATTGGCTGCATCCCTCAAGTGTTCAATTTCTTCTTGATTTAGTGGTTGATTTCCGTAAGAATAATTAGGATCTGAATATTTAAAGTAGGTCCTATTCCCTTTTTGCACCTTCTCAATTGGGGCATTGAATTGAAATTCTAAATCATTTATATCTGTATATATAGTTGTTCTGCTTTTTATTGGTTCTACTCCCCTATCAATCAACTCTTCGTTAACTGCAGCGAGCAACTCAGACAACCCATAATCTCTTGCTGTGTTACGAATACAACGGTCAATTATTATGTACCTGATCGAAGGTTTTTTATTGTCGGGCATAGCTGAAAATTAATCAAAATCAAAAGTTGTTCACAATCATTGAACAACCTCCTATTAGTCTTGCTACATCAAAATAATTACCTGTCTCTAGGTGTTCCATTTGATCCTATCCAGGTAAACCACCCATTTAGACAAAGGCCGATTCTCAAGGAGTTTCGGTCTTTTTTTTATGTTTTTATCAGTTGTTCAGCATCACTGAACAGGTACGCTAAACATTTGTAGTATCAATAATTGTCTAAATGCTTAAAGGATAAGAAAATGGAAATATTAATTACATCAATTGTTTGGCTGGTGGTCTGCGGATTGATCAGCGTTCACCTATTGCGTAAGCAAAGTGTTTCCTTAACAGTAGTAACTGTTGAAAAGGAGTATGTCCGAAAGGATATTCATGAAACTGTCTTAGCCGACAGGAATGAGAAGGAATATGAGTTGACAAAACTGAGAACTGAAAACGCGGTTTTGGGAACCCAGTTAAAAAACGAGGTGGCCAACGTTGAGAAAGAAAAAGCGAGGCTAAAAGAAATACAAGCGGAGATGATGTCTCAATTCGAGTCAATGGCCTCTAAGATAGCTAGGACTAATTCCGACAACTTCAAAAAGGATTCGTCTGAGCAATTGGATCAAATCCTGAAGCCACTGGGTTCATCTCTGGAGAAGATTGAACGACAGATTAAGGAAACGAATGAAAGCAGAATTAAGGATACCACTTCATTGAGAGGTGAATTGCAGCAACTTGGCAAGTTGAATCACGAATTGCAAATGGAAGCAAGTAATCTAACCAATGCGCTGACTCTGAATCCTAAACATCAAGGAAACTGGGGCGAGCAAATTCTTGAAACGCTCCTGCAAAAAGCAGGTCTCGTGAAAAAGCTTCACTATGAAAGAGAAGTGGCTGGTGTAACTGATGAGCACCGACTAAGAGCGGATGTCATAATAAATCTACCTGATGATAGACATCTTGTTATTGACTCTAAGGTGTCGCTGAATGCATATACTCGTTTTTGCAGCACTAAAGGAGATGAGGCAAAAGCCGAGCTGAAGGATCATATCAAGAGCTTGCGAAATCATATAGACAAACTGGCCAAGAAGAGATACGAAGACCTCTATCAAATCAATTCACCAGATATGATCTTCATGTTCCTGCCCATTGAAGGAAGTTTGATTGCTGCAATCCAGGCTGATCCGGACTTATTTCAATATGCCATAGAACGAAATGTGATGATAACCACCTCTTCCACTTTGTTCGTGTCATTGAAAATTGTCTCTGACTTGTGGCAAAGAAATAAGCAGTATGAAAACGCGGAGCTTATAGCTGAGGAGGCAGGAAAACTACACGGTCAAGTCATGAAATTTCTGGAAGACATGCACACAGTTGGAAAAGGACTTGACAATGCTAAGACTGCTTATGAAAGTGCATACAAAAGGCTTTCTACTGGAAGGAATAATGTGATCAAGGTGGCAACAAGAATAGAAGATCTTGGAGCAAAAGTTAAGCCAGGAGGCGATCGACAAGAGCTTCTAAAGAAGATGGCGAGCTGAGAAATGATTAATTTGGTATAAAACGACTCGTTATGAGACCAAGGTATTTAACAAAGTCAAGGTTTAAGCAAGCACTGGAGTGTCCCACAAAACTCTTCTACACTGGTAAGAAGGATGAGTATGCGGATAATTCTCAGACGGATGATTTCCTAATGGCACTAGCCAAAGGCGGCTACCAAGTGGGTGAACTGGCTAAGTATTACTTTTCCGGAGGCCATGATATTGATTCACTCGATTATGAAGAATCCTTGAGTCAAACTGAAGAATTGCTAAAGCAAGAAAATGTCATCATCTATGAAGCGGCGATCAGGTTTGAAAATTTGTTTGTCCGTGTAGATGTGCTTGTGAAAAAAGGGAACCATGTGAAGTTGATTGAAGTAAAATCCAAGTCACTCAGAACGGTCGATGAATTTTATACCCAAACCGGCATCAAATCAGAATGGAAGCCATACTTATACGATGTTGCCTTTCAGAAACACGTTTTGACTAAAGCATATCCTGAGTTTACCGTGGAGGGAATGCTCATGCTTGCTGACAAAACAGTGAATGCTACCGTGGATGGCCTGTATCAACGATTTTTAATCAATGATACTGGCACTGGCAGATTATCCATTACTGCAAAAGATACGGATGATTTAGGTGTTCCGATCCTAAAAGCGGAGAATGTAGATCATGCCATTGAGCTAATCTGGAACGGAAAGGAAATGCTCGGTGATGAAGAACTTTCGTTCGCAGACTATGTGCATGCACTTTCAGAAGCCTATGCTGCTGATAAGAAACTCGAGTTTGGCGTTTCGGGAGCTTGCAAAAGCTGTCAATTCCGCTCAGAAAATGGCCTAAAAAGTGGATTTCATGAGTGCTGGACTTCTATGACGCCATTATCCAATGAACAAGTATCACAGCCATTGGTTACGAGTATTTGGAACTCCAGAAAAACAGATAGCTTCATAAAGGATGGGATATACCTCCAAAAAGATGTGGATCCTGAGGAGTTAGGGAATATCAAAGCAAATCCACCAAAATCAGGCCTTCAGTCAGCAGAGCGCCAACGCATGCAGGTCGAGAAATCACGCGAAAAGGACAACTCTATTTACTTGGATCGAGAGGGTTTGGCATTCGAAATGTCTCAAGTGACCTATCCTCTTCATATGATAGATTTTGAAACAACAGCTGTGCCTATTCCTTTTCACAAAGGAACAAGACCTTATGAGCAACATGCGTTTCAATTTTCTCATCACATTATTGAAAAAGATGGATCGGTGAGACACTCGACACAATGGATCAATGAAGTGCCTGGGAGATTTCCCAATTTCGAATTCGTTCGGGCATTGCGAGATGCTTTGGCCAACGATAGCGGCAGTGTATTCAGATACTCACACCATGAGAATACTATATTAAACGCCATACGGAGGCAGCTAGTGGTCTCGGATGAGACTGACAGTGATCGACTGATTAAATTCATTGATTCCATTACACATCGTACAGAAGGCAAGGGAAAGGATGCTGCAGAATTTGCCGGCCCAAGAGATATGATCGACCTGTGCGATTGGGTGCAGCGATTCTATTACGATCCGGAAACAAATGGCTCCAATTCGCTTAAAGCGATACTTCCTTCCATTCTCAATAGAAGTAAAAAGCTGCAAGGAAAGTACGGTGAACCGATCTATGGTAGTGAAATCGAAAGTTTGAATTTCAAGGATCATATCTGGCTGCAAAAGGATGGTGATTGGCTTTTAAGCCCATACAAACAGCTTCCCAAACTATGGGAAAAGCATGATAGAGATGAGGTGGATCGATTGATCAATCCAACGGATGAATTGGAAGACGGAGGAGCAGCGATGACCGCTTACAACTACATGCAGTTTGATGAAATGAGTGAAGTAGAAAGAAAAGCCACCATCGCGGCGCTTTACCATTACTGCGAGCTGGATACACTGGCCATGGTGATGCTTTGGGAGGGGTTTCAGGATTTAATAAGTAACTAATCAAGTACGAATATGGCAACAAATAAACCATACGGAGATAACGCCAGAAAAGGGGCAGTGAGAGGGAGATCTCAAACCCAAAACACCAAGACGCATCAGTGGGTAAAGCGGGATGTTGAAACAGGGAAGTTTATGGATGTAAAACAAGATGGCAAGCCCTTCAAGGGAGTTAGAAAGGAGAAGTGATGGAACGAAAAGAATGGAAAATTGTCATTTGGGTAATTGTAATCGTTGCAATAATCCTATTGGCCACCTACTTCTTGGCAAAGGCTCCTACTGATGCTGTATCAAGTAAAGTGAGTAGCTTAAAGAAAAAGATAAGTGATGATTTGATTCGGTTGAAATTAGCTAGAGAGAAACAAGCCCAGCTGGAGAAAAAAGCACAAACTATGTTTCGAATGATTGCATGCCTTGTCATAGTTGTTTTTCTGGGAGTCAATGGTTTTCTGATTTATTTTGGTATTCCTTGGATCAGTGCTCTGGAAGGAACGATGCTGGTGGTCACTCTTCTAACTTCTATATCATCCTTTATTGTTTTTAATAGATTAAGTGTCAATGCGCTTCTTGATCTTGTTCAAAAACAGGTCATGTTGTGGATTTATAAAAGGAATGGATTTTCAGCAGAAGTCATTAAAATGATAGAGCTGAGGATTGCATCAAAGCAAACAAAATTTAGTCAAACTGGAAATGGGTAGGATCAAGCAAAAATCTGATGGAAAAGGGAGTCTGAGAGACATTCAAATCTTGATTAACCATCATCCCGAATTTCTTAATAATGAACTTTCCAAGCAATTTCCAAAACTGAAGGAATTTGAATGGCTTTCACCAATAAAAGAAGATGAGTTTGCAGAGTATCGAGATGAGAATTTCATTCAAAAGATAGGTGTTCAGCCAACTCATCCGTTGAAAGAATTCTGGCCATCTAGAGGACCACAGTGGGATGCTCTTGGTAAATCAGGTTCTTCTCCAATTCTAGTTGAAGCAAAAGCAAATATCCCAGAAATCGTAAGTCCGGGGACGCAAGCAAGTGATGTGTCTTTTCAATTAATTCAAAAAAGCCTAGAAAGAGTAAAAGCAGATTTAAATGTCAAAAATGAGTATGACTGGACCAGCACCTTTTATCAATACACTAACCGTATTGCACATTTATGGTATCTGAGAACTCTTAATAATATTCCAGCTTATCTTATCAATGTTTATTTCATCAATGATGAAACTGTGAAAGGTCCAAAGACGAAAGAAGAATGGGAAGGTGCTATTGCACTCATGAAGTCTTTCCTTGGAATCCGCAGGCACAAATTATCGAAATATATGGCAGATATTTTTATCAATCTGGAATTAATGAAGGCTACAAAAGTTTTGTGGGATCAGAGATGTAGCTGAAGGAGAAATCTTTATTGATCGTAATACTACTCCTATCCATTATGGGTGACTTTGAAATTTGTTTTCTATTAAGTTGCGTTCCTGTACTGCCTAAATCATATAACCAAACATCATTTCTCTGATTGATAATTACCGCATGTCTACGGCTAACCTTGTTGGTTGGAAATTCCAAATCATTTTCATAATCTAATCGACCAATCCGATAGATGGCTTTTGATATTTCGCTGAGATGGCCTGTTGTACTTTCTGCAGACTTTGAAATCCAAAAGCTATTTGCTCCATCCCTTAATCGATCGAATCGATATTCTTGAAATAACAATTTGGACTTTAAAGATGGCTTACCATTCCGAGAAAAAGTTTCTTTATCTTCAGATATAAGTTTTAGATGGTATTGTATAAAAGGATTAGGAGATCTAAGTAGATGGTCGAAAGAACATTTCTCCCTCATTATTTCGCAAATCATTTTATTATTAACTAGGCAGTCCAATTTCATGGATTTTGTTGAAAGTAATTCGTTGGCTAAATCAATTGCATATTCATATCGTCCTGTCTCATAATAGCACCTAATTAGTGCATTATAAGCTTCCAGATCTAAGCCAGACCGAGATAGATGATCATTAATTAAGCTAATGGCTTTGGTATGATTTCCTAATTCCAATTGACAAAGTCCGAGCTCTTTTTGAATATCAACCCTTGGGTTAATCTTAACAGCCTTAGAAAGCGTTGAATATGCATTAGCTAAATCATTCCTTTTAAGAAAGAAGGCTCCAGATGCTCTTAGGACTGATACATCATCAGCATATTCTATCAGCCCGGCATCCACGACTGACCTAGCTTTAGCCCACTTTTTCTGACGTGAAAGATTATCTATTTTCTTCGCTAATGCTCCGGCAAGTAACTTTCTTTTATTTAAAATCGAGGGTATACTTTTTGCTTCTAGTGCTTCTGCAAATTCTAGTGTTGATTGAAACCTCAACTCCGGTATTCTATGCATAGACTTCAGAATAACTTCCTGCAACCACTCTGGGGTATCGGCCATCCAAATGTCCCCAGCTAAGTGCTTTTCAATAATTTGTTCTCTTTCAAGATCGTAAAAAGGATTAGTACCACACAGCAACTCCAAAAGTGTAAGACCCAAAGCATACACATCACGCCTTGGGTCCTGCAGTGTGGTGAATTCACCAGCAAGGAACTCAGGAGGCATAAATGCTATTGTGCCACGATAAAGGTTTGCACAACCAAAGTCGCTAATCTTAGCAATCCCATTATTAGAAATTAGAATATTACCTGGTTTCAGGTCATTATGAAACACTCCCTCATCGTGCAATTTTGACAAAGCATATGAGCAATCTGTAATCCATCTAATTATTTCTTGCTGTGTACCCTTCCCTTTATATAAATCTCCTCGTTCACAATATTCCATCACAAAGTGAATCTTATTATCATGAATTATTGGATGATAGTAATTCACAACATTGGGTTGATCAAGTTTTGCAATCAATTGAATTTCATCAATTAACTCTTGCTGAACATCAGGATCGTCATTTTTTAAAGACTTTATAGCGACGAGTCTTCCTGAAACATTTTCTTTGGCTAAATAGACATTACCAAAACCCCCTCCGCCTAATTTGGAAATGGTTGCATAACCGGGAAGATTTGGGAGCTGTGCCATGGTACTAACTTAAAATTTTCATTAACCTCTCCTCAATTAATGTCCAATGTTGATTTAGATCTACAGTCCTAATTTGAATTGGATGTTTATCGTATTGGTATACTAAATTATACTCCTTGTCTATGGTGGGGTATAATAAAATACCCTTTGTTTTTGACGACCCTTCCGTACCATCTCTCTGGTTTAGCAGATAGGAAAATATCTGATATAGGTTTACGGACTTGACCTTTTCAGTATCATAAAATGAGGACAAAGTCTCCTTGTAATACTTTGCATCAATGATTGTCTTTTGACCATTCCTTTCGATGGTAATATCCGTCTTCATTTGAGGAATGTATTTGTGATCGATATCATTGGTGGAAGTAAACTGCCATTTGATATGATCCCTTCTCACCTGACTTTTTGAATAATGTTGACGATAAAAATTGAATATAAAATGTTCAAAAAGCTGATTCATCTTTCGTTCATCCTTAGTGAAATCAATGAATGAGTATTCACCCTTGTTTTCCGCGGGGAGAATCGAATCGAAGATGATTTTGCATACATCTAGTAAGAAACCATAAAACTGATTGTTTCGATGTAACCGGACTGACTCAAAATGATTTTTGGATAGAGCGATATGAGATACTTCAGGAAAGCGCAAAATCAATCCTCTAATTTGTTTCTTGAGCTCTTTATCAACTGTTTCAATCCTTAGTATACTGTGCATTGTAGCTACCAAAATCTGGTTGGTAACTACATCAGAGGAAAACTCATCAAATTCACATGTAGCTTGGAGTTGAGCAAATTGGTTTCTTTTAAGGGAAGTGCCAAAATCAATCTTCCCTTTCACCCCATTTATCGTTTCTACTTTGGTCTTGTAATTACTATCCAGTCCTCTTTTTAAGAGTATTCTGGTTCCATTTATCAAAATCTTCGCAAATAAATCCACAAGATTAGTCAGATCATCTCCATCAACTTTGACATGATCTTTTTCATCTAGCTTGTTCCACGCATAGCATAGCAGATAATATATATTTTGAATAGGAATCACTATCAAGCAATGGTTAATGCGGATAACATCTTCGACACCTGATCTGAATCATCAAACCATATCTCGTCCAGCAATGGATGTATTTCGAATCTTATGATACTCTGAAACCATTCCTGCTCATTGGTAATATTTTCAGAGGGACAGAAATAACTATGACCAATTTGAAAACCATCACCTAAATTATCATCTTCTCTTATGGATTTATTTACTCCTTCAAGTGCTTGGGAAAGCTTCTTGCCAAAATCTGGACTCACATTCTTGCTTTTTAAGAATTCAAGAAATACTTCACCAAAATTGGGTTTAAGGCTGATAAACGAAAACCTTCTACGCAAGGCATAATCTACAATTGACAATGATCGATCCGCGGTGTTCATTGTCCCTATCAGATAAAGATTTTCTGGAAGATAAAAGGACTCTTCTTCGTCTTCAGCATAGGTGAGTTTGATGGCATTATTGGAAGATCGCTTATCATGCTCAATGAGCATCATCAACTCTCCGAAAATCTTACTAAGGTTACCTCGATTGATTTCATCTATGATGAAAAAGAACTTTCTATCAGGATGCGCATGTGCTTGCTTTGCAAAAGAATAAAAAATGCCATTTTTCCTTTTGAACCCTGATGTGGATGGCCGAAGGCCTTGAATAAAATCTTCGTACGCATACGACTGATGAAATTGCACCATTTCAATTTGCGAATCATTGGCCTCTTTCATGATTTCGTACGCAATCCGCTTTGCAACAAAGGTTTTTCCAACACCAGGAGGTCCCTGAAGAATAATATTCTTTTTTCTCAGGAGCAGCTGGGTAATCGAATGAAACTCATCAATAGGAATAAATGGTTTATCGGCATCTTCTTCATAGGTGTACGCCTTTTTCTTAGCCCCTACCTGTTTCTTTTCATACTCAATGTTACGGCTATCCACCAGGTCACGGATGATGTCAAACTCATCTTCTGTAAGCTTGAAAAGGCTGCCTTGATTGTTAATCAACACCTCGCATTCGATCAATCCTTTGATGTCAATTAACTCACTCCAGTCAATCGGAATTTCGAGTTTTTCCAGTAACTCAAACTCAATGACTTCTCCTTCTTCTTGGGTAGTATGCAGTCCTTTGGTGATCTGAAATAAGGCCTTCACTTGTTTGACAGGACTACTCTCATAACCTATCATCAAATCGCCGGGTTTCACCGCCTCAAAATGCTTATAAATTCTTCGCTTGTTCCCTCTCTCATTGCGAGAGGTATAAGTCTGGACATCACCCACATTATGAGAGGTAATGCTCCACATTTTGGGATTAGCATTCAACCACCAGAATGAAGCTTCCTCACCAACTTCCTCCTCAATTTCATCAACTTCCTCTTTCGCTTTCTCCGATGCTTTGGTGATTGGTTTCACTTCTATCTTGTCCTTGGCAAAAACAGTAGTGAGTTCTGGATATAGACGTACATACTCAGAAAGTAAAAAGTCCGAAATCAAAACCGGACTAAATGTGTCAGGTCTGAAAAGGTTTTTGTATCCCTTCAAGTCATTGGACTTATATTGGTAGACCTTATCCACTATCCATTTCACCTCTCTTGTATGTCGGTAACTATCGGTACTTGTATTGTACTCGTACTTACTGTCAATCACGCCGACTCCAAGACAAGTTGAAACTCCTCGTGTGGCAAATAGGACATCCCCTTTGTTGGCATTGAAGAAATGCCACAAATTCCAAGTCTTATTGGACTGACTGTCTTCCGGAAGCCCTGCTGCTACATTGAGTTCAGCCAGCGAGCCATACTGACTGATATCGCCCACCTCCAATTCGCTAAAGTCCAAGGCGGCTATGTTCTGAGATCGAAACGTTTCCCATTCAGCTGCCTGTGGACCCGGGGCGAACTTGAAGAAGTTTTTCAGCCCTTTGTTAATGGTAATCACCTCTTCCTTTACCGATTGAAAATAAGATAAGGCATCTTGGTAGCTGTCCACTTTCTTGAACTCAAACTTTTTAGGCTCTCGAACCTCACTACCTGCCACCACACTGATGTCAATGTTTGCACCAATAGTCATGAAAAATTGGTATGCGTTTTTGTGCGATTCCTTGACCTTCGGGTATAAGGCAATCCATGATCTGATGTCACCAAAATTATTTGAGCCGTAAAAATCTACCGTGTGATAATCGTAATCAATCACTTCTAGATCTTCTCTCAGAGTGCTTGCTATTTGTTCTAAATAAATATTGGTTGTTTCTCTGATAGTACCCTTAAAAAAGAACGGATGCAGTACAGTCCAGAGTCTCTGCCAGTTGGCAAAGACGTCTCGCTTTTTGTACTCATACGCCTGGAATTCCTGAATGTATTTTTCATCATACCCTTTGAATAGGTCTACTTTCTTAGCTCTGATGTTTTCCTTTATTTCTTCAATGGATTCTTCATTTACAGCACCTTCTGCCAAAAGTTTTTTGGCAATCTCTGCACGCAAAAGATTCACCGGTTTGAAACGATCGTTGGAGCTGCCATACTTTTCCTTTACTTCTGCTAGGTCTTGCTCACTTAATTGATTGAGATCATCAATTAGTTTAGATGGATCTTCGTTATAGCTATCGTAGGTCTTGGCTAAGTCGTGAATGTAGGATAGTTGTTTTTCCATTTTGATTTGAATGATTTAAGCAAGCGAGTGATGTCGATGATTTTTCAAAAGAGCGTCTAATTGGCCTCCTTTGGATTTGTAGCCAATGACCAATTCATCAGCTAATTCTATGATTTTATGATTCCTGATTTCAGCCGTTTTTCGAGAGACACGGGAGACAGAGGGTTCGAAAGGGGATAACACCAAAAGCCTTTTTTCATCAATAGCTTCAAGTACACGAGCATCCCATACCTTCATCATTCCTCTGGCTAACACCAATATCATTGGTTGAACTCCTCTGATCAGAATATCGAAAACATCTTTTTCTATTTGTGAATGATTACCAATGATCACACAGTGTCCTTTATCTCTTTGCACTTTGGCCCAATCAAAGCATGATATGACAGCACTTGCTGTGCATCTCTGGGAACATAAGAATCCAACTTTGTGATGTTTTAATATGTCTTGATTGCCATGGTAAATCATATCCTTTTTGTTCTATCGAACATCTCAACACCAACATCTTCGACCAATATATTGTGATGTGTTATTAATTCTTTATTCCTTCCATTCGGTGTTTTGTTTCTCATACACTGGCTGAATCCTTTTTATGTTCACTTACTAATTGGTTAAAGAAATCATCTTTCACGCCCCATTCTAAGAGATCATTATCTATTCGGTTTTTCAATTCTACCCTTTCAGATTCATTTTCAACACCGTATCCTCTTTTTAGTAAACGCTGGAAATACTCTCTCACTGGGTGAGGACCAATGCCATCAGTCAAATTATAGGCTAGATTCTTAATCATCGCGTAATCAAGAAAGTAGCTTAAATCATATTCAACTCCATTTTTTACAGTTTTCTTCTCGATAGTATTATCCCCCCACCAAATCTTTCCAGCTGTAAAAAAAGAATTATAATATATAAGGGTCTGCTCGTGATTGGATAGTTGAACTCTAATCAGTTTCACATACTCATAGCGATTCTTATACTCTATGCTCTTATCGATATTATCAAGAATTGAATCAGTAGTTGCCAGCTTTATGGCTTGATAAAGATGTCTGAAATAATGGGCCAGCTTAGATACATGGCCATCAAAGGGCTCAAAATTTACCTCCAGAATGTATTTTTCTGGCTCTTCAAATAGATTCTCTTCAAGTTCTGTCCATTCATCCTTTTTTAATTGTGCCACATGCTCCTGGTGTGCTTTCAATCGATCCAATACTTTCTTAATAAGGTCATTATCGAAATCTCCAGTGAAATACTCAATACCTTTATCGGAGATTTCTCCAACCCCGAAAAAGAAGATTATATAGGCGAGTTCAGTAATTTTTCGATCATCATACTCCATTAGTTTTTTCCCTGCAATCTTTCGATCAGAGTCAATGAGATCATGGTATGATTTACACAACCTATAGATGAAGCGGAATTCCTTATACATCCAAACAAAGGATTTTCTACCCCTATACTTGCCATCGATATCAACCTCAGACACATTCTCCTTATGCAGCTTAAGAAGCTCATAAAACTTTGTCTCGAAACGCTCATGTTTGAATTGATTCCGGATTTCGTCATTGGCTTTGTATTGCACCCAGAATGCCATAAAGGTCAGGCCTGCAGCTACAATTGCTATGTATGGCCCAAGGATTCCTCCGAAGGTATCACCCATCCAGCTTGTTGATTCATCAATAGATAATTGAAAGAAGCCAAGCCAACTTTTCTGCGTGAACCAAAGCGGGAAGAACATAATGATTCCCAAGACCACCAAAAAGGGTAGAAATACCCTCCAAAAGTCCCATCCGAAGTTCTTCATCCTTCCTCCCCCTCTCCATCATCTTCACCAAAGAGTGCCTTGCCCATGCGGTACTTGATGTCATAGTTGATAATGAAATCCAGCTCCTCCTCCGTAAACCCATAATGCTTCGCCAGCTCTTTGTCTATTTCATCTATGATGTGTTTGGATTTAGCCGGATAAAAACTGTCAAATTCTTGACTGCCACTATCCTTTGAGGATCTTTTATATCTTATTGAATTACTTTTCAAATCACGCATTAGCGCTAGACATAACCTCGACATTTCTTCAATTGGAAGGGTACTGCACTGAATAGGAAAGCCAAGTACTTCACGGTTTGTCAGATGCCAACAATCAGAAATTGAATAGAAATACCAGTAGAATAGATTGGAATTAAGTGTTGATATTATTTTATGTGAACAGTTCTCTTTTGTGCAAATTGTTTTGACTTGAACGCTTTGTTTAACCCCATCCCTATCACTGTAGAAATATGGTACGAAATCAAATACTTTATTCCAGTAAACCGGAGCATTGTGATAATGAACTTTTTCTTTTGATGCTTTAGTTGTGTAGTCAGATATTGTTTTAGGTTTCTTGTTTAGTTTCTCACTAATTGATCTTTCTAATTCAGATGACAATTTTGAATTGCTGGCCATGTAGGTGATTTTTGATTCAAATAAATGATTCCTTTCATTTGCTGACCATCTCAAAAAACTAGTATTATTCTGCTTCGTGCTTTCATCCTTCTTGTAAAGGATGATTGATAGTCTTTGTTTTACTCCATTAAACAAAGTTGAGGGATGAGCAGATGCAGAGTAATAACTAACAAATGAATTCATTCTTTGAATTATTTCAATCAAGGCCTTCATTCTAGGTGTTACAATACCACTTAGTGGAATGATCATTCCCAGATAAGAATTAAGATGTTGAATATTGGCTGATCTCTCAATACAAGGTGCGTATAGGTTTCCGCTTTGCTGAGTCTCATAATTTTGGAGTGAGTATATTTTCTCTATTTTGCTGTACTCAACATACGGTGGATTACCAATGATCACATCAAATCCACCATCAGCAGCTACTATTTGGTAAAAATCCGAGAACCAATGGAAGGGCTGGTGCGACATAAGCCACTCTTCATATTTCTTGGGTTTCTTTTTGGCATCTATGCCATAGTTGCTGGCCAGATAGACGTTCAGTTTGTTATTAAGTGCCTTCAGCCGTTCGTTAAGTTGCTCCTTGGCTTTTTTGAAGTCATCAGATCCCTGGTTATTGATCAGCTGAGCATCCTGAAAGCGCTGATAGGCTTTGCTTACCAGATCGCTTTCTTCTTTAAACTCATCCAGCTTATCCTGCGCAAAGAGGTTGTCATGCTTTTGGATGGTCGTCAGTAATTCCTCCTCAGTGGCAAAGCCTACCAGTGTATTGCCTGCTCGGATATTGAAATCTATATCCGGCAAGGGCTCCAGGCCAAAGTTGGGTTTTCGGGGGTTCACCTCCACTGTGCCCATCAGCTTGAGGAACAGCCTGAGTTTGGCAATCTCCACGGCTTCCTTCATGATGTCCACTCCATACAGGTTGTTGATGATGATGGACTTGTAGATAAAGTAGGGAAGATTGGGGTGTTCTTCACTGTTTACCTTGGCCAGCTCTTCTTCAAAGAACTTGTGCTTGCCAGGTGCCTCCGAGGTAAACTGCTCCATGCGCACAATACAGGCTTCATAGAGTGGCTCCAGTATATTGAGTGCCGCAAACAAAAAGGCACCAGAACCACAGGTAGGATCGAGGATGGTTACTGAGCGAATGGCTTTATAAATCTCCCTGATCGTGTCTGCATCGCGTGCATACTCTACATAGTCTTGTATAAACTGACGGATGTTGAGATTATAGGTAATGAAGTCATTGATACTGGTGAGCTCTCCGTTTTCAATCTTCTCCCTTACCACAAAGTAGCGTTTCCACCGCTCGATGGTTTCCCGCCATATCTCGGTAGGTAGTCCCAGATGTTCTGGAGTTTTGGTATTCCAGTCTTTTCTGCGCTCCAATAAATTTGGGCTCTCAGCATCAAGACCCATTTTGATATTGTCGGGAATGGCAAGATCTTCCATAGAAGCTGGATAGTTACCATCTTTTGAAGCCTCTTCGATCCCTTTTTTTACAGCATCGTAGATGTAAAGATCACTGCTATTTTGCAAGAACTGCCATAGATCACCATCAGCCTTGAATGGTTTAGCATGGTGCCGTTTCGTTTCGTCTAGTAAATAAGGAATGATGCAGTTTTTACTGATGTAATCGGTAATATCTTCTTTGGTGTAGTAGGCACCCATGCCCGATCGGTCATTGATGTATCGCTCGAAGATGAATCCAATCACATCGGGGTTGATGTCCTTACCCTCAGCTGCCGCACGATTGTCCAGGTGCCAGTTCCATTGATCGAAGAAATCAAAGATTTGCTTAAAGGCATCATCCGAAATCGTGATTTTATCAAACTGTTTTTCCAGCTCATGCACATCGAAAAGGCCACCGTTTAGGTAGGGTATTTTGCCCATATCTATGGTGACTTGCTTGTCTCTATTCGGCTCAGGGGTGCCAAGTGCATCGTGAAAGAGCTCGAGTAGAAAGCTGCGATAAAACCCGTAAAAATTATCGTCTCCCTCGTGTTTTTGGCATTCGGCCAGTTTGTCTTGGAGGTAGTTGAGATTCTGATCGAGAAATCCTTTCTTCTGTATGAAGTAACAGAACATCAGTCGGTTGAGCATGAGCGAAACATACCATTCTTTGTTCTTATTGTCCTTTTTGATGTGATCGTCTATTCCCTCAATGAAACTGAGAAATGAGGAATGCTGTTTTTTGAATTCTTTGTAGAAGTTGTTGGTAATCTTGTCGGTATTCTTACCTAAACCTGCTTCTACTTTTTTCTTAACATCCACGATAGTGAGGCCATCTTCTTCAGAAAGGGTGAAAAGCAAATTTTTCATTCGCTGAAAAAGCGCCTCAGTGTCCTGATGACTGTGCCATGTGACTTCCCGTGTCTGGCGTGGTTTGTTATCTTCTGTGACTACCAGCTGCCAGATTTGTTGTTTCTGAGCAGCGTCGGTATAGATAATCAGGTGCTCCTGGTAGCTATCAGTAACCTTCTTCTCTATCTGCTTTCGAATAGCACTTAAAGGCGGCTTTCTATTGGCCAATGGTGGGCAATGCAGGATCGCAAAACCTTTCTTTTCGGCTACTCCATTGAGGGTATAAATTTCATCACCGATCTTTTTAGGCAATGAATCATGGAAATTGTCCCAGCCTAACTCATTGAACAGTGTTTCAAAATTGAACTCCTTGATGAGCTTTGAAAAATGTGCTTTCTTCATATTAATCTACTTTCAAGCCCAGTGAACAAATAATTAACGGATCCTTACGCACCAGCTCATCTTCATTGATGATGCTGAGTTTGCCATCTTCACGCAGGCTCACCACAAGCATCGCCAGGTCTTCATCCGTTACGCCCATTTTGAGCTGCCGATTGATGGTTTCACGAGCATATTCTCTCATGGGATAGTCGTAAATGTCCTGAATTGCACGCTTCAATTCATCGGTGACCCAAAGTGTCCCTTCATTTCTGGTGATGTAGTTATTCAGCCTGTTATAGGCTCGATAGCGTGCACCTGATTTTTTGCCTAGTTGCCCACCGATCTTGGACTCTGTATCCTTGATGTGTTCAAGGCCAAACTTCACCAGTTCATGGTGTTGATCAAAACGGTCTAAAGCTGGTTCGGCGGGTCCACATTTCACCGACTTTAATATCTCAAATTGTGATTGCGTGACGATGTTTTTGTTTTGATCCACCCAGGCCAAAACGTCATTGTCACTCGAAGTTTTGGTGTAAACTATTGATCCATTCAGTTTTTGATCTGGTTCGGCTTTCTTGGCAGAGTAAATAACGTCAGGAAGGTCTGGTATTAGTTTCAGTAAGCTTGGATCGCTATCTGTTGCATTTTTCCAGATTTGGAACGCATAGGATGCCAGGTCTACTTCAATGTCTTCATCTTCATCAAGAATTCCGGATTTCTCGTTGTAGAGATCAGCTACATTGATAGGGTCGCCATCAAAAAACACTTCATCAGAGCCCACTGTTTCCGCATTCTCCCTGATCCTTTGAGTAAGCCTACCCCGGAGATTAATGATGTCTTCAATGCCATCTTCAGGTAAGAATGAATAGCAGAATATTTGGTCATGTTTCTGTCCAATCCTATCTACCCTACCTGCTCTTTGGATAAGTCTAATAATTGCCCAAGGCAGATCATAATTGAGGACGATGTGTGCATCCTGAAGGTTTTGCCCTTCGCTTAACACATCGGTAGTTATGAGAACTCGAATTTGCTGACTTTCAGGAAAATCTTTCTTATTGCTGACCGGGCTAAATCGATGAGCAAATCCAGTTGGGTTTTCATCTGCACCTGTAACGCAAGCAATCTTTTCAATACCCCGAGCATGAAGTGATTCGTACAGATAGTTGGCAGTATCTGAGAACTGGGTGAAGATCAATATTTTTTCATTACTGTGCTTATCATTGATCAGATCGAATAAGGCCTGCAACTGGCGGTCTTCACTCTGACTCCAGTTCTTGCCCATTTCTAAGATCTTCATGAGCTCAGTACTGTCCTGTTCCAATGTCTTTCGGAGTTTCTTATTGAAATGCTCACTCCTTATCCAATCGTATTTCTTTTCCTTCAACAAAAGGGATTTATAATATGATTCTGCCTGCTTCATATACTCCTCCGGTGTGAGCATCAAATCAATTTTATCGTCCCCATTTGGATCTTCATCAGAATACATGAAGTCATCTATAAGGCCACTTTCCTGCTTGCCAATGGGAAACCTCAGTCCTTTTTCTATGGCATAGATAAAGAGGTAGTTTCTAAGAATATGTCGACTGACTGAAAGTAAAAATGAGTACCCGCTACTTTCCAGTCGTTTGAAAAGGTTGGTTCGTGCAAACCCAATAAGCCGAGTACCTGCGCGACTCAGGTTCTCTCTAATTAAGCTTTCTTCTGCCGTTATATTTATTGATGGATTTTTCTCTTCATAGCTGGTCTGACCTATTCCATATCTTGGTAAAACAAGGTTATCTATTATATCAACTACTGACTGGCTATACAGCTTGGCATATTGATCCTCAGGATCATTTTTATCAAAAGCGTATTCTACTTTTCTTGGAAGTCTATCAGGGAAGTAGGAACGATCTCCATTGGGAAATTCCAAATAGGCTCTGTTCTTGGCAGGATCATTCTTGGCATAATTCGATTTAATAAAACTCCTGGTTCTTCTTACCAAAAATAGTCTCATCAATTCTGCCCAATCATCCGAAAAGGAACTCTTTTCAAATGCGCCCACTGAATGCTCTGGAACCTGATGGTTGGCCTGAAACTCAACTCTCCCACCAATATTTTCGATATATCTTTCTGGGCCAATTCCCAAGTTATAATCCTCATCCAGAAACAACCTTAGTTGGTTACTCAGGTCTAAATATGTTTTGTTGTAGGGAGTAGCAGTAAGTAGAATGACCTTACTGTCATTGAGCTGGATATATTCCTGAATCGCACGATAGCGTTTGCCATCTTTGTTTCGAAGGTTATGGCTCTCATCTATAATCACCAGTCTGTATCGCCGTTCATCGGATAGTTTAGTTTGAGCCTTAGTCACAGAAAGCACCTTTGCCCTTAATTGGTATTCATGGGCATAATCTTCCCACATTTCAACAAGATTCTTGGGACAGATGATCAATGTTTCCAAAAAGAAATCATCCTCAAACATCTTCGCAAGAGCTGTGGCTGTGATTGTTTTTCCTAAACCCACCACATCGCCAATAATAACTCCCCCTCTGTGATGTAAATGATGAGCTGCAACTTTTACTGCACTTTGTTGATAGGCTAGCAGCCTGTCCTGAAATACTTTTGGCAACTGAAATTCTGATATCCCCGCTCTGGCCTCCCTTGACAAGTGGTAAGCCATTTTGAGGTAGATATGATAAGGAGGGATCAGTTGAGTAGACGCCCAGCTATTCTCGAGTATTTCAATCAGTTCCTCTGTTATATCTATACTCCACCTGTCATCCCACCGATCTTGAAACCATTTGGCCAATTTATTAGCAGCATCTCCTTCTACAACGTCGACATTCAATTCAAACTGTTTTGAGATTCCAGCAAAGGTGAGATTGGAGCTTCCCACAAATCCAACCAAAGGCGTGTTATAATCTTCTCTATGGGCTAAGTAAAGCTTGGCATGTAATGTCTTCTTGAGATGTAGTTTAACAATTACTTTCTTGGATTTCAATTGATCCAATAATTTCTTTAATGCCTTTTCATCTTCATTAGTTGGGTTCCCAATAATCAACTGCTCTTTAAACTCGGCAGCAATTTTTGATTTCAAACGTTTAGCTTCTGCATTGTCCAAATTTCCAAAATCAACAGAATAGAATTGTCTTATTTCTTCCTGTGGAAGTCGTTGCATTCCGATCAGAACTCTGGTGTGGTAATGGGTGTCATCCTCAAATTCATCGGGAAGCACACCCCCTTTAAGTTGATCTACATTTTCAGCAATTTTTTTCCAACCTCTAAGATTGAAATAGCCAATACAAAAATCAGCTCGAAAAGATGTTTCCAGGGTTTTATTTAGACCTTCTTCGAGATGATTCTCTATGTTGTCGTATATAGTTGGCATTTGAGT
The DNA here is from genome assembly GCF_900188325.1 of Ekhidna lutea. Lineage (GTDB taxonomy): Bacteria > Bacteroidota > Bacteroidia > Cytophagales > Cyclobacteriaceae > Ekhidna > Ekhidna lutea. The sequence continues at coordinate 363,038 of NZ_FZPD01000005.1, read as the reverse complement.
GATTAGGACTAAAAAGAAACTGAAATTAATGAAATGGTATGAAACTGTTGGTGATTGAGCGTTTAACTTTTAGCAAACTCAATCAAAGGTGATAATTCTCCATTATCGGTAAGCTATTGAGGTGGGGCATGTTCTAGGTAAATGGTAGTTTGCCTGGAGCACTTACTTGGCTTGTCAATTGTCGTTCCTTCAAAAGAAATAAGATTACATGTTTCTCTCAATCTGCTTCTAACTCTGCTGCCTTAAAGCTTTTCAATTTCATCAGAGTCTTCTCCCTTTGAAAAGATCTAACTAACTTAAAATACGCATAAAATTTAAGCCATGGGATCGCACAGAAATTATAATTTAATGATAGAAACCTTGGTGATATTCAAAAGGTATTTATCAGGGGACAGTCCTTTAGAATCCAAACTAAGAAAGTTGGAATTTTCGTCGATGAATGAAGAGGATAATCTACCAACCAATCAGGAACTATCTAAAGAATTAGAAATTCCTAGGGTAAAACTCAATAAGGAATTAAGAGTTCTATATGAAAAATTTATTGAAGGCACCTGGGATAGTCCTCCCGAGATTAAAGAAGTCTTTCACACAATAGTGATTTCCATACCCTATGATGAACGAAAACAGAAACATGGAAAAAACTGGTATTATGAACCAGATGAGCGATCAACACATTTTCGTTTAAAGTTGACGCATACTCCACGAATTGGTGAACAACTAGACCTAAGTTTTATTGAGAGGAATGAAAAATTTAAAAGAGGGTACGTATATGACATAAGTCATTGCATTTATGGTGATGTCCATGATATTCAAGTGCATGTTCATCCATTTAAGAATTATTATCACCAATGGGAAAAGATGAAAGACGAACATGAATGGTGGGAACGACAAAGGAGAAATTGGTGAAGTTACAATGCCTACTATTTATTTATCATTCTAAATTAATAACTTGTATTTATGAATACACAAGTACATATAAGCGTAACATTAGTTCAAAGTGAAACTGAAAAAGTTGGAAAAGATCTAGATGAAGCTGCTGACAAGGTGTGGACTTATTCAATTTTAAACTCATAAGGTGCTATAATTCATCTTTTAGTATGGAATGATAGTCCTTTAAAGTACAACAAATAACTTGACCCATAACTTGACCCAAAAACAAAAAACCCGCTTCATTTGATTTGAAGCGGGTTTTTATTACTTATAAGAGCCTCCAGTCGGATTCGAACCAACGACCCGCGCATTACAAGTGCGCTGCTCTGGCCAGCTGAGCTATGGAGGCTAATACTTTTATAAATAACACCTCTCTTTTGAGGTGGGTTCTTCCAAGTGCGCTGCTCTGGTCGAAACGTCGAACCGCAGCTGAGCTATGGAGGCTAATACTTTGTTTCCCCAGTCAGGGTCAGCTCTTTTACTGAGCCCTCCTGCCGGCAGGCAGGTATGGAGGCAATACCTTTGATTTGTTGTTCTGCCGTTGCAGCTCTCAAAATCGGATTGCAAAAATAGCAGTGTCTAGCTATTTAGCAAATGTATTTATCAATTTTGTGCAGAAATTGCTGCCAGCTGTGACTTAAGATCCTCAAGCTCACTTTCTGCCTTATCAATCTTGTCCTGCATATCTGCTTTTAGCTTGTCTGCAGTAGCAGAATCAGCGAAAAATTCCATGTTAGTGTTCCAGGTAGATATATCGTTTTCAATAGAAGAAATCTTTCGCTTTATAGAGTGTTCCTTACGATGAAGCTTTCGGTCACCACCAGGCGTATTTTTCAATCGACCCATTTGTATGTGGTTTCTCAAATCAGTGCGATCATCTTCATGAATCGCCTCATTGGAAAGAATCATCTCTTTCACCTGATCAAAACGAGACCGAATTTTCTTTATCGCATTCTTTGGCACAAACCCAACCGAGGTGTAGTTGTCAACCAGATCATACAAATCATCCAGATTTACTTCATCAGCATTCGCCGCAGCTTCCAGTTGATCACATATCTGAAGTTTCAGTTTTAGGTTTTCTTCAAACTCCTTGAACTGCTCCTTATTCTGCTCTCGCCTTTTGTTAAAGAAATGATCACAAGCAGCTTTAAACTTTTTATAGGTTTCATTCCGCACCTTCTCAGGTACCGGCCCGATATCCTTCCAAACAGTTTGGAGGTGCTTTAGTTTATCTGCTGTCGAGTTCCAATCTTCGCTATCCTTAAGCTCGTTTGCCTTTTCAATCAGCTCCTTTTTCTTTTCAAGATTTTCCTCTCGCTTCGATTCCAGCTCTTTGAAAAACTGATTTTTATTTGCGAAAAACCCTTTGAAGGAATTCCAGAATGATTTATTGGTAGCTTTTGCCTTTTCTTTTGGAACACCACCAATCGCTTCCCATTTTTTCTGAATATCCAAAATCTCTTTTGTTTTGGAATTCCATTCAGTAATGCGATCAGAATTGAACTTGGTAAACTCTTCCACCTCTTTGATTAAGGCTTCTTTCTCTATCAGGTTTTTATCAAACTCCTCTTTTAAATGCTCAAAGTATTCTTTACGTTTCGCATAAATCGCATCGGAAGCAGCTTTAAACCTTTGCCATAATGGCTCTTGATTTTCTTTTGGTACAGGACCAATGTGCTTGTATTCATCATGAAGATCGTTTAGCTGGATGATGGCCGCCTTCATATCCTCAACCTTATTCAAAGCCTCGGCTTTTTCACAAAGCTCTTCTTTGAGCTTCATATTCTTTTTGCGGTCCAGGTCTTTTAGCTCAAAATAGATACTCCTATTGTCGTAATAACGATCAAGAAGCGCATTGTAATTGGCCCAAAGAGTCTTATTCATTGCCCCTGGAACAGGGCCTACTTTTTTCCATTCAGACTGTAGCTCACGAACAGAATTGATGCTATTTGAAGATTCCTCTCCATCTACAATCTCCCGAAGTTCATTGAGAAGTCGTTCCTTCTTCTTCAGATTGTCTTCCTTCTGATTTTCAAGGTCCTTGTAGTGTTTGTTACGTTTGGACTTAAGCTGTCCGTAAAGCGTACTAAATTCCTTGTCAATTTCATCCCCATGATATTCAAAGGCATCCGCCTCGTTACCTTCCGAAACAAATTTCTGTAATGCTTCATTTTTAGAGATTTCATAAAGTTCATCAAATCGAGGTTTGATGGCTTTTAAAACACGGTCCAGCGACCGAATATTATCTTCGTTTTTAATCTCGCGGATTTTGGAAATCAACTCTTCCTTATCAGCATGATCAAAATCCAATTCCTCCTCCTGATCATCATGATCTTCCTCCTCATGCTCCTCAGTACCTTCAGATGACTCATCTGATGACTTTTCATCAGCAGCTCCTTCAGTCGTGGTAGACTTTTCCGCCGATGAATTTGATTCCTTTTTCTTCTCAGCGGGTTTCTCTTCAACCGCTTCAGGAGATTCCTCTTCTACCTTTTTCTCTTCAACTTGAGACTTTTTCTCTATTTTTTCCTCCACTTCATCCACCTCCTTTTCCTCACTCTCGGGTTGGTTTTCATTACTTAATTCAGCTTGAATCTGAACTTCTTCAGGAGCTTCATTCGAAACATCCTGCAATTTCTCTGCATTATCCATTATGGAACCTGTTACTTTATCCTTTAAGACACAAAACTAACCAAATACCCTAATTCATTCGGGGATCTTTTGGATAGTTAGACATTAGGCGATACTTACCACCCATAGTGTTTAGACACGCTTTCCATAGATCTTGGTTGTCCCAATCAAAAATCATTTCTGGTGTTGGATTTTTTAGTACAATCCATGATTTAGCTTTCATTTCATCCATCAGCTGACCGGGAGCCCAGCCGGAGTAGCCAATAAAAAATCGAACATCCTCAGCGCGAATGGCTCTCGTATTCATCATTTCTGTCAATTTATTGAAATCACCTCCCCAATAAACTCCTTGAATAACTTCTCGAGAGGTTGGTATTAACTCTGCTTCCCGATGAATAAAATGAAGCGTGTCATGCTCCACTGGACCTCCAACAAAAAGATCGGCCGGATAGTCCCCTACCTCATCAATTACTTCTTTCAGCCCCACATTTGCCTTATTATTTAGTACAAAGCCAAACGTACCATTGTCATCGTGTTCGCATAGAAATACTACAGTCCGATCAAAATTTGGGTCGGGTAAATAAGGCTCTGATATAAGCAGGTCACCTTTTTCAGGTTTGACCAGTTTGTCTGTTGAAAAATAATCCATCTAATGCAATGCCGGTCTAATCTCAAGGTTGTTTAGGATAACTCCCTCTTTTTCTTTCATTTCTTCTAATCTATTGTATACGTCATCCTCCTCAAAATAATTGAGCGCCATTCGCACAAAGACTTCTCCGTGTCTGGCTTCAGATGCCCACAGTCTATGATAAAATTGCTTTAGTTCTTCATCCTCTAAGGCCTCATATACCAATCGAAATCGTTCAGCCCCACGTGTTTCTACAAGCGATGCTAAAAGCAATCGATCCATAAACCGTTCTTCTCTTCCATCCCTACATATCTTTAGTAGCTGTTGAATGTAAAGGTCTTTTGGTATTTCATGATTGAGTTGCAATCCTCTTCGCTGCATAATCGCATACACATCCCTGAAATGCTCCAGTTCTTCTACTGAGGTATCGATCAGTTCAGGAATGATTTCAGTCCTGTTCGGATACTTTGCAACAAGGCTCAATGCCATACCTGAAGCTTTTCTTTCGCAATCTGCATGGTCTTGCAGGAAAGCATTAAAGTCATTTAGCACAGCATCGACCCACTCTTTTTTTGAGTCTACCGTCAAGTCTATTCTAAACTTCATCGATTTTTGATTTTAACCTTTTTACCTTCGCTCATGATGAGTTTCAAAAGTAAAAGGAATAGGGAACATGAGAGAAGATATCGCATCATTACGGAATGAATACTCCAAAGAAGAGCTTGATGAACAATCAATAGAAGTAAATCCGTTCAACCAGTTTGATAAATGGTTTACCGAGGCAGTTGCTTCAGAAATATTGGAGCCTAATGCGATGGTGGTCAGCACAGTAAGTAAAAAAGGAGTTCCATCTCAACGAACCGTTCTTCTGAAGGATGCCGACAAGGAAGGTTACACGTTTTATACGAATTACGACAGTAAAAAAGGGCAAGAGCTTGAGCATAATGCCAACATCAGTTTACTTTTTCCATGGTACGAATTGGAGCGACAGGTGATCATTACTGGTAAAGCACAAAAGGTATTGAAAGAAAAGTCAGTCAAATATTTTCATTCGCGTCCCAGAGAAAGTCAGCTGGGGGCATGGGCTTCCAATCAAAGCAGTGAGATTACTGACAGATCTGTATTGGAGGAAAAACTCAAAATGCTTGAAGAACGCTTTCTCAACAAAGAAATACCACTACCGGAAAACTGGGGCGGGTACCTGGTTATCCCTGAAACATTTGAGTTTTGGCAGGGACGAAAAAGCAGATTACATGATCGCATCTTCTACCAAGATGAAATGGAAGGTACATGGAAAATTAGCCGTCTCTCTCCCTAATGTCGATATATCTGGAGCGGTATGCCTGGCCGCATAAACTCTTTCCTGAATATGAGCCACCTGAGAATTTATCGCTCATCGTGGTTATTCCGTGTTTTAAAGAACCGGATCTGATTGGGTCTTTGGACTCGCTCAATGCCTGTGATTTACCACAGGATGAAGTACTCATTATTGTTGTTGTCAATGAACCGGAAGATGCATCTTCAGAAATCAGATCCGCGAATGAAGAAACATTAAAGCAGCTGAAAAACTATCACTCCAATTTCCCTCTTCTCTTCACACATCAAAAACTTCCAACTAAGAAGGCGGGTGTAGGATTAGCCAGGAAAATTGGAATGGATGAGGCTGTAAGAATATTCAGAAAGTCCGGTAATGATGGAGGAATCATCTGTTACGACGCAGACTGTAGATGTGATGTTAACTATTTGGATGAAATCGAACTTGCCTATTCAAATCCAAACACAAATTCGGGAATTGTTTTTTACGAACACCACCTTCATCGTGAGCATCATCCAGCTATTGTGGACTATGAATTATACCTAAGGTATTACATCGGAGCGCTGCGCATTGCAAAGTTTCCTTATGCTCACCAAACCCTCGGCTCCTGTATCACTGTGAGAGCTTCGATGTATGAAAAAGTAGGCGGTATGAACACCCGAAAGGCTGGAGAAGATTTCTATTTCCTTAACAAAACCATTCCGCATGGAGGATTTGCGGAGATCAATACAACAACCATCCGCCCTTCTGATCGAGTGTCTGACCGAGTTCCGTTTGGGACAGGAAAGGCAGTAAATGAAATCATTCAGACCGATGATGAATATTACGTCTATCACCCAAATACATTTGAAGATCTGAAGCTTCTATTCAGTAAAGTTGATACAATCTGGAAAGAAGACACCTGGAGGCTTCCGATGACCGTCACAACTTTTCTAGGTGACGATTGGGAGGACCAAATCAATGAGATCAAGAACCAAGTAAGTTCATCTGAACAATTTCAAAAGCGCTTCTTCCATTGGTTTGATGCCTTCAAAATCTTGAAATTTGTCCATTTCTGTAGAGATGAGTTTTATCCGAATGTAGAATTGGTAGAGGCACTACAATGGTTAGGCACCTACCACTTTTTGCTCAAAGGCTCAAAAGAGTCTCAATTGATTCAACTGAGGTATCTGGATCGACAATACCAAGCTAATATTTAAACGAAATCTGAACCAACATAGCGAACGAAAGCGGGTTCATCAATTCCTGTTGTGTGGAGGGATTAATAACATATTGTACGTCAGGCTGAAGTAAAAACCAGGAAGCCAAAGGTAGTGAGTATGTAAATTCGATTACTGTTTCTGTTGTTTCAGAACTCCCCTGAATCTCCTGAAATTCTGCTCCATTGATGCCCGATGAGAATGCCAACCCAAAATTGTCGTCCATTGTAGTTATGGGATTGCTGACTACCACACCACCTGAAAGAGCTGACCCAAAGCGATTAAACCGTGAGCTTGCTACCCCATATCTACCAAAAAGAGAAGCAAAATCACCTTTTTCTCCTATAGGCATATATTTCTGAGCCCCTATATAAACCCCATAGTTTCCGTGTGAGGAAGATTGATCATTAATAGCTTCAAATTCACTCGTATAATACCATCCACCAATGTTGACCTTATCATTTTTGTAGACCTCATGCTCGCGCCCCACTTTTCTTCTACGTGTAACATAAGAACGTTCGATATTTAGATTATTTTCACTAAAACTTGCATCAGTATAAATGGAAACCTCACCGGAAATCAATGCTCCCTCCTTCCTGCTTAGGTGAATTTCATTGCTTTTGAGGTTTTCAGGATCACCGGATACAGCATCTAAAATGGCCAGCCGAACCCGTGTCCTATCACCTATAAAAGTGGCCATGCGAATACCTAAAGAGGAAATTGGGAAAATTGAAGGACCATTAAGCCCGCTCTGTGCGTATTCTGCACCTATTCCGAATGAGCTGTTAATGAACAAGGTGCCCGGCCGCAATACATCAAACTCAGAATTCAAGTCATATAAACCAACTAAAACAGAAAGTCTGTCATCCAAAAAATTATTCTGAATCCATAATTCAAAAACCCTCCACGCCTTTACTGCTTCAATATTGCTGGCGACTTGAAAATCTCCCATTAGATCGGTAGCTCTATCCCCATGATTACCTAATCCATAAACAAATAATGAAAAGTTGTCCTTGAGATTCAGGAGCTGATCAAAGTTGATCTTCGCTGTGACATCCGCATTGTCCATGTAAACAAATCCAGTTTCCAAACCTCCATGTGCATTAAACCACGGAAGAGCAGAATAAACAGCTTCCAACTCCAGCCACGATTTAGTGGAGTCAGATTGCGCATTGATGAAAAGGCTATACAATGATAAAATCGTGACTAGGACCTTTCGATTCAATTGGGTTAGATTAAGTTATTGAGTTGAAATATAAACCCAATTACGTCAAAAGTGTTTGAGTAACTTATTAAGGCTTTACAAGCTAAACTAAATCAAACAGGCTTTTCACTCCCAGAAAGTGCTTCACCTTAAATCCTTCAGCGTACTTAACCCCTATTCTGTGACCCCACTCTCTCGATCTGGCATCCAGCATAGTCATAAATCCCTCTGAGCTGATAAATGTCTCCGGCTCCTTGCTATTTGGATCAAAAAATTGAGACTTAAATGCGTGAATAGCGGCTCGTCTTTCTTCAATCACATCTGATATATCAACCAGAATATCTGGTTCATGAGCAATACTTTGGATCGAAAAATAAAGTTTATCGGGTCGGAAAGCATCCTGCTTCTCACCATCCCATGCTGTTTTAACTGCTTTTAATCCTGCAATAAAGCACGCTGTTTCCACTAACTGTGCTCCTCGGGTATGATCAGGATGGCGGTCATAAATGGCATTGGTGATGACCAATTTAGGCTTAAACCGACGTATTTGTTCTGCTATTTTTATTTGGTTTTCCTTATTATTCTCAAAAAAGCCATCAGGGAGTCCAAGATTCTCTCTCACAGAAAGCTGAAGAATCTCAGCGGCATCTTTTGCTTCCTGTGCACGGATTTCTGGAGTACCTCTTGTTCCGAGCTCTCCTTTGGTAAGATCCAGAATCCCTGTTTTATACCCCTGCTTCTGGTGTGCGAGAAGCGTTCCGCCAAATGATAATTCCACATCATCCGGGTGAGCTACTATAGCAAGTATGTCCAATTTCATTCCGTTAGATAGTTAAGAGCAGTCTCCGAGATTTAAACCACATGAGGCAAAGAAACACCATTCGTATAATAATGGTTTTCATGCTGCAGGAATTTCCTAAATTCCCTATCCATTTTAAACCTAAAGTAAAGAACCTATGCAAAAACGCAGCAGTTTATTTGGATGCGTTATCCTGCTTTTGCTTTTCGTCCTCCTACCGGACGTCAGTATCGCACAGGATAGCGATCTGAAGCCTGTTACGAATAAGTATGCTATTAAAAATGCGACAATCGTACAGGCACCAGGCAGAATCATTCAAAATGGTACTGTCCTAATCGAAAACGGAATCATTAAAGCAGTAGGATCTAGCATAGCTATCCCAGCAGATGCCTGGGTGGTAGATGCTGATTCGATGTTTGTTTATCCCGGATTTATCAGCGGTCTGTCCAATATTGGCGTAGAAAAACCTGAAGATAAAGACGAGGATGATGATCGTAAAAAAACAGGAAATCCATCAGATGAGCGAGCAGGCATTACTCCTGGAAACTCATCTCGAGAGATGCTAAACCCTGGTAACAAATCAGTAGAGGATTTTAGAAAAGTTGGATTTACAGCTTCCCACAGCGTTCCTCACAATGGCATGCTCCCTGGAATGGGTGCAATCGTCTTGTTAGGTGGTACAGACGGAGAGCGTATGGTTGTCAAAGACCAAACGTCCATGTTTGCACAGCTTTCTGGTGCCGGAGGAGTTTACCCAAATACTGTAATCGGGGTTATGGCAAAGTACCGAGACCTCTATCGGAAAGCCAGCCAGGCTAGGGACTATCAGGCCAAATACAACAGCAATCCTAACGGTATGGAGCGCCCGGCAACTGACGCAACACTTGAGTCGCTTTATCCAGTGATTTCAAAGCAAATGACAGTAGTATTTAAAGCAGAAAGTGTGAAGGATGTGATGAGAGTGATCGCACTTCAGCGAGATCTGGGCTTCAATTTGATGCTTGGAGAAGTGAAGCAAGGTTGGGATGCTATCCCTGCGATTAAAGCAACTGGAGCTCCTGTTTTCCTTTCGCTTGACCTCCCTGAATGGAAAGAAGAGGAAGAAAAAGAGGAAAAAGAAAGCGATGAAGAAGAAGAAGATAAGGAAGAAGAAGAGGAAAAAGAGCCAACCGAAGCTGAATTAGAGGAGAAAGCATTGAAGGAACGACAAAATTCGATGATTGAGAATTATTATACGCAAGCAGGGAAATTCAGGAGTAATGGAGTAAAGTTTGGTTTCTCAACTATGGAAGTGAAATCCAAAGACTTTAAAACGAATCTCCTGAAGGTGATTGAGAATGGACTATCCGAAGATCAGGCGCTGGCCGCATTGACAACAGAACCGGCATCTATATTAGGTGTATCCAATATGATGGGCACCATTGATGTGGGGAAAATGGCTAACCTGGTAGTTTCAGACACAGCATATTTCACAAAGGATGCTAATGTGCGATATGTGTTTGTAGATGGTGTGAAGTACGAGTACGAAGAGAAAAAGAAGAAAAAGAAGAAAAGTAATGGTGGTGAGCCTGTTGATGCTTCAGGCACTTGGAACTACACCACAGAAACACCACAAGGAAATGGTAGTGGCGTGATTACACTCAAAGGAACTCCCGGAGATTACAGTGGCACTATCACCGTGAGCTTCAATGACAGCACCAATGACATTGAGAATGTGACGGTGGATGGCAACAATGTTTCCTTTTCTTTCAAGCTTAATATGGGCGAAGAAATCACAGTTGATATCAGTATGGATATCGATGGCGATTCATTCGAAGGAACCTTATCTGTAGCACAGTTTGGCAGCTTCCCTATGGAAGGATCAAGAGACCCACAGTAAGGTGAACATATAAACGAAAATAAATATGAAGAAAATAAATATAATCATAGCTCTACTCCTCACCATCACGATAACGATGGCTCAGGAGAAAGGCAGTGTGCTAATCAAAAACGGAACGGTATTAACTGTAACGAACGGCACACTTGACAATACAGATGTCCTTATTCGGGACGGGAAAATCTCAAAAATAGGGCAAGGACTAAGCGCACCAAATGGTGCTAAAACCATAGACGCGAATGGTATGTATGTGATGCCCGGCATCATCGATGCGCATTCACACCTTGCACTTGACGCAGTGAATGAAGCCACCAACCCGGTTACTGCTGAAGTTTGGGTAGGCGATGCATTGGATCCTTTGGATGTTGGCATTTATCAGGCACTTGCGGGTGGTGTGACAACCGCACATTCTATGCATGGATCAGCTAACGCCATTGGCGGACAGTGTGAAACGGTAAAGTTTAGATACGGAGAAATCGACCCGGACAACATGCGCATGAATGGAGCTCCTCGAACAATCAAGTTTGCCTTAGGAGAGAATCCAACACGTGTGCATGGTGGTGGAAATGGAATTCTTCCCCGAACACGAATGGGAGTTGAACATGTAATAAGAAGTTCTTTCCAGCAAGCCAAAGAATACATGGAAGCGTGGAATGACCACAATTCCAACAAGAGCAAGAAAGGCTACAAAGGGAAAGCTCCGACTTACGACTTGCGATTGGAAACATTGGCGGACATCCTGAAAGGGAATATCATCATTCATTGCCACTCCTACCGCGCAGATGAAATCTATATGCTGATGCAAGTGTGTAAAGATTTTGGTGTGGACAAATTGGTATTTCAACATGTAAACGAAGGATTCAAAGTTGCGCCTGAACTCGCTAAGTTTGGAGCAGGAGCTTCTGTCTTTGCTGACTGGTGGGCCTATAAGTTTGAGGTGTACTACAGCACGGCTTACAATGCAGCAATCTTAACCAAGAATGGAGTAACTACTTCTATTAACTCGGATTCCGGAGAGCTAATTCGTCACCTGTATCATGAGGCCGCCAAGTCTCAGAAGTATGGTGGTTTGACTGATGACGAGGCACTTTCACTGATTACAATCAACCCTGCCAAGCAACTTGGAATTGACAGCCGTGTTGGATCACTTGAGGAAGGGAAAGAAGGTGACGTGGCGATCTTCAAAAATCATCCACTATCCATCTATGCAGTTCCAATGGTAACAATTGTTGACGGTATCGTACGATTTGATCGTGAAAACGACCCGGCTGATATGCGTCTCTATCCGGATCCGGAAGAGAAAATCGATGTGACATTCTGGGAAGCAGAAGATCACGATCGCTGCATGGCGAATACAGAATTTTTGTTCACTGATAAATAAGCTATCATGATTAAGAACATAAAAAACATATTGACATTAACACTTGTGGCGCTAGCCGGAATCGCTTTCGGTCAAATCCCAAGTGCAGAAGCAGGAACGTTTGCTTTAACCAATGCAACCATCGAAACGGTGACTAATGGAACCATTCAAAATGGAACCTTAATAATCAGTGACGGTAAAATTGGTGACGTTGGAACGAGCGTATCCATACCCGATGGAGCAAAAACAATTGATTGCTCTGGCCTGACAATCTATCCAGGAATGATTGATGGAGGTACACAGATTGGATTGGTTGAAGTAAGCTCTGACCCGAGAACAAGGGACAATAATGAGATTGGAGATGTAATCCCCCACATTCAAGCGCTTACTGCTGTAAACCCAAGTTCTGTTATTCATCCGGTGACCCGAGTGAATGGAGTTACGACTGCATTAACTATGCCTTCTGGTGGATTATTCCCAGGCACAGCTGCGTTAATTAATCTGCATGGATATACACCGGATCAGATGTATGCTGGTTTCAAAGGTGTGGTAGTAAACTTCCCTGCAACAGGTAGAAGAGGTCGCTGGGATCGTCGCTCCGATGAGGACATCAAGAAAGCTGCCGAGAAAGCGTTGAAACAATTAAATGAAGTATGGGCCAAAGCAGTACAGTACCATAAGATTGATTCAGCTACAGGCGGAAAAGATCAGCCATACTACCCGGAGATGGAAGCATTACTTCCAGCAGTAAGAGGTGAGATGAAGCTGTTGATTAACGTAAACTCTTCGAAAGACATCAAGTCAGCTTTAGAGTGGATCGATGAAAAAGGCGCGGATGCGATACTTTGTGGTGTATCTGAAGGTTGGAGAGTGGCGGAGGATATTGCTAAGGCCGATGTTCCGGTTATCACAGGCCCAGTGCTTAGCAACCCGACAAGACCGTATGATCGATATGATAGACCCTACGCCAATGCCGGCGCTATGCTGCAAGCAGGTGTAAAAGTAGCGATCAGAACCAATGAGGTTGAGAACACCCGAAACCTCCCGTACCATGCTGGTTTCGCTGCAACCTATGGAATGGGTAAAGAGGAAGCTTTGAAAGCGGTGACAATTGTGCCCGCTGAGATTTTCGGTGTTGCTGACAAATATGGCTCGATTGAAAAAGGGAAAGTAGCCAATGTGTTTGTGACGAATGGTGATCCATTTGAAACCAGAACGCAAGTGAAGTACGTATTTATTGATGGGTGGAATATCCCAATGGTGAGTAGACATACCCAACTATATGAAGAATATTTAAATAGAGCACCTGGTGTAGAAAAGTGATTTTCAGACACCACTAATTGAAAACCCCTTGAAATCTCGAGGGGTTTTTTATTATCTCATTAAATTTTAAAACCCTCATTTACCCGTTCAATGCCAGTTTAGCACTAATTTTATTTTATGTCTAAAGAAAATAAAAAGTACGACCTTGGAATTGCTCTTGGAGGCGGAGGTGCAAGAGGATTTGCCCATCTGGGAATTCTCAAAGCGCTGGAAGAGAAGGGGATAAAACCAGATGTAATTTCAGGAGTAAGTGCAGGTGCAATTGCCGGTGCATTTATCGCTTCAGGTCACTCACCTAAAGAGGCTTTTGACATCATAAAACAATATAAGTTTACCGGGATATCAGAATTTAACATTCCCAAAACGGGGCTACTTAGTTCGGCAAAAATGAAGTCTAGGCTCTTGAAAAAAATATCAAAAGAGCGGCTGGAGGATCTTGAGATACCGCTAATCATTTGTGTTACAAATATGCTGGATGGAAAAGCTGAATATTTAGATGAGGGACCATTAGCTGATATTATTCAGGCATCAGCTTCTATACCCGTACTCTTCAGTCCGGTAGAAATGAATGGAAAGCTATATTCTGATGGTGGAATCTTTGATAATGTGCCGGTAAGACCTTTAAAAAAGATTTGTAAAAAAGTGATTGGAGCTAGCATCAGCCCAATACAGCAAATTAACGAACTCACCAGCCTAATTCAAGTGACTACACGCATGTTTCAACTAGCCGTAAACCCCAGCAATGGTGAGTTGGAGAAGCAATGTGATCTTTTCATTGAACCAGTTGAGCTATGCAATTACGATATCATGGATACTAAACACGCTCAAGAAATATTTGATATTGGATATGAATATACCAAGCAAATGGATATCAAATTATAACGTATACTAAATCCTATACTTTATTCATACCTTAGAGCCTCTACGGGATTAGAAAGTGAAATCTTAGTTACTGCTGAAATAACACTTATCATAGCTACTACCATCAAAATGATTCCTGATAACAAGAAAGGCATAACACCAAAAGGAGCCTGATAGGAGAACTCTTTGATCCAACTTTGCATGAGAAAGTAAGAAACTGGCAATCCTAAAAGCATTGCTACCACTACAAGACGAGTAAGTTGACCCAAAATCATCCCCGTTATCTGAATTGTGGAGGCACCAAGTATTTTTCGCATTCCAACCTCTTTCACCCGCTGATTCATAACTGCGATGGCCATCCCAAGCAGACCCAGACTGGCCAAGAGCAAAGCGATCAAAGAAAAAACAGAAAAAATGGAAAGCGTCCGTACCTCCTGATCATATAATTCCGCCAACTGATTATCTAGAAATTGAAACTCAAACGCCACATCATTATCAATCTGAGAAGTATACACACGCTCTATTTCTGAAATAGTCTTTCCAAAATCTTGCCCTTCCAGCTTTACAAGAATATGACCTGCAGCAGGTGGCTGAACTGACATAACTAATGGTTGAATTTCCTCGTGCATTGATTGAAAGTGAAAATTTTCAACTACTCCGATAATGGTGGACTCATAAACATTTTCTCCAAAATGCTGTACAATGGTTTTCCCTAAAGGATCTTTTAGGTTGAATTGCTCAACTGTCGCCTCATTAACTAAAACGTTGTACAATGAGTCCCTGGCATAACTTCTGTCAAAAGTTCTTCCTTCTATGACTTCTATTCCCAACACTTTTTGAACATCATAGTCTACGACAAGACTTGAAATATCAATACGATTCTCGGGTTCGTGTTTCAGATAATATTGATGCTGGTTGAATTGCCCCCCTGGTACGCTTGATGTTAAAATAGTACCGGAAACACCATTGATATTATTCATTAAATTTTGAGCTGTTCTCAATGCTTCTACATCCACTCCACCTATTTCGATACTCATAGGAACATTCAGTGCAATGACTGCCTCCTGATCAAAACCCAGGTCTGTTGTTTTCATAAACTGAATTTGCTTGAATACAATAAATGAGCCGCTTATTAAAATTGCTGAAATGGTAAACTGAACAACTACCAGCAGACTTCTTAAGCCAACTTCTTGATTATTGGATTTGAGCTTGCCCTTAAGCACTTCAGTGGGTTGAAAACTGGAAAGTGTAATGGCTGGATAAAAACCAGCTAAAATTGAGACCGTAATACACAATAATAATGCGAAGAAAAGGTAGTCAGCGATAAACAAACTCTCGATAGAAAAGTTCTTTCCAGCCAGGTCGTTAAACCCATTTAGAAAAAGGGCGGCTAGTGAAAAGGAAAATAGTAGAGCAATCAGGCAGAATAAAAATGATTCAATAAAAAACTGAATTGAAAGATTTCTTGTAACAGCACCCATTGTCTTTCTCACTCCAATTTCCTTTGCTCGTTCAATTGCTTTTGCAGTAGTCAGATTAGCGTAATTAATCCCTACGATAATCAATATAAATAGCATTGTTCCGGTAAGAATGTAGATGTACAAGTTGTTGCCATTGTTCTCTAATTCCCATCTAATGTGCGAATTGAGATGAATGTCTTCAATTGGTTGAAGGGCAAATCTTAACTCACCGGATCTCAATCGTTCAATATCTGATTGATCCCAGTCGAGATAGTTTTCTACCCAGTCTGAGATTTTATCTTCAAGCATATGGGCATTCGCACCTTCCTGCAATTTGATGTAATTAAAATGTCCAAAATCACCCCATTTCATCCATGCATCATTCGGGTTGATTTGCTTGAGTGTTACATATGATATTATTGCATTGAAATGAAAGTGAGAATTCTTGGGCATTGGTTTGACAACAGCAGACACAACTATCGGCATTTGATTTACTCTTAACTCCTTACCTATTGCACTGGAGTCTCCGAAATATTTTTCAGCAAGCGACTCAGTAATCACAAAGGAAAAAGGCTTTTTAAGTGCATCTATATCTCCCTCCACCAATTCCAATTCAAATACATCAAAAAAGGTAGAATCAGCAAAGAAGAAGTCTGGTTCTTCGAAAATGATATTCTGTTTTTCATTTTCCACTCGAATAAAATCTTTACTGAGTCCCGGACCATACCACGGAGAAAAGCTTACAGCTTCCTCAACTTCAGGGAAGTCATTCACCATTGCCTGAGCCATTGGATGCGGTGTACGGGTTTGCGGATTGTCATTCATCCAGGCAATGCGATAAATCAGATCTGAATCAGGAAGTGACCGATCATAAGACAGTTCGTCCTGCACATACAAATAAATCAGAATGCTACAGGTAAAACCTACTGTAAGCCCCAATATATTGAGGAACGAAAACAGCGCATTGCGCTTTATATTCCGACTAAAAGTTTTGAAAAAATGCTGAATCATGCCACTTTTTATTTTGAGGTTAAAAACATGATTCAAATGAAATGAGCTATCTCCAACCAATGGTGCTTTCCGTTCGGATAGATGTTCTTCCCCATAAGTCCGAACGTTCTTCGCCTCACGGTATTCCGAGGGAGTTGAGCCTGTACGCTTTTTAAACGCCGTATTGAAGGCAGACTTGGAGTTATAGCCAACCATCGTGGCGATATTCTCAATTTTAACCTGATCCTGCCTTTCATCTCGGAGTAGCTTACATGCCTCGCGAACCCTGAACCTCGCGATCAGATCCTGAAAACTGATTTTAAGCGATTCATTCAATACCTGCGACAGGTGATGTGTAGTCGCACCAAGCTCCTTGGCTAATACTGTCAGTGAAGCATCATCTCTGCGATAAAAATGCTGCTCATCCATGATTTTATTCACCTTCTCAATAATCGTCGACTTAATTACTGGTGTCAGGGTAGACTTCTGGTACTTATTCCCAATTGGAATTGGAGATAGAAAAGACGACTCTTTAACTAGCGGATACAGTATGAAGGAAATGAACACAAAGTAGGCGATCGACAGCATCTCTATCGGCAATTGCAAGACCAATAGAATAATGAATAAGACATTCAGCATCACGAAGTTTCTCAGCCATGCAATCCGTGACCCAGCATTCTGAAAGTATGAAAAACCACGAATATTTTGTTCATTTAATAGCAGGCGGACGGTTAGTATTCCATACCCTATGATTATTAAACCACTAATTGCCCAATTGATCACTAGCCACTCCTTTGGCAGGATTCCAGCTCCAAATGGAAGAATTATTAAAAAATAATGAGCAGGACTGGTTCGATTCTTCTGATAAAAGAAAGCCCTTACATACAAAAAGAATGCGATTGGGATCATTGATAAAGAGGCAGGAACTAAATGCAAAATAGAACCATGCTGAAAAATTAATGCTGCCAGATAAGTGATGGACAAGAACCCCAACCACCTCCCGGATGGTGATTTACTAATCAGCAAAATCAATCCCATCAATCCTCCTATCAAAAGAGTGCTCATCAACAAGGTTTCAACCCATGGGAATTGTATCCATTGCTCCATCAACCAAAAATGAGGAAATAATTTAACTTTAAACAAAAACCTATCACCATGAAAAAGCTGACCTATCTCCTATTTACGATTACATTGATTGCATGCCAACCAGAAAATGCTTCCGAGTCACCAACAAACTCTTACCTCGACTATTCCAATCGGGACGATGAATTGTTCGGAGGGGTAAAAATGATCCCTATTCAGACAAAAGCAGGTGAATTTAAGGTTTACACCAAACGAGTTGGCAACAACCAGGATATGAAACTATTGTTACTTCATGGCGGACCTGGAGCTACGCATGAGTATTTCGAATGCTTCGATTCGTTCCTCCCAAAGGCCGGAATCGAATACTACTACTATGATCAATTAGAATCAGCATATAGCGATCAACCAAACGATTCAACGCTTTGGACCGTCGACAGATATGTAGATGAAGTAGAGCAAGTCCGAAAAGCGCTGGGCTTAAATAAAGATAACTTTTATTTATTGGGCAGTTCATGGGGTGGCATTCTTGCCATGGAGTATGCACTCAAATATCAGGATAACCTGAAAGGAGTGATCATTTCTAATATGATGGCATCAGTACCTGAGTACAACCAATATGCTGAAGAGGTCTTGGGGCCACAAATGGATTCGGCTGTTTTAGCTGAAGTCATGGCGCTGGAAGAAGCAGGCGATTATGGTAACCCACGATATGCTGAGCTTTTGTATAACAATTATTATACAGAGCATGTGCTAAGAATGCCATTGGACGAGTGGCCGAATCCTGTCAACCGGGCGTTTGCCAGCCTTAATTATGATCTTTACCTGACCATGCAGGGACCTAGTGAATTTGGAATCAAAGGCGGTGCAAAGCTCGAAAACTGGGATATTACGGACCAGCTTACGAACATCACAGTTCCTACCTTATCCATCGGAGGAGCCTATGATACCATGGATCCGGAACACGGAAATGATTGCTAACACAGTTCAAAACGGACAATACCTCCATTGTCCAAATGGCAGTCATTTGGCTATGTATGACGACCAGCAGACTTACTTTGATGGGTTGATTAAGTTCATTAAGGATGTAAATGCTCAGGAATAACTCGCTCTAAAATTACCTTAACAAAACCCTATCACTATGAAAAAGCTCACTCTACTCTCTTTCCTACTTTGTCTCCTTGTGGGAACAAAGTCAAATGCCCAATATGCCATCAAAAACCTTGAAGGCTACACTCCGCAAATGGGTGCTTTAGTAAGTATGATGGATGACCTAAAAGCCAGAGTAACGAGACAAGTCAAAGATTTGGATCAGGATGGGACTGACTTTCTACTTGATGATCAGGCTAATCGACTAGGAGCATTGATTCTACATTTGGCTGCAACTGAAAAGTACTATCAGGAGGCTACATTTTATGATGAAAAGCTAGATGAGGTAGACGATGAAGAGTGGCTGACAGCTCTGCGCTTAGGTGATAAAGCCAGAGAAGAACTGCAAGGTAAACCAATGTCCTATTACATGGATAAATGGGATGAAGTCAGAGCTAAAACGAAAGAGGTGCTGAAAACAAAAGATGACGATTGGTTATTACAACTACGTGATAATGCTCCCGGTAGTGCTGAATACAACTACTATTGGGCATGGTACCATGTCATGGAACATCAAGCCAATCATATGGGTCAAATTGCTCTGGTGAAAAAAAGAATGAGTGAAGAATGATTTCAAGAATAGAACTGCTCACAAATTAACATGAAATATAAAGATGTTGATTCATATATTGCTAGTACTGAACCTGTTTCTCATCCAATACTCAGGGAGCTTCGTGATATCATTCTAAACACGATCACTGATCCTAATGAGAGTATTAGCTATAATGTCCCTTTTTATAAGTTTGAAGGAGTGCATGTTGGGTTTGCGGCTTTTAAAAATCATGCCACTTTCGGAATTGGGGCTGATGTCTTATCTGATGAACGCAGGGAAGAACTTAAAAAGAAAGGATACCAAACCGGAAAGGAGACAATTCAAATTAAATACACCCAGGAAGTTCCGACTGAATATTTGAAACTACTGCTGAAAGAAAAAAAAGCAAAAGCAAAAGCAAAAAACATATGAGAAGGATTCTTTTTCTGATAATTACAACGCTACCAATGATTGCTTTAAGTCAACAATCATTTGAAAGAGCTGTCATTGAAACCGCCACTGGCGCATACATAGTATTCACGAATGACTCTAACTCGATGGTGATTTATTTAGATACCGCTGACATTGAACTAATGGATACTGAAAATAACTTCTTTATTCAAGTAGATAAAAAATGGACTTTGCAATTTTTCACTCTTAGTTTTCAAAATCCAAACAATAATGATTTATCAAATCTTGATAATCAAAAATCATCACTTTTTCAGTACATGAACTATGAGTTAGAATACATCAAGAACGAGATCAAAATGAATATTGAAAACGAGAAAGTATTTTGGGGTCCACTGGGAAACAAGCATTTCCTTTTATGGCACTTTGACACTCCGGATCTACCTGCTGTTCAAAAGCAACTCTACATGACAGCCATCTGCTTTAATAGTTTTCTCAACATTAACGTTCCTTTGATGAATGATCAAGAATATGTGGACGGAGTGGAGCTGCTCAATAGGGTTGGGAGAAATTTAGTACTCCATGACCATCCCATCGATATTGAAGAAATGTACAAGAAAGTCAATGGTTCGTAAGAACTAAAAAATCGCAAAAAACTATGAACCCGAAAGTCAATTGGTTTTTTGAGAAAGACACCCATTGGAAGGAAGAATACGCCCTGCTTCGAAGAATTGCACTGGATTGCGAACTAACCGAAGAGTTGAAATGGGGATGTCCGTGCTACACATTCAAAGGCGCTAATATTGTTCTCATTCATGGATTTAAAGAGTACTGTGCTTATCTATTTCACAAGGGTGCCCTTCTAAACGACTCAGAGAAAATCCTTATTCAACAAACAGAAAATGTACAGTCTGCCAGACAGACTCGGTTCACGAGTGTGAAGGAAATAGTAGATCAAGTTGATACTTTAAAAGCCTACATCTATGAGGCAATTGAAGTGGATAAGGCCGGACTAAAAGTTGAAATGAAGAAGACAAACGAGTTTCCTATGCCTGAAGAGTTGAAGACCAAACTTGAAGAAGATTCGGATTTCAAGGCTGCTTTTGAAGCTCTTACCCCAGGAAGACAAAGGGGCTATCTCCTCCATTTCTCTGAAGCTAAACAATCAAAAACACGCATTGCAAGAATTGAGAAAGCTATGCCAAAAATCTATGAGGGTAAAGGATGGAATGAGCGATAATTAGTACAAGTCAGCATTTGAAACTGAAGAGGTTTGATTAACCACTTCAGTTTCAAATCATTTATCTTCTATTCAACTACAAGTCGGCTCTTATAGATTATGTTCTCATCCTGTTTAAGTAAAATCATATAGATGCCGGTCTTTAGGTTACTTAAATCAATTTTCTGATTGTTTATACCTGATGTCTGAATTATTCTTCCATCCAATGAAAGAATCTGTGCCTCAACTCCATTTAGATTCTTCAGGTTTTCAAAATAAATAAACTCACTTGCAGGATTTGGATACATCAAAATGGATACCTCTTCATCTAATCCAAGTACAATTCCAATTACTTCAAATGAAACTATGGCATTGCTAGCCGCATTGAAATTCCGGTTTCCATTTTGTGAAGCTACTACCGTAACAATCCCAGCATCATTCATAATTAACATTGTCCCATCAAGTGATGCCGGTCCGCTAATTGAATAGCTTACCTCTAAACCGCTAGAAGTGGATGCGTTTAATTCAACAGGATCATTAGATGTGTTTAAATCATAATCAGGAATCTGTTCAAATGATATTTCCTGGTCTGCCTTTGAGATTGTTACCGATTCAATTTTTGTTGCATCAGCATAGTTCGCATTGCCAGACTGCTGCAATGTTAGAATAACATTGCCTGCTCCAAGAATTGTAGCCAAATTACCCGTGACCGAAATAATGGTTGTGTCTGAAGACGTTATTGTAACCGGATTACCAGAATCTCCACCTGTTGCTTCTATTGAAAAGGGCTCATCACCATATACTTTGTCAGGGATCTCATTTACAGTTATTTCCTGGTTGGACCTTTCCACATGCAACACTTGCTGCACATCGATTGCCGCATTATAGTTTTGATCCCCCTCCTGCACGGCAGTTATAATTGTTAAACCTGCATTTAACAATGAAACCACTCCATCATTAATTTTTGCAACACTTGTATCTGAACTCGATAAAGTGACCGGCAGTGACGAACTGCTACTAACGGATAGCTCAAAATCAGCCGATCCATAAAACTTTGTACTAATAGCATCAAATGATATCTGCTGGTTTGATTTATTTACAACTAAAGGCTCACTAATCGATTTGGCACTTTTATAGTTGTTATTTCCATCCTGAGTGGCTGTTATTGTTGCATTTCCAGCTCCAACTATATTCACGATATGGCCCTCAACCATGGCAACCGAGGTGTCAGAACTTGTGAGTGTAACGTCTAACCCTGAGGAAGACCAGGCATCTAATTCAAAAGGATCATCTCCATAAATTTTATCACTCATTGGCTCCATTGATAATTCTTGAGTGGCCTTTTCTACTACAACAATTCTTTCAATGGATTGAGCGTCTTGGTATAAATCATTTCCGGCCTGACTAGCAATTATTGAAACCTCACCGGCACTCATAATGATTGCTTCAGTTCCAGATATTGACACGATATCCGGGTTTGATGAAGTGAAAATAATTTCATTTCCAGAGCCTCCTCCGGAGGCAATTAGCTCAAAAGGTTCATCCCCATATATTTTGTTGTCAATTTCACTAAATACTATATCCTGAACTCCTTTATTGACAACAAGAGTTTGTTCGATACTTTCAGCAGCTTCATAATTTTCATCCCCACCCTGAGATGCTGTAATTATGGCAGAGCCAACGCCTGTAATGTTAATGATCCCATCCTCAATTATTGCAACACTTTCATCCGAACTGGAGTAAGATACTGCCAAGCCTGATGTAGATGAAGCGCTCAGGGATATGCTTTCGTCACCATAAGTTGCCAATTCCAGTTCATCAAAGGAAATCGATTGTTCGCCTTTACTTATAGTCAGTGTTTGCTGAACGTCTTCAGCTGCACTATATGTTTCATCACCGGGTTGTGAAGCGGTTATTATTGTCTCGCCAACACCAACAATTTGTACTGTATTACCTGAAATTGTAGCAATCTCAGTATTAGAGCTGGAGTACGCAATTTCTAATCCAGATGAAGCAGACGCTGTTAAGCTGAATTCGCTTTCACTGTACAACTTATCAGACAATGTACCGAATGTTATTGACTGAGATTTTTTACTCACATTCAAAGCAACCGGTATATCTATCACTCCATTAGCAGGGTCATTACTTTGGACTCTTATGGATGCATCATAATTTCCAGAGACTAATTCGCTTGCATTGATTGCCACATCAATAGATTCAGAAGAGCCTGCTGAGATAGTCCCTCCAGAAGAAGAAACTGACAACCAATTCCTGTCGTCGACGATATCTAAGAAAGAGGACATTATATTTCCAATTTCCGTATCATCGATATATCTGCCTGATTCTCCAGCAAATAGTAAATAATAAAGATTTGAATTTTCTCCAATATCTATTAACTGATGGAAGTCATCGTTGGTATTAAGACTAAATTCATGATTAGACACCCCATTATCTTCAATAATAATTAGATGATTAACTGAAGGATCAAATGCGTTATAAACCCTCTTTATGAATCCAAGGTAATTCACACCTCCAACCTCAATCGAAAGGACAGAACCATCTACAGAACCACCGCCATCTGCACCAAGGTTGCCATTAATTGAAAATGTATTTATGTCACTAACATCTCCAACAAACGCAAAAAGACCTGGATATTTAACGGTAAAGTATTGCGCATTATTTAAGTATGCACTTTCTAAGATTTCTCCATTAGTATATTGAATATTTCCACCTAGGTCAGTACTTAAATAATTCCCACCATCATACATATCTCCCCCGCCATCGCTAATACTAGTACCATACTCACCATCGTAAAAATTATACCTGTCTGGTATGAGGTCAGTAACTTCCAGGTATCGTTCATTCAATGAAAGTAATACTTGCTCAATATCTGCAGTGGTAAAATTCGATTTGGTTAAACTATTTGGATGAGAAATATTTGATTGATATGTATCTTCAGTATTTGTAATATTTTGCTCTTTTTTTCCAATCACACCCGGATTGCTTACTAATGCTCCAGTCGTATTTAGCGCAGTAACTGAAGTGTTTTCAAATATTACATCAATCGAGTATGTCAAATCACTTCCTCCGGATGTGTTATCAATCGTTAGTTCATGAACAGAAGTCTGATCTATTTCAAGTGCTTCTTCAATTGAAGACACAGAGGTGCCAATAACTGGTGGCAAGATACTTTCACCAGATAAGCTCATTTCAATAGTAGGTTCATCGTGATCATCACTAGTAATAGTTAGTGTCGAATTATGAATGCCAGCAGCCTGAGGATCATAAGTAATTGTAATTAGTTGTGTTTCACCCGGAGACAAGTCGAAAGAACTAATATCAATTCCAAAGTCAACATTATTAGAAAGTTCGGCACTAGCAACCTGCAATAAAGCAGTTCCCTCATTGTTAACCTCAAGTTCCATTTGGCTGGTTTGCCCTACAAATACTTCTCCCAAATCAAATGAAGATGATGAAACAGAAATATCTGGTGCCGCAGTAACTTCAAGAGTAATTGGCACTTCGATAACTGGATTCGATGGATCATTGCTTTGAATAAGCAACTCAGCAGTATGAGTACCCCCTTCTAGTGCAGTAGCATTAAAATTAATATTTACACTTTGAGTACTCCCAACTTCGACTGTTCCGTAGGAAAGTTCAGACGAAATCCAACTACTGTTTCCTTCATAGGTAACCGCATTAGAGATTAACAATGCTGCGTTATCATCGTAATCATAGAAATCGAATCCAATATAAATGATACTACCTCGACCTAACTCCTTCACAGCTACGACCATATTATCCTCATAACTAACAAGCGAGCTTGCTGATACATCAATAAGGTTCATTAGCATGGTGGCATTCTGTCCAGCAATTGATTCCGGTAAACCATTCGTAATAGGATGAGTTTGGTCTGTTACTTGTAAAAGTGGTGAAGACTGTTCTACAAAACTCATCGTCATCAGTCCATTGGCGTTCAATATCTCATGCGCTCCACTTGATGAACCACAAAGAATTATTTTCCCGCCATTGGAAACAAAATCATTTAATTCTCCTGACCAGGAAGTTGATAGGTTTTCATAATATGCATTGTAACCACCTTCTTGTTCAGGGATAAGGAATACATCAGATGCTCCCAATAGCGTGCCTAATTCAGTTGGATCTTCTGTATCGGTAGTTGTAACTGTATAGTCTGTGAAGTACTGAGAAATCGCATTAAGCGTATTTGGATACTCACGTGAAAAATCGGTATAACCTGTCCAAGCCAGGATATCGATGTTTCCAGCTAGAGAATTGATTTGGTCTATTGATAAAGGCCCTTTCTTAGCCAAACCTGTGTTATTATCACTTGATTTAAATGAAGAGCTTTCATATGTAACTAAATGCTCATTTTCTTTATACAAAACAGTCAGGGTTTCCGGGTAATTAAAATCAATTGTCCATGACAATGTGCTCCCTCCTTCTATGTTTTCAATATTAATTGATTGTATACTTGTCTCGCCCGTAAGTAAGCTTTCTTCAAGGCTTATTGGATCTACAGATATGATCGGTGGTGCAACTCCTATTCCTGTTAAATCTATCTCAATACTACCTTCATCAGAATCATTATTTTCAATAGTAAGGGTCGCCATGTCTTCTTCTGCGGTATCCGGAGCGTATGTGATTTTAATGGCAATTGATTCTCCCGGAGGCACTTTAAAAGAGGTTGTGTCTATTGAGTAATCCAGAGTATTTGATAATGATGCATTTGTAACAATCAATGAGTCTGTTCCTGAATTAGAAACAACAATTGAGTCCGTAACATCTGATCCTATGTAAATATTTCCAAAGTCAATAGATGTTTTGGATACCTCAACTTCCGGAATTCCAGTAACATTCATATTGATAGCAACCGTATCAGTATGATTCACAGGATCATTTGAAGTAAATACCAACCCAGAATTGTATATGCCTGCATTTAGACCAGATGCATTAAATGAAGCCTGGATTACATCAAGTTGTCCGGCTGGGACCACTCCGAATTCCTTCTCCAAAGTAATCCACCCAGAACTGGCAGGGGATCTTAAATAGGAAAAACCACCACCTTCTGTGTCCCCCTGATCCCAGCTCAGGAAGACTACATCAAAATAAATATCCTCATCAATTAGATGTAATGAGAATGTCTCATTCAAATGGCATGGCGGACAATATTCAACCGCTTGCCTCCAAGTCATATACTCCGAAGTTGGATTTTCGGTAGTCCCTCTCGCCCATTCGGTTCCAATAGGTGAGTTTGAGCTGAAAGATGTTTCAGCAGCAATGTTGAATAAACCTTGAGAATTTGCCCTTGTCAGGCACACATTTTCTGTAATGCAATCCTGATTTTCAGCTAAGGTCCAATCTGCAAATGATTCCTTTTCAAATTCAACATCAATATTTACTGAATCTATAATTTCAATTGCCCATTCCAGATCTGCACCGCCATCTGAGTTGTCTAAAAGAATACCTTCTATGGCTGTTTCTCCCGTAAATAAATCCAAATTGATCTCACTTGGTGATATTACCATTACCGGAGGTTCCTGACCTGTACCAGATATTGAAATTGTATTTGATGATGTTTCAGGGTCGTTACTTGTAATTGTTATCGTACCAGATTGAGTACCAACAGCATCCGGACTGTAGTTTACAATTAGATATCCTGATTCCTCGGCTGAAATCTCAGCATCCGACATGTAAGCAGAAAATACTAAGTTGTCACTGGTGACTTCAGTGATGGTTAGCAGATCAGTCCCCAGATTTTCAATCTCCAGAGAATCCATATACGTCCCTCCGATAAACTTAGACTCAAAATCTAATGACTCGATTGGAATATTAATATCAGGAATTCCAGTAACATCCAATGTCACAGGTATTTCTATGGAAGGATTAGATGGATCATTGCTATCAAATGAAACATTAAAATCATAAATACCACCATAAATACCTTCCGCATTAATAGACAAGTTCAAGGTAGCTGTAGAGTCAACTTTAATATTAAAATCACTATGATCTAAAGAAACCCACTGTGAGCTAGCCTGATCAATGCTAAATGCGATGATCTCACCTAATAATGGTGCTGAGTTGTAATCATTATTGTATAAAAACTCAACTGTCATTCCAGTTGCAATTACTGTCCCACTACCATATGAATACACCGCTAACGTAGTGTCTTGTGATATTTCATTTGTTACCAATGAGCGAGTTCCAGCCGGCAAATTTTCTAGATGGGTGTGATTGGCTGAGCTACCAAGAAGTTCAGTGGGCAAACCTTCAGTGATTGGATGAGTATCATCAATAACAATATTGGTATCCTCCAAATTTCCATAAACAACATTGGCGTCACCTACTATTTCAACATTGCTTCCTTGCGTTGCGAGAAGGTAGGCGATTACCCCTCCATTTTGAGCAAACTCTTCCAGCTGAGTTTTGTGATTAGAAATAGCGTTATAGTAAGTGCTACTCTGATCACCGGCTGTTAAAACAACATCGAACAAGCTCAAGTCAGTCGACGAAAGACTTGCAGAATTAATGACCGTGGGAGTTATCCCAAAATTATCGATGATGAATTGATTAAGATATACCCCCCATGCACTGTAATCCTGAATTACAAGAATATTAACCTCCTCTGATTCGCCTGAAACAGCCTGTATCATTTCGGGCTCATTAAAGGAATCAAATGATGAGGCGTTTGATGGTAGGCTCCTAGTAGCAGTATAATTATATGTATAAGCCGGAGTGATTTCGTTAACATTTATTGTTCCGATCAAATCACTATCTCCAGTATTACTAATTGTAATTACTGTACCAATTGAGTCTCCTGTAAATAATGATTCTGAAATACTTGCAGGGCTTACCTCTATTACGGGTGGATCTACAGCATTACCAGTCATTGTAATGGTATGGTCGCCCCCATTGCTAGTTAATAACAAACTTGCCGAATGGCTGCCTGTCAGTTCAGGTGTAAATGATACAACGAATGTTTCAGCAGATGATTCAGCAACATTTAATGTACTTGTCGAAGTTGTAAATTGAGCATCATTTGATGAAATTGAGCTAATACTTAGCAAAGCATTACCCTGATTGGTAACAGTAACTTCAACATCCATTGTGAAACCCACTGGTACCTGTCCAAAATCTATATTGTCTGTTGTTGCTAGAACAGGATCGGCTGAAGGTACACCTACAGCGTTCCATGCTTCTATTACAGCTAAATGCTCTGTGCTATTTTCACCATATAAATCTATTGCTGCTAGCTCTGATCCAACCCGAGCATCAACGTATTGTGACGTTGAAGTAAGATATACTGTAAGGTTACGGTAAGCAATCTGCTCTGCAGCTGATCGACCAATCGATGGGACATCATAGGCGTATCCATTGTCGTTTGTTCCGATACCACCATCTACGAGCAGAAAGTACCAGTAATTCATCACACCACTATTAATATGAACGCCACCATTATCAAAATCTCCAAATTCCCAATTATTACCTTGGTAAGTGTCAGGATCTCCTTGTGAATTTGGGTCACTCATTGAGCGAATCATGCTTATTCCGTCCGTATAAATCTGATCAGCCAGATTCCAGCTGGCTGTAGCAGGAAATGTTTCGAATTCCACTGACTGACCGAAAATATCACTGAATGATTCATTTAATGCACCGGATTCATAGGCATATACTAGATTGGCACTATGCTGAGTAACTGCATGCGTAATCTCATGACCAACAATATCAAGCGAAACCAATGCAGTAGCTGTAACTCCATCACCATCGCCATAAGTCATTCGTGAACCATCCCAGAAGGCATTAAAATAATTGGAACTATAGTGGACGAATGAATTGATAGCTGCCCCTGAATTATCATAGCTATTTCTGCCAAAAGAATTAAAAAAGTAATCATAGGTAGCTGCAGCTCCATAATGGGCACTCACTCCGGTTCTTTGATTTTCATCAATAAAATCTCCGTCTGAATCTATAAATGGTGTAGCTGAAGCATAATTCGTCCCATTACCCATGTTATAAGTATGGATTCCATCACCTCTAGTTAAATCTGATAATGAATATTCATCTACATTCAACTCGGTATCAATATCTACTGCACCATCATAAAGTGTATTTCCTTGTCCGGTACTTGCAGTCAGATGAAGCTTATTATAGAAGTTTACTATTTCACCAGTAATCGCATCGATCTCCACGTTATATTTTCCGATTGGTGCTTCGGCATAAATATCAAACTGGTAGACTAAAGCGAAAGGTGCGTTTGCGTTGTATCCCTTTTGACTAATTACCAATTTCCCCTCAGGGAAATAAGTTGTGTTTGGATCATTGCTAAATTGCTTTAAATACTTTTCGTTTTCTAAATTTTGCCACATATAGGTTTCTGCACCTATTTTTTTCATTGCAATTTCCAACGCTTGCTTTTCTGACAATTGTGGATCAGTGTTAACATGCAAGTTTTGAATAACCTTTCCGGTAGCTGTTTTAACTACCCCGTCTTTACAATGGAAAATCATTTCTCCACCCAGGACTTCATAACCCTTAAATTTTTGACTATACTTTAAATGCTCATATCCTATCTTATCTCTAACTTTTTTTGCAAATGCCAGATCATTTGCGCTTGATAGAGAAAGACTAGCATTAAAATCTTGAATTGATTCGAAACGTGTTTCACGATCGAATTTTACTTTTTTTATGACGTTCTCGTTTTGAACAAAAACTTCCTTAGCAAATTTTACTTTTTGCTTAGCAAGATCGCCAGAAAGTGATCGTCCTATTTGAGAAAAAGCTTGATTAAAACTTGCAGTAACACATAGAATTGATAATAAGAAGAAGGCCTTTAAGGGCCCATGGTGGTGATGCATGAATGGCTAAAATTAGGTTGAAAAAAATTTTCCCAAACTTATATTAAATACACCCCAAGGTTGGCATTTAACCAGTCTTTTTTAAGCAACTATTCAAACGACCTTCCATAAAAGATTAATCTGTGGTGACTAAGTGAAGTACATAAGGCATATAACTTAAGTACGATAACAAATAAGCTCCAGCATTTAGTTAATGAAGAAATACAATATAACTGTTAAATCGAATAATAGTGTAACTAATATTATGCAATATGATAATTAGTCAAAATTTTCAATTATAAAATAATATTTATGCGATATTTTAATTAACTTATAATTAAACTTATACCTAATCAAAATGAAATACACAGCGCATCTATTCATACTCCTGAGTCTTCTTGTTAATTGTAAACCGAAATCTCCTGCACTCCAGCAAACGGGCATGGAGGAGCAACTTCGCGATAAACTTACCGGTGCATGGAGAATGACCGATTATATGACCATATCAAATGAAGGCGATACCTCAACGGATGAAAGAGTTCAATTTAAAATGTATGTAGACGGGAGTGTGATGTGGGGGTTTGAATCTCCCGCTGAATATACGGAGTGGTATGGGTATGGAACCTATAACATTGAAGGGGACACATTATATGAAACAATGCTGTCCGGATCATGGGCATTTAGACAAGCAATTGCTAATAATGGTAATTTCTTCCGAATTGCAATTGATGTCACTGATAGCACATACACTCAGATAATCAAAGGGCCGGAAGAAACAACATACGAGTCTTATGAAAGGATAAGAAATTAACAGATCTTAAGAAGACCATATCCCACGGATTGAGAAAGTCATGCCTAAAATCTATGAAGGCAAAGGATGGAATGTGCGGTGATGTAACTTTCCTATAGCCTTATTAATCAACTATTTGAGGAGTTCAAACCCATGCAATATCTGACCGGAATTTTAACTGCATTATTTGGTCTATATCTGATCCTTTTATTGGTGATTACAGGCGTCAAAAAAGATGCTGCAACACGTTATTTCAGCACCTTTGCAAGCACAGCAAAAGCTCATTACCTGGAACAAATAATAAGAATTGCTATCGGAGCTTCCCTGGTTGTTTTTTCTTCCAAAATGCTAGGATCATGGTATTACAATTTTTTAGGATGGATTTTGATATGCACTTCTACACTTCTAATGACTATTCCCTGGAAAGTCCATCACCGATTCGGTAAATGGGCGATCCCTCTTGTTATCAAATACGTATGGGTATATTCAGCATTGGCCGCTGCACTAGGCATTACGATCCTAGTTTCAATTATTTATCCAATTTTTAATTGAACTCAATACGTATGATTTATGTGAATACAAAAAGAGCAATAAAATCAATTTTACCATTATTGATAATCATTCTTTTAAATGCATGTGGGGGCACAAAAGACACTTCTAAAGAAACTTCAAATACAAACCATATAAAGCAGCAAGTCCCTTTTGAATCGAGTAAATGGAAAATAAAGAAGGAGGATGAATATCCTCATCGTCTCAACATGTATAAGGAGGTGCTTTACAGCGATTCAGTACGAACCCTTTTAAAACCACAGGTAATTAGTATGCTTGGTAAGCCAGACCGGGAAGAAAATAATCACCTTTATTACCTGATAGAAGCAAACACCATTGGATCATTTACACTCAATCAAAAATCGCTCGTGATCAAATTCAAATCCAATGATGAAGTCGAGTGGATTAAGCTATATGGCGAAGACTAACGGAATTTTGGCTTCCTTTGAAAATCAAATAAAAAAGCCAACAAGTGAACAACTCCAAGCTAGTAGCTAATCCATTAAGAAAACTATTTCTGATTGACTCAATCGGCGCAATCCTATCAGCCATTCTGTTGGGTTACGTGCTGGTTGAATTTCAGTCGTTGATTGGAATGCCAGAGGATATCCTCAAAGTATTGGCAGGAATCGCAAGCTTGTTTTTTCTGTATTCCATCTCCTGCTTCCTTGTTAACCCAATGAATGCTGAAACCAGGCTTAGAACCATCGCAATAGCCAATCTCTTGTATTGCTTAGCCACGCTCATTTTAATCATCATCTACTTTGATCAATTGACTTTATTAGGTCTCAGCTACTTTTTGCTGGAGATTATCATCATCGTAGCAATTGCTCGCCTTGAACTTAGATCCGTATTAAACTAAATTTTAAACCTTCATCTGATTTCGTGGTTATGATTTCATGAAAAAACCAAACATAGTCATCGGTAGAAATACGGTTGTAATGCATGCCTCTGATATGGGTTTGTTCAAACCCCAATCAATTTCATAAGATGAAAATACTACTTACAGGTTCTACAGGCTATATCGGCCGTCGCTTGCTTCCCGAACTGGTGAAAGCTGGTCATGAGGTCGTTTGTCCCGTTCGGGATAAACGGAGGTTCGATTTTGAAGATTTCGATGACACTTTTCTGAAATCTGTCCATGTCATCGAATGTGATTTCCTGGATCGTCAAAGCCTTGAAAACCTCCCCAAAGACATTGATGCGGCCTATTATCTTATTCATTCGCTGACATCAAACAGTAACGAGTTCAGCACACTTGAAGCTAAAACCGCCGAGCACTTTGTCTCTTATCTGGCGTCAACCAAGGCAAATCAAATTATTTATCTGGGAGGGATTGCCAATGATGAAGAGCTTTCGGATCATCTTTCTTCACGGCAAAATGTAGAAGTAATTCTCAAAGAATCAAAAGTGCCGTTGACCGTGCTACGATCAGCCATTATCATCGGATCTGGGGGTGCCTCGTTTGAGATCATCCGGGATCTGGTAGAAAAACTACCCGTCATGATTGCACCAAAATGGCTGAATAGCAGGTGTCAACCCATCGGGGTTTATAATGTTTTAGAATACTTAAAAGGTGTTTTAGGAAATAAAAAATCCGATAATCGAACGTTCGATATTGGGGGAAAGGACATTCTCACTTACAAGCAAATGCTATTGCAGTTTGGAGAAGTCCGAGGACTTAAGCGGTACATTCTGACTGTACCTGTATTGACGATTAGGCTTTCATCACTCTGGCTATATTTAGTCACCTCCACTTCCTATCGGCTGGCCAGAAACCTGGTAGATAGCATGAAAAATGAGGTCATTGTTCGAGATGACAGCATTGATGAAGTCGTTCCCATTGAAAAACTGACTTATAAACAGTCTTTGGAACGAACCTTTCTTCGAATCAATCAAAAACAAGTGGTTTCTAGCTGGAAGGATTCTTTTTCAAACCCTGACTTTAACTACACTTTTCTGCTACAACTGGAAGCTCCCAAACATGGGTGTTTCATTGATTCGCGAACCTATCCGATAGATGGGAACGTGGATGATGTAATTGAAAACATCTGGAGCATTGGGGGCGATCGTGGCTGGTATTATGGAAATTTCCTATGGAAAATTCGTGGTTTCTTTGACAAATTAGTGGGTGGTGTTGGCCTGAGACGTGGACGAAGGAGTCCCAATGATTTGAAAGGTGGTGATGCCCTGGACTTCTGGCGGGTACTTTATGCGAATAAGGAAGAAAAACGATTACTGCTCTTTGCAGAAATGAAAGTCCCCGGAGATGCCTGGCTGGAATTTCGTGTTAAAAAGCATGAGGAAAGTTATCGCTTGATTCAAACAGCTACTTTCCGTCCACTAGGATTATGGGGAAGATTATACTGGTTTATCGTACTTCCCTTTCATGGCCCAATCTTTAGAAATATGGCGAAGAACCTGATCAACTTTAAAGAAACCAGTTCTCCTCCCGGGAGGAGTTAGAGGTGGGTTATCGTACATGAATAACTTAACCCAACCCCTCCAAGGAGGGGAGTAACTAAATAAAAATATTATGCCCAAACCACAAGTCACTATATTCTGGTTTAGAAGAGACCTCCGACTCGAAGACAACAGAAGTCTGTACCACGCACATCAGGAAGAATATCCGGTACAACCCATCTTCATTTTTGATTCAAATATTTTGGAAGACCTGCCGAAGAAAGACGCACGGGTTGAGTTTATTCATCAGGAACTAGTGCGACTTCAAGGAGAGATTGGTCACCAAGGTGGAACCATGGATATACGAATTGGTGATCCTATAGAAGTATGGAAAAACCTGTTGGATGATTACGCTATTCAAGCAGTTTGGGCCAACAAAGATTATGAGCCCTATGCCCGGGATCGAGATCAAAAAGTCCATGATTTATTGGTAGATCATGGAATCGAATTTCGAGTAAAGAAGGATCACGTCATTTTCGAAAAGGATGAAATTGTAAAGGACAATGGCGACCCTTATGTAGTCTATACACCTTATAGCAGACTCTGGAAAAAGACCCTGGAAGGTGGACATCTGAGTGCATACAAATCAGAGAAAGAATCTAACTGGTACCAAACCGATTCACTTGATTTTCCGAGTCTGGAAGAGGTAGGATTTGAACCGGCTGGTATTGAATTTCCTGATCGAAAACTGAACGAAAATATCGTTGCAAAATACCATGAAACACGAGACGTTCCGGCCATCAGAGGTACCAGCAGAATGAGCATTCATCTTCGCTTTGGAACAGTGAGTATTCGACATCTGGTGAAGGAAGCAAAAGGTCTAAATGAAAAGTATCTCAACGAACTGATTTGGCGCGATTTTTATCAGGCAATTCTATGGCATTTCCCTAAGGTTGTAGATGCCAATTTCAATCGAAAATATGACGCAATAAAGTGGCGAAATAACGAAGAAGAATTTGAGAAATGGATGAAGGGAAAGACCGGGTATCCGATCGTTGATGCCGGGATGAGAGAGCTCAATAAAACAGGATTTATGCACAACCGGGTGCGGATGATTGTTGCCAGTTTTTTGACCAAACATTTACTCATTGACTGGCGATGGGGAGAAGCCTACTTCGCAGAAAAATTGCTTGACTATGAACTAGCCAGCAACAACGGAGGCTGGCAGTGGGCAGCCGGGACCGGTGTGGATGCGCAACCCTATTTTCGGATTTTTAACCCATACTCTCAAACTGAAAAATTTGATAAGGATCGCACGTATATCAACAAATGGATTCCGGAAATCAACACTGAACATTACCCGGATCCTATCGTGGATCACAAGGAGGCAAGGGAGAGATGTTTGCATACCTATAAGCTTGCACTGAGCTAAAAAAAGACTAAATACTAAAAATATTAGCTAAAAACTAAAATTAAGTTTAATAAGCTGTTTATCAACTATTTAAATATGCTTATTACGGGTATTACTTTTACTCAAATGACCTGATTTAGGCATTTCACCACATCTGGTTCGGTGTATCCACAAAAATCATTTTTTAGCGCAAAATTTGTAGCTTACATGAGAAACGTATCTTATGAAACAGCAAAACCTCCTCCCTACTGTTATCCTATCACTGGCTATTGTTTTGGCAGGATACTTTGTCGGTCAAACCTATGTCGCAGGAAAGAAACTCGATCGAACAGTTGTTGTAAAAGGTTTGGCAGAGCGTAAGGTTGAAGCAGACATTGCCACCTGGCCATTGCAACTTACCGTCTCAGGAAATGAATTGGGTCAGCTTCAAAAAACGCTGGAGCAGCAAACCAAAATTCTTCAGGAATTTTTTACTGAACTAGCATTTACTGAAGATGAACTGACGGTGGGAGCACCAACGATACAAGACAACCGTGCGCTGCTTTACGGTGGACAAAATACGTACAACCAGGATCGCTACATTGCTAAGGCTGAATTTAATTTGCGAACAACGAAAATAGACAAGATGAGTGAGGCCATGTACAAGATGCCAACCATCATTGGTCAGGGTCTGGTTATTAGCTCAAAGAACACCTGGCAACCGGTACAATATTCTTTCACAAAACTCAACGAAATCAAACCTGAAATGATTGAGGAAGCTACCAAGAATGCACGCGAAGCAGCAGAGAAATTTGCACGTGATTCAGGCTCAAAAGTTGGGAAAATCAAGTCTGCGAATCAGGGGTATTTTTCGATTACCGATCTGGATCAAAATTCCGGTGTAATGAAAAAAGTTCGAGTTGTCTCTACCCTTGAGTTTTATATAGAAGATTAGGTTTAACTCACCAACTCAATCCTTAGCCCTACTCCCAACATCTTTTCCCCATTCACCCATTTGGCGGTGACATGGATCTCTGTTTGGTTATCCAGAGCAGGCTTGATGGTTTCTGCCATCTCTTTGTTGAGATAACCAATCTGATTGCCATTTTTTGAAAGCACCTGTACCGCATTGGAGTCGTACGGGTTTGTTGGTTCAGCTTCTAACTGAAGTTTATCATCTTCTGCGACCTCTCGCTTGATGATTTCCTGACGAGAAGATCCATCAGCATTATTTAGGGAAACACCTACCACCTTTGTTTCATAGACGAATACAGAAGGTATTTTGATAATTTTAGCCACAACTCAAATTTAAAACGCATGCGATTCATTTCTACATTTTTCATCCTAATCGTTTTTTCTACTACAGCTCAAGACATAAACAAGCTCACAGAGGAGCATATTCAGGAGAATGGTGTCCAGATTCTTCAGGATTTCAAAACACTACTTTCCATGCCCAATGTGGCATTCGACCTTCCAAACATTAATAAGAATGCAAATCATATTATTTCTGAATTAGAGAAACGAGAAGTAGAAACCAAGCTGCTTAGAATGGTGGGCACCCCTCCTATCGTTTATGGATACTACCCTGTTGAAAGTGCAACAAGAACAATAGCTTTTTATGTGCACTACGATGGTCAACCCGTAGATAAAACCAACTGGACCAATGATCCCTGGGAGCCGACCTATTACAGTAAAGCCATTTTCGAAAGTGGTGAACGCATGGAGTTTCCAACTTCATTTGATCAGATCAATGAGGAACATCGGATTTACGCACGTTCTGCAGGTGATGATAAAGCGCCTATCATTACCATTCTGACTGCATTGGATATGATTCAGTCAAATGAAATCAAGGTGACTTCAAATCTGGTGTTCTTCTTTGAAGGGCAGGAAGAGGCAGGATCCAGGCAATTGCAGCAATATCTTAATGACAATCGCGCCTTAGTAGATGAAATAGATCTATGGCTGTTTTGTGATGGCCCCATCCATCAGTCCAGAAGGCCACAGCTTGTCTTTGGTGTGCGTGGAGTTACCGGAATGGAGATTACCACCTATGGACCCAACAGACCCCTTCATAGCGGTCATTACGGAAACTGGGCACCAGTGCCTGGACAGCTACTGTCTGAACTCATTGCAAGTATGAAAGATGAGGAAGGCAATGTGATCATCGATGGATTTTATGATGATGTGGAGCCGTTGAGTGATCTGGAAAAGGAGGCACTAGCGAATATTCCTCCGATTGATGAAGACCTCAAGCGTGAATTGGGCATCAACAATCCGGAAGGTACAGAATCGTACAATGAGCGGTTGTTACGACCCTCTTTAACCATCAAGGGCCTTAGCAGTGGCAACACCGGTAAGCTTGCTCGTAATGTAGTGCCAGCCACTGCCACAGCTGCAATAGGAATGCGTTTGGTAAAGGGATGTGATCCGGAAAAACAGAAAGACCTGGTTGAAGCACACATCCTGAAGCAAGGCTTTCATATTGTAAGAGAAGATCCAGATCAGGAAACGCGCATGAAATACCCGAAAATCGCTAAAGTGACACGCTCAGGTGGATATCCGGCAGCCCGAACTTCGATGGACATCCCTATTGTACAGGATGTGATCGCTCGTTCCAAAGATGTCGCTGGTGATGATCTGATTTTAATGCCAACCCTAGGTGGCTCTCTCCCACTTTACCTCTTTACCGATGAGCTGAAAAAGCCGGCGATCATACTTCCGATTGCCAATCACGACAACAACCAGCATGCGGCTGATGAAAACATGCGCATTGGAAATCTTTGGTATGGAATCAAATTGATGAGTGCTTTGATGACGATGAACTAATTCCCAGCCTTGTGCCGGGATCTTCCCCTCTGGGTTTATGGAAGATGCCGGAATAAATCCGGCAGTTGGATTTTACTCGATTAATATTCCACACTTAGATAAAATTATTTCAGTGTCCCTCTGATGGGACTAGAAGCGATGAGCATAAGACATCCCCCTCCAACCCTCTTTCCTCCACACCGCCCTTCAAAGGGGGAATATAAAACATCAAATAGTCTATACAATTCCCTTACTTGTTGCGGAACTTCCTTCACCTCAAAAGAAGCTTCGTCCTCAGAATGACAGCACAAAAAATAAAGCTGAGCTGATCAAGAGTTCCCCGTCGATGAATTTAGATCAGAGTGTCATCCTGAACGCAGTGAAGGATCTTTAAAAGTAGGTGGCGAACAAGGTCAGTTAAGCGATGACATTTCTTTAATATCGCCTTCGACAGGCTCAGACTGACAATGGAGAGCACTACTTACACTTGGGCGTGTCACCCTGAGCTCGTCGAAGGGTGTGGGTGAAGCGTTGGTAAAAAGCTTGATTGCAACAATGTCATCTTCGACAGGCTCAGACTGACAATTGCAGAATGAGAGATCCTGAAATAAATTCGGGATGACTTACTAAATGAGATTAACAGCACCCACTATATTTGACAAAAAATTCAACCCATGTACAATTTCCTACTTCACCTTCACTCCGGCCTTCGATGGCTCATCCTTGTTGCAGTTGTTATTGCAATACTCAAATCACTGATCGGTCTCTTCGGTGGTGGTGATTACAAAAAGTTTGACAAGATAGTCGCAGTTGCTTTTGTTGGCATGATGCATCTTCAGCTACTCACCGGGTTGATTCTATACTTCATTTATAGTCCATTTATTACCTACAACATGGGCGATGATGTTTCCCGCTTCTGGTCAGTGGAACACATTGCATTGATGGTATTTGCGGTGGCAGCAGCTCAGATAGGTCGGTCCATCAGTAAGAAGACGCAGGATGCACAAGTGAAATTCCGCTTTCAAGCCATCTTCTTCACCATTTCGTTGGTGTTGATGTTGTTGGGTATCCCTTGGGATAGGGTTTAAGTTGCAAATTTTAGCGCTGGTGTCATCCTGAGCTTGTCGAAGGGTGTGGGAATGGCAAAGGAGTATTTTGTTTTGAGTAATGTCGTCTTCGACAGGCTCAGACTGACAATGTTATCCAATCAAATACTCATAAATCTCCTTCCAACCTTTCGGTTTCAACTCTGCCTCAGTTTCATTGTCTGAGTAGGCAGAGCTGAGATAGATCGCTTTACATCCCAGGTTTCGTGCTAATTGCACATCCGTCGCTCGATCTCCGATTACATAAGAGTTTTCCAGATCGTAATCATCAGTCATATATTCGGTTAGCATGCCTGTCCCCGGCTTGCGGTTGGGGTGATTATCCTTTTCAAAGTGCTCATCAATGTGAATTGCGTCAAAGTGAATGCCTTCGGTTTCCAGCAACCGCATTATGAAGTTGTGCACCGGCCAAAACTCATGATCCGGGAATGCTTCCGTGCCTAACCCGTCCTGGTTAGTGACCATCACAAACTTATAGTTTGTTTCCTCTTTAATTTTCTTCAGGTAGTACAGAGCTTCCGGTAAAAAGTCCAGCTTTTCGATGGTCTCAATTTTCTCATCATCCGTTTCCTGGATGATGGTGCCGTCACGGTCAATAAATAGAATGGGCTGCATGGGTGCGAAGATAAGCTGATGAAAATAGTGAATCCATTATGGATTCACTATTTTTAATTTGATCTACTAATACCGCTAGTGAATCAGTTTATAAAAAGAACATGGCAAAAAATATCCAATGTCGGAATTGATAAGATTTCTGATGCAGATAAAGCACGCAATGTAATTATCAGCAACAGACTCGTTTTTATCGTGTTCGTAATCATGTGGCTGCTGTTCCTGATTCATTATCAACACAATGGCTGGAACACCTTCAGTCAGTTTATCTTATTTGGCAATATCGGTGCTTTCTCTGTGATTTTATTACTCAACAAAATAGGCCTTTCCCTTTTGAGTAGAATAATCTTAAGCTGGATGTGTTCCGTCTACCCTTTCGTTTCTTCCATAGAGGTGAAACTGGAAAATGAAGTACCAATCGAAGAGCCCATGTATTTCATGCCAAGGCTCTTTATCATGACTACTTCTATCATTCCAATTTTAGTTTTCAATTTCAAAGAAAAAGGCGGCCTTACTCTTGGGTTGATGGGCAGCTTTGTTCCACTCGCATTTTTTGATCCCATCCATCAGTATTTAAATATTGGATACTTTCAGATGGGCTTTGATTCGATATCATATTTCACCTTCCATAGTGTGACTCTCTCAAGTTATGTGATATTTATTGTAGCAACCATCTTCTTCAAAAGAGAAAATGAAAAATATGAGCGTAAAAATCTTAGTCTTATTCAATCGCTGGAAAAGAAGAATGACGAACTTACATTAAAAAACACACAGATCGAAAACCAATCCAAAGAACTGGAGTCTGCTAATTATGAAATAAGACTTATTAACGCAAACCTGGAAAAGGCAGTCAATAAACGCACAAAAAAACTACTTGACCAGGCCACACAGTTTCAAATGTTTTCTTTCAAAAACTCACATGAATTACGAGCACCACTGGCTAATGTGATGGGGATTATTGAACTCCTGAAAGATGCAGAGTCTCAAGCGGAAATCAACGAATTATTGGTACTATTAAACAAATCCTGCGAAGACCTGGATAAGGTCGTCCATGAGATCAATGAAATACTGAATGAAACGTATTTAAAAGAATAACCACCTGTGCATATCAATAATTTACCTTCTCATGCATTGCTAGCCTGTGTCATTGCGCTTTACTCCTGCACATCACCATCTGATAAAGCTGAGAATCCTGTAGAACCGGTCAATATCTATAATGGCGATGTAAAAATTGACTACAAAAGCTATGGAAATGGTGAAATCGCTGTTCTCTTCGTTCATGGCTGGTGCATAAACCAAACGTACTGGGATAGCCAGGTTGATGCGTTGAAATCAGATTATCAGGTAATCACGATGGATCTGCCTGGATTTGGTCAGTCTGGAATGAATAAAGAGAAATGGACCATTGAGGGCTATGGTGAAGATGTGAATGCCTTGATCGATCAACTTAAACTTTCAAATGTTGTGCTAGTCGGCCACTCCATGGGCGGAAATGTGATTTTGGAATCGGCTGTTAAAAACAGGAAGGTGATCGCCCTGATTGGGGTCGATAACTTCAAAGATGTCGGGTCTGAATTAACCCCTGAAGTACAGGAACAAGTTGATGCATTCATGGTGATGTTGCAAGAAAATTTTAAAGAGATAGCTCCTGCATATGCAGAAGGTTCCCTTTTCCATAGCAGTACGGATAGTCTTGTGAAAAAGCGGGTAATGGAAGATTTTGCCTCCAGCAATCCGGAAAGCGCCATTGGTAGCTTAAAGGCACTGCTGGACTATGGTGTAAAAGAACAGACACTGCTCTCCCAACTGGAGCAGCCCCTCTACCTGATCAATAGCAACGCCTCTCCTACCAGTCGTGAAGGATTGGACTCCTTAGGCGTTTCCTATCAAGTGCTTGATATTGACTCTACCGGCCACTACCCGATGATCGAAAAGCCGGAGGTGTTTAATGAATTGCTTAAAAAAGTGCTGGATAGAATCGAAGTAAAAAGTCAGACAATATCACAACTACCATCAAAAAACGACAGCTACGACATACAAATCACAGCTACCTAATAATTAATCACAGCTACGGACTGATGAGTCACAGCTGCCGACTAAAAACTGCAGCTACCACCCAGGGATTGACAGCTACCACCAAAAAATCGTAGCTACCAGGTCAGGAACGACAGCTACCACCAAAAATATGACGGCTTCCAGGAATTTATTAGGAAAAAGGAAAAGGCGGGCCTCAAACCAAACGACGGAACGATGGAGTGAAACCGTTCCGTGACGGATTAGTAATTTTGTGGCGATCACTCGGATAGTTTTAGAAAACTACTCTCAACTACTGGAGATATTGGGTTTCTATCGTAGGGCCAAGTGATAAGTAAAGAGTGCGAGTTTACCACCACTAGCAGGTAAACTCGCACCCCGAATATATTTAAAAGGTATATAACGCCATATGGCATGAATATTTGCCATCAGAGTACTTGAAATGGTATTAGTAATGGCTTAAAAGACTATTCTATAACACTCACTAAAAAATTGCATTGCCAAAGTGTTTCTGGATTTTCATTTCACAAAGCAGTTCATTGTGAATACCGTTGCAGTAATATAGCAGTTTCGTTAGTTTAGTGCTTTCAAGTTAAATCTTGGACAAACACCGCTTACTACCTCAACTAAAATTTATAAACCAAAATGAAAAAAACTCTACCTATTTTATTCTTACTACTTTCTTTTAATCTCTTTTCACAATCCTACTCAGAGCTATCTAGTGCCGGTTTAGAAAACAAGAGTTTAGGCTCTATCGCCACCGGTGATTTGAATAATGATGGGTATTTAGATGCTATTACTACAGGAATTGATGAAAGTTCTGAATTGTCAACTAGTGTGTATATCAATGATCAAGATGGAAGTTTTACAAAACTTAACGTAAGCTTAACGCCGCTTTATAATGCAACAATTGCGCTAGGGGATTACAATAATGATG
This sequence comes from Ekhidna lutea, assembly GCF_900188325.1. Lineage (GTDB taxonomy): Bacteria > Bacteroidota > Bacteroidia > Cytophagales > Cyclobacteriaceae > Ekhidna > Ekhidna lutea. The sequence continues at coordinate 320,596 of NZ_FZPD01000005.1, read as the reverse complement.
GATTTCTTGATGTTTTATTGGCTGGTGAAGGTTATGATCCTTTGGCCTCACTATGGAAAAATAATGGAGACCTAACCTTTACTGAAGTAGAGGCTGGTCTGACAAATCTAGGAGGAACCAATGCTGAGTTTGGAGATGTAGATAATGATGGAGACCTTGATCTATTACTCTCTGGATCAATAAAAAATGAGAACGGAAGCTACTCAAGTGATTTAAGGCTTTATTCTAATGAAGGCAATGATTCATTTATTGAGTTCGACCTATCTTTTACTTCGTATTCAGTGGTAGGGACATTGGGTGATTTTGACAATGATGGTGATTTGGATTTATTATCCGGTGGAGGAAGCTTAGAAATTTACCCTAACAATGGAGATGGAACCTTCTCACCACCACAAAACTACGGTTCTTTTCCTGCAGGTCAGATGAAGTGGTTTGATTTTGACAATGATGGTGATCTGGACTTCATCATCTCTGGACGTGGCTCTGGAGCGGATGAGTACTTCACAAAAATTTATCAAAACGTAGGAGCTGAAAATAATTGGTTCGTAGAGTTACAGGATACAGACTTTGCCAACCCCAGTAGAGGCAAACTGGATATTAGGGATTACAATAGCGATGGTTATTTAGATTTATTAATAACTGGAACATTGGATTTCTCAACCAACTCTTTTGTTACAAAAATTTATGATAATTCTGGTACTACTTTTTCAGAAAATTCAACTATTTCGCTTCCACAGTTGGGAAGTGGTGATGGTAACTGGTTTGATATTGATAATGATGGTGATTTAGACTTATTACTTACAGGAGAAGAAGATCAGGGATCTAATGTTAAAAAAACTGTCGTTTACAGGAATGATGAAAATGGCAACACATATTCAACAAATTCAACTCCCAATGCACCTTCAGAGTTGAGTTGGACTTGGACAAATGAAGTAACCTCCTTCTCATGGGGAGCAGGGTCTGACAATGAAACTCCTACTTTGGAACTATCTTATAATTTAGGAGTAGGGACTACTACTGAAGCATCTAATATTTTATTTCCAGAATCCAATAGTGACGGGAGTAGATTAGTTCAAAAACTTGGGAATGCTCAGAATAACACTGAGAAGTTATTAGCAAATTTAGAAGATGGTATTTTTTACTTTAAAGTGCAATCAATTGATGGTTCACTAGCAGGTTCAGAATTCAGTGAAGCAGAGAAATTTGCAGTAGGGATTCCTGCCTCTCCCTCCAGCGCTCAGGCTGCTATCAATTCGGATGATGATATTGAAATCACATGGACAGACAATTCTGTCAATGAGTTCTCTTTTGTGATTGAACAAAAATCAAATCTAAATGCAGATTACGTTGAAGTAGGAACTGTCGAAACTGATGTAAACAGCATCTCTATTTCAGGGCTTGTTGATGGCATCTATACATTTAGAATAAAGGCTATAAATCCTAATGGAGAATCAGAATATATTGAAACTAACGATGTTGCTGTTGGAATTCCTGCTGCTCCATCTGATGCTCAGGCTGCTATTAATACAGATGATATTGAAATCACATGGACAGATAATTCAGTCAATGAGTTCTCTTTTGTAATTGAACAAAAATCAAATCTAAATGCAGATTACGTTGAAGTAGGAACTGTCGAAACTGATGTAAACAGCATCTCTATTTCAGGGCTTGATGATGCCATCTATACGTTTAGAATTAAGGCTATAAATCCTAATGGAGAATCAGAATACATTGAAACTAACGACGTTGCGGTAGGAATTCCTACTGCTCCCTCTGATGCTCAGGCTGTCGTTAATACAGATGATGATATTGAAATCACATGGACAGATAATTCAGTCAATGAGTTCTCTTTTGTGATTGAACAAAAATCAAATCTAAATGCAGATTACGCTGAAGTAGAAAGTGTCGAAACTGATGAAAACAGCATCTCTATTTCAGGGCTTGATAATGCCATCTATACGTTTAGAATTAAGGCAATAAACCCTAATGGAGAATCAGAATATATTGAAACTAATGACGTTGCTTTTGGAATTCCTGCTGCTCCTTCAAATTTTTCTGCTACGCTTAACAATGATAGAAGTGTTTTATTAGCTTGGGATGATCTTGTTAATGAACGTACCTACAAGTTAGAGCGAACTTCCAATAATGGCGATTCTTATGTGGAGATTGCCATTCTTGAAATGGATATTCAAGAATATTTGGACGAAAATTTGATTCCCGGGACATATAGCTATCGAATCCAGTCGATTAATGAGAATGGGGAATCTGACTTTGTCAATTCTGATCTCTCAATTGAGATAGTTTTAGGAATTAGTGACTCTAACAAAAGTAATCTTAGCATTTATCCTAACCCGGTATTTGATGATTTTGTATATGTCAAAACACCAGATAATCATCTGCTATATGATATTCAAATAAGTGATTTAACTGGGAAGACATTGAATCCGCCTATAACCCATTTCAATGATTCATGGAGAATTGATTTCGCTGGTATTCAGTCAGGGGTTTATATTGTAAATGCTAAAAAAGGGAATGAAATATTATCTCAAAGAGTAATTATTGAATAACTACTTAATAAGGTGTAGAAATCACCATCAATATCCTTAATGACGTCACAAGCGAGGACGTATATAAGATACTCGTCCTCGTTTGCAACGAGGATGACTAAACAAAGGCCTTCACCCCTCCTCCACCCAAATAAAAAACAGTTTGGTATTCCTCAAATGGATGTATCTTTCGTGTGACTTTACCACCGTCACAAAGCCACATGATCAAATTCGTTGAGCATATTCTCAAGAATTTTCTGGAATCGCCTCGTTTTCAGAATTTCATCACCTTTATCATTATCCTCAATTCCATTCTAATCGGGTTGGAAACCTACCCGGAGATGATGAAAGAGTATGAGCCTATCATCGACACCTTCGATATGGTGATTTTGGTGTGTTTCACCATCGAGATCGCGCTGAAAATATTCATCTTTCGCAGGAAGTTTTTCACGAATGGTTGGGATGTTTTTGACTTCTTCGTCATTGGAATTTCCATCCTGCCGGCAGCAGGATCGTTCTCCATCTTTCGTGCCTTAAGAATCATTCGGACGCTACGCTTACTCAAGAGTCTACCAAAACTTCGCCTGATTATAGAGTCGCTTCTTCACTCACTCCCAAGCATTGGATGGATTGTAGTATTACTCACCATTGTTTATTACATCTATGCAGTAGTTGGTTACAACCTCTTTGCTCCTTTGTACCCGGAGTATTTTGGATCACTTCATAAGGCGTTTTTTACACTCTTCCAGATTATGACGTTGGAAAGCTGGTCATCGGCCATCGCTCGTCCGATTATGGATGGTGTCCCCTATTCTGCTGTCTACTTCGTTACTTTCATTCTCATCGCTACCTACACCACGCTCAATGTATTCATCGCTATTGTGGTCAACACCATGAACCAGCTTGCTTTAAAAGGAATGCATGAAGAGGAAGAACAGATGAAGCAATTTATGGCTGCTCAACACAAGGTGCTAAATCAAAAGTTGGACAAGCTTCAAAAAGAAGTAACGTCACTAAAGGAAAATCAGTAAACAAACTTTTTTTTATGATGCTGTAACAATCTCCGGTCTTTGGGTTCAAAGTGGAAATTGAAAACAAAACAGATATGAAAAAAATAGTAATCTTACTCAGCGCTCTCCTCATTGTACAGTTTGCATTTAGCCAGGCACCCATTCAGGTAGAAAAAAGCGGTGAGGGAAATCCAATTCTCTTTTTACCAGGCTTCACCACTCCGGGATCTGTCTGGAATGAAACCATCGAGCATTTGAATGGCACTTTTGAATCACACACTGTTTCGTATGCCGGTTTTAATGGATTAGCTTCCATTGGAACACCATGGTATGCTCCGATCAAAGATCATTTGATTGCGTACGTAAAAGAAGAAGAGCTTACCAATCTGACAGTAGTTGGTCACAGCATGGGTGGAAATCTGGCAACAGATTTGGCAGCAGCATTAGGGGATAATGTCACAGGTTTGATTCTGGTGGATGCGATCCCCTGCATGCGCGAACTAATGATGCCGGGAGTACCTGCTTCCACTCTTCAATACGACAGCCCATACAACAATCAGATGCTTGGGATGTCCGACGATGCATTTAAAAATACGGCATTAATGATGGCCAGAAATATGACCAATCAGGAAGATAAGGTCGAAATGATTGCTGGATGGTCAATGGAAGCGGATCGTAAGACCTATGTTTACGGATACACAGATTTGTTGAAGCTGGACCTTCGCCCTGCATTGGAAAACATTCAAACCCACACATTGATTCTTGGTGCCACATTTCCAACGCGGGAGATGTCTCAGCAAACGTTTGAAAAGCAGTATGAAAACCTGTCTAATAAAACAATCTCATTGGCCGACAACAGCAAACACTTTATCATGTTTGATCAGCCGGAGTGGCTATACTCACAAATCAATAACTATTTAGCAAAAAATGCCCAATAACACCGAGTTATTTGAAACCCTGCACGCTGATTACTATCCTATGGTCAATCAGATGTGCCTGGGTTTTATGAAGGGAAACAAAGCATTAGCTCAGGATCTTTCTCAAGAGACATTCATCAATACCTGGAGGGCTCTTGATAAGTTCAAGGGAGCTTCCAGCTATAAAACCTGGATCTATCGGATCACTGTGAATACCTGCCTGAAGTATATCCGAGACAATAAACTTAAAAACCAGGCTTCTATTGATGAGTACACACAACTGCCTGATGATTCAACTGATACCGAACAAGAACATCAAGCCCTCTATCATGCCATCGGTCAATTGGGTGAGGTGGACAGACTAATCATTATGATGGTGCTGGATGAGCTCGAGTATGGTGAGATAGCAGAAGTGGTGGGTATCAGCGAAGGAAATCTTCGTGTAAAAATTCACCGAATTAAAAAAAGCCTTAAAAAAATATTAGTATGAGTGATTTACTAGATGACTTAAAAAATAAATGGAGCGATGCAAAAGGGGGCAATCCCAAACATCCATCCGCTGAAGAGGTAATCAACCTCTCGAAAAAGAAAAAGAAGGGTGCGGTAAATATGCACATTGGAAACATTGCCATTCTGACGATTACGCTAATAGGCATATCTGCTTTCTTTATTTATGTGGCACCACTTCAAGAAATATTGAGCCATATTGGTATCGCACTGATGACGGGTGGGTTACTCCTCCGCATTTTGATCGAGTGCTATAGCACCTATCGGTCCACCAAGTTGGAAATCAGTGATTCGACAGCCGTTTCCAATGAAAAATTTTTAAAATTCTATGCGTATCGTAAGCGTATACATGGGCCGGTCACAATTTCCATATTGGTTGCGTATACGATTGGGTTTTATATTCTCACACCGGAATTTTCAACCTATTTTACTACAACACAGGTGGTGATTATGGATCTGTCATACCTGTTGGCGGCAGCTATTTTCGGCTTTTCTATCCGCAAGGGAATTAAAGATGAAATGAGGCTTTTAAATGAATGGAAGGGCTTAAATGAGGAAATTGCTAATGGGTAGCAATTGATTATTTGAAGAAAATCATTAATTTAATTTACTAAAATCACTTATTATCTAACCTATCACCATGAAAAAAGTATTAAAAATCCTGGGGTTGGGATTGGCCGCTATTGTGGTAATTCTGATCGTGACTCTAGTGGTCATCAACTCAAGCGACATTCCTTCGTACGAAGTAGAAACCATCGCATTTGAACACAAAAGTAGTCCCGAGGCAATAGCCAGAGGGAAAAAGCTTTCACAGATGCTATGCGCCAATTGTCACATGGACATGTCCACCAGAAAGCTTACAGGTAAGCGAATGAAAGATGTCCCGGCTGAATTTGGAGAGATTTTCTCACAAAATATTACGCAGGATGAAACCTATGGTATTGGCACCTGGACGGACGGGGAACTGGTTTATTTGCTCCGAACCGGTATAAAGAGAGATGGCCAATATGCGCCTCCCTATATGGCTAAGTTACCTCATATGGCTGATGAGGACATCAATGCGATTATCGCATTTCTTCGATCGGATGATCGGATGGTACAAGCTGAACAAAAAGCCGATATACCTCCAAAACCATCCCTTCTAACCAAAATATTATGTAAGGTGGCATTTAAGCCATTTCCTATGCCTGAGGAGACTATTCCTTTACCAGACACAGCAAATACGATTGAGCTTGGCAAGTACCTGGCTCATAATCTGGACTGCTACTCATGTCATTCTGCTGATTTCAAGAGCAATAATTATCTGGATCCTCCGCTAAGTACGGGGTATTTTGCGGGTGGAAATCCAACACTGGATATGGAAGGAAGGGTGAAGGTTACGCCAAACCTAACTCCCGATCAGGAAACCGGAATTGGAAGTTGGTCCAAAGAAAAGTTTATTCAGGCTGTGAGGTTTGGACAGAAAGAGGGAGAACAAGCCCTTACTTATCCCATGATGCCCTACATCCAACTCACAGAATATGAAGTGGGAGCTATCTATGATTACCTGATGACCATTCCTGCCATCAATAATAAAGTAGAGCGATCCATTTACAATTAAATAGAATGCAGTCTCAAAAGAAACCCTTTTGAGACTGCTTTATTTCTTACTCCCCTCCTTTTTCACATATCATGCTGATGACCTCATTGTTGGTTTCATTTCCCCATGTCGGCGCTAAAGGATTGTCAGCATTTTCTTCCTCAGCAAATAGCGCTTTTGCATTGGCAAAGCTTTCACAAGCTCCTCCGTCACCCGCGCCCATAAACTGAGCAGTACCATACTGCATTCTACCCAATAAGTAGTGTGCTCTTGGGTTTGTCGGATCCAGTTGAACGGCCTTCTGAAAAGAAGCGAATGCCATACCTGAATATTTCATGCCTCGAGTTGCAGGATCTACGACCAACCGCATCATGTGTACATAACCTCTCATAGCTTCCAGCTCTGAATCATTCGGCTTAATGTTCTCTGCCTTTTCTACTGCCTCCAGCGCTAAATCAAGGAACCTGTCTTTTTCCTCACCATTTTCATGCATATCACTCATACGGATATAACCAAATGCGATATAATAGTACGGCTCCCACCTGTTAGTTTCCGCTTCACCAATTCGGTTGAGCTGGTTGATCACTCCTTGCAAGGCTTCAGGTGTTTCGGCAGTAAACATGGCCGGAATATTTTTTCCCATGGCTTTCTCAAACTGTCCATTGGCAAGCACCGTGATTGAACATAGCGCTGTAAATAGTATGAATAGATTCTTTCTCATAATTGATAAGTGTTTAATTGATTTAAAGATTTGGTAATTGGTTAATGCCTTTGTTTTTGGAGAGTGTGATAAACACACCCAGAAATATGAACCTCCTGGCTGCTGGTGTGATTGCTCTACCAGCGTATACACCGTTTGTATCTGCAGTGTCTGCAAATTCATACCCATAGATATTGTTAATCCCCAGCACATTGTTGACCATGGCATGAACGATCACCTGGTTGCTATACAGGTAGCTAATATTAAAGCTAAGATCATGGTATGCTGGCGTACGACCTGAAAGGAATCGATCAGTGTTGGGATCATGATATGTACGTTCACTTGCAAATGCGTAAGTCAACCCAACCTGACTTTTGATCTCATCAATGAACTTTTTCACGACCACTGAAAAGTTGTGCGTTGATGCAAATGTTGGAGTGAAAGAACCCGGAAAGTCCTTAAAAGCTCTTTCGGTATCCAGGTAGGAATAGCTGACCCAATAGTCTGTGTTTTTAAACGTCTTGGTATCTCTCCAAAAAAGGTCCAATCCTCTTGCATAGCCATAGCCATCAAATGCATAGGTGGAAGGATCAAAAACCTGACTGTAGCGTGTCAGATTATCATATCGTTTATCGTAAGCCTCCACCCGAAAACTCTGACCTTCACTCAGCCATTGATAGTTGGCAATAAAGTGAGTAGCTTTTTCAGAACTTGCTGACGGTTGACTTAATATGATTTGTGTTTGTGGTGCCTGGTAAAACTGACCATAAGCCAATGAAACCTGGCTCTTATCGCCTGTCTTATAAGCTGCAGAAAGTCGGGGAGTTAAGGTGTTTTTTGAAGTAAGGCTATTATTTTCTGCTCGAAGGCCTGCTTTGAACCCCAAAGAAGACGATGCAAACCATTCCGCTTCTAAGAAGCTAGCTCCCAGTTGCTCATTAAAATCTTGCTCAAATGAACCACTCTCATCAGACAATATCTGATCAACATTTCTTCGGATTAGTTCTACGCCACCAAGGATGCCCAATCGATCTGAATACTGATAGTCGGCGACTACTTTACCATGAAACCCGGTAAGATTCTGGTCCCTACTTTCAGTATCTAACGCAGCAAAATCATCACTCTTAGTAAACGAAGCGCCCGTCTTAAGTCCCCAATTTTCTCCCAAAAGCTCACGGTAAGACACATTGAAATGCGCATAGTCATTTTGAACCTTTACAGGCAATTCCAATTCAGGATTGGCAATATCAGATTCATACAATTCCATGTCGGATCTGCTGGCATTCGAGTAGAATTTCAGCATTCCGGTCTCACTGGTTTTCACTCGGTAGGCCAGATTCGAATTGTACTCTTCCGGTGCTTTATCCCACTTCAGATTCTGATCTACTAACTTAAAGTAAGGTGTCAGGTTGGTGTACTGTACCTTTCCGGCAAAAGAGCTGTTTTCGGTCGCCTGAGTTGTCGATACATCTGCACCTACCGACATCAGTGAGATATCTGTTCGGTCATTTTCTGCAAGATCTTTGGATTGGAGAATCAAAGCAGAAGAAAGTGCCTGCCCGTACTCTGCTGAATAGCCACCCGTTGAGAAGCTCATTCCTTTAAACATGAATGGTGAGAAGCGGCTTCTTCCAGGCGTATTAGGAGCGGATGGACTGTATTCATTGTGCACGAGCATCCCGTCGATGAAGGTCTTGGTTTCTCTTCCATCACCTCCCCTAACAAATAATCTTCCGGTCTCTCCCACTGTTTGCGTGCCTGGCAAAGTATTCAAAGCACCAGGAACATCTGCAGTAGCACCCGCAGTAGTCACTATATCAAGCGGCTTTAATACTTCTCGCTTTCCCTCCTCTGAAGCATGGAAAGCGCCTGCGGTAATCACCACAGCATTCAACTCACTCACTTTCTCACGCATCCTGATTAACAAGGGCTCATTATCCTTTGATAGTGGGAGGTTTATCTCATGAAACCCAATGAACGAAGCGACAAGAATCAGGCTGTCTTCCTCATAAGTAGTAAATGAAAAATTACCATTGATGTCTGTGGTAGCTCCATCATAAGTTCCTTTTATATAAACATTAACCCCAAGCAAAGGCTCTCCGGATTTTTCAGCAACTCGTCCTGAAATAGTTGTTTGGGCAAAAAGAGATGAACAGATGAAAAGAAAAGGTAGTAGGATGATTGCTCGCATTTGTTTTTGACTTTTAGATTCAATCCAAAAGTCCCGCAGATCAATTGCCTACACCAATCATCCTGACCGAACTGTAGAAATATCCGGATGAGTTGTAACTTATGCTTCCAAAACCAGAATTATTATGAAAAAAACCTTTCTAACCTTATTTACAGTTGTATTTTCTATAACACTCTTTGCTCAAAATTTTGATAAGCAAATTGAGGAGATGGTAGCTCAAACAGAAGCTGAAGTTATTGAATGGCGCCATTGGTTTCATCAGAATGCCGAGCTCAGCAACCGAGAGTTTAAAACTGCTGAACGAATCACAGAAATTTTAAAAGAAATTGGCTATGAACCTCAAACCGGAGTAGCAAAGACCGGAGTGGTTGCTATCCTTGAAGGTGGAAAGCCCGGGCCAGTAGTAGGTCTTAGAGCAGATATTGATGGACTACCAGTAAAAGAGCGTGTAGAACTACCATGGGCATCTAAGCAGATGGGCGAATACAATGGCGAGCAGGTTCCTGTCATGCATGCCTGCGGACACGATACACACATTAGTATCCTGTTAGGAGTAGCTAAAATGCTGTGGGAAATGAAAGACGAAGTTCCGGGGACTGTAAAGTTCATCTTTCAGCCAGCTGAAGAAGGAGCTCCAAAGGGCGAAGAAGGTGGAGCCAAATTGATGGTGAAAGAAGGCGTACTAAAAAATCCGGATGTAGATGCCATTTTTGGTTTACATATCAACGCTCAAACACCTGTTGGAAAGCTTAAAGTGAGACCGGAAGGAATCATGGCGGCAGTAAACTCAATGCGTATAGACATCAAAGGAAAGCAGGCACATGGCTCAGCTCCCTGGGATGGAATAGATCCGGTGGTGACTGCCGCACAGATGATCAATAACTTTCAAACGATCATCAGCAGAAACATGCAACTTACTGAGGCACCTGCTGTCTTAACCATTGGGGCAATACATGGCGGTGTGCGATACAACATCATTCCTGAAGATCTGTATATGCTTGGAACCATCCGTACGCTGGATGAAGATATGCGCACACAAATCCTTTCACGAATTAGAGAAGTAGCTCAGAAAACGGGTGAATCAAATAATGCCGAAGTAGAAGTCTGGATTGATGAAGGATATCCTGTGACGTACAATGAACCTAACCTCTATGAGCAGATGCTTCCAACACTGAAGCGTGCAGCCGGAGAAGACAATGTCGAAATCATTAAGCCGATTACCGGAGCAGAAGACTTCTCCTTTTTCCAGGAGCAGATTCCAGGGCTGTACTTCTTTGTAGGCGGTTGTCCACCGGAAAACGACCCTGATGAAGTGGCGGGGCACCATACACCAGACTTCTATGTAGATGATGCAGGGATGAAACTGGGTATGAATGCGATGATGGGTTTAACCCTGGATTACATGAACAAATAGCCTATACAGATCCGATTCGCGCTTCTATATTTAAATATACAGATCCGATTCGCGCTTCTATATTTAAATAGTACAATTTATTAGCTAAATAATAATATTTTAATAAGCATTTTACCTACATTAATTTATGGTACAATACTTACATTAAATTGAATTATTCAAATCCATCTTTGAATCATAATTAAACGGAATAACAGCTATGATGAACCTATTTAAACTATTCGCCAAGAAGGATTCTATTAAGATGGCAAAGACAGATTCAGGAGAGTGGATTGTGAAAAAGAATCTTAAGATATTATATATCGGATCAAAAGAGAAGTGTCAAACCTATATGAACCAGCTACGGATGGCTTGAGTAAGCTATGGTAAGTTTCATCCAGGATTAGGTAGGTGTATGAACCCCGCTTCGGCGGGGTTTTGTTTTTTTAGTCTTTATCTCCCCAAAAACCGAAAAGCCAGTTTCCTGGTGACTTTTCATCACTTGACATGAAGAATTCATCTACTGCTTTCATCAACTCTTTCTTAGTGATAAAATCATCCCCGTCTCTATCTAGTTTGACAAATGCTTTTGCCGAATGCTTGATGGGGATGTGATAGCACATAAACATGTCAGAATACTCATTCACTGAGATTACGTCATCTTTATTTAGATCAAATGAATCAAATATGGAGCTGATCATGTACTTCACCCAGCTTTTGTAAACATGTTCATTTCCTGGTCTTAGCATCACTTCAAAAAAGTAGAGAAACTGTTCCTCATTCGCTACCCCTCCCTGCTTCTCGAAATACTTTTTGAACATTTTCCAGCTCTGGATGCTCTTGTCGATCACTTCCTCATATTCCTTTGTTCCCGGTTTGTACACCCAAAGAACGCATAAAGACTCACCAATTTCTCTAAAGTCATTTTCTTCTAGCACACCATTTCGGTCTTGATCTAAAACCACTCGGAAATAATGCGAAATTTTCTCTTTCTGTAATTCTGATAGCATGATTTTCAGTTTGAGGTGGCAAAAGATACGAGATAAATCTTAATACGCAACATTCAAAGCATCTGATGGCTTATGGCTGATCATACATCAAACAATTTAGGTACCTTTAATAAGCACAATATTCTAAGATGCAGGGGCTTTACACAGAAATTCATAATGAAAAGGAGATTGTGGTCATTGACTACTCAATCGTACCTCATGAGCTTGAATTTGATCTGATGAAATACTCTCTGGAGTATATCACTAAATATGAGCGTACTTCTGCCCTCGTCTTAGAAATCATCTCACGAGTAAAATTGAAACAAGAGATTTTAGACTACTTTCCACAATACTTTGATGAAATTAAAGGACATGTGAAAAGGTGGGGGTCTGTTGGTTTTGGTAAATTGATTTTTAAAGAAATGATAGATACCAAGCTGATTACTCCTCGACCGGGGGAAAACAGAAACATCGATTGGTTTGAAACGAAGGAAGAGGCACTTGAGTTTTTAATACAAGATTATCAATGAAAATTGATATTTATTCGCTCAATAGGCTTTCATGACACTCAACCAAATCAAAATTAATAAACAGAGCCACCTGGAACAGCCATGGCGAGTGCATTCCTTGCTGGAAGATTTTGATATTGAAGATGTCTGGCGTGTACCGGTAAAGCTCAAACAAGAGCACAGCCTGGATCTGTTTCTAAATCAGTTCATGGAATCGAATGAACAGGTGACACAAAAAGGACTAGCAGGATTTCTATTTCGTCTTAGACTCTTTCTTGGCAAAATCTTCAACTGGGATGAAAAACAGCAGATAGATCATTTGCTCCCCGGAAGTATCCGGGAACGATATGCGAAGGCAGAAAACCAGAAATTCAAAGACCTGCCTGATCCCGGTACCGGAGACTTTATTCCTGTTTATCAACTGGAGGATGAATATTTATCTGAAATTGAGAATAAGACCGTACATGCTGCCCTGCATATTGGGAGAGTGCAAATAGCTGGTGGTTATGGCATTCATATGGCTGTGTACGTAAAACCAAAGGGACTTTTTGGAAAAGCCTACATGAAATTGATCCAGCCGTTCCGTCATTGGATTGTATACCCTGCACTGATGAAGTCAGCAAAAAAAAGTTGGGAGCGGTATTACGGAAAAGTGCTGCTAGTTGATTCTTAGAAAGATTTTCACGCTTTCTAATTATCTTTCTACTGTCTATCATCAAATTAACCAACCATGAAAAAGATCAATTTTATTGTAATCGCATTAGTTGCTTTAGCTATGTCATGCACCCAGAGCAATGAAGGAACTCATTCTCACGGAGGCGAATCACACACTCACGACCAAACGAAGGAGACCTTCTCCATTGAAAAGTTAGTAGCAGAAGTAAAAACTGTTCCTGACTCAATTATGGAGTATTTACATGCCCAACATCATTCGCATAAAGTACTGGAGCGCAGAACCGTCCCTCCGGGCTATGAATCCAAAGAACTCAAAAACTGGAGTGAATACGTTGCGAAAGTGGAAGACCTGCCGGCCATCAATCCAGGACCCGGTGAATATGTACATGTTATGGAAGGATATAAACACGGATATAAGAATCTTGTTATCGGTATCACCGAAACCTTTCCTGGTGGTGCACCACCCATGCACACTCATAAAGGTGAAGAATCTCATGTATTGCTGGAGGGTACAATCTTATACGCACTGGGCGATACACTATTCACCATTGAGGCTCCATACATTGTTAATATCCCTCCTATGGTACCTCATGCGTTTAAAAACATAGGAGAAAAAACCGCCAATTTGGTGGTCATTTTTCCAACTAACATGTGGGAATACGATGTGCTTGATTTTTTTCCATTTAAGGAAGAAGAGTAGCAACTAAATTTGGATGGTGGTGGACTTCAAGACCCACCATCCATTTTTAAGCAATCGTAACAAACCAATGCACAGCATCCTCATCAATAATATCAAAGAACTCGTTCCTCTTTCTGAGAAAGAAGTGGCGTTGGTAAGCGATGCATTTAAGCCTCGACACCTAAAAAAGAAAGAACACCTGTTGCAAAAAGGAGACCCATCCAACCATATGCGTTTTGTTTCGGATGGATGCATGAAGGTTTATTCCGTTGATGAGGACGGGCAGGAACACATTCTTCAGTTTGGTATTTCCGGATGGTGGATCAACGATCTTTATGCCTTTCTCACGGAAACACCTGCCACTTTTTTCATGCAGGCCATTACGGAAAGCACCATGATGCAGGTGCATCGTGATCGTCTCAATCAGCTGTACGATGAAGTGCCCATGATGGATCGCTTCTTTCGCATCAAAACACAAAATGGCTATGTCGCTTTACAGGAACGAACCATCCGATCCATGAGTGTTAGCGCCGAGCTACGCTACTCCGAATTTATCAATCGATACAGAGACATGGAGCAGCAAATTCCTCAATATATGATCGCATCGTATCTCGGCATTACCCCTGAACATTTGAGTACCATCCGAAAAAAAATGAGCACTCAAAGCCTTTCTTAAGATACCTTAATGTTTTCGCTTTCGCTGGCTTGAAACTTTGTAATCAAAAAGTTAAAAAGCTATGAAAGCAACATTCTTTTCTATGTTATTACTTCTCACCGTGGCTGTCAAGGCACAGCACAAAGAGGTAGTTGGTACAAGTCCATGGGGACCGGAAGATGAAATCGGCACCCTGAACTTAATGACCGAAGCATCCAAGCTTCACGTTCTCTCTCAGATTAATTCGGGCAAGGCTTATGACCTCAGTGTCGACTACTTTGTGGGCATGCCCAGCTTCCATGCGTTGGGAGATCCCGGCTATCAGTATTGGCTCACTCATACCCCGCACGGAACCATCGTAGACAACCCTAACGGAATAGGTGAAACGATGAATCGCAAGGTGAGTTACACAGGGGATGCCATCTCTATGTACACGCACATGGGTACACACATTGATGCACTCAACCATTTTGGACTGAACGGAAAAATTTGGAATGGATTTACTCCGGAAGAACATCTGGGCGACAAAGGCTGGAAAAAAACCGGAGCAGAGACCATCCCTCCCATCATCGCTCGTGGAGTGATGATTGATGTAAAATCATCCAAAGGGACACTTCCCGCGAACTATCGGATTACTGCCAAAGACCTTCAGGATGCACTTAAAAAACAGCGAGTTGGGTTGGAGCCTGGCGATGTTGTCGTTATCCGCACAGGTCAGGGTGAGTTTTATCAGGATGCCAATCACTATCTCGACAACTATCCGGGTATCAGCCTTGATGCGGTAAAGTGGCTTATTGAAGACCAGGGCATCATGCTTCTGGGTGCAGACAACCTGAGTTTTGAAGCATTCCCTCCGGAGCGAGAAGATAATTGGGTACCTGTACACACCTATCTACTGGCTGAAAAAGGTGTTATGTTCATCGAGCAGATGTACCTGGAAGAGCTGGCCAATGATGAGGTGTATGAGTTTGCATTCATCGCAGCTTCACTGAAACTAAAAAGGTGCAAGCGGCTCTCCAATGCGTCCCATTGCCCTACCTATATCCAAATAATTCTGAAAAATTTAAACAACAAACAACATGTCAGCTTACATATTATTTGACAACCTCACGGTAACCAGTCCGGAGGATTTAGAAACCTACAAAAGCCAAGTGGCTGAAGTGGTGGAAAAACACCCGGGAAAGTACGTGGTACTGGGTGGTAAAACAAGAGTGGTTGAGGGATCGGTAACACCCAGTTACCTGGTCATGATTCAGTTTCCAAGTTTTGAAATGGCGGAAAACTGGTACGACTCGGACGAGTACAAAGATTTGAAGGCTCTTCGCATGTCCGCTACCACGTCTACCGGTGTGATTATCGAAGGACTTCCTGCCTGATAGCTATAAAGCGAATGGTTCCCTAGAGTCCCATTCGCTATTCAAATCAACATCAAAAACAATAAGACGATGAATAATCCAACATTGCTTCTTCTCTCCTTTTCGGTGGGAATTATGGTCGTGATCCAGGGCGGGGTAAATGCCCGCCTTGGTATCCTACTAAACAATTCCCTCTTGGCCACCTCCACAGCACTGACCATGAGTGCCAGCTTTACCTTGATTGCAGTGCTGGTCACTGTTAGGCAGTTTCCAAGTATGCATCAGCTCAGGGAAATACCGATCTATATGTGGATCACCGGAGGAGTCTTGAGCTTCCTGGCGGTAACGCTTTTCTATTACATCATTCCGAGGCTGGGTATCTCCACAGCGGTGACATTCGGTCTGGCCGGTCAACTCATTTTCGCCGCTATTGCCGGACATTTTGGGTGGTTTAATATGCCAATGGAACCCATCACGATGAAGAAGATTGCTGGATTAGTCGTGATGATATCAGGTGTCATTTTAATCAAATCATAATGGATTTAATCAAGGCAAATATTAACAACCTTACTGCTCTCTGGAAGGCCGGAGGTCAGTTGGCCGGACAATACATAAAAGAAGAAGGCTACTGTTTGAGCGTTGCAGGAAGTGGCGAGTGGCCAAACAAACTATGGTTTACTCAATCATTGGACATGCTGACACTCCATGACATTCAACTCAAATGGAATCTGGATGGCGTATCGATTCCCATTTGGGGAAATGATCTAGCAAAGCAAGAGTTAACACTTATAACCAGAGGTTTTGAAGAAAAACTAACACAAGTAGCCATGTCAATGGATCTGACGAATGCACCCGAGCGTATTGATCGGGTGGTCATTCAAAAAGTGACGAACGAAAAGATGGCAGTAACATGGTCCAATCTATTTCAGGAATCATTTGGTTATGAAGTAAGTGCTGAGACTGTAACAAAAACCATTGGATCTATTGAATACTTCATTGGCAAACATGACGGAGTTCCGGTAGGCACAGCAGTACTTTTTATGGATCAGCATGGCATTGCAGGCATCCACTCCATGGGGGTTATTCCAACGCAGCGCAGGAAAGGTTATGCGGAAGAACTACTCATTCACATGATGAATATCGCCCGAATGAAGGGAGCGAACTATGCTACACTGCAAGCTTCGGAAATAGGAAAAGGACTATACCTAAAGACCGGATTTAGAGAAGATTTCATCATTAAAACATTTATTAAACCCAAAAATTAAAAGGACTATGAATTTATTAGACAAACTAAACTGGCGCTATGCCACTAAAGTCTTTGACCCTAAAAGAAAGGTGTCAACTGACGACCTGGATTTCTTAAAGGAAGCTATCCGCTTATCCGTTTCCTCTTATGGCCTACAGATGTATAAGGTTTTGATCATCGAGAGTCCTGAGATACGAGAGGAACTACGGAAAGCTTCGTGGGATCAGGCGCAAATCACAGACGCTTCGCATCTATTTATATTCTGCAACTACACCGTAAACCATGATCAACATGTGGATGATTATATTCAGTTGATTATAGATACGCAAGATACTGTGGACACAAAAGGCTTGAAACAATATGGTGAGTTCATCAAATCAGATATTGCAAATAAGACATCAGCAGAGCGAAAAAGCTGGTCTGAAAAGCAAACGTATCTGGCTCTGAATAACCTCATTATAGCTTGTGCCGATCGCAAGATAGATGCATGTCCAATGGAGGGATTTGATAAACAGGCATACAATCGCATTCTCGGACTGGACGAGCTAGGACTCAATGCTTCGGTCATTGCTCCCATAGGATATCGTTCTGAAAATGATCAAACGCAAAAGCGTAAGAAAGTAAGGAAGCCAATGGATGAACTTTTTGAATTAGCTTAATTTTATTGTGATGGAAACTGACAATAAAAAAACAGCTCGACTGACAGGTATCCTGTACCTGTTGGTCATTATTTGCGCTGGTTTCAGCCAGGGCTATGTGCGAGGCACCTTGTTTGTACCTGGTGAACCGGAAAATACTTTGGCTAACATTGTGGCATCAGAAGGCCTATTCAGGCTAGGACTGACAACTGATCTCATTGCCTTTTTACTAGATGCAGTAATTGCTATTCTTCTGTATCAACTACTGAAAGGAGTAAATAAAACACTCGCCATCATTGCGGCTGTATTCCGCCTCTTGGCACATCCGGCGATTGCAAGCCTTAACCTATTAAATCATTACATGGTGATCGAAGCAGCGACTTCAGGTGGCTACCTCTCTGTGCTGGGAATGGAACAGCAAGAAACCTGGACCATGCTCTTTTTGCAGGCACACAATTATGGCTATTTGCTTGCTGGTGCATTTTTCGGGATACATTGTTTGCTGCTTGGAATTCTACTCAATCGATCCAATCTGTTCCCAAGTATTTTCGGAATCCTGATGGTATTCGCAGCTTTTGGGTACCTGATTGAGACCTTTGGTAATATCATGATTCCCGGAAATGAAGCTTTGTTAGCAAACATCGTGGGATTCTCAGCGGCAGTTGGTGAAGTTTCTCTTACTTTTTATTTATTGATTAAAGGTGTAAACGAACCTTCCTAAATCAGATATTAATATTTTGGGTCAATGCTAATTGACCCAATTTCTAAACCTCCTTATACAGTTAACAATGGAAAAAGTTAAAATATATGTATTCCTATTTGATGGTTTTTCAGACTGGGAAATTGCATATCTAACTCCTGAAATCAAACGAAACGAATTAGCAGATTTGATCTTCTTCTCAAAAGATGATAAGCCAATCAAAAGTATGGGAGGACTTACAGTGGTTCCGGATGAAGCACTTAAAAATATCAAACCGGACAACATTGATCTGTTGGTACTTCCGGGAGGCACGCATTGGGAAAAGGGACTAAACAATGAAATAGAGCCACTTACCAGAAAGGTTGCAGATTTAGATAAGCCAATTGCTGCCATCTGTGCTGCCACCACATTTCTTGGTCAGTTAGGGTTGTTGAACGAAACGATGCATACAAGCAATGACTTGAACTATTTAAAAGCTATAGCTCCCAATTATGCTGGTGAAGTTCATTATCAGGCTTCCCTTTCAGTTTCCGATAAGAAACTAATAACCGCAAACGGAATCGCTCCGATTGAATTCACCAGGGAAGTCCTCAAAATGATGGGGCTATACAATGAAGAAGAGCTAAACAAGTGGTATCAATTGTATAAACATGGAATTTGGGAAGAGTAGATGGCAATAACATTCACATCATCGAACGAAAACAATAATCACAAAATCGTTTATGGAGCTATTCGAACGGGAAGCATATCCTTCTAAAAACTGGTTGCCCCATGATGGCACGGTCAATTATTATGGCAAAATCTTTGAGTTGCTGGAAGCTGACCGATTATTTGAAATTTTTCTAGCTACCATAGACTGGCAGCCCGATCAGGCTGTCATTTTCGGTAAGACGATTGTGACCAAACGGAAGGTAGCCTGGTATGCGGAAAAGTCCTTTCCCTATCGCTATTCAGGTACCACCAAAGTAGCACTTCCATGGACAGAAGAACTCCGGTCTATCAAAGAGCTCGCTGAAAAGCACTCCGGTGAAACTTACAACTCTTGCCTGTTGAATTTGTATCATTCCGGCGAAGAAGGCATGGCCTGGCATAGTGATGGTGAGACTGAACTAAAGAAAGACGGATCGATTGCTTCATTAAGCTTTGGTGCCGAGCGGAAGTTTTCTTTTAAGCATAAGCAAACCAAGGAACGCATCGACCTACTATTGGAAAATGGTAGTCTATTGGTGATGAAAGGCACCACTCAAACCCACTGGCTTCATCGGCTCCCACCCACTAAAAAGGTGAATCAACCGCGAATAAATCTGACCTTTCGTCAGATGGAGGAAAATTGATATTCAATTATTAATGTTTGTAAATCTCACCTTCGTATTAGTATCTAAAGAACGATAGCTCTCAACGTGTAACTTTTAGTCCACGACACCCCTCTTCAGTTGTAATCAATTCAGATCACTAAAACACGTATCATGTCTAAGGCAAAAAAGATCATTAAACGGTCAGCAATCACCATTGTCATTCTAGTCATATCATTGACCGTATTTGGCTATTGGTTTATGGGGTTAATAGTAGCAGATAAACCGATGTATGAAGGCATCACCAAAACACGTCCTTCCGATCTCAATTACCTAACAAATGACTCAGTTGAATATCGGGGCCAAATACTAGCAGTGGTGACCAGCACTGCTGAAATGGGCACCAGTGGCAAATCCACAGGCTATGAATTAACAGAGCTGTCCCGAGCGTACTATGTTTTCATGGCTAATGGATTTGAAGTAGAGGTGGCAAGCCCACTTGGCGGCCAAACCCCGGTGGTTATTGATGATGACGATGTTGAGATGTATGATTATGCGTTCATGAATGATCCAGTTGCACAATACAAAGTCAACAATACCTTTGCCTTAGCTGATCTAAACCCTTCGGATTATGAGGCTGTCTATTTTGTAGGTGGAAAGGGAGCCATGTATGATTTTCCAGAGAATGCTTCAATTCAAAATATTGTAAGAGAACTCTACGAAAATGATAAAGTAGTTGGTGCCGTATGTCACGGTCCGGCGGCTCTCGTTAATGTTACTCTTAGTGATGGTCGCTCACTTCTGGATGAGAAGTCTGTCAGCGGATTCACCAATGAAGAAGAAATTTTCCTCATTCCAGATGCATCTGAAATATTTCCTTTTCTTCTTCAGGACAAGCTCATTGAATCGGGTGCATCTTTTCAGGAAGGTGCTATGTACTTGGAAAATGTGGTGGTGGATGGAAAACTTGTCACTGGTCAAAACCCATGGTCTACCTGGACACTTGCTGAATCTATGATTGAAGCAGTGGGGCATAAACCAAAGTCACGACCAATTACTGCAGAAGAAAACTCAGTAGCAATTTTGAACGCATATGCGCAATTGGGATATGATCCAGCTAAACAAATGTTAGAGCAAAACTTGAATGAAGAAATTCCTATTAAGAGGGAGCTTCTGGCCGTACATAGTATTGTTTCAGCCATGCAATGGAAGCTTGTAACTACAGTTGACCTCATTCGACTTTTGGCCCATGCGAAATCGAAGGAATAGCTTGAAAACCGCTTAATGCGTTAATTTAGTAGCTGTCATCACGCCTAAATTCTATCATTGTGCTCAGCCCAAAACAAAAACGTAACATCAGCCGCATTATCCCTTTTGGGATCATCTGGCTGGTGACCGGTTGGGTATTTTTATTAGCTGAAACAGTAGCAACGGGCAATCAAAACCTCAACCCTGATTCTGCGGTTAGTCTAACAATACCAGTTTTCATTTTTGCAAGTTTGGCTGTGACCTCTGTTGGTCTATTGGTTGGGTTAATCGAGCTTGTGATCCTTGAAAAGCGATTTCGACACTACAGTTTTAAAAGAAAAGTAGGATACAAATTCTTAATTTACCTGTTGCTCATGCTTGTGATTCAGGCATTATTCTTTCCCATCGCATCTGCAATTGAGC
The DNA here is from genome assembly GCF_900188325.1 of Ekhidna lutea. Classification (GTDB taxonomy): domain Bacteria; phylum Bacteroidota; class Bacteroidia; order Cytophagales; family Cyclobacteriaceae; genus Ekhidna; species Ekhidna lutea. The sequence continues at coordinate 299,344 of NZ_FZPD01000005.1, read as the reverse complement.
TTAACACATCAATCCTGAATCATCAGATTTGGAAAAAGACCCTACAGTTTTTCCAAAGTATTGTGTTCATCAATACAATGTTTCAAATTTCATTCCACCTGGCGATAAGCCTTTTGTACGCTGCAATTAGCGAAAATCTGGGTCATCAGGTAATGTTCAATTTCTTTACAGGAAAGTATCATAAGCCTCGAGTGGAAGAGCGGATATTTATGTTTCTGGACATGAAGCACTCAACTGCTATTGCTGAGAAACTGGGACACATTAATTACTTCAATTTTCTTCAACAATACTATGATGTAATGACAGATCCAATCATCAATCATCTGGGCGAAGTATATCAATACATTGGAGATGAAGTAGTCGTTTCATGGAAGCAAGAGCAAGGTTTAAATAAGAATCACTGCATTGAATGCTTCAAAGAAATTGCAAGTAGTATGAATAAAACGCGGAATCTATTTCATCAGAATTTTGGCATTTCTCCAGAATTTAAAGCCGGAATGCATCTCGGTGCGGTGACAACTGGAGAAATAGGAGCACTAAAAAAGGAGATTGTTTTTAGCGGTGATGTACTAAACACAACAGCCAGGATACAAGCCTTATGCAATGAGCATGGTGCGTCACTGATTATTTCAGAAGAACTTAAAAAACATCTTCCAAAGGAAATTAAGACCCGGGATCTTGGTGCAATCAAACTCAAAGGAAAATCTCAATCCACAAAGATTGTTGCAGTCGAAATGGGCTGAGTAGTTCTCTTCCTCAAATCATTTTTCGATGAAAGTATGTCTGCGGCTCAAAATCATACACATTCATGGCAATGTTCTCGGTATTAAGGAGCTCATCGAGTTTTTTAACAATCGCTTCAGAGAGTTTGCTTTTCTGAGCTGTGGATCTCCCTCCCATGATGTAGCCAAAAACATGAATAAAGTCATTATCTGGTTTTCCTGCTACCAATGATTTCTCAAATGGAACCAAACGAACCTTGATGTCATTTTCATCAAAAAGGCCGCTGGAAACAGCTTGTTTATGAACGGTCTTTAAAATGGTTTGCGCATCGACAGATTGAATCGCTTTCGTGTTTGTATGAATGATAAAGTGAGGCATTTTTCATGTTTATGTACCAACCCGAATAACCTCAATAAGAGTTCAAAAAACTTATAATTAAACAGTATGAATCTATCACAAAGAGTAAAAGCATTGGGTCTTTCATTACCAGAAGTCTCTACTCCAGGAGGAAACTACGTTTCAGTTAACAAACGAGGAGCTATTGCCTATGTAGCTATACAATTTCCTATTCTAAATGAGAAATTCTTGCATCAGGGTAAGCTCGGAGCTTCCATTTCTGACGAAGATGGTATAAAGGCCATGGAGCTATGCGCTTTGAACGTAATTGCACAAATTGACTCCAAAATTGGTTTTGATTCAGTTGAAGGACTGAATCATTTTGATGCTTACTATCAATCCACTGAAGGTTGGGATAATGCGCCAGTGATTGTAAATGGAGCATCAGATTTGTTTGTGAATGTCCTGGAAGAGAAAGGAACTCATTCCCGGGCAATTTTCGGGGTGGATCGGTTGCCACGCAACTTTAGTGTAGGCATTACTTCTAGTTTTACCTTAATACGCTAGCCAAACAAAAAACCCTGACATTACTGTCAGGGTTATGTGACTGTGCTCGGTTCGAATCAGAAACCTTATTAGCATCCGAATTCTATATTACGCTAAAATCTTATAAACCAGGATTGGAATCTTAGATTCATTTACTACATCTTCGGTAATGGAGCCACCGATCAGATGAGCTATTCCTTTCTTACCATGTGTCCCCATCACTATAAGACCAGCATTCACTTCATTGGCAAACTGTACAGCACCTTCGTCTACAAATTCAGCTTCAACCGTACTTATGCTATAGTCTTTTAGGTGGTTTCTTTCCGCAAACTGTTCCAGGCGTTTTTTTACCTGCACTTCTTCAAGCCAGTTGTAAGGAGTCTTTACTTTCACAACGTGCATATTCAAACCTAACAACTCCTGAATTTCCTTTGCCTTATACGCAATCAAATCCTGCTCCGCACTCAGATCTGAAGCGAAAGCCATGCTTTTCATGTCCTTTAAATGCGTTTCACCTTTGATTATAATCACGGGACATTCTGCATGTCGGATCATTCGCTCAGCATTCGAGCCAATGAAAACTTCCCGAATACCTGAAGCTCCCTTTGAGCCCATAATTATCCAGCCCGCATTTTCTTCTGCAATCAACTTACTAATGTTCGTAAAGGCATTTCCAGACTTCATGTGTACATGTACTTTATGGCCTGCATCCTTGGGGCGCTTTGCCCATTCATCCAATTTATTGTGGGTGGCTTTGAGGTATTCACCCGTGTAAAAGGACTCCATTCCGGAAGTATTTACTTCGCCCATAAAACTTAAATGTCCTACCGGCATTTCTACTACATGGACGAGGACAATCTCACCTTTTACCCGTTCGTTGAACTCAATTGCAAAATTCAGTGCATGGGACGCTTCCTCAGAAAAGTCTATTGGTACTATTATTTTTTTCATTTTGAATTTAATCTGTAGTTAAAACTTCTATTTTCTTATACTCTGGTTTTCCATAAGCCTCTTTTATACTTTTTAGGCTCAGGGATTTTTCATTTTTATCCATCTTAAAGGACCAAACAGGGATATCGATATGATTGACCGTATCTTCCGTTAGGCTACCGGATAGCCAATGAGAAATGCCTCTTCTCGCATGTGTTGGCATGGCAATCATATCCGCATTGGTTTCATCAGCGTGTAACAAAATCCCATCGGAAGGGAATACATTTTTTACCACAGTAAACTCATAGTCTTTGATATTAAACGATTCGGTGAATTCGCTAAGCTCAGCACTCACAACAATTTCGTTTTCTATGTTGTGAGGTGTTTTTACCCATAGAAATTCTATCTGTGCATCAAATTGTCTTTGCAAGTCTCCTATCTGTTTTAAAAAGCTACTCTTGATTTCTCTTATATCTATGGGCACTAAGATCTTCTTAATACCATCGACAGAACAACGAGAGGGAACAGATATAACCGGACATGGTATTTTCCGCACAATTTTTTCCGTATTTGAACCCACAAGAGCTTCCTCCAATCCTGAAGTTCCGTTTGTTCCGATGACCACCAGGTCATACCCCTGTTCTGTGACCATATCCTTAATGCCCATAACCAAATGCATTTCACTCACCATCGTATTGATTCTTCTTCTGGTTTGAAACAGCTTTACAAACTTTTTCATCTTCTCTTCCATGACCCCTTTAAAATCTGCCAATAAAGATTTTGCACTGGTAAATGATGTGAATTCGTAACCAGCATGATAATCAAAATGAAGACAGTTAAGTAGTGTGATTTCAGCATCATTCTTTTCGGCTAATTCGATAGCAAACTGAGTGGCATGCTCACTTACTTCAGAAAAATCGATGGGTACAAGTATTTTTTTCATGACTGTATTTTTTAAAGTTCCAATGCAAGCCAAAAGTAGGGATGAGAAACACCCGTGGTAATGACAAATAGTAGCTTCCCTGCTGATTTACGTCATCCGACTGATGAATCTCAGCTTGCCAAGTGGCAATTATCACAATTCCTTGTGGAGCTGACACCTAACTTGGCTTTAATCAAAAAATATTCGATTATGGAAACGATTAGAACAGTTGAGCAGCTGGTAAATGCTCTTAACAATTGCGTGGAATCAGGGAATCATGTGCTGGATGTAATGACCAATGTGGAGATACCTCGTGAAGAGTTTGAAAAATACTATTCATGGAGTGACGAGAAACAAGCAAGAAATGTGCTGGCACGAAATGATGATTTTGAGGTGCTACTGGTCTGCTGGGAAAAAGGCCAGTCCTCTCCTATTCATGACTTCAATGCCCAGGAGGCATGGATTCACCCGATTGAAGGGATGCTTAGAGAAGAGCGATTCAAGATCAATGTTGATGACGATCGATTGGAAAAAGTAAGTAATATGCTTTTGGGGAACGATGAGTTTTCATACATGAATCAAATCGGTATTCATCGGTATTCCAATGCCAACAAAGCCCGTTCCGTTAGCTTAAACATCTATCGTAAACCAGTCGCTGAGTGGCATGTGTATGACGAAGGGAGTTCTAGTAGTACCATGATGGAGACCTGGGAAAACAAGAACTACAATTTACTTAGACAGGAGGCTTAGCAGTCTCCTTTTTTTTGCCTCAAAAATCCTTTCTAAGCGATTTTCGAAGCATGAGCATCACAGGAATAAATATCCAAAGCAGCAGCACACCAACTGAAATGAGTATTCCTAAATTGGTGCCAAAAAATTTCTGAAACAATGCACCTGTGTATCCGAGAAGCGCTGAAATCTCCAGTTTGAGTAAAATCATGATACGACTCAAATCAATCGGATTAAAAAGCGAAGCTCCAAGAGCAAACTTGTCCAACGGATAGTCTCCAAAAACGATTAGTGAAATCATAAATAGTCCATCATAGATCACCGCAAAAAAGAGCCACATCAAAATGGCATAGCCAAAACCTTTGATTTTGTTAGAGTTACCAAGACCAATATTAAGGGACAAAGCCACGAAAATGAACGTGAGAAATGTGCCAGACGCAAGCAGTGTGATAAAGTTGCCAACCGCATCTGATTGAGTGATCCCATACATTAGAAAGGGTATGCCTAGCCCGATAATTAAACTCATGGAGAGTGAGAGTGACAGGCCCAGGTATTGTCCAAGAAAAATGGTGGAACGCTTCACGGGTTGTGAGAGCAATAGCTCCGTAAACTCACGGGAGTTATAGAAATACATAATTCCAAAGATGGTTCCGATCATGGGGGTAAGTACCACTATGATATTCATCAAGGTAATGGTTGCTTTCGATAGGTCTGAATTAAGGAAAAGCAAAACGAATCCCAAAAGCATGTAAAATGCCAGGTACACGTAGCTCCATCTGCTACGCATTAAATCGTAAAAGCTGTATTTTAATATTTTGATCATCGTATTCGTATTAAGCTCGAGACGGATAGCATTTAGTTCTAGCCATTTCTTTATCAATTCAATTCTCTAATGATTATGTGTGCCATTAGGCACAAGCATCGCTGCGATTGCGTGTTCCAAATCTTTTTCATTCGTCTGTTTTTGCATCTCTTCCAATGTTCCCTGAAAATGAATCTTACCATCCAGCAGGAAGATGATCTCTTCGGCCACCTCCTCTACCAGGCTCATAATGTGTGTGGTTATGAGTATGGTTTTACCTTTCTCACGTTCTTCTTCAATCAGCTTCTTTAACTCTATGAGTGCCACCGGATCCAGTCCGGCCGTAGGTTCATCCATGATGCAGATGTTTGCATCGAACATAAATGCCAACACGATATTCACCTTCTGTCTTGTACCCCCGGAAAGATCAGACAGTTTCTTATCCAGAAATTTCTCCAATCCAAAACGTTGAATTAGCTCAACCTCTCTACCCTTCCGATTTCGAATGTCTAAAATCATCTTGATAAGCTCATTGACTGTCAAGTTCTCCGGAAAACGAGCAATCTGTGGTAAGTAAGCTATGTCCTTTCGGTATTCCCAGCTTCTTTTAATGGCTGCTCCATTGACCTGAAGTTCGCCATTATTAGGAATGACCATACCCAAAATGGTTTTTAGTAGCGTTGTTTTGCCGGATCCATTGTGCCCAAGAACCGCGAAAACACCGGGACGATTAATTGAAAAGCTCACACCTTTCAATACCTCCAATTTGCCAAAGCTTTTATTTAGATCTGTAACTTGAATCATTTGAATGCGTTCATTGCCGGTGTTCGATCCACCAGGTTGTCAGGAGTAAAAACAGGCGAAACCTTTTCGGAAAAATTCATAATGTCTACAAAAAGGCTTCTGAGTAAAATGATGGTTTCCGGGGTTTTATTCACAATGTAAGAAAATAGCTTCACCGGTCTATACGGCACATCTCCCACACCATCTTTATCTAGATCGTATCCGGTATAATCCCCCCAGTAATTTCCATCAAACGTGTTATCATTCATCTTAGAGTTATAGGAAACATCAAAAGAGTTTCCTTTGAAATCATTTCCGGTGATCCGATTGGTGTAGCAACCTCCGGATACCTTAATCGCCCACCCATTTTTATTAAATACATTACCGACATAATTAATACGACTGGTACCATCTATAAAAACAGCCGTCGTGTTTTCGGTGAATTCATTATCCAAAACTTCCGCATCGTATATTTCTTTTAATAGCAGCCCATAACTCGCTGGTCCCCAGTTGTTAATAAAGACATTGCTTTTCATGATAATAAACTTAGAAAACATGACAGCCACACCTGCTCCATTGTGTTCAAATCGATTCCCGATATAATCATCATTATTGGAAAACATGAAATGTAATCCATATCTAACATTGTCATGTGCATAGTTTTCTTCAATAATGCTTTCATCCACAAACTCCAGGTAAATGCCATCCCTCATTTTGAATACTTCATTGTCATGGATCTGCAGGTTGGAGCAATGCCATGCGTGAATGCCATTGCCCGCTTCATCCTCTTTTACATTCTCTCCATAGACCAGATTATTCCTGATGATTCCATGTTTGGATTTTTCAATCAATAGTCCAAAAAATGGATCGACCACAATGTTGTTCTCTATAACCAAATGATTCGCTCTGGAGGCATAGATCGCAGCATAGTCTTTCGTGTAGCTTTTACCGGCATTGATGATTTTCAGCCCGGAAATATTAATACTGTCAGCGAGCAACTTTAACACATAGCTTTTATTCTGACCATCCAATATGGCACCCTTTTCACCAATCAGGGTCAAGGGTTTTGTTATTTCAAGATCAACTACGGGATAAACACCACTTTTTACAATGAGGGTATCGTGTGGCTCACTGAGGTTTACTGCTTGTTGTAAATCCTTGATCTCACAGCTTGGACAAACCATTATTTGTCCGCTAGACTGCAGAAAAATCAAAGCAAAAAATAAAGCCAGCAGTATTCTCATCTAACTCAATTAACTTCAAATTCTACTTTTAAAGCCTTCCAATCCAGGGCGGTCCCGGATACATCCTGCACTGTCTCGTTTCGTTTATCCTCACTTTCAAATGCCGTAAGGAATTCACCCATGGGGCTGGGGATTTCCTGAGATATCAAATAAGCAGCACCAGAGGCATCTGTCAATACGCCGGGATTGGCATAATCAGCAACGAGGTAGTGTTGAACCTCCGGATGTTCCCATTCCTTCAGATCATTGAGCATACACTCAATGGCATCATACTTAAAGGCCTTACCAGTTTTTGTGACCAGTTGTGCAGCATGTTGCTTATCCACAATGGTCATTTTGCAGAAAACACATGCGTCCTGTCCATAATATATGGGTTTTGGACCCGTGCTACAGGATAAAACAAAGAGTGACAACAGCATTGCATTTATTAATCTCATAGTGCTCATGATTTAGAAACTAATCTGGCTTTTCGACCCAGGAAAAAAGATACCAAACTCAGTAACATACCAAGCCCTAGTAATATGCCTCCTGTCCGTGGATACGAAAAGGCATCAAAATTTAGTAGCTTTTTATGCCCCAGTAGTGGAGGGTTATACTGCATCGGTGTACCATCAGGATTGACAAGTTTCAGTATTGCATTGGGATCCAGATCGGTACCATAATCCACCAGCCATAAATTAAAATCATAGATACCAAGTGCCCCAAGTATGCTCATCATTACAAACCATACAAGAAACAAGATCGGAGATATTTTTCCCATTAAACCCAGGATGCCAATAAGGATCCCAAGACCGGCCATTAACCATACTACTTTCGGAAACACGGAGAACTCCCACATATCATCAGGTTTTGGCAGTGTTTTCATACCAATGTAGTGATTGAGTCCATCAATGTTTTGAATATCGAACTCACTCTCTCCCTTCAATCCATTTACATGAATGTCAATTCCAAGTGGCTCAGGGTATTGAGGAGCTCCAAGCCGGATGTTCCACATCGGGAAAACAAATAATCCAAGCAGCATACTGCTACCTATGATCATAATAATTCCAGCACGTTTCATTTGTTTAACATGTTTTAAATGAGAAATTTGTATAAAACTGTAAGACTGAATCAATCATCAGTCTTACAGCTTTCATTTTAGATGTCGTCACCGTCCAGGGTATAACTCAACTCGATGTTTGAGTTTGCAGGTGATACTCTAATGTATCCTTGCATTTCCTGATGAAGTGCTGAGCAGAAGTCTGTGCAGTAGAATGGCCACACTCCAACTCTTTCTGGTTCCCAAAGTGAAGTTTTGGTCTGACCAGGCATTACAAGTATTTCAGATGTTCTCTGTCCGATCATGGAGAATCCATGGGGTACATCAAAATCCTGCTCATGGTTAGTGATATGGAAGTACACTTTGTCACCCACTTTGATACCTTCGATATTATCAGGCGTAAAGTGACTTCTGATGGTGGACATATAGATATGTACTTCTTTGCCATCTCTTTCTACCCTGGCTTCTGCCGGACTCTTAATAGCATATGGGTGATTGTTCTCATCGATTCGGTAAATTTTCTTAGAGTTATTCACCAAAAGTTCTGCATCACATCCAGCAGCATAGTGCGGTTCTCCATGCGTAGGAAAATCGTAAAGCAGCTCCATTTTCTCTCCTGAGATATCATAAATCTGTGCAGAGTGCTCCATTTCAGGACCTGTAGGTAGGTAGCGATCTTTCGTGATCTTGTTCATAGCTACTAGGTACTTACCATGCGGTTTTCTTGAGTTACCGCCTGGGATCATTAAGTGACCTACAGAGTAATAAGTTGGCTTTCTATCCACTACTTCCCAGGTTCCAAGTTTCCACTTTACTACCTCTGAGGAGATAAAGAAAGTAGTGTACGCATTCCCTTTTCCATCAAACTCGGTGTGCAGTGGGCCTAAGCCACCACTCTGTACGCTACCTGCCAATACATCGTCATAGTTCAAAATCGGAATACCATATGCATCGCCATCAAATTTTTCCGCATCAATAGCAGCCAACATTTTGTCGAATGAATGGACAGTTATGTTTGCTGATAGCTTACCTGAACCAATAATATACTCTCCATTAGGGTCTACATCACACCCGTGAGGTGATTTAGGAGTTGGTAGAAAGTAGATAGCACCTGGTACATCCACAGGATTAACAGTAAGCACCTCGTTCTTCATGGTAGAAGTAGCTGTATGTGTGGATTCATCGTATACATTGTGGGCAAATTTGGCAGGCATTTTAGTTCCACCTCCGTTGTTCACATATTCTTCTATTTTCTTCCAGTTAATCGCAGCAATGAAGTCCTTGTCATTCTGTGATGCATTTACTTCAAGCAGTGAATTGGCTTCTTCGGTATTATAAGTAGAGAAGAAGAACCAACCATGTGACTTGCCTCTGCCGGGGTGCGACAGATCATAGTTGAAACCAGGCATCAACAACTGAAACTTGATATCCATATGTCCATGCTCTTGATCAACTGCGATAAATGTCAGGGCTCCTTTGAAATTTGCCTTGTATTCACTGATTGGCATATCCTTTTGAGGTACAGGCACGGAAAACCGTGTTCCAGCTACTACATATTCAGTGTTTTCAGTAATGAAAGAAGAACTGTGATTACCGGCACTATTAGGTACTTCGATGATCTCCTCTGTCTCAAAGGTGGTCAAACTGATTCTTGCAATACGCGGAGTATTATTTCCGTTAGCAAAAATCCATCTTCCATCCAGTTCACCATTTGTTTGGGAAATATCCGGGTGGTGAAGATCATCCCATGGAATGAAACCAAACGAAGTATTTAACATAGGTTTAGTTTCTTCCGAATAGCCATAACCTGACGTTGGAAATTGAGAGAATACAGGGATCTCTTTAAAGAGTCGTCCTGAAGGCAGTCCGTAAACGGTCAGGTTGCCACTATAGCCTCCAGACAGGAAAGCGTATTGTTCATCCCTTTCGCCGGGTGCTACGTACACTTTTTCAGCAATATTACTGCTAAGCGCACCATTACCTCCTCTATCCCCTGCCTGACCACAAGAAAACAAGAAGGCAAGCGCGCTTATGAATAAAATATTTTTAATAATGTTAGTTTTCATTTTATTGGTTTTTTAAGGTAAAATCACTTTTTCTATTACATGGATGATTCCATTTGAAGCAGCCACTGTTCCGACAATTTTGGCTCCTCCAATGCTCACATTGTCTCCATCTACTGTTACTTCGAGGTAATCCCCGGTAGCCATGTAAATTTTTCTTCCCTTCTCAGCCTCACGTTTAAGAGCGTTTAAATCGAATGAACCAGGAGCAGCATGACGAGTGATTATCGTAGCAAGATCTCCCTTGTTCTCGGGCTTCAAAAGGTTGTCTAATGTGCCCTCAGGAAGTGCGTCGAAAGCTTCATTGACAGGAGCAAACACGGTAAGTGGCCCGGCATTGACAAGCACATGCTCAATTTGAGCAGCCTGAACTGCTGCGACTAACGTGCTGTGAGGCTCTGACGAAATAGCAACCTGCAGAATATTGGGATCAGACACATCGTCTACAACAGAGGCTTGCCCCATCGGATGGCTATCTGTCCCCGTGGAGGCTTCTGAAGAAGAATCACCCTCTTTCTGAGGTGTACACGACCATATCAGTGCAGAAAGCACCAATAAGGTCAAAGAGTTTAAAATTTTATCTTTCATAGTATTATAGGTTTGGTTTATAAGGTTCTGAAGTATTCCAAAATATCACGAGCCTGTTCTTCAGTCATGTTTTGGTTAGCCATAGCAGCTCCGTTAAACTCAACTAAAAGATCCTTGGCACATCTATCCTGCTCCACCATTAATTGAGGATCCAGGATCATATTCATAATCCATTCCGGACTTCTCCGTTTCATGATTCCTTTTGGTGAAGGACCAATGAAGCGTTTATCTATCTTATGGCAAGCGCTGCAGTTGGTACTGAAAAGTGTTTTTCCTCTCTCTACCATTTCCTGATCAATGGTCTCCGAAAGTGGTAAATCCTTAATTGGCCCTACCCCTTTGTTATCCAGTGTGATACGCTCACTAGCAGGAACATTGCTTTCTGCTTCTGTAGCTTCCATTTTGGACTGCTCTTTGATCTGATCGATCTTGCTTTTTCCGCCTCCGCCTCCACATGCTGTGATGATAAAAAGCGCGGCTATTAAAGTGATTGATAATACTCTATTCATGACATTTACTATTTAATGGTTCAAAGTTTTAAAGAATCGGATGTCTGAAACATGATCTTCTTCAGTCCTCTTTATGATTTATGTTGTTATTTTAAGATTAAAAGATCATTTTATCCTTTATTAAATAAAAATTAGGTCATTCCTATGCCTTTTGTTATTAATTCAGGATCTCTTATTTCAGTAGAAAGTAGGGTTTCCTTTAGCTGATCGCGTATTTCTATAAACTTGAAATGAACCGGACATGGGTTTTTTCCTGAACAAGTTTCAAGTCCAAGTACACAACTTTCCAATAGTTTGTTTCCATCTATGGCTTTCACAATATCTACCAGTTTGATCTGCTTGTTAGGAGCTAATTCAAAACCTCCTGTTGGCCCTTTGTAAGAGACTAATAATTCACTCTTAACAAGCTGCTGCAATATTTTCGCTGAAAAAGCCTCTGGTGAGTTTATGGCTTCAGATATTTCCTTTACTCCTGTTCTTCTTCCCTCCTGCTCATTACCAGCAATGTAGATCATGATTTTAATGGCATATTCACAGGCTCTCGAAAACATCTATTCCCTTTTCAAGCAAAAATAGTAATCCACCTAATAAAGGACAAACTAATCCTTTATTATATTTAAGTATTTACACCCAACAAAAAATCACGATTTATTACCTCTCACTCATTATTAAATATGACGTTAATTTATCCTATGAGATTGGCGATCATATCTATTCTTCTCTTTGGATCCATAAACATTTACGGTAATAAAAGTTATGAGCCTTATACTGTTGAGAAAAAGATACTGATCCTATCCATCCATTTGGATGCTGAAATGATGGACCTTTCTAAATACAAAAACCTTAAAGTCTTTTGTAATGATAATAGTTACAGGGAAACGATATTCAGCCTTCTAGATCAAATTCATACATATCACGATATGCTGGAAAAGGAACTACAGATTACCAGCTACAATCATTCCAAAAGGACTATCAGCAGAATCTTAAGACATATGGATCATCTTGATCGGAAATTCAATCCGGATGACTTCACAGGCTTTTTCAGGGAGCAATGTTCCATTCAATCTAAAATCGAGAAGTACTCTGATCACTATAAAGCGGGATTTGCCAGTCACTCTTACGGAAGCAAGGTATACGCTCAAGAGGTGGTGATGTACCGATATCTCAAACGATTAACCAAAAAAGTAAAGCGCATAAAAAGACATGTGGAGCACTTCTATATAAGGAGAAAAGTGTGGGAGCATTAATCCCATCAGAGGTTTCGATCATAAAAACATAAATAAAAAATGAAAAGTACGGCTAAAATCAAAAGCACAATGACCATGCTTGAGTACTGCAAGTTGCTACTAAACAAAATCAGTTTTAACGATGAATTGCTCAAAAAAGAGTATCAAAAGGGACTTAAATACCTAAACCCTAAAGATCAGGAAGAGCTAAAGCAATGGCTTCTCTTAAAAGGAAAAATGGTTGATAACAAAAACGATTAAAAAGATGAGGTGGAAATATATTCTAGATAAGAAAAGGAATGAGGCAATAGTATTGTTCTCAGTTCTACTAATGATTGTCATGATAGGTTATATGCATAAAAAGAATCTGTCAGACATGGAAGAAACGGTTACTTCTATTTATGAAGACAGGCTGGTGGCCAATGAATATATTTTTGAGCTATCACGAAAAACTGAGAGCAAAAAGTGGCTGATGGCTAATAATCAGGATGCAGCTCAAGAACTGGCTTTGTTAAATCATGAAATAGACATATTGATTGATGCATATGAAAAAACAGATCTCACAGTCGAAGAAAGTAAGCTTTGGGAGAAGCTCAAAAGTGAATTGGCTCTTGCTGATGAATTTGAAAACCAAATACTTCATAACCTGGCTTCAAAGCAAAGGATTCAATTAGAAAAACATCTTGACAGTCAATACGAACGTATTCATCGTGATTTAGTAGGGCTTTCACACATCCAACTAAAGGAAGGAAAAAGCCTGGTGGATAACTCGAAAAAAATATTGTCTTCAAATAATATTAGTAGTCGTTTAGAAATCGCTCTTATGATTATTGTGCTTCTTATTTTTCTCATGATTAATCCAACATTTAGAATGAAAAGAATTAAGAACTTCCATAATTCATATAACTAGCACTACATGCGTTGGAAACTTACTTTAGCACAAAGAATAAGATTGGGTGCTTCACTGGCTGTGGTTTTTCTTTTGATTTTAGCCACAAACCTGATAGACAAGAATCACTTTAGAATTGTTAAAGAAAACCTTACCACTGTTTATGAAGACCGATTACTAACCAAAAACTATTTGTACGGGATATCCAGGCAAGTCCAGCAAAAAAAGGAAATCTATGAGCACCTAGACATAGAAAGCAATAGCCTGAAAAAGCTGAATCTACAAATCAATGATTCCATCACGACACTCATTGATAAGTTTGGGGCTACTAAACTTACAGAAAATGAGAAGCTTCGTTTCGAATCTCTAAAAAAGAATATTGAATATCTAAATAAGCTTGAAAACAAGCACATCATCAAAGAATCAATTGCACCTGAGGCACCTTTTACATCCAGCAGCGAAAAACATTTTCAAGCTATATATCAGGATTTGGACGCTTTATTCAGAATTCAACTTGAAGAAGGTAGTAGAGTTATTCGAAATTCCACACAGACGATTGGAACCAGTAATTTTATTTCCAAATTAGAAATTGCAGCTTTGATAGCTATTGGAGTGCTGATCCAGCTTTTAATCTTTTTGAAGCCGATTAAGCACTAGCCGATTATTAAACTGCCTTACTAAACTGTTGCGCTCGATTGCTCCTGCTCATTCTTGCATCCAAGGCAGTACAAATCACGCGAATCACTTCACGGCCTTGAGGTAAGACCTTCATTCCGGTTTCATCATACATAATGAGTCCCTCCTCCTGCAGCTGATCAAGCAATTTGTAATTAAGCGCCACGCAATGTTCCAGGAATTCAGACTCATGCCATGTCGTTTCAAAATCACACATCAAATTCAAGATGTGCTTTCTGAAAAACAGATCTTGCTTGGTATGGATGTGTCCTTTAATAATTGGTTGCTGATTTTGATCCAGGTATTCATAGTATTTTGGGATACTCTTCTCATTTTGAGCAAAGCCTGACCAGCTATCGCTGATGGAACTCACCCCCAACCCTATAAGCAGCTTGCTGGTAAATGGCGTATAGCCCATAAAGTTTCTATGGAGCTCACCGTTTTTGCGAGCCTCCAGCAATTCATCGCCGTGCAACACGTAATGATCCATACCCACCTCTTCATAGCCTGCCTGAGTAAAAGCCTCTTTTCCCAGCTGCATAAATCTCCATTTTTTGTCTTCATCAGGTAAGTACTGCTCATACGATTTCTGTGCCGGTCGCATGGCAGGAACGTGCGCATAGCTGTAGTATGCAATACGTTCCGGCTTCAATTCAATAATTTGATTCAATGTATTCCGGACGGATTCAATGGTTTGTCCGGGCAAACCATAAACCACATCATAGTTTACCGAAGAATATCCTATCTCTCGTGCCTTCTCAGTAATCGCTTTTACCTGCTCAAATGACTGCATGCGGTTGATTAGTTTCTGAACATTCAGATCAAAATCCTGAATACCAAAGCTGACGCGATCAAAGCCCAGCTGATGTAAGGTCTCCAGATGTTTGGCTGTGGTGTTGGCCGGGTGCCCTTCGAACGACATCTGAAATTCTTTGGAGAGTGTAGCCTTTTCAATGATCCCCGAAAGCAATCGATTGAGGTTTTTCGGAGCGAAGAAAGTTGGTGTCCCGCCACCCAGATGAATTTCTCTAATCAATGGTTTTTCAGGAAGTCTTTCCAAATACAACTCCCACTCCATCAATAAATGATCAATGTATGGTTCTTCTACCTGATGGTTTTTAGTGATCCTGGTATTGCAGGCACAATACGTACACAAGCTCTCACAAAAGGGCAAGTGAATATAGATGCTCACCTCTTTGCTACTCTCCCAGAAAGCCGACTGCAATGTCTTTTCATAGGATTGAATAGAGAAGCTTTCCGGCTCCCAGAATGGAACGGTGGGATAGCTTGTATATCTTGGAACAGGTTGGTTGTATTTCTTCAGGTCTTGCATAAATCAAAATTTGACCCAAAGCTAGAGACGTGAAAAAGGGTTTGGTTTGATGAATGGAAGGGTCGAATATGATTTATATCAGGACCCATCCCTAACGGAGAATTAGAGTCCACAAACCGTAATTAATCCAGCTGCATTGGCTTGAACCAATTGATTAAATTGAGGGGAGGTGGTCAGTAGTCCTCTGGTAATCAAAAGCAGCCCGGAGGCAATAGCAATAATAGGAATGGATCTAGGGATAATTGATTTCAATCGGCTGGAAAATACATTCCCTGCGAAAGAAAGGGTGATCAAGGCAGGTAGTGTTCCAAGTCCGAATAGCACCATGAATGCAGCTCCTTCAAGAGAGTTTCCTATCGCGACTGCACCCGCAGCAGCGACATAAGTCAATCCACACGGAAAAAAGCCATTGGCGATTCCACTCAAAAACCAACGCCTTCGCATGGAAAGGTTCTTTGAAAGGAATGACTTCAAGAAATGATAAAATTTTGACTCGTAGTAAAAGCGCTCCAGCTGATGCCTAATTGATGGAATTCCGTAAAGGACAATCAAGCCAAAGCCCAGAACAAATGCTAAAATTTGCTGAAGTTGGAAAAGGGCTACTGTTGCTCCAATTAGTCCTAAAATCAGGCCAATCAAAACATAAGTGAGAATTCTACCTGAATGGTACATCACAAAACCTGTCTTAGATTGCCTAGGGCCCATAAAGGCCATCATCACCGGACCACACATGCCCACACAGTGCAAGCTCCCAAATAACCCGATGATGAATGCACCTATCATTGGATGTAAATGCTGGATTGCTGATAAAAATCTTCTTCTCCTGTCTGCCAGGTAATGTTGACTCGATAACTACCGGCTATCAATTCTGACCGATCGATCTTTTGGATCTGACTGTCTGATAAATCAATATCAAACGTACGATCAAACATCTTCCTCGACGGGTGATAGAAATGGATTGTCCCTGTTGTCCCCTTATCAGGGAAAGTCAGGTGTACTCCTCCGTCTTTTTGGCTAACCAATACCTCCTTTCCTTCCTCAGAAGCATTGGAAAGTCTGTTTAGTTTTTGCTGGTAATTGATTTCCTGTGCGTAGTAGTCTTCCGCTACCAGATCGAAATCCTCCTGAAACGCTTTGACTACCATGTAACCAATGAACGCTGCAAAGAGCACAAATGCTACTACAATTTTATTTCCCCAGTTCATATTCATCAATTCTTTAATTGTCAATTATTCATTATCAATTCTCAATTATCTAGTTCGTTGGTCCCAAAAATTTAGTCTCGACGGTTTCTACTAACTCATCACCTGAATACACCCCAATGGTTGCCATAGTGCTCATTTTCTCAATGTCTTTCGGATCCATGATGATGAAAAAAGCGCCCTCACCTATCCCCTGCTCTACTAAATCGATAGCACCTCCGATCATTTCTATTCTACCATTTGGTTCAATAAGCTCAAAGCGCACATCCATAGCGTCATTGGTTTTGTTCACCAATTTCACCTGGTACAGGTTCGTGATCATACCGTCTTCTCTTTCCTGATAAAGGATTCCTGGGGTTCTCAAAATGGTGGTTTCAAAATCAGAACGCACAAGCAATAATGTAATCAGCACACCAACCAAAAGGATAAGAACTCCCGAATAGGCTTTCATCCGCACTGTGAAGTGAAAGGGCTTTCTCTCGACTATGTTTTCTTCAGAGGCGTATCGAACCAACCCTCGTGGTTTGCCTATTCGATCCATGATTGAATCACATGCGTCGATGCATGCCGTACAGTTCACACACTCCAGTTGTGTGCCGTTGCGAATATCAATGCCAGTCGGGCATACGTACACACACTGATTGCAATCAATGCAATCACCTTTATCAACTACCTCACGGTCTTCTCCCTTTCTAAACTTGCCCCGCGGCTCACCTCGTACATGGTCATAGGCCACTACCACACTTTGCTTGTCCAACAATACGCCTTGCAGCCTTCCGTATGGACATATTGTCGTGCAAACCTGCTCTCGCATCTGACTAAAAACACCATAGAACAGTCCGGTAAATACGAACATTGCGATGAAGCCTGCAGTATTTTCTCCAGGTCCCTCCTCTATAATATTCCAAACCTCATCCACCCCTACCATATAGGCCATGAAGGTGTGCATGATCAACACACTTATCATGATGAAAAGCGTGTGTTTTACCGACTTTTTAACAAGTTTCTCCCTATCCCATGGTTGTTTATCCAGTTTTCGCTGAGCCATGTAATCCCCCTCAATCCAGTACTCTATCTTTCGAAAAACTCCCTCCATGAAAATGGTCTGCGGACAAATCCATCCACAGAAAATACGACCGAATACTACAGTGAAGAGAATGATAAATACCAGTGAGGCCAGCATGCCAATCACAAACAGAAAGAAATCCTGCGGCCAGAATACCTGTCCGAAAATGATGAACTTTCTTTGAAAAACATTAAAGAGCAGAAAAGGCTGACCATCTATTTTAATAAATGGTGCACCAAATAGTAACAATAGCAGGAGATAACTGACTAACGATCGATAGTTGGTGAACTTACCCCGCGGTTTTTTGGGGTACACCCACACACGTTTCCCCTCTTTATCCACCGTGGATAGGTGATCTCGAAACGTTTCCTCAGCGCTCTCCTGCTCCTGATATATATCTTTTACGTCAGCCATTTATATTCCCAATATTGGACTAGCAACACTCCCCTTCTTCCAGGTCTGCTTCGTCATCCACGGAATCCGGATTGGTGTCAGCATCCTCGTCACTTGTCTCTTCAGCATCATTTCGCTCAAATAAGTCGCCTTGAGGCTCCTTAGGATTTTCAGCTGCATTGCCCTCCATCATATATATGTAGCTGGCTACCTGTTGTATTTTTTTAGGCGAAAGCTGCGCTTCCCAGGCAATCATCCCCTTTGACGGAACTCCATATTTAATGGTTTTAAAAATGGATGACATATCTCCACCATGTAGCCAGTATTTATCGGTAAAATTGGGACCTACACCGCCACCGCCATCTGCTGCGTGGCACACTCCACAGTTTTGCTCATAAATAGCCTTACCTGCATCCAGATCTGCTGTTTCTGTTGTCAAAGTGACATTGCTTTCGTCCACTAATTCACTCAGTGATGCCAAATAGGTCTTTACATCTTCTTCTGCCTTTATCATCTCGGCCTGAAACTCTTCCTCTTGATTTTGACCGGTACCAAGTACCTCATAATTGATCAGGTAAAACACTGCGAAAACGATTGAGATATAGAAACTATAAAGCCACCAAGGTGGAAGTTTGTTGTCCAGCTCCCGTATGCCATCGTACTCATGGCTGGTTGCCACTTCATGCTCTTGTGCAACCGGAACAGAGGCATTGATCCTATTCCAGAACTTTCTCCAGAAACCAACATGCTCTTCCCCTTCTTTAGCTGGAATTAATTCCTTCTCCTCTTCCTCTATGCCCATTTCGGCACGTTTAAGTCTAAGTACAGCCTTTAATGCCATCAAGAGGATGAACATGGCAGACACCACTACTACACAAATCATGACAATGAGTGCAAGAATAATCTCCACCTTATATAGCTCAAAAAAGCTTTGCTGTGGAGCATCCTGCCCGAAAGAAAGTCCGGGCAGAGCTACCATTACTGTTATGAGTAAATACTTAAGCATCTTCATGATCGGTATCGTTTGAGTCCAAAGGAATATTTGAAATGTCATTGAAAAGCTTCTTGTCTACTTTCAAAACATAAATTGTCAATGCGATAAAAAAGACAAAGAAGATGACGAAGGAGATCACGGGATAGATCTCTATCCCTGCGATGGTCTCCATATGATGTTTGATAAATTTCAGCATAGTTGTACGTTTTTAGTTCCCTTCAGCTACTCCTTCCACATTTTTAATATCAGTGCCCAACCGTTGCAGGTAGGCAATCAGTGCAATGATTTCAGCATCACTGCTCATCTTGATTCCTTCAAGTTCCAGACCTTTAGAAATCAAAGCCGCCTGATTTTCGGCATCCGCCACCGCCTGTTGATCAAAACCCTCTGGATACGGAACACCTAGTGTTTGCATGGCGCGAATCTTGGCCGGTATTCGCTTCTTGTCCCACTCCTGCTCAAAGAGCCATGGATATGGTGGCATGATTGAACCCGGAGACATGCTTGTTGGATCCAGCATATGGTAGAAGTGCCAGCTATCCGGATATTTTCCTCCAAGTCTATGCAGGTCTGGTCCTGTTCGCTTGGATCCCCACTGGAACGGATGATCGTATACAAACTCTCCCGCTTTTGAGTATTCTAAATCCACAGGGTCATATCGCATTACCTCTGACCTGAATGGCCGTATCATCTGGGAGTGACAGGTGTAGCAACCTTCCCTTACATAGATATCACGTCCATTCAATTCCAGCGCTGTATATGGTTTCACAGTAGAAATGGTGGGTACATTGCTTTGTATTAAAAAGGTTGGTACGATTTCAATCACCCCTCCAATAGCTACTATGATCAAACTCCATACAAGCATTCGTACCGGC
This sequence comes from Ekhidna lutea, assembly GCF_900188325.1. Lineage (GTDB taxonomy): Bacteria > Bacteroidota > Bacteroidia > Cytophagales > Cyclobacteriaceae > Ekhidna > Ekhidna lutea. Next base: position 279,477 of record NZ_FZPD01000005.1, on the reverse strand, counting down.
TTCCATTCAAATATTCTTCTATGCCAGTGCTCACTCTTTTCAGGTTTGTAGTCTTTCATCAATGGTGCAGCCTGTGCCTCGGTGCTAGGTTGGAATTTGCCTGAGCGAGCTGTCTTCACTAGGTTGAATACCATCACAAACACACCGCTGAGATAAAGCAAACCGCCGAATGCTCTCAGCGCATACATCGGGATGATCTGCGTTACAGTTTCAAGGAAGTTGCTGTATACAAGCGTACCATCCGGGTTAAACTGTTTCCACATTAAGCTTTGAGTAAACCCTGCCCAGTACATTGGGATTGCGTAAAACAAAATTCCCATTGTTCCGATCCAGAAATGAACATTGGCCAGTTTTTGTGAATGAAGCTTAGTGCCATACATCTTTGGAATCAGGTAATAAAGCATGGCAAAGGTCAGGAATCCATTCCAGCCCAGTCCACCCACGTGCACGTGCGCTACAATCCAATCGGTAAAGTGACCAATCGCATTCACATTTTTAAGTGACAATAAAGGACCCTCGAATGTGGCCATTCCATAACATGTAAGTGCAACAACCATGAATTTTAGGATGGCATCTTCACGAACCTTATCCCATGCTCCACGAAGCGTTAAAAGTCCATTTAGCATTCCACCCCAGGAAGGCGCCAGTAGCATTACTGAGAATACCACTCCCAGTGACTGTGCCCAGTCAGGCAAAGCATTATATAGTAAGTGGTGTGGGCCAGCCCAGATATAAATAAAAATCAATGCCCAGAAGTGAATGATTGAAAGTCTGTATGAGTAGATCGGTCGACCGGATGCTTTCGGGATGAAATAGTACATCAAACCCAGATATGGAGTGGTCAGGAAGAATGCAACTGCATTGTGACCATACCACCACTGCACCAATGCATCTTGTACACCAGCATACCAGGAGTAACTCTTCATGAAGTCAATTGGCAACTCAAATGAGTTGACAATGTGTAGCATGGCTACCGTCACGAAAGTGGCGATGTAGAACCAAATAGCTACATACAAGTGACGTTCTCTTCGCTTGACGATGGTCATAAACATATTAAGACCGAACACCACCCAGATCAAGGCAATTGCGATATCAATTGGCCATTCTAACTCTGCGTATTCCTTTCCCGAAGTAAAGCCCAAAGGAAGCGTAATAGCTGCCGAAAGAATGATCAACTGCCAGCCCCAGAAATGGATCTTGCTGAGCAGATTGCTATACATCCGTGCTTTGCACAATCGCTGAAGTGAGTAGTATACACCGGCAAAAATTCCATTCCCCACAAAAGCAAAAATCACTGCGTTAGTATGCAGTGGTCTTACTCTACCGAAGGTGGTATATTGCAATCCGAAGTTGGCTTCAGGCCACACGAACTGGCATGCAACAAGAAGTCCCACCGACATGCCGATAATCCCGAATACCGTGGTGGCAATTAGGAAATTTCGAACCGTGGTGTTGTCATAATGGAAGGTCTCCAGACCTACTTTTTGGCTGTTTTCTGACATTGGTCACTAGGTTTATTACTGATATTTTTGGAAGAGACCGAAGGTTCTTCATCTTCAAAAAGGATACGGACAGAGGGTGTATAATCATCCTCAAACTGCCCCGAGCGAGAAGCCCAGAGGAATGCTCCAAGGAAGGTACCTGCCAATAACAGGCTACATGCGATGAGAATAAATATGACACTCATAATCCAGTGACAAGATTAGCGGAGTGACGTAGGGTAGCTAATGAGGGGTGTTAGGGATTAGGATGATTTTTGTCATATCGAAAGTGGCGACAGGCATTTGTTTTTAGAATAAATTCTGAGAAATCTTGCAGAATAGATAGTAGAAAATTTTAAAAAAATATGAAGTTAAGTGACAAAATCAAATATCCAACAAATGGAAGATGGATGGTGAAAAAATCAGGTTTAGAAAGATTAGTCCATAGAATCCAAGGAACAAAAATCAAGATTTGAATTAACTTAATTTTCCAATTTGATAAAGGAATGTAGTACTGATGCGTCCCATCAGGAGTAGGTGCTTCTATATAATAATTTGTGACCTTCATTTTGCCATGTTCGCGATACTCATAAGATCCTTTGTAAATCCGATCTCTCTTAAACTCTCCGTTATTTCTTGTATTATTTATGAAGGCATGATCATATTTAAGTGGAAAGAAAATCTTAACCCATCTTAAAATATTATCCTCCCAAAACAGAAGTTGCTTATCAGCTTTAGAATGTGAAAAATACGCTTGTAAAAACCTAAAAGTATAAAACCCAAAAAAGAACCATATCCAATATATTATGAAATCAGGATTCCCAATCTTAAGTATAGCCTGTCCCAGATTTACACTTGCAATATCCAGATCTAAAGTATAATACAATAAGACAGATATTGTAGCTATGTTATTGTTCTTAGCCTTCTTTCTTAAAATGGGAAATGTTTCTTTAGAAGTATCTGGAGTGAACATCGTCTAAATTTAACACAAACCCCTATTTTGCTCAATATTCAATCAACTAAACTAGCATAAATATTGAACTGACTAATATCATGCTTCGATAAGACGATGCTCATTCTTTGATTCTGCATACCTCCAGATCATTGCAGCATGAAAGCAACCACAATGAATGAGGCGGTGGTGAAGAGCCCGCTACGGATCAGTGTCGTATTCCTTTGGATTGGATTTGTCTGTGCCATCAGCTTCATGGAAGCCTGGCTGAAGTTCCAGGCACCCGGCATTACATTATCGCTGGGATTGGGGATTGGGAGACTGGTTTTTGGAGCGCTCAATAAAGTAGAGATTGTGTTCGCACTTTCTTTACTGATTAGTATCATTTCAGATAGGGAAATCAAGACGACAGCTTCTAAGATTTTGATGCTTCCACTTCTTATCCTGTTGACCCAATCCGTCTGGCTGCTCCCAGCACTGGATGCGCGAGCCGAATTATACATGCTCAATCACCCACCTATGTCCTCTAATCTGCATGTTTATTACGTCGTTGCAGAAGTCATCAAAGTTTGCGGATTGTTTGCATACGGACTTCAGCTTTTTAGATCAAGAACTTTATAAATCAAATCAATATGTCAATAACAGCTAAACAAATTATCGGAGAGTTGGTAGCGGAAGATTACCGCACAGCCACTGTATTTAAAGAAAGAAACATAGACTTCTGCTGCAATGGTGATCGCACGATTGGTGAAGCATGTGCACTCAAGAAAATCGATGAGAATGAGGTATTGGGAGCACTTGAAGAAGTAATCCGTGGTAAAGACATCCCGACAGACCACCCGAGGGACATGGCTCCTGATGAGCTGGCGGATTATATTGTGGAAACACATCATACCTATATTGAGAGAAAACTACCTGAGCTCAAAACCTACCTGAAAAAAGTGGCTGTGGTGCACGGAGAGCACAATCCTGAAGTAGTGAAAATCCACGAGCTGTTCGAAGCGTCAGCAGGTGAATTGGCTATGCATATGAAAAAGGAAGAGATGATCTTGTTTCCCTTCATTAAGAAAATGATGAAAGCCAAAGAGACCGGAGAGCGGCTGGATCCCCCACACTTTGGATCGGCTGAAAACCCAATCAACATGATGCGTCATGAACATGCGACTGAAGGAGATCGATTTAGAGAAATTGCTGAGTTGAGCAATAACTACGCACCTCCCGTGCATGCATGCAATACCTATCGTGTGAGCTATGCCATGCTACGAGAGTTTGAAGAAGATTTACATAGACATATTCATCTTGAGAATAATATCCTTTTCCCAAAAGCTATCGCGTTGGAAAAAGAGTTGTTGTAAAAGAATGAAAGGTCATGTTAGCACATGACAGAGCTCATATTTTAGATCATGGAGTTTGGTCACTTTAGTGTAACTAAATAAAATGATCATGGAACTATCGATTTTTATAGCCCGTACCTTAGGTGTCATGTATGTCACTGTCGGTATTGGGCTTTTTCTTTTTCGGGAGACTTACATACTGGCTTTCAGAAAGATTTTAGAGAGCCCCGGTTATGCACTACTCGGAGGGTTTATGGCAATTGTTGGCGGAATGGCACTGGTCACCTACCACAATCTTTGGGTCAATGATTGGCGAGTGGTTATAACCCTCATAGGGTGGATAGCTTTGATAAAAGGTATCATCTTACTATTGGCTCCCACCTATCTGAATATGTTTAAAGGTATCCTACAGGTGAGAACAGGAAAAGGATTGACCATTGCGATCGTCTTATTGGGCTTGATATTTATTTACCTGGGCTTTTTCAGATAAATAAAAGAATGAGGTGTTCACCAAGATTCCGCTTGTTTGAACCCTCATTTTTCTACTCGGCTACTTCCAACACCTCAATATTTGGTGTCATGATCACCTCGGATTTAATGGAATTAGATATCAAACACGCCTTTTCTGATTTCTCCAAAACCCGCTCTGCTCTGCTCCTATCTTTTTCATTCAAAATCACCACTTTTGGTTCCAGGATAATTTGGGTCATCAGGTAACGGCCATCCACTTTTTCCAGCTTCCCTTTAGACTTACAGTTAAAGCTTTCAAACTCCAGATTCGAATTTTCGGCAATTGCCAGGAAGGTTGTCATCAAACAGCTACTAACAGAGGCCGTAAATAGATGCTCAGGAGACCAGATTCCCGGTATCCCTTTTGGAAACTCCGGCGGAGTAGCCACATCGATGCAGCTATTGGCATCCTTGTTCAACTCCGGCGAACACATCACTCCTTTTCGGTCAGCGTTCCAATTGATATCCACATTGTATATATGAGATTCCATAATAATAGAAGGTTTAATTTTTATGTACAAAGCACATTCATTTGCTCTGAATCTTCGCTGATTTTAGTCAGTTCAGAAGCGGATTATGATCATGTTTATCTCCTAAAATAGTCTGTTATTATTCACTAACTTCATGCCGTGGATATACGAATAAAGTTTCTGGGTGGTGCCGGATCGGTAACCGGTTCCAAGTTCCTTTTGATGATTGATGATTTCAACCTTCTGATTGATTGTGGGCTTTTTCAGGGGCTAAAAGAGCTTAGGCTTAGAAACTGGGATGATCTGCCGATCGATCCTGACTCAATCGATGCAGTCCTGCTGACCCATGCACACATCGACCACTCCGGCTACCTTCCACTCTTGTTTAAAAATGGTTTTGGAGGGAAAATTCACTGCACTGAACCCACCAGGGAATTAGCAGAAATACTTTTAACTGACAGTGCCAAACTTCAGGAAGAAGAAGCAGAGTTTGCTAATAGAAAAGGATACAGTAAACACAATCCGGCCAAACCTCTTTACAAAGTAGAGGATGCACTGGATGTCATGCATTCATTCGAATCACATCCTTTTGAAAAGACATTTCGAATTCATGATCAAATTGAAGTACGATTCTTCCATGCCGGCCATATACTGGGTGCAGCAAGTATTGAGGTCAAAATCTATACGAGTCAGGGAACAAAAAAATTGATTTTCTCTGGTGATCTAGGCCCTATGCACAGTCCACTTCATGTAGCACCTTCAAACCCACCTGATGTCGATATATTGTTCATGGAATCAACCTACGGGGCGCGGAATCACAAAGATCAAAACCTGGAAGCTGAACTTCGGCAATTGATCATGGAGAGTGATAAGCTTGGAGGCTGCATACTCATCCCGGCATTCTCTCTAGGAAGAACACAGCTTGTCTTGTATTACCTCTGGAAAATCTTCCAGAACATGAGGTCAAGACCGATTTATGTGGATAGTCCAATGGCAATCAGTGTGACACGCCTGTATAAGCAGTTCACAAGCTATCATCGACTGGAAAGCGATAGCGAATTTGGTCATCACATTTTTGATGCACCATTCGTACACTATGTAACCGAGCAAAGTAAATCCAAGATTTTGAACACCATTAAAGATCGGGCAATCATCATTTCAGCAAGTGGAATGGCCACCGGAGGTCGCATCTTACATCATTTATATCACCGGCTTCCAAATAAGCAGGACACGATACTATTCACCGGATTCTTGCCGGAAGGAACCCGGGGAAAAGACATTGCTAATGGAGAACCTAAAGTGAAAATATTTGGAGAAGACGTGGATGTAAGAGCAAATGTTCATGTGCTTGATGGCCTGTCAGCACATGCGGATCAGGATGAATTAATGGAATGGTCCGGGCACATAAAGAAGGCGCCTAAAATGACCTTTTTGATTCACGGAGAAAAAGAACAATCCAATATCCTGAAACAACGTATTGAGGGGAAAGGATGGAATGTAACCATTCCGGACTATCTGGAAACTTTTACACTCTATGATCATGTTTAAAGATGAAATCATGAACCATGTCAAAATTCAATGAATTAATTAATGGTGATCAACCTGTGTTGGTTGACTTTCATGCGACATGGTGCGGACCCTGTCACACAATGGCTCCTATCCTGGAAGAATTGAAATCTGAGATTGGGAGTAAGGCTAGAATCATCAAGGTGGACATTGATAAGAATCAGGCAGCCGCTCATAAATATAACGTGCGCGGTGTTCCTACATTCATTCTCTTCAAACAAGGAAAGCAAGTTTGGCGTCAGTCTGGAGCCATCCCAAAACATATGCTGGAACAGGCAATCAATCAGTCAGCTTAATAGGTCAGCTTCCTTCCAATCCAACCTACCATAAGTGTTACAAATCCAACAACCGTGACTGAACTGACAGGCATCAGGATTGCTGAAATCAATGGTGTTAAATGCCCTGACATAGCAAAAGTAAGTCCGACAATGTTGTAAAGAAATGAGATTCCAAAAGCGATGAATACAACATTTATGACTTGCTTCGAAAATTTCAAAATATTCGGAATGGAGGTAACTTTCTCAGAAGCAAGAATGGCATCACAAGCAGGTGAAAACTGGTGAATATCTTCAGAAATGGCGATACCAACAGATGCCTCATTGAGTGCCCCGGCATCATTTAGCCCGTCTCCTACCATCAGCTGATGCTTATCACTCTTTTTCAGGTATACCAATTTATCCATTGGTTTTTGATTGAAAAAAACATCATTAAAATATGGCTCAAGAATATGCTTTTCAGCTGAATTATCTCCGGATAACAAACTCAACAGGTACTTGTTTTTCAGATTATTTAGCATTTCGAAAACGCCCTTCCGGTAATTTGATCTTATCGTGAAAAAGCCTTTTTTACTTCCCACCAACACATATACTCTGGACTCATTGATGCCGGAATCATTGGTAGCCAAATCCAGGTACTCAGCGGAACCAACCTTGATAATCACCCCATCCACATTCGCCTCAAACCCTTTTCCAGTTATTTCTTCAAACTGACTGATTGGTCGTTTCTCACTTTGGGGCAATTCACAATGAATGATTCTGCTTAGTGGATGTGCTGAGTTACCGATTGCCGACTTAAGGCAAATCATCTCCCTTCCATCAATCACATCGCCCGAATAATCAATTCCAGCCTCTGTCGTCGTGAGGGTTCCGGTCTTATCAAAAACGATTGCATCTACTTTTGCTATCGATTCAATCACCTCTGCATTTTTTAGGTATAGTCCAAGTTTTCCCAGTTTGCGCATGGCATGACCGTACGAGAAGGGTAACACGAGCGCAAGGGCACACGGGCATGCCACAATCAAAACAGCCGTTACGGAGTTCCAGATGAGCGTCGGATCTTTAATCCACCAAAAAACTGCTGTTAAGACAGCAAGCAAAATGATGGTCATGGTGAAATACTTACTGATTTTATCCACCCAGTTATGCAGGTTGACTTTCTCATTTTCACCTGAAGCATTTGCGTTCCAAACACTTGTCAGCTCGCTATTGTTGACAGTCTCACTCAGCTCGATGACCAGCTCACCTCCCTTTTGTCTTCCTCCGGCGAATACCTTTTGTCCGGGCTCTTTGAATTCTGGTCGGGACTCCCCTGTCACAAAACTGTAATCTATGTTTCCCTTACCAGCTTTGATCATACCATCAGCCGGAATCAATTCATCATTATGAATGACAACTACATCTCCTTTTTTCAAATCTTTCAATGATCGTTGTATCTCCTCACCGTTAACCGAACAGGTAACAGAAACCGGAAAATAAGAAGTAAAATCCCGATCAAAGGAAAGTGCCTGGTACGTTTTTCCCTGATACCATTTACCAATCAATAGAAAGAAAACCAGACCAGCCAATGAATCTACATATCCTGCACCTACTGCGGATATAATTTCATAAGCACTCCTACCGAAGAGTGTCAGAATTCCCAAAGCAATTGGCACGTCAATATTCAGATTCCCAAATCGAATGCCTTTCCACGCTTTGCTGAAATAGTCGCTAGCTGAATAAAATAGAACAGGGAATGCAAGGGCTAAATTGATCCAGCTGAAGACAGATTTAAAATCGTTGGTCAATAGAAAATTGCTATCCAGGTACTCGGGCATGCTCATAAGCATAGCGTTTCCAAAACAGAATCCGGCCACAGCGATCTTTGTACCGATGCTGGATTTAATCACCTGCTTCTTAGTCTTGTCCAGACTATCAAGTGTAATCCCAGGAGCATAGCCTAATTGCGAAAGGAGAACTGCGAGGTTCTTTAATGACTTTTGATGATGATCAAAGGTGATTACTACCTCCCGTTTCACAAAATTCACCTCTGATCGAACGACTGCTTGATCCAGTTTTGGTAAATGCTCCAATAAATAAATGCATGAGCTACAATGGATGCTCGGAAGAAACCACTTCACTACTGATACTTCTTCGCTCCTGAATCTCAGTAACTGATTTTGAATATCCTCATTATCCAGAAAGGCGAATTTACGTTCGGCTTTTAGTTCCGATAATGATTTGTTTTCCTTTGACGTTTCCGAATAGTACTGATTGAGATTGCTTTGGTCCAGCAATTCATAAACTGCCCTGCAGCCGTAGCAGCAAAAATGGTGATCACTGGCTTGTATTGAATCATCACACAGATCCCCACAGTGTTCACACTTGATATCCTCAGCTTGCAATAGCTCCATGCGATGTGCGATTAGGTACGATCATCACCGGCACACCACTTTCCCTGATGACTTTGACGGTATGACTCCCAATTTCATTGGTTGACCCATTGCTATTAATTCCTACTATCACCAAATCGAATTGATGATCTTTGATAAACTGGAGTATGGTTTTCTCCACATTTCCTGTGAGCACTACATTCTGAATTTTGTCATCAGAAAAGTCAATCAAATTTTGAGATAGGTGATTCATTCGTTCTTTGAACTGTTGCAACTGACTTTCTGTAACATTTGGTAATTCCTTTCCTGAGTACCTTGAGGAATCGGGATAAACGTGCAAGAAAGAAATGGAAGCTTCTTTGTAATGCTGATATAGCTCTATTCCTACCTGTGTAGCATTCCAGGAAGCAGGAGAAAAATCTGTAGGGATTAATATACTCGTGATCACTCGCAGTTTATTTGAGATTCAAAACTAGAGAGCTTACAAAACCTTGAAGTTGATATTCGTCAATGCTAACATTGAATTTTGTCACATTGCTACTGATAGGCTTACTTAGCAGGAATGAATAAGATAAAACTCGGTAGTCAGGAGATTGTCTCAAATGAAGGACTAGAGCTTCTCAAGAGCCTGTTTGAGAGTTCTGGTGAAGGCATCATGCTTTTCAATCAAGAGGGAGAAGTTGTCATGGCTAACCCGAGAGCAAGAGAGATGTTCGGATATGATGAAGGAGAAGTGCTAGGCCAAAAAGTGGAAAAATTCGTTCCCAGAAATTCACAGAAAAAACACGTTGAAGACCGAAAAAAGTACATCGATCACCCAGAACCACGCAGAATGGGTGTGGGGAGAGATCTGGCTGGTCTTAGAAAAGATGGCACCATGTTTCCCCTGGAAATAAGTCTCAGCTATATGCAGTATGGAGAGGAGAAGCTTGTTGTTGCATTTATCACCGATATATCAGTTCGAAAAGAAAACGAAAAGAAGTTGGAGGAGCAACGAAAAAAGCTTGAAGAATACACCTCCGAACTTGAGCAGAAAGTAAAGGCTAGAACCAGTGAGCTGGAACACATGAACCTGGGACTTCAAAGCCAGATTCAGGAACGCAAGCTAGCTGAAGAAGCCTTGAAGCAAAGCCTGGAAGACCTTAAAAAAGCGGAGCAGGAAATCTTAAAATCTCTTGAGAAAGAAAAAGAACTGGGTGAGCTAAAATCCCGGTTTGTATCGATGGCCAGCCATGAATTCAGAACCCCTCTGACGACTGTCCTTTCATCCGCCAACCTGATTGCAAAATACACCGAATCGGACCAGCAGGAAGCAAGGGAAAAACACATCAATCGCATACGAAAAAGCGTTCAGAACCTAACTAACATTCTCAATGATTTCCTCTCGCTGGAAAAGCTGGAAAGTGGTGCGCAAAAAGCCTCTTTCCACGAAGTGGATGTCGGTGGACTTCTCAAAGAAGTGATTGAGGAAATGAGTGAGAATCTAAAAAAAGATCAAAAGATTATATTAAACGGAGAAGCTCCAGGCATACAGGCTGATGATCACATATTAAAAAATATACTTTTCAATTTGATTTCTAATGCAAGTAAGTATTCCAATGAAGGAGACGAAATTGAAGTAAATATTGAGTTAGGAAATCAACTTAATGTTCATATAATAGACCATGGCATTGGTATTCCGGAAACAGATCAGTCAAAAATGTTCGATCGCTTTTTCAGAGCTACCAATGCAACCAATATCCAGGGTACTGGTCTTGGATTGAACATTGTAAAGAAATATACGGACCTATTAAATGGGCAAATTTCATTCAAAAGTTCAGAAGGCGAAGGAAGTACATTTACCCTTTCGCTTCCTCTCCACCAGTTTCCACAATAGACCGTTTCCTGAATAAGTAACTTAATGGTCCAATCAGGGGAAGCAATACAATTATAGCGAACCATAACATTTTTTTATTATTCGAGGTACGTGCCCTTAAAACATCAATCATACCATACACAGCCACTGCTGCTGCGACTAAAGAAATAAACATCCAGTAATTCATCTTTGTATCTTTTTCTTCCAAAGTAATCTGATTTTATAACGGCATTTCATGAGTTAGCTTAGCCTTTCCGATGATTATCATCAGCCTTTTAGTAATTTGGAGGTGTTCAGAAATAACCGGAGAATATGAGCAAGCACAGGATACTAGTAATCGAAGATCAGGATGATGTCCGAGAGAATATTGTAGAATTATTGGAACTCTCCAATTACACTGTTTACTCTGCTCAAAATGGAAAAGAAGGCATAAAATCAGCTTTGGATTCTCCACCCGACCTGATTCTCTGTGACATCATGATGCCGGAAATGGATGGTTATGAGGTATTGTATCTCCTTTCCAAAAATCCGGAGACGGCTTCCCTTCCTTTTATTTTTCTGACTGCCAAGGCGGAGAAATCGGACTTCAGAAAGGGAATGAATATGGGGGCTGATGATTACATCACTAAGCCCTTCGAAGAAATGGAGCTCTTAGGAGCCATTGAGCGTAGGCTAAAGAAATATGAAGAACTCTCCAGCATTTCTGGTATGGACCAGTTGGTTGAACACGCGGCAAAGTATCAAAATATTCAGGAGCTGGAAAAAGAGCGAAAGGTTCAGACCTTCAAAAGGAAAGAGATTATCTATCGTGAGGGAGATTATGGGAATTTCGTTTACAAAATATTAAAAGGTAAGGTTAAGTCCTATCACATAAATAAAGATGGTAAAGAGTTTATTCATGACCTTCGAAAAGAAGGTGATTTTTTAGGTGAGCAATCTGTAATCCAGGATACCGCACGAACTGAGTTTGCTGAGGCATTGGATGATACAGAAATGATGCTGATCCCTAAAGATGACTTTCAGGAGCTAATCTTTAAAAACCGAGAGGTATCGGGTCAGTTTATCAAGATGCTTTCAAACAACCTGTCCCAACGAGAAAAAGAGCTGATGGAAATGGCTTATAACACCGTTCGAAAGCGCACCGCTGATTCCCTGATGAAGCTATACGAAACATATCAAGGTGACCAAAAAAATGTAACAATCGATGTTTCCAGAGCAGACTTAGCGGGAATGGTCGGAACGGCAACAGAGTCGGTCATCAGAATTCTATCTGAGTTCAAAAAGGATAAATGGATAGAGATAAACGGAAGCGCTATTTCGATTTTGGAGCCGGAGAAAATAAAAGCAATCAAATTCTAATAAGAAGAATTTTATCATAGGAATAAGCAACCACTTATTGCGGAGAGAAGGATTATTTCATGATCCCTTGAAACAAAAAACCCTGACATTTCTGTCAGGGTTATGTGATTGCACAGGGACTCGAACCCCGAACCTGCTGCTTAGAAGGCAGCTGCTCTATCCAGTTGAGCTATGCAACCATTTTGTTGCTGAGAGAGGGATTATTTCATGATCCCTTTTGGGGAGATGAAACAAAATGCTGATACTTCGTATCATACCAACCTCCTCAAAACCCTCATTCAAGTAAACTTGATTCGGATTTTCTCCGGATGCTGCTTTCGCAGCATTTTGTTGCGGAGAGAGGGGGATTCGAACCCCCGGTACGATTTCTCGTACGCATGTTTAGCAAACATGTGGTTTCAGCCACTCACCCACCTCTCCGTGGTTTTTAGCTAATGCTTAAAATTGACTCACATTTGAGTCAAAACCTTATCAAAAAAAGGCCCGTTAACCGGGTACATCCTGAAAAGGAGTGCAAATATAAAAGTTACGGTCAAAAATCCATTTCAAAGCTTTAATTCTTTAGTAATTTCATGAAATAAATCCTTGACATGAACAAAAATCAAATCGTTCTTTCTCTGGTGATCATTAGTTTAATAGGTATGAGCTCAGCATATCTGGATTTATTTGAGGTGATAACCAGAGATCCTGTAGCAGACAAAAAACCTAAAGTAAAGCATGGTGAGGTGCGACAGTATACGAAAGACAGTAGGCTAAAGACAGTAGTAAATTATGATCAGGGGATCAAGCACGGCACTTCATACCTGTATCATGATGATGGTGAAACCGTGTTATTAGCCATGCCCTACGAAAATGGCAAACGTGAAGGGGTATCAAAAAAATACTATGAGAACGGGCAGCTATACGCATCCACTTCCTACCAAAATGACAAACTTCATGGTATACGTACCATCTATTATTCTACCGGACAGATTAAAGCAGAAATTAATTATGGATATGGAAATCCCGGTACTGGCACCAAAGAATACCTGATTGACGGTGACTTAAAAGATGAAATCAAAATCACTTTCGAAAACGAAGGTTCAATTATTTGGCTGGAAACCTCTGAGCCTTGTGAGGATAAAACCTTTTACATAGGTAAGCTTATCGAGGACACTTACTTTGATCCCGTTGATTTAAACATCCGGCTCTTAACAAAAGAAAACGGGCGATACTTTGTGGACACAAACATTTACACGCCCAGTTACCTCAAGTATCAAGACATCATTTGCGCTTGTGAAAGCTCACAGGGCAACCCGCTTGTTCTAAAAACCACCCTCTTTTAGGCTACTTTACAACAACCGTAAAAGTTTTTGAATGACCAGCTACCTCCAGCTTTAAAGTATATCTACCTAGCGTAAGGTGACTCACGGGCACTTTAATTTGACTTCCAAACACAAAAGAATCCACTGGAAATTGTCTGCCTGAAATATCAGTAAGGCTCAATTGAAATCCTTCGCTAATGATTTGAGGATCAGACAAGCTAATATTTATTACATCACTGGATGGGTTGGGATATACCACCCAATCAGACGATGCATAGGCATCTACCATTATGATGTTTGAACTGGATGACTGGCCATCAAAATCTACCTGAACCAACTGATAATAATTTAATCCGCTAGTAGGCTTCTTGTCTACAAACTGATAGTCAATCGGATTTGATGAATCGCCCATACCAGGAATTTTTCCGATAGTTTCAAAAGATTCACCATCACTGCTCCTTAGAATCAGAAATTTTTCATTGTTCTGTTCAGTCAATGTTTGCCAAAACAGTTTAATCACCTGACCTTCCAATTTCGCTTGAAAGAAGTTTAGCTCAATGGGTAAAGGTGCATCGTCATTCCCAGGACTATAATGCGGAACAAATGAAGAGAATGAGTTAATCCCAAAGGTGAATGACTTACCCAGACTGCCGGCATCTGCCACCAATGGTTGATGTGAACTCCTTGTTCCCCCCGAAACAAAGGGATCAAGATCATCAATACCTGAAATTTTAGTGAAATGGATACTGTCCGCTTGAAATTCTTCCAAAGTATTCGGATTGTATCCATCTGAGACCGCTTTATCTCTTAAATCAATTGGATCTGCGTCTAAAGAGTAGAATCGAATATAAACATTGGAAGAAGGCTGAGTGGTTGGTGTAATCCACCAATTTCTATTCAACACATATTCATCCTGAACGCCCCCTACGGTTTGTTTCCGAACGTTGGCTTCACCACTGAGTATCCTCACGGCCCAGCAGGTACTTCCCAGGTCATTGCCAACCGGATTTATGGAAAACACCAGACTTCCGTTATTATCCGTCACGTGAATCCATTGATACCCATCCATATCAATACAGTTCCCCCCACTAACCTGATAATCAGCCTGCAATGATCGAACGTTTACAACTCCAGAAGGAAGTCCCGGGCTATCTTCATTAAAGGGATCAGTTTTAGTAAGTGCTTCGATAAAATCCGGAATACCATCTCCATCTACGTCTGAATTAACATCAATTGGTGCGTCTGCTCCTCCAGCTAGTAATATGGCTTCAAGTGCATCTGAAATTCCATCTGCATCTCCATCTGATCCTCCTGACACTGTAGGATCATTCACATCATTAGGGTCCGTGTCATTCAACACTTCGTAGTAATCAGGAATGCCATCACCATCTGTATCTGTTGAAAGATCTGGGTCAGCGGCACCTCCTTTACTCGTAATATAGCTCTCAAATGCATCGGGAATTCCATCATTATCCGTATCTGCATCACCAGTATTCGTAGGTTGATTTCCATTAAAAGGGTTCGTTCCATCCGCTACCTCCAGCCAATCAGGAATACCATCTCCATCGGTATCAGTGACTCTGGAAATAGGACCAGCAGCTCCATTGTCAATTAAAATTTGCTCTAGCGCATCCGTTATCCCATCACCATTGATCCCCGTATCATTGATCCCTTTATTAGGAGCAGCGTCAAGGTTGTCATCATCGCCTCCATTTGTAATCGGTGAATTCGCATCTGCTTCATTAGTTCCATAAGCCAATTCAAAATAATCAGGAATGCCGTCTGAGTCAGAATCTGTTGAAAGATCTCTCCCTGTGCCAATACTTATGTTAACAGCACCACTTAAGTCAATCCCTTCAAATGTCAGTGTCGTTCCATCAAAGCTTGCTGCTGAAGCGATCCTTATGGTTCCATTCGTAAAATCCGAATCATCATCTATGATAAGGGAGAAATCAGTAAGTGTGTATGCACCATACCCTCCCCCGGTAAGATCAAAAGACAAGTTCACTGTTCCTACATCTCCTGTTTCAGTAATACCCCAGATTCTTGTAGCTCTTTCTGTAACGGTTGAAGGTAGATTAGAGGTGGATGATGTAATCACTCCTCCATCATGACCCCAAAACAAGTAGTCCTCGCTATTTAAACTCGATGGGTTACTTATAGTTAATATGGCCGAGGCATCCAGGCTAGCATTGCTATTTATGCTTAGACCATGATCAGCATTGGCACCAATAGCAGCAATTGCATTGGGGTAACTAGTTAGGTTGTACAAGTTTGTGCCGTCATTGTAGGTATATCCGGTACTGCTTATATCCAATTCAATTCCATATTTGATAGCCAGATAAGAGGTAATATCTCTTCGCTCATTATCTGTAAGTCTGGCAGAGAAAGTCACAACTTCTGCAATTTTGCCATTCCACAATCCTCCTCCAGCACCCAGATCCTCGGCTAATCGATAAGCCTGATTAGACAAAGCTGTGTACGTTCCAGCATTCGCTTCAGCATTATTAACTCCTATCCCGTCAATGAACAAATCCTGACCATTATTGGTAGCATTTTCACTGGCATTAACAATTAATGCATCAGAATATGATACAGCAGTGGTTTCATAACCAGACCTGTAATTTCCCGCTCCTCTATAAAGATGCGTAACCACCTCATTAGTTAAGTCACTTGTGGCATCACCGCCAAGAGCCATACTTGTGAGCTGGCCGGATTCGAATCCTACGATGGTTCCAAATCCTGAATTATAGTTATAAGTAATATCCGGGTCTACTACGATAAAATAATCATGCGAATAGAACCCTCCTGAGCCGTCCATGATATCGTTTGTTCCATCAAAATCCAATGCGGGTTTATTACCAATTGCACTTTCTACATAAAGGGGACGATTTCCTCCTGCCCCGGTTGCATTGTTACTCCCAGCCTGATCTTCCCAAGTTGTCACAGCAGCACCGTTTGTAGTTGTACTTGTTCCTGCATCTGCTCTTAACCAAAGCGACATATTTGCATGAAGACTTGCTTCCACAGGCACACTGACTGTAAAATAGTCATTGTCCGAAAAGGTGACATTTGTGAACACAACGGTATCTCCTGAAAAATAGGAGCCTTCGTATGAAGTAGTAATAGTCGAAAAATCATTTGACGTATTTACCAGCAAATGATAGAGCCCTTCAGATTTAGCCCTTCTGTTAAAATTTGTAATTGCTCCAACGTATACCTTGACTGTTACCGGACCGGGTGAGCCTGTGACATCCACCTGCCATTCCGTTTGCATTCGTTCCTCAAAACCTGATGGCAACTCGGTTGATTTCACCAATGTTTTATCCGTTGCATCACTGCCCCACAAAACATAATCACCTGTGCCTAAATCCGTACCACCAGCTACATTCACTACTGCGTCAGCATTTCCGCTCATAGAAGAGGTCTGAATGAGGCCGTGATCCAAATTTATTCCGATCCCAGCTATATCATTTGCATAGGCAGTGTTGTTATAAATAGAAACACTAGAAGAGGTGTATGGATCAGAAGAAATATCGAGTGTAACTCCATACTTTAAGGCCAGATACGAAACGACATCCCTCCTGTCTGAATCACTCAAACGTGTATTGTAGCTAATTATCTCTGTAATCTTTCCATCGTAACTATCTGTGCTGTTGAAATTATTTCCAAGACGAAAGTAGGAATTGCTGCGATTAGCAAATGTTCCACCAGCACCATTGCCGACACTTAAATCATTTATCAAAATATCCTGAGCCGTAGGAGAAGCATCGACATCATTTCTGGAATTGAGGATAAAGACCGGATCAAGGGAAGCTGCGGCATCTATATATGCTGACCGATAACTATTGACAGCATGACCTACCAGGGTATCTCCTCCATTGATGCCAAGGTACATTCCATCAAATGCACCATTGCGTAACCCAAGCACAAACCCATTTCCGCTCCCGGACTGCACAGTAGCATCAGGTTTTAAGACCATAAAATAATCCTGTGTGTTGAACCCAGCTATCCCATCTAAAAAGTCATCAGAAAAATCGATTGCATCATTAAAGTTGACTTCATTTTCCAATAGAGTTGGTTTTTCATTGTCATCTCCCTGGTCAGCATCATTACCATTTCCACTAACATCTGCCCAACTAGTCACCTGATTGGAGCCATTTACACTCACTCCATCTTCAGGTCTCAACCATAATGTAAGACCCGCTGAAACCCCACCTGGAGCAATTGTTTGTACATCACCACCTAGTGTAAAGAAATCGCCATCACTCAAATCAACATTCTCAAACGAAAGAAGATCCTTACCTCCATTTCTTGTCACATTTCCGCCCAAAATCAAAGAAGATACTGCGTCATCTCCAAGGTCGGTTGGCATTGTAGCTGTTCCTGGTGCTACAATTAAGTTTAGTGTAGTATTGTCTTTGTCTACTGCCAGATTGGTTATATCAAACGTCAAAGTAATGGTTCCTACATCTCCCGTTTCTTTTACCTTCCATATCCGTTGCAATCGATGCGTAATCCCCGTAATCACATCTGATGTGGTAAAGGTATTCTCTCCATCATCGTTCCCCCATACCAGATACTCTCCGTCATCCAGGTCTGAAGCTGAGCCAACATTTACAATCGTAGCATCATTGATACTTTGACTGGTTTGTTGATTTAAACCCTGCGTGGTTACGTTTTTTCCTATTCCTGCAACATCATGATGATAAGATTGATAGGCTGTATTTGCCGTGCCCGGCCATATGATGGTTGAGCCATCTACCTGATAATCATAATTTGTTGCAGCGCTGGAAGGATCCTCATCTAACGTGATCCCATATTTAATTGCCAGGTAGGTTTCTACATCAACTCTATCGCTCGCACTGAGTTTGGAACTGTAAGAAATAACTTCCGCAATACCTCCTTGAAAATCGTCAGATAGGTCAAATCCATACCCAATGATGTATGCACCATCCGCAAAATCTGTATAATCTGTATCCGGATCTACTTCAATATTATCCACCTGTTCACCGTTTAAATAGAGGTTTTGACCATTATTTGTTGCATTCCATCTGTCATTGATAATGATTGGATTAGCCAAAACGTACTCTCCGCTGGCATCCTGAAATGCCGAACGATAACCCGTACTTGGCTGAATGGTGTGTGTTATTAGTTCATCATCAAACTGTACAGTTGAGGCCCCAAGTTCCAAACTTCCAACATCGCCTGGTTCATATCCAATGACATCTCCGGTCTCTGCAGAACTACTACTGATAAAGTCAGGATCTATTACTACGAAAAATTCCCGGGTGTAGAATCCTGCAGTTCCCTGAACATAAGAGTCATCATATTGCAAGGCTGGGTTTTCGTTTATTGCATCAGCTAAGAATCCAGGTCTGGATGCATCTGTTGTCTGTCTTGCATGATTTGCATTGCCGCTTTCATCTGCCCAAATTGCAATATTTCCGTTTTCCGTATAAATGGGACCATTTGCCCTTAGCCATAAGGACAAACCACTGCTGACATTTCCGGGTGATGTATTCGAGGTTTGATAACCTGTTACGGTAAAATTATCGAATCCAACCCCAACATCTGTAAATAACAAATCCGATGCAAAATTCACTCTGAAACGAACCTGATTATTGTTTTCCAATATTTCCGGAAGAGGTATGGATGCTGTAACCCAACCACCATTATCGCCTGACCACCCTTCTGTTCCTAAGCCATCATTACTTGCATCATTATACCAGTTTGAACCATCTGTTGCTGACCCGAGCAAATTCCAGTTGGTACCATTATTACTCGAATACTCAATATTGAATCCATCAAAATCTGCTTCAGTATTATAACTAATATCAACTTGGAGTATGAGACTGTAATGACCTGTCAAATCGATGGTTCCGCTAGTCGTTGTGACATTTGTATTACTGGAATAGTTATCGAAACTGGTAGGATGCAAATAGTTACCATCCGATCCTGGTAATGCTACATTGGCATCCCTGGTCCAGTCTGTAGATGACCAGCCTTCAAATCCCGCCTCAAAATCATCTGCGTATATGATGGTTTGTCCAGAGGTAGGTAAGTATAAAACAACTAATAAAGCTACCAGAATAACCTTATAAGCTTTGATACCTTGTAATTCAAGATTGTGAGTTTCCATAGTCCATAAATTTTTACTAAACTGATTGACCCAATCAGATCAGGAGTTTTCATATAACTTTAATCATTGTGTGACGATGGGAAATCTTTCTAATTGACCACTTTGGCTATAGTGGTTTGGACAACCATTTTTAAACGAATACTATAGAAAAATAGTAAACCTAATCATGGTGAAAATTCCATGTCATACACTTCTAATTTGAAAAAGTTTGGTAAAAATGAAACATCCAAAATCACTCACATGGACATCTCAGCTTGGTTCTTAATCAATGCATTAATAAATTTTATACCAACTTGTTCACGCTTATTGTAATATAACAATATCTAATATAACAATACGGTATAAGAAATGCAATATCATACCAGTAATCAGTATCTAAAATAATATTAATTTTAATACATACCTCTGTTATCAACGTATGTTTTTATCGTGATGACTGAGTTTTAAGTCCTATTTTCATTCATCATTAAAAAATGTTAATCTATAAAAATCTTATTCTTTAGAAAGGATTGATCTGTTAGCTTTGCCGGCCATGAAACAAGTCCGATGAAAACAAAACATTACTGTGTATGAAATGGGTGAATGCCATCAGCACATTTGAGTTGGTATTAATTTCAATTTTTGTAATCCTTTATCTGGCCTTCATCTGGCGTGTTATTAGCACAACACGAAGACTAGGACTTCCTGCTACCCGGGTTTTGATCAAAACAATCCTTCGCACAGTCTATTTTGCATTAATTATCACCGCTCTACTTGGCCCAAGTTTTGGTGATACATCCAGGGAAGTGAAAACCGTGGGGAAAGATATCTTCATATGCATTGACCTAAGCCAATCAATGAATGCCACCGACGTTCAGCCTTCGAGACTGGAAAAAGTTAAGTTCGAGCTTAAAAGTATTGTTGAGGCTTTCAGTTCAGATCGAATTGGATTAATCATGTTTAGCAGTGAGGCGTATATGCAATGCCCGCTCACCTACGACAACAACGCACTTAATCTTTTCATCCAAACACTTAATACGAACATGGTACCAAACTTTGGTACGGACTTTGGGCCTCCGTTAGAAATGGCAATCGAAAAACTCATAGCAGATGATACGGTAGTCACTCGATCAAAATCCAAAATCACAATACTAATTAGTGATGGCGAAGACTTTGGAGACAACACGGATGAAATTGCAAGCGACCTGGAAAATGAGGGCATTACACTATTTACCCTTGGGGTTGGCACAAAAAAAGGAAGTAAAATACCTACCCGAAATGGGTTTAAAACGGATAATAGTGGGAATGAGGTAGTTTCTCAACTTAATTCTACTTCGCTCGAAGACTTAGCTGAGAATACCGGTGGTGAATATTTTGAAATAAATGAATCAAGAAACGATGTTGCACGTTTGATAAGTGCCATCAACAATGTAGAGGGTGAAACGCGAGATTCGAAGCAAGTTGATGCCACCCAAAACAGGTATTTCTACTTTTTGGGTCTGGCATTTCTTTTGATGGTATTGGATGTGGTATTTAGCGTGAAACTAATCAAACTATGAAATTCTTATTGATCATATTAGCCTTAGTCATTACCGATCCTAAAGAGATCGCTAAAGTTAATACGCTCAAAAAACAAGCAGAAGAAGCTTACCTCAATGGTGACTATGAAGATGCAATTGATAAATACACCATGCTTCATGACTCACTGGACATTGAAGATGCAGCAGTGCAGTTAAACCTTGCACATTCGTATTATCATCTGGGAGATACATCCGGAGCTAAAAACAACTACAACAAGGTCTTCACATCCTCAAATAACAAGCTTAAATCTATTGCCTTACAGCAATTAGGGGTGATGAACAAAGATGCCGGACGATTGGAAGAGGCGTTGCAACAACTTAAATCTGCGATCAAGGCAGATCCTACAAATCAAAAAGCAAGATACAACTATGAAGTAGTGAAAAAATTGCTACAAGAGCAGGAGCAGCAGCAACAAAATCAGCAGAATCAGGACCAGGAGAACAAGGACGGAGAAGAACAGCAAGAGCAACAGAACAAAGACGAGCAGGAAAAGAAAGACGGTGATCAGGAAAACCAGGAGAATCAGAATGGTGAGCAGGATCAAGAAAAGTCTGACGAACAAAAAGAGCAAGAAGAACAGCAAAAACAAGATCAGCAAGAGGGCGAAGAACAGGAACAGGAAAAATCTCAGGATCAAATAACCAAAGAGAAATTGGAAGAGATGGGAATTAGTGAAGAAAAGGCTCGACAGCTGCTGGAGGCAATGCGTCAGAGTGAAATTAAATACCTACAACATCAACGCAGGAAGCCTACGAAGCGGCCTCCTAGTGGAAAACCTGACTGGTGATACCAACTCTCAATTTTATTGTCTTCCTGAAGGTCTCGAAGGATAACAATAAAATGGATCACGAGTACCTCAAACTGACAAAATTATTTTCTGTGTCGAAATGATCAGGGAATTTGATTAGGTCACATACAAGCAGCTTAATCCCATTACCATTTACTCCCAACTTTTACGATCTTTGCGGTTCCGAGTCCCAATAGTTATCGGGACTCGGGGCTTTTTATTGATTTTAATCACAAACGACAACAATATTTAATATGAAGGAAGTTTACATCGCATCTGCAGTACGTACCCCAATTGGAAGTTTTGGAGGCAAGCTCTCAGGCTTTTCTGCAACCCAACTTGGCACTTTTGCCATTAAAGGGGCCCTTGATAAATCGGGTGTTGCTGCTGATCAGGTTAACGAAGTGTTCATGGGAAATGTGCTTTCTGCCAACCTTGGTCAGGCACCTGCGAGACAAGCTGCAATCGATGCAGGAATTGGCACCAATGTACCATGTACTACAGTAAATAAAGTTTGCTCATCTGGAATGAAGTCTGTAATGCTGGGCGCTCAATCCATCATGCTGGGAATCAATGATGTGGTGGTAGCCGGTGGAATGGAAAGCATGTCAAACGTGCCTTACTACATTCCTAAAGCACGCTTCGGATACAAATACGGTCACGGACAGATGATAGACGGACTGATGCATGACGGCCTTTGGGAAGTTTATAACAAGTTCCCGATGGGTAACTGTGCGGACAATACAGCAAAAGAAATGAACATCTCCCGTGAGGCACAAGATGAGTATGCGATCAACTCCTACAAGAAAGTAGCGGCAGCTACCGAAGCTGGTGAGTTTAAAGATGAGATCGTCCCTGTGGAAATCCCACAGCGAAAAGGTGATCCTGTGGTGATGAACGAAGATGAAGAATTCACGAATGTGAACTTCGATAAGATTCCTTCATTACGACCAGTATTTGACAAAGAAGGGACTGTAACTGCAGCTAATGCATCCACAATCAATGATGGCGCCTCTGCATTGGTACTAGTAAGCAAGGAAAAAGCAGAAGAACTAGGACTAACACTAATAGCAAAAATCAAAGGATTTGGAGATGCAGCGCAAGAGCCAATCTGGTTTACCACTGCTCCTTCTCTTGCAATCCCTAAAGCACTTGCTCATGCAGGCATTGAACAGGAAGATGTAGATTTCTGGGAAGTAAACGAAGCGTTCTCAGCTGTTGCAATCGCTAACCAGCAGAAACTTGGACTGGATGCCGACAAACTAAACGTGTTTGGTGGTGCAGTAGCGATGGGACACCCACTGGGAACCTCTGGTGCCAGAATCATTGCAACACTTGTAAACGTTCTCAACAAGAAAGGTGGCAAAATCGGCTGTGCAGGTATCTGTAACGGTGGCGGTGGCGCATCTGCTATTGTGATTGAGAAAGTTTAGATAGACTTACCCTCAAGTGTAATACTTAAAAAAAAAGGGGCTTATAGCCCCTTTTTAGTTGTTTATTATTTGTTTAAAGTAATTGAAATTGAAATACTTAATTCATCATTTATACCATCTTCATCAATATCTTCTGAATCATCAACTTGAGTAAAAGATCCCACAAACATCGACTCTGTTAGAGAAACAATATTCACTTCAAGCTCATCTTCCGTTCCTTTATCAAAAAGAACTTTCGTATCATTACTTGTAAGCTCCCATGTGCCTGAGTCAGTTCCTTCACTATCTGTAGATGTATATGTGCCATCTGATTTAAATTCAATATCAATTTGGAAACCTTGCTCAATCTCACTTTCCAAAGCAGTCTCAATTTGTTCTATCAAATCTGGAGATATACCCAAATTTGTATAATAGGTGGCTAAGTCATCTCCGTTGATTGTAATGTCTGTTACAGCCACTGATCCTGAATTCCATGATCCAATTAGCTTTCCTGAAACACCCGCAGTAATACCCTCATCTTCAGAACAAGCTATGAATACCGACAAAATAACGAGAAGAAGCGATTGTAGTAGTGTTTTAGCAGTAGTTTTAATCATAGTTTTACTTTTTTTTCCCAAATATATATAAGGAAATTTCATGTATTTAGTAATGAAATTAACTTTTTAAAGACGGAAAACAATAAGAAATGGAACGGGATTTCCGCACGAAGTAGCTCTTGTACATACTCACGATTTTGTGCATTGAAAAATCCAGACTTAATAGCTACTAGCTACCCATTATGAAGGCTGCTAAATTTGCTTTGTCCATACGTAACTTGCTCCCTAGTAACCCCCCGAGCATTTCGCAACGCAACCATTGACTACTGCAGATATCATAATAACTAACGATGGCAACACACTTTACGAAGGTGACATTGAAGCGTTTACCAATGAAATAACTATAGCTGAGAGAGCTGCAGATCTATATCAAATTACAATCCAAAAAACAGGATACCCTGATTTAACAGAAGAATACACTAAAGCGCAACTCGAATCATTTGGTGAAGTACCACTCCTCCTGTATTTGGGAATATGAGGGAATTATTGGATGTTACTTTCCGGTAGGGGGCAGATCATCACTACAATTTATAAATTAGCTCTGCGTTTTCTCGTAGAGCTTTTTTTATCACCATGATCAGACAAATTGTTTTCCTATTTTCACTTTGCATTCTTTTTTGTGCGTTCACGCAAACGAAAATCGAAACCTTCTACCCAACCGGTCAAAAGAAGGAGCAGTATTTCATTTTAAATAATGATAGCTCACTGGTTGATGGGAACTACCAAATGTTTGATCCCAAGGGAAATGTAATTGTCAAGGGACAATTTGATCAAGGAAAGAAGCAAGGCATTTTTTATAATTACTATTCGAATGGAAACATTCAGCGTCAAACTATCTATGAGGAAAATCTCAGGGAGGGACTAACTCAAATTTTTTCTCCGACAGGTACACTTGTACAGGAAGCTACCTTTAACAATGATACACTTGTTGGCCAGATCAAACTATACAATGAATCCGGTCAACTTAAGGGTGCCACAACCTTCGAAAATGGAAAGCCGGATGGTCCGGTATACTCATACTTCGAAAATGGGGAAGTAAGGGAAGTGGTGAATTATAAAAACGGGAAGCCAAATGGGAAAACCATAAAATATTACCAAAATGGACAAGCCCAATTAGAAGCAAACTACGTTAATGGTCTGCTTGATGGAGACTACAAAACCTTTTATCCAACAGGTAAACTTGAAATGGAAGTAGTGAACAGACAAGGTGATAGAAGCGGATCTGTGAAAATGTATTATGAAAATGGTCAATTAAAAGCCACAGGTACGTATGGATCGGGGGCCCTTCAGGGTGATTACCTTGTTTATTTTGATGATGGTGACTTGAAGAGTGAATACAAGTATAAAGACGGATACCGAGTTGGAAAAAGTCTGGATTACCATGAAAATGGTGAGGTCAGACTGGAGTCCAGCTATTCCAATAATGGCCAAAATGCAACAATCAAAGAATACACCGATAAAGGCAAACTTATAGCTCAAAAAGAACTTATAAATGAACTCCCTGATGGAACCTGGAAATCATGGGACTCAAAAGGACAATTATTAACAATTGAACGATATGAAAAAGGAAAGCTTCATGGCAAACAGGAGACCTTCGAAAAAGGCCAAAAAATAGCAGAAACGAGTTTCCAGTTTGGTAATAAATACGGGCTATATAAAGAATACTATTTAAACGGTGACCTTAAAATTGAGGCCGCTTATGAGCTTAATAAGCTTCAGGGTAGCTACACGTCTTATTATAAAGGAGGTGGCATTGAGTATCGGGGAAAGTACATAAGAAATAGAAGGCATGGTGAGTGGGAATATTTTGATAAAAAAGGTCAGCTTACTAACAAAATCACATATAAACACGGAGTTGAGGTGACTGAAGAGGATTCAAATTAATTAGTGACTTTATTTGCCAATGATTTTCTTTCGAACATTAAAAGCATTCCTTTCAGATAAAGAATACCGAGACCTGCTTTTAACAGGAATTACAATTCTTATTATGGGCACTCTTGTCTATCATGAGCTTGAAGGCTGGACATACCTGGACGCTTTCTATTTTTCTTTTATCACACTCACCACCATTGGGTTTGGGGATTTTGCGCCACAAACAGATGCCGGGAAAATTTTCACCATCATTTACATAACCATTGGGGTTGGGATCATACTGGCTTTTATCAATACCCTTTACCATCATTACAGTACTCTAGTGAAAAGAAAGGTTAAAAAAAATTCCCGGGGTAAAAAAGAAGATTAAACTGAGCGAACGATTCATACGTATCACTTATGCATGAATGTGAAGTTGATCGCCACAACTATATGCATCCTACTGCTTCAAGGATGCAAAGAAGAAAAAGTACCAGAACGTTTTTACCCTCGAAATGACCATCACGCGTACTGGTATTCATTAAAGCAAGCCAATCTCCTGGAAACAGCCCTAGTAAAAGATTGGCTGGAAGCCGCAGAAAAACCTTTTGCTCAACAGATCGAAGTAAAGCTTCCGTATCAGGAATCATTTACTTTATCGGAAATAAAGCCGGAGGCCCTTGGGTATCGATTTGATGTGAAAAGGGGGCAGAAAGTATTAGTAGATATTCAACTCTTTTCACCTGATACGACTAGAGTGTTTGTTGATCTATTTCGTGTTGAAAACGACTCCCTTAGTGAATACTTGCAGGTAGCTTCTGCAGATAGTACACTTCAACTAGGCTTTGAACCTCGAAAAAATGCTTCATACATACTCCGGCTTCAGCCTGAGTTGTTAAGAGGTGGTCAATTCACTATTACCATTGAAAACGTACCAACGCTTGCTTTTCCTGTTGCTGGTAAAGATTATCGGGCGATTCAAAGCTTTTTCGGCGATCCCCGAGATGGTGGACGCAGAGATCATCACGGAGTTGACATTTTTGCAAAAAGGCATACGCCCATTATTGCTCCTGTCAAAGCTGAAGTTCGCTTTGTTGGTGTACGAGGCTTAGGAGGCAAAGTGGTTTGGTTATATGATCGAGAAAGAGGCAACAACCTGTATTTTGCTCATTTGCAAGATCAGAAGGTCAATAAATATCAAATGGTAAATCCAGGTGATACCATTGGCACGGTTGGCAATACAGGCAATGCGCGATATACCCCTCCTCACCTTCACTTCGGCATTTACCGAAATGGGCCCATGGATCCCTATTCCTTTATCGTTGAAGAATATCCCAGACCGCCAAAACTTATCCCGGATACAATGCTACTTGGAAAATTATTTGCGGTGAACAAGGCAATGTATTTAAAGTCAGCAATGAGCAATCAGTCCTTAAATCTTGATACCCTCGACACTGGAAGCTTTATCGCTGTTAATGCCGTTAATCATGAATATGTAAGGGTGGCAACAGAGAATGGAATAGTTGGATTTTTAGATAAATCTGAAGTTTACAGCTTTTTACCCTGAATGGGTAAATTCAATAAAAAAGCGGCCACATTGGACCGCTTTAAAATGAATAGGTGATTGGACAGAACTTTTAGTTTCCAAATTCCTTTTCGTATTCATTGATTTGCTCTTCTATTTTTTCCTTGTCTCCTACAATGACCAATTTCATATCCTCTGGCCGAATGTACTTTTTCACAAGCTCACTTACCTGCTCAGGAGTAACAGCGTAGATATTTTTTACTTTATCTGTCAGGAAAGACTCGGGTAAATCATATATATCCAGGTATGAAAGCTGGCCTATAATGCCTCCAGGTGTGGAATTTTGGAGCACATAGATGCCTGCCTCATAATTTTTGATTCCATCCAGTTCTTCTTTTGAAGGTGGTTCATCCTGAAGTTTAAACACCTCTTTTGTAATCTCACGAAGTGCAGGACCTGTGACATCAGTAGTGACATCTGCCATCTCATACCAAACGGCTGATTTATACTTATCAGAAATGGTGCTGTAAGGAGAATATGTATATCCTTTATCCTCCCTGATATTACTGGTAATTCGAGAGCCAAAAGAACCACCAAGAAGTGAGTTGGTGATGTCCAATGCGATATAATCCGGATTAGATGGGTCAGCAACCGGCAATCCAATCATAATTGTTGATTGAGGAGCATCCGGTCTATCAATCATCTGAATATTATCTGAAAGTTGAGGTTCAGCTATTGGGTAGTTCGCCTCCTCCCCTTCTATCCATCCACTCAAACTTTTTTCAATGGCTCCTTTTGCCGCCTCAGCGTCAAATTTTCCCGCTACATAAACAGTGGTTCGCTTTGCTCCAAAGTTTTCATTATAGAATGACTTGACATCATCAATGGTATAGCTATCCAACATTTCATCCGTTGGGAAAATTCTACCATAAGCATGATCCGGGTAAATAGATGCATAAAACTGAGCCATGGCTTGTGGTTGAGGCTGAGTCATACTCACGCTCAACTGTCTTTTTTGATCGTTAATCAACCGACCCAGTTCTTCTTCAGGAAATGCAGGATTTGTCAAAACATCGGCCATCAATTCAATGGCATCCGGCACATACTCATAAAGCACAGATGCTGTTAAGGTAGTTGTATGCTGACCTACTCCGATCGAAAGATCGCCACCCATGCTTGCTATCTCATCTGCTACCTCATTTCCTGTGCGGTTTAAGCTCCCCTCCTGCATTAAATCACCTACAAGATCACTCAGCCAAACCTGCTCCGGACCTTCATTGATATTCCCAGTTTTAACAACAATCTGGATAGTTGCTTTTGGGATAGAACCCCACGACACCATCACTCCCTTAAGTCCATTTTCAAGTGAAAAAGTCTCCTTTGCAGGAAGAGTAAATCCTTTAGGCTCACCACCTGGAGGTGGCGTTTCTTTTTCCTGTGCCAGACTCATAGCTGGAATCAGGTAGATGTAAAATATATATTTAAATATCGTCTTCATGATTCGTTTAGTTTTGAGTTTCAGCAGTTGGTTTTAGGGTAAGGATCGTACGGTTGGATGATCTCAGGTAATCCTTGATTGTTCTGTTTACATCTTCAACAGTAACCTTTTTAAATTCACTTTCGATATTGTTAATCCTGGAAGGATCATCATCAAACAAGGCAAAACTGCAAAGTAAATCTGCCCGTCCAAAGCCAAAGAAGCCTCCAAGATTATCGTACAGGCTTGATCTGATTTTAACAAGCGCATTGTCCAGCATTTCCTGTGTAACTCCATTTTCTTCCAATCCACTGATTACGTCATCTACTGACTGGATGATGCTATCTGCTTCCGTGGTGTTGTCATAGGTTAAATTAAACATCCAAAGCATTGGGCCTTTGTAGTTAAACATATTACCCAGATAGTTGATACCGCCATTCACATTGGCCGCATATCCATTTTCCTTTACCAACTCCTTATATAATAAGCTGTTATCTCCCTGAACTAAAATTTGATCCAAAAGTCCCATTGCATAGTATTCTGCGCTATTACGCTCCGGCATTTGATATGCAAGTGCGATGGCTGGTTTTGTGGCCAGTTTGTCTTCCTTTTCAAATCGCTTTTCCTCAGTTTGAGGCTTCTCGGAAATGTCCGGTGATTCCGGTAGCTCTGCTGATGGAATGTCACCAAAATATTGTTCAATCCATTTTTTGGCATCTTCAATTTCAAAATCTCCTACTACAGAAATCGCAGCATTGTTAGGAGCATAATAAGTGTCAAAGAAATTTTGAACATCAACCAATGTAGCCGCATCCAAATCTTCCAGGTCGCCATAAAAGTTGTGGGCGTTATACCAGTTTTCATTAGCGTACTGTGGCATATCCAACCATGGGAACCCGCCATAGGGTTGATTCAAGACGTTTACCTTTACTTCATTCTTTACTACGCCTTGCTGATTTGATAAATTTTCTTGCGTAATATCAAGCCCTCTCATTCGGTCAGCTTCAGCCCACAGCATGGTTTCCAACTTGTGTGCAGGGACTATCTCAAAATAGTTGGTAAAATCAAAACGAGTAGAGCCATTTAGAACCCCTCCATTTTGCTGCACCAGCTTGATAAACTCCATTTTGCCCAGATTTTCAGAACCTTGAAACATCATGTGCTCAAAAAGGTGCGCAAAACCGGTACGATCTTTTGGCTCAATTCGGAAGCCAATGTTGTAGTAAGCTGCTATCACAACGGTGGGTGATGTTTTATCCTGTGAAAGGATCACCTTCAATCCATTGTCGAGCTTATAATACTCGACCGGAACCTGAAATGATGCTGATTCTTGTTTTTCTTCTGTTGGTGTACAACCTGCCAGCCATGCCAGGCAGGTTGCCATCAGAAATAGCTTTTTGTATTTCATAGTGTATTTATTAGGTAATTATTGCAATAGAAAGAAAGTGATTTTCATCTGGAAAAAAGATGGCATTTACACCAAAGGCGAAAAAACAGCCGGTGACGGATGTCAATTGTTGTAAACAATTCGAAAAATAGTCTCGGCAAGGTCGTCAGATACCAACATTGCTCCATCAGCAGCAAAAACTATGTCCACAGGCCGTGCCCATGCGGTATTCGTTTCTTTGTTTAGGAAACCTGTTGCAAAATCTTCATAAGAAACACCTACACCATTCTCTTCGGTCACCATTGTGATTTTGTGACCGGTGTGACCAACCTCCGCATCCCTATTCCATGAGCCATGCTCTGCTATGAAAATCTTATGCTTATACTCGGATGGGAAAGCGTCACTCGTGCAAAACTTCAATCCGAGCGGCGCAACGTGTGGCCCTAAGTTTTGAGCAGGTTTCACAAAATCATCACAGGGTCTTTTATGCCCAAATTCCGGGTCTTTGAAGTAGCCTCCGTGGCAATAAGGATAACCAAAATGCTGACCTGATTCTGCTACCCGATTCAGCTCGCAAGGAGGTTCATCATTGCCCAGCCAGTCGCGTCCATTATCCGTAAACCACATCTCACCGGTTTCCGGATGCCAGGTAAAGCCAACTGTATTTCTAACACCATGCGCGTACACTTCTCTATTCGAGCCATCCGGATCCAAACGCGTGATGCTTGCATACATTTCATTTTTACTTTCGCAAATATTACAGGGAGCCCCTACCGGCACATAGAGTTTACCATCAGGCCCAAAAGCGATGTATTTCCATCCATGATGGCCATCGGTTGGATAATCATCATAAATCTTCACTGGTTTGGGAGGGTTATCCAGGTTGTTTTCGATATCATCAAAGCGCCAGAGTTTCGAAACCTCCGCTACAAACAATGAACCATCTCTGAATGCAATTCCGTTTGGCATCCGCATATCACTTGCTATAACATATCGTTCATCCGCTTTTCCGTCTCCATCAGTATCTTTCAACGCGTAAACCTTATCTCCTCCTCTGTTACTTACAAACAGAGTACCTTTTTCAGTTAAAACCATGGCTCGGGCATTGTTGACCCTTGCAAATACACTTATTTCAAAACCTTCAGGCAGTACCACCTGATCCAGATTCAGCCCCTCATTGGATGTAAGGTCAACCGTGGATTTATCATCCGTTTCAACAGGTGAATCGGCATTGTTTGATGAACATGATATACCAAAAATCAGTAAAACAAGAATTAAGCCCTTATTCATAATAATTTTTTCTTTAAGTTAAGAAATCTGAGATTAATCATTTTTGTTGCTTCAATCGAAGAATTAAGCAGTTAAATAGAATAATCTACAAAAGGTAGCTTTGTTTACATAGATTTCTCATTCAAATCTGAAGATTCAACTTGATCGCTAAAACGTCACTGTATATCTCACTATTTCTGGCTCTTGGTATTAGCTATTCGCAAGGACAACCACTTGCATTCAATGGCCAGCAAATCGAACTGGATGGTTCATGGAATTTGGTCATGGATGATTTTTTGAGTTATGATGAAATCAGTCAAAGACCTAAAAGTATTTCAATTAATGTCCCCAGCATTTGGAATGAGGTGCTTTGGGAAGGTAGTAAAGTAGGAGCTTATGGTTTTGGAACCTATTATCGTACGTTTATCTATCCACAAAACCTACGTGATACTACGCTGGCAATAGAAGTTTCAGAGGTCAGCCTTGCTTACAAACTTTATGCGAACGAAAAACTTATCGGACAGGTAGGTAATCCAGGCGCAGATAAAAACAAAGCAGAGCCTAGAATTGACTATCAAATATTTGATTTCTCTGTTCAGGCGGGAGATACAATCACACTCATTTTTCATATTAGCAATTTTGAACATAAGACTGGCGGTTTATGGTATGCTCCCACGATCGATTATGAAACAAGAATCATTAATAGGTATGAACAAGGTCGTACCATAAAACTCATTATTCTCGGCTGTATTCTTATAGGCGGTCTTTTTCAGTTTACCATCTTCATTCTTAATCCCAGGGAAAAATTCTGTATCTACTTTGCTCTGGTTTGCATGTCTCTGTCACTAATAATCATTACCAGAGGTGATCTCACTATCATGGATCTTTTTCCCGATACCTCCTGGATTACCTTAAAGAAAACATTGTACCTGGCTATTGCTATGACCGGTCCCGCCAACGCCTTATTTCTTAGAGAAATTTATCCAAAGTTCTATCCTACTAAGATCATTAACATTATGGCAATCATTGCCATTGCCCTTGTCCTATTTGTTATCGTAGTTCATCCAAGAATTACATATTCAATTGTCCCATTGCTTCATGGCTACAACATCATCATAGGAGTCTTCCTCCTTGTATGTCTTGTTCGGGCAGCTATCGCAAGAAAATATGGAGCCCGATTTTTACTCATCGGATACGCTGCGGTCTTCCTTACACTCGTCCATGACATGCTCAGCAGTCAATACATCCTCCCTTCCTATTCATTCGAGCTTATGTATTTAGGAATCACGATCTACATTATTCAACTGATGATTCTTTTATCAGGAAGGTATCTCTTCGCTTTGAAAGGGAAAGAGGAGTTATCAAATCATCTAAAAAAAGTAAACAAGGAATTGGAGGAAATGGTGGAGCGACGCACAAAAGCGCTGAAAGACAAAAATCAAATCATCGAAACCAAAAATGCTGAATTGCAAAAAGCCATCAAAGAAAAAGATCATCTAATGGCTGTGGTAGCACATGACTTAAAAGCTCCCCTTTCAAGCATTCAGGGGATAAGCGAAATGATGGGAACAGACCTGGAAGGACAGTCTGCACAATTTAATGAGATGATCAAAAAAGTGACAATGGATGGTCGTGCAATGATTGAGAACCTGACTGAACTGAAAGTGTTTGAGCAAGGTGATTATGAGGTTAAGCTGTTGTCAATTGACATTGGGGATTTTTTTGATCAAAAAAAGATGGAGTATAATGCAAGAGCTGAAAAAAAAGATATTGTCCTTAAAAGCCATCTGATTTCAAAACAAAAAATCGTAACAACAGATGTAAATATCTTAGGAAGAATAACAGATAATCTACTTTCAAATGCGATCAAGTTTACTCCAAAAGGTGGAGAAGTAAATTTCAACATCAATGCAAATGAAGAAAGTCTCACACTTGTTTTCAAAGACAATGGACCAGGCTTTAAGGAGAACGACAAAGACAAAGTGTTTAAAAAATTCCAACGCCTATCCGCCAGGCCAACAGCCGGAGAAAGTTCCACTGGTTTAGGGCTATCAATCGTAAAAACGCTTGTAAAACTATTAAACGGAACCATCGCCTTGGAGAGTGAAGAAGGAAATGGAGCTACTTTTACCGTTACATTACCTGTTTAATCAATAGTTTTTTGTTTGTTTTCATTCTCTGTCTTGCATTGCAATTACTTTTGCGCGCATGATCGATATTACGAATCTTTCTTACTACCTGGGGGACCGGGCGCTATACGATGAGGCATCTTTATTCATCGGTCCAAAAGACAAGATTGGACTGATTGGATTGAATGGAACCGGTAAATCTACCCTCCTTAAAATGATGGTGAATGACGCCCAGCCATCCGGTGGTAAAATATCGATGAGTAAAGACACTACAATTGGGTTCTTGAATCAAGACCTCCTCTCTTTTCAAACCCAGGACTCCATCTTATCGGTAGCTATGACAGCCTTTGCCGAATCAATGAAGATACAAAAAGAGATCGATAAGGTGATAAAGGAAATGGAGGAAAACTACCGCGATGAGTTGGTAGACAAATTAACAAAACTCCAGGAAAGATTTGAGGCAAATGAAGGATATACATTGCAGTCCAGAGCTGAAGAGATATTGGAAGGTATTGGTTTTAAGACTTCCGATCTGCAACGTCCATTAAGTGAATTCTCCGGAGGATGGAGAATGCGTGTTATGCTTGCGAAACTACTATTGGAGAAACCAAGCCTACTGATGCTGGATGAGCCGACAAACCACCTTGACTTACCTTCTATTCAATGGATTGAAAACTACTTACAATCGTATGAAGGCGCTTATATCATCGTATCTCACGATAGGGAATTTCTTAATCGAACGGTGAATAAGATTGTTGAGGTCACGCAAGCTGATCTTCATGTGTACTCCGGCAACTACGACTTCTATGAGGAAGAAAAAGAGCTCAGGAATGAACTTCAGCAAAATGCATTCGAAAACCAGCAGAAGAAGATCAAAGAAGCGGAGCGATTCATTGAACGGTTCAAAGCTAAAGCCACTAAAGCCAGTCAGGCTCAGTCCAAAATGAAAATGTTGGAAAAGATGGACCGGGTGGAAGAGGTTGTTGATGAAAACATGAAGGTGAATTTTCGATTCAACTTCAAAACCAAATCAGGAAGACATGTGAAAAGATTGGAAAATATATCCAAGTCATATGGAGACCTGGATATCCTCAAAAACAGTTCGATTGGCATAGAACGTGGTGATAAGATCGCTTTGATTGGGGCAAATGGAAAAGGGAAATCTACCTTGCTAAGAATCATTGCAGGAACAGAATCGCATGAAGGAAAAGTACAGACCGGCCACAACGTAATCAACTCATTTTATGCCCAGCATCAACTGGAATCGCTTCAGGTTCAAAACGATTTGCTAGAGGAGCTAAAGCAGGCAGGAACAGGTAAAACAGAACAAGAGCTAAGAAGTGTACTTGGCTGTTTCTTATTTTCCGATGACGAAGTGTTTAAGAAAATCAAAGTGCTTTCAGGGGGTGAGAAATCGAGAGTAGCGCTTGCAAAAACTTTAATTTCAGAAGCAAACTTCCTCCTACTCGATGAACCTACAAACCATCTGGACATGATGTCGGTGAGTATTTTGGTTCAGGCTCTTCAGCAATACGAGGGGACTCTTTTACTTGTTTCTCACGACAGGCACTTTATCACGCAGGTTGCTAATAAGATCTGGTACATAGAAGATAAAGAGGTAAAGGAATACCCGGGCACATACAAAGAGTTTGAATGGTGGTGGAATAAGAATAATAAAGGGCAAGAAACAGCAAAGAAGGAAGACAAGCCCAAAGAGAAAAAGCAAAACACTAAGCAGCGAACAAATGCAGAGGAACAGCAAGCTATTAAAGATTTGAAAAATGTAGAAAAAGAAATTGAAGCGCTGGAAAGCAACATTAAGTTGCTGGAAACACAAATGGCTGACCCTCAGGTTTACGAAAACCCTCAGGAGTACGAAAAGGTCAACATCGACTACAATAAGAAGAAAGAAGAGCTTGAGAGACTAATGGAAAAATGGGAAGAGTTGGCTTAACTTATTTTAAACCGGTTAAATATTCGTCCAACTTCTCCTTAACATCTTCAACTTTCTTTTTCACCTCTCCGTAAAATCCGTCTTTTGCGGTAAAAAGAAAACGGTACGCATAGATCATATTTTGAAATTCATTATTCCTTAAGAAGTCATCTGCGACAGTGGACCTGGAGGTAAACTTGATGTTTTTCATAAAAAATGGTTTAATAAAATCCCTAACATGCTCATTCAAAGCTTCATCATATTGATTGGTACCCCGATAGTACTGTTCATATAATTCAATAACCTCATTTCTAATTTCGAAATCAGAAATCTTATCGATCTGACCAGAAGATTTAATTGACTCGTAAACCGTTCGCTGCGGCACAAACGGTGGATTATACTGAATGGTCAAAATATCATTCCTGATCTGTGCAAAATCCTCATATTCCTTACCAGAAGTTGCCTCTGAAAGAGTAACGATTGATTTAGTGATCATCTGATTAATCTGCTGTAGAGTATCTAATGCTTCAAGATCAGCTTCAAGATCCTTGATTAAGCTTTCGAGGTATTTCTGCTCTCTCGCCCTGTTATTGGTCTCCTCCTTATACCCTTCCAGGTAGAAAGCAATACTAATACCGAGGATCACAACAAGTAAATTAGCAAAGTGATCCAGCCAATTAATCTTCTTCATGGATTAAAAATAATTGAAACTTGCCGTTCGCAACAAAAAGTATCTAAGGTTTCGCTAATCAATTTATCTTTCAAAAAATCATTTTTATGAATACGAAAATTCTGATGATAGCAAGCGCTATTTTCCTGGGTGGCATGGGCATTTCGCTCATATTTTTTCCACAGGAAATCTCGACCTTTCTAAACTCTGGTGATGCATTAATCCTCCAACTATTAGGTGCATTATATTTTGGCTTTGCCATGATCAACTGGACCGCAAAAGCCAATCTCATTGGAGGAATTTATGGAAGGCCTGTTTCCATAGGAAATTTCTGTCATTTTGGGATTGGTGGTCTTGCATTAGTAAAACCTGTACTGACTGATCTACTCACCGAACCCGAGTGGATCATTATTGCTATTGTTTATCTCTTCTTTGGAATTGCTTTCGGGTATATTTTTTTCAACCACCCGAAACTGAAAGAGAGAAACTCATCAGTTCTGGCATGACATTGGGTAGTAAAACGGAATCAAAAAATGAATCTAACGTTCTATTTTTGAAATAGAATTATCTTCATCCAAAATTGTTACTCATGAAACATAAGTTAGCTTCTCTATCCCTCCTTTTTCTTGCTTTGCTCCTATTCCAATGTGCCAATGTACCGATGAGCGGCAGGTCGCAACTCGCACTTATAGGTAATGATCAAATCTTTCCAATGAGTTTTGACCAGTATGAGCAGGTAAAAAAGGAAAGCAAAATTGTTACTGGAACAGATGAGGCGCGTATGGTGAAGCGCGTGGGAACGAGAATACAACGTGCGGTTGAGCAATACTTTGCAGATCAGGGGCAATCCAGCTATCTGAATGACTATAAATGGGAGTTTAACCTAATCGATGAAGAAACAGTAAATGCCTGGTGTATGCCTGGTGGGAAGGTTGCATTTTATACCGGCATAATGCCCATCTGCAAAGATGAGACAGGGGTGGCTGTAGTAATGGGACATGAGATTGCTCATGCCATCGCCAATCATGGCCGTGAACGAATCAGTCAGCAATATGCAGCTCAATTTGGACTTTCCGCAGTTAGCATCCTATTATCCGGTGGCAGTAGTGCACCATCCATTCCAACTGAAATCATCATGCAGGGAGCTGGTGCCGCAACTTCACTAGGAATACTCGCATTCTCCAGAAAACACGAATCAGAATCAGACAAACTTGGACTGTACTTCATGGCAATGGCTGGATACAATCCACAGGAGGCACCTAAATTTTGGGAGCGAATGGCTGCACAAAGTGGCGGGCAGTCTCCACCAGAATTCGTGTCCACTCACCCCTCACATGACACAAGAATTTCAGACCTGAAAGCCAACATGCCTAAAGCAATGGAATATTACAGAAAAAGCCAGTAAGTGAATAAATCCAGACCCGTTTTTAAATTTCTCAAATCGCTAAAAAATCTACTTGGTGGTAGAGGTGAAAAAATCAGCGACATCACACTTGCCCGTCAATCCATAGAGGTACGTGAACGAGTGAGCCGTTGGCTTAAAGAGTTTGTGTTTCTTGTATTAGGAATATTATCAGCAGGTTTTGGATTAAAGGGGTTCCTCCTACCTAATGACTTCATTGATGGAGGAGTTACCGGCATTTCACTACTTACCAGGGCCGTTACAGGATACCCATTGCCTATTTTAATTGTTGTAATCAACATCCCATTCATTGTACTGGGCTATTTCCAGATTGGACGATCATTTGTATTCAAAAGCATCCTTGCCATCATGGGATTGGCACTGGCACTAACCTTTATTGAGTACCCAATAATAACCTCAGACAAATTGCTGGTAGCTGTTTTTGGAGGATTTTTCTTAGGTGCTGGAATAGGATTATCAGTAAGGGGTGGTGGTGTGTTGGATGGAACCGAAGTGCTTGCGATTTACCTGGGACGTCTTACCGGATTGACCATTGGCGATTTGATTCTTGTATTCAATATTTTAATCTTCTCTACAGCGGCATACCTCCTTTCAATTGAAATTGCACTGTACTCAATACTTACCTACCTGGCTGCTTCCAAGACAATAGACTTTGTAGTGGAGGGTGTGGAAGAATATATTGGAGTGATCATTATTTCACACCGTAGTGAGGCAATAAGGGTGATGATTACCGATCAGATGGGTCGTGGCGTCACCATCTACAAGGGTACCAGTGGTTTTGGGCCAAAGGAAGACCTTCAGGATTCAGAAATTCTTTACTCTGTAATTACCAGGCTTGAAATTGCCAGTCTACAAAACAAAATCAAAAACATTGATCCAAAAGCCTTCATTGTGATGAATAGCGTGAAAGACCTGAGGGGTGGAATGATTAAAAAGCGGCAGTTTAAGGAGCATTAAGTTGTTTAACCGCAGAAGTCTCTGAGATTGAACTCAGAGATAACAGAAATTTCATCTACTAATTAATTCTCTGAGCCCCAGTGGATTCTCTGTGCTCTCCGTGGTTAAAGTTTACTTTTCAAACTGACTCAGCTCCAGCCCGGGTATAATCTTACACGCATTCTTGTAATAGATCTTTTTCAGTACCTCATCCGACAACCCCAATCCATACATTCGCCAAAATGCATGGTACTTTTTGTAATATGGAAAATATTCATCTTCTGTTTCCAAGACTCTGAAGTATGTGTAAAACTCCTCCGGATTGTATGCATCTTTTCCGAAAAGTAACCGATCCTGATACTTTTCAAAAAAGGCCTTGGCTCTTCGTGGTTGTCTTCCAAACTCTGCTATGACAGCACCTATACCAAAATATACATTTGGATACATTTCCAGGTGCTCACCAGCCTTATCCAGATCATTGGCCATCCAGCCCATATGTGCATTAACAAAGGTGGTGTTCGGATGCTTTTTGAAAATATTATGCTGCTCTGCGATGATCTGTTCAAATGGTGCCGGATCATTTGGTCCGCGCTTTCTGCCCGGTCTTAACTTCAGCTCCAACCATCGTTCATTATCAGCATTCATGTCATCCCAGAATGGTTTCGGATCTGCTGCATGAATGAGCACAGGTATTCCCAGCTCACCACATTTAGCCCATACAGGATCAATTCGTGGATCATCAATAGCTACTCTTTTTCCTTCAGTATCTTCATACCTTAGCCCCAGGCTTTTATAAATCTTCAGTCCTCTTGCGCCCGCAGCTACATCTTCCTCGAGCTCCCTTACCGCTTGCTCTGTCCAGCCATCTTCACCAATATTTTTAAAC
The DNA here is from genome assembly GCF_900188325.1 of Ekhidna lutea. Taxonomy (GTDB): domain Bacteria; phylum Bacteroidota; class Bacteroidia; order Cytophagales; family Cyclobacteriaceae; genus Ekhidna; species Ekhidna lutea. The sequence continues at coordinate 239,995 of NZ_FZPD01000005.1, read as the reverse complement.
GAAACATTCGTAAAAACGATTATTCGATTGGGAGCTTCTCCTTCTACCCTTCTAACCATTCCAGCCAGGTATTCCTGACTTCCAATATCCCCGGCTTCTCTGTTAAAACCCCTTCCACTTAAATTAACCATGGCACCCATATTCAATTCATCCATTTCTTCCACCAAGGAAGCAATTCGCTCTTTCGTAAGATTCCATTGATGACTGTGAATATCCACAAAAGGAAACTTTGCTCTCTTTACCGGATTTTCAGGCACTACCAATGTCGAAATTGGATTGTATTCCTCAAAACTCATAGTTGGCTCAGCTTCTTGTGCCAGTAGCGAGGAAGAGAATATAAGCGAAAGGATAAAGATTGTTTTGCGCATACTTTTAGATTTTAAATCAATGACAATAATACGAATGTCAAACCGCATCGAACGAGTCATTTACTTATTTGGTTCTATTTCGGTTTGAGCAGGTTAATTTCGCAGTATGGAGCGACCGGAATTTGACGATATATTCATGGAATTGGCAGTAAACCTGGCCAAGAAATCTCACTGCATCAAACGCCATGTTGGTGCGGTACTTACCAAAGACACCAGAATTATTTCCATCGGGTATAATGGACCACCCTCCGGCACACACAATTGTGATCAGGAATGGCCGGAAGAAGGTTGCCCCCGAGACTCAAAAGGTAGCTGCTCTCTAGCACTTCATGCGGAGCAAAATGCTATTTTGTACGCTGTAAAAAACAAAACAGATGTAGAAGGCGCTACACTTTATGTTACCTTATCTCCATGCATTGCATGTGCGCGAATCATCTACACCATGAAGGTTGAAAAGGTTATTTATCTTAAATCTTATGCTGAGTATAAGGGCATCCCGACAGACGAAGGAATCGATTTTCTGAAACGATTTGGTGTAGCCGTTGAAAAGTATGAAGGTAACCTGGATAATGTAACCGAGCTGGTATAAGCTTAATAACTCAAAATCTTGTTTGCAAATACTTGAGTAGCTTTCCAGTATGAAAGTCCTTCTCATCTCGCTCATTTTTATAACCTTTCTTGCTCCAGCTCAACAAGCAGACGTTGCAGTAAATAAAGAAATCCTTCGTATTGCTTTTGGCTCATGTAGCAAGCAGGATCAACCGGAAAGTCAGCTGTGGGCTGAGGTAAATAAGACGAACCCGGACCTTTGGGTATGGCTGGGTGACAATATTTATGGTGACACGGAGGATATGGATGTGATGAAAGCAAAGTATGACCAGCAAAAATCACATACCGGCTACAAAACTCTCCTGTCTCGCTCCAGCGTCATCGGCATATGGGATGATCATGACTTTGGTGTAAATGATGGAGGTGCCGAATACCCAATGAAGGATCAAAGCAGGGATTTGCTTTTCGACTTTCTGAATGTAGACAAGAACAACCCGGCAAGAAAAAGACAAGGTGCCTACCAATCTTATACTTACAATAACAGTCAGGGGAATATCAAGGTAATCCTGTTGGATGCCCGCTATTTTAGGGATTCTTTGAAATGGGAAAATCCAGGAACGGATGACAAAATAGCGCTAAAGAATGAAACAGGTGATATTTTAGGCGAAACACAATGGAAGTGGCTGGAAAATCAACTTTCTGACAATGAAATAGATCTGTTTATTCTGGCTTCTGGAATTCAGGTTATTCCGGAAGAGCACCGCTGGGAAAAGTGGAGTAATTTTCCCATGGCAAAAGAGCGTCTGTTAAATACCATTAAAAAAATTGATACGCCTCTAATAATAATCTCTGGAGACAGACATTTGTCCGAAGTTTCCAAACTCGATTTGGAAGGATATGATTATCCTTTATATGAACTTACATCCAGCAGTCTCAATAGTCCATCTACTATTTCTGAAGAAAACAATCGCTTTCGATTGAAGAATAAAATCCATGAAAGAAACTTTGCTACTATGACCATTATCTGGATTGCAGGTAAACCATCAATCCAACTGAAATATATTGGTAAAGGCGGGAAGTCCTTAGCCTCTCATCAAATCCAGTTTAATTAAAAAACCCTCCCGCTTTGCAGCTAAGGAGGGTCACCAACTTACTCAAAAATAGTCTTTAAAAATCTCCTCCTTCAAAATCACCTTCGCCACCTTCACCGCGATCGCGGTTACGTTGCTTTTTCTGGTTTAGGCGATAGGTGAAGGAAAGTGTGGCAGTAGTTGATCGCCATTGAAATTCACTGTATTGAAACGAATTCGTGTTGAATGTTTCGCTTCTATGCTTCCGCGTGTTAAACAAATCCCGAACATTGAATGCCAGGGTTCCTTTGTTTTTCAGCACATCTCTTGACATACCTATATCCACAGAAGTAACCGATAATCTTTTACCTTGAACGGTATTACGTGGGGCTCGGTAATTGACATTTAGTTGGGCGTCAAACAAGTTGTTAAACTTAAAATTATTACTCACCCGAGTCGAAAGCGAAACTGCTTCCGCTTCATCATAGGTAAGTACTTCATCTCCAAAAGAGACAGACCCTCCCGGCACATAAGACCTAAAGAAATTTGCATTTCCACTTACCCGATACCAGTCTGTCAAATCCTGCGAGATATTAAATTCCGCACCGAAGGACCGCTCAATAGAAACATTATAAGGTCGAGTGAACGTAATCCCGTTTTCATCTGTGGTTCGCAGGCGCTGCTCTACGCCCTCAGTGTAGCGATAATAAACACCTCCGTAAAATGAAGCTTTCTCGAGGTTTAACAAATAACCAAGCTCATAAGAGTCGGTGAATTCCGGCTGCAGGTTCGGATTACCCACATAGAAATTCCTGTTGTCTGAAATAGAGCTGAATGGATTAAGTCTCCTACCTCTTGGTCTGCTGATTCTTCTGCTATAGCTAGCCTGAACAGCCCGTGTCTCCGTCAATTGATAGGTCAGAAAGGCACTAGGAAATAGGTTGCCATAGTTTTGCTCATTACGAATCGTGTCTGTTTTTTGAAAGGTGATCAATTTGGTTTGTTCATATCTGGCACCAATCTGCCATGACAGCTTATTGAATTTATTACTCACAATACCATATATTGCTAAGACATCTTCTTCGTATTCAAACTCATTGGAAAAACGAGGATCAGTTACATAATCCGCACTTTCGTTACGTTCTGTCACCAGGTAATCATTCCCAACCAAACGATCCGTGTATCGTGTTCCAAGCTCAAGCCTACCATCTTTTGCATAAGGATGAATATAGTCTGCTTGTAGCATGTACCGCTCTTCTATCTCGTCGTTTACTGCTTTTTGATAAAGGAATGGAACTTGATTATTGAAGTTGCTACCCTGGCTTTGTACAAGATCATTGCGCTCCTGCTCGTTATTGTTTTGGTACTGAAAATCAGCGGTAAACTTTTGTCCTTTTCTTTTGAAGTTTCGGGTATAATTCAATGCATACTCCAGGTTTTCATCTCCTTCTCCCTCCTGATCATTTCTGAGTGATACTGAGTCTGCACCCGATGGCTCATAAAAATCACGATATATAAGCCTAGTATCATTTTCTTCGTCTGAGTAACGGTACAAGAATGATAGAGTAAGTGTATTAAGATCATTAAAGTAAATATCTGACCCAAAACGAGCAGAATAACTCAGCCCCCCTCGATCATGCGAGCGATCTCTAAAGGTGAATGAAGGACTACTCGGGCTTGAATTGTAAAACTCCTGCTCTGAAAAACCAGACCCATTATATCTGCGATAGTTTACACCCACATTAGTAAAAAAATTGATCCAGTTTCTTCTTAGATTCATATTTACTGAACCCCCATGATTGGCCGGTGCTCCTGTATTGACCTGAAAGCTCCCATTCAATCCCTTATTTTTATCCTTTTTCAGAACCAGGTTAATAATTCCAGCCAGACCCTCAGCATCATACCTTGCAGACGGATTGGTGATTACCTCCACACTTTCGATGAGGTTACCGTTGAGCTGCCTTAGTGCATCGTTACTGCTTAGCCCCACAAGCCCTGATGGCTTCCCGTCTATCAGTATTCTTACGTTTTCACTTCCTCTTAAGCTTACGTTTCCTTCTACATCTACCTGTACGGAAGGAAGATTGTCTAAAATATCTGTCGCACTACCTCCGAGATTGCTTAGATCTTTACCAATATTAAAAACCTTCTTGTCCAGGGTTAACTCCATTTGCGTCCGTTCACCTTGTACAACCACCTCTTCCAGGAGGGTTTCATTTTCTTTAATCTCTACTTCCCCAGCATCATAGACCTGATTGTTTCTGTTTAGTCTTACGTCAGGAATAGTTACATCCAAAAAACCCATAAACTGGATTTTGATGTAGAATACACCTGGTCTCGTTGGGATTTCAAATCGTCCTTCAACATCCGTGAGTCCACCGGTGACCAGCGATGAATCTTTCGTAGCAAAAACACTCACAGTAGCAAACTCTACCGGCTGTTTATCTGACGCATTTACCAGCTGTCCTTTAATGGTAAATGTGGGGCGCTCCCCTCCTCGTTGTGGAACCTGAGCTAAGGTCATGGTCATCAGGCCTGTTAAAAATAGTATGAGTAGTCCTTTTTTATTCATGATACAAGATTAACACGCATATTTGATGCATGTTTGAGTGAAATTTGAAGCAATTCTGAAGATTTAAAATTCTTTCTACCGAAGGTCAAAACCGTATGTGAATGGTATGAAAATCGTCTTTGTATTCATACCCAATTTCATAATCATAATAATCACAGATCTTTTTCACAATAGCCAGACCAAGCCCCATCGAGTGGCTGCTTTGATTTGATTTTTTGAATCGCTCAAAAAGCTGATCTCCCGGAATGGTTAATTCTTGCCCGGTATTGCTTATAGTTAGTTCTGACCCATTGAGATCAACTTTAATTTTACCGCCCTCCCAGTTGTGTCGAATAGCATTGTTGATCAGGTTTGTAAGCATCAGCTCAATCAACACCTGATCAGCCTGAATTTTTGCTGTTTCAGTAATTGATTCATCTCGCTCGATTGACTTTAGCTCTATCAACTCTTTGAATTCTTCCAGCATTTTGGATAGCAGACCTGAGAGATCCACCTCCGATACATTTTCAAACTCTCTATTTTCAATTTTGGTAAGTAAAGCCAACGCATTACTGAGGTTACTCAATCGCTTTATGGCGCTTTGAACAAAGCTGATTTGTTCTAACTGCTCTTCCGTTAGGTTTTCTCCGTCCATCAGTACCTCCAGCTTACTTTGGACGATAGCAAGTGGGGTTTGTAGTTCATGTGACGCATTTTCAGAAAATTCCTTCAGCGATTGATAGTCAGAGCGAACCTTATTAGTCATTTCTTCCAAAAAATGGTTTAATCGATTGAATTCAATAACATTAGATTTTTGGAAAACAACTTGTTGATTAGAACCCGTTAGCGAGAAGTTTTTTATGATATCAAGTGTGACATTGAATGGCCGAAGGATGAAATAAGAAGCCATAAATCCAATAATTAAAACAGCCCCAAGCAGAATTAAATACATTGTCACCAATGACTCAACCAAACCGTCTCTTATATCATCCGGTTCGATGATGATATCATACAAGCTTATTTGGTAACTTACTCCATCTACAGTCCTGACAGCATCAAGGCGTAGGTGAGGCTCCAGTCGATCCAGTTGATTGTGCATCACCACCGTATCAGAAAAGGAGGTCCTATCCTCCATAAGCTCAGGCATCCGAATGATCTTTAGCTTAGTCCAGCTGGCTGTGTCTTTAACAGGTCTTCGCTCCAACCGCTTTTCCAAGCCATCTAGTCGTTCAATCAAAAACCTGCGTTGCTCAAAATTCACTTCACGCATCATTACATTGAAGCTGATCACTCCGCCAATAAGAAATACGACCAGCGAGACAAACACAAAAAGTATGGTTATACGTGCGATCAGATTCATTCGTCCTTCATTTTATATCCTGCACCATAAACTGTTTTTAAATAATCCTTGCCTCCTGCTTCCATAATCTTCTTTCTAAGGTTTTTAATATGCTGATACACAAAATCAAACGAATCCATTGTATCCATATAATCCCCCCAAAGATGCTCCGCAATGGCTTGCTTGGTTAGCAACCTGTTTTGGTTCACAACAAAGTAATGCAGCAACTCATACTCCTTTCGGGTCAGCTCAATCGACTTATCGTTCACCATTACCTCATGGTTATCCAGGTTAAGCTCTATTTCGTTAAAACTCAACGTTCGTTTTCCATCCTGCTTCCTTCTTCTGTACACAGCATTTGCTCTAGCATTTAGCTCAGCCAAATGAAATGGTTTAGGGAGGTAATCATCAGCGCCCAATTCCAGCCCTTTAAGCTTATCATTCAATGCGTTTTTTGCCGAAATTATAACCACACCCATATCTGTCCAGTTCTCTTTTATCACCCTCAAAAGGGATAGTCCATCCCCATCAGGCAGCATCAAATCCAACAAAAGGACATCATAGGAAAATGCATAGAGTTTCTCTGTAGCCTTTGCAAAGGAGTCGGCAACCTCGCACACATCACCTTCTTTCGAAAAATAGTTTCGAATGCTGGATGCGAGCTCTTCCTGATCTTCCACCAACAGTAATTTCATAAAGCAAACATAAAGTGCCTTTTTGAAGCAATTTTGAAATTGGGCTTTTGTACTAAGGGGAATTCCATTACACAAACGGTCAAAATCGAAGTTCTTTATTTTATAACTTCATGGATTCAATCAATTTAACAGCTGGATCATGAAACGTATATTAAATTATCTATCACTGGTTGCTTTGGGCGTGGGCTCCTTCGCACAAGGAGGTCTTGAGTATCAGGAACCACCCCAGGAGATCAAAGAGCTTATTGATGCTCCGCTCGCACCCTGGGTACGCATTGACAATAAGGGTGAAAACGTTGTGCTGCTTTACCGCAATGCATACAAGACCATCGCAGAACTTTCTGAAGAAGAACTGCGACTAGGTGGATTACGAATCAACCCGGTGACCAATATCGGGAGCCGTACCACTTTCTACAACAACATCAAGGTGAAAAAAGCCTTTGATGCGGATGCCAAGCAAGTGACCGGACTACCTGAAAACCCTCGACTGGCGTATTTCAGCTGGTCTCCGGATGAAAGCATGATGGCTTTCTCTCACACCACAACGACAGGCGTGGAAATATGGGTGCTGGATGTAGAAAAAGGTTCGGCCAAGAAGTTGACCAATGCTGGCGCAAATGCCAATATGGGTTGGCCGATGACCTGGTTTACCGACAACAAGGCTTTACTTGTAAAGATGCTCCCCGGAGACCGTGAGCCCCTTATTGATACAGAAACAGCCGTACCAACCGGACCAACAGTGACAGAAAGCACTGGCGCAAAAGCACAAAATCGTACCTATCAGGATCTACTAACAGATCCTACGGATGAAAAGAACTTTGAGCAGTTGGCGCGATCCGAGATACATAAAGTAACACTGGATGGCAACACGTCAAAGTGGATGGACACTGGTATGCACAGAGGAATGGACTTCTCACCTGATGGAAATTATGTGCTGATGACAACCATAAAGAGACCGTTCTCCTACCTGGTTCCATATTACCGTTTTGCTTCAGAAACATCCATCTATAGCAAAAATGGGGAGTTGGTGAAGCAGCTACTCGATATGCCGGTTGATGAAGTGCGTCCAAAAGGTTTTATGGCCACTACTGATAAAAAGCGATCATTTAGTTGGCGTGGGGATAAGCCAGCCACGATGGTTTGGGCGTTGGCACTAGATGGTGGCGATCCTGCCAACGAAATGGAATACCGGGATGAGGTATTTGAGCTTCCCGCACCATTCTCCGGGGAAGAACGATCCCTGCTGAAAACCAAAAATCGCTTCTCTGCGATCACCTGGGGAACCAATGAGGTCGCTGTAGCCTATGACTATTGGTTTGATAATAGAAACACAAAAACATACGTATTTAACCCATCGGATAATTCGAAAGAGGCTAAAATCATCTTCGATCGAAACTACCAGGATGCCTATAGTAATCCGGGGAATTTCGTAACTACAAAAAACAACTATAATCAGTCAGTCCTTTCTATTGACAATGGAAATGCTTACCTGATGGGTGATGGCTTTACTGATGAAGGTCAGTTTCCTTTTGTAGATCAAATAAACCTGGAAAGTGGTGAGACCAAAAGACTGTATCAATCTGCATACACAGACAAAGTAGAAGATCTGGTAGACGCGATAGATATGAAGAAGGGAGAAATCCTGGTTCGAATTGAATCTCCGACCGAGTATCCAAATTACTACTTACGCAACATCAAAAAGAAGATAGCCTTAAAACCTATCACACAATTTGAGAATCCATTCAAAAGCATTCAGGATGTGCACAAGGAAGTGATTACCTATAAACGTGATGATGGACTTGAGCTGACTGGTACGCTCTACCTACCGGTAGGATATGATAAAGAGAAGAAAGAAAAAATGCCTATGATCTTGTGGGCATATCCGGTTGAGTACAAAGACAAGTCCAGTGCCGGACAGAATACTACAAATCCAAACGAATTCATTTACCCATGGTACGGTTCGCCAATATTCTGGGTAACTCGTGGTTACGTGGTATTGGATGATGCTGCCTTTCCTATTGTTGGTGAGGGAGATGAAGAGCCCAACGATACATTCAGGAAACAGCTTGTAGCAAATGGTAAAGCAGCGATTGATGCTGTCGACGAACTGGGCTATATCGACCGTAATCGTGTAGGTGTGGGAGGCCACTCCTATGGTGCATTTATGGTGGCGAATCTTTTGAGTCATTCGAATTTGTTTGCAGCTGGCATAGCGCGGAGTGGTGCCTACAATCGAACACTCACTCCGTTTGGGTTTCAGCGAGAAGAACGATCCTATTGGGATGCACCCGAGGTGTACTACACCATGTCACCGTTTATGCATGCGGACAAAATGAAAACACCCCTCCTATTGATACATGGAAAAGCCGATAATAACTCCGGAACCTACCCGATGCAAAGTGAGCGTTATTTCAACGCACTAAAAGGTTTGGGTGCACCAGCACGTCTGGTGATGCTACCAAAAGAAAGTCACGGCTATCGTGCCAAAGAGAGCATCATGCATGTACTATGGGAGCAAGACAAATGGTTGGAGGAGAATGTGAAAAACAAAGACCCAATGGAAACAACCGTTGAAATGGAAGTGGATGAAGACTAACGTCTAATAACCAACCTGAAGGAAAGCCGGGCTGTAAGGTCTGGCTTTTTTTATTTTAAAATCAAAACAGGCTTTGACTTGGATATTTAAATTCCAAATCACCCACCCAAAATTCCTGCGACCAAAAAGCCAAGGTATGTTCCCAATCCATAACCCAGGGAACCGGCCAGGATAGATGGCAGGATCAAATCGTTTCGTTTTACACTTTTAGCGAGTGCCAGTGCGGTACTTGCACCTCCGATGTTTGCTTGAGAGGCCACAGCGATAATCGACCAGTCTGACTTTAACAGCACGCCACATATCAATAAAAACACCCCGTGAATTACTACAATCATAACAGTGAATAGCAGTATATCAAAAGCATGTGCGCCGACTGAAACAAGCGCTCCAATCTCACAATATGCCCCAACCACTACCAGAAAAAGATAAACCGCAAACATACCTAAAAGCTTCGCCCCGGCTATTCGCTGGACTGTCCCCACTTGTGCCAGAATCAATGCAATAGTGGTTAGTATTAAAATGGAAGGAATCCCGAAACCAGCGGCTTCCATCCAAGCTGAAAGCTCGTTAGATATCCAGATTGCAGCCACTCCAACAGCCAGCAAAATGGCCAGGTTTGAAGGATTGATGGCTTCTTCTTCCCGTTCTGCTTCACCGTCATGGTTGTCCCCTTTGATCACCTCCTTATGAGGGCGTATTTTTTGCATAAAGACCGGTATGCTGAGGGTGATCATCATCCAAACAGCCGTAACGATATTATCAGCCACTACCACTCCGGTGAAAATGGCACCTTCCCTAAAAACCTCATAGTGTAATGCCACCGCATTGAAATTGGCACTCCCACCAGTATAAGTTCCGGTCATCATACCCGCTATTGCTGCATAGTTTACCCCAAATACAGCTTGATAATCAATCAGTTGCAAGGCTACCACAACTCCAATCATTGTACCTGCCGAGCCTAGTACAAATGCTATGAGCATAGGAAGTCCTGCTTTTTTTAACTGTTTCAGGTTAACACCTAACAGCAAAAAGAAAATACTGGCTGGTGCTACATATTGAAATATGGCATCATAGACCGGGGTGGCATCTGATGCGGACGGAATCAACTCAAGGTTTGCTACAATCGCTCCCAATATGATCACCAGCAACGAGCTGCTGATGTGTTTTAGAAACGTGTGCTTACATAGGTACTCACTCAGGAATATCAAAAAGAAAAGGACTGCAAGGATGTAGAGGGGTTGCTCAATCATCCTCGAAAATAACCACATAAATATTTCTGCAATTCTTACCTCATTGCATTACTTTAATCGGAATATTGAAAAATATGAATCGATTGGAAGTTGAAAAACTAGATAAATCATTGCTACCGCAAGCGTATACTTTTTTGGAGTTGGTCTTCACGAAAGAGCAACACATTCCAAAAGAACTCATTCCACTCCCATTTGATGAACAATTTTGGTGGTGCGTCAGAAGTGAAGGAATTGTTGGAACAGTAGCCGCCTGGAAAGACGGTAAAGAATGGCACTGGGGGCGTCTGGCCGTAGGTTCAAACCAGAGAGGTCATGGGCTTGGAAAAAAGCTGGCCGTTCAATCCTTTTCAGATTTGTTTCAGACAGGGGTAGAAGAAATAGTAATTGATGCAAGAGACATTACCGTGAAGTTGCTCTTGTCATTGGGTGCAAAAGTCACTGGATCTACCTCTGAATTTTATAGTATTCCTATTACGCCAATGATCTTAACTAAAGAAGGGTTTGAAAAATCTCAATCGTGATCAAATCACATTCACTTCTCGCTCCAGCTCTATGCCAAACTGGTTGTGAATGGACTTCTGAATGTCTTTAGAAAGTTTGTAAAGGTCTTTACCACGTCCACTTCCATGGTTAACCAACACTAAGGCCTGTCGGTCATGAACGCCTACCTCCCCATTCTTGAAACCTTTCCATCCCGCTTTTTCAATCAACCATCCTGCAGGGATTTTAATAGACTCAGCGTTAATAGGGTAACTTTTAATATCAGGAAACTGAGCCTCAAGGGCCTCAAAATGTAGTTTTTCAATAATCGGGTTCTTAAAGAAGCTGCCTGCATTTCCAATATCCATTGGGTCAGGAAGTTTGGACTGACGAATATTAATTACTGCCTGGCTGACATTCTTTAGTGTCAGCTCCTGCACCCCCATCTCTTCCAATGTTTCTTTAATGGCCCCATAAGAAATATTGAATTTCGGCTTCTTAAATAGTTTGAAAAACACCTTAGTGATTACAAACTCATCCCTGAGTTCACCTTTAAAAATAGAAAAGCGATATCCGAACTTACAATCTTCTTTAAAAAAGGAAATGGTTTTACCAGTTTTGATCTCATAGGCCTCAAGCGAATGAAACACTTCCTTTAGTTCGACACCATATGCTCCAATATTTTGCATGGGAGCCGCCCCTACTGTGCCTGGAATCAAAGACAGGTTTTCAACTCCCCCATATCCTTTTTCCACGCACCAAAGCACAAACTGATGCCAGTTTTCACCACCACCTACTGAAACCAATACATCTTCTTCCGTTTCATTGAGAACCTGGATTCCTCTAATCTCATTTTTCGCAATGAGGCCCGTAAAGCCTCGCGTAAATAAGACATTGGAGCCTCCACCAAGGATCATTTTTTTCTGCGCTCTGAACCTCCCGGTTTGAAATATTTCATCCAGGTCTTCGATGGAATCAACGATAGCCAAAAAACCGGCATTCTCATCCAATCCGAAGGTGTTATAGGGTTTTAATGAAACGTTTTGCTGTACGATCAAGGTAATTTCCTGTTATTCAGCTTCATATACTATTTCACCACCAATGATAGTCATTGACACGTTGGTCTCCAGAATTTGATCTTCGGGGATGGTCATGATATTCTTATCAAGGATAGTTAAGTCTGCCCATTTACCTGTTTCTATACTCCCCTTTCTGTCTTCTCTGAATGCTGCATATGCAGCGTCAAGGGTATATGACTTTAGTGCCTGTTCTCTGGTCATTTTTTCGGCAGGCTCATAACCACCTTCGGGATTTCCCTGTAATGTTTTTCTACTTACTGAAGCATAAAAGCTGGCAAGGGGTGTTATTGGCTCGACTGGTGCATCCGTACCATTAACAATTCGTGCTCCTGACTGTAGAAGTGTCTGCCACATGTAAGCCCCCCATTCAATGCGTTGCTGACCGAGCCTGTCGATAGCCCATGGCCTGTCCGAAGACATATGAATAGCCTGCATGGAAGGAATAACGCCCATCTCTGCAAATCTTGGAATATCATCCGGATGAAAATGTTGCGCATGCTCTATTCGAAAACGAGGCTCCTTAGAGGCACTTTCAGGATACAATTTAAATGTGCGCTCATAAATATCCAGTACCTCGCGATTTGCTCTATCTCCAATGGCATGAACACATACCTGAAAGCCGGCCTTATATGCATTAGCTGTAATTGCTTCAATTTCATCCATCGGCATCACATTATGTCCATGTACGCCCGGTGCATCCGTATATTCTTCTAGCAGCCAGGCGCCTCTGGATCCCAAAGCTCCATCAGCATATAATTTTACAGACCGAACGGTTAACTGATTATCATACAGGTCCTCTTCTATGCCATTAGAAAAATATTCATTCAATAATGCCTCATCCCGACCATTCAACATGACATAGAGTCGAAGCTTTAAATCTCCCCTTTGTGCAAATTCTTTGTATAGGTTTATATGATCCGGACCAGAACCGGCTTGATGAAATCCGGTAATTCCGTATTTAAAGCACTGTTCAAGTGCAAGTTTTAAAGCCTGCTCATCGCTCTCTTTTGTGGCATCAGGAATTGATTTTGTTACCAACCCTTGGGCCGTTTCATTGAATATTCCGGTAGGCTCACCACTCACACTCATAAATATCTCTCCACCATCTGGTTGCGAAGTTTGGTTTGATATTCCAGCTACTTCCATTGCTTTTGCATTACCCAAAGCTGCATGCCCGCTGGCGTGTTTCAACCAGACCGGATGGTTAGGTACAGCTTCACTAAGTAAGTCGTGGGTGGGAAATCCATTGGTCATCTCCGGCTTTTCGGTCCACTTATCCTGATGCCACCCTCTGCCTGTTATCCATGTGCCTTCAGGGGTGTTTGCTGCACGTTCCGCAACCATATCCACAACCTCCTGATAACTTTTTGCTTCACGTAAATCCACATTCAATAGGTTGTAACCCACTCCCATTATGTGTGCATGGCCCTCTGTAAGTCCCGGCACCATCGCCTGCCCGTTTAAATCAATGATTCGGGTTGAATCTCCTAAAAAAGCATCTACACCGTCCCTTGAGCCAACATATAGAAAAGTATCCGCTTTGATAGCTACAGCCTCCACTGCTGGGTTTTTCACGTCCATTGTGTAAATAGGTCCATTAAAAATGATCTTGTCGGCCTGTATTTCTGGCCCTTCTGTCGTTTGATTACAACTAATAGTAAGTACGGTCAAAAGACACAGGTAAACGGTAAGGGATTTTTTCATAAGATTTATAAATTCGCTGCAAAAATTACTAATCACCAAAATTAGTCACATGAAAAGTTCTTCCATCTATTTAATTGTATTTCTACTTTCAGTTTTTTTCGCAAGTGCACAAGATCAAAGAAATTCTGAAATAAACAGCCCGGGTGAGAAACCAGAAGCCAGAACTGAAAGTAGCAGTTCAGAATCACTGAAAGAGCAATGTATAAGCCTGGAAAGTAAAATCGAAAGGAGAAAAGAAACAATTCAATCTTTTTACTTCATAGAAAAAGAAGTTTTTGTGGGGTATGGAGAAGGATCACAGGTAATGACTCAGGCAATTAAGAAACATATCTATAAAGCAGGGCAAACGTTAATTGATTATAGACAGGCCCAAATCAATGCCTTGGACGATAATAATTATACCGATAAGGTTGATTTGTTAAGAGAAATCGATCGAGTACATGATCAACTTATCCATTTCAGCAAACAGGAAAAAACACGTACGATTGAGAAAAAGCTCAGAAAACTAAAAACTCAGGATGAGATAGCTCCGGTTTTCTTCCTTGAAGAAGAATAACATAGTTTTTATTAACAAAAATCTATTTAAACATTATCTTTGCGCTCCGTTCCAAAATGGAGCGCTTTGATTTTATATCAAAGAATGTTTAATAGAAATGCTGGTCAGTTCTGACTCCAACTGACACAGTGTATTGATGGGAGTCATTTTTTATTATGGCAAAGAAAGAAGAAACTGCAAAAGCTGAGGAAAAAGAAACCAAAGCAAAAGCAACTGCTGCTAAATCCACAACTAAGAAAGCAGCAACAAAAAAAGCAGAGGATAAAAAAGAAGAAGTAAAAGAAGAAAAGAAAGCTTCGAAACCTGCTGCAAAAAAAGAAACCAAAGCAAAGGCTGAAAAGAAAGAAGACGCTAAAGCTGAAACTAAAAAGGAGGAAAAGAAAGAGGTGAAGGAAGAAAAGGTAGAGGCACAAGCGGAAAAGAAAGAAGAACCAAAAGCTAAGAAAGAAGAGAAAAAAGAAGTTCCTGCTCCAGTTATTGAAGAGCAAGATGACGATTTTGACTTTGACGCTGAGGGTGGCTTTGAAGATGAGTACTCTGAGGAAGATCGTAAAGCCATGGAGAAGCTTTATGAAGATACACTTACAGAGATTACTGAAAAAGAACTTATCTCAGGTACTGTAGTTGGTATTACGGATCGTGAAGTGATCGTAAATATTGGCTTCAAATCTGACGGACTGGTTTCTCTGTCTGAATTCAGAGATATGCCGGATCTTAAAGCTGGCGATGAAGTTCAGGTTTACATTGAAGAACAAGAAAACGCTAATGGACAGCTTGTTCTTTCGAGAAGAAAAGCAAAAATTGTTAAGGCATGGGAATCTATCCAAGGTGCACTTGACAATGACGAGGTAATTGAAGGGTTCGTGAAGCGAAGAACCAAAGGTGGTTTGATCGTGGACGTTTACGGTGTAGAAGCCTTCCTTCCTGGTTCACAAATAGATGTGAAGCCTATCAGAGACTTTGACGTATTCGTAGGGAAGTCTATGGAAGTTAAAGTTGTGAAGATCAACTACACGAACGATAACGTAGTTGTTTCACACAAAGTACTAATCGAGAAAGATCTCGAAGAGCAAAAAGCTGAAATCCTGAATAACCTTGAAAAAGGTCAGGTACTAGAAGGTGTAATTAAGAACATGACCAACTTCGGTGTATTCATCGACCTTGGTGGTGTAGATGGTTTACTTCACATTACTGACATCAGCTGGGGCAGAATCAACCATCCGGAAGAGGTGCTTAATCTAGATGAGAAAGTAAATGTTGTTGTTCTCGATTTCGATGACAATAAGCAACGAATCTCTCTAGGTATGAAGCAGCTTACTGATCATCCTTGGGATTCACTTGATAAGGATATCGATGTAGGATCTAAAGTGAAAGGTAAGATTGTGAATGTAGCAGATTATGGTGCATTCCTTGAAATCATCCCTGGAGTTGAAGGTCTTATTCACGTTTCTGAAATGTCATGGTCTCAGCACTTAAGAAATCCTTCTGATTTCATAAATGTAGGTGACGAGATAGAGGCTGTAGTATTGACTATCGACAGAGAAGAAAGAAAAATGTCTGTTGGCATCAAGCAGCTTACAGAAGATCCGTGGACAAAACAAGATGTACTTACGAATTATGCAGTAGGAACTGAGCATAAAGGAACTGTACGTAACCTTACCAACTTCGGTCTTTTCATTGAGCTTGAAGAAGGTATTGATGGTCTTGTTCACGTTTCAGATCTTTCATGGACGAAGAAAATCAAGCACCCTTCAGAATTTGTGAAGGTTGGCGAAGAGCTAGAAGTGAAGGTAATGGAGCTTGATGTTGAAAACAGAAGATTGGCATTGAGCCATAAGCACCTTGAGGAGAACCCTTGGGATACATTCGAAACAGTATTCACCAAAGGATCTACTCATAAGTGCACAATCACTAATATCGGTGACAAGTTTGCAACTATTGAACTTCCGTATGGTCTCGAAGGGCAGGTTATACCTAAAAACCTGAAGAAAGAAGATGGAACTAACGCATCTGAGGGCGAAACACTTGAGTTTAAAGTGTTAGAATTCTCGAAAGATGATAAGCGAATTGTTCTTTCTCATACTTCTGTTTGGGATAAGGATGCAGAACAGCCAAAAGCAGCTTCCTCTACAGCTAAGAAGTCTGGTGGTGGCAAGAAAGGTAACACCCTAGACAAGATCAACAAAGAAGTTGAAAAGTCTACACTAGGTGACCTGGATGCACTTTCTGCTCTTAAAGATAAAATGGAAGATGCAGGTAAGGCTACACCTAAGAAGACAACTAAAGCGAAAGCCAAGAAGGAAGAAGAAAAATAGATCATAAATTGAGTCATCTGCCGATTGGTAGGTGACTCTTTTTTTCTACTTTTGCAATCAATTTTTGGCGCTGTGGCCGAGTGGCTAGGCAGAGGTCTGCAAAACCTTCTACAGCGGTTCGAATCCGCTCAGCGCCTCTTAACAAGCAACCTCAAAAGGGTTGCTTTTTTTGTATTAATAAGCGGATGAGAACCGGAAGGTTCGAAATGCGAAGCATTCACGAGGGGTTGTGCGGTATGGTAGTGGGTATGAGTAATCCCTGCCTGCGGCAGGCAGGCGCTCAGCGCCTCTTAACAAGCAACCTCAAAAGGGTTGCTTTTTTTGTTTAAGAAATGGTGAGATCCAGAGGTTCGAAGCTTCCTACATTACTTTAGACTCTGTATACAAGTCATAGGCCGCAACAAATACATCTCCGACATTAGCTGGGTCATCAACGTATTTTTTAAGTTTAGCTCTTTCGGCCAGGAAAACCGGGCGATAATCCTTTTCCATTTCATCCCATAGTACAACCAGGTACTCAAATCTAATTTTGCTCTCCCTCCCCTCATCAAACCATTGGTCAAATCGGTTTTCGTCAAGAGGTTCATCAAAATTCAAGTTTTCAAACATGCCTTGTCAATCATTTAATTACAAAGAAAAACTATTGCATGATTTAGTGCCTTTTTTATAAGTAATTAAAAGGTGCACTTTGAATAAAATTGATTACCTCAAAAAGAGGTTATACTTTTGCACCTCAAAAATCAAAGCAAGATCACATGTCAACGAAAATTGGTATTAATGGATTTGGACGTATCGGGCGATTAAGTTTCCGTGCGCTCCTTGAAAAAGAAAATGTAGATGTAGTGGCGATCAATGATCTCACAGATACTCATACGCTAGCTCACCTGTTAAAATATGATTCCAATCATGGAAGGTTTCCAGGCACAGTAGAGGCGGACGATCACAACATTATCGTTAATGGAAAAGCAATTCCGGTAACTGCTGAGCGTGACCCAAAGAACCTACCTTGGAGCAAACTTGGAGTAGAGATCGTACTTGAGTCTACTGGCTTTTTCGTTGACGAAGCTGGTGCTGGTGGACACCTCGAAGCAGGAGCTAAGAAAGTAGTTATCTCTGCACCTGCTAAAGGTAATATTCCCACAGTAGTGCTTGGCGTAAACGAAGATACACTTACAGGTGATGAAACTATTCTTTCCAATGCCTCTTGTACTACAAACTGCCTCGCTCCTATGGCTAAAGTACTTGATGATGCATTCGGAATCGAAAAAGGATACATCACAACTGTACACGCTTATACGTCTGATCAGCGCTTACAAGATGCACCGCACAAAGATCTAAGAAGAGCAAGAGCAGGAGCAGTATCTATCATCCCTACATCTACCGGTGCAGCAAAAGCTGTCGGACTAGTGCTTCCTCACCTGAATGGTAAGCTAGACGGGATCGCTATGCGGGTTCCTACTCCTACTGGTTCATTGACAGATCTAACTGTAGTCGTGAAAAAGGATGTTACAGCAGAACAGGTAAATGCGGCAATGAAAGCTGCTGCTGAGGGTCCTATGAAAGGAATTCTTGAGTACACAGAAGATCCAATCGTTTCAATCGATATCGTTGGAAACCCACATTCAAACATTTTTGATTCTAAGCTTACTTCATGCCAGGGTAATCTGGTTAAAGTAGTAGGATGGTACGACAATGAAGCTGGATACTCTGCACGAGCAGCAGATTTGATCAGCCAGATAGCTTGAGATAATCATCAAATAAAAAAAGGGACTCACATGAGTCCCTTTTTTTTATGTTATTGATATAACCTTACACTTTATGCTATGTTGGTATAAACAGCCTGGACATCATCATCGTCCTCAATTTTATCAAGCATCTTCTCAATTTCCTCTAACTGCTCATCAGTAAACTCAACTGGGTTGTTTGAAATCCGTTTCAGATTGGCTTTTTTTACATCAATTTCTAAATCTTCCAGCACCTTACTCATTTCACCAAACTGTGTGTAATCAGCATAGGCATATATCATCCCCTCATTTTCTTCAATTTCCTCCAGCCCTCCGTCTATCAATGAAAGCTCCAGTTCTTCGATATCCATTCCTTCCGTCTTCTCGAATTCAAAAACGGCCTTTCGATCAAACATAAATTCCAAAGAGCCATTCGGTACAAAACTTCCTCCGGCCTTATTGAAGTATGACTTCACATTTGCTACTGTACGCGTTGTATTATCCGTTGCGCATTCCACAAACACCAAAACCCCATGAGGTCCTTTTCCTTCATAAGTGACCTCAGAGATTTCATCAATATCCTTTCCTGCCGCACGTTTGATTGCATTCTCAATGTTGTCCTTCGGCATGTTTTCAGCCTTGGCATTTTGAATAGCTGTACGAAGCTTTGGATTCATTTCAGGGTCTTCTCCGCCATCCCTGGCCGCTACGGTTATAGCTTTGGCCAGTTTAGGAAACACCTTACTCATTTTATCCCATCGCTTTTCCTTGGCTGCTCGCCTATATTCAAACGCTCTTCCCATGATTTAATATTTCATACGTGTGTAGACTGCAAATAAAGCTGAAGGGGTGCTTAAAATCAAGATCAATTGCGCTTCCAAAGCACATTCAGTACCACTCCAGTTAAAACAAGTGCCATACCACCATATGTGACCAGGTTATAAGTCTCATCAAATATGAAGAAACCAAAGGCCAGTGAATAAATAATACCAAGGTAGGTTAGAATCGAAACCTTGTTTAACTCCTCTTTCTGATAAGCTTTGGTCATTAAAAATTGGGCGATTTGAGTAGTGACTCCCACAAGAATTAATACCAACCAGTCATTACCTATAGGCTGCACCCATACAAAAGATGACCAAATAGCCGAGATTGGCAACATGATAAGCGGGAAGTAAAAAATAATCACCAGCGGATGCTCACTGGTTTTTAGCTTACGGATAAAGTTGTAAGCCAAGCCCATAAACAAGGAAGCACTGACTCCCATTACCAGGTGCCAAAAAGTGATTCGCGGGTCAAATCCCTGAATGATTAAAATCCCGGCAAAGCTCATGGCAAAGAATAGCCACTGTACATTCTTTACTTTCTCCCCTACCAGAAAAATGCCTAATACTGCCGTGAAAATTGGAGCTAAATACTGTAATGTTGAGGCTGTGGCCAACGGTATTTGCTGAAGCAGACTGAAATAAATAACAAGTGCAATTGCTCCTGAAACACCTCTACCGATTAAAACCAATTTATTATTCCCCCATATATTGACTTTCTGTCGGTTCAGGAAGAATAAACTAATAGCAAGTGAAATGACGGATCGGAATAATATGATTTCAATGGCCGGAATGTGAGGGACCAACTTCACGCACACCTTCATTAAAGTGAAAGTGAACGAAGCAAAAAGCATGTATCTAACTCCCTGACTCAATCTATCAAGTAGTTATGATTCCGTCCTTAATTTCTAATTTTCTATCCGCCATGCCGGCCAGCTCCATATTGTGAGTGACTATGACAAAAGTTTGTCCAATTTGGTTTCTTAGATCAAAGAATAGTTTATGCAGGTCATCAGCACTTTTAGAATCCAGATTACCACTAGGTTCATCTGCAAATACAATTGACGGATCATTGATTAATGCGCGAGCTACAGAGACACGCTGCTGCTCACCGCCAGATAGCTCAGAAGGCTTATGCTCTTTGCGTTCTTTAAGTCCCAAAATATCCAGTAGTTCCAAAGCTTTTTTCTCCGGATTCTTTGTGCCTTTGATGTAAGCAGGCATACAAATATTTTCTAGTGCAGTAAACTCAGGAAATAGATTATGAAACTGGAAAATAAAGCCAATCTGTTCATTTCTAAACTGGGCCATTTTTTTTTGGTTCAAACTAGAAACCGCTGTACCATTCAACCATACGCTCCCTGAATCAGGAGTATCTAATGTGCCGAGTATATGAAGTAGTGTGCTTTTTCCTGCACCGGAAGCTCCAACAATGCTAACAACCTCTTCTTTCGAAATTGAGAGTTCGACCCCACGTAGTACATGGAGACCATTATATGATTTATGAATTTTCTCGGCTTTTAACATGGCGGCAAAGATATGGTTATCAATCAGAAATAAGCCAACAGAAAAGGCTTCAGCTTGGTTATACGTGCCCAATGATTTAGCTTCGCAGAAAATTTTAAGCTCATGAACATTCACGAATACCAAGCCAAAGAAATTCTTAAATCTTACGGAGTTACTATCCAGGAAGGTGTAGTTGCAGACACACCTGACAAAGCTGTTGAGGCAGCTAAGGAACTGAATAGAGAAACAGGAACTGAATGGTATGTAATCAAAGCACAAATACATGCAGGAGGTAGAGGAAAAGGAAAGGTTAATGAGACCGGATCAAATGGAGTGGTATTGGCTAAAAGCCTCGATGAAGTAGGTCCTAAGGCTAAGGATATCCTGGGTGGAACATTAGTGACGCATCAGACTGGAGCTGAAGGCAAAAAAGTAAATAAGGTATTGATTGCACAGGATGTATACTATCCGGGTGAATCTGATCCTAAAGAATATTACCTGTCTATTTTGCTAGATAGAGGAACGGGCAAAAATGTGATCATGGCATCTACTGAAGGTGGCATGGACATTGAAACGGTTGCTGAAGAAACACCGGATAAGATTGTAAAAGAGTGGATTGACCCTGCTGTTGGGCTTCAGGGCTTCCAGGCTAGAAAAGTAGCTTTCTCACTTGGCCTGGAAGGTGATGCATTCAAGGGGATGGTTAAGTTCATCTTTGCCCTATACAAGGCATACGAAGCAACAGATGCATCTCAGTTTGAAATTAACCCTGTGCTAAAAACTTCTGATAATAAAATTTTAGCGGTTGATGCAAAAGTGAATATTGATGACAATGCACTTTATCGTCACAAAGATATTGCCGAGCTCAGAGATCTTACCGAGGAAGATCCTTTAGAAGTGGAGGCTGGCAAGTCCGGACTGAACTATGTGAAGCTAGATGGAAACGTAGGTTGCATGGTGAATGGCGCAGGTCTGGCAATGGCTACCATGGACATCATTAAACTTTCCGGTGGTGAGCCTGCAAACTTCCTGGATGTAGGGGGTGGGGCAAATGCGCAAACGGTAGAAGCAGGCTTCCGAATCATCCTTAAAGACCCTAATGTAAAAGCGATTCTAATCAACATCTTTGGTGGTATCGTAAGATGTGACAGAGTAGCAAACGGTGTGGTTGAGGCATACAAAAACATTGGAGACATCAACGTTCCAATTATCGTGAGACTTCAAGGAACCAACGCTGAAGAAGGAGCTAAAATCATTGAAGATTCAGGGTTAAAAGTGACCTCAGCAATTGTACTAAAAGATGCTGCTGAGAAGGTGAAAGAGGTGCTTTCATAAGTGTAAACTGTATTCAGCCTTTAGGGGTCAATAAATAAAAGCTTGCCATAGTTGTAAATCACTCAACTATGGCTTTTTTACGTTTAATCCTTTTATCCTTCATTGCTGTCAGCTGTATAGATAACAGTCCACGGCCTAAATCTCCTGGCGAGTTAATCTCAGGAACAGATGAATTTGGAAAAACCTATCAGGTAGACGAAATCGAAATCGAAATTGGAACGGTGACACCTCACAGGTGTGTAACTGATAATTTCATCACCTATTTCCCCAATGGGAACTATGAAATAAATGAAGGAGCTACCAAGTGTGAGCCACATGATCCTCCCGGAACCATTGGCCAATGGTATATGGATCGTTCGGAAGAACGTCTCATCGTTGAAATTGGTGACAGCTTACAAGTATGGGAAGTGGATGAAATCGATGATCAAACCCATCGTATTACTTCCTCATTTAAGGAGGGTCATCGAACATATACCTTTACTTTATCGAGATAATTGACTGATTCAAAGAATGAATTGGGGGTATCTAAGTCCACACTGGCCTTATCATTGACAACAAACAAAATCTATTATGAGTTACGTCAGGTTTATTCTTTCAGTTTTAACGGTGATTGTTTTGCTTGTCATGCTTAGCTAAAAAGAAAATCCAGTATATACAATCACCGCTAATAGAAAGCCCTTCAACAATCTTGTTGAAGGGCTTTCTTGTTTCAAGATAAACTATCAGTAAGATTTATGAATCTAACTCCAAGGTCCGTATCCCCTTGCAAACGAGGTACGAGTGAGACTTGGGGATCTCCTACCCATTCAGAAGTATATGGTGCAAGTAACGAGAATAGGAAAGCATAAAAAGCCTCCAAAAGGAGGCTTAAAGTACACTCGGAAGGATTACTCATACCCACAACCATGCGCCTTTCCCTTCGTGAATTTCGCTATGCTCCATTTATCTCATACCCACAACCATGCGCCTTTTCCTTTCGTGAATTTCGCTATGCTCCATTTATCTCATACCCACAACCATGCGCCTTTTCCTTTTGTGAATTTCGCTACGCTCCATTTATCTCATACCCACAACTATGCGCTCCTCCCCTCGTGAACCCTTCGGGTTTCGAACCTGAGATTCTCATCCTTCCTAACATCATTGTATTGATTTAATTAACTGTAAAAAGAAAAAGCACCTACTGTTGGTAGATGCTTAAAGTGCACTCGGAAGGATTCGAACCCTCAACCCCCAGAGCCGAAATCTGGTATTCTATCCAGTTGAACTACGAGTGCAGGTTGTTTTGGAAATCATCACTAACCCTGTCTACGACAGGCAGGCGCAAATATAGAATTAACCGGACTAAAACGAAATCTTATCGACAGAACTAAAGTTCATAGATTCCTTTTTACCCTCTTTGTTTGTACCCTCAACTTTTACAAGGTTTACCTCTACTTCCAACTTATCATTGTTCCTTTTAACTAAAATAGCTTTAAAGGTGGTAACCCCCTTTTTACGACCAAGGTTTTCCTTAAACGAAATCCGTTTTACTTCCTTAATATTCACCTTGCCCGGTGCACCCCGATAAGAATAGCTAATAACATCTGGTGTGCCTTTAGCTGTAGTTTGATATAGCAAAACGTTGGTGAGCTCGATTTCATCACCGTTATTTTTCACGATGGTGACAGGGCTTTGAAAAAATGAATACAGAATGGCGATAAATAAGAACTTCATGGTTAAATGCAATTTTAAATATCTAAGTTACAAAACATATTTCGGTCAGTTGACCATATTGCTTGCTATATTTATGCCAAAAAACAGATGGAAGAAACAGAATCGATGAAATTCACTGAGTGGGTAGACTCCTGGACCATTTCGGATGCCTCAAACGTTTTCCTTATGACCACATTTACAATTGTGATCATTTGGTTGGTTGTCAGAACTTTTAGAAATAAACCATCTGCCTAGAGCTTAGCAGAGCAATTTTTACAGAAAATTGCATCATCATCATGTCCCTTCTTACCACAGGCCACACAGACTCCACGACCTGAAGACTCCTCTTTTTTCTTATCCTTCTCTGCCTGTGCAATTTCAGAAGTCACAATACCTGTAGGCACAGCTATAATCGCATATCCCATAAGCATCAGCATGGACGCAAAAGACTGACCCAATACCGTTTGTGGAGCAATATCTCCATAGCCTACGGTTGTAATGGTCACAATGGCCCAATAGATACTTCTTGGAATGCTGGTGAAGCCACTCTCCCCTCCTTCGATCATATACATCAATGTCCCCATGATCATGGCCAGGGTAAAGACGGCTCCAAGGAAAATAAATATCTTATAGCGACTGGCTGCCAGCGCATTAGATAAGACAGAAGCTTCTCTTAAATATCTCCCGAGTTTGAGTATCCTGAATATTCTCAATAATCGAATGGAACGAATAACTATAAGATAGCTTCCACCAGCCACAAAAAGCGTGATATAGGTAGGAAGTGTTGCCAATAAATCTATAATACCAAAGAAGCTAAATGCATACTTCTTGGGTTTTGCCGTTATAGATAATCTTAGGATATACTCAACAGTAAACAAGATGGTAAAAAACCATTCAGAAATAAAGAATACCGTATCATAGGTCTCACTTATCTCCTTTACGCTTTCGAGCATTACACTCAAAACACTCAAAACAATCGCCCACAGCAGGATAATATCAAAGAGTTTACCCGCGCGGGTATCGGTACCGAAAACAATATGAAACAATTGATTTCTTAGCCGTGGAAAGTACTTGAAGTCGGGTTCTGACATAATTTTAATTATAGGTCAACGTTTTTCGGTAGAAATGTGTCTTGTAACCAAACATTTCGCAACTTAAGCGATTAATTAATTAATTTTAAATTCGTACGTTAACTTAAAACCAAATACAATGAAAAAATCGATTTTGAAGTATTTTAAAGCCTTTGCCCTTGTGGGTATTATGGCATCCTTGATAGCTGTCACAAGTTGTGGTGACGATGATGGAACTGAGCCTGTCGATGAGGTAACCGACTCAATTCTTGATATTGTAAATAATACCGAGGGATTGGATTCTCTTAAAAAATATCTAAATGTTTATCCTGAATTAACAGCGACACTTGGTTCTGAAGGAACATTTACATTTTTTGCTCCTAACAATGATGCCTTTATTGGTTTGCTTGAAACACCTGGATTCCCTGCTAGAATTGAAAGTATCAATCCTGAAATAATCAAAGGAGTACTAGCATATCATATTGTCGCTGGACAAGCTGTAGCAACTGCGGATTTCACAACTGACACTGAGCTCAATACACTATACACTGATGCTACATCAGAAACAGTTCAGACAATTAAATTCAATGCTGATGGAACGGTATTAACCGGGTCATCAAATAAAGAAATTAGTGTTGTGACTGGTGACATTCAAGCTACAAATGGTGTGGTTCACATTACTGAAAGTGTTTTAATTCCTGTTTCTGTTGAATCAACATTATCAGTTTTACTTGGCACTCTAGCCGGTAGCGTTATGTTAGGTACCGATTTTAGCATTTTGGCTGAAGGCATTACTAAAGCTGATGAAGGAAAAGCAGCTGAAGCTACGATTGTAGGTGCACTTGCGTCAGTTACTGATCTTACGGTTTTTGCTCCGACGAACGCAACATTTGAAGCGGCACAAATCACAGCAGCCTCATTAACTGCAGAGCAATGGGATGCATATATCAGAAATCACATTGTGATTGGGCAAGGTGGATCAACTGACGATGGTGTTAATACATTAGGTGCAGATGATCTTACTACTGGAGCAACTTACACTACCTTGAGCCAAGGAACGTTGACTTTTTTCAACAACACAGATGCAATTCCACCAAATAATGGAGTAGGAATATATATTGATAGCAATGGAGATGTAGATCTTGCAGATCAAACAACTTACGGTAATTTCGACGCTGAAGCTGCTCTTCTTGATGCTGTTACAATCAGTCAAGGAAGAATCCATGTGATTGCAGGAATTCTTGCACCAGCATCTCCTCAATAAGTAAATACATATACACAATAATTAAAAAAAGCTGCTCGTTGAGCAGCTTTTTTTACGCCAATCTGCCAAAGGATTCTATTAAACTACAGAATAATTTCTGCTAAAAAAGTAGCTGATGTCTTAATTAACTCCTTCTGGGAACCTTCATCATCATTGGTAAAATACCCAACATGCTCAGAAGCCCCTTCGTAGAATACAAACTCATTTTTTATACCTACTTCTGCAATTTGATTTTGCAATGCACAAGCACCATAAGCTAGAATTGGGAATGGAAACAAGACAGAAGCGCTATAGTCGCATGGAACCACAGGATCTAATTCCTCATGAACCATAAATATTGGCGGATCATTTTCATCAATCCAATGGGACCTTAACAGTGAACCTGAAAAACTAAGGACTCCACTTACTTCAGAAGAAACTGTCAGATCGTTTGTATCACCCTCAAATCCTCCATTATTATCAATATGATTTTGTAAGTAATCAGGGATAGCTGGGTCATTACTATCGAGCATTCCAGCATGGTTCGCTAATATTGCTCCAGCTGATATCCCTCCTGCAAACATTAACTCAGAATTAATACCGTAATCATTATTTCCATTGATTGCATTGTCTCTCAAATACCTAATTGCTCCTTTAAAATCTCCTAAGGCAATTACTACTCCTTCACTAAATCGAACAGAATCTGAAATAAATCTATCATCCAAAAGATTGTATCCCACACTTGCCACTGTATAACCCATACTTGCATATGAAATACAAAGAGTTTCAAGGTCAGATTTGTTTCCACCGATAAAAGCACCACCATGAGCTAATACTATTGTTGGTCGTTCGCTTAAAGTATCATTGTTTGGGGTATAGATATCTAAAAAGAGGTTTTTCTTATTTCCCGAAAGCGAATTGTTTGATCCATATTGAATATTCAATTCAATATTAATATCTGTAAAAACACTATCAATATACCTTTCTCCCATTAAGCTAGGAACTAAATCATCATCACTGTCGCATGAAACAAGAGTTACGACGACCAACATCCATATTATTTTTTTCATCATTCTTTTTTATTAATTGAAACAAAAAAACCACCAAGAGTATCTCGGTGGTTTTATTTATAGTATTGTATCTAAAATTTAGTTCATTAGTTCGTCGTAGGTAAGGGATACATAATAGATTGATCCAATGTTTGGTCCTCCAAGGCTCTGAATATATGAATCTCCAAAGAGGTTAGAGCCACCAATTTTTAAGACTGATTTAATTTCTTCAAGCTTAAGAGAAATCTGAGCATCAATTGTACTATACGATGGTACGTCTCCCACAGCAAATGAAGACTCCCAACGAAATGCCTCTTGCCATCTATAGGTAACATTAAATCCTAGCTTATCGGTTATTTTTCTATTTCCGAAGTTGACATTGAATTTATGTTCTGGAGTATTGAACTCATTTAGATTATTGTCAGTAAACCCGCCAATAAACTTGTTCCAGCTATAATTGCCTCCTACGGTATAACCCCTAGGTAAATTATACGTAAGCCCCAATGCAGCTCCTTGTGCTGTTGCATCATCTTCCAAGTTGGAATAAATCTGAGCTGTGTTTCCATTGAAACCATCTGGAGTTGGATCATCCGGATCCTCTATTACCGTTTCGCCATCGGCAATTGTAATAGCTGAACCACTGATTAATGTCAATGGATTCATAGACCCATCTGTAGCTTCATCAGCCACAACAACCTGAATTTGAGTTATAAAATCTGTGTAGGTATTGTGATAATATACCGCATCAACTAACAACTTATTCCCAATCAAACTCTTATATCCAAACTCAATGGACCTGACCTGTTCAGGAACAACCGGCTTAATATCAGAGGATGTAAACGGCGTTAATAAACCTACAGCCTCCGAAAGGTTGGTACCTCCGGACCCAAAAAATGACCTCTTGAATGCTTCTACAGAACCAGCAGTAAATGATAAATCAGCTCCAGTTCTGCTAGTTCGTGCAAGCTGGTATTTGTCGTAGTTCTCCTGCAATCCTCCAAGTAGCCTTGCTGAAATTACGCTCAAATCAATATACTGACCTTGAGTAGTAGGGTTTCTAAAACCAGTTTGATAGGAAGCTCTAAAATTGTGATTGCTTCCTGCGGTATAGACACCTGATATTCTTGGGTTCACCTGACCTTTAAAGTTCTCGTTTTTATCAAAACGTACAGATCCGCTTAATTTGAGATTATCTATAACTCTCTTACCAACCTGCACATAACCACCAAATTCATTAATCTGTATTCCGCCATCTTTATCTGGAAAAATAGTACCCTCCGATCGAAGGTCAAAAATTCTGTAGCTACCACCTACTTGTAGCTCCATAAAGTCGACCTCATTTTTAAAATCATACTGTGCATCGGCTTGATACATTGCTGATTTATCAGCAAATCCAGGACCCTCCGGAATAGTACCCTCTAGTGCTACTCTTTTTGCCTCTTCAAACTCTGGTGAGCCAGGTTCATACTGAAAAACATCATTCATGAACTGCCTGGCACGTTGATGTGCTGCTAAATCATACTGAGCTGCTAAAGTCGGATTATTTACCCTTAAAGAAGTGATTTCTCCTGGATCAAGTCCCGGCAAATCAGCATTTCCACTAGCTAAAAATTGTATATAGGCTTGTGAGTATGATACAAGCATGTTATTCACACTTCTAGCTGATGGAGCGAGTCTTGGCACATATCTTTGCCCATCGACACCATTAGAAGTATAGGCACGGCCTCCAGTGAAAGCTAGCTCTTCATTCATTCTTAAAGCCAAAAATTCTGTTATATATGAATCGCCTGAATTTTCGAAAGTACCGTATGCTCGCACAAAGAAGTTATCTCCTCTTAGCTGTAAACGACCTTGCTGTATTCCAAAGTTTGAAAGTGAGTAACGTTGAGCACCAGTATAAATACTTGTTCCAAAACCAGCATTATATAATGCACTGAGTTCCAAGTCATCGTTCAGCCTGTAATACAATCCAGTATTTATTTTCAAATTCTCAGCACCATAATCTATCAAATCAACCTCATCAAAGGGTGTTAGTGATACAGTATGACTTGGTAAATCTCTTGCATAATCCAGCATGGTATTGCCGTTATCAAGATTGTTATCTCTAAACAAAATTTCAAGTCCTTCATTCAATCCTTCTGCTGCTGCAATTCCAAGCAATGCAATATTTGCTGCCGCTTCGTCACCATGTTTATGTAGACGATCAGCACCTATATTAGGCTCATCCGGGAATGGATTATTATCTGCATTTCTATCAAAAGTAGAAGTTCCGTGCCAATCATCTGCGTATGAGTAAGTACCGTTAACCTTAAATGCTAGTTTATTATTGAAAGCCTTTGCATAGCGTAGTGAAAATGTGTTCATAATAGCTGGGTCTTGATCAGCATCACTGCTCACATGGTTAACCCCAGTTTTCACAAATGCACTAACTCCTTGGTATTCAAATGGATTTTTTGAATTAATTAGTAGAACCCCATTAAATGCATTTGCACCATATAAAGCCGAACTTGCCCCTGGTATTAGTTCTACACTTTCTACATCCAATACAGATGGACCATTTAGATTTCCTATTGGAAAGTTAAGTGCAGGTGCCTGCGTATCCATTCCATCGATTAGTTGAACGAATCTTGTATTTCCTGTTGAAGCAAAACCTCTTGCATTTAGAATTTGAAAGTTGATACTACTGGAAGCAACGTCAACGCCCTTCAAATTTGCAATCGCTTTATAGTAGGTATCAGCAGAAGTGTTTTGAACTGCCAGAATATCCATCTTTTCAATACTTACTGGGGATTGTAAAATATTCTCTTCAACTCTGGATGCCGAAACAACAACTTCCTGTCCTAGCAAAGTGGCCTCAGCAAGTTGAATATCTAATGATTGACCCGAAGATGTTACTTCAATTTCCTGGCGCTCGTAACCAACGTAGGTAATCACAAGCGTGATCGGAGGAGGGGATTGCACAGAAAGTGCAAAATTTCCGTTCACATCTGAGATGGTACCAAGAACGGTACCCTTTACTAAAATCTGCGTTCCAATTAATGGTTCACCTGTTTCGGCATCAATGATTGTTCCGTTCACTGCTGTTTGTGCATATGAATAACTCATTAATACGGTTAAACAGATGCCTAAAATCCATTTGTAAATATTTCGGTTCATAAGGGTTGATGTTTAAGCAAATAAAATTCGGCTTTTAAATAGAAAATTAACTATAAATTCCAGCAAAAGATAACGAAAGCCTAATGTTCGCTAAAATCTAGTATGCATGCATAATATTAATGATTTTTGGTGAATTAGCGCAGCTAAATGGTGCTATCAACCTTCATTTTTTACATGCTCAACCAACTTATCACATAAGTTAGCCATTTCCTGATTCATGTATTCATCACCGGTAGCATTCAAAACGCTTTGTGCCAATCCTCCCAGACAGTCAATATAGAAGTGTTTCATTTCATCTAGTGGCATGTCCTTTGACCATAAGTCAATACGCATGGTGTTCTTGTTGTCATGATCCCAAAGCGAAAGGCTAATGGATTTGGTTTCTGTCATTCCTGGCTGTTCTTTTTCATCCGCATCCCACATTATTTTCTCAGGAATATTTTCCTTGTCTAATTCTACTACGAACTTGATTTCTGACTTCTTCATTAATTATCGGTTTGATTTATGTTTTTCCTATTAGGGAAGTGAATTTCTAAATGATTGATAGCGAGAGGAAGAACCGCTATCTACAGTCGTATCGCACCCTCTCTCACCAGCAACAGCTTCAATATCTTCTACCCGTGTTTCAGCTCCATTATGTGCCCCTAAAAAGGCTGCCTGACGCTCAGGTTGGACATTTAATGTGCGATTAAAAAATAAAGCTGCACTTATGCAAGATTGGTCTGAACCTGATAGAAGCCCTACACTATGAAAATCGGCTTCAATTTCATGTGCTCGGTTGTAGGTAAGAAACTGATCATGCGTATCCAAATCATCTAAGATGGACAATAGCATTTCTTCATCACTACCATTAGCTATATTCTTCAGCCCATTGACGCCATACTCAAAAAATAAACGTTCAGTGATGTGAGACTTATCCGCATGAGCGACAAGATGGGCTATCATGCCGGCGAACTGATCTTCATTTTCCAGGTAGAATATCATTCCGGAATTGACATAAATATATCCTCCGGGAAGTACAAATGCCGTTCTGCTATCGTTTTCCAAAAGGGTTATGGTCCAGCTAAAGTCAGCGTTGACGAGTGAATCTGATGCAAGAATTTCGGAGAGTCTGCTTTCTACATACCCATAAGGAATTGGATTTCCTTCACTCGGGATAATGGTATAGCTTTCGTCATTAATTAATGCTTCAGCGAGCTTTTCTCCTAACAGCATTTCATCCTCCACGGTAAAGTCAACCAATGCCTCCGTTTTACTGCAGGAAGTAGTAAAACAAATAAATAACGCTATCGCTATGGTTACAGCCGGTTTCATTCTAGAATATTAAGGGCAGCCTCTTTGTCCTTATGTAATTGATTTTTTAGTTCATCAATACTGGAAAATTTCATTTCCTTTCTCAAACATCTTACAAATTCAACGATCAAATCTTTTTGATAGATATCCTCATCAAAATTAAAGAGATGTGCTTCAATCGTCCGCTTGGTTCCATCAACAGTCGGCTTAAAGCCTATATTTAACATCCCCTTGTACTGCTCACCATCTACGCTGGCTTCTATTGCGTAAGCTCCGTCTGCCGGCAAAAGTTTATATTTTTCAGGCACTTCAATGTTAGCTGTAGGATAGCCTATCGAGCGACCTCTTTTATTGCCATCTATCACTTTACCCCGGATACTGAAGCGTCTGCCTAGCAAAGAATTAGCCAGGTGTATTTCACCGCTTGCCAGCGTATCTCGTATTTTGGTGGAGCTTATTCCAATATGATCAATTTCTTGACGAGATATCTCATTTACTTCAAATCCATATTTATCAGCATGCGCATGAAGAAATTGAATATTCCCCTCCCTATTGTTTCCAAAATGATGATCATACCCAATAAACAGATGTTTTGTACCTACTTTATCAACTAAAATTTGTTGTACAAATTCATCGGCACTGAGGTTCGAAAATTCCGGAGTAAAAGCAATCTTTAAGAGATAATCTACTCCAAGGTCTTTTACCAACTCGGCTTTTTCTTCAAAAGTGGTTAATAGCTTTAGCTTGTCAGCGTCTTTGTTAAGAATAAAGCGTGGATGAGGCCAAAAGGTGATCAGTACGCTCTTGCCATTGTTTTTTCTAGCATCGTCAACCACCCTTTTTAAAATGGTTTGATGTCCAACGTGAACGCCATCAAACGTACCTATGGTCACAACCGCATAATCCGGCTTATCAAACGCATCAATATGATCAACGACCTTCATTGTGTTGTTTAATAAATTCGTCCAAATCTACTGCATCTGACAACTCATATTCTCCTACACTTGTTCGCACCAGTTTCTTTAAATATCCTCCAACTCCAATCAGCTGCCCAAAATCATGTGCCAGGCTTCTGATATATGTTCCTTTCGAACATGAAACCTTGAATTTTACTTCCGGCAGACTGGAATAATCAATCTGAAAGTCGTGAATTGTGAGCGTCCGGGGTTCGAGTTTTACAGCTTTATTCTTTCGTGCCTTTTTATAGGCCCTTTCCCCTCCTACTTTAATTGCAGAATGTGCGGGGGGAATCTGTTGAATATCTCCTGTTAATTGCTCTCGGGCAGTTTCCATCATTTCGTTGGTCACTCCACTCCAGTCCTTTTCAGAATCAAATGCTGTTTCAAGGTCATATGAGGGTGTGGTTTTTCCAATTTCTATGATCCCCTCATAGGTTTTATCAAGACCTTGCAGCTCATTTAGTTTTTTAGTGAATTTTCCGGTACCAATAATTAATAGTCCGGTAGCCAGCGGATCTAAGGTTCCCGCATGACCAATCTTCTTGACGTTTATCGTGTATCGAAGTTTTTTAACGACATCAAAAGATGTCCAGTCAACAGGTTTATTGATCAACAGTAGTCGACCTTCTTCGTAGGTATTTTGTGTCATGAGGCGACAATAGCTATCAACCCAACAACGAAGCAGTAAGCAGCAAAATAGGTGAGTTTTCCTTTTCTTACGATCTTAATCATCCATTTACACGCAACAAATCCGGCTATAAATGCAGCAACAAATCCAACAATTAAACTGATCAAATCAATCGAATGAGCCGTTGGATTTTCTGAGTAATCTAACAATTCAAGCAAGCTTGCTCCCAAAATGGGGATCAGTACCATCAGAAATGAAAAACGCGCCGCTTTGGATCTTTCTACACCTAATATTAATGCAGTGGCAATGGTTGAGCCCGAACGTGAAATACCTGGCAGAACGGCAAAAGCCTGTGCCAATCCAATCACCATGGCACCTAAAAAACCAACCGACCGATCTCCGTCCTTTTTGAAATGAGCAAAAAGTAGCAATCCTCCTGTAACAAGCAGCATGGAACCCACCAAAGCCAAATTACCGATAAACAGGGCTTCTATTTGATCTTTAAAGAAAACTGCCACGACAAAAACAGGCACCATCGATATTAAAATCTTTGTTGCAAATTGTGTTGACTCATTCCATTGAAACTTCAAAATATCCTTTAAAAGCTCAAGGATATCATTTTTAAAAACTGCGATGGTTGCCAACGCAGTTGCCAGGTGAACCACTACGGCAAAAAGTAGGTTGTCAGAGCTTTGAGCATCCAGAAGAACAGACCCAATCTCTAAGTGACCGCTGCTGCTGACGGGTAAAAACTCTGTAAGTCCTTGAATAATGCCCAGAATCAGGGCTTCAATCCAACTCATTCAGTATCTGAATTTGATTTTGGTTTATAGAAAATTGCTACAAACTGGATGATAAAACCCAGCATTACAACTATGGGTCCCAATGTAAGACCAAGGAAACCAAATCCATAAGGTTCTGTGTCCATTGTCATTATTATAAAGCCCAGAGCGAGTACCACCACTCCGGTAATCATGATGATGTAGTTGGCTTTGTTGAAAGCAAGTTTTCTTTTTTCTGACATTTTATTTTACTGTTTGTCTAACTAAATAACCTTTCAAATCAGTTCAATCTTACAATATACCAATAGATGATTTCAATCTATATTTCCCCTGTTATATGTAAGCTTTTTTATTCCCATTCTTCATTTTTTTTGCTAAAAAAACGGAGCAAAAAAATCAAGAAAGTTTTAAAGCTGCCTCTTTCATGTATCTATCCCACGCCCGCCAAACTTTCATACCTCCCCCTAGATGTATATTTCGCTTTTCAAATCTCTTGTAAGCATTAATAAAGTTCGTCTAACGACATTTTTAAATATTTTCTGATTGCTCTCAATGAGCTAAAGTAGCCTACGATAATCCCCATAATAAGGATTAGTGAAAACAGCATTAAAAATCCTTTGGTATCCTGCAACTCTGATAACCCCTCAATAATTGAGTTCATATATACAGTGAAGCCATAGATAATTCCACATGCTAAAATACCAGCTAACAACCCATAAAACATGGATCTGAATAAGAATGGACGCTGTATGAATTTGCTTGTAGCTCCCACTAATTGCATACTTCTGATAAGAAATCGCTGTGAGAACAGTGCAAGCTTTATGGTATTGTTAATCAGAATGATTACCACCAGTAGTGCGAAAATGGCAATTCCCAATAGTATAAATCCAATTTTGGTCAGGTTTTGATTGATGCTTTCGATCAGGCTTTCTTCATACTCTACCTCAAAAACACCTCTGAATTTTTCTATTTCCGCTTTGATCAGATTGAGGCTATCCAGCGATTGATAGCTTCCTTTTAGATTAACAGCAAAAAGGTCTCGCAGTGGGTTATCACCCAAAAAGTCTTTAAAATCTTCACCAGTAGCCTCTACGAATTGCTTTGCTGCCTCTTCTTTTGTGATCAGTCTGATCTGAGGCTCTTCCTTTACGAGCACATATGGCTTAGACGTAATAGCTGTGCGAATCTTGGTAATATCTGACTGTGAAAGGTTCTTGTTGAGATATACCTGTATCTCAACGCTCTCCTGGATGCGAGTACCTAACCTGGAGCTATGCAATAGTAGCCATCCAAATAAACCCAAAACCAACAATGCCACCGTAATACTAAATACTACGCTGGCAAAAGGATAGCTTCCAAGTTTTCGTTTTTTCCTGGTCTTTTTCTCTTCCATCAAGCCACGAATTTAGGCAAAATGGAGATGCTTTGAAATGGCTTATTTACTACTTATTTTCTCTTAGCAGGTTTAGCTCTTTTATTACCTCTTTGTCGTTTACTTCAGGAAGCGTTGTAAGCTTATCTGTGATACTAACAGTATAGTAATTTCCCAGGTAGTAAACATAGATTCGTCTACCTTTTGAGCTATTGATTTCAAGTATTTCGTATGGTGCCTTATTAAAGTCCCCATTTAAGAATAGTTTGCCATCGTAATACTTGTATTTGATCACTGTGCTCTTACTAATCTCCGTTTCAACATCAATTGGGTCATTAGAGGTAGCAGTAGCCGTGTTTTCCGGCAGATCATCCAGCCCGGATGCGGCGAACTGACTATCATCAGCAACATCTTGTGCATTTGGTGCCTCAAAAGAAGGCTTGAATGGTTTTATCGTTTCTTCTTTTGTAATTGCTTGATTAGCCGAAACAACCTCCTCTTCTTCTCCTGGATCCGGTTTTGTATTCTTTTCATCGGTATTATTTGCAATAGCAGGTCGCTCCAATTGATTGGATTGTGAAGGAGTTTCATCCTTACCAAGCTCCCAGACGTATTCGATAGACTCATTGGTTGGCGCGTCAATGGTGATTGGATCAGTATTTGAAACATCGTCTTCTTTCTCTCCAAGAAAGTATATGCCTGTTCCAATAATCGAAGCGACAATAACACCTCCCATTGATTTCATAAGTGCAGATTGTCCTACAAATTCCATCCAGGTAGGACCTACATTGATGGCATCCAATCTTGCTTTCAATTCCAGCTTACGGTATTCTTTTAGACCACCAACAATGTCTGCCTGTAAGTCGCTCTCAGCTTTTAATGCCGGATCAGACTCCAGTTGTTTTTCAAATGATGCCATTTCCGCATCACTCATTTGACCTGAATGGTAATTGTCTAGTTGCTCTTGGTTAATTTCTGTCATGTCTAATCAAAAAAGTCTTCGGTGGTGTATTTACTCTTTATTAAACTGTCTAATTTCTTCTTACACTTATATTTCTTTGTTTTTGCCGTATCTGTATTGGCAAAATTCATTTTCTTGGCTATTTCCTGCATGCCCATACCATCGAAATAGTAATGGGTGAGTACATTTTTACACACATCTCCCAACTGCTCGATGCAATCCATCACAATCTTCAATCGCTCCTTCGCATCATGTGTTTGATACTCTTCACGATCTACTTCTTCTGAGCTCAAGCGACTTTTGCGATCCAATTCCTTTCTCCACTGATTGAGACAGATGCTATACAGATAGGTGCTGATCTTGGATGTCAAAATCAACTTCCCACTGGCAGCTTTCTGCCAAAAAGCGAGTAAGGCCTCTTGGTATACGTCTTTCGCCTCATCCTCAGTCCCATTGTTGCTGAGCACAATTTTGGTCATCATCCTGTAATATTTCTTATACAGGTGATCAAGCATACGCTCATCGCCACGACTGATTCGCTCCAGTATCTCACTGTCCTTCATACACCTAGCCAGTTTTTAATACGATTAATATCCATTTAGTAACCCCTACCGATGAGTTTCGGGCTTTACAATTGTAAAATACGACAAAACTTACGTTAATTCAATGACACTTCCCTCTGCAATACCATACACCCGATCTTCCTTTTTAGGTCGGATTTTCTTGATCCCTGTAAATTGACCAAAGGCCGGAAGTACCCCATAATCTTTCGCAAAATAAAAGCATGGCATAGTTATACTCTGTCTGCCTTTTCCCCTGATTGAGACTCCTGGATGGATATGCCCTGAAATATTATACATGTCAGATGGTTCTTTTATATGAGTGAATGAAAAAGGGTGAAGCTCGAGTTTCAGCGTTCTGGTAAGTGTGGGAGGGTATTCCGTAAGAATATCATGATTGCCTTCGACAAGTATGAAATCTATAAACTTATACAGCTCCAAAAAACGCAGGAAATCATCC
Organism: Ekhidna lutea; assembly: GCF_900188325.1. Lineage (GTDB taxonomy): Bacteria > Bacteroidota > Bacteroidia > Cytophagales > Cyclobacteriaceae > Ekhidna > Ekhidna lutea. The sequence continues at coordinate 202,832 of NZ_FZPD01000005.1, read as the reverse complement.
CACTCATTGTTTTCAGCGCTGTGGAATAAATCTCCTAAAAGAATCACTCTTTCAGGCTTGACACGCTGGATCATAGACTCCAGAATCTGAAAATCTGTAAAATGAATTTTCTTAGAAACAGGAATACCATGCTTACGAAAGTGACCTGCTTTTCCTAAATGCAGGTCGGACACCACGAGCAGTTTTTCCTTTTCCCAAAAAAGCCCTTTTTCCGGAAGAAGGATTATTTCTTCCTCAGCTATAAGAACAACAGTTTCACTCACCTGAATAAGGAAGCCAGGTTTGCGTGCGATAGAAAAACAACAAATAACCTCTTACCTTCAGATTCCCATCTTCAACCCATAGCTTACAATCATAGATATTGCCATTCTCAGGATCCAGAATTTCTCCTTTTCGGTATTCATTGTCACCCTTATCATATTTCATATCTGAAATTATCTCCATACCAATCACCTTTTGTCCAGCTCTATGGTCACCACATTCCTCACAAATTGGATCCGGATCTTCTCCCGGCTCTCTGTATAGCTTAACGATCTTGCCGAAATATTTGCCTCCCTTTTCATAAATCTCCACCACTGAGCGTGGCTTTCCGGACTCATCATCGATTGTTTTCCATTTTCCAACAATGGACTGACTGTAAAGTGTTGTTGCGGCAAATAATGCCAGAAGCGTTATTGATATTTTCATTGTGCCAAATTTAGTCTGACCCAACAGATCGTTCAAGCTGCATCTGCATTTTTAATATTCTATCCGTCACATCTTCTGAACTTAATCGTTCTCGTCTGATCATATCAACCAGGATCGGGAAAGCAAATGGTGTCGGCTTTTGCGTTTCCTTCAGAATGATTTGCTGTGAGTTGATTCTACGAATCGCTTCCATAAACCGTGACTGATCTAGTTGGAGCGTCATCACTTCTTCCATTGATTGTTTTAAGAGTAAATTGTTTTGATCATATTCTTTAAAAGCACGATATAATATTCCTGATGAAGCTTGTAGGTGCCGTGCTTTAATATTTTTACCCGGGTATCCCTGAAAAATCAAGCCAGCAATTGTTGCCACATCTCTGAATTTCCGCTGTGCCATCTCGGTCATATTGATAGACTCATTGATGTCCTGATAAATATTTTCTTCTGAGAAAAGATCAAGCTCCAGTGCTTCTTCAATTGCTATTTCCTGATCAGACAATAATTCAAATCCATAGTCATTCATGGATATCGAAAAGGTGATTTTTTGGAGTCTGCTTATTCGGTACGCAATAAGACCCGCCAGAACCTCATGAACGAACATTCCCTCAAAAGTGAAGAAGAATAGATGATGGCCGTGCTCTGTCTCTACTTTTTCAATAAGTAGAGAATCTTTATCAGGAATCATGGACATTTTGTTTTGAAGGTCAAGTATTGGTTTGATCTTTTGGAGTTCAACATCTGAATAATCACCTTCAACAGCACGTTGCAACTTGTCTCTGATTTGATCGGATAGCAGGGATGAAAGTGGTAGTCTTCCACCACCCCATGCTGGTGTCAGTCCGCTTTTTCGCTTTGATTTTTTTACTAAAACAGTCAAATCTTTGATACGAATGAATTCAAGATTTTGACCAGCAAACCAAAAGCGGTCTCCTGGATTCAGCTTGGATACAAAGCTTTCCTCGACCGTGCCCAGATGTCCTCCCGAAATCAATTTGACGCTCATGGCCGGATCACCTACTATGGTACCGATGGATAATTTGTGTCTGAGTGCTGCTTTGTTGTTGATGATCTTATAAACCCCATCATCATTGTACACACGCGAAAACTCATCGTACTCACCAAGTGTACTCCCACCTGTGGTGATGAATTCCAATGCCCAGTTCCATTCATCTGCGGATAGTAAGCGATAACAGTACGTTTGTTTGATTTCTTGCAGTATTTCAAGTGGACGAAATCCTCCACTTACTGAGAGTGTGACCAGATATTGGACAAGTACGTCCAGACATTTTTCCAGAGGTTTTCGCTGTTCGAACTTACCCTCTTTGATCGCTGATCTTAGTGCTGCTCCTTCAATTAGTTCAAGTGAATGAGTTGGTACAAAATAGATTTTGCTGACCTCTCCTGGCCCATGTCCACTCCTACCGGCACGCTGTTGAAATCGAGATACACCTTTAGGGCCACCGATTTGGATGACGGTATCAACCGGACGAAAATCAACTCCTAAATCCAGGCTTGATGTGCAGACAACTAATTTCAGCTTTCCTTCATGCAAAGCATCCTCCACCCATCCTCTAATATTTTGATCCATTGAACCGTGGTGCATAGCAATGATCCCCGCTAATTCCGGGGCTTCTTTCAGGATGGCCTGATACCAAAGCTCGGTTTGAGATCGAGTATTAGTGAAAAGTAGGGTTGTATTGCTCTGGTGAATAATGGGCAACACCTTATCAAGCAGCTTAATTCCCAGATAGCCTGACCATGGAAATTTCTCCACTTCTTCCGGCATGATAGACGTCACCTCTATTTTCTTTTCAATATTGGATTTGATGGAAACGGCATCTTTATAAAGGTCCTCACCTAGCAAGACACGTTTCGCTTGGGGTAAATTTCCGATGGTTGCTGAGATGCCCCAGACTTTCAATCTATTCTCTGTGAGCTTTTTTATTCTTGAAATGGCCAGCTCTGTCGCTACTCCACGTTTAGTACCAATTAGCTCATGCCACTCATCAACTATGATGCTTTTTATGTTCTTCAAATAGTTAGGGTAATCACTTTGGCTGAGCAAGACGTGAAGGCTTTCCGGGGTAATTACCAGTGCCTGTGGAGCAATCTTTTTTTGTCTTTGTCTTTCAGAGGTGGTTGTTTCGCCTGTTCGCAAACCAACTTTCCAACGGATATCCATTTCGTCGCAAACTAGCTGCATCGCTCGTTGAATATCCTTAGCTAAAGCTCTAAGCGGTGTGATCCAGAGAATTTGAAGCTCAGGTTTTACATCGTAAGGCTCATGATCTCTAAGGAACTCCAGCAAGCAAGGAATCCAAAGCGCAAATGTCTTACCGGAACCTGTTGGCGCATTGAGCAAGCCACTTTTGCCTTCCAAATAGGCAGACCATGCCTCTCGTTGGAAATCAAAAGTCTCCCAGTTCTTAGACTTAAACCAGTCTTCACCAATTTTGATAAGGGCTTTATCTGTCACAGTTGGAAGTTAAAATAAAGGCACAAAAAAACCCTGTCTGATCAGACAGGGTTCCTAATATTTCTAAAAACGAAGTTATTACTTCATTCCATCTATCTGCGCCTGTATTTCTGCTTTGGTGCCTCGTAGAGTATCAACCTTTACAACCTCTTCACCATTCTCAACAGTCTTTGAAGTTACAATTGCTTCGAGGGTATCTCCTTCTTTTCCTGTCATCTCAACCTTGATTTCCTTGTTGATCATTTTCTCTTTCACTGCTTCTCCATCTACTTCAACTACCTTTTCTCCTTTTTCATCAACAGAAACCACAACAGTTACATCCTCACCTGAGCCATGCGTTCCAGTTCCGTAAACTTCTCCTAAGATTGGAGCGATTACCAAACCTACCAGACATGTTAATTTTATTAGGATGTTCATAGATGGTCCGGAAGTATCCTTGAATGGATCACCAACTGTATCACCAGTTACAGCTGCTTTGTGAGCTTCAGAACCTTTGTACGTCATCTCTCCATCAATCATAACTCCGGCTTCGAAAGATTTCTTTGCATTATCCCATGCACCACCAGCGTTGTTTTGGAAGATCGCCCAAAGTACACCTGAAACCGCAACACCTGCCATATAGCTACCAAGTGCTTCTGGACCCATTAGGAAACCAATCAGGATCGGTGCTATAATGGTAATAGCTCCCGGGAGCATCATTTCTCTCAGAGCTGCTTTTGTAGAAATATCCACGCACTTGCCATACTCAGGCTTACCAGTTCCTTCCATGATACCAGGGATTTCTTTGAACTGACGTCTTACTTCTTTCACCATTTCCATGGCAGCTTTACCTACAGATCTCATAGCTAAGGCAGAGAAAACTACTGGAACCATACCTCCAATGAAAAGTGCGGCAAGCACATCAGCTTTGAAGATGTTAATTCCGTCAATACCTGTGAATGTTACGTATGCTGCGAAAAGAGCTAATGCAGTCAATGCTGCAGAAGCAATTGCAAATCCTTTACCGATTGCAGCTGTCGTATTTCCTACTGAATCAAGGATATCTGTTTTTTCTCTAACGTCATCGGGAAGTTCACTCATCTCCGCAATTCCACCCGCATTATCCGCGATCGGTCCAAAAGCATCAATTGCCAACTGCATAGCAGTAGTTGCCATCATAGCAGAAGCTGCGATACCTACTCCGTAGAATCCAGCTAGCTCATATGCTCCCCAGATCGCACCAGCGAAAAGAAGGATTGGAGCGAATGTCGAAATCATGCCCGTAGAAAGACCCGCAATGATGTTTGTTGCTGCTCCAGTTGCTGAATTTTGAACAATATCTAAAACCGGTTTCTTACCAAGACCTGTGTAATATTCGGTGAAGTAAGAGATCAATCCTCCCACTGCTAAACCAACCAACACTGCGTAGAAAACGCTCATTGAAGTAACCTCCAAAGTCCCTTCACCAAAGAAGACCATACTCATCTTGGCTGGAAGGATTAAGTCAATAAGGAAATAACATGCGACTGCAGTTAAAATAATTGATCCCCAGTTTCCTTTATTAAGTGCAGCCTGCACCTGAGATTCTTTTGCGTCATTTCCGGAAACTTTAATAAGCAAGGTTCCGAACAATGAGAATACAATACCCAAACCTGCAATAACCAAAGGAAGTAGGATTGGTCCAATACCATTGAATTCATCAGTAATAGAGCCACCCATATCTCTAATTACATAGTTTCCTAGTACCATTGAAGCAAGTACAGTAGCTACATATGAGCCAAAAAGATCGGCACCCATACCCGCAACATCTCCTACATTATCACCTACGTTATCAGCGATCGTTGCAGGGTTTCTTGGATCATCCTCCGGAATTCCAGCCTCTACTTTTCCTACCAGGTCAGCTCCAACATCGGCCGCTTTGGTGTAGATACCTCCTCCTACTCTGGCAAAAAGTGCAATAGATTCTGCACCCAAGGAGAATCCGGCCAGTGCTTCAAGCACTACCGTCATATCTTCAACTCCATTGACTGTCCATTGGCCACCCATGAAGAATTGAAACAAAAAGATGAAAAGCATGCTTAGGCCGAATACAGCAAGCCCGGCAACACCAAGACCCATTACTGTTCCGCCTGTAAATGATACTTTCAGCGCCTGAGGTAAGCTAGTTCGTGCAGCTTGTGTGGTTCGCACGTTGGCAGCAGTTGCTATACGCATACCAATATTTCCAGCCAATGCTGAAAAGAATGCTCCAATTACAAATGCAACGATGATAAACCAGTGAGTGGTTTCTACCATCATTGATATAACTCCTAATAGAGCTCCTGCCAAAACAACGAAGATGGCAAGTATTCTATACTCTGCACTTAGAAATGCTAATGCCCCCTCTCGTATGTGATTTGCAAGTGTTTGCATTTTCTCATCTCCTGCATCCTGCTTATTTACCCAGCGGGATTTGATGATCATCACAAGAAGCCCTAGAAGCCCTAGCGCAGGCACTAAATAGATTAATTTATCCATGATTTTTTAAATGGTTTTCAAAAACAGTGCGCAAAGATAGAACATCAGGCTTTTATAGAAAACCCGGATTCAAATCATCGACGAAAAGAAATAATTAGAGGTCAGAGGAATCGGTGTTGATGTAGTTCAAAAATTCATTTTTAATGTTCTGATCTTTGAATTTTCCATCGAAAAAAGCGGTTCCTGTTCGACTGTTTGTATCATTTACGCCTCTGGAAGAAACACACATGTGCGAGGCGTCCATCACGACCGCTACATCTTCCGTCTTAAGAATTGCTTTGAGCTCTTTGCCGATTTGGACTGTCAACCGCTCCTGAACCTGGGGTCGCTTAGCGAAATACTGAACAATTCGATTAATCTTAGAAAGCCCAATTACTTTTCCACTAGAGAAGTAGGCAACATGTGCTTTTCCATAAATGGGCACAAAATGATGCTCGCAGTGAGAGTAGAATGTAATATCTTTCTCAACCAGCATCTGATCATAATTGTACTTGTTATCGAAGAGTCGGATTTTTGGTTTGTTTTTAGGATTTAGGCCAGAAAAGACTTCTTCTACATACATCTTAGCCACACGCTTTGGTGTTCCGGCTAAAGAGTCATCTTCCAAATCCAGTCCTAAAATCTGCATAATCTCCTTGAAATGCTTAGAGATCAATTCAATTTTTAAGTCATCATCTTGTTCAAATGCATCCGGACGAAGAGGTGTATCGTATGAAGTACCTACATGATCATCGCCAAACTCATCTACCTCAACCTGGGTATTCAACGAAGTTTCTTTCTGTTTCATAAAGTGTTATTTTCATTTCGTATTGGTCCTCTATCTCCGGTCTCAATAGATCATAGATGACTTTGACGATGTTTTCTGCTGTTGGATTCAGATTTTTGAATTCGGTTACATCCAGATTCAAATTTTTGTGATCGAATCGACTAAGCACCCGCTCTTTGATCACATCACTCAATTTCTTCATGTCGTAAACATATCCGGTATCCGGATCTGGCTCACCTGTCAAGCTTACAACAATTTCATAATTATGTCCATGCCAGTTTGGGTTATTACACTTCCCAAAAATCTCCTCATTTTTCTCGTCAGACCATGACTCATTGTAGAGCCTGTGAGCTGCATTGAAATGCTCTTTCCTGTTTATTGTTACTCTTGGCATGTCGCAAAATTACTGGAACTCTTAACAACACGTTTTATAAAGATGTTTCCGAATGCTATGAATTTATTTTTGGCTGGTATTGTTTTGCCTCAAATTCATCCTATGGAGATTCACGCAATTAGAAAGAAAATTGAGGAATATAGAAGTGAGGGCAAACGGCTATTTACCACCTCTTCCTTTCAAACGCATAGTATTCCAATGCTCCATATCCTCAGTGAAATCGATAATTCTATCCCTGTCTATTTTATAAACACGGGGTATCTCTTCCCGGAAACGGTTTCATTTCGAGATGAGGTTGCAGACAGGTTGAAACTGAAAATCGTCGACCTTAAACCAAATACACCCAAGTACATGCAGCGAGAATCCAATGGTAAGTTGTTGTTTACTACCGACCCGGATCACTGCTGCTATCTAAACAAAACACAGCCTATGGAATCCGTTTTAGCCAGCCATGATGTGTGGATCAATGGGGTAAGAGGAGATCAAAGTGCGGTGCGGAAAGCCATGAAAGTTGAGCAACCAGCACCTTTTGATAGTATCCGCTTTCATCCAATGCTGGACTGGGACAATCGAAAAATATTTGCTTACATCAAAGAACATGATCTACCCAAACATGCGCTCGATGCTCAGGGATATATTAGTATTGGATGCGAGCCATGTACCCGAAAAATGGATCTGGATATGCAGGAACGCGAAGCACGATGGTTTGGATTAAATAAAGTGGAATGTGGGTTGCATACGGATTTAGTGAAGTAAATTTTGACAACAGTCGACAGCTAGTCAGTCGACAGTGGATATAAAAAACATGAAAGTACTAATCACCGGTGGAGCCGGATACGTTGGAACAAAGCTGGTAAAACACCTGGTAGCCAATACTGGAATTGAGCAAATAATCGTGTATGACAACCTGAGTAAGGGGCATCACAATTTCTTCTTGGGACAGGATTATAATAACAAGGAGAAAATCCAGTCCGTACGCGGAGATATTCTGGACACACGCCAGTTGAAAAAATTAATGAAGGATGCTGATGTGGTGGTGCATCTGGCCGCTATTGTCACTACTCCATTCGCCAATACCGATCCTCACTTTTATGAACAAGTCAATCACTGGGGAACAGCGGAGGTAGTTTACTGCGCAGAAGAATCTGATATATCAAAATTCATATACCTGAGTAGCACTTCCGTTTACGGAGCAAGTGAACAAGTAGCCAATGAAAGCACGACTCCCGCCCCTTCAACCTTTTATGGGATTTCTAAACTTCGAGGTGAAGAGCATGTTAACCGATTGGCTGAAAAGAAGAATGCTATCAACATACGGGGTGGTAACGTATATGGCTACAGTAAGTCCATGCGTTTCGATGCGGTTATCAACCGGTTCATGTTTGATGCAAACTTTACCAATCGTATTCAAATCAATGGTAATGGAAAGCAATCCAGGGCCTTTATTCATGTAGATTATCTCTGCAATGCTTTAGCACAAACAATTTCAAAGGAAGTGCCTAGCGGAACATATAACCTGGTGGACAAAAACCTGCAAATTTTAGATATCGTGGATGTACTAAAAGAAATCTACCCTTCTCTGGAATTCTTATTTACCAATCAACACATGAATTTGCGTGAACTGAAAATAGATGCCGATAGTATGCTTTTTGATTACATAGATCGATTTGAGTCAGATGAGTTAAAAGCTGAGTTGGAAGCATTTAAAGGAAGATTTGCTTTTTGAAACTATGATTGTAATTTTACGTACATATTTATGTAATTTTACATAACAATGAAATTCTACAAGATAAAAGAAGCCAAGTCTGATGAGGTAAAAGAAGCTGTAGCCGCTTATGGTTTTACAAAAGATGATATGGCAGGTATCTTAGGGGTTTCGGAAAAAACGTATTACAACATGATGCAAAAGCCTACACTTGGCCAGGAAAAATCGGATCGTTTTCATTTCATCCAGCAAATATTCGAATCAGGTGAGGAGGCTTTGGGTTCAAAAAATAGTTTATCTAACTGGCTCAAGACCCCACAGCCTATGTTGGATGGATATGTTCCACTTGACATGATGCGCACAATTACAGGCTCTAATCGTGTTCTTCAAATCCTTGGTAGAATCAAACACGGCATCACCGCTTGATAGTATACAGACTTACACTACCAAAATATGCCGATGATCTTAGTGGAATGGGAGCTGCACTTTTTGGAGGCAGATGGAATTCCATTGGAAACTTCATGCTTTATACCGCTCAAACCAGCTCATTAAGTATTTTGGAACACCTCGTTCACATTACCGGTGCGGATTCTTTTAAATACCTTCTTCTGGCATTGAATGTAGATGAAAATCAGGTTGAAGACTTGAGAACCTCACTACCGGAAAATTGGAAATCCGATGAAAATACAACGAGCAAAATAGGCGATCAGTGGATCAAAAATCAATTTTCTGCTATTTTGAAGGTGCCCTCAGCAATCAATCCACTAGAAAGTAATTTTCTTATTAACCCTAATCACCCTGACTTGAAAATGGAAATTGTAAACCAGGATTGGTTCGTTTATGATAGAAGGTTGATGAAGAGTTAATTTCAGAATTAGTCTAACCTCCCTATTCGCATAAATAAAGGAAAGCTAACGATCAGCTTTTCACCGTTCCAAACCGTCATCAGATTATGGTGAAGTCGATCAATGGGTGAATGGCCTTTGTCTTTCTTATAATGCTGTACAGCTGACCAGGTACTTATGTAGCCAACCAGCTCCACTAGCATCATTTCCTTCTTCATTTCAAACTGAGGAGCATCTTTGATTTCATCAAAGGGAAATGGAATGCTTTGATAAGCTACCTCAATGTGATCACGCTCCGGATCCCAATATGGTTTGGTGACATTCCAGTAAAACTCTTTGATGACCTCACCTACTCGTCCTTCAACCTGGACCAATCCGTACCCAATTAATGCAATCACTCCTTTTGGTTTAAGTATACGGTTTACCTCCTGATTAAACCGCTCATGATCGAACCAGTGAGCTGCCTGAGCGACAGTAATCAAGTCAAAATGCTGATTCGGAAAGTTGGTTTGCTCGGCTGGTTGTTTTGAGTATTCAATGTTTGTTTTTTGAATAGCATTAGATAGTTGCTTATCGCTGATATCAGTGGCGTAAACTTTCTGAAATGTCTCCGCCAACTTTACCGCCAACTGCCCATTCCCTGTTCCACAGTCCCAGCATGCCTTATGATTTTCACAAAGCGAAATGAGATAGTCAATTAACTCCTGAGGATAGACCGGGCGAAACTTTGCATAGTCAGCAGATTGGATGGAGAAATTATCTTTCATAATAATAGTCAACAGTTTTGAGTCGACAGTCGACCGATGGACTGTTGACTATTTAGCCCATCATCAACACTTTCCAGGCAGTATCCACTTCGCCTTCGTTTAGCAGATCAGCTGCAAGCTTATGAAGCTCCAATTGAATATTTTCCTCATCATCGAATGAGTCGAGGATGGATCTCACTTCAGGTTCATTTGCAAAATCATTTACCTCTTCTTCAGTTGGCAATGCTTCCACGTTTCCGAGCATGCCCAGATGGTTGCCCGTGAGTACAGTGCTTGTTCGTATCTGATCTGGTATTTGGTCAACACCTATTCCCATAGTTGTCAAAGGTTTGGTTACTTCAAATATAGCATCTCCGCTCGCTCTGGCATACCAATTACCACCCATTCTTGAGACCAAATCAATTTTGTTCGGATCGATCTTACCATCCTCACCCAATACCCGATCTGCAATGTGCATTAATTGAACTTCGCAGATCACCAACTGACCTGCGCCACCCTGCTCACCAAGCGACTTCACCTCAATCACTTTACATTCAAAGGATACAGGAGCTTCCTTCACTCTCGGTGGTTTCACTCGTTCTGACTTTACTTCTGTAAAACCAGCTTTTACAAACTCATTGACACCCTTTTCATATTCCGTGCTGCTTAACGACATCTGCTGGACCATGTCGTAAGACACTACATTCACTACAACTTCAGCATGCTCTTTCACATTTTCTAGTGTATGCTTTGTAGTGTTGTCTCTTCCTCTCCGTGCCGGTGAAAAGATCATGATTGGAGGATTCGCACTAAAGACATTGAAGAAGCTAAACGGACTCAGATTTACATTTCCATCCTTATCTACGGTACTTGCAAAAGCAATTGGCCTGGGGGCTACAGCGCCGAGCAGGTGTCCATGGAGTTGAGGAACTGGTATTTCTTTTGGGTCGATTGTCATAAAAATATTATCATTTAGTTGTCAGGTTGAGGCTCTCGAAACCTATCATTCAAATGTCTCCTTTCGACAGGCTCAGGATGACAATCTCATTTCGCTGGCAACACCTTCGTTGCTACCTCACCGAAACCAATACGAACGCCGTTTTGTTTAGCATGTCCTCGCATGATCACTGTGTCACCATCCTGAATGAACTTACGCTCACTGCCATCAGGCATTTTCACCGGCTTGGTGCCTTTCCAGGAAATCTCCAGCATAGAGCCAAACTGACTGGAATCCGGTCCCGAAATGGTTCCGCTACCGTACATGTCACCGGTCTTGATGTTGCAACCATTCACGGTATGATGCGCCAGCTGCTGCGCCATGTTCCAGTACATGTATTTGAAATTGGAATTCCCAACTACCTTCTCTTCGCTACCTTCCGGCTGGATGGCTACCTCTAAATCAATGTCAAAATGCTTGTTCCCTTCATATTTCAGGTACGGCAACACTTCAGGCTCTTGTTTTGGTCCGGCAATTCGGAATGGCTCCAAGGCATCCAGCGTCACGATCCAGGGTGAAATGCATGACGCAAAATTCTTAGCTAAGAATGGACCTAAAGGCACATACTCCCACTTTTGAATGTCTCGTGCAGACCAATCATTGAATAGCACCATTCCAAAAATGTAATCCTCCGCTTCTGCTGTTGTGATCGAATCTCCCAGATCATTACCTCCACAAGTAATGAAGGCAGTCTCCAATTCAAAATCCATCAGCTTACATGGTCCAAATACAGGAGGCTCGTCATCACTAGGTTTTTGTTGGCCTTTTGGTCGATGAATTGGTACACCGGATTCAATGATGGAAGATGCTCTTCCATGATAGCCCACTGGAATGTGTTTCCAGTTTGGCATCAATGCATTATCCGGATCACGAAACATACATCCTACATTGTAGGCGTGCTGTTCACTGGAATAAAAATCAGTGTAATCGCCAATCTGCACCGGCATACACATCTTCACCTTGCTTTGATCCAGCAATATCGATCCTAATGCATAGTGATTTTGTAATTCGTCGTTTCCTTCCTGCAGCAATTCTGAAATGCGATTTCGAACTACTCTTCCGGTCGCCTTTCCCAACTTTAAAAAGTCATTCAATACTTCTTTATCAAATATTCCATCCGGAAGTCCCAAACCATCAAACAACCCCTGAGATTGGAGTACAGCAAGGTCCAACACCTTATCGCCGATGGCTACTCCGGCTCGCTGAGCCCCACCTTCTTTAAAGATGCCAAAAGGCAAATTCTGAATCGGGAAGTCAGAGTTTTCTGGTACCTCTACCCATGATTTTAAGCTTGGATTATTAGCCGCTATTTCCATTTTTTCTTTTTTTATTCTGGTACTGCAAATATGCACGGCATAATTGCATCTGACAAAGACACAAAGAAGTCTAATTGCTACTAACTTTGCGGCTTCATTTTTCAAAAGAGATTTAAAGCACGCATGAGCATTTCCGCACAATACGACCCGACGAAAGTAGAGGACAAATGGTACAAGTACTGGATGGATCAAAACTTTTTCCATGCCACTCCTAAAACCGGCAAGGAAGCGTACACCATCGTCATCCCTCCTCCAAACGTCACTGGTGTTCTACACATGGGTCATATGCTCAACAACACTATTCAGGATGTATTGATTCGAAAAGCCAGAATGGAAGGCAAAGAGGCCTGCTGGGTGCCCGGTACAGACCATGCATCCATTGCCACAGAAGCGAAAGTAGTACGAATGCTGCGCGAAAAAGGAATCAAGAAATCAGATCTATCCAGGGAAGAATTCATGAAGCACGCCTGGGAATGGAAAGAGAAATATGGGGGAATCATACTGGATCAGCTTAAGAAACTGGGAGCTTCCTGTGACTGGGATCGAACTACGTTTACCATGGATCCTAACTATCACGATGCAGTGATTAAGCACTTTGTGGACCTGTTCAACAAAGGCTACATCTACCGTGGACTAAGAATGGTAAACTGGGATACTGAAGCACAAACTACCATTTCCAATGAAGAGGTGATCTACAATGAGGATGGAGAGAAAGCGATCCTTTATCATGTAAAATATCAGATCAAGGATTCGGATGAGTTTGTAACAATCGCTACCCAGCGACCGGAGACGATTCTGGGTGATACAGGTATTGCCGTTAATCCAAGCGATGAGCGATTCAAACATTTGATTGGAAAGAAAGCCCTAGTGCCATTCATCAACCGAGAGATTCCAATCATCGGCGATGATTATGTAGAGCTTGATTTCGGTACGGGCTGTCTGAAAGTAACGCCTGCGCATGACCCCAATGATTATGAAATTGGTCAGCGACACAACCTGGATACCATTGATACCATCAATCTGGATGGAACACTCAATGAAAAATGTGAGGTTGAAAAGTATGTGGGTGAAGATCGGTTCAAGGTGCGTAAAATGATCGTGAAAGATCTGAAAGCTGCTGAAATACTGGTTGATGAGGAAGAGTTCATCACCAAGATTGGTCGCTCGGAACGAACCAACTCGGTTGTGGAGCCGAAGCTTTCACTACAGTGGTTCATCAAAATGAAAGATATCTCCAAGCGAGCGCATAAAGCCGTGATGGATGATGAAATTCAGCTTTTCCCAGCGAAGTTCAAGAACACCTACAACCACTGGATGGAGAATGTGCGCGACTGGTGTATCTCTCGTCAGCTGTGGTGGGGTCAGCGAATCCCGGCCTACTACTACGGTCAAGATGAAGGTGATTTTGTAGTAGCAGAGAACATAGAAAAAGCAGTAGAAGAGGCGCGCAAGACGACCGGTAACAACAGCCTAACAGCAGATGATCTGAAACAGGACGAGGATGTACTGGACACCTGGGCTTCTTCCAACCTGTGGCCTATTGCCGCTTTTGGAGGATTTGATGAAAGCTGCTTTGATCCGGCAACCGGGAAAATTGACAAGAGCAAAAATGAAGAACTGAGCTTCTTCTACCCTACTCAGACATTAGTAACCGCACCAGAAATCTTATTTTTCTGGGTAGCACGAATGGTCATAGCCGGGTATGAATACCTGGATGAAAAGCCATTTGAAAATGTGTACCTGACCGGGATTGTTCGGGATAAACAGCGACGAAAAATGTCCAAGTCGTTGGGCAACTCGCCTGACCCACTTGATTTGATCAAGCAGTTCGGTGCAGACGGTGTGCGAACAGGAATGCTATTCAGTTCTCCTGCAGGAAACGACTTGTTATTTGACGAGAAATTGGTAGAGCAAGGACGAAACTTCTCCAATAAAATCTGGAATGCCTTCAGATTGGTGAAAGGCTGGGAGATTACCGAAACAGAACAGCCTGCGATCAATGCGCAAGCGATCAGCTGGTTTGAAAGTAAGCTTAACAAGGCATTGACTGAGCTTGAAGATCATTTCTCCAAGTTTCGAATGTCGGATGCGCTGATGACAGCTTACAAGTTGGTGTGGAACGACTTCTGTAGCTGGTACCTTGAATGGATCAAGCCGGAATACGGCAAACCGATCGATGCGGAGACGCATGCAGCAACTACTGAGTTGTTTGAAAAGGTGTTGAAGCTGTTGCATCCATTTATGCCATTCATTACTGAAGAGCTGTGGCATGAATTGAAAGAGCGCAAAGATGGTGAAGCGATCATTGTAGCAGAGTGGCCTAAAGCAGCAAGCTTTGATGACACAATCTTGAAAGAAGCAGATTTACTTTTTGAAATCACCTCAGCTGTGCGAAACATCCGAAGTTCAAAGGGTATCTCACCTAAGGAGACATTTGAGTTGACGACTAATAGCAGTGTTGTGGATTCCATTGACGAATCGTTGAAGAAGCTGGCAAACATTTCCGAAATTAAATCAGGAGATAAGCCAGCCAATGCATTCAGCTTTGTTGTGGGATCGGATGAGTTCTTCATTCCGGCAACAGAGAGTATCGACATTGAAGCGGAAAAGAAGAAGATCGAGGAAGAGCTGAACTACACGAAAGGCTTCATGAAGTCTGTGGAGAAAAAGCTCTCCAATGAGAGGTTCGTGAATGGTGCCCCTGAGCAAGTGGTAGCCATGGAGCGAAAAAAACTGGCCGATGCTGAGGCTAAAGTGAAGACGCTGGAGGAGAGTTTGGCTTCTTTATAGCTTGTCATCCTGAGCCTGTTGAAGGATAGACATCCCCCGCCAACACACATCCTCTCACCCCCCCCTTCAAAGGGGGAATAACCTCAATACTTTGTTCTGGATGTCATTCCGAGCCTGCCTGCCGACAAAGGCAGGGAACGAGGAATCTCTAATGGCTAGAAGTAAAGATTTCTCCTATCGTCGAAATGACAGGGCCGTCTCGCTTAGTATCTAAAAATATAAGGGTCAATCACAACTACCTCTGTTGAGATAAAATTCTTAACTTTAAGAAAACCTATAAAAGTTGAGAAATAAAATTTGGTATGAATTGGTTGACGCCAAGTACGGAGAACTATATCTAGCTAATTATATCAATAGGTGTAAGAATATTAAAAAAAATATAAAATTCTTACACTAATTTTTTCAGGAGGTGGTGTTTTTGGTTGGTCAATTTGGGAGCCTGTGGCTTTAATAGCATGTATAATAATAGCCTTAATACAATTGATTAATCTAATCGAAAATCAAATAATCAAATCAGATGAGGAGTTGTTAAAAATAAGCTCATTGAGAAATCTGTATTTAAAATACTTCAATCAATTAGAGAAACTATGGAGTGATTTTGAAAATAAAATCATGAATGAAAATCAGGCATCAGAATCATTTTTCGCACTCAGATCTGATATTAAAGAAAAAATTGAAGAACTTGATAACGAAGTACACGTTAGACAAATACCCAAATTATTAGAAAAAACTGATAGAGAAGAAAAATTATATTTTAATAACAGATATGGCTAAACAAAAACCATCAGGAAAACCATCCAATGTAGGTGGTACCGTAAAAAGAAGTGAAAGCGGAGTTATTAAAGGACAAGTTCCTACATCAAGAACACCTACATCTCCTCCTCCAAAAAAGAGTAAATAATTCTATTCATATCCTAGCCGCCATAAATAAACTGATATCCTTAAATGCCAGGTTGAAGCGCTTGGCGAGGGCGAGGTTAGTCAAGGTGCCTTTGTAGGAGTACACACCTTTTTGCAGCCAACGATGGGTGTAGATCATCTCGTCAAATCCTCCACAGTCTCCTGCTTCCAGTAAGATCGGGGTGAAGATGTTCGAGATCGCGAGTGATGCGGTTCTAGCTACCCGCGAAGCAATGTTAGGTACGCAGTAGTGTGTCACGTCATGCTTCACAAAGACCGGCTTTTTATGATTCGTTAGTTCAGATGTTTCGATGCATCCGCCATGGTCGATGCTTACATCTATGATGACCGAACCGGGTTTCATGCTCATCACCATATCTTCGGTCACCAGCATCTTACTTTTTCCTTTTTCAAAGCGTACGGCCCCAATTAGCACATCTGCTTCCTGAACTTCTTTCTTCAGCAATGCCTCATCATAGGTAGACGTATAGATTTCCTGTCCAAGGGAATGCTTCAGCCTTCGCATCTTGTAAATCTGATTATCAAAGACCCGAACTTCAGCTCCGTGACCCAATGCTGCTCTGGCAGCAAACTCAGCCACTGTGCCGGCACCTATGATCACTACGCGTGTGGGTGGCACTCCGGTGATTCCTCCCAGAATCACTCCTCTCCCATTGTTGGCGCTGCTTAAATATTCAGCCGCTATGATCATTACCGTACTTCCGGCCACCTCGCTCATCGCACGAACAAGAGGCAGTCCTCCCACTTTATCTTCAATGAATTCATAGCCAATCGCAATCAACTTTTTCTTGTTGATAGCCTCCAGGTATTTTGTGTTTTGCTTCCCAGCCTGAAACGCAGAAATAAGTGTGCTCCCCGGTTTCATCATTTCAATTTCCTTGATGGTTGGCGGCTCTACCTTAAGTACCGTCCGACACTCAAAGACCTCCTTGGCACTGTAGGCAATCTGTGCTCCCGCTTCGCTATACTCATCGTCTGAAAAATTAGCTGATTCCCCAGCTCCGGACTCTACCAGTACCTCATGACCATTTGCAACCAGTACACCTACTGATGAAGGTTTGATTGGCATGCGTTTTTCCTGATCAGCAATCTCCTGTGGTACTCCTATTTGCATTGATTGATGCTTCTTTGAGATTTTAGCGGGCGCTTCCTGAGGGTAAAGCGTTTGTTCTTGCGCAAGCTTTGCAAATCCGGATTTCGACGATTCGTTCATTTAGGTTGAGCAGTTAGTGATCGGGTATTATCACCTACTAATTTAATGTTTATTTGCAGGTATTCATCCGGCAATAGTGGTTCAATAATCTGAGGCCATTCCAGCAAACACAGATTTCCCGAAAAAAGGTAATCCTCCACACCAATATCCATGGCCTCTTCCATGTCCTTCAATCGATAAAAATCGAAGTGATAAATGTCCTGGTTTTTGTCCGTCAGGTATTCATTCACAATGGAGAAAGTAGGTGAACTCATCTCATCCTGCACCCCTAACTCTCTGCAAATTGCTTTCGTCAACGTGGTTTTTCCTGCACCCATCTCCGCATCAAAGCACCACACTTTGAGGTGTCCAAAGTTGCTGATTAGTTTTCGGGCTACCTCTTGTAGCTCTTCTTCATTGTAGTTTGGGATGGTCATTTATTAGCGAGCGTGATAAATGGAATCATAATCTCTTCCATGGAGATGCCTCCATGCTGAAACGTGTCTTTGTAGTGACGAACGTAGTGATTAAAGTTATTGGGATAAGCAAAAAAATGGTTGTCCTTAGCGAAAACGTATGCAGAACTAACATGCGGCTTAGGGAGTCCAAACCTTTCTGGTTCTCTTGTATAGAAAACAGATTTCTCGTCAAACGCCAGGTTTTTACCCACCTTGTACCTTAGGTTGGTGTTGGTATTGCGATCACCTACAATTTTTTGAGCCTTATTTACGCGAATCGTACCGTGATCCGTGGTGATCATAACCTTAACTTTCTGATTAGCCAGCACCCTCAATGTGTCAAAAAGTGAAGAATGTGTAAACCAGGACCTGGTGAGTGAGCGATAGGCAGATTCATCGGGGGCCAGCTCACGAATCATCTGCATGTCAGTTCGTGCATGTGATAACATGTCCACGAAATTGAATACGATCGCATTTAGCTTATTATTCATTAGATTAGGAATGTTCTCACTCAACTGTTTACCTTCTTCGGCTCTTAGGATTTTATGATAAGAAAATCGCTCTTTGATCTGGTTTCGAGCCATATTGGCTTCTAATAGCTCCTCTTCTTTCAAGTTCTTACCTTCATCTATTTCTTCTTCCACCCACAAATCAGGATATCTTCTGGCAATTTCAACAGGCGTTAAGCCTGCAAAGAGTGAGTTTCTTGCATAAGAAGTAGTTGTCGGCAAAATAGAGTAGTACATTTCCTCTGACTCAACACTAAAAAGCTCGGCTACTTCCGGCTCAATAATCTTCCATTGATCATACCTCAGGTTGTCAATCACGATCAGAAAGACAGGTTCATCACCTACTTCTGAAAACACCTTTTGCTTTAAGAGATTGTGTGAAAGTAGTGGTCGGTCTATATCCGGATTGGTGATCCAGCTTTCATAGTTGGAAGTAATAAAGGCAGAGAAATTCCCATCGGCCTCCACTTTTTGGGCATTGAGCACTTCCACCATGCTTTTATCTTCTGTCTCATCTATTTCCAGCTCCCAATACACCAATTTCTTATAAATCTCCATCCAGTCGTGATGATCTTGCGCATCCATCACCCCCATCGACAACTGCTGAAATTCCTTTTGATAACCTAGATTGGTCTTTTCGGAAATGATCCGTTTGTTATCAAGAATTTTCTTGACTGAAAGCAAAATCTGATTCGGATTCAGTGGTTTGATCAGGTAATCAGCAATTTTTGCCCCTATGGCTTCTTCCATGATTTCCTCGGCCTCATTTTTGGTGATCATCACCACAGGAAGATTTGGATGGGTTGACTTTATGTAGTTGAGGGTTTCAAGCCCACTCATTCCAGGCATATTTTCATCTAGAAAGACGATATCAAAATAGTTGTGGTCGATTTCTTCAAGTGCATCCGCCCCACTATTGACAGGAGTCAGTTGATACCCTTTCTGTTCCAGGAATAAAATATGAGGCTTGAGGAGTTCAATTTCATCGTCCGCCCATAAGATTTTAAATTGCTGCATTAATTCAGTTTTGGCATTAGTTTGCTAAGTAACTTGAGTTCGACGTAAGAATAAAAAAGAAAACGCATTATATCCCCTCTTCGGAGGGGGTTGGGGTGGGTTTTCAGAAGATCGTTTTCTTTTTGTCAAATTTCATTCAAAAATGACGGGTTTAAACCACCCACCTCTTCCTCCTCCCAAGAGGAGATTATAGGAATCATTTTTGAATAAAATCTGGATTCTTAAGTTTAGTTTAAATTAAATCACAAACGCTGTTGAACAAAAAGAAAATTCTCAATGATCCGGTATACGGATTCATCAATATACCCAACGATCTCATATTCGACATCATCGAGCATCGTTATTTTCAGCGGCTAAGAAGAATCAAACAGCTTGGTCTTACGGATTTGGTATATCCGGGTGCATTGCATACCCGTTTTCATCATGCACTCGGGGCAATGGACCTCATGCGAAGAGCATTAAACTCACTTCAGGATAAAGGAGTTGAAATTTCTGATGAAGAGCGACAGGCAGGAATGCTCGCAATTCTTCTGCATGATGTAGGTCATGGGCCATTTTCTCATACGCTGGAATTTTCTCTTTTTAAAGGGGTGCATCACGAGCAGGTAGGCTTATGGATGATGGACCGATTAAACAAAGAGTTTAATGGAGCACTGGATATGACCATTTCCATCTTCACAAATAAATATCATCGTCCATTCTTTCATCAGCTTGTTTCCAGCCAGTTGGATATTGATCGACTTGATTACCTTAAACGCGATTCCTTTTTTACAGGGGTTTATGAAGGCTCAATTGGGTCTGAACGGATCATCAAAATGCTGAATGTGGCAAGTGAGCATCTAGTAGTAGAAGAAAAAGGCATTTACAGCATTGAGAATTTCCTGAGCGCAAGAAGACTCATGTACTGGCAAGTGTACCTGCACAAAACAGCTGTCAGCGCTGAGATGATGCTTATTAAACTCATCCAGCGTGCGAAAGAACTCACACAACAGGGTGAAAAAGTACCAGCAACACCGGCATTATCTATCTTTCTTGAGCGAAATCTGGACGTAAAGGATTTCGGTGAGGACCAGGATATTTTGGAGGTTTATGCACTGTTAGATGACAGTGACATTTGGGGCTCTATTAAATTCTGGAGGGATCATAAAGACATTATTTTGCGAACATTGAGCGAAAGGCTACTCGATCGTAAGTTGCTGGGTATTTCTTTTTCCAACGATCCTATTGGCCGGATTATCACTGATGATCTAATGCAAAAAGTATCCAGTAAATACAACATCAATGATCATGAGGCTTCCTATTTGGTTCAGACAGGCTCTGTCAGTAATTCAGCTTATATAGCTTCAGGTCAGTCGATAAAAATTTTGCGCAAACATGGTGAGGTTGTTGATGTTGCAGAAGCTTCTGATCTTCCAAATATCAAAGCAATGAGTAAAATCGTGACGAAACATTATTTATGTGCTCCAAAAGAACTTTTAAAACATTGAATTTTTCCATAAGATGATTATTAAAGGGGAGGATATTGGAAAGAAATTCGGGAAAACCTGGATTTTTAGAAATCAATCATTTGAATTTCAATCGGGTGATTCTGTAGCTATTACCGGGAAAAATGGGGCTGGAAAATCAACACTTCTGCAGATCATTGCCGGCTACTTAACGCCATCAAACGGTAAAGTTTTGGTAGACGGTGTGCCTATTGATGAAAGTATACATAATGCCTGTTTCATTGGGCCATACACTGAAATCATTGAAGAGTTTACACTTAGAGAATTCCTGCAATTCCATCAAAAATTTAAAGAATCTATTAAATCCATTGAGGAAATGGCAGAATCCGCTTCTCTACCCCTTGATAAGCCTATTGCTGATTTTTCTACGGGAATGAAGCAACGAACGAAGCTTATTACAGCATTTTTCTTTGAAAATGATCTCATATGCATGGATGAGCCTACTTCAAATCTTGATGCGGAAGGGTTTAAATGGTGGAAATCCAGCCTGAGTCAACTATCCAACACACTATTGATTATTGCTTCTAACGATAATGAAGAAATAAAACAGTGCTCAAAACAGCTTAATCTTTAAAAAAAACAGAGTGGACGAATAATTTCTTTAGCAATTTTGAGTTTAGTAGGTATAAATGTGAAAAAGTCCTACTTTTGATTCATTCTTTTATCTAATCAGACAATATTTAATTTTATGAAACGATTATCAAACTTACTTGCTGCCTTAGTTTTTGCTTCCTTAGTTATTTTTATGTCGTGTGGTGGCGGTGGTGATGATCCAGCTCCAGACCCATTGGAAGAAGTGGCAACTGACTTAACAGCTTCTGCGTGGGCACAGCCTAGTACTGTTCAAACCGATGGAGGTACGCCTGATGGTGATTGGTCCGGCTTTAGTATTACATTTAGTGGTAGTAAAGATGGCGGATCTTACACGGTTAGTGGTGTTCCTGATGGTTTTAGTGACGTATGGTCAAATGGTACATGGTCGTTCGGAAATACTTCCGGTTCAGTAATTACCAAAACACATACTGGAAGCTCTGAATCTACAGATATGTCCGCAACAGTTTCAGAGGGAAGTCTTTCATTGACTTTTGATGTTGATGAGCCAACTGCCAGAACAAACGGTATCGCCGGCGAATGGACATTTGTTTTTTAATTATTCAACAAAAAAATAATTTTGAAGGGTAACTTTGTGTTACCCTTTTTTTATGCTCATCGAAGAAAAATATTTCGCTCAGGACAAGAATTATCTACTCAAGTCCGTGCAAGCCTTCTCTAAGGAAGTGCTACTCAACGAATGGCTCCAGCAAATTCTTCGCTCTTACTCTTTCCAGCACAATCCTATGGGTTTAGAGGATGATTTCATTATAGAGTTAAAGCAAAAAATTCATTTTGGTAAAGAGCTGCTTGAAGCGAACTATGACATCCTTGCTGCCATCTACCGTCACGATCATGCGGATAATCAACTAGAAATTATGTGGGATGGACGATCACACATGGAAGCTTATGATGCTGACTGGAAATCTATGTATCAGTCCTGGATCGAGAAATTATCTTTAGTGAAAGAGATCCAGCGTCCGATCATCAAATATGCTGTGAGTGAAGGCGATATTAATCATACTTTCCTTAAACAATCCATCAGACGTGCAATCCTTTCACATTTTGGTTTGAGAATGCGCTCTCAGACGCTTTACAGGGTGAGTGCTTGATTTTAACTATTTTTATTCTGCTGACGTTATAAGATCATGACAATCGATGAAATAAATAAGAAAGTAGAAAGACTTAGGATGATCACAGATGCCAAGTTGAAGTACTTGCAAGATCATTCTAAATTTATGGAACAAGCATTCCAGGAGCTGAAGGAAGTAAGTGAGGATGAGTTAGATCTTATTTATGATAAAATCCGAGAGCTGGACAATCGAATGGATAAGAACGGGGTATCTAAATAGGATTTTTTTTTTCGAATCACCCCCCTTGCCCCCTCAAGAGGGGAAATCTAATGTTTTATTTTGCAGACATTACAAAACTTTTGCTTCCCAGGCGGGCGTTTTTTGGGAGGTCGCTTATGTCCGTGAAACTTCTCTCCCTTTTTAGCTTCTCGCTTTTTCACCTTTTTCACCTTACGGTCAATTTTCGCATTCTCGGCATAAGCCTTGCTCACTCTTTTTCTGAATGCCAATGTTTCTTCCTGAGAAGTTTTTAAATCGGTGCTTTTCTTCTTTTTTAGAAAATCGAAAAAACCCTTCTTTTCCTTCTTTGCAGCTTGATATTGTGCACGGGGTGGTTTTGGTGTCTCAGCACTTCGCGTATTCTGAGCAAATGACGACACACCAAATAGTAGTATTACTAAGGATAAAATTATTTTTCGCATAAACACACTCTTACTCCTCACAACGATGCTGGTTTAAATTATTGCCAAAACTGTAAAAAGATTTCCAACGATCATAAAATTGGTTAATCTTTTGCATGAAAGCATCAGAAGCCGATCAAACCATTTTATTTTTCCGGTCGTTAGCAAACCTCGATGAAGAAACTAATTTTCACAATCACATTTCTCTTAATCATATCTTTCGATGGAAATGGTCAATTGATCAGAGAGTCTGAGTTAAGAACAAAAATGGATAAGGGTGCTGAGATGATGGCCTTAGGAAAGTACGATAGTGCTCAAATGCTTTTTCAGGAAGTATTGCAAAACATGGATAAGCTCCCATCTGAAATGGCATATTTCTTTGGTAGAAATAGTTTTCATCTTGGAAAGTATAAACAAAGTATCAACTGGCTCAACAAGTATATCCAGCTCAAAGGCACAAAAGGAAGATATTATGAACCTGCCATTCAATACCTCCAATTTGCTGAAGATGAATATTTGAGAATTCAGCGCTCACAGGCTGAAAGATTCGAAGAAGACTTAGCCAGCGCAGAGTATGATTGTGGTGGGCTTGAAAAAATGCTTTGTCCTGTTTGTCATGGGGCCGGTGTTGTAGTTCATCAGGGGCTCTTTGACGAAGTATATAAAACTTGTCCGTATTCTCTTGGAGAGGGTTATCTCTCTTGTGAGGAATATAACTTATTTATGCGTGGTGATCTGGAACCGAAGTTGAAGGATTGATTTGTTAAAAAGTTACCTTTTAGTGTCTTAAAAGGTCTGTCATCCTGAAGTTATGAAGGATCTCACCGGTAAAGACTACTAAACTTCTAAATACTGAGATTCTTCCTTCGTCAGAATGACAGTTAATATCTTTAAGACCTTTTGAAACACATGCTTATTTTCTCAGGAAAGGCGGTTTTTGAAGTCTTCGTATCCAAATTCCCTTATCAATTCAAAATTTCCATCTTTTCTTAGAATTCCAATTGATGGATGCTTCACTCCATTGAACGTGCTGGTTTTCACCATCGTATAGTGAATCATGTCTTTGAAAATGATGGCATCTCCTTCCTTTAGTGGCTTTTCAAACCAGTATTCATCCAGAAAATCACCAGCCAAACAGCTGACTCCACCCAGTCGATAGGCATGCCAGCCCTCTACAGGTTCATCAGAACCTTCTGCCAGCTTTGGACGATAAGGCATTTCAAGGCAATCGGGCATGTGGCACGTAAATGATCCATCAAAAATGGCCGTCTTCTGGCCTCCATTTTCGACTACATCCAAAACCCTGGTGTATAAATCACCCGTCTGCCATGCAAAAGCACTTCCGGGCTCCAAAATCACTTTCACCTGATGCTTTTCTCTAAAATTAGTTAGCAGGTCAATTAAGTGCTTCGTGTCATAATCTTCACGAGTCATCAAATGACCACCACCCATATTAACCCATTTTACCTGAGACAAGAAACCACCAAAACGATCTTCAAGTGACTCCAAAACTTTTTCAAGGGCATAGGAGTCTGATTCGCAAAGTACATGAAAGTGAAGCCCCTCTACCCTTTCAGGAAGGGATTCCAGATTTTCACTTGTCACGCCCAGTCTGGAAACGGGACTTGAAGGATTATACAGGTCCGTCTCAACATCGGACCACCGGGGATTGACTCTAAGACCGATACTTACATCTTTTGGCACCAGATCAATGTATTTATGATACTGCGCCAATGAATTGAATGTGATGTGAGAAGACCTGGAAACTATCTCTTCAAATTCATCCGAAGAATAGGCAACACAATAGGTATGTGATTTCACCCCCATTTCTTCATTGCATAATTTGACCTCATTGAGTGAGCTAGCGGTTGCTCCTTTGATGTATTGTTTTACAACCGGAAATGTACTCCACATAGCAAATCCTTTGAAAGCCAGAATGATCTCTATTCCGGCTTCTTTCTGAACTCTATCAATCAGCTCAAAGTTTTGGATCAGTTTGCTTTCATCCAAGACGAAGCATGGTGATGGAATTTTCACTTCGTATACCTTTCCTGAATGATCTCTAAATGGTGCTTCAAGTGACCTGAAATAATATATCCAATTGCTTCAACACTCATTTCTACGCCATTGGCCATGCCGGTCCGCTCGCGAATCTCTTGACTGAACGATGAAAAAAGATCAACTGAAGCAGCTCGTACATTTGTAAATTCTGTTAACAAGTTATGAATGGTACGATCATCGGCATTGGCCTCAGGCACATAATCATTTTGCTCAAATCCGGAAAGCTCATTGCTATCATTTCTTGCAAAGCGTAAGGCGCGATAAGCAAATACCCTTTCTGCATCAGTCACATGAAGGATAACATCCTTTATGCTCCATTTCCCATCTTCATAACGATACAGCCCTTGCTGCTCAGTGATTCTATTGCAATAGGAGATAAATTCATCTCCCGTCTTTAGTAGCAATGGCACTAATTCTCCTCCACCGAGTGTCTCAATATATCCTCGATAGAACTCCGGAACTTTCTGAATATCCACCATATCAATCCATTCCTAATTCTATATCATGCTTTTCATGCCAAGGTAAACCTGAAGTAGCAAGTTTTTCTAAAAATGGGTCCGAGTCAAATTCTTCAACGTTGAAAACTCCGGCTCCTGACCATTTTCCTGTCAGCATCATAGCAGCACCAATCATCGCCGGCACCCCAGTTGTATAAGATACACCCTGAGCTCCGGTTTCGTCAAATGCGGCTTTATGGCTGCAGTTGTTCCATATGTAGTAGGTTTTCTCCTTGCCGTCCTTCACTCCTTTAATTCGACATCCTATTGAAGTTTCTCCTTCATAGTTTTCACCCAAATCTCCCGGATTTGGCAAGACAGCTTTCAGAAACTGAAGTGGTACAATTTCTTTACCCTCATAATTGACAGGCTCAATAGAAGCCATGCCAATATTCTGAATCACTCGTAAATGGGTCAGGTATTCGTCTCCAAATGTCATCCAAAACCTGGCTCTCTTAATGGTTGGATAGTTTTTAACCAGCGACTCCAACTCTTCATGAAATAGCAAATAAGAAGGACGCTTCCCAATATTTGGATAGTCTAAATCTTTTCTGAATTCGAATGGATTTGTCTCAACCCATTTTCCATCTTCCCAATATTTGCCTTTCTGAGTGATCTCACGAATGTTGATTTCAGGGTTGAAATTGGTAGCGAAAGCTTTTCCGTGATCTCCGGCATTACAGTCTACAATATCCAAATAATGAATCTCATCAAAGAAATGTTTTGCGGCGCGGGAAGTGAATACGCCTGTTACGCCCGGATCAAAGCCACATCCAAGCACAGCAGTGAGTCCTGCTTCTTTAAATTTATCCTGATAAGCCCATTGCCATTTATATTCAAACTTAGCTTCCTCAGGCGGCTCATAGTTGGCTGTATCCAAATAATGAACACCAGCTTGCAGACATGCATCCATAATGGTAAGGTCCTGATATGGAAGCGCAACATTGATAACCATCTTAGGTTCATGCTTTTTGAATAACGCCACCACCTGATCTACATGGTCTGCATCGACCTGATCTGTCTTTATTTTTACACCTAGCTGCTTTTCTATATCTGCAGCTATAACATCGCATTTGGATTTGGTGCGTGAGGCTAGTACAATCTCTGAAAAGATTTCTTTATTCTGAGCACACTTGAAAGCGGTAACTCTACCCACTCCACCGGCTCCAATAATTACAACTCTGGACATATGGTTTATTTAAGGTTTGCCCAAAGTTAGCAGGAAGAATGGTTACAAAATAAATCGGTAGGTGTATTTGATAAGGAAAGTATTGCTTCCTGATAAATCGGTCAGTTGATTACTTAGGTCTCTAAAGCTATTACCCTGAGACTGATCAAAGTACGAGCCATTGCTTGACCAGACTGCAAACAACGTGGAGCCTGGAATGTATTCCCATCGCATCACAAAATTTGATCGAAATTGAACCATGTTAAAGTTTGGATTACTAAAAGTGTAATCCGGAACCTCACCTCCTGTCTCGAAAACCTGATATTCCTGGTTTTCTTTATCAAACATAATTTCAGCATTTTCATACATGGTAAACCTGCGATCGTAGGCTTCTGAACTGGGCTGATCTACACGCTTAAATTCGCTGTATTCACCCTTGGCAAGAAATGGTTGGCCCCAATATTCTAAAGTCAGATTAGGGGTGATGTTATAGTTTGCACGGATGGACATACTGTATGTTTCCTGAACCACTTTACCCAATATGTATCTGGTATCATTGTTGAAATCCCTCTGGGCAATGTATTGGAGATTATCTCTATTCCAGTTGATATTTGGAGAAATTGATAATTCCATAGCATCCGTCGGGCGTGCATTAATATTAACTGAGATACCAGAGCTTTTTGTGAAGTCTTTATCACCCCAGTTGAACCAATTGTTGAATGATACAGTGATTTTTTTTCTACTATTCGAACTCAACCTATACCAGTAATTTACATTGCCGGGATACCTAATGGATGGGCCTCCCCTAAGATCTGCATTAGAAAATCGGGTACCACCTACCCAAACTCCTTGTCCAAAACCCCAGTAATTATTGAACTCCCAATTCATATTGAAGTTCATACCTCTACCTGTTATAGCCCCTCCAAAGTCGTTGTTGTGCTCAGCATAAATATTGTAATTCTGCCATCTGAATAAATTGGTAACCTTGTTGATTCTGTATTGCGTCCAAAGCCAATTATTGATATCATCCGTTTGACGGAGGAATCCGGCATCATTTAACACAAGCTCAGGCGATTTAAAGTTCGACCCAATTCTCCATCTCCAATTTCCATTTTGCTTACCAAAAGAGAGTGTTGCAGCTGATCCTACCAAACTTGTTCGAGTGGTGTCTACCTCTTTGTGATTATTATCCGGTCGTTGGAAGAAACGTTGAGAGGATGTCTGAGTCCTGTAGATAGCTCCCTGAGTTCCTTCTACTTTGCTAAACATCGCTTTAAACTCCATTCCATACTCCCGATCCTTAAAATTGTGGTTCACATCTACTCCTGCACTTGTCGCATTGTCATGCAGATATTCTAGTCCGTTTCCACGATTATCAAATCGTTTGACATTTGTGGCGAGTGCTCCAATTACTGTCTTTCCACCATCAATGTCCTGCTGAACTCTTCCTACAAGGAAATTGGTGAATGGCTCTACTATTTCTTCGCCTTTGCCTCCACCTTCATAAATCACATCAGCCTTTTCTCTATTGGTTACTGACTCAAGAATGCCCCATGAAAAACCCTTTGCATTTTTTCCGGTAACCTTAGCCGCACCGATGATTCGCGTGTTATCAGGGTAGTCAATGTGCTCAACATTATCTGGGTAGCCATGAGGACGTCCCCCTACTCTCCTTGAGTAAAAAAGGTTGTTTGGACCGCCGCTTGTACGAAATGACAAAAGATTGCTCCCCTCCAAAAAGAATGGTCGTCTTTCCTGAAAGAACAATTGGAATGCAGATAGGTTTACAGTTGAAGGATCAGCATCTACCTGTCCAAAGTCCGGGTTAAAGGTCAAATCCAGTGTGATATCAGAGGTGATACCCACTTTAGCATCCAGTCCCACATTGCCCATATATTCTTTTCCTGTGTCCCTAAATGGATTCTCTTTCTCTCTTGGATATTTTTCATAAGATGTCAGCACATAAGGCTGTATCTCAAGTTGTTTTTGAGGTTTAATCCCTTTTATTCCTTTCAGTTCTCCAAAAAGATGTACCCATCCCGGTGCATTAGGGTCAATGGGCTGCCAGGTAGATCGCTCTTCCTCTCTAAAGATTCTTCTTGTAAATTGAATCCCCCAGGTATGCTCCTCCTGATTTGCAAATCTCAGCTGCGAAAGTGGTATTTTAAACTCAGCAATCCACCCTTTATCATCTACGCTTGTGCGTAGGTACCAGATTGGATCCCATGTTGAGTCCCAATCATCACCATTATTGGAAACATATTCATCACCCTTAACTCCTGAAACGGATGCGGTGAAGGAGAATGCTGTTCGTTTATCATTATAACTATCGATGTTGATCTCCACAAAGTCACCGTCAAATCCATCTCTTCTGGACATCCGCTTAACGATTTTTTCTGGCTCAGTATCATGCGCTCTTATTCCTACATATAAGAACTTTGCATCATATAGAATCTTAAACTGTGTTTCCTGATGAGGCTCTACATTGTATTCCGGCCTGTGACCAATAAAGTCACCTCCCCACTCAACCTGATTCCATGCATCATCATCCAATTTTCCATCAAGGACAATTTCCGTTTGCGCCCAAGCTGTGGTGTAAGATTTTTTTTCAGGTAATTCTGACTGTGAGTAGCCGTAAAAGCATAAGATTGACAATACGACATATATCAGTCCTCTGGAGTGCATGGTTTTTGAGTTAGTTGACGAGTAAAAGACCCAACGATAGTCCTAACGTTGCATCTACAAAGGAATACTGTCTATTTGACGAGAGGTTACATCTTTTATGTGAAACTGTCCATATTGATGATGGAAGGCTAGTTTAAGGTGTACCTAAACCCTGTCTGAACGACAAATCTGGAAGGAGAATTAACAGAATTGCTAATAGGTGTTATTGAGTGTCGATAATTTGGTTCTAAAGTCAAATCAACGTTATTAAAAATCGAGTAGCCTAATTCCAGCCCCCCAATTCCATCAAATGACCATTCATTGTATAAGTTGAGCTTATTTCCATTTAAAATCTGCTTGGAAGGATCTGATAGCTTTGATTCTACAAGGTAGTTGGCCGACAATCCTGCATTCACTCTCAGGCTGAATTTCCTATCCAACACAAAATAGCCTGCTTTCAATGGAATTGATGCAAACTGTACACTGTTCCTGATTTTAACCTTGTGATCATAAATTTTTTCTACCTCTATAGTTGCTTCTCTTGCATTGGCACCAACAACTGACCCATCCTCTATACCTGTATTATCATTAATGAAGTCATTATTATCAATGGTATAAACATCTAATACGTTAATGGACGCAGACCCTCTATTATCCATGCTTGTATAAGCTACCCCACTTTCCAACGTCCATTTATCGCTCAATTGCATGCCAAAGCCCACTCCTAATGTTGTAGCCACTCCCTCACTCATTTTTTGATCGATGCTTGTGGTAGGGTTAACAAAGCTACCAGAGCCAATTGCCGATGCTAACCCTGAAGGGTTTAGCGAGCTTGCCAGGGCTCCTGAACCTGCAAAATCTGCATTGAAGGTGCCAGCACCTGCTTCTAATCCCGCCCAAACTTTTTGATCATCAGATTGAGCCTTTCGTGAACGAGAGAAATTTCCGACCAAATAATAACGATGGATTTCAGGAGTTGTGTTTTCTGCTTCTAACGATGGTCGACGTGAGTTTACAAAAAATACTTCTGACCTTGTATTTATAATCATTTCACCGGAGGAATCTTCAGCATCATCTTGGACATTATCCAAAGGAGCAATACCAGTAAAAGATAAATCACCTGCCGATATACCAGAATTGCTGTGACTATAATAACTGTTATAATCAAAATCACTGGAAAGCAGAGCATTGTAAACCCCCTCATTATTTGCTTGCTGAGTCTCACTGTTTGATGGATACAGTAAGGCTCCAGTCATTAATACTGCAATAAAAACAGCTGCTACCGAAAGCCATTTATACATACTATGCTGGGAAGCATAGGTAGCTACCAATTGTGCATTTAGGCTACTTTCAATATTTGCCCATGTACCAACCGGTGCTTTTGTTGTTTGATTCTCAAACTTCTTCTGGATGTTATTTTCAAAGCTCTCCGGACCCATATCTTAACTTATCTCTCTGCGTTACCTTTTCTACAAGCAATGATTTAGCTCGTGAATACTGTGATTTCGAAGTTCCTTCGCTTATCTGCAGCTTCTCAGCTATTTCGTGATGCTTATACCCTTCAATTGCGAACAAGTTGAAAATGACCTGACAGCCTGTTGGGAGTTCTCTGATTAGTTGTAATAGTTCCTCATAACCCATACCAGAGATTACCGACTCTTTTGTACTCCAATCATCCAGATCATTTACATCTACCATCGGGTAGAGATAAAGTTTGCTGCGCTGATGATTAAGTGCCGTATTTACAACAATTCGCTTTATCCAGTACGCCAGCGAAGAGTCTTTTCTGAAGTTTTTGATGTTTTTAAACACCTTGATGAAAGCTTCCTGTAATATATCTTCTGCTTCCTGTTGTGCTTTAGAGTACCTTAATGCTACAAGAAACATCCCATCGCAATACTTGTCATACAAGGCTTGCTGATATTCTCGTTTGCCTTTCTGGCATCCTTTTATCAATTTTTCTTCAGTAACCGACATCTATGTTGGCATTTTAATAGACCCTATGCTGAATATTATAGTTGCAATCTCTAATTTGGTCTTTCGTACCTCTAAAGATATGAAGAACCTGGCGATAATTACAATTTGCTTTCTATTAGTACAATGTGAACCGGTCGTACCCCAACAATCATCGATAAATAAAAAAATAATTTTCGATAATTATGAATATGAAGACATAGTGGGATTCTCTAAATTATACCCCACTGAAAATGGTCAACTAAAAGAGCTCGAAAATCCAGTTATTAGTCTAAGACAAGAGGAACAATTAATACTGACCTTTGACCTATTGACAGATGAATTCGAAAATCTAAGCGCTAATATTTATCACTGCAATAAAGATTGGACAAGATCCGGGTTAAGAGACATGGAGTTTCTTTCCCAGATCAATAATTATAGAATTACAGATTTTGATTATTCAGTCAACACGGTTCAACCATATATCAATTATCGATTTAGCGTTCCTAAACCCACACTTTCAGGCAATTATATTCTCGCAGTGCATAGACGGGCAAACCCAGACGACTTGATCTTCACAAGAAGATTCATGGTTGTGGATGGAGCTGTTTCCATCGATCATACCGTAAGAGTCAGTACCACTATTGCCGAACGAGACGAAAATCATCAAATAGAATACAGTGTGAACTATGGTAACCTTATGGTAAATTCCCCTACCCAGGATATCGGCACGGTCTTACTCCAGAATCACAATTGGAGCACAGCCATTACAGATGTACAACCTACTTTAATTCGTGCCAATGAAGGCTATATGGAGTTTAGACATCTTGACCTAAAGACGAACTTTAATGGGTGGAACGAATTTCGCTTCGCTGATTTAAGAACCCTAAATGTAGCTGGCCGAAATGTAGGACGAATCACCAATACCGGGAGTAAAATATATGCTCCTTTGAAGTTGGATGGTACACGTGGTAACATTACCTATACACAGAATTTTCAGGATATCAACGGTAACTTCATCATCCAAAATAATGATCCGGGAGAGGGACAACTCAATGCAGATTATGCAAATGTCACTTTTGCATTAAAATCCGAACCAATCAATGGTGAGGTATATGTTATCGGGCAATTCAACAACTGGAGGATAACAGATATAAATCGTATGCGCTACACCAACCAAAATGGATTGGGTCGTTATGAAACTTCACTTTCGCTTAAGCAAGGATACTATGAGTACCTGTACTACGCCAAAAGTGATGAACTACCTCCTTACCATTTTGAAGGAAGCCATTTTCAGGCAGAAAATGAATATGAAATATTGGTATACTATCGAAAACCCGGCAATATCAATGATGAGCTAATCGGGTACAAACGCTTCAGATCAATTGAGCGCTAAATTAACGTGAGTTAAGCTAGCTGGCTTAATGTCCCCTTGAGGGGACGACAGGGGTGTTTTCATTCTATCAAAGTCAAATAATATCAAAATACACCCTCCTAGCCTCACTCAAGGGAGGAATTAGTTCATCGTTTTATATCAAATGTCTACTTCTTGAATCTATTGGAGGTTCTTATTACGAACTTACACCATAATTACACATTGAATCTAAAGTGCATCACATCTCCATCTTTTACTACATATTCTTTCCCTTCGATAGCTAATTTTCCAGCTTCTCTACAGCCTGCTTCTGATTTATATTGCTGGTAGTCTGGGATTTTAATCACTTCCGCTTTGATAAATCCTTTTTCAAAATCAGTGTGAATCACACCAGCAGCTTGTGGAGCTTTCCATCCTTTTTTGATCGTCCAGGCTCGAACTTCAGTTTCACCTGCTGTGAAGTAAGTGATGAGATCCAATAATGAATAGGAAGTCTTAATCAGACGGTTAAGTCCAGATTCCTTCAGTCCGTACTCTTCCAAAAACATTTGCTTCTCTTCCGGATCATCGAATTCCGCAATTTGTTCTTCCAATCCGGCAGATACTAAAATCAGCTGTGCGTCTTCATGTTTGATGTTCTCTTCCAGCTTTTTACTCCATTCATTGCCAGTGTTAATAGATTCTTCGTCTACGTTCGCAACATAAATAATG
Organism: Ekhidna lutea; assembly: GCF_900188325.1. GTDB lineage: Bacteria > Bacteroidota > Bacteroidia > Cytophagales > Cyclobacteriaceae > Ekhidna > Ekhidna lutea. Next base: position 169,239 of record NZ_FZPD01000005.1, on the reverse strand, counting down.
GGCTTACCAGTAAGCAACTGAAGTGGTTTTATCCACGCTCTTTGCTCTTTATCTATCTCAAGTGAACGAGCATTCTGCCCACTTTCAAGATGTGATTTGAATTTCACAAGAACTTCATACTCTGCTTTAGCATCTTTATCACCCGATTTAGCAATTTTCTGTACTCGTTCGATTCGCTTATCTACAGATTCAAGGTCTCTCAATTGAAGTTCTGTGTCAATAACCTCCTTATCTTCGATAGGGTCTACTTTTCCGGATACATGAACAATGTTATCGTTATCAAAGCATCTAACGACATGAATAATGGCATCTACTTCCCGAATATTGGCCAGAAATTGATTTCCAAGTCCTTCTCCTTTACTTGCACCCTTCACCAGCCCGGCAATGTCAACAAACTCCATCACGGTCGGTAATACCTTTTTGGGGTTTACCAAATCTGAAAGAATCTGAAGCCGCTCATCCGGAACGGTAATCACTCCGACGTTTGGTTCGATTGTACAGAAAGGAAAATTAGCCGCCTCCGCTTTAGCGTTGGAAAGCGCATTGAAAAGAGTGGATTTACCAACATTAGGTAATCCAACAATACCGCATTGTAGTCCCATATAATTTATTCTAGCCTATCTAAAGAGTGAAACTCTTTCGGGGCGCAAAACTAGTTTATTTATAAAATAAAAAAGCCTCCCGAAATTAATCAGGAAGCCTCTCTCTTCATACTTAAAAAAGTTATCTTGTCAATCCCACTTTAGTTCGGAATCAGATTCTGATACTCCGGCATTCGCTACGGCATGTTCATCATCATTCTCTCTGTCAAACTGTGTAAAATCCACTTCCGGCATCAATTCATCCTTTACGTGGTTTACTGTAGAATTTAGTGCATTCACAAACTTATGAAAATCTTCTTTATACAAGAAAATCTTGTGCTTTTCATAGAAAAAACCATCATCTTTAGGTTTTCTCTTGCTTTCCGTAATAGTTAGGTAGTAATCATTCGACCGTGTCGCTTTCACATCAAAAAAGTAAGTACGCTTTCCCGCCTTTACTCTCTCAGAATAGATCTCGTCTCTTCCTTTTTCGTTATTGTCTTCCACTTGCTTAAAATTTGTGTTAGGTGTTAGTTTTAACTAAAATCGGGGCTAAATATAGTGCTTTATATTTTTTATCTGCAAAACAAACTGGTGAATCCCCGTTGAATAACAACATATGACAACAAACATTTCAGAAATTAACCAATATGATAACCTCGGCTTAATTGCTAAGCAACTAGTCGACGGATTTATCACCGGACTTCATAAATCACCCTATCATGGATTCTCAGTAGAATTTGCAGAGCACAAACTGTACAATTTTGGAGAAAGTACCCGACATATCGACTGGAAGGTATTTGCCAGAACGGATAGACTCTATACCAAACAGTACGAAGAAGAGACAAACCTGAGATGCCGAATACTCATTGATAATTCTGCCTCTATGCATTATCCTGCGCCGGGGAAGGATAAATTGAAATTTTCGGTGTTTGCTGCCTCTGCCCTTTCCTATTTGCTGACAAAGCAACGAGATGTGGTTGGCCTTTCTGTTTTTTCAGACAAGATTGAGCATGAAACTGACCTTAGGAGTACTAAAGCTCATTTAAACACCATTTTAACCCAACTATCTGAATTACAAAATCAACCAACACCGGACACTTCGACCAACATTTCTTCTGTCTTGCATGAAATAGCTGATAAAATACATAAAAGATCATTAGTCGTGATCTTTTCTGACATGTTTCAAAATTCAAATGAAGAAGACTTATTGAGTGCTCTCCAGCACCTCAAACACAATAAACACGAAGTGATTTTATTCCATGTCTCGGACTATGCGAGTGAACTAAAATTTGAATTTGAAGATCGGCCTTACAAGTTTATTGACATGGAAACAAAAGAATCAATCAAAGTCAACCCACATGAGGTAAAGGATCTTTACAGAAAAGAAATGGCTCAATTTTATCAAGACCTGAAAATCAAATGTGGAATGATGAAAGTAGATTTTGTACCTGTTAACACCAATGATTCCTTTGATAAAATCTTGGGGGCTTACTTGATTAAGCGTAAAAAAATGAGATAACTACAAGTGTAACCACTCCTTTTTAGCAGTAAGCTCCTCCTCTGTTTCTACGTAATCTGGATCCGGAACACAACAATCTACCGGACATACTGCCGCACACTGAGGTTCTTCATGGAAACCGGTGCACTCTGTGCATTTACCGGGCACGATATAATAGAACTCATCCGAGACAGGCTCCTGTACCTCTTTGGCATCCACCTTAGACCCGTCTTCCATCTCAATATCCTGAAGATCGGTACCATCAGCCCACTTCCACTCTACTCCACCTTCGTAGATTGCCGTATTTGGGCATTCGGGTTCACATGCACCACAGTTGATGCATTCATCAGTGATCATTATAGCCATAGAAAATTAGCTTTTTGTTGTATTCTAAATGAGGGAACAAAATTAATCGCAATAAGTTTGCAGCCCAACCATCAATGGAGGACAATTTTAATTTTTTATGAAAATTCAGGACAAAATAACGGCATTCAGTCAACTTCAGAAGAAAATTGGCATGCTGACCGACGATGAACTACAGGATTTAGCTGCAAGAGCCAAACAAAAGAACGGTTGGTTCTCCTATGAGGGCGTAAAGAATGCATTGCAAGGCATTAGCTTCATGTTGGAAAAATCAAAACTTGAGAAGTGGGCGGGCGATTATAATCTGAATACAGACTCGCCGAAAATCGTTGGGATTGTAATGGCAGGGAATATCCCGCTCGTAGGATTTCACGATCTGCTTTCTGTTTTAATTTCAGAGCATTTTGCAGCAGTAAAGCCAAGTTCTGATGATGAATTCCTAACCAGGACTGTAATTGAATGGATCACTGAAATAGAACCTAGATTCAAGAAAAACATCGAAATTCGGGAGAAGCTTACAGGAATTGATGCAGTAATTGCTACCGGAAGCGACAATACAGCTAGATATTTTGAATACTACTTTAAAGACATTCCAAACATCATCCGGAAAAACCGCACCTCAGTAGCTATTCTGAATGGTGAGGAGTCAGATGAAGAATTTAAGGCTCTGGGTGATGATATTTTCAGCTATTTTGGTTTGGGATGTAGAAACGTATCAAAAGTTTTTACACCAAAGGGATTTGACATACGGACAGCATTTCCACATTTTGAAAATTATCAGGATATCGCAAATCACAATAAGTATCGCAACAACTATGACTACTACAAGTCCATCTATCTGGTAAACAAAACTCCCCATTTGGATACTGGTTTTCTTTTGATCAACTCTACTGATGAATTGGTGTCACCTATCAGTGTATTATTTCACCAGGAATATGATTCAATTGAGAAATTAAAAACCATTCTTGATGATCAGAAAGACAAAATCCAGTGCATTGTTGGGAAAGACTACATTCCTTTCGGCAAGGCTCAACGACCTGAATTGTGGGACTATGCGGATGATGTAGATACGCTTGCATTCCTAACCGACTTGAAGTGAGTTTTTGTTTTGACACATATCTTGATCAAACACGAAATCAATTATCTTTGCAGGCTTTTGATAGCAGGATAATGGTGGTATAATCATTGGCTTTGAAGTCTGCCTTTAACACTGAAAAAGATTTAGCACTGAAAAAGATTTAGAATGAATACATACAACGAATACATCAAGGAGATCGAAGAACGAAAAAGACAGGGTCTTCAGCCGAAACCGATTGATGGTGGTGAATTGCTAAGTGAGATCATTGAGCAAATCAAAGACACGAGCCATGCGCATAGAGAAGACTCGTTGAAATTCTTCATTTACAATACACTACCGGGCACTACTCCTGCGGCTGTTGTAAAAGCGAAATTTCTCAAGGAAATCATTCTTGGTGAATCGGATGTAGAAGAAATTTCTCCTTCTTTCGCCTTTGAATTACTCTCCCATATGAAAGGCGGTCCTTCTATCGAAGTACTACTTGATATTGCTTTGGGAAGCAATGAATCAATCGCCAAACAAGCTGCTGATGTATTGAAAACGCAAGTATTCTTATACGACGCAGATTATGATCGTCTGAAAGAAGCATTTGAAGACGGGAATGCAATCGCGAAGGAGCTATTAGAGAGCTACGCCAAGGCTGAGTTTTTCACCCAGCTTCCTGAAGTAGAAGAAGAGATTAAGATCGTTACGTTCATTGCAGGTACTGGCGATATTTCCACAGATTTACTTTCCCCGGGAGCCGATGCACACTCCAGATCAGATCGGGAGCTTCACGGACAATGCATTTTCGAGCACAACAAAGAAATGCAAAAAGAGCTTTCAGCCTTAAAAGAAAAGCATCCTGATAAGCGTGTGATGTTGATCGCTGAAAAAGGCACGATGGGTGTTGGTTCATCCAGAATGTCAGGTGTAAACAATGTGGCATTGTGGACCGGTATTGAATCGAGTCCTTATGTTCCGTTTGTCAACATTGCACCAATTATAGCTGGCACAAATGGCATCTCTCCTATTTTCCTAACTACAGTCGGTGTTACAGGTGGTATCGGGATTGACCTGAAAAACTGGGTGAAGAAGACAGATGCAGATGGCAATGTAATCGTAAATGAGGATGGCGAACCTGTGTTGGAAGAAGCTTATTCTGTGAAAACAGGAACAGTTCTTACCATCAACACCAGGAAGAAGAAATTATATAATGGTGATCAGGAGTTGATTGATATCTCTTCTTCACTGACACCTCAAAAAGTTGAGTTTATCAAAGCTGGTGGATCATATGCGGTAGTCTTTGGCAAAAAGCTTCAGACGTTTGCAGCGAAAACCTTAGGCATTGAAGCTCCGACAGTATTCGCTCCGTCGAAAGAGATTTCAAACGAAGGACAGGGACTTACGGCCGTTGAGAAAATATTCAACAAAAATGCGGTAGGTACTACTCCTGGCAAGACATTGCATGCCGGCTCTGATGTTCGCGTGGAAGTAAACATTGTAGGATCTCAGGATACAACAGGTTTGATGACAGCTCAGGAATTAGAGTCAATGGCTGCTACCATTATTTCTCCGATCGTAGATGCCGGATATCAGTCAGGCTGCCACACCGCTTCTGTTTGGGATAGTAAAGCACAGGCAAACATCCCGAAACTGATGAAATTCATGAACGACTTTGGGCTGATCACCGGACGTGATCCGAAAGGCGTTTACCCGGCTATGACTGATGTGATTCATAAAGTGTTGAATGATCTTACCGTTGATGATTGGGATATCACCATCGGTGGAGACTCACACACCAGAATGTCCAAAGGCGTTGCTTTTGGTGCTGATTCTGGTACGGTTGCTCTTGCACTTGCTACCGGAGAAGCTTCCATGCCGATTCCGGAATCAGTAAAGGTGATCTTTAAAGGAGCGATGAAGCCATACATGGACTTCCGTGATGTGGTTCATGCGACTCAACAACAAATGCTCAAGCAATTCGGCGGTGAAAATGTATTCCAGGGTAGAATAATTGAAGTGCACTTAGGCACATTAACTGCAGATCAGGCCTTCACTTTTACTGACTGGACGGCTGAAATGAAGGCAAAAGCTTCTATCTGTATCTCTGAAGATGAGACGCTGATCGAATCACTGGAGATTGCCAAAGGAAGAATTCAGATCATGATTGAAAAGGGCATGGACAATGATCTGCAAGTCCTGCAAGGTTTGGTTGACAAAGCGAACAAGCGAATTACAGAAATCAGATCAGGCGAGAAACCGGCTCTCACGCCGGATGCCAATGCGAGGTATTATGCGGAAGTGACCGTTGATCTCGATGTGATCGCAGAGCCGATGATTGCTGACCCGGATGTCAACAACGATGACGTATCGAAGCGTTACACGCACGATACCATTCGACCGCTTTCTTACTATGGAGGCACGAAAAAAGTAGATCTTGGTTTCGTAGGATCGTGCATGGTACACAAGGGTGACATGAAGATTTTGGCTCAAATGCTTAAGAACATAGAGCAGCAACATGGTAAAGTGGAATTCAATGCACCTCTTGTTGTAGCTCCTCCTACTTACAATATCGTGGATGAGTTGAAAGCTGAAGGCGATTGGGAAGTATTGCAGAAATACTCAGGTTTCGAATTTGATGATAACAATCCAAAAGCAGCGGCACGTACGAAGTATGAAAATATGCTTTATCTCGAGCGACCTGGCTGTAATCTTTGTATGGGTAACCAGGAGAAAGCTGAACCGGGTGACACAGTAATGGCTACTTCTACACGGTTATTTCAGGGGAGAGTGGTAAAGGATTCAGGTGAGAAGAAAGGAGAATCTCTACTTTCATCTACTCCAGTAGTAGTGCTATCAACCATCCTTGGTCGCACTCCTACCATGGATGAATACGAAGCGGCAGTCCAGGGAATCGACCTGACCAAGTTTAAGCCTTCCAGTAAGAAGCTTGTAGCAGCATAGCTTAACTGACATTTGAAAACAGAGCCCGGGTCGTTGATTCGGGTTTTGCTGTTTATAGCACCCGTATTTCCATACAAGACTGGGGTTCCCATGACTCGGAAGCTATCACTTTTCCTCCCAAGGGAATAGGGGTAGTTATTAAACAGATGATTTTTGAGTCGAAATTAAGACTTGGCTTATTCCATATTCCCTTGCGAGAGAGGAACGAACGAGACTTGGGAATCTCCATTGAGAAGCTGTAATTACATGAGATTCCTAAATTCCGCTACGCTGCATCAGGAATGACGACCAAAATAAATATGCAGCGTTTTGTCAATTCGAGTCATGGGAATCCTTAACCACCATAAGCACAAGGAAATTGTCCCAGAAACTAAACAACGTCAATTCCTGTTTATCTTTAGAATCGTAAACCTTAAAAACACTAAATACATGCCTCAGGATTTTTTAGGAATAGAAAAACAACTATCCACACAACTTGGCAATCACAAATACTTCAGTCTGAAGGATCTTGCCGAAAAAGAAGCAGTAGTTAAAAAGCTACCGTATTCCATTCGTATCCTTCTGGAAAACGTCATCCGGAACTATGATGCATTCGCTGTAACCGAAGATCACATTAAAACTGTATTAAACTGGAAGGAAACAGCGGGTAAAAAAGACATTCCTTATAGTCCTGCGAGGGTATTGATGCAAGATTTTACAGGTGTTCCTGCTGTAGTAGATATTGCGTCAATTAGAGCTGAGGTAGCAAGAAAAGGAAAAGACACAGGCAAAACAAACCCTGTTGTACCGGCAGATATGGTCATTGATCATTCAGTAGTGGTAGATCACTTTGGTACAGCAGATTCTTATCAGAAAAATGTAGACCTGGAATACGAACGTAACGATGAGCGATATAAGCTTCTCAAATGGGGGCAACAAGCATTCACAAACTTCTCAGTTGTTCCTCCGGGCATGGGTATTTGTCATCAGGTAAATCTGGAATACCTGGCAAAAGGGGTTATCGAGAGAGATGGCTATTTATTTCCAGATACGCTGGTAGGAACAGATTCCCACACACCGATGGTCAATGGTATTGGCGTACTAGGATGGGGTGTTGGAGGAATTGAAGCAGAAGCAGCCATGCTTGGTCAGCCGATTTATATGATCTTACCACAGGTAATTGGTCTGAAGATCACCGGTAAGATGAAAGAAGGAACAACTTCCACTGACCTTGTTTTGACCATTACGAAGTTGCTCCGAGACTATGGAGTAGTTGGAAAAATCGTTGAAGTATTTGGTCCCGGGCTTGAAAATCTGGCCGTTACTGACCGAGCTACAATCTCCAATATGTCACCAGAATTTGGATGTACCGATACCCACTGGCCAATCGATCAGCGAACGCTTGATTACATGCGAAATACCAGCCGTACCGATGAACATATTGATATGGTAAAGGCGTATGCACAGGAGAACATGCTGTGGAGAGACGACCATGCAGAGATTGAATATACAGACGTAGTAGAATTGGATTTAGGAACTGTAGAGCCAACCATCTCGGGTCCTAAACGACCACAGGACAAAATCCTTTTGAGAGAAGCCAAGAGCAAAATGGTTGAACTCCTTAAGCAACAGGGAAGAGAATACATCGCAATAAATGAAAGGGTGTCTGACTGGGCCAACGAAGGTGGTCAGCCTGCCCCTACGGTCAGCAATAAAAATGGAATAAGAAGTGTAGATGTTGAAATTGATGGTCAAACGCACTGTATATCAGATGCTTCTGTAGTAGTGGCTGCAATAACCTCTTGTACAAACACATCTAACCCGAGCGTTATGATAGGCGCAGGATTGGTTGCTAAGAAGGCATCTGAGTTGGGGCTTAAAGTAAAACCATGGGTAAAGACCTCTCTGGCACCCGGATCGCGTGTAGTTACCGAATACCTGGAGAAATCTAAACTGCTTCCTTACCTGGAAGACCTTAAGTTTTATACGGTTGGGTACGGTTGCACAACATGCATTGGTAATTCTGGAGATATGATTCCAACCGTTCAAAAGGCGGTAATAGAAAATGATTTGATTGTAAGTTCTGTGCTTTCCGGCAACAGAAACTTCGAAGCGCGTATTCACCCGAATATTAAGATGAACTTTCTCGCGTCACCGATGCTCGTGGTTGCTTATGCCCTGGCCGGTCATACCGACTTTGATATGAATAATGAGCCCCTTGGAAGGGACAAAGATGGTAATGAGGTTTATCTGAGAGATCTGTGGCCAACCTCACAGGAAATAGATGAGGTGATGACTTCTGTACTTAGCCCAGAAGACTATAAGAAAAATTACGAAACGATTTTTGCCGGTGATGATACGTGGAAAAATCTGGAAGCCCCTAAAGGACAAACGTACGAGTGGGACAGCAAGTCAACCTACATTCAGGAAGCGCCATTTTTTAAGAATATCTCGGAAGATGTACCAAACCCTGACGACATCAAAGGTGCGAAAGTATTGCTTCAGGTTGGTGACATGGTTACCACTGACCACATCTCACCAGCTGGTAAATTCTTACCTGAGCACCCGGCAGGTCAATACCTGGTAGACCACAATGTTGACAAGAAAGACTTCAATTCGTACGGTTCCAGAAGAGGAAACCACGAAGTAATGATGCGTGGGACGTTTGCAAACGTACGAATCAAGAACAAGCTGGCTTCCAGAGAAGGAGGCTGGACAACCTATCAGCCAAACGGGGAAGAAATGACGGTTTTCGATGCTTCCATGAAGTACCAGGAGGAAGGAACTCCTTTGGTTGTGATTGGAGGAAAAGAATACGGTTCAGGTTCATCCAGAGATTGGGCAGCCAAAGGAACAACGCTTCTAGGCGTGAAAGCAGTAATCACAGAAAGCTACGAACGTATTCATCGTTCAAATTTGGTAGGAATGGGAGTACTTCCACTCCAGTTCCAGGAAGGCGAAACTCAGGATACTTTAGGCCTGACAGGTGAAGAAACCTACGATATCTCAGGCATCTCAGATAATCTGACACCCGGAAAACTGGTGGATGTGACTGCAACGAAGAAAGAAGGCTCCAAAGTAGAATTCAAAGCATTAGTAAGGCTGGATTCCGGTGTAGATGTAGAGTACTACAAACACGGAGGAATTTTGAATTATGTGTTGAGAAACTTCCTGAAGGATAATTAGTCCTTTCAGATAAAATCAGCTTGAAAAAACGCGCAATGGTTTGTTCGTTTTTTAGGTGGATTTTTTTTGTCATTCTATATTTGGGGTGTGAGCAATAAGAACACAATAAGCATACCTGTAAAGATGTACTTTGAAGGAATCTTTTTTAGCCTTGGTTGGGTGATGCTTTTTTTAAGTCTATTCCTTTTTCTGATGGCTTGGTATATTGGATTGATATCAGCTTTCTTGGGCTATCTTTTTGTGTCGACTCATTATCGTTTGAGTATTGATCCCTCAAATCAAGAAATAGAAGATTACCTTTTTATTCTTGGCTTGAAAACAGAAAAAGAAATCTTCCAATACAAGGAACTTGATTGTGTTTTCATAACTGCAACAAAATATAATCAACAGCTAAACCATCAATCAATTTCAACTAATGTAAAAGGAGTGCTATTTAAAGCTTACTTAAAAACAGAGAAAAGAAAGATCTATTTGGGAGAAAATAGAAGTCTAAAACAACTTGAGTCAAAAATATCTCCAATTACAAGTAAACTAAAGCTTGAAATTCGTACGCCATAAGTTTTTCTTAAATCTCAAATAACCGGATCAAACCTCCGGTTTTTTTTGTTGTAAACCACAGACAGTAACTTTAAACAAACTGAAACAACCTGAATATGAAAATGAACAAGCTTGGATTAATAGCATTTTTAATGATTGCCCTCATCGGGTTTTCATGCACTAACACCAAAAAATCAGAGGAGAGCAGTGACGAGACCAGCGGTACAATGGAGGTGAAAGCTAACATCACACTCACCAAAGCCCCTCCTTCACCTGAGTTTCCAGCTGCCAATCTCATTAAAAGAGGTGACGCTGCAATCACACCTACAGATAGCTCTTTCGTGGTGAACTACACATTCGATGTGCAAAACTATGAACTTGGCAAACCTACGGATGACTATGAAACACGTGGTATTGCTAACTCTGGCAAAGGCCAACACATTCACTATATCGTGAATAATGGACCGTATGCCGCACATTACATGCCAGGTATCAATGACGAGTTAGAAGCTGGGAATTATGTAGTGCTTGCCTTCCTTTCACGTTCGTATCATGAGAGTGTGAAAAGTCCGGATGCTTATCACATTGAAAACTTAGTGGTTGGTGATGTAGAACCTGACTCTGCTGACTTATCAGCTCCACATCTATTCTACAGCAGACCAAAAGGAACTTATACCGGAGCAGATGCTAAGAAAGTAATGTTGGATTTCTACTTATTGAATACGGAGCTTTCAGCCGATGGAAACAAAGTGCGAGCCACCATCAATGGTAATGAATTTATGATTGATGAGTGGGCACCATATTATATGGAAGGACTGCCAATGGGTAGAAACGAAATCAAACTTGAATTGATTGACTCTGAAGGAAACCTCGTTCCCGGGCCATTCAATTCAGTAGAGCGAACGGTTACTCTGGAAGAGTAAGAAATGATATTCATCCCGGCCTTGTACCGGGATCTTCATAGCAGAAGTCGTCTCATCATTCGTGTGGTGAGACGACTTTTTTCTCATTAAGCCCCCAATCCCCTTGCGAAGAGACGAAGGAACGAGACTTGGGGATCTTAAAGCCCAACATCTTCCAATATAAGATTCCCATGACTCGAATTCCCTTCGGTCATTCTCCCAAGGGAATATGGTGAGTAAAAAAGAAATTGAGCCAAATCAACAACCATGGGAATATGGTTAATTATTGAGGCTTCTTGATGAAGAGAGTTATTGAGATTATATCCAATATAAAATTAGAATGTCATTCCGAGGAACGAGGAATCTTTAAACTTAGGTAAAGATTTCTCCTAGCGTCTAAATGACATATTAAAAATAATTTCTTAATCCACCCACTCAGCTACAAATAGATTCGTATCTCTATTGCCACCATTGTATCTGTTAGATGCCCAAACCAGATACTTACCATCCGGACTGAACATCGGGAAGGAATCAAAAGTTTTGTCGAAGGTGACTTGCTCCAAGCCTGTTCCATCCAGGTTAATCATAAAAAGATTGAAAGGGAATCCTCGCTTGGAAGAATGGTTGGAAGAGAATAAAATCTTCTTTCCATCAGGGGTGAAGAAAGGTGCCCAGTTGGCATTACCCAAATTGGTAATTTTCTTCTTATCCGTACCATCGGCATTGGCTACATACAACTCCATTTTAGTTGGCTGAACTAAACCCTGTTCCAACAACCCTTTGTATTCCGCAACTTCTTCATCCGTCTGTGGTCGTGATGCTCTCCAAACAATTTTGCTTCCATCCGGTGAGAAGAATGCACCCCCATCATAACCTAACTCATCAGTCAGTTGCACCACATCCGAACCGTCTAAATTCATGGTGTAAAGTTCCAAATCACCTGAACGGGTAGAGGTAAAAATGATTTGATCGCCATTCGGTGAAACAGTGGCCTCTGCATCATACCCTTCTTCTGAAGTCAATTGATCCACGATATTTCCTTCAAGATCCGCAACGAAAATATCATACCCCTCATAGATCGGCCAAACATATTTACCGCTGGTTCGCTCAGGAGTAGCGGGACAAAGGCTGTCTGCTAAATGGGTAGACCCATATACAATTAATGAATCTCCGGGCAGGAAATAAGCGCAGGTAGTTCTACCTAGGCCAGTACTCACCATGCTCGGTTGCTCACCTTTTTTCGGATCATTGACATCCAAAGTGAAGATTTGATCGCATTCCACACCCCATTCTGAGTAGTCTGATTGGAATACCAGACTTTTTCCATCAAAGCTCCAGTATGCTTCTGCATTGTTACCACCCCAGGTAAGCTGACGTACATTTTTAAGATGTACCTCCTGCTCAAATCTTAGCGAATCGGTATTCGTTGTTTCTTGTTCAGAATTGGAGGATTGCTGACATGAAATGATGGCCAGCGATAGAAATAAAATCGTAAAGTTCTTCATTCATTGGTATTTTCGAGATGCGAATCTAACTCACAAAGAATTTGTATGAAAAAGCATTTATCACCTCTTCTACTGACTTTCCTTATTTGCTCTTGTTCTCAAACAGAACAATACAACCCAATATCAGCTATTGAAGCTGACATTTCTATTCTTGCAAGCGACTCACTAGCCGGACGGGAAGTAGGAACCGAGGGGGAGAAAATGGCGGCAGATTACATTGCAGCTGAGCTCAAAGCAACTGGTGTTCAGCCCAAAGGAACGAATGGTTTTTACCAGTCCTTTTTTGTGAAAGATGCGGATAACCCGCACGCTCAACCATCTGAAGAGACTGGTGAGGATGGGATCACCGGATATAATGTGGTAGGCATGATTGATAATCCGGGTGATGAGTTGGTGGTCATTGGCGCCCATTATGACCATCTGGGGATGGGTGATTTTTCTTCACTTTATAGAGGTGAGAAAGCCATTCACAATGGTGCAGATGATAATGCAAGCGGCATTGCCGCAATGCTTCATTTGGCGAGAGTGTTATCTGATCAGGAATTAAATCGTGATATCCTTTTCATCGGTTTTTCCGGGGAAGAAAAAGGACTTTGGGGGTCGAATTACTTCACAAAAAATCCAACAGTTGATCTCACAAAAGTCAATTTCATGATCAATATGGATATGGTGGGACGACTGGATGAATCCAAAGGGCTGGCAGTAAATGGAACCGGCACCTCTCCTATCTGGAACTGGCTATTGGATGAAGTGAATGCGGATAGCTTGAAGCTCATCAAAGGTGAATCAGGTGTTGGTCCATCTGATCATACTTCCTTCTACCTTCAGGATATTCCGGTGTTGCATTTCTTCACCGGTCAGCATGAGGACTACCACAAGCCAAGTGACGATCCTGAGAAAATCAATGAAGAAGGCATCCTTAAAGTCGCTTCAATCATAGAACGGATGATTGTGCTCATGGATGATGATGAGAAAATCGCTTTCACGAAAACCAAAGACGAATCTGATAACCCTCGGTTCACAGTGACTCTAGGTGTCGTTCCTGACTACATGTTTGATGGTGAAGGCATGCGCATCGATGGAGTGAGTGAAGACAAGCCAGCAATCAAAGCAGGAATCCTTAAAGGTGATGTGGTTGTTCAGCTCGGTGACAGCACTGTCACTGATATGATGAGTTACATGCGAGCACTCTCCACTTTTGAGAAGGGAGACAAAACCACTGTGCTAGTTGATCGCGGTGGTGAGAAGTTGAGTTTTGAGATTGAGTTTTAATCAATACAAATCTCCTCCTCGGAGGGGCTGGGGTGGGTAAACATTCCCAATCCTTATCCCCTTGCGAACGACGCAGGAGTGAGACTTGGGGATCTCAAGAACCTACATTCTATCTCAGGGGGATTCCCATGACTCGGTTTCCCTTCGGTCACCTCCCAAGGGAATACGGTCTATCAAACTGGAATATTGTACGCTTTGATTGTAATGATGCAAATAATTATTGCTTAGCAACTTCTGATCCCACAGCCTCAAACAACGGCAGCCACAACGTAAAAGTCGTACCCTTTCCTTCTTCACTGGATACTTCGATCTTGCCATTGTTCATTTCCATGAACTCATGCACGAGCTGAAGGCCAAGACCCAGACCTTTCTCGCCGGAGGTGCCGTAGGTACTTTTCTTATCCTGTAATTGAAATAGCTTTCTGAGCTTGTCCTGTGGCATCCCTACACCGGTATCATACACCTCAATTTTGGCCGTACCGTTTTCTTCAGTAGCTTTTATTCCAACCTCCCCTCCTTCCGGAGTAAACTTCAGCGCATTGCTGACAAGGTTTCTTAAGATGGTCATCGTGGTGTTTTTGTCGCACCATAATTCTAATGCTTCCGGAACATCGGCACCCAACTCAATCGACTTTCCTTGTGCCATGGTAGACAATGTTTTCACCAGATCTTCAGCCATTTCTTTCAGACTGAGTTTCTCCGGCACATTAGGCACATGGCCCTGCTGTTGCATGGCCCAGTTTAGCAGGTTGTCCAGCAACTTGGAAAGTTGATCTACCGAAGAATCAATGTGTTCGGTCATTTCCAGCAGCTGATCCGTTTGCTTGGTTTGCACCATCATTTTGATCATCTGGCTGATACCATTGAAACCCGCGACCGGACTTCTTAAATCATGTGAGATAATGGAGAAAAATTTGTCCTTGGTACTATTCAGCCGCTCTAGCTCAGCTTTTTGCTCACCCAGGATACGATTGATTTTCGCTTTAGACCGATAGTATTTATAGATAATGGCCGCAAGAACAATGAGTATAAATGCAAAAGCCCCTACAGCAATGGTGATGATACGTTGCGTTCGCTTTTCAGCAGTCAACAAATCTACTTCTGCTTGCTTCTGACCTACTTCGAATTCGGTACGTAGGTCAGCCATTTTTTGAGTGGCTTCAATACTTTGTATGCTATCCTTTAAAGCGACAAATTGTTTGTGATATGTATAGGATTCTTTATGGTCTCCAATATCTTCATACAATTCACTTAACATCAATGAAGCATCCCTTGCCTGCTCCTTCAGGTTATTATTAAGTGACATTTCTAAGGCCTCTTGAGCTGCTTCTATCGATTGGCTAATTTTTTCCTGCTCAAACAACACCCTGGCCAGATTATGCAAATAATCAGCCATCGCATAATAATCTTTTACAGGTCTTAATTTTTCAATCGCTTTGTGAAGAAGATCTTCAGCTAGGAGATAGTCACCTTGTTTCCATCTAACCAATGCAGTGTTACCAATTGCGTAAGCAATTCCAACTTCAAATTCTAACTCCTCGAAAATTGATTGAGCTTTTTGCGTATAATACAGGGCGCTATCATATTCTTTGAGTTTATAATACTCATAACCGATGTTTAGGGAACCATACCCTATGTACTCGTAATCATTAACTTGCTCAAATAGTTTTAGAGACTTCTTTTTAAAAAGAAGTGAATTTCTCAAATCATTGTTAAGTGAATAAGTAGATGCTATTTGCCCATAGATTGCTCCAAGTTCTTCATGCATTTCAAGGGATTTAGCATATTCAGCAGCCTCAAATAATGCAACAAGGGATTTCTCAAGTTGCCCAATTTTTGAATGTGCACCTCCAATAACAATGTAAGACGTAATAATTAGCGAATGATTTTCAGTCTTAATTGCCTCAAGAAGTACTTGATTGGCATACTCGATTTTATCTTTAGGATCAGTAGAAAAAATAGATACCTTAGAGAGAATCTCAAGTCTTCTTTCCTCTTTTAGATCTTCATTTTGAAGAATATTTATTAAGCTATCCGCCTTACGTTGATTTTGACATTCAGCTTCTAAAACACAAAAAAGTGCCATTAATAAAATGGCACCTTTTATAAGTTTAATATTTCTAAATCTAAACTTCATATTAATTAATCACCGCCTTTGGGATAGGTCAAATCAGGATCAAAATCAGTATATCCTCCTCCATTAGCAGGTTTTACTGAAATGGTATACTTCTCCGTAATTGTACCGGTCAGACCTTGCTTTACTTTTCCCTTCGGCTTCTTTGTATCGTCATCATCGACACGATCAAGAATCCTATTCTTATTGGGTTTAATCTTTATCTTACCAATTGTATCATCTCCTGACCAATCTACCTCATCTCCCGAATCAACACCAGTGCTTGGGCTCCCCGCATCAACGGTTTGCCAGTTACCAGCATCGTCTTGATACTTAAGAACCCCTCCATCTAAAGTTAAGTTAATTGTGATTATTGCCATTTTTAATGTTTGGTTAAATGGTGACTAAATAATTGAATGCCCAATATATCAAATGATAATGTGATTATTCCAAATAGGTAATCAAAAATCGGATATCAGATTTCACATCCCAAAATTTCAGCATTTTTACAAATGGTTAATGGTTACCCGGTACAAGTCTGTTGTGCAGATGTAATGAAACAATTATCACTTCATTTATTAAACAGAAGAATTTGAACCATATCTGATAAAAGATTTTATTCAAAAATTCAAAATACCCCAGCCCTAAAGGTGTTGCTAAAAGAATCCCTTTAGGGAATGAAAGGGTGTGTTTTTGAGTGTTTCAATCCTCAAAATCTTTCTCGATGACTAGCAAAAACAATTATGAAAAAGACTATATACTCACTACTCATTCTTACTACTATCACTTCCAATGCCCAAAGCCTAAGAGAAATTTATCAGGCAGGTGTACAGGCTTATGAAGCACAAGATTATGAACTGTTTAATCGGAAAATGTTTACGATCGACAGCATGCGACCTAACTATCCGGCGGTCGTTTACAATCTGGCGGGAAGCTACGCACTCACAGGAAATGCTGAAAAATCGCTTGAAGTGTTGAATAAGTACATTTTGATGGACGCCACACAGGATTTTGCTAAAGACAGTGATTTTGAATCAATCCTGTCACTGGATGAGTTTAGCATGATTCAAGAGAGACAAAAAGAATTGACAACTCCCCTTTCATTTGAAAAGACATTTTCTTTTCCAATTTTAAAATCTCACCCTGAGTCCATCACCTATTCCACGAAACAGAAGTGTTACTTTTTTGGTGGTGTGCGGGATGGTAAAATTTGGCAGGCACGAGAAGGGAAAACCCCTGAGATATTTGCTAATTCTCCTAAAAACAGCTGGAGCGTCATGGGATTGGAAATAGCTCCTGATCAAAAAACGCTATGGGTTTGCACCGCTTCAATGAGTAACTATGAAAACTATGACCAAAATGAAGAGGGATATGCAAGCGTGCTTAAATACAATTTAAAATCCGGTGAATTACTGGAAACATATACTCTCCCCGGCGGACACATCTTTGGTGATTTGATTGTGGATCAAAATGGAAATGTGTTTATATCAGATGGAACTGCTAACACCCTTTACTGGATTAGCCAGGAAACAGGAGAATTGGAAGCGTTTGTTGATTTATCGGAACAGGTTTTTAACCTACAAGGTTTGACATTTGATGAAGATCAGCAAAACATCTTTTTGAGTGACTATATCGATGGCATTTACAAGCTAAACCTTGAAAGCAAGATTGCAACCAAGTTGGCTATAAAGGGCGAAAACATCCTAATCAAAGGAGTTGATGGACTCTATTTTGACAACAATACCCTTATTGGCCTGCACAACGGAACGAATCCAAACAGAGTGGTTCGATACGTTCTTTCTGAAGATGGGAATACACTTATGGACAAAGAGACATTGGCACAAGCAGGTGATTTGGGTGAGCCTACCCAGGGTGTTTGGATTGATGGTAAACTGCATATCATTGTTAATAGTCCATGGGCGGCCTATGACCAGGACGGTAATTTTGAACCGGAAGGCGAATCAGTTATTATTGGAGTTATTGAATGATGTCCATTTAAACCATCCACGATCGTTAGGAACATATGTCGGAATATCTAATTTTAATAGCTGCCGAAAACGAGCGGGAGCTCACCACTTCAGAAGAACAACATTGCATCACCGAATATGGTAAATGGGCTGAGGCGCTTGCAGAGAAACACATTGTTGCAAGACGTCTTTCGCTTGAAAGTGGAGAACTGATTCCAAGCAAAAATGCGGTAACAACAGACGGACCATTTGTGGAAGCAAAGGAGCTAATCGCTGGATTTGTATTGATTACTGCCACTGATTTGAATGAAGCTAAAAAGATTGCTGCTTCTTGTCCACTTAATGAATACTTTCATTTATATGTTAAAGCAGTGGCTTAACCCTATTTAACCATCTTTAGCGGCAATTAACAAACAAAAAATGTAAGATTGGTAATGAAAAAATCGATCCTATCTCTATTGATAATATTGCCGTTCGTACTTTTTGCACAATCCTTCCCAACCAAAGAGTCACATCGAATAGCAGAAATCCAACAGATTGCTGAAGAAGTAAAAGCATCATACTGGCCGGAATGGATGGAAGTTCCTTTCATTATCTTATTGGTTGATGAAGATTTTGAATACTTAGCCGGGCATCCCAATCCAGCTACGTTCTCACAAGCAAGTTATTTTGACTCCCTGCTTAACCAGAAAATATATTTTCGTAAGCGAACGTTCCCTAAAAACATGTCTGCCAGTTTTCCGCTTATTGATTCTAATCCAGTCATAGTGATGGGTAATATTATGAACTCTTATTTCGATGAAGAAAGGTGGGTTTGGACATTACTCCATGAGCATTTTCATCAATTTCAATACACCAGAGAAGGTTACTATCAAAAATCGAATGAACTGGATCTAGCAAAGGATTCCCTAGATGGTATGTGGCCACTAAACTATTCATTCCCGTATGAAAATGATACTGTAGATCAGATAATTGAAGAAATGAGTGGATTACTCCTAAAATCAATGGACGGAGAAAGTGTGCTCCCTAAGTATTGGGAAGCTAAGCGGCAACTAAAGTCTGTCATTTCTGAAAAGGACTACCGCTATTTCAATTTTCAGATTTGGCAGGAGGGATTTCCCAGGTTTTTGGAAATAGACCTTCTTCAGCATTGGAACCAAACCAATTCCAATGAGAATAGAATAAAACTTCTCCGAGAATATCGAGAAGAAATCCGAGAAGATTTAAGCGAGCCTAACCTGAAAGATCGTGGACGATTAATTTTTTATTCGCTTGGTGCCACTGAGTGGATACTCATCTCGTCAACAAACCATCAGTGGAAAAGAGGCTATTTCCAACACATGTTTAACTCTGACACCCTTCTGAAAAACTAATTATGTAAAAGCCATGCAACATAGCGAATACATATTCGTATGTACTATGCATTAACAAGTACCAACTAATACATATTAAAAGTAACCTTTGATGCAACCTTTTGTCATTAGACGGCATCAAACCCACAAGAAGACCTAAACTCAAAAAACTATGAAACGACTAACTATTTATTTAAAGCTGGCTTTTTCAGCCACAGCTATTCTATTTTTTACATCTATCTCTGCTCAGGATGAGGGATTCATCTATGGAAAAGTGACAACTGAAGATGGAGATGTATATGAAGGCCCGATCAGATGGGGCAAAGAAGAAGTTTATTGGACTGACATGTTCAACACTTCTAAAAGGGAAAATAAAAACCTTGACTACTTATCTAGTCGTGAGTTGGATAAACTGGAAGACCGCTATTATGATAACGATAATTTGATTTCTCGATTTATCAATATCTCATGGGATGATGATAATGATGGACGATTTGTGCATGAATTTTCAACTGAGTTTGGAAACCTGAAGTCACTTAGAATGCGATCAAGTAGTCGGGTTGAAGTGGAATTGAAGAATGGAGAGTATATCGAAGTGAGTGGTTCAGGCTATAATGATGTAGGTGCCAAACTACGGGTAATAGACTATGAATTGGGCACTATCCAGCTATCATGGAGCAATATTGAAAAAGTGGAATTCTTGCCCACTCCTTCAAATCTTGATGAAAAATTTGGGGAACCACTTTATGGTACAGTAATCTGTGACCTGGGAGAGTTCACCGGTTTCATTCAGTGGGATCATGATGAACGTGTGGGAACAGATGTTCTGGACGGAGAAGAAGATGGCGATGACTATGAAATCGCGTTTGAAAAGATCGCATCCATTGAGCGCGATGGATATAGTAGCAGCATTGTTACACTTAAATCAGGAAGAAAACTGGATCTAAGAGGCACCAATGATGTAGATGACGACAATAAGGGCATTATTGTTACTGTGAAGGGTTTAGGCCGTGTAGATATTGACTGGGACGAGTTTGACAAAGTGACATTTAAAGAAGCTCCCAATAGCGGACCAGCTTACAGTTCGTTCTCTACACCTAAAAAATTAACGGGAAAAGTGGAGGTAGACAATGGTGATATTCATACTGGGGAAATCATTTTTGATCTGGATGAAGAATACACCTTTGAGCTTCTCAACGGCGAGAATGATGACGTGAAATTTATCATTCCATTTTATAACGTTCGTGAAATTACACCAAGGGGATCCTATTCTTCCATTGTCACCCTTAACGATGGAAGTGAAGTGACTCTCGAGGATGGGCAGGATGTTTCTGATAAAAACCTTGGAACGTTAATTCGGACTAAATCAGATAGGGTTTATGTGCCATGGGACCGAATAAAGAAGATCACACTGGACTAAAACGTGATCAGGACGAACAAGGACTAACTCAAAAGGACAAAAACTCAAAATCATGATAAAGAACTATCTAAATGTTGCACTGCGCAACCTGTTTAAGCATAAGTTCTATTCGCTTATAAACATCTTAGGTCTATCAATCGGGCTTACCTGCTTTTTGATGATCTCGCTTTATGTAGTAGATGAACTTAGCTATGATACCTTTCACTCAGATGCCGATCGCATCTATCGGATGGATTTTACCGGAAACATCAATGGATCCGAGTTTATAACGGCTCTTGCCAGCGCACCGGCTGGTCCAACCATGCCGGTTGAATTTCCCGAAGTGGAAGCTGCTACCAGGCTGAGAAGTACTGGTAACTGGATTATCAAAGAGAAAAATACGGAAGATGCTTACAATGAAGATGCTGTAGTATATGCCGATCATAATTTCTTCCAATTCTGGGATTTCAATTTGAAGTCTGGTAATCCGGAAACCTGCCTCGAACGTCCGAATACACTCGTGATAAGTGAATCATTGGCGTCCAAGGTATTTGGCGAGGAAAATCCGGTAGGAAAAATTGTTGTCTTGGATAACAATGATGATTGGGAGGTTACAGGAGTCTTCGAAGACATGCCTACCAATTCTCATTTCAACTTCGAAATGATGCTCTCCATGGAAAGCAGAGAAGAAGCAAAATCTACCATGTGGATGAGTTTTAATTTCAACACTTACTTGAAATTGCAAGAAGGCTATGATCCAAATGACCTGGAAGCCAAATTTCCGGGATTGATTGAAAAGTACATTGGCCCTGAGATTCAAAACTTCATGGGTGCTTCTCTTGAAGAATTCTATGAAGCAGGAAATGACGCAGGCTTTTACCTCTTTCCTCTTTTAGATATCCATCTTAAATCGGATAAGTTGGGCGAGTTGAACGTTAATGGTGACGTGAAATACGTGCTGATATTTACTGCAATCGCTATGTTCATATTGATATTAGCTTGTATCAATTTTATGAATCTATCGACTGCCCGCTCAGCAGGACGAGCCAAAGAAGTAGGTGTAAGAAAAGTGATGGGCGCATATAAGAGTCAGTTAAGAAAGCAATTTCTAACCGAAGCTTTCTTAATTACTTTCATCTCAATTTTGATTGCATACGGGCTCTCCTTTCTATTGCTCAATCAATTTAATACCCTTGCAGACAAAGCAATGGTATTCAATAGCCTGCTCTCTCCCGCTTTTCTTTTGATTATGCTTGGTGTTTTGATTGTGGTGGGATTTCTGGCGGGGAGCTACCCGGCTTTCTTCCTATCCAAATTTCGGCCGGTTGAAGTTCTTAAAGGCAAACTAAATCTAGGACTCAAAGGTGGTGGCTTGAGAAGCACATTGGTAGTACTTCAATTCTGCGTGAGTATAATTATGATCATCGGAACGGCGATCGTATATCAACAGCTTTCTTACATCCAGAATAAGAAGTTAGGATATAGTAAAGACCACATTTTGATGATCCATGATCCATGGCTAATGGACGACAAGGCTGATTCATATAAAAATGAAGCGTTGCAACATTCCAACATATTGTCCGGAACCATGTCCAGCTTCTTACCCGTGAATACGGCAGATAACAATAATGCCTGGTTTCCGGGATCCAACTCTACCAAAAGTGAAACATATATTTTTCACGAATACCGAGTGGATCATGACTACATGGAAACACTTGACATTGAATTGAAGAGTGGTAGAAGCTTCTCGAAAGATTTCCCAAGTGATAGCCTCGCAGTGGTGCTCAATGAAGCTGCCATGCATAAAATAGGATGGACACTGGAGGAAACTATTGGAAAAACAATATCCACTTTCGATGGCTTTCAGGATAGCATTTATACGGTCTCATATAAAGTGATAGGTATTATGAAAGACTTCCATTTCACCTCACTAAAAGATCAAATCGAGCCGCTAATTTTCAAACTTGGGAGAAGCAGAGGGTTTGTTTCCTTCAAGATCACAAATGAGAATATTCCAGCAACCATCGGATTTCTGGAAGATAAGTGGAATGAGTTTGCGCCTAGCCAACCATTCGCGTACAGCTTCCTTGATGAACGATTTAATGAGATGTATGAGAATGAGCAGAAGCTTGGAAAAATATTCGGAGTTTTTGCCTTCCTGGCCATTTTCATTGCCTGCTTAGGTCTATATGGTCTGGCCGCTTTCACAGCAGAGCAGCGCAGAAAAGAAATAGGTGTTAGAAAAGTACTTGGTGCGTCTATATCTAGCATTATCACACTGCTCTCTAAAGAGTTTTTAAAGCTGGTTGGTATTGCATTTTTAATAGCTGCACCCATCTCCTACTACTTTATGAGTGAGTGGCTTCAAGATTTCGAAAACAGAACAAATATTAATCCTATGGTTTTCTTATTGGCTGGAATTATAGCTCTGGTGATTGCATGGGTCACCATGGGCTTCCAGTCATGGAATGCGGCCAGGATCAACCCTGCCAGATCCTTAAAGGATGAATAATAACTTCACCTACTCTACTATGGAAGCCCTGTCCGCCAATCGGCGGATGGGCTTTTTTATACCAAGCAACCATCAGATAAAAAAAGCATCATTACTATAACTAACTCCTACTATCATGCTTAAAAACTATCTCAACGTTGCGCTCCGAAATCTGCTAAAACACAAGTTTTATTCTTTCCTAAATATTTTTGGATTAGCCATAGGATTAGCCTGCTTCATGCTCATTTCTTTGTTTATCAAAGACGAGATGAGTTATGACACGCATTTATCAGACGCTGATCAAATCTATCGGGTTGATTTTGCAGCAACGCTAAATGGCTCTGATCATATTTCCGCGACCGTTGGTGCCCCCACTGGACAGGCACTCAAAAATGACTACCCGGAGGTAATAGATGCCATGAAGGTGCGCGAATCAGGGAATTGGTTTATCAAAAGAAAAGGACAAACCGAGACCTTCAAAGAGGAGCTTGTGCTCATGGCAGACTCTAATTTCTTTTCTTTTTTCGGAATTCCTCTGGTGTATGGTAATACGAAAAATACGCTGGCAAGACCAAACACACTGGCGCTGGATTTAAGTACATCAAAGAAAATCTTTGGTGACATCAACCCCGTTGGGGAAGTAGTTGTTCTGGATAACCAAACTGACTATGAAGTGGTGGCCGTATACGATGATCTACCAGCAAACACTCACTTTCGCCACAATATGTTGTTATCCATGACCTCTTTTGCATGGGCAAACAATCAAAACTGGCTTAGCACAAATTTTAATACTTACATTAAACTAAAGGAAGGATCGACCAAAGAAGAACTGGAAGCCAAATTTCCTGAAATGATCGAAACGTACTGCGGTCCACTCATTGAGCAGTTTTTGAATATGAATCTGCAGGAGTTCAGGAACAGCGGCAATGCCCTTGCTTTCCCATTGTTTCCATTAAGAGACATTCATCTTCATTCAAATAAGACGGATGAGTTGGGATCCAACGGAGATATCAAATACATCTACATATTTTCTGTAGTAGCCCTATTCATTCTCATTTTGGCCTGTATCAACTTTATGAATCTGGCAACCGCCAGGTCTGCCAACCGTGCCAAGGAAGTTGGAGTAAGAAAAGCCATGGGGGCGTTTAAAAAGCAATTGATCAATCAGTTCATTTCGGAGGCTATGGTGATCTGCTTTATTGCTTTTCTACTCGCATATGTTATCTCTCTTTTAGCCATTCCCGGATTCAATGCGCTGGCTGGCAAAGAACTTTCGTTTTACAGTCTCCTGGAGGAAGGATACATTCTGTTTATGATAGGAATCATGGTGTTGGTGGGGCTATTAGCCGGAAGCTATCCTGCATTTTACATGACCATGTTCAAACCGGTGGAAGTATTAAAAGGAACCATTCGTCAGGGATTAAA
Source organism: Ekhidna lutea (assembly GCF_900188325.1). GTDB lineage: Bacteria > Bacteroidota > Bacteroidia > Cytophagales > Cyclobacteriaceae > Ekhidna > Ekhidna lutea. The sequence continues at coordinate 144,642 of NZ_FZPD01000005.1, read as the reverse complement.
GAGCGGACCCATCCGAAGCACGCTGGTGGTCTTTCAATTTTCCATATCCATCATTATGATTATAGGAACGGCCATCGTTTTTGATCAACTTTCCTTCATTCAAAATAAAAAGTTGGGTTACGAAAAAGATCAGGTGCTGATGGTCAATGATGCCTGGATTTTACGTGATCAGGCCGAGGCGTTCAAAAATGAAGCTTCCAGAAACTCCAGTGTGATCAGCAGTTCGCTTTCGAGTTTTATCCCAACAGGAAATTACAACAACTCGAGTCTTTACTTTAAAAATGCCACAGCTGGTTCTGATGAAAGCCTGGTGATTGGTACCGCTACAGTAGATCATGATTACATGAATACGATGGGCATTTCCATGAAAGAAGGTCGATTCTTCTTTAAGGAATACGCAAGCGATTCAATGGCGGTGATCATTAATGAAACAGCAGTTCAGAAATTTGGCTATGAAAATCCGCTCGAATCAAAGCTTTATTCTCACGATGGACCGGATGACAGCCCGGATGTTGTCGGCTATCGGATCATTGGCGTTGTGAAAGACTTCCATTATCAATCACTGAGAAGCAATATTGAACCACTGGTACTTCACCTGGGACAAAACGCCGGATACGCCCTCTTCAAAATTCACATGGAAAATGTAGATGAGACCATAGCAGATCTGGAGTCAACATGGAATAAGTTCGTCCCCGGGCAGCCTTTCGGATACCAGTTCATGGATCAACGATTTGATCTCACATATCATGCAGAACAAAAGGTTGGACAAATATTCACCGTGTTTGCTGTTCTGACTATTCTTATTGCGTGTCTTGGTTTATTCGGGCTTGCCGCATTTACAGCAGAGCAAAAAAGAAAAGAAATTGGCATTCGCAAAACATTAGGTGCTTCGGTCACCAGTATTGTAAATCTCTTGTCGAGAAACTTCATTAAGCTGGTGGCGATATCTTTCATCATCGCAATTCCGGTTGCTTCAATTGCTATGAACTACTGGCTGGATGATTTTGCCTACAGAACAGAGCTCAAACCTTCAACATATATTGTATCAGGGATTGCAGCTATAACCATAGCATGGATTACCATAAGTTTTCAGTCCTGGAAGGCCGCACGGATTAATCCGGCTGAATCGTTGAAGGATGAGTAACATATCCACAAGTTATCCACAGCCCTGATTCTTCGGGGCTTTTTTTATTTTCATAGGCTGTGTTTGTGTTATTTTGAATAGCAATTTAAACCACCCCTATGTATCTCATTTTCGATACCGAAACCACCGGTTTACCACACAATAAAACTGCACCAGTTGAGCAGCTAGATAATTGGCCAAGGTTGGTACAAATTGCATGGCAACTGCACGATCATGGTGGTAAATTAATTTCCACCGGCAATCACATCATAAAGCCTGAAGGATTCACTATCCCTTTTAACGCCGAAAAAATTCACGGTATCTCCACCAAACGAGCATTGGAAGTTGGTGAAGATTTATCGGAGGTACTTGATAAGTTTTCAGAAGATGTCAAAAAAGCTGAAGTACTAGTCGGTCATAACATCGAGTTTGACAATAAGATCATTGGTGCGGAGTACCTGAGAACAGAAAAAGAGAACCTGCTTGCTGATGCAAAAAACATCGATACCTCAGAGGACACAAAAGAATTCTGCCAGCTCCAGGGTGGTCCCGGTGGGCGACTTAAGTCGCCAAGACTAATTGAACTTTATGAAAAATTATTTGGTGAGCCATTCGCAGATGCGCATGATGCCGCGTATGATGTAGATGCCACCGCTAAGGCGTTCTTCGAGTGCTTAAAACGCTCCATCATCCCAACCATCGATGATACCAACCCTGATGATATCATCTACGAAAGTCCGGATCTGGATGATGCCAACTTTGCTTCAAAGCGTGAAAAGTCTTCCGGTAAAATTGGAACAGAGGAGGTAAAAGCGGAGGACATCAAGGGTGCATTTTGTCACCTGCACGGGCATTCTCAATTTTCCGTTTTGCAAGCCACTCCGGATGTAGGAGCCATTATTGCTAAGGCCAAAGCATACGACATGCCTGCAGTCGCGATGACTGACCTGGGCAATATGTTTGGTGCTTTTAAATTCGTAAAGGCTGCTAAAGGTGCCGGCATCAAACCCATCATCGGTTGTGAGTTTTTCGTTGCAGAAGATCGATTAAAACTTCAGTTCACAAAGGACAACCCCGACAAAAGATTCAAACAACTACTGCTTGCAAAATCAAAGAAGGGGTATGAAAACCTGATCAAGCTTAGCTCCATTGCTTACAAAGAAGGGAACTATGGATTATATCCCCGAATAGATAAAGCACTTATAGAGAAGTACAAAGAAGATGTAATAGCCCTCAGTGGTAGCCTTGGAGGTGAAATTCCACACCTTGTTTTAAATGTCGGTGAAACCCAGGCTGAAGAAGCGGTACTCTATTGGAAAAACTTATTTGGAGATGATTTCTACCTGGAGATCAATAGGCACGGACTTGAAGAAGAGAACAGGCTGAACGAAATTCTTGTTGGCTTTGCTGATAAACACGACATAAAACTCATCGCTGCAAATGAGTACTTCTACCTTGACAAAGAAGATGCGAAAGCCCACGACGTTCTGATTTGCATCAAGGAAAACGAAAAGCAAAGCACCCCCATCGGAAGAGGGCGTGGATTCCGTCCCGGTCTCCCCAACGAGAACTACTACTTCAAAACGCAGCAGGAAATGAAGGAGTCTTTTGGAGATATTCCGGAGGCCATCGAAAACATTTCCGAGCTTGTCAACAAGGTCGAGACCTATAGTCTGGAGCGAGAGGTACTTCTCCCTGCTTTTGACATCCCTGAAGAATTCATCAATGCGGAAGACGAAGCGGATGGAGGCAAGCGAGGAGAGAACGCTTATCTACGTCACCTGACCTATCAGGGTGCTGAAAAACGATACGATGAAATCACGGATGAAATCCGTGAACGAATTGATTTCGAGCTAGAAACCATTGCCAATACCGGATATCCAGGGTACTTTCTGATTGTTCAGGATTTCACAGCCAAAGCCCGTGAAATGAACGTAGCTGTTGGTCCGGGTCGTGGGTCTGCAGCCGGCTCGGTGGTTGCTTATTGCATTGGAATCACCAATGTGGATCCGATTGCATATGATCTCCTATTTGAGCGTTTTCTGAATCCGGATCGGGTATCACTTCCCGATATTGATATTGACTTTGACAATGAAGGCCGTGAAAAGGTCATCAAATATGTGATAGACAAATACGGATTTGATCAGGTAGCTCAAATCATTACCTATGGTACCATGGCACCCAAATCTGCGATTCGTGATGCAGGTAGAGTGATGGAGCTTTCCCTACCGGAGACAGATGCCATCGCCAAGCTGGTTCCTGAACGACCAGGTACCAAGTTCACTAAGGTTTTTGAAGAAGTAAAAGAGCTGGAAGATCTGAGAAAAGGCAAAGACCTCCCCTCTCAGGTATTGAATCAGGCGGTTGTATTGGAGGGCTCTCTTCGTAACACAGGCATTCATGCATGTGGAGTGATCATTACTCCTGCTGACATGAGTAACTATGTGCCCCTGGCTAAGTCGAAGGATTCCGACCTATTGGTTACGCAATTCGACAACAGCGTAGTGGAGTCTGCGGGAATGCTGAAGATGGACTTCCTGGGATTGAAAACCCTTTCCATCATCAAAACTGCAGTGGAGAATGTGGAGAAACGGCACGGAATCAAAATTGATATCGATAAGATTCCGCTAGATGACCAGAAGACCTATGAACTGTATCAGCGTGGTGAAACCAACGGTACATTTCAATTTGAGTCGCCGGGTATGCAAAAACATCTTCGCGCACTAAAGCCGGATAAATTTGAAGATCTCATTGCCATGAACGCCCTGTATCGTCCGGGCCCGATGGAATACATTCCAAACTTCATCGCGAGAAAACACGGAAAAGAAGCGATCTCCTATGACATTCCGGAGATGGAAGAATACCTGGCAGAAACGTATGGCATTACGGTCTACCAGGAGCAAGTAATGCTTCTATCCCAATCCCTTGCCGGATTTACAAAAGGTGAGGCGGATGTATTGCGTAAAGCAATGGGTAAGAAAAAACGGGATGTTCTGGACGAGATGAAGCCCAAGTTCATCGAGCAAGCCAAAGAAAAAGGCCACCCAGAAGACAAGCTGGAAAAAGTCTGGACGGACTGGGAGGCATTTGCTGCCTATGCATTTAATAAATCGCATAGTACCTGCTACTCGGTGGTTGCCTATCATACCGGCTACCTAAAAGCAAATTATCCTGCTGAATACATGGCTTCTGTCCTCACCCATAATCAGAATAGCATTGACAAGGTAAGTTTCTTCATGGAGGAGTGTAAAAACAGAAGCATTAATGTGCTGGGTCCACATGTGAATGAGTCTGATAAGGACTTTGCAGTGAATGCCGAAGGTGAAATTCGATTCGGGATGGGTGCTATTAAAGGAACCGGTGAATCTGCTGTAATGGCGATCATCGAAGAGCGAGATGCAAAAGGACCATTTAAAGACATCTTTGATTTCGCTAAACGTGTCAATCTTAGAACAGTAAATAAAAAGTCGTTCGAAAGTCTTGCTAAGGCCGGTGGATTTGATTGTTTTGAAGAATTCCACAGACGTCAATATGTGGAACCGGATGAAGAGGGTAACTCTTTGATTGAAAAATCCATCCGGTATGCCAACCGTATGCAGGAGGAAGAAGCGAGCAACCAATCTTCTTTATTTGGAGGAGCATCAGGCACAGATATAGCCAAACCAAAGGTTGGAAGAATAGAACCTTACGGTGATATTGAGAAGTTGAATATCGAGAAAGAGATGGTTGGACTTTACATTTCCGGCCATCCTCTCAACCAGTTCAAATTTGAGATGGATCACCTTACCAATGCGGGCATTCATCAGCTTGCTGAGCCTGAAAAGCTTCAGGGTAGAGAAATACGAATTGGTGGTGTAGTCAGCGAAGTACAGCATCGAACATCAAAAAAAGGCAATCCTTTTGGTCAATTCACATTGGAAGACTTTAATGACAACTACACCTTCTATCTGTTCGGGCAGGATTACCTGAAATTCAAGCCCATGCTGGAGAAAGGCTGGTTTCTGTACTTATCAGGAAATATCCAGAACCGCTGGAACAGTGAAGAACTGGAATTTAAGATTCAAAACATTGAACACTTAAGCGAGATCCGAGAGAAGATGACGAAGGGATTGGAGCTAAAAATGCGCCTTGAAGATGTGAACTCAATAATCGTTGACGAAGTAGAGCGAATTGCTGAACAGCATCCTGGCAAGTCTTTGCTTAAGATGTCGCTTGTTGGTGTTTATGAAAATCGTGGGATCAATTTGGAGATGCTTAGTCGTAAGTTCACCATTGACCCGACGGATGAGTTGATTAAGGAGTTGGAAGGAATTGAAGAGTTGAGGTATCGGGTGTTACTTCAGAAAAACTAAACTTCTTTTAACCACAGTGGACACGGAGAATTCCACAAAGAGCACAGAGGTAATCCACAAAAAAAATATTATCATACTCCTCAGGTTTCTCTGTGATTAATCTCAGATATCTCAGCGGTTAAGGGCCAAGCTAATTGTCAATCACACAACAAATACCTCTTTTATCAAAAGAGAATAAACTATTCAAATTACTTTTGTGTTCGATTCACAAACAAGATAAAAACTTACAATCTTAATATAATGGCAAAAGCAGTAGAAATTACGGACAGCAACTTCGAAGAAATTATCAACTCAGATCAGCCCGTATTGGTTGACTTCTGGGCAGAGTGGTGTGGTCCATGTAAAATGATCGGCCCGGTAGTAGAAGAGCTAGCTGGCGACTTTGAAGGAAAAGCAGTAATAGGAAAAGTAGATGTAGATGCAAACCCAGAAGTATCTGCCAAGTTTGGTATCCGATCTATCCCAACCCTCCTTGTTTTCAAAAACGGAGAAATTGTAGACAAACAAATCGGAGCTGTTCCGAAAAACGTTTTGAGTGATAAGATTACCGCTCAAATGAATTAATAAAAAAGAAAATCATAAATTAAAGCCCTGATTCAAATTGAGTCAGGGCTTTTTTTGTTTGCTATGATTATAAATCTAATCTCCGGTCCTCGAAACATCTCTACTGCATTGATGTATTCTTTTTCACAGAATCCTAAAGTAAAAGTTGTGGATGAACCATTTTACGCTTACTATTTGGTCCACACTGGAATTGATCATCCGGGCAGAGAAGTAACAATTAGAAGCATGTCGGCAGACGTGAGGGTTGTGCTGGGTGAAATCAAGGCACAAGAAAATAAGCACGAGATTGTTTTTCTGAAAAACATGGCTCATCATCATGAAGGATTAGACTGGAGCTATTTGAAGAGCATGCATAATGTCTTTCTCATCCGTGATCCTAAGCAGCTCATTGCTTCTTTTGCACAGGTCATTCCAAATCCAACTATTCAGGATATTGGTTTAAAACATGAAGCGGACTTATTGGATTTCGTTATGGAAAATGGTAAGCATCAGCCAATCGTGATTGATTCAAATGATATTCTAGGTGATCCGGAAAAAGGATTGTCTAATTTGTGTGAGGTATTAGGAATACCTTTTGAGAATAAAATGCTTTCTTGGGAAAAAGGAGCAATCCCTGAGGATGGATCTTGGGCAAAATATTGGTATAGGAATGTTCACAACTCAACAGGATTTGTAAAACAGAAAACGAGTGAGCGACCATTACCAGATCACTGTAAGGAGCTTTATGAGGAAGCTTTGCCCTATTATGACAAGTTGAGGAAGTTTAAAACATCCTCCTCCCAACTGCGGTACCAACCGCACCCCCGAAACGTCGGGCCGCCTTCAAAGGGGGAATAGTTTAAAAATTGATTTTAGAATAAGAGAATATGCTACAGAAATACAATCCGAAGAACAAAGACATTCAAGTGTGGGTAGGTGATAAACTTTATCACCGAAATGAAGCTAAAGTTTCCGTATTTGACAGCACCGTGCAGGGTGGTGATGCGGTCTGGGAAGGCTTGCGACTTTATAAGGAAGGCATTCTGCATTTGGAGCAACACCTTGATCGCTTGTACGCTTCAGCGAAAGCGCTTGCCTTTGAGCATGTGCCTACTCGTACCTTCATCAAGGATGCGATCAAACAAACACTTGAAGCGAATGGAATGAAGGAAGATACGCTCATGCGATTAACCCTTAGTCGTGGTGAGAAAATTACCTCAGGAATGGACCCCCGTCTCAATCAAAAAGGAAGCTGTTTGATTGTGCTGGCTGAATGGAAGCCTCTGGTCTATGATAATGATGCTGGCATCCGTGTAATCACTTCCACACAACGTAGAAATGGTCCACAATTTCTCGATAGTAAAATCCATCACAACAACCTACTCAACAACATTCTGGCAAAAATTCAGGCAAACTTCGCAGGTGTAGATGCGGGAATTATGCTGGATGAACGAGGGTTCGTAGCTGAACTCAATGACACAAATCTATTTATGGTTAAAGATGGGATACTCTATACACCATATGCTAATGCCTGTCTTCATGGAATAACGAGAGGGTTTGTCATTGAATTAGCTCATAATAATGGCATTCCATGTCATGAAAAAAACTTGAGTCTGGTGGAGTTCTATGATGCAGATGAAGTATTTGCCACAGGAACAATGGGTGAGCTGACTCCAGTTATTGAGATAGATGGACGTAAGATTGAAAGCGCCATTGGTTCAGACATTCGAAACCAGCTGTCTATTTTTATGTTTGATAACTTAAAAGAGCGCTGTGTAAAGTTGTAGTCGCTACACGATCAGACTATTCTATAAAGTTTAAAAAATGAAAAGAGCATTCTTTTACCTCCCCTGCATTTTACTAATCGTGGTTGCATTGTCCCAAATCCTAATCACTCAAAGGCAAGGTTTTCTTACTCCCGCAAAAGGTGGTGGTTTTGGGATGTTTTCTACTGTTGATAAGCTAAACAATAGAGTTATATCTGTTTATGGATTATTCGGAGAAAAAAAAGTGAAAATCCGAATTGACCCAAGTGATCCTTCCTTTCAAAAGAATTTCGATAAAAAATGGCAAAGGGCCCGAGCGTATCCTTCTGACGAACATTTATTAGCGCTCGGTAAGGCATTGGGTAACTTGAAACTCTCACAAACACCCACACATCTATTTATTGAAGTAAAAAAATGTCACTTTGATTCGGAAAAAGCTGTTGTAGATTACCAGCAGGTAAACAGCTTATCCGTCCCATTTAGGAAAAGTAAATAGCATTACATTGAAGAAATCGATCCATCAATTCTATCAAAAGATCATTGGGCAAGACCCCATTGAGTTTGCCCTAAAAGCAACCCTGGTATTATTCCTTTTCTCTGAATGGGTAACGGGGGATGAATGGGTATATATGATGCCAATAATGATCCTTTCTGCTTTTGGCCTGATGGTTCCCGGATTGCATAAAAACCGGATCGTTTGGTACATTTTATCTATTGTATTTATTCTGAAGACCAATAGCCAATGGTGGACTCAGGATAATCATCTATTTGTCAACATGTACTGGGTAATCACAATTGCGTTTGTCCTTTCATTTAAGAATTGGCGTCAGCTACTCGTAAAAAATTCAAGAGCTATTATTGGACTTGTTTTTCTATTTGCAACGATATGGAAAGTATTGTCTCCTGATTTCATGTCAGGTTCTTACTTTCATTTCACATTTCTAACCGACTCACGTTTTGTGGAAGAATCTGATATTTTAGGAGATTTATCACAAGCTGATTTAGCTTCCAATATCAGGTCCTTAAAAGAAAGTGCGTTATCCAATGAGGCCACCCAGGCAGCACTTATCACAAATCAAAAAATACGATCGGTAACAAAATTGATCACCTGGCATACGATCATCATTGAATCTTTACTGGCATTGCTTTTTCTACTACCGCAGCGGTATAGCATAACCCGATATCGAAACTACCTGATTTTAGTTTTTGCGCTCACTACTTACCTGGTTATGCCAATCCATAGCTTCGCGTGGCTGTTAATTGCAATTACTATTTCACAGACAGGGGAAGATGAAAAAATGGATAGGTTTCTATTAATCCTGAGTTTGCCACTAATGCTTATTTACAAGCACATCCCATTTATGCAATGGATCGCTGATTTGATATAAAAAAAAGCGAATCAAAATTGATTCGCTTTTCTTAATGAGTATTCAATAATGATTAATAATCTTCATTATCAAATCTGTTATTTAATAAGTATCTAATTTCCAAAGTTGCCCCAGCATTAGAAATAGCCTGAAGCAGTTGCATTTTGGTATAAGACTGATAGATAATGGTAAAATCAAATACAGTACCATCTGCAGCGCTAAGCGTTAGCTGGCTTGTGGATGCAGTCCATGTTCCTGCAAAGAAAATTCCATTCTCATCTTCCAATACAAATGATCCATCTCTTTCCAAAATGAAACGAGTGAACAAGTCAGTACTACCTTGTGTCTGACCATTAACAAAAACTTCGGCAACTTCCCATTCTCCAGGTGCCATCTGAGTAGGCGTTGGAGCAGAAGTTTCAGAGCAAGAGTATGATAGAAACACTACTCCCGCTAACATTAACATTTTATATAATTTTTTCATTTTATTGATGTTTTAAGGGAAGCAGTAGGAAGTTTCCTTCCTACTGCTCTACTCTATTATTTTTTAACAATTCTAAAGCTCTGTAAAGTGTTTCCTTTGCTGATAATAAGCGTATAAATACCCTTATCAAGCGATCGGATGTCTACAGTCAACGCATCTTCTTCCTCGGTTTTCTCAAACTTCTCAGCAAGCATCACCTGACCAGAAAGACTGGCAATACTTACACTATAAGATCCAAGATCACCACCCTTCATATCCACATTAATATAATCTGAACTAGGGTTTGGATAGGTAGATGCTTCGAGTTCACCAAAGAACGTCTGAATCTGCGTACTTTCTATCGTTACAGAATTTGTAACGATAACGCATTCACCATCATTGAAAGTCACTTCAGCACTATACTCTGCAGCATCAGTTATAGTGATTTCATCATCACCACTTCGAGATTGAAGTCTGACTCCATTACGGAACCACTCTATTTCATCCCAACCAAAACCACCTGAGGTTACCGCATTAATGGTATTGCCTTCAAGTTCTAGTTCGACATTATAGAATGATACAGTGAATGTAGTTGATGGTTCCGGCGAAGGACATCCTTCACCTGAAGCATAACTAGAGATCACATAAAAATCAGTCTGTTCAGTCACATCGATATCAACAAATATAGATGCGTTGTTATTGTTACCCCTAAAGGCATTGCCAACAGGCGCATCCGTTTCATTGTTGTATATCTGATAGTTGTAATCATCAACGGTTCCTGTAATCTCATATCTGGCAGTACCAGGACCACAGAGCGTTCCAATTTGATTAACACTAACAGCATCAAATGCGTATTGTCTCACATTCACTTCAATCTCATTTGATCTATTACTGAAGCAACCAGTACCATCCGCTTCATTCGATACTTGTACCGAAAATTCGCCAGCATAGTCAACTGTAATTGAGTTATTGGTATTACCAAAACCATCAGCATTGGAATCTATTACACTTCCGTTATCCAACCATCTATACTGAGCAAAGCCTGCAGGAGCAGTGATTGTAACTGAACCTTCACCTTCACAGAAAGCAAGAGCATCAGTGGTCGTTATTGTCACAGGATCAGGAATCTCCAGAATGTTAAGTGTAAACTCTACTGAAGACGCAGTACAAGATGGTGCATCTATTGGAGCATCATCATTGATCCAATTGAAACTGTAAACCCCTGACTCTTCTAGTGTTATGAAAGAGCTCGTTGTAAATCCATCACTAACACCATCTCTGATTATTTCGATAGTTCCAGCATTGGCAGTCCATGATGTCTCATCAAAGAAGTAAATGGTTTCTGTTTCACATGCATCAATAACATCTCCTTCTGAAATCACATCTCCACCTGTTATACTGCTGGTTAGTGAAATTCCGAACTGAGATAGATTATATCGCTCAACATAAACTGCATTAGATGCTGGGCTTTCGCAGTTACCAGCAGAACCAAACGGTCTGTTAGAAACCTGAACAGTGTAGGAACCATCCCACTCTGCATTTATCACACGCTTAGTTTTGGTTCCATCAGGCGTAGACCATTGATAGTACGCAAAACCAGTTGGAGCTTCTAATACAACAGGATCATCTTCCTCACAACCTGCAAGATTTCCGCTAGCCACAGTAATAGTAGGCTTGTCTGCGCTAGGTATTACTGTAATGTCAATAGATTCAGTAACGTAAGAACAAACACCGTCTGTTACTCTTGCAAAGTACGTTCCGGTTTGATTGATCTGATCATCATCAAGGAATTGCACATCCTCTAAAGGAGTATTCAAGTCATTTCTAAACCATTCTATCTGTGCATTACTTGCAGAGCTTGTGCTTCCGTTCTCAAACAATCTGCGAACAGAAAGCTCAGTGAATTCATCTTCACAAATGGTGATTGTCTTGCCTGTTGAAACAATATCGTAATCACTCTTATTGTCATTGTAGAGATACAATTCATAATTCTGTAGAATTTCAACCTCCAGAACTTCAGTAGAAGTAATGGCACCACATGAAGTATTACCTGTGGAACTAGAAGCAGTAACACTTAATCCAAGATCAATATTGGCAGTTAAGGCTCCTAAATCAATTTCAGTTTCACCTTCTTCAGGGTCATATGTGAATGGATCACCCACATTACTACCATCAGCCAGGTCAATAACCTGATACGTAAAGTAATCTTGAGGATCATCTATGCTTACGATCAAGTTATCCGGGTCACAAACCAAATCTCCAGAAACAAGTGAAATACTTGCTGTCAAATCAACAGGTGCAATTACTTCAATGCTACCCTCACTCAATGGTTCAGAAGAGCTTGAATATGAAATTTCAAATTCTTCTTCATAGGTTTCATCATCATAATTGAGCTTGAATCTCAAATGCTTGTTAGACTCTCCTTCATTAAACACTTCACTTGGAAGCGTGAATGCTGGAAGATCTCCTGTACCGCTTACAAGATTGAACTCTTCAAAATCTATCTCTCCACCCGCATTTCCGTCAATCTCATCATATGTAACAGTAACCACATTTTCAGCACCGAAGCTTCCTCTTACTTCATAACTCAGTGTTATTTCATCCTCAAGGCAAGTTTCATCCGTACTAATTCCAGTTACCAATAACACCTGTGGTGCAATCGTTCGATTATCTGAGATATACTCGAATGGTAAAGATTGACCTGCTAAGAATGAGAAGTTCTCAATTTCCACTTCAATGTCATTTCTTTCTTCCTGTCGGAATCTGAAAATTGACGCATTATTTTTCATGTCATCTGTCACCTCAAATAAGAAGTTATCATCGTCCAATGTATTGTCTTCCTCCTCGGTATCCGGGAATGAAGAAATTTCATCGAACGTTGAACCCCCATCTGTAGAGTATTCAAATATTAAGAATTGATCAGCGGTGATATCCTCAGCCAATTCATCAAACGTTAGATCAAATGAAATAAGTGTTGAACCTGAGAGTTCACCCATTTCAAATTCTCTGGTAGTTATTAAACCACGTCCAAAATCATTGGCGAATTCTAATACACCAGGCCGTATATAGTCATTAGGACTTAGTTCCTCATCTTCAGCAACCACATTGCCATAATTTACATCACGCATTGCAAGTTCAGCTCCGTCACCTCCTCCATTTACTCTTAATCTGAACTGAACTGTATTATCACAACAAATTGTACCAAAATTGAAGCTTCTAAACTCGTTAGTTCTGGAATAAGAACCAAGGTTTTGCCACGTTACCCAGCCGCCTGTGTATTTATAATCCAGATAGACAGTATTACCATTCGATACATAGTCAAATCTAAATTCAATATTTCCATCAGTTAAATTTTCATCAGGAAAATCAGGGGTATAGATAGCGCCTTCATCCGATAGTTGCTCCTGATTAATGAAATTCATAGGATCATCTTCAAGGTTTAGCAAATCACTATCGCCTAGAATATCTCCTACTTCACCCAAACCGGCATTCTCAGAAAGTCTCACCTCAAAGTTATAATTACTTCTAAGGTATGGTGGTAGATCTAATGTGATTGGATCAACTCCTTCTTGAACTGCAAGAACAAGATCATCACCTCCTGAGAAGTTTTCAGCAACAAGCGTAGCATACAAACCACTAGTGCCCGCATCATTTGTCGCATCATTTTCCACAGTGATATTGAATGTTACATTACTTCCTGCATAAAGCACGTCATTATCCGGGTAGTCGAGGGTTGTTCTGACAGCTCTAAGGAAAATATCCAAATCACCTACATCTACACCACCGTCCTCATCTCCAACATAATAGTAGTCTCCATCAGGACCATCCGTTCTAGAAGCCACCAAATAAACATCATAGGATCCTTCAGTCACGTAGAATGGAATAGATCCTGTAAACGTACCTGCCGCACTTGCCATTGCAATACGAAGTGGTGCATTTGTTTCCGGATCAGTCACATAGTCTCCGGCCCCCGGATCATACAATAAGAATTCTAATGTAGTTCCAGTAGGAAAATCATCAGATGTCTCAAAGGTCTTTGTGAAAGATAAATCCACATCTTCTCCATTGAATACCGCATCTGTTGGATCAACCTGTGCAAAATCATAACCATCTTCATCCGGATGACTCAGCGTAATTGATTCTTCATCATTCTCTCTTAAGTAGAATGTTGAAATTTCGTTACCATTAGACATGATCAATTTTACGTTATCTATTGACCATCCATTTTCACCATCTCCCAGGTTCAATGCCTGATACCATCTAAAGTGTGTTGCACTTGTAAGAACAGATGAAGGAAGCTCTACAGAATAGGTTTTGTTTTCATATAGTGCTCCATCAGAAACCAAACTCGTTTCATCAACAGCAAGTACCTGGAATGATTCGCCATCGTCTGTAGATGTTTGTAAGAATGGTATTGTATTTACATTGTCTGTTACATCAACTCCGTATGGATTAAAGTCGAACTCCAGGGTTACAGAAGAAGAACCGGAAAGATCAAACGCCTGTGTTAACAAGCTTCTGTTTCCATCATCTGAGAAATCAAAATCATCAAATCCACCTTCACCATCTCCACCTTCAATGAGTAGCCACTGCTCTTCTTCTTCAATGTCGATTTCCTCATTTGGAACGTAATCTCCATCGGTCGCATCATATGCAATAACAACGATTTCGTCATATAAATCGACTCCATCACCCATCTCAGTAAATGCGAAAAGTGGTGCTGTTGCTGAGAATGTTCCGCTTCCCTCATCTGCAGAAGTACCGACGACTGCAATGTTGTCTCCATCGACTCCACTGCCTTCGAAAAGAAGCGCGAACTCTGTGTTTGCAGGGAACGTACCCTCCGTAGTATATTCTACTTCAAAAGACTCTCCTACTACAAAATCATAGCTATCAAGTACTTCTAGCGAAACTCTTGGTCTTCTAAACTGTCCATTAATATCAAATTCGGACGTATTTGCAGTGACTGATTCATTTGCTACAACATACATGTAATAAAGTTCGATTTCATTTTCGAACTCACCAGCAGCACCGTCTTCATTATAGATTATTCTAAATCTCGTCTCATCACCCCAGGAATCTGCGGAGATTGGAAGAAAGAAATCAGAGAAAAAAGTCCCCGTTCCAGTGTATTCAAGTATTTGCAATGTTTCCCAGGTGGTGCCGTCGCTTGAAGCCTGAATTTCTACTTCCTGATCAAAATCGTATGAAATTCCGTTCAAGCCAACATATACTCCGCCACCAAATGGCATCTCAAAAGGAATCGTTGTAGCTGACCGCTCTCCTGACCCTATCAATTTATCTATATCTGTTGGATCATTTCCTTCGATCAATTCCTCATCGAAAACGTCAAAAATGTAACCAGAGAAACCTTCCGCGGTTCCAATGAAATAATTGATATTATTTCCTGATAAGTCTTCAACAAGTACATCTGAAGAATTAGCCAACAATCCATTTCCAACTCTAATTCGAACTTTTGGATTTGAAGGATCATCATAGTTGATGTCTGTTGGAAGCGTACCTGAAATGGTTCCATTTATATCAGCTCCAGTTGCAGAGTTTAAGATTGTCCATTCATCGTCATCAGTGGTTGTTTCATCTCCCTGATCCCATACTTCAAAAAATAGCTCAGCGCCGGTTCCCAGGGAACCACTAATTTCATAATTAGCCGTAACAACATCACCAGGATAGATTACATCTACAGTTCCATCAAATACCCCATTGTCAGAATCAATACTTGTTATAGTGACCTCAGTATCAAAAACCGGAAAATCAATCGTGTTTGATTCAGGGTTTGTAGCAAGTTTTACACTATAAGTACCCCCTATAATCGGTGGGACTGTTACTGTAATCGTATGATCCTGATCATCACCCGGAGCAATATCTTCTGAATTTCCGATCATGTATTCAAAATCCGTTCCTTCTAATATTGCGGTTAGCATTGTTCCAGCAACAAACTGTCCTTCTGTAATATTATAAGTCAGCTCTATTTCATCTCCTGGATAGATAAGATCATCAGGAACATCTACTGCATCTAATACAATCACCGGAGCATCAATATCTATAGTAGTACCTTGATAATCAACTGGATCTCCATCACCCAAAAGTGTTCCGGCTGCATAGAATGAAAATTCATCAACATCCCAGGTATCCAGTTCCGAACCATTGTTGCTTAGCTGTCTAAGTCTAAACTGAGTTGTAGACGTGATTAAAGCGGAAATAGACGAAACGTCAAATGTATCTCTTTCAGAAAGATCAGCATTCAAACTAATTGCATCGCCGATTTGCGTAAACGACTCAAAACCATCTGTAGAGTATTCAAGTGCAATCTCAGTTCCGGATGGTGATAAGCCAGTGCTTGTTTTCACAAGGTCAACAAACACAGAGGCGTTAGTTACTGATTCAATTTTAAGTTCCGGAGATGTTAACATTCTATCTCCGTCATCATCAAAATCAGCTGAATAGCCTACATAAACTGCGTCTGTTTCTAAGTCTATATCGTTACCCAACGTAGGAGAAGAACCAGAATACGCTTCAATTGTAACGTTCCAGGTCTCATCAAATTCTACATCAACAGGAAGGAACCCTGAAACGGTAAAATCGTAATCAAATGAACCATCTCCATTATCAGAAGATATAATATTAGAAATATCTTCAGCCTCAAGTCTAAATGACTGACCACTGTATCTGAAAATTGCAGTGAAATCGTACTCAGAAACTTGATCTTCATATCCCGTAAAAGTTGCCAGGACATTTATTGAATCACCCGGGTAATAGGTGAAGTTTGAGTTACCATCTTCATCTTCGATATCTGCTACTGTTGTAGTAGGCAGGTCTACATCATAGTTATTAACGAAAACAGGAGTACCAATACTTTCAGAGCCAATACTTACATAAAAATTATCGGCATCTACACCCCATTCATCTTCATCTGCGACGTAATCGCTTCTAACTCCTTGTCTGATTCTAAAACTAGTAGTTGCCGTCTTAGCATTAACAGGTAGCTCAAATTCGATGGTTGTGTATCCATCGCCCAAATGCTCATCAGCATATTGGTTGTTGAAATAAGCAGAGTCAAGTACATCCTCCATTACAGTCCAATCCGTACCATTAGTAGAATATTCAACTAACAATGAATCTTCTGTACCAACGACATCTGCCAAATACATACCCACAAAAAGGCTTGCATCGTCAGACGTATTTAATTCCGGTATTTCTGGTGTAGTCAGTCTTCTAAAGCCAACCTCATCCATTTCATAGGTGTTGGTATAATAACTCACACCACCCGTCACATAATCCTGAGTTCCACCTAGGTTGATGTCTCCCGGATCAAATTCTATTTCCTGATTAGATCCAAAGTCAACTGCACTTGTTACATAGTAACTTTCAGTGAAGCCGTCCAAATACTCCCAATTGAAAACAATTGCGGTATCTGAACTAGACCCTATGACTTTGTCTGCATCCAATGTGAGATCATAGTGCAGGTAGAATACTGTGGAGGAACTAAAATCAGTTCCTGTAGTATCAATTATTACTGTATCCTGCCCATTCACGAAACGAAGATCAGCCGGATTTGGGCTTTGATTGATCGTAAATTGCGCATTCGCACTAAAAGCAAAAAGCCCGGTCAACATGACCAGCATCAATGCTCTTAGGTATAAAATATTGTTATATAATTTTTTCATTATTCTAGACGTTAGTTAAGTAGTTTGAATCCAATTCTGAATGAATTACTGGTTTTCACACCAGACTCGAAAAATTTGATTCCCTCTTGATAAAGGGCTCCATCAATCTCTACATCAGAACTTTTACCTGTGATAAAGTAGAATCCTATTTCTGCTCCCATGTAAAAACGAGAAGAGAAATGGTAGTCAGCTCCGACAGCTCCCATCGCGCCAATTCCAAAGTATCCTCTATTTTGGAATGAAAATGATTGATTAGGATCTGTAATTGACGATACATCTCCTGAAGGCAATGCTCCTGAGATATCAGAATCTGTTTCGCTAATTCTTTTAACTGACCTTCCAGATAAGATTACATCTAGTGCTGCATAAGAGGTAAATCCTCCTTCATTTGTGAAGTGGTACTCTATGCCCGGTGTAAACATAAACTGTGATATAGTCTCCGTCGCATCAGGTGTTGTCATTCCATCTCTATTATCGTCGATGGAAAACCAAATACCTAAGCGAGGTACAAGCGTCTCGTCCAGAAAATATCGTGCTCTGAACTGACCAAAATTTAGCAGAGTGTTATTACTACTCGATGAGTAGGTATTGCCATCTCTACCAAATGGTGAAGAGGTGATTTCAATTAATAATTCCCCTGACGTAGGACTGGTCCCTCCGGAATCGTCCTGCGCATACACGATGCTAGTCAAGAAAATCATTAGAGAAACCAAGAGAAGTTTCTTCATAATGATTGTTTTATGGGTTAGTAAACTATTTAATTAAGGCAAGAGCAAGCTAAAGAGACTTTTAAAATTCTGCAATAACTACTTTAGGGTATATTTCTAATTGAAGAAGAGTTTATTTTGCCTTAATACACCCATAATATTTGTTAAGGCGACTTTACAGTAGAATTTTCCGCCAACGATTGCGGGAAATTAGATTGTTTCAAAATCGATCAAACATGAAAAATCTTGGACGAATGAATTATAACACGCACAATAATTCAATTAAATCCAAGATTCAATCCAGTATTTACTTAGGATACCAATTTTTTAACCGCACTTCCACACCGATAGCTGCCTGATCAATCTGCTTTTTAAAAGATTCAACATCGCTCAACCCACCCTTTCCTCTGTAATGAAATGGGTAAACGATTTTTGGTTGAAACTCGATAACTGCACTGGCTGCCTGATCTACATCCATGGTATAAGGTACGTTCATGCAAACAAAAGCAACATCAATATCTTGGAGATTTCTCATCTCAGGAATATCCTCAGTATCTCCTGAGATATAAATTCGTTTGTCGCCTAAACTAAGTATGTAACCATTCCCTCTCCCTTTGGGATGGCGAGAGTCGTCAGTTTCTGGTAAATTGTACATGGGGATTGCTAATATTTCAATTCCCTCAAAAACAATTGTCTGGCCATTTTCGATCGCAGCAGTTCTTCGTTTCATTTCTTCAGGTAATTTCTCCTTTACTGCCAGAGGAGTAATAAACTGCGCTCTTTCCGTATCCAAAGCATCGAGCGTCTTTTGATTTAAATGATCCCCATGAATATCTGTAATTAAGATGAGCGTTGGGTCTGCTAATCCTTCAAATCGTTCAGCTCCACCATAAGGATCTATATATATAGTCTGATCATTCCATGAAAGAACCAATGTTCCATGTAAGATGGGTTGAATGATCACTTCTCCATCGTTGGTGGCAATTGTATCAGCTTCTGTCCTTTGCTGAGCAATTAGCCATGAGACATATAAGCAGGCTAATATCAAGGTGAGTATTTTCTTCATAGTCTTAAACATTTTAATACAATGAAGTTAAACGGATTGGAGTGAAACAAAAAAGGCTCACATTTCTGTAAGCCTCTCCATTTGTTCAATTTAATTTTATCCTGAAACAACCACTTTTTCCATCACATCGTCTTCTTTGATCTGGTCGATCACATCCAGGCCTTCCACCACTTTCCCGAATACGGTGTGGTTTCTATCCAGGTGAGCTACATTATCACGATTGTGGCAAATGAAGAACTGTGATCCACCGGTATTTCTTCCAGCATGCGCCATTGATAAAACTCCTTTATCATGGTACTGATTCCCACCATCCAGCTCGCAATCGATCTGGTAGCCGGGCCCACCGGTCCCGTCTCCTTTGGGACAGCCTCCCTGAATAACGAAGTTAGGGATCACGCGATGGAAGGTTAGCCCGTCGTAGTAACCATCATTTGCGAGATCAATAAAATTTTTCACTGTGTTAGGAGCATCTTTCTCAAAGAATTCGACTTTCATCACTCCCCTTTTCGTGTGTATTTCTGCTGTTTTCATATCTATAGACAAAGGTAGTTCATCTGTTAAAAAATCATAATTATGATGAATGGCTGAAACTATTGGCATTGAGCCGAGTATCTTAGATACGTCACAAAACTCAAACTCATGCTAAAGAATTACTTTCTGGTGGCCATACGTCACCTCAAACGCCAACCTGGCTATGCCCTTCTTAACATTTTGGGATTAACTATTGGCATTGCCTCCGCATTGCTTATCGTTTTATACCTCAATCAGGAAACCAGCTTTGATAAACATCATCCGAATGCTGAAAATATTTACCGCATCTCTGCAGATATCACTGAGCCTGACAATGCCTTCCGGTGGGCGGTAAGCCAGCCACCTCTCGGAAAAACTGTCAATGAAGAATTTCAGGAAATCAAACAATTCACACGGTTTGCGGGTGGCGGCAATTCACGATTCCGGTATGATGATCGTAATTATGAGGCAGAAAACTGGTACCTGGTGGACTCTACTGTATTTGAAGTTTTTGCTGTGAACTTCTTACAAGGCGATCCTGTCACAGCCCTCGATGCTCCCAACAGTGTAGCAATTAGCAAAACACTGGCAGATAAAGTCTTTAAAGGAGAAAACCCGATGGGAAAATTGCTGGAGACTGAGCGATTTTCCTACAAAGTAACGGGAGTCTACGAAGATATTCCGGTCACTTCTCATATCCGACCAGATGCCATGGCGTCATTTAGTACAAACGAGCGCTATGCGAATTCCCAAAGCTGGGGAGGCTTTGGCTTATATACCTATGTCGTATTAAACGAAGGTGTAGATCCTGCATATGTGGAAAAGCGACTCAATGATGAAATCATACCGAAGTATGTCGCTACCATATTTGATCAGTTTGATATCAAGGTCAAATATGAAATGATCAATATCCTTGACATTCACCTCTACTCTGATTTTCAGAATGAACCATCTGCTCTCGGAAACATTGACTATATCTACATATTTCTTGCGGTGGCCATCTTCCTTGTTCTGATTGCTTGTATCAACTACATGAACCTGGCTACAGCCCGGTCAATGAGAAGATCGTTGGAAGTGGGGATCAGGAAAGTGATGGGTGCGGTACGCACATCGCTAATTCGTCAGTTCATTATGGAGTCTGTGCTTATTGCTTTGGTTTCTATGGCAATAAGCATTTTAGTGTTGCTGGTGGCTGTGCCTTTGATAAATGATCAGCTTGGCACCTCGCTGATGTTGAGTGATCTTACTTCCAAAGAAATCATCATGACTTTGGTAGGTATTTTGATTTTCACAGGATTGGTGAGTGGCTCCTACCCTGCATTCTACCTCTCAGGGTTCAGTCCTATTAAAGCAATCAAAGGGGGCGCTGGAAGCAAAAGAACCGGGAATGTATGGTTGCGAAGAGTGCTTGTAGGTATACAATTCGCCGTTTCCATTTTTATGCTAATTGGCACACTTGTGATCTATCAGCAAATGCAATATGTACGAAATGCTGACCTTGGTTTCAACAAAGACCAGGTGATTAATTTTAGCCTAAACCGAGCTACCAGCGAACGGTGGGAAACTTTAAGAACCAAGCTTTTAGCTAATCCCAATATTGAAAATGCCTCAACATCTACCACTGTTCCGGGTAATGGTTTTGGCAAAAATGTAATGCAGGTTGAAACCAAAGAAGGTGTAATGGAAGAATATGGAGTGGATTGGTTTGGTGTAGACTATGACTATGTTGAGGTACTAGACATTGAGTTGGTAAAAGGCAGGAACTTTTCAAGAGATCATCTGAGTGATACAGCTACAGCAGTACTGGTGAACGAGGCGATGGTAGCACGATTCGATTGGGATGATCCGATTGGAAAGCGATTCCAGTTTGATCGGGATAGTACGGTATTTCATAAAGTAATAGGAGTAATCAAGGATTTTCATCATCAATCAATGTATAATCCTATAGAGTCTTTTATGATTTATCCGAACCTTAACAACAGACAGGCGATGGTGAAAATTTCCGGTGATCTGGAAGAGGGCATTGATCATATTCAGGCATCCTGGGAAGAGTTATTTCCGAACGCACCATTCGAATACCAATTTCTGGATCAAAATTTCATGCGTGATTATGAAAGCGATCAACTAAGGGGTCAGCTGTTCCTTGGATTTGCGTTGATGATGATCATCATTTCCGGTCTTGGATTGTTGGGTCTGGCTTCCTTTACTGCTGAACAGCGAACCAAGGAAATTAGTGTTAGAAAAGTGCTTGGTGCAGATGTGAAAGGTCTCGTTCTTCTATTAGTTAAAGACTTTATCTGGTTGGTTTTGGTGGGTGCACTACCTGCGTTCATTATTGGGTATAAAATCATGAATAATTGGCTAGGGGATTTTGAATATCACACCGAAATTAATCTGGTGATTTTTGTAGTTGTACTATTAATTGTTACAGCATTTGTGATGCTTACAACAGGCTTTCAGGCATACAAGGCAGCCTCCGTTAACCCTGCTGACAATTTAAAATACGAGTAAATAAAAAGCCCCTGTTGATATCAACAGGGGCTTAATTACAACTTTATCAATTACCTTAAAAATAACAATTCTCTGTACTTAGGAAGTGGCCAATCTTCATCATCCACCAGCAACTCCAGTTTGTCCACCGCGTATCTTAGCGGCTCAAAGTATTTCCCTTTCACACTGTCACAGTACTCAATGGCTCTTTCTCTGATATCTTCTATTTTGTTGATTCGCTTTCGCTCCTCCGTCATTTCGTGAGATAACCTCCTCACATTATTGATATGGGTAGATACCTGCTCAATTGTCTTCTTGATTTCTGTTGCGTCAAGCCCAAGTTCATTTAGCCCTTTTGCATTTTCTATCAATTGAGATTGATATTTAGTCGCAGTTGGGATGATCATGTTACTGGCAATATCTCCCATCATCCTGGACTCAATCTGCACTTTCATGATATAATTTTCCAAACGGATCTCATGGCGAGCCTCAATCTCTACCTTGGTCATCACTTTATGCTTTTCATAAAGCTTAACAACCTTGTCGGTGACTGAAAAATCCAGCGCTCTTGGTGTCTCTCTTTCGTTCGAAAGTTTTCGTTTCGCGGCTTCCTTTACCCAATCATCTGAGTAGCCATCTCCCTCAAACCTAATTGGCTTAGACTCTTTGATATAATCTCTCAGAATGTCGATGATTGCGAGTCGCTTTTCTCGTCCTCCATCTATTTTCTTGTTTACCTTCTTATAGAAATCTGCAAGCTGATCAGCCATGATTGTGTTAAGTACCATCATTGGGTCAGAAACATTCGCATCAGATCCAACTGCTCTGAATTCAAATTTATTACCAGTGAATGCAAATGGGGATGTTCTGTTTCTATCCGTGTTATCCAGAATAATTGGAGGAATCTGATCGATTCCCAGCTTCATGTATAAGTTCTCCCCTTTCTCTACCATGATATCACCAGACTTTTCGAGCTTATCCAACACTTTGGTAAGCGTAGATCCGATGAAAACCGAAATAATAGCCGGAGGTGCTTCATTTGCACCCAATCGGAAGTCATTTCCAGCCGATGCAATACTTGATCGAATTAGATCAGCATATTCATGAACTGCTTTGATTGTCGTAACGAAGAACGTAAGGAACAGTAAATTATCCTTTGCGCTGGAACTTGGTTGAAATAGATTGACGCCTGTATCAGTAACTAAAGACCAGTTGTTGTGTTTACCGCTACCGTTGAGTTCAGCGAATGGCTTTTCATGGAATAGCACGCGCAAGTTATGCTTGTTGGCTACCTTCTCCATCACATCTTTGAGTAGCTGATTTTGATCGGTTGCTTCATTTACCGGCCCGTACATTGGTGCAGCTTCATACTGTGCCGGAGCTACTTCATTGTGACGAGTCATCAAGGGTATACCTAACTTATGCGACTCAATTTCATAGTCTTTCATGAAATCATAGATACGCGAAGGAATAGAACCAAAATAGTGATCATCAAGCTGCTGGCCTCTTGCCGGGTTATGTCCGTACAGGGTTCTACCCCCCATAACCAAATCAGGTCTTGCATTATATAATGCCTTATCTACCACAAAGTATTCCTGCTCCCACCCTAGCGAAGCATTTACTTTAGACACATTCCTATCAAATAGTCTACAAACCTTGACTGCTGCTTTATCCACCGCTTCCAATGCCTTCAACAATGGCGCTTTATGATCGAGCGCTTCACCCGTATAGGCTACAAAAATGGTAGGGATACATAGCGTTTTTCCATAAATAAAGATTGGAGAGGAAGGATCCCATGCTGTGTAGCCTCTTGCCTCGAACGTGCTTCGAATTCCACCATTCGGAAAGGATGAAGCATCCGGCTCTTGCTGAACCAATGCTTCTGCACGGAAGTTTTCAATCCCTTTGCTCGGATCAAAGAATGAATCGTGCTTCTCAGCTGTAGCACCTGTCAATGGCTGAAACCAGTGGGTGTAGTGCGTAACCCCTCGCTCAAGCGCCCAGTTCTTTACCGCTGCTGCAACCGCATCTGCCGTTTCGATATCGACTTTCTTGCGATTTTTAATGCTGTCGGTAACTCGTTTGTATACTTCAGGTGACAGAGTGGTCTGCATCTGAGCCTTGGTGAAGGCCATTTCTCCAAAATACTCGGAGATGCGTTTGGAAGGAGCCTGTACCTCTACCTTCTCTCGTGTTTGAACTAAATTAAGCGCTTGGTGTCTTAGTTGTGCCATGGTTTATAGTTTTCGGAATACTTTTACATGACAAAATTAGCTATTTTATGCAAAAACGTGTGTAGCTGGGTGATTTTTAATCCAAAAAACATCCAATTTGCAAAATTTTAATGCTATTTAAATAAAAATAGATCTACAAATGACCATTTTTTACAAAAATGACATAATCGAGGGTCCAAATGCGCTATCAGAAGAAGAATCAAAGCATTGCGCTTTGGTTTTACGACATAAAAAAGGAGATGAAATACAGGTTTTTGATGGAAAAGGGAATAAACACGTTGCTGTTTTGACTCAAATTCACAAAAAAGCCTGCGAATTTGAAATAATCAGGTCTGAAACAAGCACAAAGAAGCCATTTAGCATTCATTTGGCGATAGCTCCCACCAAAAATATGGATCGAATGGAATGGCTCGTTGAAAAACTGTCAGAAACTGGAGTCGATGAAGTGACATTTATTCAGACGCAGAATAGTGAACGAAAGAAACTACGAATAGACCGATTGGAGAAGAAAGCGATTAGTGCAATGAAGCAATCAGGCAATCCGTTCCTTTTGAAACTAAACGATCTCACTCCATTTGATCAATTGATTGATGCTGAAAATAACAATTTGAAGCTGATTGCACATGTGGATCATAGTTATAAATATATCCAAGACATTCTGATTCCAAAGAAATCAACAACCATTCTAATTGGTCCTGAAGGAGATTTCAGTCTAAATGAAATTGAGCAAGCGAAAAAAGCAGGATTTCAAGCCACATCACTAGGGGAAAATACCCTTCGAACAGAAACAGCAGGCTTTGTGGCCTGCTGCGCTGTGAATTTGATTAATAAGTTTTGAACTCACCTTTTAATGACAATCTTTTGAACAGTACTTTGTTCAACACTATCCAGGTAAAGCAGGTAAAGTCCTGACGTTAATTTCGTGATGTCAATTCTTGTCTGAAAATCATATTGATCAGCTATAATCACTTTGCCCTTTAGATCAACCAAGCGATATTTCACAGTTCCTTTAGCGCTGTTTTCAATTATTAAATAATCTTCAGCGGGATTTGGGTATATGGTTACAGTCAAATTCGTAAAAGGCACTTCGATATCTATGATCTCAAACGTTTCGGAATGTCCATCAAAATCTGTTTGCTTCAATTGATAGAAACGGATACCGGCAGTATAATTACTATCTACCCATTCATATTCGATCAGTTCATTGCTATCGCCTGCACCATTTTTAACAACAACCTGCTCCCAGGACTTTCCATCGAATGATCGGTGGAGACTAAAATGATCATTGTTGGTTTCTGAAGCAGTAGCCCAACTCACCACAACACTGCTGTTATTTAATGTTGAATTAAAATAAAGCAACTCAACTGGTAATGGATTGGTCGATTCATTGTACAGGTAGTCAGGAATGGTGTTTGTGCTCTGCCCTTGGGTAAAATCATCAGACCAGTCTCCATTGGAATTATCATCTTCTGCGCTGGTGAGTGCACCATCATTATCATCATCGGTATCCTGCCAGTTTCTTTGGTCCCCTCCATCGGTGTTTATAACTGCTGCATTTGATCCGGTGGAATTTCCTGAGTTTCCTGAAGTGACAGTATCAAAAGAATCATCCAAACCATCCTGATCCAGATCTGATCCAATAGCTGTGCGATCTGCAACTCCATCCTGATCAGCATCATGTCCTTCTATACTATCCGGTATTCCGTCATCGTCTGAATCAGTATCCAGGTAGTCAGGTGATCCGTTAGAATCGGTATTGACAATGGTTATTACTGTTCCTCCATTATCCGTATCGTATCTATTATCCAGACCATCATTGTCATCATCCAGAAGGTTGGGCGCTCTATATGCAGATGATGCCTGTCCTTCTCTATTATCTGTGATTCCATCCCCATCGCTATCGATATCAATGTAATTTTCATACCCATCACCGTCCGTATCTACTGTTCCTTCGGTCGCATCAGGCAGTCCATCGCCATCACTATCTAAATCCAGGTAATCTGCTAGTCCATCGCCATCAAAATCATCCGGTAAGCTTGCAAATCCACCTTCATCTGGATCTACTGAGTCAAGTACTCCGTCATTGTCAGCATCGGTTGCTCCGTCAACAATGCCATTATCATCCGTATCTATGTCTGATGGAGCACGTTGTTCTTCTACTAAATCATATATGGTATCACCATCACTATCTAAATCAATGTAGTTTTCATTGCCATCTCCATCCTTATCACCTGGTATTAAATGGTCACCCGGGTTTTCGGAGTAATCCACAATATCTGCGAGTCCATCCCCATCGACATCTGCCGCATCGTCTACTTCTCCATCGCCATCACTATCTGCCCCGCCAGCCTCAATAATGTCAGGAATTCCATCGTTATCTGCATCTTTATCTATCCGATCCTCAAGTCCGTCAGAGTCAAAATCAGGATCTGACAATGGTGTTCCGTCCACATCATCGATTAGTCCGTCATTATCCCCATCATTTGCGACAGCATATGAAATGATAAAACGCCCTTCTGGAGTCATATTTGGAGGAAGTGTGCCCCCATTGGCTTCTATAGCATCCGGGATTCCATCATTATCAGAATCCAGGTCTAAATCATCAGTAATCCCATCACCATCTGTATCACCCGTTCCTTCTGTCACATCCGGGATACCGTCATTATCATCATCCTCATCGGCTCCATCAGCTACTCCGTCACCGTCAGTATCGCCTGCTACTGGTGTGTCAGTTTCCAGGTAATCATCTGTACCGTTGGTATCAGCATCATTAGTCTCATCAATTGTGTTTATAGTGTCATTGTCATCATCAGCATCCCGATAATCCGCTTCATCTGCTGAGTCAGTATTTTGTAATCCTGGTGCTGATCCACCATTGTCCGGATCGAATGCATCAAGTATACCATCATTATCTGTATCAACATTACCCTCACCCGGATCAAAAACATCATCTGAATTACCGTCCCAATCAGCAATTCCATCGCTATTAGCATCACTTCCTTCTATGACATCCAGAACCGAATCTCCATCACTGTCTGTATCTTGAAAGTCCGGCGTGCCATCACCATCGGTATCTACCTCAGAAATAGGCGTTCCTGCCGAATCTGAATCGTAATTATCATCGATTCCATCTCTATCTGCATCAGCTCCTGCTGGGGCCGTGAAACCCGCTGTGGTTTGGGCTTCTATATTATCACTGATTCCATCATTGTCACTATCGGCCTCCAGGTAATCATCAAATCCATCTCCATCCGTGTCAGCAATCGTAATAGCAGAGCCTCCTGAATCCGGATTGTAACGATCATCAAATCCATCTCCGTCTGTATCTGTAAATCCATCTAAACGACCATTTCCATCTGCATCTGCCTGGCCATTTTCAATTGCATCAACTACTCCGTCTCCATCTGCATCAGCATCAAACACGTTTGCGAGTCCATCCCCATCCGTGTCCGGTAAAGCAAGTGGAGTACCATCAAACAAGTCAACAATTCCATCACCATCTGAGTCTGTAAGGTCATCCGCAATTCCATTCCCATCTACATCTGTTCCTCCTGCTTCTATTAGATCAGACATTCCATCGTTATCTGAATCTCTGTCTTTTTGATTTGGAATACCATCCAGATCAGTATCAAAAATATCGTTGATACCATCACCATTTGAGTCAACAAATACCCCAAGTGTACCATGCACAAAATCCGGATCTAGATAGTTTGGAACACCGTCTGAATCAGCATCTGCACTCGGGTCTTCTCCAAATCCTTCATCAATATCCGGAACTCCATCATTATCAGCGTCCGGATCATTGCTATCTAACACCCCATCACCATCAAAATCTGTGTCTACATGCAGGTAATCAGGGCTGCTACCTCCTTGTGTGAAATCATCACTCCAGTTTCCGTTTGCATTATTATCTTCATTAGCTGTTGGAATACCATCACCATCGTCATCATTATCACGCCAATCCAGAATAGCGTCCGAATCTGAGTTTTGTAAACCAGCCTGGCTTCCGGTAGCATTACCAGATGCAGGTCCACTTACATTATCAAATGGATTTGTAAGGCCATCTCCATCAGAATCACCAAATCCGTTGAAATCTTGTGCGCCATCCTGATTCGCATCAGAACCCTCTATAACATCATAAACTCCATCTCCGTCCGAGTCCAGGTCTCGGTAATCGTAAGTTCCGTCACCATCTGTATCCTGTAGAGTTATTGCTGTTCCGCCATTATTTGCATCGTACTGATCATCGATACCATCACCGTCGGTATCAAGGTCTTGAGGAGCGTTATATCCGATTGTAGGTTGGCCTTCAATATTATCCACAATCCCATCGTTATCCGAATCAATATCCAGGTGATCTGGACTACCACCAAAATCAGTGTAAACTAAGGATAGGGCTGTGCCGGATGCATTGACATCTACAGCATCATTTAATCCATTAGCATTGGTATCTGTGAAGCTATCAAGGGCTCCATCTCCATCTGCATCCGTTCCGTTTGCTTCAATAGTATCTGTGAGGCCATCATTATCTGAATCTCTATCAAATGCATCAATTAATCCATCATTATCTGTTGACCTTGGCGTAATAGCAGTTCCACTATTATCAGGATCTACATCGTCAGCTATTCCATCATTATCCGTGTCATTTGCAGCAACATAAGCTGCAGAGAACTGTCCATTTGCAGTCATATTGACCGGGAGTGTTCCTCCCCCATTTTCCAAAGCATCGGGTAGACCATCATTGTCAGAATCCAGATCACTGCTGTTTGGAATGCCATCACCGTCTGAATCTGCATTTGCTAATTCTGTTGCGAAATCCGGATCATATGTATCATGAAGCCCGTCATTGTCAGTATCATTCGCAAAAACAATTCCTGGCGGATACGAGCCATCGGCATCCATATCCGTTGGAAGCACGCCTCCATTTGCTTCTACCGCATCCGGTACTCCATCGTTATCAGAATCCAAATCAAAATGATTTGGCACGCCATCCTGATCATTGTCGAAATTGTCATTGATCCCGTCTCCATTTCCATCTATGAAGCCTGCTATATCTGAATCAGCATAGTTTGGAATACCATCGGAATCTGCATCAGCGTTAGGGTCTGTTCCCCCACCCTCGTTGATATCTGTGATACCGTCATTGTCTTTATCCAAGTCCAGGTCGTTATTGGTTCCATCTCCATCCGTATCTCCTAAATAGATGTAATCAGGTACCGGAGAGCCTCCTTGTGTAAAGTCATCAGAAAAGTCAGCATTTCCATTGAAGTCTTCATTGGTGGTTAAAATACCGTCCGCATCATCGTCTGCATCTCTGTGATCTGCTTGTGAATCACCATCTGTATTTTGACGAGCTACATTGGAGCCCGCTTCATTTCCTGCAGCAGGACCTGCTACATTATCGAAATTATCATCTAAACCATCATTATCTGTATCTGTACCTGAAACAACTGCATCAGCTACTCCATCAGCATCCGCATCGTTTCCTTCGATTAGATCAGTGATTCCATCATTATCTGAATCTGTATCGAGGTAATCTGGAGTACCATCGGAATCGATATCAAAGGTTCCGCTTGCGATTCCAGCATTATCGGTATCATAGTTATTATCAAGACCGTCACCATCAGTATCTACATTGGCTGAAGCGGTATAGGAAGCTGAATTTTGTCCTTCGCGATGGTCTGTTATCCCGTCATTATCCGAATCGATATCTAAATAATCCGGAAATGAATCCGCATCGCTAGAAGTTATTGCAAGAGCCGTTCCATCCTCACTTGAGTCAAAGGTATCAATCAATCCATCATTGTCTGTATCTGTGGAACTATCAGCTCTTCCATCCCCGTCTACATCGACACCACCTGCCTCAACAACATCAGGAATACCATCTCCATCTGCATCTACATCAATTCTATCATCAAGGCCATCGCCATCTGTATCAGGGTTGGTTAAAGGGGTGCCAGAAGTATATGTTCCTCCCGTATCGTCAATATCATCAACCAGACCATCGTCATCTGAGTCATTTGCCTGAGCATAAGGAATATTAAATTGACCATCGGCGGTCATATTGGCTGGAAGAGTTCCTCCATTTGCTTCTACAGCGTCAGGGATTCCGTCATTATCAGAATCCAAATCCAAGTCATCCGTTACACCATCCCCATCCGTATCGCCCGTTCCTTCGGTGGCATCTGGTATTCCGTCATTATCAGAATCTGCGTCAGAAGCATCTAGTACACCATCCAAATCAGTATCAGTGGCACAATCATTGAAACTATAACTAACTGCATCTATACGTAAAGTTTGCTCAGAATCCAGGATTTCGGTCAGCTTAATATACCGTGCTCCTGGTGATACATTTACAGTAAATGCATAATCGGTATACGTACCACCGTTATTGAAATTAAGATCTATCGCAGATCCGTAACTCACATTATCATTAGAAAATTGGACGCGAATATCCGCACTTCCAGCCCCTGAGCTTCTTAACCTAACAGTAACATCTTCTCCAAACCTTACCTCATCGGTCATATCCAAAACGAGAATTGCATCTGACTCGTCTCCCATACGAGCACCTGTGCCGTCAGCAGCACCTAGTGCATTTGAACCTGGCTCCCCGGCATCTTCATTAAACGTTGAGACTACAGCATCTGCATTTCCAGAAATTAGTGGTCCGGTAGCTGAACATGTGGTATTCGTTTCCAGGTAGTTTGGTGTGCCATTCGGTTCTGAATCGGTTGGTTCTACAGAAGTGAGGATTCCGTCATTATCATCGTCATTATCCCTGAAGTCCGGCAAAAGATCTGAGTCAGTATCTTGTAAAGCAACGCTGGTTCCACAGCCATAACTCAATCCACCCTCATAGACAACCACAAGTATTGGATCATTTTCAACTGTTCTATTATTGTTAGACGCATCACCTGCATTTCGCTGAAGAATAAAGCTAAGATCATTACCAGATGTCCATGTTCCTTGTCCTATAATTTCTTCAATTACCAAGGAAAGATCAGGTGATCGTTGATTTACACCTCGCTCACCATTGGTATCCCATGTTGTATTAATTGTCCACGCCTCACTTGCGGAAGTTGGAGTTCTGTTACTGATATCATTATTCGTGCCCGTGTAATTCGATGCATCATCGACTAGTTCTCCGAAAATATCAACTATAACAGTACCTGTATGTGTGTTTTCATCAACCTCAAACTGTATATAAGCACTTAAAATATCAGCACCATTTGGTATCGGTAAGTTTGAAAATTTAATACCCACCAGTTGCTCATCTGGATCATCGTACATTAATTCTAAATCACTACTTCCTATGTCCATGACGCCAGTCGCAACTACTTCTTCACCATAATCCGATGAAACTTCATTTAAATAAGATACAGATGAGCAATCATTATCAAATACATTATCAATTCCGTTACCATTGTCATCATTACCAGTTACCGCATCATCTTCTGTACCATCATTATCGGCATCATTAGCCTCAATCAGGTCTAAAATGGAATCATTATCTGAATCTGTATCGTAATAATCAGGTGTACCATCTGAATCATGATCGTTCGGAGTAATTGGTGTTCCGCCAAGTGAGATGTCCCAAAAGTCGATTATTCCATCATCGTCACCATCTGTGATTAAACCCGGCCGATCTGTTTGTGAAGTGCTATATCCTTCATTGGTATCATCAATCCCGTCGTTATCGCTATCCAAATCCAAATAATTGGGTAGCTCAGTTAAGGCGTTTGCTGATTCGTATGCCTGATCTGTATTTAAAATAGTAAGTGGGCTGCTAAGTAGGGCATCTGAAATTCCATCTCCATTGGCATCAGAGAATGAATCGAGGATGCCATCTCCATTGGCATCAGTTCCGCCTGCTTCAATTACATCCAGGATTCCGTCATTGTCTGAATCCGGATCCCAATAGTCCTCAATACCATCGGTATCCTGATCGCCAACAGCAAGTATCGAAACACCGGAATCTGCTGAAGTTTCCGCTGCATCAGGAATTCCATTGGTACCAACCGAGCCAGTGATAGTAGCCGATGAACTGGAATAATTTGTAGGTTCTGCTCCACCATTTGCCTCTATTGCATCAGTGATTCCATCATTATCTGAATCCAAATCGAGATACTTTGGCACTCCATCGTAATCTAAATCCTCAGTTCCTTCATCTGCATCCAGTATTCCATCATTATCTGAATCGAGATCATTTCTATCTAACACTCCATCACCATCACTATCACCCGTTCCTTCTGTAAAGTCCATGATGCCATCTCCATCCGTGTCTGTAGATGCTCCCGCTCCGAAGTTGTTTCCGGAGTTTGTTTCTGAGAAATTTACATTGTCTGCAAATGTTGCTGTCTGAAGATTTGTAGTGGTTAAGGTATAATTGCTTGGAAGTGTGCTTTCATCTACTGTGATTAGCAACTCTGCGGTAGTGGCGATGTAGATAGAAAACTGGCCTAAGGAATTAGTGGTCACTCTTTGCAACAAATTATCTCCACCATCTAACGATCCATTACTATTATTATCCAAATAAAGATTAATAGTCACGTTCGCCAGACCAGGCTCCCCGTCTCGAATTCCATTTAGATTTTGATCATCGAAGAGTGTTCCTGAAACAGTATTAGCGTCCGCCACAAGAGCAGAGAGAGCTTCTGTATCCGGATTGCCTCCATTATCTCCTAAATCTACTCCACTAGTCATGCTGGCATCCGATGGATCAATCTCATAAAAATTCGGATTGTTTCCTGCACCCAGGGATCCATAAAGATTTCCATTATTGGCAAATGCCATTCCTTCTACATCCTGAAATGTAAGATTGCCTATTACGGTAATTGCTCCTGTCCATTTATTGATATTAATCAGCTGATCTACTGCTCCATTGTTACTAACAGCGAACATCAATCCTGTTGTAGGGCTAATAGCTATATCATCAACATCATCATAAATCCCGTCTCCATCTATGACAATATAATCTATGTTTGGGCCGAAGGCATCAGGCACATATTGCCCGGTAGTTTCATCAATCTGAAATATGACATCATAATCTCCATTAGTTCCACGTCGTTCAGAAGCCCACAATACGCCCGTAAACGGGTCAAAGGACAGTCCATCTACATCTGTAATTCCAATTGCACCGAGAGCCCCATTTAAGGTGCCTCCTCCATCAATTTCTGAAATTAAAGTATAGGTTCCATCAGAAGTATCCAGGGTTCCAAGATCATCTCCATTTGCGGCATACAAAATATTATTATTGGGAATTGGCCAAAATGCTATTGCCTCAATTCCGCCTACACTAATTGTTCCTATTTCAGAACTCACACCGGTACTGACATTTAATTGCCAAAGGGTGTTGTCCTCATCATTTACATAATAGAAAATATTAGGGTCACCTGCATAAACATATGTACAGAGAAGTATTAGCAGAGAACAAAGAAATCTCTTCATGATGATGGTTGTGGTAATGTCAATTATCTAAGCTTTACAAAACACACTTCAGTACACGCCTGAAAATAATTTCATAAAATATTATCAAATGATAATAAACATTATACAATAATATCGATAATAAATCAATAATAGATGTGATAAATCGAATCTATTTTTATACTAGACAAGTATGGTTAGTCGTTATTTGGAATCGAAATATCCTTGAAGTGATATAAAACTGCGGTAGAATTACATTATTTACATGTATAGAAATTCAGTGTCTTCTCTCATTGCTTGAATGAATAAGGCTTATCTAATGATAATCTTATGACGTTGCGTATTTCTTCCTTGCTGAACGATCATAAAGTAGATACCCGGAATCATTTTTCTTTTGATCTCCAATTTTTGATCAATGATTAAGGAGCCATTAAAATGGTTTTGAACATACGACCTGCCCGCCATATCAACAATTTCTAGTGTAATACCAGAATGATCATCTCCTGAAAGGATTCGGACATTCAGGTTTTCAGGGGAGGTAGGATTGGGATAGGTGGAAATATTTATCCCCTTCTGTTTGAAGTTATTGTCAACCTGAATGATTGGAAGATACTCTTCTGCACCATCAAAGTCCACTTGTCTTAATCGATAATAGCTAAGCCCCAAATATGGTTTCGAATCTCTGAAGGTATACTGAATCGGTTCATTGCTGTTTCCATTTCCCTTCACAACGCCAATGGCTTCAAATGAATTTCCATCCGCAGAGCGCTGAACTTCGAAGAAGTCGTTATTTATTTCGGATGCAGTTTCCCAAATTAGCTTTACCTGATTATTTTCTGCCACTCCTTTAAAGTACGTCAATTCGACAGGTAAAACGCTCATAGAATTTTCTGAGCCATATGAAAAATAGTTTTCACTAAATGCAGCTCCTATTGTTGATACTATAGATGCACTTGATGGTGTCCCTGAAGCAACTCCACCAAGGTCGTCCCACTCAGTGCCTGCATCATCCCAAATTAAGACCCTGAGCTCTTGGTCATCAATTTCATCCTGTGAAATGGTTGTGACAATTTCGCTCACTCTAAATGTTGCTCCATTGGCTGGAGAAGCAGTATTTACCCGCCAATATTCCTCCTCAATTATTGATTGCACATTACTTGAGGCTTCAACGTCGAAATTATCGACGGCAGCTTCATTACTTACAGGCGATACATTATAAAATTCAACCTCCCACACCTGCACACCCGATTGACCACTGGTTGAGTTGACCTGAAATGGTCTGTAAAGGTTATTTTTTCCTACAGGAAACGTAAATGACTGACTATTCCCCAATTCAACTAAAAGAGGGCCATTAATATGACCGCTTGTCCTGGTGTAATTACCAGATCCCGTTCCCACATCACATAACAGAATGGCTGCACTTGTTGAGTCTAAAGTATTAAACCTACCTGCTGTAAGTGTCAGAGTGTTAGCAATTGCAATAGTGTCCATATTCCCAATATAAACCTGCCCTGATGCTTTATTAATTTCAACATCATACATTTTATCAGGCTTAAAGTCTCCATTTACAACCTGGTTGTTTGTACCTTCAAAAACCACTTTACCGCTTCCGTTGTTAAAAATTCCTCCTGTATAATCAACATCACCATTTAAGCTTAAATCACCACTCCCAGCATTGAATGTGCCTCCGCTGATATTAAGATCACCAGATAAAGTAGCATTAACTCCATTTCCATTGTAGGTTCCAGAAGTTAAAATCAAATCATCTGCTGTTATGGAAGTAGAGCTATTTCCGGCGTTTAGTGTGCCATTTGAAATTGTGATTGGGCCTGTACTGCTAAATCCAACATTATTTGTATTTGAAAGTGTGGATCCATCCTGAATGGTAATTCCTCCTGCCCCAATAGTGTAAGCTATTGCAGGAATGTTTTTAGTACCACCATCACTAATGACTAAGCCTCTTACATCCGTGAAATCTGCCGGTATAGTAAAACTCCCCGAACCACCAAAATTGATGGTTCCACCGGTTGTAGTAAAGAAATCATCCAGGTTTCCACCAGGTAGCGTACCTGATTCTAATTTCATTGTACCTGTACCTGTCACATCACCAAAATTATGACCATCAGAATCTGCGATGTTAAGTGTACCTTCAATATCTACACTAAATATATTTTGATCATTGTCAGACGCTGATGACATTGTGATATCAGCATCACTTCTAATCTCAACTATAGAACCAGCTCTTGGTACTTCACCTGCTGCACTGAAAGACATTCCCCCATCATTGCTAACTTCCCAAAGAGCTGTACTGGACCAATTTCCATTAGCAGAAGTCACCGTTCTGTAAATCAGTAATTCATCCGGGATATCATCCGGGTCTCCAATGGTATACTCCCCAGTAAAATTATTATTACCTAAATCTGTATCATCCCATGTAATCGTTTTGGCTGCAGAACTTATTCCATTTCCGGAAATTGGTGGTTGCAATTTGGTCCAATTAGGAGTTTCCAGTCTTGCATTTGCATAATTGTTAATGTTTCCATTCACATCACTTCCTATATAATGAAATGTAATGGAGCTTCCCGCAAAACCTGTTATATCACTATCAGAAGTAGTAACAACCCAATAATAATCCAACACATCTGTTCCGGTGGCTGAAGGATGGGCTGAGTTAATTACTTTGAAGAGTATTGTGGCGGTTTCGCTGCTATTGATCACCACATCTATTGGAGTATACTTACCAGGTACTCCAAGCGGAATGGTAAAGCTGGTGCTTGAATTGAATTCCTTTTCTATTCCATCACTTTTCTTAACTCCATTCACAGATATCATGGTATTTTCATCAAATGAACCTGTGGTTGTTATCGAAGCATCTCCATCTATGAAAAGTCTATTATCTGATATATTAAACACACCATCATTCACCGCAATTTCATCGTCTACTGTAAGAGTGACTACTTCTCCTCCACCGGTTTGAGCCAGTGTAACTCCGTTGGAGTTATCAATAATCAGCTTACTAATTGTTCCTGCCCGATCGGATGATGTGATCTCCTGAGAAACAGAAGGACTATTCATCGTAAGACCACCTGAACCGTCATATGTTGTTACAATATCTACATTACCCTGGGCATTTGTTGGGACACCTTGATCATCAAAGGTTCCAGAGTTAACATTGAAGTCGTTTGTTACAATAATTCCTGAAGCCGGTACCGTTGCATTATCAATAGACAATGTTCCCGATGAATTCACAGTTAGGTCATAAAATGAGGTAGCTGTTGTTCCTGATATTTCCTGTGTAGATCCATCAAATACAAACAAGTTATTATTCGGAGTATAAGTACCGTCATTTTCCAGGTTGCCGGCTAGATTTATCTGAAAACCATTCGCATCAAGTGATCCGCTATTATGTATTTTAATATCACCAGAGACATCCAGGTCATTTACCACCAGTCTAGCAGAAGGTGATCCGGCATTTAAGCTGTCGATTCTTATATTCGAAAGACCTACGTAAGTATTAAGATCAAATCTTGGAGATCCTGCTGTGGTATAAGTTCCATCATTATATCCAAAATCTATGAACGATACATCGCTAATACTAACTGTTGGAGTTGTGATTGATGAACCAAGGATAAATGATCCATTAGTTGGATTGGCTTGTGCATCAACTAGGGCAAAAGCATCCGTTCCACTTGTGATATCTAGTGTGAATGACCCATCAGTCAATTCAAATACACCTCGATCATTCACGAAGGTCGCGCCTGTATTCACTCCAAATAAAGCTATACCGCCTGTTTGATTGTAGGTGAGTGTACCAGTAGAAGAAAGTGTCGACCGTCTAAGTTGCGAGCCAACGATAAGGTTTCCAGACGATAATTCTATTTCTGAAGATCCCCCACTACCATATTCAATATAGTTGTCGCCATTCGCTCCATCAGTAAAAACGGCATCACCACCATCAATGGTTAGTTTACCATTTAGTCTGACCCCATTGCCTGAACCAGTCCCTGTAGCGGAAATACGAGCTGTCCCAGCTGTTAAAGTTAAACCTCCTGAAGATGGGATAGTGAAGTCTCCGCCACCTGTATTTAGCTCTATATCAATCGCAGCATCATTCAGAATAAATGTTCCATTTTGAATTTCAAGGGCTTTTGTAGTTGTGTTGGTTGGCCCGTTTAGATCAAAATCATCATCAAATGAGAAGGAATTAGATTGGTCCGTACCCATATTCAATACAATGCGATATAAATCAGGATTGCTGGTACCTGATGTGATGCTGTATGAATGACTTCCAGTTCCATTCAATTCTAAGATTGCATTGTTGTTGGTGCCTGCACCGTTGTACAAATCGATGACATCAATAGGTCCCTGAATAATATCTCCCCCTACAATTAATCTGTGTTCCAATGAGGATGGAGTTGTGTTAAGAACAGTTATTTGATCACCATCTGATTCATCTTCTGCCCCCGTATCCATTGCTAAGTCATCTCCAATTGTAAGCGTCCTGGCTGTTCCAGTTGATGGAAACTCTATAAAATCAGCCTCGGCATTTACCACCATTCGGACATCATCCAATACAGTAATATCTCCATTGGCACCACTATTCAAACGGAGTGTACCACCACTTCTAATTATCAAGTCATAATTGACCTGAATATCCTCTGTAAATACAAAATATCCACCATCTCTAATTACAAGATCCGGATATTCATCTGGAAATGAAGTTGGTATTTCCACACCGAAACTAGATCCATCAAGAGTTCCCTGTGCATCGAAATAGAACTCGTTACCATCAATTTCCACAAAATCTCCTACATCCGCTGAGAAAGTAGCGATTTCAATAACGCTTGCGCTCGCGTCAGTATCACATGTGCTGCAGTCCACTAGAAATCTCAACCTTCCAGGGCCGCTGATCAAACCTGTAGTTAAATCCAGCACTCCTCCTCCGGAAGTTAATTCCTCAAAACGAACTTGTGGTCCAAATGCAACAGAACGTTGAGACCATGTACCTGTCCCATCATCAACGGAATCGGCAAAAACAATTTGAGCAACGGTGACATCATCATCAGCTGTAATCCAGTGTGAATCAGTGCCAGAAGCTTCATCCGGATCCCAGCCAATTACAGCAATATCTCCCGCCTGTGGATAGTCAGAAGCTGCAGCTGCCCCATTCCAGTGACCTTCAGTAGACCATGTGCTGTTTTGATCCCAGTCAGCAGTAAATCCTGTTCCAACATCATAAGCAGTGTAATAAATCTCAGGTAAACCATTCCATGCATTGCTACCCGCACTACTGAAGTTTGCATTAATAATTTCAAACCTATTTCCAGGGAAAGCGCCGTTGTTAGAAGTCCCATTAAATACTAATTCGTTATTGTTCCTATCATCATCATTCGCATCTTCCTCTGTTCTTGTAAATGGAAGTTCATCTAGTACATACCCTCCGTTGTAAGTATTCTCATTTCCAGTAATGTCTTCATCATCGTAGTTCATGCGAAGTGAAATATCTGGTTTTGTAGTAAATCCTGAATGATTTATCCTCCAGTAATATGTCAATCGAGCTGTCTCCGTCGGATCCATAGTTGGAAGAATTGCATCTGCAACACTTACTTTGATGTATCCATCATTTGAACTGCTTGACCCGGAAATAGATAGCTCTAAAGGTGTATACTTATCTGTTCCGGATTCCTGGTCTGTACCAATTGGAAATAAATAATCATCTCTATCGTTGGCTAAATACATCGAAATACCTTCATCCGAAGCATTTCCCGCCGTTCGAATATATTTCGTTGTGCCCGGGCTTGAGATCGATATTCCTGCAGAATCACTATTGAGTATGAGCCCATGAATATCAATATCCAGAATACCTGTAGTGAGTGTAAGTGTATCTACAATATTAAAATCGTTGATAAACAGGGCACCATTGGCATCATCTAATTCCAAGTTTGCAAACGTCCCATTACCGTCTCCGTTAATAGAATGACTAGCACCTCCGCCTGTCAGTTCAATCTTACCCTGACCGGTATGTGTCCCCGCATTATAAATATCACCATTTACTTCTACAGTAAATCCATTATCGTCAAATGTAACACCAGATCCAATTGCTAAAGAATCCCCAATTTCAAAAGGATCAAGTGTTCCCTCAATACGTTTTGTCCCAGAGCCACTCAACACCATTTGATAGAGACCACTGGATTTAGAACCCCCCGGACCATATTCCATTACTCCTTCTACAGAAATTCTCTGAACTGAAGACGTACCATCAAAAGTCATAGTGTTTTCATCAGTATCAATGAAAGTGTTGGATTCAATAAAAAATCCATTGCCAATAGTCATATTAGCACCATTCGTATCGAATCTTACCCTGTTATTATTGGTACAACCACATCCATTATCCAACATCCTAAAGTCATTCAAGACCACCAAATCTTGAATTGATGCTGCTGGAGTTGCAGTACCTCCTGCATTTACGGCCCTCAGTTTATGTTCTTGATTATTTGTAGAAATCTTATCAAGAGTCAAATTCCAAAAAGGAATAGTTGAATTTATAATACCATGATCTTGATCCACACTACTTTCGAGAATATTCACAGTAACAGTTCCTCCATTAACTATGTAATTGCCTTCTTCAATTCCAATTTGAATCAACACATCTTCACCGCTGGTCTGCTTTGGCCTGTCATTATCACCCTGATCTTCCATTTCTATATTTAGAATGGTCGGATTTGATGGATCCTCCTCTGTCATGGTGAAGTTCATTGTACTGAATGGCATACTAAATAATGCATGATCACCATTCGTTCCTGCATTTGTCGATAGTGAATTAACGGTAACAGTTCCGCCTGTGTGAATCCAGGCACCCTGAGGATCAATACCATTACTTTTTGTTCTTACCTGATTCACAGTAACTGTTCCACCAGTAATTTCTACAACCGCATTATCATCGAAAATAATTTGACATTTCCCGTCTCCTGTTTTGGAAATTTCTCCATTATCACTGACTTTCAATTTACCCATCACATGAAAGCCATTTTGATCCTCTGAGTTGACCACAGAAGTTCCAGCCACCCAAAATCTGGCATCTGGGAAAATGACATAATCACTGTTGCAGCTACCTGTACAAACTCTTGCTGAATTTCCGCCATAAGTACTAGGATCATTTCGACAGATTTCCGGAAGGTTAATATTGTCACCTAGTTTGAGTGTGCCTTTTTCTAATCCGAGTGCTCTGGGATTCTCATAGAGTGTCTCATCAGTTCCAAAATGCTGCTGAAAGGCTACCCTTCCGTATAAATTAAAATTAGCTTGTGAATTTGCATTGATCTCACAGATGTATGTATCATCAGTCCCTTTATCAATCTCTATTCTATAAAACGTACAAGCACCATTACAGGTAATGTCTTGATTTTCAGAATCATTGGTCATGAGAAGTTCAACTACCCCATACTCGGTTGCATCTAAAGGTCCTGCTCCATTATCATTATCCTGGTCACCAGCGGTAGGATATGCTTCATAAAACTCTTCATTTGTAACACTAGTGGCATTTATGTTTGTGAAAGTGATGGTACCTTCATTTGTGAAATCTCCTTTCAGATCAATTTGGTGAAAATCAAATACGCCTCGTACATTGGTTTCCCCAGTTCGATCGTTGGATGCATCACCCAAACCAACGGTGAATGAAGCGCCGCTACTTACAGTTACATCGCCGGCCACTTCGAGTCTGATTAAATCGGTTCCCGAATCATCGTTTATGCGAAAAGTACCGCTGCTTAATTCCAGGTTACCATTTAAGATTAGGCTATCCATCAAAGTTACTGTAGCACTGGTGACTGCAATATCAAGGTTATTAAATGTTGCTTTTCCTGCTGCATTGAACGTATAATCAGAGGAGCCAGATAATTGCACGGTTCCTCCTGAAGTAGAGACGAAATTATTGGTAGTGTTTATACTTGGAAAGTTATCACCCTCCATTACAAGTGTACCCTTCCCAGAAAAATTCTCAAAAGTATGACCGGAAGTTCCTTCAATATCTAAAATCCCACCTGCGTTGATAATAACATCTCCTATCGTATAGGATCCGCCATTTGATGTAACTGCATCAGCATCAATATCTATTTCATCACCATTAAGTATCGTGACATTATCGGTGGTTTGATTCGGGTACCGGCTGTCAGGGTTCACACGAATTGATCCGGACGGATCAGTGGTCCAGTTGAGAGGATCATCCCAATCACCAGATTTATATGAATAGAAATTGACTATTTCGGTTACCCCCAGTGTATAATACCCATCTGCTAGGTTAGCATCAGTGACAGTAAAAGTCACTTTATTATTGCCATCAGTAAATGATGCTGCAGGAGTGCCTGAAGCTTCAGTGAAATCAACTGACGAAGGGTCTGTAGAATAAAGGAGCTTAAAATCTCCAGTTGTGCCAATATCATCTGCAGGGCCAAAACCAGCTTCATCCGTATCGAATGAAAGTGTTATATCTACTGTTCCTGTTTTCTCTAAATACCAAACTCTTGCCCACCTGCTAAAGCCTGTAAGGCCTGCATCTACATCGCTTTTAGTAGTGCCATGACTCGTTCCATTATGTCCGGTAAAAACCCATTCATCATCTGAGTCCAGGGTTCCACCACTTTCATCAAAATAAATTTCACCTCCGGAACCTGAAATGGAAGTGTCTGTATTACCAGCGGTTTGCCTACCAATTCCAACAAGTTCGTTTTCGTATCCAGCCTGAGCGTACTCGTCATTGGATGTAAGGGTGATTCCGTACTTTTCACCTAAATAATTGTTGATAATTGTGATTTCCGCGTCATTTAAAGCAACATTATAATATATCGCTTCGGTAATTGTTCCGGTAAACCCTGCACCTCCATTCGTGATTGTTGAACCCCCACTAATTTGATTTCCATCTCCGCTATCTCCGAATGTTATGTCACCTGTTGTTCCTGTAACAGAAGCTAATGTTGAAGTATTCGTACCTAAAGAAGTATTATCAATGAATGCCTCAATAGTCGTAACTCCACCATCAAAAGTGAATGCCATTATATAATCAGTGCTTGTAGTGAGTACTCCGGACGTAATAAAATAGTCATTTGTAGAGTTGTAAACCCCGGCATTCAGCTGTCCAGACCCATCTAAATAAATAATTAAACCATCAGAACTATTTCCCTGCTCATAAAGAACCTGGCTTCCGGAAAAAGTAGATGGGGTTGTGAAAACAAGAAAAATTGTTCTGGTAGAAAAGTTGGAAGTATTGATGCTCCCTGAATTGGCAATCGTCAGCTCCTTTCCGGAAGAAAAAGTAACTCCCTCAATACCATTGATTGCCGGATCAGTGAATGCCGGTTCTTGAGTGGAAGGAGGGCTAGCGTTATTGGATGCAGCCTGATCTTCCCATAAGCTAACCAATCCGCCTGATTCGAATAAACCAACATCTCCTCTAAGCCAGAAAAGATTGGTGGAATTATCCCTTACCCCCCCTGGACCTTGAGAATAGGCCAATGAAGATGAGATAAATAATGTAAGAATAAATATGGCTAAATGGGTACGCATAATGACTCAAAGGGACTTGTATTAATACAATATACCTATGAAAGGTAATTATCACTGGAGGAATTCTTCGATCAACTGACCGTTTTTCAAAATAAAAGTACCCTTATTCAGATAAAAAAGGCTATTTCTTCGATTAAATTAATCAGCTAAATAGTCAATTTTACTTTCATCCCGAAAAATCGAGAGCATTTTAGAAGTGATTCCTTTCACTATCCAAAAATCACCATTTGAAAAAATGAGTGAGTCGGTAAAAAGGTCACTTTCCGAAAATTTTGAAGCATTTGCTCTCCCCAGATAGATTGTATCTAAGAAAACGCAAGTAGCTCCAGGATTTATTTGAGAGATATCAATGGAATCATTGACCAGTTCAAAGTAAAGCTTGACAGAATCTGCGCAATCTGATGAGTTTACCACCTCAGACCAAACTTTAGTACCTGATTCTCCTGATAGCAGCCTTTCAACCTGATAATGATAGATTCCACCGGGAAGATCCTCTTCCGAGCATGCAAGAACAAAGAAAAATACAATAACTGATAATAATTTACCTCGCATTACCAGTCCGATCGATCACCACATAGCCCAATTCATCAGAATCCAGTGGCAACTGCTCCTCAGGATACATCAAAATCGTCAGTTCCTGTGTGAGATCATCAAACTTAAAATCGACAGGC
Organism: Ekhidna lutea; assembly: GCF_900188325.1. Taxonomy (GTDB): domain Bacteria; phylum Bacteroidota; class Bacteroidia; order Cytophagales; family Cyclobacteriaceae; genus Ekhidna; species Ekhidna lutea. The sequence continues at coordinate 100,681 of NZ_FZPD01000005.1, read as the reverse complement.
TTCTTAGGTATAGTGACAGTAGTTCCCCAATTGAGCTGTCCTTGTGGTGTATAGCTTACCACCACAAAGTTGTTTTCCTCGGCTGAGGTATTGTATATATAAAAACTTTCAGAGCCTTCAATTGTAGGTATGGAATCACTTTCATATTGCACCACATCAGTCCCGGGCAATTCAAATTCAAGTTTCCATTGAGAAAGTCTGTCAGGACCGAAAGAGGCCACATAACCTTTACCATCTGTCAAATTTGCTCCATATACCACTATCTCATTTGGGGTTTTAACCGGCACCCCCATTGTCATGAAGCCACTTTCAGGCGCATCCTGCACAAAAAGTGGATATCTAACTTCTTCATTTTCAGCATCTAAACCCCATCTATTTCGCTCTTCCCAAAACTCCACCGAGTTGCCTAACCATTCAACATGTCTACCTGCCCATATTTGCATGTCAGTGACATACTTAGAAGCTGTTACATACTTCTGGAAAAAACTATCAATGTAATCGGTGTATTTTTTCTTTGCAATCTCCAGGTCATCAGTTGTGATTGACTGAACCAGTGTATTCATGTTTTTAGCATCCTCGTAAGCCCCTTCGTATATTTCGAGTTGAGCTCCAATTAGTGATGAATCCATTAATGCCGGATTGAGCTGTAGGTCAACCTGCTTAATGATACGCGCCTCATACATTTCTACCTTCAGTAGCTTTTCCACTGTTGACTCAGGATCATATTCTTTAAATTGGTTCAATAAATTCGTTGGAAAATATCCTATGTCAGCATCTTGACTATTTTTTACTTTTTGCTTCTTTTCTCTGATTTCATCCGCATAGTTTTTCACCATTGTCTTAAACAAAGCAACTCCACCCATAATTTCGGATTGCGTGTCCCTTGCCCATTCTTCAAAGTTCCAAATTTCAATTTTACCCTTCCTAATGTTGGCCTGGTTCATTCCATCAACACCATACTGGTCGATGGATTTCATCACCGGTTCTTCCCTGTAATCGTATGAATCCAGTTTTTCCGCCAACTCCTTCACAGTTTCTGCGTTCTCAACACCTTTCTGACCATTCTCCTCAATGAATGCAAGCTTCTCCTGCTCTTCCTGTCCAGCTCCAATAAGCAGATTGTTATATTGTGAAAACTGCTGAGTTAATTCTCTATATGCTTCCATTGCAGCCTTTTGATTTTTCTCAACCCGGGCTACACTTCTATGAAGTTCTTTCACGTCAGCTATTCTACCCTCTATCGCCTTAATTTTATTTTCAATATCCAAATGAACGTCAGATACCTTAATGCCAAACTCCCCGGTTCTTAAATCACGTCTGAAAAACGATTGATAATATTCATCGCGCTTCTTTAGTTCTTTTTCATCTATTAGCGTTTTGGCCTTTTCCAAATAGAAGATTGCCGAATCGCCTACCATATAAACTTTTGACGAATCTACAACTACATCATACTTAAGAAACCGATCTTCCAGCCAAAGGCCCATTTGTAGATTTGGGTTAGCCTCATCCTGATTCTTCTCATCAGACAAGTATTGCTTAAGCTGTGGTCCTCCCTCTTCATAATTCTTTGCTGCCAAAATGGGATAAAGATCTTTATACTTAATCTTTTGGGCACTTGCTCCAATAGTAATTAATAAAAGGACAATTGTAGCTGTTGACTTAAATTTCATGCGCATGGTGAGATTTTTCAGATGCTAATTTATAAAAATACTAAGTGGATTTATAATTAATCTAATGATCCATTTGTGTGAGTAAAATAGGGAATCATTTACTCTCTTTGGGTGTAGTATGGTGCGAAACCCCTAATAATGAAAACGAAAATCAGAAGAGAGGTCATTGAATGGATATTGCTTCTAACCATAGTTGGGGCTATATATTTAACTGGCTGGCATACAGAAGTTATTGGAAGGGTTCAGCAAGTTGTTTTATCTACCGGAATCATATCTCCAACTATTTTAACGGAAGAAAAAAAAGCTTCTTATGATTTCTGGCTTGAAGATAAAAATGGAAAACAGATTCCATTCAATCAAATGAAAGGCGAGATCGTATTCCTTAATTTTTGGGCCACCTGGTGTCCCCCTTGCATCGCTGAGATGCCTGATATACAAAATTTATATAATAAAAAGGAAAAGTCTATTCAATTCGTGATGGTCTCACTGGATGAGAATGAACAGAAAGCACGTTCCTTTATTGAAAAAAAGGGATTCGATTTTCCCGTATACTTTCTTAGATCCAGACTTCCTTCTGTTTATGATACCCATTCGATCCCAACAACTTATGTAGTTGATTCAAAAGGTATTATTAGGGTTGAAAATCATGGTATGGCTAAATACAATACTGAAAAATTTAAAAACCTCTTGAAAGAATTAGAAGCTGCTCAAGAGGCATTTAAATAGCAATTAATCTTCCTGTTTAATAGCAGCTATTTTATTTTCAATGTCTAAATGAACATCAGAAACTTTGATGAGGAATTTGCCGCTTCGCAAATCTCTTCTGACAAAATCCTGATAATACTGCTTATTCTTCTTTAGCTCTTTTTCATCAATCAAACCCCTAGCCTTTTCCAAATAAAAAACGGCTGAGTCACTCAGCTCTTTTGATGGTGTCGAATTTGCAGACTTTGCATTAATATATCGCTCATGTAACCAAATCCCCATTTGTAAATTTGGATTAGCTTCATTTTCATTTCCGGAAATGCTGAGGAATTTCTTTAACTGCGGAATGCCAATGACGTAATTTTTTTCCACCAAATAGGGATAAACATCCTTGTACTTGATTTTTTGACCCACTGTAATGGAGGAAAACGAAATGAAAACTGATAGTAATAGCACCTTTTGAAGCATATTGATTTTAAATTGATAAGCGATAAAAATAAGATTTAATAAGAAATCAAGAAGAGATTTTTCAATTTTTGAATTGAAGTAACCCTTGAGATGTGCCGGTCATTACCGCAATTCGGTAAATAATCCTTGCAGCTACATTTGCATCCCAGGAATCATTTCCTGTCTCACACACATCAAAGCCAATAATCTTTCTACCTGATCTAACTACCTGCTCTATAAGATAAACCGCATCGTTGAATTGCATTCCACCAGCGACTGGAGTTCCTGTCTTAGGACAAAGCGATGGGTCTAATCCATCCACATCGAAGCTGATGTAAACATTAGCAGGAAGAGTATCTATGATTTTATCAACCTGATCTTTCCATAAAATGCCACTTAAACGATTTAGAAATAACTGCTCATCATAAAAGACATGAATTGGCTTTTCAGACTGTTTGATAAAATGCTCTTCCTCCTCACAAAAATCCCTAATTCCAACCTGAGTTAAGGAAGTGATGTTACCTTCTTTCAAGGCATTGTGCATTATGCTTGCGTGAGAATAAGTAAACCCTTCATATGCAGAACGAAGATCCATATGGGCGTCTACCTGTAAAATTCCAAATTCGTTATTTTTTGCCAGAGCCTTCATCAGACCTAAAGGTGATGAATGATCCCCACCGATTACAGCTACCATTTTATTTAGCGAAAGAAAGGAGGATGATATCTCTTCCACTTTTTCATGAGTCTTCTCGCAAAACTCATTCACAAATGCTAATTGATCTTTTTCAGGCTCTCTGCCAGCCTCAAGGGCCTGAATAACATTATATGCGCGTCCTCGGTGTATCTCATTTTGACTAGCAACCACTATACGGTCATACATAGCCATTTTAAGTAACCAAGGTTGACCAATACTAAATAAGGATAAATCTAATTGGGAAGACTCTTCAAGGATTAAATCCGGAGCTTTAGAAGTGCCTTGTCCATAAGACACTGTCACATCTAAATGAACAGGTAGCAATACGAGGCTAGATTCCTCCAGGTTATATGGCAAGCCAAAAATGCTCCCCTTCTTTCCTACATCACTTGGGTTATACATCTAATGGTTCGGATGATAGTAGCTTTCAAAATTACCGGTTCCCTGGGAGATCTCTACCCAATTTAAATCATCAAAATTAATGGTGACTACACTACACGGTTCCATGTTTCCAATCCCTGAGTTGGTTAAAAACTCTCCAAAATAGGAAATAGTAGGGTTATGACCAATGATTGCAATTTCAGGATAGTCAGCAGAAACAGCATTAACAACCTGTAGCAACTCCCGAACGGATGCATTATAGATAACTTCCATATATTCGACAACCTGCTCACTCATTTCCAACTCTTCAACCAGATTCATAGCTGTTTCTTTAGTACGTACAGACGTGCTACAAAAAATTATATCAGGATTAAAGTCTACGTTTATTAAATGTCTGCCCAATGAGCGAACAGTGCTTTGACCTTCATGAGTCAATTCGCGTTTTTCATCTGGTTTACCTCCCGAATTTTCTGCATAGGAGTGTCTGATAAGATAGAGTTTTCTTCTCATCGATTAGGATGGTTTGTCTTAAAGATAAGTCATTGTTTATAGGTCACCCAATTCTATCAATTTTAAGTTTTTTCATTTCTGTTGTGAACAGGATTTAAATACTCGTGTTATGTTTACGCGCTAATTGACAGTTTCAACTAGCAAAAAGGTTCGAAAAAATAACATGGGAAAAAATCTTGTCATCGTAGAGTCGCCAGCAAAGGCTAAAACAATTGAAGGGTATTTGGGTAAAGATTTTGAGGTTAAATCTTCTTACGGTCATGTGAGGGATTTGCCAAAGGATGATTCCGCCATTGATATAGAAAATGGATTTCAACCCACATATGAGATATCTAAGGACAAAAAAGACGTTGTAAAAGAGCTTAAAAAGCTTGCTAAAGCAGCAGAAACAATCTACCTCGCATCGGATGATGACCGTGAAGGAGAAGCGATCAGTTGGCATCTGTCTGAAGCATTGGATCTTGATGATGCTAAAACCAGAAGGATTGTATTTAGAGAGATTACCAAAAATGCCATTCAAAATGCTATCCAAAATCCAAGAGGAATTGATATAGATTTGGTGAACGCCCAGCAAGCAAGGAGAATTCTTGACAGGCTTGTGGGTTTTGAGCTTTCTCCTATTCTTTGGAAAAAAATTAAAGGAGGCCTATCCGCCGGACGGGTTCAGTCTGTTGCAGTAAGGCTTGTTGTTGAACGAGAGCGTGAGATCGCCAACTTCACTCCTGAATCTTCCTTTAGAATAACTGCTGAGTTTAACCTTGAAGGTGGCAAAATCCTAAAAGCTGAACTACCCAAGAAATTTAAAACGGAAGATGAAGCCATGAGCTTCCTTCAGAAATGCAACGGTGCTGATTTTTCTATAGAGAATCTTGAAACCAAGCCAGCAAAGAAGTCTCCGGCTCCTCCATTTACAACTTCAACCCTTCAACAGGAAGCAAGTAGAAAGTTAGGTTTTTCTGTAGCGCGAACTATGTCAGTTGCTCAGAAACTATATGAAGCTGGTAAAATCTCATATATGAGGACAGACTCGCTAAACCTTTCTGACGAAGCATTGAATGGTGCCGCGGCGGCTATTAACTCAAACTATGGCGAGAAATATGCACACAGGAGAGTTTTTAAAACCAAAAAAGCTGGTGCGCAGGAAGCTCACGAAGCAATTCGCCCAACTAACTTTGGAACACAAACCGCAGGAAAAGATGATGCTGAAAAACGGCTGTATGATCTGATCTGGAAACGAGCCATTGCCTCTCAGATGTCTGAGGCTCAATTGGAAAAAACGACTGCTACCATTGGTGTATCAACCGCTGATGAAAAATTAGTAGCAAAAGGGGAAGTTGTGAAGTTTGATGGCTTCCTTAAAGTCTACATTGAATCCACAGACGATGAAAATGGTGAAGAAGAAAACACCAATATGCTACCGCCATTGACCGTGGGCCAAGTGCTGGATTTGAAAGAGATTCTTGCCAAGCAAGGATTCACCAGACATCCACCTCGCTATACGGAAGCAAGTCTTGTGAAAAAACTCGAAGAAATGGGAATCGGTCGTCCATCTACATATGCACCGACAATCTCTACTGTGCAGAAAAGAAACTATGTAGAAAAAGATGCTCGAGAGGGCAAAGAGCGAATTTCCATCGAGTGCCGGCTGAAAGATGGTGACATCAAGCGCGTGGAAGCTACCGAAATTACTGGTGCGGAAAAGAACAAGCTTTTCCCAACCAACACCGCAATGGTGGTTAATGACTTCCTGGTAGATCATTTTCCAAATGTTATTGATTACAGCTTTACTGCGGATGTAGAGCAGCAGTTTGATGATATCGCTCAAGGCAAGACGGTTTGGAATAAAATGATTGACAACTTTTATGGCGGCTTTCATTCTACTGTAGAAAAATCAGCGGACCTTGATAGAGCATCTGTAAACCAGGTGCGAGAAATTGGGGAAGATCCAAAAAGTGGGGAAAAAATATATGCTCGTCACGGTAAGTATGGAGCGTATGTACAAAAGGGTGAGTTGGTTGAAGGTGAAGAGAAACCGCAATATGCTAGTTTGAAGCATGGTCAGTTCATGGATACCATTAACCTGGAGGAAGCCCTTGAGCTCTTCAAGTTACCACGTGAAGTTGGAACTTTTGAAGACAAACCAATGGTTGCTGCTGTGGGTAGATTTGGGCCATACATCCGTCACGACGGAAAGTTTGTATCAATCAAGAAAGAGCAAGATCCTTTAACTATCACGGAGGATGAGGCTGTTCAATTGATCCTTGACAAGCGAGAGGCAGATGCAAACAAATACATCAAGACCTTTGATGAAGATGAGAATGTGGCCGTATTAAACGGACGATGGGGCCCTTACATTAAGTTTGGCAAGAAGAATGTGAAGATTCCGAAAGATGTAGTACCGGAGGAGCTTACATTTGAGCAGTGCAAAGAACTCGCTGATAAAGCACCTGAGAAAAAAGGTAGGGGTGGAAAAAAGGCTGCTACTAAAAAACCGGCAGCCAAAAAGAAAAAGTAAATTAAAGGCCCAAGGAATTGGGTCTTTTTTTATTGCTCGTTCCATGCAGATTAAAACAGAACGTCTTTACCTCAGAGAAGCCACTTTGGGAGATGCTTCATTCTTCTTTGAACTTATGAATTCGGCCGAATGGATCAAGTATATCGGTGATCGAGGAATTAAATCACGGGATGACGCCAAAACTTATGTGAATGGTTTAATTGAAGGATATAAAAGCAATGGATTTGGACTTTATGTTTTAACAGCAGATGGGGTACCGGTTGGTGTCTGCGGTCTCCTTAAAAGGACTTACCTGGATCATCCAGATCTAGGCTTTGCTCTTCTTCCAGAATATACCGGCAAGGGATATATTCAGGAGGCTGGCGCTGCTGTGTTAAACATGGCTTTTAAAAAGCTCCAATTATCAAAAGTGCTAGCTATCACTTCAAAAGAGAATTTTGCTTCACAATCAACTTTGGAAAAGCTTGGATTTGAAAAAGTGAGGCTAATTAAAAATCCTGAAGGAGAAGAAGTGCTCTTGTATGAGAAATTAAAAGTCGTCTGATGAATTTCTAATTGAAAAACCTGAAATGCATATGGCTACTTAATTGCAAACAATTGAATCCTCTGACAGCTGTCAGTTACGTTTAATTACTATCATCTAAACGCTGGTCATTTCTAAAATAAGTGTTGTTCCAGCCTATTATGCTCAACCCCAATCCTTCTTTATTTGAAAGTTCGGAACTGTAATAAGTGTTAAGTAACTCTCCTGCCTTTGTCAAGTCGTCTGCATTCTTATATTCATAGTATTTTGCAGGTGCATTAAACCAATATCCTGACGAATTATCAGGGTAAGGCTTTTTGCCAATTGAAGGAAACGAGAATTCTTCCAGGGATAGATTATTAAGCAGTATTTGCTCAAATTCTTTGCAAACTATTGAATCTTCTTCTAAGGTTCCACAAAGAAATGCGAAGGAGTTTTCAGGATATCTGTGATAGCTGGAGTATGTAAAGGATGAAAAACTTGAAATGCTATTATCGATTGTCACGGATGATTCGCTTATTGAAATCAAATGCTCACCCTCCATGATATTGTTAAATAATACAATCTTTCTTATGCCTTCGTCAAGTTCAAAGGTGGTAGTCGCCGGGCCAATGGCTGTTAAGCATAAATCGCCAATTTCTGTACCTAATATTTGAATTTTCAGTTCATCGCTGGTTACACTTTTCTGAGTTACTATCTGATAATTGATGCACGGGTATAGCTCTTCAGTTTCAATTTTTAAGGTTAGCGTCGGTCTGGTGATTTCATTGTTTGGATATGTTTCTGCTACACTCAATATTAAATCCGATGTGATTTCATCGTAAATATCTTGTTCATTTTCACATGCGGTAAGTATTAGATATAAAATAACTGAAAGCAAAAGCTTATATCTCATCGAATTAGTATTTGATTGTATGACACAATTATCAATCAACAGGTTGGTGCAACTTACCTAAGGCCAGCCTGAGTATATATCACAAAGAAAACAGTCGAAAAGTCTCTAAGAAGAAGCTAGTATTATTGGTTAAGACCAACGATGGAATAGCCCAGAGGCTAATTAAAAATCCTTAAGGAGAAGAAGTGGTCTTGTATGAGAAATTAAAAGCCGTCTGATGAATTTCTAGATAATGATTTAGGTTTTGAGATCCCCAAGTCTGGCTCCTCCGTCGCTTCGCAAGGGGATATGGAAGAGGCTTTAAACAAAAAAAGTGATACTTCCCAGCATCACTTTAGATCTTAAGTTACCTATAGATTACACTTGATTATTCAACATTACAGGCATTACCAGCATCAGGATGTCTTCCTCTTCATCTTTATCATTTGGTGTAATAATACCGGCCTTATTTGGCGCACTAAGTTTGATTGTAATTTCATCTGAATCTATGTTTCCTAGCATCTCTACAAGGAACTTGGCATTGAATCCTATTTCCAGATCTTCACCATCGTGCTCACATGTAAGTCGTTCGTTTGCTTCATTAGAGAAGTCCAGATCTTCTGCTGAGATCATTAATTCACTTCCAGTGATTTTCAATCTAACCTGATGAGTGGTTTTATTAGCGTATATAGCAATTCGTTTCAATGAGCTTAAAAGCTCACCTTTTTTCACGACCACATTGTTGTTGTTATCCAATGGAATCACGTTATCGTAATCCGGGAAGCGCTCATCGATCAAGCGACAGATCATCTTCACTTGATTGAAATTGAAAAATGCGTTTGACGCATTAAACTCCACATTTACATTCGTTAACTCCTGTGGAAGAGTCGCTTTCAGCAACGTCAATGCTTTACGAGGGATGATCATGCTGTGCGCCATATCAGCTGCCACGTCTACCCTCCTATATCGTATCAGTCTGTGACTATCAGTTGCAACGAAAGTTGTGTTGGTCTCATCAAGCTTCACAAATACACCGGTCATTGCAGGTCTAAGCTCATCATTGGATGTAGCAAAAATGGTATTATTGATTGCTCTACTCAGAACTTCTGAAGACATGTTTACAGCGTACCCGTCAGACACTGTAGGGATTTTAGGAAAGTCTGTTGCATTCTCACCGGCAAGCTTGTATCGCCCATTGTCAGAATTGATCTCAATGCTATATGTGTTGCTATCGATCGAAAACGTAACCGGCTGCTCGGGTAAATTCCTCAAAGTCTCCAACAAAATCTTTGCAGGGATTGCAATGCTTCCATCCTCTTTTGCTTCTACCTGCAACTCGGTAATCATGCTTGTCTGTAGATCAGATGCTGTTACTGTTAGATTGCCATCGTTTATTTCAAACAGGAAATTTTCAAGGATTGGCACAACAGGATTCGTTGTAATCACACCATTGATGGCTGAAAGTTGCTTTAAAAGATAAGATGATGATACGATGAATTTCATATGTATGTAAAAGCTTAGTGATTTAGGACTGAGTCCCTGATTTTCGGGTGGCTAATTTAAACACAAATTATGAGATAATCAGTGCTGGTTTCACATCAGAAATGTCCCTCTACCTTTGTCGGCAGACAGGCTTGAGTGGACCATAGGGGTGTTGTTTGGCAAAAAAATAGTTAACACCCTCCTAACCTTCCTCAAGGGAGGAATTTCTACCTACAACAGAAAAACTGTCTGCTAGTTAGTGTTATTCGGATTTGTCAAAATTTGCTGCACCCTTCGTGAATCAATCACCATTTGCTGATTGTTCTGATCTACGACCAAATGATAGGGCTGACCATTCAAATTTGGATAAAAATTCAATCGAACAGGCTGTTCTAATTTGATATCATCTATGACCACACTTGCATAGGGTTCGGTCCCTGCCAGACTATCCATGTTTTCGAATCGCCCTTTTGAAAGCATTTCATTGGCCTGAAAGCCCTCAAACTGATTCAGGTAATTTACGACCGATGAGCTATCAGTAGGCTGCTTTTCATCTACAAGGAAAAAATTATCTACAAAAGTGATCTCAAAATCCTCTCCTCGTTTATTGACAACTTCAATTTTTTGAATCGTACGCCAGTTGCCGTCTACTACTACCCGATCTCTCCATTGATCAGAGTGTAAAGTAAATATGTCCACTACATTGTCTTTATAACCCGGGACGGCCACTTCTCTGGCCTTGCCATCCGCTATGAAATAAGACTTTGTTTTCATTGGATTGGAAGCAAATTGAAATCTGTATCTGGAATTAAAATCAAACTCAACTTCTACGCTACCCATAATATCCTGATCCCATTCTTCAATTGTTCTTCCTGCCTCCACTCTTTCTAAAATAGAAATTAAGGTATTAACAAAACCTTCATCAGCTTTATACTCATCATTCAGTGTCCAGCCTTGTTCTGATCGTTCTATTTGGGTTGTGTCGCCATTTAATACAAACAAAAATCTACTAACAGCTTCCATATCTTCTTCTTGAAAGTATTTTTCAGAAGTAGCTGTTTGATCAGTAGGGTCAGATAAAAACAACCATAGGTTAACTCCTAAAAGAGCGGTGATTGCTAGGATATATTTTACTGTCTTACTCATTACTTAGAATATTTCTGCTTTCTCATATACCACTTTGCCACACCAATAATCAAGATTAAAATCACAGGAACAACTAAATTAATCAGCTGCCATTTTGTGCGCTGTTCTGTTACTTTGACCCGATCCAAGGGTCTTATTTTCACTTCTCTGGAACGTGTCTCTATCAATCCAGATTCATCCACCATGTAATCAAGAATATTCAAAATAAATTCTTCATTGGCATATGTGGTCTTTGTGAATGGCTCCACTCCAAGTCCCAGTGGCTCACCTGTCTCCGGATCCAGATCATTTCTGATAATATCTCCATCTCCTATTACGATTACCTTTCCAGGTTCACCTCGCTCAATAAAGGAACCTTTGTTCATTCCTTTTGGAACAAGTCTGTTTGCATACAAAGAAGTAAAGCTTCCTTCCAGCAAATAGCCTACAGTCTTTGGCCCATCAGTGAATTTTTCCGGCCTAAGTTCATCTCGCAAATCATTGAAAGCTACACGAACAGGAGGGCCCAAAAGCTTTGTATACTGACTGGTGTTGATTAATGGTGTTTTACTGATCCCTTCAGCTTTTACTGTGTCTATTTCAGAAACGAACCGTCCAAGTATCGCATCGAGGTTTCTGACTGAAGGGTGCTTACTGAAGTTGGTCAATACTGGGAAGAACGGCCATGGGATCATTTGAATTTGCGGCTGATTACCCATGTTTCCCGCTACTACAGGAAACTGCCCGCTGTTCACATCCAGCACATAGTTTTGGTTGACTCGAACGCCGTATCTAAACAGTTGGTCGGTAAGGTTGGTCTCATACGGAATAGCCACTGTGCCTTCGCCAGAAGCACTGTCCATATTCACACTTAATGCGTCAATGAAAAAGATCAAATTACCTCCACGCATCAGGTACTGATCTACAAGGTATTTTTCCTTTTCTGTAAATGGTTGTGTTGGCTTACCAATAATAACAGCATCATATCCACTCAGCTCATTTCTACCGGCCAAGGAAACATTAAACAAATCAAATTTGGAAAGTACTGTCCTTCTAAACCCTGCGATATCTAAGGAGTCCGGAGAGCCATGTCCAGTGATATAAGCGATCTTTTTAGTACCTCCATCTATTAGCTGTGTTATTGCTGTGGCCAGCTCATATTCCAATCCTTCAATGCTTTGATTCAACATACCCTCAGGCCCGGCAGCACTATTTCCTTTGAGAAGATTAGCAGGAACTTCCCGTATTCCCTTTGACACCAATGCTCCGGGGAAAATGAGCTTTTCCATTTTGTCACCGTCTGCATTCTTGTAATTTAGGTTGGTCACCTGTACGCCCTTATCAATCAGTGATTGATAGAATTGATTTCGCGCCTGCAGATTTGTAGCCTGAGCCGGGTCAGTGAATTTATACTGAACTCGATTGTTGCTTTCTACTGCAAACTGATCCAGCATCTCACCAATCGATTTTTGAAATCGTTCAAAATTGGAAGGTAAATCACCATCCAGATAAACCTCAAAATAAACCTCTTCATCCAAAGATTGTAAAAGTCTTTTTGTGGCATCAGAAATGGTGTATCTCTTTTCTTCAGTCAGGTCAAACTGTACACGATACCGGTCAGCCAGTTGGTTTATTAACCAAACAGATAGGACAATTACTATCGTTTGAAGAAGTACTATTCTCTTTCCTTCACTCATCCCTTTTGCACATTTAAGATGATTTTAGTTAAGTACAAAAACAGCACGATCATGCTTAAAAAATAAATCACATCGCTTAAATCTATGAGACCCTTACTGAGCGTCTCATAATGTGAGAGAATGCCAATTTGTTCGATGATAAAAGAGGTCTCTAACCAGACATTTATAGAAGCAATGGAATCAAAGCCTGCATAGAAAGCAAAACATAAGAAGGCCGCCAAAATGAATGAAACAATCTGATTCCCTGTAAGAGCAGATGATAGAATACCAATAGCAGTAAAAATGCCTCCGAGCAGGATCAGCCCAATGTAAGAGCCCGTAATCCCTGCTGTGTCAATGTTGCCAACCGGATTTCCCAAATAGGAAAGCGAAAAGTAGTAGATCAGAGTTGGCAGCACCGAGAAAACAACCAGTAGAAACCCTGCCAGAAACTTTCCTATTACGATTTCAATGTCCCGAAAAGGGAGGGTGTAAAGCAGCTCTATTGTGCCGCTTCTTTTCTCTTCCGCGAATGCTTTCATGGTAATGGCAGGAATCAAAAACATAAAAACATAGGGTGCCAACGAAAAGAGCGTTTCCATGCTCGCATACCCATAGTCCAATACATTCGTATCAGGGAAGACCCACATCAAAAGCCCTATTCCCGTAAGGAAAATTCCGATCGCTACATAGGCAATGAGTGAATCTAGAAATTCGTTTATTTCTTTTTTTAGGATTGTGATCATGCCCCTTTTGTTAATTCCTGAAATACACCTTCAAGAGATTGTTCCACCTTCGAAATATTAATCAAAGGCAATGCATGATCTCCTGTTACCTTCATGATGACTTTCCTTGGGTCTTCATCAGCAGAAATCTGATATACAAAATTCTCCAAATTGGTAATCGTTAACCCTTCCTTTTCGAACAGCTTCTGATCTATACCCTCTTCAAATTCAACCTGATAGCTGATTTGATCTGACTTCATAGCCTTTAAATTCCCGACCTCATCGTCTGCCACAATCTTACCTTTATTGACTATCACCACCTTGTCGCAGAGTGCTTCCACTTCCTGCATGATATGCGTTGAAAGAATGACAGTCTTATCCTTGCTTGCCTCTTTGATAACCTTTCGAATCTCTACGAGCTGGTTGGGATCTAATCCACTTGTAGGTTCATCCAGAATCAGCACTTTTGGATCATGGATGAGCGCCTGAGCAAGCCCCACTCGCTGACGAAAACCTTTTGAAAGTGCACCAATCTTCTTATGTTGCTCCTGCCCCAACCCACACATCTCAATCATTGATTCTACTCGATTTTTTTTATCCTTCAAGCCATAAGAAGAGGCAATAAATCCAAGGTATTCTTTTACATACATTTCCAGGTAGAGTGGGTTATGCTCGGGCAAGTACCCGGTTATACGTTTTACCTGAAGTGGTTCTTTTGTAACGTCAATCCCATTTACAGAAACAGAACCTGAGGTTAATCCAATAAACCCTGTAGCAATTTTCATTGTGGTGGATTTACCCGCTCCATTTGGGCCTAAAAAACCGGTGATTCTCCCCTCAGAAGCTTCAAATGAAATACTATCTAGTGCTTTTTGGGAACCGTAAACTTTTGTAAGATTATCTACTACGATGGACATGTTGAACTAAAAGACGTTCTTGTGGTTTACAGGTTTATTGTTTCTTTGCGATCTAGACAGACCAGAAACGCAATTATCGGACAAATATTTCTATATGTGTCCACAACTACAATTTTGATTTAGAAATTCCTATATGATTACAATCATCAGCGGTACAAATCGTAAAAATTCTATTTCTATGCAGGTAGCCTTACAATATCAGGAGATTCTGAAAAGCGAAGGTGCTGACTCCACGATCATCGACCTGGAAAAGCTACCTAACGATTTCATCTCTTCTGCTTTATATGAAAATCAGGGCACGAATGTGGATTTTAATCCCATAAGGGATCATATGAAGGAAGCACAGAAGTTTGTTTTCATTGTACCTGAATACAATGGGTCCTTTCCTGGAATCCTTAAGACTTTTTTGGACGCACTTGAATTTCCTGGCACCCTAAAAGGTAAGAAGTGTGCGATTGTGGGCTTGTCTTCCGGAATGCAGGGTGCTGTGATGGCGATGAGCCATTTGACGGATATATTCAACTATTTAGGCATGCACGTCCTTGCCAATAAACCAAAATTGATGCGAATCAATGGAAAGATGGAAGCTGGCAAAATCACAGATGAATCGTATACGAAAAGATTGAAAGATCAGGCAAAAGCTATTATTAGTTTCTAGTTAGTAGCTTCATCGTTAAAGCACCTGTGTTTGTAGGAAAAGAGAATGGATAACCACCAGAATGTAATATCCTTGCTATCTTAAACTTAGCGAAGATTGTTGTTTATGCGTTTAGGACTAGCTATTACATTTTCCCTTCTTGGTGCCATCCTTTTTGGACAGTCTTGTCTTCAAAAACTTGACAGTGCCAACTACTTTAAATACAACTACCCATTAAAGGCTAAATTCTACGCAAATTCCTTGCTCACAGACCTGGATTCTGCTAATTGTGTGACTGAAATTGGGATTGCCGGAATGTATAATAATGTTGGCCTGATCCTGTGGGAAGTAAACGATAAGCAGAAAAGTCTCAATGCATTTAAAAGCGGAATTCAACAGGAGGTTCAGCAGAAAGACTCCATACATGCAGATCTTTTAGGTCTGTACTACAACCTATCTGCCCTCTATCAGGAGTTGGGTCGGTTTGATGAGGCAGGAGATTATTTAAACCTTGCGGGAAGGGTAACAGAAGCAGCATACGGCGGCAACAGAGATGCCAGGATCCGTTTTCTTTATCGTAATGGTGTCTATCACCGAGAAGTAGGTAATTTCCAGGAAAGTCTGGATGCGCTTAATCAAGCTTTAACCATTGGAAGAGGGTATAAAGATTCTGTTACTATTGCTCTACAGATAGAATTAGGAACGACATACCGACACTTTGGAGACCTCCAAAAAAGTGAATCTGAGCTGCTACGAGCAGTAGAAATGGCCAAAGGAAAAGATGAGATTCAATACTTCCGGGCGATCGACAGACTATCAGCACTAAAAATAGAACAGGGTGAATATTCAGACTCTGAAAATTACCTACTCCATAACCTGGAAAAGAAAACCAGTGGCTACCAGGATAACCAAATCATGATGCTGGAAACACTCAATGGTTTAAGTGTTCTCTATTATCGTTTGAATGACCTGAAGACGGCAAACGAATACATTGATCGGGCAATCAACACAGCCGGTGATATCCGCAACGTGCGCCCATATATGATCAATAACCTTGGTACCATCTACATGCGCCAGGGAAACATCGAGAAAGCCGAAGAATGCTTTAAAGAAAGTGCAGAAGGTTTTCTTGAACTGTTTGGGTCTATGAACCCAGACTATGCCAGTAGTCTGAATAATCTTGCAAGCATTTATAAAGAAAAAGGCGAGCTACCGAAAGCACTGGATTTGTATATGAAAGTGCTAGACATGGATAAAGTGATATACGGAACCGAGCATGCGAACTATGCCACTTCTCTTAACAATGTAGCCTTATTGTATCTCCAATTCGGCAACTACTCTCTGGCCGGAAAACTACTCCAGGATGCAAAGAGAATACGCGCAAATACACTAGGAAATTATCATCCACTATACATCAAGACTGTCAACGATCTCGGACTGTACTATATGATTGTTAAGGATTACCAATCTGCAATGGAATCGTTTGACCATGCACTTGATGCCGAGATCAAACACATGCAGGATATTTTTCCTGTACTTACAGATAATCAGCGCAAGCTTTATTTCGACGAAACCCGCTACAATATTGAGCGGTTTTGTTCTCTTGCATTTAAGGATGAAAACATATCCGGACCATACGCTGAAAACGCCTTAAATCACTTCTTAAACACCAGGGGTATCCTTTTTTATGCTTCTGAGAAAATGAGAAAGCTTATCCAAAACAGTGACGACAACAAAATAAAAAGAGATTACAATACCTGGCGGGAGAAAAAATACAGCTTGGCACAGGCCTATTTGTTGACAGAAGAAGATCGAAGAAAGAAAGGCATATCCATTACCGAATTGGAAGAGGAGTGTGCTGCTCTTGAAAAAGACCTATCCAGAAAATTCAAAGTTTTTGCCGATCAGGAAAAAACAACCTATCACCATTGGGCTGAGATTAGTAATGCCTTAGAAGATAGCACAGCAATGGTAGATATCATCCAATATCGTGATTATAAGGTTGATGTAATAGATGAGCGAATAGATCAGGCTTTTGAGGATGAATCTCATTATGTGGCGTTTGTCGTTAAGAAAGACAGTGTGCTGAAACCTGTAAAGCTGGCAGCTATGGACTTCACTAAAGGTTTTGCCACTTACAGAAATGCACTAAAATACGGTGTAAAGGATAAGAATAGCTATCAGATTTTCTGGCAACCTATAGATAGTACTTTGTCAGACGTGAATAAGATTTACTTGTCTCCAGACGGAATTTACCACAAACTGAACCCTGTGGTATTCTATGATGCTGTTGCCGATACCTATATGTCAGATAAGTATGACATTATCAACATCACAAGTGGAAAGGATCTGCTATACAGGGAGCCCACCAATCTGTTAAGGGAAGCTAAAATCTTTGGTAATCCAGATTTTTCTAAGATTGAGGGTTTTACCATGAAGCAGCTGCCAGGAGCTGAACGAGAAGCCAACGACATTACCGAAATCCTAAATGTAAGGCGATGGAAGACTGAAACCTTCTATTTTAAAGACGCCACAGAAGATCAGATCAAAAGTTTCTCGAATCCCGGAATCATTCACATAGCTACGCACGGATATTTTATTGATGATCCAAATCACGCTGATCCCTTACATAGCTCGGGCTTGTTTTTAAGTCGTGGAGATGGTAGCGAGAATGATGGCTTGCTTTCGGCATATGAAGCTATGAACCTGGTACTTGATCAAACAAATCTTGTGGTATTAGCGGCATGTGAGACAGGTCTCGGAAAAGTGCAAAATGGCGAGGGAGTCTTTGGTTTACAAAGAGCATTTCTTGTTGCCGGTGCTCAAAACGTTTTGCTTTCTCTAGTAAAGATCAATGACCAGGCAGCTAGGAATTTTATGAATTTATTCTATAAAGCGCTTCTGGAAGAAAGTGATCCACAACAGGCATTTTTTAATGCCCGAGCTCAATTCAGAAAAGTGGATAAGAATCCGTATAACTGGGGAGCTTATATACTAGTCTCAAAGGGTTAGCCTTGGTCTTTCGCTTGTTTTTCGAACAAGCTTAAATCCGTTTCATCAACTAATAATTTAATTGGTCTTTCAGCATCTCCTGATTCAACCAGACGAATGGTACTGCCGGCAGCTAGTTTTCCTTCCTGATTACCATTCCATTTTTTCAATTCGTTAAAATCAACTCCAATCTTACCAGCCAACTCCTGAAGTGACATACTTTGTCTTAGGATATATGTTTTGGCTAATGGTAAATCAATTGATTCGCTTGATTTGATAATAACTTCTACACGGCGTTTAAGAATGCGTTTATACCAATGATCACTATCCTTAGAAGGTATTTCACCACGTGGAAGTACATTGATCCGACTAGAATCAATTCCTAATGAAACCAGGAAATCTTTTGCGGAATTTCCGCGATTGTTACTCAACAAGAGATTCGCAGAGTCTGAACCAATACTGTCAGTATAAGCAAGAATATCTATTGACTCAAATGATCTATCTCCTAACTGGAGTCCTAATTCCTGCAACGCTACCTGAGACTCTGGACGTAAGGTTGCAGATGCGTAATCAAAATATAGATGCTCAAACTTAATTTCACCTAATTCACCTGATACGACATCCTCCAATATCTTCGGTTTTGGCTTTGAAGGTCTTATTGGCTCAAAGAGGTCATAACCTGCATAATCCTCTACCCTAAAAGTGACCAAATCGAGAGATTGTATGTCTCTGAACTTAGACACCAGCCTTGAATCTATGAGTGATTCTCCTGAAATCAACAAGGACAAAAAGAGCTTTTCATTATTTACAGAGAAACTGTATATGTTAAGCAATTCATGATCTACTCTATTGGAAGAAAGGAAGCCTACCGTATCAGAAATAGCAAAATAAGTGTCGTCCCATGTAGAGTTGAATGGATCGCCAAGATTATAAATTTCAGGTTCAAAAAATGATTCACCTTTTGCAGCATAGAGGTCAAAACCGCCATACCCAACATGCCCATCACTTGCGAACAATAAGCATTCATAAGCGGACGAATAGTATGGAGTGATTTCATTTTCAGGAGAATTGATTACCGCTCCCATGTTTATCGCTGGGGTCCACGATTCTTTTTCCAATCCCTTTAGACTCATCCAAATATCGCTACCCCCATTCCCTCCGATACGATTTGAAACGAAAAACAAGGTATCACCTGTAACTGAAATTGACGGATGCTTATTCTCAGAGTTAGGCTCGTTGATATAGTCATTCAGTAGTACAGGCTCACTCCAGTTTTCACCTTCCAGGTAGCTTACCATGATGCCACAGTCTGCACCTGATTCACCCCTGCATGAAGAGAAGTAAAATGTACGTCCATCCCCTGTGAATGATCCCGATCCCTCTGCCCATTGCGTGTTGAGATCGGAAAATCGCTGCTCAGATGATGACATTCGCCATCGATTGTTATTTCTACGTTCAAAAGAAGCCAAATCCGGAAGAAGTCCTTCGTATTGGCTTCCTTCATACTGAACGCCGGGGAGATTTCTGGTTGTGGCCAAAACCAAATGATCGCTGGACGGATTTAGCACCGCACCAAAATCATGAAAGTCGGAGTTGATATCCTCCATAAACGAAATTGAGAATCCTCTATCGGCTTTTTCTTGACGTAAGGCAAGCTGACATCCTTCACGCTGCTTTCTGGACAGCTCAACCAGATACGGCTCGGCATCAGGAACAGAAATCAGAAAAAAGTAAATGGAATCAGCCTCTTCGAACCTGCTCTCCTGCTTTAGCAGATTAGCGTAGCTATAAAGCGATCTTGCGCGATACTCATGATTGAGCGTATTGCTCAGGTTCAGAAAAGTTGATTTAGCCTTATCATACTGTAGTGTTCTATTATAGCATTGTGCCAGACGAAAGCGCGCCTGCTGATTTGTTTTGTCCATGCCCACAACCTTCTCATAAAATTCGATCGCATCCAGGTACCGGTCATTTTGATACAGCTCATCAGCCATTCCGAGTAGTTTAGGCACAGATTGGGCATAAGCAAACAAGCTCATTAACATGATCAAAACGTTGAGTACTTTCTTCATTTTAAAAATCAGAATATAGGACTTGAAATATTTCTGAGTGGACTGGTTAAGTCCAGGTTATAAGTTAACGAAACTTCATAAGTGGGAAGGTTGCCGCCCAATTCCTGGTTGATATCGAATGATTGTGTATTGAGATCAAAGCTAAAACCAATCTTCAGGTTTTCGATCTCGAATCCGGCCAATACAATAATGGAGTCTTCCAGTCTATACCAAGAGCCTAACTGCAACTGCACGGCAGTCTTTGATTTTGCAGAATTGATGAAGGTTGAGACATAGAGCCCTCCATTTATCTGGGTATTACCCTGAGAGTAAAGCACATAAGCGGAAGGATGCATATACCATCTAGCAGTTAATGGTAGCTTTGATGATACAAATCCTTTAAGCAATAGGCTTTTCCTCGCCCCTTCAAATCCATCAAATGAAACTTTAGGTCTGTTTAGGTTATCAGCGCTCAATCCAACAATCAAACTTCTGTCTCTTACATACCTGTTTTCATTGTCATAGATCGTATATATCACGCCAAAATTGAATGTGGGATATACGATTGGATTTGAGCCAACTTCCTCCCCAGTCAGGGCATTGTCATGACCAATGTACTTGTTCCATTGGGAACCCCATGTTAAGCTTGATCCGTCAATTCGGTGTTCCACTATTCCACCCTGCAAGCCAAAGATGATGGATTCATTCTTCAATCGGCTTAAACGCATGGCATAAGCTCCGGTCAATAATACCTTCTTGGAGTTATATATACCCTGAAATCCTCTTTTCTCCTGAAAGAAGGTGATTCCTGCACCCCCGGTCTGAAAGTCTTTACTCGTTGTTTTCTTAAAAGGATACGTGAAAGTCACTTGCATCAATTCAAGAAAAGATTCCTGACTTTTATCTCCTCCTCTTTTATAGTTCGTATTAAAAGAAAGGTTTGGAATAGTCCCCGTGAAGGCCGGATTTAAAATCGAAGAGCTTGCAAAATATTGAGAAAACTGCCCCTCTTGTCCAAAGGAAAACGAGCCAATCAAAAGAAACGCAATGACTATGTAATTTCTTCTCATTTTACCAGGAGGACTGCACCAGTTTTATTAATTACCTCTGCTTCTGACACTATGCGAATCTTATAATAATAGACGCCCTCAGGAGCTTCTAAACCAGATTTTAATGTTCCATCCCAGGTGTATTGGGATAAATCCAGGTTATCACCACCATCATTCGCGCTGAATATTAGTTTGTTAAATGAGTCGTACACAGCGATGGATATTTCCGTTACGATGGCACCAGAATAAAATGCTCTGAACACCTTATTATCTTCAATAGTAGCGCCGGGTGAAAATGCGGTTGGAATAAAGTTTTCCGGCTCCTTTATTAATGGGATAAACGCGAGCGCTAATTTCCTACCTGAGCTTCCGATCCAAAAAGACTCATTGATTGTTATACTCTCTTCAGTTGGCGGTAAAAATCCTCTATCTACATCTATTATGGTACCATTTAATGCGTGATAAAGTGAGTCATCTTTTGAAAAAAGAACGATAGCCGGTGAATACAAATCCGAGTTAATGGTTGTATCGCCCACAAGGCTCGTCCAATCAATGCCCGAATAGTCAATTGTTAATTGTATTTCAACAGAATCTTCTGAAGAAATAATCCACTCTACATCGTCACTTATTCCAATAATATCTTGATCCCGGATTAATGTGCTGGAATTAGGCAACTTACACTCAACACTTACCACCGTCTGATCTGGAAGATTTGAAATAGTCACATAATTCGGTGCTCCATTCACACCCATTGGGAATGTGACAGGGCCGCCTTTAGATTTACCAAAAAGCTTTCCTTGAACATATCCTGCTCCGTTCGTCTGACTGGATCCTGAAACCAGAATATCATCCTCTTTTTGTGTTTTAATTATTCCGTTATTTGCTCTTAGTTCTCCTGTAACTTCAATTTCATTCGTATTTAGAAAAAGAGTATCATCCTTATCTACAACAAAATCAATTACCATCAGTG
This sequence comes from Ekhidna lutea, assembly GCF_900188325.1. Lineage (GTDB taxonomy): Bacteria > Bacteroidota > Bacteroidia > Cytophagales > Cyclobacteriaceae > Ekhidna > Ekhidna lutea. Next base: position 78,739 of record NZ_FZPD01000005.1, on the reverse strand, counting down.
TGGTGCCAAATATCGCTTGATCTTCAACTCCACTAAATGTTATGTTTCCAATGGACGTGTTTGAGCCCAGGTTGATGCTATCGTAGCTATCCAAAGTCCCTTCATTGTCGAGTGAACCACCTAGCGTGGTACTCCCACCAAAAAAGAAGTTGGTACCTTCCCCTACAAACAAGGTGGTTGAGTCTCCAAAATTGATGGATTGGGAGTGACCAAAATGACTCAATAGAACAATAAATACAAACGCTATCTTACTCATATTCACAGTTTATTGAGCTCCCCTTCCTACTTCCAGCCATCCAATAGTATTAGATACATATACAAGATGTAGTGTGCTATTTGGATTCATTACATAATCTATTGCAGCATTAAGCATGATTTTGGTGGCTGGCGCACCGGTATTATGTCGAATGGTAACTGCCGCTCCAGCTGTGGCGATCAAAATCACCTCTTTTCCAACTACGCCCCCATTTAGGTTATCAATAGCTCCTCCTGGAGAAAGCGTTACAATTCTAGATGCTGTATTTCCTCCTTCAGCAATCGGCCCTGTTACTGCGCTCACAAAATCACCTCCTATGCTTGTATTACCAGTCACATTCAAATCCACTTGAATATTGGCGTTACCGTTTACATCGAGGGTAGAGGCTGGTGAAGATGTACCAATTCCAACAAAGCCATCAGTAGTCAATGAAGCACCTGCACTATTTACGATCTCTATAGCAGGGTTGGCACTGCTTGAGTTCATATCTATTCGAATTCCACTTCCATTGGTAGCATTGTGAGAAATGTTTAAAGCACTTCCCGTACCAATGGTATTGATGTCCACGATGTTGCTTGTATTTGTACCGTTAATATTTTGGAAGGACACGAGTGCTCCTGTTGATGTTGCAGTGTTGTTTACCTGAAGTGCAGTGGCTGACCCATCCACCACAAACTCACCAGCACTTGCTGTAACATTACCCACTGCTTTGAAAGCCACAGAACCAGGCGCTCCGTTTGAAGAAGCCTCCAGCGCAGGCACTGAACTGGTACCATTATTTACCTGAAACCGCCCTGCGGCACCTGTACCTGTCTGGGCAATATCCAAGAGTGTAGCAGCATTGCCTAGTGATGCCGTAAAAGGCAAGTCAAAACCTAATTTTATCCATGCTGACCCATCATAACCTTCGAACAAAGTTTGGGTGTCATTAAAACGGATCATTCCTTTCATCTGAGCTGCTGTAAATGATGGCCTTTGCCCATCCAATCCTACTGGAAGTTTCAGAGCATCAGTTGCAGTTACATCAAGACTAACCAATGGAGTAGTTGTTCCAATTCCAACATTGACAGCATCAGCACCCGTACCACCAAGTACGAGAGAGTTACTCAAATTAACTGTTGCATTATAGCCAATGGCTATGGCGTTTTGTAAACCTGCAGCGCCAACGTCTGCATTTTGCCCAATGAGAACATTAAAGTTTCCGGTATTATTTCCAAGTCCAGACTGGCTCCCAATGAAAACATTGTTAGCACCGCCCGTATTTGCTGAACCAGCATTAAAACCTACGAAAACGTTTTGTCCCCCGGTTGTTGTAAGTCCGGTACGATAACCAACTAGTGTGTTGGAGGAAGCATTTGAGCCGTTCCCAGCTTCTCTACCAATAAATGTGTTGTTTTGACCGGTGGTTAAACTTGCCCCTGCATCTACCCCATATATGGAGTTATTGATACCGGTAATAGTTCCTGAAACTCCACTTCCTCCTATAATTGATGATGTATTGGGCTCAGTGACAACCAGTCTTGATTCAAAATATGCTGAATCAATGTCTAATTCACCCTCAAAGTATATCGAGTCTAATTGGACCTTAGAGAAGATGGCCGTAGAATCTGCAAAGCCAAATAACTTTGATTCAAAATAGAGTGAGTCGGCATCCAGTTCGCCCTCAAAGTATATCGAGTCTAATTGGACCTTAGAGAAGATGGCCGTAGAATCTGCAAAACCAAATAACTTTGATTCAAAATGGAGTGAGTCGGCATCCAGCTCACCCTCAAAGTATATCGAGTCTAATTGGACCTTGGAGAAGATGGCCGTAGAATCTGCAAAGCCAAATAACTTTGATTCAAAATGGAGTGAGTCGGCATCCAACTCGCCCTCAAAGTATATCGAGTCTAATTGGACCTTAGAGAAGATGGCCGTAGAATCTGCAAAGCCAAATAACTTTGATTCAAAATGGAGTGAGTCGGCATCCAACTCGCCCTCAAAGTATATCGAGTCTAATTGGACCTTAGAAAAGATGGCCGTAGAATCTGCAAAGCCGAGTAATTTTGATTCAAAATGGAGTGAGTCGGCATCCAGCTCGCCCTCAAAGTATATCGAATCTGACTGCACCTTTGAGTAAATAGTCGCTGAATCTACAGAGTTTAGTGCGCTAATTGATGAAGTATTTCCATCGATCAGTCCTCTTAAGAAAGTAGAATCAGTATCTAACTCAAAATCCAAAAATCCGAGCTCTCCCTCAAAATGGATAGAATCTGACTGCATCTTCGAGTATATAGCTGTAGAATCAGTTGATCCAGGCAAGTTTGTTATCCCACTCCCATCTCCAAAAATCACACCTCCCACATTTAGATCCCCATCAGTTACAATAGACGGCCCGTTTGAATTAATAATTTCTAACGCAGGATCAACACTAGCATTGCTCATGTTTATGAAAATTCCGCTACCGCTGGTTCCTGAGTGGTCGATTAGAATCCCATCGCCCATTCCAACAGTAACAGCTTCGATTACTGAAAATGGATTAGATCCATCGTTTATTCGGAAAATACCTGCAGTCCCTTGTGGACCACTTGCATTGAACTCTCCCGTAACAGAGCTACTTGTATTTCCGAATGCATTTACCCTCAGACCAATCCCTGCATCTGCGTTGGTATTTACGTCTAAAGCTGCTGAGGTATTTGTTGTGCTGATTACTGAAAAACTTCCAGCTCCACCAGCGCCCGTTTGCGAAACATCAAACAAATAACCTGCATCAGCCTGCGAAGCGAAAAATGGAAGTGTTAACCCTGATCCACCAGGACCGGCATCCCACCGGCCATTGGTATTATCCCATGTTAACACATCACCATCTAGAGGAGCGGTTACTGTATTTATAGCAGAAGCAGATAAATTAGTCAAGGCACTTCCATCCACTGCTGGTAAAATTCCCGAACCATCAAGTGAAATCAATTGATTTGGTGCTAAACCAACGTCGGCAGTAGTTAAATCATCTGACGCATCTGTATCGAGAGCTGTAGCCCCCAGAACAATTCCTGTAGCAGTAGCCACATCACCTGCAGTAGTTCCGCCAACCAAATCAACAAAAAGACCAGTTGCAAAATTTCCTGAAACATCACCCGTAGCAGGATTCACATTATTATCAATGAAGCCTAAATCATTCGTGAAATCACTGACATTAGCACCCGTTTTATCAATCTTGCTCCATGCGATATTTGCTCCTGCATTGATGTCTTCATTGGCAATTTCTCCATCCAGGATATCAGCACTTGTCACATCAGTAATACCGATATTACTATCCACATACCCTTTCGTTGCAACATCTGCTGGATTGACAGGAGTAGGTAAATTCGTAATGGTGATCGCTCCAGCGTCATTGCCTGAAGCCAATACACTAGAAAGGTTTTGATTGTCCGTGTTATCCAAATAAGGCGACAGGTCTACTGAAGTTGGATCATTTGTCAGCGTTAATGTATTTCCGGAGAGTTCCAAATCCTGTTCATCAGGAGTGGTTTGGCTATCTACATAATTTTTGGTGGCCACATCCTGAGGGTTAACAGGTTCACCCACATTTTCAATGACCAGGCCTCCTGCATTATTCCCTTGACCCAGCACATTGGCCAGATCCTGTTCATCTGTATTAGATGTGAGTATCCAGCCTGTACCATTTACCCAGAAGTAGAAAGCATTTTCATCACTATCAAAAACCAATAAGCCATTGTCTGCAGCTGTAAGATTCATCCCGGTCCGCTGCGATGTGCTGATTGAAGGAATTAATAATCCACGAGCCCTGCCATCTTCACCTGACTTTAGATGTAATACTGCATTTGGATTAATATCTGTTTTATCCACATTGATCCCGGCAGAAAAATCCTGCGAATGTCCGGAATAAGAAAGAATGACAAGGCCAAAAGTGATTATGGTGACTTTTAGGAAAGCTGAGAATTTCATAGACTATAGGCTTTTTTGAATCCATAAAAATAGCCAATTCGACCACCCTAAATCCCTCATTTTTTGGCTATTCGATATAGGATATGATTTGATAGACAGGGTGCTATTTCTACCCAATGAAATTCATTGGGATTTTTGTCAAAAATCGGATTCATGAAGTAGATACATACAATCGAAATACACCTTCCATACACCGTTCTCCATCCATAGCTGCAGAGACAATACCGCCTGCATAACCTGCTCCCTCAGCACATGGGAACAATCTTTTCACCTCTACATGTTCGCAGGTTTCTTTATCACGTGGAATTCGCACAGGTGATGATGTTCTGCTTTCCACTCCAACGATTTGAGCTTCATTGGTTAGGTAGCCTCTCATTTTTTGTCCAAAATATTGAAAGCCTTGTCGTAATCGCTTCCCAATAAAATCCGGGAGTACCTCCATCATATCCACCGAATGGAGCCCCGGCTGATAAGAAGTTTCCAGCAAGTCAGAAGATACTTTTCCATTCACAAAATCAACCATTCTTTGTGCAGGAGCCACTTGTGTTTCCCCACCCATTTTCCAGGCCTGCTTTTCCACATCAGCCTGAAATTCCATTGCGGCCAAATTGTCATATTTTCTGTATGAAACCAGATCTTCAACTTCTACAGCGGCGACCATACCTGAGTTTGAATATTTACTATCTCGGCGAGATGGACTCATGCCATTAACCACCAATTCACCAGGTGCCGTAGCTGCGGGAACAATGAATCCGCCAGGGCACATGCAAAAGGAAAAAACGCCACGTTTCGCACCCTTAAGCGTAGTTTGTGAAACGAGTGAATAAGCAGAAGCAGGAAGATACTCTCCCCGATCTTCACATTTATATTGAATCTTATCAATGAGTTGCTGAGGGTGTTCGATGCGGACACCTAGGGCAAATGGTTTGGCTTCAATTTTTACTGATCGCTCTTTACACAAGCGAAAAATATCCCTCGCTGAATGACCTGTAGCAAGAACAACGGCAATCCCATTTAGGGCTCCTCCATTTTCAGTTACAACGCCCTTCATTTCTCCATTTTCTATAATAAAATCTGTCACCTTCGTATTGAAGTGGACTTCTCCTCCGGCTACTTCGATGGATTCTCGAAGAGCCGTGACCAACTTTGGTAATTTATTGGTGCCAATATGTGGATGTGATTCAAACAAAATCTCAGATGTAGCACCATGCGCTACCAGAATTTCAAAAACGCGTCGGATACTACCCCGCTTTTTTGATCGGGTATACAATTTACCATCCGAATAGGTGCCTGCTCCTCCTTCTCCAAAGCAATAGTTACTCTCTGGATTCACTATATGTTCTTTATTGATAGCGGCCAGATCTCTTCGTCTGGACTGAACATCCTTCCCTCTTTCCAGCACAATTGGCTTTAACCCCCCTTCTATCGCTCTAAGTGCCGCGAAAAGTCCGGCAGGACCCGCACCCACAATGATGACAGGATCAGCATTGCGAACATTATGCGCTTTCTTTTCATATTCCACATACTCCACTTCAGGAGGAGTGTCCCTTACTTCTACCCGTAGGTTTACCTTGATGGTTTTTTGACGAGCATCTACAGATCGACGAAGAATGTCCACATACTGTCCTTCTTTGAACTGACCCGAAGATTTTAAATGATTTTCAAGTGCTGCAGAACTAAACCCAACTTCGGGGGGTACAACCAGATCGTGAATAGGCATGGTGCAAAAGTAGTCTTGAAGTCGATTGAATTTGATAGATTCTGAAACAAGTTCAGAATGACAGAATATAAAACTTAAGTCACCCTGAATTTATTTCAGGGTCTAAAAAGAACTCCAGCTATCTTTAAACCATGAATATTCAGGATCATTTATCAAAAGTTACCGACTACTTCTCACCCAAAGTCATTGGTGAAGTGAACGACGTTTATGTGAAAGTAGCCAAGATCAAAGGCGAGGATATCCCCTGGCACAATCATGCCAATGAGGATGAAGCATTCTTTATCCTGGATGGTGAGCTGCTATTTGAAGAAGAAGGAAAAGCTCCCTTTACGATGAAAAAGGGAGACTTCTATGTCGTTAAAAAGGCTGTTAACCACCGTGTCTCCTCTACTGAAGAATGTCAGATTATGCTCATTGAAAATAAATCCACAGCACATACAGGTGAAGTGGAATCTCATGTTACAAAGAGTATTGAGGAGCAGCTGGGATAAGTAAACTACAATTTAGCCAGGCGATCGTGGATGATTGCATTGGCTTCTTTCATCATCCGATCAATCAATTCCTTACAAGAAGGGATATCATGAATCAAGCCTGCTACCATGCCGCAGCTCCATGCGCCTGCATCCATGTTGCCATTTTTCATAATATCTCTGTATTTACTCACCACAAAAGGAGCAACTTCATCAAAGGTAATCTCCTCTCCTTTCGCTTTTTCTAATTCCACGAGCTCATCCACCGCGCTATTTCTCAAAACCCGCTCGGTGTTTGTGAGGTTACGCATGATCAACCGGGTATCCAGTTCCGAAGCATCTAAAATGGCTTGTTTCACATTTTCATGCACCGGTGCTTCCTTGGTAGCCAAAAAGCGCGTTCCCATGTTTATGCCCTCTGCACCTAATGCCAGCGAGGCGACAAGTTGTGAACCTGTACCGATACCTCCGGACGCAACAAAGGGAATAGATAACTCCTCCAATACCCGCGGCAAGAGGATGAAGTTGGGAATATCATCCTCACCAGGGTGACCGCCGCACTCAAATCCATCAGCGCTCACCGCATCACACCCTATTTTCTCTGCTTTTAATGCATGTCTTACACTTGTGCATTTATGTATTACTTTAATCCCAGCTTCCTTCAACGCCGGCATAAATTTCTCGGGGCTCCTGCCAGCCGTCTCTACAATTTTAACACCACCTTCTACTATCGCCTTTACATAACCTGGATAATCCGGGGAGTTTACCATTGGCAGAATCGTTAGGTTTACCCCGAAAGGCTTGTCGGTCATTGAATGGCATTTTTTTATTTCTGCAGCCAGATCTTCCGGGCTTCTTTGTGTCAGGCCAGTAATTATTCCCAGACCACCGGCATTAGAGACGGCAGCTGCCAGTTCCGCATAGCCAACATAATGCATACCTCCCTGAATAATTGGGTGCTCAATATTGAATAGTTCCGTAATTTTCGTTTTCATCAGTTTATGTTAGATGCTTCCAAGATAGGTTAATCGGGTAGATTTCGCTGATGAAAAAAAATATTCTCTGAAATGTAAGAAACCCGGCACTTCCGATACTAATGGGGTAACGATTCGAAAATGAAGGAAAGCGAACAACGTAAGATTTTCAATGAATGGCTTGATGAACATCGAGCATTACTTTTCAAAGTGATACGATCATACGCCTTTACTACTGAGGATCAGAATGATCTTTTCCAGGATGTATGCATGCAGGTGTACCGGTCTGTACCCAATTTTAAAGCAGCTTCAGCTGTTTCCACCTGGCTTTATCGCATTGCTTTAAACACAGCAATCAAATGGAGTACAAAGGAACGTAAGCATACGGACGGTCATCAGGAAGTGGAGAAAATGGGTAACCTGCTTATGGCTCAGAATGAATCATCCGATGAGCGGATAGGCTGGCTCTATGATGAAATCAAAAAGTTCAATGAAATTGATCGCTCACTCACGCTCCTTCTTCTCGATGGTTTTAGCTACAAAGAAATGTCCGATATGATGGGCATCACTGAGAGCAACATCGGGGTGAAAATTCACCGAATCAAAAAACAATTGACAGAAAACTCAAAACAGTACGAATATGGAGTTTGAGAAAATGCAAAAAATCTGGAACGAACAAAAAGGAGAAACGATGTACGCAATAGATCAACAAGCACTGCACAACAGCATCGGGCGTAAGAAAGATGCAGCCAGCAGAAGAATTAACACCGTAGAGATAGCACTTATGGCTATCAATAGCATCGTTGCTGTGATTTTGCTCGTGGATGCCATTACGGACAAAGAAGGATTGTGGGACTATGCCGGTGCAGGGATTATGGCCCTAACTGTCGCATTCCTTGCCTTCTTCCGCATCAGAAGAAAGAAAAAAGAAGACACGTTTGACCGATCATTAATGGGTGAGTTGGATCACGCAATTGCCAATAGTCATTCAATGATACAGATAGCAACCATGATGATCTATTACTACCTGATTCCTATTGGAGTTTTCGTACTTGGTAAAATGCTTTACTTCGGCGCATCAATGGAAAAATGGTTGTTTATGATTGGTATGTTTGCACTTGCCTTCTTTTTGGTAAGATGGGAGAGAAAAGCTTGTCACGTTCCTCGCCAGAGAAACCTATTAGCATTAAAAAGGAAACTTTTGGAAGATTAATTTAACATGAACTCCCCATCAAAGAGTATGGATAGCATCCAAATAAAAGAATTACTAGTTTCAGAAGCTAGAAACTACCGGAACCTGGTATTGAGCGCACTTGAGTGTGATCATGAGTGCTTTCGAATATCACCGAATGATGATCTGGACCTTCCTTTTGTTCAATCAAACACACCTGATAATTTTACTTTAGGTGCTTTTGATGACGCTAAATTAATTGGTGTTGTCACTTTCAAGAGGTTAGGTGAGAATCGAGAGAAACTGCGGCACAAAGGTTTACTTTCAAGACTAATTGTTTCTCAAGAATACAGAAAAAAAGGAGTTGGAAAACAACTGGTTGCTGAAGTCATTCTCCGTGCCAGAAAGATTGAAGGCATTGAGCAAATTAACTTAACTGTCATACCAACAAATGAACAGGCAAAAAAACTCTATGAGCAATTTGGTTTTAAAACCTACGCTTCAGAAGTCAATGCGATTAAATGGAAAGGGCAATACTTTAGAGAAGATCAGATGGTTCTTCACTTTTAATACCTTACACCAAATCAAAACATTTTATTTGCTTCACTTTCAACTACTTCCCCTCTGGTGTTAATCACCATTTGTACGTTTTTTATCTTATTATAAGCTGAGATATTGTGAAAAGGCCCGCAAATCACCCGGTAACCACCATACCCAAGATCCTTGTATGTCTTAAGTTTTAAATTTCTTTCCAACTCCCGTGCGAATGATGTCGGAATAAAAATCTTCGTTTCTTCCCGATCTTTCAGAGCATCTTGAAGAATAATTTGAACAAGGAACTTATTTAGTACTTGCTGGGCATCCATAATGAGTGATTGTGATAGTGAGTTTTTATTACATAACGATTTTATTGTAAGGAAGTTAACATGCGATTCCGCTATTTGAAATACCCGCTTTCGGGTATTTTTATTCGATTTCGACGAAAAGCAGGTTTTCACAAACCAATTTGAATCACCAATAAGCAGTTATCCCTTTTATCATCTCATTACATTTGTATAATGAGGTCAATCAATTTGCGGAGGCTTGAAATCATTGCAGTAGGTCTTACCGCGCTTGGTAAATTTCTTTTTTATGATGTGCTGAATCAACAATTGATCTTCATCCTTATCATGTTTATCTTTTGGGGAGTCTATATCACAAAACGTATCAAACAATCACCCGAAAGTTTAAGAGAATGGGGCTTTCGAATAGATAATTTCACAAGAGTTTTAAAAACTGTGCTTCCGTATGGAATTGTTGCGATAGTCGCCTGCGTCAGTATCGGGATGATCAGGGATACCATAAATATACATTGGCATATTATACCGATCCTTCTCCTCTACCCTATTTTCGGCACCCTACAACAGTTTCTATTGATGGCTTTATTTGCAGGCAACCTGGAAAGCACAGGTAGGTTTAGTAAGGTGTTTATTATAATTATTACTTCAACCTTGTTTGGATTACTGCACTACCCATATTGGTGGCTGGTGGTTGGAACATTTCTTTTAGCTATCCTCTATTCAATTATTTATTTAAGAGAAAGAAACCTTTACGTGCTTGGCGTCTTTCACGGTTGGCTTGGAGCAATCTTTTACTACACGGTTGTTGAAAAAGATCCTTTCATTGAAGTTTTTGGCTGGTTGATTAGGCAATAGATCGATAAAGTATAATTGTCATGTGAAATACAAACCACTGCATATTTCCATTTATGCAGTAACAAAATTCGTCTCAACCGTACTACCTATGTAGTAACCCACGTGCCATGATCAAAAAAGCACTATTCCTTATGAGCCTTACGTTTGCTATACCTACATTCAGTCAGGTCGCAGATACTACCACCATTTTTGATGAGTTCAATCAATTTTTATTGGACGAAATTGTATTTGGTTTGGTGGACTATGGAAAGCTTAGTGATAATCCTCAAAAACTAAATAATCTGGTGAATCAGATTGCTAGTTATGACTTAATTAATAAATCACAAGATCACAAAACAGCTTTTTATATCAATGCATACAACATTATGGTGATTAAGCAGATCACAGATAATTACCCTGTAAAAAGTCCAATGGATATTGCCGGCTTCTTTAAAGTGAAAACCTTCAATGTAGCCGGTGAGCTTCTCACGCTAGATGCAATTGAATTCACTAAGCTTATTGGTCCGACCATCGATCCCAGAATACACTTTGCTTTAGGCTGTGGGGCCAGGAGCTGCCCATTCTTAAATGACAATGCATTCTTTCCTGATAAGCTTCAGGAGCAACTGGATTTCAGAGCGGGCCTTATCATAGATCGACCAAACTATGTACATGTGGATCAAAAGAATGAAAAAGTTATCCTAAACAAAATATTTGATTGGTATGGAGACCAATTTATCAGCAATGCCGGTTCGTTGATAAACTACGTCAATAAATATCGATTCTATAAGGTACCGGAAAATTACAAAGTAGAATTCCAGGAGTACGATTGGTCGCTTAATGACCGATAAATAGTAAGGGTAGTTGTTGGTTGGGTTTTTATACTAAAAACTAAACCTAACCTTGAAAAACCGGAAACAAATATGGATCCTTTTGGGAGGTATAGCTGTGGCAGTTTTGCTTCTTTTATCAACTCCAAAACTGCTGAATGTGATGCAGCTAATTTCTTTGTAATGATTTAGTCGATTTCTGAATTAATCGCTGAAACGAAAAAGGGTATAGCCAATTGAAAATTGATAGACCCAGCCCTTAAAACCATCGTCTACCGGCATTCTTGTTAATCCAAAAATATATTTTGTACTGAATTGAAAGCCTGAAGGTGTATCCCATCCTACACCAAGAACTGAAGATAATTTAAGCTTTTCATAGGATGCTTTAATATCAGACCCATCCTCATCATTAGCACTTAATAGATAGCCAACTTCTGGTCCTAAGTGAATATTAAATCCACTTTGTGAATTAAGTTTAAGTAATATTGGAATATCTAGATAGTTTAAATTTATTCCAAAACTTCCTTCCTTAGAATATAGGATCTCCGGCTGCAAGCCTATTTTTTCGGACAATCGCACGTAACCATATGCGCCAAAATGAATGCCTTTATTTGCATCTGTTATTCCAGTTTCCGCGTAATTTAATCCTGCCCTTATTCCAATGCCTTCGGGGGTTTGACTGATTACTTTGGTTGTAAAAATCAGCGAAATAATGAGTATTAGATAGCTTTTCATGCTGCACTGCAATTTTAACTCCAAAAAAAAGCCAGAGCAAAATAGCCCTGGCCAATAATCAATTTCGGTTTCTTGTCCTTAGTTTCCTAGCTTAAAAAGCGTATATCCTATAGATATTTGGAATGTTTTGTTCTTGAATTCTCCTCCAACTCCTTCGTCATTGATGTCTGATAGTCCAATAACATATCTTGCTGTGAATTGAAGACCAAACGGCGCATCCCATCCAGCACCTAATGCAGCACTTAAATCACTATTCTTAAAAGATTCTTTTACGTCCTCACCATCGGTATTTTCAGCCGTTGTTAACATACCGAATTGGGGTCCCGCCTGAAGGTTAATTCCAGCAGGAAGATAAAACTTTAGCATAACAGGAATATTGACATAGCTGAGATCAAGATCATCACCATCAATACTAGTACCTTGTTTCGAGAATAATAATTCTGGCTGAATACCAATATTTGTTAATTTAATCAAACCATATGCCCCTACATGATATGAAGTAATTCCATCAGTATCAAAATCAGAACTAGCATTTGCAAAGTTAGCTCCGCCCTTAAGGCCAATACCAACTGACGCCTGGCTAAATGCCACTGCTGAAATAAATACAAGTGATAGCGTTAATAATGTCTTTTTCATTGTTATTTTAATTTGTTGTGCAACACTTAAATATAGACACAAAAAAAGGGTGAAAGCCACCCCTTTTTCAATAATTTCATAAAAATCTTACAGCGCAACCCCGATAAATGACTTAAACGCCAGTCCCATCAAGCCCGTTATCAACATTGTAATTCCAAGACCTTTGAGACCATCCGGCACATGTGAATACTTGAGTCGCTCGCGGATAGCTGCCAATGCAATAATTGCCAAAAAGAAGCCTGTACCGGAACCGAATCCAAACGCTGTTGCTTCAACGATTGTGTAGTCTCTCTGAACCATAAATAGTGACGATCCCAGTATTGAGCAGTTTACTGCTATCAATGGAAGGAAGATTCCCAGTGATCCATATAAAGACGGAGAAAACTTCTCAATGATCATCTCTACCAGCTGTACCATTGCCGCAATTACCGCGATAAAAATGATAAACTGAAGAAAGGTTAAATCTATGGTTGCAAAATCAGTCCCTATCCATGCCAGGGCTCCCTCTTTCAATACTTTTTCCTGAATCAACCAGTTGATAGGTACAGTAATCGTCAACACGAAAATCACTGCCATACCCAAACCAAAAGCTGTTTTTACTTTCTTAGATACCGCCAAGAACGAACACATTCCTAAGAAGTAAGCAAAGATCATGTTGTCAATGAAAATTGCCTTTATCGCTATATTAATTGCTTCCATAATTTCTAATCTCTTTTAGCTATCAGGTTAGTGCTCTACGTAACCGTTTTTAGTTCTCTGAATCCAAATAATTACGCCCAAAAGGATAAACGCTCCAATCGAGTCTACCATCAGTCCATTCGTTTGCAATGAAGTACCCATTAGCCCTCCTATTGATCCATATACATCAAACTCTAGTGGAGTACCAACGAAAACCGTTCCTCCTCCAAATAGCTCTCTAAAGAAGGCCACTACGAGGATGATCCAAGCATATCCAAAGCCACTACCAAAACCATCAAGGATGGAATCGTACGGCTTGTTGGCCATTGCAAATGCTTCCAAACGACCCATTACGATACAGTTTGTAATGATCAGCCCTACATATGCTCCGAGTACCTTGTACATGTCATAGCTATATGCTTTCAACACTTCACTTACCAGAGTTACGAGCGTAGCTATAATCGCCAGCTGTACGATAATCCTGATTCGATTCGGAATCATATTTCTCATCAAAGAAGTGATGAGGTTTGCAAAGACGATTACGAATATTACCGCAATCGACATAATCATTGTCGGCTTAAACTGTACTGTCACTGCCAAAGCTGAACAAATACCCAGTACCTGTACGGTAATAGGGTTATCTTCATTCAAAGGATCAGAAACGATTCGTTTCCTTCGCTTTGAAAATAAAGGCTCTGCAGGTTCTTTTGTCTTTAATGCTACAGCTGACTCTTCTGACACTTCTGCTAATTCAGTACTCATATTTTAGCTGTTTTGAGATTTCGTTTTTTCAATGAATGCTCCATAGCATTCCAAATATTTTTCAAGCATGGAGTTGACTCCTTTTGCTGTCATTGTTGCTCCCGAAAGACCATCCACCTCATGCTCTGAAAGGCCGGTATTTCCTTCTCCTTTCACCATTGTGATACTTACCAACTCTCCTTTATCGTTGTAGATTTCTTTTCCTATAAATCTATTCTGAACGGTTGCTTCAGTTATTCTGGCTCCCAGCCCCGGGGTTTCACTTTTATGGTCAAATGCAATTCCTTTCACTGTATTCAAGTCTGGGCCAAAGGCTACATAACTTGATATCCAATCCCAAAGCCCTGCGCCAAAAGTTGGAAAAATGTAGGCGTCTACTCCTTCACCGCTACCACTAAATATAAAAACAGGATAAAGTCGCTCTTGAGGATCAAGCTTGTAGTTCTTCTGAATGTTTACCTTCTCAGCAACTATTGGATTTCCCTTATCATCGGTCTCTACAATATTCCCATTGATATCTACCACGATTGCATTTACCTTCTCGTCGTACATACTCAGGATTTCATTCGGATCCACGATGGTTGAAATATCCATTACTGCACCCAAAATCTTCTTTTTGGTATCCAATTCTACCTGCTTGTCTTGCAGTGGCTTTAACCCTACTGAGGTAAGGGAAAGTGCACCTCCAAATACCACTGTTAACCCAATGGCAAATAGGATTACATATAAATTAGACTGTCGCACGCTTTAATCTCCTTTTTTTGTTTGCTTCTACTACGTAAAAATCAATAAGTGGCGCAAATACATTCATGAATAAGATCGCCAACATAATACCTTCAGGATATGCAGGGTTTATCACTCGGATCAATACGGTTATTACACCTATCAGGAATCCATAAATCCATTTGCCTGTTTCTGTATGCGCTGCGCTAACAGGGTCTGTGGCCATAAACACTGCACCGAAAGCCAGACCTCCAATCACCAAGTGATAATGAGCTGGCATTTCCATAAAGCTATTACCTCCTGTCAAGTTGAACAGTCCGCCCATCGCCAATGTTCCAAGTACTACGCTCAACATTATTTTCCAGCTGCCTACCCCTGTTGCTATCAACACTATCGCACCAATCAAACACATCAAAACAGATGTTTCACCGATACTTCCCGGGATAATACCCATGAACATATTCCAAAAATCGAACATGCCTGAATACCAATGGCCTGCAGCCAATTCCATCATATTTGTATTGTTTGCAGCTGCTTCTGCACCGTATGCAAGGATTGTTGCTCCTGAAAATCCGTCTACCGGAGTTTTATCTCCTAAATACGTCCATACATCTCCTGAGATTTGTGATGGATACGCGAAGTACAGGAACACCCTGGCGGTCAATGCCACATTCAAAATATTCATTCCTGTACCGCCAAAAACTTCTTTTCCAATTACCACAGCAAAAACTGTAGCCATCGCAACCTGCCATAGTGGTATGGTTGCAGGCATGACTAGTGGGATCAGCATCCCCGTCACTAAGAAGCCTTCTTCAACTGGTCTTTGGTAAATCACACAGAATGTAAACTCCGTTAAAAGACCAACACCGTATGATACTGCTATAATTGGAACTACTTTAAGTATTCCGATCCAAAACTTGTCCAAAAGAGTGGCTTCTACTCCGGTTGCAATAAAATGTTGATGTCCAACATTCCACATTCCGAAAATCAGACAAGGAATCATGGCAATGATAACCGTCATCATTAAGCGCTTCAGGTCAGTTGCGTCTTTTATTTGAGCTCCTTTTTTTCCGGTAATTATGTCGGGAGCAAAAAATATGGTTCTGTGACCCTCATAGATAGGATAGAACTTTTCGAATTTCCCTCCTTTTTCAAAAAGAGGTTTTAACTGATCAAATTTTTTCTGCAAAAATTTCATGTGTGCCTTATCCTTCTTTAATTAATTCGATTCCTTCTCTAAGTATTTCCTGAAGAGGGTTTTTAGAAACATCTACAAATTCACATAGTGCTACGTCCTCTTCAATTACTTCGTAAATACCCAAGGCTTCCATGTCATCATAATCTTCTGCCAATATTGCCTTGAATAAGTAAGTTGGTAAAATATCCATCGGCATCACTTCTTCAAAGGTGCCTGTCACCACAAAGTTTCTTTCTTCGCCGTGGGTGTTGGTATCTACCTTAAATTCTTTGTTTTTACCATTAAGGAAAGTAAGCATACCAAATGCACGATGGAAGCTAAGTTTATTAGTAGAGGGCAATATCCATCCCATAAACTCCTCGTATTTTCCTTCTGGAATAACGGTGATTTGATTGTGGTAGTAGCCAAGGTAACCCTCTGCTCCAACACCTTCACCACTCAGCACATTTCCTGAGACAAACCTGTTTTCAGTTCCCTCCACATTTTCAGCAAGTTTATTCAGGCAAGCACCTGCATACATTTTGGCGTAACCCCGTTCTTTCATTTGAGATCCGGTAAGCGCTACTAGCCTTGAGGTGTCGTAAACACCTTCAATGAAAAGTTTACCAATCAAAGCAACGCCTACAGGGTTTACAGTCCATACAATGTCGCCCTTTGAAATTGGATCTAGGTGGTGAATCTGAACACCTACATTGCCAGCCGGATGAGGCCCGGATACTTTATTTAGCTGTACGTTCTTTGTCTGAGAGAACAGTTGAGATACTTCAGCTTTCCCATCCACATTCATATGAATGGTTCCAGCGGTAAATTTCTTTAGAATATCAACACCGGCTTGAAAATATTGCTCCTGCCCCTGAAGGACAAAGGCATAATCTGGCGCAAGTGGGCTGGAATCAAAAGTGGAAATGAAAATAGCTTTTGGGGTATCAGTAGGATCAGCAACACATCCATATGGTCGCTGGATCACATTAGTCCATCCACCAGACTTTTTCAGTTGCTCCAGGGCATCCTCTTTAGATATACCGTTAATATCTGATGGAGAATACTTTTTGAATTTTTCAAATTCAATTTCTTTATCTGCAAGGATTTTCACTTCAAGCACCTTACGTTTTTCACCACGTTTGATTTCTACTACCTCTCCACTCACAGGTGAAGTGTATAGAATATCTTCAACGTTTCGTTCGAAAAACAATGGCGAACCGGCTTTCACATTGTCACCTTCTTTCACTATCACCTTCGGTCTGTTTAGACCATTAAAATCTGTAGGCTTTAATGCGTAGGTATCCGGTTTCGGTACTTCTATTGTCTTATTTTCTGCCTTTCCGGCCAGGTTTAAATCAAACCCTTTTTTCAGCTTAATTGTCTGAGACATATTTCTTACTTGGGAGAACGTCTAAAAAACGAGGCAAACTTAATCAATCTAGTTTTTAACGCCCGTCAAAAGTTCAATAAAAAAGCGGTTTAGTCTTGTTTGAATTGATAACCAGGTGGCTTCACCAATATTTGATGAATTAAGCAGGAATTGGTTCGTTATCTTTCAGGAAATCTGCAACCTGCTCCATCAACCATGTTGGTGTAGATGTAGCACCACAAATTCCGATGGAATCACCCGGATTTATCCATTCAAGATCGATTTCTTTCTCGCTTTCTACAAAATAACTTCTCGGATTATTGCTTAAGCATACATTATAAAGTGCTTTTCCATTTGAGCTTTTTCTACCCGCTACAAATATGATCACATCGTGCTTCTGAGAAAATCTTTCCATGTGTGGCTCTCGATTAGAAACCTGTCGGCAAATGCTGTCATTGGCATTAAAGTCTTCAGATACAGTAAGTAGCCCTTTGGACTCAATCCGATTTTCGATCTGCTCTTTTAGCTGGTAAAAGCCTTTGGTGCTCTTTGTTGTTTGTGAGTAAAGCGTAATTGGTCTGGAAAAATCTATCTTATCTAAATCCTCCTCTGTAGTTACAATGATTGCATCATTTCCGGTTTGACCAGTCAAACCAATTACCTCAGCGTGACCCGGTTTTCCATAAATGACAAGCTGTCCGTTTTTATTTTTCACAACATCGTATGCATTCTTCACTCGGTTTTGGAGTTTGAGAACAACCGGACATGAAGCGTCAACAAGTTCAATATTGTTTTTAATTGCTATCTGATAAGTCTCAGGCGGTTCACCATGTGCACGGATTAGGACTTTACAGTCTTTTAGGTCTTTAAGTTCATCTCTGGTGATTGTCCTTAAGCCTTTATTGTAAAGGCGCTCCACCTCCATTGAATTGTGTACAATATCTCCAAGGCAATAAAGCTCCTGACCTTCGGCCATTTCATCTTCAGCCATTTGAATGGCGAATTCAACACCGAAACAATATCCAGAATTTTCGTCTATCTCAACCTGCATAAATTATCGATTCAGCTAATGCAACAATTTTATCAATCTGTTGATTCAAAGTTAGATGAGAAGTGTCAATTTCTTTTGCATCTTCCGCTTGCTTCAATGGACTATATTTTCTCGAACTATCAACCCTATCCCTCTCTTTGAGATTTTCCTTGATCTTTTGTAGTGATTCATTGATTCCTTTTACATCCAGTTCTTTCTTCCTACGTTCTGCTCTTATATCCATATCTGCAGTCATAAAAAGCTTGAGCTCAGCATCTGGAAAAACTACAGTCCCAATATCTCTACCGTCCATCACAACTCCTTTTTCCTTACCCATCTCACGTTGCTGATCTACTAACTTTTCCCTCACTTTCTCTATGGTGCTAACCGAACTTACGTGGTTATTCACCTCCATAGTTCTCAACTCTCCATCAAGAGGTTGGTTATTCAATAAGAGCTTCTTGCCTTGAAATTCAATGTGGCATTGCTCCAGACCTTTGACTAATTCTTCGTTATTAGAGTAGTCAATCTTGTTTTGAATGAAAAACCATGCTACCGCCCGATACATCGCTCCACTATCAATGTACGTGTAACTAAGCCGACTGGCCACTTGTTTGGCTGTAGAGCTTTTTCCAGTACCAGAATAGCCATCAATAGCGATTACAATCTTCTTCATTAACAATCTTTGATCGGGCAAGGGATGGGCTTACCTCTTTTAATTTTCTTTTTGTTTTTGTTGTGGGAAGAAGAAGGTCCCTTCCTGCACCCTTCAGATCCAATTAAAATGACTCCAAGAATCAACATCAATATGGTCTTTGAAATTCTCACGATATTCCTGAAACTTCCATTGCTCTGTCTACTTTTTTAACTAAACCCTGTAACACTTTTCCTGGTCCACACTCTGTAAAGCTTGAGGCACCATCAGCCATCATGTTTTGCACAGATTGTGTCCACCTTACAGGAGATGTTAATTGGAGCACAAGGTTCTTTTTGATATTGTCAACATCAGAATAACCTTTTGCATCCACATTTTGATAGACAGGACATTTTGGATCACTGAAGTTAGTATTTTTAATGGCCTCTGCTAATTCCTCCCGTGCTGGCTCCATCAAAGGTGAATGAAAAGCACCTCCAACAGGGAGCACTAACGCTCTTTTTGCTCCAGCTTCCTTTAATTTTTCACAAGCTGCATTAACTGCCGCGACCTCTCCACTTATCACCAATTGTCCAGGACAGTTGTAATTTGCTGCAACAACCACTCCGTCAGTCTCTGCACACACTCTCTCTACAACTTCATCTTCCAGTCCGAGAACTGCCGCCATGGTAGATTCCTGCATCTCACAGACTTTCTGCATAGCCATTGCCCGTTTAGAAACCAGAGATAATCCATCTTCAAAACTCAAAACACCATTAGCAACCAAGGCTGAAAATTCCCCTAACGAATGACCTGCTACCATGTCCGGATTGAAATCATCTGAGGTGAGTGCTGCAACCACGCTATGAATAAAAATAGCTGGTTGGGTCACTTTTGTTTGCTTCAACTCTTCATCCGACCCTGAAAACATGATGTTTTTAATATCGAAACCGAGAATGTCATTCGATTGATCAATTAAGGCTTTTGCTGATGAATGGTTATCATAAAGTTCCTTGCCCATTCCTGAAAATTGGGCTCCCTGGCCTGGGAAAACGTATGCTTTGCTCATAGGTATTTGTTTATACAGCTACAAAAGTAGCCAATCCATTTAATCGAGAAACCGACTTTTCAATTCAGGTGATGGAATCATGCATTGATCCTTTTTACCAAACCATTTGTAGCGGTTTTTCGCAATGATATCATAAACCCAATCCCTTAAGAATTTGGGGATAATGATGAAGGCGTACATTATTGGCCATCCTCCTGAAATGTTCTTAGCAATAGTCAGAGCTGCACTACTTTTCGTCTTGATGCCAGATCGTTGTTTTAATACAATGCTTTGAATTGAATCTTCACCAGTAAAGGTTGAGGGTAGGTTTTCCTGCGCATACTTTGACTGCAATGAGGCAAATAAGAATTTTTCTTTTGGATCTCTTTTGATAACAAAAAGAACAGAAGAGTTGCACAGGTTACAAACTCCGTCAAAAAAAATGATTGGTTTTTCTACCGAATAATCTGCACCCATCCGTTTATGACTTCAACTTCATCTTCGGGATTTAATCTGGTGAATCTAACTTCTGCTGAGTAATAGTATACACCAGCAGGTAATTCCTTGCCAGATTTATTCGTGCCATTCCAATTGATAAAAATGGTCTTTTCTGTGTCTTTTGAATCGTGCTCAAATACTTCAGCCCCTGCCCTATTGAAAACTTTAAACACCACAGATTCAACGAATCTATTGCAGTTATCAGCATCTTTTAGAGGTCTGAAGACATCATTTTTATCATCACCATTGGGCGTTATTACATTCGGTAAAACATATCGTGGGCAATTATCATTACAGATTACCTCAGATAGTTGGCTTTCATTACCTGACCGGTCCACTGCGGTAATCATATAACAACCTGCCAGGGAGCTTAACCCACCATGTATATAACCCATTTGATTTGTTTGATCCAGTAACGTAAATGTCCCTTCATCACCACTCCTGGAAAAATAGATGCGATAGAATTGGATATCATCATCACATTCAGCCGCGCCATCCATTTGCCAGGTAAACTCATTGGCAAACTGATCTGTTATCCCACATGGGATAGATTCTAGCTGCTGCTCACATGTTAATGAAGCATTAAATGTTATTGATATTGGTGGACAAGGAGGTATGGTATCATTGGGCTGAGCACAGATGATCTGTGAACTGTTAATCAATGGCTCTGGTAACAAATCATTGTCATAGGAACCTTGTGTGGTGATGTAATAACAATATTCTATTTCCTCATCCAGATCTATGCCATTAAACCTTCCATCATCAAGGTAGCTAAACCCTTCTCCAGTTACATCCACTGAATCGATAAGCTGTAATCCAAAAATTTCACGGGCATCTACATTATCCCTGTAGATGTAGTGATATGGGAACTGTTGAACATTGTTCGACCAGGGCACATTCGCCTCCCAGTTTAGTCGAATGCCACCAACCAATGGAGCCGGACTCAACCAAACCGAAGATGCCTGCTGTGAGGTATCGACCGCCTGATTTGTATTGTCATACAACACAATCCGATAGGAATAGGATTTATCCATTGTATTGAGGCCTGTATCGCTAAAAGTGGTATCTGTAGAAGGTCCGCGAACTGAAGTAAAGCTTCCACCAAATCCCTGACCTTCTTTCCTCAAAACCTCATAAGTATATGTCGGCGGAAAAGCAGCCTGGTTTATTTCATACGGAGGTGTCCACCTTACCTCTATTTCTCCGTTGGTCTCACTTGTTTCTTTCACATCTACCGTGGTGATGATAGGCACATCTATCACAAGGCTATCACAAGCCTCTGCAGAGGCAATACTCAACCCTCCGGCAGGATCAGGAAAGGAGGCTACCAATCTGTAACAATACTTGGAGCCCGGAGCTAACCCTAGCGGACTATTTGTATCCAGGTATGAGGTTTCTGAGATATCCAGCGTCTCAATCAGTTCATATCCGGAATTTTCAGGTATGCCCGGATTACACGTTGGGTCAATATCAAACGCCCCTACCCTTCGCCACACCTGCATTGAGTCTGCATTACTACATGAATAGGGATCCCAATTAAGCTCAATCCTTCTTCCTGGCTTGGTATCAGCAACCAAGCCCGTAGGTGGTGGCCCTACCACTGTAATACGCCAGGTTTCAAAGTTTACCTGCCCGGGAGCATTTGGCACGTCAGGAATATTGGGATCATCCGTAGCTTTGAACTGTACCTCGTAGGGTGCCAATCGCACCTGGCCGCATGATGTCTGCCATTCGAAGTTTAAGACAGACGGTGGGCCCTGAAATTGTCCGGGATCCGGATCAACTGTTGGTGAAGGACTTAGCTCGAACGGTCCTCCAAAAGCCTCGATCTTTACAGGATCACCATCGGGATCTGTACCTGTAATTACTCCGGTAACTATTTCTCCGGCAATCACACAGGTATCTTCCGGAACCTCTAGCTCAGGTGGGTCATTTTCGTAGTTCCAAATAATGATCTGCATATCACGCGTTACAAAACCCAGTCGTATCAACTCGCCGTTTACTCTTCGCCATTCTTCAACCACAAAAGCAACATTAAACTCACGGTTCTCCATATCGGGAATGGTAGCTCCTCCTGGTGCATCCCATATAAGTGTGCCTGTTACTGGGTTTATTCTTAATTCAGGAGGGCCATCTCTCATACTATTTCCTTCATTAAAAACATCGTAAAAGGATGGATCAATCAACGACTGATAACCATTGACCTCCAACCCTTCATCTTGCTTTGGAGTAGTAAAAAAATAGGACAGGCTATCACCATCAGGGTCAAAAGCACCGGGATTGTGTTCAAAGATTGCCCCAACAACTCCCTGATCAATCGGTGGTACGGTAAAAAATGGAGTACTATTGACAATAAGTGGGTCGATAACCACTAAAGTTTCTACATAAAATGAGGTGCTAATAGACCCTGCAATGTTTTGAATTTCAGCGTTTCTAAAATCTTCCTTATAACTCACCAGATAGTTAGCTCCTCCCGCGTACGTATGTGTTAAGGTAAACTGCCATTTCTCCACCCCATTTCCTAAATCTTCTATTTGCCCCCAGGGTATCGTTTCACCCGGATCGTCTCCATAGAGTTCTCCATCTCCAAAATCAAATACGCCTTGACCAAAAGGAACACCTTCTACATCCCTGTATCCGATAAAAGTGAACTGGTAGGTTAGCCCCGAAACCCGTTTTGCAATAACCTCACCAGCACGAATGTGTGTTGCCTTTGAAATAAGCGCTAATAAAGTGAAGATCGAAAGAAATAAATACCTTAGATACCGCATAGAGATGTTTGAACTAGTGTAAATCTATAACGCTTTTAAAACACAATAAGTAAATATCGAACAAGAATTGTGCTTTAAAAGTTATTTACTGAACAATGTCAAGAGTTTTAATACCTACATTGAGTAAGAATATTATTTAGAACCATTCAAAATGAAATTTGGAATTGTCTGACAAGCATTCTGAAATTACCTTTGGCGCAAATCCAATAACCTTAAACTAAATGAGCAAGCAACTTTTTTCAGGCAGCATCGGCAGAAAATTTGCCATGGCGCTATCGGCGCTCTTCCTGATCATATTTTTATTGCAGCATTTCACAATAAACTTCACGTCAGTTTTTAGTGAAAAAACATTCAATGAGCTATCCCATTTCATGGGCACAAATCCACTCATTCAGTTTGTCATGCAACCAATTCTTATGTTTGGTGTGGCCTTCCACTTCATCATGGGGTTTGTTTTAGAAATTAAGAATCGCAATGCGCGAGCTGTGAAATATGCCAAGAACAATGGAGCAGCTAATTCATCGTGGATGTCGAGAAATATGATCTGGAGTGGTTTATTCATTCTGTTTTTTTTAGGATTCCACTTTAATGACTTCTGGATTCCGGAAATGAACTACAAGTACATCGAAGTAAAGGCTGAAGACCCGGATCGATACTATGATGAAGTGGTTCACATGTTCGAGAATCCAGTCAGAGTAATCATTTATTGCCTGTCATTCGTATTTCTTGCGCTGCACCTGCTTCACGGATTTCAGTCCGCTTTTCAATCGATGGGTGCACGTCACGATAAATACACGCCGGCAATTGAGAAAATTGGTCGTGCTTACGCGATTTTGATTCCTGTTGGATTCATTTTCATCGCCGTTTTTCATTATGTCAATTCCCTTTAAGAAATAAATAGGTATGTCAACATTAGATTCAAAAGTACCTGAAGGTCCAATAGCTGAGAAGTGGACCAATTATAAGAACAACATTCGGTTGGTTAATCCAGCTAACAAGCGATCCATTGATGTGATTGTGGTTGGGACAGGACTAGCAGGAGGATCTGCTGCCGCATCACTTGCGGAGCTGGGCTACAATGTAAAAGCATTCTGCTATCAGGATTCTCCCCGACGAGCGCACTCCATTGCTGCTCAGGGTGGTATCAATGCCGCAAAAAATTATCAAGGCGATGGTGATTCCACCTATCGACTCTTTTATGATACGGTGAAAGGTGGTGATTACCGATCCAGGGAAGCAAACGTGTATCGTTTGGCAGAAGTATCGGCAAATATCATTGACCAGTGTGTAGCTCAGGGCGTTCCGTTTGCGAGAGATTATGGTGGGTTGCTTGACAACCGATCATTTGGTGGTGTGCAGGTTTCCCGAACTTTTTACGCTAAAGGACAAACCGGTCAGCAATTGCTTCTAGGTGCATATTCTGCTATGTCCCGCCAAATTGGAAAAGGAAAAATCCAAATGTACAACCGTCACGAAATGATGGATGTAGTAGTTGTGGATGGGAAAGCAAGAGGAATTATTGCAAGAAATCTAGTAACAGGAGAACTGGAAAGACATTCAGCACACGCTGTGGTTATAGGTTCAGGTGGATACGGTAATGTATTCTTCCTTTCAACCAATGCGATGGGGTCGAATGTCTCAGCAGCATGGAAAATCCACAAGAAGGGTGCATTCTTCGCTAATCCTTGTTACACTCAGATACACCCTACTTGTATTCCTCAGCATGGCGATCAGCAGTCGAAATTGACATTAATGTCAGAGTCGCTAAGAAATGACGGAAGAATTTGGGTGCCTGCTAAGAAAGAAGATGCGGAAGCCATCAGAGCTGGAAAATTGAAACCAACAGACCTGAAAGAAGAAGATCGGGATTACTACCTGGAAAGAAGGTATCCTTCTTTTGGTAACCTGGTACCTAGAGATGTAGCTTCACGAGCTGCAAAAGAACGATGCGATGCTGGATTCGGCGTGGGCACTAATGAGAGCGGAGAAGCTGTATACCTGGATTTCAGTTCTGCTATCATGCGTTATGGGAAGGAAGAAGCTAATATAAAAGGCATTCACAATGCATCCGAAACTGAGATCAAAGAACTCGGAACGAAAGTGGTTGAAGCCAAGTACGGCAACCTTTTCCAGATGTACGAGAAAATCACAGCGGATAATCCGTATGAAACACCAATGAAAATTTATCCTGCGGTACACTATACCATGGGTGGTGTTTGGGTTGATTATAACTTAATGACGACAATCCCCGGATGTTATGCGATTGGTGAAGCAAACTTCTCTGATCATGGGGCAAACAGACTTGGAGCATCTGCTTTGATGCAAGGTCTGGCCGATGGGTACTTCGTACTTCCTTACACCATTGGTGATTACCTGGCGGATGATATCCGAACCGGAGCAATTCCAACGGATTCAAAGGAATTTGAAGAAGCTGAGAAAAGCGTGCAGGAGCAAATGGATTTCTTCATCAACAATAAGGGAAAACATTCAGTTGACTACTTCCACAAGCGACTCGGAAAAGTGATGTGGAACAAAGTAGGGATGGCCAGGAATGAGAAAGGCCTCAAAGAAGCAATCGAAGAAATCAAAGAAATTCGTGAACAATTCTGGAAAGAAGTGAGTGTTCCGGGTAATGCTAACGGAATTAATCAGGAGCTTGAGAAAGCCGCTCGAGTGGCTGATTTCCTTGAATTAGGAGAGCTTTTCGCCAGGGATGCGCTGGAAAGAAAGGAATCTTGTGGTGGTCACTTCCGAGAAGAGTATAAAACGGAAGAAGGTGAAGCCATGCGTGATGACAAAAACTTTACCTACGTAGCAGCCTGGGAGTATACCGGTGAGCCATCGAAGGCTAAACTGCACAAGGAAGATTTGAAATACGAAAACATAGAACTGAAAACACGTTCTTATAAATAAGATATTATGTCAGCAACAGAAGGATTGAATTTAACACTGAAAGTCTGGAGACAGAAAAGTGACAAAGAAAAAGGTAAGATGGAAACCTATCAGGTTTCAGGCATCTCACCTGACAGCTCTTTTCTGGAGATGATGGACATATTGAATGAACAGCTTATTGCAGAGGACAAAGAGCCGGTGGCTTTTGACCATGATTGTAGAGAAGGTATCTGCGGCAGCTGCTCCATGTTTATAAATGGCGAAGCACATGGTCCCGGTGAGATGATCACCACCTGTCAGCTTCACATGCGTGAGTTTAAAGATGGCGAAACAATCTACATTGAGCCATGGAGAGCTAAGGCTTTCCCAGTGATCAAAGATTTGGTTGTGGACAGAAGTTCTTTTGATAGAATCATGGCCTCTGGTGGTTTTGTGAGTGTAAACACTTCAGGAAACACCCAGGATGCCAACGCCATTCCAATTGACAAACATGATGCGGACAAAGCATTTGATGCTGCAACGTGTATTGGATGTGGCGCGTGCGTTGCTACGTGTAAGAATGCGTCAGCAATGCTATTTGTATCCGCTAAAGTTTCTCAGCTCGCTTTGCTCCCACAGGGAAAAGTGGAAGCGAAAGAGCGTGTACAAAACATGGTGAAGCAAATGGACGAAGAAGGATTTGGAAACTGTACCAACACGGGAGCTTGTGAAGTAGAATGTCCAAAAGGAATCTCTCTCGAGAACATTGCCCGCATGAATCGGGAGTATTTAAAGAGCAGCATTAGCTAAACTCAAATCAACTCATTACAAAGCCGGTTTCAGACCGGCTTTTTTTATGCTTTCTAAATTTTAACGTTTTTTTAACACCCTTCATCCCAACCCGAATCCTTTCGTGTAACCATTTTTGATACAATCGAGTATTGTCGCTAGCTTAATCTGACTCAAAAACTCAAAAGACTATGCTAAAGACATTTATGCTCGTAGCTCTCCGGAGCTTTAAGAAAAACAAACTATCCACCTCAATCAATGCCATTGGGTTGATATTGGGCTTCTCCACTTTCGTAGTGTTAGCCTCATTTGTATACAATGAAATTTCATACGATCGATGGCATGAGAAATCAGCAAGAATCTATCGTTTCACAACCATTGATGAAGCCATTGGGGTTTCCAGCAATGAGGTAGCCATTACCAATCCCCGAATGCCGCAAGCCGCAGAAGAGGAAATTCCAGAAGTTGAGATCGCTTCACGGATGATCTACGCAGGTGAACAACGGATGGAAAAAGGAGATGTCGGGTATTACTCCGAACATGCACTTTACGTTGAAAATGATTTCTTCGAGATTTTTGACTTGCCGGTCCGCGAAAGAGAGGAAACATTGGGAAAATTCAACCAGCCCCATAAGCTTATCTTGACGGAAGCCTACGCTGAAAAGGTATTTGGTGATGAAGGGTCAGTTGGACAGATTTTAACCATCAATGATCAATCATGGGAAGTGGTAGGACTTATGGACAATATCACCCAGAATTCGCATCTGGGATTTGACGCATTAATGTCCCTCTACCCTGCTCAATCCGATTCTTCCCTGGCCCAATACATTAATGGCTGGGGTGGTCTTGGGATGCTGGGGTATGCCGTACTATCGGAAGGAGCAGATGAACTGGAAGTGGAAAAGAAGATGGCAGATATTGCGCTTGCCAATGATGTCAATGATTTCTGGGTTCCGCAATTGCAACCACTTGAGGAAATACATCTTGGCTCTGCAGGCCTTCTGTTTGATTATTACCATCAAAACAAAGGCGATCAGGTGTATGTATATGCACTATCAGGAGTAGCAATCTTCATTTTACTCATTGCAGCTTTCAACTTTGTAAACCTGACCACTGCTCAATCAACTACCCGCGCCAAGGAAGTTGGGATACGGAAAGTAGTAGGTAGCTCAAAAGCATTGCTGATCGGTCAGCATATGATTGAATCTATTCTGCTTGCAACCATGGCAATGGTTATTTCTCTATTTCTGGTTTCCATGCTCACCAACAGCAACAGCCTGAACTTAAACTTCGATTTACTTACCCTGATGGGGAACTCACCAATCCTACTTCCGGCATTCCTCCTTCTTGGTATTCTCATTGGCACGCTGGCAGGTATTTACCCATCATTCATACTTTCCAGCATCAAATCGGTTAATATCCTGAGAGGTAAATTCCAGACCAGCTCAAAAGGAATATGGCTCAGAAAAACGCTGGTAGTTCTGCAGTTTGTTGCTGCGATAGGCATGATATGCACCACATTGATTGTCTCTAAACAAATTGATTACATCAAGAACAAACACCTCGGATTTGAAAAGGATCAGGTGATCAACATAAATGTTGGAAATCCCGGGCTTGCCAGTGGGATGGAAAACTTTAAAGAAAGTCTGGACAACTATTCCAATGTTATCAGTACCGGCTATTCCAACAACATGCCGGGAAACACCTTTGGACGAGGGGGTGTGAATGTAGAGGGTGGCAATGAGGATGAGCCATGGATTGTAAGTGTCATGTCGATGGATGAAAACTACCTGGATGCGATGGGTATGGAGCTGGCTGCCGGTCGGAATTATGACCCAAGCTTCGGCGCGGATCAGCAAGAGTCGATTATTATCAATGAAGCCATGATGGAATCACTGGGCTGGGATGAAGCTGTAGGTAAAAATCTGGTTTTCGGAAATAACACCACGCGAAAAGTGGTTGGCGTGATTAAGGATTTTCATTTTTCCAGCATGCGGCATAAGATTGAGCCGTTGATGATCTATTACAACCCCGGTCCTAACAATAATCTCGTTCTTAAGGTCAGCCCTACGAACGTACGTGAGACCTTGGATTTCCTGGAAGCGGAATGGAATGCAACCTTTCCCAATTATCCATTTGATTACCAATTCTTTGATCAGGAGTTCAATCAGATCTTCGCTTCTGATGAATTGTTTGCCCGACTGGTGAATACATTCACTTTGCTTTCCATTGTGCTCTCAGCTCTTGGCTTATTTGGGCTTTCCTTTTTTATGGTGGAGCAACGCAAAAAAGAAATAGGCGTACGGAAGGTATTGGGATCTACCGTACGGCAGATTGTGCAGCTACTAATGAAAGAATTTGTTATCCTGATAATTCTGGCTAATGTCATCGCTTGGCCAATAGCTTTCTACTTCCTGAAAGGATGGATCAGTGATTTCCAGTACCGCATCGATTTATGGGGTATTGATAACCTGGCAATCTACCTTTTTGCCGGTATAGGGGCCCTTCTTGTGGCGATGATAGCAGTAAGTTACAAATCTATCCGCGCTGCGCTATCCAACCCGGTAAATTCGCTGAGGGATGAATAATTACAATTAAAAAGAGTTTCATCAAAGTCCTCCTCTGGAGGGCTTTGATGTTTATTGGTTTTGATTAACCGTATTATTATACATTTAAAAACGTTTATATACGTTTATTAATACGCTTAATTGCCCTAAGAACGAATCGAATTGACACGTAATAATGCTCAGTTATGTCTTATAGCGGGCACATCCGCTATATTTGAAAGGTAAATAAACGCCACATGGCGTTTATGTTATTGTTAGGGATCATTTGTAGATTTCCAGAAATTATTTCTCAATTTTAACTGGAACATGGGTGTTAAACTTGAGAACGCATACCAACTTATTGACGGACAACAGAAACTTGTTAACATTCTGGATGTTCCGAATGGCTTAGCTTGTAACTGTACTTGTCCAGCCTGCAATGCCCAATTAATCGCCAAGAACAATCCAAAAAACAAAGTAAGAGCCCACTTCCAGCACTATAAATCTCTAGAATGTGAACATGCGGTTGAAACCTCTGTACACTTGTTAGCTAAGGAGGTATTTTCCGAACTAGATCATTATGTCCTCCCTCCTATTTATCATAGATTCTATGAAAAAGACGAGAAGTATAGAGGCTGGGGGCCAATTATCGACCGATTTGACGAGATTGTAAAACCTCAGAAGATTAGAATTAAAAAATGTCTTATTGAACAGCAAGTTGGTCGCTTTAGACCTGATTTGATTTTGATTTGTGATGACAGACAAGTTCATATTGAAATCTATGTAACACATGAAGTTGAGCAAGCAAAAATTGATTTTCTAAAACAAAATGAAATCGACGCAATCGAGATCTACCTAAAAAATACTGATCGCTCAATAACTAAAGAATCACTCAAAGAATTGTTGCTTAATGATCCTATCACGGAATGGATAAATAACGAACAGGCAAATCTAAGAATCACCGACATTGAAAAGGTGGTTAACAAAGAGATTGAGCAAGAAAAAGAAAGACGAGATAAAGAATTCAAAATCATTGATCACAAAAGGAAAAAAAAGAAACACTTTGAGAGGTATATGAACAAAGGACGTGATTGGATTAGAAATAAAACGGATTTTCAAATTCGAGATTTAGAAAACAAACACAACTACTCAATTTTCAAGAAACTTCAAGATGGGAAGGTTATCGATTGTCCAATATCTTCTAACAATAGCAGTCATTTCTGTACTAACAGATGTCGGTTTAACGCTCAACTCTGGAAGAAAACTGCATTTAAAGGTTCCCCAGACTGGTATTATGGATATACAAAGTGTCTATATGATCTTATGAATGAACGCTTCTACGGCCAAGGATTGGATGAAGAATGGGAAAATAATCTTGATAACTAAGAACAATCCCATTGCTGGCGAGCTTGTAGCTCGTGTCCATTATATATTTTTGCTTTGTGAGCAGGAAATATAAATTCTACAATAAAGAAGGACTCTATTTCATCAGTTTTGCTACAGTTAATTGGATAGATGTATTTGTTAGAGATGAGTATTTCAATACTGTCATAGAGAGCCTGAATTATTGTAGAAAAGAGAAAGGAATGGAAATTTATGCTTACTGCATTATGACTAGTCATATTCATTTAATTTTTCGAGCTAAAGATGAAAATCCAGGGGACATACTAAGAGATTTTAAAACATACACTTCTAAAAAGTTACAGAAACAAGTACAAGAAAATAATAAGGAAAGCAGAAAGGAATGGGTATTATGGATGATGGAGCGGGCGGGCAAATCAAATAGTAATGTTTCAAATAGACAATTTTGGCAGCAGCATAATAAACCGATTGAACTTTGGAGTCCAGAAGTAATTGATCAGAAAGTAGACTACATTCATAAAAATCCCGTGGAAGCAGGTTTTGTATCAGAACCAGAGCATTGGAAGTATAGCAGTGCTATTGACTATGCAGGAGGCAAAGGAATGCTTGAGATTGATTTTGTTTGATGTAAGAGGTACGAGCTACAAGCTCGCACCAGCAGAAGGATAACCTGGCGATCTATCTTTTTGCCGGTATAGGGGCCCTTCTTGTGGCGATGATAGCAGTAAGTTACAAGTCTATCCGCGCTGCGCTATCCAACCCAGTAAATTCGCTGAGGGATGAATAGCTAAAACTCCGAAAAGTTAATTTAGAGTCCACATTTTGTGGACTCTTTTCATTCTCACTGTTTCAAATCAGCATCTAATTAATATGAGAGTGACAATTATTCAAACTTTCCAATAGCCATAAGAGTTATTATCGTATATAAAATACGTTTCTTAAAGGAAGGTATTATGAAAACGATTCAACTTATTGCATTAGTTACCGTGATTTCATTTTCATGCGAGGATAATCTTGATTTGAATGGTGCACAATCACTTCCTGAACCAGAAAGTGTTTTCAGTCCTCCCTCCTGGCTGATTGGGAATTGGATAGATGATTCTAATACAACCAATTTTAGATTCGAGATAGACAACATTAGGCTTGCAATGGAAGATACAGTTATAAACTTCTCAAAAGCCTACCCGGATGCACACGAAGACTTTAAAACAGCAGATTTGTACCAGTTTTCGACAATAATTGAGGATCAGATACGAATCAGGTTCTATTTTGAAAGGAAAATGTCTAATAAACTGGATTATACTTTAAGGATAATGGGGTCCGGACCGACGATTGAATTGACAAAGCGATAATCATTTCATTTTCCTTCAAACTTTCTCAATTGATACTCAAAGTGAGAAGTGTCATCATATAGTTCACGTGCAAGCTCCAAAGCTCTTTTTTCCAGATCTATAGCCTTCTTTTTATTTCCAAGCTTAAACTGCAGCGAAGCATACGTATCTATGATCGAAGGTTCAGGCATTTTCGTAACTGCCTCTTGCGCCCAGGAGGAAGCTATTTCCAGTTGGTTTTTATTGTCAACAAAAAGATAAAACTTCCAGGCAAGCTCATTCAACTCTTCCGGGTCTTCCACTCCGGTCATTCCTACCAGTTCAACGGCGTATTCCGCATATTCAGGCCAATTTTCAGTAAACTCTGCATAATGCAAGTTCATCATTACTTTGAGCGTATCTGAACCTGTAAACGTTACTTCTTTAATCGAGTGAAGAAGTGCCCGCATCCCATAATCGTGTAGTTCTTCTGCTTCATATACTTCCTGGTATTGGGACAAATACGTATCGTAAAGTTTTGCGTTCACCATTCGCGCTCCTACTTCCTCATCAAATAGAGCTTTGTTTTTCAGCACATATTGAAACTCTCTGCTATATATATCCCACTGGTACGCAGCAAATACCTCCCAGGGTGTTTCTTTAGTCAAATCACTCAACACCACACCTTTTAAATATCCTGCAGCAAATCGCTCAGCATCCAGACAGGCATCTTCCAGCATTTCCAAATAATCCAGCATAAAATCAGCGGTTCGATCGCCATCGTCATATCGCTTTTCCATCGCCAGGAGTGTGACACTATCCGTCAGGGCTTCTTCTCCTAACATTAGAAACTGGCCGGCATCCATTGCTCCACATCCTCTGTGTACAACTTCTCCATTTCCGTTAATGAAAAGAAATGATGGGAACACTCCGACAGCATATTCCTCTGCAAGCTCAACACCGGGATAGTCTTCCATATCGAGGTGAAGATTGATGAAATTCATATTGTAGTAATTAGCTACTTCAAGATCTGTGAAGGTATATTCCTCCATTTCCTTACATGGCTCACACCACTCCGCATAGGCATCCATGAATATGAGCTTTCCTGTCATTCTCGACTTAGAGACGGCCTCATCCCATGAATTTTCAAACTTTATTTGGGCACTCAAACCGAGTGGGATGATCAGAAATATCAGCATCAGTTTCTTCATGCTGGAAATTTCCCTAAAAACGCTCATTTGCACAACAGTATGTTCGTATTCTATCAATTTATGTTCGTAACCGAACATTATGACAAAACTAATTTTATCATAATTCACTGATTTACTGACACTTAATATTCATGGCATGAGAATAGTATCTACTTTGTCGAGAGGTCAAAAACTCAAAATGTAATTGGACCATAGCGCCCAATCGCTAACTTACTCTACTATGTGAGCCCCGACGATTTGTTGGGGTTCTTTTTTATTCCTGAAATCTTCCACCCATGTTCTTTAATTTCGAGTGAATAAAAAAGAATTTCATGGCTAAGAAGAATGTTTTCGGTCAGTCGATTTGGTTCAAAAAGAAAATTTTTCAGACAGTAGGAAGGCTAGTCCGATGGTATCTACTCAGACCCAATAAAGTTGTGGTTTCCGGGAGTAAGATTTTGACTGAGATTCCTGACATGAATGTACTATTTGTTGCTAATCATCAGACCATTTTTACTGATGTAATTGCAATGTTCCATGCCATGTTTGCCGCTCTCAATGGCCAAGTTGATTCCATCGAGGACTGGAGCTACCTGAAAAACCCAAAGGTTAACGTTTACTATGTAGCTGCACGAGAAACAATGGAAAAAGGCTTTTTAGCTAAAATACTTGCATTAGCTGGTGCAGTCACTGTAGATAGAACATGGCGAAAGGGAGATGAGATGATCAAAAGAGAAGTAAATCCTGATGATACCAAATCAATCGGGATGGCAATTAAAGATGGTTGGGTAGTAACGTTTCCACAAGGAACCACGCGGAAAGGTGCGCCTGTGCGTAAAGGAACAGCTCATATTATCAAGCAACATAAACCGGTTGTAATTCCTGTGCGTGTGGATGGCTTTAGAGAAGCGTTTGACAAAACCGGAATCAAGCGGATTAAGAAAGGAGTAACCCTTTCCATAAAATTCGGTGACCCATTAGATATTGATTACGAAAATGATTCGGTAGAAGAGTTGGTGAAAAAGATTGGTGTTGCTATTGGAGAAGATCATTCAACCACAGCTTCGTAATAACGAGATAAATTATTTTTCTGATTTACTGGCTTTAAAAGAGCTGAAATGTAAGAAAACTTCACTTAGGCATAGTTAGTGATCAGGAAGTAGAGTATTTGAAAAGTGAAAAGAATCAGGATAATTGCGACTGTACGGTTCATTCGTCTAACAAACTTGACCGTAACCAAATGCTTTAGTCGATGAGCAATGAAAGCTTTTGTGATGTCCATTGTAAGAATGGTTATAAGCATTCCTCCAAAAAATTGAAGCTGTTCATTGAAACTATACTCAAAGTTGATTGCGATTGCACTGACCCATGTTGCCCATGATACGATTATAAAAGGATTTAGGCCGTTGAGAAATAATCCTTTTGCGAATTGGCGTGCAAGACTGGACTCTTTCATCATCGTGTCATCGTTGTGCACTTTAGGCACTTTAAACCAGGAATAGACGGCATATGCCCCCAACATCACAACCCCGAAAATTCCCATCCAAATCTTAAAGTCATCCGTTTCCAGCGCTTTAGCCATACCCAACAAAACCAAAACAACATAGAAAACATCACTGGTTGAAATACCAATAGCCATGAATATGGCTTTTTTGAACCCTTGCTGTATGCTGGTTTGAATGAGTGCAAAAAATGCCGGCCCCAGAGCAAATAGAAAAATGAGGCCAAAAATGAGTCCGTTTATAATTGGAGGCATTCTAGCTGGTTTGGATGTTTTGTTCAGTTAGGAAATTAGTCCAAAGTTGTGCCTTTTCTTTTTTAAGCACACGAGGAAATTTATTTTGGCTTCCCACTTTTCCCTGTGCTTCCATCCATTGATAAAAAACACTTGAAGGTAATACGCTAACCCTCAATTCTTTCAGCGCTGAGCCTCGCTCTACTTTATAGTCGTCGTTTAGATTCATTAAATGGAAATCAATTCGATCTCTTAGTTCATTTTCGTTCACTGTATCATCCGTTCCGATGTACCAATGATGTGCAAACATACTTCCAGATCGCTCGCCCAGCAGGGTAAACTCACGAATGTCTATCTTCAACTCATCTTCTACCAGCTCTATGGCTTTATTCATGTTATCAAGGCTGAGGTGCTCACCACATAAACTCATGAATAATTTAGTTCGGCCTGTTATCACTATTTCATTTTCCTCAATGGATGTGAATTTGACCACATCGCCTATCATGTAACGCCAGGCACCTGCATTGGTTGAAATCAGCAGAGCATATTCTTTATCTTCTTTAACCTGATCTATCTTTAGTGTTTCAACCCCTTTTTTCAACTTCCCATCCTCGTCAAAGTTGGTCTCAGTAAAAGGCACAAACTCGTAAAAGATCCCATTATTGAGTACCAGCCTCATAGACTTACGGTTAGGGTAAGCCTGGAAAGCAATAAATCCTTCAGAGGCCAGATAGGTCTCCATGTAGTATAAGGGACGACTCAATAATTTTTCAAAACCACGTTTATAAGGCTCAAAAGAAACACCTCCGTGAACGAAAATCTGAAGGTTAGGCCAAATGTCATGAATGGTTTCCACCTTATACTTTTCAATCACCTTCTCAATCAACATCTGCAACCAGGCCGGCACTCCTACAATAATACCAATATCCCATTCTGGTGCCTTCTTTACAATCTCGTCCAGCTTCTCATTCCAATTTTTTGTTTTGGCAATTTTCTTTCCGGGCTTGTAAAAGTGTTGAAACCAAAACGGAATTTGCGCGGCAGTGATTCCCGAGAGGTCACCTTCAAAATAATGCCCGCTCTTTTTCAGGTCTGTACTTCCTCCCAACATCAAAATTCCCTTGGAAAAAAGTGATGCAGGTAGGTCGTATTTACTCATGGTCAGAATCTGTCGCATTGATGTTTTGCGAATAGATTTCACCATTTCACGTGTGATAGGAATGTATTTGGATGAGGCACCTGATGTGCCGGAACTCAATGCAAAGTATTTGATTTTACCTGGCCAGCAAACATCTCTTTGCCCATCTTTAGCCTTATGCCACCATTCTTCAAAGATTTTATCATAATCATAGATAGGTATGCTTGACTTGAAAGAATCGTAGTATTCGTCTTTCGGTCCCTTAAAAGATGTAAGTATTTGGTTGAAAGAATGTGCATGCCCAAACTTGGTTTCCTGGCAATGGATCAGCAAGTTTCTAAGCTCTTGTTTCTGCAAATCAGCCGGAGAAGTGTAAAGTTGCTCCAAACTTTCTCTCAACATGATACCCTTCTTGAGTAATGTCCCTAAAATTGCCATTCAATCCGATTGAAACTTATTATTGAGTTTTCAAATTTAAGGGATGTAAAAGAGACAATAATGAGCGAAATATCAAGCCAACTTAAAGATTTAAAAGAAAGCCTTCCTGAATTGTGCACTTTAGTTGCGGTAAGTAAGACTAAGCCGGTCGAAGATATTTTATCAGCATATAATACAGGACATAGAGATTTTGGAGAAAATAAGGTGCAGGAGCTCACACGAAAAGCTGAAGAACTCCCTAAAGACATCAAATGGCACATGATAGGCCACTTACAGCGAAATAAAGTAAAATACATTGCCCCATTTGTTCACCTTATTCACGGAGTGGATTCTTTCAAACTTCTGAAAGAAATTAATAAACAAGGAAGAAAATCGGACAGGGTTATTGATTGTCTCTTACAAGTTCATATTGCCGAAGAGGATACGAAGTTTGGTTTTGACAAAATTGAGCTTGAAGAAATATTATCCGGAAAGGACTTGAAAGACCTAGCTCATGTTTGCATCAAAGGCTTAATGGGTATGGCAACCTTTACTGAAGACACAAATCAAATTCGAAGAGAATTCAGGTTGCTAAAGTCAATTTATGAAGAAACAAAAAATTCTGACCATACCAATGTTCAGATGAACACCCTCTCCATGGGTATGAGCGGCGATTATAAAATTGCCCTCGAAGAAGGAAGTAATATGGTCAGAATCGGTAGCGCCATTTTTGGCGCCAGAAATTATTAATCTACTTATTATCCGGAGGCATCACATTCGTTACGATTTTTACTCGCTCAGGGTTATTCACCGCATTTGACATTACAGTGATCACTTTATTCTGCATGCCCATTTTTCCTGCGCTGTTAAAAACCACTTTCAGTTTTGCTTTTGAACCAGGAGCGATTGGCTCTCTTGGCCATTCTGGTGCCGTGCACCCACATGTGGTACGTACATCTGAAAGAACAAGTGGTTCCGTACCGATGTTTTCAAATTCAAAAACATGCTCTACTTTCTCTCCTTGAGTGATTTCTCCAAAATCAAAAGATTTTTCTGTGAATGAAATCTTAGGGCCTGTCATAGGCTCTTCTTCCTGTGCTGTTGCAGCAAATGCAAATCCTATCAACAGTAGTGTCGCTAGATACTTCATGTGTATAAGTGTTTATTTAATATTAAAGTCTGCTTCAAAGTTAACGAACATCTTTTTGATATGTTAGACCAAAATCATACCAACAACCCATTTGAAAACAAGGTGCGTGTTAGAGTCTGCGGCCTTTTGAAAGAAAATGAGGAAATCCTCCTTCTAAAACATGACCAAATCGGTCCAGCAGGTTATTTATGGTCTCCACCTGGTGGCGGAGTATCATTTGGCGCTAGTGTTGAAGAAACGCTAAAACAAGAGTTTTTAGAAGAAACCAACTTAGAAGTAGCTGTGGGTGATTATCTATTTACCAATGAATTTATCAGCGAAAAGCATCATGCAATAGAGTTATTTTTTACGGTAGAGCGTATTTCGGGGAATTTGCAGCTAGGGAAAGACCCTGAATTGGCTGACGATGAGCAGATTCTTTCTGAAATTAGGTTTTTCTCACCGGAAGAATTGAATAACTTACCTGAACTCACCATTCATAATGCATTTCTTGCCGCTGGTGCAAGAGATAAAATTACCGATCTTAGGGGTTTGATTACTTTTAAGCATTAATAGTATTCGGTGCTTCAAGAATCACCATTAAATATTTATAATTGCAAAAACCTAGCGAAAAAGAAATTTAGCAATGAGTAAAACGAAAATTGTTTCTGTGGTCATGCTCGTGGTATGGGTGTCATTGGCCGTATTTTTAGTATACAGTATCAAATCATCCATAGATGAAGCTAAGCGAATTGAGCGAGCAGAAGCTCGAATCATTGAGCAACTGAAGATGATCCGTGAAGCTGAGATCGCTTATATGTCTGTAAATGGGCAATATACAAGCGATTGGGACAAACTATTAGCGTTTGTTGATACAGGTAAATTTTATCTGACCGAAAAAAGCGAAACCATTATCACACTACCTTATGGAAAAGACAGTGTAGTTGTAGATATTGACACGTTGGGGACTGTTCCTGTAATGGATTCACTATTTAAAGCAAGTAAATGGCCAAGATTTAATCTGGCAACCCTTCCTTACGTTCCTGGCACTGAGCCGCCGGTTAAGTTTGATGTGTGGGCTGACAAGATTTCTAAAGCTGGTCTTTTTGTTAACGCTATAGAAGTGAAGAACCCAAGACCTGTTGACCCAAGCAGAGACGAGGATAGTGAATACAACACCAAAAAACCTCTTAGATTTGGCTCACGAACCAGTGTAACAACTGCGGGTAACTGGGAATAATATATTTTGATTGCACAAGACACATCGACATATAAGCTGATTAAGCGAGTAAAGGATACCAAGTTTACAATTGATGAACTTGACCATTACTCGCTTATCATGCAGGTTGGCATCTACGACCTGCAATTTGCCGTTGTAGACTCACAGGATAATGTGGTCATGGGTCTTGAAGACTATCGGTTAGAGGGTATAAAGACCGTAAACGGTCGCCTTAGGCTGATTAAAGAAATACTTGATAACCATGAGTACCTGACCGCAGGCTTTTGGAAAGATGTCAAGCTGTGTCTCAAATCTCACAAATTTTCACTCGTGCCTGCAAGTATGTTCGTGCAGGAATCTGCTGCCGATTACCTGGCAATCAACAGTGAGATCAAAACAGCTTTTGAGGAAGTAAACTATTACAAGCAAATAGCTGTAGACTCAGTTAATGTCTTTGCCGCTGAAACTAAACTTTGCAGATGGATTGAATCGATCTACAAAAAGAAAAAAGTACATGTTATTCATCAGGGAAGTGCACTAATTGAAGGGTTTCTCAAACATGCAGACCACATAGAAGAAAAAAGCATGTACTGCTATGTAGACAGGGGAATTCTCCATATTGTGGCAACAGAGGGCAAAAAGCTACTTTACTACAACCAGTTTGCAGCTCGTAAGAAAGAAGACTACCTAAAATACATCATGCTCGTGTTTAATGAGCTTGGTATGAGTGGCAAGGAAAGTCATGTATTCTTGTGGGGATTCATTAAACCAAGCTCGGAAGAGATGTCGCTACTTAAGCGTTACATCCGAAACATCTC
Organism: Ekhidna lutea; assembly: GCF_900188325.1. Classification (GTDB taxonomy): domain Bacteria; phylum Bacteroidota; class Bacteroidia; order Cytophagales; family Cyclobacteriaceae; genus Ekhidna; species Ekhidna lutea. The sequence goes on along the minus strand of NZ_FZPD01000005.1, from coordinate 39,112 downwards.
TTTTGGCTCCAAGCCGTCTTTCCTTAGATTTAGCTATCTGTACGATGAAGTTGAGGATCACCAGTACTTTGATGTGCTGAGTGGGTATCTTTGTGTATAAGCCTGGAGGCTCTATCAATAATTAAAGCGCTATCAAACTGACCATTTTACAGACTTTGAAAGTATGAAAACTGCCATTTTTCCCGGATCTTTTGATCCCTTTACTAAAGGACATTTTGATATTGTAATGAGAAGTCTGGATCTTTTTGATCGAGTCATTATTGCCATCGGACACAACACCAAAAAGAATAAACGCTACTTTGAACTGGAATGGATGGTGGATAAAATCAATGAAGCTTTTGCAAATGAAAGTCGAGTAGATATTGAAGTCTATGATGAACTAACTGCTTCACTGGCTAAAAAATACGATGCTCAATTCATGGTACGTGGTTTAAGAAATACCACTGACTTTGAGTATGAGAATAGTATATCCCAGATCAATCGCTATTTAAATGAAGACCTGGAGACGATCTTTTTAATTACTTCACCCGAACTAGCCCCAATAAGCTCAAGCATCATCAGAGAAGTTCACAGATATGGCGGTGATGTAAATCCATTTTTACCTTATGAAGTATAGATCTTTGTAGGCAAATTAAAGAAAGGAGTTCTGTATTTGACTAAGCTTCCGGGATCATCTTAGTGTACTCCTGCATCACATATCGGATAGATCTGTAAGAGTCATGTAGTGCCTTTCTGACCTGATCCAAATCCATCCATTCAACTTTTTTGATACCTTCATCTTTTTGTGGTGCCATTTGCGAATCATCAACACATTGCATTGCAAACCAGTGTGTTTTTTTAAGAACATACTTCTTCTTGGTCACATAAGTATGCCACACCGCATCAATTTTATGATCAATTTTTGCTTTTACCCCTGTCTCTTCCTCCACTTCTCGTATGGCGCATTCTTCAATAGATTCCCCATTATCAAGCTTCCCTTTAGGTATATCCCATACCTTACGGCGGTAGATCATCAATAGCTTTCCTTCCTTCTCTACTATTCCTCCTCCCGCTTCAATCACCTTGAATTTGCTTTTGATATAGTCAATCAAATCACGCTTCTTCCTGGAAGAGATGAATATCGAGTGAACTTTTTTCACTTTTTTATCCGTCATCAATTTTAGTAAGCCATCAATCTGATCAAAAGAAGCATTCATGATGAGCACATCATCAACCAGCACTTCCGGGACGATATCTTCAAACTCGCGCACCACTAGTCCGTAAGCTCGCTTCATGTTTATTTTTTTCTCTGAGAGAATGTAAACGGGAATGTCGTTGATGAAAATTTTCATTCTGCAAAATCAACCGGCAATTAAATGATAAAATAAAAACCAAACAAACATTACAGATTATGGATCGGTAATTATGGAGTTTTATTTTTGCACCCGCATGAGCATTAAAATTTACAACCCTAAGCTTGCAGCAGAAATCGCTGCAGATCTATTGAAAATTGGAGCTATTAAACTCAGTCCAGATAAACCCTTTACTTGGGCTTCCGGTTGGAAATCTCCAATTTATTGTGACAATCGTTTGAGCTTATCCTACCCGGATGTACGATCAAAGATCAAAACAGCATTGGCATTAGCCATATCAAATACCTTCGATGGTATAGATGTGATAGCCGGAGTGGCTACAGCCGGTATTCCTCAAGGTGCTCTTGTAGCTGAGGAGCTTGGGCTCCCATTTATTTACGTTCGCTCCAAGTCTAAAGGACATGGATTGCAAAATATGATTGAAGGGAAAATAGAAAATGGTCAACGAGTTCTTTTGGTGGAAGACCTTGTCTCTACTGGAGGTAGTTCTCTGGCCGCTGCTGATGCGCTTAAAGAAGCAGGCGCTGAAGTTGTGGGTATGATTGCCATTTTTACCTATGGATTTAAGATATCGGAAGACAACTTCAAAGAAAAAGGTGTAGATCTGATAGTGCTTAGTGACTATCATCACCTGTTAGATCATGCACAAGATGAGCGCATGTTTGAAAATGAGGTGCTTAAAACACTAAAAGAATGGAGGGAAAACCCGGGGAATTGGAAATGATTATGACTGATGAATCAATCTTTTAACTCGAATATTGATTTGCGCAGCAAATCAAGAAAAATGTTGTAATAGTTAATTATTCTTAGCTTATAACTGAATGAATGAAAATATTCTAACTAGAAGTTTAAATAAAATTGAAGGCATTTTAAGGTTTCCTAATTTGAAGTCCGGGGAAATTGGCATTCAGGTTGGATTTGATCTTTCGCAGAAAAACCTTACTTCAGATCTATTTAGAATGAGCAGTAGAGTATCCCCTACTGGAATGGTCATAGCGATTGACCCTGACCCTGCAAATCATGAGCGGCTTAAGGAGGTCATGGAGCGTAAAAAATTAAATTTTACATTGATTCAGAAAGCGACCTATTCTAAAAAAACAAGTAACAAGCTCATTTTAGGTACACGATCATCATACAACAAGTTGGATATTGTTCAAAGTGATAGCTCACCAAGCTATACAAATGATTCTATTGAAGTTGAGATGGATACCTTGGATAATATGGTTGAAGCCTTGAATATAGATTACTCACTAATTAAACATATCTGCATAACAAATAATGGAGCTGAGTATGAAACACTTTTGGGAATGGAAACCATTTTTGAAAAATGTGAGAATCTCAACCTAACTATAGCTTCAGGTAGAACAAGTAAAATGGGTGAAATAAATGGTAGAAGGGATCACATTGTTATATCTGAATTTTTGGCTAATAAAGGTTTTACTTCGAAACTTATCAGATTGAATAAATCATTCTGGAGTGGATTTGTCATTCACTTAATCGCTAAAAGAAAATGGGTATTCAATAAGAAAAGATTCGGATTTATAATTGCTGCAAGAGGTGATAGAAAATTAAAATTTTATCAATCACTTTACTAACTGCTTTACAAATGATAAAAATCATTTATCATGGCAGAAAACAATCAAGCCCCGACCTTGGCCGGGGCTCATTCTTGGCAGAATATGACTAACACCTACTGTTAACCATGTCTTTAAAGTCAGTCTGAGTCGTTCAACTGTCTATCCTTCGACAAGCTCAGGATGACACTCGGGTTAAAGCTCAGACATTGTTATATTCCACTAGGCGATAGCCTAGTCCACGTTATCGTGCAAGAATTTATTGTTCCCTAAAATTTGATTTTCCTCGTTCAGGTTGAACTTAGAGATGTTTCGCTCTGCTGAGTGAGGTACGTTCTGAAGCTTGATCTTCTTACGCTCGTAGGCAGGAACATCCAGTCGCTCTTTGAACTCCTCCGTTGGCATGTCAAACTTCTTGTCGTTGAACATCGCCTCACGCTCCGCTCGCTCCTGAGCTAATCGCACTTGCTTTGAACTTGGAGAAGCTTCAAAAGCATCGGAGATATTCACCTCATCTTCATTCACTTCTTCGTCCTCATCATTGTCAAAACCATTGGTGAAGTCAAACTCGAAAGAAGATTGCTTAGCAGGTCGCTTGCTGCGCTGATCTTCCTCTTCAACTTCTCGCTTGATCTCATCCTTCAGCGAACTGAATTCATAGTCCCAATCCTCAACACCATCTTTGTCCGTATCATCTTCCAATTCAAACATGAAATCAGAAGTATTTCCTTTTTTCTTTGACTCATCAATCTCTTTTTGAGATAACAGATCAAATCGCTTCGCTTCCTCTTCTTTGGAGATGTACTCTCCATCTTCATCTACTTTGCCAAAACCTGTTGCAATAACAGTTACACTGATATTCTCGCCTAAAGAACTATCCACACCGTGACCGAAGATCACCTCTGCATTATCTCCTGCATATTCCTGGATGTAATCCGTGATATCGGTCAACTCATCCATTTGAAGTTCTGCTTCGTCACCAGAGATAATGGAAAGTAAGATCTTCTCAGCGCCATAGATATCCTGCTGATTCAATAGCGGCGAGTTAAGCGCCTCTTCTGCGGCTCTTCTTGCTCTATTGTCTCCTATGGTTTTCGCTGAACCCATTACTGCAGGTCCGGCTCCTTTCATTACGGTCTTCACATCTTCAAAATCGACGTTCACATAACCAGGAACGGTAATGATCTCGGCGATTCCTTTTGCTGCGGTTGTCAATACATTGTCAGCCTGACCAAATGCTTCGCTGATGGAAAGGTTTCCATAAATCTCCCGAAGCTTATCATTCATGATGACCAAAACGGTATCACAATACTTCTTCAGTTCTTTGATACCGTCTTCAGCGGCTTTCATTTTTTTCTTTCCTTCAAAAGCAAACGGAGCGGTCACAATCCCAACAGTGAGAATGTCCAACTCACTCGCTACCTGAGCGATGACCGGAGCAGCACCTGTACCGGTACCACCACCCATTCCTGCCGTAATAAAGACCATTTTCGTGTCTTGCGAGAGTAGGTCACGAATCTCTTCTTTACTTTCGATAGCGGCATTTTTGCCTCGTTCAGGATTTGCTCCTGCACCCAAACCGCTTGTCAGATTGGTTCCAATCTGAAGCCTGTTTGGTACTGCGCTACTTTCGAGCGCCTGGTGATCTGTGTTACAAACCACGAACTCTACATCCCGGATCCCCAGGCTGTACATGTGATTAACAGCGTTGCTGCCTCCGCCACCAACACCCACCACCTTAATGATGGATTTATGATGTGACGGTAAGTCGAATTGATACATATTTTCTGCCATAATTGTATTATTTAAAGTCCACAGTTACTTAGTCGACAGTCGACTGAATGGCTGTTGACTGTTAATTAATCTTATCATCAAAATCATCGATCAGAAGGCCCTTCGTTTTCTCCAAAATGTTGGAAAAGAACTTATTGCCCTGCTTTAATTTTTTCTTTCCATCTCCCTTGTATGAAGGAGCTTCCGAATACCTTGCCTGACGGATGTCCAGCGCTTTAAAGCCTGAAAGTACCAGTCCGACAGTGGTCGCAAACATTGGGCTCTTTGCTGCATCTACCTTGCTTCTACCCAGATGCTCGTTCGGATAGCCAATGCGTGTATCCAGTCCGGTCATGTATTCAAACAGTTGACTCAAATTAGTAAGCATTGATCCACCACCGGTCACCACAATACCTGCCGCAAGCTTCTTATTGAAACCTGAGCTGATGATCTCAGTGTGCACCAACTCAATGATTTCTTCCATTCTTGCTTCGATAATGTGCGCAAGGTTTTTGATCGAAATCTCCTTAGGAGGACGGTTTCTTAAACCAGGAATGGAAACGATCTCGTTCGGACTTGCTTCTTCAGAGATAGCCTTGCCAAACTTTGTTTTCAGCAACTCAGCCTGATGTTCCATCACCATACAACCCTGCTTAATATCAGAGGTGATGATGTTGCCACCAAATGGAATGACTGCCGTGTGTCGGATGATGTTCTCATAGAATACCGCCACATCTGTGGTGCCGCCTCCAATATCCACCAGGCAAACACCTGCTTCTTTCTCTTCGTCAGAAAGAACAGATAAGCTGGACGCGAGTGGTTCCAAAATGAGATTCTCAATCTGGAGCCCAGCTTTTTTCACACACTTGTTTATGTTGTTGATCGCGTTGGTCTGTGCAGTGATGATGTGGAAGTCAGCCTCCAGCTTCACTCCTGTCATCCCTACCGGATCCATGATGCCGTCTTCATAATCTACGATATAGTCTTGCGGCATCACGTGAATGATTTCGCTACCCGGAGGAGTGACAATGCGATGCATGTCGCTGTTGAGTCGAGCTAAATCCTCAATGGTGATCTCACCATCTTTATTTTCACGGGTAATGCCACCATGATGAACAGCACTTTTGATGTGTTGCCCGGCAATGCCGACATTCACCACCCCGATATCGATTCCTGACTGTTCACTTGCTTCCGCAATGGCCTTTTCAATGGCACGAACAGTCTTGTCGATATTGGTGACGATTCCACGGATCACACCATCAGATACTGCCTTGCCCATGCCGAGTATCTCGAGCTTTCCGTATTCATTTTTCTTACCTACAATGGCACAAATCTTTGTAGTGCCAATGTCTAGTCCAACGATGATTTTATCCTCCATAATTTCTTTATTTCTCGGTGATTATTCGCAAATAATTTGATTCTCAAATTTCAGATTTACCCGGTCATAGGTATTCCAACCTTTCTTAGGTAAAATCTCTTTGTAGAAAGTCATCAGTTTTGAAAACTTTCCTTCCAAATCCTCAGGTCTCCCAAACTCAATAACCTGCTTCGTTACCTGTGGATACATGTCTATCTCTCCATCCTTCCGAATGAAGATATGTGCAATCTGAGCTCTCCAGAATTCGTCTTTCTCAATAAAGGTCAGCAGGTCAAAAACCTGCTTTCCATACTTGCTTTCCTTTAAATTCTTCTCCCACATAAACTCAAACTCAGTCTCCATCAATGGGACTCTGGCCGTATGCTTCGCATTGACTGGCAATACCCTTCCATCTGAATCTATGTAGCGGTCTTTTTGACCGTCAATAAATAACCGTGCAATGGGTTTGCTCTGCTCTACTTTCACTTTCAAGTTGCCTTTCAGATCGCGGTATACCTGCGCATCTTTTACAAATGGATTTGCTTCCACTCGCTCTTCCAGCACCTTCGGATCCAGGTCTCCCATTTCCACACCGATGACATAATCGGTGCTTTTATCGGTCATAAGGTCTACCACTTCCAGGTGATCGGTGAAGAAATTTCCCTCCTGATCAAGGATTTCTACTTTCACTTCTTCGACCTCCCTCCCATTGTTTTTAATACCCGCAAAAGTGATCAGCGTAATCAACAATAATCCGCTGAAAGAGTAGATCAGGATATTTTTCTTTTCTTCCTTACTCATCTTCAGTTGATTTAGGGTTGAACTTATTTTTCATGTACTCAGCAATCTTTGGAACCTCCCGATCAATATCGCCTGCGCCAATGGTCACTACAATATCCAGGTTGTGATTTTCTAATTCATCCAGCAAGTATTCTTTAGCAACCATCACTTTCTTCTCATTCTCCATCAAATCAAAAATAGATTTTGATGATACCCCCTCAATTGGCTCCTCTCTTGCAGGATAGATATCCAACAAAATAATCTCATCAGCTTTATCTAATGCTTCTGCAAAACCTTTCTTGAAGTCATTTGTACGCGAATAGAGATGCGGCTGGAAAATAACCGTGATCTTACGCTTACCGGCCAGTGATCTTACTGACTTCAGGAACGCATTAATTTCTTCCGGATGATGTGCATAATCATCAATTAGTGTGGCGTGTGGACTTCTGAAGACATATTCGAAGCGGCGCTTCACACCTTTGTATGACCTCATTAGCTTCCTGATCTCGCGTCCATCCATTCCCATATCTACAGCGACTGTGATTGCAGCCAGGGCATTTTCGACATTATGATACCCAGGAAATTCCAGATGAACATCAGAGATTTTCTCCATACCATACCGATAGGTAAAGACAAACGCACCATTTACAATTCTCAAGGCATCTGCCACGGCATCTCCATTTCGGATCGCATAAGAGATGTATTTGTTGCCCGGGTTGATTTTAAAACCAGCGTCTGAATGCATGAGTACTTTACCTTCCTTTGGGGTTTTCTTCACGAATTCCTCATAGGTATCCAGCATGGCAGTCTCATCACCGTAGATATCCAAATGATCCGGGTCGAGCGAGGTAATAATCGTATAGTTTGGGTTGAGTCGCATGAAGGAACGATCGTATTCATCGGCTTCCACGACAACCGGAGCATTCTCATCACCAATAATCAGATTGGTGCCTGTGTTGGCCATGATGCCTCCTACAAATGCTGAACATCCTTTTCTGGAATGGCTCAACAAATGTGCGATCATTGAAGTTGTTGTGGTTTTTCCGTGCGTTCCGGCCACAGCGATGGTGAAGTGATTTTCAGTGATCATACCAAGAACCTCTGATCGCTTCATTACGGTAAAGCCATTGTCACGGAAATAGTTTAGTTCTATATGCTCAGCGGGAATAGCTGGCGTATAGACAACCAGTGTACCCTCTTTTGCTAAAAACTTGTCATCGATCAAATCGAGCTGATCTTCATAATGCACGTCGATCCCTTCTTCGACCAACTTCTTCGTCAGATCGGATTCAGTTTTGTCGTACCCGGCAACCGGAATCTGCTTCGCATGAAACCATCGAGCCAATGCACTCATGCCGATACCTCCGATACCGATGAAATAGACGCTATTTACTTCGGCTAGTTTCATGATTGATGATTGGTTTTAAACATCCCCCTACCTAGACGCATAGCCTCCTCACCCCCCTTCAAAGGGGGAATAGCTACCGAATGAAATTTGGCAATATGAGGAACGATATTTCTTTCCATTTTTATCATTCTACCAGTTTCATTACTTCGTTTGCGATATCAATGGCGGCATTTTCATGTGCCATGGCTCCAATATTCTCAGACAGTTTTTCCTGTCGCTCTTTATTTTTCAGCAAAGTCATCGCTTCATCGATCAGCTTATCCATTGCCTCACTATCCTTTACCATCTCAGCAGCGTCATTGTCGACTAAGGCCAAGGCATTAATCGTCTGGTGATCTTCAGCCACATTAGGAGAAGGAACTAAGATGGATGGTTTTGCTGTGAGCATTAATTCAGCAATGGAAAGCGCTCCTGCTCTTGAAATCACAACATCCGCACATGCATATGCAAAGTCCATTTGAAGGATGAAGTCCTTCAAAACCACTTTACCTCCTTTGCCTTCTGCTCGTTTCTCCATCTCATCCTTATAAAATCCACCACATTGCCAGATTAATTGAACGCCTTCTTTTTCCAGCTTCTCTAAGCCGGATAGTACGCTTTCATTCAATGTACGTGCGCCTAAACTTCCACCAATAACTAAAAGGGTGGCTTGCTTCTCATCGAGTTCAAAATGTTTGAATGCTTCAGCTTTACGGTTAGGATTTAGCTTGATCGTTTTTCTTACAGGATTCCCCGTAACTACTATTTTGTTAGCTGGGAAGTATTTCTCCATGCCTTCATGCGCTACACAGATCGTGTTAGCTGATTTTGAAAGCCATTTATTGGTCAATCCGGCATAGGAGTTTTGTTCCTGAATAAGTGTGGGGATTCCTTTTCTACCAGCCACATAAAGCAAAGGGCCACTAGCGTATCCCCCAACACCAACAACCGCATCCGGCTTAAATTTCTTAATAAGCTTTGAAGCCTGTCGAATACTTGATAACAGTTTGAATGGGAACATCAGGTTATCGGTCGATAGCTTACGCTGGATCCCACTAATCCACAAGCCTTCAATCTCAAAACCAGCCTCCGGGACTTTCTTCATTTCCATTTTTCCTTTTGCTCCTACAAAAAGAATTTCAACGGATTGAAGCATATCTTTCAAGGCCTGCGCAATGGAAATAGCCGGATAGATGTGACCGCCCGTGCCGCCACCGCTAATCATGATGCGATATGTTCGTTCCTTTTCGATTACGCTGCTTCTTTATATTGATTCCCTATTGCTCCACCAAAATTATCAATCTCACCTCTGCTCACACTCAGAATAATTCCCAATGCCACCCCGGCAAAAAGCTGTGATGTACCTCCCATACTGATGAAAGGAAGTGTCAGTCCGGTCACCGGCCCGAGCCCTACAGCTACTCCCATATTCACCAATGCCTGTACCACAAGAGCAAAACTCAATCCAGCTGAAAGTAAACCTCCATATGCCCGATCATTTTGCTCAGCGGCTTTCATTCCTCGATAAAGAAGTGCGAGATACAAAAACAGGATAAGCACACCCCCAATCATTCCGTATTCTTCCAAAATGATTGCGTAGATGAAATCTGAATATGGATGAGGTAAAAAATTTCTTTGATCACTTTGTCCCGGACCCTTGCCAATCACTCCACCAGAGGCAATTGCGATGTATGCTTGCTTGGCCTGGTACGGGGTATCATTGTTGATATAGTCCTCCACTCTGGAAATGGCCGTTCCGCCTCTTTGCCCCACCATGAAGGCCACAGAACCAAAGGAGGCACAAATCACGACAAGCATGCCGAGGTATTTCATTGGAACCCGGCCAATGAAAAGTACCAGCATGCAAGTCAGAAATAAAAGGATTGCTGACGAAAAATTGGTCAATGCGATTAGGCCACATATCAGACCGATCCAAAACAACATCGGAACAATTGCTTTTTGAAAATCATCAATGGATTGCTGACGTTTGGAAAGCATACTGGCTAATGTTACCAGCAAGGCCAGTTTAGCCAAATCCGAAGGCTGAAATGCCTGATTGATCACAGGAATTGTTAACCAACGTGATGCCTCATTGATATTGGTACCAAACATCCAGGTAAACAATAGCAACGGCACACATAGCCAAAGTACAAGGCGTGAAATTTTTGAGTAGTATCGGTAATCGATTCGGTGTGCAAGCCAGATTGCTCCTAAACTCACTATCACGAGAACCGAGTGCTTAATGAGATAATACTCGGTGTTACCATCCATCATTTTGTAGGCCAGACTGCCTGTGGCGCTGTACACCACCAAAATGCTGAATAGTGAAAGGATCAGCACGATGAACCAGATCACCGGGTCTCCTTTCAGATTTCGATATGCCCAATTTTTCACTTCGTTCATAGTACAAATTGTTTTGGATAAAACATCCCCCTGCTATCGCACACACCTTCGCACCCCCCTTCGAAGGGGGACTTCTCCTCTAAACCGAGTTTAGAGTGAATAGCCGATGACAATATTTCAAATACTGAGAATATCATGCTTCTTTGGCTTTTAATGTCTTGGCAAGCTTGTTCACTGCACGCTTGAATTTATCTCCACGATCTTCGTAGTTGCTGAACAAGTCAAAGCTTGCACAAGCTGGGGATAGCAATACCACATCACCCTCTTCGGCCCATTCATGTGCCTGATCTATGGCCTTTTTAACAGAATCTACTTCAGCGATCTTATTCAGTTTTGAACCGAAATAACTTGTCAAAGCCCGATTATCCTTACCCATGCAGATCAGCCCCTTCACCTTCTTCTTCACCAACTTTTCGATCTGTGTGTAGTCGTTTCCTTTGTCAATGCCACCCGCAATCCAAATGATATCGCCCTTCACTCCGTCTAAAGCATAGTAGACAGAATCTACATTCGTCGCTTTAGAGTCATTGATGTATGCCGCACCATCGATCTCCTTCACAAATTCCAATCGATGTGGCGCGTTTTTGAAATTCTTAAGTCCTTTCAGGACCATTTCCATTGGCACTTCCATGCAAAGTGCACTCAATACGGCCGCCATGCTATTGACCATGTTGTGCTTTCCAATCAATGAAATCTCAGAGACCGGAATCTGGAATTCAGCAGCATCGTGCTTGTACTGAAAGTTGAAAATCAGGTGCTCATCCTTCAGGTAAGCGCTTAGCTTATTGTTGTTCGAAGCTGACATGGCAAACATGCTGGCTTCTATTTTTCTTCTACTTATTTCCTCCGTCACCGGGGCAGAATCCGCACAGTAAATAAAAACCTGCTCGTTGGTCAGGTTTTCTATGATCCTGAATTTGGAGGTGACATATTTGTCGAAGTTGTACTCATACCGATCCAGATGATCCGGAGTGATATTCAGCAAGACCGCCACATCCGGTCGGAAATTATCAATCCCATCCAGTTGGAAGCTGCTGACCTCTACAACATAATAATGATAGCCACCTTCAGCCACGAGCCTCGCAAGGCTCCTACCGACATTACCACCTAATGCCACTTTATACCCTGCTGTTTTAAGCAGATGATGCGCAAGTAAGGAGGTAGTGGTTTTTCCATTGGTACCTGTGATAGCAATAACTTTTGCTTTATCGATAAATCGGTATGCAAACTCTATTTCAGAAATGACAGGAATGTTATTGCCAACCAGTTTTTGAACCAGCGGAGCTGAATCCGGGATGCCCGGGCTTTTCACCACCAAAGACGCATTCAGAAGTAGTTCTTCAGAATGTCCACCCTCTTCAAAATCAATTTTCTGACTTTTCAACGTTCTTCTGCGATCAGAAGCCAGGTTTCCTCCGTCAGAAAGGAATACCTCATAGCCCTTTTGACGAGCAAGCATGGCGGCACCAACGCCGCTCTCACCTCCACCCAATATGACTATGCGTTCGTTCATTATTCTTCTTCTTTTACTTTTTTACCAATAATCAAGTCGAAGCATCTTGAGTAGATGGCCATCAAATCATATCCCTCCTTCACGAAATCATCAATCAGGCTGATCTTCTGCTTTTTGTTCGCCAACTCCAACTGATCAAGGATGAAAAGAATCTCATCCGTCTCATCTTCCAATTGACCCATTATCTGATTGAAGACCGAATGGGATGGTGCTTTCAAAAGCTTTAAAAACTGGTTGTCAATCTTTCTTGCACTTCTTATCAGCATAGAAGTGGCTTGCACCAAAGTGCCTGTTGGGATCAATTCTGAAAGCTGCACCGCACCCTTTTGGAACTTCTCGTTTAATTCATGGATTTCTGTTACTGTCATTATCTGATTTTTAGAGTTGCTAATGTGAAAATGGCTAAGAGTATCCCTACCGTCCAGAAGCGGGCTACAATCTTGGCCTCATGAAGCCCTTTCTTTTGGTAGTGATGGTGAAGCGGCGACATTAAAAAGATGCGTCTTCCTTCTCCGTATTTCTTTTTGGTGTATTTGAAATAAGACACCTGAATAATCACCGATAAATTTTCGATGACCAGAATTCCGCATAGTATCGGAATCAATAATTCTTTTCGAATGACAAAAGCCAACACAGCTATAATACCTCCTAGTGAAAGGCTGCCAGTATCCCCCATAAAAACCTGAGCCGGGTATGCATTGTACCACAAGAAGCCAATACAAGCTCCAACAAAGGCTGTACAAAAAATCACCAGTTCTCCTGAGTTTGGAATGAACATGATGTTGAGGTAATCTGCGAAAATGGCGTTACCGGATAGGTAGGCGAGCACAGCAAGTGTCAAACCAATTATCGCACACGTTCCTGCGGCCAAACCATCCAACCCATCGGTGATATTGGTACCGTTGGAAACAGCAGTAACAATAAAGATGACGACCAATACATAGAGTGCCCATGAATAATCCACTAAGAATTCCGGCAATAGCCAATCGTATTGGAACTCATTGTTTGCCACAAATGGGATGGTTGTTAACAGTGAGTTTTCATCTTTAAACGCCTCTCCGGAGAAATCTCTTACAACAATATCATCATGGAACACCATGACAAGTCCAACCAACAAACCAAGCCCGATCTGCCCGATCACTTTGAATTTGCCACGTAGACCTTCTTTGTTTTTCTTTTTTACTTTCAGATAATCGTCCAGGAAGCCGATACTGCCCATCCAAAGAGCGGAGATGATCAACAGAATGATGTAGATGTTGCTGAGATCAGCAAAGAGTAGCGTTGGGATTACTATGCCAGAAATGATGATGATGCCGCCCATGGTAGGCGTTCCTTTCTTTTCCATCTGACCTTCCAATCCCAGGTCACGAATTGATTCCCCTAATTGGTATCTTCTCAGCATCTCGATTAGATACTTACCAAAAGTGATCGTGATCAAAAGCGATAGCAATGCTGCCATTCCCGCTCGGAATGAGATATACTGGAACAGTCCCGCTCCGGGGAAGTCTATTTGATTGAGATATTCAAATAAGTAGTTCAGCATCTTTCGATTTTAGATTTATAAGATTTTAGATTGAGAATTAACCCACCCCTAACCCCTCCAAGGAGGGGAATTAACTGTGCATTATATTTTCTCTTAATCCTCATCAATTCAATTGCTCTTTCAATATTTCTCTGTCGTCGAAGTGATTCCTCACTCCATTAATTTCCTGATAGGTCTCATGCCCTTTTCCGGCGACCAAAATGATGTCCTGATCGCTAACCAGATTACAGGCCGTTCTGATCGCTTCTTTTCTGTCCGAAATGATCATCACGTTCCGCTCCTTTGATTTTGGAATTCCCACTTTCATGTCTTCCAAAATCTGCTGCGGATCTTCTGTCCGTGGATTGTCAGACGTGAGAATGATCTTATCGCTAAAGCGTGCAGCGATCTCAGCCATCTTTGGACGCTTCGTTTTGTCTCGATCCCCACCACAGCCTACCACAGTGACCAACATCTCATTCTTGGTGCGTAGATCGTCTATTGTTTTCAGCACGTTCTCCAATGCATCCGGCGTATGGGCATAATCCACGATGGCCATGACATTGGAGGTGTTTTCTACTATCTCGAAGCGACCACTTGCACCCGATGTAGTGCTCAGCCCGCTTAGCACATCTTCCTTCTCCTCTTCCAATAGGATTGCCACTGCATAAGCTGTTAACAGATTGTAGGCATTGAATTCGCCTATGAGTTTGAACCACACATCCACCCCATCGAAATTCAATTCCAAGCCCTGAAGTGTATTGTGAATGATTCGTACTTTAAAATCTGCCATGGAGCGAATGCCCAATCTGTGCTTATCTGCTTTGGTATTCTGCAGCATCACCATGCCCCGCTTGTCATCCACATTTACCAATGCAAAAGATTCAGATGAAAGGCCATCAAACAATAGCTTCTTCGCAGCGATGTACTCATCGAATGTCTTGTGGTAATCCAGGTGATCGTGGGAGATATTCGTAAATACTCCTCCGGTAAAATGAATCCCGGCAACACGATTTTGTACCAAGGCGTGGGAGCTTACCTCCATAAAACAATGCGTACAACCACCTTCGACCATATCGGCCAAAAGCTGGTTAAGTTGCATCGCATCGGGTGTGGTAAAGCTGGTGTCTAAGACCTTATGGTTAATCTTATTCTCTACTGTTGAAAGTAAGCCCACCGAGTAGCCCAGGTTTTGGAAAAGCTCGAACAGTAACGTAGCACAAGTGGTCTTGCCATTCGTGCCCGTGATACCTACAAGCTTAATGTTTTCTGATGGTCGTCCGTAAAAATTCGAAGCGATGATGCCCAAGGCTTTCGCTGAATTGTCTGTCTGAACAATCGTAATTCCTTTTGGTAAATTTTTAGGTGCTTTTTCGCAAACGATGATCTTCGCTCCTTTATCTATCGTGGATTCAATGAAGTCATGACCATCTACAGTCAATCCTTTCACCGCCACAAACAGGAACCCAGATTCCACCTTTCGTGAATCAAAAGCTACACCATGAACTTCCTCTTCCCTATTTCCGGTGATCGACTGGAGCGAAACGCCAAACAATATGTCTTTCAACGTCTGCATCAGCTCATCTGAAGTTTAATGGTTGAACCTTTGGCTATTCGTCCACCCGGAGCGAGCGACTGAGTGGCTACACGCCCTCTTCCGTTCACTTTTACTTTCAGGCCTAAATTTTCCAATACATAAATTGCATCGCGAAGTGTCATGCCACGTACATCAGGAATTACTTCGTATTTCACCGTATTCCCTTTCCAGTACACTGCATCATTGATGACATCAGTTTTCACCCATTCAGCTTCTGTTTTTGCATGGTTGGAGATACCAAGCTCATTGCAGATCATCGTCAGCTCATCTCTTTTGCCAGCTTTGATATGTGGGAACACACCAGTTACATAAGTCCGCTCCTGTGTACCAACTTCATGCATATCCAGCTCCAGCGAGTAGATTTTATCTGCTATTTCTTTGAATACCGGGGCAGATACATCGCTACCATAGATCTGATATCCTTTCGGATTGTCGATCACTACGATGCAGCTATACCGAGGTGCTTCAGCCGGAAAATATCCGGCGAATGAAGTATAATATTCGCGCACATATCGTCCGTTCTTCACCTTCTTAGCTGTACCTGTTTTACCAGCGATTTTGTAGTGCGAATGATTGATGTTTTGGGCAGTACCTCGCTCCACAACTCCCTCCATCATCATCTTTACTTTTCTTAACGTCTCTTTGGATGCGATGCGATCGTTGATCACTTCCGTTTCAAATTCTTCTACCATTCGATCGGCTTTCATCACGCCTTTCACAATCATCGGCTTCACCATTTTTCCATTGTTGGCTACCGCATTGTAAAGCGTGAGCATTTGAAGAGGTGTCATTTTCAACTCATATCCGTGAGACATCCATGGAAGTGAAACCCCACTCCAGGTGCTATCTGATGGATCTTTGATGTATGGCTTACCCTCTCCTACCATTTGAAAATCAAGTGGTTGGTGCAGGTTCATTCTTTTTAGATAGTTGATGAATTTCTCTGGCTCATTTCCGAAATGTTGAGAAATCAACTTCGCCACACCAATGTTGGATGACTTTTCAAAAACTTCCTGTACCGTGAGTGTGCCAAAGCCCCCCGGCTTATGATCCCGCATGGTCTTGTCAAAAAACTCGAGGCTTCCGTCACCAGTGTTGATCGTATCCGTCAACTTAATATCGACCTCCTCCAGCAAGGCGATCATGCTGGCCAGTTTGAACGTAGAACCCGGTTCCCTCGAACCCTGGTTTCCTACCGCATAGTTGTATCTTTCATAGTAATCTCCGTCGGTATTCCTGCTCAGATTAGAAATCGCTTTGATTTCCCCGGTTTTCACTTCCATCACGATTGCCACGCCATAGTCTGCATTGTGCTTTTGAAGCTCATCCAACAAAGCTGATTCTGTCACATCCTGGAGATCTACATTAATAGTTGTTTGGATATCATACCCATCGACCGGACGTTTCTCGGTACCGTCATAGATGGGCTTCCAGCCTCCACCGGCCATTTTTTGATAGAGCCCTTTACCGTTTACACCGGCCAGCTGTTTGTTGAAGCTGTATTCCAGCCCAACCGTACCCCGATCGTTTGCATTTACACTTCCAATGGTTCGGATGCCTAAATGCGAAAAGGGTAGAAATCGTTTTTCCACCTTTTCGAACAGCACCCCTCCTTTTAACCTACCTTCCCTGAAGAGCGGCCAGTTTTCCATGTGTTTCTTATCCTGATAGCCAATTTCCTGACGATTGAGGGTCAGGTAACGGCGACCATCCTTTCGTGCGCGATCTATTTTTCGCTTGTATTGGGTTGGTGTCAAATCGCCGTAGTAGCGAGAAAGCAGATAACACAATGAGTCAATATTGTTTTTGTAAAGTCCGTTGGTAGGTAGATATGGATCAATCGCTAACCGGTAAAATGGTAATGATGTCGCCAGTAAGCTTCCATCATCTGCATAGATGTTACCACGTGTTGCTTTTACATTCATTACCTGCATGCCCAGGGTTTCGCCCAGACTTCTCCACTCCTCTCCTTCAATGAACTGGATCTTGGCAATACGAAACACGACTGCTCCCGCCACCAAAAAGGTGAGGATGAATGCGATACGCACGCGTAGTACTATGTCTCGTTTTATGCTCATTTTTTTAGGTCAACAGCCATCCGTCGACAGTCGACTGATAGACTGTGGACTGACCGTTGGTCAATTTCAAAAAATGTTATTTTGTTACCTGTAATCACTTTGTTTCAACTTGCTTGATTAATACGGGTAACTCTTTACTCTCTTTTAATCCGAGCTCTGCCGCTCGTTTTGCCACCTCCGATTGCTTGCTTTCATACATGAAATCTGCTTTCAGGGTAGTATAATCTGCTCGTAAATCCTCCACCTCGTTTTCGAGATGGTTGATATCACGAACCTTCTTTTCCGCGTAATGGCGGTTGCCGATGTACAGCAGACATAAGAATGCCAGAAATAGAATTTGGGGAAGAAAACGCACGTGTATCACCTCGCTCATGGAGCTGTCCATGCGTAGAAAGCGATTGATGAGACGGAATAAGCCTCCTCGCTCTTCTCTTTGGGGTAATTTGTAGGTGTTCTTCATTTCTTAAAAGTTTGAAGTTTGAAGCTGGGAGTTTGAAGCTGGAATCACTTCCATCTTCTAGCTTCCTACTTCACACTTCTTTTCTTGCCAATACGCAGCTTAGCGCTTCTCGCTCTGCTGTTTTCTTTAATTTCTGCCGCTGTGGGGATGATGGGCTTTCGGTTCACCGGGTCTAACACCCTGATTGGATTCCCATAAAAGTCTTTTTCATCGACCCCTTTAATGTTTCCTTTATTGATGAAGTTTTTGACCGGTCTGTCTTCCAGTGAATGATAACTCATCACCACCAGCCTGCCTTCTGCCTTTAGCACTTCGCCAGCCTGCACCAAAAACTCCCTGAGTGCGTCCATTTCATCATTTACCTCTATACGTATGGCCTGAAAGACCTGTGCGAGGTATTTGAGATCCCGACCTTTTGGAGCGTTCTTCATCGCAATTGCTTTCAGCTGCTCGTTGGTCTCAATGGGTTGGTTCATCCGGAAACTCACAATCTCTCTCGCGAGGGTTCGCGCATTTCTGATTTCGCCGTATGCACTCAAAATATGTATCAGATCCTTTTCTTCGTACTCGTTTACTACCTCCCTGGCGCTTTTAGCAGCGGCCTGATCCATGCGCATATCCAGCTCACCTTCTGCCCTAATGGTGAATCCGCGCTCTGGCTCATCAAACTGATGGGAGCTAACTCCCAAATCGGCCAGGATGCCATCAACTTCTGTGATGCCGTGTAGTCTGAGATACTTTTTCAGGTATCTGAAATTCGACTCAATAAATGTAAAAGAACGTTTCGCTTGCCCCTCATCCCCGACCCTTCTCCCCGAGGAGAAGGGAGGTTCACCCTTTTCGAGTAATTCAGCAAGCTTTGTTGCATTTTGCTCAGCGTCTTTGTCCTGATCAAAAGCAATGAGGTGTCCGGTTGTCAACTTGTCGAGTATCGCTTTGCTGTGTCCGCCACCTCCGAAGGTCACATCCACGTATACTCCATCTGGTTTTATGTCCAGCCCGTCCAGGCATTCCTGCAACATGACCGGGTTGTGGTATTCGCTCATCTCTCTCCTCCTTCCCTGCACCCTTCGATGAACTCAGGATGACAACCCGCTGTGTCAGTCTGAGCCTGTCGAAGACTAACTTCAACTACACTCATTCGTCAAGGAACTTCTGTGCCAGCTCTGAGTATTCGCTATCGTCACTGATCATGTGCTTATCAAATACTTCAGGATTCCACATTTCTATATAGTTGCCCGTGCCGATGAGGAGTGCCTCCTTGTCTATCTGTGCATGAGCGAGCATCTGTTTCGGGATCAGGATGCGGTTTGCATTATCCAGCTCCACCTGCGCGATGCTCCTGAAAAATGTCCGTTTCAACTTCCGTTGCTCCGGATCGAATTCACTCAATGATGAGATCTTGTGGTGTATCTTTTTATACTCCACCATTGGGTAGAGGATTAGGTTCGGCTCGAATCCCTTCCGAATTATCAGTTCTGCAGTGGAGACCTCCGGAAGGTTGACCTTGATCTTTGCAGGCAAGACCAACCTTCCTTTAGTATCCAACTTACACTCATATTCGCTTGTAAAAAACGTCATACTGAGCCTTGAAAAATATAAACCACCGAGACAAATGTAATCAACTTTTCCTATTTTCCCCCACTCTCCCCCACTTTCATACACAAAATATTAAAAAATGCTTATTTGTGCATTAAATCGATGATTTTAAGCTTTAAATGAATGTTCTGTGAATGAGTGAGTTATGAAAATGAGGCGGTTAGACTACTTTTTTGAATAAATTTTGTGATTTGGAACTTGAAAATTGGAATTTGAGGTATTTGGTGGGAGATGGTGGGGAGGATTGAAGAATGTGGGAGTTGGTGGGGAAGATTTGTCAGGGGTAATTAAATTAGGTTTAGGAATCCTCGTTACAAACGAGGACTAGATAGAGTATTTGGTGGGAGGTGGTGGGGGAAAGTTGAATTCTGAATTAGTGAATTAATAATTTTGGGATTGGACAAAGAAAATGATGAGGAATACGTGCCAGTTAATTAGCGATGATATGATAACATAGGTCCGAAGGAAACGAATTGAGGCGATAGATTTTTGTACATTTAAAGTGGTATACGCTACTATCCATGCTTGATTTTTATCATTTTGTAAAAGACAATCCTCAATTCAGGCAATTCAAAGTAGATGAATTTTTGTTTACTGCTTACGACTGTCCTCTGGAGGAATCACCATTAGCCTACTGGGTTGATAAAAATTACTTCTGTTTTATTATTAAAGGAGGAGCCAAGTGGAAAACATGAAAAGAAGAGTTTCTTTTTAAGGTTGGTGACGCTGTTTTTCTAAAAAAAGGTGCGCACCGGGTGTTAAAAATTCAAGAAGGTGAATTCTGTGCATTGCTCATCTTTATGCCTGATGAGTTCATAAGCACAGTTATAAAAACGGATGTTGATGTGAAGGACAAATCACTCCAAAATCAGGCCATCGAATCAATTATCCCCATTTCTCTTGACCAAAGTCTGCTCGATTATTTTCATTCCGTATTGAATTACTTTTCACAATCCACTACGCCTTCCAAGAGTCTGCTTAAAGTCAAATTGAGAGAATTAGTGGTAAATATTGCTACAGGTAAAACCAATCCTGCATTGGCAGAGTGTTTCTCAAAAATCGCATACTGCACCAAAATTGACCTGAAAGCTGTCATGGAGGAGAACTTCACCTTTAACCTCAACTTGACTGACTTTGCCCGGTTAAGCGGTAGAAGTCTTGCAACCTTTCATCGTGATTTTGCCAAAACATTTCAAACTTCTCCTGGTCAATGGCTAAAACAAAAGAGACTTGAATACGCGAAACATTTGTTGGAAACCACAGATTTGAGTGTCAACGAAATCACCATGGAGATTGGCCTGGAGAACACCTCACACTTTATTAAAATTTTCAAGGAATGTTATAATGATTCGCCATTAAAATACAGAAAATCAGCTTTCGCCTGACATCCTTGTTTGATATTCATAGCATATTTTTTGAGTCAGATTCCAAATTCATTTTACTTCGGTCAAGGTACCTTAGATCGCTAAAATTCTTGTAATGAAAGCGAACCTACTACCAACAACATGGCTAATTGTCCTTTTGGCACCTCTACTATGTAGCTGCAAATCCGAATCCGGTTCACCAAATGATTATGACTCAACACCTCTTATTGCCTGGAATCAAAAAGTAATGGAAATGGCCATGTCAGAGGATGGCCTTCTCACACTCAAGGGAGTAAGAACTGAGGCCATGATGCATATCGCCATAAATGATGCACTCAACAGCATAGAATCTGTTTACACACCTTATGTGTTCGCTGAATCTTCTCCTGAAGCTAACCCACTAGCTGCTGTAGCTCAGTCGGCTTATGAAGTAGCTGCTAATCAATTCCCTGACAACACGGAGGAACTGAAAAACGAACTGAATCGATGGCTTGCAATAATAGATGACGGCAAATCGAAAGCGGAGGGCATAAGAATTGGAAAAGCATCCGCAATGGAAATACTCCGCATGCGATCCGAAGATGATTTCGCAGGTGAAGCAAGCTATGAGTGGCATCCCATGGCACCCGGCGTGTATGCAGAGTTTAACGAACATAGCGGTACGCCCGAGGGATTTATCTTCGGAGCTGGATGGGCTAAGGCCAAACCTTTTATGCTGAAATCACAGGATCAATTCAGATCACCACCTCCGCCTGACATCACAAGCGATGAATACACAAATGCTTTCAATGAAGTAAAAGCGTACGGGAAATTTGAAAGTGACATACGGTCTGAAGATCAAACGCATTTAGCGATGTGGTGGAAAGATTTTGTGGAAAATTCTCACAACAGACTGGCACGAAAACTAGTCATTAAAGAAAACCTTAATCTATGGGAATCCGCAAGGCTTTTTGCCTTGCTTAATATGACTATATACGATGCTTATGTGAATGTATTTGATAACAAGTTCCATTATAATCATTGGAGACCCTATACAGCCATTCGCTGGGCGGCTCATGATCAGAATAGTGACACAGAACCTGATACTGCCTGGAACAATTTGCATAAACATACCTATGCATTTCCCTCTTATCCTTCCGCACATGGCACTGCCAGTACTGCTGCCATGACTGTGCTTGCTAACACCTTAGGAACAGGAGACAAATATGCATTCACAATGACAACAGAGGAAGTGGATAAAGCAGGGCCCTTTTCAGGAAAAATCAAAATGGATCCGCCTACTCGTTCATTCGATAGCTTTTCTACTGCAGGACTGGAAGCATCTATGTCCAGGGTCTACCTTGGCATTCACTTCAGGTACGACTCTGAAGAAGGACACCAACTGGGAGCTAAAATTGGTGAATATGCGAGTAGGGAGTTTATCAGACCTGTGCAATAGTGTATATGAATTGAAATCATGCACTATCAAACCATTAATTAATCTTTCGATTTGTGGGGACACGAACCGAGGCGAGTGGCTGCTTATCGCTTTTTCGGATTTGGAGATATTCGGCCCCCACTCCTTCAGCTTCGTTTGTTTTCTTCACATTAACGATGTTGTAATTCCATTTGGGGTTATTTCGCTGGTCGCTAACGAATGCAAAAACTTCCGATAGAGGTTTTTTGATCGATATGGAATTGGTGATACTCAGCATGTATTGGTGTTAAGCTGGGGAAGATTTGGCAAGTACCTTTCTAATTAAGAACGTTCCCATAGGAAAATGCTTGACACAGTAGATGTAGGCATCTCGTTCTGAACCAAAGGACTCAGCCACTTTTTCATCATGAATAACTATGAATTGACCCTTGTATTTCTCAACAAGCTTCTGCTCATGCTGAAGATAAAACCTGTGCTGTTTATCAAGGAGTTCTCCCATTTAACCAAGGTACCCAATAAAACTTACAGTCATTACATTTTTTGAATTTGTGAGTTGTTTGCTTGAATGCTATTCCTTTTGTTGGATAAAAATGAAATCGCCTCCTTCATCCCCCGTCCCCATGATCACGCCATCCTGAGGAACAGTTAAGCTATTACTCAAAACTGCCCTGCGAACCTTTGTAAATAGATCGCTGGAAGAAAGGAACTGGTCTGTATTTTCATCCAGATACTTAATCAGGTATTTAAAAAAAACAGAATTATCTGAAACTGAAGACATATTCCCTGAACTCATTGCGCGCCTGCTGGGAAGTCTGTAAAGCAATTGAATATCTCTTGATGCGCTTCTGATTTCATTGCCTCGTGCCCTAAAAATACCACCGCTAAAACACGCATCAGAAATGAGTAATGTATGTGCACTTCTTATGGCTCTTATTTGCTCCTTGAGATCACTATTCGATAACCAGTTGGAAGGATTGGCAGGATCAGTGTCTACAGGCCACCAATATCCTTGCTCCACTTTGTCATCCCAGTAACCATGACCGGCATAAAATATTAATAGGTTATCAGTTACACTGATCTCCTTTCTAAGCCTATATAAAACCTCCAGAACTTCGTCTCTGGTAGCGTTTTTTAATGTGATAATGTTTTCCGTATTAAATGAGTATTTATTAGTCAGAATTTGTTTCAGCTCATCCACATCATCTGTTGGATTCACCAAATCCAGCTTATCCATTTGATAATCAGAGTTACCTATCAAAACAGCATGGTATTTACCTCCTGGCTTAACCATTTGATTGATGTTTTGAGCTTTTTCATTCTGGGAAATCGCAATTTCATTGTTTCTTTTTGGAGTTTTTAGTTCAGCCTTTAACAGAGGTGGAGTTGGGTGTAGATAAAGTGTAGAATTTTCAAAATTGGAATAGATCATCCACTCCGGAAACGCGGTAGTTGCTAGTCCAAAAAAGTACATTTTGAGGCTGCTAATTTGGACCGGAGCTGTCCATGAATTGTCCGCGGTTTCCTTAATCAAATACCAAACATATTCTTTCTGCTTTTTTTTAGCAGCAAAAAGCAATAATGACTTTTCACCAATTGAAATTACCTGAATAATCTCTTTCAACTTAGGCACTTTGATCTTTTCAATTATTTCTGAATAGTTCTTTCCTCCCCATACTTCGATTACGGACCAATCATTCCTTCCTTCGATCGTTGTAAATAGTTTTGAGTTGTCAAATGAATAAGAAGGTACTGAATTGGTTTTTCTGTTATTGTCAATCAAAACTTCTTGGGGAAGTCCCCATATTCCCTCCTCATTTTTGCTAAGCTCATAAAAATGTTGACCTGAGTCTTCATGGACTAATACAAAGAGTCTAGTAAAATCATGCGAGAAGCGAAAGTGAATGTGACCATCGGTGAGTGTAGCATTAATAATATCTACTAGCTTGTTCGATTCTTCAATCCACTGATTATCCTTAAAAACATACCTGGTGGTCTTATTAACACCAACCATATTGTATTGAGTGATAATCATTGAAGAATCCGGCATAAGAGCCGCTGAGCCATCACACCTCATATGCATGGGTAGGGGGATCGATTTTGGATCTTGCCCAAAGGAGCAATAAAAAGAAAAAATGATCCAAATTACAATCAGAGATCTCATGACGCTTTCAACAACTGGCCTTATCAAATTTAATGAATAACTGAGTAAGACCTCAAAATGGCCTATAAATTGAAAGTATCTTAATTATCAGATTACCGAATTAAACTCAAACTACCCGCATCAACTATCCAATGTCTTCCAGCGAGCACCCATAATGAGCACCCATAACATCCAGATCACTTCACCAAAAGTGAGATAATCCAGCACGTCCATCAATGATCCTTTGATACCCAGGAAGTAGGCGAATGCCGATATGGTATATCCTGCACCGGCCAGAATCATAAACCAGCCAATAATGCGCGGAAATAAGGGTGAGCGAATGATCATATAACCTTGAGGCAGTAACCATAAGCCCCAGAAAATTGTAGCGATGATGGTGCCTCTTGAGCTTTGCTTAAGTAAAGAAACCACTTGATCAGGCTGATCCAGAACCTCTAGCACCATTAGCTGATCAGCGGTACTGAGCATAGCTATCGGAATTCCCAGAAAAGCGAAAATGGCCATGAGAATGGTAGCATCCCTATATGTGGAATAAAACAGCTTGTATAGAAACCAAACCGCTGCAACACTAAATAATTGGGTTATTAAACTGCCAGCTATACCAAGCCTAAAAAGCATTTCATTCGCCATGATGTTCGAAGCTGTGAGCTCCGGATCGCTCAAAACGATTAATTGGGACGGGACATACAAGAGACTGAACATTCCCAGAACTGCCCAAAGTGGGTAAATGATTCTCAGCCAGGTTACGGCATTTTTTTGTTCTTGAAGTGTGTGCATGGGTTAGGTAGTTTTTGTTTCGAACATGATGCAGCCCACCGTCACTTGGTTGCTTTAGTATTAGAAAACTTACTATAAATAATATAGAATAGTGTGGGTCGAATGAATTGCATTAATAGTGTTTTCTGCACTGTGCGATGTAAAGCCTGTCTTTCTCTACCCTATAGACAAGTCGATGTTCCTGATCAATCCGTCTGGACCACCATCCAGATAAATCATTCTTTAACGCTTCCGGTTTTCCTATTCCTACGAATGGGGTTCTCACACATTGTTTAATCAATTCATTCACCCTCTTAAGCATTTTCTTATTGTGCTTCTGCCAAAAGAGGTAGTCTTCCCAGGCATGGGTGAGAAATACAATTTGCATTAATCAATAAGCTCTTTCGTTTCTCCCCCACCTCTTTCAAACTCTTCGATGCTTTCTTTTAATCGTTGGGCATTTTTGGGACTGCTTAATAAGTGTAAGGTGTCCTGTATTCCATCATATTCCTCTTTAGACAAAACAACAGCATCTTCCCCATTGGCTCTCGTTACAAACAAAGGAGCTCTCGATTTTACCACCTTATCCATAAAGGATTTTAAGTTTTGCCTGAAATTTGAATACGTCGTAATATCCATAGGACAAACATACGAAAAATTGTACAATTAGTTGTACAATGTCAGGCAAGCCATTCATCAAACCTTTTTGGTTTGTGGAGACATGAGGTGAGGCGTATGAAGATGCCGGATCAAGTCCGGCATGACAAAAGCAGCGGAATTAATTTAAGACTTCAGCAAAGGCTTCAAATCCGGATGCATTTGCGAGGTGAGGAATTCAGTGATTGTAAATTCCGCCAGCTTATGGATAAAAAATGGGTCTTCTGAAATAATCTGCTCAACCTCCTCCTGTGAGTCAGCGAGCGCCAGAATAATCCCACCTGTTCGCGGTACTTTCCGACCGGATGCTACGAACTTGTTCTGTTTGTAGTATTTATGAAGATACTTCACATGTTCGGTCATGTGGGCATCCAATTCTTCCAGTGGAACGATGTAGTTTAAGTCTATGATGTACATGATTATTATGGGTGGTTTTGAAATTGTATTCGTAGATCAACTAATTTCAATATAAAACCAAAAAACTGGTATAGATTCGGTGTTTCGTCATAGGCATGTATTAGGCTATTTCGGAAAAGACTTCATGATGGATGACTTTTTCTTCAAATTCTAAAAGAAATTCCTCATCCTCAAGATAGTACTTTGCTTTTTCAAAATCCTCCCCCGCAAAATTCTTTATGACATCCAGGTTTTTCCAATATGTGATTAACGTAAAGTGAGCTTCCTTTCCTTCCAATCTTCTTAGAAAACTCAGCTTGATAAAGCCTGGTGTGTTTTGATAATCAGGAACAGCTCTTTCCTTCATGAACTTTGTGTAGTCCTCAAAATCATTAGCACTTGTCCTTCCATGCCATATTCGCGCGATCATAATGTTGTGTTTTGCTTTGCAAGGATTGCATAGTTAAAAATAGCATATTGCAATGAGACCATGCAGCCATTAACTCTTCATTATCCATCTAAGGTGCATCAGCCAAACCTCCACTGTCTTCATGGTTGGGCTTCTTTAGATAAATGTAGATGGTCGTGCCTTCTCCCTCCTTACTGGCGATTTCAACTTTACCTCCCATTCCCTCTATTTGGTTTTTGGAAATAAACATACCCAACCCATCTCCTTCTGATATTTCCGGGTGAAATCGAGACCCGAGGCTAAATAATTTTTTTCCAAAACGATTTAAATCAATTCCAACCCCATGATCCTGGATCTTTACCATTACCTCATCATCAAGACTTTCTGCTGATAAGGTTATCTCTTTGGAGTCTTCGGTTATGCCGAACTTTAGCGCATTCGAAATCAGGTTATTCAGTGCGCTTTCGAAGTAGGTCGGCACTCCATTTACTGAAATGTCTGCTGGGATCTCTGTTATAACTTTTGCGCCATGTTTCCGGATTTCTTCTTCATTCGATTTCAATACACGATCGATCGATTCTTTTACATTACATGAAACTTTATTGAGGCTTTCCCTATCATTCTCAAAGTTCAGAAGTTCGTTGATATGCCTGATTGTTCCATTTAACCGATCAGATGAATTTTTAAGCATTTTTATGAAGTCCTGATTTCCGGGATCTGATTCGAGCGCTGTGATTAATCCTCGAATATTGGAAACAGATGATCTGGTATTATGCGAAGTAATGAATGAAAACTCTTTTAACCGTTTGTTTTGACTTTCCGTTATCGAGATCAATCGTTGTTTCTCTTTCAGTCTTATGTTTAGTCGATCCGTTCGCCATTTTATGAATCCGTAAACCAGCCCAAAACCACACAGTAAAAAAAGCAAAATAGCCCACCAGGTTTCCCACCATGCTCGCTTGATTCTAATATTGACGCTGCTAATATTTTCACCCCAGTGGTTCGGATTGTCTGATTGTCTTACATGAAATGTGTATGTTCCCGCACCTAGATTATTGTACGTAACCTGGCCATTTTTTGTGATTGGAGACCAATTTTCTTCAAGACCTTCAAGCTTATATTGATAAAGGTTAGCAGCAGGGTTTCTGAGATTTATGGCAATATATTCGAATGTTAAATTATTAAGATCATGTGTGAATTCAATATTTTTAGGAACCCTGCTTCCACTGACTGAATCTGAAGAATACTGCCAGAGATCAAGGACATCATATCCAACTTTCACGTCAGAAATTATTGGTTCGATAATTTTAGATTCAAATAACTCATCCGGAGTGCTTAAAAAGGTTACCCCATTTCTGTTTCCAATCCAT
This sequence comes from Ekhidna lutea, assembly GCF_900188325.1. Taxonomy (GTDB): domain Bacteria; phylum Bacteroidota; class Bacteroidia; order Cytophagales; family Cyclobacteriaceae; genus Ekhidna; species Ekhidna lutea. The sequence goes on along the minus strand of NZ_FZPD01000005.1, from coordinate 11,187 downwards.
ATGTTGTGATCCTGATCCGTAAAAATTGAATTGTGAATGAATTCGGCAACTACCAATCCATCCTTCTTTTGAATCGTTGATACCGCATCAGTAAATTCATCTACTCTGCTCAAACCAGTCCTATGTGTAGCCCAAACATGGTTACTTTTATCACTGATTACGGCTGAGCAAAAGTCATTTAGGAGTCCTTCTTTAGTAGAAAATCGAATAAACTCCTCATCCTTGTATTCATAGATTCCATCTCCATGTGTGCCAATCCATAAATTTCCATACTCATCTTCTGATATATCGTTTACATCATGAGAGGGGAACAATCCATCTTTTGTCAAATACAAAATTGTTCCATTTGATCGCATCACGGCTAACCCGGCACCATGAGAGGCAAACCAGGTATTTCCTTTTCTATCAAAGTGAATGTGATAGATTTCATTGTGATAAAAGCCTGTGCTCGTTGAATAATTGTTTAGCAGTTTGCCTTTTGGATCTAATTCAAAGACACCTTTTTGGGTTAAAGAGAGCCACAAATTTCCATCCGGGCTTTTAATGATTTGACGGATCATTAACTTCCCTCCGCCATAATCAAAATTGATTTGCTCAATATTGGATAAATCTGAATCCGCGGTGAATAGACCAACATCTTCAACGCAGTAGTATATCCGATCATCCTTGTCAACGTATATGGCAGTGATATTGCCCCTGCTTTTCTTATCTTTAATTAATTCAAAATTGATGCTATCTACTGTACCTGTGTAATACCCTTTTATAAGTCCCACATCTGTTCCAAAAAAGAATTCGTGATGTGAGTTTCCACTGATACTATTGACAGACCTGGTTCTAAAGTCTTCAAAACTGTAATATATAAGTCCTTTTTTTGCAACCTGGACCAAACCATCTCCGATAGTACCTACCCATATACTTTCATCTTCATCCATGTTGATGGTGCTGATAAAATCGCCTGGGAAATTATGTTTTTTGTTTAAAAAGGTGAATTGGATAGACTTGGTATTATCCCGATTAAAATTAATTTTAACAAGTCCATTGTACTTTGTACCTACCCACAGATCCAAATTTCCAGTTTCTCTTAATGCACTTATAGATTCCTTTTCAAGAAATCCAGCCTTCTCTACTGTGCCTGAAATACCAGCGCCTTCGATATCCATATCCAAATGATACAACCCATAATCTGTACCAACCCAAAAGGAATTCTCTTTTGCCTTATTTCTTTCAAGCGACTGAATAGACATAAAGTTTAAGCCCGAAATACTTCCGGCATATACCAATCTGTTAGAATCATTAAACTTATAAGCGAGGAGACCTTCATTCGTCCCAACCAGGATCAGTTCTTTGAAAGGTTTGGCAAAATTTACTTTCTTATACTTCAATTCTGCTGGTTCATAAACCTCAAGTGTATCATCAAGAATCCGAAAAAGGCCATTATTTTGACTTACGGCTATTAAATGATTCTGACTTTTAAAAATTGAAGTTATTGGACTCTGTTCGTACAACTCCTCACGTATGACATTGAATCCTTTTCCATCAAAGACCTTTATTGTTCCATTGAAATAGCCAAAATATATTTTCCCATTATGCGTAAATGCAGAAGAAGCAAAATTCTTTTTGGTTGAATCGTTGGCATCCATCAATTCAAACTTCAATCCATCAAATCGCGTGAGGCCATAGTCTGTCCCAACCCACTTATACCCATTAGGTCCCTGTATTGTAGTATAAATGTAGGTTCCATTTAGGCCTGCCTCCGGATTGAAGTGTCTGATGTCATACTGCTGGACAGTGGCTCCAGCCAGGCAGTAGGAAAATAGTGCTAGAATTACAACCTTAATTCTTATCATCCTGATAATATTTCAGATTCACGACGTACTTGTATCTTGGTGGGCCACCAATAGGAATACTGAAGAATCTAACAGCCTCTTCATATTGATTTCGAATATAGAATACCATGTTGTTGTTTGGTTTTCCTTGCTTTATGATCTGAATTTCTATGGTCGAGTTCTGTTCTTCAGGGGTTATTTCATGCATAGAGCTCGCCCACTTCAGGTCGGCAGATTTTTTTACTTTATGCCTGTTTTTAGCGGCACTATAAATTACAATCTCTCCGTCATAATCAAAATCAAAATTATGTTGGGTAATAGAAACCACATTCTTATCAAGAAACGGATAAATATGGCTGATTTCTCCGCTTGCCACCGGCAATCGAAATGAATATTCATAGGTAAAGGCATTGGATCCCTCTACCTCTTCATTCACATCCGGGTTTGCACTGAGAAAATATTGATAAAGATTACCATCATCCCCTTGCAACCCTTCCATTATCACTTTGAATATTCTACCATTTGGTATTTCCGGATCGACTTCTCCTTCAACTGGATTGAATGGACCAAATGTGAACCACTTTCCATCAAATTCCGGATTGTTTCGAAATACCTTTGAAGCGAGAAGATTTCCACTCTTGAACTCCCCCACCGGATCGACTTTCCTTGAGTCTTTGTGCGAATGAGCACCCTTTCCTCCAAAAATGGAAATACGATGTACTGAATTCCATTCGCCTTTGATCTCATCAATATCACCACCAACATCCGGATCAAAAACACGCAAATACACGGGCTCTGTAAACTCATCAGGAACTAAAAAGAAGAAAATTTGAATGTGATCATCATCTCCCCAAGATGCAGGTGCATTTCCACCAAATGTCACCAGATAATCGATGTTCTCAATTTCATTGGGAATGCGTTGACAATAACTTGAAATGGTTATCGATAAGCAAAATAATGTTAGTATTTTTCTTGCTGTCTTCATAGGCTTACCTTCCCATTTTAAATTTAAAATCTGCACGTCTGTTGAGCAATTCGTCTACGTAATCACAATTGGATCCGGTAAGACAACTATTTATTAAGGACCTGGCTGTCTGGGGACTGCTTACTTTTATTCTGTCAGCCTTCACGCCTTCATCTACCATGTATTGCTTAATTAACTGCGCACGCTTGATTGAAAGTGCAACCCCCTTATTGTATGAGCCTCCTGATGTGGTATAAACGCCTACTTCAACATCCATCATTGGAAGGTTTTGCAGTAATTCAACGTTATCATCCAAGATCTTTTTAATTTTTCGGGATAGCTCATTTTGATCTAATTCAAAGAACATCGCTTGCAAACTAGAAGGACTTCCCTCTGCCAGTTGCATTGTCTTTTCACTTATTACCGTCTGTACTGCTTTAAGGTCTGCGCCATCAGGTACAATGACGTCTTCTGAATCATAAATAAGATTACCTCGGTAGGTAATGATCCTGTAAGTTGCATTTCCGGTTAGCTCATCTTGTCCTTCCACCTCTTTGTATGTATCACCCGTTTTCTTCATGAGAAAGTAGGTAGGCTTGTCCTCTAAAAATCGTGAATCGATCTCTATTTGAGCAATCGCATCTGTAAGCAATCCGGCTGTAGGGTCAGCCAATTTAACAGTAACACTGTCGCTGGCGCATAACAACACCTGATCAATGGATGATTCCAGTCTGACCAATAATGATCGATAATAAGTGCCCGTTTTCGAATAGCTATAGTTTGGACTTCCTTCGCATGAGAAGTTTCCATCTCCAAAATCCCAATACGTGTATTTGATTTGATACGCTGAATCCGGATAGTCCAAAGTAAACGATGCGTTTTCCTCAATATCCGTTCGCACATCTTCTAATGGATTCATTGTCAACCCAAAAGAGCCTTTTATGACTACATCTATTTCAGCTTCCTCCTGAATTACAGCTTTTGTTATTGGGTCTTCAAGGCTTAGTTTGGCCACATACAAGCCAGGATTATTGTAGCAGTGGTTGATGTTTAATCCCTCAAGGATCGTCCCATCGCCCATATCCCACTTGAAAACGAATTCCTTTCCTTCAAAATCATATGAATCCGTAATGTCGAGGTTTACACAATTATTGGAAGCGATCCTACTGATACACTTGGCATCAAAGCTCAGGAATCTTGCTTTAGCAGCTTCGCACCCAACCTCCTGCCCATAACTATGGGAGGCTAATATTGGCCACAATAAGACTATACTAATCCACTTGTTCTTCATTGGTGTAAAGTTTCCTCATTACTAACTCTAATTCTGCCCTTCTGTTTACTGCATGAAATCTTTCTTCACATTCAGTGTTATCATCGCAGTGATTCAAGATCCCCTGCTCGCCATAGCTATCCAAAATCAATCTACTTCCGGGAACATCATTTTCAATAAGATATCTAGCAATCTTTTGAGATCGCTTAAACGCCAACTCGTCATTATATTTCATACTTCCCCTACTGTCCGCATAGGAGTTGATTGAAAACGCGATCTTCTGATCTACCGTCATAATCTTTACCACCTTATTTAATTCCTCCTTGCCTTGCTCGGTCAATTCGTTGCTGTCAAGATCAAAATATATATTCTTAAGCGAGTACATTTCCTGCATATTCAAACCTTTTTCCTCCACTGCTTGTTTGGCGCGCTCTTCAACTGTCTGGCCATCGTCAGCAGGTGTGTTTGAAAGTAGGATTTTTTCGTCCGCATTGACGATGAATCGGCTGTTTCCTACCTCCCTGTATTCAAATACCCGTCCATTTACTTGGACCATGGCTTTTCTTCTATTATATAACTCCTGTAACTCTACATCCGGGTCAACTCTTTCCGGTCTGGCAACAGGTTCTTTTTCTAATGTGATGGTTGAGGTCATTGCCATTCCCGCAAATAATTCATTCGAAGCAATCACATCACTTTGTGAAACATAACCTTCCTTGCTGACCTCCAGTTTAATCTCTTCCCCGGGTAGCGCCAAAAAATCTGTCGTTCCGTTTGCATCCGTAAAACGAGAATCTCTGACCACCCCTCCCACAATAAAGTTAACTTTTGCATTGCTTAAAGTTTCTCCTGAAACAGTACTAACCACACACTGAACGCGAGACCATTTGGCGGTAAAGCGATAAATATCATCATCAAATCCTCCATTTTCTCGATTGGAAGTAAAGAATCCGGTTCTTCCGAGGGAATCGGAGATAAATCCGAAATCAGCATATGAAGAATTAAATGGATAGCCTAGATTTTCCACCTCATCATGGCCGGATGCATTTAGTGGGGCTCTAAAAAGATCCAGGTCTCCCAATCCGCCATGCCCATCAGAAGAGAAAATCAACTCATTCTCATTGATTAAAAATGGAAACATGTCATCTCCTGCAGAATTGATAAACTCCCCTAGATTTTCAGGTTCGCTCCATTCACCATCCTGAAGTTTTGATACATACAGATCCGTACCACCATAGCCAACAGGTATATTGGATGAAAAAACGATTGTTTTACCATCTTTTGATATAGCTGGCTGACCAACAGAATAATTTGGATCATTGAAGGGTAAAGGCTTCATATTTACCCATTGATCTTTTCTGGAATCATATTCTGCATAATAAAGCTCCAGGTGACTCTCGGCATTATTTTTATTGGGAATACCCGCACGGGTGAAAATGATCTTATTTCCATCGTAAAATACCAGTGGACCTTCATGGTACTCAGAATTTAATCCCCGATGAAACACCTCAGGGTCTCTCATTCGACCACTTTCTAATTCCTCGGTATAAAAAACTGTGGTGTACTCTTCGGCACTCCATCCCATTACATTGGTCACATCATTACTGTGGTGGTCTGATAAGTACACAATTCCAAATCCATAATAAAATGGGCTAAACTCTGCATATTTTGTATTGATGCTTAATGGCTCAATTTCGATGGAGGCTGAATCCCGAAAATGTTTATGAATATTTTCTATTGATGAGAGTTTTTTCGATGCGATAAGATGTGATCCCTCAACGGATTTATATTTTTTTAACCAAACCTCGGCTTCCTCATATTTTTGATTGGCCATTAGCACCTGGGCAAAGTCCAACATGTTTTGGGCCGTTGGCAGTTCATTATTTTGAATTCCTATTCGAAACCAGTTTTCTGCAGTTTTGAACTGATCGATGTGATGATAGCTTTCGGCTATTTTTAAAGCAAGTGCTGAGTTAGTTGTATCCTTTTTAAAGGCCCGTTCATAAAAAATTGCTGCTTCTTGATACGCTCCATTTTTATACGATCTATTACCACGTTCCTCAAGTGGATCCATGCTATGCAATATCTTGATCGATTGGCCGTATCCAAACATGCAAAAAATTGAAACATACAATATGTAATGAACTAGCCTCATCTAAATCTTCTCGGGTGATTGACTCTTGGATGTTGTTTCCTAAAGCGGTAGTTAAGTACTATTTCGTGAGAGCCAGAAGTGGATTGACCCAACTCGGACGTTACTAATCCATAAGAATATCCAAAGCGCAGGTTATCTGTAAACTGAACTTCAAGAATGAAATCGATTGAATTTTCAACCCGATAGGTAACGCCAAACCAAATGACATCTCTGAAAAGAAAGCTGGTAGTAATATCAATGTCTGAAATACCATTTGCATACCTGATCAAAAAACTTGGCTTATACTTCAAATCATGATTTATTGGTAAAATAGCTCCACCTGTCAGGTAATAATGCCTCACCTGTTTGCTTAAATCTTGTTCACTTTGATTTAGTCTGTTATTTAACAGAAAAGGGACTGAAAGGCCTGCATATATCTTAGGCCCATTGTAGAATATGCCAGTGCCAAAGTTGGCCATAACCGAATTATAATCATTGTTTAAAACAGGATCATCCGCATCAATCAAATCATCTTGAGTGAGATCTACATTGAATATAGATAAACCCCCTTGCAGTCCCATTGAAAGGTGATGCCTTCCTCTATCAAAATTCATTCGGTAAGCGTAAACGCCATATAAATTATTTAATGAAATGGCTCCAAATTGATCATTGGATAAAATCATTCCGGCAGAAGATTCGTTATTACGAGTAATTGATCCATGGGCTGTGAATGTTTGAGTGGAAGGTGCCCCCGGAATCCCGCTCCACTGGTGCCTCGACATGGCTGTGAAGCTCCACGATTCATGCGTACCAGCGTATGCAGGGTTTAATACCAAGCCATTAAACATGTATTGCGTCATCACAAATTGTTGCTGACCATTTAAATGTCCGGCAACAGAAAGTATCAATATTGTAAATAGAAACTTGCGAGACATTATATCACTAACAGCAATTGAATGCTTTTCTTGAACATTGAATAACTAAAAAAGTAAAGTGATAGACTAATGTCCTTCAACCAATCGGTAATTCTTCTCCTCACTCATTTTACACAAATTAACACACAAAAAAGCACCCTGATTGGATGTTTTCTATCAATAGTCAAGCACATTGGATGAACAGACCGAAACAGAAGATACTTAACTTTTAATACTACCGAGGCTAGTTTCTTGTAGTATTCATTTTAAAAAAACTCTCTAATAAGGTATATACTCGAGCAGTACATTGACAGAGGGTATATTTCGTCTTTTCACTTAAAACCTTATTGATCTGAAGGCTTATTTACTAATCAATATATTCCCGGCGATTGGCTTGGAGCCATCCTTTAAATCAATGATAAAGTAGTAGGTTGAGTAAGGTGCATTTTTATCCGATCCAATATTTGTGTTAATCTCTCCTCGCCACACCCTACTGTTATTATCATAGCCGTCAATCTCAAATATTTTATTCCCCCATCGATTAAAGATTGTTACTTTATTTTCCGGATAGCTTTCAATTCCCTGAATGATCCACTCGTCATTCTTGCCATCTCCATTCGGCGAGAACGCATCAGCTATCTTCATTTTACATGGATCGTCATTATCGATATAGTTAAGTATGCCATCTCTATCACAGTCTTCGACTCCTTCTTCACTGTCTAATTTTCCATCTCCGTCACTATCCGTATCCAGGAAATCTGGTGTCCCATCCTGATCGGTATCCACAGGGTTTTCAGGATCAGCTCCCGCCTCTTGTGAATCACTTATTCCATCATTGTCAGAATCCAAATCTCTATATTCCGGCTCACCATCATCATCCACATCATCAAATTGTATTTCATACGAATCCGGGATTCCATCACCATCAAAATCTCCACCTTCAATAATCAATGTAAAAGTAGACTGTGCACACTCTGACGGATCTCCATCATCACAGACTACATAATCCATTTCAATTGTGCCAATTTCAGTATCGCCATTATAAATAAAACTGCCATCAGTATTGAAGCTAAGGCCAGCTGGTAATGGACTAATATCTGTTAAAAGCAACCCATCATTTTCAATATCACTATCATTGGTTAACAGATTTCCTTCCAATGTATTTCCGAATTGAACAGTGAGCACATCCGCTACCAAAATCGGTTTATCATTGACCGGCCTAATATCCACTTCATATTCGTATACATTGGATTCATTGACACCATCGCTTACCTTGAGATTTACTTTTAATGCTCCGTTGTAATCTGCCTTTGGAACAATAGTAGAACCACTGATATCGTAATCACTGCCTGTCAATAGGATCAAAGTATGGTCAGAAGGATAGTTATTATCAGGATCTGAAACGGTCAGATCTGTAAACGAGATGGTAAAGTCCGTATCTTCATCAATGGTAGGAATACCCACCTGGCCTGTTATTACCGGAGTACCATCAATGCTGTCGTCATCCTCATTAATTACATCAATATCTGCCGGATCAATGCCATTGTAATTAGCGTCAGAAGATGAAGCTGCAGATATGATAATCGTATATGTTACATCTCCATCAACATCATTGTCATCCACACCTGTGACTGTCACTGTCTGTACCACATTCCAGTTGGTGGAAGTAAACGTCACGCTAGCAGGACTTACAGTTCCTTCCGCTGTATTGTCTGAACTTAAACCAATGGTGACATCTGCTGTTGGTTCTGAATCCAGGACGATCGTGAAGGTAGCTGTGGTGCCATCTTCCCTGGTGTTGCCACTGATAGCGCTGACACTAATACCCACTCCGTCATTGTCTTCATTCGTTACTGTCACATCTGCCGGATCAAGCCCATTATAGTTCGTATCCGATGAAGTAGCTGCAGCAGTCACAATGGTATAAACCACATCCCCGTCATCAATGGCATCATCCACGCCGGTTACTGTTACCGTTTGTGCGATATTCCAGTTGGCAGTTGTAAATGTTACGCTTGAAGGACTCACGGTTCCTTCCGCTGTGTTATCTGAACTTAAACCGATGGTGACATCTGCAGTTGGTTCTGAATCCAGGACGATCGTGAAGGTAGCTGTGGTGCCATCTTCCCTGGTGTTGCCACTGATAGCGCTGACACTAATACCCACTCCGTCATTGTCTTCATTCGTTACTGTCACATCTGCCGGATCAAGCCCATTATAGTTCGTATCCGATGAAGTAGCTGCAGCAGTCACAATGGTATAAACCACATCCCCGTCATCAATGGCATCATCCACGCCGGTTACTGTTACCGTTTGTGCGATATTCCAGTTGGCAGTCGTAAATGTTACGCTTGAAGGACTTACGGTTCCTTCCGCTGTATTGTCTGAACTTAAACCAATGGTGACATCTGCAGTTGGTTCTGAATCCAGGACGATCGTGAAGGTTGCAGTGGTACCATCTTCCCTTGTGTTGCCACTGATAGCGCTGACACTAATACCCACTCCGTCATTGTCTTCATTCGTTACTGTCACATCTGCCGGGTCAAGTCCATTGTAGTTAGCGTCCGATGAAGTAGCTACTGCTGTCACAATCGTATACACCACATCCCCGTCATCAATGGCATCATCCACGCCGGTTACTGTCACCGTCTGTACCACATTCCAGTTGGTGGAAGTAAACGTCACGCTAGCAGGACTTACAGTTCCTTCCGCTGTGTTGTCTGAACTTAAACCGATGGTGACATCTGCAATTGGTTCTGAATCCAGGACGATTGTGAAGGTTGCAGTGGTACCATCTTCTCTGGTGTTTCCACTGATAGCGCTGATAGAAATGCTTGCAATATCATCATCGGTAACCGTAATAGTTACGTTCTTATTAGCAAGACCGGTGAAGTCTCCGTCACTCGACGCATTCACACTCGCAGTGATCGTAGGGGTCTCATCCTGTAAATCATCGTCCTGCACCGAAGTGATCGTGACTAGCTGTGTGCTGTTCCAGTTGCCACTTGTAAACGTCAAGCTCGAAGGACTCACCGTTGCTGCGCCTGTGTCATCACTACTCAAGTCAATCACCACATTGCTTGATGGCTCTGCATCCAACACGATCGTGAACGTATCATTGTTCCCTTCCGTAATCGTGGAAGTGGTTTTGCTTAACGTGTAGCCTGCTACATCGTCATCGGTATTCGTCACCGAGACCGTCTGGTCAGCCAGCTGATCAAAGTCATCGTCACTGTTTGCATCGTCTACACTCAATGTCATATTGTAAGTGATGTCTCCATCAATGATATCGTCATCTACACCAGTCACTGTGACGGTCTGCGGCGTGTCCCAGTTAGTAGGTGTAAATGTCAGGTTCGCCTGATCTACCGTTCCTTCCCCGTTATCGTCTGAGGTTACATTTAAGACAACATCAGAGTCTGGTTTAGAATTAAGAACTACATCAAAAGTGGCAGTTGATCCTGATTCGTCTGTATTTCCTGAGATGGCTGAAACAGTATATTCCGCTACTTGATTAACTGTTAAATCAAACGTCTCAACCGCACTCGGTGTGTCCGTGCCATTATCCTGTACCGTCACCGTAATGGTCGTCGTGCCGGATAAGTTTGCTGCAGGTGTGATATCAAGGGTTGGACTCAGCACATTCGCCGAGGCGCCTCCATTGTCCGTATAGTTCACCGTAATGTTTGCATTCGGTACCAACGTCGTGTTGCTCGAAGTGGCCGTCACCGTCAACACCTGTGCATCTTCATCCGTGCCCCCTCCTTCATCTACCGTAAAGGATATGCCGGTCTTATCTGTGTCTTCATTCGTGCTTTGGTCAGCTATCGCACTGATCGTAGGGTCATCGTTTACCGCATTGACGGTTAGGTCAAACGTCTCCACCGCACTCGGTGTGCCCGTGCCATTATCCTGTACCGTCACCGTAATGGTGGTCGTGCCGGATAAGTTTGCTGCAGGTGTGATATCAAGGGTTGGACTCAGCACATTCGCCGAGGCGCCTCCATTGTCCGTATAGTTCACCGTAATGTTTCCATTCGGTACCAACGTCGTGTTGCTCGAAGTGGCCGTCACCGTCA
>NZ_FZPD01000001.1 GCF_900188325.1 Ekhidna lutea | reverse complement strand
GTATCACCATCTGCGTCACTGTCATTGTCCAGTACACCACTCGCTGCACTTACATTGTTTGTGCTGCCTTCATCAAAGGTGTAAGTATCTGCTACTGCTACCGGTGCATCATTCTGAGGCGTGATGTTTAAGGTTACTGTTACAGTGTTCCCATCTACTGTTCCGTCATTCACCTTGTAAGTGAAGCTATCAACAGTCGTCTCTGAGCCATCATGCTCATAATCGAAGCTACCATCTACATTCAATGTCAATGTACCATTCGATACATCGCTCACTAAGATTGAAGTGAAAGTGTCACCATCTGCGTCACTGTCATTGTCTAGTACACCACTCGCTGCACTTACATTGTTTGTGCTGCCTTCATCAAAGGTGTAAGTATCTGCTACTGCTACCGGTGCATCGTTTTGGGGTGTGATGTTTAGTGTTACGGTTACGGTGTTACCGTCTACTGTTCCATCATTCACCTTGTAAGTGAAGCTATCAACAGTCGTCTCTGAGCCATCATGCTCATAATCGAAGCTACCATCTGCATTCAGTGTCAATGTACCATTCGATACATCGCTCACTAAGATTGCTGTGAAAGTATCACCATCTGCGTCACTGTCATTGTCCAGTACACCACTCGCTGCACTTACATTGTTTGTGCTGCCTTCATCAAAGGTGTAAGTATCTGCTACTGCTACCGGTGCATCGTTTTGGGGTGTGATGTTTAGTGTTACGGTTACGGTGTTACCGTCTACTGTTCCATCATTCACCTTGTAAGTGAAGCTATCAACAGTCGTCTCTGAGCCATCATGCTCATAATCGAAGCTACCATCTGCATTCAGTGTCAATGTACCATTCGATACATCGCTCACTAAGATTGCAGTGAAAGTATCACCATCTGCGTCACTGTCATTGTCTAGTACACCACTCGCTGCACTTACATTGTTTGTGCTGCCTTCATCAAAGGTGTAAGTATCTGCTACTGCTACCGGTGCATCATTCTGAGGCGTGATGTTTAAGGTTACTGTTACGGCATTGCCGTTATCAGTGCCGTTAGTAACTCTATATTCAAAGCTATCAACAGTTGTCTCTGAGCCATCGTGAGTATAAGTAAAGCCACCATCTGCATTCAAGGTCAACGTTCCAAAAGAGACATCTGAAACCAATTCGGCTGTGATACCACTTCCGACATTATCTACATCATTATCCAAAACACCACTTGCGGCATTGACTGAATTGTTTGAACCTTCATCAAATGTATATGAGTCAGCAACGGTCACAAGATTTGGATTTGTTTCCACTATTGTGAGCGTAACAGATACTGTATTTCCATCTGTCGTGCCATCATTTACTTTATATGTGAATGCATCACTTGTGGTAGAAGTGTTGTCGTGCGTGTAATCAAAACTACCATCCGAATTAAGCGCTAATGTTCCGTTGGATACATCGGTAACCAATATGGCACTAAGTGCATCACCGTCTGCATCAGAATCATTAGTCAGAACACCTGAAACAACGTTAACCGAATTAGAAGATCCCTTATCAAAAGTGTAAGAATCAGCAACTGCAACCGGTGCGTCATTGACACCATTTATATTCAAGGTTACTTCAACTGTATTTCCGTCTACTGTTCCGTCATTCACTTTGTATGTGAAGCTATCGCTTGTCGTCTCTGTGCCGTCATGGGTGTAATCAAAGCTGCCGTCCACATTCAAGGTCAGTGTGCCATTCGATACATCTCCTACTAGTATCGCTGTGATTGCATCACCATCAGGATCACTGTCATTATTCAATACACCAATCGCTGCATTCACATTGTTTGTGCTGCCTTCATCAAAGGTGTAAGTATCTGCTACTGCTACCGGTGCATCATTCTGAGGGTTAATAGTAAAAGTGACTGTTGCGTCAGCTGTTTCACCCATTCCATCAGATAAACGATAGGTAAACGAATCAGTGGTAGTCTCTGAACCATCATGCGTGTAAACAAACGTTCCGTCAGAATCTAAAACGAAAGTCCCATTGTGATTAGCAGGGTCTGTCAACTTCGTAACTGTTAATCCTGCGTTTGCGATATCAGAGTCATTTACGATAACCCCATATACTGCTGGATTTCCTCCTGAACCATCTGCATCATTTACACTTAGGGTAGCTCCCTCATCAACTGTGTATGAATCATTTTGAGCATCTGGTGTATCATTTAGAATCACAACCGTTACATCCTGTTGGGTAGTATCGCCTTTTGCGTCTACTGTAAGTATCGAAACGGTTGAAGAACCAACAGTTAAATCTCCTTCTGTTGAAACATATATAACTCCGCTTTCTGCGTTGATAGATGTACCTGTAGGTAAAGTGCCACTCTTAACTTGTGCGCAAACTATTGCCCCGTCAGCATCTGTTGGGTAAGCTAAGCTATCCGTATTATTGAGTTGATCGATGGTTTTATTTAAAATGGTATACACTGCATCCTGAAAGCACTCTAATTCGAGAGGGCCAACTGATACTGACAAGCAGCCACCTGCCTCAACTTTAATGTTTTCATAAATGCCGGCAGATAAATTAGGAATAACCAATTCTCCATCTGCATTAGCTGATAATGCTATAGTTTGATCTGCTCCACCTTCACTGTAGGAAATATTATACGGCGTACTTGGTACTAAGCCGGTAAGCTCAATCGAACCATCCATTGCACTGCAAACAGTCGGAGAAGTTATTGTTCCAAGAGATATTGCGGGCGTTCCCAAGTCAACCAGGCTTACAATATCTTCTAACACATTTGATTCACAACCAGACAATTCGACAGAAAAGTCCTGGTAATCATCAGCCTCAAGACCTGAAATGGTAAGTACTCCTAATGCATCTGTTGATAAAGAAGCTGTTTGTACTCCTGCAGAGTTAGTGTAGTTAACACTGTAAGCTGTACTGGCCACTAAACCCGCTAGTGAAATGGAGCCATCTGCAACACCACATGACGTTGGGTTTACTGTTAAACCAAGGGATACTGATGGAATGCCTATTGGATTTAAATCAATCGCATTCAAAATAGTATTTGAGTCGCAAGAGCCATCATTCACCTTTATCCCACTATATGTACCAGCACCCAAACCTGAGAGAGTGAGTAGTCCACCAACACTATTCAAATTAGTGGTTGTTGCAACCCCATCAACTGAGTATGTTACATCATAGTTTGAAGATCCTGTAAGTCCAGATAGAACAATAGATCCATCAGTTGCTCCACAACTTGTAGGAATGGTTGATGAATTAACAACCAAATCCAACACACTTCCGAGGCTAATGTCAGCCAATGGCTCTGAGGAACATCCTCCGAGCGAAACTGTCATGTTTGAGTAAGTATCAGCAGCAAGCCCAGTGAGTGTGATTGTTCCACCTACAGAACTAGGCACTCCCACAAGCGACTGCTGACCCTCAATATTCACATAGCTTATATCATAGTTTACACCACCGGTTAGACCAAGTAGTGTGACTGTACCATCTTCTGCACCACAGGTAGTTTCCGGAGTAACAACACCGAGTGAGAGAGCAGGAACAACATCAAGGTTTATTGGACAAACAAGTGAATTAGAAGAGCACCCATTTAATGAAACACTAATGTCACTGTATTCATCTGCACTCAAATTAGGGATTGTTAATTCTCCTGTTCCAGCATCTGCCGTTATCGAGACAGTCTGAAGACCTGAAATATTTCTATAAGAAACATCATAAGTAGTTCCTGGAAGAAGACCTAACAAAGTGATTTCTCCATCAGAAGCAGCACATGCGGAAGGCAATTGTGTGGTGCTAAGAGAAATCTCCGGAATGGCAATTTCGTCGAGCGAGATTATATCGTCTAAAATATTTGACTGACAATCACCCTGTTCTACAAGGAAATTGGTGTAAGATCCACTTTCCAAATTTTCAATTTCAAGAATCCCTGAGCTATTCGCAGTAAGTGAAACCAATTGATCAGCTTCATTTACCTGAAAACGTATATCATAAATCTCACCAGAGATTAATCCTTCAATTTCTATGTAGCCATCTGCAGACAAACAGCTTAGCGGACTTAGAATGCTACCTAAAGAGATGGTTGGCAATGAAGACAAACTAACCTCAGCTAAAGGAGTAGAGGAGCATCCGAGGCTTTCAACTCTGAGGTTTCGATAAACACCTTCGCCCAATCCAGGTAAAGCGACTGTTGTTTCACCTGCCCCGGTAGCTATTGTCGTTGTAACTGTAACACCGTCTTTGTTTTCATAAGAAACATCGTATGAAGTGAGCGCCAGTACACCAAGTAGTTGAATCTCACCATCTAAACTTGTACAAGTTGATGGTTGAGTCACAGTACCTAAAGTCACAGTACTTGGAAGAAGTCCATCGAAAATTGTGATACGATCGAGGATCAACCCCGCGTCACAACCATTTCTTGAAACCTGGAAGTTTGAGTACGTTCCTGCTGAAAGTCCTGAAATGGTAATTATTCCAGTAATTCCATCTGAAGTGATAGTTGTGCTGACAGTCGTATTACCATCAAAGTAAGAAACATCATAATCAAGTGCTGCAAGAGGAGCACCCGTTATCAATATTGAACCCGTGCCTCCACACACTACTGGCTGAACGGGAACGCCTAATGTAAAAGACGGTATAGATGGCTCTTCTAATTCTACAGAACAAATGGTGTTAGACACACAGCCATTTAAAACAGCTTGAATTTCTTGTAACTCACCATCTCCAAGACCGGTTATCGTAACAGATCCAAGGGCATCAGAGGTTAGGTTCAATGATTGAAATCCATCTTCATCCGTATACTGAATGGTATACTCTGTAAATGGCAAGAATCCCAGTAACTGAAGCGAACCATCTAATACTCCACATATGGTAGGGTGCGAAAGAACACCTTGAGAAATAACTGGTGGAACAGTAAGTTCTATTTCAGCACTTGGCAAACTTTCAACTTCTCCTGAGGCAGTTGCAGTCGCCGAAAGAAGACCGGATGTCAAATTAAGACCTGCAATTCTCCAAGTACCGTCTGAGTTAACAGTGGTAGAACCCAGCAATACCTTAGTATCAAAAAGGGAAGTTCTCAAATAGAGATTAATGATAGAGCCTTCAGACTCTGTAGATGTTCCTGTTATCTGAGTAAGTAAAGACAATCCACAAACATCCGTAGAGATAATTGGTGTGTCTGACCTTCCAGGTGCACCAAAAAGGAGACTCGTCTGTAAAAGAACGGTAATTATGAAAAACTGCTTAATTAAATTTTTTAAAGAGAAACTTTTCCTTCTCAGCAATTGGTAGTGTATGCCCATTTTTTCTAGCGTTTAATTGTCTCTTGCCAGTAGTATTAATTGTGATGTCAAACAAACTGGAAATCAATTATTTATTAATGCCTCAAAATTGGGGGTGTTAGGCAGGCCAAATTCTCCGAGGGTGGGCTTATTGTTTTTTACGCATTATACTTAAGTATTTATTCTCTACGCAAGTAACGAAATGAGTCTTCAGGAAAATGAGAAATTAGTAAGAAAGTGTCTTCCAATACACTGAGGAAAGATTTTATGAGCATAAAAAAAGCCCTTCATTTATGAAGGGCTCCTTTTCTGATTAGTATTTCTACGTAGATCACAAATGAATTACCTCATCATAAGCAGCAGCGGCCGCTTCCATTACGGCCTCACTCATAGTTGGGTGAGGGTGTACAGTTTTGATAATTTCATGACCTGTTGTTTCGAGCTTTCTGGCGGCTACAGCTTCGGCAATCATTTCAGTCACATTGAATCCGATCATATGCGCTCCCAGCCATTCTCCATATTTTGCATCAAAAATAACCTTCACAAAACCATCTGAAGCACCAGCTGCTTTGGCTTTACCCGAAGCTGAGAATGGGAACTTACCTACTTTAATTTCATAGCCTGCCTCTTTTGCGGCTTTCTCTGTATACCCAACGGAAGCTATTTCAGGTGAACAATAAGTACAGCCCGGGATATTATTATAATCCAACGGCTCCACGTTCATGCCTTTAATCTTTTCTACACAAATGATACCTTCTGCAGATGCTACATGGGCCAGAGCCTGACCTTTTACAATATCTCCGATTGCATAAACACCGTCTACATTGGTTTTGTAGTAATCATCCACCAGGACTTTGCCTTTTTCAGTTTTCACACCTACTGCTTCCAAACCAAGGTTCTCAATATTTGTAGCTACCCCAACAGCTGAAAGTACTACATCACAATCTATCTGCTCTTCTCCTTTTTTCGTTTTAACTGTCACTTTGCAGCCTGAACCTTTTGTATCCACCTTGGTCACTTCAGAGCTGGTCATCACCTTCATTCCTGACTTTTTGAAAGTTCTTTCCAGTTGCTTACTTACCTCCTCATCCTCAACAGGCACAACCCGATCCATAAACTCTACAATTGTCACTTCGGTACCAAGCGTTTTGTAGAAATAGGCAAATTCAACTCCGATTGCACCAGAACCAACCACAACCATTTTCTTAGGCTGTTTATCTAATACCATTGCTTCACGATACCCGATGATTTTCTTACCATCGATAGGAAGATTAGGTAATTCTCGGGAACGACCACCTGTTGCAAGAATGATGTGATTTGCATCATAGGTAGTCACTTTTCCTTTTTCATCCTTTACCTCTACTTTCTTACCCTTCTTGAGCGTGCCATATCCAGCCAGGTGATCGATTTTGTTCTTTTTAAATAAAAACTGAATCCCTTTACTCATTCCACCTGCAACATCCCTACTTCTTTTCACCATCCCGGTAAAATCAGCTTTTGCATCTTTCACATTGATCCCATAATCGGAAGCATGATTGATATAGTCAAAAACCTGTGCACTTTTAAGAAGCGCCTTGGTTGGAATACATCCCCAATTCAAACAAACACCACCAAGCTCCGCTTTTTCTACTACTCCCACTTTCATTCCAAGCTGAGAAGCTCTGATAGCTGCGACGTATCCGCCAGGTCCACTTCCGATTACAATAAGATCATATTTTGATGCCATGCTCTATTAGATTTTAATATTGAGCCGCAAATTTAACCCGAAAAGTTGTGGAATATAAGAGCTAAGCAGTCTTCTCTCTATCATTATCTTTGGCAACAATTTGAATCATCAAGATGAATTGAATAATTCCATCTGATCTTAAAAAAAGAAAAATATAACTGATGAAACTACTAGAAGGAAAAACAGCCCTCATAACAGGAGCATCCAAAGGAATAGGTAAAGGCATTGCAGAAACATTTGCTGAGCAAGGTGCCAACATTGCCTTCACATACCTTTCAAGCGTAGAAAAAGGAGAGGCTCTGGAAAAAGAACTCGAGGCTAAAGGAATCAAAGCTAAAGGATTCAGATCTGATGCATCTGATTACACAGCAGCACAAGAGCTTATAAACAATGTGGTGGAAGAATTTGGTTCGCTGGATATACTTATCAATAATGCGGGAATAACAAAAGACAACCTGCTCATGAGAATGAGCGAAGAAGATTGGGATGCCATTCAAAACATTAACCTTAAGTCTTGCTTCAATACGGTGAAAGCCGCATGCAGAACAATGATGAAACAAAGAAGTGGTTCCATTATCAATATGTCATCCGTTGTTGGGCTAAAAGGAAATGCCGGTCAGGCTAATTATGCAGCATCCAAAGCAGGTATTATTGGATTCACAAAATCTGTAGCATTGGAACTTGGCTCACGAGGCATTCGATGCAATGCAATCGCTCCCGGGTTTATTGAAACGGAGATGACAGATGCGCTGGATGAAAAAACAGTTCAAAGCTGGAGAGATGCAATTCCATTAAAACGAGGCGGATCACCCGAAGATATTGCCAATGCGTGTGTATTCCTGGGGTCTGACATGTCAGGATATATTACAGGACAAACCATCCAGGTTGACGGTGGCATGTTGACATAAGAATTTATTGAAATAATAAGCTGAACCCGCCTAACGGCGGGTTTTTTATTGCATCAACAATTAATTTAACTATTTGGAGATTTTTTATCACTTCTTTTATAATAATTAACTTAATTTTAGTGTTCTATTATCAAACAGCTCCAAATGCCTTTAAATGCACTGACTGGTACGCTAGGGAAAAAGCGAGCTGCTCACCTACTTCGTCGCACTTGCTTTGGTGGTTCAATTACCGAGATTGACACCTTTGCAACCCTCACCCCGGCGCAGGCAGTAGCTCAGCTTTTCAACACAGAATTACCTGATCCGGTACTTCCGATTGATCCATTGACCGGAAGCGAATGGATTACTACTGGTAATTCACAAAGTGAGGGCTTTGAGCTTGAACAATACTTTCTTGCCTGGCATCTCGGGCAAATGCTTGCAAACGGTATCGATGACTCCTTGAAATTACCATACATCTTTAGAGAAAGACTGGTTTTTTTCTTGCATACACATTTCACAACAAAGCGATCGGTTGTGGGAAGTTCAAGGGGTCTCTATTACCAACAAGCCCTATTCCGACTTTTTGCTTTTGATGGAGAGGATATTACAATTCCCGCAGATGATCCAATAGATCCTGACACCATTGTACCACGAAATTTCAAGCAGCTAACAAAAAAAATAAGTGTAGATAATGCCATGCTGGTATTTCTGGATGGCCGATTCAACGTGAAAGGGAGTCCGAACGAAAATTATGCGCGCGAACTTTTAGAGCTTTATTCCATCGGTAGGGGTCTGGAAGGGAACGTACCCGAACCGGAGTTTCAAGGAGATTATTACTATTATACAGAAGAAGATGTTCAGGCGGGTGCACAAGTGTTATCCGGTTTTAATGTAGATCCTACATTCTCAAACATTGACGAAGATACTGGCCTGCCGCGAGGCACAGTGAGAGGTGGCAATATCGCCACAAGCCATGAGGAAGGAGTAAAAAGTTTTAGTTCAAGAATGGGCAATGCATCGGTCACTCCAGATGCTACGCTCGAACTGGCAGGCAATCCCACCGAAGAAAGTGTACTTGACGAGATCAGTCAGTTTGTTGATTTGATTTATGATCAAGAAGAAACAGCCAGAAGCATATGTCGTGAAGTTTATCGGTTCTTTGTTTATCATCAGGTTGATCAATCCCTTCAAGATGACATCATTCAGGAGATGGCAGATATTTTTACTGCTAATGATTACAAACTCCAACCTGTATTAGAGGCGCTGCTTACAAGTCGACATTTTTATGAAGCAGAGGCTGGTAAAGGTGATAACAACTTTGGAAGCATAATCAAATCCCCTTTAGATGTGGTTTTGGGATTCATCCGAAACTTTGATATACAGTTACCTGATTATGAGACAAACCTCACTGAATATTATGATTTCACTATTGGAGTGCTTGGTGAAATACGCCTACAGGGAATGGATTATTATGAGCCATTTGAGGTAGCAGGATACCCTGCCTATCATCAGTTTCCTATTTTCAACAGAAGCTGGATCACAACTAATTATTTGACCAACAGATATAATTTTATTAGAGGATCGATTTCGGAGGGGATGGAAATGGAAATGGGTCAGGTAGACATTTTGCAATTTGTGAGAAATAATTTTCCAGACGCTGTGGCAAGCAATGCACGAGATTTAATAATTGCTGTGGCTGAGTACTTGCTACCAACGGCGGAGAATTTAAGTTTTGACACTCCTGACGTTGGAGAGCTTACAGTTGAAAGACTGAATTACTTTTTAACTGCATTTCTCTATTCACCCCAGCTTGACCCTGATCCTGAGGATATGTGGACTAATAGGTGGCTTAACGGACTTGATGATGAAGTTATAGCCAATCAACTGTCCAATCTTTTTAACGCTATGCTGCAATCACCAGAATACCAACTAATGTGATCGGAAGAAAACGGAGCTAAGATGAAAAGAAGAAATTTTTTAAAAAAGATAGGTTTTGCTGCTGGAGCTCCGATTGCCTTTCAGGGAGTGCCACTGAAGCTCCTTGGCTCTCATCAGGACATACAAAATCTCGCCGCACAAAGTGATAATGATCGGGTACTGATCATCCTTCAACTGCACGGTGGAAATGATGGGCTCAATACCATAATACCAATAGCTAATTACGACGAATATTATAGTAGAAGGGCCAACATTGCCATCCCCCATAAAGTTGGAAATCGAACGCTTATTCCTCTTGACAGTACTGTTGCATCAGAAGAGCAAGTTGGGTTACACCCGGACATGCATGACTTCAAGCGGCTATACGATACTGGAAAGGCAGCTGTATTTCAAGGTGTATCGTACGAAAATAATAATGGCTCCCACTTCAGAGGACGCGATATCTGGTTTATGGGTGGAGATGCGGATGATTATTTCAGCTCGGGATGGGTCGGTAGATATCTTGGCAAAGAATATGAACCTCTCACCTACCCGACCGATTTCCCGACTGAAGAAATGCCTGACCCTCTGGCCCTGGAAATGGGAAACGACGTATCCCTTCTTTTCCATCAGGATGGAAATATCCCAACATCTATCTCTTTGGGAAGCAGCCCCGGCAACCTTGCCAACCTCATTGAACAGCTTGAGGGGTTTGTAGATGAGGGTGTAGATCCCAGAGGAACACCTCCTGCATTCTTAAACAATTCACCCTATGGCAAAGAGATGGACTGGATCTTGGGACTGGAGGATAAATCAGAAACCTATATCAAGCGATTAGCTGAAATCTATGATTCTGCTTCTGAAACATCGGTATCTTATCCGGAAGCCTATCCATTTAATGCTCCGGAAGGATCGAAAAGAAATCCACTCAGCACCCAGCTTCAACTTGTTGCTCGATTGCTTGAAGGAGGCGTTAAAACAAAAGTTTTTTTAGTGAAAATGGGTGGATTTGATACACATGCGTCTCAAGTAGAAGCGTATGATCCAACCATGGGTATTCATTCCGCTTTGCTTTATCATATTTCTTCGGCTATGGCTGCTTTTCAAAAGGATTTGAGATCGAGAGGGCTGGAAGATAGAGTGCTAACGATTTCCATGTCTGAATTTGGTCGACGGATCGGATCAAATGGTAGTTATGGCAGTGATCACGGTACAGGAGGACCTGTTATGATGTTTGGACTTGGGGTGAAGCCCGGAATTTATGGAACAGTGCCAGATGTATCCAGAGGCAATGTAGGTATGCAATTTGATTATCGTCAAATCTACGCCAACATCCTGCATGAATGGATGGGTGTTGAAAAATCAGTCATTTCGAATGATATTTTCTTCAGAGATTTCATTGATGGACCAAATCCTGAAGGTGGTAATTATGAACCCATGGATCTCATAAAAGAAGTGATTCTGGGAGAAAAAGACTATGTGAAAGCGAAGTATAAAATTGAGTCTGTGTATCCTAATCCAGCAAGTTCATATACCCAGGCTAAAATCCTCGTAAATAACTATCAGGATGTAAACGTGCAATTGATTAATGTGCGAGGAAGTATTGTATCTCAAATCAATCGAAGGGTTGCGCCTGGTACTCATACATTCTCTTTTATGCTGAATGGCCTTAGTCCTGGATTTTATTTTATAAAAGCTAAATCTGAAATGCTCGATGATACAAAAAGACTCATGGTTCGTAAGTAAGGCTCTATTTCTCTTGCTTATAACGATGGCCTCTGGTCCGCTCCAGGCTCAAATGAAGCCAGACAAAAACCCTTTGGAATCATTTCTTGATACACAGTTCTGGCTTGGCTTAAGAATGGGCATCAACTACTCTCAGGCTTATCCTGAAACAAGAAATACGGGATTTAGTCCCATTGACTACAATGCAGACAGCCTACGAAAAAGCTATGACGATTTTGCATTACCTGGTGCCCACATGGGGTTGGAAATGAATTTTTACCATAATGGATTCTCAGCCTCCTTTCAGCCTGCATATAAGCGAAGTAAATACAAGTATAGCAGCTTGCTTGAGTGGCGTGGTGAATCTTCAAACAATAGATTTGAAACGCGCTATGATGTAGAGCAAAGCCTGGACCTAATTGAACTTCCGTTAATGATAAAATATGATTTCATTCGATCCGGTAAGATCAGACCCTTCGTGATGGTTGGTGGGTTTTATTCTATTATCGCTTCAGCACAAAAAGAAGTGTCCATTGAGCAGATAGATTATGCAAATGGTAACCCCCTACGCTCTTCAGGCGGATCGACCTCACTTGCAGTAAAAAATGCTTTTCAAAATTTCTCAGGCGTTTCAGGTGGTATTGGAGTTAATCTTGACTATTGGAATATCCGTACAGTTTTTGAAGTTGGGTATCAAAGATCACTGACCTCCGCCACCAGGCCAAATGCTCAACAAAATGAATTGGCTTCCCTGGGTGAAACCAATGATGAAATTTTTCTTAGAGACTTAAGCGTTTCGCTGGGTTTTGTATTTCCGTTCAGATTCATTGATCAACAGTTTAAAGCCTATTGACCTGAGAGGTCAGCCAAATTATTGAAAAAATGTGCGCAAATCATAAATACTACCAAATTGCCCGGCTCAAAAGCCACCTTAAGATTATAATAATCTCAATTCTATTCCCGCTATTTGTTTCATGCACGGACGATGAACCAGCGTTAAGTGATTCCTTCTTTAAAATCTATGATGACTCCAATCTGGATGTGAGTTATAATCCAATTGATGTGGTTGAAACAGTCGATGGATTTATCATCCTAACAGGCACGGAACTGAACAACACTGATTTTATGGGTGTTCAGCTTCTAAAAATTGATGATGAAGGCAACTTTGAATTTGATCTTGTCCTGGATGATTATGTTGTCCCTGTCGGTGAAATGTACCTAAATGAGGCGGACAGCAATAGTTACTTCTTTGCTATGAATCCCACAACCCTGGAGGCTATACTTTTAGGCATAAACCCACAACTTGAAATTGAAGTCGAAGTATCAATAAGTGGAATCAACTACCCACTTTCATCCAATGTCACAAGTGGGGGAAACCTACTTCTTCAAAGCTATGATCCACTTTCGTTAGAAACAGAGATATCAGAAATAGGTCTGGATGGCTCCTTTATTGGTGGTAATAGCTATTCGATCGGTCCAGGTGATGATGTGGAAGAAGATATCATCAATCATTATCTAAATGCCACAGAAAGACCTCTTCCGTTTTTTTGTGGTGAGCTTTCACCCGGAAATTATTTCTTCAATGGGTTTTATAATTATAGTTTCTCTCTTGTGTTTACAGATTTTTCGGATGCTCCCACAGGAGTAGTCCAAGGACAATCCACCAACGCTGGGTTAAGGGCTGTTATGCCCTTAAACGGCAGTGATTTTGCAGTAGCTGGTTATCAATTTGATGCAAATTATCAACTTGCTTCTACTACCCTAACAACAGGCGGAATCTCTTCAAGTGCTGATCTGTATCCAGGAAATATGGCAGAAATTAAACCCTACACACCAACGAAAATCATCAATTATAACTCAGGGTCTGACTACTCTCTTTTTGTCTCTGAAACAAAAGGCAGGCAGATACTTTTAAATTTTTATGCTTCTGATGGCAGTGTTGCAGGAACGCATCGAATTGGATACCTCAACCCTTTTACTTTTTCATCTGTAAAAGAAGGGGCCGACAACTCACTCCTGATTGTAGGTACTACATTTGTTGCGGGGCGTTTTGAGCGGATTTCATTAATAAAAATCGCATCATCCGAAATCAGCAGTTACATCAATTAACCCTTCATCAGAAAAGAGTATCCTTAATATTTCCGGTCCGTATGGTTCTTTTGAATTAGTTTTCATCTTTAGATCAAAAGTGGTGATTTTAGGGTGCATGAATAGACAGGATTTTAATGGATAAAAGTTTTCTGCAAATTGATTATTCCGGATGGTGGATTTTGCTCATCCTTGTCGTAGCAGCTGCACTATCATATTTTCTATATTCCAAAAAAGATGTCCCGTGGAACGCAACCCAAAATTGGGCACTTGCCACAGTTCGGTTTTTAGCTATCACGTCCCTATTACTTCTTTTCCTTACACCATCCTTGCGTCAAATAACCAATTATGTGGACAAGCCAGTGGTAGCCATTGCATTGGACAACTCACAGTCGGTAGTAGCTCGTGGTGCTGGAGCAGCCAACCTTACCCGCTCATTTCAAAATCTGAAAGAAGCTTTACAAAATCAAGGATTGGAACCTTTGATGATCACATTCAATGATTCAGATTCTTTTAATGTTTCAACCTCAAACCTTTCTAATCTGATCAAAAAGGTGGAGGAAGCAACTGAAAACCAGCATTTGGCTGGGATAGTTCTGGCCTCAGACGGTATTTATAACAGAGGCAGTTCTCCGGTATACAAAAATCACATTTCTCCTTTTTTCACAGTTGGTTTAGGTGATAGTATTCCACCTAAAGACATTAGCATTAGCCGAACGCTTTACAATAAAATCACTTACAAAGGCAATGAAACACCCATTCGACTTGAAATCAGTCAGGAAGGGTACGATAACAAGTTGGTAAATGTTGAACTCAGGGAAAAGGGACAGTTAATTGGGGAAAAATCCATTCGCCTTCGAAGCAGTATTCAAGAAGTGGAATTTGTTTTGAAATCAGAAAATGAAGGTCTCAGACATCTTGTGGCAACCATACCTGAAAATCCTGAGGAATCCACAACTGAGAATAACAGGTCAAACATATTTATGGAGGTTATTGATGCGCGTCAGCGCGTGCTGATTGTAGCAAATTCTCCCCATCCTGATATCAAAGCGATTAGAAACACACTTGCTTCCACAGGAAATTATCAAACCGATCTCTATATACCTGAGATACATGATGAAAAACCCAATGAAATCTATGATGTTGTGATTTTTCATGGAGCGTTTACATCAGGAATCAGCTATTCACCCAAAGAAAACCCCGGTAAATGGTACATCCTGAGTAATGAAAGTTCCGTCACCTCATCTAACAAAAGTCTGCCTTATTTGAAGATAGAGCGAAGGGGTTCACAGCCTGACAAAGTTGTAGGTTCATTTAATCAAAATTTTAGCAAGTTTAAAATAGAAGATGTTTCTGCTTTTGAAGAATACCCTCCGATCCAGGTTCCTTTTGGAGAATACACGATTACTGGACCTACAGAAATATTGATGTACCAAAAGCTTGGTAGCGTCACCACCCAAAAGCCTCTAATGGCTATATATGATGATGGTGCTACAAAAAGTGCTGTACTTGTTGGGCAAAATATTTGGCAATGGAAGTTGCAAGAAGCGGCCATCAATGATAATTCGAATCAATTTGATAATCTCATTACCAAAACAGTCCAGTTTCTTTCAGTCAAGAACGATAAAAAACAATTTCGATTCACAATACGGAAGCGAAATCTGACGGATGCAGAACCACCACATTTTGATGTAGAGGTTTACAATGATATCTATGAGCGTATTTATAATAATGAGATAAGTATTTCTATCACTTCCGAAGAAAATGTGTCTGAAAATTTCAATTTTACTGACTCGGAATATAACAGCACATTCAGGGCACCAACCTTCCCATCTGGCATTTATCAGTACACTGCGCAAGTGAAAGTGGGAGATAAAACCCTGACAGATCGTGGAGAATTTTCTGTTCAAAATATCAATCCCGAATTTCTCAACCTGACGGCCGACCATCAACTGCTTAAAAATCTAGCTCAAAAAACCGGTGGCTCTTTTGTCCACCTAAATGAACTGGATCAGCTCCCTAGGATCATTGAGGAAAAAGAATTCAAAGCAAAAATCCGAAGTGAAGAAGAGCTAATTCCACTATACAAAGCCTGGTGGTGGTACCTTATCATTTTCATGCTATTTTCAACCGAATGGTTTTTAAGAAAATACTGGGGTGGATACTAGAAATTAATAACTGCACCTACATACCCAGTCCTCCTGGAATAGAAGTTTGAATCTCTTTCGCTATAGTCAAAGTTGTAGGTGTAGCTTCTAACATTCTTCCGATCGAATATATTGCTCAAGCTCGCAAAAGTGATGATATTCATCTTTTCTGAAAGTGTGAATATTTTGCTTACTGACAATCCAACATTGGAATAATATGGGAGTCTTGGATTTTCAGATCCATATATTGGCTCATATACATCTAAATCACTTTGATAAACACTCGTACTAAGTGCTTGAAAAGTCGTACCCTCTCTCGCCACAATCGTTGATTCAATCGTCCAAAATCGCCCGGGAGAATATGCAACATTGCCCCTGATAAAATATGATAAATCATAAGTGTATGCTTCAGATTCGCTTGTAGCATCTAATAGAGTGATTGATGCTGAAGCATTTAGTTTACCTGAAAAGCGATGACTAGCATACAATTCAGCTCCTCTGGCTTCATATGCACTACTATTTATGAAGCCTGCTTTATCAAATAAACTTAAAGCGATTGCAGTCCCTTTATCTTCACGCTTTATATCAATGGTTTTTTGGCTACTTTCCGCTGAGAAAGGTTCGCCCGTATTTTCAACCAGGCCCCTCTTATGATATTTCCCACCACCTATCGTTATGGTCCACAAGTTATCGGTATAAGCCACATTTGCCTGGCTGCTAATGTATGAGTCACCTTTTTCGGTTGGAATATTTTTTCTAACCCCTGTTCCAAATGCAATCTTATCTGAAAAGAAGTACTTAAAGTATCCATAGCTTTCAAATACCTTAACTTCTGCTTCATCTATGAGTTCAATAGTCGGATGATTAGGGCCAAGTGCATAATAATACTCATGAAAATTTCCATCAACGGCCGACATTCTATAATCATAGCTGAGACCAGTTTTTAGACTGAATAATTTATTTGAAATCAAGTAATTAGCTCCCAAAAACAAATCTTTCTTTTGCACATTAAATGCAACGTTTGAGAATCCATAATCTCCATTGCTGTAGCTAAGACCATTATTGAGGCTAAGAGACCCACCACCTACTGGCTTTTCTATCGAAGAGATTAAGAAACTTCGTACCTTTCTCTGATCAAAAATCCCTTGAAAGCTTGGGTGCTTAAATCTAAACTGATATGCTTCTTTTACGGAATAGCTCAAGACTTTCCAGGCCAACGATTCTCCTGATCCATACCAGTAACCTCCAAAGTCATTCGAAGTAAATGACTTAATATCTCTTAGAGCCTCTTCATTTAACATCTTGATAGGTGCGCTAGGCTGCCAATTAGTAAAAAGTTTGAGGCTTTGCTTTTCATTTAGTTTTTGCTCCCTTGAGATTCCAACATTAGCCAGGCTTAGGATTGCAGAGTTGGCATTACCATCAAGTACACGTTCGTCAGTTTCCATAGCAATAATCCCGGAAGTGGCATTACCAAACTCAAGCGGAGGGTTTCCAGGAAATACAGTAACATTCTGAATGATTGAAGTATTGAAAATACTGAATGTTCCTATTCCATTGAGTTGAGAATAGCGCACGGCATCATAAATGGGCACGTTATTCATAAACACACCTGTCTCAAGCGGACTGCTACCTCGCAAGCTGATATTAGCTGATTCATCAGTGGTTGTGGATGATGGCAAGGAGTTTACAGCTAAAATGGGGTCTGCTTTTGCTGCTGGGTTTGTATAGATATCTATTTTTTTGATTTCCATATACTTAAACTCCTCGGCGATCAATGGCTTTGCTGTTACAACGACTGTTTCACCTTCCATTTCAATGGGCTGCAGCTCGATTATCAAAGCTGATGAAACCGGAACAAGGACTTCTTCAAAACCTATGTAGGAAACAATTAATGAATCAGCTAACTCATTTTCTGTCATTTCAATAGAAAATTTCCCATCAACATCAGTGATTCCTCCTTTACGCCAATTCTTCAAAAGATAAACATGCGCGCCAATTAATCCCTCTCCATTTGAAGCATCTACCACTTTACCCTCAATTATTTGTTGGGAGAAAATGGCAGACGCACCAAATACAAAAAAGAGTATGAAGAAGTATAATTTCATGATTTATCCATTTCAGCTAAAACTGCTTTTGCCCACTGAAATTCAGGCTCCATTGTCACAGCCTTTTTAAGTGTTTCTTTTGCTTCCGCATTTTTACCTAGTTTTCGATAAGCCATCGCCAGTCCCATGAACGTGTCAGTATGCAACCAACTTTCACTTACACCTGAATTTTCAAATAATTCAAGGGAGTTGTTGAAAGCTTCTGCTGCTTTTTCAGCATCTCCGCCAAACATCTCAGGAGTATAAAGTTTAGAGCCTCCATGGAGTTTTTGTACAAGTGGAGATTGTGGACTTTGTCTAACGGCCTCATCCATCAGAGATCCGCTTTTCATGCCGTACAGCATTCCCTTCATTGGACTATACGCCATAATCAAACCATACACAGATGAAAGAACTGCCTTCGGCTCACCGTTATCAGGATCACGCTCAATGATTTCCTTCAGCAGGTCAACCGTTTGACCAACATTCTCATCAAACGTATCCTCGTCTTGTGTCGCCATAGTATTGTTTAGCAGTCCATACATAGCTACTGCCTTTTCAAAACTCTTTTCACCGCTTTCCTTTTCAGCCAATATGATACTTCGTTCCCACATCGTTTTGCTTGCCTTTAAATAGGCTGCATATTGCATTTGACTAGAAGTCTGCGCCAAAGACAGCCCGGCCATCATTAGCATAAATAGTGTTAAAAGATTTTTCATAATTTATAATAGTTAAAGTAGTTTACTTTATAAACCACATGTTTAAAAAAATTTATTCGATGTATTGTTTTAGATTATTCACATAGTCTTCAAAAGCTTTGATTCCTACCTTTGTTATACTACAGGTTGTTAATGGCTTCTTGCCTTTAAAGGACTTGGTTACACTGATATAACCTGCGTTAGATAGTTTATCCAACTGCACACTTAGATTCCCTGCAGTAGCTCCGGTTTTTTCTTTTATAAAGACAAACTCTGCAGAATCAACCCCAATCAACAGTGACATCACTGCAAGTCTAAGTTGGGAATGTAATAAAGGGTCTAATTGTGCGAAACTCATTTTTCTGCCTTTCTCAATAGGTAACCTGGTATTAAATAACCCGCTAGAATACCGACTGCTCCAACCAAATATTGGTCAATTGGGTGTAGGTTGAAAGCTACAATACTTGAAATCCATAATGCTATCCCTCCTGCCACTAATGGTTGAAACCGTAATGCTCGTCCACTAATAAAGGTTCCAATTCCTGCAAAGGTTAGAATAATTGCATTCACGTTGTAGTTTACGTTACCCATAAAAAACAATATAATAATCACTCCGATAAAGACAGCCAGCCAGATTTGACTATAAAGTCTGTCTAGATGGCTTTTCACTTTTTCTTTACTTTTTTTCGCTCCATAAACAATCGAGGCAATTACTGCTGGAATTGTTAGTGTCCAAACAATGTAAGGGTAATCCAACCAATCAAATTTTGCTATCAGGTAGTGTCCCAGGTTGGCAAACATTACTACCCATCCCCAAAGAAGAAAGTAAAAGCTTCCTCCTTTAGCTACATTCCGTTTGGCCTGTGAGATCATATCTGTGATCAGTGCCAAACTCTCATCTTTTGATAATTCTTTGTTACTCATAATTTTATAGGTTTTACTATAAATACGCAACAAATATAAAATGGTTTACATTATAAACCTAATTTTTAAAAAGAAGGGAGCGCAAGGCTCCCTATATGGTTATTCTATTTCTCCTTTTTTCCTTCGGCCTTAGGAGTTTTCTTCTTTTTAATCTTAATGTTCAACTCTTCTTTTTTCCCATCCCAGTCGGCTACCAAGGTATCGCCTTCTTCTATATCGCCTTTCAAAATTTCTTCAGCAACAGGATCTTCCAGATGTTTCTGGATGGCCCTTGCAAGAGGTCGAGCTCCATATTGCGGATCGAACCCTTTATCTGCCAAAAATTCTTTTGCTTTCTTGGTCAATTCAATGGAGTAGCCCAGGTCAGTAATTCTTGCAAATAACTTACCAAGAGTAATATCAATGATCTTGAAGATATCTTCTTTCTCAAGAGAGTTGAAGATGATAACATCATCTAGGCGATTCAAGAACTCAGGACTAAATGTCTTCTTAAGCGCATTTTGGATGGTTGACTTCATGATGTCATCCATGCTGTCTTTTCTGCTTTGCGTAGCAAAACCAATACCTGCACCAAAATCTTTCAGATCACGAACTCCAATATTAGAAGTCATGATAATCAGTGTATTTCTAAAATCAACTTTTCTTCCAAGCCCATCGGTAAGTACCCCATCATCTAATACTTGAAGAAGGATATTGAATACATCTGGATGTGCTTTTTCAATTTCATCAAGCAATACAACGCTGTATGGTTTTCTACGCACTTTCTCCGTCAGCTGTCCTCCTTCTTCATATCCTACATAGCCCGGAGGCGCTCCTACTAATCTGGAAACAGAGAATTTCTCCATATACTCACTCATATCTATTCTGATGAGCGAATCTTCTTTATCAAATAAGAAGGTAGATAGCACCTTTGCCATCTCTGTTTTACCAACACCAGTTGGTCCTAAGAATACAAATGAACCAATCGGCTTTTTCGGATCCTTTAAACCAACCCTTGTTCGCTGTATAGCCTTAGCTAGCTTTTTAATCGCTTCAGCCTGACCAATCACTTTTCCCTCAAGCTCTTTGCCCATCGTGAGAAGCTTCGCACTTTCATTTTCAGCAATTCGCTTGGTCGGAATGCCTGTCATCATCGCAATAACATCGGCTACATTGTCTTCACCAACTTCATATCGCTTAGTTCTGGTCTCTTCCTCCCATCTAGCTTTCTCATCATCCAACTGCGCAATTAATTTCTTCTCCCGATCTCTGAGCTGTGCAGCTTCCTCGTACTTCTGGCTTTTTACAACCTTATTTTTCTCCTTCTTTACGTCCTCAATCTGATCTTCCAGCTCAGTAATAATCTTTGGTACGTTGATATTATTAATGTGGACTCTTGCTCCCGCCTCATCCAAAACATCAATCGCCTTATCCGGCAGGAATCGATCTGAAATGTATCTATCCGAAAGCGTTACACATGCCTTAACGGCTTCTGGAGTATAGTTTACATGGTGATGATTTTCGTACTTATCCTTGATGTTATCTAGAATCTGATGCGTCTCCTCGGGAGTGGTTGCATCTACCATAACCATCTGAAATCGCCGAGCTAAAGCACCATCTTTTTCAATGTATTGTCGATACTCATCTAAAGTGGTTGCTCCGATACATTGTATTTCTCCTCTTGCTAAGGCTGGCTTGAACATATTAGATGCATCCAGTGAGCCAGAAGCTCCACCCGCTCCCACAATTGTATGAAGCTCATCGATGAAAAGGATTACTTCAGGAGATTTTTCAATCTCATTCATTACGGCTTTCATTCGCTCTTCGAACTGTCCCCGGTATTTTGTACCAGCAACTAAAGAAGCCAAATCAAGTGTAACCACACGTTTTCCAAACAGAATTCGGGACACTTTTTTCTGAGAAAT
This sequence comes from Ekhidna lutea, assembly GCF_900188325.1. GTDB lineage: Bacteria > Bacteroidota > Bacteroidia > Cytophagales > Cyclobacteriaceae > Ekhidna > Ekhidna lutea. Next base: position 889,053 of record NZ_FZPD01000001.1, on the reverse strand, counting down.
TCTAAGTGCAAGGCCTTCAGCAATTGCCGTTTTACCTACACCTGGTTCACCAATAAGAATTGGATTGTTTTTCTTTCTTCTACTTAAAACCTGAGCTACACGCTCGATTTCTTTCTCCCGACCAATAATTGGGTCAAGCTTATCTTCTTCAGCAAGTTTTGTCAGGTCACGACCAAAATTATCGAGCACTGGTGTTCTCGACTTCTCGCTTCCTTTTTCTTTTCCAGAGGCTGATCTACCCGACCCTCTTGGGCTGCTAGAGTACAGTTCATCACCCTCATCGTTTGGATCATCCGTATCAGCAGAAGCCATAGGGTTTTCTGTTTGATATTCCAGCATCTCCTTTACCAGATCATAGTTTACTTCAAACTTCTCAAGTATCTGAGTTGCCAGATTATCTTCATCACGAAGTATAGAAAGCAATAAATGCTCTGTTCCTATTAGTGCACTTTTGAAGATTTTCGCCTCCAGATAAGTGATCTTCAATACTTTTTCAGACTGGCGTGTTAGTGGAATATTTGCCAGGTTTTTGACATTGCTGGTTGCTGTTCCTTTAGTAGCCTGCTCTATCGCCGATCGTAATTCTTTCATGGACAAGCCAAGCTTTTTCATTACGCTTACAGCCACGCCTTCTCCCTCCCTGATCATCCCCAGTAAGAGGTGCTCTGTGCCAATATAGTCGTGCCCTAACCGAAGGGCCTCCTCTCTACTGAGTGAGATAACTTCTTTGACTCTATTTGAAAATTTTGCCTCTTTTGACATGCGTTTTGCCTTTCGCTTTTAAGTAAAAATATAGGATATACGAAAAAATATCCTTTAATGTAGGTGAAAAAACGTGAGCAGTTTCAGATTTGTTCATTATCTCGTCGAAATACTTCCGGTGCTAGGAAACTGGTTCCGTTTGATCAATCCCTGTAGAATGAATTCATCAAAATTTGTGCAGCATTGGGACCTTCACACATAATCAAATCCACAATGCTCAAGTTTGGGACAAAGGTATCACCAAAAAGCTGTGGATATGGATATGGGCTGTAAATTTTTCGATCAGAGAATGGTTTCTTAGGATTGACCACATTTCTAAAATCATTGTGTGGACGAGCTTCGTAACCTGCAGTATAGGTAATCGTTGGCTTCCGCTGCAAAACTTTAAATACCATTTCCATAAATGCAAGATTTAACTCGATCAGAGATGAGATTTTATTGTCCCAGATGTTTTTAAAATCTTCTGAGAAATACTCAAAGAACGGAGCTTTGCCATAAGCCGAATAAAAAGCTCCCCAGTGGTCCTTAAGCCATCGTTGTGAATGGTCTATTTGCACATCCTTTGTGGGGCTCCCATTTTCAAATCGCACCGGAATGACCAGTGTCTGCACTTTATTTGCTGTTAAAAAATGTGCCCGATTGCGATACGTTTGTTTAGGGAAAGAATCATTTATTTCAAGACACACCTCCTCAAACTGCATAAGTAAAGCATAATACTCAAGGCTGCCCAGGTAATGAGGCTCAATTATAATTTTGCTCATGCGATAATATTGACATCTCCAATACCCTCCCGAACGACCACCGGATCAACTCCAGTACAATCAATGACTGTACTTGGGTGCACCTCACCATAGCCTCCATCTATTACAACATCTACCAGGTTTTTAAACTCATCGTAAATCAGTTCAGGATCAGTCGCATGATCGTGGATCTCATCATCATGAATGGAAGTCGTGATGATTGGATTCCCTAGCTCTTTAACTATTTCTCTCGGAATATTATTATCCGGGACCCTTATACCTACGGTTTTCTTCTTTACGTTGAGGATTTTCGGCACTTTGGACGAGGATTCCAGTATAAATGTATAAGGTCCTGGTAGGGATTTTTTCATCAATTTAAAAGTGGGCGTGTCGAGATGTTTGACGTACTCGGAGATGTGACTGAGATCATAGCAGATAAATGAAAGATTGAGGTGTTTCCCTTTAATTCCTTTTATTATTCTTATTCGCTCAATAGCTTTTTGATTAAAAATATCACACCCTAAACCATACACTGTATCTGTTGGGTAAATAATAATCCCTCCATTACGAAGAACAGCAGCTATTTCTTCAATTTTACGTCTTTCCGGGTTCTCATGGTATAGTTTAATAAACTCAGCAGTCATAATTCATCAAGTTACAAAATGGGCCGAATACACTCATTTTAAAATCAAATTACTGAAAGTTAAGATTATCCGCTTCGGATTAATTTATTTTGCGCAAAATTTCTGTGCACTTTTGGGGATAGTCGCCTCTTCTTATGACAGATAGTTTTACACTTCAAGTTTAATACAACAAACACATGTCAGATAAATCAGCAATTAAAAAGCCAAATGGTAAACTAGGAATACTTACACCAGGAATGGGGGCAGTAGCCACTACATTCATGGCTGGAGTACTAAGTATCAGAAAAGGACTTTCCGAACCAATCGGCTCCCTCACACAAATGGGAACTATTCGTTTGGGCAAACGGACTGAGAATAGAAATCCTTTGATTAAGGATTTTGTTCCATTGGCAGCACTCGAAGATGTTGCGCTTGGTGGCTGGGATATATTCGAAGACAATGCCTACGAGGCTGCCATGCATGCCAAGGTGCTGGATAAAGACCTGCTTAATGATCTGAAAGATGAGCTTGAGCAAATCAAGCCAATGAAGGCGGTGTTTGACAAAAACTACGTGAAGCGACTAGAAGGAAGTTATTATAAAAAAGGTGTCAACAAAATGGAGCTGGCTGAAATGTTGATGGAAGACATCAAGAATTTCAAAAAAGAAAATAACTGCGAGCGGGTGGTAATGGTATGGTGTGGATCTACAGAGATCTATATTGAAGAAGGTGAGGTTCATTCAACCATTGAGAAATTTGAAGAAGGGCTGAGAAACAATCACCCGGACATTCCACCAAGTATGATCTACGCATATGCTGCAATCAAGATGGGCGTGCCATACGCAAACGGGGCACCTAACCTTTCCTGCGATGTTGACTGTCTTGTGGAACTTGCGAAGCAAACAGGTACACCAATAGCTGGAAAAGATTTTAAGACTGGTCAAACATTAATGAAGACTATTCTTGCTCCTGGTCTTAAAGCAAGATCGCTTGGTATTGACGGTTGGTTCTCAACCAACATCCTTGGTAACAGAGATGGTGAAGTGCTGGATGATCCTGACAACTTTAAAACCAAAGAAGTATCAAAACTTGGCGTGCTTGAGCAAGTATTGGAACCTGAATTACACCCAAAACTTTACGGAAATCTTTATCACAAGGTAAGAATCAACTACTATCCTCCAAGAGGAGACGATAAAGAAGGATGGGACAACATCGACATCAAAGGCTGGTTGGGCTACAAAATGCAAATCAAGGTTGATTTCCTTTGTAAGGATTCGATTCTTGCTGCACCGTTAGTGCTTGATCTGGCTTTATTCCTTGATTTGGCTCAGCGTGCGGAGATGAAAGGAATCCAGGAGTGGCTGTCATTCTACCTAAAATCGCCTCAGGCATTGAAAGGATTGAAGCCACAGCATGACATCTTCGTTCAGTTGATGAAGCTAAAGAATACGCTTCGTCACCTTGCGGGTGAAGATTTAATCACAAACTTAGGACTGGATTATTACGATTGATAATAAGTTCAAGGTTCGCCTTTCACCCTGAAGAGAAAGGCGAAAATCAAATTTGGCACCCTTTTGGGTTGGGGTATACCAAATTATGATGTAATCAGAAAGCAAGATCAGAGTCGATCCTGATCCATCAACTTAATGGTGCTTTGGAGGTCATCTGGATTGTCAACATCATTCCAGGTGTACCCCTCCACAAGTACAGATTTTGCTTGTCGTCCAGCCATTAATTTCGATACAGACTCAGAGATGGTGTATTCTTTTTGATCAAATGATTTTTGGAAGACATCAAAGACTTCTGATTTTAGTCTAAACAAGCCCGTGTCGTATCGATTGTACTTTTCAATGGTCTTGCCAATTGAGTCAATAAATCCATTTTCATCCACCTGCACTTTGGTCACATCGTCAATATCTATGTGGCTATTTGATTCTCCCGGCATATCTACTGCCAATTGAAGTACATTTTCAAGCGCATCAGATTTCTTTACAAACTCACCTACAAATTCCGGGTCGAAGATGTGATCGCCCATCGTGAGGAAAAAATCTCCCATTTCATTTTCCTCCACCCACTCCTTCGCTCTGAAAACAGAAAATCCATTTTCTAAATCAAACCGATCGTTATGCAAAATGGTTATGTCTGCATCGTGAGTCTTTTTCAGTTTGGGTAAAGCTTCTTGCAGCTTCTCAGACCCATACCCACTAATGATACAAAACTTTTTTACTCCATGTTTCTTAAAGACCCTGATGTGTCTTGACATCAACGTTTCTCCGTTCAAAGTGACCAGACTTTTTGGTATGCCTGTATCCAATCGGGTATTTTTACCAGCAGCAAGTATGACTAGATTCAAAATGAGATGATTTTCGTATTAAAAATGATGAAGCTTTCGATTCAAATCTCAATGTTACGAAAATGTTTCCAAGTGATATAACTATTTTTGCGGAATGGGGAATTTTCTGAGAGAACGATATTCAAGCTTCAAGCTAGCGGAAGACGCCAAAAAGAACGGATACTATGCCTTTTTCCGGACTTTTCAGTCCAAACAAGAGACTGAAGTGAAGGTAAATGGGAAGGATGTTTTAATGTTTGGATCCAATAGCTATTTAGGCCTAACCACCCACCCTAAGGTGATTGAAGCAGCTGAATCTGCTGTCAGAAAATATGGCTCTAGTTGTTCCGGATCACGTTTCCTGAATGGGACTACAGATATGCATGAGCAGCTTGAGCACAACCTGGCGAAATTCCTCAATAAAGAAGAGGCCCTTGTTTTTAGCACCGGTTTTCAGGTAAACCTTGGAGTACTCCCAACCATAGCCAAACAGGGAGATGTGCTTCTCCTGGATCGACTGAATCATGCTTCACTTTATGAAGGAGCCAAATTAAGCGATGCTTCAACTGTTGTTTTTCGTCACAATGACATGCAGGCACTTGAAAAGAAGCTAGCCAACCTGCAAGACGCAAACCACAGAATAATTGCTGTAGATGGGATCTTTAGTATGGAGGGGAACATTGCAAAACTTCCGGAAATAGTGGCTCTTGCAAAAAAATATAACGCCTCTGTAATGAGTGACTGTGCTCATGCTGTAGGGGTTCTAGGAGATCATGGAAGGGGCACACCAGATCATTTTGGAGTGAATGATGACGTGGAGTTGATCGGTGGAACCTTCAGTAAGTCATTAGCCTCGCTTGGAGGTTTCGTGGCAGGTGATAAGGAAACCATCCAATACATCAGGCATGTTGCACGTTCACTGATATTCAGTGCAAGCATGACTCCTTCATCTACAGCCGCGACAATTGCCGCGCTTGAAATTATGAGCACTGATGACTCAAGGAGACTTAAGCTGTGGGAGAACACGAATTACTCACTAAAGCGATTGAAGGAGCTGGGATTTGATACCGGCGATGCAGAAACACCAATCATTCCGATTTATATAAGAGATAATGAGAAGGCTTATAAAATGACCATGCGCCTTTTCGAAGAAGGTGTATTTGTAAATCCGGTAGTAGCACCTGCGGTTGCTCCAACGGACACCTTGATTAGGTTCTCACTGATGGCTACTCATACCATTGAGCAAATTGATATCGCTATTGATAAAATCCTGAAAGTGGCTAACGAGCTCGATGTAAAACGACAAACTGAAGCGGCTTAAGTTGAAAATAGCAATTACTGGAGCCAATGGTTTTTTAGGATCTTATTTAGTGAAAGAGTGCCTTCATCGGCAGATGGAGGTTTATGCTCTAATAAGATCAGGAGCCAATACTTCTCTACTTCCAGATCATGAAAATCTCAACATTGAGACGATCGACTACAGAGGCGATATTGCTACTCAACTTTCAAAGATTAAAGAAAGATCTGGTCATGTAGACTATTTTATTCACAATGCTGGCATGACAGTCAGCCTCAAGGCTGAAGAATACTATTCGGTAAACGTTGGGCTTACAACTGCTATTTGCGATGCATTAAGGCAATCTGAGCTACTAAAGCCAGTCGGCGTTTTCGTTTATACTTCATCGTACGCAGCACATGGCCCGGCCAACACCAAAGCTCCTGTTTCTCATTATGGACACAGTAAATTACAGGCGGAACAGATCATTCAAGAAAGGATGAAGAACTATTTGTTAGTCCGTCCAACAGCTATTTATGGAGCTGGCGATGAGGCCTTCCTACCACTTTTCAAAGGAGCTAAAATGGGAATATATCCTGTCACTGACAATGATCAGCGTATGAGCATGATTCATGGAGCTGATCTGGCTCGAATGACGATTCAGGATATGCAATCAGAAAGGGGACCCTTGCACTACAATGATGGAAACACATATCTCCATCAGGATTTCATTGAAATATTCCAAAAGTTATTCGGCAAGAAGGTTAGAAAAATTCCACTCCCAAAATGGTTGGCTAAACTTTCAATGGGTTCTTCCGATATTTGGCATAAAATAATTAACAAAAGACCCGGAATTACACTTGAGAAATTTGATGAAATCTCGCAACACTGGGATCTTCACACGACCGATTTAAAACATTCTTCTGTAAAACCCGAAATCTCATTGAGCGAAGGATTTGAAAATGCGCTGAGATATTACCAGGAAAATAACCTTATCTAAATGACACTCGAAATAAGGGAAATCAACACTAAGAAGGAACTTAAGGAATTTATCAAATTTCCTTTTGAACTTTATAAAGGAAATCCCTACTACGTCACTCCACTCATTGATTTTGAAATGAGCACGCTCCTACGAGAAAAGAATCCGGCCTTTGATGATGCTGAAGCCAAATACTGGGTTGTAGAAAAAGATGGGAAAATAGTGGGCCGAATTGCCGCTATTATTCTTGAAAAAGAACTTAAAGAAAAAAAATTAGCCCGGTTCGGTTGGATTGACTTCATTGATGATAAAGAGGTTTCACAAACCCTGCTAGAAACAGCTAAGTCCTGGGCTAAATCAAAAGGAGCCAAAGGCATCCATGGCCCAATGGGCTTTACAGACCTTGATTTCGAAGGAGCTTTAATATCAGGGTTTGATCAAATTGCCACACAAGCGACCATTTATAATTACTCCTATTACATTGATCATTTTCGGGCATGGAACATGGAGATTGCCGCCACCTGGGTAGAGCTAAGAGGGAAAGCACCCTCCAAAAACCCAGAAAAAATCAATAGAGCCGTTCGCATCATTCAAGAACGATTCAAGGTAAAAGTGAAGGATTTCAAAAATACCAAAGAGATGGTGAAATATGCTTCTGGCGTTTTTGAGGTTCTCAATCAAGCGTATTCAGGCTTATATGGTTATGTTTCTCTTACACAAAAGCAGATCGATTATTATGTTGATCAATACTTTGGATTCATTCGAAAAGAGTTTGTTTGCATTGTAGTTAATGAGAATGAAGAGGTAGTTGGGTTTGCTCTTACTTTTCCATCTTTATCAAAAGCATTCCAAAAGGCAAAGGGATCTTTATACCCTTTCGGCTTCATTCATGTATTAAAAGCTTTCTTTTCCAATGATACTGCTGATTTATTTCTCATTTGTGTTAAGCCTGAGTATCAAAAATTAGGAATTCACGCGCTCATTTTTGATTACCTTCAAAAGGTTTACAAGAAGAAAGGCATTAAGTATATGGCCTCAGGGCCGATGCTTGAGGACAACAAGAATGTCCTAAACACTTGGAGTCAGTTTGATATTGATATTGGAAAAATAAAGCGGAGCTGCTTTATTAAGCAATTCTAATAGGAGTTTTGTAGTTTCACCGAATGGAAATGAAAGGCAAGTATGCATTGATTATCGGGGGTTCCAGTGGTATTGGCCTTGCCTCCGTAAGGAAGTTAGCAGCTCATGGTTGCAACATTATTATCATTCATAGAGATCGGAAACAAGGTGTAATAGCACTTGAAGAAGTTTGCTCCGAGCTAAGTCAAAAACATGGCGTCAGTATCAACAATTACAATATTGACGCCACCAATCCTGAAAAAATCACTGAATGTATTGAATCCATTAAAGATTCTGGTCCGCAACAAATCAATGTGGTACTACATGCGGTTTCAAGAGGTAATCTAAAGCCATTCATTTCTGACTCAGCTAAACTTACTTCACAAGACCTTGCTCTTACAATCGAAGCAATGGGCACGAACCTACAGGTTTGGATAAATGAACTTCTTGCTGCACAATTAATCACAAAAGGAAGTAAAATATTAACACTCACATCAGAAGGAAATGATAAGTTTTGGGAGGGGTATGGTGCTGTAGCGTTGGCAAAATCCACATTGGAAACACTATCAAAGTACTTGGCAATTGAATTGGCCCCAAAAGGAATTACGGTTAACATTATTCAAGCGGGAGTGACAGATACGCCATCACTTAGATTAATTCCTGGTTCAGAACAACTGATTGAGCAAACTAAAATCCGAAATCCACATGGGAGGCTAACCACTCCGCACGATGTAGCTAACACCGTTTTTCTGCTCTCACAACCAGAAGCTAATTGGATAAACGGATCACTTATTCATGTGGATGGTGGTGAGCATTTAATATGAGCGACTACAAAAACATACTAAGTCTTCTCCCGTACAAACGACCATTTTTATTTGTTGATGAAATTACATCTCTAAGTGAAGAAGGAGCGATTGGAGCCTATACAATCAGGAAAGATGAATTCTTCCTCGAAGGTCATTTTCCGGGCAACCCAGTGGTTCCGGGTGTGATTTTAACAGAGATCATGTGCCAAATTGGTTTGGTAACGCTCGCAATGCACCTCATGAATCTTAATGAAGATTCAAAAGTGTTGCCTGCGTTTACAAGCGCCAATGTGGACTTCCTATCTAAAGTTTTGCCTGAAGACAAACTTATTGTTGAATCAAAAAAAGTCTATTTTCGCTTTGGCAAACTCAAATGCACGGTCACTTGTAAAAAAACCGATGGGACGGTGGTGGCTAAGGGCGAGCTTGCAGGAATGGTTGTAAAATCAGAAGCGTAAATTTTGGAGAAACATAGAGTTGTAATAACCGGACTTGGAGTCGCAGCTGCAAATGCGATTGGCGTTGATAATTATGAAAAAGCCTTAAGAGAGGGGAAGTCTGGAATCAAATATTTGGAAGAGCTGGAAAAAATAAATCTCAAATGTCAAATTGGAGGTGCTCCTGATCTCAATTCTGTGAACCTGGGCGATCATTTGCCTCGAATGCTGGCAGAAAAAATAACTAACAAGGGAATTTTATATGCCCTGCTGTCGGGTGTGGAAGCATGGAAGGATGCAGGTTTAGAACCAAATACGGTTAGAACAGACTTTGATTCCGGTATGATTTTCGGTGCTGGCGACTTGAGTTTTGATAGCTTTATTAACCGTGACTTTCCAGCTTATCCAATTGATAAGGGGGATAGTAGAAAGTTGGGATCCAGAACAATCTCTGAGTGCATGAACAGCGGGGCTGCAGCGTATCTCAACTCCATTCTTGGACTAGGTAATAGAATACAATCCAATTCTTCTGCCTGCATCACAGGTTCAGAAGCTGTTCTAATGGGATATGAATACTTATCGAGTGGCAAAGCTGATCGCATGATATGCGGGAGCACTGAAGGAGATGGGAGATATATCTGGGCCGGTTTTGATGCCATGCGCGTATTATGCTCCAACTCAAACGACAATCCTGAATTCGGATCAAGGCCAATGAGCGACTCTTCATCGGGTTTTGTGCCATCGGGTGGTTCAGGTGCGTTAGTACTAGAGACCCTTGAATGTGCTAAAGCCAGAGGAGCTAAAATATATGGTGAGATTTTGGGAGGACATGTTAATTCCGGAGGTCAGAGAAATGGTGGGACTATGACAGCAGCCAACCCGGATGCTGTGATCGATTGTATTACCAGAGCTATAAAAAATGCAGGTATTTCCCCAGAAGAAATTGATCTCATAAACGGCCATCTTACCTCCACTAAAGGTGATCCGGCAGAAATAAGAAACTGGGTGAAAGCACTTGGCAGATCAGGTGAAGACTTCCCATTGATCAACACACCGAAATCAATGATCGGACATTCCGTGGCTGGAGCCGGATCAGTAGAATTAGTTGCCAGTGTTTTACAATTACATAAAGACTTTGTTCATGCCAATCTAAACGTTGAAAATATTCATCCAGAAATTTTATCAGAAATTTTTGGGGGTTGTATCCCGACGAGTTGCCAAAGCAGGGAAGTAAACACCGTTATTAAGGCAAATTTTGCCTTCGGTGACTTAAATTGCGCGCTCGTTTTAAGGAAATACAAAGAATGATGAATAGAGAAACAGTAAAAACCGACCTAATAAATATTATTAAGCCTTATCTACCTGAAGATATCATGGCTAATGACGTGTCTGAAGACAAGCATTTAATCAATGATTTGATGATCAATTCTGCTCACATTGTTGATATTGTTTTAGATATCGAAGATAAGTTTGATATTATGATCGATGATGATGTGATCGGAGAAATGAACACGGTTCAAGACTCAATCAATGTAGTTCTGCAAAAAACTGCAGCCTAATTACTAGATAGCTTTCTTAGTAATTCCTTATCGTATTTCCTCTGCTTAAGGTTCAGAGGCCAGTAACCTACTGTCCAGATTAAACTTAAAGCTAAAAACAAGTCAAATCGACCCATTAGGACAAATAAAATCGAAGTGTTTCGGTGGGTGTTGCTACCTCCAAGCCAAGCCCACCAAAATAGCATTTTAAAATTCAATTTTCCGTACAGCGGATCGAATTCTTTAGGATTATTCACCGCTAGTTCTCTCATTTTTTTTCGCTCTTCAGGTGTTCTGGTGGTAGAGCTAATCTGCTTACCTGTATAGTCCAAGTTGATGTAGTGCATAACCTTATGATGCCACTTATCTCCTGTTGGCTTGATTTCATCCTTAGTTAAAGGGATATAGCCCGCCTTAGACTTTCCTACCAAATAAATATATTCCGATTTATAAAACTCATAAAGCCCTGCCTTATAGCTATGTGCTACTCCTGAGGCCACCATTAAAATAAGTATCCAATACCCGTATTCAGGTATAAAATACAATGTTCCTCCTATGTAGCACGAAATAAAAACCAGATTATCAATTAATCCATCTATCTGCCGCCCAAGTTCTGATGACTGACCCGTCATCCGTGCGAGCTGCCCATCAGCACTATCCAGTACGCCAGCCCAAATCACCAACAAGCTTCCAATCAAAACCAGATAAAATTGATCCTGGAAATAAAAAAGCACTCCTCCTGCAATACCAATTACGAGGCTTATTAATGAAACGTGAGTGGGCGTAAGCCTAAACCACCTGGCAATTTTCGCAAAATACAAGCCATAGAATCGACTAAAATAGATATCATACCGTTCTTCAACATCTATAAGCTTAATGGTGGAATGTACTTCATCGAGGTGTTGTTTATACCTCCTTCGCAAGTATCCTAGCATGAATTATTTATTCCTTTTGACTCTTGAGAATAAAGAGATTTTGTTGTCGAACAGAAACTGCCAGATCACCTTCGAGTAACTTTTATGGGCATAAAGATTATCATAATGCTTTCCGGCTATTTTTCGAAGTTTTGGCAACTTTGACCCTGGTATAGTTGGAAAATCATGGTGTTCGTTGTGGTAACCCACATTCCAAATAAGCTTATTCCACCAGCCATAATAAGAATATGTCTCCTGACCTTCCTTGTAAATAAAGTGTTCAGCAACGAAATGACCTGAGATTGGATGTAGCCCGGTTGCCAAAACAGTTGACAATGCAAGGTATAAGAGACCAGACCAACCAGCTAAAAAGTAAAAACCAACCATAGCCGAAACTTGAACTATAGCATTAAGAATCTGCCATTTATCCGGCACCATAGGGTGTACAAACAGTGGGCGAACAGCGTAAATTGGAATCTGAATAATCAACCAAATAAATTTACCTATTGGGCCTCTGAAAAACTTTGCCTCCCAACTTACAGCTAAGTCTGTGTCAACACCTTCTTTTCCCTGATGCCAATGATGTTTAGCGTGATAGGCTTTAAATGCCATGGCGAAAGGCACAACCAACGGAAAGTTCACAACAATAGCTAACCAATTGTTGTGTGATTTCTTTTTAAAAGCAAGATCATGTGTGATTTCATGAACTGCCAAAACAATGATATGTGTAAGTGTGGTACCAACCAGCAGAACCAGCAAGCCAAACAGCCATGGATTTTCTGGCAGGAAAAATATCGGAATTGCCAGCTGAAGAAATGAAACCAGAAGTGTTTTAATAGCTAGTGAAGGATCACTCCCAAATAACTTTTTCACCTCAGGGTATTCTTCCATTATCATTTTCCTCCTTTGAAAATGAGGTTCTTTCTCTTCGCTCCAGGTAAAATCTTGTTCCTTCATATCAACTGCAAAATTAACTAATAGGGACGTAAAATAGTTCTGGAGGCTAAACCTCCAATTTTATTCAGCAAGTTCATCACAAAAGCAGCTTTCTTAGTTGCTACGGGTGAAAACGAATCACACCTCTCCTGCTCTTTCACCTCTGCAATCACCTTTGATTTAAATTCATCAATCAGTAACTGATCTTCTGATACAAAAACAACCTCCTGCTCAAAATAATAGCTCACTAAATCATAATTACTACTCCCAAAAATCAGCTTCTCATCATCCATCAAAATGGCTTTCATGTGCGACATGCCGGGATACTCTTTTAAGTCAAAATATCCCTTTTGCTGCTCCGATAAAATGATGTTTTTGAAAATCGACTTATTATTCTCTTGCGGAGAAATGATCGTAATCTTTACTCCCTTGGCAGCACACGATCGCAATACCCCTAATAAGGGCTCAGAAATATAAGGTGAAATAACCTGGATGCTTTTTTGAGCTACTCTGATTTGATTAAAAAAATCTTCGTAGAGCTTTTTGCTTTTTGATCCGTTAAAAAGGAACAATTGTCCTTCATTGGTTTCTATAGATTTTGACTGATTAATCCCCTCCCAGGTTTTATTGAAATCTTCTACTAGTGCTTGTCCCAATCTGGGGTCATTCAACTCTACCATCATGTCATGCCAGGCAAAGTTGTGCTCACTGAAGTTGATCCCGCCAAGAAAGCTGGCCTCTCCATCAACAACCACCATTTTTTTATGATTACGCAAGGGATACTTCTGACCCAGAATACCTACAGGATTGGTAAACTGGACTCTTATTCCGCTTTGTTCAGCATCTGTTATCAGCTTCCTGGTGGCTTTTACCTCATTCCTAAACGAAGCATCGTTTAAGTACTTGAGTGAGAATACAAAGTGATCATTAATCACAACCTTGGAATAACTATCTATAAGCAGGCGCTTATCTTTAGCCGGACTTGATTTCATGACCTCAATTAGCCGACTTCCTGCATCATCCCCTTCAAATGTCATGGCTTGTACAAGTAGTGACTCTTTTGCTTTGTCACCCACAGTCTCTAATCGTTCCATGAACAACTTTGAACCTAATAAAATCGAAGATTTTGCCAAAAGAAGAAGTTTAGAAAGGCAAAGCTAACAGGTTAAGATCAATCAATGTATTCAACCTTATCCAATTCAAAAACGAAAGATCCGACTGTCATGTCGATTTCCATTCGTAAAGGGTATCGATTCCTATCATCACTCAGAATCACAAGCCCTGTCTTGCCCTCATCAAAAAATTCACCTTCAGGAAACACCAATCCAAATTCCAGCGCCCCTACTTTCCGGTCTTCATACCTGTGTGTTGTCTTTTTTCCAGGAAGCATTACAAACTCGTAAAGATCATTTGTGAAAAAAGTACGCATTTCAATTTCGTCACTGAATTGAGATCGATCCCGACTCCTTAGCCACATGTATGTACTTAGCGCATCTCTTATGGGCACATTTCCTTGTGGAAATCTATGGTACCTCCACTCATCAAGATCTTCGATATAAGCTTTTATAGATATGGAATCAGCATAGGTAAAATAGTCATGGCGGATGTCAATCTTATTCCTACCTTCCATGTCCCTGTCAGACCGCAAAGGCTTGAGGTCATTTACTTCAATGAGTGACTCCATGCAGAAACTAAGCTTTGAAAAGACCTTAAACCAGCTAGCCGTGGTGACAGTGAACTGAATCTTATAGTGTGGTTTTTTATTTGGATAGTGGAATTCCGGATCAAGCCACAATACTGCTTCCCCAATATTAAACCACCCAAACTTCATGTTGTAGGTCAGTTTCTCACCAGGTTTGAATGGATATGATTTATTTTGAGCCTGTGATTGTAATCCTGCAAAAAGAAATGCAGTAAACAAAGCTACAATCACCCAACTTCGTAAGATTGAATTCAATGAAAATCGCACTTGTTTGTCCATATGATTTTTCACGCCCCGGAGGTGTTAAGTCTCACATTGTGAGTTTATCAAAACATCTTACAATAATAGGACATCAGGTTAAAATCATTGCACCTAATATCAATGCCAATGCTGTAGAGGAAAAAAATGTTTACTTCTTCGGCAAGAATCGTTCTGTCAACATTGGTGGAACCAAAATAGATGTAAACATCGCTTTAGGCGATGAGAAGAAACAGCTTAAGGCTTTTCTTAACGGTGAAGTTTTTGACATCATCCACTATCATACGATTTGGAATCCGTTACTTCCTTTTCAAGTGCTGAAACACTCTAAGGCTAAACAAATAGCCACCTTTCACGACACTCCTAAAAGCCAATTTGTGGGGGATTGGATTATGCCAACTGTAGCACGTGGGATTTTTACATTCTTAGATCAAATCATTTCTGTTTCTAATAGTCAGTCTGGTTATATCTCTCGATTTTCAAAAAGAAACATACATATCATTCCAAATGGGATCGACCTGGATGAAATCCATCAAATAGCACCTCAAGAAAGTAAAAGAGATGATGATTTCTTCCAGATGTTTTTTATGGGAAGACTGGAGCCACGCAAGGGAGTAATGCATGCACTACGAGCATTTCATCAACTAAAGGAACGATACCCCAAAATGAAACTGATTATCGCTGGCGATGGCGATGGAAGAGCTGAGGTGGAACAATACATTACTGATTATACACTGACTGATGTCGAAATGGTAGGTTTTGTCAGTGAAGCAGAGAAATATCGACTACTAAAAGAATCTGATATTTACCTGGCACCAGCACTATATGGAGAGAGTTTTGGTATCGTGCTTTTGGAATCAATGGCGGTGGGAACTCCAATAGCTGGATATGCAAATTCGGGCTACAAAAACGTAATTACGAATGACATGATGAAAGGCTTTGCTGAACCGGGTGATTTGGATGCCTTTGCTAAATGCATTGAAAACCTAATTCCTTCATCAAAGCGTGAAGAATTATCTAAGCATGGACTTGAAGAAGTAAAAAAATACAACTGGGCTGAGGTGTCTATGGAAGTGAATGAAGTCTATTTAAAATAGGCTTTAACCTTTTCCATCACATAGTCCATGTCCTCTTCATATAGATCACCTATTACAGCTACTCGAAATGTTTTGCTTTCAGGAATAACGCCAGGATATATGGTAATTCCATTCTCATATAGATAATCATGAAAATGATTGAAGTCTAGGCCAGGTTTATCAAGATTTAATGCAAGCAATATCTTAGATTCCTGCTCCAGAGGCAAAAAAGGTGTAAAACCAAGCGCTGTAAATCCATCATAAAGCTTTTGCCAGTTCGCCTGATACCTATTCCATCTATTATCTAACCCTTCCTCCTCATGCTCTTTGATCGCCTCTAAAAATGCATAGCTTGTTTGTACGGGAGGAGTAAATCGCAGCTGATCCTTCTTCTGTAGATTATCCCATTGTTTGTATACATCGAAATAAAAACCGGTTCCATTAGCTTTTAGCTCCTCTGTTCGGTCTTTGTGGAAGATCACGAACGAAAGTCCAGCCATGCCATGAATACACTTGTTTGAGCTTGAAAATAAATAATCAATCTCAAGTGCGGCAAGATCAATCGGATATGCCCCAAACGAGCTCATGGCATCCACAATGTATTTCACACCTGTTTCCTTACATATCTCTGCAACCTCCTCCAATGGATCCATCATACCGGTGGAAGTCTCATGATGCACCATGGCAAGATGTGTGTATCCTCCTGAAGATAGTGCCTCTTTAATTTTAGAAGGATCAGGATAGTCACCAAATTCAAATAAAGATGAATTCTTTAAACCATACCCATCACAAATGGCCTTCATTCGAATACCATAAGCTCCATTAGTGACTATTAGAACATGATCATTTTTTCCTAACGCAGACACCAAACAAGCTTCCATAGCTCCGGTTCCACTTGCTCCAAACAATGAAACTCTATGGGTTTCCAGCCCATTGCCAACTTTTAAAATTCCGTCACAGATGTCGTGCATCACCTGTCCGAATTCATTTTCTCTCGGACAAATGTCAGATACCAGTTGTGCTTCCTTCACTCGCTGAGAGGTAGTAGCCGGGCCTGGATTTAAAAGTATTTTTCGCTCAAGTTCCTTTCTGTGTAGCATTTTAGTTGCTTAGGTTTTTCATGAAAGCCTCTTTATTCTCGACAGGCGTTGTTGTTGGGCGACCCAAATCAGCGCGTGACTCTTCTGTTGTTCGTATCTCGAGCAATACAGGGCCATCAGCATTTTGGAATTGCTCCCAAATACCGGGAAGTTCTGCCATTTCTTTCACCATCCAGGTTTGCTTATATCCGGAAGCTTCTGCTATTTTTTGAAAATCAATAGCAAACCCTACAGTGGCCTGACCACCAACCGATTCATGACATCCATTATTGATCAGGATATGTTTATAGTTGGCAGCAGATTGATTTCCAATGATTGCTCCCGACCCCATATGCATAATTGTTGCGCCATCACCATCAAGGCAGTATACCGGACGATCTTTCTTGCTTAGCGCGATACCAAGTGCAATCTGAGAAGCATGGCCCATTCCTCCAACAGTAAGAAAATCTTTTCCATGTCCCATATTATATTTGGCTCGTATTTCAAATACTTCCCTGGAAGATTTGCCAGTGGTAGAGACAACCACTGCTTCTTCTTCCATTTTTCGGAGCATCCACTCGATCACTTCTTCCCGATTGATGGTATATGGATTTTCAACCTTCGTTTGCAGTTTATATTTTTCGAACGTACCTTTTTTCACCAGCAAAGCAAATGGTGCTTTGGTCACGTTCATCGTGTTGAAAGCAACCTTTAGCTGCTCCTCAGCTCCTTTTTCATCATCAGACAACACTGCATAATCAATACCCATCGTCTGCAATAGTTCCTCTGAGATTCGTCCCTGCTTCACATGCTGAGGTTCGTCTTTCACACCGGGCTCGCCTCTCCACCCAATTAACAGTAGCATCGGAATCGAATATACATCCGGATCGGCTAGTGAGGTCAGTGGGTTAACACAATTTCCAAAGCCAGAATTTTGCATATAAACCAATGGAATTTTGCCTGTGGCCAGATGATGTCCCATGGCGAGTGCAATGGCTCCACCCTCATTTGCTGCAATAATATCCGCTCCCTCATCTGTGATAACGGAGCAAAAATCTTTGAGTAATGAGTCAGGAACTCCGGTAGAAAACTCAACTCCTTGAGCTCTGATTGATTTTAAAAACTTTTCAGGATTTAGCATGCTTAATTAGGAAGTATAGTCAGTATTTCTTTGATTGACATACAGTACTTATCAGCCTCCAATGATCGCTTATTCTCGAGAATGCTTTCCGCCGTTTTTTTCATCGCTGGAAATGCCGCTCGAAGCAGGTGATTAGCATAAATAACAATACTGAATCCTGCTTCTTTCAGTTCATCCTCAGTGAATTGATTGTAAGATGAAGGCACTGATACTACTGGCACCTTGTATTCAAACTCCTGGTAGCGTTTCATGAATTCCATGATTTCACTGCCATCTTTATGACGGCTATGAATCATGATACCGTCAGCTCCGGCCTCAATGTATGCTTTAGCTCTTGTCAGGGCATCTTCCATACCATGCTCAGCAATTAGACTTTCTAGCCTGGCAATAATCATAAACTCCTCAGTGACCTGTGCTTTTTTACCGGTATTGATTTTTTCACAAAACCCTTCAATGGTATCCAGCTCTTGTTTCACCTCCGTACCAAAAAGTGAGTTTCTCTTTAGGCCAACTTTATCTTCAATAATTACTGCTGAAACTCCTAGTCGTTCGAGGTTTTTCACTTGCATTGCAAAGTGCTCTGTGACTCCCCCAGTATCTCCATCAAGTATGATTGGCTTAGTGGTTACATCAAGAATATCTCCGATGGTTTGAAACCTGGAAGTTCGATCTACATATTCAGTATCCGGCTTTCCTTTTGCGGTAGAGTCCGTTAACGAACTCACCCACATTGCGTCAAATTCACGCACTTCATTTTCTGCATTGATTGAAGTTTCCTCCACGATAAGAGCAGAAATTCCATTATGAGCTTCCATTACTCTCACAATGTCTTTTGACTCTAAAAGTCGTCTCAGCATTCTTCTTCTAATGTCCGGTGTGGTTCCTACTTCTTTCAGTGCTTTTCTTAAGCCTGTAGATGAGATGCCGGATGTATACTCTGGTTCCACAAGCTCACCACCCCACTCTTTTAATAACTTTACTACTTTCTCACGGATATGCTTTTGAGGACCTGTTTTCCAGTCAGTTCCATGAACTACATAATCAGGCTTCAGCGCGCTTAGATTCTTTTCATAATCCAAGTCCTCCTGAAGGATCACTTCTTTTACTCCCTTTAAATTCTCGAGTATTTTCTTTCGCTCATCGTAAGACAAAAACGGCGTTCTGCTGTATTTGCTTACTGCTTTATCGGAAAGAAGACCAACGGTTACTTCACCCAATTCACGAGCTACTTCAATAATATTTATATGTCCATGGTGAATGAGGTCTGTGCCCATTCCTACGTATACTTTCTTCATTTATCTATGAGGATTTTGTAATAGGTGTGCATAAATCCATTTACCCCCAAGTAGAGCCGATAATGATTCCGAATTTATGCTCATTTTATTGCGATTTAGAATATTCTATCTTCGCGCAAAAGTAATTGGAAACCGAGGGATTCTCCTCTTTATTTCTAAGAGATGACGCAAACGATTGAAACCGCAGTAATATTAGCCGCCGGAAGAGGCACCAGACTTCAACCATACACCTTTGATATCCCAAAAGGCTTTATGCAGGTTGGCGAGGAAAAGTTGATCGAAAGATCAGTGAGAATTCTTAAGGAAAATGGAATCAAAAATATCATCATCGGCACAGGTCATCTGCATGAGCATTATGAAAAGTTTGCAAAAGAAAATGGACTAACCACTTTTTTAAGTCCTGATTACGCAACAACAGGAAGCTTTCATACTTTGATTTATGGCTCAAGTTTAATCAAAGGAGATTTTCTATTGTTGGAATCTGATCTGCTTTACCATTCTGATGCGATCAAAACTCTGGTGACTTCTAACAAAAAAGATGTGATCCTTTGCAGTGACTTTACACAATCAAATGATGAAGTGTACGTAGAAGTAGTTGATGGTAAATTGAAAAACCTTTCTAAGAAGAAAGAAGAATTAGGATCAATAGATGCTGAGCTTGTTGGGATTTGGAGGATTTCTTTTGAGCTTCTTGACAAATTAAAAGCACACCACAAATCAGCATCAGATGCTACAACCAAAGATTATGAGATAGCAATAGCTCAACTTACCGAAGAAAATAAGGTGTCAGTAGAAAAGTTAGATTTGGCCTGGTGCGAAATTGATAATCAGGAACACTTAGAACGTGCCAAACAAAAGATACTCCCTTTGCTTGATTAAGTGCTCGGAGGATGCCACAGCCCGGTTTTCTGATCTCTCCAGCCACCTGTTCCAAGGTATCCATACATTAGCTCCAGATAAGCAAGCGTATTGGAAGGGACGGTGACCGTCTCTCCCAGAAAAATATCTTCTTTTAAGGGGTACACGAGTTCCTTTGGGATGTGCTGTCGTTCGTTGGGATAATCTGCTTCAACAAATGTACGGATCGTTTCACCTTCATCTTCATAAAAGAAAATATCAAAATCATAACCTTTATAGGAGAAATAGATTTTAGGCCCCTCATGATTTGCTGATGTATCATGAAAGCTGAGACCTTTAGGTAATTTATCTTTCAATGCCTTTACCTTTTCGTAAGAGCTTTCCATCATAGCAATATCTATATCTACATCGTGTGGAATGATAGATCCGGTGCGATGATACCCAAGTAGCGTGCCGAAATCTAGCCAATATGCCTCTCCTGTTTCATTTAAAACTAATAATCCTTTTTGAAACATCTCTTCCAAAATTTGAAGCTTTCGCTTTCGATATTGACCGGGCAAAGCGAATAAAACTACATTTGCAATCCGTTTGATATACTGAGTCAGACGTAACATGTGGCAAAAAAAGGGAAATCAAACCACTATTTAATTCATTGGAGCCAAAAGAGATACATCAATCGATAGATTTAGTTTATACCTGGGTAGATGGAGATGATCCTGATTACCGAAAGCTAGTTAATCAATATTCAGAAAAACCACTTGACCTTAACCCAGAACGTACCCGGGACATCTATCAGTTGATGAAATACAGTCTCCGGTCGGTGGAAAAATTTGCTCCATGGATAAATCACATTTACATACTCACCTGTCGTCCTCAAAAACCAGATTGGCTTGACATCAATCACCCAAAAATTTCCATCATCCATCACGATGAAGTGTTTGATCCTGAAGATGTACCTACCTTCAATTACAATGTGATTGAAAGCTATATTCATAAAATCCCAGAACTCTCTGATGATTTCATTTATCTCAATGACGATTTTCTTTTTGGGAATGACGTATATCCCGAGGACTTTTATACAAAAGATGGGAAAGTACTAATCCATGGCACCTTGTTTGGCGAAAATTTGGGGTGGAGAATTTACAATAAGAAAAATGATATTGTAGGGTTGGGTTTAATTGAGCATTCACCTCTTCTCATACGAAAAGAATGGTGGCAAAGCATGCAAGACGCGAGACCAGAACTTATCGAGGATATCAAGTCTCACAAGTTTCGGGAAGGAACGGATGTAATGACATACAAGCTTTATAGATGGTATGCGCTCAAATATCAATCACAGCATTGCAGCGCAATCAAGCTTCCTGACCTATTAAAAATTCACGCTTTTCATAAAATCACCAATAACTATAAAAAGCAAAAGAGAGCCTTTGATTGGCTGGAAAAGAAACGCCCGAAGTTTTATTGCCTGAACGACGATCAGGGGTCGAATCTAAATCCAGATGTAGTGAAATTGACACAAGAGTTTTTAAGGAAAGGCTATCCGCAAAAGTCTGGCTTTGAGATTTGATTGATCTACAAAGACATGGTAGATCAGAAATGATAGCTATCTTAACAGATTCAAATGTTTTGAAACATGAAAGACCCATTGCGAGATCGGTTCTATGGCTTTGATGAAGCCAAAAAAATCCAGGAAAAAGGATTGTATGCTTTCTTTCGGCCTTTTAATGCCAGACAGGAAACGATTGTTAAAGTCAATGGCAAGAATGTGCTAATGTTCGGATCGAACAGCTACCTTGGTCTGACTACTCATCCTAAAGTGATTGAAGCTTCAGAAAATGCATTAAAAAAATACGGTTCCAGCTGCTCTGGATCTCGATTTCTTAATGGCACCACTGATCTTCATCAACAACTGGAATCTAGATTGGCTACTTTTCTTGGTAAGGAAGATGCATTGGTATTTAGTACCGGGTATCAAGTAAACCTTGGCACAATACCTACTATCACAAGAAAAGAAGACATGATCTTTCTAGATAGACTTAATCACGCTTCTATTTATGAGGGGTCAAAGCTTTCAGAGGCATCTTATGTGCGATTTAAGCATAATGATATGGCATCTCTCGAACAAAAGCTCAGCTCTTGTAAAGCTCCTGGCGTCAAGTTTATTATAGTAGATGGTGTATTTAGTATGGAAGGTGACATTGCTGATTTACCTGGCATTGTACGTCTAGCAAAAAAATATAACGCAGTGGTAATGAGTGATTGTGCACATGCTGTAGGTGTGCTGGGTGAAAATGGTCGTGGGACAGCTAACCATTTCGACTTAACTGATGAAGTAGATCTCATTGGTGGGACTTTCAGTAAATCACTCGCTTCCGTAGGTGGCTTTATTGCCGGCAATAAAGAGACTATTCATTACCTCAAGCACAAATCTCGGGCACTCATCTTTAGCGCAAGTATGACTCCTTCATCCACTGCAGCGGCCTTAGCTTCATTAGATATCATAGAAAAGGATGACTCAATAAGACAAAAACTATGGGAGAACACCAGCTATGCACTGGAACAATTAAAGGAAATTGGCTTTGATACTGGTAATTCAGAAACTCCAATTATTCCGATTTATATTAGAGACGATATTAAGGCTTATGAATTTGTCCATCGACTATTCGATGAAGGACTATTCGTCAACCCAGTTGTATCGCCAGCAGTTTCATCTTCGGATTCACTAATTCGATTTTCTCTAATGGCCACTCACACTTTTGATCAGATTGACAAAGCGATCTCTTTGATGGCTAAAATAGCTAAAGAAATAGGGGTTCCTCTGAGATCAAAAGCTGCATAAAGCTAAATCTTATTTGGCCTCAAAACTCAATTTTGCGTTGTTTTTGATGGACTAAAGCCTGAAAAGTTCCAGGTAAAGCATTATGTCTACCTGTAGGTAAATTGAATTAAAATATATATCAAAACCTCTCAAGTAGAGAAATTCCGAAATACATTTGAGGTCTTAGAAACAACCTATGCCAATACAACTCAAAGAAGTAAAGACAAAAAAGGATCTTAGAAAATTCATCAAATTTCCTTTTAAGCTTTACAAGGGTAATAAATACTACGTGCCTCCAATGATCCAATTTGAGATGAACACCCTTCTCAAGGAGAAAAATCCAGCCTTTGAAATTGCGGATGCTATATATTGGGTAGCTGAAAAAAACGGAGAGATAGTAGGCAGAATTGCTGCAATCGCTCTTGACATGGAACTAAAAGAAAAGAAATTGATTCGATTTGGATGGATTGATTTCATAGATGATTTAGAGGTTTCTAAAGCGTTGATCAATCAGGCAGAAGAATGGGGCAAGCAAAAAGGTGCTGAGGCAATCCACGGTCCGATGGGATTCACCGATCTTGATTATGAAGGAGCTCTGATAAGTGGTTTTGATCAAATAGCAACGCAAGCCGCTATTTACAACTATCCATATTACGCTAAGCATTATGAAAACCTGAACCTCGAAAAGGCTGTTGATTGGATAGAATTTCGAGGGATCCCACCTAAGAAGCTACCAGAAAGATATGAAAGGTTAGCCAGCATTATTTCAAAAAGATTTGGCATCAAGGCCTTACACCTAAAAAAGGCTAAAGATGTAAGAAAATACGCCACTGAAATGTTTAAAGTTTTGAATGATTCATATAGCCAACTTTACGGCTACTATCCACTTACATCAAAACAAATTAATTATTACGTTGAACAGTACCTTGGAATGGTTCGTAAGGAATACATCTGTCTTATTGTGGATCGGGAAGATAAGATAATAGGTATTGGTATTTCGTTCCCTTCACTATCCAAAGCCTTTCAGAAAGCGAAAGGATCACTTTTCCCTTTCGGCTTTATTCATATTCTTAAGGATTTCTGGTTTAACAAGCATTTAGATTTATTACTGATAGGCGTAACACCTGAATATCAAAAAAAAGGAGCTGCATCACTTATGTTTAGTGAGTTTTTTAAGAATTACATTAAAAATGGAGTTGAATATTACTCAACTGGACCGATGCTAGAGGATAATTCTCCTATACAAAACATGTGGAATGAATATGACAAAAATGTCCCAAGTGTAAATATTAGAAGGAGATGTTATAAGAAAAAGATATCCTAGCCAATAGATTTAAAAACTTGAGTTTGATAGAGTAGCGGTCAAAAAATTGAGAACCTTATGAAAAAAAGAGTGGTTGTAACGGGGATGGGGGTCATCTCTCCAAATGCTATTGGAGTAGATCAGTTTAGAAATTCATTGCAAAATGGCATATCCGGTATCAAATACAGCAAAGAATTAGAAAACCTTAATTACTTCTGCAGAGTTGCAGGAATGCCTGCCCTGGAACATTCTTACATTCAAGAAAAGTTACCTAAGTACTATAGTCGTAAAATAGATAGCATGGGAATAATCTATGCCTGCTTGGCGGGACTGGAGGCATGGCAAATGGCTGGTAATAAAACCAATGGTGAAAATCGGTTAAAAGATGTTGGTATCGTATTTGGTTCAGGAAGTTTGGGTCTAGACTCTTCCATTGGTGAGCGGATCAATAAAATTGATGATGGGAAAGGTAATTCTCTTAATAGCACAAGCATTACTCAAGGAATGAATAGTGGTGCGGCTGCTTACCTTAACCAACTAATTGGGGCCGGTTATCAAGTTACCAGCAATTCGTCAGCGTGTATTACAGGAAGTGAAGCTATACTTTTAGGCTATGAAAAAGTTGCCTCAGGAGAAGTCTCAACAATGATATGTGGGAGCACTGAAGGTGAAGGCAGGTATATGTGGGCTGGTTTTGACGCAATGAGGGTACTCTGCGCTGACTCAAATGCTAATCCAACATTTGCTTCAAGACCTATGAGCAACACTAGTTCGGGTTTTGTACCAGGGTCCGGAAGTGGTGCCATTGTAATCGAATCCCTCGATAGTGCCAAAAAAAGAAACGCCAAAATTTTCGCAGAGATAGTGGGTGGCCATCGAAACTGTGGGGGTATGCGAAATGGAGGCAATATGACAGCCCAGAACCCAGAAGCTGCTGCAGAATGCGTTAGTGAAGCAGTTCGCAAATCTGGAGTAAATCCAAGGGAAATTGATTTGCTTTCAGGTCACCTTACCTCCACTATGGCAGACTTCAGCGAAATTGAAAACTGTGTCTCCGGCCTTGGGATTAATGGATCTGATTTCCCCATGATAAATGCCCCAAAGTCCATGATTGGCCATTGCCTGGGAGCGGCAGGCTCTATTGAGTCTGTAGCCGTGATACTTCAAATCTACCATGGATTTGTTCACAAGAACATTAATCTGACTGAGGAAAATGTTCATCCCGGAATCAAGGAATTGATCCCCGCTTCCTGCATCCCCACGGAAACCCAGAACAAAGAAATAAAAACAGCAATAAAAACTAATTTTGGTTTTGGAGACCTAAATTGCAGTCTTATTTTTAGAAAATATTCTCACGATGGACAAAACCAAAATTCAATCTGAATTACTTGATATAATCGACGCTTACTTGCCAGATGAAATAGACCCTTCCAATATCACATTTGATCAACATTTGATCAATGACCTCAAAATTAATTCCGTTCATATTGTTGATATTATCCTTGATATTGAAGAACAATTTGGCATTACCATCGAAGATGAATCAATTGGAAAAATAAACACCGTTGGAGATGCTTTAGAACTTGTCCAATCAAGGATTAGTAAGTAAAGTAATTTCACAGATGGCTTAGGGCCAAGTGGTGTACTACAAGCTATAACTGTACTTCAAATGCTGGTCTTCCTACTAAGTTTTGATCCCACGTGTCATTAAATTTCATTGTTGCCCTTATAGAAGCATACAATGAGAGATAGTTTAATACATGCGGAGTTGCATTAGGGTGTTTCGAGAGCATTCTTATTACTCTGTCATGCATTTGTTCTTCTTCCACTCCCATTCTTTTTATGCTTCGGATCACTTTGAATAATTCTTTTATAACCCCATTGAGTGATTTTATCTGATAACTTTGTTCATTATGAACGCCTTTTCCTAACAATTCTATAAAATGGCAAAGTCGCTCTCCAAAATTTTCTGCGGCATACATATTATTCATAAGCCATTTTGAGCCTATTTGAGCTTCCTCTGTTGAGATATTTTCGAATAAAATATTGGTTTCGTAAGCATTCCCAGCTACTGTTCCTTCATTTTCAGGAACGAGTCTACCGGCTTTCTCCAATCGTTCGTGAAGTGGTGTTTGATCCGGTGCATTAAGGAGACCATAGGTGACATATGGAATTGAAGATTCAGAAATGAAATTGAATTGTCTTTCAAAAATATCAAGGGTGTCATTATCAAACCCTACGATCATTCCACCATATATACTCAACCCACTGTTGAATACCTTATGAATTTGATCTACCAGGTCAATTCTTAAGTTTTGAAATTTTCTCGTTTCCTTCAAGCTTTCCACATTGGGTGTTTCAATTCCAATAAAAACGGCGAATAAACCTGCATAGGTCGCCAAATCCATCATTTCATCATCTTTGGCAAGATCAATGGAAGCTTGAGTCCTAAACAACATCGGTCCGTCTGATTGCTTTCTATTCCAGTCGCCAATTGCTTTTAAGATTTCTTTTGCTTTTTTCCTATGAACTGTGAGGTTGTCATCTGCAATAAAAGCCTCTCTATAACCAACTTTATAAAGTTCATCCAGCTCGGAAAGAATATTATCAACCGGTTTATGCCTCTGCTTTCTTCCCAAATATTCAATCACATCACAAAACTCACATTGAAACGGACAACCTCTTGAGATCTGGATGGAACCCATAAGTGCTTTCTCGTTAGGGTAAAGATCCCATCTTGGCACTAAAAGTTTTGACATATCAGGCTGTGTGCCTACATATTCCTTTTTATAGTTACCTGACGCAATTTCAGAAAATATTTCGTCAGCAATTTCCTCAATCTCACCCCTTATTAATACATCACAGTAAGGTCGTACCTTTTCATATGAAAGAGAGGCGTATGAGCCTCCGATAATCACAGTCTTATCTCTCTTCTTAAATTCTTGAGATATCTCCTTCATGTGATTCCACTGGCTAATCTTTCCGGTTATAGCTATAAAATCAGCATCAGTTGAATAATCAACTCCTTGAATGGAGGCTTCACAGATTTCCACTTCAAAATATGATTCCATTAGTCTTGCTACCGAAGTTGTAGCCAGATCGGCTATGTAGACATAATCGGTTAGACCTCCACTGCTATTAGGCCACTTAAAATACCCTACATCTGCTTCTATTGGATTGATCAAATAAACTTTTCTTTTCCCCATGTCTGTGAAATCTTCCACGGAAAACTACCTCATTCAGCTTTTAATACAAAGAATAATCTTGCCTCACCTTGATCTGAGTATACCTACAAAGTGTGGTATTTTTACAACGTTTGGTGCAAAACCATTAATTCTCTCATAGAGAAATGGTGTTTGCAATACATTGCCCAATCAACGAAAAAACTTTATGGACATAAATAGTATACTTGAAAAGAGGCCACCGAAGCTAAGGTTTTCATTTCATTCATTTAGGTGGCAGATGCTTTTCTTGCTTGATCAGCTTTTTGGATTCTCACTAAAGAAAAAAAATGCTCAAGGAAAGACACTTCAGAAACAAAAGAACCCAAGCTTTATTGGAAGGTGCTTTCAAAAGATTCATGCAAAAGCAGTCAAAAAACTTATGAAAGAAAAAGCTTTTGAAAGCGAGGGTCCTATAGCGATTATTGAAATGGATATCAATGATTTCACACATAGTACCTTCAAAAGGTGGAAGGATGAAGTAAATGAACCTGTTGTTGTACGCGGATTTTTAGATGGCGCACCGATTATGGAGCTAACAAAAGAAGAAAACTTAATCTCTAAACTTGGAGACGTAGAGGTT
Source organism: Ekhidna lutea (assembly GCF_900188325.1). GTDB lineage: Bacteria > Bacteroidota > Bacteroidia > Cytophagales > Cyclobacteriaceae > Ekhidna > Ekhidna lutea. The sequence goes on along the minus strand of NZ_FZPD01000001.1, from coordinate 861,257 downwards.
CAATGTGTTAATCTAAGTGTTGATAACTCAACATCTTCAGATGGGAGGAATGTATCAACTTTCAAAACAAATCTTAGAGATTATCTCACTCTTGATAAATTCAATAATTATTATGTAAATAATTTTCATGGAATACTAAACAAAATGGATTTCTACCGACTCTGTAAAGGCAGAGAGATTAGAAAAATACAAAAGAACGGTAATGCATTGAACCAATGGTTTATTAAAAGAGGAGCTCTTGTTCGATCTTCGCTCCATTGTGCTAACGGAGAGAATATATTCCTGAACATTCAGGGTAAAAAAGAATGGCACTTCATCCATCCCAGTTATACTCCATTAATCCATGCCACGCTAAGCAAATATGGTGTTTATGCCGTGTCTGATTTAACAAACCATCACGAAAAAGGAGATTTTTACGACCTAATGTGCAATGCTTTCCCTTATTTTAAGCACATTCCTGTTTATAAAGTCACTTTGCAACCCGGAGACCTACTTTACAACCCACCGTGGTGGTGGCATGATGTAAGAAACTTAAGCCCTTTGACAGTTGGTTGTGCAACCAGATGGGTGGAGCCTCTAAAAATACGATCCAAACTAATCACCAATTCGCCCGTCTTATTTGCAGGTCAGGTAATAGAATTCCTAAAAAACCCTAAAAAATCTTCACTTTACAAAATTGGGAAATCGGTGAATAATGGAGAAGAAGCGGGAGAATTTATTAACAGTATTTTTTCGTCAGAATGGGAAGAGAATAAAAAAGTATCCGTTTAGTAATTTGCTGTAAATGACATTAAAAAATCATCTCATATGCTATTAAGAGTTACTTTTAAAAGTTTCTTTAGCAGCATTAATGGTTAAAAATCACACGGATAAAATAACATGAAATACTGTACTTTTGAATTTACTTGCTAAACGAAATACACTCCCTATAAAAGGCTATTTCTAATAGTTTTTCTCGCTTAAATGCAAAAATTTAATGGACATAGATAATATTCATAAAAAAAAGTTACCTACACTGAGGCCTTCATTTTATTCATTTAGGTGGAGATTACTTTTCTTATTTGACCTGATTTTTGAACTCTCTCTAAGAAAGAAAGATGCGAAAGGGAGAACCATCATAAAACACGAGAACCCAAGTTTCATTGGTAAACAATTCAAGAAGATTCATTCAAAAAATATTCAAATCCTCATGAAGAGGAAGAAGTTTGAGAGTAATGGTCCGGTTGCAATCACAGAAATAAATATTAAAGATTTTACACATGATAATTTTAAAGAATGGAAAAATAAGGTGAATGAACCTGTGGTAGTACGAGGCTTTTTGTCAGATGCACCTATTACGGAACTTACCAAAGAAGAAAACCTAATTTCGAAATTTGGGGATATTGAAGTTGAATGTGCAAATTTCAGTTTTGATAAAGATATTTCTCCTGACGGCAGAAATATTAATGTAGCCAGGACTAGTCTAAGGGATTACCTTACACTCGATAAATACAATAATTATTACGTAAATAATTTTCATGGGATCCTAAACAGAATGGATTTCTATAGGCTTTGTAATGGCAGAAAACTCAGGAAAATTCAAAAAAAGGATTATGCACTGCACCAGTGGTTTATCAAAAGAGATGCCGGGAGTCGTTCTTCTCTTCATTCTGCTAATGCTGAGAATATATTTCTCAACATCCAGGGTAAAAAAGAATGGCACTTCATTCATCCTAGTTATGCACCGGTGTTACAGACTACCCTAAGCAAATACGGGACATTTGCAGTATCAGAATTAATGAACCATGGGATGAAAGGGAATTTCTATGAACTTATGCATAAGGAACACCCTTACTTCAATAATATTCCCGTTTATAAGGTTACTTTAGAGCCGGGAGATCTTCTTTACAACCCACCGTGGTGGTGGCATGATGTAAGAAATTTAAGTTCCTTGACTGTAGGTTGTGCTACCAGATGGGTAGAGCCCTTGAAACCAGGTTCTAAACTCATCACCAATTCGTCCATTTTATTTACAGGTCAAATAATTGAATTTTTAAAGAATCCTAAAAAATCACCTATTTACACAATTTCAAGAGCAGTAAACAATAAAAATGAAGTAAACGAGTTTTTCAACACAGTTTTTGCTTCTGAATGGGATAAGAAGAGCAAAGAAGAATCTGTTTAACATGATGCGTTGAAACAAGTTATCATGCTCGCCATGTTAGATAATCCCAGTCAATACTTTGGTTGTTACTTATCCTGAACACCCTTTTTTTTACTTCCCAAAGAGTTGAAAACGATATCCCATAACCCGGAGCTTACCCCATACTTTGTATTGGATTTTTGATAATGGTGATTCAAGTGATGCCTTTTGATCGAAGTAAAAAGCTTATTGTTGTTAGACACTGCATGAGTGGCAAAATGAATCATGTCATAACACAGATAACCTACAGCATAAAAACTGTAAAAAATCCAATGGTATGCCTCAACAGTCCATGGTATTAGTCCAAATAAGTAATAAACAACAAACCCTAGCGGTATACTGACTGTTACTGGAAAAACTAATCGGTTCAAATCGTTTGGATAATCATGATGCACTCCATGCACAACATAAACGAACCTTTTCCAGAAGGCACTTTTGGGTTGGTAATGAAAAACAAAGCGATGTACCAAGTACTCAGTCAATGACCATGATATAACTCCTCCAACAGCGATCAAGATGCCTTCAAGTATAAGACCTTCACTTAAAGAAGTAAATCCAATAAACGAAAAATAAAAAACAACTGGAATGAAAACTACCAATGGCAACCAGAAAGGGCACCTGGACAATATCTCTAAAAAGTTGTTATTATAGAGACGAGTGGTATTATTTGTAGACGTTCTAGTCATTAATTAGACAGAGTTGTATAGGCAAATTTAGATAGCTTTACTGTTACTTCCTTTATACACCTGTTGTATCTTGAATGATGATTTAAAGAAATCTTTTTTGAGCAAATGGATAAAAAGCCTTTTTAGTTTCAAACCTCATTATCAGCCACCTATAAAAGAACATTAACCAATCAATATACAATTTTAATTTAAAGGACCTGTTCAAGGGAATGAAATTATCTTTTATTATACCTGCACTCAACGAAGAAAAGCTTATTGGTCAAACATTAAGACAGTTTGACCTACTTAAGGGAAAATACGACTATGAAGTTATTGTTGCCGATGGTGGTAGTCAGGATCATACCAGAGCGATCGCAAAAAAGTTAGGAGCGAGCGTTTATGTAGTCCAAACTGTAAAAAACATTGCTATTGGACGAAATCTTGGTGCTAAGCATGCTAATGGCGACCTGTTTATTTTTTGTGATTGCGACACGCTTTTTGAAGACATTCTATCCTTTGTAGAATTAATTATTAATGTTTTTCAAAATAAAAAGCTAGTCGCTGCAACCTTAAAAATCCAAACGTTCCCTAATGAGAGAATTTGGAAAGATCAAATATTTCATTTTTTTCTTAACAATGTAATACAGTTAAGCATATTCTTGAATATACCTTTTTCCACTGGCCATTGTCAAGTAGTTCGAAGGGAGGATTTTTGGGTAGTCAATGGGTACGATGAAAATCGATCTCATGGGGAAGATAGCTTTCTATTTAAGAAGCTTTCTAAAATTGGGAAATTAAGTTTTATAAAAAATTGTACTATTCTTGAATCTCCGAGGAGATATCGTAAGGTTGGGTATTTCAATCTTATCAAAGACGCTTTATTAAGTATTTTCAAACAGATTTTTATGAAAAAAAATCATATTAAAGAATGGGAGAGAATTAATTAAGATAATACTTCTACTAAACCCTTCTTTTGCGAAAGAACTTCTTTCGTTGTTCCCAACTCAATTTCTGAATATTGCATTCTATAATACTCTTTCCCCATATACATTGATCTGACTTTATTGTTGGTCTGATCAAAATGGTAAGCAAACTTCCCTCCTTTTAAAAATTTATTGAACCAAAAGAAATACTTGGAAATATATTTATATGGAATTAGATGTTGTTTTTCGCGGTAAAACGGCTGCACATATTTCCAGTAAATTCGTTGGTTTCTCGGATGCTTATCAGCCAAAACTGTATCTGAATAGGCGGCATCTAACCACATTTTAATCAATTTTTTTCCATCATGGTTATTTTTTATTAGGATAAAGCCAGCATTTGGCCGGCTCTTGATAAAAAGATGGGTATCTTCAACCATAGTAATAACTACCTGATCATCTTTAATAAAGCTTTCTACCGAACGATTTATGTCTGTGAGTAAAATATCAGCGTCTATTAATGTGACATAATCATAGCCCTTATCAAGAAGCTGCTCAACCAATCGAATCTTGGTCCAGTTGATATGAAGATTATCGATGAGTTTATCTCTTTGTATAAAGTATGAGTAGTGATGTTTTTTACAATATGCTAAAATGGAGGCTGAGCTATATTTTGCAAAAGCATCAATATTAGGTGTTATCAATTGGCAGATGGCGATTTTCATAATTTGGTTGTTACAACCTGGCGTGATTCATTTAGAAGTAATGGTTTAGATACAAAGGTTTAATAAGGCTGCACCAAAATTCTATTTTATATTTTAGCCCAAAGTTATCATTGCAATACTTAAATAGTTCGAATTGGTCCCATTACCGACTTACTCAATCAACTAATGCACTGTATCATTGATTGCAACAATTTTTGGAGTCCAAATGGTGGTGGCGTCCGTCGATACCATTTAGAAAAACTTAACTTCTATAAAGAAAGAAGCAATATCCGCTATGTTTTTGTAATGAATGATGACAAAACATATACTGAGCAAATTGCAAGCAATACGTTCATAGAGCATTTGGAAGTCAAACAGCCGTTTAGAAATGATGGATACAAAAACTTGTTGGATGCCAAAAAACTGGAACATATATTCCTGAAATATAATCCTGATGTTATCGAGGTTGGCTCCCCTTTCTTTCTTCCTAAAATGGTGAATTCGATCCTAAAAAAGAATAAGTTGAAAGCTAAAGTTTTTGGTTTCTGGCACAACGATTTTCCCGTAACATCATTCAAAAGAAATTTCCAATTTGCAGGTAGCTATATCGCTGGATTAGCTGAGAAATTAGGGTGGTTGTATGCAAGAAAACGCTATAATAAGATGGATGGAATTATGGTTTCCAGCCGCTTGATTGGAGATAGAATGAAAGCAAATGGAATCTATAATATAATTTATCTGCCACTAGGTGTTGATTTAGAAACCTTCAATCATCAAGAAAGAGGAAATGCAGACACACTCAAAAATGATCGAATTTCATTATTTTTTGCTCATAGATTAAATAAAGAAAAAGGTATCGATTTGGTACTTAAGGCATATCCGAAGGTTTGTAAATATCTTGGCTATGAGCCCAAGCTAATTATAGCAGGTTCCGGTCCAGCTGATAACAAGACAAAATCTTTGGCAAACAAATACGCCAACGTTCACTATATTGGCTATCTAAGTGACAAAAGCAGTTTAGCCAAACACTACAGAGAAGCTGATTTGTGTTTTGCACTTAGTCAATGGGAAACCTTCGGACTATCTATACTGGAGGCTTACGCGTGTGGAGCTCCTGTGATTGCTGCTAGTGACGGAGCTGCACGAGAACATGCAACCAACTCTGGGGTTCCACTATTACTAAAGAAACGTAATTCCGAAGAATTAGCAATTTTAATTAGGCAATTTGCAGAATCCAAAGAGAGAGAAAGTCAGAAAAATTCTGTGATAAATTATGCGAAGCAATTCACTTGGAAAAAGTGCTTCGAAAAGCAGCTTCAGATTTATGAGAGCCATTTAGTGGAATAAATTATTAGTTGCCATGAACAACTTTATAATAATCCATTCTTTTTCCTCTAAGGGCATCTACTGCTCCTTTTAATTCCATCAACTCTCTTTTATTAAAAACGATATTTGATTTATTAATAGGCGGATTTTTTATCGTTTTTAGTAGATAAGTAAAGAATAGTTGAATAATATAAAAAGGCCACATGGCTATGGCAATAGGTTTACCAAACCTTATGCTGTTTATTAAAACAGTATTGAACCCTGATTTATAAGATCTTCTCAGTATCCATTCTTTATTTGCCCGGGTTTGAAGGATCGTTTCATAGCTAACAGCCTCATTGCACCAGATCAATTTCCCTCCTTTACTTACCAATTGCCGAAAAAAGTATGTGTCGGAACTTCCGGTTTCATTTAGTCTCTCATCGAAGAATAATCGGTGTTTAATGACGAATTGCATTGAGATCATGACATTGCATGTCCTGGCACTAAATAAGCGAGTCCCGGTTTTCCTTTGCCTTTTACCATAAAAATCTTTTTTAAATAGCCAGTCAGGAGCTTTTTCCGGTAAGCTATATATGACAAAACCTTCTACTGCATCAGCTTTATGCGTTTTCATGGCTTCATATAACTGCAGAATCCAGTCCTCCTTTACGACCTCATCATCGTCGAGAAAGGCGAGATACTGTGCCCCCAATTCCAATGCAGTCGTAAGTATGTTATTTCTAACATGAACAATCCCCCTTTTTGGCTCACATTCGTAATGAACCTTAAAGGGAAAATCAAATTTCAACAAGATATCTCGAGATGCTGAATTTTCTTCATTATCAACGATCACAAGTTGAGTTGTCGTACTATCTGGAATAATAAGCTTTTGCAAGGATTCCAGTGCCTTTTCCAACATTTTGGGACGTTTATATGTCCCAATCCCAATGACTATCAATTCTTGATTCATAGAGACGCAATAGTAGGTTTCATTTTACCTTCTGCATTCATTTTCAGCATACCATTAGCTATCCCAAAATTTCCAGCATTTGCCACCAATTGCCCTTTTCTGATTTTTCTTCTCGCATGCTTTTCATTCAGTTTATTCATCTGTTCGAAAGACATACTTTCAGGTTTGTATTTCTCATGAGCTATCGCCTGGTTGAATTTCCTATCACTTATTTTCACCAATTTCAATCCCATTGCTTTTGATCTTCTCATCAAATCATTATCCTGCCATCCCATTTCAAGTAGTGATTCATCGTATCCTCCCAATTCTTTAAACACTTTGGAAGGAATAGATATTCTCCCAAATGACCCATCATATTTTATACCTGAATATTGCCATAGGATGATGGCTTCATTTGCTTTTTTAAATTGGTCTATAACAAACTCAGCTCCATTTGCTCCAACATAATTATCACAATCAAGATTAGTTAGAATCTCTCCGTTCGCAAGTTTATGAGATGTGTTTTTCGCAATTGGCGCGGACCATTTTCTTAATTGGTTAGTTTGATAAAATTTGAGATACCCCTCCCTTATTTCCTCGGAAAAATCGTTCCAAATCCAACTGCATACGTTCTCATCCAATGAGAAATCAACGAGAACAAATTCAATCTTGTCCTTGAGTGATCGATTATCTTCAAGGTTCTTTGCCAAAGTTTTTTTCAAAAAAGAAAATCTATTTTGATGAGTAATGCAAAAACTCAGAATCCTTCCCTTTTCTGAGAGTTTAATAGGTTTAAGATATTTCTTTCGTCTAAAAAGCTTCATTTAGAAGAAATTTTATTGATCAGTTTTAATTACCATCAGTTTCTAAATAATTTTTAAATTTTACTCCAAGCATTGCATGTATTCTCCCGCGAATCTCCGAATTAAATCTTCTTAACCTAGCTTTATTATTTTTCTTTTTTATCACTTCAAAACAGATGCTTACCCACCTATCTAAACAAAAAAATGCTGTCTTCAACACAGCTTTCCATCTTCCATAGATTAAAGAGTCGATTATAAAACTATTGTATCCAACTCTATATCTTCTTCTAAATATAAATTCAGCACTACAGCGTTTTTTATCAACATTGGAGAAAATCACGGCTTCATTACACCAAATTATTTTTCCGCCCAAAATAGACAACTGCCTAAAAAAATGTGAGTCTTCACCCCCTGTGAAATTTAATCTTTCGTTAAAGGATAAATTATGTAGGCGAACAAATTGCAAATCCATAATCACATTCCCTGCACCACATTTGCTCCTTATTTTACCGGATTTTACATCGCCAAGAATACTGTCATAAATCCTTTTAGTATCTTCATCTAGATTAGTATGCACAGGCCACTTATATACCATCTTCCCGGCGGATACGGTAGCTTTATGTTTTTTTTGACATTTCCAGAGAGATTGAATCCAATTAGAATCAGGATGATCATCATCGTCAAAAAAAGCTAAAAAATCTGCATTGATATTTAATGCATAAGTTAATGCAGCATTACGTGCATGAACTATACCTCTTTTGTATTCTTCAATATACTTTGCTTCAATTTTTAGGCTCCTTACTCCTTCATCAAAAACAATCTTTGAAGATGACGATGGGTCATTATCAACCACTAAAAATTGTATTTTGAGATCATTTGGAAATATTAGATTGCTGACAGCTTCAATAGCTTTTGATAAGCTATGAGGTCTTTTGTAGGTACATACAGCAATAACGCAACTTTGAGCGTAATCAATTTCCATGTGTTGTTTCGTATTCTGAAAATGGAATCCCAATCATAGCATGAATGATACCTTTAGCTCTATTGATTTTTTTTAATCTTAAAAACTCTTTTTCATTCAATTTCCTATTTCTGGTAAAAGGTGAAAAGAGTGATGTTTTCACAACGTTATAAACGAATCCTAAACCAAACAAGAATGACCTCCACGTCCCACGAAGTTCTGATTCAATCATAAATTTTGTATAACCATTTCTGTAACTTCTCTGGAGAAGCCAATCAATATTTGATCTAGAAGCTGGAATTGTTTCTGCAACAACAGCCTCTTTGCAAAAGACAACCTTTGCTCCGATTCTACGAAGCTCTATGAAAAACAAACTATCTGATCCGCCGGTTAAATTAAATTTAGCATTAAACCTTAAGTTGTGCCTTTTTATGGGCTCAAGGTCTATTAATACATTGTTTGTGTACGCTACTTCAAGGTATTCACCTGTTTGGTTATCAAAACTCCCTGGAAAATAGTCCTGAACTAAGCTGTCAACCTCAACTTCAAAATTTTGAATTAGGTGACCTTGAACCACCTCAGCATTATAATCGACTCTTGCTTTATTCAGGTTTAAAAGCCAGTGCGGAGTTACCTCTTCATCATCATCAAAAAAGGCTAAATATGAGGCTTGTTCTGATAAAGCCTTTTCCAAAATTGCATTTCTCATGAATACAATACCTGCCTTTTTTTCATAGAAAAAAATAACATTCAAATTCAGCCTTGTCTTTATGTTCTCAACAATCCCTAAAGCATCTGAGCTATTTCCATTTTCACATACTAGAAGTAGTAGCTCTGTACCTTCGGGAGTAATTAGATCAACTAATGATCTAAGCGACCTCTTCAGCATTTCAGGCCTGTCTTTAGTGCCCAAACCAATAGCAATTTTTTGTTTCAAAGATTTTAACTCGATTTCATTTCAAATAGAACGATTATTTTTAAAACTCAATGAACAAGTTGATAAAAAGAGTGTCAACTTGGGGGTTCTGTAGACAGAATGTTGACTTAATAGCAAAATACGTTAATCAAACATGTTATATCTAAAAATATTGTTTTTTCTCATTTCTAGTTTTTCCTGGGATTCCAGGTCAGTATCTAATGATGATTACATAGTTATCTTTGATCGAATTGACAACAGTGTTGAGATTTTGGTTAATGATTCAATTGTATACCAAAGTGGTATCATTGACAATAATCCATTTCTAGGTGACACCTATAAAATACCTTTATCGATTTATTTGACAGAGAAGAAAGATGAGGTGATAATTCGGCTCTACAATGGACACCCCCCATACACAGAACAAAGTGATACTCATTGGGAAATCAAGTATGTAATTATGAATGGAGATGAGCAAATTGACTATTTCTGGGATTATGCTGATGATAACCAGGTCGGTCTGGTATTTGAAGAAAAGTACTACTTCTAATACTGCTTAACTTCGTACTCTGAAAGAAAATCTATTAATTTCACTTCTTTATGACCGTTGAAGTGTAAATGCAACCCATTAAAAAAATTGCAGTCATCAAAGTGTACCTTTTCCATTGAAGAACACATTCGACTAAATTGAAAATGTGCTAAAATTTAAAGAAGCGATGAGAAACCCCGTTGTTCTTTCTGTCTTAACTCTCTTAGTGCATCATTCAATTGCTCAGGTATCCATTCCCGGCATTTATTTAGAAAGGATTGATAAATTATCGGATACCACAACATTATCTCTTTATACTTCTATTAGGGATAAGCCAGAATCTAACTTTAAATTCATTAATCCGCTGATAAAGGCAACCTCAAATTCACTCTATCCAAGAGCTCTCAATGACGGTCCAGTATGGATTGGTAAAGGTTTTGGATTCGAAGGACATGGAGGTTTTAATGCCGCAAGAGGAAATTTTTCATTCACATTCTTTCCAGTCGTTTTCCTATCTCAAAATGAGAATCATTTTAGGGGTGATTCAGTTCCTGAATTTAGGTATCAGTTTTCAAATAGAATCGATTGGGTTCAACGATATGGAAATGGGGCTTTTGTCAAGGTACATCTAGGCCAAAGCGAATTAAGATTCAATACTGGAAAATTTATAGCTTCACTTTCCACTCAAAATTATTCGCTAGGTCCTGCCACGTTTAATCCAATTGTTCTAAGCAGGCAAGCAGGGGGGTTTCCTCACTTAAGACTTGGGATTGAGCCTGTAAAAATTCAAATCAAGAATAAAAATTTAGGAAAGATTGAAACGAATTTAATCTTTGGCCTTCTGGATGAATCTGAATACTTCGACAATATTCCTGAGAATGATAAAAGGTATATCAACATTCTAGCAATTGCATTCTCTCCTGATTTTCTCCAAGGATTAAAAGTTGGGTTCAACAAATCACTGTATAAACAAACAAGATTTTTTGAAAAAACAGATCTATTGTCAACATTATTTATTTTAGATGATGGTGTAGTTGATGGTGATACACTTTCTCCAAATGATGCATTTGATCAGTTAGTATCACTTACCGTTGATTGGAAGTTTAAAGAAATTGGTCTGCGTATATATTCAGAGTTCGCCAAGAATGATTTCACTTCCAAATCTCGTTTTAGATATACAGCGTCCGAGCCAGAGCACACACGAGCATATACCATTGGTTTTGAGAAAGAGGTCTTAACCAAAAAAGGCAATGTCACAAGAATAGGTTATGAACACACCAATTTGTCAAGAAATCAAGCTATTTTCTGGAGGCGCACACCTTCTTACTATCAACATGGAGTTAACCGAAATGGCTACACCAATGATGGTCAAATCATTGGTGCTGGGATTGGACCGGGAGGAAATAGTGATCACCTGAGTATCGAAGTAAACTATCCTACTTTTAAGGCTGGACTGCTTTTTCAAAGAATTGAGTACAACAGAGATTACTTTGTTACAAATATTGCAAACCTTGCCAAACATGATATTGAGTATTCGGCACATGGATTCTTGCGCAAAGAATACCAATCTTTGATCCTACTATTTGAATCCTCACTGAGCTACAATTACAACAAATATTTTCAATTTGACCGAGTGAATTTTTACTTTGGTATTGGAGGTCGGTTTAAACTAAACCAGAACAATAAAAGCTAGCTCACGATAAAAAGGGATTAATCAATTGTTACCGCCCAATATTTTTCAACAACTCCAGCATGCTCTCATCCACTACTTCATTGCACCCTCTATTCTTCTCATCAAACCCCTCTCTACCCACCGGTCGGCCTCCTGAAACATTTTGACGAGATAAATATTCTTCAAGTGACTTAGTATAATAGTGATTGATTCTCCATCCCATTTGATCTGTATCCGTCAGCATCTTACCAGACTTGTACCACTTATAGTGCCACCAGTGAGCACTGTATGCAAATCGATTACTGGAAAGAAAATCACCATTGCCTAAATCTTTGTGATCCGAATAGTTTTCCTCACGTTTTGTATATGCTTCCAAAACAGACTTCTCCGGCTTGGTATCATAGCCATTATTTCCAAAATTAATACGGGGTAACTTAATTCCTTTGATCTTTTTTATGTCGACAGTTTTAAGCCATGTATGTAAATGATCGCTTCCATCGATTGGAAATAAGAATTCATCCACGTCAATTTTCATCAGCCATTGAAATTCTTTTCGATAGGTTTTTGCGGCATGCGCAAATCCCATATGATTCTTATTTCGCTGATACCATTTAGTAGCACCATCATATTTAGTTCCATCAAGGTGTGTCCATGGATGACGCGTCACAATACCTTTTTCCTCATAGGGTTTGAGGATTTCTTTGGCCTCATCCCCTCCATCCTGATCGTATAAATAAAAATGGTTTACCCCAACTTTAACATGGTAATCGATCCAATCTTTTAGGTATGGATTTTCATTTTTGAAATTGGTAGCGAAGGTTAAAAAATGCTTTTTAGCCATTACGAATATTTATGGTCTAACTCAAAATTATATAAGGCACTGTTGTCGAATTCTTTTACTTTTCTTCTTAGCACGAAGAACTCTTTAAAAGCCCAAAACATAAACCCTGGAATTTTATAGAACCTGATCTTGGAAGATATTTCCAGAATCTTGGAAAGTGCGATAATAAAATCCTGCAACAGGGTCCTGTTTTTCAGCGGGTTAGAAAGACTTTTTACTGTCTCTCGTTCAAAATCTTTTGTTGGAGAATAGGAGTCATTTCTGTATTCCCTATCATGATAGATCAGTGATTCTTTGATAATGCCAATTTTAAAGCCATGACTAAGAGTTCTGTGGCAATAATTGTTATCCTCCGCGTAATGGTAAAATAATGGGCTAAAAACTCCAACCTCCTCAATGCACTTTCGAGATATCATCCAGGCGGCAGCATTTACAAATCCTACATCAATAGGTGATTTATGCCTTGCCAATTCAGATTCATTGAATGGGAGGTTAATTTTTTTATAACGGCGAACAAACTTCTTGAAGTTCCTGTCAAAGGCATTCATTTGCCCATTTACATGTACAGGAGACAATATACCATACATTTCATTTTGCTTCAGTCCTTTGATCAGTTGCCCAATAGCATCAGGCTCAACCCATGTATCTTGATTTAGCAAGAAAAAGTAATCATACCCCTGTTCAAGGGCCATTTTGATCCCAATATTATTTGCACCGCCAAACCCCAGATTTTGCCCCGTTTTGATAAGTTGAATTTGATCAAGATACTCTTCTAATATCTGAACTGTATTATCAGAAGAGCCATTATCAATTACGATAATATCTGTCGCATATATTGAAGAAAAAAGCGTATAAAGGCAATTCTTTATCCACTTTTCTCCATTATAAGTTACTATTATTGTGCAACATTTCCGCTCGCTTTGACCTACATCTGAATGGCTAATGTCCATTGTTTTTTGTTTGCCGCTGCAAGTTGTCGTTTTTTTGCGATTTAAACCAAAAAGAAAGTACTTGAAACTCTTATACTATTTACTCAAGACTTCAAAGAGAAATTTTGTAATTGCTTCTCTCAGCAGCGTCGTGACAGGTCTCTGTTCCACACTCTTGATAAAAACAATTCACGAAACTCTCAACAATGGAATAGAAGATTTAATCTATTTCAGTTTAAAGGTTGGCATTCTGCTCATTGCCTATCCCGCATTTGCAGTGCTTAGCTCCTACAAGCTTGCGAGGCTTACACAAACGATCATCCATAATTTAAGAGTGCAGCTATCAACTAAAATTCTTAATGCGGAATACAGTGCCGTTGAAAAGAATAAAGAACGCTTGCTACCAATGCTTACCCACGATATTTCTACTATCTCAACTGCCATTAATCGGTTTCCTGGGATTGTTACGGGACTGACTACCGTCATTGGGCTTTTCATTTACATGGTTTGGCTTTCTCCCATACTTTTTGGCTTTACAATTGTCGTTTTCGGCCTTACGTTCGTGATTGTATCTCTAATGCTTCCACTCCTAAAAAAGTATACTCATCAGGCTAGAATGAAATGGGACGAAGTATTTGTTGAATTAGAAGCTGTAGTAAAAGGAATTAAAGAGCTAAGTCTAAATCAAAAACTCAAATACAAATTTCTTGACGATCAATTGACAGACAAAAGTCACCAGGAGAAGGATTTGAAAGTGAAGGAAAGTGTTGTGAATTCATTGCTTTCAAGAATGACGGATGTTATGCTTTTGTTTGGTATCGTTATTCTCATCTTTGGAATATATACTACTCAAATTGTTGAATTCGAACTACTCGGAGAGTTTCTTTTGATCTCGCTTTTTACAGTATCCCCATTATCATCGGCAACTGGGTTTCTCGGGAATATTAAAGCAATTGAGGTGGCCTTAAACAATATAGAAGAAATGGGCCTAAAACTCGTAGGCACTAAAAAGCATATTCAGAAGTTGGCAACTAAAGCTGATGAGCCCGGACTGATTGAAGTAAAGGGAGCTACTTATACCTATTATAATGACACGGAAGATGACCAGTTCCTGCTTGGACCAATAAATCTCAAAATCAAACCTAATGAAGTCACCTTTATAGTAGGGGGAAATGGTAGTGGCAAAACAACGCTTTCGAAGCTCTTGCTTGGCCTTTATATCCCCCAGGATGGACACATCGAATACAATGGCGAAGAAATTACCAAAGACAACCGTAACGGATATCGAGATCAGTTTAAAGCCATTTTTGATGATTCTTATTTATTTGATAAACTCTTGGTAAAATCGGAGGACCTGCCTGAGGATTACGCGGAAAAGCTTATTGAAGCATTTAGAATAGATAGAAAGGTTTCAATAAAGGACGGGGGGTTTTCCACGACAAAATTATCCCAGGGTCAGACTCATCGGTTAAGGTTGATAAGCGCCATTATGGAAAATGCCAACATTTATTTATTTGATGAGTGGGCGGCCAACCAAGATCCTTCATTTAAGCAGATATTTTATCGAGAAATAATTCCTGACTTGAAAAAAAGGGGTAAAACAGTTATTGCAATTACTCACGATGAGCTCTTTTTCGATTGTGCAGATCGGGTTATAAAGCTTAGAAATGGGAACCTGGTTGAATACGCTAAAGCTGAAAAGTGATTTAGGCGTTATTCAAAGATTTTTTCAGCTGATCAAAATCAATCAAATTCATTAGCTCTACTCTATTTTCCTTAAGATCATTGTATTCGTAGAAGATATTTGTTGGAGCAATACTATTCCCAATTTTGTGTTTCTGAGACAGAATTCCAACACCCCAGTCAGAATCGATACAGCAAGAATATACTTCCGGATTAAACCTCCACTTTAAAAATGCTTTCCAGGTAGTACCATTCCAAAATGATCCCGCCGGGGTATCAATATAGTAGTAAGTTTCGCGAGCATGCCACTCGGAGGGAGGATTACAATCATGAAGCACAATAAAACCATCATCAGTCAGATACCTTAGTGCGTTTTCAATGTCTTTATTCACTTGGTTAGCGAGATGAAGGCCATCAATAAAGATCACATCAAATTTCGTTTCTTTAGACAGGACATCACCATTATCCAACGCTTCAAAAAAGCCATCACTAGTCATTGGAAAATCTGCAGTATTGACCTTTACTTCAAGACCCGGATCAACACTGTATTTTGTATGGGCTTTGATATGATTGAAATTTTCTTCCGGATTTCTAACTCCTATTTCGAGGTAAGTCACCTCTCGATCTAAAAACGAAATCAAGTAATTTATAATCTCCGTTCGCTTTGGTTCTTTTGCTCGCTCAACTTTCGTTAATTTTTTTGACGTAGAGTAATGGAACTCACTCTCCAGACGCTTTGCAGATGGCAAAGAAAACTTGAACTTTATTACAGGAAGTATTCTTTTCATGATATTAATTTGACTGCAAAAATAGAATAGTACTGATTAATTCCTTTCAGAAACAATTTATAGCTGATAGTGAAGCAGTTGAGTGATTTGGCTAGTTTTGTGCTCAAACTTAATACTCAAGATTTAGACAAAATGAAGCAATTCATCTTAGCCATAATAGTTGTAATAGCTGGCTGCACCACAACCTCATCGAAGGATCAAAATCAGGAAGAAAAAAGTACTCCTAAAGTGCAATCAAAAGGGTATGTTCTTGCAATCTCTGAAATAGATAATAGTGTAAGTGTCTATATGGAGGACTCCCTTATTTTCACAAGCGGAACCATCCATAGCAGTCCGGAAGTAGATTATAAAATCGATCTTACTCCATTTGTTAAAGATGGTACTGAAGAATTAAAAATTGAACTTTATAACGGTGTAGAACCATATGAACCCCAGGCGGATCCATACTGGGAGGTGAGATACGACCTGATTATAGATGGTGAAATTGTTGATTTCGTACATGAGTTTGGGGATGACAATGGAATTGGATTAGTCTACGAAAACACATATATAATTGAGGAATGGACCAAGATCAATAACTGATAAAGGACGACTTAGCTTTTCATTACTTCATTCAAAGTCTCCCGAAATTTTATTGCTTGTTTATCCAGACCATAGGGCTCAATATACGTCTGGTTTTCTATAAGGTCAGACTTTCCCTTTTTAAAATACGCTTCAAACAAGGCTAAAATTTCGTCGGGTTTTTTCGTTTCTACTGACCTCCCCGACTTGGTTTCGTTAATCAGACGATTGAGCTCCTTGTTATTTGAAATAGCTATGATTGGTTTTCGTGCAAATAAGTAATCATAAAATTTGGCGGGAATCATCCATCGTCGATCGTAAGCAGCACTAATCAAAAGTGCATCCCAGGATCGTAAGAGCGTAATTGTTTGGCCCAGGTTAATTTCCTTTTCAACACTTACATATTCTTCGAGCTTATGTTCATTAACCTGGTCCCAAAACTCGGGATAAACATTCCCTCTGACTTCAAACCTCACTTCTGAAGGATCCAAATCATGCTTTTTAATAAGGTCTGCTAATCCTCTGATGATGTCATCAGAAGGTACGAGATCCCTAAAACCTCCATAGTAACCGAAGGTGAAGGCCTTTTTGTCAGGCTTTAATCCAAATTCTCTTAACAAACATTCATTGTACGCATTTCTGATGTACATAAACTTATTTGAAAATGAAGATGGATACCTGCTTTTATATGCTTCATATGCGATTTCTGTGTTCAAAACAACCTTTGAAGCAGAACTAAAAAACCGTTTTTCATACCAGCGAATAATTTTCACTGTGAGTGTTGGTCTCCATTGCATTTTCTTTTCAAAGACTGTCCAGGGATCTCTGAGATCCGCTACCCATGGAACACCGAACTTACGACTTAGCTTGGCTGCCACCAAAAATCCGGACCATGGGTCTGCGTTTACCCATATTACGTCAGGCTTATATTGACGCATCAATTTTTTACCGTTGTATATGGCAGAGTTTACATCCCAAACATATTGATCAAAAGGAGTAAGTGAAATGCTCCTTTTCTTTTTGATAGTTTTCTTCTTTATAATTTGTGGCTCCTCTTCATTTGGCTTCTTTCGATTTTTTCTATTGAATCCTTGAGCCAGAAGCTTAATTAGCGGGCGAAATATTCCCACAAATTCATAATGTGCTTTTACTCCTTCTGGGACGCAATGGCTTAACCGGAAGTCATATTCATCCTTAAAAGGTTTGCTGGCCAGTACAATGACTTCCCAGTCTTCCTGTCCGTGAACTCCCTGCACAAAATTGACTGCTCGCTTTGTTCCAATGGTATTGTGAGGTGGAAAATATGGCGAAATTAAAAGGACTCGTTTTGCCAAAAAATTGAATTTTTTTTCAAAGAAACATAAATATTCTATGGATGCCTGAGTTTTGTTTTAGCAAAATCAATAAAAAATTTCGCCAATTTATCGTAAACAAAGTTTTTGGCTGTTTCTGAAGCATTCGTAGAAACCTTCAAAAGACTTGCGCTAGGCAGTTTAGAGATCTCTGAGAGTTGTTGACTTATTGATTCAGGATCAGGGTCACATAAAAATCCATTCTCTCCATGTTGAATTACTCCGTCTATTCCTTCTCCTCTTGTCCCAATTGGTATACAGCCTCTAGCCATCGCTTCTAAATATACCAACCCAAAGCTTTCATTTGTGCTCATTAAAATCATAAAATCGCTCTGATCAAACAGCTTTTTCAGTACTTCATGATCCACCATTCCTATAAACGACACTTTCGCCTTCAAATTGAGATCGCTTGCAACTAAATGTTCCAAAAATTCTCTTTGCTCTCCATCACCGGCAATAGTGAGTTGGTAATCCAAAGACAATAATTTACTAAAGGCTTTAAGTATCAAATCAATATTCTTTTGCTTGACCAACCTTGCTGGTGCTACCAATTTCATTGGCGATTTGAAACTTCTTTTGGGAGGTTCTGTTAGCCATGAAGGTGAAATAGCTCCAGGTAGCAAAATACCTTTTGAGCTTTCCATTATAGTTCTTTCAAATGCTTTTTGAAGTTTAGTAGATATGTATCCAATCCCATCGGCCTTCATTAAAAACATCTTGTACCTACTGGTCAAACGACCCTTGCTTAAACCAGAGCGGTGAAAGTCTGTATTGTGCAAGTAAGTAAAATATGGAATCCCAAGCGTAGAACTAACATAGTGTGTTATTTCAATTCCAACAGGTAAGGAACCAAGGATAAAATCGAATTTGCCTAACTCTGAAATGATTTTTCTAAACTTTTTAATCTGCAGATTATCTCCCGGCAATCTCAATACGGGCACGTTAAACACGTTAATTCCATCGATTTCAAAGCAGGCCTTTAATTTCTTCTTTCTGAGTTTGTTTGCAGTTAATAGATTATAAGAGTGAGGTCTGATTACTGTAATATCGTGTTCTTCTGCCCAACATTTCGCGTATTGATGGAGTAACATCACCCCTGTTTGATCCTTAGTAACGGGAGATGAAGGATATAATTTAGAAATAATAAGAATTTTCACTGAACTAAGCTAGTCATTTAAACAAAGGTGATTTCAAGCTAATAACCATCAGGTTTTTTATAGCTTTCATATGTTTTGCCAAGCAAAGAATCTATTAGCCCTTTCATCTCTATTGCTTTCCTTTTCCTTTTAATCTGAGTGCGTTTGTCATCTGATAGTGACTTAATCAAATTATTTAGGCCATTTCGAAACAGCATGGATATTGCCTTTTGAATAGCTTTAAGCCTTCCATAAAGGA
Source organism: Ekhidna lutea (assembly GCF_900188325.1). Lineage (GTDB taxonomy): Bacteria > Bacteroidota > Bacteroidia > Cytophagales > Cyclobacteriaceae > Ekhidna > Ekhidna lutea. The sequence continues at coordinate 842,099 of NZ_FZPD01000001.1, read as the reverse complement.
GTCTATTCTTTGTAAACGTTACATAGCCAACATTATATCGTCTCATCCAAATGAAATCTTCATTTGCTCTTTCCTCAACAATCTCTGAGTAAACAATTGCTTCATTGCACTTAACAATTTTTCCTCCGTATAAAGTCACTGATTCAAAAAAATGAGAGTCTTCTCCTCCTGTATAATTAAATGCCTCATGAAAGCTTAAGTTGTGCTTTTCAACAAATTTGAAATCGATAAGCGTATTGCCAGACCCGCATCTTTCTCTGATATCACCAGTTTTAATGGTACTTGATTTCTCGTCATAGACTCTTTTAATATCATCATCAATTGATACCAATGAATCTGGCCATGAATAGATCATCATTCCAGAAACAACTGTTGCCGAATATTTATTTAAACAATTCCAGAGATTAATTAGCCAACCTGTCTCAGGATAGTCATCATCATCAAACATTGCCAGGTAATCAACACTCATTTTTCTAGCCTCAGCCAATACTCGATTGCGCGCGTTAACAAGTCCTTGATTTACTTCAGCAACATATCTAGTCGGAATCTGAAAATCAGACGTTTCTTCTCTGATGAGTTGTTCAATTTCTTGTGATGCATCATTGTCAACAATCAAGAAATTTACTTCTAATTCTTTGGGAATGGACAGTCTATGGACAGCCCTGATAGCTTGCCTTAACAAGTTTGGTCGTCTAAAGGTGCAAACGGATATAGTAAGAGTTTTAATGCTCATTCCCTTCATTCAAAGCAAAACTAGCCACCATGTGTAATACTATATTCTAAATGAGATTTGCCGATCATTGCATGAAGCATTCCTTTCGCCCTAAGACACTTTATTTTTTCCTTCATCTCTTGCTCTGAGTTAATTCCTGAATCCAATTTGGTCTTTAAAACACAACTACGAATGACTTTTGAAATTATTCGAGCACTTTTAATCCATGCTTTAATTTTTCCAAACCTCTCTACCTTAATTAAATGGCTTGTATAGCCATTTCTATAATAGCGAGAGTATATCCATCCCAAATTTGACCTTGTTTCAGGGATACGCTCTGTCACTATCGCATCCTTGCAAAAAACAAGTTTTGCGCCAACCATTTTAAGCTGAAGGAAAAAATAACTATCAGACCCACCTGTTAGATTAAATCTTTCGTTGAATTTCAAGCCAAACTTCTTTACCAAACTAAGATCTATTAAAACATTATTGGTAAAAGCCTCATTTAATTCATCACCGGTTTGCCTATCAAAACTTCCTGGAAAGAACTTAACAATCAGCTCATCGACTTTTAAATCGTCAAATTTTTGCTTGACATGCCCCTGTACAACATTAGCTTTATACTTGTTAAGGGTTTTGAATAGTTCGCCAAGCCATAGTGGGTCAACAGCTTCATCGTCATCATAAAATGCCAGGTACTCTGCGTTTAAAGCAATTGCCTCCTCTAAGATTTTATTTCGCATAAAGACAATACCTTCCTTAGCTTCCAATAGATAGGTAACAGGGAAAGGTAATACTTCTTTTGTCTTTGCTACCTCGTTTGAGGCGGAACCAGATGGGTCGTTATCACAAACAATCAAATGAAAAGTAGCACTTTCAGGAAGCATCAATTTGCTCAATGATTGGAGAGCTTGACTCAACATTTTTGGACGATTTTTTGTCCCTAACCCTATGGCTATTAATGGTTTCACACGAGATATAATTCGGCTTCTCTGTTACGTTTAAAATCGTTTACCTGATACCAGAGCCTAAAGCACTCTATGTAACATTTTAAAACAAATAAAACTTTAGAGCCGCTACTTAAGTGCTTGGATTGCTTGTTCGAATGCTTTACTGCGTTCCTGAGGGCTGTAAACAATGTTATTGAATTCTCTGATCTAAGCATTTCCCATAAGATATGCCTTCTAAAAAGCCTAAATGGGTCGTCCTTCAAAATATTTGGGCCTGATTTTCTGTCATGATAGACTTTTACAAATGGATGAAGGCCTAGTTTTAACCCGTGATTATTTAATCGATGGATGTAATTATCATCCTCACCATAGTGGTCAAACAAGGGGTTGAACAGACCAACCTGTTGAAGTGTATTTCTTCTCATTAGCCAACAAGCTGCATTTATAAACGGAGACTCATATAGTTTTTCTTTCAAGCTATTAGATTCCAAATCAACCTGATAAGAGGAAGTCCTCGACAAATAGGATGAAAATAAAAAATCTAGGTTTTTTCCTGTCCCATCATAATGCATTGGTGATGCAATTCCATAATCAACTTGGGTTTGCAAGGCATTTACTAACACCTCAACAACATTTTCGTCAACCCATGCGTCCTGGTTTAGCAAAAGAAAATATTCATACCCTCTGCCATACCCCTCCTTAAGTCCTAAATTGTTGGCCTTTCCGAAACCAAGATTAACATCGGATTTGACCAAAAACTCTAATTTATCATAGTTATCAAGATACTCGATAGTGCCGTCTGTAGAACCATTATCCACCACAATCAAGTCAATTTTGATTGAGCTACCAGCAACACTATTTAGACATTTTTCTATCCATTCTATGCCGTTAAATGTTACGACAATCGCACATACTTTAGACGCTGACATTAGAAGTAGTCATGTTTTCAATTTTCCCATTTCTTAGCGTAATTATTCGATCAGCAACCGAATAAAATTTGTCATCATGTGAAATTAGGATAATTGTTTTACCTCTTTTCTTCAAATCGGGAATGATCTCTGTATAGAATTTTTCTTTAAAATAGATATCTTGATTTGCAGCCCACTCATCCAAAAAGTAAATCTCCCGATCCTCTAGAAGCAATCGCAATAAGTTTAATCGTCCTTTTTGTCCATTCGAAAGATTAGAGTTAGTTATTTTAAATCCATCGTCAAGAGATGTTTTGTTACTTAGTCCAAGTAGCTCAATTAACTCTTCAATTTCAGTTTCTTTTTGTTTAGAGGCAACATATCCTAGATCATCAAATAGTGGTGAATCTGTAAAGTAGCAAGAGAAGTGATTTCTATATGATTCAAGGTTGTCCTTACTTAATGACTGATCCTGAAAGGTGATTTCTCCACTTTTTGGAGTGTAGAGTCCAATTATCAATTTAAATAGTGTTGATTTACCACTTCCGTTGCTCCCATTAATAATTACAATTTCGTTTCGAAATATTTCAAAATTCATTGATTCAATTGCAAATGAGTTTTTACCTGAATAAGAGTATGATATATCGTCAACTTTAATTAGTGGGCTCTTGGAATGACCGTCATAATTGACTTTAAGCTCTGATCTAAAAAGAGAATCCTTTAAATCAACATCCAGTGACTCAACCTGTTCAAGTGCATTTTCCACCACCTTAACTTGTTTTGTAAAACCAGCAATTCTATTCAAAGATGGTCTTATGTAAAGAATCAATGCCATATACTCGATAAGCTCTCCTTCCGTGAAAGCAGAATTTGTCATAGCATAAACAATAAGCAACCCCAAACAAATAATCAGGAACGCATTTTGTGATTTCCCCAAAAGTGTTCTTATGAAGAAATTTTTGACACTTAAGTTTACTAGACTCTGGCTTGGAGAATCAACAGAATTGTCTATATAGGATCTGGAGTGTTGCTTATTAACAATCAAGTCTTTAAAACCCTTCTCTAGTCGATCTAACGAAAAATGAAGCTTAAACCTTGTTTCAGAAATAGTTTCTTCGATTTTCTTAAAAAGTGGAAGAGTTGCAACATTTGTGACGGTTATAATTATAAAAATAGGCAGAAAGGCTAATGTTAATACCCAAGACAAAAGAAATAGATAAGTTAAAACAACAACAGATTGGAAGACCGCCACCATTAAATCAGGAATACTCTTTCCAAAGCCTCCGATTGACCCGGTTTCGAAAAGCAAAACAGGGACTAACCTATCTAGTTTTTTTTCAATTAAAGAATAATTGGATTGTAACGCTTTCGTGGCTAATTCTTTTCTGTAATTGGCTACTTTAGCTTCAAAGTATCTGGTAACATACTTGCCAGAAAAAAGGGTAATAATCGAAGAACCTATAATAAGCAACGAAATATATCCAATAAGCACATAAAGGTTGGTATCTTCAATTGTTATAACCTGACCAAGAAGTTTCAGGGAATATAGGTTAGCTGCAGCAGCTGCAGCGCTACTGACAGCAGCAAATACAATGACCTTCCAAGAAGATCTAAAAAAAAAGCCAATTACTCGCCACATAATCCTCAATGATTTTATTCTAACGCATAATTAACAAATCCAATTAACTAGATCACTTTAAATTCACGTTTACAAACTAATTAAAATGAATTTCCTAACAGTTGCTGGTATATTTAAGAATGAGAGCCATGTCATAAAAGAATGGATTCAACATTATCTTAATGAAGGCGCCGATCACTTCCTATTAATCGACAATGGCAGCACAGACGATTATAAGAACCAAATAAAAGAGTTTATCAGCGAAGGGCTAATAACGATCATTTACGATGACTCAAAGTGGGCCCAGGTTGAGTTATACAATAAGTATTTTACTGAATTAAAAAATCAATGTCAATGGGTATTAGTCTGTGATCTTGATGAATTTGTGTATTCAAGAAGGGGGTATGAAACAATAGAAACATTTTTGCACGATTTACCAAGCAAGGTTGGAGCAGTTAGAATACCATGGAAAATGTTTGGGTCTTCGGACTATATAAAACAACCGGATTATATTATTCAGAAATTTATCACAAGAGCTAGCTACAATAATTCAAAAAAACCATGGATGGCTGAAGAAAAAATGGTTCAAAGTAAAGTCATTGTAAAACCACAAAAAGTAATTAAATATTTCGTACATCATTGTGATTTACATAAATGTAAAGTCATTGGAGCTGACAAAAAGAAATTAAAATATAAGAAACTCCATCAAGCCAATCCATTTCAACCAGTCAATGAAAAAATACTGGAAAATTCGTATCTACATTTAAATCACTACCCATTACAATCTAAAGAGTGGTTTCTCAATGTCAAATGCCAAAGAGGAGCTGCAGATACTGAAAAGCATGAAAATGTTAGAAATCTAAATTACTTTGAAGAGTACAATATTGCATGTTCAGATATCATCGATAAAGAGCTTGCACACAAGAAATATTAAAATCCAGATGTTCATTTTTCTCTAAATAATCGCTTCCACCATGGAATCGAATCTAAATATTGAAAATAATCTTCGTTAATATATTTAGCAAGGACCTTTCTACCATATGACGTGGTATATGTTTTAATAAAGTTACTCAAAAGAGTCTCAGTAAAGTTTTTCCCAACAATTTTCCTGAATTTTTCATAGTGTTTATCGCTGTTAAGTTTCGATGCAAAATGAATCCTATCTAAATGAGACGGATTCATCTCCTGTACTACTCGATTCCTAGCACCCTCAGAATGACCATGAACTCTAAAAGTGTGAAGTCTCTCAGGTATAAATCCAATTTGGATATTAAGTGCGAGCCTGATCCAAAATTCAAAATCAACTATCTGACGAAGTGATTCATCATACTTCCCGTAATCTGAAAAGACCTCCTCCCTCACCAAACCAAGAATTGGTTCTCCCATAAAATTCATTTCAATTCCTAAATCCTTAAGAATATTTGAAATAAATGTTGGTTTAATAATAGCATTGTCTCTAAAATAGTCTGATAATCGAGGTAAACGGTCAAAAAAAGTGTTATTGATCCCATCTTCAAAGATGTATTCACGATCAGTAATTACAACATGAAGATTTGAGTTTTTTGCCATTAAAACCATTTTTTCGATTGTATCATTCATCATCAGATCATCCTGAAAATGAAATTTTACGTACTCCCCTTTTGCCTCCTTTATGCATCTATTCCAGTTACCTACCAGACCTAGATTTTGTTGGTTATGGACAATCCGTATCCTTCCATCTTTTAGTTGGTATTCCTGGGCTATAGCCATACTGTCGTCCAATGAACAATCATCTACAATTAGGATTTCTAAATCCTTGTATGTTTGATTCACTATACAATCAAGGCTTTCTCGGAGATACTTTTCTCCATTATACAGGGGCACACAAACACTAACTAGACTCATTTTTTTAATTCAGTCGATGATAGAGGTATTAACTTTGTGCAAAGTTATCTTTCTCAGCATTTTCATAAGACTATTTTACTAAATAGTCATAAACGGACATATTACAATTAAATGAATCATCTGCTAATAGTAATTTTTTGTTTGACTTCCTTGCTTGGATTTTCTCAAATCAAAGTACCTGGAGACTTTCACAATCCAATTGATAAAATTAATGACACCACTACGCTCGCGATGTACTCTTCTACTACAAGTGTAGATGATGGCCTTAGGTTTAATAATGTAATGTTTAAAACCTCTCATAACAACAAGTATGCAAGAGGATACAATGACGGTCCAGTTTGGAAGGGGGAAGGGTTAACATTGGAGCTTCACGGGGGATTTTCAGGTAAAAGTGGTAATCTCACATACACACTTAATCCAGCAATATTCCTTTCCGAAAATTCCGGTTTCCCCACTCCTAATCTACCCTCTTCAGTGAATATATTCGGATATCAATATTCAACTCAGATCGATTGGGTAATGAGGTATGGTAATAAACCATTTCATAAATTTCATCTTGGACAAAGTGAGGTGAGATTGAATTTTGGAAAATTTTTCACCTCGATTGGGACACAAAACTATTCGGTGGGACCATCAACATTCAACCCTATCTTGATGAGCAGACAAGGAGCTGGTTTTCCTCATTTAATACTTGGTGTTAAACCAACCTATTTATCAGCGAAGAAAAATATTGGCAAATTGGAAGCTAACTTAATGTATGGGTTGCTTAAAGAATCGGACTACTATGATGACAACTCTTCGAATGATAATAGATACTTCAATGCGATGTTTATTGCTTTCTCTCCATCCTTCCTTCCCGAGCTTACTATAGGGTTTAACAAGGTTTTATATAAGCAAACAAGATTTTTCCAAAATCAAGACCTATTATCTATGCTTTTTATCATTGATAATGGCGTAATAAACGGAGATACTCTATCCCAAAATGACACCTTTGATCAAATGGCTTCATTTACAGTCGATTGGAATTTTCAAGAAGTCGGGTTTAGGGTTTACTTGGAATTCGCTAAAAACGATTTTACCTCTGATGGTGGAGGCATAAGACCTACTGCTGTTGAACCAGAGCATTCAAGAGGTTATACCATTGGATTTGAAAAAATTCTTTTAAAAACTAAAGAGAAAAAATTATTAATTAACTACGAGCACACCAACTTGTCTTATGGGCATAAACCCTGGAGAGGAGTAGCGCCATTTTACGCCCATTCAGTAAATAGGCAAGGATATACACATGATGGCCAGCTAATTGGTGCAGGGATAGGGCCAGGTGGTAACAGCGATCACTTCAATGTCCTGTACAAAAAGGAATATATTTCTTCATTTTTACTGATTCAAAGGATTGAACGAGATAGAGATTATTTTGTGAATCAAATTAGAAATTCAAACCTTCACGATATCGAATATAGCATTACTGCAGGCGTTCAAAAACAATATGAAAAATATGACCTGTTTATTGAAGGTTCACTCAATTATAATTACAGTCGCTATTACCTACTCCGGGATCGGAGCAATAGATCATTCGGGTTTGGCGGGCGTTTAAAACTTTAATTTGATAATGGGTAATACCAACAAATCATTATAAGTTTAGGATATAATTTAAGCAATTGACAATCGGAATAGACATAGTGGATCTCGGCGACCCCCTCTTACAAGAGCGGACAGAACGAACGCTGAACATGATAAAAAGTGATGGCGATGAAATTATTGATCATCCACTTTTATTTTGGCTCCTTTGGTCTGCTAAGGAGGCAGTGTTTAAGTGTAAGCGCGAACCATTGAACTTTGCTCCCTCTAACATCTTAATCAAAATCAATCAGGAAAATGAATCGATTTCATTTGAATCCGACGGAATAAGAGGACGTTTCGAAATCACCGATAATTATATTATAGCTCTTTGTGGTAATCTGGATGAAATCGATCATCATGTTTTTGTTAAAACTAAAGATGACTGGAGCGAAGGCATTAGATTCATGATCATCGAATTTTTCCGTGAAAACGGAATGGATTATCACATTGGATCTGATGAATTAAATCTCCCAATCATTGAACCGGATAAGAAAGAAATATCCATTTCACATCATGGACGTTATGGAGCAGTAGCATACCCAAAAAGTCTGCTCTAGTCCAAACCTCTCATACTATTTTTGCACCCATGCGTAAAAAATACTTCATCGCGGTTTTCCTGGTAGTTTTCACAATGATGCTATCATCCTTCGCCTTTTATACCTATCAGATTCTATATACTCCAAATGTACTGATTGAAAAAGAGGACCAGTATTTCGCCATTCCAAAGGGCACTACCTTTAAGCAACTACAGAATAAGCTTGCTGAAGAACGAATAGTGAATGATTTGGTATCATTTAGCTTTTTAGCTAAACTCAAGGATCTGGATACTCAGGTAAAAAACGGAATGTACCTGCTAAAAGGTGATATGACCAATGTAGAATTGATAAACCTATTAAGGTCTGGGGCACAAACACCAATTCAGCTTACCTTTTCCAACGCCAGACTATTAAGACAGCTTCCTAAAATCCTGACTCAAAATGTCGAAATTGATTCGGCGGATCTTGCTCCCCTACTTTTAGCCGATACTACTGCGGAATACTATGGGTTCACTGATCAGACTTTCATCAGCATGTTCATTCCGAATACATATGAAGTATACTGGACGGTGACACCAAAAGGATTATTGGATCGAATGAAAGAAGAATACAATCGATTCTGGACCGAAGAAAGGCAACAAAAGGCGTCCAACCTGGGTATGACGCAAGTTGAAGTTTCAACATTGGCATCTATCGTGCAGGGTGAAACAAATAAAATGGATGAAGCTGCTACAATCGCAGGTGTTTATATCAATAGGCTTAAGCGAGGCATACCGCTACAAGCAGATCCTACACTTGTATTTGCGATTGGCGACTTTAGTATCCGAAGGATTTTGAATAAAGACAAGGAATTTGATTCACCATACAATACCTACAAGAACAGAGGACTGCCGCCTGGCCCTATTAATCTTCCGAGTATTCCTGCCCTAAATGCAGTTCTCAACTACGAAGACCATAATTACCTATATTTCTGTGCTAAAGCTGACTTTTCGGGCTATCATGTGTTTGCTAAAACACTAAGTGAACACAATGTGAATGCAAGAAAATTTCAGCGAGCTTTAAATCAGGAAAGAATCTATCGCTAATGTACACGCACGAAATACAGTTAAGGGTTCGCTATGCTGACACAGACAAAATGGGATTTGCCTATTATGGCAACTATCCCCGCTATTATGAAATAGCACGTGTGGAGTCCTTTCGGGCGTTAGGCTTCCCATATAAAGAGATGGAAGAATCGGGAGTAGGTATGCCTGTACTTGATATGGCAATCAAATATCATGGACCTGCAAAATATGATGACCTGCTTACCATCAAGTTGATCATACCGGAGATGCCAAGAGCAAGAATGCGGTTTATGTATGAAATCAGCAATGAAGCAGGTAAGCTCATCAACACAGGAGAAACCACACTAGCCTTCATGAATATGCGGACTGGAAGACCAGTAAAAATGCCTGAACGGATGAAAGATTCAATTTCTCCATTTTTCAATTGATAAGAGTTTGTCTGTTTCCTGAAAACGGCTACTTTTGCGTTCCAATTTTCACGGATTATAGCCGTCGAATTTAAAAGGAGTAGAAAGCTACTCGAAAGATATTGCAGACTTGCCTGCCGGCAGGCAGGGACCCAGAGGCGTGGCAGAGTGGTCGAATGCGGCGGTCTTGAAAACCGTTGTACCGCGAGGTACCGGGGGTTCGAATCCCTCCGCCTCTGCAACCAAAGCCCTGATGGAAACATCAGGGTTTTTTTGTTTTAAACCAATTGAGCTTGTTCGAATGGGTGAAAAAACAAAAAAAATAAACTTCGAATGAATATGAGAAGGGCTTTGGTTGACACACCCCCAAATGGGATCACGCCAGTAATCCAAAAGTGCTGGCCTTTTTCATTTTATAAAGGTTACGGATCGAAATGACATCCATTTTCCCATTCCTGCCACTCCATTCTCAAAATGAGAATTTAAATCTTCGCTAACTTTCTTTTTTGGGGGTGCCATATCATTTGGAACACTATTTGAGTTAAAAGGGTAGTTCTCATAAAGAGCGCACTAAAACAAATTGAAAATATTATAATCTCTTATCAAAAATGACAAAGAATAACATATCCCCATTATCTCTGGTGATCCTGCTTGCACTTGCACTCGGATTTTCTGCATGTAAGAAAAACAAGAAGCTGGCAGACATCAGTGATCAAAATGCAGTAAAAGAACAAATGGAAAAAGAGGAGATGGAAGAAGAGCCTCAGGTAGTAGAGCCGAAAGTAAAACCTCCGGTGAAGGAAGCTACCAAAGAGGATAAGCTTACCAACTATTTCGGAGCAATCGCAAACGCTTCGTCCACAAATTCTGCAAACGCCAGCATTCAGGAGGCACTGACAATGTTTAGCAACTCTGAAGCTCCTGTATTGATCGTGATCTATAAAGATGGCAGTAATCCAAGCTACGATGAGCCGACTACCATAGGTAAGTACCTGAACTACCTGAAAGACACCAAAAACAATAAAGCCAAAATTGAAGAGGTCGTTTATGACTCCAATGGCAAAATCAAAGAATTAGTACTTAGAAAATAATCACAGACATGAAAAACTTAAAATATACCATACTCTCATTATTATTACTGACGGCAATTGGATCTTACGCACAAAACAATGTTGATCCGGGTCGTAAGCAAGCCATCGATTCCCTTGCGCTGGAAAAGGTGAAAGACTTGAGTAAGTACATAAGCATCATAGGTAATAAGGAAACCCAGTTTTCCGAATCTCAGCGTGTTATGGACCGTGCAGAAGAGCTTTTCTCACCTGGTAGTGAAATGGGCGTTTCCTCTCTCAACAGAGAAGAAATCAGCTACTATAAGGTTCGGGAATACTTTGAGCGCCTAATGGCATTGAACTATGATAAAGTAACCATTAAATGGTACGACATTCACTATGTGAGTGATTTGGAGCAGCAACCTGATGGCACTTATGTCGGTGTAATTACCATCTATCAGCGTTTCGAAGGATCATCAAATGATGGAATGACCTATAAGGATACGACTAAAAAGGACATCACTATTTATGTGAAGAAGAAGGAAACACAAATCGCCGGACGTATCATTGAATTTTGGGACGTACTTTTAGGTGACATTCGAGTAACAGAGACATCTGCATGAGAATCATTCAAAGTCTCACATTTTTAATAATACTTTTTCATTCATCAGTGGGTCAGAGTGGCCTCACTTATGAAATGAAAGAAACGGAGAATCAACTCTACGCCAGTAATAAACAGATCAATCAATTCTTCAGAAGGTTTAATGGAGAAGAGGACGATGATGGCAACCGTTACTACACTTCCGATAAGAAGTACAGGGATGCCTCATTGAGGAAAAAATACATCCCAGGACTTTTCGATAGAGAGACCAGCCAAATTGACCCTAATTATGCGCGAGATTTTGTCCGACAGATTACCGACAAGCGATCCCCAGCCTTTCTAAATTTCCATGAAGATGATTGGTTTGCAGAAGTGACAACCGAATTCACTTTCAAAGGAAGAAGGATATCTGGTCTGCTATATATGCGTTTGCAGCAACAGGGCCAGGGGTATGAATGGATCATTGAGGATGTCGCCTTTGATCAGTTTCAAAAGCTGTTTGATAAAGACACATCATCGACCAAGAAATTCATGCACCCTTTGAGCCATGAGCTGGATTTTATGACGTTGAGAAAAGCGTTTCACGGAAACAATCATAACGAGCAATTCACAGCAAAAAATTATACACCTGATTTTCTTACGATTTTCCTCTATGAAATGAATCAGGGAAACATGAAGTTTGAAACTGTAAAAAATGTGAAGTTTCATTTCTTTTCTATCGACGGGTGGTACTTTTCGTTAGCCAACTTCAACCGGCCGGGCTACAACACAGGTTGGTTGATTTCCAGCCTTGTTCCGCTGAATGGGGCCGACCAAAAAAAACAATTGAAGGATTACATCTACAATAAAAATTGAAATTGATCAGATACGCCAGCATCATACTACTTGCCCTGATAACTCTAACGTCAAAGGGACAATCCACTTCTGATTCCACGCGAGTTGAAGAGGTCAGAAGCCTCTTGAATTTTTACGAATACATGCTCAACACCATCGGGTCGGAGAAAACATCTACCCGAGACAAGGAAGTCATCATCAATGAAAGCTACCTAAAGGTTTTTAGAGATGATTTAGTACAAATTGAGGACGATTTGCTGGATGATCGCAAAGTCATTACCAATAAAGATGTTTCAGCCTACCTGAGAGATGTGGATTTTTTTTTCAAAACCATTCTATTTGATTTTGATGTAACTGAAATAAAAAAACAGGAACGGGAGGATGGCAGCAGCTATTTTCTCGTCTCATTTGAAAGCAGCATTGAAGGCATCACACTAGATGGTCAAAAATATAAGTTAACGCAACCGCGCTTTCTTGAAGTGAATGTCAATCCTGAGGCTGAAGACCTGAAAATTGCCAGTATTTATAGCACCAAAATCAGCCGTGAAAAAGAACTCCGAAACTGGTGGGAGAACCTATCCTTTGGCTGGAAAAATGTATTCAAAAACTATGTGTCTTTTGACAGCATTTCTGCAGATGTTTTAATGGAAATTGCCTCAATTGACAGTTTAAATCTTGATGGAAATTCATTCATTCAGGACATTGAACCCTTGGTAGCACTAAAAGAACTGCGCATCCTCGATATTTCAAACACCCGGATTGAGGACCTTGAGCCACTACGCTATTCCATGAAGCTAAAGAAATTGAAAGCTCACAATTCAGGTATTCAAGCTGTCGAGTTTCTAGCGTACTTTGAAGAGCTTGAATATCTAGACCTTTCCAGAACGGGTGTTTTTAAGATTGAATCGATTGGTGAATTGGAAAACTTACGCTGGTTAAACCTTTCTATCACCTATGCGATCAATTTTGATGCGTTAAAGCATTTAAAGAATCTTCAGTATGTAAATCTTACAGATACTGAATTCAGTAATCTCGAGGCACTTTCAGCAAGTAAGAATCTGAAGCAGATTTTTGCTGCACAGACTAAGGTTGGTTCAATAGCACCAATTAAAGACCTTAAGCAACTGCTTGAGCTGGATGTTTCTGAGACGCAAATTCAATCACTTACAGGCGTTGAGAATCACCCTTCGTTAAGAAAAATTTCGTTTAACAGAACCGCGGTAAATGATTTAACTCCTTTACAGGAAGTACCTAACCTAAAGAAGGTGTATGCTGACTACTCCCAAGTCTCAGAAGTTGATGCTGCAAACTTTATTGCAAGCAGGCCCGGAGTTCTGTTAGTTACCAATAGTGAGAAGGTACAGCAATGGTGGAGTGACTTACCTGCAAACTGGAAACATGTTTTTGGGACAATTATTGGCAATCAATTACCTGGAAAGGAAGATCTGGTCAAATTGATCAATGTTGATTCCTTAGACCTAAGCGATCAGAATCTTTATGAAGTAGCTCCGCTTAAAAAATTCAAGCGTTTGAAATATTTAGATGTCAGTCAAAATTTGTTTACCTCGTTTGAATTCACACAAGAGATGTCAGATCTCGCATTTCTTAATGGATCAAATCTTCCGATAAAAAGCACAATCGGATTGGAGAACAATGCCAAGCTGCAGTATCTGATATTAAAGGGAAGTTTACTCAATGACCTGACTTCCCTCAAAAGTCTCAAAAACCTGGAGCTGCTGGATATAGATGATACAGAGGTTGATGAAAAGCCTATCGTTTCCTTGCTAAACGCAACAGAAAATCTGGTTGTTATTTACCAATCGGTAAATCTTGCAACATGGTACGCTGATTTAAGAGATCCCTGGAAAAAAGAACTAGCTATCGAAAAAGAAGATTCCTATCACCTGCATCAACTGATCGAGCAAGAAGAAATTATTCTGGAAAATGCCCCTATAGCATCATTAGCTCCATTGAATGAATTTATTAACCTAAAAAAAGTAGTCCTCAACAATGTGCGTGTCACTGACTTGAAGGAGTTATACAATCACAAAAGTCTCACATCAATCACTTGCTCCAACGGTCCACTTCAATCGCTGGAAGGCATTTCAGCTTTAACCAACCTCGAAGAATTCAATATCCAGAATACCGGCATTGATGACCTGAAAGAATTGGATGGGATGCGATCCATTAAGCACCTGAACTGTGCCGGAACCAGCATTAAAAATCTAAAAGGGGTTTCGGAGCTTTATAATCTTGAAACTATAGATGTGAGTAATACACGTGTCTGGAAACTTCAACGTCTTTATGGTATGCAAAATCTAAAAAAACTGGTTTGCTTCAATACCCGACTAAGGCAGCACACCATTGATGACTTTCAGACGGTTTTCCCAGATTGTGAAATCAATTTCTATTGATGCAGCGCCAGTCGCTCTTTCATCAAACTGATTTGACCTGATGAGCATAAGCCAGTTTGAGACAGGAAATGAATAATGTATTTGCTATACGAAGGCTCCAATTGTATCTGGTGTATGTTTGATAAATTTTCAGTTATTACCGCTGCATCCTCTTCCAAGTGTTCACTCATCCCAAGAAAGGAAGGAAGGTTATACTCAATAGCTAATCTTAAAAAGCGGATTTCGATGTTTTCAGGATCTTCAGCAACCACGACTGACATTTCCTTATCATACTTAATAACCTGTGCTAGCTTATTAAATGGGTTCCAAACCACCTGCGCAAGCAACGCTTCGGAAACAGCCTGGTAGGCTTTTTCTGTAGCTGTAGGACGATCTACCTGCTTCAGGTATTGATGGAAGTTCCTTGAATTTTTGGGGTTCAATACGACCTCATGAAACGCGGAACGTATTTCAGGCAATGTTTGACTAAAAGCCAAGTTAGAAGCCAGTATTGCAAAACTTAAAATTATTGTTTTCACAGTCTATAAAACTCACCGGAAAGCAAACTGTTTTAAAATAATAGGAGTTGGTCAGCTTGTTGACTTTTTATTTCAGCTCAAACTCATCCGAATCTTCCTGGAATGGGAAATTCTCGCGATATTCCTTTAAATCACTAGCTGATAGTGTTGTAGTAAGAATTTCTTCTTTGCTTTCTGAAAAAACCAATTGATCGCCTTTAGGAGAATACACCCCGGAGTGACCATTGTAATCTTTGGGGAAACCATCGGTTCCTACTCTGTTTACTCCGGCGCAATATGAAAGATTTTCAATGGCCCTTGCCTCCAGCAGAGTATCCCATGCATTAACTCTTGTATCTGGCCAGTTGGCTACATACAGAAGGAGGTCGTACTCATAAATTGAGGTGGAAGACTTTTTAGACCTTGCCCAAACAGGGAATCGCAAATCATAACAGATCATCGGATGGATGCGCCAGCCTTCATATTGAATTATCAATCGCTCTGTACCTGCTGTATAGGTATCTCCCTCAGTTGCCAGATTAAAGAGATGTTTTTTATCGTACTGCTTAGATGAGCCATCCGGATACACAAAGTATAAGCGATTATAAAAATTGCCCTGCTCTTTCGTAATAACACTCCCGGTAATGGCCAGCTTTCGCTGAATGGCCATCTGTCTCATCCATTTGAATGTCTTTCCACCTGGTGGCTCAGCAAGCTTGTCGGCACTCATGGAGAAGCCAGTAGTAAACATTTCAGGAAGAACAACAAGGTCTGTTTGATCTACAGACCAAATCATTTCCTCAAACATGGCAAGGTTAGCATCTATTTCTTCCCAATGGAGGTCTGCCTGAAAGAGTGAAATCGTCAAGTCTTTCATCACCTCGGCACTTTCACACGATACTCAGCATCGGTTTTTCCCTTGCTGATATTAGCCAGCTTTCCTTTGAGTAGTCGCTTTTTAAAAGGTGTGAGATAATCTGTAAATAATTTTCCCTCAATGTGATCGTACTCATGCTGAATCACACGAGCTTTCATCCCGTCAAAAGTTTTTTCGTGCAGCTCCCAGTTTTCATCAAAGTATTCAATTTTGATCTGTGGCTTCCTATTGACATCTGCACGTACACCGGGAATACTTAAACACCCCTCTTCAAATGCCCACTCCTCTCCGAGCTCTTCGATCATCACTGGATTAATAAACGCTTGCTTCAGCCCATTTTCTTCGTCCTCCTCCATGGGATTTGTATCTACTACGAACACGCGTAATGATTCTCCTACCTGAGGAGCAGCCAAACCCACTCCCTGGGCAGCATACATGGTTTCAAACATGCTTTCAACAAACTCCACAACAGATTCATCATTCTCTGCTACTTCTTTGGCCTTTTTCTTTAAAACCGGATCCCCGTACAATACGATTGGAAAAATCATTAATTACTAGCTAAATATGATTGCAAAATTATTGTTGCGCTAACCTTATCTACATTCCCCTTATTTCTTCTATCCTTCTTCTTCATCCCACCAGCGATCATGGCGTCCATTGCCATCTTGGAAGTAAAGCGCTCATCGTGCAAAATTAATTCCATCGAAGGGAATACTTTTTTGAATCGGTTAATAAATGCCTGAACTAAGGGGGTAGCATTGGTATCACGTCCATCTGTATTTTTGGGCATACCGATAATCACCCTGCTCACTTCTTCCTTCTGGAAATAATCCTTTAAAAAATTCTCCAAGGTATGACTTGCAACAACATCTAAAGGCGATGCTATGATGCCAAGCGGATCGGTAACTGCAAGGCCCGTACGCTTTGCACCGTAATCAATAGCCAATATTCTTGGCATCAGTTAAGTTTTGATAGTGTTTGAATTCTTTTTTGAACTGCCTTTTGCAACTCGATGGCTTTCGGGAAAAAGATATGGTTCTCAATTTCTGCATGGTAAACCATTTCCCGATCAAAGGCTTTTATCTCATTGATTAGCACACGATCATGAAGATTTACTGGTTGTATCGTAGCAATTAAGTCTCTTATTGCACCAAATTCATCATCATCCTGATGATCTTCAAATTCCAGGCTAAGGGAATAGTCACCAAAATCTTGGTGCAACTGCAAAAAAGCTGATGGCGATCCTTTTTTCGTCTGACACAACAATTCAATGAATTTGAAAGTGGTGTCTTCCTCCTCATAAATATGTTTAATGAAATCTTCAATAAACTCGGTTAGCAAATTCTGAAGTCCTTCATCCCTATTCCATTTCTTAGCTAGATGCACAATGTAAGGAAGCTTTTCTTTGATGAATACATAATGCGCATGCTTCAAATACTCTACGAGCAATTGAATAGGATAGGACTCTAATTCATTAAAACTGAAACGATTGCATGAGTCGAAATGATAAAATGCCTTTATCACAAGCTGACGATCCAGTCCTTTCTCACTGCAGATCTCATTAAGTTTCTTATCAGGAGCCTCAAAAAAGTCAATTCCTAAATAGTGTAATGCTCGTGCATACACGTAATTTTCATCTACAACCTGTCCGATGGTTTTTTCGAAGACCATATACAAAAATAACTCCTTCATCAACGCAAGTCAACACTTTGATGTTCAATGCGTTCATTCCTTGAAATAAGCCTTATTTTTGAATTATGAGTACACATAAAAATTCAAAAGGAGCTGTACGTCTCCCTTTATACGTAGCGATTACCCTTTGTATTGGTGTTTTTATTGGCGCTAATATGGCAGGATCTTCAACCACAACCGCGTCTGACTTCATGAAGAGCCTGACTAAATTTCGTCAGGTGCTCACACATATTGAGAATGATTATGTAGATGAAGTGAACAGTGAAGATCTGGTAGAAAGCGCTATTACAAATATGCTCGAAGATCTGGACCCACACACCTCATATATTCCGGCTAAGGACCTAGAGTTGATTCAATCGCGTCTGGAAGGTAACTATGAAGGGGTCGGTATTGAATTTAACATCTTTAAAGACACCATCCATGTGGTTAGCCCTTTAAGCGGAGGACCTTCTGAAAAATTGGGGATCAGAGCAGGAGATAAAATTATCAAAGTAGATGGCGAGCGAGTAGCCGGAATAGGAATTAACAATCAGCGGGTTGTGGAGCTTTTGAGAGGCCCAGGTGGCTCTAAGGTAACCGTAAGCATCAAACGAGATGGGGAAGATGATCTGATCGATTATACAATAGAAAGAGATGTTATCCCACAATTTTCTGTAGACGTATCCTACATGGTAGATGATGAAATCGGGTACATAAAAGTCGCACGATTTGCCAATTCAACTTATCTGGAGTTTAAAGAGGCACTGCTTAAACTAAAAGATCAAGGTATGAAAAAACTGGTGATCGATCTGACCGGGAATCCGGGAGGCTATCTCAACAGAGCAGTACAGATAGCAGACGAGCTTCTGGCAGACAGGCAAATGATCGTGTACACAGATGGGAAAGAAAAACGATATGCTGAGCAGCACTATTCGGGCGAGCCGGGAGATTTTGAAGAAGGATCATTAGTGATAATGGTGGATGAAGGTTCGGCATCTGCTTCTGAGATCGTGGCGGGAGCTATGCAGGATCACGACAGAGGGCTCATCGTTGGTCGCAGATCATTCGGAAAAGGACTGGTACAGCTCCCAATTGATTTAAATGACGGCTCTGAACTTCGACTGACTATTTCAAGGTATTATACACCCAGTGGACGAAGTATTCAAAAAACCTATTCAAATGGCAAACTGGATGAATATTACATGGAGGCTTATGAACGATATGAAAATGGAGAGGTTTATTCATCTGACAGCATCAAAAACATTGACACATTGGCCTTTAAAACTGACAAAGGAAGAATTGTTTATGGAGGTGGAGGTATAACACCGGATGTATTTGTGCCGCTAGACACTGCTTATAATACCCGTTACCTCAACAGACTGTTTAGTACCAATTCTATTCAGGAATACACTGTAATGTATGCTCAGGAAAACAGAGAAGAACTGGAAAGAATGGGCTATGAAAAATTCAAAAATGAGTTTGAAATTAGCGAACAAATGCTAGCTGATTTGGTTAGTGTTTCAGAGGGTAATGGCCTATCTTTTAATGAGTTAGAATATAAACGATCACGAAAGTTGTTAAAACAACTAATGAGAGCTTATATTGCACGCGGAATTTGGGACAATGAAGGGTTCTATCCCATATTTAATCAGCAGGATGAGATTTTTCAAAAGGCCATTCAGCTGATGGACGAAGCAGATAAAATAGCGCAACGTTAATATGACATACTATCACAAACTTGGAGAAATACCACCTAAACGACACACGCAGTTTAGGCAACCTGATGGCAGTCTGTATGCAGAGGAACTAGTGTCGTCAAGAGGCTTTTCAGGCATTTATTCGAACCTATATCACATCACTCCCCCAACGCGGGTAGAGAAGGTTGGGAAATCCATTTTCTGGAAAGAAGAAATTGCAGATTATTCTTTAAAGCAAACGCATCTAAATACTTCGAATGTTGAAACGACAGGCGATGATTTTTTGGAGGCACGTAAGGTTCTTTTGAAAAACAAGGATGTTTCAATGGCAATATGTCATCCAACATCGCGAAAAATGGACTATTACTATAAGAATGGTCAGGCCGATGAAGTGATCTTTATCCATGATGGCAATGGCTATCTCTACTCTCAGTTTGGCAAACTGCGCATTAAGCAGGGAGATTATGTTGTCATTCCCAGAACAACAATCTATCGACTTGAGTGGGATGAGGGTCCTCTTAAACTTTTGATTATCGAGTCCGCCAATCCTGTTGAGACGGTAAAACGATACAGAAACGAGCTAGGTCAGCTTTTAGAACACTCTCCATATTGTGAACGAGACATTCGGCCACCTTCAGAGTTAGTGACTGAAGATAAAGAAGGTGAATATCTGGTAAAAATCAAGCATGAGGATATGCTTCATGATTATTACTATAAGCACTCCCCATTTGATCTTGTTGGGTGGGATGGCTACTTATACCCATATGCATTGTCCATTCATGACTTTGAGCCAATAACAGGTAGGATTCATCAGCCACCTCCGGTACATCAGACATTTCAGGCCCACGGTTA
The DNA here is from genome assembly GCF_900188325.1 of Ekhidna lutea. Classification (GTDB taxonomy): domain Bacteria; phylum Bacteroidota; class Bacteroidia; order Cytophagales; family Cyclobacteriaceae; genus Ekhidna; species Ekhidna lutea. The sequence continues at coordinate 821,908 of NZ_FZPD01000001.1, read as the reverse complement.
TGTTATTTGCTCTTTTGTACCCAGACTATTCGACTATCACCCTAAGGCTATTCCTGCGCCTTATAATCACTCCAACATAGACTCTGATGAAGTGTTGTATTACGTTGAAGGAAACTTCATGAGCAGAAAAGGAATTGATCGTGGTTCTTTCACTCTACATCCCGGTGGGTTGCCACATGGCCCACACCCTGGCACTGTAGAAGCAAGCATAGGAGCGAAGGAAACGGAAGAACTGGCTGTAATGCTTGACACCTTCGGCCCTATCCATGTGACTAAGACAGGACTACAGTATCTGGATGAGAACTATCCAATGAGCTGGAAATAAGGACGGTTATTCTTTGATGATTTTCTGGATAAATACCTGGTCGCCTAATCGTACCTTTAAAAAATAGGTGCCTGTAGCTAGATTTTGAATGCCCATTTTATGTTCAAGTAGGCCATCTCCTTTATGGATTTGAGAACTATTAATTTCTTTCCCATTCATGTTGAAAATCTCAATCAATACTGTACCGTAATAATCAGTTGAGCTTCTAATCGTGATATACTCATTTGCTGGATTAGGATAAATCATAGAAGTAGGTTCCTCTGATATGACAGATGTGACCATATCTTCATTAATCACAAGATACTGTCCCACATCAACATTTTGGAGCTCTGTTACATTTCCAGAGGGCCACTCCACCGTTAGCTTATCAACAGTGGTTGCATTTCCTAATCCAAAATGCATAGTCAAATTACCAGCATTAGGACCATGCCTGGAGCGTTGTTGTCTGTATTGCTTTCTTACCTTTCCATCAATTACTGCTTCTACGGTTACCCTAGCTCCAATCCCATTTGCATTTGATTCGGTTCCCTCAAGATTTAGACCCAGCCAACTATTTGTGTTACCAACATTCAACAAAATTTGATTTGGCGTTCCGCTATCATACCCAATGAAGGCATCTAGATTACCATCATGATTTATATCTCCAAACGTTAAGCTCATTGGTAAAGCGGGGTTAAACAGCTGCTGTTCGGTTAGTGATAATTTTGATTGTTTATATGTTTCTTCAAAGTTTATATGAGTAAGTATCCCGTTGTTATTTAGAAACAGAGAATGCCCAAAATTCCAATCAGAGATAAGTAAATCCAGATCACCATCATTATCAAGATCCCCCCATGAGCTACCTATCAAAAATGGATCATCTGCTATTGCAATTGTGTCGATTGTGAATCCTATGCCCTGATTATTAGTATATATTACTAGGTGGTTATTCAGCACACCAAAAAGATCTTCAAATCCATCATTGTTGTAGTCTCCCCAGCTGGTTCCTTGAATATCATCCTTGCGTTCAAAGGTTCCATCTCCCAAATTTTCATACAATGCACTACACATAAGATCCATATCACCATCATTATCAAAATCAGCCCATGTACTGAAATGAGAACCTGTAATCTGATTTGTTTCAGGTAAAAAAGTTGTTCCTTTATTTACATATAACCGATTATTATTATCAATATCAGTTAGTAATATGTCTAGCAATCCATCATTATTGAAATCAACGCATGATGCTTCATTATACCCATAGGAGTCATCTAAGATTATTTTTTCGTATGTGTTTCCAAAATTTATGTGGAGGGTGGTCGGAAGTGTGTCGTTCGTGGAAATTAAATCAAGCCTCCGATCATTATTTAAATCAACAATCGTTGGTGGATTCCCAGAATGGATAAATGAATCAGCAACAAAGTGGTTAACGCCATCATTTTGATAATAAATGTACCCGTCAAAAAAATCTATATCACCGTCTTGATCAAAATCTATCCACGTACCACCAACTCTCTGACCATCAAATGTGTATCCACCAGGAATGTATGACAGGTCCCCAGCATCAATTTCAGTAAAATGTATTTGACAGTTCGATTGATATGAAAACATTAGACATCCGAAGCATATAATCAATCTTTGCATAGACTACAATTCACCTGGTTAAATCAATAAATTTAAAAACGATCCTAACAGCCACCTTCACTTTGTGGCCACCTGCATTAGCACAATTTAATAAAGGCTAAAATAGGATAAGTATTTCTTTGATCTGAAAATAATGTAAGTGTGAATTTCTTGTAACCATTCGTACTAATCACGGTACTTTCTGTGCAATTCGGGTGATTATAATGCCTATTAGCATGAATTAAAGGTCTTAAAACATTCGAATTCGTAAAAATTAGGATGAGATGCAACTTTTCATGGTTCGCAATCATCCTTAAGGCAAGGTTAGGTTTTCAAAACAAGAAGTGATAGACGCTCATTTAGAAAAAGGACTAAGACTAATGAACCCCAAGCTCAACAAACTCATAACGCTACTGCTGATACTCGGCACCTTCGCTTTCCTGATGGAAGCTGAGGAAAGACTGTCATCTTTAGCAAACGAAGAGCTTTCCAAATGGGCGTCTTTACTTCCTGTGAACGAACCCGTGCAAGTAGACTCAATCAACCCTTATGCACAAAAAGTTTCCATCCTTCATATAATCCTTCAGGATACCCAAAAAAAAGATAAATCTGTTAACAATTAGGGGAGCAAAAGTTCGTACTGTTTCTAGAAATGTTGGCGGTTTTTTAAATCGTCTTATTTTTGTTAAAACTTGTCACCCGTATGAATAATGATTTTTACCTCGATTTCCTCGCTAAATGGCAGCAAATCGTATATATCCTGGTATTTGTGGTATTAGCAGTAGGTGTGTTGAATTACATCATCTACAAGATTTCCTTCATGTCAAAGAATACATACAAGGAAAAATTTGACCTTGCCAGTGAAAAAGAGACAAAGAAACTCCTGACCGGACACATCTTTGTAGCAATAGCACTTTTTCTCTTCTGCAATACGCTTGAGTATGAAACAATGAAGCTGGATGGAATCTGGTTTTTCATCCGACTATTCGTTTCAATGTGTATTGGCGTTCTGTATGGTTACATAGCTCAACTAATTCTGAAGTTTTACTACCCTGGAATTCTGGAGAAAAAATTGAAAAAGCTCAGATATACTCCTAGAGTAAACCCTGAAAATGGGAACAAAATGAAGCTTTTGAGTGAGTCTGAAGAAGATGCGTACCTCGATGAAGGGATGCAGGCAGAAGAAAATGTGTTCTCAGTAGATTATGATGTGTGGATTGATGAAGCCACCGGCTATACAAAAATCGAAAAGTACAAAGGTCATTTAAGCGCACTTGAATGTGACCGTTGCGGCTTCCAGACATTACGTTTAGAAAAAGAAGAAATCATCAAGGAAGCATCCGATACAGAAGATGGCGAGTTACTCAAAGAATTTAAATGTTCTTACTGTAATCGTATCAAGCGTAAGAATGTGGTGCTTTCGCATAAAATCAAAGACGCTTCCAGTGGTCAACTTATTGATGATCCTCTGACTCACGATGCGAGAATTTCAGTTGTAAGAATAGAAATTCACGGAAGTAAAGGAGAAGTAAGAGAGTATGATTTCCAGACATTGGATCAGGCAAAGAATTTTTTAAATGAATTTGATTTTGAGAAATTACAGGATGAGTCAATCTAACCCTGCTTCATGATCAGAAAAAGAATTGGGCTCGTTATCGGGCCCATTTTGTTTTGTGTCGTTTTCTTTCTCCATCCATTTGAGGATTTAAATGCTGAAGCCAATGCAGTCCTCGCTTCAACACTGTGGATTGCTACATGGTGGCTTTCCGAAGCACTTCCTATATCGGCAACAGCCCTGCTCCCCATCGCTTTATTGCCACTGTCAGGCGGAGCTCCAATAGCACAGACAACAGCTGCGTATGGAGATAAGATGCTCTTTCTTTTTGTGGGTGGTTTTATCATCGCCATAGCTATGCAACGATGGAATCTTCATCGCAGAATCGCCATTGAAATAATTTCTGCTGTTGGCACTAATGCCCAACTGATTGTTTTAGGTTTCATGCTGGCGACCGGGCTTTTATCCATGTGGATTTCCAATACGGCGACAACACTCATGATGGTCACGATAGCCACAGCTCTGATTGCAGAAATGAAAGAATTGACGGGCAAGGCCGGAAATATATTCTTTAAATCGCTATTGCTCGGGATTGCATTCTCTGCTTCAATAGGCGGAGTAGCTACACTAGTAGGAACCCCAACGAATCCCATTTTTGTATCCATCGCCTCCAAGCTCTACGCTCAGGAATTTAGTTTTGCCAGCTGGATGGCTTTTGCCCTTCCTTTTTCACTGGTAATGCTGGCTATTTGTTGGATTATTTTAACCAGAATTGTTTTTCCACTACATAAAATAAACATCTCGATAGGCCAGGAATTGATTCAAAAAGAAAAAGAGGCATTGGGTCAAATGAAACAAGAGGAAAAAGTAGTAGCCATTGTTTTTGTAATCACTGCCATTCTGTGGATTACCCGGTCATTTGTTCTCAATCAGTTTATACCTGGCATCAATGACACAGTAATAGCTATTGCTGCTGCATTGATGATGTTTATTCTGCCTTCTAAATCTCTAAACGGCAAACCACTTCTCACCTGGGAAGAGGCTGAAAAGCTACCTTGGGGAGTAATCATCCTTTTCGGCGGAGGTCTTTCACTAGCAGCAGCATTTCAAAGTTCTCAACTTGCCGAATGGTTAGGGTTGCAACTGATAGGCATTTCAGAATTACCTCTTTTTATAATCATTCTAATTGTGGCCCTTTCTGTCAACTTTCTTACGGAAGTCACATCGAATGTTGCAACTGCTTCGATTATGCTACCGGTGCTGGCCTCTTTAGCTGAAGCAATCGGTGTTCATCCATTCTTGCTGATGATCCCGGCAACCATGGCCGCTTCCTGCGCATTCATGTTACCAATAGCAACAGGACCCAACGCTATTGTATTTAGCTCAGGTGAATTAAAAATGAACGATATGGTAAGAGCTGGAGTATGGTTAAATATTATTTCCAGTATTGCAATCACCCTGCTTGTTTACTACATAATCCCTTCCTTTTTGAAGTAAAACCCGTCCAGCCAATTATTTCTTACTTATAAAACGCCTCAAAACGCAGGGGTTGATTGATTCTAATTGTTTCGTCTTCAAATCTAAAATTATAAGTATGAAGAACGTTTACATTATTTTAATTGCAGTTGGCTCATCCATCCTGTTCAGTTGTTCTGATGAGGAATCTCCATCGCTCAGTGATGCAAAGAAAATCACTAGTTTTTCAATTGATGGAGCAACTGTCTCAATAGATGAGAGTGGGAAAACTATATCAGCAGAGCTTCCTTTAGGATCTGAAGTAACTGCGCTGACTCCAACAATTGTAATCTCAGATAAAGCAACTGTTAGTCCGGCATCCGGTGAAGTTCAAAATTTCACAAATCCTGTAACTTATACGGTTACAGCAGAGGATGGAACAACTACATCTTATGTTGCTTCTGCAACAGTTGTAGAATGTGTTGATGAAGGCAATGTGATTTCATTCACATTTGACGGAAAGAATTATGAAATTGTGAAAGAAACAAAGACATGGAGAGATGCCGCCAGTTGTGCTGTAGAGCGAGGCGGCTATCTGGCTGAGATTAACTCTCTGGAGGAACAGAATGCTATTTATAGTCAAATTGAATCTTCTTCCATTAATGCTGCTTCAACTACAGCACCCGATGGTGGAAATGCATCTTATTTATGGCTTGGAGGAAATGATTTTGATACAGAAGGTAGCTGGATATGGGATGGCGATAATTCCGGAGAGGGCACGCCGTTCTGGATAGGAGATAGCTCCGGTTCACCTGTAGATGGAAGTTATACTAACTGGGGAAATGAACCTGACAATTTTCAAAATTCACAGCATACACTTGGGCTGGCAATAACAGATTGGCCATTAGGTTCGGCCGGACAATGGAATGACATAGACCATAATAACAATCTCTTTTTCATCATTGAATTTGATTGATAAAATACTTTGAGTTAATGAGTAAATGTTGCGTCTCAGAAAAAGGTGCAACATTTATTTTTTATGAGCAGCTCTGTTCGTATTGGCAATATACACCCCAATCCCAACAGCAATCATTCCGATGTAATGCATGAGATAAAGTCTTTCTCCGTCGAGGACGCCCCATCCAACAGCGAAAATTGGTATAATGTAAGTCACCGAAGAAGCAAACAATGCATCCTTCATTTGCAAAATCTTATTGAAGATAATCAGTGCTATTGCGGTACCTAAAACTCCTAACAATGAAATATAAAAGGTAGAGATACCAATCGCTTCCGTGCCGGTGGAGATTTTGTGATAAAAACCTGTGAAACCAAAAAGATAGATTGCTGCAATTGGTCCAACCAGTAATAATGAAACACTGGTTACTGTCACAGCATGCAGATCATTCAATTTTCGTTTGATGAGGTTTAAGTTTGATGCATAGCAAATAGTAGCAAGCACCACTAAAAGCGCGTAGGCATTGATTCCATTTATCGAGTTTCCTTCACCGGCTGTAATAAGAATCGCAGTACCAATAAATCCAATGATTACACCAATATAAACAGTACCAACCTGCTTTTGCTTTAAAAATATCAGTGCGATAAGAATGGTGAATATTGGAACCAGACCATTTAGGACTCCTGTGATGGCGCTCTCTAGTTGTGTTTGTGCAATGGCGAATAGAAATGCCGGAACCAGGCTTCCAAGTAGACCAACAGACACAAAATAAGGCAGCTTTGATTTTTCAATTGAGCTGAAACGCTTCAAGGCAGAAGGAAGCAAGAACAGGGAGGCAGACAAAATTCGAAGTGAGCCAACTTCCGCAGGCTCCAGTCCAATCAATCCCTTTTTGATCAGAATGAATGAACTCCCCCAAATGAAAGCCAAAATGAATAGCAGTACCCATGCCAAAGCAGACGATTTTTGCATTCACGCAAGTTAGATCAATCATCAGAAACAGCAGCCAACATGATCTTACAGCAGCCTATAAATAAGCCGAGTAAATAAAGAGTCATTTTCTATCTTCTTGTCCAAATTTATAAAGATAGATGAGTTAATTGACACTAGGTGGCTCACGAACTCCTCCTCCTTTTTAGGTGAGATCAGCACCCAGCCTCCCTGGAATTTTACTTTAAGTCTTTTGAGGGAGACCGCCGGAGAACTTAAAGGGTTAAAGCTTCTATTTATCGATTCAATCTTGCTAATAGGAATTTTATACATAGCTATTGGCCCGATCAAAATGAGGAGAGTGTCGTCCTTTATTTTATATTGGATTCCAAACCATATAATGGCTGTAAATGCAATAACTATCAAGAGGACAATGGTGAGTCTCGAATTGCCTATTTGCCATTGTGGATACGCTGAAAAAGCAAGTGTAAAAACCAATATTCCCCAAAGCAAGGTCCCTAACAAAATGCTCTTTCTTGACTTGAAAACGATCATAATTTTATACCATCACCTCCCCATAAACATCCGGAATCCGAAGCAGGGTCTCTTTCACTTCCTGATATGATTCAGACTCAACAAGTGTGGTTCGTGTGGGCTTAAAGTTTTGTATGCCTCTGAAATAATTGGTGTAGTGCCTTCTCATCTCAAATAGACCAAGCTTCTCCCCCTTCCATTCTATGGAAAAATCAAGGTGCTGAACAGCCACCCTCACTCGTTCATCCAACGACGGTGCTTCCAGAATCTCACCTGTTTTCATATAGTGCTTAATCTCATTGAAGATCCATGGATACCCAATGGCGGCACGACCAATCATGATTCCATCCACGCCGTATTTATTTCGGTACTCAAGTGCTTTTTCTGGTGAGTCTATATCTCCATTTCCAAAGATTGGAATATGAATACCCGGATCATTTTTCACTTCTGCAATTGGCTCCCAGTTGGCCTCCCCCTTATACATCTGCTTCCGTGTGCGCCCATGTATACTCAAGGCATGGATGCCCACATCCTGCAGTCGGTGTGCAACTTCCTGAATCTTAATTGTTGAATCATCCCACCCAAGTCTGGTCTTAACTGTAACAGGTTTATTGACTCGCTTCACAATCTCAGCAGTCATCTCCTGCATCTTCGGAAGATCCAATAGTATACCAGCTCCAGCACCTTTGCAGGCTACTTTCTTGACCGGACACCCATAGTTGATGTCAATAATTTCCGGATCAGCCTCCTCCGCGATGGATGCAGCCTCGCGCATGGATTCAATTTTGTCTCCAAAAATCTGAATCCCGATGGGGCGCTCATAATCGTAGATATCAAGCTTCTGAACACTCTTTTCAGCATGCCGAATCAATCCTTCCGAAGAAATAAATTCGGTATACATCAAATCGGCTCCATTCTGCTTGCATACGGCCCGAAATGGCGGATCACTTACATCCTCCATGGGTGCAAGAAGTAATGGAAACTCTCCTATTTCTATGTCGCTGATTTTAACCACCTTGAACGGTTATATTTGTCCGCAAAGTTAGCCATATGCAGGAGATTCTAAGAAATTACCCGGAGGATAAACAAAAAAACAGAGCGTTGATCTTTGGAATAATGCTCACAGCATACATTTCAGGAGTGATGATGCTGGGCAATAGTGGTGGAGAAGTGGATAACGACCTGATCCTTGGCATGGATCCAATATTCTTACTAGCTGTTCAGGGCATTGCTGCTACATTCATGTTTATCGGTGCTTCTGCGCTTTTTATTGGTGTGGCGTTGAAAATTCCTTTCACCGAATTTTTCCCAAAAATATCCTTGCAAACCATTGGTTTAACCATAGGTATATCCATCAGCTTCATGGTTGTCAATAGTGCTGTAGGTGAATGGAACATGAATATGGATTTTGGCAATTCTGAATGGGCAGAATGGGCAAGACGATCCGAAGAACAACTTAAAGTCTTAACAGAGCATTTAACCAACTTCAACTCTACCAGTCATTTTATCCTGGCACTAGTGGTCGTTGCTATTATCCCTGCCATTGGAGAAGAGTTGTTATTCAGAGGCCTCATCCAAAATCTATTTGCAAAAGCATTTGCTAATCCGCACATTGCCATTTGGGTAACAGGGCTCATATTTGCAGCCATTCATATGCAATTTTTCGGAGTTGTTCCAAGGATGTTTCTTGGGGTACTTTTTGGGTATCTTTATTTCTGGAGTGGCAAGTTAAGTGTGGCTATGATCGGTCACCTGGTTAACAATGGATTGGCACTAATAGCCCTTTATGTAGCTCAAAAAGACATTGTGGAAGTCTCACCTGAACAGATGGAGCAAGCTGCTCCCTGGCCGGCCATTTTGATTTTTGCTGTCATTTCTTTTTTACTTATCAGAATATTCTATAAAAAGTTCCAGCATGCGTGATTGGCAATCGGTCTTTAAAGACAACCGTGAGTACCGGGCGCTTATCGTAAAGGAAGTGCTTGAGGACTTAGACATGCAACCTGTCATTGTAAATAAAAAAGTTTCCGCTTATGGTTTCGGAAATTTCGAAATATTTGTGGCGCCTGATCAGGTGATCCGGGCAATTAAAATCATTAAAGAAGAAATAAAGTTTGAGTAAATACCCGGATTTAGCACCTCGCCTGTTTTCAGCACTTATTGGCGGCATGATCATCATTTTATCGCTCTTGTGGAGTGAGTGGGGGTTCTTTGCTGTATTTCTGTTTATCTCCTGCATGACCATGTGGGAGTTTTACAGACTCATGCGACTACAGAGTTATCTCCCAATACGATTATTAGGCGTGACCATTGGAGGCCTGCTTTTTATTTTAACTTTTCTGATTGAAACCGATATTTTGCCATCGCAGTATTACATGGCGCTCTTTCCCCTCGCATCGTTTGTGTTTCTGATCAAGCTTTACAAAAAGAGTGACGTCCACCCTTTCATCAATATTGCGCTTTTCTACCTCGGCATTTTATATGTCGCAGTACCATTTGCTCTCATAAACATTCTTGTTTTTTACAGTGGAGAATATTCCTACGAAATCATAATGGGTCTGCTTTTCCTGACCTGGGCGAATGATGTGGGGGCATATTTTTCGGGAATTCTTTTTGGTCGAAGAAAACTATTTGAACGCATATCACCCAATAAATCCTGGGAGGGAAGTATTGGTGGAGCTTGTACAGCTATTTTGACTGCTATTTTGATTGGTTTTTACTTCGAAGGACTGAACCCAATTGAGTGGATCAGTGTCTCTATCATCGTGGTGATTGCCGGTACCTATGGAGATCTGGTGGAGTCTCATTTCAAGCGCTCCATTCAGATCAAAGATTCCGGAACCATCATTCCCGGGCATGGTGGATTTCTAGACAGATTTGACAGTCTTTTAATCGCTGTTCCATTCGTAGTAGTTTTCTTGAAATTATTCTAAAGAGAGCGGAATTCAGCTTAGTTTTGCGCCTGTAAATAAACAACAACCCCGATTTTATTTTATTCCTATGGCATATATAGAACCCGCGCCAATAAAGGACAGAGACAATCCATTTGAATCCATGATGTCTCGTTTCCAGATTGCAGCTGAGCATCTCGGTTTGGATCAGGAAGTGTATGATGTGTTGAAGACCCCTGCCAAACAGGTGATTGTCTCCCTTCCAGTGACCATGGACAGTGGTTCCATCAAGGTATTTGAAGGATATCGTGTCATTCACTCCACCATTCTCGGCCCTTCTAAGGGTGGCGTGCGCTACGACATGGATGTCAATATCGATGAGGTGAAGGCTCTCGCAGCTTGGATGACATGGAAGTGTGCCGTTGTGGACATTCCTTACGGTGGTGCCAAAGGAGGAATTAAATGCAATCCACGTGAGATGTCAGCAGGTGAGGTTGAACGTTTAACAAGGGCGTTCACACAGGCTATGCATGATGTGTTTGGTAAAGATCGAGACATTCCTGCTCCGGATATGGGAACAGGGCCAAGAGAGATGGCGTGGATGATGGACCAATATTCCCGAAACCAGGGCATGACCATCAACTCCGTAGTGACTGGTAAGCCATTGGTGCTTGGAGGTTCTTTAGGAAGAGAAGAGGCAACCGGTAGAGGGGTTATGATTTCAGCCCTGGCTGCCATGGAAAAACAAAAAATTAATCCGTTCAAAGCCACCTGTGCCATTCAGGGATTTGGTAATGTGGGCTCGTGGGCAGCACAGCTTTTGGAAGAAAGGGGTGTGAACATCGTCGCTGTGAGTGACCTTTCCGGCGCATACTACAACGGCGAGGGCATCAACATCAAAAAAGCGATGGAATATCGCAACGCTAACAATGGAAGCCTTGAGGGATTTTCAGGAGCTGAAAAAATTGATCCGAATGAACTGCTTCTTCTTGAGGTGGATGTGCTTGTGCCTGCTGCTATTGAGGATGTAATCACGAAAGAAAACGCCGACAAAATCAAGGCGAAGATGATCGTAGAAGGAGCTAACGGCCCTACATCCGCAAAAGCAGATGCAATATTGAATGAAAAAGGAATCTTAGCCGTACCAGATATTCTGGCGAATGCTGGTGGTGTGACAGTATCTTACTTTGAGTGGGTTCAAAACCGACTGGGTTATGGCTGGACACGTGAGCGTGTAAGCAGACGCTCTGACCGTATCATGAAGACAGCTTTTGACAAAGTGTACAAAACGGCTCAGGACTATGGCGTAAGCATGCGTATTGCTGCCTACATAGTAGCGATTGATAAGGTGGCTAAGACGTACAAATACCGAGGCGGCTTCTAAGTCGCTAGCGACGGCAGCCATTTATTAAAACTGTCATTCTGAGCGCATGCGAAGAATCTCATAGATGCTTCACTTTGTTCAGCATGACATTCTAAATAATTCGACATGAGACTACACAAGGAAGGCTTAAAGATGATCCCATTGATGGCGGTGCTTACAGGTGGACTGTATGCCTTGCTTTATTGGCTGATCCCAATATTCATTGTGCAAATGATCCTTGCAGCTGCCGCAATTATTTTCATGATCCTGGTAGTCCGTTTTTTCCGATTCCCAAAAGTGGAAACGCCACCAAAAGATGGAGTAGTTTATGCTCCAGCAGAAGGAAAAGTAGTCGTTATTGAAAAGACCTATGAGGACGAATACCACAAAGAGGATCGCATCCAGGTTTCGATCTTCATGTCACCACTCAATGTGCATGTAAACAGAAGCCCGATCAAAGGAGTGGTTGATTTCTTTAAATATCATCCGGGCAAATTTTTAGTAGCCTGGCACCCAAAATCAAGTACGGAAAATGAGCGCACCTCTGTTGGCTTCAAAGCAGAAAATGGGGCGACTATTCTTATGCGTCAGATCGCCGGCGCTGTAGCGCGCCGAATCGCTTTCTATCCACAAGTAGGTGATGCAGTAGATCAAGGCTCACACGTTGGCTTCATACGCTTTGGTAGTCGGGTAGATTTATTCCTTCCACTAGATGCAGACATCAAAGTAAAAATTGGTGATTTGACGAAAGGTGGAGAGACTGAGGTGGCGGTTCTTTCATAATGTGGTTAGCTTTTTGTTAATCAATTAATATGAAGCAAATCATTAGCATTCTTCTTTTAGTACTTTCAAATAGTTCAATATATGCAGGTGGTTACGTCTGCCAACAATATAAAGTTGAATTGACCACTCTAAGTAAAAAGCACGAAGGATATGTCTTTTCGTCTTGGAACGAGCTTTATGAGAGGCATGAAGATTTAGAATTTCAGGAATTCTTCTTTGAGTATATAGCATATGAAGATGAAATTACTGTCTATCAAAAATTCTACACACTTAGTCCGAATAATTCAGATTCTCTTCTTGATGAAAGAGCGTATACTATAAAAGCTTTTTTACCAGAAGAAACTATAAAACTTAGGACATCAGATATAATTGAAGTCAATTTGATTGACATCTCGCCCTGCCAGGAATGGGTTGTTCCTCGCGATAAAAAAGATTTAGACTATTTCTATGCATCAACGGGTTGTTTTTCCATCATTGGTGACCTGAATAAGAATGAGATCGAGGTTTTCAATAATAAAACTCCGTACTTCCAAATTACACTTCACGATTCTTTTTTTGAGTATAGCGGTTACTCTTTCTATTCATTTAGTGAATCGATAGATAAAAGTGAAGTAAAGATACTATTTGATCAATTTATCAAAGAATCTAAGGCTAAATCTACAAGCTACAGTGATTTCAAGGAATACTTAAGGAAAATTAATGTGATACTAATCAAGACTGATTGTATAGCATAATCACTTCCTACTATAATTAGGTGCTTCCCGTGTAATATGAATATCGTGGGGGTGGCTTTCAGCTACTCCTGCACCTGAGATCTTCACAAACTTGGCTTCCTGTAAAGCTTCAATGCTTCCTGCACCGCAATAACCCATGCCTGCTTTTAGTCCACCTACCATTTGGTAAAGTACTTCTTGAACAGATCCTTTGAAAGGTACTCGACCGACGATTCCTTCCGGTACTAATTTTTTGATGTCATCTTCTGCATCCTGGAAGTATCGGTCTTTGGACCCTTCTTCCATCGCCTCCACCGAACCCATGCCCCGGTAAGATTTGAATTTTCTTCCTTCGTAAAGGATCACCTCTCCTGGAGCTTCTTCTGTACCGGCAAGCAATGACCCGATCATTACGGTATTTCCTCCTCCGGCGATGGCTTTTACCACGTCTCCTGAGAACCTGACTCCTCCATCTGCTACGACAGGAACCCCTGATCCTTTGATCGCTTGGGAAGACTCATACACTGCAGAAAGTTGCGGAACGCCAACTCCTGCAATAACTCTGGTAGTACAGATACTACCAGGTCCTACTCCAACTTTTATTGCATCAGCCCCTGCTTCGACCAGCGCTTTTGCTGCTTCGGGAGTTGCGATGTTTCCAACAATCGTCTCCAAGTCAGGAAAGGCCTTCTTGATTCTTTTAGCCATATCGATTACTCCTTTGGAGTGACCATGTGCGGTATCAATGGATACCAGATCAACACCCGCTTTGACTAAAGCAGCGATACGATCTTCGATATCTGGTGTCACACCAACAGCAGCACCCACTCTTAATCGGCCGTACTCATCTTTACATGCGTTGGGTCTGTCCTTGTTTTTAAGGATGTCTTTATACGTAATCAGTCCGGTTAGTTTACCGTTCTTATCAACTATTGGAAGCTTTTCGATTTTATGTTCCTGAAGAATTGCCTCAGCTTCATTCAGTCCAACCTCTGCCGTAGCTGTGATCAGATTGTCTTTCGTCATGATGTCCTTTACCGGCTTCTTAGGCATCTTCTCGAAACGTAAATCTCTGTTAGTTACAATACCAATGAGCTTATCATCTTTATCTACGACAGGGATTCCCCCAATTTTATTTTCTTTCATGATCGCCTCAGCATCTGCAACAGTAGCATCCACATGCAGGGTGATTGGGTCCAGAATCATTCCACTTTGCGATCGCTTTACTTTCCTCACCTGAATGGCCTGGTTATCGATCGTCATGTTCTTGTGAATAATGCCGATTCCGCCCTCTAGTGCCATGGCGATCGCTAGTTTCGCCTCGGTTACGGTATCCATCGCAGCTGAAACCAATGGAATATTTAGTCGGATATTTCGTGTGATCTGAGCAGACGTATCTGTATCACGTGGAAGTACTTCAGAATAACCGGGGAGAAGAAGCACATCATCGTAGGTGAGCGCTTCGAAGAGAAATTTGTCGTTTGTAGTCATGGCAAATAATACTGAACTGTAATGATTATTTGCCGTGCAAAATTATGTCGGTTCCATAGAATAAGTACTATGACAAGACATATTTTTACCGTATGGATGAGCATAACGCTCAACATGGTTATTGAGACATATCGAAAGAAAGAGATGATATGTAACAAGCGGCCTTATTTTAAATTTCAAATAATATGGAGATCTGGAATTCATTTTACGAGCAACTTTTAGAAACCACCTGGCTTGAGTTTATCGCCGTGATTTGCGGTATCCTCAGTGTTTGGTTTAGTAAACAGGAAAAAATTCTGGTTTATCCATTTGGGATAATTAGTGTGGTGATTTTTGTATATCTCACTTACGAGTATGGTTTGTATGCAGAAACGGGAATCAACACTTACTATTTCTTTATGAGTGTATATGGCTGGTGGAACTGGAAAAACACCAAGGATATTGGCAGAAGTCAAATTCCAATTACCAGAAGTACCGGATGGGGTCACGTGCTCAATGTTTCAACATTCATAGCTGCCTTCGTCATTATTTATCTGCTCCTTATAAAATTCACGGATAGTGATGTACCGATACTAGATGCTATGACTACTGGCCTTGCTGTGACAGGCATGTACCTGATGGCACTGAAAAAAATCGAACACTGGCTTTTCTGGATCGCCTGTGACCTGATTGCCATTCCACTTTATATCTATAAAGGCCTTCCGTTTACCAGCTTCCAATTTCTGGTGTTTACCTACATCGCTGTGCTTGGATGGCTGTCGTGGAGAAGAAAATTGTTGATGGGTGAGAATTAAAAAAATAAACTCTCCCCAACCCCTCTCTTGAAAGAGAGGGGAGAAATCTCTTCGAGATTTCAGGGTCAGTCAATGCTACTTATGGTAAAAAAAATAGCTGTAATCGGGCCGGAATCAACCGGGAAAAGTGAACTATGTCAGCATCTGGCCAGGCACTATGATACTGAATGGGTACCGGAATATGCCCGCTTTTACCTGGATCGACTGGATCGGGATTATGAGCAGCATGATCTTAAGTCAATTGCAGAAGGGCAGCTAGCATGGGAGGATGAAAAGGCTGAGTATGCGAATAATTTCCTGATCTGTGACACCAATTTAATTGTGATTAAAATTTGGAGCGACCATAAATATGGAAGTACGGATGCATGGATTGAAGAACAGCTTTCTGAAAGGCATTATGATTTCTATCTACTTAACAATATTGACATTCCATGGACACCAGACCCACAACGCGAGCATCCGCAAATGAGGAAGCATTTCTTCGAGGTTTATAAGGAGTACCTGGAAAAGTATGAACTTCCTTATGCTATTGTTTCTGGTATTGAAGGTGATCGGAAGAAATGTGCTGTGGATGCAGTTGAAAGATTCTTTAACCAGCAGGGAAATGCCGGAACAAGCCTGCCTGACGGACAAACGGGTCCGAAATGACAGCTTTAGTTCTTCTTTAATCGGTCTTTAAACTTTTTAGCAACCTTTTCGATTTTTGGCTTGGAGACATTCAGGATATAACCATTATTCGGATGTTTTTCTTCGTAATCCTGATGATATTCTTCCGCCATATAAAAAGCATCCAACTTGCTCAACTTTGTCACAATTGGTTTTGAGAAGTCTGGAGCCAGCTCTTCCATTTTAGCCTCCGCCAATTTCCTTTGCTCATCATTATGAAAAAAGATTTCGGACCTGTACTGAGGCCCTACATCAGGTCCTTGTCTGTTTAGCTGCGTTGGGTCATGGGCTGTAAAAAAGATTTCTAAAATCGTTTCATAATCGATCACTGATGGATCATAATAGACCTGAACAGCCTCTGCATGACCAGTGTTGCCTGAACTAACCAACGCATAGTCAGCAGTAGACTTGTCTCCTCCAGCATAGCCTGATACAGCTTCTTCTACTCCCTGAATTTGCTCAAAGGCGGCCTCAATACACCAAAAGCAACCGCCAGCTAATGTGGCAGTATCTAGTTCCTGAAAGCCAGCTTCTTTAACAGGCTCTTCTCTATTAGGACTATTACTGTTGCCTTGAGATTGACAACTAAAGAAAAATAGTCCGACTATTACAGCGATATATTTCATAACAATATTTTAAAACGAATGTACGATTGGTAAAGCTAATTGGATGTCTCAATAGACAACTATGTAACCACCGTTACAATTTGTTTGTTTAAAATTCAATTTTATAACTAAGGTTAGGGAAAAAACTGATTTGGGACTCAGATTCGATTCTTCGTGCTCCTACATTATAGTACCTAAAGAATTCATTCTCCCTTTGAGTCAGGTTTTGAATATCCAGAGAGATCACAGAGGTAGTCCTTTTTCTATTCTTACGATAGCTAATACCAAAATCCATTCTAAAATAACCGTCAAGCTTCAGCTCGTAATTATTCTGAAATCGGTAAACGGTATATCCCTCGTCTATTGAAGCAGAGATATTGATTGGTGCTTGTCGTTTCCCTCCAGCAAAAATGAATTTTCCATTTATACCTATAGTATTATTACCATTAGACCCTACTTTGTATTCCTTCCCAGCGAGGAAATTGAATATATAACCACCATCAAACTGGGTACTTCTTTGTAAACCATCAGCTCCTGTATAGAGTGACTTATACAAAGAAGTGGTTGTCAACATATAGAAGCCATTGAATAAAAACTGTTCAAGTGTAATTTCAAGTCCGTAATTCTTTCCTGTTCCATCGTTAGCAAGTTCATCTGGCGTGTATCCATCGAATGTATTAAGAGCTGAAAAAGTAAGTAGACTGTAATCGGAAGTTGTATCATTTGGCCAGATGGGGACATTGAATAAGTGCTGATAATAGACTTCTGCTTTAAATCTCAATTTTGGCTTTAGCATTTTCTCAAACCCAAGTGCGGTATGAAATGCTTGCGTAAAGCCCAGGTCTTTATTGTTTTGAACAAAACTACCATCATCATTATATTGTCTGGCTGTATATAAAGCCACTGTTTCCATTCTGCTATGTAGGCCCAAACCTCCGGAGATCACATGGGTCCCCCTGTTCCATTTAAATCCAATCCGAGGTTCAACATAGGATTTACCATTCAAAGCAAAGTGAGAGAAATGTAGGCCGGTATTGAGCGTAAACTGATCGCTTGTCCGAAATTGCCAGTTTCCAAAGCCCTGATAAAATCCCGCATGATCATTTTCATCAAGAGAGGTAACGTGCTCCTCTCTTTCTCTATTCCAATAAAAGTTTGTTAGGTCATAAGAAAGTCGACTTAAAATTGTTCCAATCCTCAAGGTATGCCTTGCAGAGATTTTGTGATTATAAAAAGTCGAGAATCTCAATTGGGACTCAACGAAGTTTTGTTTCTCAAAAGTCAATGCCTCAAGTGAATCATATCGACTGGAGATTTGATTGTAGGAACCTGATATAATGGTCTCAAAAAATGAATCCTCCGAGACGTAAATGACATTGGTAACACCAGCAACTCCAGTTTCCTGATTTTCACGGTCATTTTCCCAATCTCCGTTGGAAATATCAGGTAAAAAGCGATAGGAATTTTTACCTCCTAGCCCCCAAATAGAAAACGACCCGCTCTTCTTTGTTGGCAACTTGATTTTAAATGAAAGGTCCTGAAAGTTTATTTCCTCCTGCTCTCCTAAAATATCCAGTCCCAATTGTGTAAGCATAGCTAATGTGGAATATCTGTAGTTGAATAAATAAGATGCTCGACTCTCTCGAGAGATGGGCCCTTCCGAAGCTGCAGCGACCCCCAACAGACCTATTTGAGCTGTGTGCTCATGCTTTTCAAAGTTTCCTTGCCTAAGCTGAAGATCAAATATTCCGGATGTTGCATTGCCGTATTGCGCTGGAAATGCCCCTGTGAAGAAATCTGAATTGGCAAGTACATTATTGCTAAGCATGCTTATGCCTCCTGCCGATGACCCTATCGACGTAAAGTGATTAGGGTTGGGAATTTCTACTCCCTCCAGTCTCCACAATATTCCTTTAGGTGAATTTCCCCGGATTACAATTTCGTTTAGCAAGTCATCACCACCAGTTTGCACGCCTGCATATGTCAAAGCTGCTCGCGCAGGGTCATTAAATGTGGCAGGAAACCGGCTGATCTCTTCGATTCCCATAGAAATGGCTGAAATAGTAGCTAGTTCGTTTTTAGGTTGACCAGGCTGCCTATCTTTAGCTGTTACGATCACTTCTTCCAGCTGATGGAGTGACTCAATCAGCTTTGTATTTATTACAACTTCCTTCCCTGCTCCAACCAAAACATTTGGGATGGTAATAGATTCATAACCTAAGTATGAAACACTTACTGATTGTCTCCCGATAGGCACACCTTCAATCTTAAAATATCCATTTACATCCGTAATAGCTCCTAATGGTGGATCGCTCCCAATTATAAGAACAGTAGCCCCAAAAATTGGTGATCCAGACTGCTCATCTGTTATCTGACCTTTTACTGTTTGAGTGAATGTTTGTGAAAGTACTGTTCCGAATGCAAGAATGCATAGTAGTCCAATTAGTCCTTTGTTCATTGAGTATTTGATTTGTGACGTTTAATAGACATCAAAATTTTGCTATAGCTTCCTGAACATTGCTATTTAAATACAAGAATTGGTAAGCATAATTTTTCTTTACCTATTGATAACTTTGAAGGATGCTCAAACCCTATTTCCAAAAGGAAAAAATTGAAGCTGGTTGTGATGAGGCTGGCCGTGGATGCCTGGCTGGGCCCGTTGTGGCTGCTGCCGTAATTCTACCAAGAGCGTATAAACACGAGGTGCTCAATGACTCAAAGCAACTTTCAGAAAAGCAGCGAAACGAGCTGAGAAAGGAGATTATAAATGATGCTTTGGCGTGGGGTGTGGGTGTAGCTTCACCGGGTGAGATTGATGAAATAAACATTTTGAACGCCAGCTATTTAGCCATGCATCGCGCGATTGAGCAACTAAAAATCAGTCCCGAGCTATTGCTGATTGATGGCAACAGATTTAAACCTTTCAATGAAATTCCTCATGAGTGCATTATCAAAGGAGATGGTAAGTTTTACTCAATTGCTGCAGCTTCCATATTGGCAAAAACTTATCGTGATGACCTTATGCGACAGCTGGCGCTTGATTTTCCGGGATATGGATGGGAAACGAACGTGGGGTATCCAACACGGACCCATAGAGATGGACTTAAAGAGATGGGCAGTACACCTCATCACCGGATGAGTTTTCAGCTATTACCAAATCAATTAGAGCTTTTTCCGGCAGATTAGCTTGATAATGTGGCGGTAATTTTTGCTTTATCCAGCGGCTTTTCCAGCATAGACGTTACAAGAGGATTCTCATCTGCCTTTCTTTGATCTGAAGGATCTATTGAGGAAGTAAGGATATAAATATGGTCTCCTTTATTTTCTACTTCCGGGAGGGCTTCCAAAAATTCCCAGCCGTTCATTACTGGCATATTTAAATCTAGAAAAATCACATCCACAGATTGAGACTTAAGAAAGGAGATAGCTTCTTCTCCATTCATAGCCTTATATATTTCAATCGTCTCATTTTCTTTCTTTATAGCCAGTTCAGCCAAAGTAAGAAAAATAGGATCGTCATCCACAAGCAATATTTTGTTTGGGTTACCCATTAAAATATACTTTAAACGTAGTTCCTTTATTTATTTCGCTTTCAACTTCAATACGACCATTAATAGCTTCAACTTGCTGTTTGGTCATATACAATCCCATCCCATGCCCACTTTCTTCATCAGGATGAAACCTGGAACCAAGCTGGAACATCTTTCCTCCGTATCTTTCAAGATCAATTCCTCTGCCTTGGTCTGCCACCGTTAAAAATACTTCTTTTGATTCTTTTTTAGCACTTATTTTAATTTTTCGTTGATCCTCAGTAACCCCATATTTCATAGCGTTGGTAATGAGATTATGTAAAATACTCTGCAAATAAGCAGGTAATATTCGGAGTGTCAGTGTCTTAGGAATATCAACAATAAGTTCTATATTTTTCTCAGTTGCGGATTTTCGATTAAGTAAAATAACATCATTCACAACATCCAACAAGTTTATTTCCTCTTTCTCGAGCATTGAAATGTCCTTTTCGAAGTTGAGCAAATCATTGATGGCATCAATCGCCAGGTTCAATTTCAACGCTGTGGATTTCAGCATTTCAAAATACTCTTTATTCCCTGGATCATCCTCAATAATGGTGAGCAGGCCTACCAAATTAGCCACCGATGATCTGAAGTTGTGTGAGGTGATGTATGAAAAATCTTTGAGTCTCTGATTTTGTTCGATGGTCTTACTAAACAGCTTATGCAGTTCTCGTTCATTGTGTGACCGAATGCGAATGTTGACCAACATTTCTGAGAAAAGTTCAAGCAGCAGCACTTCTTTTTCCACAGCCTTGTGATATTTACGTGTCCAGTCAAAGCCAACAAAGCCAACACATTCCTTGTTGTGAATCATTGGCATAGTAATAAGACTTCTAATACTCTGTGCCTCAAGAAGTTCTTTAAAATCTTTCTTTTTAAGCTTTCTCACATCATCTACAATCATTGGATCGCCTTTGAGGTGCGCATTAACGAGCTCTGGCATGATGTCGAGTGGTAAATTCTGATTGTTATGAATTTCCGGACTTATTCCATTGGCACACCATTCGAAGGTATTGCTACAAACCCCTCCTTCCTTGTCAAAATCAAAAACATATGAACGATCTGCTCCAACAAATTCCCCAAGCTCTTTTAATGAATCATTGATTGCTTGCTCTACTTCTTCTAAGGGCAAGTCAATGTACTTTGTGGAAAGATTGATAAGAATACGCTGCATTTCTGCATATTTCATCAGGGCCTGCTCTGCCTCTTTCTCCTTTGTAATATTTCTTACTGCACCATCAAAATATATTTTTCCATCAACTCCTTCTATCATTATTGAGTTTAGGTATCCCCAAAAGGTAGAACCGTCCTTCCGCCTAAACTGGACTTCCTTATTTTCAATTGAACCAAGTTTCAAAATTTCTTCTCCTATTGCGGCTCTCTCATTCGGGTCTTTGTACAATTCCATCGGGTCCATATCCATGATTTCCTGACCGGAATTGTACCCGAACATTCGAACAAACTCATCATTTACATAAATGATCCCTTTTTTATTTTCACTTCTATATATGGCTTCATTGATATTTTTATTGATGCTTTCAAGTAGTTGCTCCCTGGATCTGATTCGATCTAAGAACTCGCGCTCCCTTGTGACATCACGGATAGCACCATCCCAAAAGACATTTCCATTTTTATCTGTATGCATGATGGTGCTTATCAGCCCTACAAACTCCGTGTTATCTTTTCGAAGAAAAACGACCTCCTCATTCTCATAGGAATGATCCGCATTCAGCTTATTGATCAAGCGGGTTCTTTCTCTAGGGTCTTTGTACAGGCTGGAAATTGCAAGCGTCCTCACCTCCTTTTCAGAGGTGTATCCAAACATCTTTACAAAAGCACTATTAACGTAAATCAAACCGTCCTTATCACTCCTAAACACAGCTTCACTGATGTTCTGGTTGACGGACTCCAGAAGTTGGTTAAAATCCATAAACGCTGGCAATGCTGGTTGCCTGTAAATTATATGTGAAGAAATTAAAAGCTAACTCTTAATCATGGTGAGATTCCCTATCACCTTAATTTCTTCATGGTTAATCTTAAAAATTGGTCTACCGTAATAGTCCAATACACCCCAAATACCATTTTTAGAAACCACAATTCGATCTCCAAAATCTTTTAGATTATCGTAAGCTGGTCGCAATATAAACCGACCTTTTGGATCGACCAGACCAACACGATCTTCCATATTCTGCACAATATAATTACCTGAATTTAATCGGAAAACAGATTTCCACATTAGTTCTAAAACTTCTTTCCCACGTTGATCAATCAACCCGTATTTGCCATCCAATTGTACAATGGCTATTTCATCATTGAATGAACTTACCCAATCGTAGTATGGCTGTACAAGCAAATCCTCACTCTTATTGATAAATCCCCATTTAGCCCGGAGTTTAATGGGAGCCATTCCATTATGGAACACACCTGCACTATCATATCGATTGCTTATCCTTAATCTTCCCATATCATCCACCAACCCCCATTTATTTTCCTTTTTAACTAAAAAATACCCTTCACCAGAATTTGTTATTGCCTGATATCCTTCTTTTGAATCGATAACCATATTTCCGCTTTTAGTGATCATCGAAACCTTATTTTGTTCTCTCAGCACAAACATTTCATCGGTTAAAGAAATGTTATCATATTTTGTTTGTGTTAGTGGCGTTCCATCTCTTTTGAAAATCCCAAGCCTTCCATTTTCATCAGTAACCAACATATACCCACCCAGCATTGAATGCGGACGATCACTGGTTTTGTACGTCTGAATTCCATTATTATAGATTGTGTATCCTTTACCTCTCCTTCCAATTATGAGGTCAGCTACTGATAAGATTTCATTGAATTCCGGACGTATAATCCAATTTCCAGTATGATCCATCGCACCCCATCTGTTTAAATACGAAACAAAGTAGCATTGATCACCATTTGAGATACTATCGTACTTGAAGGTGGTGACATCATTTCCTGCTACCCCTATTACTCCCCAATGGTTATTTTTTTTTGCGATTACCTGACCTGAAATACCTGATTGAAGACGCTCAAATGGAAGCCTGTTTTGTTTCACACCTGATGAATTGAACAGGTACCAGCCATCGGAATTAATAGCTGCAAAATGATTTTCTATAGGCTGGATGGAGTCATACCTCTTGATCAATGGCAAGCCATCTAAATTTAACACTGACCATTTTCTGTTCTTGCTACTTTGAACAATAAGGTAATCTCCAATAGCATTTTTTAGTATGAGATCATAGTTTTTAGAAAGCGTTTCGTTTTTAAGGACAAAGTGGGACGCTCCATTTAAATAAGCAATTAAAAGCCCACTATTGCTTACTGTCAGTGAATCACATTTTCGTGTCAATAATATTGAATCACCTTTATAAATCACCCATTCAGGAAAATTCACTGCCTCCGATTCAGAGATAAAATTCTTATAGGAAAAATCATAAACTGTATCACCGTTCGATGAAAGATATCCTGCATAGCCATCTCTAAAAGCGACAACACCATTTATTCCTTTTACTAATGAGTCTATTCCAAGTTGCTTTTCATTTCCCCATCCATCGAAAATATCAAACTTGTGCTTCTGCAACTCACATAAATAAAGATTTCCAAACAACCTGATCGATTGATATTTGGGAGGTATTAAAAGCTGATTCTCATATGAAACTACACCGAATTTTTGTTCTTTATTTTCAAAGTCGCTAATGAGCCAGTGAGTCCCAAATGATTCAATGGAAAAGTGTTTGAAGCTGATCAGCGTCTTTCCTTTAGAATCAATAATTCCATAAAAGAGCCTGTTGCTAAATTTCCCCTTGAAAGATGCCTTAAAATGGTTAGGAGCAAGAGGGACTATTGAGTAGAATTTTTGTCCTGTAATTGCCTTATTTCGAACCGTAATAAGTCCCCATAGATTCTTTTCACGAAAACCAATCACTCCATTCTGAACACTGGATGACCCATCTGACCAACCAAGTTTTTCATAAACAGCAGGTACGGTAACATTGCCAGTTTTGTCCTTTATCCCAAAGTATCCATCCTTCTCAAATACGACAAAATCATTGGCTAAGCC
Organism: Ekhidna lutea; assembly: GCF_900188325.1. Lineage (GTDB taxonomy): Bacteria > Bacteroidota > Bacteroidia > Cytophagales > Cyclobacteriaceae > Ekhidna > Ekhidna lutea. Next base: position 797,605 of record NZ_FZPD01000001.1, on the reverse strand, counting down.
AAACAGACAGTAACCTAAAAATAAAATGGATAAAATTTTTCGCATATTCCCGGCTAACAAATATAGGACGGGCTATTTCTTCTCAACTTCGGCAGCCTCAAGATTGAAAAGATCGTTGAGTACACCAACCAACGTCTCTGCCTCCCCTCTTTTACATGCTGCCTTCAACTGAAGCACCGGCAGCTTAATGACCTTTTGAATCATACTTTTTGTAACGACCTCCAATAACTCAACCTCTTTATCAGTCAATTTCTTATGCCGTGCCAATTCGTCCTTTCGGATTTGATCTAACGCGCTTTTTAGGCGTTGAATAGTAGGAGATACCCCCATTTCATTTTTCCATGAAGTGAAATTATTTAATTCCTCTTCAATAATGTTTCGTACAGCAGGAATTGCCTTTTCTCTAGCCTTTCTCGCTTTGTGTGTACGCTCAGTTAACTGATCTACATTATATAAAGAAAGCCCGGGAACCACCTCTACATTGTTATTAATACTACGTGGTACTGAAAGATCAATCAATAACTTGTGTACCAACCCACCATCAAAATTGCGCGATGAAATAATTGGAGATGATGTGGAAACCGCTGAGATGATTACATCATTTTCAGCAATAACCTTATCTAAATCAGAATAATCACTAACCGCAATATCCGTTCCTTCAGCAAGGCGAATGGCTTTGGATTTGGTCCTATTTACAAGTGTAATAGAGGCCTTATTACCTCCAAGGTTCTCTAAAACGTTCTGACCTATCTCTCCCAGCCCGATTAATGCAATTCTTGGACTATTGATATTGTCAATAAATCCGCCGATCAAATCTGCCGCTACAGACGCTACTGATGCTGTACCATCCTGTAATCTCGTTTCTTGCACCACACGCTTATTTGCATAGAAAATAGTATGCATCAATCGATGTAAATGAGGGCCTGCCAGATTTAAATCTGCACACTGCTGATAAGCACGCTTTACCTGGTTGCTAATTTGAATATCACCCAAAACTTGAGATTCAAGACCTAAGGCAACATTAAACAAATGCTTGGATGCCTCGGCTGATGAGTAGCTTTGAAAGTAATTAGCAAGCTTATTGGACGGAATTGCTTTGAACGATGAGATAAGAGCCAAGATATCAGTATCTTCAATATCATTGGAAGAATAGTAAAGTTCGGTTCGATTACAAGTAGATACCAATAGAGCTTCTTCTAATGAAAACATCTCCTTTAGCTTCATTAATAATTCAGCAGATTCAGCCTCACTAAAAGCCACCTGTTCGCGAACCTCTATCGGTGCATTTTTATATGATAATCCTAAAGCCTTAAATCCTTCCATCTCAATCAATTAGGAAGTGCAAAAATAACAGTGGGTTCCCTATATTGGAGGTGATAAAAATCAGACAATTCTTATTTAGAATCATTATAAATAATGTTGAAATTTTTAATCAACGCCATTTCTCGTGCAATCGGCTTCAGCAGAACTGAAGCACAAGGATCATTAATCCTTATTCTATTGATCTCAATCACTATTTTTCTTTACAACACAAGGGTTGCCAGCATCAAGCATCAAGTCGAAATCAGATCAGATAGTTCCGCGATAGAATGGATTAAGTCTGTCCATGCTTCTTACCAGATAAAAGAAAACAAACCCAAGTTTGAAAAAAGCATATTCCTACCGAAGAAAACTACTTATGAAAATAGAAAGACAGAAAAATCAAGTAGTGTCAACCCAAACAAGAACAAATCAATTGACATCTATGATCTCAATACTGCAACTGAAGAAGATTTACAGAAAATTAAAGGCATTGGACCAGCCTACTCAGAACGCATAGTCAAATACAGAAACTTACTAGGAGGCTTTTCAGACACTACGCAGCTACATGAAGTATACGGATTGAAGCCCGAAACCATTTCAAGATTATTAGAGCAGTTCAGGATTTTAAGCCCAGTGAACCAGTTCAATATTAATTCCGATTCAATAAAGCATTTAGCAAAGCATCCTTATGTTTCATATGACCTGGCTTGGGTAATTATCAATTACAGAAGAGAGCATGGTGACATTATGAGTCCCCAAGAGTTAAAAAAAATAAAAGCACTGGACGACAGTACTTTCATAAGATTAAAGCCATATTTGGAATAGGCTATGCAGAAAATTCTCAAGTCATACTTAAGGCGCCTAAGCAATCTTTCTGGCAATAATCGCTCGCTATTATTACTCCGGTTACTGAAGGATCAATTCATTGATATCCATGATTTCGATTACGCCGAAAATGAAGCCAGTTTTGAAATAATTAAGAAACTTATAGAGCAGCAAAAAAAGATTCTGCTTTGTAGTGAAGTTGATAGCAGAAATAAGTCTGCAAACGAACTCAGCAAACGTCTGAAGAAAATTAAGCGCATCGAAAAGTTCATTTTTGATGAGCGTGGCGCTAAAGATCTTTACATAGGATGGCCCTTTATCAAAGGTAAATTTGCCGATGAAACTCTCGTAAGATGTCCGCTATTATTCTTTCCTGTCGCTATTGAAAAAAGTGAGAATGAGTGGTTTTTGTCTAGAAGGGAGGATGTAAATATCACTTTGAATAAAACCTTTCTTCTTGCTTATTCCTACTACAATCAAATCCCCCTAGATGAGGAACTCATAGAAACAGTCATTGATGATTATGACAGAGATGACACGGTCTTTAGAACACAACTTTACGAGCTTTTAAAAAACACCGGCGTTGAAATCAACTTCAATCAGGAAAATTTTTCTGACGAGTTAAAAGCATTCAACGAATTAAAAAAGTCCCAATTAGAGTCAAGTGAAAAAACTGGGGCTTTAAAAATGTATCCTAATGCCGTGCTGGGCATCTTCCCACAGTCAGGCTCCTATCTTGTCCCCGATTACGTCAAACTTTTGGAAGATCAGCAAGAGACGGATTTGGAAGAATTTTTTGTTAAAAAAGTTCAAAAAGAAAACGAAAATCAGCTTGCCCTATTTGACCGGGTAAATGAGGAAAATACTTTCACTCCTTTTCCACTTGATGCCTATCAGGAGCATGCACTGAAAGAGATAAAAAAAGGAAATAGTCTGGTGGTCCAGGGTCCTCCCGGCACAGGCAAATCCCAGCTTATCAGTAACCTCATTTGTGATTTCATTGCCAGGGGTAAAAATGTATTGCTTGTTTGTCAGAAAAAAGCGGCTCTGGATGTGGTCTACCAGCGACTTAAAGAGAAGGAGATGCATGACTTTGTGGCCCTGGTGCATGATTTCAAAAACGACAGAAAGCCCATTTATGAGCAAATAGATCAACAAATAGAATCAGTCGAAGTATACGAGAAGAAGAATAATAGTCTGGACGCCATACAGCTTGAGCGTGGATTTCTACAAGCAAGTAGGAGAATAGATCAAATCGTGGAAGAACTTCAGGAGTTTCGCGAAGCGCTTTTTGACGAGTCGGAATGTGGAAAATCTGTCAAGGAACTGTACCTATCCAGCAGTCCGGATGAAAAAAGCTTTAGTATGAACCTCGAATACAGAGCTTTTCACTTCTCATCACTCAGTGAGACAGAAAGAAAATTCAAAGCATACCTAGGGTACTTTGACAAGTTTGAAAAGCGAACCCATTTTTGGGCTAAGGGGCCCTCCTTCGCTACTTTTCAAACCAAAGATCTTGTTCAGTTAAAAAACGTGCTTTATGAAGTGCCGGAGTTCAATCAAAAGCTCATCGATACTTCAAAAAGTTTCTGTTCACAACCTGTTGATTTTGAAACAGGAGAATATTTATCCACTAAACTTCCAGAGTTGATCGAGCTTTTTGAAGGGCTGAAAGAAGCTGTTGTTTTTAAGGTTTATCAGCAGCTACATGGTGAAAAACCAACGAAAGATTTAAACTGGCTATCGCAGACAGAGCGGACAATGATGGCTTGTTTCCGTGGAGTGGGAGTGGAAAGTACCCTTGAGTCTTCAAATCTTGGACGTTTTCAGGAGGTGCTTCAATCCGCTATGCGAGCACGGAAAAATCCATTCAGCTGGCTCAAATGGAAGTTGTTTTCAAAAGAAAAGACTTTTTTGAAACGGGTTATGGTCGCCAATGACCTTAAAAGCAACAAAAGAGGATTCAATGTGCTGGTCGAACGTATTGACAATCGTTTGAACTTCGAACATTCGCTATCTCAAATTCAGGATAACCCCTGGCTGCACAACTTCCCCGAAAGCTTTAGGAAGATCGATTTGCAAGATTGGTTTTACTGGCAGAAAATGGGATTGAATATGTACACCGTAGCACAAACGGTGCGCTCATTAAATGAATATATCCCGGTAAAAAAAGTAGATCATAAAGCCTACCACAAAAGACTGGACCAATTGATTTCTTTAGTTCACAAAGTGCCTCAACAGCTAACACTTTGGAAGCGATACATCAATGTACATCAGATTCGAGCTATCATTCTCAAAAAAGAAGACCCGCATCGATTGGAAAAACTGTTGAAAAAAGATTTTGACGCAATCTGTGAGTATCACAAATTAAAAACCAATTTGTCTTCTGAGGAAACAAAGGTCCTGGACGAGATGACCGAACAGAATGGTTCTATCGATGAAGCAATTACACTTTTTAAGAACAGCCTCTCTCTTGCATGGATTGACCACATTGAGTCGAAATATCCAGATTTGAGAAATGTAGCGTCCGGTAAGCTCGATGCATTGGCAGAAGAGTTAAGAGAACAAATTGAAGCTAAAAGACAGGCGAGCAAAGAAATCCTTCTCTTAAAATCTCGAGAAAAAACGTATGAAAACATCGAGTACAATCGTCTGAAAAATCGCATTACCTATCGTGACTTGCAGCATCAGGTTACGAAAAAACGGAGAATATGGCCAATCCGTAAAGTTATAGCTGAATTTGCTGAAGAGCTTTTCACATTACTTCCTTGTTGGATGTGTTCACCTGAAAGCGCCTCAGCGATTTTTCCAATGCAGGAAAGTTTTGATCTGGTCATTTTTGATGAGGCATCTCAATGTTTTGCAGAACGAGGCATTCCTGCTATGTATCGTGGGCGCCAGATCGTTGTGTCCGGCGACAGCATGCAGCTTCAACCTAGCGACCTATACCGTGTGCGATGGGATGACGCTGATGATGACACCCCAGAACTGGCAATTGATTCTTTGCTCGACCTTACGAAGCATTACCTCCCGGAAGTAAGTCTTGCCGGACACTACAGAAGTAAGTCCTTAGAGTTAATTGATTTTTCCAATGAACATTTCTATAAGGGCAAACTGCGCTTACTCCCGGATTATGCTTACGTAAATAAGCACGAGGCAGCCATTGAATATGTACAATCAAAGGGTGTCTGGGATGATGGAATCAATGAGATTGAAGCCGGTGAAGTAGTAGCTCAAACATTAAAAATATTGGAGAATGAGCCCGAAAAGGAAATAGGGATCGTTACATTTAATTATCGTCAACAAGGGCTAATTCTGGATTTACTGGAAGAAAAATCTGCTCAGAAAAACATGCTGCTGCCTGACTCTTTATTTGTAAAAAATATTGAAAATGTGCAAGGAGATGAACGAGATATCATCATCTTCAGCATAGGGTATGCTCCTGATAAAAAAGGCAAACTAAAACTCCAGTTTGGCAGTCTGAATGCTGCCGGTGGCGAAAACAGGCTCAACGTTGCGGTAACAAGAGCAAGGGAAAAAGTGCTGGTTGTTTGCAGTATACTCCCCCAACTATTGCGAACCGAAGACACCAAAAACGAGGGACCTAAACTGCTAAAAAAATACCTGGAATATGCATGGAATGTAAGTACAGGCCAATGGACCCCACACCTTCCAAAATATGAAGAGCATCATGTGGATTGGTTCTTACGAAACAGGATCCAGGACAAATCCTTCCATGAGTTTGAAGGGTTTGAATTAGCTAAAGAATTACCATTTGCCGACCTCTCAGTGAAGAAGAATAAAACGTATACGGGACTAATATTGACAGATGATGAACGCTATTATCAAGCCCTATCTCCAAAACAGATCTATGCATTTCAGCATTTTCATTTACAGATGAAAAACTGGCCCCATGTACGTTTCCACAGTCGTGAGCTTTGGCTAGATCCTGAAAGCGCAAAAGAAAAAATGCGAAAGTTTTTGTATTCGAATTAAGCAGTTAATAATTACTTTCCTCTGGTCTTCCTTATCGTTGAATTAAAGGTATTCCAAGAGAATTAACTGAAGGATATAATGAATGATTATTGTTTTGCGAACTCTACCCTCGCACCAACCGACAGAATAAATGGAAGGGTATCACGTCTCATGTACTGCTCAAAGGAAAGGGAATAGGTTCCCTCAGCTGGAAACTGATAGTCTTCCTCAAGTACGAAGGAGTGATCAAAAAGATCTCCCAGACCACTTCCATAAGGTTCTCCGGTCTTAGGATCAAATAAGTTTACTTGTTTTAGTTTCTGATCGAGTATATTATCGAGAGAATCTTTCACGGTGTATTGAAAATACAGATTATAAAAAGGATATGAAGATGCATTCCTGAAGTTAGCCATAAGGTGATATCTCTGAGAAGGATCTTCAATTTGAAAGGTAAAGGTCTGAATTGAATCCAGATGCCAAAAGGCCTCCTCCATATCATTGAAATCTTCATACACTCTGCTTGAGTCACATGATATAAGAACAATGCATAAAATGAATGTGCTTAAATACCGCATATTAAGATTTTTCTGATTTTTGGTTTGGCTTCTTTCCTCGAAACTTTCGTTTCTTTTTCTTCTTCTTTTTCCCTTTGCCGCTAAACTTCCGATCCATTGCTTCCAGGTCACTGTTGATTGATGATGTTTCCAGCGTTTCAGCTTCAACTTCATCCTCCAGCAACGAGAATGGCTTTTGCCCTTTCTTATTTAATGCTTGTATTTCCTTTACTCTTCCAACATCTACAGAATGCCAATTGTTGTCATCATCATATCCAAACCACATGATCTTTCGGAAAATATCCGTTTTCTGTAGCTTGGCATTTCCTCGCTGAGTTTTTAATGGTGACTCTACCTCCGGGATGTTCTCAAGCGCCTCCATATAAGTATCCAACTCATAGTTTAGACAACATTTTAGCCTGCCGCACTGCCCTGAGAGTTTGCTGGGATTTAGTGATAATTTTTGATATCTAGCAGCTGATGTTGAGACATTTTTAAAGTCCGTTAGCCAGGTGGAGCAGCATAACTCTCTACCACATACACCAATTCCACCAATGCGGCCTGCTTCCTGCCGTACACTTATTTGCCGCATTTCTACACGAATTTTAAACTCCCCAGCTAGTATTTTTATGAGTTCTCTAAAATCCACTCTCCCCTCAGCAGAATAAAAGAATGTTGCTTTAGTCCCGTCTGCCTGAAATTCCACATCCGTGAGCTTCATTTCAAGTTTGGTATCCTGAATGATTTCTTTGGTACGATACATAACTGCCTCCTCACGATTTCTGGCTTGATCCCATCGCTCCATGTCCCTCGTAGTGGCTTTCCGGTAAATCTCCCTTACTCCTTCATCATCGTTGACCCCCTTTTTTGTCATCTGAAGTCTCACAAGTTCACCTTGTAATGAAACATATCCTATATGGTGGCCATTTGGTACATCGACAACCACTGGATCTCCTGTTACAATATCTAATTTATTGGAGTTTCTGTAAAATTCTTTTCGCCCGTTTTTGAAGCGAATCTCGGCCACATCAAATCGATGCATTGCAGGAACATCCATGTTTGAAAGCCAATCAAACACATTCAATTTATTACAGCCTCCTGTGCTGCAATGGCCGTTGTTTTTACATCCGGCTGATCCATTCGTACCGCAACTTGCGCATCCCATAGTTCCGTAATCTAATAGATATCTGGACGAATTTGAATATTAAAACAAGGAATCCTACTGACCAAGTTCTTTCAGGTCAAAACCAATATCACTACGATATCTCTTCCCTTCCCAGTTTACTTCTTTGCCTCCTGCATATGACTTGCTCAATGCCTCTCCAAGGTTTTTACCTAGTCCGGTTAAAGCAATGACTCTGCCGCCATTTGTCACTAGTTTTCCGTCAGTCATTTTGGTACCTGCATGAAAAGGAAGTACTGATCTAATATCTCCAATGGTAATTTCATGACCCTTTTCATAAAATTCAGGATAGCCACGACTTACATACATTACCGTCGAAGCTGAAAAACGCTCATACTCGATCTCTGTATCAACGAGATTTTTATCGGCTGCTGCCACTAATAGCTCAAGGAAATCTGTTTTGATTCGAGGCAGAACCACTTCGGTTTCAGGATCACCCATACGTACATTATACTCAATGACATATGGGTCGCCACCAACATTTATCAGCCCAAAAAAGATAAATCCACAGTAGTCAATTTTTTCCTTCTTCAAACCTTCTATCGTTGGCTTAATAATGCGTTTGTTCACTTTCTCCTTAAAGGCTCTGTCTGCAAATACAACAGGAGAGACTGCACCCATTCCTCCAGTATTCAGTCCAGTGTCTTTTTCGCCTATTCGTTTATAATCCTTTGCTTCAGGCAGGATGCGATAATCTTTTCCATCTGTAATAACAAAAAACGAGACTTCAATGCCTTTTAAAAATTGCTCCAACAATACTTTTTCGCTGGCTTCTCCAAATTTCTTATCCTCAATCAACTCTCTGAGTGATTTTCTTGCATCCTCTAACTCCTCGGTAATTATCACACCTTTACCTCCAGCTAAACCGTCTGCCTTTAAGACATATGGAGGCTCAAGTCGTTCCATATATTTTATGGTTTCTTCCAGGTTTTCTTTGGTGACAGTGCGGGAATCCGCAGTAGGAATTTCATACTTATTCATGAATTCTTTGGCGTATTCCTTACTCCCTTCCAGTATTGCGCCTTTTGCTGTAGGGCCAATTATCCTTAGCTTTTTAAAACTCTTGTTTGCTTTAAGGTGATCGACAATACCAAGGACGAGTGGGTCTTCAGGACCTACGATAAGCATATCTATTTCATGCTCTTTAATTGCTTCTCCTACCCTATCAAAGCTTTTAGGGTCTATGTCGAGGTTTGTGCCAACTTTGTGAGTCCCGCCGTTTCCAGGGGCTATGAAAATATTACCGCATTTAGGGCTTTGTTTTACTTTCCAGGCTAGTGCGTGCTCGCGACCTCCGGATCCAAGTATGAGTATGTTCATTGAGTGTGATTTTGCAAACGGAGGGCTAAGTTCAGCGTATTCCTTCTTTTTTCAAAGTCAAGAATCTAAGCTGTCTATTAATGGGCATATTCTGACATAAATTTCACCCGCATCAATCGTACCTCATCCTCAGAATAATACTCACCAAGCTCTTCCATGGCTACTTTCAACTCATCCGTTTCAGCGTTTAGGAAATAATCATAAATATCATCCTGCCGATCATCATCCAGAAGCTGATCGATATAATAATCGATATTTAGCTTGGTGCCCGAGTAGCATATGTTTTCAACTTCAGCAATCACATCTTCATATTTCATTCCCCTGGCCTCTGCTATTTCTTCAAAATCCATCTTCTGATCGATGTGCTGAATAATGTATATTTTATTCTTAGATTTAGTTCCGGAAGTTTTTACTAATACATCTGACGCGGTTACTATATCATTTTCTTCAATATATTCTTCTATCATTTGAAGAAAAGGATCTCCAAACTTTTTCGCCTTACTCTCTCCTACACCGACAATCTGCTTGAGATCATCCATAGTAGTAGGATAGACTGTACACATCTCTTCCAGTGATGGGTCGCTGAAAATCACATATGGAGGGATATCTTCCTCATGAGCTATATCCTTTCGTAGCTTTTTTAGTATACCGAAAAGCGTTTTATCGTATGCGCTCACATTAAGCGGAATCCTGTCGGTATCTTCTTCATTATCGCCTTCTGCTGTATGTTCATGATCTTTTGAAAGCATATGAGAATATGGCTTCTTCAAAAACTCCTGACCTTTTTTAGAAACTTTAAATACAGAAGGATTCTCAATATCTTTCTTTAGAAACTCGTGCAGCAATGTTTGCCTTATTACCGACCTCCAAAGATTTTCATCACTAATATCTTTCCCTTTGCCGAATACATCTAGCTTGTCATGATCATAGCTTTTTACATGCTGTGTATTCTTACCTATTATCACTGCTGCTAAGTGGTTAATATCGAAACGTTCGTTAGTCTGACCAACTGCTTCAATGACCAGCTTGATCATTTCTTTACCTTCAAATTGCTCTTTAGGATGTACGCAGTTGTCGCACTGACCACAATTATCTACCGTAAATTCTTCGCCGAAGTAATGGAGTAACTGTTTTCTACGACATATTGCAGAATCAGCGTATGAAGCCATTTCCTCCAATAAAAACCTTGCATTTTCCCGTTCAGTTACTGCTTTATCTTTATTGAATTTTTCAAGCTTCAGTATGTCGTTGTAGGAGTAAAACATCAGGCAGTTGCTGCTGATTCCATCTCTCCCTGCTCTCCCTGTTTCCTGGTAGTATCCCTCAATCGATTTTGGTGCATCATAGTGAACAACAAACCTCACATCCGGTTTATCAATCCCCATACCAAAAGCTATGGTAGCCACAATCACATCTATATCTTCATTTAGGAATCCGTCCTGATTTTTCATTCGCTCCTTAGATTCCATTCCCGCATGGTAAGGTGCGGCATTAATGTCATTGACTCTCAAGAATTCCGCAATCTCCTCAACTTTCTTTCGACTTAAGCAGTATATGATTCCACTTGCACCTTTATGATCTTTTATGAACCTTATCAGCTGTTTTTTTGCATTCTTCTTTGGACGCACCTCATAATACAAATTGGTTCTGTTAAAAGAAGATTTATACAACTCAGCACCATCCATAGAAAGGTTTTTCTGAATGTCCAGTTGCACTTTGGGTGTTGCCGTTGCTGTTAAAGCGATAATCGGTATATCGCCTAGTTGACCTATTATATCTTTAATTCGGCGATATTCTGGGCGGAAGTCATGCCCCCACTCGGATATACAGTGTGCTTCATCAATCGCTACAAATGAAATTGTAGCTTGCTTAAGAAACGCTACGTTCTCTTCTTTTGTAAGTGACTCGGGGGCTACATATAGCAGCTTTACGATCCCTGAGATTGTATCTTTTTTTACCCTATTGCTCTCAGATTTGGTTAAAGTTGAATTTAGAAACCGGGCGTGAATACCCACTGCATTCATCTGATCTACCTGATTTTTCATAAGTGCAATCAATGGTGAAATCACTATGGCAGTTCCTTCCTGGACAATGGCAGGTAACTGATAACACAAAGATTTACCAGCACCTGTCGGCATAATAACAAACGTATTTTGCCTGTCGAGAATATTGTGAATAATTTCCTCTTGCTTTCCTCTAAAGTTATCGTAACCAAATACTCGTTTAAGGCTATCCTTAAGACTCACTTCGGAAGTTGTCTCCATTTCTCCAGGGTTGTTGTAAAGTAAAAAGTTAATCAAAACCTTGATCGCAAACAAATTGTCCGTTAGGGCAAGTGCGTTCTCGTAACGCTAAGGGAAGAGCTATATTTGCCAAGGTTATTTTTAATGCGAATTTCTCTCTAATTTTTTATGAGTACAAATATTTATGTGGTGATTATGGCTGGTGGGAGCGGAACACGCTTTTGGCCGTATAGTCGAGATGCAAAACCCAAGCAATTTCTTGATGTATTGGGTACTGGAAGGTCATTGTTGCAAATGACATTTGATCGATTTAAGGAGGTTACATCGAACGATAAAATTTGGGTCGTATCAAACCAGAAATATGAAAATCTTATTCAGGATCAACTTCCCGAGCTTGAAAATCATCAAATACTTCTAGAAACTGAGAAGAGAAACACAGCACCTTGTATTGCGTATGCGGCATACAAGATCATGAAAAATGATCCTAACGCGGTAATTATTGTTAGCCCTTCTGATCATGCGATTTTCAAAGAAAAAGAGTTCATGGAGGTAATAAATACGGCTACAGAAAGTGCTTCAATAGAGGATAAGCTGATTACCATTGGCATCCGACCAAACAGGCCTGAGACCGGGTATGGATATATTCAATACCTAAGTGATCCTGGTGTTCCTGTTAAAAAAGTAAAAACGTTTACTGAAAAGCCAGAAGTTGATCTTGCTGCTAAATTCATTGAAAGTGGTGATTTTCTTTGGAACTCCGGCATTTTCGTATGGTCTATTGATGCCATAATAAATGCCTTTGAAAAGTATGAAGAGGAGATTGCAAGTCTTTTTGCTGATGGGTTAAGTGAATATTACACAGAAAATGAGTCAGCGTTTATAAAAAAGGCTTATAGTCAATGCAAAAATATTTCTATTGATTATGCCATAATGGAAAAAGCCGAAAATGTTTATGTTGTTCCTGGAGATTTTGGCTGGTCTGACCTGGGCTCATGGAACGCACTACATGAGATAAAGAAGAAGGATTCAAATGATAATGTGATTGAGGGGTCTGTTATTACCTATGATAGTAAAGACAACTACATCAAAGGGAAGAAAAACAAAGTGACCGTGGTGCAAGGAGTAGAGGGCTTGCTTGTTGCTGACTTTGATGATGTTTTGCTAGTATGTAAAAAAGCAGACTCTTCTTTATTTAGAGACTTTATTACAGATGTAAAAGCAGAGAAAGGGGAAAAATATATTTAAAGAGCTCTTTGTCTCTGCACTTCATAAAGTGCCATTCCTGCTGCTACTCCAACATTTAGCGACTCAATAGAGCCAGACATTGGCACTTTAGCAATATCGTTTGCCAATGACATTAATTCGGGTGAAATTCCATTTTCCTCAGATCCCATTATGATGGCTGTTGGAATAGTAAAGTTCATCACACTCAAGAGTTTATCTGTTTTCTCAGAGCAGGCCACTACATTGATTCCTGATTCTTGTAGGTACCTTACAACATCTTGCAAGTTTTTCTCACGACAAACGGGCAGGTAATTAAAAGCCCCTGCAGAGGTTTTAACTGCATCTTCATTTACCTGAGCGCCACCTCTTGAAGGTATCACAATACCATTTACCCCCAGGCACTCGGCAGTCCTGGCTATTGCACCAAAGTTTCGTATATCTGTTATTTCATCAAGCACCAATATTAGTGGGTTCTTCCCTTCTTCAAACAGCTGAGGGACTAGATGCTCCAAAGTATGGTATTGCACAGGGGACATTAAAGCAACTACACCCTGGTGGTTCTTTTTTGTAAACTTATTAATTCGCTCAGACGGCACTTTTGAAATGGGAGTTGAAGTCTGGTGTAATTCCAGCATCAATTCTTTATACAAATCGCCCTTTAGGTTTTTTTGAATAAAAACACGTTCAAGATGCTTTCCCGATTTTACAGCTTCTATGACTGTTCGAATACCATAAATAATGTCTGATTTTTTATTCATCTGATTCCCTGACGGATTGCTGTTATTTGTGAAAACCAACCCTCACCCAAATCTCCGTTTCTTCGAAGTGTGTAAGTTTTGGGTGCAAAAAAAGTGGAGATAATTGTGAACTCAAAAGCAGCTCCCTGATCATAGAACCATTCCTCAGCACTTTCTGTTCTGTAAACTTCGTCAGGAGCTCCATATCCTATATAAATCATGCCTCTATCGGTTTTCCACCCTGGTTTAAAATCAGTAAAAAGCCTATTAGTTGATTCAATCCAATTATAGTATTTGCGGATAGCATTTCTTGCACGTGATTTAGTGGAGTAAGTATTCATCCAAAAAGAATCAAATGACTCCCTCGGATTCCTGGCGCTGAGAATGGATCTCTTTTCCTGTTCACTGGTTAAGTAGAGCATGGATTCGATTAATTCTGATAGCTGCCTATATTCAGGGAAATATGGTGGCACACGTAAAATTGTCACTCCGGTAGTAGCAAGTGAATCTCTCCGGACAACATAGAAGTAACCTTCTTTAAAGTTTGATTCACTATTAAATACATATGAAGTATCCATATCCACTTGTGGAGCTAACGGTTTCATATCTGCCATAGGCAAATCGGCTTGCGCAAAATCATCAGCATATTGCATGGCTAGAAAACTATCATTTCCCACCCACGAGGAGCTTGTTCTATTAATGTAATTTTCTAAAATAGGCAGGCCGTTTTCATCTACGGGATAAATTGATGGAAAAGATAGTGTTCCTATCATTAGGTTGATGTCATAATAATAGAAGTTGTCCGGTTGGGAAAATTTCACCACTAGCAAATTCTCATTGATATTGCCTGGCAAATCAAGCTGAATCAGCACTTGTCCACTTACATCAAGTAAAGTATCAATGGATAATTTTTCAAGCTGCCGATGGCTGTCGGATTGGTATCCTTTCTGAAGTAGAAATTCATATTTCCATTTCGATAATGAATCTGCTCTTACCTCCAGAAACACTCTATTTCCAACATCAACCTTTACTATTCGATGAGACATTCTTACCTCGAAAGAGACGTCATATTGCCAAGCAACATTTACTCTTGAAAAGTTTATGGCAGCAGTTGAAAAACACCAAAACCAAAGAAAAATCAATATTAAAAGAGACTGCTTTCTCATAGATATCCAAATTAGCTATATAATTGATTTTCTTTGTGCTCTTTAAACAAAAATCGTACAACACCCCCTTAGTATGAGTGTATATACCACTGAAATAGCGTCAGATAAAATTCCATCGGACAATGTCATTCATCAAAGACTATTATCTGCCTATCATCTTGCCAAACCATACATTAATGGCGATTTACTTGAGCTCGGATGTGGTGAAGGACGAGGCGTAGAATTGTTGGCGCCATTGGCTGATTCATATATTGGAATAGATAAGCTTAAAACGGTTATTGAGGGACTGGAAGAAAAATATCCTGATTACAGATTCTTAAGTGGGGTATTTCCACCATTTCCATTTGAGGATAATTCGGTCGATACGATCGTCACTTTTCAGGTGATTGAGCATGTAAAAGATGATGAAGGTTTTATTAAAGAGATACATCGTGTGTTAAAACCTGGAGGTAAAGCCCTAATAACCACTCCAAATATAAAGATGACACTCTCCAGGAATCCGTGGCATCAACGGGAGTACACCGGTGACGAACTTTCAGCGCTATGTGAAAAATATTTCAAAAAGGTGGAGATGAAAGGAATTGCTGGGAATGAAAAAGTACTTGAATACCATGAAAGAAACAGAATTTCCGTTCAAAAAATTCTGAGATATGACTTCTTTGACTTACAGCATAAGTTGCCTGCTGGATTACTCAGAATTCCATATGATATTCTCAATCGGATGAATAGAAATAAACTAAAATCAACAGGAGATGAACTGGTGAAATCAATCACAGTGAATGACTTTAGCTTACAAGATCAATCCGAACAAAACCTTGATTTATTCTGTTTACTCACCAAATAGCCGAATTAACCGGTGAGATTTATTCAATAATTTAAGAAAAACAGAATATTCATGTCAAATCAATTAATCTCTGAACTAAATCAGCTGCTTTCAGATTTTCATATTTACTATCAAAATACCAGAGGTGCACATTGGAATATCAAAGGCCCAAGGTTTTTTGAACTTCATGCAAAATTTGAAGAACTTTATACTGAAGCATTGACCAACATTGATGAAATAGCTGAGCGAATTTTAACTATTGGTGGGCGGCCGGATCATACATTAGAGACATACTTGGAGAAATCTAAGATCGTCTCTGTAAAAGACGAATCTAACGATGAGGAATTGGTAAAAATGATTGTTAGTAATCTTACCACTTTAGTTGCTCAGGAAAATAAAGTGAAGGGATTGGCCGTTGAGGCAGAAGACAATGAGACGGAAGACATGATGATTGGGCTTGTGAACGCACAAGAAAAAACCCAATGGATGTTTAATTCGTGGTTAGGTAAGTGAGAAATCAACAAATAACATTAATTAAATACCTGCTATCGGCATTATTGATAGCAGGTATTTTTATTTCCGCTCCGGCACAAAAGAAAAAGAAAAGAAGAAAGCAGAATATCGAATCTGTGATAGCCACTGGCAGGTCTTACATTGGCACACCATATAAATGGGGAGGTATGTCCAGGTCTGGAATAGATTGTTCAGGCCTTATATATAATTCTTATAAAACCATTGGCGTAAACCTGCCCCGAACAGCAAAAGATCAATCCAAAACAGGGAAGAAGCGCGGGTGGGAAGGCATTCGGGAAGGAGATTTGGTTTACTTCAAATTCAAGAAAAAAGGCAGCAAATGGTTTCACAGTGGCATGATCACTTATGTTGGAAAGGATAAAATACTCTTTGTACACTCTTCCTCCTCCAAGGGGGTTGTAGAATCTAATCTGCTGGCTGACTACTACAAGAAGAATGTGAAGAATTTTAGGCGGGTGATTAGATAGCTTTTACTATTTTCGCTCATCTTTTGGGGCTATAGCTCAGTTGGCTAGAGCGCTACACTGGCAGTGTAGAGGTCGCCGGTTCGAGACCGGCTAGCTCCACTTTTTTTTCCTGCTATGAAGTACTCACTTATCATCTTCCTGCTATTGGTAACGGGAATCGCAAGCTCTCAGGAAAGGGTTTCTCTATCTAAAAACCAATTAAACATCAATATTGCACCACTTTCACTTTCTTACGAAGGAAAGATTGATGATAATAAATCATTTACTTCAAGTGCAGGAATTGCATATGCTTTTGAATTCGCCGCAAGGCAAGGAGGTGGGACGGAAACAGCATTCATTGCCGCCCCTTACTTTACAAGCTCAGTCAGAAACTACTACCAAAGAAAAAATGTTCGAAAAAGTAACTTGCAAAATAACTCTGGCAATTATATAGGCATTTATGCTTCCTACATGCTAGAGCCTTTTGGAGAACCAGATAATCTGACTGAAGCAACGGCTTTTTTAGAAAACACCAATATCCTAACCGTAGGTCCAGTCTGGGGAATTCAACGAAACTATGCAAGCGGCATCCACTTGGGGTTGAGCATAGGTCCCGGTTTCAAAACTGGAAAGTACATTAAAGACAGCTTCACGTTTGCTGGAGAATTTGAATTTGGGTTCGTCTTAAGCTCAAAATAAATAACAGGATACCAATCGAAATCCCCTTCTTGATAACTCCTTTAACAATGATGCTAGATATCTTTAACACATCTAAAGCCTGTATGATTGAAGCCTGAATCTTTACTTGATTTCATTCTTCTGGATACGCGGTAGCCACTGCAATAGCTATCATTGCATAGAAACGAACCTCCTCGCATAGCGTACTTTTCAACAAAAGGATCTTCAGGATCTAAAGAGGTTTCGGGCCCGGTTGGATTCTCAATAATTGCCTTTTTCTTGTATTGACTGTAAACATCAAACCGGTACTTATCCTGACACCATTCCCACACGTTACCGGCCATATCATATAGCCCATAGCCATTTGGTGGAAATGACTTCACAGGTGCTGTCCCAAAAAAACCATCCTTCTCACTATTGTGATATGGGAATAATCCCTGCCAGAAATTTGCTTGATCTGAGGCTTGATTTACTGATTTATTACCCCACGGGTAAATTGGGTTCTGCAACCCTCCCATAGCCGCCCATTCCCATTCAGCTTCTGTTGGTAATCGCTTTCCAGCCCATTTAGCAAATGCTTGTGCATCATTCCAGGAGACATGCACGACTGGATGATCCATTCGATTTTCAATTGAGGATTCTGGTCCCTCAGGGTGTTTCCAACATGCGCCTACTGTCCATTTCCACCACTTGGAGTAATCTCTAAGATTTACCGGGCCATCTGTTGTAGCGAAAACAAGAGATCCAGCCTTTAATAATGAATCCGGTGGTTTTGATGTCCCTTCTGGTAATTGCTCAAGCATTTCATTCCAATCAATATCTCGCTCCGCCTCTGTTATATAACCTGTAGCCTCTACAAAAGCTAGAAATTGTGCGTTGGTTACTTCTGTTTGATCCATGTAGAACCCAGAAACATTAACCTTGAAAGGCGGGAGTTCGTCTTCCATAGCGTCATTATTTGTTCCTCCCATTATAAAAGTTCCTTCCGGGATTAAAACCATCCCCTCAAATGGAGACTGTTCAAGACTTTGATTAGTCTTCTCCGACTTTCCTGAGCAAGAAGAGATAAACAGAGTAACAGACAAAAAACAGTTAATTCTTAATAACCTTACCAATAACTTCATTATCAACCTTAAGTATATAAACGCCATGCTTCAGTGACTCTATTGAAATTTCATTGGACATATTAGTAACTCCACCTTCAATTAATACTTTACCGGATAAATCAATTACTTCAAATAAGTGATCTCTTTGAGTAAGCCCCATAATTTTAATGTAGTTAGTTGAATTCGTTGGGAAAAGGAAAATTTCGGGATTCTCTCCAGTAGATAATGGTGTAAAGTCAAATGCTAGATTGTATTGATACACCTGATTATTTACCTTTACATTAATCATTAAATTACCTGTATCACGAGGTGTTGAATGTTTAATTAGTTCGAAGAATAAAGTTGTTTGCTTTTTTCCTTCTTTCAGGCCTTTAACGCGATATCCTGCCCATTCCGGAGTATTTACTTCATTAATTTCAATTGCCCCGTTATTTGGTATTGATAGATTTATATATAACGTATCTGGAAGATACGAATTATCAGCGAATTGAATATTATCTGAAATTTCAAAATACCCACTAAACGCACGAAAAAGCTCTAATTTGGAAGTCTCATCATTAATTGAAATCAATGATTTCTCGCCATTATTTCCATATTTACTGTATTCACCCTCTATCTGAGAGTGTTCGAGCAAATGATAGTTTAATCGGTGAGTCAGATTTGACCTGAGAATTGTCGACTCAATCCTGTTGAAAATGTTATTCTGCTCAAGAGAATCCGCATTGAGATCATATACTTGATCCTTATCGAAATATGCTGGGAATAGTGAATCAGCTTCAAAGAGCAATGGGGTGTTTGAGCCAATATATTCCCTGCCATAATGTGTAAACTTAGTGCCGGATTTTTCAAGATCATTTAGTTCATCCGTATACCGAACCGTCAGATATTTATATCCATCATCTGTAACAAGGGCTCGACTAAAACCTATTTCCAATAATAAATCATTTCGCCATTCAGAATTCGGATTAGTGAGTTTAAAAAGACTTTCGCCATCAAAATTATCTTTATCGTAAGGAATATCCGCTAATTCCAAAATAGTTGGTCCAATGTCCAGGTTAGCAGCTATTCGATTTTTTGTTAAATGAGAATTATTTAAAGAGGGATGTGAAATCATAAATGGCACTCTTGCACTCTCGTAATTATGATTTTTTCCCCTAATTCCATGATCACTTAAAAAGATAATTGCTGTATTTTCTAGTTTATTGATCTGTCTCAGCTTATCAATAATAACTCTAATTCCCTCATCAAGCCAGGTCATGTATGGCTGTTCTCTATTCAAAGAGCTAACAAGACTTAGTATGCTATCCCTACTCAGCATCATAGGAACAAATGATGGAATTGAATTTGAAATCCCTAAAGCTGTAATAAATCTATCTCTAATTAAACTTTTATACGGGTCAGGCCCATGAGGAACCGTGGAAGAATAGTATAAAAAAAATGGAGAATCCTTATTTCGATCAATAAACTCAATGCCTTCCTTACTTATCCATTCAACATTGTGGTTTCTTAAATTTTTTGGATTTAAGGCGCCAAGATTAGCTTTATAAGCTGCTCCAACTTCATCAAATCCATAAGACATAATGCTGTTCTGAAGTTCAGAATAATTAAAAGCGAGTTGGCTCAATACAGCACTATCACTTGGATTTGCATCTTTATCTATAATGTAAGGATCTTTGAATCCTAGATGCCATTTCCCAACCATTCCTGTGTGATAACCAGAGTTGGAAAGCTCTGAAACCCAGGTCTGATCCATTTGAAGCTGTGTAGTAAATCCTACATTCGGAATTTCTCCTTCCAAGGTTTTGCTTCTTAAATTATTCGATTTAGAAGCATATTTTCCTGTAAGAAGCGTGTATCTACTTGGGGTGCATACTGCAGAGGTGACATATCCTTTTTCAAAAACTATTCCATTTTCAAACAAAGAATCTATCGTTGGGGTATACACATCTCCTCCGAAATATGAGAGATGGTTAAAGTTTAAATCATCAATATAAAATAAAATTATATTAGGTCTTTCTTGTGCTATTATGCTGCTAACGCCTAAAAGAAAGGAAATTGCAAAAACACCTTTTTTCATCAACCAAAAATAATCAAATAAAACAGTCACTTAAAGAGAATCTGAATCTCCTCAGGAACTCTTTTTAGTTTCTGGGTCTCCCGATCAATCAGGCACCAATTAGTTTTTACCTGCACCAGAAGCTCCTCTCCTTTAAAAATTTTTACGATCCGATTTGAAAAAGGTCCGCGATAACCTTCAACATATGTTTTCACGATAATCTCATCACCAAGAAATGCTTGTTTTTCATACTCCACATGATGGGATCGTACCATCCAGAAATAATCTTCATTGATCTCTTCGTTAATCTCAGAAAGCCAGTGTTCACGTGAAATGTCCAGAGCCCATTGCATGTACACCAGGTTATTGACATGATCATTGAAATCGAGGTGGTCTTTGGTGACAGTAATTTTATTCTCGAAAATTTTCATCTCACAAATCTACCACTCCACAATCACCATCAGATTTGGTGCAAAACCAATCGCCTCGCGATCCACAAAACCGTCCCGACTTCTATATACCCGATCTGTAAGGTTAGCTTGATTTAGTGCATTGATAATGGACACACCAAAAGTAGCACCCCATTTTCGCTTGTCCGTTTGAGGGATTTTGTAGGAAGCAGACACATCCAACGAGTGAACGTTTGGGTATCGCTCCGGCACATCCTCAAAAGGGTTTGGGGGTCGTGGAGGCGGAGGGGAACCCGGAGGTGGCGGTGGTGGAGGATTTTGAGGACCTCTTAGAAAGATAGCTTCAGCAAAAGCAATGTCGAGTGAATACGCATTGAGACCAGATGCAAATCTCCATGCTGCCGAGACTTTCCACCGGTTTTTCTTATACGCCCCGCCTAAGTACCACACGTGCGGCTGAACATATTTTGACTTATACGTCACCCGGTCTGTGGTGTCAATCTGAATTTTGGAATCATGGTAAGAGTAACCTGTCCACAGTGAAGTAGCTTCTGACACCTGCTTTTTTAGAAGTACGTCTATGCCGTAGGTTTCCTGATCCATGGTGTAAAACCCCCGATTTGGATTGAGTCTTCGATCTTCATAGATGGTGATATCATTGGCTGTTTTATAGAATCCCTCAATATCAAATATCCACTTATTGTTGGTGCTTATTACAGCTCCAAACATTGATTGGGTTCCTCTGATAATAAACCCTGTTTCATCATCAGCGAGCACCCACAGCTCATTGTCAAATCCACCACTGGAGTATTCCAAATTTTTTACCTGGCTCAAAAACTGGTTGTACCATCCATGAGAAGATTTTAAAGTCATCCAATCTGTCAAATCATAGTTGACAAGCAGTCGGGGTGAGATACTATAATCTTTCAGTTCACTATAGTATGTGCCTCTCATACCTAACTGGATATACCACCTGCTCCATCCAAAAAATTCATAATTGGTGTATGGGGATATGGTACTTGCCTCCACAGTTTTTGCAAACGAATAGAGTGACGAATCAGGCAGGATATTCAGGTAATCGGTTGAGGTTTTTTGTCTTTTATAATCAACCCCCAGTTGAAGATTGGAGTATTGGGTTTTCTTTGAAAACTCCTGCATCACATTTAGGTCGTCAATGGAGTTATATGATACGAACGGTGGGACATCAGGTGCTAGTGTCTTGATGGTAAACTCAAAATCGTACTTAGAGTAAGTAGCGCTTAGTTGTGAACTCCAACTTTTATTCCAATCCGATTCCCAGGAAAGATTTGCCCCTATGTTTTCATATCTATTGTTATTTGATCTGGGAAGAAGGCCAGTTGGTGTCACAGGCTTAAAATTGATATCTGAAAAAGTGTATATGCTAGATAATCCCAGCCGGTTGTTCTTGTTGAGTTGATAAGACAACTTTCCATTGTAGTCACTAAAACCCACCTCTACTCTATCAGTCAGTAATCCACCCTGATCAACCAGGGAAGTTGCTGCAAAAACGGATTCTGAAATCTCTTCCAGCTTGGGTGATTTAAAAGATCTTGGATAAGATTTTCTAATGCTGAGTGCTCCACTCCATTTATCTGAAATCCTGACTTTTCCATAGCTCATGCCAAAAAGGGTATTTGCGCCCAGTCCATAATTAGAAGACTCTTCAGCATCATCAGAATTAATTACAATGGCGCCTCCCACCCGATCTCCAAACCGAGGATGAAACCCGCTTCTATACACCTCTACATCATCCACAATTTTAGGATTATAAGGCGAAATAGTACCATAATAATGCCCCCGGTGATAGATCGGAATGTTGTCAAAAAGGATCAACGTTTGATCGGTATCGCTTCCCCGTATGAAAATGTTTCCAGCTCGACTGTCAGGATTTGTGATTCCAGGAAGTGCCGCAATAGAAGTAAAAAGGTCGCCATCGGTTTCTCCTGGAAGCAGTGGTAGCTCATTAACATCTATTTGTATTTGCTGACGTGAAGGCATTAGATTGATACCTTTCGTGAGATAGTCTTCCACTACTACTGTATTTAGCCTTCGGGTAGGTAAATCCAATCTCACCTTCAAGGATTTTTGATTGAACAAATCTTCAATCGGAATTATTCTTGGCTTATACCCCTGACTGAATACGTTTAGCTTGTCTTTGGCATCTGGTTTATATGTAAACGTCCATCCGCCTTCTAAATATGTAGTGGGGATAAGTGCATCGTTTACCACTACCTGCACTCCAAATGATTCATCGATTGATGAATCATCCAATGAATCTCTCACCATTAAATTATATGTAGTTTCAACTGCCCCAATGGTGTAGTAGGTGTCGTCTATTTGCTCAACAGCTACTGGAAATTTGCTTTCTATCTCTTGAATGAATTGACCCAAATCATTCGAGGTAAATAACAGATCCGGATCAGCAAGTTTGAGCAACTCGGCATCAAAAGAAAAGCTGATCCCAAGCTCATTCTCAAATTTTTTAATTGCATCGAAAAAAGAGGTAGAGCTATTTTGGGCATACCCTGAAAGGATTGCCATCAAAGCAATGAATGAAACTAAGGCGCGTATGATCATTTTAATTACCCTCAGACAGGATTACCTTCTTCCCTTCCTGTGCATAATTGATTTTAAATGGTGAAAAAACTGTTCGCAATGCTACATCCAGTTTATCATTCGGAATCCTCCCTGTGAATCTCCTGGATGTATTTACACTCCCTTTTTCGACCGTAATTCCATATAGTTTTTCGAGTGTTTTTATAACCTGGGTAAGTGGAGCGTTCCCAAACTTCGTTTGGTTTTGCAGCCAATCTGGTGATGTCTCATCCAGTTCAATTTTATCCTCCCATTTCCCCTCAAAAAACAAGTATCCCTCACCGCCTGCCACGATAACGCTGGATTGATCAACCGCTGTAGCTCGAACTTTTCCCTCAAAACAACGAACATTAAAACCAGACTCAAAATCGTCCACTTCGAAGACTGTTCCAAGTACTTCCACGACACCATTTACAGATTCAACACTGAAAGGGCTTCCCTTTTTAACTGCTAAGAGCACTTTCCCCTTCAACTTTATTTGACGTTTTGCGCTTTTCTTACTTTTCAAGCTAGCCTTTTCAGCAAGTACTTCCTTCCAGGTATTTTTATCCCATGAAATCTCAGAATTTGGAGCTAAAGTAGCTTTAGATCCATCAGGAAGTTCCACTTCTTGCACTTCACCCGCTACTGTAGAGTATGACACGGTGGAATCTCCCATAATGAGCCATAGGTACGAAACGACCGCAATTAATATCACGGCAGCTGCTGCATAGCTCAACCACGGACGCATAGTCGTAACCTTCGCTTTAGGTTTGGATGTAATTTCTTTTGGATCGAACAGGTGCTCTGTGTGATCAGGTACCCAATTGTCCACTTCACCTACAATCTGAATATACTTCAGTGCTTCTTCACTTCCGATTCGCTCCTTAAGCTCCTCATTGGAGATTTCGCCTTTCAGCCATTTTGATAAGTTTTCGTCCATGGTTATGTTCCTTGACTATTCAAAGGGGAAACTTTGAAAAACCCTGCCTATATTTTTAAATTATCTATTTCGTCAAGATTATCCTTGAGCGTCTTCACGGCACTACTAATATGTTTCTCTACTGTCTTAATAGAAATATCCATGATCTCAGCAATCTCCCTGTTTTTATATTTATCAATTCGGCTCATCAGAAAAACTACGCGCTGTTTTTCAGGTAAATCAGAGACAGCAGTTTCCAGGCGTTGCTTAAATTCTTCCTCTTCATACAGAAATTCCGGATTTTGTTCCATCTGGTTTTCTGATCGATTTGATCGATGTTCAAATTTTAATACTACTTTTTTATGATCGTAATGATCAAGGAACAAACGGTTGGCTGTTGTAAACAAAAATCCTTTCGCTTTATTCAAAGCCACTTTTGCGCAATTGTTCCATAGTCTTATAAAGGCTTCCTGTGTGAAATCCCTAGCCTTCTCCAAATCGCCAAGTTTATAAAAGAGGAAATTTCTGACTTTAAGTTCGTGGCTGATATACTCTTTATGAAAAACGTGCTCTTCGCACAATGAGTCCTTCACTGTTCTGCTGGTTTTTGTTCGCTCAATCCTACAAAGCTAAATTATGTAAAGCTGTCCAAAACGATTGAAACATTAATAAATCTTGAGGCTGAGTAGGGTAAATACCCTTACTCCCGTCATACTTCTAAACCAAGAAGAATTGATGTTATGAAGAAATTTTTGAGTACACTATATGTCAACCACATGCTCCTTTGGACATCCGTCAGATTAGCAGTAGATGATCTGAAAGTAAGAAATGAAAGATAATTCATGGTGGTAGTGAATTACTAAGGCGGAGTGCCCACCCGGGCACACTATAGAGCGGCTCGTGGTAGGGCCGCTTTTTTCTTTTAAAAAGTAGGGTTATTTATAATCTCCCCTTTTGAAAAATAAGAGCATCATTTATTAACCAAATAACCTGCCTTTCGGAAGAAGAACTTCCTTATGCTCCCATATAATCTACTATCATGAAGAAATCCATTATTTATTCGCTGTTTTCAATTCTCTCGCTTTATGGACTATGTCAGAGTACGACTTCCGTTTTGACCTGCACACCATATACCTGGTCAGTCAATGGAGAAACATACAGCACATCTTCACAGGTGATTTCCGGGAGCGATACCCTGAACTTAACAGTTCGTGAAAATCAAGTAGAAGTTCGGAGAATATTTACCTGTAATAGCTACTACTGGAGTTTGACTGATCAAACCTATACATCAACTGGTACATACAGCTCAATGGAGACCACTGCAGAAGGGTGTACAATCGAACATGTACTTGAATTGACGGTCAATAGCCATTACAATGCGTCCTCTGGCGCAGCAGATTGTGATACGTACGAGTGGCAAGAATTGGATCTTCCAGTAGGTACATGGGAGGCCTTATCCGTTGATTTGGATGCTTCAGGAACAATCCTGGCAACAGGGAATGGTCAAGAAGGTGCTTTCGGCGAAGCTAAAATTTACCAATGGACAGAATCAGGTTGGTCTCAAATGGGACCGACACTGGAAGGGGTCTCTAACAATTTTGGAGGATCAGTCAAGCTTTCTGCCAATGGAAAATACCTTGCAATTGGATCTCCCATGGTGGGTGGCCCAGGGAGAGTTGACACTTATGAATGGAATGGAGCCAATTGGATTTCGAGAGGTACTCCAATAGAAGGTATTCATGAATTTGAAGAATTTGGCTTTGATATTGATTTCAGTGATGATGGTAATATTATGGCCGTAAGCGCTCCAAGCTCTGGCCGTGTGGCTATCGAACTAGGTGAAGTACGTGTATATCAGTGGGTGGGTGATGATTGGACACAAATGGGCGATCATATCTATAAGTATGAATTCACAAACAGCGCAAACAATAATGGGCATTCCATTGCTCTCTCAGGTGATGGTCTTACCCTTATGATGGGTGCACCTTTTTCCAAAGGCATTATTCACAATGTACCGGGTAAAGTTTTCCAATTTGACTGGAATGGTACGGAATGGGAGTTAGACAGAAATCTGAATGGAACTGGTGATCAGGCACGATATGGTTGGTCAGTCGCACTCTCAAATGATGGTTCAAGAAATGCGATTGGATCTCCCAACTATGTAACCAACACAGGTCGAGTACCATGGATTGGTGGGACTTTATATGGAGAAACTACCGGTTTACAGTTTGGAAAAAGTGTTGACTTAAGTTACGATGCTGACATTATTGCCGTTGGAACTACACAATACAATGGCCCCAACAATTCCTCAGGAAGAGTACAACTTTTTAAAGTTAGTGGGGACTCCTACATCCAATATGGGGAAAACATTTTGGGTGTGGAGGAATCAGAAAATTTCGGAAACAAAGTAGCTATTAATCATTCAGGAAATATTATAGCTATTGGTAGTTATAAGGGCTCTAATACAAGTGGTAATCCAGTTAATGATATGCACGTCTACTACTACGGCTGTGCAAATTCCGCTCAAAATTGCGAGCCTTCTGCCTGTACTAATTTAATTGAGCATACCACAGAAGTGTCTGAGTGCTCCTACTACAAATTCAACGGAACCACCATTTTTGAATCTGGAACCTATCAGGCGATGTTTGAAAGTCCACAAGGTTGCGATAGTCTGGTAACGCTAAACTTAACTCTTCTGTCTGATAGAGTGGATGCAAATGTTTCAGCATGTGGTAGCTATGAGTTTGATGGGTACACGTTCACTGAGTCCACTACCACAAGTGGTCGATTCACCAATATCCACGGATGCGATTCTACAGTGACACTCTATCTGACTATAGGTACAGAGGAGTCTTACAATCATGAAATAGCTGCTTGCAACAGCTATGAATTTAACGGTTCTACATTAACAACCTCAGGTATTTATGAGGCTACATATACGAGAGCATCCGGATGTGATTCCCTTGCCATTATCAATCTTACAATTTTTGAAGAGAAGGAGGTTTCATTGATAGAGGAGGCCTGTAACTCTTTCGATTTTAATGGGACTACATACAATACTTCGGGCAATTACACCGCTACTCTTACCAACATTTACGGATGTGATAGTTTAGTAAACCTAGATTTAACCATTCATGAAATGTATGATGCAACAGAGTCTATTTCTACATGTGATTCATACTCCTTTAACGGAAGTGAATTAACCGCCTCCGGAACTTACCATGCTTCATTATTAAGTCAGGACGGCTGTGATAGTCTGGTAACGGTGAATCTGACAATTCTGGAATCTGATGAAGTCAATCTGGACATTTCTGCATGTGAAAATTATTACTTCAATGGGGAAGAAATTATAACTTCTGGACTGCATTATGGCACTTTCCAAAATCAAGATGGATGTGACTCACTCGTTACTCTAAACTTAACAATTCATAATGATGATTTTACCCAACTTGAAGCAGCATCATGCGATAGCTATTATTTTGAAGGTTCTGTACTAACTACTTCAGGCATATATGAAAGCACATCTATCAATCAGGCAGGATGTGACAGCTTGGTCTCTTTGAATCTAACCATTTTAGAAGGTCATGATGAGACGGTTACGGTCGAATCTTGCGGAAGCTACAATTTTGATGGAAATACACTTACAACAGCAGGAACATACGAAGGCCTTTTTACTAACGCTTACGGATGTGACAGTTTGGTGACAGTCAATCTTTCGTTTGTTGATGCGTATAATATTACCAAAAACATCTTCAAATGTGACGGCTATCAATTTGGCGGCAATACATTAACATCTTCCGGAACATACGATTATTTGTATACAACAAGTAATGGTTGTGATAGCCTGGTTATGCTAAATTTAACCTTAGGGGAAAGTGATACCGAATCAATATCTCTCACAGCATGCGATAGTCATGAGTGGGCGGGAAATACCTATACCTCATCAGGTCTTTATACCAACACATTTACAAATAGTGTCGGATGCGACAGCCTTGTATCCCTTGATTTAACGATCCTTCAAAGCTCTTCAAGCTCAACCCCAATTACTTCATGTGATAGCTACGAATGGAATGGCGTTGTTTATGAAACTTCAGGAACATATGAAGAACATTTTACGAATGCAGTCGGTTGCGATAGTACAGCCATAATACAACTCTCAATCTATGAGTCTGAGATCATTGAAGAATCTATTGAGGCATGCAACCACTATTTTTTCAATGGGACAGAGCTAACCGAATCTGGAGTTTATACTAAAACAATGCTCAACCAGCATGGTTGTGACAGCTTAATTACACTCAACCTGACCATTAGCTACGATAAGGAAACAAGCGAAGAAGTTACCGCATGTGAGTCCTATACGTACGATGGTATTACTTATACTGAATCTGGAGAGTACCTTTTCAACCTTACAAATCAACTAGGTTGCGATTCAATTGTACACCTTCGTTTAACTATCTATAAACCAGATGAAACGAGTCAGAAAGTGGATGCTTGTGGCGAATATTGGTTTGAAGACACATTAATTACTGAAACTGGACTTTATGAGAAAATACTTACAAACAGTGTTGGATGTGACAGTACTGTACTTTTGGATTTAACCATATTAGCAGAGTTTAAGGTTGAGATTGAAAAAGAGGCTTGTGAGTCATATAAATTTAATGAAACGGTGTTGACCTCCTCCGGAACCTATTCCGAAATTTTTCAATCAATACATGGATGCGACAGTTTGGTCATGCTTAACCTTATAATTCTCGAGGAATCAATTTGTAATCCGCTCTCCGCCCAAAAATCAACTATTTCATATATCGTTAAACCAAATCCTACAACTGAATATGTTCAAATTCAGGGTTTGAATAAGGATGTGAAATATGAAATTTATGATTTGATTGGAAAGAAAGTACAAGAAGGATTTACAAGCAACTATGAGATGAAGTTACATGTGAATGAAGGCACTTATATGATCGTTCTTCCCGAAACAAGACAAAAAATGAAAATAGTAAAGATCAAATAGCATTGATGAATTGAATAGATGCTAACAGAATCGGTCCATCGCTAGGGCCGCTTTTTTTATGTCCTTACATTGACTTTTTGATCCGTTTCAATTTGAATGCGACTAAAACTCCACCAAATGAAGCAAGTCCTCTTATGTTCTCCTGCTTATTCATAGCAACAACATGTTCTTATAATCTATTATTTCGAATGTATAACGCATGATTATCTGAAATGGCGTAGTTGAAGGAAATTCCAATTATTTACTCATATTTATTTTTTAAACAAAAATTAATTTAATTCGTATCCATATTTTAAACAAAAATTAATTTAATGAGTCTGCAACTTGGAACACTGGAAGAAATGATCCTGATCATTCTCCTCATGAAGGATGAAACATACGGGGTGGAAATTGCTAAAGAATATAAGAATCAACTAGGGCAATCAATCTCCCTACCTGCCATTCATGTCGTGTTGAAACGTCTGGAAAAGAAAGGGTTTGTGAATTCACGAATGGGAGAATCTACTCCAGAGCGCGGTGGCAAAGGCAAACGTATGTACCAGGCAACTAATAAAGGCTATGAGGTTGCCCAGGAGATTCAGCATGCTCGCACCAAAATATGGAGTACCATTCCTAAACTGAACTTTAGCATCGCATGAGTGCTGAAAAACATCCACCAAAATGGGCTTTGCGACTTCTTGAATTTTTTTTACGTCCGGACTATGCTGATGAAATACAAGGAGATATCACAGAGGCCTATTACTGGAGAATGGAAGAAGAAAGCCGCTTCAAAGCACACTTTAAATTCATCCTGGAAGTTCTCAAGTCACTCAAACCAACCAATCTCAAATCATTTTACCACTTATCCCTCAATACCATGATTTTCCGAAACTATCTCAAGGTCGCTTTTCGATCCCTTCTCAAAAGAAAGTCTACTTCGTTCATCAACATCTTCGGACTTTCGGTTGGCGTAGCAGCATTTATCTTCATTTTTCTCTACACCAATCAAATACTCACTTTTGACGACTACCATGAAAACAAGAATCGGATATTCATGGTGTACAAAGAGCGCATCACTCCCGATGGTACGCAAGAGACTTATGATACCTGGGTACCGATGAAAGATCGATTAACAGAGAGCTATGAGCAAATCGAGGCAGCAGCCAGAATCTATGATTCAGAAGCCCGAATAAAAAAGAGCAATCAATACATAGAGGAAGACATAATTTATACCGACGCATCACTATTTGAAGTTTTTACTTTCCCGTTGCTTCATGGAAATCCTAAGGATGTTTTCCCGAACAAAAACTCTATTGTACTTAGCGTGGAAATGGCCAAAAAATACTTCGATAAGGAGAATGCGATTGATGAAGAATTGGAGATTTTTCTTCCTGACGAGGACACAACCTTTCGCTTTAGAGTTTCTGCGGTTATTGCTGAAATTCCGGAAAACCTGACGCATCAACCTGATTTGATGATTGAAATGGAGGCGCTACCATTCTATGGTGACTTTGCCAATGAATGGGGAAATTCCTTCTTAGATACATACATTATGTTGAAAAATGGCGGAGATGAAGCTCAACTCGAATCAGCATTCCCCGAACTCGTAGAATCCATTTTCGGAATGGAAACACGTGAAAATACAAACTTCAAACTTCTCCCAATGGCAGACTTTTATGATACGTTCATCGGGAATAAAGCCAATGCACGCACCCTCCTTTGGATCGGAATTGGCATCCTTTTTATTGCCATTGTCAACTTCATGAATCTATCCACCGCACAGGCCTCTAAGCGAGCGAAGGAAATCGGATTACGAAAAGTGCTTGGCGCTTTTCAGGGACAGCTCAGAACTCAGTTCATTACCGAGGCTTTTGTGATGTCGCTCTTTGCCACAATTATTGGGGTGGGACTGGTGCTTTTACTCATTCCAAGTTTTAATGCATTTTTTGATGTCACCATCACCTTGGAGGTTTTCAGCTTATCTGAAATTATAATGATGATACTCGCACTTGCAATTGTGCTTGGCCTATTGAGCGGAAGCTATCCGGCATTCTATCTTTCATCCATTGGTGCTATCGAAGTATTGCGTCAACGACTCGGATTTGGCGGAACCAAATTCAGAAATGCGCTGGTGATTGTGCAGTTTTCAATCGCGCTTTTTCTGATTGCATGTACGCTGATTGTTCGCAATCAAATCAACTTCATGACTCAAAAGGAAATGGGGTTTGATAGTGAAGGGTTAATGGCAATTAGAGCCTCGCCGAGTGATTTTACAGATAGTGAAGTAGGGATGAATAAAATCAACACATTTAAAACCGAGCTTGCAAGCAAACCCTATGTGAAAGAAATTACTAAAAGCAGGCATGTTCCCACCTTCTGGAGCAGGAGTTTCACATTTGTACGTCCTGATGAATGGACTGGTGACCCACTTCGAATGAGATTCACGTTTTTAGACGCCAACTTTTTCGACACCTATGGAATTGCAATAAAACATGGTAGCAATTTTCTACCTGACACAGAAGGTGACCAGCGATTGTCTGTGATCCTCAATGAAGCTGCGATAAAAGCATTCCAGTTTGACCCAAACGAACAAAATGTCGTTAGAGTTGGAGAGACACGTTTAAATGTGGTAGGTGTCGTTGAAGACTTTCATTTCGAAACCTTGCAAAATGAAGTGGCGCCTACACTAATGCTTCATCGTACTGCAGAAAGTGGTGCGCATAGAAACATCAGCATTAAAATGGACATGTCCAATTTGGTAGAACGTATTGAAGAAATTGAAGCAATGTGGAATGACCTTGGATCAACCCGAGAGTTCACCTATTCTTTTATGGATGACCGAATGCAGATTCTTTACGAAGATGAGGAGCGATATTTGGGAATGGTCACCATGTTTTCGGTGATTTCCATCGTAGTAGCTTGTCTTGGGCTATATGGACTTACCCTATTCATCATTGAGAAAAAACGAAAGGAAATCAGCATTCGAAAAGTGCTTGGCGCAGAGGTTAGTACAGTTTTGAAGTTGATTTTCGGAGAGTTTACCAAATGGGTGGCTATTGCCTTTATCATCAGTGTTCCAATTGCCATCTACTTTGCCGATGACTGGTTGCAATCTTATTATTACCGAATTGATATTTCCTGGCTCACATTTGGACTTGCATTGGTGATTGTGCTTGCTCTGGTGATCTTAACGGTTGGTTATCAATCACTAAAAGCAGCTTCGGCCAATCCAGTTAAGTACCTGAAGGATGAGTAACCCAAAAGATCAGGCTTAATTATTTAAATCAATAATTTGCCTTATGTTCTTTTCATCTTCACCAAAGAAGTTCTGGCTATAAAAATGCTAAGGATAGCAATAGCTGTCCCGACCATGAAAGGAGCACCTGGAAAATAAATATCATTTTCTACATTGGTATAGTAGCGAAATACGCCGGTCATCAGCAGAGGCCCTACAATGGATGTGAGGGTCATGATACCGGCAATTCCGCCCTGCAACTCACCCTGTGCGTTCTTTGGTACCTCCCCTGTCATAATGGACTGAAGGGAAGGACCCGCCAACCCGCCAAAAGCATAAGGTATAATGACCGCATAGACCATCCAGCCATGTGGGACAATACCCATCATAAATAAACCAAAAGCGTTGAATAAGAAACCGGTGTAAACTGCATTTACCTCACCAATTTTCTTCACAATCGGGCCAACCAATCCTCCTTGTACAATAGCCACCATGACACCTACGAATGTCAGTGACAACCCAATATCCTGTGGAGACCATCCAAATTTTTCAGAAGTAAAATACGACCAGTTGGTATGCGTAGCATTGGCCGCCACATAGATGAAGAACATGCTAAGCAGCAAACCAACAATTTTCTTATAACTAAACACCTGCTTGAATGTGCCGAGTGGATTTGCCCGCTTCCAGCTAAAATCTCTTCGATCTTCTTCTTTCAATGATTCAGGGATGATAAAATAACCGTAAATCATATTGAGGAAAGCGAGTCCTGCAGCAAGCATAAATGGAATTCGGGTTCCAATCTCGCCTAGAAATCCACCCAAAGCAGGTCCCACAATAAACCCTAAACCAAACGCCGCTCCTATCATCCCAAAGTTCTTAGCTTTATTCTCAGGCGTGCTGATATCAGCAATGTATGCGTTGGCTACCGTGACACTACTCCCGCAAATACCAGCAATAACCCGAGCCACAAAAAACCAGGCAAGTGTTGGTGCAAAAACGATGATCAAATAATCGACCCCCAAACCGAACAAAGCAATCAGCAATAATGGTCGTCTTCCGTATTTATCACTTAGTCCTCCAAGGATTGGAGCAAAGAAAAACTGCATCACACCATAAGTAGCAATCAAAGCTCCACCGATAAAAGATCCTTCACTGGGATTGAGTCCGGCCACCTCATTAAACAGCTTAGGTAGAATGGGAATAATCAAACCAATACCGATAATGTCAATCAGCACCGTGGCAAAGATGAAAATGATTGCAGCTTGTTTTTTTTTCACTTGTGGGTCTTTAATAGGCGGACAAATATCGAAGAATAATTAGCACTATTGCCGTCTATACAAATTTGATTTTCTTGGAGAGTCTATTAAATCGCCACATATTAAACACGCCAGCAATGGTCAACCCTAGTGATAGCGCATACCAAACACCGTTTACACCCCAATCTAAAATAAAAGCAAAAACATACCCCGTAGGTATCGCAATGAGCCAGTAAGACACAAACGTGATGATGGTCGGAATTTTCACGTCCTGCAGACCTCTCAAAACTCCAAGTCCTACCGCTTGTACTCCGTCTGAAATTTGGAAAGCAGCGGCAATAATTAGCAGCACAGATGCCATTTGTTGTACAGCTTCGTTTTCTATGTACAATGCCGGAAGTTGATTTCTGAAAACAATAAAAATCATGGCGCAGGTACCCATAAAAATGGTAACCAGACCAAAGGAAGAGAACCCGGCTATCCGCAAATTACGTCTGTCTTTTAACCCCATTTGATTCCCAATTCTAATCGTTGACGCAGCAGCTAAACCTGTTGCAGCCATATAGCTGATAGCCGCCAAATTCAAGGCAATGTTGTGAGCAGCTAATGCTTCAGCACTGATCCACCCAACCATGATTGCAGCGGTAGCAAAAGCCCCAACTTCAAACACATATTGCATCCCGGACGGCACTCCAATTCTTAGCAATTCCTTTATTCCATTCCATTTAAACTTCCACTCAAAACCAACACATTTTTTTCGAATCCACCAGATCATCAAAGCAAACATGAGAACCCTGGCCATCAAGGTAGCAATACCAGCTCCGTTCAGGCCTAAAGCAGGAGCACCCAACTTTCCGTAGATCAGCATATAGTTGAAAAAGACATTCAGCAGGTTTGCGAAAACAGAAACAATCATCGGGCTAAATGTGTCAGACAAACCTTCAGCATATTGTCGAAAGGTTTGGAAAATCATCAATGGAATAAGTGACCCACACATGATCACCAGATATGGACCAGCAGCCTGAGCAACCGGAACTTCTTGTCCGAAATAATGCAGGAAATGACTGGCGAAATATCCAAGTGCAAACAAGATAAGACCTAAGCCCAGATTCATAAAAAATCCATCTTGCAGATACCTCAACAACTTGCTGCTGTTTTTGACATCAGCGGCAGCTACTTTGGGTGTTATGGCATAGCTTACTCCAATTCCAAATAGCATCAGAATATGATAAATGGTACCTGCAAACGTTGCAGCAGCCAATGGAATCACCCCGAGTCTACCCACCATGATACTATCGGCTACACCTACCATGATGTGACCAAGCTGACCGATGATCACAGGTAGGGAGAGGACAATATTTTTACGCAGATGTTCCTTGAGAGTCATGAGTGATTTCAATGAAGTCGCAAGGTAATAGCATCAAATGCAATCAGCCAATAAGAAATGTTTTTAAAGATTGAGTATTCTCGCCAACCGATAAATAGCCGCCACACTCAGGCTGTCGGTTATCTCACCTCGATCACACATTGCAACTGCTTCTTTGAACGGAAGTTTCTTGATTTGCAGGTCTTCGGTTTCTTCAAATTCCGTTTCACCGTCGGTAAGATCTTCTGCCAGATATGCAATACCGACTTCATCTGTTACAGAATTGGACGTATGGATTTTACAAATTTCAGTCCACTTAGAGGCAGTTAGGCCGGTTTCCTCTTTCAGTTCTCTCTTCGCTGATTCTAGTTTTGGAATTTCCAGCGGCCCTCCCCCCATCGGAATTTCCCAAGAGTATTCATCCAGTGTATAGCGATGCTGCCCTACCAACCAGGTATTTTGATTTTCATCTAAAGGAATGATGCCCAGTGCCCAGTTTTTATAGTGAACTTTTCCGTAGATGCTTTGACCACCTCCCGGATTCGTCACATCATGTTCGGTCAACGATATCCATGGGTTTGAATA
Source organism: Ekhidna lutea (assembly GCF_900188325.1). Lineage (GTDB taxonomy): Bacteria > Bacteroidota > Bacteroidia > Cytophagales > Cyclobacteriaceae > Ekhidna > Ekhidna lutea. Next base: position 762,074 of record NZ_FZPD01000001.1, on the reverse strand, counting down.
GATTTCTTTGGAAGAATGGGTGATCCAGGGTTTTTTGTGTTGCATGAAGCAAAAATAAGATTCGTCATTGCGAAATGCTCCATTGAGCGGATGAAGAATTTTATCCTATTTTTTCCAGTTTGTCTGCCAGCCACATTTTAATCAATGATTGACGAGTAACCCCAATCCTTTTTGATTCTCGATCCAACGAATTAATCATCCACTGTGGAATATCCACATTGACCCGCTTTTGCTCCCAATTTGGATGGCGTACATTTTCAGTATCAAAAAAATGTAAGACATCTTCTTTTCCTTCATCAAAAAACCTATCGATTTCGCTTTCGTATTCTTCTTTCTTTTTCATAGAGCTCTATTTCCTTTCGTCGTGATCTCCTTGCACTTATCACTCTAATTTTTCCATCTCTTAGAGTGAATACACCTGACCAAAATTTAGAATCAACCTTCCCGATTACCATATACCTTTTCTCATTTTCATCTCTCGCATCAATAATGGTTAAATCCTCATCTTTCCACAGTTCCTGAGCTTCCTCAAAATCAATTCCATGTTTTTCTTTATTAGAATTGCTTTTTTCAAAATCAAACTCAAAAATCACACAATAAAGGTATATTAATTATACCTAAATAACCATTATTTTATTGAAAGACCCAACTCCTCTCTTATCTCCCGATCCTTATTACTGTTCTTTCCCCAATACGCAGACTTTATCGAATTAATCCGTTTGGCTTTTGTGGTTAGTAACTCTGGCTCACCAAATCCACTCATATAGGTTTCCTCCCAGCCAAGGATTGTAAAAGGAAAATTCGGCTCATAGTAGATGGATAGCTTTCTGTTTTCGTATTCCAGCGTGTAGATATGATGCGGCTCATCAGAAAATTCTGAGGTATGAACTTTTAGCTTTGAAGCTATTGCTGTTTGAGGTCTGCTTTCCTGATGCCTCAATCGCAAATAAAATGTGGATGGTAACAATTCTAATTTCCCGATAGGCAAGGTCTCAGGATTGAATCGAATGCGTGACCAGAACTCATCTTCAAGAGGCACTTTCGATATCGCCTTTACCACATCGCCTTCCGATTCAAAATACGAATATCCGTTGAGCATATATGATTCTTTTTTAAGATTGAGCTGCATGAAGGTATGCCCACACCATTCCTGAGATGAAGTGGTCACTTTAAAAGGGTCTGGATATTGATCATATGAAACCGGGGTGAATGTGCTCATCATCATGGAGTACGGATATATGCCCGTTAGAAATTTCTTTGTCATATTGAGTTTCATCACACTTACATTATCAGCACTCTCATCACGCCAATCATCCAACTTTACTTGCTTGCTCTTTGAGAAAGGTTCAGTCACAAACACCATCACAGCTTCGCCTTTATGGATTTCTCCATACCTAGCCTGTTCGAGGCTGTAGCTTGTGATCTCGGCTTCACCAGCGTACCAGTAATCATTGAAATCAGTTGGTTTTTCAACTATCTTTTTTCCATCTTTTGTCTCCTGCGAGTTTGATGGAACACAGGCTACTAGCGAAAGAATCAGTACAGAAAATATTAATTGCTTCATAACCTATATAAAACCAAAGACCAGTGATTTGTTCCAATGATGGAGTAGCTACTTTTGCTGCATGAATTATCTATCGGTTGAAGGGCTTAGCAAGAGTTACGATGAAAAGAAGCTTTTCGAAAACATCACGTTTGGTTTAGATCAGGGACAAAAAGCAGCCCTGGTAGGCGTGAATGGTACAGGTAAATCTACACTTATGAAGGTGATTGCCGGTATTGAAGCGCCGGACAAAGGCATTGTTTCTTTTCGTAAAGGGCTCACTGTTTCGATGCTCCGCCAGCATCCGGAGTTCAATGAAGAAGATACGATTCTTGAGTCTGTTTTTTCAGAAGACAAGGAAGAACTCAATGTCATTCGTGATTACGAACTGGCGATGTATAAAACCGAAACAGACCCTGCAAATGCCCCTGACTTAAGTCCTATCCTTGAAAAGATGGATACGCTCAATGCCTGGGAATATGAGCATCAGATTAAAGGACTGTTAGGAAAGCTTGGAATTCACAACCTCGATCAAAAAATGAAAGACCTGTCCGGTGGACAGAAAAAGCGAGTTGCCATTGCTCAGGCACTGGTCGTAGATCCCGATGTGCTGATTCTCGATGAACCTACCAACCATCTGGATTTGGAATTAATAGAGTGGCTGGAAAACTATTTAGCTACTGCCAACCTTACCCTTCTGATGGTCACGCACGACCGCTATTTCCTTGATCGGGTGACGAATGAGATTTTCGAAATCGAGCATGGAAAAATCTACCGATATAAAGGAAACTACAGCCAGTTTCTGGAAAAGAAAGCCGAGCGAATGGAGATGGAGGCTTCTTCAATCGATAAGGCTAAAAATCTTTTCAAGACCGAACTGGAATGGATGCGTCGACAGCCAAAAGCCAGGGGCACCAAAGCAAAGTATCGGGTAGATGCATTTCACGATGTGAAAGCCAAAGCACATAGCGCCGTTCAAACCTCGAAGATGGAAGTGAATCTGAAAGGAGAGCGTCAAGGGAAAAAGATTCTGGAGCTTCATCACATTTCCAAATCTTTTGAAGACCTCAACCTTGTTAAGGACTTTAGTTATGTCTTTAAGCGTAGAGAAAAGATTGGCGTCATTGGGCCAAATGGAGTGGGTAAATCCACATTCCTCAACATCCTTTCTCAAAAGCTGAAGCAAGACTCAGGTGAAATAGAGATTGGTCAAACCACCAAGTTTGGATACTACACCCAGGATGAAACCGTCTTCGATCCCAATAAGAAAGTGCTGGACATTGTCAAGGAAGTCGCCGAATACATCGAGTTAGACAATGGAAGTCAGGTTACAGCTTCACAGCTGTTGAATCAATTTATGTTTCCGCCAAAAATGCAGCACAACTTCGTGGGTAAACTCAGTGGTGGAGAGAAACGAAGATTGCAGTTATTGCGAGTTTTGATGGCCAATCCAAATTTCCTGATTCTGGATGAGCCTACGAATGATCTGGACATTACCACCCTGAATGTATTGGAAGATTACCTGCAAAATTTTGCCGGATGTCTGATGATCGTTTCTCACGACAGGTACTTTATGGATCGATTAGTTGATCACTTGTTTGTCTTTGAAGGCAATGGAAAGATCAGAGACTTTCCTGGCAACTATACCGACTATCGGGAGAAGGAAGGAGTGCCTGTAGCGGAGATGCCGAAGCAAGAAAAGACCAAAGTGTCGGAACCCGTAGTTGAAAAACCAAAGGGCAGAAAACTCAGCTACAACGAACAGCGGGAACTGGATCAGTTGGATAAAGACATCCCAAAGCTGGAGGCAAAAAAAGCAGAACTTCAGGAATCACTCCTGAATGAAACAGAATATGACAAGTTGCAAACCATTAGCAATGAAATCAAGGTAATTGAAGGAGAGCTGGAGAAGAAAGAGATGCGGTGGCTGGAGTTGAGTGAAGTTTAGTTAAAATTGTGATGCAATTACTTTTAATTTTTCGGAAGATATCGGTTTTGATATAAAGTCTACAACAATATTTGTTTCAAGTGCCCTGCTTTTGTCTTTAGGATTAATGGAAGAGGATAACATAATAATTTTTGGCTCTTTGTCTTTAAACCCTATTTCAAGAAATTCATTTATAAAATCCCATCCATTTTTTTCTGGCATATTGACATCTAAAAAAATTAGTTCGGGTAGGCTAGTCTGATTATTTCCATCACTTAAAACATGAATTGCAGCATCTACTGTAGTTTGTACTATGATTTCATCAGCAAATCCCGCGTGTTCGATCACCGTCTTATTAATTACGTTGACAATATCATCATCATCAATTAGTAATACCTTCTTTAATTTTTTCATCAACCTTTTTGATTTGGCAAATCAATTTCGAAAGTAGTTCCTTCACCAAGTGTAGATTTTACTTTAATAGATCCGGCAAGCTTTTCAACTATCTCCTTTACAATATAAAGCCCTATACCACTGCCCTTTGACTGTGCAGAAGCACGATAAAACATTTCAAAAACTCTATCCTGACTTTCATTTTTAATGCCTATTCCATTATCCTCAACTATAATAATTGCATGATTATTTTCTGATTTAACTACTATCCTAACTAATGGATCCTGTTTGCTTAAATCGCAATACTTGATGGCATTGGAAAGTAAATTGGAAAGTAAATTATCTAATCTTTGACGGTCAGAATAAAAATCAAATTTTAATTTAACATCAACAACCTTTCTAATCAGATCTGAATTATTCATAAAACTCAATCGTGAAATACACTTCTCAATAAGGTCTTCAAAATCAATAAGTTCTGATTGTACCCCCAGTTTTTTATTATGCGTATATGCCACTATTTCTTGAATAAATAAATCAAGTTGAACAGTGCTCATTCTCATTAGTTGTAAATACTTTTCTTTATCCTTATTACTATCAGTCAACTCCATCAGATTAAGTAATCCCATAATTGAAGTTAATGGTGCCCTTAAATCATGAGAAGTACTATAGACAAATCGATCCAGTTCTTCATTACGCTTTCTTAATTCATTATTTGCTTCAAACAATTCTGAAGAACTCAGGTCCATAATTCGATTCAAAAGCGCATATTCCTTATCATGTGAATCAAATGCATCACTAATGGAGTCTAGAAGAGGGTGCATTTTTTTTTCTATATAGGCTTCATCACCCATCTCCCTCCTAATAATCTTTTTTAAAGACTTATTCCAACCCTCATTCATACCATTTCTTTAAAGGTTGTAATTGTCATTGTCTGATTGTGTAGTTCGCATTTAGTAGACTTTACAATCGGTGAAATTTCGCCATATGAATAGAACCCTGCTGTTATGGTATCTTTACCGAGTAATTCTTTGACCATTTCGACTTCTTCTTCTATTCTAGCTCCGAGTGCGATTTTTCTTCCAACACAACTTATCAATATTGCAAGATCGGGTTGGAATGATCCAAAGTCTGACATGCTGATCCCTGCAGCTTGTGAAGCTCCATCAATTAATCGCTCAAAGTTTGATTTCATCATTCTTGCGACTGAACCTTCAGGTATGTCGCCAGCAAACGTCATACTCTTTTGCTCCTCGTCAATTGATAATACAGTACGAACAAGCGTCTCAGTATCGTTTACTTTTATGCTAAGAGGAAAGAGAAGTGCGGATCCAGGTAATTCATCAGCTAAATCTCCTAAATACAATTTATAAAGGTCTAAAGCAGACTTTCCATCCAACTCATATAGAACGTTGCTTTTTGATCTGGTTACCAGCCGTTCTGGACCAAAAGTATCCCACCCACCTTTTGCCGCATGGCCAACCTTTAAATTATCTCCGTAAAAACCGATTCCAACTATTCGACCTTGCATAGGTGCTTCATTCAAACCCACTAGTGTAGATTCAAAATTAGCTCCATCTCCTGCAAGTCCTCCAGTTACGATATTGGTATCAGACGATATTTCACCCAATGCCCTCGTTAGTTCACTTCCATTTACGATATGACCGTCTGATATAACTAAAGTGTAGGATAAATCCTGCGCCTGCAGAATCTTCATCAACTCAATCCCCGCCTCAAAGCTTTCACTCGTTTTGGTAATCTTTACAGAGTGAGATTTTATTGCTGTCTTTTCCAAATAAAGCGCAGTAGAATTAATTGTTCCCTCACTGGTCTGATCACCCAATATCTCACCAGCAGTTGAACATGTCACTATATCTGCATTCGGATAAAAATTCCTTAATTCATCAAATCGGGACTGATTACTTAACTCACCCTTATCTCCGAATACTAAAACAAGGTTAGCGGATGATGACAGATTTTTATCAATAACACTTTCCCAACCAATCTCATTTGTCCAAAGTTTTTGCTCGATTTTCATTATGCTAGTATTGATTTATTTGAATTTACCCAGATTCATATTCATTTATAAAATGATTCGATTACTAAAGATTATCAATAGACCAAATCACATTATGAATACAAATGTTTTTAAAACCTGATTTTAAGATCGATTAAATCAAACTATCATGCTGTGGTTATTAATCAGTACCTAAGTTCATTTATACCTTTTATCAACATTAAATAATCAAATAAGTTTACCTTTGCGCCCACAAACAAGGGGTGCCGATCCCGTTTGCAAAAACGAGACAAGGCTGAGATCATACCCATAACCTGATCCGGATAATGCCGGCGTAGGGAAAGGCTTAAAAGCCAGTATGATAACCAATGGTGGGAAGTCCCCGCTTCCCGGATGGTTAAATGTTTTAATTTTTTATCAACATGAGAGCTTTATTATTGTCGGCAACACTGCTGCTGGCGGGTTTTGCGTTTTCGCAAGACAGTTTAAAAACACAGGAGTTGGATGATGTGATTGTCTATGCTACCCGAGCAAATGAAAACACGCCAACTACCTATTCGGAGATTTCTAAGGACGAAATCAAAAATGTGAACCTGGGCCAGGATCTGCCCATTTTATTAAATCTATCACCGTCTCTGGTCACCACATCTGATGCCGGGGCAGGCGTTGGCTATACAGGTTTGCGTATTCGAGGTAGTGATGCTACTCGTATTAATGTGACCATAAATGGTATTCCTGTGAATGACTCAGAATCGCACGGAGTATTTTGGGTGAATATGCCTGATTTTGCATCATCGGTAGACAACATCCAGATACAAAGAGGTGTAGGGACATCCACAAATGGTGCTGCAGCCTTCGGTGCTTCGGTAAACCTCCAAACAAACGTACCATCGCAGGATGCTTATGCTGAAGTGAACAACAGTTTTGGTTCATTCAATACTCGAAAGCATACTCTGATGTACAATACCGGATTGTTAAACAACAAGTGGTCTTTCGAATCCCGATTGTCAAAAATTGCCTCAGATGGATATATCGATCGTGCAGAATCTGACCTGCAATCTTACTTCTTGTCCGGGGGGTATTATGGTGACAAGACCATTGTCAAAGCATTGGCATTTGGTGGACATGAGGTCACTTATCAAAGCTGGTGGGGCACACCTCAGGCTGTACTGGAAAATGATCGGGATGGCATTGAAGAGGTCATTGCTAATAATGGCTATACCCAGGAGCAGGCTGAAAACATTCGTACAGCAGGGCGAACTTTCAACTACTATTTGTACGACAATGAAGTCGACAATTACAAGCAAGATCATTACCAGCTTCATTTCTCACATCAACTAAACGACGCGTTAACATTTAATGCTGCCGGCCACTACACCTACGGTCGTGGTTACTTTGAGCAATTCAGAAATGACGATGACTTCTCTGATTATGGATTGGAAAATGTGGAATTGGGTGATACAACAATTACTTCCACAGATTTGATCAGAAGAAGATGGCTGGATAACGATTTCTATGGAACTACTTTTTCATTAAACTACCTGAAGGATGATTTCGACATCACTTTAGGAGGAGCATGGAACAAATACGATGGGGATCACTTCGGTGAGATCATCTGGGCGCAATATGCCAGCAACAGTGACATTCGTCACCGATACTATGATAATGTTGGTCTGAAAACGGATTTCAACGCATACCTAAAATTCAATTACCAGCTAAATGATCTCAACTTGTTTGCAGATATGCAAGTGAGAAATATCGACTATGAAACGGTTGGAATTGATAGTGATCTAAGAGCGATTAGTGTCGGAGGTGATTACACGTTTTTCAATCCGAAAGTGGGAGCCACATATACTCTGAACGAAACCTCGAATGTCTACGCGTCCTTTGCAGTTTCAAATCGTGAACCAGTACGAAATGATTTTGTAGATGCTCCTAATGGTGTGACACCCAAGCACGAGACCCTTAACAATCTGGAAGTTGGGTATCGCAAGTTTGGTCAAGCATTCTCAATCCAGGCCAACTATTATTTAATGGATTATAAAAACCAATTGGTACTCACCGGAGAGCTTAATGACGTAGGATCAAGCGTTCGCCAGAATGTGCCGAATAGCTACCGTACAGGTGTTGAATTGGTAGGCTCATACAAGCTTACTGATCAATTGCAGTGGGAAGCGAATGTGACCTTGAGCAAAAACAAGATCAAAAATTTCACAGAAATCCTTTACAACTACGGACCTGGCTGGGATGAATTCAACGTTGAAGAAACACAGTTAAAGGATACTGACATTTCATTTTCTCCGAATGTAATTGGAGGCAGTCGATTGACCTTCTCGCCAATTGATGGGTTTGAGGCTTCACTCATGAGTAAATATGTGGGCAAGCAATACCTTGACAATACCAGCAATGACACACGAAGAATTGATGCTTATTTCGTAAACGATTTTCGACTGAGTTATGACTTCAGCATGCCATCCGTAAAAAATGTGAATATCAGTCTATTGGTGAATAACATTCTGAGCGAAGAATACTCATCAAACGGCTACACGTTTGGATATGCCGCCGGATCGTATGTAGTTCGAGAAAACTACTACTATCCTCAGGCAGGTAGAAATTTTCTGCTTGCATTGAATTTGAGGTTTTAAGGTATCCTGAAGCAAAGTTTGAAATCAAAACTGTGTGATTATACCACATATAGTTGGAAAATGGATCTATGAATAAACTAGCAAAAAAGGAGAAATTCGATGTTGCCACCGGTGAAATGCGTAATTGGCAGGGGCGAAAAGAGTGGTTTTTCAACCGTGATGATACCGATCACTACGAAGCATATTATGAGGGGCCATACAAGCGACAGGAAGTCTGGCAAAAGAAGACACTGGAAGGGTTGATAAAAAGCGACCCGCGTGTGAATACGCTGTTAGAGTTTGGTTGTGGTACAACAAGATTTACCCGCTGGTGGCATGAGATTGGAATCGAGGCAACAGGCGGTGATATTTCTCCTTTTATGCTAGCACAAGGTGTACAGCTTTTTGATGGTGATTTGGTGCTGGCAGATTCTCACCACATGCCTTTTAAAGATCACTCATTCGATGCACTGGCATTTGTTACCACCTTTGAATACTACAAAAATCCGGTTCAGGTAATTCGAGAGGCAGTTAGGGTTGGTAAATACGGGATCATTTTTGGGATGATGAATAGAAACACTCCAAAATTGATCCGAAGGAGGGTTCAGCAAGCTTTTGGAAAAAACAACTATTACGTAACCGCTAACTTCTACACTCCAGCATCTTTGAAAGCATTGATTGCTGAGGCACTTCCTGACAGGGATTACACGATTCAGTGGAATGCTACAGGCCTACCAAAATGGTTTCCAAAACAGCAATGGAAAGTTCCTTATGGTGATTTTTTTGGGTTTCATGTTAAACTTAATGACGTTGAATAATGGGTGCATTTGAAGATCAATCGGGAAAGGTCAGCGCCAAAATATTCAAGGAGGATTTACTCGAATACTGTGGTGCTAATCGAAAGGAAGTGGTCTCCGGCCCAAGGTTCGGGGTTGACACAGCCGTCATCGATTTAGGGTCGGGTGAAGCTCTTGCTGTTTCCAGTGACCCGCTTTCGCTTATTCCTACTTTGGGAATGGAGGTTTCTGCGTGGCTATCCGTTCACCTTCTCATCAATGATATGGTGACCACCGGATTTGCCCCGCAGTATGCCCAGTTTGTCCTTAACCTCCCTGTAAGCCTTACCAGAGATCAATTTAGGGAGTACTGGAAGTACATTCATCAGATTTGTGAGAAACACGAAATTGCCATTACCGGAGGTCATACAGGCCAAATACCCAGACAGGAATCGACGATTTCGGGTGGGGGTACCATGTTTCTACGAGCTCCAAAGGATCGAATTCTTTCGAGTGATGGCGCTCAGCCAGGAGATAGTATCATTGTTACTAAAGAGGCAGCAGTATCGTCTACCTCCCTGCTTGCGATGGCTTTTCCTGAAACAGTTTCTGAAAAATGTAGTCCAGATGTTCAGAAAAAAGTTGCCAATAACTTCTGGAACCTGTCCGTACTAAAGGATGGATTAGTAGCTGCAAAAAGTCTGCAACCAAAAGCAGAACTACGCGCTATGCATGATGTTACCGAAGGTGGCATTTTGGGTGCAATAAATGAAATGGCTGAAGCCTCCGGATGTGGGTTTAAAGTAGATAAAAATAAGCTCCCGGTATCGGAAGAAGTACAAAAGGTTGCGAACCTATTTGACATTGATCCATTCCTTTCGATAGGGGCCGGATCGATGATTTTGTCTGTTAAAAATGGGATGGAAGATCAGTTGATAGCGGATATGACCAAAGAGGGAATTCCAGCAGTGAAAGTAGGCGCATTTACTGAGGAGCCAGACAAATGCTTGCTAGCTGGCAATGATATCACTCCCTTCCTTTTCGATGGAGTTGATCCCTACTGGAATGCGTTCTTCAATGCTTTAAAAGCAGGGTGGAAATGAAGAAATTGAGCGGAATATATTTAGTGCTAGACCCTTCCCTGCCATGGGATTTGCTTTGCAAAAAAGTGCATTCTGCTCTGAAAGGGGGTGTCAGCATCCTCCAAATATGGAATCACTGGAATCAAGAGGTTAGCCAGGCTGAAAAGATTGATTTTATAAATGAAATCAAGGCGGTAGCTGAGCTATTTCACACTCCTGTTTTGATGCATGAAGACTGGCAGTTGGCAAATAAGCTCGAACTGGATGGTGTTCATTTTGATGTGGTGCCTGAAAGATTTGACCTGGTGAAAGCAACCTTGAAGGATAAATACATTGGCCTTACGGTAGGAAATAATCTGGAATTGGTCTCATGGGCGGAGGAACAAGATCTGTCATACATTAGCTTTTGTGCCATGTTTCCTTCGTCATCGGTTGATTCCTGTGAAATTGTGGATCAGCAAACTGTTGTCAATGCCAGAAGAATAACTCGTTTGCCGATTTTCTTATCGGGAGGTATCCAACCAGAAAATTTAAAAGAATTAAGTCAGCTTCCTTTTGTCGGTATTGCCATCATATCAGGCATTATAAATGCTGACGACCCTGAAAATACTGTGCGTCAATATCTGACAATATTAGAAAATATGAAAAATTAATTAAAGTCATTATGACCAAGGATTTCTTAAAAAAAATGTGTTGCCCATTTGATAAAAAGGAGCTGAATATTCAAGTGATCAAAGAGCATGGAGAAGAGATTATTGAGGGCATACTCACCTGCAGCCACTGTAATCGTTACTTTCCGATCATCTATAGCATCCCAATAATGACACCAGACGAATACAGAGATAAGGCTCTGGAGCTACCGATGCTTCAAAAATGGGGACTCGCTATTTCTGAGGATCAACAAAGTTTTGCTCTAAGCACTTCCCCCGAAACACTCCAAATAGATAAAAGTTAGAAGTACAGATTACACCTCATGATCAATCACCACTTTATCCATCTCGGCATTGATGGTTTGGATTTCCTTTTCTGAAAGTGTGAAGCTTAATGATTTGGCATTTTCTTCTGCCTGTTTTGCATTTCTAGCACCAACCAAAGCCGCTGTTATTCCTTCTCGTTGGACCGTCCAATTAATCACCAGTTGTGCTAGAGTAACCCTTCGCTCAATGGCTATCGGTTTGATCTGATCCAGAAAAGCATTGGTTCTGGATCGATTCGGCTCTTTAAAAAATTTGTTGTTCGCCCGGTGATCGTCCCCCTTAAATTCATGATCCGAAGATATCTTCCCGGTAAGTAACCCGCGTTGCAGAGGGCTATAAGCCAGTATACCTACATTCTCTTCTATGCAATAAGGAAGGATGTCTTTTTCAATCTTGCGATACACCATACTATACGGGGATTGTGATGAAACAAGATTAATTACAGAATTTGCTCGTTTCATTAGCTCAACCGTATGGTTAGAAACACCAATCGCTCGGATTTTACCCTGTTGCTGAAGTTCTTTTAGCACTTCCATAGTTTCCTCAATGGGTGTCGTGGCATCCGGTCGATGTATCTGATAAAGGTCGATATAATCCGTTCCCAATCTCTTTAAGCTATCCTCAACTTCTTGAATAACTCCATCTCTTCCGGCGTACGCGTATGTCTTACCTCCATCACTTGTTGGAAACTGGTACTCTCCTTTTTCTGTCTTCCAGTTAAAACCAAACTTGGTTAAAATCTCAAGATTATCTCTTCCAATCTCCTTGATCGCCTTACCTACTAGCGACTCACTATGACCGAACCCATATACAGGTGCCGTATCAATGGAAGTAATCCCAAGATCATAGCTTTTCTGCATTGCTTCCAGGGCATCTTTATCTTCATTTCCTCCCCAGGCCTGTCCACCAATAGCCCAGGCTCCAAATACGATGGGTGAAATTTTTAAATCTGATTTTCCGAGTTGTACTTTTTCCATAGGACAAAAAAACAAAATAGGCAGAGAATGATTCCCTGCCTTCGTGTCTTACTTAAGGAATGACAAAAGAAAAACTAAAGAAACGTCACCTCGACTTTATGGAGAGGCTCCAAAACTATTTAGATAAATAAATCAGGAGACTTCTCACTATGTTCGAAGTGACGTAACTTTTCTTTTGTCTCATGCTGACAATTTACTGCCTCGTATTCATTCGACTAGCCAAATCAACCAATTCAATGAATTCCGCCCGATAACCAAAACCATCTTCACCCTTTGATTTTTTAGCCAGACTCAATACATCGGCATAACTCAAATCATTTTTATATTCAGAATCTCTCAACAGCATCCCAAATCCAGCTACCGCCATTGACCAGTCGAGATTATCGCTAGACTTTCGGATTTCGTTTTCCACAACCTGAGTGATCAGCTTACTCTTCGATCCATCCGGTTCTTTGTATCGGAATTTCACAGTAAGTAGCTCATCAGTAGAATTGGTCACTTTTTGTTCATTCGATTGATATTTCAATGGATCAATGTCTTTCACAAATTCACTCTCCACTCCAACTGGGATGATTTCATAAAGTGCTGTCACCGTATGACCACTTCCTAGTTCCCCGGCATCCTTTTTATCGTCATTGAAATCTTCATCGTTTAGCAATCGGTTTTCATACCCAATCAATCGATAGGCCTGAACCACATTCGGATTGAACTCCACCTGGATTTTTACATCCTTTGCGATCGTAAACATGGTGCCACCAAATTCATTCACTAATACCTTTTTCGCTTCCTTCATGTTATCGATGTAGGCGTAATTTCCATTCCCTTTGTCCGCAAGGATCTCCATCTTAGAATCCTTATAATTGCCCATTCCAAAACCTAGCACGGTCAGAAATACACCCTCGTTTCTTTTCTCTTCTATCAGTCGTTCCATGGACGCATTACTACTGGCTCCCACATTAAAATCTCCATCAGTCGCCAACACCACCCGGTTGTTTCCGCCTTCAACAAATTGCTCTTTAGCTAGTTTATAGGCCAAATTGATTCCTGCTCCTCCGGCGGTAGAACCTCCGGCCTGTAGACGATCCAATGCTTCCATGATTTTCTTCTTATCATTCCCGTCTGTTGGTTCCAGTACCACTCCGGCTGCACCGGCATAAACTACTATTGAAACTTTATCCTGTGGACGAAGTTCATTCACCAACAACTTGAAAGCTGACTTCAACAATGGAAGTTTATTCGGCGCACTCATCGAACCGGACACATCCAGTAAAAACACAATGTTGGAAGCCGGCAGATTTTCCAGCTCTATCTTCTTTCCCTGCAAGCCAATTTGAGCAATCAAATGTTTCTCGTTCCAGGGAGCACGTGCCACCTCAGTATTGATTGAAAATGGGTCTTTTCCTGTCGGGTTTTCGTATTCATAGTTGAAATAGTTGATCATCTCTTCAATGCGTACCGCATCTTTAGGCGGAAGCTGACCATTGTTAATAAACCTCCTCATGTTACTATAAGAAGCCGCATCTACATCAATGGAGAAAGTAGATAGGGCATTGTCCAGTACTTTTTTGAATCCATTTTCATGGATAGTGGAGTACTCTTCGGTGTTGTGGTAGTTATCCTGCTCGTAAGAAATCATCACTCCGGCTGCTCTGCCTTGCATTTGATCAGCAACTGAATAATTAAGCGATCGCTTTTCTGCTTTTTTAGCATAACCTGATACTACGACCTCCTCTAGTTCGGTAGCGCCGTTCATGACAACATCAATTATCTTTCGATTATCTACTTTAATTTCCTGTGTTTCGTACCCTACATAGGAAAAAACTAAAGTAATTTTTTCTCCAGCTACTTCAATTGAGTAGAATCCATTGATATCGGTAGTGGTACCGCTGTTTGTTCCTTTGATGACCACATTTACTCCTGAAAGCCCTTGTCCACTATCATCATAGACAGTACCATTCACATACTTGGCATCAACATTGAACGCCAGTAATATTGAGAAGACGATTATTAGATTTTTCATGTCAATTTTCATTTGATTTGATATTGAGATGCAGACATGATTTAGATTCCATAAAAAAACTTTGATTTTTTTCTGAGGCGTTGGAGGAGGCAAAGATTTCTCACTATGTTCGAAATGACAGATAGTGAAGCAATCTATAGTTTGACATCTCGACCAAAGAGAGATATTTATTTTTCATGAAGAGTCATAATTACTTCGTTTACATCACTACTAACCCAGCACGATCTGTCATTTACGTAGGAATGACAAATGACTTACCCACCAGACTTCTCCAGCATTATGAAAACAGAGGCAACAGCAAAACATGGGCTGGAAAATACTATTGCTATAACCTGGTTTGGTATGAGAGACACCAATTTGTTGCCAATGCAATCGATCGGGAACATGAAATCAAAAAGTGGCGAAGGGAGAAAAAGAATAAGCTGATTGAATCTATAAATCCTAATTGGAAATTCTTGAACAAAGAGATTGGTGCCTGGGATTATTTATAGTAATAGGTAAAGATTTCTCTCTGCGCTCGAAATGACAGAGAGGTCAAGCTATACTTGTCATCTCGACCAAAGGGAGAGATATTTACCATAAAGCATTTAAAAAAGTCAGCAATGATTTTCCTCCGTAGTGACAAAAAAGGAAGACATATCGCCCACCGACGAATTACAGCTTCAGCTTTATCGCAATACTGGAAATCAGGAAGTGATCGGTGAGCTATTCAATAAATACATGCATTTGGTCTATGGTCTTTGCCTTAAATACCTTAAAAACCGTGACGATGCGCAAGATGCGGTAATGGAAATCTACGAACATATAGGCTTGAAACTTCGTGAAGTAGAAGTCAATCACTTTAAGAGCTGGCTTTATATGGTAAGCAAAAATCATTGTTTGATGCAACTGCGCAAAAACAATCCTGTAATCAACTCACATGGTTTTATGGAATCGAAGGAGCAAGTGCATCTATATGAAGAGAAGGAAGCACTCGAATCAGATTTGGATGCATTAGAGGGATGTATTGAAGAACTAAAAAAAGAACAAAGGCAATGCGTTAAACTATTTTTTCTGGATAAGAAAAGTTATCAGCAGGTAAATGAAGAAACAGGCCTTGATTTAAAGAAAATTAAAAGCCACATCCAAAATGGAAAAAGGAACTTAAAAATGTGTTTGGAAAGAAAGAATGTCAAAAGATAGAAACCATAGCGAACAGTTTGAACGGTATCTAAAAGGTCAGATGAGTCCTGATGAAGCGCATGCTTTTGAGCGCAAATTGTTGGACGACCCTTTTGCTCAAGAGGCAATTGAAGGTTTTGAGTCGCAAGGTCTTGAACCACTCGCTGACCTTGAGAAACTAAGAGCTAGAGTAACTACCAGGCAGAAAGCAATTTTTCCATTTATTCGGGTAGCTGCAGCTGTGGCACTTCTGATAGTGGGGTCATTAACTGTATACATTGTCATCAATCAATTTGAGAATGAGACACTTTCTCTAGAAAATGAGAATCCTGAAGAAGTAATACAGCAAGGGCCTTCTCCTGATACTATTCTTTTGAAGGAAAGAAAATCAGATAATACCGATTCACAAATACCAGACAAAACAAGCGAAAATGAAGCGCTAGATTTAAGAGAAAAGAATCATGACAAACAAAATGCTTATTTGGATTTAAAATCCCTAGAAACAACCCAACCTGAAAACAACAATGACCACCAACAGGCTCCTGATTTAGCACCCAAAACTACTGGTACTCCCACAATCGAAGTGTCAGAAGACTTAGATGAAGTGGTTATGGAGCCATTAAACCCTGAGAACAACCTTCAGGGAAGAGTAGCTGGTGTTGAGATTAAAGAATCGGATATTTCAATTCTTGATGTCCAAGAACTCCAGGAGAACATTAAGCAAAAAGAACCGCTTGATGAACAGAAAGTCAGCGTTGCTCGCAGTGCAAAGTCAACCGCTTTAAGTCAAAACGAAAATAAAGAGGCAGAAAGTGATCCTGTTCAGTTTAAAACATTCTCATACAATGAGCCAACAATACGGGGTATAGTGACTGATGAATATGGTGAGCCACTTCCTGGAGTTAATGTTGTAATTAAAGGAACTACAACAGGCACTGTTACCGATTTAGATGGTTCTTTTGAGCTCCCAAAAACAGAAGACATGGTGTTAATTTTTTCGTTTGTTGGCTTTTCCATGGAGGAAATAAAGGTAGGTGAACGAACTCAGCTGGATGTAGCCCTAGGAGGATCAACAGAATTGCAGGAAGTGGTGGTTACTGGATATGATGGCCAAGGAAACAACTCTACTTATAAAAAAGCCCGACCTGTAAACGGCATGCGGAGCTTTAAAAAATATATCGAGGAAGAACTCATTTACCCGGAAACTGCCAGGAACAACGAGATTGAAGGTTTTGTGATCCTTGATGTTTCAATTAGTCCAAGTGGTGTTATTGAGGATATTTCAGTTAGAAAAAGCTTGGGATATGGTTGTGATCTTGAAGCCATAAGACTCGTGCAAGAGGGGCCTGAGTGGATGCCCTCAGAAAAAGGTGGTTTAAGTGTTGCAGATAATGTGAGAGTTAGGGTAAGATTTAAGCTTTAATCCCACTCACAATCCGATGCTTTCCTTGCATATCCTTATGGATATTCACCTCCGAGTATCCGACAGCTTGAAGATGGGCTTTAACCTCGATACCAAAGTTCTCATGGATCTCAAAATAGAGTTTCCCGCCTTTCTTTAAAGACTTCAAACCTTCAACAGCAATACGTTTATAAAAAATGAGTGGGTCGTCATCCGGGACAAAAAGCGCTAATTCAGGTTCATATTTGAGCACATTTACTCTCATCTCTTTCTGATCTCTTAAGGGGATATATGGCGGGTTGCTTACCAAAATATCCAGCTCACCTTCAGGTAATGGACTTGATAGAATATCATGTTGGGTGAAATTGATCTTGGCACCTAATTCCTGTGCATTTTTTGCAGCAATCTCCAATGCTTCTTTTGATAGATCTGTTCCGAAAACATTACCACCGAGTTTTATTGCTAATGAAACGGCTATACACCCTGATCCAACTCCAACATCGAGGATTCTTGGATTTCTGATCTTGTTTTCCTGGATGATTAAGTCAACTAACTCCTCGGTTTCCGGTCGTGGAATTAACGCTCCTGGGGCAATGTGAAATTTCCTTCCGTAAAAATCGGCTACTCCGGTTATGTACTGTATGGGCTCATGCTTTAGCAGACGACCGATTGATTGCTTGAGTTTTGCATCATTTAAGTCAAGTAGCTCATCAGAAATAATTGCAGCTCTTGATACACCAAACAAATCTTCCAAAAGAAGGTGCGAAATATTTTCAGCCTCGCGCCGATCATAAACTTTTTCAAGCTGTTTCGCTGTTTCTTGCCAGATTTGCTTCACATTCTTCATTCGATAGCGAAATTACACACTCAGTGAATGACAGTCTATACATGCAAAGAGCATTGGAACTGGCCGAACTAGGCAGAGGTAATGTCTCACCCAATCCAATGGTGGGTTGCGTTATCGTGTATGATGACAAAGTCATTGGCGAAGGCTACCACCAAAAGTATGGGGAGGCGCATGCTGAAGTAAATGCAATCTCCAACGTAAAGGATCATTCGATCCTACCAGAATGCACGGCATATGTCACACTGGAGCCATGTGCTCACCAAGGTAAGACACCTCCTTGCGCAGATCTTTTGATTGAAAAAGAAATCAAACGAGTGGTAGTAGCTTGTCGGGATCCTTTCGATCAGGTCGATGGGAAAGGCTTTGAGAAGCTTAAGCAAGCTGGCATACAAGTAGAAGTGGGTTTGATGGAAAAAGAAGCAGTCGAGTTGAATAATCGCTTCTTCACATCAATTCAAAATGAACGACCCTACGTAATTCTTAAATGGGCTCAGACATCCGACGGGTTTGTGGCCAGAGAAAATTATGACTCAAAGTGGATTAGTAATCCATATTCACGACAGCTTGTTCACAAGTGGAGAGCCGAAGAAGATGCCATTTTAGTTGGTAAAAACACTGCAATTCATGATAATCCTAAGCTGACCACACGGGAGTGGATTGGCAAAAACCCTGTTCGAATTTTACTTGACAGCAACCTGGAAGTGCACAAAGACTTCAACTTATTTAGCAAAGAAGCTGAAACCATCATTCTAAATTCTTTGGAGGAAAAAAAGGAACGAAACATTGAGTGGATAAAAACGGATATGAACAATCCATGGAGCGTGCTTAGAAAACTACATGAACACAAAATTCAATCTGTGATCGTAGAAGGAGGCTCGCAGGTATTGAACTCTTTTATTAATGAAAATTGTTGGGATGAAGCCCGGGTATTTACTTCTTCAGCTACCTTTAAAAAAGGCGTTGAAGCTCCAGACATTGAAGGAGAGATAGTAAAAGAAGAAGGTATTTTTGCAGATCAATTAACCATTTATAAAAACAACCATGGCTGAGGATTTAACACTAATTGAAGAAGGGACAAAAGAGGAAAAGTATAAGTCACTAATACCACAAATAACCGGACTGCTTTACGGTGAGAACAATCTCATTGCTAACCTTGCAAATATTTCTGCTGCTTTGAAAGAGGGGATGGGATTCTTTTGGGTTGGTTTTTATTTGGTTGACTCAGAAGATGAATTGGTTCTAGGCCCATTCCAGGGTCCTGTTGCTTGCACGCGTATTAAAAGCGGTAAGGGTGTTTGTGGCTCCAGCTGGCAAAGAGATCAAACGTTGATTGTTCCTAATGTTGACGAATTTCCAGGCCACATTGCCTGTGCCTCTGCCTCTAAATCCGAGATTGTAATTCCTGTAAAAAAAGACGGTAAAACGATCGGTGTTTTGGACGTTGATAGTGATCGGTTGAATGACTTTGATGAAGTGGATCAGCAATATCTTCAACAAATCCTAAAACTCCTTCCTTAACATTCTTTAACCACTCAAAAAGGCCTTGTAGCCACAATGTAGACCAAGGTCTGTATTTTTGTGACCGTGTCAGACAAGGTGAAAATAAGGCTTAGCTTTCTTGGAGCGATAATTTGCTGGTTGCTATATACAGGATCGACGATTTACTTGCTTTTCGTTCAGAGCTACGATATGAAAGTGGACTTCTCCAACTTCTTTCCACAGCTTTGTTTTACTGGCTTTGTGCTGTCAACCTTTGCATATTACAGGTACATTATAACTAAGGCTGACAGCCTGAACTTTACCGACCTTCTGTGGAAGGTGTTTATAACTGGTTTGATTACAACGCTAATCTCACTGGCTATCAGATTCTTCTTCGTGATTTTCGCAAATAGCACATTGGTCGAAAGTCCACTTACAGTCAATTTCTTCTATAGCATTCTAATTGGCTTAGTGGTTATTTTTATGGTATCTACACTGGTAGTGTGGAAACGATTAATTCTCTATCAAAAGTCAAAAAACCTCCTTCAGTTTTGGGGATTTTTCGAAGTAGCACTCGCAGCTAGTTTATTGTTCGATTTTTTTGGCGCCAGCTACGTGGATTCGAATTTCAGAGTTGCCCTTGTTATTCTTGGTTGTTTTTCAATCATCTTAGTTTTTAACCTCAAATGGGTAGCATACCTGAACTTCAAACAAAAGTGGAAAGGTATCCTTTTCATCCTGCTTTCTGCGATTTACCTCTATCATTTTCTATTGAATCTGCTTAACTTCTCAAGTACGGAGGTATTAGTTATTGATCTTTTTGACAGAGTATTTATTTGGGGGCTTTTCGTTTTCCTCTTTCTATATGCCGTTATTTCCATATTGGTCACCCTTTTCAACCTCCCTACATCCTCAGTTTTTGAACAAAAACTTAAGGAAGCACTTGATTTTCAGAAGCTGAGTCAATCCATTCCAAGAGGAGAAACAAAAGATCAGACATACGAAATCCTTCTTGAAAGTTCAATGAGTGCTGTTTTTGCAGATGCCGCCTGGCTAGAGGTCAAAGATGAAAGTGGAACTGTGCAAGTCATTCGAAATCTTAAAGAAGAAGATGTTAACGAAATTAAAACAGCAATTAAAGGAGATACCATAAAATCGATCTTGCAACTGGACCTTAAAAGTGAAGTCAGCTCCGGTAAGCTTACGGATGATCTAAAACATTCAAAGTTCAAGTCAATTATTGCTCTACCAATAATGGTGCAGAATAAACAGGTTGGCTTCATTGTCCTCTTAAATGAAGTATCTGAGGCCTTTAATCGTGAGATGGTAAATATCATAACCACATTTGTAAATCAGGCCAGTATTTCTTTAGAAAACCTTTCCCTGATTAAGGAATCAATAGAAAATGAGCGATATAAAGAGCAATTAAAAATCGCTAAAAATGTACAAAAGAGCTTATTACCTACCTCGTTAATTAATAATGATCATCTGACAATGGCGGCCTTTTCCATGGCCGCAGATGAAGTCGGTGGAGATTATTATGACATTCTTGAGTACAAGAAAAATCACTTTGGTTTGATTATTGGAGATGTTTCCGGTAAAGGAACAAGTGCCGCCTTTCAAATGGCCCAGATGAAGGGCATCTTCCATAGCCTGGCAAGTCAGGGCATCACACCCACAGAATTCAACAATAAAGCCAACACAGCGTTAGGTCAGTGCCTTGAGAAGACCTCATTTATTACAGCAACATACTTCGATATTAACACAGACGAAAATATTCTTCATTTCTCACGAGCCGGGCACTGCCCTAGTCTTTTTTATTGTAAAAATGATGATTCTGTAGACTATCTGAAGTGCGATGGAATGGGGTTGGGAATCGTAAGAAACTCAAGCTACAAAGAATACGTTCATAGCAATACTGTTAACTATCATGCAGGAGATACACTGCTCTTGTATACAGATGGAATTACTGAGGCTAAAAATTTTGATGGGGAACAGTTTGGAGATGAACGTTTAAAAAAGTCATTCACCGCCCACGCCTCAAAAGCACCCGACCAGGTAAAAGAAGGAATTAAAAAGGACCTCTCTGAATTTATTGGAGAGGTGATAATTGATGATGATTACACATTGGTAGTAGTCCAATTTAAAGACAAGAAAAATGGCTGAGATAACCACAGAAAATAAAGACGGCATTCATTTCATCACTGTAAATGGTGAGATAGATGCTGGATCGAGCATTTATCTGGATGATGCCCTTAAAAATGCGTTGGGAAATGGTGAAAAAAAGATAGTTGCTGATTTGTCGGGGCTTGACTATATCTCTTCAGCCGGTTTAGGCGTATTTATCTCACACCTGGATGAATTCAATCAACAGAAAATACAGTTGACGTTGTTCGGAATTAATGAAACCGTAAAGCAGGTGTTTGATATACTGGGTTTGGAAAAATTATTGACAATAGTAGAATCAAAAGAAGCAGCAATTAGCTCATTTAATGAGTAGCACACTTACCATAGGATGTAATAAGGAAGAATTGGTCAAAATACGCCAATTCACTTCTGATATGTTGGAGGAACATCATGTGCCTGATCTGCAAGCTCATAAGTTAGTGCTTGCGGTAGACGAAGTATGCGCCAACCTCATCATCCATGCTAATGATTGTAATCCATCAAGCCGGATTGAATTTGACATTGATTTTCGCCCGAAGCAAATTGTCTTTACTTTCAGAGATAAGGGTACCGGTTTTGACATCAACGAATATGAATCACCATCAATGGAAGAAATTGTTTCGTCCAGACGACAAGGTGGTTTAGGACTCATGTTAGTCAAAAGAATAATGGACAAAATTGAGTTCTCTACTGAAAAGAATCACAATATTTGCAGGCTCATAAAAATGTATCCCTAAGTGAGAAATATCCTCATTTTCAATATCTTAATTCTAACTGGCTGCCAATACTTTCAGCCAAAAAAAGAGACCGCTGAAAAAGTGATTGCACGAGTGGGTGAAAAAGAGTTGTTGGAAACTAATATTCAGGAATTACTTCCGGCAAATCTTTCATCAAATGATAGTGCGGTCTTCGTAGAAAAATTTGTTACTGACTGGGTCAAAAAACAGCTGATGATCAGTCGAGCTGAAGGGGCTATAGACTTTAATGAGGCTCGAATACAAAAAAAAGTACTTGATTATCAATATGCTCTTATGGTTCACGAGCTGGAACAAAAATACATAGATGCCAATCTGAAAGAAGATGTAAGCGACGAGGAAATCGCCAGCTATTATAAAGAGAAATCAGAAAATTTTGTACTCAGGCAAAACCTAGCCAAGTGCGTGTATTTCAAAGTGCCATCAAAAGCACCAAATGTTTGGCGTTTAAGGCGAGCGTTGAGAAACTACCCAAGAGATACAACTGAAATCTGGGAATATGCCAATGAGCATGCCGTTAAAGCCTTCGTAGAAGATTCCGTCTGGGTAAAGTTTGATGAGGTCTTAATTGAAACTCCACTCAAGGATGTCAATGACAAAGGAGCTTTCTTGAAATCAAATTCATCGGTTGAGGTTTCTGACGAAGACTATATCTACTTTATTAAGATTTTTGAACACAAACTAATAGGTGAGATAGCTCCTTTGGAATTCATCAAAGAGAGCGTTTCAGATATCATAATCAACAAGCGAAAAATTGCTCTGAAGAAGGAGCTGGAAAAGAAAATTTATGAAGAAGCAGAACAGACAAATGCGTTTGAGATTTACAATAATTAGTGCCGCTATCTTCTTTTCAATTTCTTCCATTGCACAAAGCAATGATGTTGTAATTGATAAGATCATAGCAAAGGTGGACGACTATATCATATTGAAGTCAGAATTGGAGCGATCATACCTCGATTTTCTATCTCGTGGACAAATGAGAGGAAGTAATGCTAAATGCGACATTCTTCAGCAGCTGGTAGTCAATAAAATGTTGATGGCACAATCTGAGATCGATTCGATTTTCGTAGATGATGCTGAGGTCAATAACAACCTGGACAGAAGGATGTCTATGATGGCTCAGCAGTTTGGAGGAGAGGAAGCGATCATAAAAGCCTATGGGAAAAGTATTGAACAAATTCGTGCAGAGATCTTTGACAACATCAAAGAGCAACTAACGATCCAGCGAATGCAGTCCACGCTTACCTCCGAATTAAAGGTGACCCCTGCAGAAGTGAAAAAATTCTTTAAAAACATTCCTCAAGACTCACTTCCTTATTTTTCCACTGAAGTATCTATTGCTCAGATTATGATTGACGCAGAGCCCGGCAAAGAGCAAAAAGATAAGGTACGCAACCTACTCCTTGACATTAAGGATCAAATTGAAAGTGGTATTTCATTTGAGGTACTAGCTAAAAAATATTCTCAGGATCCAGGATCTGCCGCTAATGGCGGGCAGCTTGGGTTTTATGGAAGAGGTGAATTAGCCCCTGAATACGAGGCAACTGCTCTTTCGCTAAAACCAGGTGAAATTTCTATGCCTGTTGAAACCCAGTTTGGATTCCATCTGATTCAATTGCAGGAGAAAAGGGGGAACACATATAAAACGCGTCATATCCTGATCACGCCTCAACCAAATCAGGCAGATTATGCTAGAGCAGAACAATATCTCGATAGTTTAAGAACGATGATCCAACTTGACAGCATTACTTTTCAAGCAGCAGCGAAAGAGTACTCTGATGATCAACTAACATCATCTGCTGGTGGTTTCTTTCAAGATGAAACAGGTGCACTAAGGGTATCAGCTGAAGAGTTAGATCCTAATATATTCTTCACCATTGACACAATGAAAATAGGAACAATAACAAAACCGCTACGATTCCAAAAAGAAGATGGAAGCTACGCGTACCGTATCTTATATTTCAAAAATAAAATTCCACCACACCAGGCAAATCTTGACGATGACTATCAGAAAATAGCTGCAGCGGCATTAACACAAAAGAAAAATAGAAAGATATCCCAGTGGTTTGATAAGGCCAGAGGGAATGTCTTCATTGAAATTGACCCTGAGTATAATTATTGCAACCTCACCAATTAAAATACGATTAACCACAGGGATAAAACAAAAAATACCTTTTATGGCAGAAAATAAGGATGTGAAACTAGCAGACGAGCTAGCAAGTGACTTTCAGAAACTAGAAAGTGAAATTTCTAAAAAGATTATCGGGCAACCTGATGTCGTAAGACTTCTAATTACATCCCTTTTTTGCAATGGCCATTCACTTTTGGTGGGTGTGCCCGGGCTTGCTAAAACACTTTTAGTGCAAACTGTTTCAAAATGCCTCGGACTGGATTTCAACCGTATTCAGTTTACTCCAGACCTTATGCCTTCTGACATTCTTGGGGCAGAGACGCTCGATAAAGAACGGAATCTACGCTTCATCAAAGGTCCTGTGTTTTCGAATGTTATCCTTGCCGATGAGATCAATAGAACACCACCCAAAACTCAATCAGCATTACTGGAAGCGATGCAAGAAGGAGCTGTGACTATAGCAGGGAAAAACTATAGCTTGGACAAACCATTTTTTGTTCTCGCTACGCAAAATCCCATAGAGCAGGAAGGAACCTACCCTTTACCTGAAGCGCAGCTAGATAGATTTATGTTTATGATCAAGCTGGACTATCCACAATATGCGGATGAAATAGAAGTCATAAAAAGAACAACAAGCCAACAGACAGATGAAGTATCTGAAGTCATTTCCAAAGATAAAATTCTGATGTATCAGGAATTGGTGAGAAAAGTGCCTGTTGCTGACAATGTGTTTGAGTATACTGTCAATTTAGTAGCTAAAACAAGGCCTAATAGTGAGAAAGCTGATAAGATTGCAAATGAATACCTAGAGTGGGGCGCTGGACCAAGAGCAGGTCAATTTTTAATACTCGCAGCTAAGTGTAATTCGCTTATTAATGGCAAATACTCTCCGGACATTGAAGATGTCAAATTAGTGGCTGCACCAGTACTACGTCATCGTATTGTCAGAAACTTCAAAGCTGAAGCTGAAGGCATTACTGAAGAAAAGATTATCTCCGACTTACTCTAAAATTGCTTCAAAAAGCGAATATCATTTTCTGAGAAAAGCCGTAGGTCATCCAACTGGTATTTGAGCATTGTGACTCGTTCAATTCCCATTCCAAATGCAAATCCACTGTACTTGGTGGAATCTATTCCGCAATTCTCCAAAACATTTGGATCTACCATCCCAGAGCCGGCGATCTCAACCCAACCGGTCTGTTTACAGATTTTACATCCTTCTCCGTCGCAGATAAAACAGCTTATGTCAATTTCAGCGCTTGGTTCAGTAAATGGGAAGTATGATGGCCTTAGTCTAATTTTGGTGCCTTTACCAAACATTTCCTTAGAGAAGTGATACAAAGTATTCTTTAAGTCTTTAAAGCTGATGTTTTCACCAACGACCAATCCCTCCACCTGGTGGAAGAAACAATGTGCCCGTGCTGAAATAGCTTCATTCCTATATACTCTGCCAGGCATTATAGACCGGATTGGTGGTTTTTTCTTATCCATCAGCCTAATCTGCACATTGGATGTATGTGTCCGTAAAAGCATGTCAGGATTTTTCTCGATGAAATACGTATCCTGCATCTCTCTTGCAGGGTGGTTAGGTGGGAAGTTTAGCGCTGTGAAGTTGTTCCAGTCATTATCAATTTCCGGTCCATCCTCAACATTAAATCCTTGCCTTTCAAAAATTTCAATGATTCTACTTCTTGTTTGTGAGATAGGATGAGTAGAGCCCTCTGTTCCAAAAGTTCCAGGTAATGTCACATCAACATTAGACTTGCTTGCTGAAGAAGTTAAAGAGGCAGATAGTTCTTTTAGCTTATTTTGTGCTGAATTCTTCAGCTGATTAAGTGCCGGACCTAATTCCCGCTTATGTTCTGGTGGTACGCTTTTAAAATCTTCAAATAGCTCATTGATGATATTATTTCTACCAACGAACCTCAATCGAAATTTTTCGACCTCTTCTTCGGTTTTGGCCGTTGCGTTTTCAACTTCAGAAATAAGCTTTTTTACTTTATCGAGCATGTTACCTGCAATTCTCAAATGAATCGCAAAAATAGTAATTATACGGAGGTATGTTCCTTGCTCAATTTAATTTCTGGTGGGATAAGGCTGGCAAGACGTGTTGCTTCTCTCTTCATCAGCTTACGATCCAAAACTGCACCAATTGTAACAGTCATAGTGGTCATAATTAGCATGAGCCACAGTTCTCCCACTGACTGAAAGACAACTGCCATTGTTACAACAAGGACATTATATCCAACTAGTAGAAGGGTTGAATACGCATGATTTAAGCCTAGCTTAAGTAAAACATGATGAATATGATTCCTGTCCGGAGCTAATGGAGGTCTTCCGGTATAGAATCGAATAAAAAACACTCGTAGCGTATCATAGACAGGCAATACAAAAAGTGCAAGACTTGTTGCAACTGGTGAAAGGATGACCGATGGAGGAATTGGAGTGGCTAAAAACTTAACCATTAAAACTGTGAGCATAAATCCAAAAACCATTGAACCTGTGTCCCCCATGAAAACCTTGGACGGAAACCAATTATAAAGAAGAAATGCCAAAGACGCTCCTGCAATTGCAAATGCAAATGTCGCATCAATAAAATATCCGCTTTGAATAGATGCCCATCCTAAAAAAGTAGCGATTACAAAGGCGATGCTCCCTGCGAGTCCGTCAATGCCATCAATTAAGTTGAAGGCATTCGTCATCACGACAATAATGAAAATTGTAAAGATTTCGTCAAAGTGCCATGGAAATGAATGAACACCAAATAGACCATTGAGTCCATTGATTTGAATACCTCCAAAATAAACAACCATAAATGCGGAGAAAATTTGGACCACTAGTTTATGGTGTGCAAGCAAGCTTGATAAATCATCCCTTACACCTAGCAGAAAAATAAGTATGGCGCCTCCAATAAAATATTTCTCAATTGCTAATTCAGCCAGCGGGACGGCCATAAGTACAGCCATCAATATTCCTGAGAATATTGCAATACCACCTAGTGAAGGTGTGCTGATGCTGTGAATCTTTCGCTTATCAGGTCTATCCAGCAATCCTATTGATTTGAATACCTTAATAATGACAGGCATTAAGGTAAGGGTGACTAGAAAAGAGGTTGCTATGGCGAGCGGTAGACCCATAATTAATTGGTGAACTTACGTTCTCTAAAGATAATTAGGTTTAAAAATGGTAATTTTTTAAGGTAAACTATAAACTATTTCGGCAAAGTGGCGGATTTAATAGGTGAACTACCGAATAATTACTTTGGTAGTGATTTTTGCCAGTTCCATGCGGATTGCATCATGTCATCAATGTTTTTCTCTGCAGTCCAGCCTAATACGTCGTTCACTTTGGTTGTATCAGCAAATATTTTTTCGATATCTCCTTCTCTCCGATCAACTATCTCATAGTTTAACTTAACTCCTGATACTTTTTCAAAAGATTTAATGACTTCCAAAACAGAGTATCCTTTTCCAGTTCCCGCATTAAAAAAATCATAATTTTCGGGCATTCCTTTTGAATGTTCAAGGGCGGCAATATGTGCTCTGGCTAAATCTACTACATGAATATAATCACGTATACAGGTACCGTCATGTGTATTGTAATCACCTCCAAATACATTTAGCTTTTCACGGATACCCGCTGCGGTTTGGGTTATGAATGGAACAAGGTTGTTTGGGACTCCTAGAGGAAGCTCGCCTATTATAGCCGAATCATGTGCGCCAGCTGGATTAAAATATCGCAATGAAATTGCTTTAAAAGAAGAATTAGAAATACAATAATCCTCTATAATCTCTTCACAAACCTGTTTGGTATTGCCATAAGGAGATTCCGCCTGTTTCTTTGGGAATGATTCATCGACTGGCAATTTCTCTGGCTCTCCATAAACAGTACATGAAGACGAAAAAATAAAATTTGAAACTCCAAATTCATTTGACAGTTTCAATAAATTAATAAGAGAAACTAGGTTGTTTTCATAATAAGCCAGTGGTTTTGCCACAGATTCTCCCACGGCCTTATATGCTGCAAAATGTATGATTCCATCAATGGAGTAATTTTCGAATACCTCCTTTGAACTTTGGAAATCAACGAGATCGACTTTGACAAAAGGGATGATTAATCCTGATATTTTCTTTAACCGACCAAGCACATCTTCCTGAGAATTTGAAAGATTGTCAACAATAATCGGGTTATAGCCTCTACTATGTAGTTCGACAACCGTATGTGAACCAATGAAGCCAAGACCTCCAGTTACAAGAATATTTTTCAAAATTGAAAATTGATTTTAATATGCGTTTTGATCGCCTTTGATGATTGACATGGCAGTCAAAATGATGATCTTAAGATCCAGGATTAGGGACCAATTCTTAACATAGAAACGATCAAGTTTAACACGGCCACTCATATCGCTTAGTTCTGCGGTTTCTCCTCTAAATCCACGGGCTTGTGCCAGGCCGGTTATTCCTGGCTTTACCGCATGCCTCTGCCAAAATCGATCTATTTTTGGTTGAAACTCTTCGTTAAGTTTAATTGGGTGTGGTCGCGGACCAACAACAGACATATCTCCAAGAAACACATTAATGAATTGTGGAAGTTCATCAATGGATGTTTTTCTAAGAATGGCACCTATTTTTGTAATACGATTATCATTTTTCGTTGCTTGCTTGAATTCAGCATTTTTTTGATAGGTCATCGTTCGAAACTTCCAGCACATAAACCCTTGATTATCTTTTCCATGCCTTTTCTGCTTGAAAAAAACCGGCCCTTTGGACTCCATTTTTATAAGAATACCTATGATAGGTACAAGCCATGAAAAAATAAGAAGTATAAAAATGGAAGAAAAAACAATATCAAATGATCGTTTAATAAACCTATTAACCATGCTATCTAACGGAATAGTATTCACATTTATAATAGGAATATTTCCGAATTGCTCAATGGAGAGATTATAATTGGCAAGTCGACTAAACTGAGATATAAGATTGACTTTAATTAGATTATTTTCAGCAAAATCAATCACATCCTTCACTTGATCGTCAGTTAAATGAGGCAAGCAACAGAAAACAATATCAGCTTCTTTATTTATGGTAAAATCCTCAAACTCATTTAATCTGGCATCTGCAGAATCATTATCATCTACTATGCCAGCTAGCTGATAACCTAGTTCAGGTGTCTCCTTAAAGTATTGGGTAAGGGAATCGGATAAATCTCCTTTCCCTATGATTACAACCTTTCTAATATTATAGCCTTGTATCCTATAATAGCGGATGAGATAATGCCATACACTTCGCCAACCTAAAATAAGAATGGTAAATACAAGATAGGTGACGAATAGGTATTTTCTAGAGTAGTCAACTGGCTGCAACGCAAACCATAGGGCGAATACAATTGAAAGATTTATTACTAATCCAGTAAGTACTTTGTTAAGATGATCAAGCAGTCTCGAATTTCGATTTATCCTTTGAAGATTAGAGCTGAAGAAAACACCAATCCAAACTGCATTGAGAATCAGCTGCAATAACTGGTAATCTTTTGACGGAACTAAATATCCAAACCTATATTCATTCGCTAAAAAAATTCCAATATTGAGACATACTAAATCTGCGAGTAGAAATAGAATGGGAAAATATTGAGAATATCTATGATGTGATGGCATTGTTTCTGCAAATATAAGTATGCTTAATTCAAAAGCTACAGATTTGGATCTTCTGAAGATTTCCAGTCCTCTAATGCAGATTGAATTGTGTGTTTAAACTTGTATCCTTCGTCAAGAGCAGCTTTAGGATAAATATTGGTTGAATAGAATAGTTTTTCAATTCTACGGTGATGGATCGAGTTTTTCAGCCCCAAAGTATTTAACAGCTCAAAAACTCTGGCTATTGGAACTAACAAAAAAAGTGGTAAGGTCGGGTTGAAGGACTTTAGCCCAAATACTGTTTTGAAAGTGGCAACTAGATGTGAAATTTTACTCGATTCAGGGAATGAAAAATTATAATGAACTATTTCTGATTTACTTTTATTTAAAAACTTAATAAATCGTACTAGCTCGTGGACATAAATATTTGATTTTACAGTAGTTGATTTTCCTACATATGGGAAAAAGCCACTCTTAAGAGATTTATAAAGCCGAGTAAAGTTTGCATTTTCGTTTTCGCCAAAGACAACCGCTGGGCGAATTATTTTAAGCGCTCTATTAGCATCTAAATTCACCCATTTTTCAAGTTCTTTTTCCGCCAATAGCTTTGAAATACCATAGGCAGTATCTGGCGAAGTAATTGATGATTCTGTTCTTTGAACTTCTCCAGCATTATATACCATCATAGTGCTGGTAAATGTTATTTTCGGAATTGATAATCTCTTACAAAGCTGAATTACATGGTTTGTTCCTATGTGGTTTGTATCAAAGTACTCCTCCCAATCATAACCAGGCTCTTTACACAAAGCAGCAAGATGAATACACCAGTCAAAATGTTCATTGATTATATCTACTTTTATATCTTTCCTGATATCACAACTTTGTGTTACAAGCTTTGAATTCTTTATAGAAGATTCCTTTAAATCAAGATTGATAATTTTATCAATAGAATCATCCTGGAGCAATTCTTTAATTAAATGCGTCCCAATGAATCCTGATCCACCTGTTATTAATATTTTCAATCTTTAATTGATTTTTTATTAAACGTTTTATTGTGAAAATAATATGGAAGAAAGACAATAAAATGCAACACCGCCAGGAATGAGTTACCATTATATAAAAAGTCTCGAAAAAATATAAAGTTTGGCTTTATTAATTTCCATCTATTGGAACTTAACGTGTTTGGCATTTTCCTATACTTTACCGTCATTTTAGGTATCGCATAAGCATAATTTGATTTTTTCAATAGTGTAAGAAAGAATGACCAATCTTGTCTTTTTCTTATTTCCGAAAATTTTGACCCTTTAACAAGTTGTGTCTCACAAATTACAGTAGAGGTAAGGATATAATTATTAAATCTTAATAAGTTGAAAGATACCTTTTTGGGTGTTCTGTACGCATATAAAGGGTTATTCTTTTCATCAATTGTGTAATACCAAGAGTATTGAAACTTTATTCCGCTATTATTTTTAAAAAAATTAAGCTGATCCATTAATTTATCTGACAACCAGATATCATCTGCATCTAAAAATGCGATATAATTTCCTTTTGATGAATCCAACCCGACGTTTCTTGCATTACCAGCACCACTATTTTTAGATAATAAAATAGATTTAATTCTATTATCCTTCTTTCTCCACTTTTCAATGATATATCGAGAATTATCTTTTGAGAAATCATCTACTAGAATGAGCTCCCAATTCTTATAAGTCTGTACAAATACAGACTCAATTGTTTGTTCCAAAACATTCTCAGAGTTATATACTGGAGTAATAATCGATACCAAATCTTTTTCCATTTTAATCCCTTTCAAACTGTTTATTAAAATGATTTAGAATTTCTGGTATGTATAGGATGGTGGTATAAAAGGTTAATAAATAAGCGTAATTCACAAAAGGACCAGAGCTAATTGATGATGTAAGGAGAATACTAGAAAATATTGAAAGGATTATTAAAACATTTGCAAGGCTATAGTTTTGTATTCTTGTGAGAATACTTCTCAGAAAATACCCCATGAATAAAATACCAACAACTCCCCACTCACAAATAATTTGAATAACCATGTTATGCATACTCTGTGTAGAATGGCTCTTCAAAACAATATGACTTTGAACCATAGCTCTTGAATTGTCAGGACCTATACCAATGAAATAACTATCAATAAATTCCTGAAGTGCAAAGATGATGTTATTCGCTCTATTATTTATTGAGCCAATATTTGGCTCAATAGGATCAAGAGTAAAAATATGAACGATAGGATCCACTAAAAAATCGATTAAAGTAATCCCAAATACTTGAATAGATGATAGTATAGAAATTAACACTGTAGATGATACAATTAACAATGTCATGTAAAATATCTTGTATCTTAAAAAGAATACAACATTATAATACATAAATAGAAATAGAAGAGCAGAAACAAAAGTACCTCTTGCATGATTATGCCAGCTTAAGAAAATTATTAGAGTAATAACGACCCATTTTAGCAAAGATTTTCTTTCCAAGAAAAAGTATAATGGAACAAACCCACTTAAAAACATGCCTAATTCATTCCCATTATTAAAATAAATATTAACCTCCGGCAGCCTATTTTGTGTGTTAAAATAAACTCCTCCGAACATGTATTGAATAACGGATAATAATAATGTGCCATATACTATCCCTCGAACCAGATTATATAGAAAATCACCCTGTTTAAAATAACTCTTTAGGTCAATACATATCCACCAATAAGGAATTAACATCAAGAAATTTAAATACGCCGTTATATCATATGTTTTATAGGGTGAGGTGTATGAAGCGAATATGGAATAAAAAAGTAATGTAATGGACAGTATAATGAAATTGTAAATTCTTATTGGTTTGACATAAATCAATAACAATATCATTACAGGAACCAAAAGCCTGAATAAAGTGAGTTTTGAATCTTCAGATGGTCTTAATATTTTATCTCCTAATGAGGCAAATATTATTAGGTAATATAAAAAGGTAGATATCCGGATTTTTCGTGAAACCACCCTAGTGAGTAACCCATAATTGCTATTTGAAATACTGGAATCCAATGATTATTAAGATTGCTTATTTAAGAAGTTTTTCTTTAAAAATGATTTTAGATCTGATATCCAATGTGGGTTCATACAAGGCTGCTCAATAATCTTAAAAAATATGGCTGATGTTATAAGAATAATTGGCAATCCAATCAGGCCTGTTATCCCCAGGTTAGCAATAAAAGATTCTTGATTATACCCAAGATTAAAAAATTGTGATACCCCAACCTGTAGTAATAACAGATGAATTAGATAAATGGAGTAACACATACCTCCAATAGTAACAATCCATGTATTCGAAGCAATTTTTTTACCAATACCTCCACTTAATACACCAGTAAAAAAAATCAGCATACCGCCAATTTTTAAAAATTCCAATAAAAGACTATCCGATTCTTTGAGATAAAAATCTGTTATGAGAAATACCAATAATCCACAAATAAATTGCAGTGAAGATACTAAGTAGGATTTTCTATTAAAGATTCCTTGTAGATATAAATAACACAGAACAAACCCTAAAAAGAAAAATTCGATATAATTAGTTACTAAAAATTTATGATAAACTTCAGGGACAAGAAAGTATACAATTGCTTTAAGTAGAATTAGAATTAAACCTAATATAAAATAGAAGCTCAATCTACCATTGAATATTTTAACTAAGTAAAAAATAAAGAACAAGATAAAAGGAGCAACCACATAGAACTGAAATTCGATTTCTAAAGACCATGCAGGTGGATTAATGCGGGGATAACTTAAGAATACTAAACCATGCAGATATAAGATACTTGCTATAAAACTTTCATATATTGATATTGAAGATTTTGAAAACGACCTTGTCCCTGAGGTAAAGCTGTCTGACCCTGAGTTTGTTATGAATATAATAGCTAACAAACCAACAACCATTACTAAGACATATGGAGGTTCCAGGCGGGTTAATCTTCTCTTAAAGTACTTCCAATAACTAAACGCCTGCTTAACTGAATTACCATTTAGCCAGGATTTAAGAAGCGGAAGGGAAATCACAAAACCGCTAATGATAAAGAAGAGCTCTACTCCAAGAGGTCCTGATGGAATAAGCTCGAATATAAATTCATCAAAGTGATTTGATTCCTCTTTCAACCTCATTTGACGAATAACCCTTTCAGCCAAGTGATGCACAACCACCGGAGCGATCGCAAAAAATCTAAGTCCATCTATTTCTTCGATAAACTTTTTCCCTGAAGAAGTTTGACGTTGAAAATTATTTTTTAAGAATGATTTAATATTCATACCAATTGGGATGTTTGTATATCACCATTTTGCTGGCCTAATTATAGATTCCCACTCAAATAGTGCTTCCTGAAGTTCTTGCTGTACCAAAGGCTGATTGTCTAAATTAAATTGCTCTTTTGGATCTGACTTCAAATTATATAACTCATATTCACCATTTGTACTAATTAATTTGAAATCACCACTTAAGACTGCCGCTTGATTTCCATATTTCCAGAATAATTCAGCACTATTAGGCATGTATAAAGAATTGCCATCCAATTTTTCTGGAACTTTACCTGTAATTAAGTGACTAAGTGAGGCATAAATATCTAAGCTAGAAATATTTCTATTCAATAGTCCTTCAATCTGACTACTTGTCATATAAGGATCCTTAATGATAAATGGGACTCGTATACCCCCCTCGTGAATAGAACCCTTATGTCCCTTGAGAGAAGGATTTAGACTGCAAACGTTAGGTCCTATATTTTTACAGCCGTTATCACTAATAAAAATTACAATTGTCTTGCTTTTTAAACCATTTTCAGAAATCGCTTTTGTTATATGACCAATTCCTTCGTCCAGAGATTTGATCATTGATAAATAAACCCTTCTCGTTCCGTCTTCCAAGTCTATTTGGTTATAGTATTTAGGTATACTTTGCCATGGGTCATGAGGACTAGTGTAAGAAACTGTTAAAAAAAATGGGGTATTCCTATTTTCTTCAATAAAGGAGATTGCTTTCTCCGTAAATTCATCTGTCAGGTAATTATAATTACTGACCGGTTCAAAATTTTCTTCAAGATTATTCTTTACCGGAGGGTTCCAGCCGGTTTTTATTAGAAGTGAATCATCTAAAGGCAGGTAATTTAATGGACCATCAACAGTACCATAAAAATAGTCAAAACCCTTATTCAGCGGGTGATAATCTTTACTCTTTCCTATGTGCCATTTACCTATTAAACCAGTAGAATATCCATAGTTTTTCAAAAACTCACTTAACAGTATATTATCTGAAGGAATAGAGACAAGATCCTGATTAACTGATGGATAGGGATTATTATAATACCCAAATCTTTCTTGATATCTACCACTAAAAATTCCAACCCTCGAAGGACTACAAACCGGAGCTGTCACATAACCTCTTTTCAAGGCAACTCCCTCCTTTGCCAACTCTTCCAAATAGGGTGTTTCTAACCCTGATTCATTATACAGTTTAATATCATCGTACCCCAAATCATCTGATAAGATTAAAACTATATTGGGTTGGTTGATAGCCGTGTAGTTGATACCTCCTTCTTCATTACATGATGTTAAAACCATTAAAATGAGTGAAAAAGAACTCTTAATCCAGCGATTTAGCAAATAGCTCATTTACAAGACTTCTTTTAGGGTGATTTAAATCATAGAACATATCAGAATCAGGATACTCTTCATTAAGATTGAATCCCCCGATCATTGTATATGAAGAAAGATTAACTTTCAAATAAGTTTCAGTAAGTTCAATATTGTTTTTGTATAAAGAATTAATAGTAAATAAGCGAGGCGAAAATGGTGATAGATAAAAAATAATTTCTTTGTCTGTAGATGTTATCTGCTCCACCATGGACTCAAAAAGAGTTTTTCTCTGAACAATAATGTCATTTGAAACAAAATAATTTTTATTCCTCAAAAACTGACTAATATTTTCCTTATCTCCTGAATTTCTTTTATTCATCGGGTAAAGTAAAGAACCATCCGGGCATTTAATGGATCCTTTATAGCCACTTGAGTCTTCAAGCAGTTCATAGTGTTTGAGATCATTCTGTAATATTTTTCGTATTGACAATTTAAAAATATCAGTGCTCAACATCTGTTTTAAGGCTGATGGTTTCACCCCATTACTGACTAATAGCTTATTTTGTATTTTGAATTCATTTAGCGCATTCAAATAGTCCCTTTCGTATGATCTCCACCTATAATCAGGCTTGCCAAAAAAATAGTCTGGATCAATACTAATTATTAATGTGTCATAAGTGATGTTATTTATTTTCAGTAAATAATATATTGTAACTAAATCTTGTAATCTTGCCTGACTTAATGACAAATTCAACAGTCTCTTCTTCTCTTTAAAAGAATTAGTATTGATTTGGAATGATCGACTTGAACCTAATACTACAATGTCATATTTTTCTCCATTACTTCTTTTAAGAAACTCCTTCACAAAAGATCTTTCATCATAATTGGTGAAGCTTCCTAAATGATTATTATTCTTCAAATGCTCAACAGGTTCACTTAAGTCAATAAATAAACCTGAAGGGTCAACAATTAAATTAGTGCCTATAAACACTATTGGAATCCAAATGAATAGCAATATTTTTTGGAGAAATTTCTTCATGTTAGAACTGGAAGTAAATAAAACTTTGCTCGTTGAACGCTCCAAAGAAAATAATTATGAATATGAGCAATAAATAGGTAGAGTACCTCCAAATAAATGGTAATTTTAGATTCATAATTGGAACTATTTGCTTTTTACCAAGCCACTCAAATAGTATAAATGGAAGAAGAAGTGTGAATTCGAATTGATAAGAACCTGTCAAAATCAATTGATTTTCGAAAACATGAACAATGTATTGAAATGCGTCTGATATAGTAGGCGATCTGAAAAAAATCCATGCCAAACATGTGAAGAAGAATGTAGCACAAATTGAGACATATCGCCTGATTTTACTTTCAGATTGAAAGCGGATAAATAAAGACGGTAAATAGTATATGCTATTAAGGAAGCCCCAAAATATAAATGTCCAATTTGCTCCATGCCATAAACCACTTACAGTAAAAACAATAATTAAATTTCTAATTCTAAATAATTTTGTTCCTATGCTTCCACCAAGGGGTATGAATACATAATCTCTGAACCAAGAAGAAAGTGATATATGCCACCTGCGCCAAAACTCCCCTATATTCTCTGAAAAATAAGGATATTTAAAGTTAGTCATCAGATCAAAACCAAATAATTTTCCTAGCCCAATCGCCATATCAGAGTAGCCAGAAAAATCACAATAAATTTGAAATGCAAAAAACAAAGCGCCAATCATTAAATCCAGGGCACCTAAACTTTCATATGATTGAAAAATAATATCTACTTGGCCAGAGAGGTTATCAGCAATACAAACTTTCTTAAAGAAGCCCCATAGAATAAGCTTCATACCAACCCTTCCATATTCATAACTGAACTTCCTGATTTTATGAAACTGTGGAAGAAGGTTAGAAGCTCTTTCTATAGGACCCGCAACTAATTGGGGGAAAAAACTAACAAAAGCCAGAAAAGAAAGAAAATCCTTTGTCGGCTTCATTCTTCCTCTGTAAATATCTATTGAATAGCTTAAAGTTTGGAAAGTATAAAAACTTATACCAACCGGAAGTATGATGCTCAGAGTATGAATATTTGGGTTTAAACCAACGACTTCTAGCAATTCAGAAAAGCTTTGAATAAAGAAGTTGTAATACTTAAAGAAACCTAAAATCCCCAGATTGATGAGAAGACTTAAAATAAAATAGTATTTCTTTTTCGCCTTGCTTACAGATGTAAAGATTCTCAAACCTAAAATATAGTCAGATACTGAGCTTATCAAAATAAGAATTAAGAATCTCCAATCCCACCAACCATAGAATAAGTAACTGGCAAAAATTAGAAAGGTATTCCTCGATTGGATACTTTTAGTAAAAAAAGTATGATACAACAAGAATACAATAGGAAGGAAAATGTAAAACTCTAATGAGTTAAAGAGCATTGCTTAAATGAATAATTTTGAAATGTGATCAGGAATTTTATCCTTCCAATAATAATTTGTCAACGCATATCTTTCTCCTTTTTGAATAGGCGCACCCCTGTGAATTCCAGAAGTATCAACAAGGATTAAAGTTCCAGCTTTGCCAGTTAAAACCTTGTGATTCTCAGACGCAATACCTGCAATTTCCTCAACAGTGTAGCGTGTATGATGCTTAAGCTCATTCATAATGAAATTGCCAATTTTATTATCATATTTATGACTACCCACAAAATACTCAAAAGGACCATGATCTTGATCCACATCTGTGAGATATATTATAGCTTTGATTTGCTTTTTTAATGCATCTCTGTGCCAACCACCACCAGATCCTGGATTCTCAGGTTTTGCAGTTAGTTTCGCTCCCAATGTAAACCCAACTAAATCTGACTTCATGTAATTCTTCGCAACCGCATCTATTCTTTCATCTGTAAAAAACCCTGCTATTTTATTTGATTTCCTATCTGCTGCATAGAGTCTATGATCAGAGTTATACTCATCTTTCCATGCGCTTTTGTCAAATTTTATAAGCAATGAGTCAATCTCATTAGCCAATTGTCGACATTCTTCTTTAGTGAGGAAATCCTCAATTATAAAGTATCCATTAGTCTCTATTTCAGCAACTATTGACTTGGTTTTTTCATCTAATTCACTTTTGATTCTATTAGAAGAAAAGGCATCTTTTAATGCATTTCCAAAAACCCTTACATTATTTGCCAAGTAATTTATCATTTGAGCTTATTTAATGGAGAACCGTACATTTTCAGCAACAAAAGTAATAGAATCGTACTTGAAAGAATAAAAGTTATCAAAGTTGCTATAGCAGCTCCAACAAATCCATACAGACCTATCAAGTAATAGTTTAAAACGAGATTTATTATAGCATTAGTAAAAGTTAAAATTGATAGGGTAACTGTCTTTTTTTTATGAAATAGGAATACACTCAAAACACCATAAATGGATCTAAAAGCGTATGCTGAACAAATCCATGGAATTACAGATATTGCCAATTGATAGCTTGAGTCTAAAAAGAATCTCACATAAAATGGAGCAATTATCGCGACTATTGCAGCCAGGCAAGCAATGCCAACAATTATAATTATTAGTTTCTTGACTAATCCCTTCTTTTCTTTTGATTTATTGCCTTCTAAAATTTCAAATACATATGGATTCCAGGCCTGCTGAAAAAATTTGAAAAGAAAGAAGTTAATCATACCAAACCTATATGCTATTGTATAGATTCCGGCATATTCTACACCAATCATCTCCGTGATAAAATATCTGTCAGATAAGTCAATTACACTTTGTGAAAAGACATGAATGATAAGTGGACCGCCGTATAACAACCCATCTTTGAGATACTGGGCATTCAATCTTGGCTTGAGCTTATAAAATTTAATTAATTGAATAAAGGCAATTAAGCCAAAAACTCCGTATGCAAGAGTCATGAAGCCCCCTAGCCCCTTCCATGAGTTTGAAAAGAAATATAAAGCAATTAATCCACCTCCGTAAAAAAGTATTGTTCTTCCAATTTCAAGATATAAATATTGGATGGGTTTTTTTCTAAAAATTAAGGTGGTATTGTTTATTAAAAATAAAGATTGAAAGAATGAAACCGTAGGTATGAATACAAGCCATTCCTCCGGAATGCTAAGCATGGATGATATTGAATGAGAAAAAAGCAGAATTAGCAAAATTGAAACTAAGAACATAGTAAATGGAATAATCAATACACTCGAAATGTATTGTCCATTCTGTTCAAAATTCAATTTATAATAGTTAACTCCTATAGCTCCATTTTGCTGAACAAGAATAAATGGTAAAAGGGTTACAACAGCAACTTCAAACATACTGAAGATGCCAAACTCCTCCGGGGTAAGTAAATGAGTTATTGCCGGTAAAATGAAAAAAGGGATTACTTTATTAAGTATCCCTCCAATTGTAAAATAGGAAGCGTTTTTTAAAAGGCTCAAAAGGGATTAATATTTATATGCCTTATTTAAGGTCTTTGATATTAAATCATCCATATACTTAATATCTTCAGTTTCAAGATAGTCAACATACCCTCCAACTTTTCCTTTCCTTGCTTTAAAGGCATCAGGATTTTTTTTATCGACGGTCTTAAAAGCGTCATGCTTTACAGCTCCTTTACTTTCCTTGTCCTTCAATTTCTCAAATGAGTTTTTCTGAATCGCATGTTTGATGGATGAATCACTTATATATTTTCTAATCCCCCAAAACTCAAATAACTTAATCATTTCATTAAGCGTATCAGACCTTAGTGCTTCATAGCTCATACAATAGAAACTTTTAGGTCGCTCTCTGTTTTTCCACCACAAATTATAAAAATCAATGATTGTCTTTAAACCACCCCTCTCGTTATATATGAAATCACGAGGATCATTGGTTTTAATTGGCTCGCTAAAGTTCTTTATAGACCCTCTGTTAATAACCTGGAAATACCACGAAATCATTACATCTCGTGGATCTCGAACAAGCAACACCACATTTTTTTTCTTATAAAATGATTTATTCTTAATAATTTCTTCAGGAGTTTTCAACATGGGGTCATCATCATGTGTGATTCCAATTGAAGAAATGTCTTTGTTAATAGAACTTAGGCGATCCTCTTGAAGAGATCCCTCTTTTAAATGTCCCGAATATTCCTTAGCAA
Source organism: Ekhidna lutea (assembly GCF_900188325.1). Classification (GTDB taxonomy): domain Bacteria; phylum Bacteroidota; class Bacteroidia; order Cytophagales; family Cyclobacteriaceae; genus Ekhidna; species Ekhidna lutea. Next base: position 721,390 of record NZ_FZPD01000001.1, on the reverse strand, counting down.
AGGAGTCATTGATAAGTAACCTTAGCCAGGATCTTCCACATTTTGGATACGAAACAATGAGAGTCTCAGGATAAAATATCGAAACAAATGGGAACCATTCAAATTTTATCTTGTGCTTAAGGTTTCGTGGTATTTTGCTCCCAAAAAAAACTCTAATTTTTCCTATCATATATTTAATCGATTCTTAAGGAAGCTATCAATGTTTTTGTAATAATCATTTACCACAAAGTATTTGCTCTCTTTAATTACTTCACTTTCTGGAACCGGATTAAAACTCTCTAAAAGCCTTATAGCTTCGCTAGGATTATCTGCAAAGGAATAGAACTTAGAAACATTTTCGTAATAATTTCTGGCTTGATTGTCAACATTGAGAAAAATTGTTGGAATCCCCAAAGCCAAAGCATCAATACAACTACTGGAATTTACTGTACAATGTAGATTTGACTCAGTAATTACCTCGTAAATACTTTTTTTCCTTTCCACATAAATGTTTTTAGCTGTTTCCAATGCACACATATCCGAACCTTGTCGTGGAACTACAACGATTTCCCATTCTGATAAAGCTCTGGCTATTTCAATCAGCCAAGGAATACTTTTTTTATCAAAAATTGATTGGCCACTAAAAACTAATTGTTTCTTTCTTTCCTTCTTTCCAATTCTTTCTCTATAGTAGTCTATTAAGTAATTTCCAATTGGAAAAACTTTCGAAGAGTCTACAAAGTAGTTCTTCTCATCAAATAATTGAAGTTCATATTCACCATAGGTTAAAAGATAATCAGGCAACATGTTTCTATTAAGCGAGATTTGATTATTGTAAACAATATGCTCTTTATTTATTACACCATGCTGTAACTCTATAACTGGTATTGAAGCTTCCTTAAAGGCGTTAATATATCCCTGAGATGATGCACTATATACAAAAAAAACAGCTTTAGGCCTAAATAGTGTTACAAGCAAACGTCCCACCTTTTTTTGTCCCAAATAACGCTTTATAATAGAGCCTGTTGAAAGCTGAATATCATATTTATCTTTAATTGCGTTAAGTGTTTCTTCCCCTTTTAATTCATAACGCGCACCTATTGAAAAAACTTTTGCCAAAAAATACAAAGCCGACTCACTAAGCACATTTTTATTAGGAAGTTTCCTTTTAGGAATATGTGAAATGGCGGGAAAAGGGTTTTCAATTAATAACGATTTACTCATCGAATGTATCCCCTCTACAACCCGATCATGATATTGCCCATTCAGTTCCTTTCTTCTTTCGGTAGCTGAGAAAATAAGAAAATCAACCTTTTTAGGGAAAAGAAGAAACTTAATACCATATTTCGATAGCCACAACAGTTTAAAAAAATTTGTAAAACCAACTTGATTGATCCGACTTTTAACATTTAATTTTTTTGATCTGATCAGTTCAAAAAATTTATTTCTGAATAGAGGCCAGCAAGAATTTCCATTGACCTTTATTCCCTCAACATTAAATTCATTCTCAATATTGTTGATACAATTATGAACCATACGCGGTTATCAAAATATATTTATTGAATAAAGCTTAATGATAATGGCTTCCCTCGCTTTAAATCTTCATTAGCTCGCTTACCAATAATTTGATTGTAGTATTTTGGGTGTAGACCAAATCCTGGTCTTATTGACCTTACATTGGAAGGTGTAAATAGTTCACCTTTTTTGATATCATTTACAATATATAAAGACCTGCTAAAGTCACGTCCCTTTTCTTGTTTTGGAGTAAGCTTATAATCAATGCTCCCTATTGCGTTTTTCGCTTCCCTAACAGCAACAACCATATTTGCAAACTCAGCTTCTGTCATAGAAAAAGAAGCATCTGGCCCCCCTATTGACTTATCTAGCATAAAATGTTTTTCTATGATTTTTGCACCCATCACGGTCGCAACTATTGGCACTGTGCTTCCCATTGTATGGTCTGAAAGGCCTGAAATAACATTATATTTTTTTTCAAAATCCTTAATCATTATAAGGTTTGCTTCTTCAATTGGTGCCGGATAGCTTGATGTACATTTAAGTATTGCAATCTGATTATTATTAGCTTTTTCACATGCTTTTATAGCAAGTACTATATCTTCCTCTGTAGCAATTCCAGTGGAAATAATAACGGGCTTACCCTTTGAAGCAACATACTCAATAAGTGGAATGTCGGTAATCTCAAAAGAGGCAATTTTATACGCTGGAACATTCAAATCTTCAAGAAAGTCCACTGAAGATCGATCAAATGGTGATGAAAAATATATCAGGCCTTCTTCTTCAGCGCATTTAAAAATTTCTTCATGCCACTCCCATGGAGTATGGGCCTCTTCATAGAGCTGATAAAGATTCCTACCTTCCCAAATGGTTCCCTTGATAAGAAAATCATCCTCATTACTATCTAAAGTAATTGTATCTGCGGTATAGGTTTGAAGCTTAATTGCATCAGCTCCGGCTCTTTTAGCGGCACGTACAGTTTCTAAAGCTGTCTCGAGACTTCCATTATGATTAGCCGATAACTCAGCAATGATAAAGACTGATTTGTCTTCATCAAGGTTAAACGATCCTATCTTCATACTATCTTTTTTGTATACTCTAACTTTTTGGGCTCAGTTTTCATTTCACTATATCCCAATTTTTTGAATATCTTCTGAGAGGCGACATTATCGTCAAGAACATACCCTTTTAACCACTTAATCTCAGAATTTATATTTTTTACTCTTCTCTCTGCAAGATTTAAAAGAATTGTTCCAAACCCTTTACCATGAACATCACTATCTAACAAATAACTTATTAATCCTTCGTTATTCTCGATATCAATTCTAATAGATCCAATTCTATTACCCTCAAACCATAAAATAAAATATAAACATCTTTCAGAAGATATCTTAGACCTAAACCATTGAGAATGCTCTGAGCTAATGATCTTATTTTTTTTAAATGAATATTTTCTAATAGCTTCATCTGATGCCCACTTAAAGGTTATTTCTTCATCAGAAAGGCTCGCCCTCCTTAATTGCATATCCTTCTTAAAATTGGAATGGATAACTACATTTTTAAATGATGATTCATAAAAACAATGGTCTAGTAATGTTGCATCATGAATAAAGCCAGCATTTTCTAACACTTCATATAATTGCTGTCTTAAATCAAAAGCGTATGTATAAATTTTATGAAACCTTAATTCATCGTATGCAACTTTCTTAATTAATTCAAGGAATGTATCCCAATGCAATGAGAATTTTTCCTTTTGAAGTCTGGTTTCCATTAAAAATGAAATTTCTGCATTCATATCTACCCAGTTGATATGAACCAACCCTCCATATCCAATACAATTTCCATTTTGTAGAAAAGAAAATAATATCTGATTGGGTTGTTTTTTATCAAAAAGATCTGAGACAACATTTTCAAAGTAATGGTCTTGAGCTTCCTCTGTGAGCTTTATAAGCTGTCGAAGATGATAAACCTGCTCATTCCTCCACTTCATAATTTTATATCTATCCTCCATTCTAATTGGCATAATAGAATAAGCCCCAGATGTAAATTTTTGTTCTTTTAAAACCTTATATTCATTATTCATTACAATTTAAATTCATCGTCGATAAACACGAATTCACTTTACTACTGAGACTCACTATGCTATTTTTTGCTCCATTTCATTATTAATCTGACTTAACCACTTGTGTTCATTAGATATCTCACAAATACGGTCAAGGTCAACACGTTCATCTAAGAGGGCAAAAAGCATCGATATCATGGCATAATCTTGAGGGTAATCAACGGTTAATCTTAATTGTGCTTCTTTATAATCAAAAGCCAAAATATTTTTGCTGAAATCATCTGAATTGGCAATCCAATGTGTCACGTGCTCCATTTCTGAATTTGTTCGATGGGTCTTTGATCTTTGAGTCAAACATCCGGCTTTCACAATCTCAAAGTTAGTCCCTAATGGGAGTCCAATGGTTTTGGTATAATCAGAATCTAAACTCAGGTGTGACTCAATTGCTTTGATCAAATAAGATGGATCAATCATCGGATTGTCACCTGTTAGTCGAATTACATGTTCAAATCCGTATATTTCAATAATTGAAATGAATCTACTCTGAACGTCATTCTCATCTCCTCTGAAACACCTTACATCCATTGAGTTACAAAACTTTTCAATTGGGTCATTCTCTCTTTTTGAAGAAGTCGCCACAATTACTTCATCAAGTAAGCTAATCTGATCCAACGACTCAATTATTCTTGAGAGTAATGGTGGACCAGCAGGAAATGGCATAGGCATTAACACCTTTCCGGGCAACCGCTCTGATTGCATCCTTGCTTGTATTATTGCTCCTATTTTAGGATTTGATTGTCCATCCTCCATCAATTACAAAATTTTGACCTGTTACAAAATTAGAAGCATCTGATACCAGAAATGTAAATATTCCTCCAATATCACTCGGAATACCTATTCGATTTAAAGCTGTCTTCCTTGATAGCTGTTGGATAAAGCCTGGGCTAGCTTCCTGAACAGCTTTAGAAGGAAACGGTCCCGGAGAGACGCAATTAACCATAATATTGTGTTTTCCTAAATAACCAGCATAATATTTAGTTAGCTGGATCACTCCAGCCTTAGCTGCACCATAATGAGGTGGGTTTAAATATTCTTGGTATTCATCATAAATTCCAAAGTCAGGTGCTAACATTCCATACATCGATGATACGTTGATTATTTTTCCTGATTGATTTTTCTTTAGAATTGGCAATACTTCTTTAATGGACCGAAATACACAATTCAGGTTTCCATCTATACCGAACGCCCAATCTTCAGAGGTCATATTTTCAGGATCTTGACCTCTACTGTAGAAAGCATTGTTTATTACGGCATCAAACTTACCCTCTGATTCAAAAATGCTGCCTGCCGCAGACCGTACTTCTCCTTCTTTTCCTATATCACATTGAAGAAATTCAATATTTTCAATTGAATTTTTAAAAGCCTTCTTAAATTTTTCATAAGACCTTCCTGCCACAAATACTTTCCCTCCATGTAGTGCGAGGTTTTCAGCAATCCCTTTACCCAAGTGTCCATATCCACCTGTTAGCAATATTACTTTTTCAGACAACTCAATTTTGATAGATGCCATTTACTTAGCGGGCCAATTATAAGGTAATAGAATTTCTTCCGGAATCGCAGATAAATTTAATTCATATTCATCCGTTACCGTGTTCGATAGATGATTAATGTTTTGTCTAAGCTGAGATTGATTGTTTACTCCAAGCACTAATTTATCAATTCCATTATTTCTTAGTACAAATGAAATTAAATAAGAGATTTTATCATCCATATCAGGAAATCGTTTGTCAAAATGAGTAAGGAATGGCCGTAGTGGTTCAAAAAAACTAGAAAGATTTTCTAACGATAGAAAAAATATCCCTTGTAAGAAGGTGGATCTTGAATGTATCTCACATCCCATTTTTTTTAACTCATCAAAATATTCTTCAAATCTTCTGTCTAATAAGTTAAATGGTACTTGAATTAAATCAGGAATCATTCCAAGGTCAAGCAGTATTTCAAGTTCTCGTGGTTTATATAAAGAATAACCAATTTTCTCAACTTTCCCCCCGTTCTTTAACTCTTTTAATTCATCCCAAGCTTTCACATTATTGATTAAAATATTACCATTATGTGCTATATATCCATAAAGAGATGATACATTCAATCTTTTACACGACTCATTGAAAAATTGAAAAATTGGCACTCCTTCAGTTTCAGGGAATTTGGAGACAATTTTAAATTGCTCCAAGTCGAATTCACCCAAATTCTTTTCACTATCCCCATACGAGTAAGCAGTATCAATAACTGATATTCTGCTTTTCTTAGCAAACTCTAGAATTTTACCAACCTCATTTATAGGAGTAACCCCATTTTTATTGCTGATACCGTAATTTAAACCAAACTGTACTGCTCCTAGAGCTATTTTGTCCGTGAGCTCTTCCAATGTTTATTCGAAGAATTTTAAAACTTGTTCAATAACATATTCAACCTCATTATCGGATAAGCCCGGATACATTGGTAGGCTGATACAGTGCCTGTAATAGTTTTCAGAATGAGGCAAATCTCCTTCTTTCCATCCAAATTCTCTATAATATGGCATCAAATGACATGGTATATAATGAATTTGTGCTAAAATACTTTGTTCTCTTAAGTGATTGTATAGGCCTAAACGATTATCTACTTCAATAACGTATAAGTGGTAGGCATGTCCCTCGACAATTCCAGACTGACCTCTAATAAAATCTTTACCTGAGAATACAGAAAAGTACTTGGCAGCAATTTCTCTTCGTCTCTTTAATCCTTCATTTGCCCTAGACAATTGACTCTTTCCCAGAGCTGCCTGAATATCTGTTAGGCGATAATTAAACCCCAACTCTTGCATTTCCATGTACCAGCCAGGGTAGTCCAGTAGTCCAGACTCACCAGTAGCAAATTCAACAGAATTTTTGTAATTTCCTTCCGTTCTAGAAATGCCATGTGTTCTCAGTGTTAGTAGCTTATTATATAGTTTTTCATCATTCGTTGTGATCATGCCCCCTTCACCGGATGCTATGTGCTTTACTGGATGGAAAGAAAAAATAGACAGATCCGCAAATTGCCCATTTCCACATTTACTTATTTGCTTCTTACTATCAACAAAATAACCTCCTGGCGCATGGCATGCATCTTCAATAATCCATAGGTTATATTCTTCTGCTAGATTTCTAAATTTATTTAAATCTACGGGCCTACCTGCAAAGTCTACGGGAATGATCCCTGAAAAAGTACCTTTCTGATGTTTAGAAAGCAATTTCTCAACCTCTTCAAGATCGATCAAATATGTTTTAGGGTCAATATCAACAAAAACCACATCTCCTCCACAATATCTGATACAATTAGCTGAAGCGGCAAAAGTTATTGGTGTGGTTATTACCTTTTTTCCCTCATTTAAACCCAAAGCTAAAACACATAAATGCAATGCTGCTGTGCCATTGGAGACAGCTACGGCATAATTGGACCCAACATACTCAGCAAAGGCTTCTTCGAACTCTTTTATTCTAGGTCCCTGTGTTAAATAGTCAGATTTTAATGCTTTGACAACTGCGTCAATGTCTTCTTGATTAATATCTTGCTTACCATAAGGAATTACTTTACTCATGCCTCAAAAGATGAATCTACATGTTCTTTTATTAAAGATCTGAGAGAGTTTACTGTTTCCCATTCTGTATTCTCCCCAGAGTTATATTTAAAACCTTCGGGAACCTTCTTTGCATCAAACTTCTTAACAAAATCATCCAAAGACCATGAATGAGTTGCAGGTATGATCGCATAATACTTACCAAGATCATAAGTATAAAAAGAATCGGAAGCAGTAATCATTTCCTCATGTACCTTTTCTCCCGGGCGTATTCCCACAACTGGCTTCTCGCATTCTGGGCCTATAGCATCAGCAACATCGAGGATTTTATAGGAAGGGATTTTTGGGACGAACAATTCACCACCCCATGCATGCTCCAGTGCATGCATAACCATATCTACTCCGCCTTGTAGAGAAATATTGAATCGAGTCATGTTTGGGTCAGTGATAGGCAATACCCCTTCTTTTTTCTTGTTAATAAAAAAAGGAATAACAGAACCGTTAGAGCCCATGACATTTCCATATCGTACAACTGAAAACTTAATTGGATTATCTCCTTTGATATTATTGGCCGCTATAAAAAGCTTATCTGATGTTAGTTTTGTGGCACCATACAAGTTAATCGGGGCACAAGCTTTATCAGTTGAAAGAGCAACCACTCTTTGAACGCCAGTCTCTATTGAAGCGTGGATTACATTTTGGGCACCTCCGATGTTCGTCTTAATACATTCATCTGGATTATACTCCGCAATAGGAACATGTTTCATCGCTGCAGCATGGATTACATAATCAACACCTTTAAATGCTCTTGCCAATCGTTCCCTATCTCTAACATCCCCTATTAGAAACCTCACCTGAGGATAAGAATGATGAGGGTATTCCTGAGCCATCTGAAACTGTTTTTGTTCATCCCTGGAATAAATGATTAATTTCTTAACATCAGAATATTTTGAGAGGATATGCTTTGTTAGAGCTTTACCCAATGATCCAGTTCCTCCTGTAATTAAAATTGATTTATTTTTAAGCATGTTCTTTTGATAGAAAATTGACTTTAACAATGGAATAAATTATACCGCATAAAATTCCAATAAATGATGCAATCATAATTATTAACCCCCGTTTAGGTTTACTTTTATCTATTGGTATACGAATTGGTTCCAAGACCATAAAGGTGGGAGTAATTTCCTTCATTTTGATTTTGGCTTGCTCTAATTGTGAAGCTAAGCCTTTATATACTTCAAATACTATACTTAACTCGTTTTGTAAGCGTGTATATTCAGTTTGAATAATTGGATTAGAGATATTTCTATTTCTGTCTGAATATTGGGCTAGTTTTCTCTGTTTTAACTTGTATTCTTCTTCGAACTCTAAATATCGAGCCTCAATAAATTTGTAATTACTTTCAGCCTTTTCAAGTTGATAGCTGACAATTTCCCTTGTTAATTCATTTACAATTAGATTAGCTATTTGAGCGGATGCTACCACATCAGGCATTTCTGCACTTACGGAAATAATACCAGAATTATCATCTATTGAAACAGAATACCTTGATGCAAATTCATCGTACAGTTTCCAGTCTTCTTTTGAATATCTAATTAAATCATAGTTTCTCTTATTAGAAGAATCAGTTTTAATAAACAGACTCTTTATTTTATTTGGCAGTCCAACAGTGTATTCAATTAATATCTCAAATAACGATTTTTTTTTCATTACTTTTAAGTAATTGAAACTTGAAATTAATGAATCCTTATTCTCAAAATATATTGGTTCATGGATTAACTTATTTATAAAAGGCGAACTCTTGGCTATTTCTGGGAAGAGTTCCGGTGAAATTGTATTACTACTGGATAAACTGTTAAAATCAAATCCAGCTAACCCAGCCAAACCACTTAACCCTCCCAAATTGGATTTACTTCCTTCCTGACTTTCTGAGATTAACTTACCAGAAGCTGTATATTCGACTGGCGTTGTAAATGCCACGATCACTCCAATCACAACAAAAACAGAGGTAAGCTTAATGATAAAGGCCTTTGCATTCCATATCAGCATTAATAAGCCCAATAAGTCAAATTCGTCACCATCAAATACCTTGCCCGAACTCTTCATAAGTTAATTAGTCAATCTATCAATAATTAAAGCAATAGTGGCGAGAGATGAAGTAATTCCTAAAACTTCCTGAACAGATAACTTCTGCTTAACTTCTTGCTGAGGAATAAAAATGTCTGATCCTGGCTCAACTAAAGGGTATAATTTGAGCCACAAGAAAGTTTTTGTGCGACGAGCTCTTCCATTTGGATAGACCACATATGATTTGGATTTCTTAGCCTTATCACTAAATCCTCCTGATAGCGAAATGTATTCCTTAAAAGACGTTGATCTATCGTATTTAACTCTAGTGGGATATAAAACCTCACCCCGTACCCTTACGGTTTGCAATTGTTTTGGTACACTAATGACATCTCCATCTTGCAAAATGATATTATGCTTTGATTTTGGATCATTCAACGCCTTATCCAATTCTATACCAACTCCTTCTCTATCAACATACTCTTCTCCTATTTCATCGAGTGAATCTCTTTTAATTAAGCCTTCAAGTTGTTGTCTTCTATATGCATTACCTATACTCGTTTCAGTAGTGACGTCATCATCTATTGACAAGTCTCGAATCAAAGAAGCACCTTTTGGATATGCATATTTAGTAAGTCCGCCAGCTCTGGCAATTAAGTCGGTTATTTTGTCCTCTTCTGTTTCCAAAGCATAAAAACCTGGTTTCATCACTTCACCCTCAATTTTGATTGTTTTTTGGGTTCTAAAAAGGGCAGTAGCTTTGATTGTAACAACATCAAATGGTTCCAATACAAAAGATGATGCAGAAGTGTCAGTTCCTAAATTTTGAGCTATCGAAAAATCGAACAGAAAGGCCGTTCTAAATTCTTTGGAGTCTTTAGACACCCTTCTCGCTACTTCCACTGAGGTAGTGTTGGCAGATGATTTTAATCCTCCAGATACGGTTACAAGGTCTTCAACAGTCATTCCATTCACATAAGGGTACTGACCTCCATTTTTGACCTCTCCCAAAATTGTTACATTCTTTTGCTCTTCTACATCGAAGATTGAAGCAATACGTATTAGGTCATCTTGCTTAAGCTCATAATCGACATTTCCAGCTAGTACATCATTCAAATTGAATGTAAGATTTGAAAATGATAAATCATTGTTCAATCGAATGATATTACCTCTTTCTTTGAATGCGTTTCTACTGATTTCAACAACAGTTAGTAATTGACGTAAAGTAAGGCTATCTGAAAGCTCATAATATCCGGGGTAGTGAACCGCACCCTCAACTTTGACCCTATCTATGTAATAAGATGGAATGGGTGACACATAGATGGAGTCTCCTCCAACTAATACCGAGTTATCATATTGATCTTTAATTACTGTCTTAACTGTTTTCCTTCCGCCTGCCTTTCTAAATACATTCAAGTAGTCTTTCTTTCCTTCCGGAGTAACCCCGCCTGAAACTCTTAACAAATCTTCAATTGACTCGTTATCTAGCAATTCATAAATTGCTGGTTGTTTAACATTCCCTGCAAACTTTATTCTGTTTTGATAGGGCCTGACAACAAGAATATCCTCATCTCTCAATTGTGGGTTTCCATTCGATTGTCCAAAAAAGAAATACTTATAAATATCAAGTGTTGCAATTTTTTCATTGTCTCGAATAACTTCAATATTTCTCATGGACCCTTTTTCATTAGGTCCACCAGCATAATAGAGTGCGTTAAATGCAGACGAGAAGGATGAAAGAGCGTAGGTTCCTGGTCTTTTTACATTTCCAACAACATTTACATTTATAGTCCGGATTTTTCCAACAGAGAATTGAAAAAATGTATTTGGATTTCTTCCTTTAAGTCCTGAATATATTGATGACAATTGATTAAAGGTTCTGTTTTTTGCCTCTTCTACGGTTAGTCCCGACAGGCTTATGGGGCCAACACCGCTTATCAAAATATTTCCATCAGGTGAGATTGTTTGCTGGTATGTGATTTCAGAAGCTCCATAGATATCAATTATGATTTCGTCACCCGCTCCTAGTACATAATTTTTAGGTGTTGCAACATTAGGTGATGGCTCGAAGGTTAATGAAGACTCGAAAATTTCCGATCCGAAAATAGGCAGCCCCTTGTTTTCAAGAGAATCAGTCATAACAAGGTCATCAAAAAAATTAACCCTTGTTTTATCAATATTATTGTCTCTTAATCTGATGCTGTTTCCACTTAATCCAGCATCGCCACTTTCTTCTGATTGAATCTTAGCGATTCGATTTCGTAATTTTGAAATTTGTATTGAGGACATTCCCCGCTGCTGTGCTAACAGTTCGAGTTGTTGCATGGTCATTCCTGAACTCTCTGCCCTATTGATAAAAGATTGGACTTGCTTGTCAGACAAATCGTCGATATCTATCGATCTTAAATCATTGATGTCCTGCGCATTACTTACAAATCCTGCTATAAGAGTTGTTATAAAAATTATCCTTTTAATAAAGGTATACATACTGGTCGTTCTTATGAAACGGCAAAACTATAAAGGATGCATTTAATAAGTTGACTTTCTAGTAAGAATGGTACTTAATAAATCATTCGACAATAGTAGAAAGCCCTTATCTCTGGTGAATCTCTCCATTACAAGACCATTAATTTCTCTAATTCCTAAGCTAGAACTTCAGAATTCTGATTTGCATTCATAAGTTAATTCTTTCTAACCAAGAATTATGTATTTCATGAAAGACAGTGTTAAGGTCTTTTGTGATTTCCCAGCCTGGGTAGTGATTTTTCATTTTAGAAAGATCTGAAATATAGCATATATGATCTCCTATTCGGTTTGATTCTGAGTACTCATAAACCATTTCTTTTCCGGTTATAGATGAAATTAATTCAAAAGCCTCGAGGATTGAAACTGAATTCTCCCGTCCTCCACCAAGATTGTAAACCTGAGCTACTCGAGGAGAACTAATAAAAAAATCTATAAAAGATGCCACATCATACGAATGTATGTTATCCCTAACTTGCTTGCCTTTATAGCCAAATATGGTATACTTTTTACCAATAATATTACATTTTATAAGGTAACTCAAAAATCCGTGAAGTTCAACACCACTATGATTTGGACCGGTTAAGCAACCACCTCTCAAACAACATGTCGGCATATCAAAATACCTTCCATATTCTTGCACCATCACATCAGCTGCTACTTTTGACGCTCCGAAAAGAGAATGCTTTGATTGGTCTATTGAAAAAGTTTCCTTGATGCCGTTATAATACTCCTGGTCGGCATAATCCCATCTGGTCCTTTGTTCTTCTAAATTAAGGTTATTCGGAGCATCACCGTAAACTTTATTGGTAGAAAGGTGGACGAAAGGGGTTTCATTTGAATACTTGCGAGTACCTTCAAGCATATTTAATGTTCCAACAGCATTAACATCAAAATCATCATATGGTCTTGAAGCTGCTAGATCGTGACTCGGCTGAGCTGCTGCATGAACAATTGCATCTGGCTTAGTTTCTTTAATGAAAGAAGCGATCTTTTCTCTATCTCTAATATCAACATTATAGCTCTCAAATAAATTTAACTCTTCACTGAGACGCTTAATGTTCCAGGTAGTATCACCACTCGGCCCAAAAAAATCGGCCCTCATGTTATTGTCAATACCTATTACTTTCCATCCACTCTTAGCGAAATATGCAACAACTTCACTTCCTATAAGACCTCCACTACCTGTTACTATTAGTTTTTTCATTATTTATTTGATTAATAATCTTTCCCAAAATGTTTTTTCGATCATATTGGGTGACAAAGGATCGAGCATTTTCTCCAAAAGTGGCTTTCAATCCAGGTTGATTTATTAGTGTTTTAGTTGCTTCTTTCAGTGCCGAAAGATCTTTGTAGTCCGTAACATAAGCAAGATTATTATCCTTCAGGACTTTGTATAATTCCGAATCTTTATCAGCATTGAGCAGGATTGTTTTACTCATGGCCATTATCTCTAACAATTTAGATGGGAAGTAAATATCCTTATTCGTTTTCTTTTGCGACACAAATATGACATCACTATCAACCAAGAATTCTTTATACTCTATGGTTTTTAAGAATGGCAGGAATGTTATGTTTTTTGGTTGAGTTTTTTGATAATAATCCTTAAGACCTTCAAGCCCTGCTCCCTCACCTATTATATAAAACCTTAAACATGGTGTTTCTAAAAATTCATTTGCTAAATCCACCATTACTTCCAGGCCTTGTTTAAGTCCAATATTACCCGCATAGCCAATAATTATATCCTCATCACACACATCGTATCTTTTACGGAATGTGCCATTTTCAATTTTCAAACTATCGATTTCATTCAGATTAATCCAATTAGGCCAAAAGAGAATCTTTTCCTGTGGAACATGCTTCTCTTTAAGGACATTGATCATGCTACGCGAAATGGTGCTAACAAAGTCTGCATGCTTGTAACTAAACCCTTCAATTTTTTTTAGTAAATCAACAAAGAATGATCCTTTGACCATTTTTAAGCTGCTTGCGGCTTCAACCTGAAAATCCTGAACATTGATGATCAACTTACTTCTATAAAGCCATTTCATTACAACACCCAGAAAGCCAAATGACACTGGGGTAGAAAAAACCACAATTAAGTCATGTTTACCAACCCTTAGATAATTGATTATTGAAAAAAATAACATGAAAAATTCTTGAATCAATCTACTTAAAGTAGAAGGCTTTGGCGGGACGTAGGTGTATCCTCTATAGATTTTTATGCTGCCTAGATTATCTATTCTAAAAAATCTTCTTCGATCTTCTTTTCTTTTTTTCCAGTTGGGATAAAATGGGAAGCCCGTAATAACTTTTACATCATGACCTTCTTCTTGGGCATACTTTGCAAAATCAGTTGCATAAAGTGCTATCCCAGAATGATCTGTATAAAAATATAGGCTACTAACTATGATTTTCACAAAAAAATATCCTTTAGGCTAGTAGTTTTTCGATTTTTCTATCATGAATAGAAGGTTTACCAGAGTCACGTATACGTCCCCTATCCAATTTTGCGAATGAGTTATCAATGTTATTTTTTGAATAAGATAAACCGGTGAATTCAAATAAATCCTGCACCACCCGTTTATCAGAAGTTAGGTTTTCCATTTTGGCGAATAAAATATAATCGCAATATAACTTAGTGAAAGTTTTCTTTGTGCCTCTCAATTAAAAAAAACTTACTGTGCTTTTACACTTTCCCTTCAATATTTTTTTTTAAAATTTCTCACCTTATCCAAAAGCTCTTTTTTCACTTGCTGACTTCAAAGATGGAGTGGTTTTATTAAAAAATTAATTTTCGCATCTGGCTTTATAACAAATGATTCATCAAACTGGTCCTGAGCTAAATAATTTTAGTTTCTCAACAGTAGGTTCTCTAGAATTCTATACTCAATTTGGATAGGGGCGTAAAATCATTCAAGAATGATCTTTTAATTAATCTTTTTCAATCAAAAGTATATTTAAAGTGCTCAATTTCATATTCATAAAGCTTGTACACTCGCTCTATTGAATCATTATTATAATAAAATTTATAGGATTCTTTTGTTTTTTTTCGACGGTTAATTTTTGGAACCTCTTGGCTTAATTCTATTTCAAGTTTGTCAAATATCTCTCGAATTCCACTATCGATATTCTCTAGTTTAATTACTTTATCTACTAATAAATCTCCCTTCCTCATTGCATAATAAGGCAAGCTGTAAGTTCCATACTTTCTCCACCTCATGTAGTCTTTTCCTCCACCACCCTGACCTTTATTATCTATGGTTTGTAACCAGTTATTAAAAGAAGGTCTGAATAATTTTTTAACACCATGATTGTATATCATCTCGTATAAGGAAACTAATCTTTTCCATGGGTTTCTTACAATCATAAATTTGTAGTAATCACTATAATCCCATCCATTACTATTGAAGATACTTAATGTTTCGATGGGCGAAATATGACTATAGAATGGGTTTTTCTCATCAATTTCCTTGTAAACCCTGACATCTGCCTCATTAAATTCCTTAAGTAGGGCCCGTACACTTTCCGAGCCGGTCTTAGGAAAAGAAAAAAAAATAAATTTATGTTTATGTGAAAGTATCATGTCTTGATTCTAATTTTTGCTAAATGACGTTCAAAAAAGAAAAACAGCATAATGCCTAAACCACATACACTAGTTATTGCAAGAATGAAATTTAGGAGATCTCCCGAAGACCCATTGCTAAAAAAATTAAAAAATGGGACATGAAACAAGTAAACTGAATAACTAATGATCCCTAGAAGTCTTAACCATTTTAATTCAAAAATTCTTGTTATAAAGCTGAATTTATTTCTACACAACAACAGCAAGCAGGACCACATAATAGCTACCGGCATAAAGATGACAGGGTGATTAAAAGAATTAATAGATGTCCCAGCAATTGAGTTGAAAACTGTGGGGACCATTAAAACACACATTATAACCGATAGAATACAAAAAACAAATATCCCTGTTCTATTATTCAATATAATTCTTTTAACATCTTCCTGATAAAATAAATCGAGGTAAGCAATATAAGAGCCAGCTAAAAAGATTGATAAATATTTAAATACGGAAGTTCTGCCATAATCAATTAGGAAGTTTGATAGAACGGATAATAAGCTCAACGACAGGATCACCAATAGAATTTGCTTATGTTTCCATTTAACGATATAATGAAAAAATAGCATCAGAAAAGGTGATAAAATATAATATGTAAACTCAACCGGAATACTCCAGAACACTACATTTCCTTGCTGAAGCAATAAATGATTCAGTAACTCTCCTGGAGCTAGAAAAATAGCAATATCATTACCCTGTCTGCTTAAGTACTCATTAAGTAGCAGGGCTAGGACATATACAGGGTAAATTCGTAAAAACCTTCTTAGCGCGTAATTGAGCCAATACCTGTGAGAAACTCGTTTTCGAATCAGTGATGAGATAATCTGGCGGTCCAGAAGATAACTACTTAAAACAAAAAACAAGTAAAGGGCCATGAATCCGGTATGCTCTAAATTAATTGATTCTTGTAAGCCGAACCTGGAACTATGACTTAGCAAGACGATAACAAGAGCAAATCCCCTTAAGCCGTCAAGTGAACGAAAGTGATCTGGAAAATGGTCTCTCGGAAATAAAAGTTGACTTATCTTTTTCACATAATACATGAAATTTTCATTTAATAATTTAAAAGCTACTTAGACAGTTTCTCTATTTCCTTTATAGTTTCCCTAACTGTATTATTCCAATTGAACTTCTTCCCTCGTTCAATAGACTTTTCAATTAGCTCAGCCCTAAGGCTCTTATCATCAAAAAGTCTTATTAAATCATTTGAAAAAATATCTCTGTCGTAAACATTGGTGATAATAGCAGCATCTCCAGCAACTTCGGGAATTGATGTTTCGTTTGAACAAATAAGGGGTTTTCGTGCATGCATAGCTTCAACCAATGGCAATCCAAATCCTTCTATGGAAGAGGGGTAGACAATTGCCAGAGCTGTGAATATTTGCTCGAGGAGTTCATCGTCATTTATCCGTCCAAAAAAAACAACATTCTTCGAGCATCCCAGATCTTCTACACGATGTTTATACTTATTTAAGTTTCCTTCAAAATCGGCTCCAACAATGTGCAACTCTGGTAATGAGGGTTGTTTATCTAATGCTAAAGCATACGCATCGATCAACTTATCTACATTTTTGTGGTTGAATAATGTGCCTGTAAAAAGAAAGTGATTTTCACTAATAGTTCCAGCCCAATTTTGATGATCTTCTACAAGTCCTCCTCCATGGTAAATAGTTTTCATTTTTTCTTCACCGAACCCAAAAATTCTGATTGTTTCATCCTTTACATAGTCTGATATTGTAATGATTCTATGTGCTCTTTTAATTGTCCACTTAAAGAACGTCAGAACATATGTTTTTTTAATTTTTCCATATTCACCTAAAATTGAATTAATATGATTGCTGTGTATACAAGTCAATTGCTTACAAGGTGCCAATAAAGATATTATGTCAACAGGTTGATATAAGACATCAATACGCTTAAATAGTACGATTAAAGGGACGATTATTTGTTGCAAAAAAATTCGTACAATAGGGTTGGTTGCACTGATTGGAATGTTGAATTTTTCAATATCAAACCGACTAAAAAGATGTTTATTATCGTTACTTGTAATTAGTATGAAGTTAGGTTTTTTCTCTTGTGGAAGATATTCAAGAACCTTCTGAAGGTATACTTTTATTCCTCCCAATTCTTTCCTTATAATTAACCCATCTATTAAGACTTTACTCATTAATTATGGCAGTTGATTCGTAAGGTTGTGATAGATGTCTTTGGCTTTTTTTAGTAAAGCAGAATTAGAATTTATCTCTTTAAGAATTTGCTCTTTGTATCCTTTTCTCTCATCGTTTGGTAGCGCTACCCGTGAGGAAAACTTAGTAGGATCCCTTGTCACGTCATCCAATTGGCTTATAGTTTCCTTTATCTTCTTTAAATTTTCAGGAGTTGCCTCAAACATCGAAAAATTAGTCCCGAATTTTCTATTCACCTGCTCCAAGATAGATGAGTAGTTATTTATTACCTGATCAAAATCCGCAATGATGACATTGTTTTTTAGTTCAATTACTTTGGAATAATAGAAAATATAAACTTTTAGCATAGTCCGATAGGTAAATTCAGGGTGACGAATTTTTAAAGAAGCTATTGCATCCTCTGGGTTTCTTATCAAAACAATTACAGGTAACCCTCTCTTTACTCCAAGGATTATTTGAGAAATTTTATGTCGATGATGTGCTACATGCATTTCCTCAAAGTTTTCTTGTGAAAACCGAAATGCCCAATAAGAAAATGTATTTGCAGAACGAGGGAAACCTTCAATTACAATTGATGAATTCTTCTCAATCTCTCCATCATTACGTAGAAGTATGCTTACTAAAAGGTGATAGATGGATGCAAATTCCGACAGTCTGTTGGAAACATACCATTTTAAATTTTTATAGTTCATGATATAGGATAGTTGAAACCCTCTAAAATTTTAGCGAATTTTTTATTCAAAAAAGAAATGGTTTCAGGCTTCAACTTCTCCTTATGATCTCCAGCCTTGATGTTTCTTATAAATGAATTAGGGTCTTCTTTATCTACCTTAAATGATGATTTACCCACTAATTCATGAATTTTTTCATTTTCATCCATTCCTACAAAATCTGAAATTTCTGAAAGGAATGTATTATAATCAACTATCATGTCCTCATACTTCAGTAAAAGAACATTTTGAAGTGGTTTTACTTTTTGGAGATAATCAAAATATCTTTGATAAAAAAGCTCAGATTTCTTAATAACATACTCATCAATATTGAGAGCTTGAGCTTCCTTTCTCTCTTCAATCACAGCCTTATCGGAGATTGGATGATTAAATGCCGCTGTGAAGTAATAAGAAGTCAAAACATCTCTCGGATCTCTCAAGATAAGTATTACTTTATAATGATTTAAGTTGGGGACATCAATGAAAAACCTATATGGCCCGTACCAAATACCCTTTGGCTTAAAGAGCGACTTGATTTTGGAGCTATCACTATAATAATAATCTCGCTGTTCTTTCGTGAAATAAGAACTTGTATTAATCATTGTATAATCAGTATTCTTGAGCAATTCGTTAAACTGATTATTCAAAAATGTAGATGCGCATTTATGTATTGTGAAAAATATAACTGATTGCTTTTCCGATTTGATTTCAAGTTTTCCATTAATCAGCTTACTTTCATTCTTATAATATGCTTTCCGGCTAATTGAAGCAATTTTTAAATAAATCAATAGCAATGGCGAAGGCAATTTATTTGCATACGGCTGAATCTTACTTCCTAACTTCTTAAGGTCCATATCAATAATTACCTTTCCAAATGTCGAGCTTCTTGTTTAGTAGGTTTTCCAAACTTATTATATCTTCTAAATAAAATCTAATGAGTCTTTCGCGAAGATGCGTATCCAAGGGTGGTGCATTTAGTTTGGTCTCATTAATTTTTCTCAAATGCTTTTTGAGACTTCTTTTTAGATTATCAGGAAACAAGTGTGTTATCATTTTTTTTTGACCGGGCCTGATCAATTTAGCGAGTGTTTTTGACCTTACTCCTGACTTACTATTATGCACAATTGACGTATCCATTTCATTATAGATTTCCAGGTTCATAAAATGGATTACATCTTGAAGATAAGATTTAGTATCTGATTTAAAGTCATCGAAGAACCCTATATGAATATTTTCCATTGGAAAATATTTTAGAATATTTTTTAAATGATGAAAATACAATCCTCTTCCAAGATAATCACATTCACGCCTTAGAATTGGATCTTCAAAACTATCAGGCGGTGTATTAAATGCCTCAAGAAAGTCATTTTTTGATTCTCTTCCAGTGCTTATATTAAACCAGAATGCTGAATAAGCTCTATCAACGGGATTTCTAAGGAGCATAATAAGTTTTACTTCGGGGTTGTGTTCATACAATCTCTTCATTGCTTCCTGAGAATACATCTGACCAGCACATTTAGCAATCACATATTGAGTATCTGGGTTTGAGAATAACTTAAATGATTTTGAAAGTCCATTTTTGTAAATATCATCTCTCAGAAAATAGACAAACTCAGATGACTTATGTCCGGCTAGCTGTGGGTGCTCTAATAGGTATTGAAATAAAGAAGAAGTGCCCGCTTTATGAGCACCAACTATCATAAAATCTATTTTCTTTTCTTCTCTCATCTATTTGAAAAACTTAATGCTTGGTAAATAAAAGGAGGAAATGCCTTTTGATCGATATACTAAATAGACAGATGTAAAATTTTTTATAATCAATCCTAATGTTACGGCAAAAGCTGCTCCATTAATTCCCAATATTGGTATCATACCAAAGTTCAGGACTATTATCATCACAAACACTGCTATATTAATATTCCTAAACTGAATATGCATTCCTGTCATTTGCATCATCATTCCTACGGACCCAGCCAAGTTATTGACAAGTTGACCAGCGAGCAATATTAAAAGTGCGATTTGACCATAAATGAAAGAATCTCCAAATATTCCAAGTATCCAATAGGAGAAAATTGCAATAAAAAGAATAACTGGAATCGAAACCCAAAACACAATTGCCCCTGAAAATCTGAGGTTTTTCCTTAATTTATTAATATTCTGAGGGCTTGAGAATTCTGCAAACTTAGAAGCTGAAATACTATTTACAGCAAGTAGTGCTATGGAAGAAAAGTTAGCGACTCGATAACATGCATCATAAATTCCAACTAGGCTTCTGTCCACGAAGATACCGAGAATAAAAACTGTACTAGATATAACACCGTAGTTAACAAATTTTGAAATATGTAAGGAAGTAGAGACGCTTAGTATTTGACGGACGGTTACCGTGTTATTTCCGCCAGCATTTTTTCTTAGTTGAACCGCGATTAACACCAGACCAATTAACATTAAAATCCAATTTGCGATCAAAAAACTAAAAATAGAGACATAATCTTCATTTTGAACCTGAACCCAGATTAAGTAAATAATCAACGTAAACAATTGTCTTCCAATTGTTTCAAAAAAATGGTACTGAGACATGTTTTTTATTGCCCGGTAAAAACCAGAAACAACTAAACTGATGGCAAATGGTACAATTGCAGCACTTGAAAGTTTAATTGCTATGATAAGATCATCATCAACTTCATTAAAAATAGAGGCTACTTCCTCTGAGAAGGAGTAAATTATTAAACTTACTATTACACTGAATGGAACAGTGATTAACATGGCAATTTTCAAGAAATACCTTCTGTCAAGCTCATGATCAGCAAAGAACTTAACAATAGAATTTGGAAACCCAAACGTGCAAAATAGACCTACTAATCGAGTTAAGGAGAAGCATATAGCAAAAAGCCCCCACCCTTTAGCGCCACTGTAATAAGTGCAAATAAAAACCAATCCATAATTGGTAATAAAACTGCCAATCTTTAAAAGGAATGATATTGACGATTTTCCGGCAATTTCATTATTATCCTTATCTGATAAGATTGTTTTAACCTTATTGAGAATGCTATGCATTTTTTCTTACGATGAATGTGAAATACCTTCTTTTTTATAAAGCCTGTAGCAAGCTTCAAGCATCGCCAGTAGCAGCCAATACCATCCAAATAAAATTGAAACAAGACTCTTAACAAATAGTAGTAAGGGCATCATTGACAAATAACTAGTTATAATCGCAAAGGTAATTTGAGCCAGATCCGGAGTTCTTGTGAATACCATGGCTTTCCAAGCCCTTCTGAAAATAAAGATATTAAGCCATAAAAACATTGTCAGTCCCACAATTCCAACATTTGCCAGCAAGGTGAAAAAGAGTGCTGAGGTCTTATGACTTCCATAGCCTACACCCAGTATAGGTGCTTTCATAAAGACTTCATTAAAAGTATATTTTATAGCACTGAGCCTACTTGCTCCTGAACCATACTCACCTCCAATTTTAGAAATATGCTCTATGAAAAACGCTATAAGATCTATCCCGACAATATTTACAATTATCATAAACACTACTCCAAATGTAGCGAATACTACTCCTGCAATAACCAGTATTTGTTTGTCTGTGAAATAATTAATTTCAGATCCCACCCTAAGCTTAAGAGTAACCAAAAATGCAATAATCCATGTAAATACGCCTAGGTAACCGGTTGTTGATGCCAGCAAAAGAATTGAAATTAATATTATAGGAATCAGATATTGAATTTTCATTTTATGATATCCGTTCTTATATCCGCCATATCTTGTGCCTATTATGAGCCCTAGCATCATAATATAAAATAGGGCAGTATATCCAGGCTCCCCTACAAAAGTAAATGACCGAATAATCGAACCAATTGCATGTATATCATTTACAAATAGCCCTCGCTCTGAGTCGGCAATAAAAAAAGCAAATACGCTACCCAATAAATCTTGCCTACCTGTCAGGTTACAGAAATGAAAAAAAACAATGAAAATAAACAATAAAACAAGCACTATCAGTAGAATATCAACTACTTTTTTAAGTCTTTCATGACTATGTATAGCGCTAGAAATAGACATAAATAGAAAAACACCAAATGAAGGATAAAGCAACTGTGTTATATGACCTGAGCTAAATTTTAAAGGAATTGCAAAGTAGATTGAATCATACTCCATACTACCCTCTGGGATTACCTTTACGCTATTGCTAAATATTGAGGGCATAAAAAGAGACAATCCTAAAATTGCTAAAAACCCAATCGCTAATAAATCAGTCTTTGTAAAAGCATATTCTTTTGGTGACGAAACTAATCGTCTTAGCTGATCAAATAAATAAATGAATACTAGAAGAGCTCCCGACAATTGAAAAGGTTTTATCGAGGCAAATGGGAGTATTATGGCTGTTGTATAAAAAAAGGGGATTAAGAAGATTGTTAAATCAAAGATCCTTTCCCTGGTGTTTTTTATCAGGGAAACCATAATGAGGACAAAGATTACATATCCAAATAAAGTAATCTGCACTTAATAATGATTTAGTTATAGCTTTTTATCCATCCCATAAATGAAGGATATCAAATAAATTCCTACAGATAAGAAAACTCCGAATACGAAAGAAAATATAAGAATGACTAGTCGTTGTGGTTCGGCGGCTTCCAGTGGAATCTTTATAGGTTCTAAAATTGTATATACCGGGTTCTTTTTCTGAACAGCAATTTTTGATTCCTCCAATTGCTGAGTTAGATTATTATACACATTGTATTTAATATCAAACTCTGCTTGAAGTCTTTGCTCCTCAACTCTTGCCGATTCTCGGCCGAACAACCTATTACTATCTCTAAATGATGCCAGAGCAACCTGAGCGGCTTCAAATTCTTTTCTAGCCTCAGCATGTCTTTCTCTGATAAAATCTAAATTCACAAGCTCTTTTTGGGTATAGTAGCTTTTCACGTATTCAGACACATAATTCAATGTGAATTTGGTGACTTCTGCCACAACAAGTGGGTCTTGCATTTTGCAAGAAATTGTTATCAGCCCAGTATTTATATCCACAGACATCATAATCCTGGACTTTAGCTCCTCAATAGCCTCAATCTGTGATTTATTCAGACTTACAAAATCGCTTTCAGCATGTATGATTAATTGTTCACTTTCCCCTTTTATGGCTTTCAGCACAGACATAGGAAGTTGAATTATTTTAGAAAACAGACTTGTTTTTTGGTGCTCGGTAAAAAAGTCATAGAGAGTTATTGAGTCACCTAAATCCTGAAAGTAAAATACTTGCTTCAGTAATGAAGTTGTAAAAGGAGTACTGTTCAATATTTGAGGATAAATTTCAGGGTTTATTCCTCCGTCAGAATCTTCAGCAAGATTTATCCCCGCTAGGCCTGCTAAACCTTTAATACTTGAAAATTCAGTCCCGCTGGATGTTTCCGGAAGCAATATGGTATTAGAAGTAAATTCATCAGGAGTAGTCAATGCTATGATTAATCCAAGTAAAGTGGAAATAAGAACAATGAAAACAATCTTGACTTTTTTAGTTAGGCAAAAAGTTAAAAATCGCGAAATTGAAAACTCTGGCAATGTTACTATTTGGGTTTCTTTTGAGCTCATTGTCCTTGAATTAATTACTCAATCGATCAATTATCAATGCAATAGTTGCCAAAGAAGAGGTAACA
Source organism: Ekhidna lutea (assembly GCF_900188325.1). Lineage (GTDB taxonomy): Bacteria > Bacteroidota > Bacteroidia > Cytophagales > Cyclobacteriaceae > Ekhidna > Ekhidna lutea. Next base: position 697,468 of record NZ_FZPD01000001.1, on the reverse strand, counting down.
CCCAATACTTCTTGCACATTAAGCTTTCTCCTTATTTGTTTCTTAGGTACAACTATATCTGCCCCCGGTTTGATCGGTGGGAATTTTCTGAAAAACAGAATGTTTTTGGTACGTTTAGCAGAGCCATTGGCGTATACCACATAGGACTTTCCAATCTTAGCATTGGACGAAAATCCGCCTGATGAAGAAATGTATGACTTAAACCCTGACCCTTTACTGTATCGAACTGTATTTGGATATAAAACCTCGCCTTGAACCCGAACAGTTTCTAATTTCTTAGGAACACTAATTAAGTCACCATCTCTTAATATCAAGTCAAATTCTGAGCCAGGTTTGTTTAACGCATCATTCAATTCTATACCAATTGCTTCTTGTTCAATAATTTCATTGAACCCACTTATTGAATCTCTGGAAAACAGCATTCGCAATTGCTGGGTTCTGAATATTCTAGCCTCAAGTTCAGATGTGGTTTTACCCTTCTTTATATTCTCAGTAACCTCTTTTTCATAATCTGCCAGCTGCTGTTGAATGAATTGATAAGAATCTTCCTGGCCAGCATACCTCGACTCTAACTCCTTTCTTCTTTTCTCCACAAGTGCCTTAATGGCCCTTTCTTCAACTTTTGATTGAAAGTACTCCGTTTTTCTAATCAAAATGGCACCTTCTGGGTATCCGTAATCTGTTAATCCTCCAGCTCTCTTAATTGCATCTGACAATCTATCCTCATGTGTTTCCAATGTGTACAGGCCAGGGAAATTAACCTCTCCCTCAATTCTAATAATTTTGTGTTTTCTAACATATGGTGTTGATTTAACCAGCACCAAATCAAAGGGTTTTAAAATGAAGTGAGAGGCTTCTTCATTAATGGATAGATCCTTATTGATTTTGAAGGTAAAGACCTGTGAAGACTTAGATAAATCCTGCGTGTCACTTAATCTTCTCGCAACTTCAATTTTAGTTGTACTAGCATCTTCTAGCAACCCACCAGACAGCCCAATAAGATCTTCAACTGTCATGTTATCTATGAAAGGAAATTCGCCGGGTTTCCTAACCTGACCACTAATTGTAATGACCTTCTTTTCTTCAACATCAAAAATTGAAGGTATTATAACCAGGTCTTCAGGGCTCAAGACAATATCTTGCTCACCGTCCATTACCAACTGAACGTCAAATGAAATATTTTGCAATGTCAGGTTTTGATTTAGCCTAACAATATTTCCCCGTTTCAAATAAGCATCTTCTCTTAAACCTTGAGATTTCGCTATCAACCCAGCTAAGGTTAACTGACTGGTTAATTCATAATACCCGGGACGGTTAATGGCTCCTTCTATTTTTATCCGGTTTGAATAAGTGGACAAAATGGGTGATACAAAAATTGAATCTCCGTTATGAAGGGCTTCTTTTTGATAATCTTCCTGCTTAATTGTAGCCAATTTCTTTTCAACGTCCCCAACCCTATCAATGGTCAAATAATCTTTAAAGGCTAATTCGTCAAATCCACCAGCCATCCTGATTAGATCAGCCAAAGTCTCATCATTTCTAATTTCGTAAATAGCCGGATTTTTAATCGAGCCTGCTAGTTTTGCTCTATTTAAATATGGCTTTACTATTACAATATCCCCATCTCTGAGCTGAATGTTTTGATCGCTTTTACCTTCAAATAAATATTTATAAACATCAAGTGTTGCTACGATAGAATTTTCGCGATGTAATTCTATCTCTCTCATAGAGCCATTCGCTGATGGGCCACCAGCGTTGTACAAGGCATTAAATAGTGTCGATAAGGAGGACAAAGTGTATGTTCCTGGTTGCGAAACATTCCCAACTACATTCACTTTAATTGACCTTACCTTACCTAGCGAAAGCTGTAAAAAAGTATTAGGATTCCTTCCCTTGAGTCCTGAAAAAATTATTGATAAGCGATTCAATATTCTATTTTTCGCCATTTCAATATCAATATTGGCTAATGGTATGGGTCCGACACCTTCTATAAGGATATTTCCATCTGGGCTTATGATTTGCTGATAGGTGACTTCAGAGGCCCCAAATACATCTATGATGATTTCATCCCCTGGGCCCAAAACATAATCTACCGGTGTTGGAATATTTAATAATGGCTCAAAGGAAGGTTTCACAGAAGTGAAAATGTCTGAAGCAAACAATTTCAATTTTTTTGATTTCCTAGTAGAATTTGATGGGTTCAAGGATTCAAAGGCGTTATAATCTTTCTCTCTTGGCTGATCTCTTAATCTATCGCCTGAATGCTCAATCTGATTTGCTGGAGTTGAAGTTTTAAGCTGAATCTCCTGAATTCTGCTTCTCAATTTTGAGAGCTGAATGCTTGACATTCCTCGCTGTTTCGCAACAATTTCAAGTTGATCAAGGGTCATCCCACTTTCTTTAGCTTTATCCAGAAACTGCTGAATCTGACCATCAGACAATTGATCAATCTCAATCGACTTTAAATCAGAATCTAAACCCTGAGCATTTACCAGATTCCCAAACGAGATTGAAAATACAATCAAACAATATTTTAAAAGCTTCATGAAGTACAGATTAAAATGCTAAAGCTATAAAGTTTGGATTCAATAAATTGATTTTATTGTATTGCAATGGTGTAATTTCATCTTCCTGAACAACACTTCCACCTGCCTCGGTTACTATAGCGTGGGCAGCTGCTGTATCCCATTCCATTGTCGGACCAAAACGTGGATATACGTCAGCATCACCAGAGGCCACTAATAAAAACTTCAATGAGCTGCCTTTTGAGACAACTTCCGGGTCTTTTAGAGAGTTAACAAACTCCTGCGTTTGATCGCTCATATGTGACCTGGATGCCACTACTTTAAGGCCGGAATCTTCTAATGACTTATTAGACACTTTCAGTTTCTCGACTTTTCCATTTTTTTCTATAAACGCTCCTTTTCCATCTAATCCCCAGTAGAGTTCACCGATAACTGGTGGGTGGACAACTCCAAGAATTGGAACGCCGTTATGTATTAAAGCTATATTAACAGTGAATTCTCCATTTCGTTTAATGAATTCTTTAGTTCCATCTAAAGGATCTACCATCCAGAAGTATTCCCATTTCGATCTTTCCTCATAAGGTATATTTCTCCCTTCTTCACTCAGTATTGGAATGTCAGTACTTTCCAGGAAAGAAACGATTTTGTTGTGGGCGGCTTTATCAGCTCGGGTCAATGGAGAGTCATCCGATTTAGCTTCAATGGAGAAGTCCCCGGATTCATAAATCTTTAAAATTTCTACCCCTGCTGCCAGGGAAGCTTTTTTTGCAAGCTCTATTAAGTTTTCTAAGTCGATCATATTATCATACCGGCAGCAACTGTTTCATTTGTGCCTTCATCTACTAAAATTATGCTACCTGTATTTCTATTATTCCTATAAGAATCCACCAACAATGGACGAGTTGTTCTTAATTGAGCCCTACAAATATCATTGGCAGTAATTTTTTTATCTTCCTCATTTCTATGCAGGGTGTTAATATCCATTTTGTATCGGATCTCTTTTATCATCGCCTTAGCATCAGCGGTTGTGTGACGGATGGTATACTTAGTCCTAGGCTGTGGTCCCTTTGGGTTTAACCAGCATAACATCACATCAATATCCTGTTTCTGCTCTGGCTGATTATTAGTTCTGACAATCATATCTCCTCTACTAATATCAATGTCGTCATCTAATGTAATCGTCACAGACATTGGAGCAAACGCCTCGTTTATTGGTCCATCAAATGTATCAATCGACTTGATTTTAGATGTAAAACCTGATGGTAAAACAGTTATTTCATCTCCAGGCTTAAAAACACCACCAGCAATTCGACCTGCATACCCGCGATAGTCGTGGTATTTATCTGTTTGTGGACGAATTACTGTCTGTACCGGGAATCTACAATCAATGTGATTATGATCGCTCCCTATATGTATATTTTCTAGCGTATAAAGAAGTGTTGAGCCCTCATACCAGTCCATGTGCTCGCTACGATTAACGACATTATCGCCTTTCAAAGCACTAATCGGAATAAATCTAACATCCTTAACATCTAACTTAGATGCAAAGTCTTCAAAATCATCTTTGATTCTATTAAATACCTCTTGATCATAATTAACCAAATCCATCTTATTTATGCAAACAATAATGTGGGGTATCTGTAATAACGAGGCAATAATGGAATGCCTGCAAGTTTGTTCAATCACACCATTTCGAGCATCAATTAAAATTAATGCCGCATTTGCTGTTGATGCTCCAGTTACCATATTTCTGGTGTACTGAATATGACCTGGAGTATCTGCAATGATGAATTTTCTTTTAGGAGTTGCAAAATATCTATACGCAACATCTATAGTAATACCTTGCTCTCTTTCATCTTTGAGGCCATCCGTCAAAAGTGCCAGGTCAACTTCAGCTGAACCTCTTTTTTCGCTGGTCTTCTTTACTTGATCCAGCTGATCTTCGAAAATTGATTTCGAATCATATAATAACCGTCCAATTAATGTGCTTTTTCCATCATCTACGCTACCCGCAGTGGTAAAGCGTAGTAATTCCATATCTAAATAACCTTCCATTTCTTAAGTATTGAAGTTTTGATCAGATTTAAAAATAACCCTCTTTCTTACGATCCTCCATTGCAGTTTCAGAACGTTTATCATCTGCTCTGTTTCCACGCTCAGTATGTCTGGCCGCTGCTACCTCCTCTACAATTTTTTCCAGTGTATCAGCTTCTGATTCGACACCCCCAGTGATGGTTATGTCTCCGAGAGTTCTGAATCGTAGTTTTTTATTTACTGTTTTTTCAGCACCACTAATCTGTATAAATTCAGATACTGGCAACCATGTATTATTCCGCCAAATCACATCTCTGTTATGAGCAAAATACAAAGATGGTATGTCAATTTGTTCAGCAAGGATGTATTGCCACACATCCATTTCAGTCCAATTGCTTAGCGGAAATACTCGGAAATGTTCGCCGAAATTTTGTTTGCCGTTAAAAATATTCCATAGTTCCGGGCGCTGATTTTTTGGATCCCATTGTCCAAATTCATCTCTATGAGAAAAAAATCGTTCTTTCGCCCGTGCCTTTTCTTCATCACGCCGAGCACCGCCAATGCATGCATCAAACCCATACTCTTCGATTGTATCTAGCAGTGTTACCGTTTGGATTGCATTTCTACTAGCATTTTTTCCCTTTTCTTCTGCTGCTCTACCCTCATCGATTGATCTTTGAACTGAACCTACAATCAATTTTGCTCCGAGTTCATTTACAAGATTATCCCTAAATGCTATCGTTTCAGGGAAATTATGCCCGGTATCGATATGCACTAATGGAAAAGGAATCTTAGCAGGGTGAAAGGCTTTTCGGGCCAGATGAGTAACACAAATAGAATCTTTCCCTCCTGAAAATAAGATCGCAGGATTTTGAAACTGTGAAGCTACTTCTCTCAGAATGTAGATGGATTCTGCTTCAAGTTCCTTTAGATGTGTAAGATTATATTTTTTCATAATTGTAGCAACGGTTCTACTTTTTCAACTAATTTCTTTAGACATTCTTCCATTGAATTATTCGCTGTATTAATCACTATATCAGCATCTTCAGGTTCCTCGAATGGGGAACTAATTCCTGTGAAATTCTTAATTTCTCCATTTCTCGCTTTTTTATAAAGGCCTTTAACGTCTCTTTCCTCGCAAACTTCTAATGGGCATTCTACATAAACTTCGAGAAAATTTTCTCTTCCAACTAAGTTCATTGCAGAATTTCTATCCTCTTTAAAAGGAGAAATGAAAGCTGAAAGAACAACGATACCTGCATCTACAAACAACTTCGAAACCTCCGATATTCGTCTTATATTCTCGGTTCTGCTTTCTTCACTAAAATCAAGATCGCTGTTTAGTCCAGTCCTAATATTATCACCATCCAATATATATGTATGTATTCCATGTGAATGAAGATATTCTTCTAAACCACCTGCTAATGTGGATTTTCCAGAACCGGAAAGACCTGTAAACCAAATTACTTTTGAGTGATGTCCCATCAAAGATTCCCTATTACCTCTTTCTAAGGAGTGCGAATGTGGAATGATATATTTTTTATAATCTGCCATCTACAATTTCTTTTGGAAGAATACTTTTGACATCAAAAATAATATCGGTTTCCGCTCTAATTTTCCGCCAATCTAAGTCTAAAAATTCTTTGTGAGAAACTGCAAGTATTACAACTTGATAACCATGCATCAATTTATCTTCCAGTTCTATTCCATATTCGTTTAGTACTTGGTGTTTATCAGCTTGAGGGTCATATACGTCTACCTCAATACCAAAAGAGACTAATTCCTCATATATGTCTATTACCCTCGTGTTGCGCGTATCGGGACAGTTTTCTTTAAATGTAAATCCAAGGATTAATGCCTTAGAGTTGGCATTTAGTTTTCTTTTTTGCCCAAGCATTTTGATTATTCTTTGAGACACATATTGTCCCATTTGATCATTTATTTTTCTGCCTGAAAGTATTACATTCGGATGATAACCAACTGACTCTGCTTTTTGAGTTAAATAGAATGGATCAACACCAATACAATGACCTCCTACAAGGCCAGGTCGAAATGGAAGAAAATTCCATTTTGTCCCAGCTGCTTCCAATACTTCCGTTGTATCAATTTCCAACTTATCAAAAATCAAAGCTAATTCATTCACAAACGCTATATTGAGATCACGTTGTGAGTTTTCAATAACCTTGGCTGCTTCAGCCACTTTTATGGAAGAAGTCTTATGAGTTCCTGCTGAAACAAAAGATCGATAGAATTCATCAACCCTTTTTGCCGTTGCTGAATTACTTCCGCTGGTTACTTTGAGAATATTTGTTATTCTATGCTCTTTATCTCCCGGGTTAATCCTCTCTGGTGAGTATCCGCAGAAAAATTTCTCGTTGTACTTCAGCCCGCTTTGCTCTTCCAATATAGGTACACAGACTTCCTCAGTACAGCCCGGAAACACTGTAGATTCGTAAACAACAATATCATCCTTCTTAAGGATAGAACCTATTAACTCAGACGCTTTTCTTATCGGTTCTAAATCTGGATTCTTGTTTCCATCTATTGGGGTAGGAACTGTAACTACATAAAAATTACAATCTCTTAAATCTCGACTATTTGATGTAAAGGTTAACTTTATGGCACTATCCAGTTCATTTTTCTCAACCTCTAATGTTCTATCCAATCCAGTCTTTAGTTCATCTATTCTGATTTGATTAATATCAAAACCTACTGTTTTATGAAGTTTTCCACTCTCTACAGCTAAGGGCAAGCCTACATAGCCTAAACCGATAATCCCCACACGATATTCCATAATTTTTTTTAAGAATCAAGGCCCAAAAATAGATTCAAATAATTAGCTCAGAACCTTTTTTTGAAAATATTCTAATGTTGGTATTAAACCTTCAGATCTAGTATATGTTGGCTCCCAATTCAAAATTTTCTTTGCTAAAGAAATATCTGGTTTGCGTTGTTTAGGATCATCTTTGGGTAAATCTTTGTATATAATTTTTGAATTGCTACCAGTAATTTTGATGATTTCCTCTCCAAATTCCTTTACGGTAATTTCTTCTGTATTCCCAATATTGACTGGCTGAGGGTAATCACTTTTTAACAATCGGTAAATTCCTTCAACCAAGTCATCAACATATGTAAATGAGCGGGTTTGAGATCCGTCACCAAAAGCTGTAAGATCTTCCCCCTTAAGTGCTTGCGAAATAAATGTTGGCAATACCCTCCCATCATCAAGTCTCATTCTAGGTCCGAATGTGTTGAAGATTCTAACTATTCTGGTTTCAAGTCCGTGGAAAGTATGATAAGCCATTGTCAAAGCTTCCTGAAAACGTTTTGCTTCATCATAAACTCCTCTTGGTCCTACTGGATTTACATTCCCCCAATACGTTTCTTTTTGTGGGTGAACCAATGGATCACCATACACCTCAGATGTCGAAGCAATCAGCATTCTTGCCCCTTTGTCTTTTGCAAGGCCCAAACAATTAAGTGTACCTAGTGATCCAACTTTCATGGTTTGGATTGGCATCTTCAAATAATCTATAGGGCTAGCCGGAGAAGCAAAATGTAAAATATATTCAAGCTCCCCTGAAACATGTACATACTTTGAAACATCATGATGATGAAATTCAAAATCTGGCTTACCCATCAAATGATCTATGTTCTGAATATCACCCGTTATAAGGTTATCCATTGCGATTACATAGTAACCCTCATTGATGAATCTGTCACATAAATGTGAGCCCAGAAATCCAGCTCCACCAGTAATTAATACTTTCTTTTTTGACATTAAAAATCGATTTTAGATTCTTTTAAAGTTGGTAGGTTTTTGTCTTTTTCTGATAAAATAATTTGATCGTCTTGCATGCCCCAAGGAATACTGATATCTGCATCATTGTAGATAATCCCTGAGTCATGTTCTTTGGAGTAAAGTGCATCCACCTGATACATTAGTTTGGCATGCTCTGTCAAAACCAGAAAACCATGTGCCATCCCTTTAGGGATGTAGAAGTGCTTTTTATTATGTGCAGATAATCTAACCAATGAATACTCACCGAATGTAGGGGAGTCATTTATTAAATCGACAGCTACATCTAATACCTCTCCTTCAATACATGAAACCAGCTTTGCTTGTGCTTTGTCACCTGTTTGAAAGTGCAGGCCCCTTAAAACACCTTTCGATGATCTGGATTGATTGATTTGTTTAACATCAAAATCAAATCCTGTTGCCTTTTTGAACTTCTCTACGTTGAAGCCCTCATAAAAGTACCCACGCTCATCTTCAAATACATCTGGCTCTAAAATCCAACAGCCCTTAAGGTTTGTCTCTTCTGCGTTCATTGTGCTAAAACATTAAGAAGGTAAGTTCCGTATCCACTTTTTTCTAATGGCCTGGCTAATTTTTCTAATTGTTCTTTCGAAATAAAATTCATTTTATAAGCAACTTCTTCAATACACCCTACTTTAAGACCTTGTCGTTCCTCAATTACTTGAACAAAGTTTCCTGCTTGCATTAAGGATGCAAATGTACCAGTATCTAACCAAGCAGTACCTCGATCAAAAACTTGAACATTTAATTTACCTTCATTTAAGTAGTAATTATTAATATCTGTAATCTCAAGTTCACCGCGCGGACTTGGCTTTACGTTTTCCGCAATTTCTACAACATGATTGTCATAATAATAGAGGCCAGGTACTGCAAATTTCGATTTAGGACTCTTTGGCTTTTCCTCTATCGAAACAGCTTTTCGTTGTTCATCAAATTCAACAACTCCATACCTCTCAGGATCGTTTACGTGGTATGCAAAAACGATCCCCCCATCAGGATTTATACAGGCTTGAAGTTTTTTAGAAAGCCCTGAAGCATAGAAAATATTATCACCAAGTATTAATGCTACCGGATCACTTCCAATAAAATCGGCTCCAATAATAAACGCTTCTGCAAGACCCTTCGGCTCCTTTTGCACTGCGTAGGAGAATGAGCACCCGAGAGATGAACCATCACCTAGCAGTTCCTCAAAAATTGGCAAATCACGAGGTGTACTGATGATCAAAATTTCATTAATGCCTGATAACATAAGGGTAGACAATGGGTAGTAGATCATCGGCTTGTCATAAACAGGTAATATCTGCTTACTAACCGCATAGGTAAGTGGGTGTAACCTGGTCCCTGACCCTCCTGCTAGAATTATGCCTTTCATTTCTTATCTGTTTGTATAATGTTCGTCATAATATTTAAGGTAGTCACCAGAAGTTACATCGTTCAACCATTGCTCATTATCAAAGTACCAATCCACTGTTTTTTCTAAGCCCTCCTCAAATTGAAGTGATGGCTCCCAGCCAAGCTCGCTGTTAAGTTTTGATGCATCAATCGCATATCTCATATCATGCCCAGCACGATCTTTCACAAAAGTTATGAGCTTTCTGGATGTACCCGCTTCGTTTCCAAGCTTGCGATCCATAACGTCACAAAGCAAATGAACAAGGTCTATATTTTTCCACTCGTTAAATCCACCAATATTATAGGTTTCCCCGTTTTGGCCTTTCTCAAAAATTAACTCAATTGCTCTTGCATGATCTTCTACATATAACCAATCACGAATGTTTTCACCCTTCCCGTAGACTGGAAGTGGCTTTTTATTCCTGATATTATGGATCATAAGTGGAATCAACTTTTCAGGGAAATGATTTGGTCCGTAATTGTTTGAGCAATTGGAGATTATATATGGAAGATCGTAAGTATTTCCATAGGCCCTAACGAAATGATCAGAAGAAGCTTTTGAAGCGGAATAAGGTGATTTAGGATCATAAGGAGTCGTCTCCGTAAAAAGTCCATCTTCTCCAAGTGATCCATATACTTCGTCTGTAGATACATGATAGAATCTTCGGCTCTCTTTTCCTCTCCATGCTTCCTTAGCAGCATTCAACAGACTTACTGTACCAACAACATTGGTTTGTATAAACTCCATTGGGTTTGAAATTGAACGATCCACATGAGATTCAGCAGCCAAATGTATGACCCCCTGAAAATCATAATCCTTAAAGAGATCATTTATAAAATCAAAATCACAGATATCGCCTTTTACGAATTCATAGTTTGGCTCATTTTCAATATCTCTTAGGTTTTCAAGGTTTCCTGCATAGGTGAGTTTATCCAAACTTATAACCTTGTATTTGTCTGAATTGATAAATCTTCTCACCACATGTGATCCAATAAACCCTGCTCCTCCTGTGATTAGTATATTTTCTCCTGTATTCATGTTATTTCTTTTCCCTGTACCAATCAATTGTGACTGAAAGTCCTTCCTTGATTAGATGACTGGGTCGGTAACCAAGTTGTGTCTTAGCTTTCGAAATATCAGCTAAACTATGTTTTACATCACCTTCTCTTTCATTGGCAAATATTGGAGCTACATTCATACCCTCTACCTCGTTAATATAAGCTACCAATTCCTTTAAGTTGGTCTTTTGCTCACAGGCAACATTATAAACAGTATTATAATTTTCTGCCGAAGTTTCCAGCGCTTTGATATTGGCCTGTACAGCATTACTCACAAATGTAAAATCCCTACTGTGACTTCCATCACCATTTATAATTGGTCTTTCACCGGAAAGAATTGCTTTAATAAATAATGGAATTACAGCAGCATAGGGTCCATTTGGATCTTGCTTTGGTCCAAAAACATTGAAATACCTTAATCCAATGGTATTTAGCCCGTAAACTCTATGAAAAACATCTGCATATAATTCATTCACAAACTTGGTTACAGCATACGGCGATAGCGGTTTGCCAATTCTATCCTCCTTTTTAGGCAATTCAGCAGAGTCGCCATAAGTGGATGAAGAGGCAGCATATACAACTCTCTCAATGTTATTATCGACTGCTGCCTTAAAGACATTCAAGGTTCCCTCAACATTCACTCTATTTGAAGTAATCGGATCCTTAATCGAACGAGGCACTGATCCGAGTGCTGCCTGATGAGAAATTGCAAATGATCCTTTTGATAATTTTAGTATAAGATCAAAATCTAAAATATCACCTTCAACAAACTCAAAATTCTTATGATCCAGAAAGTCGTGGATGTTCCTTAGTGAACCAGTAGCAAGATTGTCTAAACAGACAACCTGATAACCCTTTTCCAGCAATGATTCTACCAAATTTGAACCTATAAATCCAGCTCCGCCTGTTACAAGTATTTTTTTCATTGCTTTATCTTTTCCAAAGTAAGAAGATCACTTGCATCCCTATTCAGAAAATTTATGCAATGCTAAACGTTTTGCAAATTGATAGCAAGGCAGCAAGACTCAGGATAGTATTTTTGCACTGTGCAACACATTGCTCAACTAATAAAAAAAGATCTGATCGTTGATTGGAGACAGCAGAATCCTATTTCTGGAATTCTCCTATATCTGGCGTCCACAATATTTGCAACCTACATGGCTTTCAAAGGCTTTGTGTCGGTTGAGGTGTGGAACGCTTTGTTTTGGATCATTCTATTGTTCACTTCTATTAATGCTATTTCAAAAAGTTTTATTCAAGAAGAGCGGCGCTCTCATTACTACTATTTCCTATGTAAGCCTTCTGAAATAATTTTAGGTAAACTCATTTATTCTTTCCTTTACCTTTTATCCATTGCAGCAATTTCTCTGATTGTCTATGCTGTATTACTGGGTAATCCCATAATTAATTACCCGATTTTCATTTTGAATTTGACATTGGGTTGTCTTGGATTAAGTTCGGCTTTTACCATGGTTTCTTCGATTGCATTCCGCACCAGCAATAGATCCATTATGATGGCGGTTCTTGGCTTTCCTGTTATAATCCCAGTTCTTATACTTGCTATTAGCAATAGCTTTAAAATCCTTGACGGTTACATTCTTATGCAGATTCAAGGCAACATTGCCACACTCTTCTCAGTCGATGTGATTATCATTGCGCTCACATTCGTTTTGTTCCCTTTTACCTGGAAATCGTGATGGGTTATTTACTAAAAACTGATTGGTGGAAATGGTTGTGTGTAGCACTTTTAGCATATACGATTATCGGAGGGCTACTGCTCCCCGTTCCTGAACTTCCAATACTTAACGAAACCATAAGAGCACTTCACTTTCATGTACCAATGTGGTTTGGGATGATCTTGCTTTTCTTGGGATCCGTAATACATGCTGTAAAGCATTTGAGAACTGGTGAAGTCAAATATGACATCTACAGTTCTCAACTCGCCAATATGGGTATAGCATTTGGTGTATTGGGAATAGTAACAGGGATGATCTGGGCCAATTACACCTGGGGTGAACCGTGGAGCAACGATCCCAAGCAAAATGCATCAGCCATTTCATTGCTAATTTACCTAGCTTACTTTGTACTTCGCGGATCTATTCAGGATGAGCAACAGCGAAATAGAATATCAGCAGTATTCAACATTTTTGCCTTTTTCTTGATGATTCCTTTGCTTTTCATTCTACCAAGAATGTCCGATAGTCTTCATCCAGGAAACGGAGGTAATCCAGGATTCAATGCATATGATCTGGATAGCAACTTGAGAAAGGTATTTTACTTAGCAGTATTCGGCTGGACTCTACTTGGATATTGGATAGCTACCATCGCTATTCGGCTTTCAATCACAAAACAAAAACTGGAAGATGCTTAAATATATTTTAGGAATATTAATGCTCATCGGAACTCAATTTGCCAATGCGCAGGTTGAAATGGCGGATGATTTTAGAGGAGAAGGAAAAATCTATGTGGTGATCGCAATCATCCTGATCATACTTGCAGGATTTTTCTACATGTTATTCAAACTGGACAAACGGTCTAAGCGTTTAGAGAAAGAAATTGAGGAGAAATGAAGAAGAAATACATAGCTGCCATCATAATTATTGCAATCGCCATTACCATGATCATCTCAATGGCTGGTGATGCGAGTACGTATGTTTCATTTGACGAAGCAAGAGAGCTTTCAGAAAAAGGATTCAAAAAAAGCATCCATGTGGTTGGTGAGCTTCCAAAAACTGCTTCCGGAGAAGTGGTTGGAATAGAAGAAAGTCCCGATAAGCTTTCCTTCAAATTTGAAATGCTCGATGAAAATGGAATGAAGCAACAAGTACTTTATGCTGAGCCTATTCCAACCGATTTTACACGTTCAGAACAGGTAGTAATTGTTGGTGCCTATCAGGGAGATAAATTTGTAGCAGAGAAAATTCTTCTAAAGTGCCCATCCAAATATCAGGAAGAACCTGAATTTACAAGCTAAAAATCCGGCATTTAGCCATAGCTAAACTATGATACATTATTTCGAAGGTCAGCTAGGTCATGCATTCGCAATTATTGCTTTTGTCTCAAGCCTATTGGCAGCATATGCCTTTTTCAAAGGGAGAAACCAAGATGCAAAATGGACAGCTTTCGGAGCTAAAATCTTCTATGTCCATTCATTTGCAATTTTAGGGATTATTGGGACGCTCTTTTACCTGATAACAAACCACTATTTTGAGTATCACTATGTATTTAGTCACAGCTCAAAAATACTTCCGGTATACTATCAAATTTCCTGCTTCTGGGAAGGTCAGGAAGGCTCTTTTCTGCTTTGGATGTTTTGGAATGCTGTGCTCGGAATCATTCTGATCAACACGAATAAATTCTGGAAAGCCCCCGTGATGTTAATCATGTCACTGACGCAGGTATTTCTTGCTTCCATGATTCTGGGAGTTGTCATTTTTGAAGTAAAACTCGGCAGTTCGCCTTTCATGCTGTTGAGGGAGGTTATTGATGCTCCGATTTTCAAAACCAATCCAAACTTTATACCTGAAGATGGCAATGGACTAAACCCCCTTTTGCAGAATTACTGGATGGTCATTCACCCTCCAACTTTATTCTTAGGATTTGCTACCACAGTTATTCCATTTGCCTACTGTATTGGAGGGTTGATCATTGGGAAGAATAAGGAATGGATCAGACCAGCTCTTCCATGGGCTCAATTCTCAGCGATGATTTTGGGAGTGGGGATTTTGATGGGTGCATACTGGGCGTATGAAACACTCAATTTCGGAGGGTATTGGAACTGGGATCCGGTCGAAAATGCCATTTATATCCCGTGGTTAGTGCTTGTTGCTGCCATCCATGTGATGATCGCCTACAAAAAAAGTGGATCTGCATTAAAACTTTCGATGATTTTGGTTGTCGCCAGTTTCATCCTGGTGCTTTACGCCACCTTCTTGACTCGAAGTGGAATTCTGGGAAATTCATCTGTTCACTCATTTACCGACTTAGGACTGTCAGGGCAATTATTAATATATCTGCTCGTGTTCATAACACTGTCTGTTTTCTTTATCACAAAACGATGGAGAGAAATACCAGCAACAAAAGAGGAGACTTCCACCTACTCCCGTGAATTCTGGATTTTCATGGGTGCTTCAGTACTTTGCTTGATGGCATTCCAGGTATTGATCTATACTTCTATGCCGGTGTACAATCAAATCGCAAACTTCTTCGGGTTTGATTTAAATCTTGCCCCACCGACTGACATTTATGATGCATACTCTTTGCCACAAATGATCCTGGCGATCTTCCTGGCTATTCTTTCAGGAACCGGGCAATTTTTCTGGTGGAAAAAGATGGACAGGAAAAAGCTTAAAGCAGAACTAACCACACCATTTATTATCTCGCTTGTAATTTCAGGGTTGGTAATTGTCATTGCTAAAATTACGAACCCTTATTACCTGATTCTGCTAGTAACCTGTGTCTATTCCATCACAGCGAATGCGAAGATTTTTATTGGAGTAGCCAAATCCAACATCAAACTTTCGGGCGGATCTATCACTCACATCGGAGTAGCTTTAATGCTTGTGGGAATTTTATTTTCAAGTGGATACTCCACTATCCTGTCGACCAATTATACCTCAATGGTATGGAGTACCGAGTTTCCGGAAGAAGTGAATAGAGATAATCTTTTATTGTTCATCAATGAGCCACGCCAGATGAAGGAGTATTCGATGATTTACAGAGGCATCAGGAAGGAAACGCGCGAAGATGGGTATGTGGATCAAAATGAGCTGACCTTAACACCTGATCCTCTTAAAGTAATTAAGAATGGCACTGATACACTTACGCTCATTAGTCCGGAGAATAGCTTCTTTGAAGTAGAGTACCATACTAAGGAAGGAAAAGAATTCACTCTTTTTCCTCGCGTTCAAATCAATCAGGCGATGGATATGATAGTTTATTCTCCTGATATTAAGCGAAAGCTCAGTGCTGATATGTACACGCATGTCAGAACCTTTCCAGACCCGGATCAGGAACCAGACTGGAGCGAACCTAAGGAAATCAAAGTAGAAATTGGGGATCAATTTTTCATTAATGACTATGTAGCTACCCTGGAACGTATGGAGCCCATTGCTGAAATAGATGGTACACCATTAAATCAGGAGGATGTAGCTGTGAAGGCTGTAATTGAAGTACAGGGGGAATACAAGAATTACCTGGCAGAACCAATTTTTGTCATTAGAAACCGTGAGTTCGTTGGACGAATAGACGATCAGGTTGATGATTTGGCCTTTCGCATTTCTATTCAAAATATTCTTCCACAAGAGAATGCTGTCCTATTGGCATATCAAACAACTCAAAAGGATTGGATCATCATGGAAGCAGTGAAAAAACCATGGATTAACCTGTTATGGATAGGGACTTTTCTTTTGGTAATAGGCTTTGTAGTGGCTATCAGAAGAAGGTATCTTGAGTTTGTGAAAATGCGGGACAAAGGAGTTGAAGCCTAGCTTCATGATTTACAACACTATGCACATGATGCAAATAGTAGAAAAAGGTTTTTCTTTTTAAGCAGATATACCCCAGCCCTAAAGGGTGTTATCAAAAAAATCCCTTTAGGGAATCAAAAGGGTAAATTGGAGTTGATACATTTCAATTTCGAAAAACCTTTCGTGATTGACACATACTTGCTTTAATCAGCTATTTTTACTCAATGAGCAAGGTAGCAATCATTGGGTATGGAAATGTTGGCTATCATCTGGCCAAGCGAATTTCATCCAAAAGACATGAGGTAACGATTTTCTCACGAACACAAAGTGAGGACTTTATATTGTCAATAGATCAGTTGAATCCTGAGGCCTTTGATTTTATCATCCTCAGTGTTCCAGACGGAGATGTGAAAAGTGTATCCGATTCGATAGCCACATCTGAGGCAGTAATGTTACATACCTCTGGAGCTAACCCTATATCTGATCTTTCCAAGCATTTAAAACATGGCGTAATGTATCCCTTACAGACTTTCAGTCGAACAAAGGATATTGATTTTACTGCTTTCCCGGTTTTTGTAGAGGGCTCTGATGAGGGCGAAAAGGATATTTTCACATTTGTAAGAAGCTTTAGTAACGATGTACGCCTTCTTACTTCAGCCAATCGATCCAAACTTCACCTTGCTGCAGTATTTGCCTGCAATTTCAGCAACCACATGTTTCATTTATCGGAAAAGCTTTTGGCAGATTTGGATATGACATTTAAGGATATTCAACCGCTCGTTGAAGAAACCGTGCGAAAAGCTATGGAGCTCGATCCCTCGGCATCCCAAACCGGGCCGGCAATGAGGGAAGATGAAGAAACAATCAATTCGCACTTAGAGATGCTTAAAGACGAACAATTGAAAAATATTTACCGTTTGATAACGGAAAGCATACAAAATTCGAAGTGAAAATCACTGTCAATGACTTTTTCGGATTTCTAAAAGCCAGCCGAATACCGAATTTGGTCATTATCGGGCTCACCCAATTCATCACAGCATATTTCCTCCTCAATGTCCCGCTTTGGATGCTTATGAAGGCATCCTTCATTCTTTTTATATTAAGCACTGGCATGATTGGGGCGGCCGGATACATCATCAACGATTACTTCGATCAAAAAATTGATATGATCAATCGTCCAAATGAGGTGATTGTTGGCACAACGTTCAGAAGGAGGTTTGCATTATTGGCACATGCGCTCCTCACGATGACAGGTATAGGCATTGGCTTTATCATTGATCCTGCCATTGGAGCTATTCATATTTTCTCCTCCGGTGCGCTATGGGTGTATAGTACGGTATTGAAGCGGTGGATCTTGTTAGGTACATTGACAATCTCGTTTCTCACTTGCCTCACACTTTTACTGGTGCTCGTTTATTTTAGACAATTCAGTCTTTTGGTGGTTGCCTATGCATTATTTGGTTGTGTGATCGTGTTTATTCGCGAAAGCATCAAAGACATTATAAGCGCTAAAGGAGAAGTGCTATTCGGCATTCAGTCCATACCTATCGTGTGGGGGATAAGGGGAGCGAAGCTGATGATTTTTTTGGCTGGATCCGCTGGCATGGCGATGCTATCTTTTTATCTCTATTCACTTCCCAACTGGAATGTACGTTACTTTTTTTTCGCTGTATTAATCTTCATATTATGGATTGCTTATCGCTTAGCCAAAGCGGATAAGATGAAGGACTTCAAAATCATTCGAACGTACGTCGATATGATTATTGTAGCGGGTCTTGCGAGTATGCTTTTGGTCTAAAGTAGCTGCATGATGGCATTGGCGGTAAATCCACCAACCTTATAGACAATGATTCCCCCTAGAATAATCGAATAGAAAAGCTTTAATGAAGTGGCTACCAGAAATCCCAGGAAGGATCCAAAGCCAGACTTGAAAGCAGATTTAATTCGATTGCCTCCGTACAGGTCGCCGATGATAGCCCCTAGCAGTGGGCCTAGAATAATGCCAAATGGAATGGGTAATAAAATTCCCGCAACAACCCCTATCATACCTCCGATGACACCAGCTTTTGTTCCTCCAAACTTTTTTGTGGCTGCTACAGGCAGTATAAAATCAGCAACCATAATTATAATCCCAATAATTGCCCAAACGATGAATGAAGTTGTACTAAACTGTGTGTCATTAGAAACTGCATGTGTGCAGATCATTGCTCCATACGTTAGTAATGGGCCCGGTAACGGAGGTAAAATGGAAAAAATGACACCTCCGGCAATTAAGAGGATTGACAGTATGATCAATAAAGCTTCCATTAAAATTCCTTGAAAATGGTTGTTTTAATCTCAGGCCACTCTGATTTTATGATGCTATATACAACCGTGTTTCTACGTTTTCTTCCCTGTGTAGATCGGTGATTTCTCAAAGTGCCATCATGTTTTGCTCCTATTTTCTCCATGGCTTTTCTGGAGCGTGTATTAAGTTCATCTGTCCGTAACTCCAACCGCTCAATTTCCATTGTCTCAAAAGCATGATGAAGCATCAAAAATTTCATGTGTTTGTTTATTCCGGAACCGATGTACTTTTTTCCCAGCCACGTCCATCCAATCTCTATTCCCTTTTCTTCCCAGTCTATATGCCCATAGCTTGACGATCCAATAATTCCCCCTGTTTCGTTCAATTGAACAGCATAAGTCATCTTCTCACCTCGCTGCGATTCTTCAAACCTTTTCATCATCCAGTCTTGCAATGCATCGGGACTAGTGAGGTCTTCGGTATACCATGTCCATACATCAGCGTCTCCACTGAGCTTGCGCATCTCCAACACATGCTCTTTTGTCATAGGGAGAAGAGTGATTAAATCATCCGATAGTGGGATATAGAACTTTTTCATTTGTATTCAAAAACACCATGTTCTGACTGGATTATAAGCTCTTTCTTATCCGATGCTTCTACACGACCGATTACCTGAGCTTCTACATTGAAGGACCGGGCGATCTCCACGATTTCATCAGCTGACTCCTCAGCAGCATAAATCTCCATTCGATGACCCATATTGAAGACTTTATACATCTCCTTCCAGTCCGTTCCACTTTCCTCATGGATCATTTGAAATAGAGGTGGAATTGGGAGCATTGTGTCCTTAACGACCCTTAAGTTGTCAATAAAGTGCAGAATCTTAGTTTGTGCACCACCGCTGCAATGAACCATTCCGTGAATTTCAGATCTCAATTCTTTCAAAATCGATTTAATAATTGGCCCATAGGTTCGAGTGGGGGAAAGTACCAACTTGCCAGCATCCAATGGAGCTCCTTCAACCGGATCGGTCAATTTCTTTGTTCCGCTGTAAACTAAATCTCTAGGGACTCCCTGATCAAAAGACTCGGGATACTTCTCTGCATAAACCTTATTAAACACATCGTGACGAGCAGAGGTTAGTCCATTGCTCCCCATCCCTCCATTGTATTCTTTTTCATATGCCGTCTGGCCATACGAAGCTATCCCTACGATAAGATCACCTGCACGTATGTTTTCATTATTGATAACCTCTGATCGTTTCATTCTGGCTGTAACCGTACTGTCTACAATTATGGTTTTCACCAGATCACCGACATCAGCCGTTTCTCCTCCAGTGGAGTTGATGTTGATGCCATTGTCTCGTAGCATCTGCAAAACCTCCTCAGTGCCATTGATAATTTCAGAGATTACTTCGCCTGGAATCAGGTTTTTATTTCTGCCAATGGTAGAGGAAAGGAGAATATTGTCGGTACAACCTACGCATAGAAGGTCATCTACATTCATGATGACCGCATCCTGCGCTATGCCCTTCCATACGCTCAAATCACCCGTTTCTTTCCAGTAGAGGTAGGCTAGCGAAGATTTGGTACCAGCACCATCCGCATGCATGATAGTGCAGTATTCCGGATCTGCAGAAATATCATCTACGATCTTACAGAAAGCTTTTGGGAAAAGGCCCTTATCTATATTCTTGATTGCGGAGTGAACGTCCTCTTTGTCTGCAGAAACGCCTCTTTGTGCGTACCGATCAGTCATACTAACTTTTTTGATTGCAAAGAAAAGCGTTTATCCGTTTCCATCGCCCGAATCTTTAAAGAATCGGTCATATTCATCTACAGATTCATCGGGTGGAAGATCATCATCTCGATCTCGAGGATTATAGCGCAGTACTTTAAACTCGGTTCTTCTGTTTCGCTGATGCTCTTCTTCTGTTTGAGCATTTTTAACCAGTAGTTGTGTTTCTCCATAACCTTTGGCAACAATTCTTTCTGCTTGAATACCTTCATTTATGATATAGCTAACAGCTGATTGAGCCCTTCGTTGAGAAAGCTTCATGTTATAATCGTCATCAGCCCTACTATCCGTATGAGAACCCAATTCGATATAGATTTCCGGGTTATCATTCATAATCTGGACTAAACTGTCCAGTACCAGTGCTGCATCAGATCTGATATTAGCTTTATCCAAATCATAATAGATGTTGTCAAGGACTATTGCACGCTCAAGCACAATTGGATCCATCATGATTTTGGTTTCAAAAGTGATATTAGTAATAAATTCAGTTAACGTTGACTTATCTACCGTTTTTCCAATGGTTGTAAAATCTTTTCTTACCGTGAAATAATCCGTCTTTTCACCAATAAGATCGTAATGCTCTTCAGGATAGACGCGGAAATCAAACTTACCGTCCGCTCCAGTAAATGCCTCGTCTAATACATCTCCATTGTCTGCAGTGAGAGATACTTTGGTGTTTGGAAGAATAATTTCCTCCCCAGCGTCATCAGTAGTATAAGTCACACCCGTCAAGAAGTAGTTTACAACTTTTAGGTCCGGATCGTCATTGATAAAGGTATAGATATCATCATCTCCCCTTCCCCCTTTTCTATTAGAGGTGAAAAAACCTCGTGTCAAATTGAATTGAAACAATCCAAAATCATCGGCTGAGGAATTCATCGGTTTACCCAGATTCTCAACGGTCACATGTCCTCCTTCTCGCACTGCTCGAAACATATCCAGTTTACCAAGCCCCGGATGTCCATCGGACGAGAAATATAGGCTTCCATCTTCACTCACATATGGAAACACATCATCTCCGGCACTGTTAATTTCGGGACCAAGATTTCTCACATCAACCCATCGACCTCTTCGATTTACTTTAGCCTGATAAAGATCTGCCCCTCCGTACCCTCCTTCTCTGGTAGAAGAAAAGTACAATGTGGTTCCGTCAGGACTAAATGCTGGTGTAGAATCCCAGGCTTCTGCAACATTGATTGAAAGTGGTACGGGTTCTGACCATTTTCCGTTTCTAAAACGTGTAAAAAACAGGTTTACCTCGCTATATCCTTTAGCCTTTCCATCATTTCCTTTTGCAAAAATCATAGATGATCCATCCGGTGAAATTGCAACTGACCCTTCATTTGTATCTAAATGATTGATCATTGGGTCCAAAGGTGAAAGTGTTGTCAGCTCTACATTTGCTCCCTTTGTCGCAACACGATAAATATCAGTAAATGGAGTGCCCGTAGTTCTATATATTTTGCTTCCATCTCTATTGGAAGTAAAATACAGGTAGTTTCTGCTATAGACAGGTGAGTATTCGGCTTTTTCAGTGTTAAGGTCTGCCAGATTTTTCACCCTGTAGTAGCTTTCTTTTTGCTTTAACTCATCAATTTTTTGAAGATTATGAAGTTCTTTTTCCGCTAACTTTCGAATCTTATCATCATTTGCCTTTGGTAAATAGTTATCCAATATTCTTTTTGCCTCATCATACTCTTGCTCAACTTTAAGTGCTTGAGCCAGATACAGATTCGGAGCTTCCTCCAAAGTACCTTGCTTAATAGCTTCCCGATAAAAAGGAATAGATTCAACCAGTCGATTGGATTTTCTGAAGGCGTCCCCGACCATCACATTCTCTTCAGGAGAATTTTTCGAAGGTGCACTACCAAGTTTAGCTATTACAGCGTCATACTCAGCATTATTCATGCTTTTCTCAATGGAGCAACTCGCAAAGAGTGTAGAAATAAATAGGAATAGAATGATTCGCATAAGTATAATAACGAAAACCTTGACCGTATGATTATCCGAAATTAGCTAAACCAGAAACAAGAAACGAACCAAATGCCCTATCAGAAATACCTTTTTACCCAGGTTTCTCCACTCTCTTTTAGCCATCTGGACTTAAATTCTGCTACATTTTGTACTGTATTGTCAAAAACAAGTGTCTGAGGCGTAATTGTTTGTTCAGCAACCCGCGATTTGAGTTGATTGAATGGGTATAGATTTATTTCTTCCTCTTGAAGGAACGCCACCTGACTGGTTGTCATAAAAGAAACCTTGAGTTCGTTCTCTAGGGCTTTGATCAGGTGAACAGAAGCATCAATACTGCACCCACTGGCCTGACTGAACGACTCATCCACCGAGATGATCAGAAACTGATCATATTCGACAGAAAAAGAGGCTTTTAAATCCTGACCATGTGCTTGCCACTGATTCAAAAAAGATTCAGTATTAGCTTCAACGAATTTTACTTCTTCATCACCAAGCTTTCTATCCGCCTGGTAAATCCACAGACGGGCATTATCGGGCATTTCTTCGAATGGTATCAACATATCAATCCAAACCTTCTGATTCTGCAATGAGTTCCGCAAGATCCTTGACTTTCACAGAGGATTCTTTCTCCTTGTTTTTTACTCCATCAGACATCATAGTCATGCAAAATGGGCAAGCTACAGCAATGGTATCTGCTTTCGTTTCAAGAGCTTCCTCCGTTCTTTCAACGTTTACTTCCTTATTTCCAGGCTCTGCGTCCTTAAACATTTGAGCTCCTCCAGCACCGCAGCAAAGTCCTTTCGTTTTGCAACGCTTCATCTCTACCAGCTCTGCATCCAAGGCCTCCAGAACTGCCCTTGGGGCTGAATAAACATTATTTGCGCGTCCCAAGAAGCATGAATCATGATAGGTGATTTTCCGGCCTTTAAATTCACCTCCACCTTTCAACTCTACCTTCCCATCATTGATTAGCTCCTGCAAAAATTGTGAATGATGAATAACATCATAGTTGCCCCCTAGTTCAGGATACTCATTCTTCAAGGTATTAAAGCAATGTGGGCAAGCAGTCACAATTTTCTTAATCTCATACCCATTTAAGACCTGTATGTTAGACATGGCCTGCATCTGGAATAAAAACTCATTTCCTGCTCTTCTCGCAGGATCACCGGTACAGGTTTCTTCCGGTCCTAGCACTGCGAACTTCACACCAACTTTGTTGAGAATTTTCACAAATGCTTTAGTTACACTCTTATAACGATCATCGTAAGATCCGGCACAGCCCACCCAAAAAAGAACCTCAGGCTTTTCTCCTTTAGCTGCTAAATCTGCTACGGTTGGTATTTGTATTTCGCTCATTTTCCTTCTTTTAATTCATTAGACCAGTTAAATCTATCCTGTACGCCAAATTTCCACGGCGCAAAATTCGTTTCCACATTTTGGAACATCATATTCCAAGACTCAGGAGCTGCTGACTCCTCCATTGCTACATATCTCCTCGTTTGCAAGATGATATCAAGTGGGTTGATATTGACCGGACATGCTTCTACACATGCGTTACAGTTTGTGCATGCATTTATTTCTTCTTTGGTGATATAATCCCCCAATAATGATTTTCCATCATCCAAACCATTCTTGCCTACATCCTCCAAGCGATCCCTGGTATCCATCATGATTTTTCTCGGAGAAAGTTTCTTACCGGTAAGGTTTGCCGGACACTCTGAGGTACACCTGCCACATTCCGTGCATGCATAAGCATCCATTAAATTTTTCCAGGTGAGGTCATTCACGTCTTTTGCTCCAAACCTCATTCCCTCAGGAGGTGGTGAGCTATCACCCTCTACAGGCATACCCAGCATCATTTTCACCTCATTGGTGATCTCCTCCATATTGGTCATCTTCCCTTTTGGATCCAATCTACTGTAATAGGTATTTGGGAAAGCCATGAAAATATGTAAGTGCTTGGAGTAGGTGACATAAAGAGCAAAGGCAAAAATTCCCACAATGTGAAACCACCAGGCTGCTCTTTCAATTAGAATTAAAGTGCTTGTTTCAAACTGATCCAGCCAACCGAACATGGCAGAGCTGAAAAAGAATGATCCTGTCTCCGTATAATGGTTAGCTCCTCTGGTTTGTAAGATCTGGTCTGCACCATTCATACCCAGAATGGCTACCATCAACAAAATTTCAATAATCAGAATCAAGTTAGCGTCCAGGGATGGCCAGCCCACCATCTCAATTTTTTTGAATCGATTGATTCGAAGAATATTTCTTCTAATCAAAAAGACAATACAGGAGAAAAGAACACCTACTGCTAAAAATTCAAAGAAATTGATCATTCCGGTGTACAAGCTTCCAAGTATTGGAGCAGCAATTCTGTGTGTACCAAAGATGCCATCGATCACAATCTCCAACACCTCAATATTGATCAATATGAAGCCCACGTAGATGAGTAAGTGTAAAAAAGCAGGTATTGGACGCTTGAACATTTTCTTTTGACCAAAGGCGACCAAAATCATATTCTTTAACCTCTCACTTTTATTGTCGGTGAGATTAACATCTTTACCTAACTTTATATTACTGGAAATACGCCTGATTCTTCTGAAAATGAGGAAACCGAAGAAACCTGCTACCAGTACAAAAACGATTTGAGGGATATATTCCATAATGCTTTAAAAATTCTTACTACGAACTTCAAATTAAATTTTGCCTTTTCAAAGAAATACCTACTTTTGCCAACCCAAATTTTGGTGCTGTAGCTCAGTTGGTAGAGCATCGGACTGAAAATCCGTGAGTCGGTGGTTCGAATCCACTCAGCACCACCCAAGCCATCCTTCTTCAAGGGTGGCTTTTTTGTTTCCTACCAAATCTACGAATTCGAAAATCCGTGAGTCGGTGGGTGGAACGCCACTCCGGTCGAATCCACTCAGCACCACCAAAGCCATCCTCTTTAGGGTGGCTTTTTTGTTTCCTACCAAATCTACGAATTCGAAAATCCATGAGTCGGTGGGCGGAACGCCACTCCGATCGATCCACTCAGCACCACCCAAGCCATCCTTCTTCAAGGGTGGCTTTTTTGTTTTCTACCAAATCTACGAATTCGAAAATCCGTGAGTCGGTGGGTGGAACGCCACTCCGATCGATCCACTCAGCACCACATAAAGCCATCCTCTTTAGGGTGGCTTTTTTATTTTCATGCCCTTCTGCTTTATCGCTCATAAAGCTACCAATTTCAGCTTTCTTTTAATTGAACCCGAAGATAAAATCATTTTGTTAAAATAGTATGCATGCATACTATTTTAGAAACTTTATAAATTAGTTTTCGTTATTTATATACCGATCGGTATATTTGCATTATGGCGAGAAACCCTGAACATACTAAAGAGCTTATTATTGAGAAGGCATTGCCCATTTTCAACACGAAGGGCTATAATGCAGCATCTATATCAGACATTACAGCTGCAACAGGTATTACTAAAGGAGCCATCTATGGGAATTTTAAAAATAAAGATGAGGTAGCAACAGCAGCATTTGAAAGGGGTGTAGAAATTGTAGCCGGAGCATTGGCTAAGCGAGTTAGTGCTGAGAAAACCGCACCAGCTAAACTAATTGCAATTATGGATTTCTATGAGGAATATTTAAATGATCCACCGATACCTGGAGGTTGTCCTGTTTTAAATTCATCTATCGAAGCGGATGATAACCTACCATTTCTTCGATCACGTGTTATTAGATCTATTGCTTTACTTAAAGATTCTGTGATGAAGATCATCAATCGAGGTATAATGGAAGGACAGGTGAAAAGAGATGTTGACGCAGAGGAATTTACCAACTTCTTTTACGCAACCATTGAAGGCGCCATCTCAGTATCAAGAATTGAAGGAGATAGCAGATCATTTGATTTTGTTAAGCGGTTTGTTCTAAAACAGATCAAAGATATAAGTACTTAAAAAAATTTATTCATTAAAATACCGATTGGTATATTAAATCATGGTTACTCACATAGAAATAAAAGGAGAAGATATTAGTCGGCCTGCCGAGCGACCTCCAAAAACGAACTGGAAAATTGAAATAATTAAAAAAGGACTCGGGCTTCTTCAGCATGCGTCTCCGAAGAAATCAGCTTCTATTATATGGCATTACTTCACCATGCCAGGAAGAGTCGGTTACACTGACCCACAAAGACAGATCCTAAGTGAAGCACAAGTATCCCAAATCAGTTATCAAGGTGATTTGATTAAGTATTATCGATGGGGGACACCCGGACCAAAAGTCCTACTTTGTCATGGGTGGAGATCAAAAGCTGCTGATTTTAGGCGCATGATCAAGAAATTTGTTGCAGAAGGATATCAGGTTGAAGCAATTGATATGCGAGCACATGGAAAATCCCAGGGAAAACATACGGCCATGCCTGAGTTCCGGGATATTATAAAAAATCATATTGCTAAAAATGGTCCATATCAAACGGTCATTGGACACTCAATAGGTGCTCTAGCTTCAGGAATTGCATTAAGTGAGCTTGGTTCGGCCTTCCAACCGAAACACTTTTTCGTTATATCAGCTCCCCCTTACATAAGGTACTTTTTTAAGGATATTGTCAATGATGTGGGCTGCAATGAATCCGTTTATCATGCGATGTGTGGCCTGGTTAAAGAAAAATATCATCACTCCATTGACTATTTCGATTTGCGGATAAAAGCGAGTGATTTAAAGAACATCGATACGCACCTTTTTTATTGCGAAGATGATCAAGTAATTCCTTTTAGTAAAGGAGAAGAGCTTGAAGCAGCATGGCCTCATGCATCATTCGTTCATGTTAAAGGATTGGGCCATTACAGGATCATGGCCAATGATTCAATCATTGATTACATTCAAAAATTCATGCGATAGCGCTCATTTTAAAATTTGCAATCAGGACATTCATAAAGATGCTGTAATTACAAATATTTCAATATTTTATAATATTTTGATAAATATTCCAATTACAGAATGATTGTCTTTTAATATTTAAAATTTCCATTCATTATTTGTTATTTTGGAGTTTGTTTCAAAATGAAAATGCATGGAGGGAATGTATCTCAGCTCACTAGAACACGATGCATGCGGGATTGGATTCATCGCTAATATCAAGGGTAATCGGGATTACAAAACAGTAGATGATGCTATTCTGATGCTTGAAAATATGGAGCATCGGGGAGGTGTAGGTGCCGAACCTGAAACCGGAGATGGTGCCGGCATAATGACAGAGATTCCTTACGATCTATTCGATCAGGAGCTATCCAGACATAAAGCTAAACTCACCCCGAGATCTTACGGTGTGGGCATGCTCTTTCTGCCAAAACCACAATGGGAAGAATGTCTTGATGAATTCAATTCGGTCGCTAAATCATTCGGTTTTGAGGTCTTTGCTAAAAGGTCTGTTCCGGTTGATAGCCTGCATGTTGGTCCAACTGCACGGGACAATGAGCCCATCATTATTCAACTCTTTTTGAAGCACGGAGAGCTTGCTGAACGGGATTTGGAGAGAAAACTATACGTGCTCAGCAAATATGCGACTCACCAATTAACTCCTAATTACGACGAGTTTTACATTTCCTCTCTCTCCTGCTACAAAATTGTTTACAAAGGTCAGCTAAGAACAGACCAGCTAAAAAAATACTATCTGGATCTTCAAAATGAAGATTTCAAGTCATCCTTCGCGATCATCCACTCAAGATTTTCAACCAATACCTTTCCGAAATGGAGTCTTGCTCAACCTTTCAGGTACGTAGCTCACAATGGGGAAATAAATACGATCAGAGGGAATGTAAATAAGATGAAAAGCAAAGAAGCATTGCTTGAATCTCCGTATTTCACAAAAGAAGAAATTGAACACCTGCTACCAGTTTGTAATCCAGCATTCTCAGATTCAGCCAATCTGGATGAGTTGATTGAGCTGCTGGTTATGGCAGGCAGGTCTCTCCCTCATGCTTTAATGATGCTGGTTCCGGAAACCTGGCAATACAACCAAAGTATGGATGAAAAGACCAAGGCATTTTACAAATACAATGCTTCCATCATGGAGCCTTGGGATGGCCCGGCAGCATTGTGTTTCACAGATGGTGAAATAATAGGAGCCACTCTCGATCGGAACGGCTTAAGGCCATGTAGGTATACAATCACATACGATAACAGGCTCATAGTTTCCAGCGAAACAGGTGCACTCCCAATCGACCAAAAGTTGGTCAAACAAAAAGGAAGGCTACAGCCAGGAAAAATGATCATCGCCGATCTTGAGAATCAGCAGGTTCGGTTTGATCAGGAGATCAAAGAAGAAATATCAAAATCCAAACCATATACCGACTGGATTAAAAAGCATCGAATCAAGCTGCGATTTCTACCGGGTCCATTTTCAGACATTCCCTTTTTACCGGCAGATAAATATCAATCCTATCTTCAGGCAAATGGCTGGACCAAAGAGCTGGTGGATCGCATTCTGATGCCCATGTGCCAGGAAGGAAAAGAGCCCATCGGAAGTATGGGTTTGGAAATCCCAATTGCTGCTCTAAGCAAACTTCCACAGCACCCTTCCAATTATTTGAAGCAATTTTTTGCCCAGGTAAGCAATCCGCCAATAGACCCGATCAGGGAGCGACTGGTCATGTCACTTTTTACGAGACTAGGAAAAGGCAACAACATTTTAACTGAAGAGCCTTCGCATTGTCATCAAATTCATATCACACGACCAATCCTCCGGCCCCAGACCTATCAAAAAGTGCTGGAGCTGGAAAACCAGGGATTTAATCATCGGATTCTTGATTGCACATTTTCTGCTTCTGAGAGCCTGGAAGAAGGAATAAATAAGCTGTGTCAAGCTGCAGAGGAAGCCGCTAGGGAAGAAATAAAGATTCTGATTATTTCTGATGAAAATATTTCAGAAGATCGATTGCCAATTCCGTCATTGATGGCTACCGGAGCTATCCAACATCATTTAATTGATAAGAAACTCCGATCGCACACCAGCCTGATTGTTCATGCAGCGGATGCGGTAGAAGTGCATCATTTTGCTACACTGATTGGATATGGTGCCAGTGCGGTAATGCCCTATCTAAGTTTTAACCTCATAAAAGAGCAGGCGGAAAAAAAACAACTTGATTTTGACACGCTTTCCGACAATTACGCGGAAGCCATAGGTAAGGGATTGCTTAAAATTATGTCCAAAATGGGCATTTCAACGCTACAATCCTATCAGGCAGCTCAGATCTTTGAGGCAATTGGCTTGTCAGATGAAGTCATCAATAAATGTTTCAAGGGTACCATCTCGCGAATTGGAGGGAGCTCCTTTGCTCAGTTTGAAGAAAATATCCGAGATAATCATTCAAAAGCTTTTCAGCAACACTCCGACCTGCCTCATGGTGGAGTTTATAGTTGGCGAAGAGATGAGGAACGTCACCTGATCGATCCGGAAACAGTTCATCTGCTACAAAAAGCGACGAAGCTGAAAGATTATGAGCTATATAAAACCTATGCTTCCCGAATCAATCAACCTGAGGATCCTTTCTACATCAGGCATTTGCTCGATTTCAAATACAAGGATTCGATCCCAATCGATTCGGTAGAGCCAGTCGAAAATATACTTAAGCGATTTGCTACAGGCGCCATGTCCTTTGGCTCCATTTCTCATGAAGCACATACTACACTCGCCATTGCCATGAACCGCATTGGAGGGAAAAGCAACAGCGGCGAAGGGGGAGAAGATGTAAGTCGGTTTAAGCCAAAAGAGAATGGAGATTCGGAGAAATCAAGAATTAAGCAAGTGGCCTCCGGACGATTTGGGGTAACCTCATACTACCTCAATAATGCGGACGAAATTCAAATTAAAATCGCTCAAGGTGCTAAGCCAGGTGAAGGCGGGCAACTACCTGGTCACAAAGTAAATGAGTGGATCGGTAGAGTGCGAATGTCAACTCCTGGAGTAGACCTGATCTCACCTCCACCACACCATGATATTTATTCCATTGAAGATCTGGCGCAGCTCATTTTCGATTTAAAAAATGCCAATCCAGACGCCCATATTAATGTGAAGCTTGTTTCACAAGCCGGTGTAGGTACCATTGCTGCGGGTGTAGCCAAGGGTTTCGCTGATGCAATTCTCATTTCCGGAGCAGATGGAGGAACAGGGGCATCTCCTTTGAGTTCGATCCGGCATGCGGGTCTACCATGGGAAATGGGTCTTTCGGAAGCCCAGCAGACACTTGTCAAAAATCGCCTCAGAAGTCGGGTGGTACTCCAATCGGATGGAAAAATGATGACAGGCCGAGACATTGCTATTGCCACCCTACTTGGTGCAGAGGAATGGGGTGTTTCTACAGCCGCGTTAATAGCAGAAGGGTGTATCATGATGCGTAAATGTCATCTTAACACCTGTCCTGTAGGGATTGCTACTCAGAAAGAAGAATTGCGAAAGTTGTTTTCCGGTGACCCGGAACATGTGATCAACTTGTTCCACTTCATGGCTCAGGAACTTCGTGAAATCATGGCAGAGCTTGGATTTAAGACCATTAATGAGATGGTTGGCCAGAGTAATAGACTTGTTATTAAGGATCAGGACTTAAATGGATTGGATCTCTCTAAAGTGCTTCACTTTGAGCAGACAAGAGATACCCGCTACAACTCACGCAAACAGCAAGATCTTCTATCCGATGCGCTGGATTAC
Organism: Ekhidna lutea; assembly: GCF_900188325.1. Classification (GTDB taxonomy): domain Bacteria; phylum Bacteroidota; class Bacteroidia; order Cytophagales; family Cyclobacteriaceae; genus Ekhidna; species Ekhidna lutea. Next base: position 666,420 of record NZ_FZPD01000001.1, on the reverse strand, counting down.
AAGGTTTGGGATGACATTAAAGATGAGGTGAGAAGTGGATTTGTAGCTGCGTATGATTACCCGATCAAGAATACGGATCGATCCACAGGGGCTATTCTGTCCAGCATCATTTCCAAAGAATATGGTGAGCATGGGCTTTCAAAAAGCCTGGTAAAACCCAAGTTCAAAGGATCTGCCGGTCAGAGTTTTGGTGCTTTCCTTGCCAGAGGGTTGAAGTTCACCCTGGAGGGAGATGCGAATGATTACGTAGGAAAAGGTCTCTCCGGAGGACGAATCATCATTCACCCTCAAAGAAATGTTCGCTTCCATGCAAGAGAAAACACACTCATCGGAAACGTAGCATTATATGGAGCTACCAGTGGTGAGTGCTACATCAATGGCATTGCTGGTGAGCGATTCGCAGTACGAAATTCCGGTGCATGTGCCGTTGTGGAAGGTGTTGGTGATCATGGATGTGAATACATGACCGGAGGAACTGTGCTCATTTTAGGTGAAACAGGGAAGAATTTTGCTGCAGGCATGAGTGGTGGCATTGCTTATGTGCTTGATACGGCTAACAAACTAAGGGAGCGCTGCAACATGGAAATGGTGGTTTTCGACACGCTGGAGCCGTCGGATATTCAGCATATTCGATGGCTGATTATCAATCACATCAGACATACTGCGAGTAGCCTGGCACAGGAAATTCTGCTGGATTGGGAGCGTCACCTCAACCACATTGTAAAAGTGATTCCTGTGAAATACAAGGACATTTTGGATAAGGAGAAATCAAAAATTCCAATGACACCCGTTTATTAATTAAGCAGTATGGGAAAACCAACAGGATTTTTAGAATATACCCGAGAGCTTCCTCCAAAGGAGGATGTTCAAGCCCGGGTAAAATCTTACACCGAATTCGAACACACTTTTCCGGAGGATAAAACTAAGGAACAGGCCGCTCGTTGCATGGATTGTGGTGTGCCGTTTTGCCATTCAGGGTGCCCACTTGGTAACAAAATACCGGACTTTAATGATGCCGTCTACAACCAGGAGTGGGAAGAAGCATGGCAAATACTCAAGTCCACAAACAATTTTCCTGAGTTTACCGGAAGAATCTGTCCTGCCCCCTGTGAAGGCTCCTGTGTATTGGGAATTAATCAGCCCCCTGTTACTATCGAGCATATTGAAAAATCCATAGCTGAAAAAGGATTTGAATTGGGTCTGGAAAAAGTAAGAAAACCATCTACTTCCACGGGTAGGAAAGTTGCGATAGTAGGTTCTGGCCCGGCCGGGTTGGCAGCAGCCGATCAGCTAAATCAATCAGGACATTCAGTTACCGTTTTCGAGCGGGACGAAGCTGTTGGAGGATTGCTACGATATGGGATCCCGGATTTTAAGTTGGAGAAGCAGATTGTAGAACGCCGGGTATCTATTTTGGAAAAAGAAGGGATCACCTTTGAAACAAAGGTGAATGTTGGCTTTGACATTACCGCTAAAGAATTGGATAAGTCTTTTGATGCGATCGTACTATGCGGTGGGAGCACCATTCCCAGAGATTTAGGTATCCCGGGAAGAAATCTTAAAGGGGTTCATTTCGCGATGGAATTTCTCACACAACAAAACAGAGAGGTAGCCACCGGTCAATCACCAAAGAATAAAATTTCTGCTGAAGGTAAAGATGTGGTAGTCATAGGCGGTGGTGATACAGGATCCGATTGTGTTGGCACCAGCAACCGTCAAGGGGCAAAATCCATTACCCAAATAGAGATAATGGATAAACCTCCGCTGGAACGACCTGAAGACAACCCCTGGCCTGAGTGGCCTATGGTACTCCGGACATCAACATCCCATGAGGAAGGATGCGATCGCAAATGGGCGATCATGACTAAGGAATTCATGGGTAAGAAAGGTCAGCTTACAGGACTAAAAGTGGTTGAGGTCTCTTTTGAAAATGGTAAAATGAAGGAGCGACCAGGATCGGAGCAGATCATTCCGGCACAGTTGGCACTCATTGCGGCAGGATTTGTTCACCCGCAAAAGGAGGGTTTACTTTCTCAGCTTAAACTGGAGCTCGACTCGCGTGGAAATGTCTCAACCAAAAACTTTCAATCCAGCAGTAAAAAAGTATTTGCCGCCGGGGATATGCGAAGAGGTCAATCACTCGTTGTTTGGGCGATTGCCGAAGGGCGAAAGGCTGCAGAAGCGGTGAACAAATTTTTAAATGCATAAAAAAACCCCTTTCGGGGTTTCTTTTAGGTTAGGTCAGTAACCATTTCTCTTTCTATGGTGATATGCTGTTCGCCATGATATCCAATATCCATTCCTTCCAACTCAAGGTCCTTTGTGATCCTGGCACCTTTTGTAAAGAGTGCTACAATTTTATAAACAACAAATGTCCCAACTGCGGAATACACGATGGTAGCACCTACAGATTTTAATTGTATTAATAGCTGACCTGGATTACCATAAAGTGCACCAACTCCCGAAGGGTCAATCGCCGGGTTGGCCAATACTCCTGTGAGTAATGCACCAGCGATTCCTACCAGACCATGCATACCAAATGCATCAAGCGTATCATCATGACCGAAATATGCTTTAAGTTTTACAACTCCCAGGTAGCCTACAACACTGCTGATAATTCCTATCACAAGTGCTCCGGGCACGCCTACAAATCCTGCAGCTGGTGTAATACCAACCAACCCGCATATAGCCCCGGATGCCACACCAATCAGGGTTGGCTTTTTGATGATTACCATTTCTATAATCAGCCATACAACCCCAGCGGTACATGCAGCGATATTGGTCACCATGAGCGCATTTGCCGCTAGAAAATTTGCTCCATAAGCACTGCCTCCGTTAAAGCCGAACCAACCAAACCAAAGAAGAGCTGATCCTAAAATCATAAATTTTATGGAAGAGGGTTTCCGCTCTTCATGCAGATTCATTCTTCTGCCAACTAAAAGTGCAAGAACCAGCCCTGAAACTCCTGCGTTGATATGAATTACCGTTCCCCCGGCAAAATCCAGGTCTCCGTGAAGAAATCCTTCGGAACCCCAGACCCAATGGCAGATTGGTGCATATACTACTACTATCCATAGAATAGCAAACCATATCCATGACGAGAACCGGATACGTTCAATGACCGATCCACTTACAATCGCCACCGCAATAGCCGCGAATGTTCCCTGAAATGCCACATCCAATATTTTTGGGATATTCGCACCATCGACAATATCTGTTATAGCAATATTTTTAAGCAAAACGTAATCTAGTCCACCTATGAAACCATTGCCATCGGCAAATGAGAGTGAGTAGCCAATGATCACCCAGACCAGCGTGCCGATCAGGAAGGAAACATAGCTCATTCCCACGGTATTTAGTACACTTTTATGTTGAGTAAGCCCTCCGTAGAAGAGTGCCAGTCCAGCTGGTGTCATCAACATGACCAATGCAGTTGCCATTAACATCCAGGCTGTATTACCTGTATCAACAGCCCCATCCTGGGCAAAACTTAGCATTGGAAGTAAAAGAATGATTAAAAAAGCTGGTAATTTCTTCTTGATTTGGCAATTCATAGCAAAAGTGGATTAAAATTAAACTATAAAAATATCCATTTGCTGAAATAATTATAAACTTGGGTATAAATTAATCCTGTTTTGAATAAATTTTTACAAATCGATCATTTAAAGGGTTTGAATTCATCCATATTTATAAAAAGAGGTGTCTTTTTATAAACGATATTGCAATTTTCGTAAAGGTTTTTAGTAAAAGGCTATTTAATGCCTTTGAGGCCCATTACTTCTTTTGGGCTGAGGTGTCGGTATTTGCCTCTCGGTAGGTTTTTCTTGGTAAGCGAGGCGAACATTACACGATCTAGCTTTTTGACTTCATAGCCAAGGTGTTCGAAGATTCTCCGTACGATTCGATTCCTTCCGATATGGATTTCTACACCAAGAACCTTACTATCTTCTCCCAGAACAGCCATCTCATTAACAACCGCTGGTCCATCGTCCAGCTCAATTCCTTTTAGAATGGAGTCAAAGTCCGCCTTTGTGATTGGCTTGTCCAGTTCAACTTGGTAAATCTTTTTGACTTTGTGTGATGGATGGGTGAGCTTCTTAGCTGTTTCACCATCATTGGTAAATAACAAAAGACCGGTCGTTTCTTTATCCAGCCGACCCACAGGATAGATCCGCTCTTCACAGGCTTTTTCAACCAACTCCATCACTGTACGCTTGGCGTGTGGGTCTTTGGTGGTGGTCACAAACCCTCTCGGCTTGTTTAGTAAAACGTATTGATGAGTCTCAGATTTCAATTTTTTCCCCTTGTACTCAACTGTGTCAGTCTTTTTTACCTTATAGCCCATTTCAGAAACAACCTTGCCATTTACCTTTATCTTTCCAGCAGCAATAAGGTTATCGGCTTCTCTACGAGAGCAGACTCCAGCATTGGCCACAAATCGATTCAATCGAATTTCGGCAGGCTTACTTGTTTCCTTTTTGTTGGGTCTTTTCATTACGAGGTGGTCAGAATCTGACGTTATTCATTCTCTTCACCAATGGTGTTTTCTTCGGTCGTGAAGTCTTTTGGAGTTGGAAGTTCTTTCAGATCATTGATACCAAAGTAGTCCATAAACTTTTGGCTGGTTCCATATAATAGTGGCCTACCTACCCCTTCAGACTTCCCTTTGATCTCCACAAGTTCTTTTTCAAGAAGCTTCTGGATTGAGTAATCGCAACTTACCCCTCTTATCTGCTCTGCTTCGCTCTTTGTAATTGGCTGCTTGTATGCAATAATGGACAAAGTCTCTAGTGCGGAGTTTGAAAGACGTTTTTTGGATTGTTGCTTCAGTAAAATTCCAATACTAGCTTGATATGCTGGTTTTGTGAGGAATTGATACCCACCTCCAGATTTAACCAGCTCCATTGCAAAATCATCGGCTTTAAACTTTTCACCCACAACTTCAAGCCCGGAAATGATATCATCAACAGGAACATCTGCATCAAACATCTCCTTCAGACAGTCCTGAATTTCATCCGCTGTAATTGGTTTTGGAGAACAGAATACTAATGCCTGAATATGGTTAGCCAGGTAGTCCATTAGGGCTTTCTGTTCAGCTTGGCGTCAATGCTTTGGGTGGTATGTGGTACTGCCTTCAGTCGCTCTTTTGAGATTAATTTACCGGTATCCACGCAAATCCCGTAGGTTCCGTTCTTAATTCTGACAAGTGCATTCTCCAGGTTATTGATAAATTTTTGCTGCCTGCCGGCTAACTGACTCAACTGTTCTTTTTCAGCCGTATCCGCACCATCTTCCAATGTTTTAACAGACGAAAAGTTATCTCCGCTATCATCAGACTCTCGTGTGAGAGATGATTTAAGTGTGTTTAATTCTTCTTTTGCTTTGTTCAGCTTTTGAAGAATAAGTTCTTCAAACTCCTTTAGCTCTTCATCAGAATACCTTGTCTTTTCGCTCATGGCAGGGGAATTTTTATAATCTAACAACGAAAAATCAAGCGAAAATACTCAGGATGACCCACAAAAAATAATTGGTTAAATCCTTATTGATGAATTACTCAAAAATCTCGGCCGACAACAACCGTTTCTTTAATCACCTCAGAATTTCCGCTACTATCATAAATCTCGAATATGATTAAATAGTAACCCATTCGAGCTATTTCTCCTGAATTGGTATCACCATCCCATCTTAAAAAGCCCTGTGTCGATAACAATACTCCCTCGGCTAAATCTTTTACTAGCCTCCCTGTTCGATCATAAATTCTCACATTGGCAAATTTTCCTGCCTGGTCAAATGAATAGTTTATGGTGGTATAATCTCGGCCTGACCCGTTATTTCCGGGTATAAATACTTCCGGGCTGGCTGAAACTTTACCTGAAGGTGCTTCTGATGAAAACGTTTGTGAGTTTGCATAGCCAGGAGTGGCGAATCCTTCTATACTCGATGCAGATCGCCAATTATCTGAATTAGAAACCGACTCAGAAAATGACACCCTTTCGAGGGAGACTCCATCCACACTTTCCAAAAGATTGTAGTGATAGTCCTCATGATACTCAAAAACTTCCCCAATGGTATCTTCATCATCCATTATTGCGACAACACCTTCTTCATTTGGATAAGACGGTAGAGCAGAAAGCTCAATAAATCGGCTCTTGTCTCCTTTAGGATAATTAGAAAGTAAAGTTTCAGAATCGGTAGTTAGAACTAAATATGAGTCGGGTTCAATTACCAGCTCTTTTTCGGAAATCACTTCTTCATCTATGAATTCTCCTCTATCCATCGAGCCGATTCGCCACCCTTTTAAACTGATGTATTTGTTCGATGAGTTATAAAGTTCAACAAAATCAACTCCATTGGATCTTGGGTTAAAGAGGATTTCACTGAGTTGGATTTCATCCGCCCGGGCACTTACTGGTAAGGCTATCTCAATTGTTCCATCCTGGATGACATTGCCTGAACAGTCTGAAACTCCGCTTAAATCAAGATTGTAAGACCGGTTCTCTACAAGATTTGAAGACAACTTAATGAACAATGACTTTGGGAAAAATGGAAGAAAGTATATTTTTTCAACCTCAATGTTTGGGTCGATTTGAATTGCAGTGGTGACTTGGCTCGACGGATTTAATTTTTCATCAAAACGGAGGTGAACAGAATCCTCATCTAAAGCAACGGCCGTTAATATTGATGGTGCAAAATTATCCGGGACGGATGCTGTTCTGGAATTCACAGCTCCAGGGGTACCGCCATTGATATCTAGAGAACTCGACCAATTATTTTCTTCTCCGCATTGGTTTTCTAAGTCAAGCATTTCCAATGAATATCCGCCATCGGCTTTATCGTCATCGTGCCAGTCAGGATCATAAGTAAACGAGAATATTAGTTCCGAGCCTGATTTAAGGATCACTTGCTCACCAGTATTGCTGAGAGTAGGAAAATTGGACACACCCACTGCATTATTAGCAAATTCTGACACCCCCGAGTTGGTTGTTAGTACATGATATTCATCTGGATTCAACATAAAAGTTGGCAAACTGATTATACCACTTTCATCAACTAATTCTAAGCCTTGTGTCGTTAGTATTTCTGATGTTGAATTGTAAATCTCAATGAACTCTCTATTTGGAAGTCCAATCTGAGGATCAGGGTCAAACATAATTTCAGTGATGATTAGCTCATTAAATTCGGGGTTTCTACCCACACCAAATTGAATGGTTGCTTCTTCAATCTGATTTCCGCTACAATCTTTAACTCCTGCAATGGTCATATTGTAAACTATTCCAGTTTCAATTTCTTCGTTAAAAAATATTTCAACCGATGTTGGGAAGTCACCTTCTGCTTTTATCTGACTAATGGTGAGGTCTTCACTAGCGTTATAAGTCCCTGCCTTCAGACTTTCGGCATTCATAACCTCAGAAAAATTGACAATAAGGTTTGTGCTAAAATTGTATGACTGAATCGTTGGGTTAATCGTGTCAGGAGAATCATCAAATATCGAATTTATTTCACCAGGTGTTCCTCCGGTAGGATCAATTGAAAAACTGTAGCTATTGTCTGATAAACATGGACCATTCGGGTTAATTAATTCGATGGAAATTCCTCCGCTACTTTCTCTATAAGAAATAGTGTGAATTACAATACCAGCACTGTCTTGTAAAATGATTTCATCCTCACCATTGGAAAGACTTAGGCTCTGAACTTCAATAACATTTTCAAACTCCTCAAATAATCCAATGCTGGAGTCATCAACAGCAAACACATATTGATTAGGCTTCAGTACGTAATGGCCTAAAGTAGATCCATCCAGTGTCCAACCTAAAAGATTAAGGTTTTTATCTGACCGATTATAGAGTTCAATAAATTCTGCTTCAGGCAATCCTTTAGAAGGGGTTGGGTCGGGCATAAACTCATTGATCACCACATCATTGACTGCCGCCGTTTCCGTTTCAATGTATTCAAACTCAATGGTCGTATTATTGGTAGCGTTTCCTGATAGGTCTTCCACTCCATTAACAGTCAGCGTTCGGGTCTCTCCCGAAGGAAGTGCGCCCACCGTCAGGTGAACCAATTCATTGTTCGTTTCATCCAGGCTGGCTGTGGTTATCGTAATCCCTCCTTCGATGCTGTAGTTTCCTGTCGCTTCAGCTGTGGTTTCATCAAGTGGTTCATTAAAAGTGACATCCAGTTCAGTTGCTGAGACTACATTGATGGAATTGATTGATGGCGGGGTGGTATCAGGCGTGTCATCAAAAATGGAGTTTTGTTCACCTGGTGTGCCGCCATCAGGGTCTGTACTGGTGCCATAATTGTTTGCTGAGTAATCAGGGCCATTCGGGTTGATCAGCTCTGTAGATATGCCACTAGATGAGCTCGTGTAAGCCGTCTCATGAATGATGGTTGCTGATGCATTGGAAAGGATGATACTGTCACCGCCGTTGTTTAAGGATGGAAAGTTGTTGACCTCCAGCACATCTCCATAGCTGGTAAATAGTGATCCATTGTCTGTTTCTGTCAGGATAAGGAAGGAGTCTGGTCGAAGAATAAACGTTCCAAATGCTGCTGAGCTACCCGCTGCATCACTCAACGTCCAACCATTCAGGTCTATGAACTTATCAGAGCGATTGAATACTTCTATATACTCAGCATTAGGGATCGTGCTCGATGAACTTGGGGCTGCTAAAAACTCATTGATCACCACATCGTTTACAACTGCAATTTCTGTCTCGATGTATTCAAAGTCGATGGTCGCATTACTAGTAGGGTTGCCAGAAAGATCTTCTACTCCATTGACTGTCAGCGTTCGGATCTCTCCTGAAGGAAGTGTACCAACCGTCAGGTGAACCAACGCATTGTCTGACTCATCTCTTGCCGCCGTGTTTACAGTGATTCCTCCATCTACGGTATAGTTTGCAGCCGTTTCTGCCGATGTTTCTTCTAGCGTTTCATCAAAAGTCACTTCAAGTTCAGTTGCTGAGATGACACTAATTGAACTAATTGATGGTGCAGTAGTATCAGGCGTGTCATCAAAAATGGAGTTTTGCGCTCCCGGTGTGCCACCATCAGGGTCTGTACTGGTGCCGTAATTGTTTGCTGAGTAATCAGGCCCATTCGGGTTGATCAGTTCTGTAGATACTCCACTGGAGGAATTGGTGTAAGCAATCTCATGAATGACGGTAGCAGATGCATTGGCAATGATGATACTGTCTCCACTATTATTTAATGTAGGGAACCCACTTACTTCCAAAACATCTCCATAAGAGTCAAAAAGTGAGCCATTGCCTGTAGCTGTCAGTATGAGATAATCTCCCGGCCTTAAAGTATCAGACAAAAAAACTGAGGAAGGACCGCTAACATCACTCAATGTCCAATTTTCCAAGGTTATAAACTTTGTTGAGCGATTGTAGAGTTCTACAAACTCAGCATTTGGAACTCCGCTGGATGTACCAGGAGCAGCCATGAATTCATTAATTACCAAGTCAAATTCAGTAGCTTCCTCAATCACCAGGTATTCATAGGTTTCCTGACTATTAATGACAATTACATTTCCGCTTTCATCTTCCACATTATTGACAGTCAAAGCATATGTGATGCCATTTGTCATCGCATCAATAGTGAGGTGGACAATTGAATTATCACTGCCGTCTCTCAAAGCATTGGAGACATTTAACCCCCCATCAAGAGAGTAGTTATTGGTTGTTTGAGCGGTAGTTTCATCTACATTTTCATTGAATTGAATATCTATTTGTGTATCAGAGATAGCAGTGACCGACTGAATAATCGGTGGATCTGTGTCTGCTACTGGGGTTACAGTAGTAGCAAAGTCATCAAAATAGAAACCATTATCTCTAGTGTTAGCTGTATATCTAACCTGAACACCAAAATGCGAAGAAGTGCTATAGGTATTATCAGTAACAGCTCCTTGACTTACCGAGTTAACCTCCAACTCCCATAAACCAACTTCTGATCTAGTCACCAAAACGTCAACAAAAGCCTTAGATGTTAATGGTTGAATTGTCCCTGATAATGTCAATTCTGTAGAGGAGCTCCCATCTTGCCTATGCAGGCGAACTTCATTGATATCAGAATCAGGGTATCGTAATTCAATATAATAGCCATTTAAATCACCACTCAAGTCTGCAGAGTTACTCATAAGGTAGACCCTTGAGGTATTATTTGAATTAGTTGATTCAGATCCCGGCTGATTAAAATCAAGCCTAAATCGAAGAGCCCATTCAGCGGTCGATGAGGATAAATCCAATGCATCAGAGGTAGATAAATAGGTTACCCTGGTTCCAGAACCCATATCCAGGTTTTGACTTCTGAGTTGATTATCGGCTTCTACAATTTCATAGGGGTCATCAACACCAAAACTACTAGTACCACTCCATGTTGGAGTTGCAGTGAAATCTCCATCGCTAAAATCATCGGTAACCTGGGCCTTAATGAGAAAGGTTACGCCCAGACTGATTAATAACAATAATCCTCTCATAATACGGCTTAATCTCACAGGTTAAATGTAGTAGTTTTGCGTTAAAATCATTATTCACGCTAGTTTAAGCTATTATGAAGGTTGCAGTAGTAGGAGCAAGTGGTCTTGTGGGGCAAAAGATGCTCCAAATCATGTCGGAAAGAAACTTCCCGATAGAGGAACTTTTGCCGGTTGCATCGGAACGTTCTGTCGGAAAGACAATCTCTTATAACGGGAAAGATTACTCGATCATTTCGATGGAGGATGCGATCTCGGCAAAACCAGATATCACCTTATTTTCAGCTGGTGGATCTGTAGCACTTGAGTATGCGCCGAAGTTTGCTGAGGCAGGATCGGTTGTTATTGACAATTCTTCAGCGTGGCGAATGGACGCTGGCAAAAAGTTGATTGTGCCGGAGGTAAATGGACATGTTCTTCGAATCGATGACCGAATCATAGCTAACCCAAATTGCTCCACTATACAAATGGTGGTAGCCCTGAAACCACTTCACGATGCATTTAAAATCAAGCGAATTGTCGTTTCTACCTATCAGTCTGTTACAGGTTCAGGCAAAGGTGCTGTGGACCAATTGGAAGGTGAGAGAACAGGAAAGGATATCAAGAAAGTATATCCACATAAAATAGACATGAATGCCCTGCCTCATATTGATGTGTTTCAGGAAAATGGATACACCAAAGAGGAAATGAAGATGGTGAACGAAACCATGAAAATCATGGGTGATGATTCCATTAAAGTTACTGCCACCTGTGTACGGATTCCTACTGTTGGTGGTCATTCTGAAGCAATCAATGTTGAATTTGAAAATGAATATACTTTAGAGCAAGTTCACTCAATTCTAGAAAAGGCTCCTGGAGTTACAGTAGTTGATGACCCATCTGAAAACATGTACCCAATGCCTCTAAGTGCCCATGACAAAGACGATGTGTTTGTTGGCAGAATCAGAAGGGATGAAACTCAACCAAAAACATTGAATCTATGGGTTGTATCGGATAACCTGAGAAAAGGCGCAGCAACCAACACCATCCAAATTGCTGAATATATGCTGCAGCATAGTTTGGTATACTAGGTGATTCCAATGAATTCCAAACTTGACTTTCTAGTTCAACCCGAGGTAAGGCAATTCATCCGTGAAAACGTACAAACTGATACAAATAAGCTAATTCTTAACCCTCCATCAGGGTTCAAGCCTAATATAAAGCAGATTGTAGCCCAAATTCAAGCCCGACAAAAGGCGACAGGGAAATTAGATATTTGGGCCAGTAATTTTGGTTTAGTGATGCCTCCTCCGCTTTCTATTGAACAGGCTTCTTCTCAGACGACATGTGATTATAAAAAGCAACTAATCTCAGGCCATCACCTTATCGACCTTACCGGAGGAATGGGCATTGATTGTCTGACATTAAGTGAGTCTTTTGATTGTACAACCTATGTTGAACAGCAAACTGAGCTTTGTGAGGTGTTTCAACACAACTTAAAAATGCTGGGCAAGGAAATTGAAATAGAGAATAAAGAGGCTGGCAATTACCTGAAAAACCTTAATCCTTCTCCTGAAAATAGGGTAATCTATTTAGATCCCGCCCGAAGAGATTCGAGTAAAAACAGAGTTTTTCGAATTGAAGATTGTTCTCCAAACATTGTGGAGTTAATGCCATGGCTTAAAAGGCATGCTCATAAAGTTTTAATCAAGTTTTCACCGATTCTTGATATTCAATCTATTCTGAATGCCGTCCCGCACGTAAGTGAAGTCCATATTGTTTCTGTAAAAAATGATTGTAAAGAGATTCTGATCGTAGCTGACTTTGCTTTTAAGGGTGAACCAGAAATAACGTGTGTAAACCTTGAAAGTACCCACCCTCCTTTTTCATTCAAATTTCAAGATGAAGCAAGAGCTAAAGTCTTATATGGTGAACCATCATCGTATCTTTTTGAGTCCAATAGTTCGATAATGAAAGCCGGTGCTTTCAAAAGTATAAGCGTGAATTTTGACTTTAAAAAAATAGGTGAGAGCACACATCTCTACACTTCAGAGAAGTTGATGCGAGATTTTCCTGGAAGGACTTTTGAAATCATCGAAGAAGCAAGTAAAAAAAACATAAGTGCCTATGCTTCTAAAGGAAAAATCAATGTGATAACAAGAAATTATCCTCTTCCGGCTACTGAGCTAAAGAAAAAATGGAAACTTAAAGATGGAGGTGATTACTATTTATTGGCTTTTAGAGATGTTAATTACAAGCCGAAGACACTTATTGCTAAGCGTCTTGATCTGTAAGAATGACTCTGAAAACAGAACCTTCTCCTTCTACACTTTCTACATCTATTTTGCCTCCCAGGATTTGAACAAAATCATTGCAAAGAGCCAGCCCTAATCCATTGCCTTGCTCCCCATTAGTGCCTACCTTGCTTTCCAATCCGCCAGTAAAAAGTTTTTCACGCATTTCTTCTCTCATGCCTATCCCTTGATCGATTACTTCAATAATCTTGGTTTCTTCCCCTTCTACACAGTTGACTTCTACGATGGATTTTGGGTGCGAAAATTTGATCGCGTTTACAATCAGGTTTCTTAATAGAATCCTTAGAATTCCTCGATTCGAATGTAAGTTGAATCCAAAGGCAGATTCATATTTTAATTGAATCGCTTTTTCCTCTAAACGATCCTTCAATTCTGCGTTTAAATCTTCAAGCACCTGATGAACAGTGAAGTTTTCTTTTGCAAGATTCTCACCCTCCATCTGACCTTCAGCCCAAAGGAATATATTATTTAATAAACCCATCAGGTTTGAGGTTTTTTCTCTTACCTCGGGAAGATAGGGCTCAATTTCCTCCTTACTAATCAGCTTTTCATTGAACATCTCAATCACAGAGGAAACAGATTGAATTGGTGATTTTAAGTCATGAGAAACAATGGCGAAAATCTTTGTTTTAAATGCATTAAGCTGCTCCAACTCACGCTTTTGCTTGCGGATTTTCATGGTCGAATAAAAAATAATACCAATTAAAATCGTTGCAATAACTAATACAATTACTAACCCATTGATGATCCATTGCCTTTGCTCAGCAAGCGTGGTACTGATCTGGTTTTTTTCCTCCAGCACCCTGAGACGAAATAGTCTTTGATAATAAGACAGAAGCTCAAGTTCATTTCGAACCTTTACATTTTGTACACTATCCTTATAAGCTTCGTATCGTATTTGGTTTTCGAACGCTTTCTGAAATTCTCCGAGATCCCCATAGCAGTTGGCTAAAGTTTTACTTGTGGTATAAATAAGCTCTTTTACACCCATCTCAAGAGCCATGTCACTGGCAAGTTGTGCATGTTCAAGTGCATGCTCTGGATTGCCTTTTTTCCGTTCAAGCTCCGCTTTAAGCTGATTGGCAACCAAACTTGTTCGCTTACTACCATATTGATTTGATGTTCTGTAAGTCACCTCCAGCAAAGAATCAGCAATCTCTAGCTTACCTTGTTTCAGGTATGTTTCAGCCTGGTTTGAATATAGGATAGGAGAAAGGTGAATAAATGAATCCTCTAATCTTTTGCTAGCCTTGTTGAGGTAATGATGGGCAGAATCATATTGGTTTAAATTGAAGTAAGCGCGCGCAATATTGTTATAAACAGCAAACAATCTTCGTGACTGTTGATATTGCTCCTGAATGCCCAGTTCCAGTCTATAATAGTTGATTGCATCTAAATTGAATCCCACTGCATTATAAACATTCCCAATGTTGCCATAATTCTTGGATACCAGCACTTCTAAATTATTGGCTTCAGCGAGCTGAAGAGATTTTTGCAAAAATTCTATTGCATCCATCTGATTTCCCAATGACCAGTGTGCATTACCGATCCGATTGAGTGCAGCGGCTTTTAACGAATCATCCTTAATCTGATCTGCGAGTTCTTTTGCTCTAATCGACTTTTCAAGGCTTCCATTTGGATCGTCATAAACCTCATCGCTTGCTTCAGATAGGATACTTAATATTTCTTGACGAGTATCATTATTATTCTGGGCCAATGCTGGGGCCAGAACACACATCATAAGGGTGAGTATAGCGAACTTGGTGAGCTTCACAAATAGAAGATACGAGGTTTTTTCTACTTGCCAAAGATAGACAAATCAGAATCTTCCAAAACGAAAGCTTATGATAGCAGTGGTACCAGTTATCTCATCATCTTTTACGTTTTCCAATTCGACACCAGATATGTATCGATAAGTCAGCCCAGCGCCCAATCTGAAATATTTGGTTATATTAAATTCAGCTTCAAGTCCCGGTTCAGCCACAAAAAATACGGAACTTTCGATTGTGAATTCAGAATCTGCCGGATTGTTTACAAAGAAATCTTTGTCAACAACATCGAATGATCCTGCACCTAATACGATGGGTATACTTATATGAACAAGCTCTTTATGAGCAATGGTCCACCCTATCAGGACTCCACCATACCCCCCATGCAAATTCAATTTCTTTTCATCGGTTTGTCCCTGAACCAGGCCCTCAAATTCAACATTGGTGACCAGACCATACCCAGCGACTCCAAATAGATACCTTCTGTTTATAATAAAGCCCCCGTATGCTCCTACAAGCAGTGCCCGCTCTCTCTTTAAATCACCAACCTTCAAGTCAGCGGCTCCAAAAGCATTGAGATCATTTTGCTTACTTAATAATGATTTTATTTCTTCATCATCGGGATCATGAGTATCCACATATGTCTGAGCGACTGCAAAAAAACTCATAAATAGAATTAATATAACGCAACTGATAAATTTCATATCAAAACACGTATTTAAATGAAATCGCTGCATCCCAAAATTTTGCTTTGGTGTGTCGCATCCCAATGAAATTGAAGTAAGGTTTTATATCAAAACCGAAAGTAGCCGGAATTTCCAACCATCTGTACTCCAGCCCTAAACTGGCATCAACACCCATAGCAAAAAAAGTTTTTGATTCGTAAATAAATTCATCGCCAGTGGCATTGGAAAGAACCTTTGACAAATCATCAAATTTCTCATACCCAATATGTCCCCCGATACCATAATGCAGATAAAACCGATCATTGAAGGAAAACTCCATCGGCTCATGGAAAAGGTATTGTGCACCAAACTGCATTCCTTCATTCCTACCACTTAGAAGCAACTCTACAGCTTCGTCCTCAGTGACAAATTTCTTAAATGTAAGGCCAGAAGTATGGCCGAGTCTCAACCCTGAAGATTTTTCGTACAGTTGTTGGCCAACTGAGACAAGAGATGTCAGTAGAAATAAAGCAGCGAATAAGATTTTCATTGGGTGACGGTGGTGACGATGCATTTAGTCTTTATCTACGAAAATAGGCGTTTCTTTTATTGCTATTATTAATTCTCCTCCATCTGCTTCAATCAATAATTGGCTGTGTCGGGTATTGGTATTTCCTACAAAACCGGAAAGTGAAATTTTTTCTTCCTCCACAAATTGTTGTTTTTGCATGGTAAGCATGCTGTTAGGTAAAATCATCCGATCTTCAGGGCCCTTTATATAGGTCTTGGTATAAGATGCCTGATTTAGAATTAAATTAATATCTGTAGATTTTCCTGTTATATCAATGCTGTTGAAATCTTTCACAATGCGACTTAGATAAATATCTCCATAGCTAAAATCCAATCTTGCTGATCCACGCAACAAATCTGAAGTAAGGTTGGTAAATGATCCTTCACACATGATTTCGGTGGCGTCCAGCAAATGGATTTTATCATTTCTTGAATTGAGCTGAATACGACTCACCTTATCAACTCTAATCTCCGAACTACCACTCTCAATGTTCAGGTCTTGTGCTGCATCAATTCGAATTTCTGCGCCTCTTAGCGTAAATATCCCATCGTTTAACTCACCAAATGAAGCTTTTCCGAAGCTGTGCTTCAGATTTAGAGACTTAGAAAAATCATTCGCTTTAATATCTCCATGTGATACATCCAAATCAACCTTACCATCAAGGTCAGTTAGGTAAATATCTCCATACTTGTTTTCTACACTCAGCATTACATCTTTCGGAATCCATACCTGATAGTCGACTTTCAGTTTGTTGCTTCCAATCACTCCTCCTACTTCGTTCATCACGTTTCCAAAAATGCCTCCACTGCTTCCAATCTCTGTAACTGCTGAAATCACACTCCCAATTTTTCGGAACTTAATGTCAACCCTTGACATAGATTTGGCAACAGCTGAAGAGTTTTTTCCTTCCGCTCTAACCACTACATTAAATTTGACAGAGTCTAGCTCCCAGGTTCGGATAATCACCTCACCATATTTGCTCACGACCTCAACTTTGGCATTTTGAGGAACAGAAAAAGAGCGTTTAAAATCTCTTTCCTGACGTACTTGCGCCAGCAATGGGATTGCCAAAAACAATGCTATCAATATGTTAAAGCACTTCTTCACTTTGTTCTTTCTCCAACTCGTTTAAAATTTCTTCCAGTATTTGAAGTTTCAGTCGATAATTCTCCATCATTGCCATAATCACCTCCTCATTATCTACATTATCCTTCAGATCATCTTTCAGCTCACCAAAAACAGCATCCATTTCTTGCAGATCCTTTAAGATTTTATCGTCTCCAAGGTGATTTTTTATCAATGAGATTTTATGATTAATCTCTCCACTATAAAAATTCTCTAATTCCGCAACCTGATTTACGGGTTTTTCTTCTGAACTAAAGAAGAGTACAGAACCCATTAAAATCAATGCTAAACATGCAGCAATACCCGTGATTTTCCATGGGTTTCTATTAGATACTGGCTTAATCTTTTTAGAAAGCTTGCCCCACTCTTGATCACTATCAAAAGGATAGACCTCAAACTCTTCCCTGCTGTTTTCTATATGTTCTTTTAAGCTATCCCACATTTTGTCCCTTTTCTTCTGCTAACAATTTTCTAATCCTCGCTTTCGCTTTACAATACTGTGCTTTTGACGCTGACTCTGAAACACCTAAAATCTGACCAATTTCTTTATGATCATATCCTTCAAACAGGTACAAATTCAGAACTGTCTTGCATCCTTCCGGCAACAAATCAATCACTGACATGATCTGTGACGCCTGAAACTGAGCATATTCAAAATCATCTTCCTCTTCCTCTACAAAATCAGCATTCTCCTCCAGCTGAGCAGTATCCAATTTCTTTTTACGAATGGCGTTAATACAATTATTAATGACAATTCGCTTGATCCATGAGCTAAACGTATTCACCTCTCGCAGCGAGGGTAACTTCTGAAAGGCATCAATAAATGACTCCTGAAGTAAATCCTTCGCCTCTTCCTCATCACCCATCATCCGACGGCAGATATTATACATCGCCTTAGCATAGAGGCCATAAAGTGACGACATAGCCGCCTGGTCTCCCTGCTGACTCTGTATAATCAGATGCTTATGGATGGTTTGTGTGGTGCTCACGATCTCTTAAAAGACACTACCTTTTATCAAAGGTTTCTCAATTGCAGAAAAAAATCTTTTGGTTTCTGCAAACTTAGATGATATACGCTTTACTTATGAGCAAGTTTGATTTGGATTGTAAAGGCTATATGGATCTGAGCCACTCTTTGGCTTCTTCCAGAGTTTCAAAGTGCTGCGTGGTGAATTCACCACCGGTTCGGGAGTTTTCAATTTTTTTGATGGAAATTTTGTTTAGTGCATTATCTCCAACAATAACTGCAGATGTCCGGAAGCCCTTCGCATAAGCCATTGGATACCACTCCTGGGCGAGCCAGGCCTGGTTTTCTTTACTGACCACAGATGCATTTCGATTATCAGCAATCACCATGCTCGCATTATTCTCAACCAATAAGTCTAAAGCGAAATTGCAGGCCTCCTGAAAATCCTCTGGTTTAGAAAAGCCATTCCAAACCAACCTTATACAGTTTGGATCCTGCTCATGATAGATTTTGCAGTGGCTTTTATCATATTTTAGAGAAGTTGACATAAGCTATGTATTTACAAATGATTTCAACTTTTTCCTGTCGATCTTCCCACTTTCAGTCTTGGGAATTTCATTTACCAACTCCACATGTTTAGGAATCTTGAATTTAGCCAGCTTCCCTGCACAGAAATCAAGTATATCGTCCTGAGTCAATGTAGCTGAACGCCCAACAACTATCGCCTTGCCAACCTCACCCCATCGGTCATCGGGAACCCCAATTACGGCCACTTCCTGAATCGATGGATGTGTCTGAAGTAATTTTTCCACCTCAGCCGGATACACATTTTCCCCCCCGGAGATAAACATATTTTTGATTCGATCTTTTACATAGTAATACCCTTCCTCATCCCGAACGAGAATATCCCCTGTTCGGAACCATCCATCTGTAAAAGCATCTTTAGTTGCCTCGTCATTGTTCCAATATCCGGGAGTCACCACCGGGCCATTGAGCCACAGTTCACCTTCTTCTTCATCTTTCGCTTCCTTACCATCTTGCTTCATTAGCTTCACGTCCACAAAAAAATTAGGTGTCCCAATAGATCCAATTTTCCGCATGGCATCATCGTGATGGAGGGAATAAATATTAGGACCTGCTTCTGTCAGTCCAAAACCCTGACGGATAGGGACACCTTTCGACTCCCACAACTCAATCAGTGGTAAAGGCATTGCCTCTCCACCCACGATAAAATAGCGAACAGACTCCAGGCTAACTTCACTAAACGACTCATCATCCGCCATCATCTTGAGCATAGTAGGAACACCCATAAATAGTGTAGCCTCCTCGTCTTCTAATAAATTCAGCACGGTAGTCGCATCAAATTTTCTAAGCAGGGTGAATGATCCCCCCTGAAGTAGGAATGGCATTAGCAATACGTTCCACCCTCCTGTGTGAAAAGGTGGCATACAGATGACTGTATGATCCCGAGAGGTTATATCCAGTCTTATTTGCGTATTTATCGCATTCCAAAAAGCCATTTTATAGGAATAGATCGCTCCTTTTGGAAAACCCGTGGTACCCGAAGTATAAATAATGAAAAGTGGATCATCATCCTTAATGTCATTAGCATTAAACTCTTCATCGCCTAAAACTTTAGAGAGCTCAGAAAAAAGATCCTGCATGTCCCAGCTAATGGATGGCTTATGTTCCAACTCATCCGAATCTATCAATGAGCTAAACTTTTCTTCCGAGATCACCATTTTGGGCTCGCAGTTGTTGACCATGTAGCAAACCTCCCGTGCCGACAGTCGATAGTTTATTGGAACTATGATAAACCCCAGCTTCATGGCTGCACCTAAAAGCACAATGTATTCCAATCTAAACTCAGACAATACCGCTACCCTATCACCTGGCTGAATACCTTCAGTTTGTAATCGTTTCGCCAGGAAGTTGGAAAGATTGTTGAGCTGACGATACGTAAGACTATCGCCGGTTTCAGCATCAGAAACTGCCACTTTTATGGGAGCATATTCAGCCCATCGCTCTATCCAGTCTTTTCGAAAGCTCATTGATATTTAAAATCTAAATGCAGCACTGGCAAATGCTAGTCCACCACCAGAACCGATAAAGTAAATCAAATCTCCTTTCTTTACTTTCCCGAGTTGGACAGCTTCATCCAACGCCATTGGAATACATGCTGATCCGGTGTATCCATATTCGTGCATCACCGTATGTGCCTTATCTCTATCCAGCCCCAGCTTGTCAAGTGTTGCCCAAATGCTATTGATATTGATCTGGGTAAACATGAACTGGTCTACATCTTCCACTTTTGTTGCAGATCTTTTAGCCAGCTCATTAGCCATGTCTGACCACACATCAGGATTCAATTCACTTGGAAAGCGCTTGATAAATTTTAAGAGGTGATCTTTATTTTCAACAACCTCCTTAGTTATTGGTTGAAAAGTGCCTCCAGCATAGATACCCATCCAGTCACAGTATTCTCCTTTGGTTCGCAGTTCGCTAGCCAGGTAGCCAGTTCCTGTTTCTTCAGTAGATGATAGTATCACAGCACCAGCTCCGTCAGCAAAAAGATTGCAGGTTTTCTTGTCGAGCTTATCCAGATACTTGCTCATTGCGTATGCCCCGATGACCATCACCTTATTGTAGTTCTCGTCCGCTTTGATGTACTTGACAGCCGTATCCAGGCCGATGACAAATCCCGCACAAGCCGAATTGAGATCAAAAGTTCCGGCATTTGTCATACCCATTTTGTGCTGAACTTTGGATGCAGTTGAGGGAGAAATGTATTCAGGTGTGTCTGTGCAAACAATAAGCAAGTCGATATCTTCCGGTTTCAATCCTGCTCGTTCCAAATTGACTTTGGCAGCCTCCATGCAGAGGTCGGCTGTGGATTCATCCTCATCGCACCATCGGCGGTTTCTAATATGCACGTTGGCTTCCAGCCATTCCGAAACATTTTCTCCTAAAATCTCATCAAAATAGGTATTAGGGATAATGTTTTTTGGAACATACATCCCGGTTGAAATGATTCTGGCGTTTCTCATCATATTATACTGTCATTCCTCCATCCACACTAATTGTTGCTCCGTTGATATAGCCGGCCTCTTCTGAAGCTAAAAAGCAATACGCATTGGCTATATCTTCCGGCTTACCTAAAGTTCCGGTTGGCACTTTTGATTTCATCATGTCAATGACATTGTCCGGCATGGCCATCACCATATCTGTGGCAATAAACCCCGGCGCTACCGCATTTGCTGTTACTCCTTTTCGGCCAAGCTCTCGGGCCCACACCTTCGTTAATCCAATAACTCCAGCCTTTGTGGCTACATAGTTGGATTGGCCAAAATTGCCATAAATGCCAACTACAGATGACGTATTTACAATTCGCCCATAGCCCGCTTCTGTCATGTGTGCCTGAATGTGTTTTCCACAATTGAAAACACCTGTGAGATTCACATCAATAACCTGCTGCCATTGGTCAGGTGTCATTTTTTTCAAAGTAGCATCTCTTGTAATTCCTGCATTGTTGATGAGAATGTCAATTTTACCATGCTTTTCAATGACCGCTTTTGTGGCTTTTCCAACTGCTTCATAATCTGCGGTATTCACCATGTAAAACTCTCCGTCAATTTCGTTGGCCAACTGATTACCTGCCCCTTCATTCAGGTCCCAAATAATCACCTTTGCTCCTTCTGCAGCAAACTTTTGACAGGTCGATTTTCCAATACCATTAGATCCACCTGTAACGATTGCAACTCTATTCTCTAGTCTTTTCATCTCTTATTTTCAATTTACTAGTATCCGAGAAAGATTTTTCTGGATTTGATTTAGTCTATAAATCACCCTTTGAATTCCCTAAAGGGCACCTTCTAACTTCTCCCTTAAGGGTTGGGGTCGTTTTGCGCTCCGAAGAAAAATCATTTCTCGGATTATTAAATCCAAGTTTTAAAAAATGTCGGATATCATTGGTTTACTTTAAAGGCCGATAACTGGATGCTACCGGCCTCTATTTTGCACAACTCTACTACTTATTTTCCCGGAAGGTCTAGTTTTAATTCTATGCTGTATAGTCTTCCAATGAATGGTGATGCAGTGAACTCGCGGTATTCACTATCAAAAAGGTTTGTTACGGCAATTGAACTAGTGAATGTATCCGTAATTCTATATCCAAATCCTAAATCAACGTTTACAAAACCAGCAAGCGGACCATAGTTGTATGAGTCTGTTCCTCTTGCATTTTCTACAATCGGTGTGCCTCTATAAGTAAGGTCCTGAGTTGCTGCTGCGATCTGGAAGCTGGAGAAGTAATCGTACTCTTCCACCCATCGAACAAATACGTTTCCGAAGATCTTATCCTTGTTGTAATTGAACCCGAAGCTTGCTTTGTTTTTAGGTGCATTTACAAGCAGGTCAAGTTTATTTACAGTTCCGTCATTATTGAAATCATTCTCAAGGTTGTCCTCATCTATTGGGTAATCAAAATATGAATAGTTGAAATCCAAAGTGATGTTTTGATTTACCAGATAATTTAATCCAATATCAAATCCATAAGTGTTGAACTCACCAAAGTTGATATAGGTAGCAACTAATCCACCATAAACACCATAAGCTGACTGAACATCTTCTATTGGAGTATCTCCTCTATGTGTTGTGACTCCTACAACTGTTACAGGGCTCAGGAAATTTTCTGAAATATTGTAATATGCATTTACATCAGCATAAAGCTTCTTTGAACCGATATTCCCTTTATAGCCAATCTCATAGGTTTGAAGCTTTTCAATGGTTTGTTTCTCAACCTTTGAGCCATCCGTCAAAGTAAATCCTTCTGCATTTCCAAGGATCAAGCCTCCAAACAAATCACCATACATGTTTAGTATTGTTGGTGCGGCAACTCCCTGACCATATGTAATACGGAATGTCCCACTTTCTACTGTTTTGGTCAACCCCACCTTAGGTACGAAGTTGAAACCATACACATCATGATTATCTGCCCTCAAAGCAAAGGTCCCTTTGAATCCGCTTCCAAATGCGTACTGACCCTGACCGTACCATCCGATTTGATCGACAGTTATAAAATCATCCTCATTTTCATCAAGCAGATAGGTGCCATGAGAATTAGCCATATCTCGCTGAAACTGTACTCCCGTCACAAAGTTGAAGGCTCCCCAGTTATTGTTATACTGTACTTCGCCATTCCATCTTTTGGAATCATCTATAAAACGAGCTCCTGATTGTAGTGATGCATCTGCTGCTTCTGCCTCTGAGGCTCCTCCATCTCGTGATGCCCAGTATGCCTTGGTTCTGTCATCCAGGGAATGAGTATCTCTGGTATCACTCAAGCTTAAATATGCTTGTGCAAAAATTCTCGGTGAAACATACCGTAGATGAAATGTCTGAATTTTCCAGTCGATAATTTCATTTCGCCCCACATTGGTTGGAGAAAGGTATGTGCTGTTACTTGCATCGTATGAAAAGATCAGATCAGAATCATCATTCAGCGTATAATAAAGGCCTAAACCCCCCTTGATAAATTCGAACTCATTATCTAAATCATATTCCTCATAACCTTCTTTGATGCCATCAGGGCCGCCATTTCCACTATTATCAGTTCTGTCTATGTACACAGAGTCAGCAAACTGAAACTCCTCACCCCTGGTGTACTCAAAGTTGAGTTTGAAGGCGAATTTGTCATTTAAAATCTGCGCGTGTCGTAATCTACTTGTGAAGACATTTTGGTTCCCTGCACCAAGTGCTACCGTAGTTCCCTCAGAGGCTCTAGGATCTTTAGTAATGATATTCACCAATCCATTATGAGCATTAGGGCCATACAGTGCTGAGTTTGGTCCCAATATTACTTCCACCCGATCAATGTCTTCTTTAATCTGTGGGCTCAACGGGCCAAACGGTAGTCCGGTTGCTACCAGACTGGAGAATCGACCGTCTGTTACCTGTGTGTTTTTAGCATTGAAGTTGCTATTGAAACCTCGAACGTTAATTCCAGTTCCAACAACACCAGAACGGATATAATCAACTCCCTTCAACCGTGATAGCAGTTCACCAGTATTAAATGAACCCCAGTTTTCAAGGTCTTTACTTGAAATAATCTCGATAGTAGCAGGTGTCTCAGTAATTTTTTCTGGCTGACGACTTCCGGAAATCACAACCTCTTCACCAAATACAGTTCCTTCTTCCAGTTGAAAATCGATAGTGACAGCTGATCCGCTGACAGAAACAGATTGATCTACGGCCTGAAATCCCACATAGCTGGCAACAATGGTATATGTACCATTTGCCAATCCTTTGATCTCAAACTTGCCATTGGGGTCTGTTACATCGCCATTTGCAGTTCCTTTAATCACCACATTGGCACCAATGAGTGCTTCGCCGGTTTCACTGTCTGTGACAGTACCGGTAATGCTTCCTCCCTGAGCAAATATGCCCACAGAAAGCAGCGTTAAAACGAGGGTTAAGTACAGGTTTTTCATAACTTTAGTTTGTTAGCATTTGTTTAACAGCTCGATTGAAGCCCGCCGGATTATCCATTTGTAACATGTGTCCGGCAGCTTCAATCATTTTAATTTTCACATTAGGTATTTTATTTCCCACCTCAGCTACTTGCTGGGTGGTCATTCCTGCATGCAGGTATCTATTAGGTATCAAAAAATCTTTCTCGCCAAAGAGTACATAGGCTGGAACCTTGATCTGGTCCAGCTCCGCAAAAACAGGATGTGATAGCATCCCTTTTACTCCCATCTCTCTCACTTTGGCATAATCATTAAACCATGGAGCTTCTTTTGCTTTGATCCGGTCCTGAATCATTTCCTCAGCTAAAGGCGGCATATTCACAAAATTGATCTTATAAGCAGCTCTTATTTGATCTTCAGTATGGCTCATCAAAACTGTAGCACTTGAAAATTGCTTCAGCGTGGCAGCTTCTTCATTAGTAAATGTTTCAAATCCTGCCGGAGCAGCTAATATCAATTGATCTAGCCAGTTCGGGTTTTGAAGTGCAGTAACTACACTCACTTGTCCTCCCATGGAATGGCCCATCAGAATGACATTATCTAATTCCAGTTTTTTCACGAACGTATCTAGCGTGCGAGCGAAAAAGTCCATGTAATCTTCTTCATCAAAAGCCCTCAAAGTAGACTGACCATATCCGGGTAGATCCAGCGCTATACATCGATATTCATCACTTAATCCTTCTATGGTTGGGTACCAGTTTTTGATATAACCACCCAGGCCATGCACCATCACAATTACAGGTGCATCCTGTGCTCCTTCATCCAGGTAGGCGATCTCAATTTCATCGAAGATTGCGACCTTCTTTGTGTCATATTTATAGGTAGGCATGAATTCATCATTTTGAGCAATGGAGAATTGCGCTAAACATAAGAATGATATGGTGATCAGGCTTTTCATGCGATTGATACTTTCTCCTTTTTAGACTTAGCGTAAGTATGCAATATCAGACCTATGGCGAGCGAACCTAAAATGGCAAGTGTGGAAGCGATGGCCGGGTTTCTCACTTCTTCCTGCATGTACGGCGTAAGCCTGCCGTAATACACTGAAAAATGAATAATGATGGCAGATACTGAGCTCACAAATGGCACATGTACCGGTACTTGCCTCAGGAAAGTTCCAAAAAGAACGGGCACAAAAGCAGCAGAGAAATAAGCATAGACACCATTCTGCGCAAAAATCCCAACACTCAAATCAGGAGAAATTAGTTGTTGCCAGCTGAAAGCAAAAGAAACGGCTGCTAAAAAAATGATTGTGAGTCGATTCAGAATAACCGGTTGAATTTTTGGCTCACCAAATATGGGACGGATTACATCTTGTGTGATTGTTGTGCTTAGGCTTTGGATCAAGCCTTCTAAAGTAGAAAGACCCGCTGATATCAGTCCCATCACCACAATGATTCCTATACCGGTGGTAAATTTTTTCACAACATAAGCTGACAGCACTCCATCGAGGCTGAGCAGGCTGCCATCTACTGTAAGATTCGGAAACTCCAGCCGGGCATAAAGACCTGCAAAAACCACGAGGAAGAAGAGGAATTCAACAATTACACCTGCAATCAGGTACGTATTTACCTGATTATCATTTTTTAAAAGAAGCGATTTAGTGATGATATGTGGCTGACATACAATCGCTATCCCAACCACAACCTGGCAAAAAATTATTTCAAAATAGTCCCTGAATAATGGACTTTGTGGATTTGTACCCTCTGCAAGAACAGGGTCAATTGCTTTAAGCTTTGCAAAAAATCCTGAGATGCCATCAGAGAAATGTTCGTAACCAGAAGTAAGCAAAATGATGGCAACCACTATCATCAAAGAAGCCTGAATCATATTGGTGTATACCATGGAGTTTGCTCCACCGAACATCATGTATCCAAACACGAATACCACAACAGAAATCAAAATGTAGATTTCTTCTACATTCAATGCTTTTGAAAGGAGCTTGCTCAGGCCTACACATATCAGCACAATAAATGTGATGAGTAGCAAGGATACGAAACCAAAAAATAGTGAGTAGCTCTTATTGTCATATCTGCTACCAATCCATTGTGCCATGGTTAGCGCTTTTACTGAAGTTCCTACCTTCCGAAATCCTTTGGTAATCACTATCAATGATATCAGTGCTGATATGGATAAAACCAATCCGAAGGAAAGAAATCCGCTGATTCCGTAGTAGGCAATAAATCCCGGATTGATGATGAATGTTGCTGCACTGGTCATAGAAGCCGCAAGTGCCAGCCCAACTGCAATCGGGGAAAAAGCAATATTGCCCAGCGCATAATCTGAGATGTTTTTAGTCTGAATAGCTCCTCTAATAACAAAGAAGAGAATCAGCGCCATGTAGGCGATGACTGCTATCCAAACATATTCAGTAAAACTTGCTGAAGCCATATTTTCACTTAATCCAGCTACCAATTTTTACTTATTCAGGCGCTTTGGCAACTGAACTCAGGTGAAAGAAGGTTTTTTTAAGGTGAACAGAACCTTTGTCGTGGTGAAGGAAAAATCCGCAATAAATCACCGGATTTTTAAATAAAAGTCAATATACACTTCTGACAAAGTGTTGAAATTTAAAATTTCATATTATCGAAAGGCGCTTCATGAGGTCCTCGCGGTAGGTTTTTCCAATAGGAATGCTCTTATCAGCAATTTGTATGTAATTATCCTCTATCGCCTGAATATGCTCTACGTTCACTATGTAGGAGCGATGCACACGCATGAATCTGGAGCCGGGAAGCTTTTCTTCCAGTGTTTTCAGTGAGTAACTCAAAATGTAGTTGCTCTGCTTAGTCATCAGGATGGAATAGATGTCGTTGGCTTCTATGTACCGAACATCTTCAAACTGAAGTTTTTCCAATCTGTTCTTCACCTTGACGAATAAGTGCGACTCGCTGACTACCGTATCTTCTTTTTGATTGCCTGTTGACAAATGGTGTCTGTGCAAGGCGATTTCTATCGCTGAAACCAACTCGTCACCATCAAATGGTTTAATCAAATATCCGTCCGGATTGGTGAGTTTGGCTCGCTCCAGTGTCTTTTGATCTCTGTCAGAAGTTAAGTAGAGAACAGGCGTGTTGGTTTTATTCTTGATAAGGGACGTTACCTCAATTCCATCCATCAGTCCTGCAAGGTTGATATCCATGATCACGATATCTGTCGGTTCTTTACTAAGTGATTGTAGTAGCTCCTCACCTGATTCGCTGATGCCTAATATTTCATAGCCTCGCTCCTCAAGTGTAATACTCAAGTTCTTTGCTACCACAAAATCATCTTCGGCAATGAGTACTTTGGTTTTTCCCTCGGACATTCTTCAAATGTAAATGCAAATTCACAACTAAACCTGTCGCGATTATATTGCAGGTCAATTATTTCATTCTGATGCGACGAGTCTGCACGTACATTTTTCTATTTATTGGAGCTTTCACCCTAGAGGCACAAAAACTTTTTCTTGACAGCCTTTTGCAGCAACCGGCAGACTCCAGCGCGTTTTCTAATGAAGTATGGTATTGGACAAAAATTGACCTAAATCCTGAAAATCGATACGTTGAATTACCAAACTGGAGCCATGTGGTAGCTTATGGAGATGAAGGCATTCATTACACAGGAACAATGATTCCGGGTGGGAAAAAAAGCTATTTCTCTTTCAAAAACATCATTCATACAACAAGTGATTCCTTATTGGTAAAGCTCAAAGGAGATCATCCGCTTTTTGAATTGGAGGTAACCTCAGTGAGTCAGTTCACTCCTGACCAATGGAGGTTTCAGGAACGTCAGAGACTAATTGCACACGGTTTGTTTTTTGGCATTCTGATCGTAATGGCACTTTACAACCTCATGATCTACATGGCTGTAAAGGATCAAAGCTATCTGTGGTACGTGCTTTCCATTGTAGGTTTTGCGCTTTACATGGCCTTTTATTACGGGTTTACATTCGAGCACTTTTGGCCGTCAAGACCCCATTGGAATGCATACGTCTTTGCCTTGATCATACCGCTCACTAACATCAGCAGAATATTGTTTACCAAGACATATCTCCATACTGATCAGTACGTTCCAAAGTGGAATACGTTCTTTACAATCCTGCTTCTACTCTATTTAACACCCATAGCGATGTGGCTAATAAGCTGGCTGGAAATAAAAGACTGGCTCGTGGAAACCAATCATGTAATTGGATTTCTTGGAGCAGTCACCATGTCAGCCATTACCATCGCTAGTGTGATCGTCTACCTGAGAGGGTATAAGCCAGCTCTTTGGTTTTTGGTTGCTTTTGCTCTATTCAACATTGGAGGTATTTTGTTCATTTTCAGGGAGCTTCACTATTTACCGGATAATTTCTTGACCCGCTATATCATCCAAATTGGTGCGGTTGCTCAGGTGGTTTTGTTTTCACTGGGTCTTTCTGACAGGCTTAACCGAACAAGAAAAATGCTGGCATTGGAAAAGATTGAGAAAGAAAAAATTGCACGTGAAAAGGAAATGGAGAAAAAGCAGCTGGCTGAAAAACAAAAAGATGAGCTTGAACGACAGGTAAAAGAACGAACGAAGGAATTGGAAGAAACGCTCAATCAGCTTAAACTGTCAGAGAATGATTTACGAGAGCTGAATCAGATCAAATCTAAGCTCTTCTCCATTATTTCACATGAGCTGAAGAGCCCGCTAACAACGGTCGATTCATACCTCAACCTTTTCATCAATCATTACAACAAGCTGTCGCCAGATGAAATTTCTGAACTCAGTGATAAGACCCGATTTTCTCTTCAAAATCTGATATTGTTGATGGACAACCTGCTCCTATGGTCGCAGCTGCAGCAGGATAGTTTGACCTTCAATCCTACCAATGTAGACCTTAGAAAGGCGCTTGATAAGTCATTAAAGTTGTTTACACCTCTCCTTGAGCAGAAGAAAATTAAAATTGAAATTGAAGCTGGAGTTGATGAAACCATTTTGAATGCGGATAAAGACATGCTGGAGTTTGTGGTTAGGAACCTAATTCACAATTCGATCAAATTCACTCCTAAAAATGGAAAGATAAAGATTGTAGCAGAACACGATGCTGATCTCACAAGAGTCTCCATCATCGATACCGGAATCGGGATGACCAATGAAATGATCCAGAAGATTCTAGATAAGGAAGAAGGGTTTACACGCACAGGCACTGAGCAGGAAAAAGGTTCAGGAATCGGACTTCTTATGTGCAAGGACTTTATTGAAAAAAATCAGGGTAAATTGGAAATTAGCGCCAAACAGGGAACTACCGTTTCCTTTTGCCTACCTGGTAGTAAAGTGCACTAAAAACCCCTTTATGATAAAACTTGATTTCATTTTCCTGAAAATTATTTTTCTTCAAAAAAGACCTTAAATCGAGTAGTTTGATGGTTTCAAGATTGGCACACCATCTAAAGAAAATCAGCATTGAATCAAGTAAGAGCGTATTAACCTTTCTCTTTTCAAAATCCACAACAATCAACTTCGCATTAGTACTAAGAAGCCTCTTGATTTTCGCAATAACAGTATTCAGGCTTTGTTGATCAAAACAGTCGAGAAAAAATGGACAAATGATCACATCATATCTTTTATCCGATTCAAACTCCAAAAAATCCGATTGAATGAAATTAATTGATCCGTGGAATTTTCTCCTTTTAGCTCTATCCAGCATCCTGACGGACTTTTCCACAAAATCCAACTCACCACTTTTGGGAATATACTCAAGTAA
This sequence comes from Ekhidna lutea, assembly GCF_900188325.1. Classification (GTDB taxonomy): domain Bacteria; phylum Bacteroidota; class Bacteroidia; order Cytophagales; family Cyclobacteriaceae; genus Ekhidna; species Ekhidna lutea. The sequence continues at coordinate 636,309 of NZ_FZPD01000001.1, read as the reverse complement.
TTTACCTGTCCCTCCACCAAGGATAAGCACATGATCTTTATCGCCTATTTCTTTCAGATGATAAGCTTGTGCTTGTATTAATGATTCTCCAAAAACAAGTTTCGAAAGGCGATCATAAAAAGGTGCAATAAAGTCAAAATCGTTTACAGCCATTCGAAAAGAATTGGCAATAAAAATATGCCATCGCCTATTGCTCTGTAGCGATGCTTGAGTCGAAACCAATCGGAAAAAATGAGCATCAATGCATAAATGACAAAGCCTGCTATAAAATAAATTGTGATAACATTGATGGAAAGAATGGCAATTGCAAGACTTATTGAGATCAACAGTAATATGATTTTTTCCAGTTGCTTACCATTAAGTTCTGTGGCAATCGATTGAAACTTATCTCTTATATCGTCCTCCTTTTCATACCAGCTAAATAGACTCAGGTTCACAAAGGTTAGTAGCACCAATAATAGAAATATATCCCATTGGTAAGTCTCACTGAGTAGAAAAGGTACCATCAAAATGCCGGCTGAATAAACCAAGGCAACATAAAGCTCTTTCGAAAGAAATCGCGATAACCTGTGTTGCATCAATAAATAGATAAATGAGAATATCGCCAGCGCCAATCCGCCTAGGAAAATCACCAGAGGAATGAAAAAGATCAGCAACGAAAGCACCAACAAAACAATACCAGCAACTACCAGTAAAGATTTTCGATGATCTTTATGAAACAGATATCGCTCCCTGGAAGATCTGATCTTATTCTCTGCATCTCTAAGATGATCTGCTGTATAGATAAGCCAGACAACTCCTCCCAGAAGCACATAAGCTTCCCATCCGGGAGCTACACCGAATTGGACACAAAAAAATCGGAGCAGTATGACTACTCCGATTACAATATCTATGGACAAAATTTGAGCGGTACGATATGCTCGCCCGATCATTATCCCTGAGCTAATGCTTCTGCACCACCCACGATCTCCAAAATCTCTTTTGTAATGGCTGCCTGACGTGTTCTGTTGTAAGTCAACCGAAGCTCCTTCAGTAGGTCATCCGCATTCTCCGTTGCTTTATCCATTGCCGTCATTCGTGCTCCATGCTCAGATGCATTGGACTCAAGCAAAGTTTTATAAAACTGGATTTTAAGCGACTTTGGTACTAATTCATCAAAAATGAAGTCCTTAGATGGCTCATAGATGTAATCTATCTCACCAAAATCAGCACCTGAATCATCAAGTTCAACTTCTTTAATCGGAAGGAATTGCTCTTTCTTTACGATCTGAGTTGCAACATTTTTAAACTCGTTGTAAATAATGTCCACCTGATCGTATGTGCCATCAAGGAATGCAGCCATCACCATTTCAGCTGCTTCTTTGACATCTGCAAAATTCAACTTTTCAATTAGATGAGAATAAGTATCAATTACATTGTACTTTCTCTTTGAAAAGTGCTCAAATGCTTTTTTACCTATCGGCAAAATTTCCAGATTCCCAGCAGCCTCAACATGGCTATACCTCTCAGCAATAAGTGCCTTGGTACCTTTAAAGACACTACTATTAAAGGCACCACACAATCCTCTGTCAGATGAAACCACTACAAGAAGTACTCTCTCGATAGATCGCTCCTCTGAATATGGATTATCACTTACATCTGTCTGTCCACCTGAAACATTCTGAATAATCTCAGAAAGCTTCTGGGAATATGGCCTCATTTGAATGATACGATCCTGTGCTCTCCTCAACTTAGCAGCCGCCACCATTTTCATGGCCTTAGTGATCTGCTGTGTTGAAACAACTGACTGAATCCTACCTTTTACCTCTTTAAGATTGGCCATCTATCTTCTTATTTTTTGTATCTGGAAGCAATGTCTTTCGCGATTTCTTCTGTTTTAGCAACAGCCTCATCGCTTAATTTACCAGCTTTAAAGTCTGCCAACGCATCCTTACCGGTACTTCTCATTGCGTTAATAAATTCAGTTTGGAATTCTTTCGCTTTATTCACAGGAACCGGATCAAGGAAGCCTTTCGTGGAAGCGTAAATGATTGCTACCTGCTCTTCTACCGGTACCGGAGAGAACTGTGGTTGCTTCAATATTTCCTGGTTCTTTCTACCCCTGTCAATGGTTCGCTGTGTTGCAGCATCAAGATCAGATCCGAACTTAGCGAATGCCTCTAATTCACGGAACTGTGCCTGATCCAACTTCAACGTACCAGCAACCTTTTTCATGGACTTGATCTGTGCGTTACCACCAACCCTTGATACCGAGATACCAACGTTAATTGCAGGGCGAATACCAGAGTTAAACAAGTTAGTCTCAAGGAAGATCTGACCATCCGTAATCGAGATTACGTTTGTAGGAATATAGGCAGACACATCACCTGCTTGCGTTTCAATGATCGGAAGTGCTGTCAATGATCCACCACCTTTTACTTTTCCTTTCAAAGAAGGAGGAAGGTCATTCATTTGCTGGGCGATAGAATCGTCACCGATGATCTTAGCAGCTCTTTCCAAAAGTCTTGAGTGAAGGTAGAATACATCTCCAGGATACGCTTCACGCCCCGGAGGTCTTCTTAGAAGCAGAGAAACCTCACGGTAAGAAACTGCCTGCTTAGAAAGGTCATCATAAACCACCAATGCTGGACGTCCAGTATCTCTGAAGTACTCACCAATTGCAGCACCCGTCATCGGAGCATAAAACTGCATTGGAGCTGGATCAGATGCGGAAGCATTTACAATAACCGTATAAGCCATTGCTCCCGCCTTTTCAAGTTGAGCTACAATTCCAGCTACCGTTGATGCTTTCTGTCCGATCGCAACGTAGATACAGAAAACAGGCTCACCTTTATCGTAAAATTCTTTCTGATTGATAATTGTATCAATAACTACAGCAGTTTTACCTGTCTGACGGTCACCAATTACTAACTCTCTTTGACCTCTACCAACAGGGATCATTGAATCAATCGCTGTAATACCTGACTGAAGTGGTTCACTTACTGGCTCCCTAAAGATTACTCCCGGGGCTTTTCTTTCAAGAGGCATTTCAAATGTTTCACCTTCGATTGCCCCTTTACCATCGATAGGATTACCCAGTGTGTCAACAACTCGTCCACACATGCCATCACCTACTTTGATGGAAGCAATTCGGCCGGTTCTCTTTACTGTGTCACCTTCGTTTACGTTTGCAGAGTCTCCAAGAAGTACAGCTCCTACATTGTCCTCTTCAAGGTTCAATACAAGTGCATTCAATCCGTTTTCAAACTCTAAAAGCTCACCAGCTTGAGCATTAGACAATCCGTAGATTCTGGCTACACCATCACCTACCTGTAGTACGGTACCTACTTCTTCAAGCTCAGCTTCGGTTTTATGCCCGGATAGCTGCTCTCTTAAAATTGCTGAAACCTCATCAGGTCTTACTTGTGCCATAATTTTATTTGTTTAGCCTGTTGGCTTGAGTTATTTATTTTTTTGAAAACTTCAGTTTTAAATCTTTCAATTGTCCACTCACACTTTCATCCAACTGCAGGTCTCCCATTCTCAGGATATATCCTCCGACAATTTCCGGATCTACCTTTTCTGATAAAAGTGGATCTTTTCCTGTAATATCTTTTGCTAGCTTTTCGAATGCTTTTTTCATATCAGCATCTAGCTCAATGCTAGTAGTAACTGATACCTCAGCAAGTCCTTTTTTCACATTATATAAGTGAAGGAATTCCTCAGCGATATCCTCAAGCAAGTTTTCCCGACTTTTTCTTGTGATAATGTCAAAAGCTTGAAGAGTAAGGTCATTTACTTTGCCAGTAAACACCTTTTTTAGAATATCCGCCTTTTTTTGGTGAGGAATGATCGGGCTTTTCAGCATCAACGAAAAGTCTCTGTTATCGTCGCATACTGAAATGAAAGATTCCATATCAGTCTTAACATTATCAAGCACCTTCTTTTCCTCAGCCAATTCAAGGATTGGAGTGGCATACCGAACCGCTATTCTGCCTACAGACATGCTTAATTAACTTTTACGTCTTTGATAAATTTCTCAACTAATGCTTTTTGAGACTTGTCGTCAGAAAGCTTTTCGCGAAGGACCTTTTCAGCTATCTCCAGGGATAGTGAAGCTACCAATGCTTTTACCTCACTAAGAGCCGCCTTCTTTTCAACCTCTATAGCCTCTCTTGCATCCTGAATCATCTTTGATGTAATATCAGATGTTTCAGCTTTGGCACGCTCAATAATGTGGCTTGCTTCATCTCGGGCTTCTTTTAAGATTGCATCTCTTTCTATTCGTGCTTCCTGAAGGAGGTACTCATTATCAGCCTTGATTTGCTTCATCTCTTCTTGCGCATGCTCAGCAGCTCTTAGAGAATCTTCAATTTGAAATTCACGCGTTTTAAGTGCGCTCAATATCGGCCTCCAAACGAATGCTCGTAGGATAAATAGTACGATCAGGAAGACAATCAATTGCCAAATGATCAATCCAATATCTGGGGTAACTAGTGCCACGGTATATCTATTTTTTTAGTAAATGTCTTTTCAATAAAAGCTGGCCATGCCACCTAATGTGGTCATGGCCAACCTTGTTTTAGGAATTAATTTCCTGATCCAGCCAATAGACCAACTACAACGCCGAATAGAGCTGCACCTTCAATAAGGGCTGCTGCGATAATCATTGCTGTTTGGATTTTACCAGCTGCTTCTGGTTGTCTTGCAATACTCTCAGTTGCTCCTTTACCGATTAAACCGATACCAAGCCCTGCTCCTAATACTGCTAAACCTGCTCCTACTGCTCCCATAATTGTATATTTATATAGTTAAAAAAATGGTTCAAAAATTTTTAATGATGCTCCTGAACTGCCTGACCGAAGTACAGTGCTGAAAGAAGCGTAAAAACGTAAGCTTGTAGCACAGCTACAAAAAGCTCAAGCATATTCATCACTGTGGCAAAAAGAGCCCCAACAACGCCTATTGTAAGACTTTCGAAAATGAAAGCCAAACTGATAATACTAAGTATAAGAATGTGACCAGCTGTGATGTTCGCAAAAAGTCGAATCATAAGCGAGAACGGCTTGGTGAAAATACCAATGATCTCTACTGGCCATAAAATAATGTAAAGCAATAATTTACCTGCCCATGGCATGGACTTACCTAAAGGATCCACAATATGAAGCCAATACGTTTTTCTTCCTGAGAAAAGCGTGATGATCAACGTGATTACCGCAAGCGTAAGTGTAACTGAAATATTTCCAGTCATATTTGCTGCCCCCGGCAACAAACCAAGAAGGTTTCCAAACCAGATGAAAAAGAAAACGGTAAGCAAGAACGGCATAAAGCGCTCGTACTTGTGACCGATGTTATCTCTTGCAATATCATCTCTTACAAAAACAATGATAGGCTCAAAAAACGATTGAATTCCTTTGGGTGCTTTACCCGCATTCTTTTTATATCCCCTGGCTACAGCGGAAAAAACCAGAATGAGAATAAGGGCATCAATGAATAGAAACAATACGTTTTTAGTAATGGAAATATCGAAAACGTGCCCTCCACTTTCAAGGGTAATGTGATCATGATCCATCACATATCCATTGTATGGTTTCACTTCTTCATGCTCGCCAAAGAAATTTGCTGATGAAAAAATATCCAACCCTTTTTCTTCGGAATAAACAATTACCGGAAGATGGACTACTATCCCATGTGTAATTTCCCAAACGTGGGAATCTGAAATGTGGTGATTAATTAATTCGCTTGGATCAAATTGTTCGTCCTCGCCATCTTTTCCTGAACCACCTCCAGCCCATACAAGACCAGGCATCACGAGCAAAATTATTGCTAAAAACTTGTTGATTGTCAGAAAGTTAGATCGCTTCAACATGGAGCCTATTTTCATCGGATATTTGTTCGTTCCTCAATTTCGGCGCAAGTTAGTCAAAGCCTCAACTATTTCAAAGATCATATATATCAAATAGATGATTATAAATTGAATAACGAGATTGTAGAGGTCTTCCTGAGTATAAACCAAAACCAAAATAAAGACCATTGAAGATAAAAGTCGGATAATAATTTTCACGAGTGATGCTTGTGGCTTCCATTCTTTTGGTGCCCATTGATCGACGCGAAAAAGAATGATGGTTTGAATTGCAAAAAATGCAATCATTAAGTTCCATGAAGGATGCAGTTTCACATTCAGAAAGCTAAAGGAAAGCAGAGCGATTGTAATTAAAGCTAGTGTTATCCACTTCTTCATTTCGTAAACCTTAGTAGTAGCCAGATTGTGCCTGATAGTGAAAGAAAAACTCCGGTCAGTATAAAAACAGGACTCGTATTTAAATACTCATCTAAATAAAATCCAGCTATAATTAAAACGAGGTTCATTACCACCAGCTCAAAGGCTAGTGAATAGAACCTCATAAAAGACTTTTCCTGAGAATTTTCAGGATCAGGCTTTGAGTGCCTGTGGCTGCTCTTGTTCTTCGGGCTTTCCAATTTTTATCTCCTTGCTTTTCACGCCCATTTTACATTTCCCATTGAAAGTGGCACCAGATTCAACCAATAGTTTATTGGTAATAATATCTCCATCAATCGTAGCAGTTGCTTTCAGTACAAGCTGCTCGGTAACTTCAATTGTTCCAGCGATATGACCAGCAACCTCAGCATTCTGTGCTAAAACACTTCCATCCACTTGAGACGAATGCCCAAAAGCGGCTTTTGACTTGGTTTTAATATCTCCAATTACCTTGCCCTCCACACGAATATTCCCAAACGTTTCAATGCTGCCGTTTACGATCGTGCCTTTCCCTATTATATTACTCGAGTTACTCAACTCTTCAACTTCTTTTTGATTCTTGTTCAACATAGCCTGATTTTAAAGTGCAATATACTCTTGCGGATTTACAGGGTTACCATTGTGCCACAATTCTAAATGTAAATGTGGACCAGAGGTTAATTCTCCCGTATTCCCTATTGTGGCTACAACTTCTCCAGCCGCCACAAAATTACCAACGTTTTTAAATAATTCCGAATTGTGCTTATATACAGAAATTAAATTGCCAGGATGCTGGATTGCCAAAATATACCCACCATCAAGGGTCCATGATGACATTATCACTACACCATCACCCACAGATCTTACTGGCTCATTCTCCGGCGCAACAATATCAACCCCAAAATGATCCTCTTTAGGGTTAAACCCATCCGTTATGATCCCATCCAGAGGACTGAAAAGGTAAACATCTCTCAATTCGTAAACATTTGAAGATACTGCAATCGGCAAGGCGGTAATTTCCGCAAGCTCTGAACCCTCAAATTCTGCCCTAAACTGCGAATCAACCGGCTGTATACTTCCTGTAAGTTCGGCGGGTTGTAGATCAGATTCCGGACTGGATTCCATGTTTTGATCTATTTCTTCACCTGCAATAATCCTCCTTACGTTTTCTATGTAGATATCCTTATTATTTACCTCTTGCTCCAATGAGTCTATGGTCATCGATAGCTCTAAAACCTGTCGGTTGGCCTCCATTTGAGCGTGACGAGGATCAAGCCATTGCTCAAGCGCTACTGTGACTAAGTATACTGCTAGAGACAATAGCAGCAAACCTACACCTGCCAATAGCAAAAAAAGCCTTGCGTAGTTGAAACTAAAAGTTGTTTTTTCAGCAAAATTTTCCTCATTACGAATAATGAGTAGATATTTATTCGTTAGCCAATTACTAAATGTCTTTCTTGCAGCCATAGATTGCAATTTAAGCCGACAAAGGTATGCAGATCACCCCATGTTTTATCTTTACACCAAATTGAATTTGAGATCGTTAATTATTGAATCAGCTTAAAGTCATTTTGAAGAAAATAATACTCCTTATAATAATCGCGGCATTCATAGGTTGTTCACCGTACAAGAACAATCCTTTAAGCAGTTCATTTCACGATCTAACGGCTCATTATAATGCTTATTTTATTGCCAATGAGCGAATCAATGAAATTGAGCAGTCGATTTTTGAAAGTCAGGATTGGAACTATAATAAAGTTTTACCGATCTATGCACAATTTGATTCTGTTAAGTCTGCTTCTCTGAGTACACAAATTGAAGACTGCATTCAAAAAGCGTCTATTGCCATCCAAAGGCACCCCAACAGTAAATGGGAAGATGACAGCTATATTCTGGTAGGGAAAGCGCGTCACTATGCAATGGAATTTCCTGACGCTATCGAAACCTTTAAGTACGTGAATACACATAGTAAAGATGACAATGCTCGTCATCAAGCACTTACACTTTTGATCAGAACCTTTACAGAATTCAATGAATTCAACAATGCCATTGCTGTAACTGACTACTTGGCTAAAGAGAAATTAAATAAAGAAAATCAGCGCAGACTACATCTCAACTCAGCTTATCTCTATCAAAAAAAGGATGATAAAAGCAAAATGGTGGGAAGCCTGGTGAAAGCTGAAGAATTACTCAATTCATCAGATAAGGCACGCATCAATTTTATAATCGGCCAGGTTTTCCATGAGTTAGAGTTTGAAAGTGAAGCATTCAGGTATTATAAAAATGTGCTTAAAAACAACCCCACATATGAACTTGAATTCTACGCAAAATTATACATGTCGCAGGTTACTGAATTAGCTGATGGAGGTGACCTAAAAAAGATTCAACGATATTTCAAAAGCTTGCTCAGGGATCCTAAAAACAAAGAATACAGGGATAAGATCTATTATGAGCTGGCTGGTTTCGAATTAAAAAATGGAAATCTGGAGGAGGCAATTGATAATTATAAGTTATCTATTAGAAACAGTGTAAACAACAATCGTCAAAAGGCATATTCGTACCTGAGCCTTGGTCAGATATACTACGATACATTAAAAGATTATGTGCTTGCTAAAGATTACTATGACAGCACAGTCAATACAATGCCAAGAGATGAAGACAATTATGCTGAGATAAAAGAGCGCCAGGAAATTCTTGTTGATTTTGTGGAACAAATAGTTACTATTCAGAAAAACGATAGTCTACTACATTTAGCTTCACTACCTCAAGATTCAGTTCTTGTAATGTTTACTGCACAGGTTGAGTCTACCAGAAAAGCTAATGAGGAACGGAAAAAGAAAGAAAAACAAGCAGCAATAAACAGAGCACGTAGTATAACTCAAAGTGCAGGAGATAACCTTATTACAACTGCTTCAACGGGAGCCACCTGGTACTTTAATAATACCAGTGCATTAAGCAAGGGACGTAGTGACTTTATTCGTAAATGGGGTGAGAGGGCATTAGAAGATGATTGGAGACGCAATAATAAAACAGCTAGCAATATTTCAGAAGAAGAAACGGTTGTCGCCAATAGAGAAATATCGGAATCATCCGGAGAGGAAGAGACAGTAGAATCTGCTGCAGATGAAGCTAGAAGAATGATGGAATCACTTCCTACCTCAGAACAACAGCAAGCCACTTTGTTGGGTGAAATAGAAGTTGCCCTTTATAATCTGGGGAACATCTATAACCTAAGGCTTGAAGAAGATGCTAATGCTGCTGAATCCTTTGAAAAGCTACTTTCCCGCTTTCCTGTGACAGAATATGAAGCAGAAGTTCTTTACCAACTATACCTACTTTATAAGAATTTGAACCCTCAAAAGTCGAAGCAGAAAGGAGAACTATTAAAGCAAAAATATCCTGAAACCATCTACGCAAAGTTAGTAGACAACCCCAACTACAGGGAAGAGAGCTTTGCTATCAGTGCGCAGCTGAAAGGATTATATAAGCGACTATATCAAAAATATAAAGCTGGCTCATACAAGGAAATCTTATTTGCCTCCGATAGCGCATTGAGCCTACACCCAGAAAATGAGTTTAGTGATAATGTTGCTTTACTTAAAGTCCTGGCAATAGGACAAACAGAAGAAGATCACAAGTACCAATTTGAACTCGGTGAGTTCATTAATGAATACCCGGAAAGTGAACTAAACGAATATGCTAAATCGCTTTTAACAGCTTCGGAAAATTTTCAACAAAAAAGATACAATAGTGCACGAGCGAGATTCATCGAAGATTTTAATCAAAAGCATCTTTTCGTTATCGCTTACGATATCAAATCAGATATGACTGATAAGCTACCACCAATAGTTGATGAGTATTTAAAAGAGAAAAATTTAACGACATTAAAGACAGGCAATCTGATTTTAAGTGATCAAAAATCCATGCTGCTTGTTAATATTTTTCCTGGAAAAGGTACAGCCATCAGCTTTATGAAATCCATCAATCAGGAGCTGAACTTGAAGGAAACATTTAAAGGCCAGAAATTTGATGTTTTTGTAATTACAGAAGATAACTTTGATATCTTTTATCAAACAAAAGACGTGTCTGCATACCTATCATTTTTTGAAAAGCACTATTGATGAATAGAAAACTAATTAAATATACACTAAGGCCTTTGTGGGTCGTGTTTGTACTTGGTGTTATTGGGATTCCTTCCGTTTTTTTGATGGTGAAAAATGATGCATTCGGATGGTTTGGAAGCCTTCCAAGTCTTGAAGCCCTTGAGCGTCCGGATCCAGACCTGTCATCAGAATTAATGAGTGCAGACGGTGTTTCACTAGGGAAATATTTTCGTAAAAACAGAACACCGGTAACCTATGAACAACTTTCTCCTGAGCTTGTAAATACCTTATTAGTTACAGAAGATGTAAGGTTTAAAGATCATTCTGGTATCGATTTAAAAGGTTTGGCCAGGGCTATTATTGGAAAGCTTACATTCTCTTTTCAGGGAGGTGGAAGTACCTTGACCATGCAGCTAGCAGAAAATTTGTTTAAAACAAATACAGCAGAGCATGGCTCACTATATCGGTCGAGAACACTCGGACAAATAATTACCAAACTTAAAGAATGGATCATTGCTGTACAGTTGGAAAAATCCTATACGAAAGAGGAGATTCTAGCAATGTACCTGAATACTGTAGAGTTTGGAAGCAACTCGTATGGAATCAAAGTTGCTGCAAAAACCTTTTTCAATAAGCTTCCGTCTCAACTGAACTATTCAGAGTCTGCAGTGCTTGTTGGAGCCATTAATGCACCTACTCGATGGAGCCCGGTACTAAACCCTGAAAATGCGCACCGAAAAAGAACAGAGGTACTTTGGAACCTGCATAAATATGGCCTTATAGATAAAGTACGCTACGATACACTCAATAGAGACTCCATTCAATTAAACTATAGAGTTGAAAATCAAAATGAAGGATTAGCAACGTATTTCCGCACAGTTGCTAAAAACTATCTTGTCAGATGGGCCAGACAAAACGGATATGACCTTTTTGATGATGGGTTAAAGATTTATACAACAATTGATAGCAGGCTTCAGCAGTATGCTGAGGAAGCTGTTGCAGAGCACATGGATACATTACAACATATCTTCAATGAACATTGGCAAGGAGAAAATCCATGGATTGATAACGAAAACAAAGAAATTCCTGAGTTTTTGGATGACGCTATTAAACGAACGGAGGCATATAAAAACTTAAGATCTCGATTTGGAGACCAGAAAGACTCAGTTGATTATTATTTGAACAAAAAAAAGAGAATGACAGTCTTTTCCTGGGGTGGTGAGATAGATACTGTCTTTAGTTCTTATGACTCATTAAACTATTACAAGCGCTTTCTACAGGCTGGGTTCATGTCCATGGATCCAAGGACAGGCTATATTAAAGCATGGGTTGGAGGCATAAATCATCAATATTTTAAATTCGATCACGTCCAGCAAAGCAGAAGACAGCCAGGGTCAACATTTAAACCAATTGTGTATACCGCGGCAATCGATAATGGATATTCGCCTTGTTTCCCGGTCGTAGATGCACCAGTTTCATTTAGCTTACCTGGTCAGGACCCACCAACTTGGGTTCCCCAAAACTCAAATGGACGATTTACAGGTGAGGTAATGACCATACGCCAGGCAATGGCGCAATCAGTTAATAGTATTACTGCCTTTATGATGAACAGAATTGGACCTTCAACGGTTGTGGATTATGCTAAACGACTTGGTATTGAGAGCAGACTCGACGCAGTACCATCTCTTTGTCTTGGAGCGGGTGGCGATGTTTCTATCTATGAAATGGTTGGTGCATATTCCACGTTTGTCAATAAAGGAACCTACATTAAGCCATACTTCATATCGAGAATAGAAGATAAAAATGGCAATGTTATCCAGCAATTTGTTCCTGATGAACAGGAAGCTATCAATGAGGAAACAGCATACCTTATGCTGCATATGCTTAAGGGTGTTGTGGAGATGGGCACAGGTCGTGCATTAGATTATGAATTAAAAGTTGATAACGAGATAGGTGCCAAAACGGGGACCACACAAAATGCTTCTGACGGATGGTTTATTGGAGTTACCAAAGATCTGGTCTCCGGAGCATGGGTCGGTGGAGACGACAGGAGCATTCGTTTCAGGCAATGGGTACTTGGACAGGGGGGAAGAACGGCGCTTCCTATTTGGGAAGGCTATATGCAAAGAGTTTATGCTGATGAAACGCTAGGATACGAAAAAGGATACTTCGAGAAACCAACTAAACCACTACGTACCGTCATCGATTGTGAGCGCTATGAGGAGAACACAAATCCGACTGATACTGTTGATTATGATGTTGTGGATGAAGATGACTTCATGTAAGAACTGTTTTTTTTCAAGAAAAAAATCTCACAAATAGCTATCATATTTGAGTGAATGGAGTTTCAGCGATATTCAAAGGATGAGTACTTAAAACTGCCAGAGAGACCAGGCATATACAAATTTTTTGATCAAAGCGGCAACATTATATATGTTGGAAAAGCCAAAAGCTTAAAGAAAAGAGTAGCCAGCTACTTTACTAAAGCAAACCTTGACAATCGAAAGACATACCGTCTTGTTTCCGAAATCCAGGAAATAGAGTTTGTTATCGTTTCTTCGGAATTTGATGCATTACTACTCGAAAACAACTTAATCAAGGAAAACCAGCCGAGATACAATATTCTCTTAAAAGATGACAAAAGTTTTCCAAGCATTTGCATCACCAACGAAAGGTTTCCAAGAATCTATTCGACTCGTAGAATTGATCACACAAAAGGTGAGTACTTTGGTCCATATACAAGCGTAAAGGCGATGAATGGAGTTATAGATTTAATTCGAAAAATCCATAAAATCAGAACCTGTAAGTACAACCTATCAAAGGATAACATCAAAAAGAAAAAATTTAAAGTATGCCTTGAATATCATATTGGCAATTGTCTAGGGCCATGCGAAGGATTACAAACAGAAGATGATTATCTCAAAGATATAGACGAAGCAAAAAAAATACTAAAAGGTAAGATTGGCATTGTGAGCAGGTCTTACAAAGAGAAAATGACTGAAGCTTCGGGTAATCTGAAGTTCGAACTAGCTCAGTCATACAAGGAAAAATATGACCTATTGGAAAAATTCCAATCTCGCTCTTTAATAGTCAATCAGAAAATTACCAGTACTGATGTTTTTACAACAACAAATTCAGATAACAAAAATTCTCAATTCATCAATTATATGCGAATTGAGAATGGAGCTATTATCAATTCTGAGACAATTGAAGTGAAGAAGAAAATCGAAGAAGACGATGCTGAAGTTTTCCGTTTTTCCATTTTTGATTTGAGAAAAAAATATGGCAGCAACAACCCGACAATTTTAACCAATGTGTCCATTGAGCCTTGGGAAGATATAGAAGTAATTGTTCCTAAAATTGGAGATAAAAAGAAGCTTGTAGAATTGTCGTTTAAAAATGCGCTCTACTATAAAAAAGAGAAACTTTCCTCAAAAAGCACTCAGCCCAATGAAGGGATATTATTAAGTCTTCAGGAAGACCTGAAACTTTCAGATCTACCAAAGCATATCGAATGCTTTGATAATTCAAACATACAAGGTACAAATCCAGTGGCGTCAATGGTCTGCTTTAGGAACGGTAAACCATATAAATCTGATTACAGGAAATTCAATATTAAAACAGTTACGGGCCCTGATGATTTTGGCTCAATGAAAGAGGTAGTAGGCAGAAGATATGCTCATCTTAAGAAAGAGGGAATCTCATTCCCAAATTTAATTGTAATCGATGGAGGCAAAGGCCAACTCAATGCTGCCTGTGATGCTTTGAAAGAGCTAAATATTTATGGACAAGTCCCTATAATTGGTATTGCTAAACGACTGGAAGAAATCTATTTTCCTGATGATAACCTTCCAATTCATATCAACAAAAAATCAACTTCTCTTAAGCTTATTCAGCAAATTAGAGATGAAGCTCATCGATTTGCAATCACATTTCACCGACAAAAAAGAAGTAAAGAGTCCATTGAATCATCGTTAGATTCAATTAAAGGGATAGGAGCTAGTACGCGCGAAAAAATAATGCGTGAGTTTGGAAGCGTAGCTCGCTTAAAGCAATCTTCAGAAAAAGACTTAATTGATTTAGTTGGACAATCGAAAGCCAAGATTATTCAACGGGCAATAAAAAAAGGAGTCCTATAAGGACTCCTTTAGAATTAACAAAGAAATATTAATTAATAGTCTTTAACGCAACGACAGCTATTTCTGTGCCAGTCACCTATTACACTATGATATATTTCTTTAGATCCTTTTTGCACAGAAATTAAACCGGATGTATTGTCGGACTTCTTTTCAGCATCCCAATAGTTTCCGCTAATTCCAATGTTTTTGAATACCCTTCCCGGATCACCAAATCCTCCTAAGGCCAGATCTAATCCACTTTCACCACCTTTTTGTAAAGCAACTCCCGCGTCACGTATTCCACCAAAGGTTTGGAATAGTAAATTCCATTCCCCAATGGTAGGGATGTGCCATCCTTCAGGGCATGCCTCTCTTGCTGCCTTGAAAGTATATAATCTACCAAAAGCCTCACAGTAAGCTGGCTCATTTTTGTAACAGAATGAATCTGGAACTTCATAAGCAAGGTTTTGAGCCATCCATGTTCTTTTGACAGTTACTCCTCCTTCAAGCTCTATATCAATAGTTACTGTTTTATAAGTTTTACCATCTCTTGGATCTGTCAGTTCTCCAGATTCTTGTGCAGTTGCAAACAGGCAACCGACTACAGTTATAATGGAGAGTAAATTTCTAATATTCATTTTCCGGTGGATTAGGGTTAGGTTCTATTCAAATTAATATTCCCAGAGTTCTGATTCATACTCCATCAAGTCGTACTCATACTTTTGTTGAATCACGATTACACTCATAGGGTCTTTAGCCATTTCATCAGCGTAAATTTGTCGTATATCCAAATCCTGAGCATTAGATACTTTTATAATTGGTGCATTGAACAACCTAAGCTCAAATGCATCACTCATGTTCATATGCTGTCCTGGATTTTGGTTGTTATAGTATATTGCTTTGTCCGCATATGGCCCTCTGAATAACGCAATTACATCATCATATCTAAAGTGTGCAATTGGTTTTTCAAACCCAGCAGGATTGTAAAGGGAGCCAGCATCTCTAGGCAAAGCAAGGGTTAAAGATCTAATGTAATTGTACATGCGAGATCTGTTTCTATCAAAAATTACATCTTCCTTAAGATACAAAACAGAAAATAAATCTTCTGGGATTGATTCCTGCCTGGGTTCATCCGATTGCTCTTCGCTTGCTTGATCCGCTGAATCATCTCCAAAAGAATCAAATCCTCCGGAATTAAAACCTCCTCCTACAAATGGATTTTCTTCTCTTTCAACAGAAATGTTTGAAACAAAAATAATATCCGGCATGAAGTTGATGCAAGAATCTGATCGGTAAGGTGTTAACAATCCCTCATCGACGGCTTCAATGAGTAATCTAGATACCTCACCATTCAAAGAAAAGAACGGTCTGTTTTGCTTCTGCTTCATGTTCATTCTCCGCCAAACGGTCTTCCGGAACATCACTTGAGTCTCATCCACCTCCGGCTTTACCAATGGTGCCAACTCCTCCTGTGCATAACCAAAGGAGAGGGAGAGACCAAAAACGATTACATAACCTAAATTTTTCATATCTCTGTTTTATCTGACAATTCTATTTCAACGATATGTTGATAAAGCGAGTGTGTTTTGGAAATGTTTCCACTTGCTTTCTAAAGTTTTGTCTTTGTACTTTTTTAATTTCTATAACCAATTGATCACCTTTTCTCCCAGACATACCTCGAAGGTTAACCTCTTGACCTGCTCGAATTGAGCCCCGTCCTAGCCCACCACTAACTAATGTTATTTCAGCTTCAGCTACTTGAAATTTCGCATCGTTTGGCAAAAACTGAGCGAAACTCTCATCAGGAATAGCTCTTAAATATAGTTTAGGAGTTCTGGCAGGGATACCTTCTTTCATATTCACTTCTCCTGCATCAGTGTACACTTTGATGTCCGGAGCTGGGATGGCACGTACACCAAATTCTCTGGATCCGATCACATTGCCCCCACTGGAAACGGTTAACGTAACCTTCTGCGATTTTGGCACTACTGTTACCTGACCTTTTTGAGACCCTTTTATTGCATCACCACCACGTGCTGAAAAAGATGGATTGTACTGAGTTCCAAGAGCCGGCACTTGTACATCCAATGCGTTTCCACAGTTGTAATAAAGCGCGTTTACAGACTGTGATTGAATTTGAATAACTGGCCTTACAACATAATAATCAATTGTATCCACAAATGTGGTATCTGTTCCACCTCCCTGAGGCACTGTAATGGAAGCTACAATCTGCTTCTTAGCATTTCCTTCTTTATCGTAATTCCCAGGAGTAGCTGTGAACTCGACTTTACCAACTCCACCAACAACCGGAGCTTCTTCACCATTATAAGTCATGACTAGCTTGTCGTTCAAACCAGAAGCTGAAGCAGCAATAAACATATCTGCTTTATACTTAGTACCTGCAGCTACATACTGTGATTCTGGCATGATCACAGGTTTAATCTGATCAAAAGTGATGTCTTTCAATCCCACTCTTTTTACAAGAAAATCTAACGCAGAAGTTTCGAATGAAAGCACGTTTGCCTGAAACTCACTAACTGTTGCTAGTCCAGCATGGGTTGGTGAATTCTCAAAAGCAAGTTGCGACCATTTTTTACCTTTCTGATTTTCATCTTTCTGATAAATAGGATCTTCATCAGCATCTAATGCAATTTTATGGTATTGCTTAAGTTTAGATTCATCAGCGCCATTTTTCTTTAAAAGGCCTTGAATGTATTCGGCATATCCATTTAGCATTTCTCTCATTTCTGCGCCATTTCCATCTCCACCTTCTTCAACAGGCATCATGTAATTACCAACCTTATCATAATCAGTTTTGCCCATGATGAATCTTCTATCCCCTTTATGGCCTTCCATATAACCGCCGGTTATCTCTACAAATTTTTCTTTGTACTCTTCCATCTCGGCCATGATTTTGGTGGTTTCAGCTCTGAGAGCTTCAGCATCAGCCACAACCTTCAAATCATCAGCGCGATTTCCTTTATCCTTAGCGGCAGATTTCATTCCCGTGATTGTTCTAGCATTTCGCTGCGATGTTTCGGCATTTGCTCGCTCCAAACTTTCATTGATAAAGGCGAATTTGTCAAGTACAGTGGAACTCACATTCAATGCTAACAATGCTGTTAGCACCAAATACATCATGCCAATCATTTTCTGCCGTGGGGTTTCTTTTCCTCCTGCCATAATTAATTTGTTTTAAGGATTATTGTTGATTACTTCCTCGCATTGCGGTAAGCATATTACCGTATACTTTATTTAAAGCAGAAATGTTCGATGTTAACTTATTTAGTTCTGCCTGGAATGCGGAAGTTTCCTTACCAGCATCAGCCATACTTTCAAGCGCACCGCTAATATTTGAATAGAACTTATTCAATGCTTTCGTATGACTTTGAGCATCCTTCAATTCCATTTCATAAACAGCATTCAACGCACCCAAACTCTTGGTTACATTTTGAACCTGACTATGATATTCTTTCGTGTCTTTTGTCGCATCTGCCATTCCAGACATTGCTTCCATCGCACTAGCGTAGGACTTATTCATTTCTGAAAGCGACTTAGATGCAGACTTTACGTTTGTTGCATATTCGTTTGTTGCAACTGCCGCATCACTAAGGTTTGACATCTTTTTTGCTGATTCCGCCATGTTTCTCATGCCGTCACCCAAACTTTTGATCAATTCTGGTCCAACTTTGGCATCTGCAAGCATTTTATCCATCTGTGCTGATGCACCAGTTGCTTGTGGCACTGCTTTTCTTGGTGCAGCTGATGGTCCATCATAATCGTCAGCTAGCTCCGGATACACTTTTGCCCAATCCGGCTCAGCGTGCTTTGGTTCAAAAGCACTCAAAAAGAAAATAACAGCCTCGGTGGTTAGACCAACCCCCAGCATTAGGGCCGCACCCGGCATGTGAAGAATTTTAAACATCGCTCCCACGATTACAACTGCAGCACCTATTCCATAAATTTTTGGCATTATAGTGGAATAGAGTAGCTCCTGAAATCCGCCTTTTTTGCTCATTGTGATAATATTTAGGTTAGTAATTTATTCGAAATTGATTTTTATTAAAATTCATATCCTGATGATCTACCAAGATAGGTCATTGCACATCTGAATCCAATAGAAGCTCTAGTGGTGTCCTGATGCTCATATGATCTTGTTCCTGTTTCCAGGTAGTACGCGATATCTTTCCATGAACCGCCTCTTATTACCTTAAAAGGAATGTTATCATCAAAATAAGTTGGGTTCAAATCCCACGTAAGTGGCATTGCTGAAGGATTATACGCATCTTCACACCATTCGGCTACATTTCCTGCCATATCGTACAGTCCGTACTCATTAGCGAAGTAAGTTCCAATCGGTGATGTATAAGCATAGCCATCATCAAAGTAGTTACCTCTACCTGGCTTAAAGTTGGCTAACAGACAACCTTTCGCATTTCTGATGTATGGATTTCCCCATGGATATTTCGCCATGTCTCTTCCTCCCCTTGAAGCATACTCCCATTCGGCTTCAGAAGGTAATCTAAAGTTAGGCATAATTGGAAGCCCTACACTTTGACGGTAGTCATTTAAGTAGTTTGTTCTCCACTCACTAAAATACTTAGCGGCATTCCAGTCAACCCCAACCACGGGATAATCATCAAATGCCGGGTGAGACCAATAGTAAACCACTAAAGGATCTCCCATGTGATGAGTGTAGTCTCTTGTCCAGACAGTGGTGTCAGGCATCAAGTCCGCAATAGAATAGCCAGTAGGCAAGTCTATTTCAGAGCTTTCCTGAAGATTTTGAGTAAACTGTCTGTACTCATTGTTGGTGATTTCAGTGTCATCCATAAAAAACGCACCGATAGTCACCTGTTTATTAAAATTAATTTGAGTCGCTGCTACGTCTTCATCGGCTTGACCCATATGAAACGTACCAGAAGGAACTGAAACCATGCCATAAGGCCGGGTCATCTCCCATCCTAGTCTGTCAGGAGCACCTATTAGCTCCCCTCTGTCTCCTTGATCTCCGCCAAAAAGTCCACAACCTGAAAGAATTATGGCGCAGCAAATGACAACACAATTTGATATTGTTAAAACACGCATTTTATTCATAACACCTTTATTGAACATGCAAGTATGTAAAATAAACAAACTTTAGCAAGAATTATTGCACGATATTCTGCCTAAATATATAATCATAAATCGATTTAGGACAAGTTTTGCTTTCAATTTTGGATGAAGCCTTTTCTCAGTATGACTAAAAAGTGAACCGAGGGGTTTTCACAGCCTTTCTTCCACCGAAGATTAAATCAGGTAAATCGTACCTTATAAAGACCTCATGAGATGTGGGCTGCTTTGCATCCTGATCTTTCACTACATAGTCAAATGAATAGCCAGCCTTCAACCGATTGTTTTCCATAAATGAATATCCTAAAAGTAAGCTTAGTGATTCACCTCTACGAAAAGCAAGACCTCCCCACATCCGTTCCTGATATACCGCAACAGCACTGATGTCGTAGGTGTAGGTCTTTAAGTCTGACCTTATAAGAATTGTAGGATTCAGAATTAAATCCCTCATTAGTCCAAACGTTGTTCCTCCCATTAATAAGTAATTGGTCGGAATTATATTTTTAGCATCAGTTCCAAAATCAAATCCTGGTTGCAGAAGGTTTTCCACAGAAGCACCAACGAAATAATCGCGATTAGACTTGAAGTATAGCCCTGCATGAAGATTTGGTTGAAATTGCGATTCACTTCCGCTCGGAATCAAAACATCCCCCTGATCAACGAATCTATAGTTTGCGTTGATTGAAGCCACATTCAGCGCAGGCATTACCCCAAGTGATAACTGGCCGAACCTAAACTCTTTTTTTAGCGATGCTGAAATTCTGGCCTGAACAGAATTAAGCGGACCGGTCTTGTCATTGGAAACAGACAGGCCAAACCCGGAAAATTGTCCCTGAACAGGAATTACCAGGGATAGTAATTGTGTAGTGGGTGCCCCTTCAGGATCATATGATGCATCATACCCTGCCCATTGCGTGCGGTGATGTGCCGCAGCAAATGCCTGATCCTCTGATCCAACCCATGCCGGATTGTAGTAGGAAGGATTAAACATGTAATGGTTGAAGAAAAATTCATTTTGTGCAAAGCTGAACTGTGCCACAACCATCAAGAGAAACACCAAAGAAACCTGAAGGCAACTTTTCATAAGGGCAGTTAAATTTATAGCAATCTTAACATTTAAATCACCTGTAGATGACTATTCTTAAATCACTATGTCTATTACACGTGTAAGTATAACGCTTACAAATAATATACCCTTATTATAATTAAATGTTGTTCGCTTCTTTAATGTAAACCTCAAGCGCACCTGTCATAGACGGGGCATTCGGTAATGGCGCCTGAATATCTAATATCAAATTAGCCTCATTTACCGCCTTTGCTGTGGTCGGACCAAATGCTGCAATTCGGGTATTTTTTTGCTTAAAATCAGGGAAATTATGTAGCAATGATTCAATTCCAGATGGGCTGAAAAATGCAATTACATCATAGGTTACATCATCCAAATCAGATAAATCTGAAGCCACCGTTCGATAGATAGTTGCTTCAGACCACTCATAGCCATTCTCTGTTAAGAAATCCGGGATATGTTCTGTTCTTATATTAGAGCATGGAAAAATGAATTTCTCATCTTTATGCTTTTTTATGACATTTAGCAAGTCTGCGGCTGTCCGCTCTCCTGTGAAAATTTTTCGCTTTCTTATTACGATATATTTCTGTAGATAATTAGCCGTAGTTTCAGAAATACAGAAGTACTTCATATCGGTTGGTATCTCAATCTTGCTCTCTGTCGCGAGTCTGAAAAAGTGATCAATGGCATTTCTGCTAGTGAAGATCACTGCAGTATGATCCAAGATATTTACTTTTTGCTTTCTAAACTCTTTTATGTCAACAGGATCGATTTCGATAAACTGGCGGAAGTCAATTTTCAAATTGTACTTTTCCGCTAATTTATGATAAGGGGAATTAGGATCAGACGGCTCAGGTTGTGAAACTAAAATGCTTTTCACCTCTCTCAAACGCTCTTTATCCATTACCAAACGGTCATCAGTGGCACTCATGTAAGTCTCTGGTTTTTATGATTATTTATAGAACCATCCCAGAAAAATTATGACAGGGATGATTTCCGTGGCACAAAGGTAGGAAATAATCATAAGTTTTTTACGTGGAGAATTATTAACAAACTTTAAAGTAAACCAAACCACAAAAAGTATAATCCCAACTGGGAATAGGGTGATCATGCGATCTGTAATCCAACTCTCTGCTGCTGTGTTAATTATAAAATCTGTGACCAGAAAAAACATTATTGGTAAAAGAAGGATCGTGTGGAAATTAATAAAGTCAAATAGCTGGAAATTTTTAAGCCCACGAAAACGAAATAGTGCTGCAACGGCAGAAATCACAAGCCACTTTATAATGAACAAACCAAACACACCACAAGCAATTTTTAACCAGCTCCAAATAAATTCTGTGAAGCTTGTGGGATATATGAAGAAGTTTAATCCAAGTAAACTATTAACATAAACCGCAACAAATGACAATGACAATGAATAGAACGCTACCAGGCTCATGCTTGAGCTTCCAAAAAAACTAGTGTTTATAAATTCATATGCGCTGACTTTAAATGTGAAAGCTTTTTCCAGCAGGTAAGAGACTCGTCCCGGAAATTTCAATAAAATAAAACCCAGAAAAGCTGTCAAAATAATTAGTGAGCTAATGACAAACTCACTCATGGTATTTCTAACCTCCCGTTGAATAGAAATCTCATCTTTAATAACAAGCAGGTCCTCAAAAACAACCAATTCACATTTTAGATTTTCAAGCGTATGGGGACTGCTGAATGAGAGAAATAATGTATCGGTTTTTGAAGAAAGAAATAAGTCTTTCGATGTATAATACTCACAACCTATAATTAAATCCTGAAGCCTTCCATTCACCCAAATTGAAAGATTCGCCGGATTACAAATCCGTATTCTTCCGTTTGGCACGCCATTGATAAAAACTCCAGCTTGATTTACATTTTCAAGTGATGTAATAGGAAAAAGCTCTCCATTCACATCCGTGCCAACCATAACTTTGGTGTAATCGGTTACCACCACCGTATCTTGTTGGCAAAAAGCCAAGAGTGTTTGGACGATGAAAATCAGGCTAACTATATTTTTCATTAAAATCTGGAGATATATCCAAAATGAACTTTTATTTCTGAAAATGAGGTTTGACCACCGGAGTTGCCAACTGCCAGGGCAAAACTAAACTGGCCAGACGATGTAGCAAGTGCAAATCCAAGTCCAAAACCAAAAAGATAATTGGCATGCACTTTACCAGTCACAAGCATTTGGTCATAAAAAACCTGCAAGTAGCTTTCTTCCTCAAAGAATGACCTGAACTCACTGCGACTCAAAAGGTACTTTTCTGCGAAGATTGACCTCTCGTTAAACCCTCTAAGAGATTGCAAACCTCCTCTTCTATACATTTCGTTTGTCAAAAGCTGGTCGTTTATCAACATACCAACATCAATGTCGTTATAAAATGCTTGCTTTCGTAAAATCCTAACCTGATAGGCAATCTGTGCATTCAATCGATAAAACTCAGTTTCAATATCAATGGAATCATAATACACATCAGGTAGGTTGAGGTTTCTATTGACTTTTTTATTACCTAAAGACATTCCTGCATTCCAAACAACATTCTCATTGAGCTTTTGAAGTGTTCGAATATTTCCAGAACTAATTCTTGCCCCATAAGTGGTACGAGTAAAGTCAGCTAATCCAGCGTTTGCAATGGTTGACAGGTCGGTAGAAAGCAGCGTGCCGTTGGTTTGCTCATATTCAAGGTGTAATTCCGATGATGGGGATATATAGGTGTATAGGCCAAGGGCCAAAGTTCTAGTCAGAAAAGTGGTGTCTTGTTTTAGAATGTTCAGATTGAAAGATGGAGAAATCGAAGATTCAAGTATAAATGGATGTTTATAATAAATATCCAATTGCTGTGATTCTGCTGAAAAACGTTCCCAGGTAAACTGGAATTGCTTTCCTGATTTAAAAAGGTTTTGAATATCGAGTGCCAAATTTCCAACGAAGACCGTATTGCCCGCATCTACCTGCTGGAGACCTAGCACACCTTGAAAAGAATTAGATTCATTCTCTGATATGTCAAGAAAAACGGTTGCTTTTTCGTTTTTGAATGAAATATCTGTTGGTCTGTCCAGATGCAAAATTGAAGTTCTTCTCATTTTTTTTTGAATCGACCTGTAGTTACGTTCACTAAATCGATCTTCGGGAACAATGTCAAGAAGCTTGTACATATAGCCTCGGTCTGTTGTGATATCCTTAAATAGAAAAGCTGAGTCGTATCTAATGAGAGGTCCAGTGTTTATGGACACTTTAGGCATCAAAGTAGATTCAACCATTTGAATTGAATCTAGCCGAATGGATGCAAAAGGATACCCATTGTTGATATGATCAATAAGAACATTTTTTAATTTCCCATGCAGTCTTGATCGTCCAAGCTCAGAGCTTTTATAGGTGTATTTATCTCCTTTATGTAAATAGATATTAACCGTATCGCCTGAATTAACTGAATCAACACCGGTAAAAAAATAACCCCGGTCTAGCCAATCTATTTGATACTTTCTAATGTGAGTCACCAGGTCAAGCGTGTCTTTAAAAGATCGATTTTCCTTTCGCTCATTATCTACAAAAATTTGCGAAGGTACCTGGGCGTGTAGTCCTATCCCATTTATAAAAAACAACAGAATGAAGATTCTTTGCATGGGTCTTTGCAATTTAGCCTGAAATCATGGCTGGCATATACATTCATATTCCTTTTTGCAGGCAGGCGTGTCATTACTGCGACTTCCATTTCAGCACGAACCTAAAAACTCAAAGTGAAATGGTGAATGCAATCGGTCAGGAAATTCGGTCGCGAAGAGACTATATAAACGAGACCATTGAAACCATATACTTTGGAGGTGGCACTCCCTCATTGCTGACTAAAACTCAGTTTGAGCACCTGCTGACAAGCATAAAAGAAAACTTCCGGCTGGGAGATTCACCAGAAATAACTCTGGAAGCAAATCCCGAAGATCTTACACCTGAAAAAGCTTCTGCAATGTATAAGCAGGGCATCAATCGCCTGAGTGTCGGTGTACAAACATTTAATGAAGAAAAACTGACCTGGATGAATCGGGTTCATTCATCAACTGAAGCCAAAACTGCTTATGAGAATGCCAGAGCTGTGGGTTTTGACAATATATCATTAGATCTCATTTATGCGATTCCGGATCATGATCGATCGGACTGGGAGAAGGACTTGAGCACCATTGTGCAATTGGATCCAGAGCATATCTCGCTGTATGGATTGACGATTGAAGACAAAACGGTTTTCGGGAAGTGGGAAAAAGAGAACAGGCTCATACAGGTACCGGAAGATGAAGCGGCTGCTCAATATTTACTTGCGATTGACTTTCTAAAAAGGGCTGGTTTCGTGCAATATGAAGTTTCAAATTTTGGAAAAGAAGGTTTTTACTCCAGACATAACAATGCTTACTGGTCGGGTGTGCCATATCTGGGTGTTGGTCCCGGAGCACACTCATTTAATGGAACGACACGAAGTTTTAATGTCCGAAACAACCCAAAATACATCAAGGCTATAAAAGAAGGCCTTTCCTATTCAGAAACAGAGCAGCTATCAGATACCCAACGACTCAACGAGCAAATTTTAACCCAGCTTAGAACAGCTAAAGGACTGGACTTAATCGCCATTGAGGAACGAGCTGGTGAATCACTTCTCAAACTTCATTCAGGATTTATCGATGAACTTCGGGAAAAAGATTTAGTAGCGACCGAGGGGAATTACCTAAGGCTTAAGTCCAGAGGATTTTTGGTTGCAGACGAAATTGCCCTGAGACTATTTTTTCCTGAGTAATCACACTTACCAAATTACTTAGGGATAATGCCAGATAACTAATACTTTTGAGTCACCAATGGATTCAACGACTAAAAAAGCGCTTCTTCTTCTAAAATCTCTCATCTTTCACTACCATGGATTAGATGAAGAAGAGCGTGAAATGCTTGAGAAAACAGCAGACTCAATTCAGGCAAAGGATGAGATGGAATGGGCCAACAATTTCATAGCGGAAGATTACCTCTCTGCGTTTAAGCGATCCAGGCAGTTTCTTTCCAAAGTTTTTATTCGGATGAATGAATCTGACCGGGTCAAATACCTGATGGAAGTTTGGGAAGAGACCCACAAGAAAGGCTATGTAACCGAAATGGAAACTACAGCTATCCTGACACTTTCCAAAGACTGGCAGGTGGAGAAGAAGTTTTTGGAAAGGGTTAAGGATTAATTCATCCGTATGCCCTTGCGGAAACCTTTAAAAAGGTTGGAGACTTGGGCATCTTCTGTTTTAAAATAAGAATAGAATGCTGAGATTCCCATGACTCGTTTGTGCCTCACTTCGCAAGGGAAATTATTCATCTACAAACTCATCATCTCTCTAAACCTTGCTGATTGTCTTCGGCTTACTTCGATTTTTTCACCGCCTTTGAGTTGCACAAGTAGACCGCCGTTGAACCAGGTATCTATGGACTCAACCCAGCCCAGGTTAATGATGTGTTTTCTGCTGGCCCGGAAGAAATGGCGATCATCCAATCGCTCATCAAGTGCATTTAAGGACTTATGTATCATCGGCTTGAATTTATCAAAATAGACCTTGATATAGTTGCCATCTGATTCGAACAAGCGAACCTCCTCCAGCTTTACAAACCAGCATTTGTCCCCGTCTTTTACAAAAACCTGATCCTTGCTACTCAATTTTTGGTCTTTACCTTCCGATTTGGCTGACTTAATTGTGACCTTATTTAAACTCTCTGTCAAGCGTTCCGGCTGAATCGGCTTTAACAAATAATCAAGTGCATTGTAATCAAAAGCCTTTAATGCAAACTCATCGTACGCGGTAGTGAAGATGACCTGTGGCACGCGCTCCATTTCTTCCAGCATTTCAAAACCCGTCTTGCCAGGCATTTGAATATCCAGAAATACCACATCCGGATCGTGTTTTTCAATTTTCTCAACAGCCTCATCCGGATTTGCTGCTTCATCTACAATTTCAATTTCCGGATGGCTAGCTAGAAGAGATGCTAATTCTTTTCTAGCTAGTCTTTCATCGTCAACAATAATCGCTTTCATACTTACTCTGTTGGTCAGGTTTTGTGAAATAATTTACACTAATCTCAGATAATTCTCTCTGTAGAAGGAAGAACTATGGTCGTCAAAACTGTGGTTTTATCTTCATTTTTAATTTCAAACTTTGCGTCTTCGCCAAAAATCAAAGCCAATCGTTTACGCGTATTGATCAGGCCAAAGCCTTCTTCCACCTTGATGCTGGAAGATAGCTGTCCCGTATTACGTATTTGCAGATGGAGTTGTTTTCGGCGAACTGTCGTACTAATACTAATTTCCCCACCATGTTTTAAGTTCGAAATTCCATGTTTAATTCCATTTTCAACTAAAGTCTGTAACATTAGCGGTGGAATCATATACTTTCCAGAATTTCTATCAATATCAAACTTGGTAGTCAGCCGTTCTTCATACCGAATGGTCTCTAGTGCCAGATAGTCCATTACCGTCTTCAATTCTTCCATAAAGGGAATCATTTTTTTCCTGTCACTTATAAGTGAATTTCTTAGAATATGGGAAAGCTGGGTGATAGACTCCTTAGACTTTCTCGGGTTTTCATCTACCAATGCCCGAATACTATTGAGTGCATTAAAAATGAAATGAGGGTTGAGCTGGGCTTTAAGATTGTTCAATTCTACCTCTCTGGCCGCAGTTTCTGCTTTCAATGATTTATTGTACCTCTCCACGTAGTGAAAAGCAAAGTAGAAAATGGTCCAAATGAAATAGATCGCCCAATAACCCAAGGTGTTTATTAGCACCGTAAGGAACATCAGATCCATTTTTGAAATGGTGCCTGTGAAGTACTCGATGCTAAGCAAATACCCATAATTCAATGCACTTAGTATCAGCGTAACTGCCAGTATCCGCGGTATCAAATGACTTAACCTCAGGTTTAGCCACCCAAACCGGATGATGAGATTTCGAAGTAAGTGTGTGGTGGCGATGAAGTAAAGAACCTGGTAGAGTACACCCAGTGCCTGTGTCACATCAAACCGCTCAGCTATGGTGTACAGGAAAATCTGTATAAACCCATAAATCCCCCACCCCAGGATCTGACACAGCCAGTATATTTTATTCTTGGTCATTCGGGTCTAAAGCTAATCAAGCAGCAACGATTTTAACCAGACAAAATTTCATGGATGAATGCATGAACGGATGAGTGGTTTTTAACAAATCTTTAACTAAATCAACTTCACCGTTAATGATAATTAACAAACCCGGTCATTAATTCGTCGTTAGATACAACGGACTAAAAACTCAATTAAAGACTAAAAATGAAATCACTTTTTCTACTATTTCTGCTCACGGCATCTGCTTTTGTCAGCGCCGAAGCACCAATGCAAACCAATCAAGGATTGAGTATGCAACTTGACACTGATCTTGTGTTCCAAAAAATGGTAAAGGTTTATGGATACGATGGATCATTCATTCGAGAATTTCCATTAACAGAGGTTGCGAACAATCAGATCAGTATGGAAGATCACATGATCCTTCAGGAAAGCGACTTTGCTTTTGATTTCCATGGTGATTATTACTATTTCAGGGAGTTAAATAATATTCAATCAATAGTGAATTGAGGCAGACTAGGCTTGCTGAAAATTCCTGAGTTTCTTGCAATGGAATTTGACTATTCCTTTTGCTAGTGAGGCACGGGCCACTTGGGAATCTTAGAAGAAAAATCCTTCTTCATCAAGAGATTCCCATGACTCGAGCATCCTAAGGGCTGCTCTCCCAAGGGAATACTGAAAGAAGCAAATTGAATTGATTAACTGCTCTCCAGCTCTTCTTTAAGGAACTTGGCCGTATAACTACCCTTGACTTTGGTGATTTCTTCGGGAGTCCCCTGAGCGATGATTTCTCCACCGGCAAAGCCACCTTCAGGGCCCAGATCTATGATGTGATCGGCCACTTTAATCACGTCCATGTTATGCTCGATAATGAGGACGGTATTGCCTTTATCTACCAAGCGTTGTAACACATCAAGCAGGTGTTCAATATCCTGAAAGTGCAGACCTGTCGTAGGCTCATCCAGGATGTAGAAAGTTTTGCCTGTATCCTTTTTGGACAGTTCAGTAGCCAGTTTCACGCGCTGAGCTTCCCCTCCGGACAGGGTTGTTGCATGTTGACCCAACGAGATATATCCGAGCCCAACTTCATCCAGGGTCTTGAGCTTTCTTACAATTCTGGGTTGCTTTTCAAAAAACCCGACGGACTGTGAGACAGTCATATCGAGAACATCAGAAATAGACTTTCCTTTGAATCGAACCTCCAATGTTTCCCGATTGTATCGCTTGCCTTTACAGGTCTCGCATGGCACATGCACGTCTGGCAAGAAATCCATTTCAATCAGACGCATGCCTCCTCCTCCACATGTCTCGCAACGACCGCCTTTTACATTGAAAGAAAATCGGCCGGGCTTATATCCTCTGATCTTGGCTTCAGGTAGCTGGGCAAAAAGGCTTCTGATTTCTGAAAACACCCCGGTATAAGTAGCCGGATTGGATCTTGGTGTTCGCCCAATAGGGGACTGATCTACCTCAATGATTTTATCCAGATGATCCACGCCCTTCACCTTCTTATATGGTAATGGGTCTTTACGACTTTTATATAAATGCTTTTTCAGGAGTGGGTAAAGGGTCTCATGAATCAACGTAGATTTTCCGCTTCCTGAAACTCCGGTAACCAGAATCAGATTTCCAAGAGGAAGTTTAAGGTCTACACCCTTTAGGTTATGACCAGTAGCCCCATAAAGCTCCAACCACTTACCGTTACTGCTTCGACGCTCACTCGGGATTTCAATCTTTCTCAAGCCTTTCAGGTAATCCGCTGTAGAGCTGCCCAACTTAAGAAACTCTTTCGGGGTGCCTTTGGCTACAATCTGTCCACCATGCCTGCCCGCACCGGGTCCTATATCCACAACTTCGTCGGAGGCCATCATCATGTCTTTGTCGTGCTCCACCACAATGACCGTATTCCCTAAATCTCTGAGGTCTTTAAGTGCCTGAATCAACTTTACATTATCTCGCTGATGCAATCCAATGCTTGGCTCATCCAAAATGTAAAGCACATTTACAAGTTGTGTTCCAATCTGGGTGGCCAGGCGTATTCGCTGCGCTTCTCCACCGGACAAGGTTCTCAGCGGGCGATTGAGGTTGAGATACTCTAATCCAACGTCCATTAAAAAGCCAATCCGTTTTCGAAGTTCTTTCAGTACCTCTGTGGCAATGACAAGCTGCCGTTCATTTAATTTCTCTTCAATTCCGGTAATCCAGCTAGTAAGGGCTTTAATGTCCATCTCCGCCAGTTCACCAATGTGCTTATCAGCAATTTTATAGTGGAGTGCCTCTTTTTTTAATCGATATCCTTTGCAATTAGGACAGGTTTTTGAGTCAGTAAATTCCTTTACCCAGGACTGCAATTTCTCCGTACCCCCGTCTTTCTGCTTTTCGAGAAAATTGATAATACCCTCAAATTTTGTATGCCAGTCCGTACCCGGATATTTGACCGAACTAACTGCAACAGGCACGCTATCGCCATAGAGTAATACCTCGATGACATCTTCAGGAATTTTCTTAAGGGGAGTAGATAAGTTGACTTTGTGACGTTTCAGAATTGCTTCAATCTTCTTAAAAATCCAAATGTCACGATACTCACCTAATGGTGCTATTCCTCCCCTGCTGATACTCAAGGATGGGTCTGGTATCACAGATTCTTTTGAGATTTCCTCAATGACTCCAAGACCATTACACTCCTGACACGCTCCGTAAGGAGAGTTAAAAGAGAATGTGTTTGGAGCCGGCTCATCATAGGCCAGACCTGTTTCCGGATCCATGAGGTTTTTTGAGAAGTGAGAAATCGCTCCATCTTCCTTTTGGATCATCATCACACCATCTCCATGTCGCAATGCTGAACTAACAGATTCCCGAATTCGCTTTTTATCCTTCTCGGCAACCTTGATGCGGTCTATCACAATTTCAATATCGTGGGTTTTGTACCTATCAACTTGCATTTTGGGAACCAGATCCTGCACCTCACCATTCACTCGTACTTTCGTAAATCCTAGCTTTCTGATTTGGACAAATAATTCACGATAATGACCTTTACGGCCCTTTACAACCGGAGCAAGAAGTATCAGTTTTTGACCGCCATAATTCTTTAGAATCATGTCGATGATCTGATCCTCCGACTGACGAGTCATTTTCTTGCCGGTCAGATAGGAATAGGCCTCACCGGCTCGTGCATATAGTAATCGGAAAAAATCGTAAATCTCAGTAACAGTACCGACAGTAGATCTTGGGTTTCTGGAAGTGGTTTTTTGCTCGATAGAAATAACCGGGCTCAAACCATTGATTTTGTCCACATCGGGACGCTCCATATCACCGATGAAAGCTCGTGCATACGCACTGAAGCTCTCCATGTACCTTCTTTGCCCTTCGGCATAGATGGTATCAAAGGCCAAAGATGACTTACCGCTTCCGCTGATGCCTGTGATAACGATCAGCTTGTTTCTTGGCAGGGTTACATCTATATTTTTAAGATTGTGCTCTCTGGCCCCAATGATCTCGATGACTTCTTCTCGCTTCTTCAATGATTAGAAGTTCGGGCTTAGGTTGTATTTACTATAGAAATCATCAATTACAGCAACTGCTTCATCTGCTGTATCAACAACATTAAACAAATCCAGGTCAGTTGGGCTAATATTAGATTCTTGCTGAAGCATGGTGTCTTTTAGCCAATCCACCAGGCCCGTCCAGTATTCCCTGCCGACCAGGACGATCGGAAATGCGCCAATCTTTTTTGTTTGAATCAACGTCAATGCTTCAAAAAGCTCGTCCATAGTTCCGAAACCACCGGGAAGCACGATAAATCCCTGTGAATACTTCACGAACATTACCTTTCGGACAAAGAAGTAATCGAAATCGATACTCTTGTCCATATCTATGTAAATATTGTTGTTTTGTTCAAAAGGCAAATCGATGTTTAGACCTACTGATTTTCCTCCCTGCGCGTTGGCTCCTTTGTTACCCGCTTCCATGATACCGGGTCCACCGCCTGTAATCACTCCATATCCGTGTCGTACTACTTTCGCCGCTATCTCCTCTGCAGTCTTATAGTATTTATTATCCGGCTTAGTTCTCGCAGAGCCAAAAATGGAAACACATGGGCCTATTTTGGCCATTTTTTCAAATCCCTGCACAAATTCGCCCATGACCTTGAATATGGCCCAGGAGTCTGCACTCTTGATTTCATTCCAGTCTTTTTCTTTGAATGCTTCTAATATGCGTGCTTCTTCCTCTCTTGTTATCTCTTTCTTTTCTTCCATGTTGTTAATGTAGTAAGTCTTTCAGCGCATGGTCTAACGCCCGAAACTGGAAATTAAATCCCGCCTCTTCAATTTTTTTAGAAGAGACCCTATTTCCTCCAATAAGTATATCAGCCATTTCGCCTACCAATAATCGGAGCGCAAATTTAGGAACATTCGGCAGCCAAAGTGGTCGATTGAGTGATTTTGCTAATGCACCCGTAAATTCCTTGTTAGTTTTGGGGTCTGACGCTACTCCATTGAAGGTGCCTTCCTGTCCTTTTTCAAGTATATGAGAGAAAATTCCACATAGATCCTGGATATGAATCCAGCTCATATATTGTTTGCCATTCCCCAGCGGAGCTCCGAAACCATACTTTACCGGCTTAGCTATTTCCTCCAGTGCCCCACCTTTCTCACTCAGCACTATGCCGATTCTTACTTTTGATACTTTGACATTAAGGTCCGTAAAGGAATCAGCTTCCGCCTCCCAGTCATTTACAACATCTGCTAAGAAGCCACTTCCTTTAGGGTCTTCTTCATGCATCAGTCGATTTCCTGAATCCCACCCATAATATCCAACAGCTGAAGCGGAGATGTAATGCTTCAATCTGGGATTGAGCTTTTCTACACGTTGCTTTAATAGCTTGGTGGAGTTGATCCTACTGTTGTAAATTTCCTTTTTCCATGAAGTAGACCAGCGTTTATCTGCAACTCCAGCTCCAGCTAAATGGATGATAGCATCAGCAGATTTTATCGCTTCATCATCTATTTCTTGTTTTTTTACATCCCAATAGAATGTCTGGTAGCTTTTTTGCGTTGGGTTGCGAGACAGGTGTGTAACGGTGTATCCCTTGTTGGTGAGTAGCTTGCTGAGCTCTGTACCAAGCAGTCCGGTTCCACCAGCAATGAGTACCGTTTTAATTGGGTCGTTTAGATTTGTTGAAGACATGAGAGTAATTCTTTATAAACATACTATCGGATGTTTGCTTTTGTTCAGTTTGAATCTGGTTTTTGCCCAGAAAACTTATAACACTGAAATAAAATCAGCTCGACTAAACCTCGAAGGAAAATCATTAAGTGGTTATTCTACTCAATTTGATTTTGATAGAGAGGATGTGAGAAAAGGCTGGTGGGAGTATGCCAGAGAATTTGGTAGCCCACTAAATATGAAGACCTATTACAAGATTACCATCCCATCAGAAACAACAGATGGCAATGTTGATTTAGAAATTTTCACTCAAACCACTGAGATCAAAGGGGGATCCTCTTTTTTTCTGGGAGTAGCAAACAAAAAGTATGATGAGCAGGCTAAGTCTATGATTCTGGATTTCAAAAAGAATATCTACATCGACTATTATATTGAGTTGATAACCTTCCGGATTGATAAATCAGACGACCTGGGAAAGCAATATAGAGATGAGGAGCTTGAAAGAAAACGAGCTGAAATACTGAAGCAAATCAATCAGCTCGAAGAAGAGGTGGAGTGGTTAAAGAACAAAATTAAGACAATAGAGAAATCAAATTAATTACAATTTGATAATTCACTACGTATGATAAGTACGCTTTGATCTCATTATTTTGCCTGAAAACATTCCATGAAATACCTATTCTTCCTATTTATAGCTCTGACACTATATTCTTGTGACGAAAACCAACCAAAAGATGCGTGTAGTGAATTCGATGCTGTTGATTTAGAAATGCTCAACCTGATCGATCAGATCAAAACCAAGCATGCTGGAAACAAAAAGTTTCTCAGCAGTTTTAATATGGAGCAGGTTTACTGGGTTCAATATCGGGACCACCACCTCAAGAGTATTTACCCGGAAGATTGGAACAGACATTACAGAGAACTACATAGTAAAGAGGTGTTCAACCCATGTAAGTGCAAGGAAATGATCCGATTCACTAAAAGTCGGATAGAGGAATTAGAGCTTTGGCTTACGAATGGTCCAAAAGGGCAGGAGGAATGTCCCAGTTTGTGGAGTGAATAAAAAAGGGGATACAAATTTTGCACCCCCTTGACTTTATAATCTGAACAACCTTAATTGAATGAATATCGGAATCCTACATTTACGGTGGTTCCTAATGATCGCGCTTCAAATGGTCTATCTTCTGCACCAAAACTTTGGTATTCCCACTCTCGCTTATCGTTTAGAAGATTATTAACCTTCAGCGTTAATCTCATTTTTTCATTCTGACCAAACGTCTTATTAGCACTTAAGTTAACACTGGAGAATGGCACGCTATACACATCTGGAATACCATTTACACCGCCTGTGTAAGTAAGTGTTGGGCCTTGCACATTGTAATATAACCCTACTTCCAGGCCGTTTGAAACTCCATCATAGGACAATCCAGTATTGATGATGAATGGCGCCTGTCCCTGAAGTTCCCGCTCTCTGGAGATATTCTCGCCAGCTCTTGCCGATCTCTGTCTCGCTTCAAACTCCTGATCAGTCATTGTGATTTCTGACACAGACAAAGTGGTGTTTCCGCTTAAAAAGAAGTCTGAAAGAGCAGGACTTACAATACCCAGATTTTGTCTTACTTCTAGTTCAGCTCCGTATACAGTTGCATCTCCCACGTTTTGAGGCTGGAAGTTGTTGTCAGCACCAGAAATTTGAACTACTTCTATAGGATCATTGAACT
This sequence comes from Ekhidna lutea, assembly GCF_900188325.1. Taxonomy (GTDB): domain Bacteria; phylum Bacteroidota; class Bacteroidia; order Cytophagales; family Cyclobacteriaceae; genus Ekhidna; species Ekhidna lutea. The sequence goes on along the minus strand of NZ_FZPD01000001.1, from coordinate 601,665 downwards.
GCTTATAGAAACCAGAGATTGAGAAAATCTGTCCTCTATCGCTAAATCGCTCCCACCTTAAATCGAAGTTATTGATCAACGTAGACCTGATGTCTCCATCCCAAATTTGATTTCCTTGATTATCCTCAATTGGGCTCAAAGAGCCAAGGAATGTTCTTCCAGTAAGCGGATCATAATACTCAATAAAAGAGGCCTCTTTGAACGAGTAACGTGCGATTGTTTTTGTGTATGCGAATCGTACATTTTGATTCTGGCTCAATGAATAAGTGAAGTTACCAGTAGGGAATAGGTTTAACTCATTGATTACTTCTTCATTATTCAATACTACACCGCTTTGGTTTTGACCCGTATAAAACTGAGAATATGCTTCTGCTCTTAGCCCGACTATCGCCTTCAGGTTCTCCAATGGAGCAAATTCATTCGAAGCATAAATGGAGTAGTTACTGGTAGATGCATCAAATTGATTCACATTTCCACCCACATATTGCGCCACATGGAAGTTTGCATCCTCATTTGGCCAAAGGTTTTCATCCTCCATCAGCTCATCGAAGCTGCCGTCAAAATCATTTTGATTCACATCCAAATCAAACTGTCGGATAATAAAGTCCCTCTTTTTGAAAGTAGCGCCTACTCCAAATTTTATGCTGGCATCTCTACCTGAAATTTCATATTCTCTTTTTGCATCCAATCTGTTTGAGAGGTTAGTCTCATTTAGCTCTCTCCAAATTCGCTGAGGAAGACCAGAGTTACCTGTTCCAATCTCAAAACCACCATCATTTGGAAGCACCTCATATTTTGTGAATCGAATATCAGGATCGTCTATTGACGAAATTGTTGGTGAAACCCTCCAGTTCAAAATCCATTTATCTAAAAAGTATTCGCCTGATAGCAATAGGTTCGTCATTGACTTCTGAGAATATTCGAGGTTGGATTGGATACCATTTACATCTGTTCCAATCGCTTCTGTGGTCTCAGAGTTGAAGAAGCCAGTCTTTGACTCACCATTCTGAAGTTTTAGAATATTGAAACGATATTTCGAGTTGTCTCTTTTTAGAGCAAAACCAGCCATACCACCTAGCAAAACATTGCTTACACTATAAGAACCAATTTGCTCTTCAGCCAGCACCAATTCTGACTCATTTTGATCAATTAAATACCTGCTGAATAGCGCATCATCATAAAATTCGGAAGTGCTTCTATAGGTAAATGCAAGGTTGTATCCCAGCGTACCAAGACCAATTTCTTTTTGATTTCCAGTCGAGAATCCAAGATTATAGTTCATGAAATTGGACTTCTGTGAAGCTCCTAACTGCTTATTGAAGCTATCAAGCTGTCTTTTATAGGTCATCCCTTTTTCTGACGAAGGATTCAAAATGTAAGCGTTCTGAACATCAGTTACTTGCGCATCCGAAATGTGCAGCTTTCTTGTGCCATCATCAAAGCCTAACCAATCTGTTTTTCCACCATTATAGGTTAGGAAATCACTATTGAAGTGCATTCTAGGGTTGAAGCCAAATCCTACCTGAGCTGTAGTGGTTTTAATATCCGGCACATCCTGTGTTTCGATGTTTACCAAACCTCCCGTGAAATCAGCAGGAAGATCTGCTGTAAAGGTTTTTGCAACCACAATATTCGAAAGCACATTGGTAGGAAAGATATCCATCTGCAACGTGTTTCTGTCCGGATCCAAACCTGGAATTTCCATTCCATTTAAAAGGGTCTTAGTATATCGATCTCCGAGCCCTCTTACATAAACATATTTACCTCCTTCGATAGAAACACCCGTGATTCTTTTGGCCGCAGAGGCTGCATCACTATCACCTATTTTTCTAAAGCTAGCTGCAGAAATTCCATCGATAAGGTTTGCTGATTTACGCTTTACTGTAATCATTGCAGCTTCGGTTGTTTTGATTACTTCCGCTGTTACAACCACTTCATCCAATAGCTCTACGTCTTCTTTTAAGCTAATTTGATCAATGAGTGTTGTCTCATCTGCCGAAACTTCAAGTCCACTTATTGTTACTGTCTGAAAGGAAACGAATGAAGCTTGTAAGTCATACTTTCCCGGGGTAGTTTGAATTTCAAATTTTCCGTCAAAATCAGTGATAGCGCCATTGGTAGTCCCTTTAATTTGCACCGTCACACCAAAAAGAGGTTCGCCGTTGGCATCCTCAATTACTGTCCCTCTAATAATCCCTTTTTGTCCAAACGCATTGATTGAAATAAGCAAAAAGGCAAGTAAAATGTATCTCATAAATCTTAAAAATTTCTCTATCAAAATGTACAAAAGGCCCGGTGATCGCACACCGAGCCTTTTTTGCAATATTTTTTATCTCTTAAAATGCACTCCTTAGTGAAGCCATTGTCCAGGAGTTAAACTCTGAAGTGTTAGCCCCAACTGTTGGGTTTGACACTAATGTTTCAAAAGCAGCATCTGCAAACTGACCAGCAGTTACAGATCTAGCAGATCCATCATCATCCCATGTGTCAGCTACCTCTATGCTTGTGAATGTGCTGGTAGTAGCATCAAAATCATAAGAGCTACCAGTATCTTCATTCATTCCGTAGAAGTATACTCCTGTGATATCAACATTAGTGTCAGAATCTGTATCGATAGAACCACCGGCTCCTCCTAACATTACAGAGAAGTTGGTAATTGTGTGTGCAGGCTCTTCTGTTCCTTCACCACCATCAAGCTCAAATGCTTTGTCGCCAGGGTTGATGATCAATCCATTGTTGATTGTTCCAACATACCCCTGATCAGTATCAATTGCATCGTCACCGTTATTCCAAACAAGCACGTGATTTACATTAACCGCACCTCCGAAGAACTCTACTCCATCATCCTGATTTGCAACTACTTCGATGTGATTAACTGTAGTGCCAGAACCAACACCGCCGAAAGTGATTCCATTTATTTCGTTTCCTTCTCCGATGTTCGAACCACCGTGTCTTACTGATACATAAGTGATTACTCCAGAGTTGTCATTATTTGCAGTTCCACCGTACAGGCCATTTGCATCTGTTGCAGGAATTCCTTCAATGTTGGTAGACTCAGCGTCTCCAGAAACAGAGATTGTCGCATTTCCTAAGACGATAAGACCGCCCCAAAGACCGTCAACATCATCAGAAAGATTAGGGCTGTCAATTTGTCCTGGCTCAATTTCATCAGCAACGGAAGTCATAATGATAGGAGCGCTAGAAGTACCCTGAGCGTTAATGGTTGCTCCTCTTGCAATAATAAGAGCGGTCGCATTTGCGCCAGTCCCAGCTTGTCCTTTTATGATAGTACCAGCTTCGATCGTAAGTGTAGATCCTGCTTCAACAGCAATTCTTCCAGTCAATACATATACAGAATCAGCAGACCATGTGGTGTTTGCTGTAATGTTGTTTTCAACTAATACACCCAAACCACCTTCTAATTCATTTACCGGCACCTCTATAGTAGTAGTGTCGTCTTCTCCACATGAAACCATCATTAGGCCTCCTGTGATCAACATTGCGATTGCAAATAATTTTTTCATTTCAATTTTGCGATTAAATATTTTGATAGATCAATTTGTACTTGCAAAACTGGATTTCAGATGTTACTTGTGGTCGTTCTGGCTATTATGAAAGGGTTAAAGAATGGCCTGTTTTGTTAAAAGTGTATTAGGAATATTACCAATTTGTTAACATAGCCATTTGCTGAAAACAAAAAAGCCTGTCAGAGCTATTCTGACAGGCTTTTTACATAATGTCTATTATTTATTTAGCGATATTAATCTTAGACAGGATAGTCTTGATAATATCATGGGTAGTTACCTCATCAGCTTCTGCTTCATAATTGAGCAGGATCCTGTGATTTAGCACATCATCTGCGATCTCTTTCACGTCTTCAGGTAAGACATAATCTCGCTCATTGAAGAAGGCCATTGCCTTTGCCGCCAGATTCAGGTTAATGGATGCTCTTGGTGAAGCTCCAAATTGGATATACTGCGCCTCATCATTAAGCTTATATTCAAGCGGGTTTCTGGTAGCAAATACCAATTCAATGATGTACTTCTCGATGGATTCTGAGACCGTAACCTGATTGATTTCATTTCGAATGGAGAAGATATCCTCTTTTGTAAGGATCGTTTCCAGCTGAGGATTAAAGCTCATATTTGAGATTCTTCTCATCACCTCCAGCTCATCATCTTTACTCAAATAATCTACATGCACCTTTAGCATGAATCGGTCAACTTGGGCTTCCGGCAATGGGTACGTACCTTCCTGATCGATCGGGTTTTGGGTTGCAAGAACAAGAAATGGACGGTCCAGTTTGTAGGTAGTATCACCGATAGAAACTGTTTTTTCCTGCATGGCCTCAAGCAAAGCAGATTGCACTTTGGCTGGGGAACGGTTTACCTCATCTGCCAGAATCAGATTGGCGAAGATTGGTCCTTTTTTAACCTCAAATTCAGCCTTTTGCTGATTGTAAATCATGGTACCCACCAAGTCGGCAGGTAATAAATCCGGTGTAAACTGGATTCGTTGAAAGTCCAATTTCAGGACATCCGCAAGTGCATTTACTGTCAAAGTCTTTGCCAGACCCGGTACTCCTTCCAACAGAATGTGACCCTGCGTGAATAGACCAACCAACAATCGATTGACCATGTACTCCTGGCCAATCACTACCTTCCCTACCTCAGAAATAACTTTCCGGATTTTCTCCTGATGTTCTTTTTGAAGATCCTTATCGAGTGCCTGCGCTTCCATGTTTATTCATTTGAATTTGGGTGCAAAAATATTATTTGATTTGAATTAGAAAAGAACCATTTGAATTAAGGATGAATTGCCGGATTTATGGTCTTATTCATACTGCGAAACTTTCCTACGCTGTTCAGCTGAAAATGTTCGAATGATCAATCTTGTTCCCTTATCATAGGTAAAGTAACTCCAAATCCAGTTGTTTAGTGTGATGAGTTTATTTCTGAAACCAATTAAATAGAGAATATGCACAAACATCCAGATCAGCCAGGCAAAAAACCCCTTGAAGTGAAGTCCACCCGGCATATCCACCACAGCCTTATTTCGACCGATGGTTGCCATTGAGCCTTTATCGAAATACTCGAATGGTTCCAGGTCCTTACCTGAAAACAACCGTTTGAAATTTTTAGCTAAATGTGTGCCCTGCTGCATGGCCACTGGTGCCATCATGGGGTGACCATCGGGATAATCTTCGGTTTGCATCATGGCTACATCACCTATTGCGAATACCCGTTCCTGACCTTTTGCACGATTGAATTCATCCACTAAAATCCTTCCCTTGGTAAGACTTTCGGCATTTATCCCATTGATGATATTTCCCTTCACGCCTGCTGCCCAGATCACCGAATCGCTCTCCAGCGTTCCATCATTCAGCTTAATAATCCCATCGTTGAATGATTCTACCATGGAATTTAATCTGACCTTCACACCTAATTTTTCCAACGCTTTTAGGGATTCTTTGCCTGACTTTTCGCTCATCCCATTTAGTAACCTATCGGAACCTTCTACCAGATTAATCTGCATCATGCCAAAATTCAGGTCGGGATAATCTGATGGTAAAATGTGATTGCGCAATTCGGCTAATGCGCCACTTACTTCCACACCCGTAGGGCCTCCACCAACTACTGTGAAATTCATCATTCGATCTCGCTTATCATAATCCTCTGTTAACTCTGCCTGTTCGAAGGTTTGAAGGATATGGCTTCTCAAATCAAGTGCATGAACGACTCGCTTCAGTGGAAGGACCTTCTTCTGAAGCTCTTCATTTCCAAAGTAATTCGTGACCGACCCACTGGCGATGACCAGATAGTCGTAAGTAAGATTTCCAATTTTGGTTTGTACTTCCTGCTTTTCAAAATCCACTCCGGTCACTTTCACCATCCGGAAGATGTAATTGAAGTGGCCTTCAAATGATTTTCGTAAAGGACCCGCAATGGAATCAGGTTCCAATCCTGCGGTAGCTACCTGATAAAGTAGTGGCTGGAACGTATGGAAATTATTCCGATCCAACATGACCACTTGGGCTTTTACTTTTTTGAGTGCTTTGGCTAGTTTAAGGCCTCCAAATCCGCCTCCAATGATAACAATTCTGGGGTGTTCGGTTTCCGGAACACTGAGCTTGAGATGGGTGGGTATCGCCATGAATATTTTGTTTGTTAAACAACACCGACACCCTTTAATAAATTCTGGAAATCAGCTTTTTATTTGAGAAAAAACATAATGCATTTCGGCAGCTATTTGAGCAGACCTTTCACCGTAAATCTTTTCCTCATTTCCGGTTCCATCCGACACTTTTGGGTCTTCGTAAATGAGTTTGATCCGAGCGTCTGCCCCAAAGACAATCGGGCATTCAGCATCTGCTTCTGAGCAAGTCATGATGGCGGCAAAGCCAGAGCTGGGATTGGCAGAATCATCATATGTTTTAGAATAGCAAGTCAATGGTTCGGCCTGATCTGAAAACCCAACTTTGTATGAGGGGTTCTTTCCTTCACCTTTTTGAATTTTGAAACCAGCCCGCTCGATGGCGGCAACTGCATTTGGGTGGAAAGCTGTGGCTTCCGTGCCTCCGGAATACGTTTGTACCTTCACTCCAAAATGGTAGGCCATCGTCTGAGCCCATATCTGACTTAGATGACTTCTTCGTGAATTATGTGTGCAGATGAAGTTGAGCTTAGGCTCTTTTGCTGACTTTATATATTCGACAATTTCATTCAGGATGGATTTTCGCTCATCGGTGATGGTGAGTGACGTAACTTGATCGAGGTAGGATTTAATTGATGGGTAGATCATGGAAGGTTAAAAATAAATAGACTCTTAAAATTTAAATGAAAATAGGAGTGGATTGAAGAACCCACCCCTAGCCCCTCCAGGGAGGGGAATTTTTAGCAGCAAGCTGCGCCAACTTTCTCAGCTTTTTCGCAGCAAGGCTCCCCTTCAACATCTTCACGAGAACCAAAATTTTCATCATCACCAAGGAAGTGATACACTTCCCATTCGTATCCGTCCGGATCATTGACCCAGAATTTATCCTGAATGGCATAGCAGCAAGCTGTTTCAGCTTCTTCCAGCTCTACCAGCTTGTGACCTCTGGCCAAATTCAGCTTTTCATTAAGCTCCTCTTTGGTCTTTACCTGAATGCCGTAGTGGCCGGAGGTATTCACCTTCTCAGGATTTTGAATAAACGAAATGGTAAGTGCCGGAGCATCCAGCTCATATTTGGCATAGTCGTCCTTCACTTTGGCCGCACTTTCGTTAAAAAATTTATCATAGAACGCCACCGTCTCACCAATGTCACTGACAAATAAAGAGATGTGTGTTCGCGGAAATACTGTTTTCTGTTCCATTGTATTAACAATTTAATTATTAAACATTTATATATCGTATTATTACGATTAATTAATTCAAATTTTTTTAACAACAGTTAGGATCGTAACTATCCATCAGTCCCTGAAGTCGGTTTTTTACTTTGTTCCAAACTTCTGCATTGATGCAGTAGCACATCGATGTACCCTCTACCGTACCTGCAATCAATCCCACACTTTTCAGTTCTTTCAGGTGTTGCGAGATGGTCGCTTGTGCCAAACCCAATTCCTCTACCAAATCACTGTTGATGCACTGATTGGCTTTAATCAAGTACTCAATGATCGCAACGCGAGCTGGGTGGGCAAATGCTTTGGCTACCAGCGCCAGCTCGTTTTGTTCAGAAGTAAATAAATCGGTTCGACTAACTCCCATATCGTAATATTACGATGAATAAATTATTTGGTTGTGAAATAATATTTTTTTCTTAGCCAGAAGGCTACCCTCACCAGTAAAATAAGTGCAGGAACTTCAACCAACGGACCAATCACCCCGGCAAAAGCCTGTCCTGAGTTTAGGCCAAACACAGCGATCGCAACGGCAATCGCCAATTCGAAATTGTTTCCTGCGGCTGTAAAAGCCACCGATGCATTTTTGTCATATTCCGCCCCCACAGCTTTACTTATAAAAAAGCCAATCAGGAACATAAGAATAAAATAGACCAGCAGTGGAAGGGCGATGCGCAACACATCCAATGGAATCTCTACAATCAATTGCCCTTTCAGAGAAAACATCACGACAATTGTGAATAGCAGAGCTATCAATGTGATGGGTGAAATAGTTGGAACAAAGGTGTTTTTGTACCAGTCTTCTCCTTTTAGTCTCACCAAAACCCAACGACTCAGCATTCCTGCTACAAAAGGAATTCCGAGATAGATCGCCACACTCTCCGCTATCGTGGCAATGGAGATATCAACGATCGCTCCATCAAATCCGAAATAAGGTGGTAGTATGGTGATGAACAACCATGCATAAAAACTATATCCGAAGACCTGGAAAATGCTATTCAATGCTACCAGTCCGGCTCCATATTCACTACTGCCTTCTGCCAAATCATTCCAAACTAATACCATGGCTATACATCGTGCTAGTCCAATCAGAATCAAACCAATCATGTATTCCGGGTAATCCTGAAGAAACGTGATGGCCAGGATGAACATCAGCATAGGTCCTATGATCCAGTTGAGCAATAAAGACAGGCTCAGAATTTTTACATTCCGGAAAACTTTTGGAAGCAAAGCGTAGTTCACTTTGGCCAATGGAGGATACATCATCAATATCAGTCCGATTGCAATTGGCACATTGGTGCTGCCGGAACTCATGGAGTTAACTGAATCTGCGACACCCGGAAAAAAATAACCGACTCCAACACCTACCAGCATGGCTGTGAAAATCCACAGCGTCAAATTCCTATCCAAGAAGCTTAATTTTTTCATATCTCTATTTATTCATCGCAATATTACAATGAATAGATTAAAGATCAAAAGTTGTATCTTAATGTCATGATCAATCTGGTAAAACTGATTCTGAAAATTCTTCCGTGGCTTTTGGTGGTGGGGTTGCTGAGCTGGATGCTGATTCAGGAGAAAATGAGCTTTTCTAAGGAGCGAATCACTGAAATTGAGACCAACACCATCCTGACCAAAGTGGAGCAACTTGGTAAGATGGAACTGGTGAAATATAATTTTCAGGAGGTTACCGAAATTAAAAAAATTACCAACTCCATTGATTTCAAACTCTTCAAATACAAACCTCTTCCTGACTCGAAAGGCGTGCTGATCAGTCAGGGGAGTGCGGCAGGGTGCATCGACCTAACCCGGATCAAATCAGCTGACATCCAGTCCGAAGGTGACACCCTCTATATCTCGCTTCCCAAACCTGAAATCTGCTATTTCAAAATTGATCTGGAAAAATCCAGGCTCTATGATCTGCAGATTGATTACATGCGCGATGAGGATCGAAAGAATTTCGTACAGGAACTATACAAGGTGGCTGAAGAACAAATACAAAAATCTGCGTTGGAATCCGGCATCCTAGAACAGACCAAGGAAAATGCCCATTCCGTTTTGCGACCTATGCTGGAGAGCATTTCTGACAAAACAATCATATTGAGTTTTGAACTGGATGAGCCAATCATCATTGATGATAATTAATCCAATGATCCCATACTTGTCATATCGAATGAACATGAGATATCTCATTGGTTGTGATTCCTGAATTAAACAAAAACCGTATTTTTTGGATAAAATATTTCTCTCTATCGGTCGAAAAGACAAGTAATTGGGATCATTCAAGAATAACTACTAACATAATGAACTTCTTTTGCCCAAACACTCAAAGCAATTTATCATTGCTGATACACTAGTTTGAAGGCACCCCTGATGGAGAAATTTGTAGAAGTACGGAAGCTGATTGCTGAAAAGAATCCAACCTTATTGAAATGGTTGCCGGGCTTTGTGATCCGTTGGGTGGAGCGAATCATTCATCAGGATCAGGTGAACGCATTCATGGCTGCCAACAAAGATGCGGACGCATTTGAATTTTCTGAAGCTACTGTTAAACTGCTCAAACAAAAACTGAGCATCAAAGGACTTGAGAACATCCCTCAACCTCCACAGAGCTGCATTTTTGTCGCCAATCACCCGTTTGGCGGCATGGACGCCATCACGATTATCCACCTGCTAAAAGACGTGCGTCCGGACATCAAATTTATCGTAAACGACCTGTTGATGGCCGTTAGAAATCTGAAAGAAAAATTTGTGGGGGTGAACAAAGTGGGAAAGAGTGCCGCGGAATCCCTGCAAAAAGTAGAAGATCAGTTTGCGTCAGATTCTGCAACTTTTTTGTTTCCTGCCGGCTTAGTGAGCCGAAAGATTGACGGAGAAATCATGGATCTGGAGTGGAAGAAGACGTTTGTGACTAAAGCCAAAAAATACGGCAAACCTGTGTTGCCCGTGCACATAGACGGCAGGCTGACGAATCGTTTTTACCGACTGGCCAGCATCCGAAAGTTTTTAGGCATTAAATTGAATATTGAAATGTTCTTTCTGGTGGACGAGCTCTTTAAGCAGGAAGACAAGGAGGTGAACATTGTCATTGGAGCTCCTGTTTTACCAAATACCTTCACCCGGGACAAGACGGATTTGGAATGGGCACAGTGGATGAAGGGAGAAGTATATAAATTAAAGGAGTGAATATTTTACGATTCCTCCCTTGAGGTCGGACAAACGTTTTGAGGTTAGGAGGGTGACATTGTAATTACCTACTAGGTCACCCCTTTCATCCCCTCAAGGGGAAAATTTTAAAAAATGCAAAAAGAGAAAGACATCATACCGCCTGTAGATCGTGACCTGTTAGAGAAAGAGCTCAATGAAGAGCGGTTTGTCAGGGATACGAACAAGGGTGGAAATAAAATTTACATTGTCAATCATCACAACTCTCCTAACACCATGCGGGAAATTGGGCGCTTGCGCGAGGTTTCCTTTCGCTATGCCGGAGGTGGAACCGGAGAAGAGGTAGATATTGATGAAGCAGATACCCGCGAACGATGTTACGAACAGCTGGTGGTCTACAGTCCGGAGGATCGGGAGATTATCGGAGGCTATCGGTTTATTACGGGTGAACGAGCTGAAAATCCGAGCTCTGGTGATTTTGAACTTTCCACCGCTCATTACTTTGACTTTTCAGATCCGATGAAAAAAGACTTTCTTCCCTACTCCATTGAGTTGGGAAGATCGTGGGTACAGCCCAACTATCAGCCGGGCATCAACCCACGGAAAGGATTGTTTGCACTCATGAACATTTGGGATGGGCTTGGCTGCCTGGTGACCAATTACCCTGAAATTAAATACTTCTTTGGGAAGGTGACGATGTACACCAGCTACAATAAAGAAGCACGGGACATTCTACTTTCGTTTATGGCCCACTACTTCCCCAACCGCATGAGTTTGTGTGAACCCAAGTCGGAACTGAAAGCCGGGTTTAATGACTCGTTGTTCAAAGAACATTTCGCTACTGAAATGAACTACCAGGACGGATTCAAACTGCTACATAAACTGCTGAAAGAACGAGGTGAATTTGTGCCTCCACTGATCAATATCTACATGAGCCTATCCGATACCATGATGACGTTTGGAACAGCCCAAAATCCTGATTTTGGGGATGTGGAAGAGACCGCTATTCTGGTTACGATTGCAGACATCCATCCTGAAGTGATTGATCGGCATGTGAATTATTAGACATCTCTTTAGTTTTTAGAAAACTTTCTTGTTGCTCTAAGAAAATAATAAATAAAATACCCAGATGATACTCTCATTAGGAAGTCCACTACAGAATAAACAATCTCTCCGCTTGAGTTGACCAGATAATGAGCTGGGTTTATTAAGTAAAGAAAGTAGGAAGGATTACACTCTCCACTTAAGGAAAAGCAAATTTCCCGACCAAGACTGTCTGTCCCAGAAACTAGAATGTAAAACCATATTGTATGAAAACCGAATAGCAAGGCCAATGGTATAAAAACCCATTTACCAAATCCAGAAAACCATTTATTAGTCCACAGAACTATAAAATCCATGAGATTTGAAAATGAAATGTCTTTATTTTGAATCCTATTGAATAGATATCTATAATAGCACTCCAATTCGCCAACTCTGAATACTTCAGCATCAATTGCATTACTTTTTTCAATAAAAAACTGCTTGAAATTTCTGCATGTATTGATCAGTTCCTTATTAATATTAATAAGCTCTAACTCTTCGTCATCGAAGCTTCTATCGTAGAATAATGTGAATTTCTTAGACCATTCTATGTATTTAATATCCCACATACTTATTGAGCAATCTATAACACTCAAATTTTCAATTTTCAATTGACTTAATACAAGTGCTGATTCTATCCTATGAAGAGATAGCGTTTGAAGCTCTTTGATTTTGTTGACTTCCAGTCTAGAACTTTCATTCGATCCAAAAACGTAAGAAATTCTAAATTCATTGAGTTCACAATCGGTTACAGTTAAACTTGATAATGCAAAATCAGTGATTGATATCACCTTACTAACCTTTGATTTTCTAAAAGTGATAGAGGGTTCAGTCACTCCGTTGGTTCCATCAATAAATATTTCTTTCAATCTAGATTGCCAAACATAAATAGCTCTAATATCCTGAAGTACACTTGAATATTTTACTTCTGAGTTTACAATTGAAATATCTCCTTCATAATGCTTGCCAACAACTTCAAACACATGAACATTTGATTCATCTGTTATCGAAAGATTGGTGAAAGATGAAGCCCACAAAACCTCTAAACGATAAATTTTTGAAGACTTCACCTCCAATGACTTTATATCTCGTTCACACGTTATTCTATTAACCTTGGTATTAACTATCCTAATATTACCAGAGGTTAACCCAAGGGTTTTGTTGCTAAGATTATAGCTATTTATAATTGTAAATGAATAATCCCCTTTTTCTGGGAATGCGATATCACCAAGAAAATAGCATTTATAGAAAGTAACTCCAGCTTTTACATGGATCAAATCTATTCCCTTACTAAAAACACAATTTCTGAATTTGACATTTTCCTTATTTGTGAGAATTACCTTGTCGTCAAATTGGCAAAACTCAACATCAATCATTTCAACACCTTTCTTAGAAAGGTTTAATCTTTCGCCCTTAAAAAGAAAGTATTTATAAGCCTTTACATTTCTTAGGTCAGTTGTTCGAGTAAAGAACTCCGTTAAATCTTTAAAGCTATGATGCAGGTTCACCACTTAAAAATGGCAAATCATTTACACTACTCAAAAATATCTACCGTTTTGTTCCATTAAAATATTGGCTGCTAGATTAAATTTTCATCAAAAGGGCCTAGTTTTACTCCCACTCAAAGTCACTCGCAGAAGACTCTCAAGAATCGAAAATCTGACAACTTTCGTATCAAGCCTATCAACTAGTCTTCAAAATTTTCTCCTCCAGTAGTCGCTTAATGACCACTTCCGTCACCTCGCTTTTGAATTTAAATTCATCCCGGATATCCAGGACGTAAGCTTTGATTTTCATCAACAAAACTGATTGTCTGTCTTTGAATTCATTGCTAAATACAATGGTGATCGGTTTGTTCATATACACATATTTGGAGACCTTGGCTGCCTGGCTGGCAATTTCCCGGGCAACTACCGTGTTGGCATCAATCGGCAGGTAAATTTCAGAAACAACCTGACAATTGGATTCACCTGCATTGGCATTGGAGACCGAATTATTCATGATCTCACTATTGGGAATGGATACAAGGTTATCGTCGGGTGTTACCACCCTGGTGGACCGCAATCCAATCTCAACGACTTCTCCATAATACCCGCCAACATCAATCTTATCTCCAACCATAAAAGGCCTGTCGAACAAGATCATTACGCCTCCAAAAATATTTTTGAGGATGTCCTGTGAAGCAAAGCCTATGGCCACTCCCACTGAAGCAGAAAACGCCAACACAGTAGCAGCTGGGGGCTGAAAAATACCCACTACCACAATGAAAATAAGCCCGATCCAGCCCATGATTTTGACAACCGGAATGTAGCTTTTGATGGTGATCCGGTAGTTGGTGCTACGCTCAGCAAACACCTCCAGAATTTTCGAGGTTACCCGTATGAAGATGTATCCGCCTACAAGGAAAATGATGGCCCAAATAATTTTAGAAATCGAAAATATTTCCCCAATCGGTGGAGGTCCTAAATCCTCCAGTGTTTCATTGGGTGAATCTGTCTGAGTGGCAAGCTGAATGGTCGAATCTCCTGGCAGCTTCACTTGAGCAGCATTGGTTGAATCGGACTGTGCAAACAGTCCGAAGGTCATCATCCAAAAGCATAGCATTGCGATAATTCTCATCTTCAATGAATTAAATTTTTTGATCTAAGCATCAATACTGTGTTTCTATACACTATTGGGTTCACCAGGAAAACAGTCTCCTCTTTCATAACGATACCATCTTCGAGCAGTGCCAAAAGGTTAAGCTGGCTCATTGATTCTGAGATATTGAGTACTTCAGCCAATTGCTTTTCTGTGAGGCCGTCATGCAAAATGAGTGCATGAAGGGTATACACCTTATCCATAGATAGCACATTGATGAAATTGAGGTCCGGGTTTTTAAAGTGACTAATCGTGATCGTGCTTTCATCTACCTCTTTGGTAGATAAGAGCCAGAAAATAAGTGCCAGACTAACATTGCTTTTAGCAAAAGCATTAAGCGCATCGAAGTATTCTTTCTTCAGTAAGCTTTGCTGATCCCGCGCTGAAAGTTTGAGGAATTTCTTTTCTACAGCCAGTTTCTCTGATGGCTCGAATTGAATATTAAACCCACTAATGCGATTTCTTTTCCATACAATGTTCACAATTTCATCGTTAGACAGCTCGCCCATTTCAATGGCATAACTGAAATACTCATCTATATTGATTGCTTTACTGAGATACTTCCAGGCATAGATTGTGCAGGTTGTAATCCAAAAAACACGCCCATAGGTTCGTGCCATTAATTCGAACAATAGTCTTAATGCTACAAACCCGTCGATCTTTCGGAGATAGAGACTTTGCAAATCTTCCAGTACAATGATCCTTTTTGGACCTTCATTTAGAAATTGGATGATTTCTTCCAGGTTTTGGAAAGAATCGTTTTTCAGAATGATCTTCATGAAATCGATCAAACTGCTCTTTGTCGTGATGTTATCTGTGGCAGAAAATCTTGTGATGCTAAAAGGGTACTTTGAACGGCTGATCGCAAAATTCACAAACGAAGTAAGTCCACCCCATTTTTCACCCAAAACCACCGTTCCGGCATAGCGTCCCTTGTTCCAGTTCTCAAAGGCCTCATCCAGCTTCTTCAGCTCATTTTCACGTCCTTCGAACAACTCAAGATCTTCCAATGGTTCTATGCGATAGAGACGCCTGTAAATCAGGGGGAGACTGTTAATCGCACTTTGTGAGGAAAGTAGAAAATCGGATACCTCTTTTGTAATCTCAGGTTTTGATGCTGTAAGGATGAAGCTGTTGCTTATTTTACTCAAGAGTGTTTTTATCCGCTCCTGTGCATCCTTCCAAAAAATCACCAACTTATCTTTTTGGGCGACTATTTTATCTTTTATCCCCTCCTTCAGTTCTGCAGCCTGCTGTGCTGCTTTTGCCTTGGCAATCCTTAGACGCAATTGAATGACATTTTCATTGTCTGTCAATTCCAATATACTCTCACAGAACGTATTGATGATCGCTTCAACCTGATCAGCCGTCTTTTCAAGACTGCTGGTAAGCTGATCTTTAGAAGTTGTTAATCGGGTCAATGCTCTTTTGAGACCTTCGACGGCCAGTTCTTCAACTTCCTCCTCGGTTTTCCCTTCTTCTTCCAACGTCGCAATAGCCGCTCCCATATTGAAGGTGATGATATTATCCAGATCAGAAATGCTACTCACTGTATCTTCCAAAGACTGGAAGAGTTCTTTTTTTACTATTTCTAAATCTTCCTGTAAGCGATTCAATGTCTCGAAAGAGATCAATTCATAAGGAGAAATCTTCTTCAACTCGTCAGACTTCAGCGCCACCGCGTAATTATTTGACGGAACAATTACATGCTCATTATCCAGCTCTTCAACATATTGACTAACCTCAACTTCAAGTTTGTTAATTAGGTTGACTATATTTTGACTGGTGAGTTTATCACATAGCTTTGGAACCAGATCTTGTCCCAGCTTTTTGCCTGCCTGGTAGTTGACATTCTTAAGTGTCTTAGAAAGACTCCCATCCTCCTTAGCAACAATTGATTTTTCTGCATCAGAGATGAAATTATGTATGAAGGCAATTTCTGGACTTATCTGCTCATCTAATTTTTTTAATTGTGAACTTTGAAATTCCGCCAGAAGCGCATGTGCTTTATTCTTTAAAATGTGAATGTCAAGGTCAAGTCGCCATTCCTCAAATAAAGCAAAAACAGTATTTTGCCATTCTTGATTATTTCTGGCCCACTTTTTACTCGATATACTATTGTAGCTCTTTATCGAAATATCAGAGTACTTTCGGGCTGAAAGCTCGATGGTTCCCACTCGTTCCGCAGCACGCTGAAATTCTGAAGTTTTAGAATCGAGTACTGCATCTATCCCTTTTTCAACCTCGGCAAGAATAGACTTTGAACTCCTGGTAATCGAGGATTTGATTTGGGTGGTAGTTTTTTGCGCATCGCCTTCTAACACCTCTTCTTCAAATTGTTTGATCATCAGGTATTGCTTACAAAGTCCGATATAAAACTGATCTGTGACCGGGGTTAGGTCCCTCAGCAGGCTACCTCCAAAATAATAACTGGCCAGGTTTTTTAAAGGGATTGAATGGTCCCAGTAAACCGGTGCTGTCCCTTTCTTTTTAGTGCTTTTTCTCCCAATAGTAGATAGCTTGAAGGCTAAAAGTTTTACTTTTTTAACATTCCTCCAGAAGAAATTATCATCATCCTGTGGATTAAACCGCTCACTAGATTGTGGCTCATGAATCACTTCGGGCAATTGATCAAAAGTAGCCACCAAAGCCTCTTTAAACTTCTTATATGGTTCTTCTGAATCCTCCTTTTCTGGTGAATCCCATGATTTGCTCAACGCATCATAAACTTCTTCCTTGGTGCGAGAGATCACTTCCGGTTGTGTCCGCTCCCCTATTGGTAGAGCTTGAAATGCGTCCGCCAAGCCCAGAATTTCTTTCATTTGTGAGCTCTCCCTCTTGAGGTCTTCCTTTAATACAGTAATGAATTGATCCTTGAGGACAGACTCCACCTGCTGTCTAATGGCGGTGACTTCTAAGGCAGTATATTTTCTTTTTTTCATTGAAAGATCCGACTAATTAGACCGAGGGAAGTTGGACAATATACTCAACAAAATATGTGGTTGGAATTCGATTGACCATTTTATGAATTAACAAATTGAGTGAAGATAGATTTCACAATGCTATTTAAAGGGAATTTTTATCTAATTGTTTACCAATTCTTAAAATCCTTTTGTCGACTTCTTTGATGCTCAAAATCAATTTCTCGGACTTTTTAGTAGTGAGGAATCGCTTGGAAACTGTGCCATTCTTTCTGAACTCATGATAAACAGCGTCACCCAGAATGGAACAGAGTTCTTCTTTTTCCTTTGACAGCTGTTTGATCTCTTTCTCCCCCTGAAATTTCTCGACATAGCTTTCTACCACCCCGGAAGCTTGTTCAAATTTGTCTGAGCCTTTTTCATAAAGTTCTTCTGCTTTCTCTTTGGCTTCCTCAAAAACTTCAGTAGAAATAGTAGCTAAAACTCTGGCCCCCTCACTGAGATTTTCTTTAACCCCCTTAAAGAATGTGCTGATTTTTGATGCTACAGGATTGTTTTCGTTTTCATTATTCTCTTTCTTCTCCATTTCAATTTTTATTTATTCACGTGCAATCGTCTGATCCTCCGCTTAAAACTTTTTGAATTTTAATTAGTGTTCCTTCTACCTAATGAACACGTGGTTTGCTGTCTTGTTACAATTTAATTGCATTTCTCATTAGGGCTTGAACTATTATTTACGTTTTCCATGATCGAAACTTGAAATCTATACTCAAAACAACTCTCAAGTGTCCGTTCCTTCACAACATCCACGGTGCGTCCTGAGTGGAGCAAATAATCTTTAAAAAATAGTTAGGCAAAAAGAGCCTGGTATTCTTATTGTAATTTTAAATGGTTCATATAAATTTGCAGTCCTTTTCAAAGGAAGTAGGATAAGCGAGAGTAGCTCAGCTGGTAGAGCACAACCTTGCCAAGGTTGGGGTCGCGGGTTCGAATCCCGTCTCCCGCTCAAGAGCCGCACTAGATGCGGCTTCTTTTTTGGTACCAACCAAATGCCTCGGTGGTGGAACCTGCCTGCGGCAGGCAAGCCTGCCTACCGAAGGTAAGTTGGTAGACACGCAGGACTTAAAACGATATGTTTTACGTTTACGCAATAAAAAGTGAGGATAGAAACTACATTTATGTAGGTCTTTCAAATAATCTCGAAAGGAGGTTAAAAGAACATAATGAAGGAAAGAATAAGACTACAAAGCCATATCGGCCTTTTGTTCTAATTCATTCAGAAACCTTCGAAACAAGAATTGAAGCCAGAAAGCGAGAAAAGTATCTTAAATCTGGCATTGGCAGGGACTTTCTTAGAAGTCTATAAAATGCCTCGGTGGTGGAATTGGTAGACACGCAGGACTTAAAATCCTGTGACCATTGCGGTCGTGCGGGTTCAAGTCCCGCCCGAGGTACTTCAAACCCCTGTTAATCAGTTGATTTTCAGGGGTTTTTGTTTTTTAGGGTTACAATGGAGTAACAAAAGTGATTTCGATTTTTTTGACTTACTTGAAGTTATGGATCTAAAATGGTATGAAATAATAGCTTTGATTGCTATTTGGGTAGGTTCAATGTGGCTTTATTCAAAATATGATTCTCATAGAAAAAATAGATGGAGAAACAAGTAGATTGAATTGTCTTATCCTAAGACCCCCCTCATGGAAATCTGTTGCGCAAAAAAGTAGATGGGGATAGGGTTAAGTGGGGTGATAGTTTCCTAACATTTGACTTACCCCCCTCCCAATCAAAATTGAATTATTGTAATAAATGGTTTTCAAAAATTCATCCCCTAAAAAAGTAGATGGGGATAGGGTATGAAAAAGCGATTTTATGAAAACAATTAAGGCTTCCCCTTACCTGTAGTTATTTTTAAGTGACAGAACTTTTAAATCTAGCTCTTTGATTAGCTCTGATTCCTCAGAACATTTGCTTGTAGTTAGATTTCTAATTTCTTTTTTAAGTCTACTGTAATACTCCTTATTCTTAAATGCTTTTCTATGCTTAAGCTCCTTTATCATTTGAAAAGCTTCATCACCTAATTGATTGTAAGCCATTGAGAGTATTTGATTGTGAAAGTCTTTAGGGCTATTCATGTGTTCTAGATTAAATGTCACAGATCTATTCTTTTTGATTGCATCATATTGCATCAAGTAAGTATCTATAAGATCCATGTAATTCTTTTCAGTAAAGAGATCATCAAAATTACTATGAGCCCATTTAAGGCTTTTAGAAACTCTTTTTGTAATTCGATACTCATACCTTAAGGTGTTTTGATTTAGCCATACAGAAGGCACCTTAATGCCTTTCTTTTGAATCTCTTTTATCTTGTTATAGAAGACAATTTGCTTTTGAGTATTTTGATAATAGAGGCTTGAGGGTTGTGTTAATCTTTCAAAATATTTACTCTCACCCAAGCAATTAAAATAAGTCTCTGGAGCATGATTCATTAAGAAGGTTTGAGCAATATCAAGTCTACTAATTGTCGCTTTGCTGAATGGCATTTTAAGTTCATCACTAAGCTTTTCACAAGATTGCTCTAAACTTGATCTTGATAGGGTTTGAATATTATCACTGAATAGATATTTGGGTAAACTCCCCTTTACAGATACACCTTCCTTCAATAGTGAAACTTTCAAGTTTTGAATGCTACCTGAGAATGACACAATAGAGTTTCTTTTGTGTTCTGCTCCATGTTCTAATAAGGGAAGAATGGCAGTCGGGTTATAGTTCCCAACCGCCTCTTCACTTAACCAAAGGTGTATAGTGTCAACCATTATTGATTAATAATGTCAATGATTACCTATTACTATAAGAGAATAATGCTGTTGCCCTTTCTCTAAGCTCATCCAGTTCTATACAGAAATCGTCATTCAAAAACCTTTGGTAGAACGATAACCATAGATGTCTCATTTCTGGAATGACAATCAATTCTATTTGACTCCTTTCTTGATTCATTATAAAAATGTAGAGGTCATTTTTAAAGGCAAATAAAGGGTTGGGCTTTTCCCCTTTTGAACCTAACATTTTCTTATTCGAAGGCCAACCATATCCAATATCTATCCTATCAGGTATATCAATATAGATGCTTGAGATATTGTATGAATTACCCTTAACAGAATTTATCAATGCAAGATCCGTTTGCCTTTTAATGTCAGCATTAACAAACGATCTAGGTTGACTCTTATTCATGTAGAGCATTCCTTTAAAATTGACAAAAAATGTATACCCTCTCAATGTCTCATCTGGACTAAAGTATGATATGCAATCCAGTCTATTTTTTGATCTTATCTTATATGCTTGTTTTACCTCCTCTGGAAGCTCTACAAAGTTGAAATAACTCCAATTACTCATGACTTGATAGAATTTAGAGTTACATAATTTCCAGCCTCAGAATCTAGCTCCTCAGTAGTTTTTATTCTTTTGGACTTTAGCCAATTCTCAATCTCAACTCTATCAAAATAGAGGTGCTTTGCCCTCTTATAGTGAGGGATTTTATTTGTGCATGTAAACTTGTAAATAGTGCTTTTACTGAGACCTGATAAAGTTGTTAGGTCATCAATAGTAAGAACTGTTTTTTGTGATTTGAGGAGGTCTTCTATTGCCTCCAGCTTCTCTAATACTATTTCCATTATCTTAATTATTGAATTAAAAAAATGGATAGCTGCTACCCTTTTATTGTACTATAGTATCACAAAAGTGAGAAGTATGGGAAAGTATAAAAATGGACTTTGTAGGATTTAAGCAGTCCACATTTTATCTACTGAATAGAAGAGATTAGTTTCACCAATTCTATCCATTTATCTGTTTTGGTTTGATTACCTCTGTAGTAATCATTTTTCAAATTTCTAATTTTCTTCCCTTTTTTATTTAAGAATATTGGAATAGAGTGTTCCCACTTAGAAGGATGATTTATGAATATCTCATTTATAAAGCAGGATAATTGAACATCTTCTTTTGCCCAAGTAATCCTTTTGGATGAAGACCCTTTAACAATGATGTTGACTAAATCATCCTCAGTTGCATCTTTGAAATAATTCAAAAGCTCACTTGAATGCTTTCTTATTTGAGTTTCAGTGAAGCGGGGTATGAAATTTTCTTTTTTTCCCTCCTTCGGTATTATCCCTTTTGATCTAGCTTCTATTTCATTTATTCGGTTGCCTATCTTTTGGATAGCTTCGGTCTTTTCATTCAGGTGCTTTACACTTTCTCCAAAGTGAAACCTAGGAGACAAGGCTTCAATTTCCTTTAATAGTGGGTGGGTCTCTCTAATCTCACAAATTTGACATTCATAATCCCATCTTCTTTTGAAGTGATTGAATAGAAACTTAGCATCATCAAAACTTCCTGCAATAATTATAGGTTCAAGCCTTGACTTTAATTGTTCAATATCGAAATTGAATGGATATTCACTTTGGATTACATATCTCCGCAACCAATCATCTTGATTTTCAAAACAATTATCAAAATATGCTAGTCTTAGATCACTTAAGTAGTTTTCATTTCTTCCTCGCAAATCTTCTCCCCAGATATAGAAAAATCTATCTAAATCCCTTGTGTCATCTTTGTTTTTTCTTATGCTATTTAAGTAATCAAACCAGCACTTAGACCAGGAAATATCTAGCTCAATTTGAACTTCATTTTCATAGTGTCTAATCCAATTAAATAGAACTGTTTTTCGACTAGCTGGGTATTCTGTAAGCCAATCTTCTATTTCATTTTTAAAACCTTTAAGTAGGGTTTCAAGGGATTCAATAATCCCTTCCCAAATTATGCTATGGTTTGATTCTTCCAGCTTTTCAGCAAAGAAGGAATCTTCATCATATGCTGTTACAAATGCTTTATTCAATTCTAGAAATAGCTGATTGATTCTTCTGATTTTTTGAGAAGTATTCATAAAGAAGGGAGATCTGCTATTGCTTTAGTCTTTAGGCCATCTACATAATTGAGATACATGGTAGTATGCTTAGTTGAAGAATGTCCCATGCAATTGGATACAGTCAAAACATCAGCGCCTGATAGTAGCAATTGAGTTGCGAATGTATGCCTTGCGCAATAGAAGCTTATATTCTTTGTTATACCTGCTTTCTTAGTCCAGTTTTTCAAATTTTTGCTTACTGCTACATTGCTAGGTAGCTTGAAGATTAGATCCTCATTTTTGCCCCTATCACCTAGAAATTGAATTGCAGATTTAGGAATATCATTAATGATTTGCTCCTTAGACTTTTCTCTAAAAATCATGATTTTATCTTCCTTCAATATTCTGCTCCAAGTCAGCTTTCTAATTTCAGCTTCTCCAAGGCCTGAAAAACATGAAAAAAGGAATGCTCTTTTTACCTCCTCATTTCCACATTCAGTATTATTTAAAGACCTGATTTCATCAATTGATAATACTTGTTTCTTAAGTTGATTGCCAATTCTTTTAATAGATAATTCTGAAATAGCTAGGTATCTGTTTTGATCTATTAGTCCATCTTTAAAAGCCTTTTTTAGCACTCTTTTGAACCTAGCAAAATAATCATAGGGTGTTTCTCCAGTTAAGCCAGCTTTCTCCTTTAGATAATCTCTATACCCTTCGATAAGCTGAAAATCAATTTGATAAGCTGCTATTGATTTATGTCCAGAATAGTCCAAGAATTTTTCATAGGCATAGCGAAACATCCTTTTATCCTTCTTAGTGTATGAATTAAGAAATTCTTGGTAGTAGTCATTGAAGTTTGCCTTTTTTCTATGTTTTGGTATTGTTCCATGAACATAGTTTTCAAGCTCTAATTCCCTTTTTGCTCTTACTCTTTCAGCAAGTTCCTTTTTCTCCTTTCTGTCATTGCTTGTAGCATTTTTATCTATTCGAATTTCAAGAAATTCAAAGGTTCTTTGATTGTTGTGATAAATATCTAAGTAGAAAGTCTTAGTTCCACTTTTATACTCTTTAAGTCTTAGTTTGACTCCCATAATTTTTAAGGGTTACATAGGAGTTACAAAAATACAGATAATATAGGAAGCTATCAGAAAGTATCGAAGTGCTAAAACATGATTATAGGCTATTTAGAAGCATTATATCTATAAATGATTTCTGATATTTTCAGGGTGTTGTACCCGCCCGAGGTACTTATAAGCCTGATAATCGATTGATTGTCAGGCTTTTTTTTGCGATCAGTCGTCCCACCACTTAGAGTGGTTGGACGACTTTTTCTTACAGGGACTTATACCCTCACCACCTGCCACACCCTTCGACAAGCTCATTGGCTGAAATCCTCTTTAAGGACATTAATTTAATTTCAAACAAACCGCAACTTCTTTCGATCAATCAGACATAATCTTTCGACAAAACATCCTCTTGATTAGAGATACAAAATCAGCGAAAAACAAACTAGTTATTTTGACTAGGTGAATATTGATATTTATACAGGATTTACAGCTCATCCTTTTTATCAACTTTGTATTGTCCTGAAAAGGCAAAAAATTACAAACCCCAAAAAAAAAGAAAGATTATGTTTAACGAGGAGATTGAAATGACCCTGGAATGCGCAGTTAAAGTGAGAAAACACTTAGTGAGAATTCTTGAAAACAGAAATGATGCAAGGTTGGAAGCTAAGCTACAGTATGTAAACAGTTTAATCATGCAAGCTGACTCCATGCAAAACAAAATGCTAGCGGTAGCTTAAGATCCTTTTAACACATCTTTTAACTCATTTAGCTTGAGTAACGCCTCCACAGGCGAGGTGGTGTTCACATCAATATTCCGAAGGATATCCAGCATGCGCTCCATGCGAGGATCCGCTTCAAACAAATTCATCTGGAACTGCTTGTCCCGATAACTATCGGGAGGCAGTTCTTCTAGTTTCTGACGGTCTGAGTCCGTTAGCTTTTCTTTTTCCAGATGCTTTAATATCTCATTTGCCCGGATCACAATTTCATTCGGCATTCCGGCCATCTGTGCCACATGAATTCCAAAGCTATGCTCACTCCCGCCTTCCACCAGCTTCCGCATAAAGATCACCTTGTTTTCCAGTTCTTTAACTGAAACATTGAAGTTCTTCACCCTTGGTAAATCTTTCGCCAGCTCATTCAACTCGTGATAGTGTGTCGCAAACAAGGTCTTGGCTTTGGCCTTCGGGTGATTGTGCAAATGCTCCACAATGGACCAGGCGATGGAGATACCATCGTATGTGCTTGTCCCTCGACCAATCTCATCCATCAGTACCAGCGAACGGTCGCTGAGGTTGTTCAAAATACTGGCAGTCTCGGTCATCTCCACCATGAATGTGGACTCCCCTCGTGAAAGGTTATCCGAAGCTCCAACGCGTGTAAATACTTTATCCACCAACCCGATCTTGGCATAACCGGCAGGAACAAAAGAGCCCATCTGTGCCATCAATGTGATAAGGGCTGTTTGTCTTAGCAATGCCGATTTACCGGCCATATTTGGTCCGGTGATGATCATCACCTGCTGCGATTCATTGTCGAGGTAAAGGTCATTGGTAATGTAATCCTCACCGTCCGGCAGGTTTCGTTCGATGACCGGATGCCTACCTTCTTTGATGTCAATGATTTTTTCTTCCGAAATATTCGGTCGGCAATACTGATACGATTGCGCCTGCTCTGCGAAGCACGATAAGCAATCGAGCTGCGCGATCACGCGTGCATTTTGCTGAATCGCATCGATGTAGGAATGTGCAAAGGCTACCAGTTCGGTGTAGAGTTTTTGCTCCAGCACCTGAATCTTGGACTCGGCTCCCAGGATTTTTTCTTCGTACTGCTTTAGCTCCTCGGTGATGTACCGCTCTGCATTGACGAGCGTCTGTTTCCTAATCCACTCTTCCGGCACTTTGTCTTTGTGAGCATTGGATACTTCCAGATAGTAGCCAAAGACCTTGTTGTAAGCGATTTTCAAGGAACTAATTCCTGTTCGCTCTACTTCACGATCCCGGATGCCGGAAAGAAAATCTTTTCCGGAGGTGGAAATGGCTCTTAAATCATCCAGATCGGCATTTACGCCTGTTTGAATGACATTGCCCTGATGCAGTTGTAGCGGCGCATCCTCTTTTAGTTCTTCCGTTAGCTTTTCAATGAGCTTTTCGCACGGATTTAACAAATCATGAAAGGCATTGAATGACTTTTGTCCATTCAGTAAATCCCGAACCGGCTGAACCTGAGATAAACTTTTCTTGAGTTGTAACAGCTCCCTTGGATTTACGCGACTGGTAGCTACTTTCCCCACCAATCGTTCCAGATCTCCGATTTTTTCCAGGTGATCCCGAAGGGATGACTGCAGTTCGTCTTCGGTGGTTAGCGTCTCCACCACATCCAGCCGCTGATCTATTTCCGGCTTGCTTTTCAGTGGCAGCACCATCCATTTTCTAAGCAATCGCCCGCCCATTGGGGTAAGCGTCTGATTGATGGTGTCGATGAGCGAGATGCCATCCGGTTGCGCTGACTGGATCAGCTCCAGGTTCCGAATGGTAAAGCGATCAAGCCAGACGTATTTATTTTCATCAATCCGCGAGATGGATTTGATGTGGTTGGTTTCCTTGTGCTCGGTTTCGTCGAGGTAATATAGGATGGCACCTGCTGCCAGAATCCCCTCCGTTAACTCTTCAATTCCATAACCCTTCAGGTTGGGTACATTGAAATGGGTAGTTAGCTTTTCATAGCCATAATCCTTGCTGAAGATCCAGTCTTCAAGTGCAAATGAGGAGAAACTGGTACCGTATCTTTCTCCATACCAATCCCGGTTTGGTTTGGGGTAGATGATCTCCGAAGGTTGAAACCCACGAATGAGTTTGTCTACATAGTCTTCCGCACCGGCCGAAACCATGAACTCCCCGGTAGACAGATCTAGAAAAGCTACCCCACATTTTTCCTTGTGATAATAGACCGAAGCAAGGAAATTATTTTTCCGCTGATCCAGTACATTGTCGTTGAGCGAGAGCCCGGGAGTTACCAGTTCGGTCACCCCCCGTTTTACAATTCCTTTAACAGATTTCGGGTCTTCCAGCTGATCGCAAATGGCTACCCGATAGCCGGCACGTACCAGCTTGGGCAGGTAATTGTCCATGGCATGGTGTGGAAATCCTGCCAGCTCCATTTCTTTTTGCGAACCATTCGCCCGCTTGGTTAGCACGATATCCAGTGTTTTACTGGCCTTGACTGCATCTTCACCGAAGGTCTCATAAAAGTCACCCACTCTGAACAAAAGCAATGCGCCCGGGTATTTGGTTTTGATGGCATTGTACTGCTTCATCAAAGGGGTTTCTTTCGCTTTCGTCTTGGTGCCTGCCATGCAGATCGTTCGGTTTAATTTTGAGGTTTAGTTTGCAATATTAACTTGAATAATTGATGCGAAAAATTAAGAACGAAGAGCTTAACCGTCTATCTCCGGAGGAATTTAAGGAAGCAGAAAAAATACCGGCTGTTTTGGTACTGGATGATGTGCGCAGCGCTATGAATGTAGGCTCGGCTTTTCGTACTTCTGATGCTTTTCGCTTGGAGAAAATTTATCTCTGTGGGATTACGGCTCAGCCACCACATCGGGAGATTAACAAGACGGCCCTTGGCGCTCAGGATTCGGTCGAATGGGAGCACAAAGAAACCATTATCGAATGCATTGATGATTTGAAAAAAGGAGGCTATCAGATTGTCGCCGTTGAGCAGGCTGATGAAAGCACTTCACTTCTCGACTTTCAGGTTGAGAGTGATGCAAAGTATGCATTTGTGTTTGGCAATGAAGTTTTTGGGGTGAATGATACGGTAGTGGAAATTGCTGATACCGTCTTGGAAATACCGCAGTATGGCACCAAGCATTCGCTGAATATCTCGGTAAGTATCGGGGTTGTGCTTTGGGATTTTGTGAGTAAGTATAAAAAGTAAACTTATTCTCCAATCAAAAGAATATCTTAGATCTCTACCTTTAGAGGTATGAATCTATTTCTCAAATCCTTTCTCTTCTTCTTATTACCTTTTTTGAATTCTCCTCCTCAGGACGAATTCTTGAGACAGAAAGTGGAAATGATCTCATCCGGAATACCAGTAACCATACAGGGAGAAGCTATCTATTGTAAGACAACACTTCCGGCCTTCTATCAAGAGAATCAATTTCTAAAGGCTTGGAATGAACAAAATACTAAGCAACTAATTTCAGTATTGGAAAATGCTGATGACGAGGGGTTAAATTCTGCTAACTATCACTTAAGTGTCATTAAAGATTTACGGATAAGAAATAAAGATTCAATAGAAGAAGCCGAATTAGATCTGTTGCTTACTGATGCCTTTCTTCTCTATTCGAGTCATTTACTCAATGGTAAAGTGAATCCGGAAACTGTAGATAGTGAATGGCAGGCCATACGCAGAGAAGGTGACGCAAAGGCAGTACTGATTGAAGCACTGAAATCAAATGATATAAGTGACGCACTTAAGGATCTGGCTCCTGATCACGTAGGATACAAGGGTTTAAAAAACGCTCTTAAAGAATACCGGAATATTGTTAAAAATGGAGGATGGGAAGAGATTCCATCAGGTGAAACATTGAAACCAGGGATGACGGATAGTGTCAGGGTTCCTCTTTTGATTAACCGACTCCAAAAAACTTTTGACCTAAATAAAAACTTTTCAAAAAGTTATTCGTATTCGGATCAACTCGCTGAAGCTGTGAGAAAGTATCAAGTCAGAAATGGACTGGAATCCGACGGAAACCTCGGCAAACTAACCACTGCATCACTCAATATCACAGCAGAAAAAAGGGTTGAGCAAATAATTACAAACATGGAACGCTACCGCTGGGCGGCAGAAGAGATGGGAGATCACTATGTGATTGTCAACATCGCAGATTATCAATTACAGGTTTACAACAACCGAAAGAAAACATTTGAGGAAAAAGTAATTGTCGGAAAGCCATTTAGAAAAACTCCTGTTTTTAGCAGTAAAATGTCATATCTGGTATTCAACCCCACATGGACAGTGCCTCCTACCATACTTTTCAACGACATGCTTCCTGAGCTGAAGAAAGATCCGGGTTATGCTAAATCAAAAAATATCCGCGTACTTCAGGGTCAGGGGAGTAATGCGGTAGAGGTCGATCCATACGTTTTGGATTGGTCATCATTATCAAAGACGAACTTTCCATATACGCTTCGTCAAGATTCAGGCCCCCCCAATGCTCTTGGAATTGTGAAATTCATGTTTCCAAACAAATACAACGTTTATATCCACGACACGCCAAGCAAGGAGCTGTTTAACAAAACAGATCGAGCATTTAGTTCTGGATGTATCCGAGTTAATAACCCATTAAAGCTCGCTGAGTACATTTTAAAAGAACAGCAAGGGTGGAATAAAGACAAAATTGATCAGACTATTAAAGATGGCAAGGAACAATCCGTAATTCTTAAACAGCCTTTTCCGGTTCACATTTTGTATTTGACATCCTGGGCAAGTGAGGGGCAAGTACACTTTAGAAATGATCTGTACGATCGTGATGCCGCAGTAATAAAATCCTTAAACTCAACACCTCCTAGTATCTAAATCGATGAAAAAATTATTACTTCTCATCTGCATTTCATGGCTTTCAGTGCATGCCTTTGACTCACAAAGGGCTGGATTTTCGGTCACAGTCAATGGCGAAATAAATCCATATAAGCTTTTTTCAACTTTCATCATGCCAGGGGCAGAGATCGTGATAAGTAGCACTGAAGCAATCACTGTAAAAAGCTCAGAGGTCACTGTAAATGCTACTGCTTTTAACACTCGCTGGAAGTTATCGGCTCCCATTACACCCGGGGTATATGTAGCTAATGTTACCAATAAAAGCGGAAACGTGATCACGGTAAATGTTTTGGTGCTTACTCCGCTCAGTCAAATGAGTGGTGAATATTTAAATAAATACAGGATAGGAAGTTACCCTTCTCAACCGTTAAGAGGTAATCAAATATATAACCCTCCAAAAGGACTGTTTGAGGTAACTCAAAAAAACCTACATTTAAAGCTGACGCCACATTTTACCCTGAGTCAATTCCTTTGTAAACAAGCAGGCGACTTCCCAAAATATGTAATGGTCAGAGAGCGGCTTCTGCTCAAACTCGAATTCATTCTGGAACGAGTAAATGAGAAAGGGTATGAAGTTGAAACATTTGGGTTTATCAGCGGATACCGAACGCCTTTCTACAACAAATCAATAGGAAATGTTCAGTATAGCCGTCACGTTTACGGTGGCGCTGCAGATATCTTTATAGATCAGAATAAAGATGGTAGGATGGATGATTTAAACAAAGATGGAACTGTCGATGAAAAAGATGTTCGGATATTCTATAACATTGTTGAGAGTGAATACTCGAAAGATCGTTACAGCTACTTTGTTGGGGGTCTTGGTTTCTATCGTAAAAACAGCCGTCACAGTGGCTTTATTCATGTAGACGTGAGGGGTAGCAAGGCAAGGTGGTAGCTACAAAAAAAGCTTCCTAAATAGGAAGCTTCAAGCTATCAACGCTGTTAGGGTTTGGAACCCCTAACAGCGTTTTGACTAAGGGGTTATCCCTCGTCGTACTTGATCTCAAGGATTCTTTCCTCGAACATGCCAAGAGCAATTTTGTCTTCGCCAAGCACATCAAATAATTCGAGTGCACGTCTGGCTACATACTCTTCTTCAATCTGCTCCTGTACGAACCAGCGCATGAATTCTTCCGTTGCAATGTCATTGTATTTTCTGCATTCGCCTACAATCTCATGGATCGCGTCAGAAACTGCGATCTCGTGCTCCAATGCTTTTTCGAAAACTTCTCTCAACGAACCAAAGTCATGCTGGCTTTCACCAACCGTTGGAGAAACAGCATCGCACTCCATGTCGCATAAGTAATGAAACAATTTCATCTGATGCTTCCGCTCTTCATCTGATTGCTGGAAGAAGAAGTCAGCGCTATTATCATACCCTCTCACATCACACCATGCCGCCATTGCCAGATAAGCTGCGGATGAGTGTGCTTCCATTTTTATTTGTCTGTTAAGCACATCAACAATCTCGTCTTTCAATACGTGATGTCTTCTTAAGATATCTTTCATGTGAATTGTCTTTTTCGGTTTTTGACTTCCTTTAATACAACTGATCAAAAGTTGAATACGTTCTTTCGTAGAATCCTCTGAACAGCACTATTAAGTGCTAAGGTATCGAACGTTCCGTTTAGAAGCTCTCTAAATTCCAGTATCTCACGAAGAGAAAGAACCAAAAAACGATCACAGTGAGGAAGGTGCACAATCTCTACATCAGGAGCAGAACTTTCCAGCAATTCCATAATATCAAAACCCATGATGCTCTTGCGGAAAACATACAAATCACACAGCTTAAATGCGATCTCTTCCTGATCGTACATCAGCAAAAACGAGTCTGTATGCTCGCATTGCGCGATTGAAGCGCTTTTCGTTTTATATATCTCTTCCTGCATTCTTGCACATTG
Source organism: Ekhidna lutea (assembly GCF_900188325.1). GTDB lineage: Bacteria > Bacteroidota > Bacteroidia > Cytophagales > Cyclobacteriaceae > Ekhidna > Ekhidna lutea. The sequence goes on along the minus strand of NZ_FZPD01000001.1, from coordinate 571,002 downwards.
CGTGTAATGTTGGACATGACTTGCAGTATTTTCCTTTCTTTTTCATGTACTTGAAACAGCACTCAGCTTTCAACTTTTTACCCTTCTTTTTATTCTTTTGAAGGTGCTCTTCATAGAGCTTGGAAACCGGAAGCTGTAAAGGGATACTACTCATTCAATTAATCCTTATTTAGAATCTATCTAAATACAACGCAAACGTAAATCCAGTTCACCAATGTTCCAAGCTTATTTAGAATTATTCTAAAGTCGCCAGCGGCGACAGGCACTTATTAGAACATTTCTAAAAAATACATTTAGTCAAGTGAAAAATTCTGATTCCAAATCGAGGAATCATTGGGCGTGGTGATTTTGATGAAATTGTGCTTTGTGGTATTGTGGCACAGGTTACAGGAGCTGATCATTAGCTTGTAATTGTCTAAAAAGAGTACTTCGTCTTTTTGTCGAATGGCCTCCTCTACTTTCTCAATTTTTGGTAGCAACATTTGTACTGTGAGATTGCTGAGATTGTAGTCATCGTGAATTACATCTCCCTCAATTAAATGCTCCGTCACCTCCTCCAGTTCATGGGTATAAAAGTCAGCCAATTCCCAGTTTTTATTGATGCCTGCAAGCCAAAGCTTTTGAGAAAAACGCTGATAATATCCCATGGTTTCGAGGACAGGATATGCCTCCACTTCCTTTTTCTTCTTTTTTTGAGAACAGGAAAACAGGGATACTACCAGAAACAAGAGACTTGCATATTTCATAACTTCAATTGCAGCGTTAAGTAATAATTTCTTGGTTCAGATGGGATAATCCCCGGGCCCGGATAACCTGTCGCTCTCCGAGTAAAATACTTCTCGTCCAATAAATTGTTTACTCCTGTTTCGATCTTGAAACGATCAATGACATAGGAAAGTGATAGGTCCATTATGCTGTAAGCCGGAATTTCTCCAATCAGTCCATTCCGATTATTGCTCCCATCAGGAATCGGTGAATTTTCTACATCCGTGTATTGCTCAGACAAGTAAGTAAACTGAAAACTACCTAACAAATTCCTGTAGCCAAATCTCAAACCTGTTTTCATATTGACCTGTGGAATGAATTCCACTTTCTTGCCAGCCACATTGTTGTCGTCAGATTGCAGGTATTCTGATTCTGTTGCCGCAGCATTCACAAACAAGTTCAATTTATAAGTGTCTGTCGGAAGTTTAATCGGTTTAGCCAGGTTTACGTCAGCAAAAAATTCCAGGCCTATAATCAGTGCATCTCCAATATTTCCCCGAACTCTTTTAGCCCGATCATCAAAAATTACTCCTATTCGATTTTTGTAGAGCATGCTGAAAAGACCCACATCATAGGAAATTAATTCATGCCATTTTCCACGAATACCCATATCAAATGTGTAGCCCTCCTCATCGCTGATATTAGGGTCAATCGAGAAGGTAGGATTTGTGATTCTGATATCGGAAAATGTCACGGATCGATAGTTCTCAGACACGTTTGCGTACAATTCAAAATTATCAGAAGGTGAGTAGCTAAGTCCTATTCCCAGTAATACAAAAGATCGTTCAAATGTGCGATTATCCGTACTATCTCCTAAAGGTGTCACATTACGAGCCAGGTCTATATCCTCTACATTGTAGGTTCCCTTGCTAGCCGTTCTAATGAACTCATATCGAAAACCTGGTGTGATTGAAAGACGGTCGTTGATGAAGAGTATATTTTCTCCGAAAATGGCCAGGTTTCTATTTGGAAACTCAAAATCTGATTGGTTAACATAATTTGGATTCTCCTCGAGAGTAAAATCAAAATCTGCGCCAGTGCCTCTGCTTCCCGGCCCCTGTCGACTCGTGTTATTTGCATGATAATACTTGGAACCTAAAAGCAAAACCGCATCTTTTCTTCCTAGGGCGTAACGGGTGAGAAAGCGCGCTTCTGCACCCCAATTTTGAAATTGTCCCCGGATCAGATCTCTGGAATACACATAGCTTCCATTGGGCTCTTGTTCATCTTCCTGAGTGATGGGGTTCGCATTGAGTTCACGTGGATCGCCTCTGAATCCAACCGCATTACGCTCGGCATCCAAACCAAATAAGGTGAGACTCAAATCGGTTCTAGTTGTCAGTTTGTGTTCAAGCTTTAGCGCGTAAAGCTTCCAGTTTACCTCAAACCAGTTTCGGGATCGGTTACTGACCGTATAGGCAGAATCTGACTGAAACCACGGATCAGTAAGTCCGCCAGGCTGCTGAGCAAGGTAATTCAGTGAGGTAAATTCCAAGGTGGCAGATGTACGCTCCGAAAACGCATAACCAAAGCTTCCAAAATAATTTTTAGAATCGAATCCTGCGTTGGACCTGAATCCATCCCCGGTCTTGTAGTTGAAATAAGTGTAATAGGAGAAGTTACCCATAGTACCGCTCAGTGAATTAAACGAATTGAACAGTCCGAATGAACCTACCGATTGCCGTGATACCAACTCAATTGGCTTGTCGGCCGGTTGCTTCATTTTGAAGTTGATCAGGCCACCAAATTGGGTTCCATACTGTAAGGATGCAGCCCCTCTTACCACTTGAATTTCACTAAGTGCTTCGGCCGGTGGAGTGTAGTAGCTTTCGGGATATCCCAGCACATCTGCACTGATGTCATATCCATTTTGCCTGGTATTGAAATTGGATGTTCGGTTTGGATCCAGCCCCCGCCCTCCAACATTCAATTGTAATCCCGCGTCGATACTTTCGTAAATGTTCAGCCCAACCACCTGCGAATAAATTTGTCGGGCGTTGTTAGTTGCTGCATTTCCTACCATCTGATCAAGCAGCACAACTTCCGATTTCTTTCCTGCATAAATGGCCGTTCCTTCTACAGGCTGAAGTCGATTCAATGCAAAAATTTCTTCCCGCTTTCGACTGATCACCACCTCGGAAAGTTCTTGCTGAAAGACTTCCATCGGAATAGTGATTTCACGATCTCCATTTAGGACAATTTCACTTTCCAGTGTTTGATATTCCAGAGACATCACTACTATCTGATGATTCCCCGGCTCGAGATTGTGAATCTCAAAATATCCGGATCTGCTGGTGCTGGTCAGCTGGCTGGAGTTGCGATCATAAACCTCCGCTTTGCTTATTGGATTTCCGCTCTCCGCATCTACGATGGTTCCTGACAAAGTAAACTGAGCCATAAGTGGGCCAGTCATCAAAGTCCATACAAATGCCAGCTTAAATCCCTTTAATCTCATCCTTGAATGGAAGTATCCAGTTTTTGTGTTTGAAAGATTTTTTTTGGTTTGCCAAATCAACTGAAGGGTCGATATATGGTTGGCTCCTACGTCCATTTAATGCAACATAGCTTTCCACATAGACCTCCACTTCCTTTCCCTGCGCAGCAAAATGATCGCGAAGATAGTGCGCATAATCCAGGATAAAATCCGGCTGAAATGACATTTGTTTCTCCTGAAAAGAGGTCAAAAAGTCACTGTTGTCAATGTAAAAAGTTTCATTGTTTGTCCGATCTACTATTTTGAAGTTGGCATAGCCTGCCTTTTCCATCAGCATCACTCGCCATGAAAACCGAAAGCCTTCTTCGGTCCAGAATAGCTCTCCCGGATACATAAGGTATCGCCAGGGAAGGAGGAGTTGGATGGTGAAGAAAATAGCGAGGATGGTCAGTTTCCATTTTGGAGACTCCTTTTCTTTTTCAACCGTCATTTCGACCGAAGGGAGAAATCTTTCTTGGGATTGATAATGTTTTTCCAATGGAATGGGATTTCTCACCTGACCAGCCTGACGGCTGGTCAGGTGAGAAATGACGTTAAAAACAACACTGATCTTTCTAATAATCCACTCATGCACGCTCGCATCAAAGAAGATGAGTGCGCTAACGATCATAATATATGGGAACATGCCGATTGGGAACAGCACTCGGGTGAGAACATGAAAGACAACCACTAAAACAAATGCAAAGAGTCTCGACCGCTTCCAAAGCAATAAGAATGGAATGGTTAGATCATATAGAGCTCCTCCCCAGCTAAATGCATAGATGACCCATTCCTGATGGAGAAAGTCTCCCAGTATAGGTATGTCGTATCGTCCGGGCAACCATATCTTCAATGGCATGGCTCGAAATAACCAGTCTGAGTTCAATTTGGCTAAGCCTGCATAGAAGTATACAATTCCTAACAGTAGTTTGACGCTATCGATACTCCATTTCGGAACTAATTCTGATGCTCCACCTTTTTTAGCATCCCATGAAAAGTATTTTTCTGCGGGCAAAAAGATCATCAGGAAGCTAAGCACACTTACAAAATAATAGTGATTGAGATAGGTGGTTTTATCCATCAGCTCGATGTAGGTGAAGCTGAGGAAGAAGATCACAATGGCTATTCTATAGCGAAAACCAACCGCAACCGCCAATGCAGATATGCCGCATAAGGTGAACAGTACATAAGTGAAATCACCCAGTGGCTTCACCCACTCAAAACCGTAATAGGAAAAGAAGAAGGTCGGTTCTATGTATAGTTTTTCAATCCATCCATTCGCCCAAAATCGAATGATACTGATGAACATCATCAAGCCAAAGAAAATGCGAAAGACTGCCAGTGGGGCAGCCTTTGTTGTTTGGTTGATATATGTTTGAATTGATGTCATTTGTTAGGGCCAATTGTCGGACTTGTTCCGGCATCTTCCGAATACCTTGCAATAATGTGATGAGTTAATCACCATCGGCATCCACATAGTCCACCCGAATATTGAGTGCTTGCAGCATGTCCACCTTCATGTTAATGACATTCTTTTGGAGCTCATCGTATGCTTCCAACATGAGCATGTTGTCACTCTCAATCTGCTGAGCAAAATCATCATTCAATGCTTCAGCTTTGGTTTTTGCCAAATCAAATTGCGCGTTAATCAATTCTCCAATATCCTCTCCTTCATTTATGCCCTGTACAAAATCCAGATACGTTTTTAGCCCTTCTCCTTCTACTGCAAGGTTAGAATCCGGCGACTTTCCATTAAAAAATGCACTCATTGCATCCAATCCGGCCATGAAAAGCTCTTTTGATTTCCCACTGTAATAACCTTCCACTTTTTCTGGAGCAACAGTTCCAGTGAAAACACCAGCCGGAATTCCGATTTTACCTGCTCTTAGATGTTTCTCGTAATAGAAGATGTAATCGTTTACCAGCTTGTTGACCGAAGAGGTTGCTTCTGAACCACTATTGTTAACGAAGGTGTCTCTGTAGCCATTTTTCCAGTCATCCAATACTGATTGGGCAAGTGTCTCTAACCGATTAGTGAGATCAAGTAAAAAGATCTTATACGGATGATTGACCATTTCCTGAGCATACAAATCCACTATGGCCTGATCAGTATCACGAACTCCATAAATCAAATACTCAATGGCTGGAAATCCTTGTTCATCCTGCTTGCTGATGGATGTCAGGTCGTAATCCCCTGATTCTATGGTTTTAAGTAGGTCTTCAGTGTTAGTCGGATAAATATTGGTGAAATTGATCAACGTGATTGCCTCTGCCTTCCCGATCTCGAACATAGCTACCTTTTGCCAAGCAAGATTTGAGTTAAGCCATGCACCTTTTAAAGATGTCAAATTTTCAAGTGTTGGAGTAGTGGTGAAGGTTTCAGCCTTTGCATTCAGCTCCCCTAAAGATGAAACATACGATTCATAGCCCGGGACAATGATATGATCTGCCCAGTTTTCCAACATGGCCTTGCGATCAAAATTGTCTGTTGCCGGCCCATTTTCATCTTCGGAGCATCCGATTAGTATCATGCCTGCAAGAGCAATCAGTTTAAAAATCACATATGTTTTCTTCATTCTTCCCAATTTTCTAAAACACTTAAAGGGAGTCTTTCAACCCCCCTATCATTCTTTTTTTAGCTCCCGGCTTCCTCCACAGTGAAGGAAAATTTAGCAGCAATGTCGTTTGAAATATCATCGAGTGTGGTTGTTGACACGTCCCAGAATCCATTTCTTGTCATCAAATCGTCCATCATTGCATTTACTTCCGCATTGGTGAAGTAGGGCGATTCGCTATTTGGCTGACGGGTAAACTGAAGACCGTATACAAACCCAAGACCTTCTGACAAACTGTGAAAAACAGAAGCGTAATCAACCGTTTCCTGTTCCAGTCCAGCTTTTCCTTGCTGCAGGTAGTAAACCGCTCGAACAGCAATCACAGTTGATATTTTTTCCCGGATTATTTCAGCCTGGACATCTCTTACCTCATAGTCACCGGCAACAATTGCCGCTCGACCGAGCTTGAAGGCATTGTAGATTTCGTCCGCAATTCCTGTAAAATCTTCGTCTCCTTCAACTCTTCCAATGTATTTGTACAGGAAGCTGTCATTCTCACCAAGAGTAGCATTTGGATCTGTTTCGTCCGCGGCTTTCGCATAGGCATAACCATAGGCTTCATCCCACTTGTGCTCCATGTTGGTGTACGATTTTCCTTCGGACAAGACTCCAGCGTTATTCTCAGGAACATTGTTACCTGCATCAAGTACCGAAGTACTCACATAATTGTTGACAATCTGATCTACGAACAATGCACCGATCAATCCTTTGTTAAAAGCCTGATTTAGCTCAAGCCCCTTTCCGTTCACATATCGAATAGAACCCCCGCCAGCCTCTTGAATTTGTCCGGCCACCCCGACACTTGCTTCAAGTTCCCAGTTGGGAAAAACTGTATCTACTTGCTCTGCAATCCAGCTATCAAAATCAGACTTTATTTCAGCTGATAATGCTGTGTTTGAAGAAAACAAGTCACTAGATGCAGCTGTTTTGCTGCGAACGCTTTTATCTGAGACATTAAGGTCAGCATTGGTAAAGTCAGCGCTTCCTTCCGTATGAGCAAACATTGCATCAATTGTCTGCTGAGACTTGGTTGGATCCTTGAATGCAGACAAAATCTCTTCTGCCATTAAAGTTCTTGTTGTTTGCCCACTAAAAGAAACTGTTGATTCACCATTTCTCTCAAAGACATAAGTCGCAGGCTCATTGATGACGATACCCGGATCATCATCCCCACAGCTAGTTAATATTGTAATTGAAAAAAGGGCCACCGCCCAGTTTTTTATTGTAGTAATGTTCATCATTATTTGAGTTTGCAAAAATATGTTAGTCAATTCTATTTAGAACGATTCTAAACAATGCAAATGTGGTTGTAGTGGCGATTTCAGACAATCGCTATAGATGGGGAATTTTTACTCACTAAAATTGGCGAGTATAATCACTACTTATAGTGAGGGGTTCATTACTACTAGTGATTAGAGGAATGTATAAATCTATATATTAAGTTCTCCTTCGAGAGCACTCATTGCTTGTCTGATTGTCCGCTTTAGCATGATTCTGCGGATATAAAGAAGAGATACCGTAAACAAACTCATAACCAACAATGCATAAATCCAGGTAAGCATAGCAGCTCTCTGCTCTTCTGCTCGCAATTCCTGCTCAAAACCCGCCACGATCAAATCTGTTTTAAATTGGTCTTTTAGTCTTATCAGTGTGTTCTGCTTATCAAAAAATAACTTAGATTCCTGAACGTACTTGCTTGAATATTGCTGAGCTTTCTGGTAATCCCCTTTAGAGTAGTAAATGGTATCCAATAAATGGAAAACTTCAAAGGCATCAGGTTGATTGACAATATGTTTATACAGTTTTTCACTCCTTAAAGCAAAGATTTCAGCCTGGCTCCAATCTTCTGTGTAAATATAAAGTCTGGCCAACTCTTTGGTAGTTCGAAATGTGGACTCTGGATTCTCATTCTCTTGTTTAAGTGAAAGCGATTTGTGGTAAAGATTGCCTGCTTCGTCATAATTATTCTCTAGAAAATAAGTGACCGCTTTATTATGATATGCCTTGGCTATCATTTCACTTTGCGCTTGTGGGAATTTGATTATTTTATTGTAATAAAATCTGGACTGATCAAAGTCTCCATTGTCCTTTAGAATCCAACCCAATAAGTTCCAGGATTTAACTAGCATCCAGTCGTATTCATGAGTTTTAGCCAACTCAATGGACTTTAAAAGGTAGGAAGAGGCAAGTGCTAAATCCCCTTTATCATGCAATGCTGAGGCAATATTGTAGTATAAATTCATCCTACGTTTTGGGTATGAATTTTCTGTTGCCAGCTGCAATCCTTTTTGATAATACTTTATTGATTCATCATATTTATTATTTCGTCTTAAGATGCTTCCTATGTTTACAATAACCATCATATTGCTTTTTACGGCATCATGATCTTTCAATTTATCGTATTCATTCGAAGCTTTCAGATAAAACAAAAGCGCTTCATCTAATTCATTCTTTTCGTCGTACAGATAAGCCTTTATGAAAAAAGAATTTGCGACACCCTTTGCGTATGAAATCTGATTCGACATTTCCAGTGCCGAATCAGCTAGAGACATTGCAAGACTTGGATTTGTCTCAAGAAACTCATAAGCACTCTCATGTAATTCGTCCACTTCTTTCTCTCCAAAACCAAAAATGATGGAGAAAAGGCCAAAAAATAAATACGTCACGAAAGCATACACCTTTCAAACATAAAAAAAGACAGATTAAAATCATCTGCCTTTCCTGAAAAATTACTGATAACGCAAGTTCAATTTGAACCGGGCTTTTCTTTTACATCATCCTTATCGCCATCCGGATCCATCCTTGTATCTTCCACTACTACATCTTCAAGGTTTGAGGTTGTTTCACATGAGATAGTTGCCATTCCTAGAATAACAATTGCTCCTACTGTCCATAGTGCTCTTTTCATAACGTTAAAATTTTATTGGTTTTAAAATTGAAAGATAACGAAATGTAAGAGGTGATATTAGGAATTTTTAACTAATCCTGTCTCTAAAGCGTAGACAACCAGCTCAGTAGGTGAATTGAGATTTAATTTTTTTAGTGTGTTTTTCCTGTGTGAATTAATGGTGTGGATACTCAAATGTAGGTGATCTGCTATTTGAGCAGTCGTGAGCCCTTTGGTAATCAATTCAAGCACTTCAAATTCCCTGGGGCTTAATGTAGTCGGCTCACAATTGTCTTCTTCGGAAGGATGCTCCACTACCAAATCCAGAATATTATTGCAAAAGAAGCGGTTGCCCAGAGCTACTGCCCGCAATCCACTAATAATTTCCTCCTCACTGCAGTTTTTAGTCAGAATGCCTTTAATACCCATTGTTAACAACTCCTGAATCGAATCTTTTGTCTGGCTATTGGAGATAACCAGGAAATGACTGGACAGGGAATCTTTCAGTAATCTTAATTTGGGAATGAGCTCTTTATCCTTATCTGTAATATCAATTATAATCAGGTCAGGATTGATTGATTCAGCTTGTTCAATCAATTGATTTTGTGTATCAACCATCTTTATAAGCTCAAATCCAGGCATTGCTTTGATCAATGACGCAATTCCCTGGCGGGTTAAATATTGAAAGTCTGCTAAAAGAACAGAAGTTGCCAAATGCTATTATTTAGAATGATTCTAAACAAAAGTATCCCGAGAAATTTGATTACGCAAAATTCATTTCATTTGAAATTGAAAAGAGTCCTCAGGTGTTAATTTTGTAGATGTAAATCAGAATAAATTAAAAACAAGATGGAATACCGAATAGAACATGATACGATGGGTGAAGTAAAAGTACCTGCCGATAAATACTGGGGAGCACAGACGCAACGATCCAGAGATAATTTCAAAATCGGTGGAGAAAAAAATCAGATGCCTATTGAAATCACCAGGGCCTTTGCCATCCTCAAAAAATCTGCTGCTGAAACTAATGCAGAGCTAGGTGTTCTTTCAAAGGAAAAAGCTGAGTTGATTGGGAAAGTTTGTGATGAAATTCTTGAAGGTAAGCTGGATGATCAGTTTCCGCTTGTTGTTTGGCAAACAGGTTCGGGTACTCAATCAAACATGAACTCGAACGAGGTAATCGCCAATCGTGCTCACGTATTGAATGGTGGCTCACTTTCTGATGATAAAAAAGTCATTCATCCGAATGATGATGTAAATAAGAGCCAGAGTTCAAATGACACTTTTCCAACTGCCATGCACATTGCCAGCTATAAAATGGTTGTGGAAAACACAATTCCAAAAGTTAAAAATCTGCGGGAAACGTTAGACAAAAAATCTAAATCATTTGAGTCTTGTGTTAAAATTGGACGTACGCATTTCATGGATGCAACTCCACTTAGCCTTGGACAAGAGTTTTCAGGTTATGTTTCTCAGTTGGATCATGCCCTGAAGGCACTTAATAATACACTAGATCACCTTTCTGAATTAGCACTGGGTGGAACGGCTGTAGGAACAGGACTAAACACCCCAGAAGGATATGATGTCCTTGTAGCTGAAAAAATTGCCAAGTATTCCGGTATGCCAATGCGAACGGCAGAAAATAAATTCGAAGCGTTAGCCGCTCATGATGCTATAGTGGAAACACATGGTGCGCTGAAGCAACTCGCAGTAAGCCTAATGAAAATTGGAAATGACATTCGAATGCTTTGCTCCGGACCAAGAAGTGGTATTGGAGAAATAATTATTCCTGAGAATGAACCCGGCTCCTCAATCATGCCCGGTAAAGTGAATCCTACTCAGTGTGAAGCTCTCACCATGGTGTGTGCTCAAGTGATTGGAAACGATGTAGCCATCTCTGCCGGTGGAATGACCGGCCACTTTGAATTGAATGTATTCAAGCCGATGATGGTGTTCAACCTACTCAATTCTGCCAGATTATTGGGCGATGCATGCGAATCATTCAATGATAATTGTGCAATAGGAATCGAGCCAAATCATGAGGTAATCAAAGAAAAACTCGAAAATTCATTGATGCTGGTAACTGCTCTCAATACTCACATCGGTTACGAAAATGCAGCTAAAATTGCCAAAAAGGCTCACAAAGAAGGTACAACTCTCCGAAAAGCAGCTATTGAATTAGGACTTGTTACGGATGAACAGTTCACGGATTGGGTTAAGCCTGAAGATATGATTGGGTCGTTAAAAAAGTGATTCATTATCCATTATCAAGAGATTTTTGTACTTTAGTAACATTAATGATTGCAGAAAAAACCAATTTCACAGGAAGATGAAAAAATCAATATCACTTATCGCACTGGCACTCTGCTGTGTGTTTGCTTTTGAAGCAAATGCTCAAATGGATAAAAAAGAAAAGAAAGAGTGGAAGAAAAGAATTAAAAAATTAGAGCCGGAGCAGTACAAGCAGCTTCTGGATGAGAATAAATCTTTGAAAGGTCAGGTTACAAGTTTAAAAACTGAGCTTGGTAATATAGATGACAGGATTGCAGATAAAGATGAGCAAATACTCACTTATCAATCTCAAATTGGAGATTTAAGGGAGGAGCTCTCAAGATTGCAGAGCGCAAAACCTGCTGAGAATATTGCAAGTAATAATACGGGTGGAAATATTGAGGAGAATAAGGGTGTAGTCTTCAAGGTACAACTTGGAGCTTATGGCAAGAAGGAAGATCTATCTAAGTATGACAACTCAGCAAATTTTGGAGCTGAAAATAAAGACGGCTTGCAAAAATTTACCATCGGCGTATTCAGAGATTATTGGGAAGCTGACACATTCAAGAAACACTTGAGAGCAATGGGTGTGAAAGACGCTTGGGTTGTATCATATAAAGATGGTGTCCGAGTACCAATCAAAGAAGTACTTGAAGGAGTGACTAAAAAGTCGTAAAAAATCCAATTAAGTTAAAAAATATAACCCTGGTCAAAGCTAAGCCTTGACCAGGGTTTTTTGTTTGTATTTTTGCGGAAGCATGATAAAGTATAAGACTAGAGAAGAGATAGAAATAATGAGGGAGAGCGCCCTCATTGTATCCAAAACTCTTGGAGTGATGGCTGAAAAAATAGAGCCAGGTGTTACTCCTCTGGAATTGGATAAAATTGCAGATGAGTTTATTAGGGATCATGGAGGAGTGCCCGCTTTTCTTGGATTATATGACTACCCCAAATCAATAATCACCTCGGTAAATGAGCAAGTGGTTCATGGAATCCCAACAGATAGGCCACTAGAAGAAGGTGATGTTGTAGGTGTGGATATTGGGGTGCTAAAAAATGAATATTATGGAGATCATGCCTACACATTTGCTGTAGGTGAGATAGCTGACGATGTGAAAAAATTGTTGCGTGTCACCAAAGAATGTTTGGATAAGGGCATTGAACAACTTGTCGTTGGCAATAGAATCGGTGACCTGAGTTTTGCAATCCAGCAGCATGCAGAAAATCATGGATATGGAGTTGTAAGAGAGTTGGTTGGGCATGGGCTAGGAAGAAAAATGCACGAATCTCCTGAGGTACCGAATTTTGGTAAAAGAGGACGTGGCAGTAAAATTCAAGAAGGTCTTGTAGTCGCAATTGAACCAATGATAAACATGGGTACCAGAAGGGTTATTCAGCTTAATGACGGCTGGACGATTATAACAGCAGACAAAAAGCCTTCTGCACATTTTGAGCATGATGTAGCAGTTGTTGATGGCAAACCGGAGGTGTTATCTACATTTAAGTACGTAGAAGAGGCGCTGGAAAAGAAAAACGCTGTGATCGTCTGATGCTTTTTGCAGGCTGGATCTTAGGTATACCTTTGCTTCAAATTAATAATGGCTAACCAAAGTAAAGGCACCTTCAGTACTGTAATGATGAAGTTTCTGGTATGGCGTATTAAGCATATCAGTGATAATAACTTTTTGCTCATTACCGCCGGCCTGATAGGTCTTTTTTCAGGTCTTGCAGCAGTTATTCTTAAAAGCGCAGTACATGCTATCATTCACTACCTGGAACTCAATTTAAACCTCTTCGGCTTTAACTATCTATACCTGGGCTATCCGCTTGTCGGGATTCTTCTTACCGTTTTTGTAGCTAAGTATCTATTCAAAGAAAGCCTTGGACATGGAATCACTCAAATACTATATTCGATTTCCAAGAACTCGAGTATTATGAGACGGACCAGAATGTACTCCAGGATGGTCACGAGTGCAATTACAGTTGGTTTTGGTGGGTCTGTAGGCCTGGAGGCACCAATTGTTGTTACCGGATCGGCCATTGGATCAAACCTGGCCAAGCTTTTTCACCTGGGTTATAAAAACAGAACTGTGCTTCTTGGGTGCGGGGCTGCCGGAGCAATTTCCGCCATCTTTAACTCACCAGTGACGGGTGTCATATTCGCCATGGAAGTTATTCTCACTGAGGTCAAAATAAGTCGATTCATTCCATTATTAATTGCCTCTGTCTGTGGGCAACTGGTAGCGCTTGTTTTGTTAGGCGAGGACATTTTGTTTTCATTCAAACTAACAGAAAGCTTTATAGCTGGTGAGACGGGTTATTACCTGATTTTTGGAGCAGCTTGTGGCCTGATATCACTTTACTTTACTCGAATTATGTACGTATTTGAGGGGGGGATCAAAAAGCTTAAGAACGACTTTGGAAGAGCAGCAGTTGGTGGTCTTTCATTGGCTTTAATCATCCTTACTTTTCCACCCATATATGGAGAAGGATACGACACGATCAAAAGTTTGCTAGTGGGTAACACTGCTGATGTCTTTCATCATAGCTTTCTTTATGAATTTTCAGAGTATCAGGCTTCAATAATAATCTTCCTAATCCTCATTCTGCTAGTTAAGCCAATGGCTACAGCATTGACCATCGGCGCAGGAGGTAGTGGAGGAATATTTGCACCGTCATTATTCATGGGAGGCCTATCTGGATTTGTATTTAGCACTACTTCCAATTCACTTCTTAATACCTCTTTAAGTACAAGCAATTTTACGTTAGTAGGAATGTGTGGAGTTATGAGTGGTGTTTTACACGCTCCACTTACCGCAATATTCCTTATCGCCGAGATCACCAGCGGTTATGAATTGTTCGTTCCGTTGATGCTTGTATCGGCTATCTCATTCAGCACCATTTCATATTTCGAAAAGCATAGCATCTATACAAAGCGATTGATTGAAACGGGTGATCTAATCCAGTACGATAAAGATCAAATTGTCCTGAGTTTGATTGACCTCAAGAAAATAGTAGAGAAAGACTTATTAATCATTCATCCTGAAGCAACTCTTAATGATCTGGTTAGTCTGGTTATGAAGAGTAAAAGAAACATATTCCCAGTAGTGAATGATCAAAAGGAACTTGAAGGAATTGTAACCCTTGATGATATCAGGGAGATGATGTTTGATGATGAATCCAGGCAAAACGTGATTGTAAAAACGATAATGCAGAAACCTCCTGCAAGAGTTTCACCTCAAGAAAAAATGCAATCGGTGATGAATAAGTTTGAAGTCACCCAAGCATGGAATTTGCCAGTTATCGATAATGGAAAATATGTTGGTTTTATTTCAAAGTCACGCATATTCAATGCTTATCGTAAAAAGCTGATAAGACAAACTGCTGAATAATTTATCATCTGATAAGCTGCTGGTATTCAGTGTTTTAAATGCATTCATCTATAGTTATCAACAAAATGAAATTATTCATAATTATTCATAATTAATTGATTGTCAATTAATTACAATGAATCAGTAAATAATTGTGGATAAGTGGTCGGTTTTGTGGATAAGTTTAACTAGAATCATTTGGAGGCCTGGTATCTGCTAAATCGAGAATTTTCGTAACTGGCAATTACTGCTGCTACTCGTGAAATTACTGTATTACCAAGTTCATTCTTTAGAATATGACATGTCATGCGTCATATGGCGATTCATGATGGTAAATTCGAATGATCATCTATGATTTGTTCAATTTAAAAAAACAGCAGGACTTCTAAAAAACCTGATTATAGTAATTTCGTATGTAGAATGATGAAGAAAGCAATTTTTACAATCTTCGTGTTGATCTCATTGCAACTATCCGCTCAAAATGTTGAAGTGGTGAAGTTTTCAGACCTGCAAAAAAAGATGCTATACACTGAAGCACCTTTAACTGTTTTTAATTTTTGGGCAACATGGTGTGGGCCGTGTATCAAAGAATTACCACATTTTGATAATTTAGAATCGAACAATAATAATGTCAAGGTTTACCTTGTAAGTATCGATTTTCAGAATGAGCTGGAAAGGGTGCAAAAATTTGTAAGCAAAAAATCCTTACAATCGGATGTTCTCTTCCTGGATGAGAAAGATCCGGATGACTATATGGGAAAGGTTAGCCAGGAATGGTCCGGAGCAATACCTGCAACATTATTTGTTACTGACCTTGGGAAAACGTATTTCCATGAAAAAGCGTTTACAAAAGAAGAACTAGAGAAAACTGTTAAAAAATATTTGAATTAATCAATGTCTAAAACCATGAAACGAACTTTTATTTTACTCGTGGGAGTGATGGCTGTTGTTGCTGTCCTTTTTATGAATGCGTCTGAACCAGTGGCTGGTTATGACGTTGGTGATTACGCCAAAGATTTTAAACTCCCCAACATCGATGGGAAAATGGTGTCAATGTCTGACTATTCTGATGCTAAGGGATTTGTTGTCATTTTCACGTGCAACACCTGCCCTTACGCAAAAGCATATGAATCCCGTATTGTGGATCTGGACAAAAAATATGCAGCCCAAGGTTTCCCTGTTATTGCTATCAATCCAAATGATGTTTCTCAGCAGCCAGGTGACACCATGGATGAAATGAAAAAAAGAGCGAAAAATAAAGGCTATACCTTTCCATATCTTAGAGACGACAGTCAGGAGGTTGCTAAAGCATTTGGTGCTACAAAAACGCCTCATGTCTATGTTTTAAGCAAGGAAGCTAATGATAAATATAAGGTTGAGTTTATTGGTGCAATTGATAACAGCCCTAATGACCCATCTGATGTTTCAGAAACTTATGTTGAAGATGCGATTGATGCAGTTATGGCAGGGAAGTCGCCTGAAATTACGGAAAAGAGAGCGATCGGCTGCACGATCAAATGGAAAAGCTAATTTAAAAGAATAAATAAAAAGCCCCATCCGCAATTGCAGATGGGGCTTTTTATTTGGGTTTATGTTGTTACTTAATGCGCCAATACTTTCTCTTTATGTTTTTTAAGCTGTCGCCTGAGGGCTTCAACCGCAGCGTCTGCACCTGCCTCAAATGAGCGTGACTTTTCCTTCGAGAAAAACTGGTTTTTCGGACCATTCAGTTTAATCTCTACGATTTTATTTTCCTTGGAATCGTCTTTTTCAACTCGGAGAAATACCTCCCCGTCGATGATTCTGTCATAAAAAGTCTCAAGTTTATCAACTTTTTTCTGGATAAAATCGAGCAGCTTAGCGTCTGCGTCGAAGTGAATGGAATGCATCTGTAACTTCATGTCTGTCACGTTTAAAAGGTTATACATTAAGCTTTAGGGTGTGCCTGATCAAAGGCAGCCTTAAGCTTATCTATTGAATTGTGGGTATAGACCTGTGTTGCTGCTAAACTGGTGTGACCCAGTAAATCCTTCACAGCATTCAAGTCTGCCCCTTTGTTTAATAAATGAGTTGCAAAAGTGTGTCTCAGTACATGAGGACTCTTTTTGCTAAGCGTAGTAACCGCACTTAGGTACTTTTTGACCTTACGGTATATGAACATTGGGTATAGAGGAGTTCCGGCATCTGTAACCAATAATATATCCCCACTAATGCCCATTTGATCTTTTTGGTTTTGATAGATTCGTATTAATTGTACTAACGAATTTCCAACCGGTATGATACGTTCTTTATTCCTTTTTCCTAATACTCGAATCGTATTTTCATAAAAATTAACATCTGTCTCCTTAAGACCCTGGAGTTCGGCCAATCGTATTCCAGTAGAGTACAGTAATTCAAGTAATAGCTTATCGCGCTGACCAGCAAAATCATCTGAAAATTCGATTCGATCCAAAAGATTGGTTATCTCATCTTCCTTAACAAAAGTCGGGAGCTCCTTCTTGGTTTTTAAGGGTTTAATCTGGGCTGCTGGATTCTGTTCAATGTACTCTCTCCCCAACAGAAATTTGTAGAAGGATTTTAGGGTAGCAATTTTTCTATTTACAGATTTAGCTGATATTCCTAAATCCATTAAAGAAACAACCCAACCTCGAATTTGAATGTGCTTGACTTCCAACAAGTCGCTAATTTCAAATTCCGCAAGAATGAATTCTGAAAACTGTAGTAAATCTTTCCGATAAGCCTGTACAGTGTGGGGACTGTAGCGTTTTTCGAAGGAAAGATATTTTAGGAAGGTCTCCACCATAAGCAGCACCATCCCGATATTTCGGGATGAATACTAAACTTATTAAAATCTTAGGTGAAGAAGAAGGAGATGAGGCTATTTATTTTCCTCGTCTCTGATTTGCTGGATATACCTTGCTTTGATAACCTCTTCTCTTCTAGCAACTGAAGGCTTTTTGAAGTGGGTTCTAGATCTTAGCTCTCTAAGTACGCCAGTCTTCTCGAATTTCTTCTTGAATCTTTTAAGTGCTCGGTCTATTGACTCGTTCTCTTTAACGTTGATTATTAACATTTCAGAATTTTTAATGGGCCGCAAATATAGCAGCATTTTTTATGCATTACAATTATTGATTCAATAAGGTTCTAGCAATTACAACCTTTTGAATCTCTGATGTTCCTTCACCAATGGTGCAAAGCTTAGCATCACGATAGTACTTTTCGGCCGGATAGTCTTTCGTGTATCCATATCCACCAAAAATTTGTACTCCGTCATTTGCTACCTCAACAGCTATTTCTGAAGAATACAGCTTTGCCATTGCTGATTCACGATTCACATCCTTACCTTGATTTTTAAGTTCCGCAGACTGATATGTCAATAATTTTGCCGCTTCTACTTTCATTGCCATGTCTGCTATTTTGAATGATATGCCCTGGAAAGCTGATATTGGTTTACCAAATTGTTCTCGTTCCTTTGAATAGGCTATAGCCGCTTCAAGAGCTCCTTCAGCAATCCCACACCCTAATGCTGCGATTGATATTCTTCCTCCATCAAGAACTTTTAGTGCCTGGACAAATCCCTGGCCCACTTCACCAATCAGGTTTTCAGAAGGAATTCGGCAATCTTCAAAGATCATCTCTGAGGTTTCAGAAGCTCTCATCCCCAGTTTGTCCTCTTTTCTTCCTTGTTTAAATCCAGGGTTTGTTCGTTCCACTATAAATGCACTAGCATTCCTTGACTTGCCTGCCTCTCCGGTCCGGGCAATTACTACAGCTACATTTCCGGAATTTCCATGAGTGATAAAATTCTTGGCGCCATTAAGAACCCACTCGTCACCATCTTTTTCAGCAACAGTCTTCATATTCCCAGCATCAGAACCAGTATTTGGCTCAGTTAACCCCCAGGCTCCTATCCACTCACCTGTTGCCAGTTTTGGTAAATATTTTTTCTTCTGTTCTTGACTACCATGCTGCAAGATGTGACCTGTACATAATGAATTGTGTGCAGCCATAGAAAGACCAATCGACCCATCCACCTTAGACAACTCTATGATTGCAGTCACATATTCATGGTAGCCAAATCCAGCTCCACCATATTCCTGAGGAACCAGCACCCCTAGCAATCCTAATTCACCCATTTTTCGAAACGTCTCAATTGGGAATTCTTGTGATTCATCCCACTTCATTTTGTTAGGCTCTATTTCCTTGGCACAAAAATCTCGTACCATTTGGGCGATCATCTCCTTATTCTCATTCACTTCCTCGGGTTGGGTCGTTGCTGTTGACATGCTGTTTTTAATATTTGCTTATTTGGGAACGCAAAATTACTAATCTTGTTCGTCTAAAAATAACATTAACCTGTTCCCATCTAAAAATCCCTCGTTACTTTTGCGCCCGTTTAGATTAATTATATACTTATGAAAATAGCAGTTGTTGGAACTGGGTATGTCGGATTGGTAACTGGTACCTGCTTTGCAGAAACAGGCAATCATGTTACATGCATTGACATTGATGAAAAGAAAGTAGAAAAGCTTAACAATAAGCAAATCACCATATATGAGCCCGGCTTGGAAGCTCTTTTTGAAAGGAACATCAGACAAGGGCGTCTTGAGTTCACAACTAGCCTCGAAGAAGGTATCAAAGGAGCTCAAATAATCTTCCTTGCACTTCCTACTCCTCCTGGAGAGGACGGGTCAGCTGATTTGCAATACGTACTTAGGGTAGCAGAGGATCTTGGCCCTATGCTGGAAGACTACACGGTGATAGTTGATAAAAGTACAGTCCCGGTCGGAACGGCTGAAAAAGTAACCGCTAAGGTCAAAGCTGGAGCTAAGGTGGATTTTGAAGTGGTTTCTAATCCTGAATTCCTTAGAGAAGGTGTGGCAGTTGATGACTTTATGAAACCTGATCGTGTTGTGATCGGAGCAGAATCAGAGAAGTCGATTAAGCTAATGGAGAAGCTATATGCTCCATTTGTAAGACAAGGAAACCCAATCATTTTCATGGATGTACGCTCTGCTGAGCTCACTAAGTATGCTGCAAATTCATTCTTAGCCACAAAAATCACCTTCATGAATGAAATCGCCAATCTATGTGAGCTCCTTGGAGCAGATGTAGATAAAGTGAGAAAAGGAATAGGAACAGATACACGAATTGGGAATCGTTTTTTGTTTGCAGGAATCGGATATGGTGGCAGCTGCTTTCCGAAAGATGTTCAGGCCCTAGCCAGGTCATCAAATGAAGTAGACTATGATTTCAGAATTCTTAATTCCGTAATGGAAGTCAATGAAAACCAGAAACAAAGGTTAGTAGACCCTTTGAAAAATTACTTTGGTGGTGATCTAAAAGGAAAAACCATCGCTGTTTGGGGTCTGGCCTTTAAGCCATACACAGATGACATCAGAGAAGCACCAGCTCTTGAAAACATCAAGACACTTTTGAGCCTTGGAGCAAAAGTGAATGCATATGATCCTGAAGCTATGGAAAATGTAAAAGGAGTATTTGGAGATGATATTCATTTCGCAGATGATCAATATGATGCATTGAAAGATGCAGATGCACTCATGATTATGACTGAGTGGCCTATTTTCAGGACACCTGAGTTTGACAAAATCAATTCAGCATTAAAGAATAAAGTGATCTTTGACGGTAGGAACCTTTATGACCTCCAACAAATGGAAGAGCTCGGTTTTGAATACCACAGCATCGGAAGAAGAATTGTTAAGTAAAAGCGATAAACTTTTTTTTTTAAAAATGCCCAACCATGATGGTTGGGCATTTTTTTTTGGTGTTTTTATGTCTACTTATTTCTGTTCATTGAGCGCCCAATCATAATCTTTCCATTCAATATCTGCGTCTTTGCTCAACTTGGTGGAAGAATACTGATTGATGTATTCAATCAGTGTACCATTATTGTTAAAGTCACCTCCATACCAATTGAAAAGTTTGGAGAGAGTGGCCTGATTTGAGTTCTTGAATTCGTTCTTAGCAGGATTTGCCAAAAACTCTTTGGCCGCTTTAGTTAACTGGCTATCAAGCTGTTCAGGCGTATACGCACGATTCTGCAATTTTGGACAGGAAACTGCTGCACAAACCAGGGCAAAATGAATTCGAGGTTCGTCAAATTCTTTTCGTATAATTCCATGCTCGAGGTTGTTCAGGTCATATTCTTCATCACCGATATTGATAAACTTGATATCCCATGCGGTACTGACAAACGGTATCTTAATTGTAGAACCAATATCTTTTATGCTAGCTACCGGATAATGTTCCAAAATCAGCTCAAGGGTAAAAGCATTATATGCATTGATCCAATAAGCCAATTTTTGATCTCTTGTCCAGGACTTTTGCGGAGGATTGTTTTCAAGTATACTTAAATAGGATTTTAGCTTAGAACGGTCAGCCTTTAGCCCTTTGTAATCAACCATTCCTTCCTCATCAACATATTTCTGAAGTAGTTCATCGTATGATTTATGCGATACCCCTCTTTGAGCAAATAGGCTGATCGTAAGAAAAGTTGTAACTATAAATACGGCTAGATTCATCATATTAATTTGTATTTAATGCTTAACAAACGTCATTGACAGATGTTTAGATTCCTATCTACACTCAAGATATGCAAGATGTACGCCAAAAGACACATGAAGAATTTTTTGCCAGCCAGAAAAAGCTAAACATCGAAAGCTAAAAGATTGGCTGGAAATATATCTTTGCGGGCTATGAGCAATACACCTGAAGGAGGATCACTTAAAAACATTGTTTCTCACTGTAAAGAGTACGGGTTTATCTACCCATCAAGCGATATTTATGATGGTTTGGCAGCTACCTACGATTATGGTCCAAATGGATCAGAGCTGAAGAACAACATCAAGGAGTACTGGTGGCAGGCGATGGTGCGCATGCATGAGAATATTGTCGGAATTGATGCCGCTATATTTATGCATCCAACCACGTGGAAAGCATCTGGCCATGTAGATGCCTTCAATGATCCTTTAATCGATAATAAAGATTCGAAAAAGCGATACAGAGCAGATGTACTGGTTGAGGAATACATAGCGAAGATTGAAGGGAAGATTGCGAAGGAAGTAACAAAAGCAGCAAAAAGATTTGGAGATTCTTTTGACGAGGCTCAGTTTGTTTCTACCAACCCAAGAGTAGTAGGATACAAGGAAAAAATCGAGTCCATTGAGAACAGACTAGGTACAGCTTTGGGGTCTGGTGATCTTGCTGATGTAAAGGCACTAATCGAAGAATTAGAAATTGCTGATCCTGTTTCAGGCTCTAAAAACTGGACCGATGTTCGCCAGTTCAACCTAATGTTCTCAACGGAAATGGGATCGTTAGCAGATGGGGCAGATAAGATCTACCTACGTCCAGAAACGGCACAAGGCATTTTTGTGAATTACCTAAATGTGCAGAAAACGGCCAGAATGAAGCCTCCATTTGGTATCGCTCAAATTGGTAAGGCCTTCAGAAATGAGATCATTGCACGACAGTTCATATTCCGAATGCGTGAATTTGAACAAATGGAGATGCAGTTTTTCGTGAAGCCTGGTGATGAGATGAAGTGGTATGAGCACTGGAAGCAAAAACGCATCAACTGGCATAAAGCTTTGGGCATGAAAGAGGAAAATTACCGGTTTCATGATCATATAAACCTGGCGCATTATGCAAATGCAGCTGCTGATATCGAATTCAATTTTCCAATGGGCTTCAAAGAGCTGGAAGGAATCCATTCTCGAACAGATTTTGACCTGAAAGCACATGAGGAGCACTCTGGCAAGAAACTTCAGTTCTTTGATCAGAATACGAATGAAAGCTATGTACCATATGTAATTGAAACCTCAATCGGTCTTGATAGAATGTTCCTGGCAATAATGTCAGCAGCATATACGGAAGAGAAACTTGACGATGGAAGTGAGCGAACGGTGTTAAAAATACCTCCGGCACTCGCTCCTAATAAAGTTGCAATACTCCCATTGGTAAACAAAGATGGCCTTCCTGAAAAAGCTGAGGAAATCCTGAATGAAATTCGATTTGATTTTTCTTTTCAGTATGATGCTAAGGATGCAATTGGAAGACGGTATCGACGACAGGATGCGATTGGAACACCGTATTGTGTTACCATTGATCATCAAACATTGGAGGATAATACCGTGACTATTCGAGAAAGGGATTCGATGAGTCAGGAACGGGTGTCAGTTCCAGAACTGATCCAAAAACTACATGATAAGGTAGATATGAAGCATCTGCTAAAAATGCAATGATTATCCTGATAATATTTATTGGGTTCATTGCATTTCTAGTGATGGGAATATTTCGTGATCTGATTGTCTTTTTCTTTCTTGAAGCAAAATCTTACTTATCACCCTATTTTTTCCCTGAAAAGCATGTTTCTTTTCTAGAAAATCATTTTGAATACTTTCAAAAATTACCTGAAAAATCGAAGCGAATATTCATCCATAAAGTAGCCCGTTTTATGTCGAGTAAGGAGTTTATTGCTCGTAATATGGAAAGGGTAACCGATGAAATGAAGGTTTTAATATCAGCTTCTGCGGCTCAACTTACTTTCGGGTTTAGAGGGATTACGTTTCCATATTTCTATAAAATTTTTGTCTTCCCGGAATCATTTTATAATCGTTCCAACAAGGCATTTCATAAAGGTGAAGTCAACCCTCGCGCAAAGGCAATAGCTCTTTCATGGAAAGATTTTGTTGAGGGGTATTTGAAGAATGATGGCAGAAATCTTGGCCTTCATGAAATGGCGCATGCGCTCAGACTTGAAAATCGCATTATGAACGATCAGTATAATTTTCTGGATCAAAACCTCCTCCATGAATGGGAGGTACACGCTAAAAGAACGATGCAGGAAATTATTGATGGGACAGAAACTTTTTTTAGAAAATACGGCGGTGTTAACAATGAGGAATTTTTCGCGGTAGCAGTAGAAAATTTCTTCGAAAGACCTGGCGAATTTCTTACTAAACACCCAAAGACTTATCGTACCTTGTGCAAGCTTTTGCACCAAGATCCGGTATTACTAGAAAACAGCTAATTTTTCGTCATGAACTGGCTTCAACTACTTTCTCACAAACGACCGGGCGAAACAAAGACAGTAGCTCATGATCAGACCAGGAGTCGCTTTGAGCAGGATTATGATCGGATTATTTTCTCACATCCATTCAGAAAACTTCAAGACAAAACACAGGTTTTTCCACTCCCGGAAGATGATTTTGTCCATACAAGGTTGACCCATAGCTTAGAAGTCTCTGTAGTAGGCCGGTCACTGGCTAAAATTGCCGGAAATTATCTTTTAGAAAAGTATCCTGAACTTCAGGAAGAAGGATATTCAGTCAACGACTTTGGTGGTATTGTGGGCGCAGCTTGTCTGGCACACGATCTTGGCAATCCTCCATTTGGTCATTCGGGTGAAGATAGTATTTCATCCTTTTTTCTAACTAATAAAAAAGGGCAATTCTTCAAGGAAAAGGTCACCTCAAAAGAATGGCAGGACTTAATCACATTTGAAGGGAACGCACAAGGGTTAAGGATTTTGAATAGCAAAGGAAATGGCGGATTAAAGCTAACCTACGCAACCCTGGGAGCCTTTACCAAATACCCGATATCCTCCTCCTGTGAAAAAGAGGAAGGGAGGAAGAGTCAAAAAAAATTCGGCTACTACCAATGCAATGCGAATCTTTTCAAAGAGATGGCAGATGAAATGGAACTGGCATCCAATGGAGAATCAAAGTGGTGCAGGCATCCATTGGCATTTTTAGTCGAAGCAGCAGATGATATATGCTACCATATCATTGATCTGGAAGATGGTTGCCGGCTAGGGTTGGTTCCTTTTGAAACCGTGAAGGAGTTGCTTGCTGAAATCATTGGTGACTCTTACTCTGAGGAAAAGGTTCAGAAAATCGCTTCGCAACATGAACGATTAGGCACTCTTCGAGCCATGGCTATAGGACAATTAATTCAAGAATGTTCTGAAGCATTTATAGCTAATGAAGAAGCAATGCTGACAGGATCTTTTGATACTGATCTAACCAGCACGATTCCCTCTGCAAAAGCAATGGATAAAATCATTAAGCTATCTATTGATAAAATATATCGATCGAAGCTGGTTTTAGAGAAAGAGGCAGGTGGCTATGAAGTAATCGACAACTTGATTGACGCATTTGCCACGTCTGTTTATGCAAAGTATTTTGATCAACCATTACCAAAACATAAGTCTATTCTACGGCTTCTACCTGAGGAGTATGAAGTTCAACTGCAAGGTGTTAATTCCGTATATGATGCATTACAAATCGTTATCGACTTCATAAGCGGTCTTACTGATTCACATGCAGTAAGACTGTACAAAACCATAAAAGGGTATCGACTTCCCGTTTAGTCATCGACTGACTTACCATCCTTATCCAGTATTTCCCAGAAAAGCAGATAGCTCGCAGTGCTATTTCTCTCTAGGAGCGTCATTGAAGTTGAATATTTCCCCGGACTGGAATCCACCTTGAATTTAAAGACTCCTAACTTATCATTCAGACTTACAAAATCAAAATCCCAAACCTCCACTTCATTCCAGCCTTCCTCAACTTCAAGTGTTAGTCCAACCTGCTCCACATCACCAGTATCTACCCGGTGATAGCGCTCACCTTCAGGCCAGATTTTATGACCGTCTTTCTTCAAATACATTTCATCTTTATCTATTTCGTCCGGAGTGGTGCACTGGACGGAGTTTATTCTGATTTTGGGCATAGCTGTACTTTTCGTTTATTAAAAATAGCCAGTATAAAATAAAAAAAGCGACCCCCTGGGAGTCGCCTTTGCATAAGCCTAAGCTAATGCTGCCTTAGTTTGCCTTTATAAATCGCTTTGTAATTTTTTCGTCCTTAAGTACAATCTCTACTATATAACTGCCCGGAGCTAACTCCGAAACATCAACCCTCCCCATAGTAATACTTACAGCCTTCTTCATTTTCCCATCTATTGAGAAGATTCGTACTGTTGAAATTTCAGATTGGCCAAAATATAGATAGTCCACAGTAGGGTTTGGATAAACTTCAATCTGTTTAGCATTCTCGGTTCCAAGCGGTAGCGCTACATTAAATGATACACTTGCTGTCGCTTCATTGTGATTTATATCACCTGCCTGAGAAACTGTCAATGATACAACTCCCTCTTCACCATTCAATGTAATAGTTGTCCCAGAGATTGATGCTGGACCATCTACTTCGAATGTCAGCGGTAAATTCGAATCCACGCTCGCCACCACATCGAAGGGACCATCTGTTGGTTCTTTATCAGCAATTGGATCTAAACTTATAACCTGATCAACTTTATTAATGGTTAAAGTCCCGTTTACGTAAACGAATTCATAATTCTCCGACAAGCCACCGGATACTACTATATCATAAACTCCGGCATTTGGTTGTTCTTCCTGACCTCCCAAATCTGCAAATGTAGATGGTAGTCCATCAAGGTTTTGCTCTGTATCACCATTTACAAAACCCGCGTAAGTAATCGTTAGTGCAGGGATAGCATCACCATACGTTAGAGTATGATTGTCCGCGGTGACAGTCAGTGTTGCTTTAGACACCTCAAAGCTTTGCTGCACTGTTACTGCTTCTGCATAAATCGCATCTCCTTCTTGATTCGCGTTTACTATTACTAAACCAACCCCAGTAATTGTGAGAGTGTTATCAGAGAGAGTGGCTGGTCCACTTTCGATAGAGAAAGTAACAGGTAATTCTGATGTAGCGCTTGCAGAAAGTTCTATTGGTGCATCGCCATACACCTTGGATGGGAGTGATTCAAACGAAATTGTTTGTTCAATCTTGTATTCAAGAACTATAACAACTGCTGATGCGGTGCTGATGTTTCCAGACTCATCTGTGACTGTAAGTGTTACATCATTTTCACCTAAATCAGCTTCTGTAAATGTAACAGAACTGGCGGTTGTTGTCCGGCTTAATGATGAAGCTCGTTCAATTTCTAAAGTCACCTCACCACAATTATCAGATGACCCATTATTTATTTCAGAGGCTGTAACGACTACTTCATTATTCTCATTTAGACGAACTTCAAGGTTCTGAGCTACTACTAAAGGAATAGAATTGTCTACGACATTGACAGTTACAGTGCTTGTTGCTGTGTTACCACTTTCATCCTCAACAGTGAAAACAACTGAATTTGCCCCAATATTTGTACATGTAAAATCACTTTGAGATACACTTTTCAACAGATTCGCCGTTGCTGTACAGTTATCTGACGAACCATCGTCAAGATCATCTGGACTTAGTGATGCATTCCCATCTTCGTCCAACTCAAGATCTAAACTGCCAATTGTGGCTACTGTTGGTGCTAGATTATCAACAACGGTAACAATTGCAACAGCGGATGCTTGATTCCCTGAATCATCTTCTACTGTTAAGGTGATTTCATTCTCTCCTAAATCAGCACATGAAAAATTGGATTGACTAAGAGAAAACGTCATGATTCCACAATTGTCAGTGGAGTTGTTATTCATTTCAGCAGGGTTAAGGGTTGCCTCTCCATTAGCGTCAAGTATAAGTGTAATGTCAGTTGCAAAAACGTCTGGAGTGGTGTTATCTTCAACTGTTATTAACACTTCCACAGAATCAATATTACCTCCGCTATCCTCCACTTTGAACATCACCTCGTTGGTGCCTAAATCATCACATGTAAATGTCTCCTGGCTTAAACTTAAGGTTAGAGACAGAGAAGTACAGTTATCTGATGATCCATTGTCCACATTTTGAGGATTAATGCTTGCTTGCCCGGAATTATCTAATGAAATAGTAAGGTTTTGACCTATTGCTTCTGGGGGGGTATTATCTCCAATAGTCACTTCTGTTGACATTTGAACTTCACAAGTTGGTGATGAGGTTGTTGTCACACCTTCTATTATGTTTGTTGAAGTATATGTCCCTTTCATTGTTCCATTATTCCCATTAGATGACCGGTCCGGAATAACCATATTTGAAGATTCAAATGTCATATCGTCAAAATCATAGTAGGCAACCAAGCCTGACTCACTTCCAGAAAGGGTTACATCTTTAGCGTTACTAATTTCTTGGGCTGATCGTTCAATATTCCAAATCCTCACCTCATCCTGATACATTCCCTGCTGAACCTGATTGTCATCGCCTCTTGCACCTAGTTTTATGGTATGTGTACTGCCACGTTGATCAATGGTGGCGTTTGCATTTGTTGCATTCAATACACCGTTAATATAAATCTTCAATTCATTGGTCGTTTCATTGAAAGTAGCTGCTACGTGGTTCCAATCCTGGTTTACTAATGGGGTACTTGAAGTGACAGTGTGATAGCTGCCTGAGCTAAACATGGCATATGCCTGAAAATACCCAGAGGTAGTAGTTCTTAAGATGTATCCACCACTAGAATTATAGGTCTCCACAATGCTATAGAACTGATTTCCCTCCATCGGCTTAACCCATGCCTCGATAGTCCAATTTTCGTTCAATTTTAGTGACTCTGAATTGGGTATTTCTACATAGCTAGTTGTGCTTGTAAAACCACCAACTGCAAGTCCTTCACCATCCAAAGACTGAGTTGAATTAAGTTCTCCAATTACGTTAAAAGTGGTAGTTTCAGAAAGATTGCCAGTACTAAAATCCAATGAACCACCTGTTCCAGTAATCGGGCCATCAACAACAGAATTGTCTTCGCTGTTTCTTAGATAGTAATCGATTCCGGAAACGGATGAGCCTGTAGAAATTGTTGTCCCTGTAGTACCATCTAAACAAAACTCAGTTTGTGCTGCTGTAACCGTTTCGTCTTCAATGATTGAATTGATGGTGATAATAACATCCCCTGTAGCAATATTTCCGTGCTCATCTTCAGCAGAAAAAGTAATTGTATTTTCGCCAATATCTTCACAGGTAAAAACTGATTGCGAAATCGCTAAATCCAAAGATGCGGTACAATTATCAGTTGTTCCATTATCAACCATTACAGTGGTTATCTCTGCTACTCCGGTTGTCTCATCAAGCTGCACCGTTAGATTTTGGGCATTGATTGCTGGGCTTGTACTATCATAAACATTTATACTCATAGAAGAGGTATGAGTTAAACCCGAGCCATAGGTTGCTGTAATGCTCACATCATGAAATCCTGTCTCGGTACAATCAAAAGTTGATTGATCAAGTGAATAGGCAATTGCAGAACATATGCTTGATCCTGTTTTATCGATATCATCAATGGCAATTGTTACACTGCCAGTTTCATCAAGATAAAGATCGGTCGCAGCGAATAAAATTGTTGGTTTTACAGTTACTGTGGCACTCGATGAATGGGTATTCCCTTCAGTATCTTCGGCAGTTAGTACTACTGTATTATCTCCTAAATCATCGCATGTAAATGATGAAACATCCAAGCTTAGTGTAAC
Source organism: Ekhidna lutea (assembly GCF_900188325.1). GTDB lineage: Bacteria > Bacteroidota > Bacteroidia > Cytophagales > Cyclobacteriaceae > Ekhidna > Ekhidna lutea. Next base: position 542,192 of record NZ_FZPD01000001.1, on the reverse strand, counting down.
AGGATCACCACATGAATCTGCTGATCCATCATCAACATCTTCTGGAGTAATTATCACTTGTCCAGTTTCATCAAGAAAGACGGTAATATTTTTAGTTACTGCGGTTGCTCCTGTACTTGATGCACACTGACTCCTGTAGTATACATTATCAAAATTTGCACGTCCTCCGGAGTTATACCCTGGAGATCGCAATGCGATGTATTGATTGGAGCCGGTATAGCTCGATAGATCAAACGTGTAACTGGTAGGTGTTGTCTCTGTTGGAGTAAAACTTGTGATCGTCTGAAATGACGGATAACAGGTGGGACAAGGCATTGTTCCAACATCAATTGTACCTGCTCCAAAGAAAGAATTAAATCTTCTTGCATCAAGTGTCAAAACACCTTGAGCATTATTTACAGCTGGTAGTACTGCTACTTGCTCAAAGTTTCCAGACGGCCACATCCTTAATTCACCTGTACTGACATAAGCTCCACCGGCTAAATTCCAGCATGGGTCAGCAGTGCTAAAGTCATCTTCTACAACAGGACTAACCGTACATTGCGAATTGCCTTTAATCGAAATTGTGATTAGAAAGGCAGCTATAAGTAAATGTTTCATTTTGATCTTTTTTTAAGGCTTCAGATCAAAAATGAGAGATATATATAGGCAATTTTTACCTCAACTTCCGAACCACATGACTGAACTTCCGAATGAACTAAGTATTCTGCATTACCTCAAAAAACTCATCCTTCTTATCCCTGGAGATACTGACATTTTCATCGTTATCCATGACAATGTAACCTCCATCCTGAGTGACATACTGTTTGATGAATCTGAGGTTTATGATAAAAGATCGATGAGGGCGATAAAATTCTTTGGCATCCATGAGCATGTCTTCGAAAAATTTCATGGGCTTACTTACAAGAATTGGGTCTTTATCCTTTAAATGTACTTCGGTGTACATTCTGTCTGCTTTTAGTAAAACGATATCGTCAAACTTCACAAATAATACCCCATCAGCTACCGGGAGACCTATTTTTCTAATATTGGATGACTTAAGGGTATTCCTTAGCTCTTCTAGTCGTTCACTCACCTGAGATTTGCCGTGGTGCACGCAAGCCTTCTCGACAGCTTGAGCAACTTGTTCATCACGCAGCGGTTTTAACAGGTAGTCAATCGCATTGAGTTGAAAGGCTTTGATTGCATACTCACTATAAGCGGTAGTGAAAATGATCTCAAAATTGATTTGGCTAGGCGCAAAGAAGTCGAGCAATTGGATGCCGGAATACCCTGGCATTTCGATATCCAGGAACACAATTTGAGGCTGAAACTCATTGATAAGTCTTACGCCTTCCGGAAGATTGCTGGCTTCTTTAAGTTCTTTGATTTGTGGACAGTTTTCTTCCACTAAAACTCTAAGAAGTCTTTTAGCTTTTTCTTCATCATCAATGATCACTGCTTTCATTGCAAATCAAAAATATATTCAGTCAATCACTTTTTGAGTTCCAACTTCCGAAGGGTCACTTTGGGCTTCCATAGCCAGTGGTATCCTTATGATGACTTTTGTACCCTCCGCGTTACCTTTTTCATCAACCAAATCGAATACTTCCTCCTCAATTGGTTTTTCCCTATCTAAATTCAAAAGCCCTAACCGATTAGTAGTTGCTTGTGTTGCAAAGGATTTATGTCCGGGGTTTCGCATTTTATTGATTTCCTGAGATTTCTTTCTGCCAACCCCATTATCGATTATCTCGCAAATCAAGACCTCTTGATGGTCTGATTTAATATTGATCGTCAAAACTCTTTCCAATTCTTTGTGTAGCAGCCCATGCTTCACTGCATTTTCAACATATGGCTGCAATAGCAGAGAGGGTATCAGTTGTTCCGTATTTACATTATCGCCAATATTGATTGAATAAGTAAGCGAATCCTCAAACCTCAATTTTTCCAGTTCAAGGTATAGATTTAGCGCCTCAGTTTCTTCACGGATTGTTACGGTTTTTACCTGGCTATGCTGAAGGTAGATTCGCATCAGGTCGGCGAATTTTCCCAAATATTTCCCGGCAAGTTTGCGTTCGTTGGTCATGATATACTCCTGGATGGAATTCAACGCATTGAACACAAAGTGTGGATTCATTTGAGAACGTAATGCTTTCAACTCAGATGCTCGATACTGACGCTCTAGATCCAATAGTTTTTGTGTTTCCGCAAGTTCCAGATCAGACAGTGTTTTTTGCTTTTTCAGTTTTCTCTGGCGATATACCAGAGCCAGAGCGACAACTAATAGGAAAACGATTACAACCATTCCAAAAATCAAATAACGCTGCTGATCCAATTCCGCTTTTTGAAGGCTTGTCAGTTGTTTTTCAGCTTTTAACTCCTGATCCTTTAGGTTAGAGTCAAATTTAGCTTCTAAGGTAGATAGCTTGGATTCATTTCTTCTTCGTTGAACTGAATCAGTTTTAGCTTTGTATGCCTCATATGCCTCTAGCGCGCTTTTGTAATTGCCCTGATCTTTATAGACTAAATACTTTAATCTGAAATGATCAAAACTTTGTGGTCTCATCTTGGAGGCAACCTCCATAATGCTAAGCGCAGAATCGTATTTACCAAGTTCCTGATAAGCAAAAGCCTGATTAAGGACTAAATAATACCTTGTTTTTAGTGAGAAGTTATACTTATCAGCATAGTTAAGAGCTTCTTTTGACAACTCCAGTCCTCGCCTAAATTCACCCTTTCTAATAATAGGCGCACTGGCGATAGATATAGCATTTGCATAGCCAAATTCATAATCAGCCTCTTTTGAAACGTTAATCGCTTTTTCACCATAGTAAACTGATGAATCCAAGTCTAATGTGATCCATCCATTATAAACCTTGCACATTTGAATGTACGCTCTAACCTCTAAATCAAGGTTCTTAATCTCTTGTGCTTTTTCAATAGCAAATCGATAATACTGTGTGCAATTTTTAAGATCATTATTCTCTCTTAACACCCCAGCTAATTCAAAATAAATTTCTGGTACCAGCTGTTCTATTTTATTGATCTTACTTAACTCCAGTGCCTTGTACAATTGCACTAATGCCTTATCGTTTTCCAATCGTTCGTTAAGTATTCGTCCACGTATGCGATGTAGATGGATTTGATCAACTTTACCTAATGGGTCTTCGACAAGATTCGCGACACTATCCGCCTTGCTAAATGAGTTAAAGTTGATGAAAGCATAAGCTAATTTTATCAACACCTCATTTTTGAGAAATGCATTTTCTGAACCCTCGATCTCTTGAATTATGTATGCTGAATGGGTAATAGCAGAGTCAAGGTTACTTGTACTAAATGAATCTAGCTTATTTAGAAACTCTGAGCTACTTTGATCTTGTGCTGAAGTAATAAGCATGATCAAAAAGGCTGCTATAAAAAAAACGGCTTTCATTCGAGTTGGTCATATTTACTAAGTCAATTTACTACTTTAGGAATACTTCACATTTCAATTGCATAAAGTGGCCATGATAACTCCCTGAAAATCTTGCCCCTAAGCCTGATCTCATTACCTTTGCGCACTATTTTATTATGTGGTCCAAACTAGCTCATAACATCCTTCGATTTCGTGTTCCCCTGATGGTCCTTCTTGGGCTTGTAACTGTGTTTATGGGGTACAAGTCTCAAAACATTAAATGGTCATATGACCTGGCCAATATTGTTCCTGAGAAAGATTCAGATATGGTCTACTTCAGGCAGTTTCGGGAGACCTTCGGCGAAGATGGAAATATCATGGCCATTGGGGTTAAAGATAGCGCTATCTATAAGCTTGAAACCTTCAAAAAGTTCAGTGATCTCACATACAAGCTAGAAGCACAAGAAGGTATAAGAAACGTTCTAGGACTACCTAACCTTCAAAAGCTGGAAAAAAACAATCAAAAACGAGCCTTTGAGTTAAAGCCAATTTTTGATGGGGTACCGGAAACACAAGATGAACTAGATAGCCTATTGAAAGGTGCTGCCAGTCTGAAATTTTATAGTGGACAGCTGATCAATTCCGACAATGGTGCCACATTAATTCTGATAACTATCAGAAAAGAAGTCCTTAATTCAAAAAACCGGGACCAACTTGTCAATGATATCATTGATGCCGGCAAAGCATTCGAAGAGGAGTCCGGAGTAGATGTTCATTTTGCAGGGCTCCCGTACTCACGTTCGATCACTACAAGCAAAGTAAAGGCCGAACTAAACATGTTCCTGGCGCTTTCATTAGTGGTTACAGGGATCATCCTTTTTCTTTTCTTCCGATCTTTCAAAGCAGTATTCTTCCCTTTAATAATCATTGGTGTAGTGGTGATTTGGGTAATGGGTACGCTTGCTTTATTAGAGTATAAAATCACACTGCTAACCGGGCTAATTCCGCCAATCATAGTTGTCATAGGTATACCAAACAGTGTATACATGCTCAACCGGTACCACCACGAGTTTAGCGAACATGGTGATCAGATGAAGGCACTGAGTAGAATCATTAGAAAAATTGGTGTGGTAACCTTCATCACCAACCTGACAACAGCGGTTGGGTTTTTTGTTCTGGCTACCACCCAGATCAATGTATTGGTAGAGTTTGGCATTGTGGCAGGCATCAACATTATGGCCACTTTTGTCGTCAGCATCATTCTTATCCCAGGCGTATTCTCACTCTATAAGCCGCCAACTCAAAAGCATTTAAAGCACTTGAAGTTTAAGATGCTAGACTCAGTCATTAAGTGGCTGGATGTGATTGTTCATAAATATAAGCCGGCTATTTTCATTGTTACAATTGTTGTTGCTGGTGTATCTGCATATGGGCTCAGTCAAATAAAGGCTGTATCATATATGGTTGATGATATCCCTGAGAACAGCCCGCTGAAAAAAGATCTCCGCTTTTTTGAAAATAATTTCAGTGGGATTATGCCATTAGAAATCATTGTGGATACTGGGGCCAAAAAAGGAGTTCAAAACCTGAGAAATCTCCGAAAAATTGATGAGCTGGAATCCTTTGTTTCTTCCATCGATTATATCTCTCAGCCCGTTTCCGTTGTTAGCTTCGCCAAAGCTGCCAGACAAGCATTTTACAATCAAAGCCCGTCTTTCTATTCTCTTCCTACCAATCGAGATATGGCTTTCATCATGCGATATCTAAGTGAAGGAGAAACAGAGGAGCTATCACAATCTTTTATAGATTCAACTGGAAGATATGTAAGGGTGTCATTAAAAATTGCCGACATAGGATCCAACCGATTGGATTCACTCGTTAATGGTGTAATAGCACCGAAAATCGATTCCATTTTCGTTGATTCCAAAATGGATGTAAATCTGACAGGCACAACGTTGATGTTCATCAAGGGCAATAAATTCCTGATCGAAAACCTACTGACTTCAATGATCATGGCTTTTTTCATTATTGCCATAATAATGGGATTGCTTTTTAGAAACCTGAAAATGATCATCATTTCGATCATTCCTAATATCATTCCACTGTTGGTTACAGCAGGTATCATGGGCTATTTTGGGATTCCGTTGAAGCCAAGTACAGCTTTAATATTCAGTATCGTTTTTGGTATATCCGTTGATGATTCCATTCACTTTTTAGCGAAGTACCGGCAGGAGCTTTTCGCAAATAAATTCAACGTATCAAAGGCCATCAGTAAAAGTATCCGAGAGACCGGGTCAAGTATGATCTATACCTCTATCATCTTGTTCTTCGGTTTTATCATATTCGTTTTATCAGAGTTTGGAGGAACCATTGCACTGGGAAAACTTACCTCCATCACACTCTTTTTTGCCATGATCACAAACGTGGTGGTATTGCCTGCGTTGATTTTACAGTTTGATAGTGGTAAGCGTGACAAAACGAAGCATCCGTTGATCGAAAGTGTTCCTGAGCTTGCGGAGGGAATTGATGAAGATGGAAAGCCCAAAAAGAAAAAGAAGTCAAGTAAAGTAAGTAATTAAGGACCGTGAAATATCCTGAGTTTAAAAAAGTCAGCTATTCAGAAATCGCCAAAGACACCCTCAAATTCTGGGAAGACAATAAGATTTTTGACAAATCTGTGAGTACCAGAGAAGGTAAAGACACATTCACCTTTTATGAAGGGCCGCCCTCAGCGAATGGCACTCCCGGTATTCACCATGTGATGGCTCGTACGGTAAAAGATATTTTTTGCCGATACAAAACCCTTCAAGGTTTTCAGGTAAAAAGAAAAGGAGGGTGGGACACCCACGGCCTCCCTGTTGAATTGCAGGTGGAAAAGCAACTAGGTATCACTAAAGATGATATTGGTAAAAAAATCTCGGTTGAGGATTACAATGCCAAATGCCGAGAAGCAGTAATGAAATTCAAAGGTGAGTGGGATGACCTTACTCGCCAAATGGGCTACTGGGTTGATTTGGACAATCCATATGTGACTTTCGAGAAAGAATACATTGAGTCGGTTTGGAATCTGCTGAAAAGACTATTTGACAAGGACCTTCTTTACAAAGGGTATACGGTACAGCCCTATTCTCCTGCAGCAGGTACCGGACTTAGCTCACATGAGTTGAACCAGCCCGGCACCTATCGAGATGTCAAAGACACCTCAGTAATTGCCCAGTTTGAGGTAAAAAATGATGATCGCTCATCATTTCTTTTTGATGATGACAATGAAGATGTAAGAATCCTCGCATGGACTACCACTCCATGGACGCTTCCATCCAACTGTGCATTAGCTGTTGGTGAGAAAATCACATATGTCAAAGTTAAAACCTTCAATCAATATACAGGAAAGCCCATCTCAGCGGTGCTTGCAAAAGATTTAGTTGGTAAGTTCTTTTCAGAGAAAGCTAAAGACATTGCGCTGGAGGACTATAAGTCAGGTGATAAGTTGATCCCCTTTGAGATTGTTCAGGAATTTAAGGGCACTGACATTTTAGAGGTTCGATATGAGCAATTAATGCCATATGTAACCAATGCTGAACTGGAAGAAAAAGCATTTCGGGTGATCCCGGGAGATTTCGTCTCAACTGAAGATGGTACTGGAGTTGTACATACTGCTTCTGTTTTTGGAGCTGATGACTTTAGAGTGACACAGCAAGCGGGTGTGCCATCGATCATGGTCAAAGATGAGAAGGATCAGGATGTGCCACTTGTTGATAAGCAAGGCCGATTTGTTGAAGAGGTCACTGATTTTGCCGGGAAGTTTGTCAAAGAAGAGTACTACAGCGATGAAGAAAGGAGCAACCCTGACTTTAAGCCCACCGATGTGCTTATCGCCATCAAACTAAAAGAAGATAACAAGGCATTTAAAGTTGAAAAATACGAGCATTCCTATCCACACTGCTGGAGAACGGACAAGCCGGTGCTTTACTATCCATTAGATTCCTGGTTTATCAAAACCACCGCTCTAAAGGATCGGTTGGTTGACCTCAACAAAACCATCAACTGGAAGCCGGCCTCAACAGGTACTGGACGTTTTGGGAACTGGCTAGAAAATCTCGTAGACTGGAACCTCTCGAGATCCAGATTTTGGGGTACGCCTTTACCAATATGGGTGACTGAGGATCGTACAGAGATGAAATGCATCGGTAGCATTGAAGAGCTTCAAAATGAAGTGCATAAATCAGCAGAAGCTGGTTTTATGAAAGCTGACCTACCAGAAGATTTTGATCTGCACAGACCTTACGTGGATGATGTGGTATTAGTGAGTGATTCCGGGCAGAAAATGATGCGCGAGCCAGACCTTATTGATGTTTGGTTTGACTCTGGCGCCATGCCTTATGCCCAATGGCATTATCCGTTTGAAAATGAGGAGACCTACAAGGCAAATTACCCGGCAGACTTTATTGCCGAAGGAGTAGACCAAACACGTGGATGGTTTTTTACCCTCCACGCCATTGCTGTACTGCTTAATGACTCAGTGGCTTACAAGAATGTAATTGCGAATGGGCTTGTGCTTGACAAGAACGGAAACAAAATGTCCAAGCGATTGGGCAATGCGATCAATCCGTTCGAGACTTTAGATAAGTATGGTGCTGATCCTACCAGATGGTACATGATCGCCAATGCAAATCCATGGGACAACCTTAAGTTTGACCTTGAAGGGGTAGCAGAGGTTCAACGAAAATTCTTTGGTACGCTAACCAACACCTATTCCTTTTTTGCTCTTTATGCGAATCTTGACGGGTTCCAAATGGACGAATCGAATGTGCCTCCAGTTTCTGATCGTCCAAGATTTGATCGATGGATTATTTCTGAGCTTCAGATTTTGATTAAGGATGTGACTTCATTCTATGAAGATTACGAGCCTACAAAAGCTGCTCGGGCGATCCAGGATTTTGTCAATGACCAACTATCCAACTGGTATGTTCGCTTATCAAGGAAACGGTTTTGGAGGAGTGAGCTAAATGAAGACAAAAAAGCAGCATACGAAACACTATATGAATGCTTGTCGGCCGTAGCACAGCTCATGAGCCCAATTGCTCCGTTTTATGCGGACTGGATGTACAAGAACCTTTCCAAAGGAAGTACTTCAAATACGGAAGAATCAGTTCACTTGAGTTTGCTTCCTAAGGCTGACGAAAGTAAAATTGATCAGGCTCTTACGGAGAGTATGCACTTTGCTCAGAGCATTTCTTCTTTGGTGCATTCATTGAGGAAGAAGGAGAAAATCAAAGTTCGGCAGCCGCTTCAAAAGGTGCTGATTCCGATTCTCAAACCTGAAGTGAAAGAGCGAATCGAGGCAGTGGAAGAGTTGATCAAAACCGAGATCAACGTAAAAGAGGTTGAATATGTAGATGATGCATCAGGAATATTGGTGAAAAACATCAAGCCTAACTTCCGTAAACTAGGACAACAATACGGCCCTAAGATGAAAGCTATTTCCGGAATCATCAATGGCTTTAGCAAGGATGACATTGCGGCAATCGAACAAGATGGTAGCTTTGAGATAGAAGTTGACGGAGAAAAAATCAACCTTTCACTGGAGGATGTGGAGATTACATCTCAGGATATTCCAGGATGGTTAGTGGCTTCTGAGGGAGCCTTAACTGTGGCATTGGACATCACCATTAGCGAAGAGCTTAAGAAAGAAGGATTGAGCAGAGATATGGTAAATCGTATTCAAAACCTGAGAAAGGATAAAGGCCTTGAGGTTCAGGATAAAATTGCGATCAAGTACGCCACAGGGGACGATATGATGAGTGCAGCACTTTCAGACTTTGCAGATTATATAAAAACAGAAACGCAAGCAACATCTCTAGAATCGAACGGTGCAGCGGGTGGTGAGAAGTTTGATATTGACGGTATTGAAATAGATGTTAAAATAGAAGTGGTAAAAAGCTAAGCCTGCTATTTTGCAGACAAAAGGATATTAATGAAAAATCAGATACTTAAATACTTCCTGATCACACTCCTAATAATCATTATTGATCAGATTGTAAAAGTGGTCGTCCATTACAATATGGATATGGGCACTAAAGGTCAGATCATGATTTTTGGTGATTGGTTTAAGCTGCATTATCTGACCAATCCTGGAATGGCATTCGGGATGAAGTTAAATTTTGAATATGGTAAGCTCATACTTACAGTATTTCGAATTGGTGCAATGTTCGCGATAGGATACTATCTATATAGCCTCATCAAAACAAAGGCGAATTCAGGTTTAATCATTTGTATTGCCTTGATTTTAGGAGGTGCCATCGGCAACCTAATCGATTCAGTTTTTTACGGTATTTGGTTTGATAATGCGCCGTATGACGCACCCAGTCCCTGGTTTCACGGACAGGTAATCGATATGTTCTACATCGATATTTGGGAAGGATATCTGCCCAACTGGATTCCACTCTTAGGTGGAGATTACATGGCACTTTGGCCGGTCTTCAACATCGCTGATGCGTCCATTTTTGTTGCCATTTGCTTTATTATTATCTTTCAAAAGAGGTATTTCAAGAAAGAAGAAGAAAGCGCGGAAGCCAGCAAACTGGAAACTGAAAACGCATAAATTTTGGCTACATATCACATTCTCAATGGGGACGCACTAAAGGATCAATTTCCTTCTGATCAAATTGGTGGTGAAATCCTTGTGGCACGGGAGTGTTTGATAGATGGCCCGGTTCATGGAGGCACACTTGACGAATTCTTCAAAATCAGATCAGCTTTTATTGCAGAAGCTTACGGTGATCCTGAAGACCGATATACCAATTCGACCATTACGGAAATAAATAAAATAGCTCAGATTCAATCAGGTGAAGTCAACCTTTGGTTTGAAGACGACCTCTTCTGCCAGGTCAATTTTTGGTTTGTTTGCAGTCTCCTTTATTCAAAAAATGTAAAAGTATTTCTAGTCCGACCCAATTCATCTCTTCAGTATGGGTTTGGCGGTTTAAGTAAACAGGAGCTGGTCGAAGCACTTGATCAAAGGCAAGCGCTTACGCAGATCAATGTGAATCAACTTGCTATCTTATGGTTTGCTTATAGAAAAGATAACATTGAGAGACTTTTAAAGTTGGGTGTCCAACTGCATGGTGGTTTCCCCTTTGTGATGGACGCAATAACTGCTCATTTCGAGCGACTTCCTGACGGGGATAATCCTGGAAAACCTCACAAGCTGATCGAAGGAATTTTAAAGGAAAATTCCTCTGCCGATTTTGGAATGGTTTTTCAGGAATTTACAAAAAGAGCACCAATCTATGGATTTGGAGATCTGCAGGTAAAGCGGATTTACGATCAGGTACGAAAATCTAATCAGTAAACAAGTCGATTTCCATTTTCACTCCTATTTAGTTCTGAAGATATATTTTTGGATAAAATCCACAACGTATGTCTAACAACAAAATCAACTTAAAGCATATCCTAATAGAGGCCATCTTGATTGTGTTTACAGTCTCACTTGCGCTGGCGCTCAGTGAGTGGCGACAACAAATCAAAACAGAAAACCTGGTAGATCGAGTACTTATTAGTCTCGGAGAGGAAATGAAAAAGAATGTTGAAAGTCTGAAGACTGCTATCGACTATCATGACACGCTCTTAAATAATCTCCGTTCTGGTAGACATCCCATGGTTGCCGCGTCCCTCGAGGGAATTCCTTTTGATCCACGAAATGACAACCAGTTGACCTCCTTTGTGAAAGATGCCATTGTCTCCTCTTCCTCTACTTTTATTGAGCCTATTGAGGTCATTCATTCGAATGAAAAAAGGTATTTACGGTTAGATAAAACAGTCGGAGAAATCATTGTCACTGATGACTCAGTTTTTGTTTATGGAAACGGAAATATCATTCTGAGATCCGCAGATGTTAGCATAAATTCCTGGGAGCTTGCACAAGCTACAAATACACTTATCGAGATGGACTATGAGATGATTAAGCTGCTGGGAGAGACAACTTCAGCGGTGATTCAATATCAACAGACCACAGATAAAGCCGTAGCTCTATTGTATGGTGATGGAAGTGGTATTCGGTCAGCACTGGAAGATATGTTTTGGATGGAAAAAAATTTACTCGCGAAATGTGAAGAAATTTTGAATTCTTTGGAAGTCAATTAGAGATGCATCAAATTTTTCAAAAAAATTTCTAGATTAGTCCCATGAACAATAAGCCGCGTGTCCTCAAAGCTTTTGAAGCGTTAGATATTGAAATTCAGGAGCAGATCAAATTAGCTTACCCAGAAGGGTTCAAAGAGCACCTCATTAAATTCGTGAATAAGGATGGTGAATATCAAAGCGGCCTTCCTTTTGAGACCGAAGAAAAATATTACCTGGTAAAGATGACCTCAGAAGAAGCCCGTACACTCATCGCTGAAGATGATGATTACGACGATGATGGAAATCTCAGGGATGAGGTTAGAGAGGATTTTGAGGATAAATACGAAGATGATGATGACTTGTAGACGTTAAGCCTCCTCCGTCAAAATCTCAGGTTTCCCTTCTAATGTCTTATGCACAGGACACTTGTCCGCTATTTCAATTAGCCTCTTACGCTGCTCATCAGTTAAATCACCCGTCAATTTTATCTTCCGCTTGATCTGATCAATCTTCCCTTTCGAGCTTTCGCTATTTTCACCATCCTGCTGATGAATTTTATCATGAGTCAGCTTCACTTCTACTTCCTGGAGATCTATTTTCTTATGGTCCGCATACATCCGTAACGTCATTGCTGTACAAGCTCCCAGACCCGACAATAAATAGCCGTAAGGCGTAGGCCCTTCATCCGCACCACCGACACTTGGTGGCTCATCAGCAATCATCTGGTGCCGACCAGCAATTACCTCTGTTGTAAAACCTTTCTCGCCTACTCTTGTCCAAACTTCCCCTTCAGGTGCTTCTTCTTGTACTTTCACATCGATGTATCGGCTTGCCCAACTGGCAATCATAGATCCAGCATACTTAGCATCCGCTTCCTTCATCATGAGGTGATCAGCACCATCCAATGTGATAAAGCTTTTTGGGTGCATGGCCTCCAGATAGATTTCCTGGGCGTTATTGATCCCCACAATATTATCTTGAGGCGAGTGTAGGATAAGAAGTGATTTTCCTAAATTCTTAATGACTCCTTCATCTTTCTTATTTTGAATGTCATCCAGAAATTGTTTCTTCATTTTAAACGTTCGTCCTCCAATATTCACTTCAGCCTCTCCATTTTTTTCCAGTTCTTCTCTACCACTATCGAGCAGATGCGCCACATGATCCGGGGTAGACGGAGCTCCAATAGTTGCCACTGCCTTCACATGCTCGAGTTCACCCGAAACATGCAAGACTGCTGCTCCTCCCAATGAATGACCGACCATGATTTGAGGTGCTTCAAAGTTTTTCTCAAGGAAAGTATAAGCATCTTTCAAGTCAGAGAGGTTGGAGGAAAAATTTGTGTCTGCAAAATCACCCTTACTCTGCCCCAGTCCGGTAAAATCAAAGCGAAGAATCGCCATCCCTTGCTGGGTAAATGCCTGACTAATGTGGTCTACCGATTTCAAATTTTTTGAGCAGGTGAAACAGTGTGCAAAAAGCACAAAAGCCTTTGGTTTTCCGATTAATGGGAAGTCCAGGCGTCCGGAAAGTTCTTGTCCGTCTGTATTTTTGAAACTAACTTTTTTAAATCGCATGAGTTGGGTGTTTTTAATCTATCTTAATGCGGAAACAATTTGAAACCATTTGTGTCATTAAACTAATGATTTCTACTCTGTGAAAAGAATCTTTACCATAGTATACTTATCGATTGTCTGCCAGGCAGCTCTTGGACAAACACTTCATTATGACGTGATAAAGGGCAGCAAAAACCTTGGGAATATGACGGTAGAGCGGATTCAGAAAGAAAATGCGGTCAAGTACGAAATTAAAAGTGAAGTAACTTTTAGGATTCTCTTTTCTTTTACGGTGGACTATGAATCATCCAGTGAATATAAACATGGAAAGCTGATCAAAGAATACACCCACAACGAGTTAAATGGATCTACACAAAAAGAATCAACCATATGGTTTGATGGTGAAAAATATACGTTGGACCTGAATGGAAGCAGGTCAACATTTAAAGGGCCCATCAAATATTCAGTAGCAACCATTTATTTTCAGGAACCAAAAGATGGCCAGAAAGTATATTCCCCCCAGTTTGGCGATTACCTGACCTTCAATGAAGTTGGCAACCATCAATATGAATTAGAATCACCTGACGGCATGAACCTTTACTCGTACCGCAATGGACTTTGTACTGAAGTGAAGGTTTCCAGAGATTTTGCCAAGTTCTATTTTAAGATGACCCCTGAGTCACTGAAAAAAGTCGAAGATAAGAATATCGTTGGCGGCTCACCTGTTGTAGATTAATTCGCTTCCAAGAAAATTTTTCTAACAAGTTTTTACGTAGGTTGTTTAAGCTATAACCAAACAGCATATGTCAAAACCAGAAACGCCTGCTAATGAGCAGGAAAGATTGGAGGCCCTGAAGGAGCTATCCATTCTTGACACACTTCCCGAAAAACAATATGATGACATCACTAAACTGGCATCAGAAATATGTGAGACACCTATTTCTCAAATTACGCTGGTTGATTCCAAACGGCAGTGGTATAAATCCAATTATGGAATAGATGTCAAAGAAGTCTCGAGAGAGATCGGTTTTTGCTCCCATACAATAAATCAGCCAGACCAGATCCTGGTAGTGCCAGACATGCGAAAAGACGATCGCTTTGCCGATAATCCATTTGTGGCAGGGGACCCACATGCTAAGTTTTATGCAGGAATTGCCCTTACTACGCCGGAAGGTCATCCTGTAGGGTCTATTTGCGTCATTGACATGGTGCCAAAAATGCTCACCAAGAATCAGCTCGATTCACTGAAAACGCTCTCTTCCATCATCATTGATTTGTTTATTCTAAATCGCACCAGACAACAATTAGACCTCCATACTCAGGAGTTAAAAACCAGAAATAATGAACTTGAAAAATTTGCCAGCATCGCAGCTCACGACATTAAGTCACCACTGAATAACATTTCTTCTGCCTCAAATCTTATTCAGGTAAAGTATGGTGATGAGCTGAATGAGGGTGTAATTGACCTACTCAATTTAATAAATCGATCATCGCAAAGCCTCTCTGATATGATCAATGACATACTCGAGGTAAGCAAGAATTCATACTTGCTGCAAAATAAACGAGAAATCATCTTCCTCGATAAGTTTGTTCCGGCTGTATTTGAATTGATCGGTGACTCTGAAAATATTTCCTATTCATTTCCAGAGGGTAAGCTGATCTTCACCAATAGAACCGCACTTCGACAAATATTTATCAACTTAATAACCAATGCGCACAAGCACAATGATAAAGATCGAACGGAAATCAAGATTGCTTTCATTGAAAATGAAACCAGCTATAAGTTTAGTGTAAGTGACAATGGGCCGGGGATTGATCCAACGGAATCCAAAAAGATCTTCGACTTATATAGAATGGCGGGTAAAAAAGATAAAGGTCACGGAATAGGTCTGGCTACCGTGAAAAGGCTGGTTGAAAATATGGCGGGTTCCATATCGGTAGATTCGTCTCCTGAAAAAGGAGCGACTTTTACTTTCACTATTGGGAAGTAAGCTTTGCTAATTCTTGAAGAAAGAGTCTACAAACTCCGTCTTATTAAAGACCTGCAGGTCTTTCACTTTTTCACCTACACCAATGTATTTCACAGGGATTTTAAATTGATCCGAAATACCAATCACAACTCCACCCTTGGCTGTTCCATCTAATTTGGTTACAGCAAGTGAAGTAACTTCTGTCGCTTTGGTAAATTCTTTGGCCTGGATAAACGCATTTTGACCAGTGCTTCCATCGAGCACCAGCATTACATCATGAGGAGCTTCAGGAATAAATTTTTGAACCACGTTTTTGATCTTCGATAACTCATTCATCAGGTTCACCTTGGTATGAAGTCTCCCTGCAGTATCAATGATAACAACATCGGCATTTTCTTCTTTGCCACGTTTTGCAGCTTCAAAAGCAACCGCCGCAGGATCGGTGTTCATTCCCTTAGAAACGACAGGCACATCTACTCGCTCACCCCACATAATCAATTGCTCCACCGCAGCAGCTCTAAACGTATCTGCAGCTCCTAAAATAACATTCTTCCCTAATGCTTTGAACTGTGCAGCCAACTTGCCGATGGTTGTGGTCTTACCCACACCATTTACTCCAACTACCAGAATAACATATGGGCCATCTACCTTGGGGATGTCAAAATCCACTAAGTCTTTGGTGTTGTTTTCTGAAAGGAGTCCTGCTATTTCTTCCCGAAGTATTTGATTCAATTCCGAAGTATTCAAATACTTGTCCTTGGCCACTCGTTCCTCAATTCGATCGATGATCTTCACAGTGGTTTCAACACCCACGTCGGAGGTGATCAGCACTTCTTCCAATTCATCCAGCACATCAGCGTCGACAGTAGATTTTCCAACTACTGCTTTATTGAGCTTAGTGAAAAAGTTCTGTTTTGACTTTTCCAGTCCTTTATCAAGAGACTCTTTTTTGTCTTTAGAGAAAAAGCTTTTTAGACCCATAGGATTTACTGGATAAGATGTAAGTGGTGAATATAAAAAAAGCCACTCTGACGTGTGCGTCGGAGCGGCCTTTCCTTTCTTTTAGGATTTAATTTCTTACTTCGCCAATGTATCCTTCACATCACCTTCGAGAACCATCTCTTCCCGGTATGTATAAGATCCATTGTCGCCTTTGATCGCTTTGATCACCTTAGCGTATTTCGCTCCACCTGGTTGCTTAAGGGTTGCTACTACTTTCTTTGCCATGGTTACTTAATTTCTTTGTGTACGGTATACTTTCTCATGATCGAGTTGTATTTCTTCAACTCAATTCGATCAGGAGTATTTTTTCTGTTCTTGGTAGTGATGTACCGGCTTGTACCAGCAAGACCACTGTTTTTGTGCTCTGTGCACTCAAGAATTACCTGGACTCTATTTCCTTTCTTCGCCATTTTATTTTGTCTTTTCCAAAAAATGCCTTCGCAAATGCTACAGCTTTTAAAAAGGAGTGCAAATGTAGAAAATTTCAAGCTTCTAAAGAAACATTAATCGAAATTAATATTTTGACTCCTGAACCCTACATAATCCGATTCGCATAGATGTAAAAATTATTGTCTACATCTAACTCCTTACTCTCAACCTCCATGACCTGATGACTCGTGGTAGGTTTAAGCCACACCTCTTCTTCACCGATTAAAACCTTGACAGGCATATCAAATGATTCAATACAATTTGTCCATCGGTAGATCATTTGGTTTTCTCTTATTGCATATTCCAATACCGGCACACGCGCATCTCTCAAATATTGGTCAAATACATCCGAAAGGTCTACACCAGATTTTTCAGAGATATATGATTCAACCTCTTGAGAGGAAACCATCTGATGATAAAAGTCTTTGTTCAATCCCCTTAAAACAGAACGCCATTTTTCATCGTCATTGACTAACTGTCTCACAGTGTGAAGCAGATTGTTTCCTTTCGGATACATATCCTTGGATCCTTCACTGTTCACATCATAATCTCCAATAATCGTCTCCCGATTGTTTATTCCCAGTCTCAATCCACGGGTATATTCGGATGCAGCTTCCTTGCCATAGAAATACTCCACAAATAAGCTTTCTGAATAGGTAGTAAAACCTTCATGCACCCACATGTCGGCCATATCTTTATAGGTGATATTATTTGCAAACCACTCATGGCCCGTTTCGTGAATAATAATGTAGTCCCATTTTAGGCCCCAGCCAGTACCACTAATATCTTGTCCCAGATATCCTTTTAGGTATTGGTTACCATAGGTTACCGAACTTTGATGCTCCATGCCCAGATATGGAACCTCCACTAACTTATAGCTATCCTCATAAAACGGGTAAGGCCCAAACCAATGCTCAAAAGCTTCAAGTGTTCTGTATGCGTCCTCAAAGTGATCTTTCGCTTTCTCCTTATTGTAGCTCAACACCCAAAAGTCAACATCCAGATTGCCTTTCTCTCCTTTATATTTTGAAGAAATATTTACGTAATCACCAATGTTTACATTCACTCCGTAGTTGTTGATTGGGTTCACCACTTTCCAAATAAAAGTACGGGTGCCGTCCTTATTCTTCTTGATTTTTTCAAGGCGTCCGTTTCCCACCGCAGTAAGTTCTTCCGGAGCTTGAATGCTTAAGGTCATTCCATTGTCAGGTTCATCATACATATGATCCTTGCATGGCCACCACAGACTTGCACCTATCCCTTGATTTGATGTTGCAATAAAATGATTGCCATTCTCATCTTTCTTCCAAGAGTAGCCCCCATCCCATGGCGCACGAATCGCTTCTCTAGGATTACCTTCAAAGTGAATGGTCACACTACCAGTGGTGCCCTTTGTTTGAACAGGTAGCTTAATGAAGTGAGCATTTCCTTCATGTGTAATCTCAAGCTCCTTTTCACCCTGAGTCACTTTGGTTATTTGCATTGGCTCTTGCAGATCAATTTGCATTAAATCAGCTTCTTCCAACACTGCATAAGTTACTTTATTGGTGCCCGAAATAAACTTCTTCTCAGGATCCACAGCAACAAATAAATCGTAATATTTCAGATCCCACCAAACACGCTCAGGCGTAATCGATCCCCTCAATGAATCTTGTCTTGTATAAGATTCTTGCTTGTCAAAAAGTCCTGTTTGAGCACTTGCCTGAATACAGACTAATATGATCAAAATGCTGAGTGATTTTTTCATATTGACAATTTAGCGATCAAAAACCTTTTAATCCTTACCTAATTCGGGCAGAACGAATGACCCTAATGGACTGGTCTCCTGCATCATTTTTTCAATTTCTTCGCTTGTGCGAGGAGCAATATCTGATAGCAGTTCGAATCCATCTTCTGTTATCAATACATCATCCTCTATTCGCACGGCAATCCCCCACCATTTTTCATCACATTTCGCTCCTTCGGGAATATAAATACCCGGCTCAATGGTAATGGCCATATTGGGTTCCAGGTACTCATAGTTGCCTTTATCATGCACATCCAGGCCTATATGGTGGCCCAGTCCATGCGGATAATATAGGTGACGCTGATCAACACTGTCGATGATTCCCAATTCAACCAATCCCTCATTGATGATTCGTCTTGCAATGCCGGCATCCAAATCTCTGGCTATGTTCACGCCAGGCTTACACGCTTGTATTGCCGCCTCCTGAGCCTTATAGACCAAGTCATAAATGGCCTTTTCTTCCGGTGAGAACTTGCCGTCTACAGGTATGGTTCTGGTAACATCTGCAGTATATCCATGATACTCAGCTCCCAAATCCATCAGGATCATTTCGTCGCTATCTATAGAAGGCTTATAATTTTCAATGTAGTGTAGGATGCATCCGTTGTGGCCGGCACCTACTATTGATGGGTATCCTTCATACTCAGCCTGATATTTCTTAAAAATAAACTCATGCATCCCCTGCACTTCAAATTCACTCATTCCCGGACGCATCGCTTTCATCACTTCTACCTGAGCAATACACGAGATATCTACGGCCTTTCTCAAAAGATCCAACTCATCTTCCGTTTTTATCCCTCTCAAATCCTTCATGATCTGGTCGAGGGTTTCCATATCCAGGTTATTCGCCGTTGATTCGATGGTTAAGTCTCCTTCTGTTGGGTAACCTGCTTTTTGCTTAAATGAAACAATCAGGTCGTAAAGATCTCCTTCGGCATTTGTGTCTCTTACATCATTGAAGAAGTCATAAAAAAGCACCTTATCAAATTTTGAAAAATCAATATTGTAGTCTTCAAACTCAGTGTTATTGAAAACTTCGTTGAATGCGAGTTTTTCTTTCACTCCACCGATTCCCATTCTTCGGCCGGTCCACATCTCGGCCATTGCATTTCTAGGCTGAATAAAAATGATTTCATCGTAATTTCCTTCAGGGCCTTCTTGCTCACTTTTAAAAATCATTAAAACAGCATGAGGCTCCTTGTACCCTGTGAGGTAATAAAAGTTCGGGTCCTGATGGTAGATGTAGTCCACATCGTTGGCTCGGTTTCTTACCGGATTGGCGAAAAATACTGCAACTGAATTATCAGGCATTTTTTCTCTTACAAGAGATCTTCTCTCCTGGTGAAATTCACTTGACAAAAAGTCATCTGGTTCGTTTTGACCGTAGGTGGCGAATGTAAATGCTGCTAAAATCAGGGTAAAAAACTTCTTCATCTTGCTTGTGATTTTTTTGGAAGGTTAAATATAGCAAGCAAGCGATCGACAAGTGCAACTTCAATCCAACACTGGTTGGATAGCTGGATAAAAGGCAAAAAAAATCCCGGCGATTAATCGTCGGGATTAAAAATTCTTTTCTAAATCAATTTACTTGATCACCATGCCATTGGCACGTGCTTTTTTCAGCACAGAAGTGATGCCGTTTTTGTTGATCGTTCTAATCGCTGAAGTAGAAACCTTCAACGTAATCCACTTATCCTCTTCAGGAATGTAGAAACGCTTCTTTTGAAGATTCGGATTGAATCTTCTCTTTGTTTTATTATTAGCGTGAGAAACGTTGTTTCCTACTTGTGGTCTCTTACCGGTTATATCGCAAACTTTTGACATCTTTCTAGTCCGTTTTCAAAAATGGAGTGCAAATATCGGGATTTCAACCCAATATGCAAACTATCTCTGCACATTTTCATGATTATATGGACAGTGTAAACAAGCATTGCCACAGCAGTACCCTCTTTTGCGATGATACATTTCTGTGAACACCAGCAGCCCATCTTTGTTAATATAGTAGTCCTCTGGGTGTAATTCCACTTTAAATTGTGCCTCAGCGGTTAAATTATTAATCTTGTAATTATTAGATAAACAGCAAAATTATGATAGAAAACAAAACACTTTCGAGTGAAGAATTAATAAAACTGGAAGATAAGCATGGTGCCCATAACTACCATCCGCTACCAGCAGTATTGGCGAAGGGAGATGGTGTGTATGTCTGGGATGTAGAAGGAAAACAATATTTTGATTTTCTATCTGCTTATTCTGCTGTAAACCAGGGGCATTGTCATCCTGCAATCGTGGGAGCTATGAGCAAGCAAGCTGAGACGCTCACGCTAACTTCAAGAGCTTTCTATAATGACGTGCTTGGACCTTATGAAAAATTCATAACTGAGTACTTCGGTTTTGACAAAGTACTGCCCATGAATACAGGCGCTGAAGCTGTTGAAACAGCCATTAAGCTTTGTAGAAAATGGGCGTATGAGAAAAAAGGAATTGATGAAAATAAAGCCCAAATCATCGTTTGCGACAACAACTTCCACGGAAGAACGACCACAATTGTCTCATTCTCAAACGATCCGGTAGCAAATAAAAACTTTGGGCCATTTACCCCCGGGTTTATCCGAATTCCCTACAATGACCTGGCAGAGGTTGAGCGAGCCGTTCAGGGCGAAAATGTGGCTGGTTTCCTTGTTGAGCCTATCCAGGGAGAAGCAGGAGTAATGGTGCCAGATGAAGGGTACATCAAAAAAGTGAAAGAAATTTGTGAAAAACACGGTGTGCTGTTCATAGCTGATGAAGTTCAAACAGGAATTGGAAGAACAGGCGCATTGCTTAGGGTTTGTGGCGATTGTTCATGCGAAGGCCATTGCGAAAAACAATCAACTTACACTGAGCCTGATATTCTCATTTTAGGCAAAGCACTTTCCGGAGGAGCCTATCCTGTTTCTGCTGTATTGGCAAATGATACCGTGATGGAAGTGATTAAGCCTGGTCAGCACGGCTCTACCTTTGGAGGAAATCCAGTAGCAGGGGCTGTTGGGATGGCTGCTTTAAATGTCATTAGAGATGAAAAATTAACTCAGAATGCCAGAAGGTTGGGTGATATTTTCAGAGATCGCATGAATAAAATGATCGAGAAATCAGAGTTGGTGAACCTGGTGAGAGGAAAAGGCTTATTGAATGCCATTGTGATCAACGACGGTGAAGAAAGCTCAACAGCATGGGATATTTGTGTGAAGCTGAAAGAAAATGGACTTCTAGCTAAACCTACTCATGGTAATATCATTCGATTCGCCCCTCCTTTGGTCATGACAGAAGAACAGCTACATGAATGCTGTGATATTATAGAAAAGACGATACTGGAATTTGAGAAGTAAATCTTTAGTGCCATTAAATACTGAGAGCGAATGTCTTAATTGACATTCGCTTTTTTATTTTTAATAGTTTTAACCCATGGCAAAAAAGCTGTTAATATTTCTTGCTCTCTCTGGACTGTTTTGGAGCAGCTTTTCTCAGGACAATAGCACCTCAGAGATAGAAAAAGAATTAGCCAATTTGTCAGGACTGGATTTGGTTGACTATATCAACAATAATTTCTACGCCATTTATAGTGCTGACTTTGCCCATTCGCTTCAGCTTACACGCAAAGCCGTGAAACTCTCAAAAAAGCTAAACTCTCCCCATAAAGAAGCGCTGGCTCAAAAAAATTATGGAATCATACTGTATCTCATAGGTGACTATGAAACAGCATTACCTGCATATTTACGGTCATATGATCTGTATGACTCGCTAAATGATAAAAGTGGTTTGGCTCAGCTATGCAATGAAATGGCCAACTACTACCAAAAACAAGGAGAAATTGAAAAAGCACTGAGCCTCTGGACAAAGTCGGAACATCTCGCCAAAGAATCAGGTGACTTAAGGACGCTAGGAACTTCCTATGGCATGCAGGCTGCTTTTCATTGGGTTAGAAAAAATTACAAAAAATCAGATCCCCTTTATCTGAAATGTCACGCAATCAGGCTCCAACAAAAAGATAGTGTTGGATTGGGTTATACCTACCTTGATCTTGCTGATATGGAAAGAAGAAAAAGCAATTTTGAAAAAGCAATTTCCTATTTCGATCAATCCACTGAAATAAGAAAAGCCATTAATGACAATCAAGGAGTACTGGAAAACTATAAGGCAATAGCTGATTTTTATTTTCAGACCAAAGATGTTCAATCTGCTATTTCATTCTACACTAAAGCCATTAATGAAAGTAGGGCTTTCGGATACCCGGATTTAGTTCGCAAGTCATTAGACTCATTATCATCGGTACTTGCCATGGCGGGTGATTTTGAGAAATCGTTGTTGGTAAAAGTGCAAGCCGAAAATCTCGAGGACAGTTTATTCAACCTAGAGCGAGCCAAGGTGATTTCGACGCTTCAGGCTAAATACGAAACACAGAAGAAAGAGCAGCAGATTGAACTGCAACAAGCACTACTTGAAGAACAAGAAGCTACCATTTCCAGAAATAGAATCGCTTTAATAGCTTCAGCCACAGTACTTGCGCTCCTAATAGTCATTGGAGCACTTTGGAGAAATAGAATTCGAAAAAAGCAGGAGCTCAAGCTCCAGCAAGTGAAGCTACAAACAAAGGAAGCTGAAATCACAGCTACTATTTCATCACAAGAAAAAGAAAGGGCCAGATATGCCAGAGATTTACATGATGGATTTGGGCAGATGATCTCTATTCTCAATATGAATCTCAAAAGCCTCGAAAACGGATCAAAGCCTGATGAACGACAAAAAGTTTTTGCCTCATCTTCTCAGGTAATTGAGGATATGTATAAAGAACTTAAAAACATCTGTTTTGACCTAATGCCACAAACTTTAATTAAACACGGATTAGAAAGCGCATTAAGGGAATTTGTAGATCGGATCAATGAAACGAGTAAAATAAGCATCGAGCTAAATGTCTTCGGGCTTGATGAGCGCTTAATAGACCTACAAGAAATTTCACTTTATCGTATATCTCAGGAATGGATAAATAATATTTTGAAGTACTCCGATGCAGAAAAAGTGACTTTGCAGATCACAAGAGATGAAGATGAAATTACTTTGTTGATCGAAGATAATGGGACTGGTTTTGATTCCAGATTACTCACCGCCGGAAAAGGTAACGGGTGGAAAAATCTGAATACGAGAGCAAATTTGATTAAGGGAGAGTTGACTCTTGAAACAGAGCATGGAAAGAAGGGTAACGTTTTAATCGTAAACGCACCAAGCAAACTATTAATAAAAAATCAGGAAGAGGTTATTGCTTAGTCATCATCAATTATCCTAAAAAATCCTTATTTAAACGAAAAGACCGAAAGTGGACTTCTACCCAAGAAATTATTTTATCATCTTAGGTAGATGAAACCGTCCGCCTATTTTACACTTATCGTATTGTCAGTCAGCGTATTCGCTCAGGAAATAGATCAAAATCTACTTGAAAAAGTAGCAGAAATCCGCAAAACCAATTGTGACAGTGCACTAGCACTAATCCTTCAGACGAAACTGAAATCCATGCCTGATAGCCGGCTAAAAGCATGGGCATTTCTTGAACTCGGATACACCCACTATTGTCTGGGTTCATTCGATAGTGCTCTAGAGAGCTATCAAACTTCACTAGATTTGTATGTTAGTCTCAATACAAAATCAAAGCCTTCTGAAATTCTCAACTTAATTGGCACATTGCAGAAAAAGCAAGGTGATTTTGACCTTGCTCAAGACTACTTTAATCAAGGGTTAGATTATGCGATTGCTCAGAATGATTCGATAGGTATTGGAAACAGCCTCAACAACATTGGAGTACTGTTATTTCAGCAAGAAAAATTTCAGGAATCCCTTGACTACTACCTCCGCTCTACGGAGGTTAAATCTGCCATTAGCGATACCATTGGCCTAAGTTACAATTATGATAATTTGGGTATGGCCTACACCAAGCTGAATAAAATTGACAGTGCTCAATACTATTTTGAGTTGGCAGCAGAATACAAGCTGCTGATTGGAGATGAAGCAGGCTATGGAATTGTCAAAAATAACATCGGCGAGATGTTCTTCGAACTACAAGAATATGATCAAGCAGAAGTTTATTTCTTGGAAGCGTTAAAGATTGCTCAGAAAGTTTCATACGCTGATTTCGAACAATACGTACTTTCGATGATCGCTACTGTGCAAGAGCAACGAGGTGATTACAAAAAAGCCCTTGCCTATTTTAAAGATCACGTCTCACTAAAGGACAGCCTTTTTAATGACCGCAGAAGCAAACAGGTAGCCGAGCTGGAAACTAAATATCAAACCGAAAAGAAAGAAGCTGAAATTCAAACACAACAAGCCGAAATTCAACAAAAAAATAGTTTTCTCATCGGTGCAGGAACAGCTATTTTCCTCCTTATACTTCTCTTCCTCCAAAATCGACAGAGGACTAAACTGAAAGCTGAAAAATTAGTGGAAGAACATAAGCGGATGGCACGTGAAGCAGAAATCAGAGCAACCATTACATCGCAGGAAAAAGAGCGATCCCGTTATGCCCGTGACCTTCATGATGGATTTGGGCAAATGATTTCAATTTTAAACATGAATCTGAAAAATTTGAACGATGGAGCCAAGCCCAACGAACGCCAAAAGGTGTTTGAAGAGTCTTCAAAAGTGATCGATGACATGTACGGAGAACTAAAAAACATCTGCTTTGATCTAATGCCTCAAACCCTGATCAAAAATGGATTGGAAAGTGCTCTTCAAGAATTTGTAGGTCGTATAAATCAGGCTGGAAATATGAGCATAGAATTAAATGTGTTTGGGCTAGACCAACGCCTTTCCGAGCTGCAGGAAATTTCGCTTTATCGCATTTCTCAAGAGTGGATCAACAACATCCTGAAATACTCAGATGCTAAAAAAGTAACATTGCAAATCACTAAGGATGAAGATGAAATAACACTACTCATCGAGGATGATGGTGCAGGTTTTGACAGGAACCTCCTTACGTCTGGCAAGGGGAATGGATGGAAGAATCTTAATACCAGGACAAACCTCATTAGAGGTAAGTTGGAGCTTGAAACACACCCTGAAACCAGAGGTAATTCCTTAATCATCAACATACCAGTTCAAACTGAACTTCAGAAAGAGGTAGAGCAAAATACCATGGAGATGGTATAGCTTTCAACTCATTCCTTCAACTTCTTTGAACTTATAATTATTGAGGGCTTAGAAGGGAAACCCAATGAATTTGCTATCTTTCATGGGCAGAGACAAACCTGCCAAAATGAACATATTTTTAACCGACGATCACGCCATCCTATTAGGTGGGTTAATTAAAATTCTTTCCGCTGAAGATGATCTTGAAGTCGTTGGCTCTGCTGGCACAGTTGGTGAGACTCTTGATGATTTAACTCGAAAGAAGGTTGACCTACTCATAACCGATTACAACCTGCCGGATGACGATGGACTGACATTAGTTCGGAGGGTGAAGCAGAAATACCCCAACACAAAAATCATTGTGCTGAGCATGCATGATGAAGCACATCTTATCAAAGAAATCCTGAAAGAAGGCGTGGATGGGTACATCCTGAAAAAGGATTCACACGAAGAGTTAGTAAATGCAGTTCGGGCGGTGAAAAATGGAAAAGTGTACCTAAGCTCTGATGTGAATACCATGCTCATGAAAGGTCTGAATGGTACTGAAGAGCAAAAGCTTTTGACCGACAGAGAGCGGGAAATCCTCAAGCTCATCGCTAAAGAATTTACCAACAAACAAATGGCCGAAGAGCTGTTCATCAGCGAACGAACGGTAGAAACTCACCGCAAAAACATCTTTCGCAAAACCAAAACCAATAACCTGGTTGGGCTCATCAAATTCGCCTACGCAAACAACCTTATCTAGTACCTTTTAAAAATCTGGCAGTATTACCTGGGAGGACTAACACAGTAGCCCGAGTCACTCGAAAGGGGATAAGGAATACTCCTACTAGTTATTTATCCATCTACGGGTTTCACGGTATATAAATATCCCATCTGTAGTGGATTTCATGGAAGGTCATATTCGATAAACTTTGATTTAATAAAAATTAACCGCGAATAAACTCGATCAGACATGAAACAATTATTCAAAACAATTTTAAGCTTATTGCTACTTGTAGCACTAAGTCACACAAATGCGCAAGATGCCCTCTGGCAACTTGACTTTGACAGTGAAGTAGAGTGGAACAGTGTTACTGAAAGTGGAATTCTACTAGTAGGCACCAAAGACTTCAAACTTCACGGCGTAGATAGCCGGGATGGTAATATTTTATGGACCAGTGAGGCATTTGAACAAGCCAAGAAGATGAAAGGTCCTGATGGTAAAAAGGTAGAGCCTAAATATGCCTTTGAAAACTTTATAAGAGTACTTACTGATGATGAATATGAGGAAGTATCCGATTATGTGGAACTAAAATTCACCGATGGATATCAATACAGACAATATGCTGTGATCAATATCCAGACAGGCGAAGAAGTAATAAGTCCTCAAATCGCTGAAATGCCAATTATTAAGGTTCCATTATTCGGAGAAATGGCTCAGTTTAACTTTAATGGAACAGGCTACATTCCTGAACTAAGAATGGTGATCATCTCTACCAATTTCGAAGATTACTCTCAAAAAGGAACCCCTACGATTACAATTACAAAAATGGTAGATCTCCTTTCCCAAAAGATCATCTGGACCAATGAAGAAATTGCCGTTAATGGTTTTCCTGCACTACTTGAAGATGGTGATATCGTACTTCCAGGAACTACTCAGATCGCCAAAATGGACCCAAAGACAGGAGATGTAAAATGGGCTTACAATACAGAGCATAGAAAGCAAGTATTCGAAAGTTTCGATTTAAGCCTGGATTTATCAACTGGATATTTCTTTGAAAAAAAGAAAAATAGTGGAACACTATCTGCATTGGACATGAAGTCTGGAAAAAAACTATGGGAGCAAGAATTAAAGCTGAAAGTAGTACCTACCATGTCTGCGATGAGTGATGGAGTAGTTGTGATTGATGACAAGTGGTTCACCATGTATGATCTTCAAAATGGAAGCGTGAAATGGGAGGTGAAGAAAATTGATGGGTATGTTGTTGATCTAGGTGAAAAAGGGATTTTAGCCACATCGAAAGGCAAACAGCTTTTACTTCTCAACAGAAAGAATGGTAATGTTATCTGGGATCAGAAAATCAAAGGGATCAATATTGATCAGATTGCTGCTACAGGAGTTATGTACACCGATATTAAAGGTAGACTTGGCTACATACAATACGATGGAGAACTGATCTGGGATAAGAAAGGGATGCTAGAAGTGCCATCACTTCGATACAAGCCAGAGCTCACAAAAGAGATCATGGTTGTTGATGGAGATCTTTTCGAAATCGATCTTTTGACCGGTGACTATAAGGTGCTCCACAAAGGACTTGCAAAGAAGTTTGAAGGTGAAAATGCTTCACCAGAAAGTGTAGAATCGGTTGCCGGTGGATACCTCTTCATGGATGGCAATAACCTTGTCATGCTTGAGCCCGATGGATCAGTGAGGTTTGCTAAATACTGGGAAGCACCCGGACTGAGTCTGGCAGCTAAGATTGCGTTGAGAGCTGCTCAGGTATCGGTTATGGCAATGGGAGCTGCGGCTCAAATGCAATCTTCTCATGTGGCAGCATATTCAAGGTACGGGACAAATGACTACTACAGTAAAATGTATGCTCAGCAAGCTCAAGATCTTTTTAATGCTGCAGGCCAGGTAGGCGCTGAAGCGAAGAAAAAGTTTCAGGCTACAGTTAGCAAGGGAGACATTCGAATGATCTTAACACGCGTTGGTGAAGGTGGTCAGGGTAAAAGTGCTGGATTAGTGAAAGTAGATCGAAGAACGGGCGAGGAGCTTGGCACTTTATTACTAAGCGACAAGGAGCCAATTTATGACTATGATCAGGTTTCCGGTCAGGTTTTCTTCAAAGCTGACAAAAAGCAAATCATTAGTTATAGTTTCTAAGATTCTCATTAGGGTTAGCGATCAGTCATTTTCCGGCTGATCGCTTTTTATTCTAAAGTCTCCACTGCCATGAAAACCATTTTAGCACTTCTATCCATTCTCATTTCCTGGACTGCTCTCTCACAGCAAAGTGAGTTGATCATCCGACAGGGGCATACCGCAGGGATCAACATGGTTCAATATTCGCCAACCGGTAAATATGTCTATTCTGCCAGCGATGACAAGTCTATCAAAATGTGGGATGTACAAACTGGTATTGATGTAAACACTTTCAATGCGCACGAAGCTCCCGTCAATTCTATCCATTTGTCACAGGATGGAAAGCTCTTGGTAAGTGGTGACCGTAGTGGGACCATCATTCTGTGGGATGCCATTACCGGTGAGGTGAAAACCCAAATTCAGGCGCATGAGGGTTCCGCTAATACGGCGAAGCTTTCAAACGATGCAACTATGATTATTTCAGGAGGTGAAGATGAGATTTTGAAGTTATGGAATACTTCGGGAGACACCATTAAAACCATTTCAGGATTTACTGCACCAATTATGAACCTGGCCATTTCTCCAAGCGGAGACCGAATTGTCACAGGTGGAGGCAAAAACAATGGGGTAGAGGTAAAGCTTGTAGATCCAGAAAAAGGAAAAATTCTTGCTGATGCACTGGATAATGTGAAAGGATCCGGAGCAGCTATCGCTTACACTAAAGCGATCATGACCGGATTTGCTGTGATTGGAAATGTAGCTAACGGGCGGATAGGCAAAGAGTCAACCACCATTTTTGTAATGACCTACTCCAACATTGAGTTCACCAATGATGGAAAAAGAATTCTTTTCTCTCAAAATGTTTTCACACCATTTTTAGCAGAAAAAGGTGAAGAGGAAGAAACCGGTAGCGCCAGTGTTTCCCTTGTGGAGCTAAGCGAGAACCGGAATCATTTTGGTGAAGTATCCAAACCTATCCGATGGCAAATCAATAACCCCAGAGGAGTAGCTGTTCTGAGTCAGGATCAAACCAAAGTCATTGTAAATGAGCAACGATCCATAAAAGTCTATGATATTGAAAATGCTGATTTTCCCGAACCGGGAAATAAAGAGGCCATAAACTATGTGCCTCCGGTCGTAAAAGAAATCAAGAACATCACCAAAAACACCAACTGGCTTGCCTTATCTCCGGATTACCGAACCATTGTTACATCAGATCAAAAGCGACAGCTCAAGCTTTGGGACTATGAAACCGGACGAAAAATCAGAGACATGGAGGGCTATGTTCAGCCGGCACTGGCTGTAGACGTGATGCCTGACGGAAAACACATTTTAGTTGGATCGCTGGATCGGGACATGACCATGTGGGACATTACAACAGGTACTTTGGTCAGAACTTTCGACAGATCATCCGATATCAATCACATCGATGTATCCAAAGATGGAAAGTATATGGCTACCACTGCCGTTAACACGTCCTTTATGAAAATTTGGAATTTCAAAACCGGACGACTTTACAAGACATTAAAAGAGAAAAAAGACAACATCGTATGGGTGAAGTTCAACCCTGAAGATGAAGATAAAATCTGGGCACTCACCGACGCGAATGACCTAAATGAATGGTCTGTCACGGATTACAAAAGCAAAAAATCAAAAGAGGATTTTCAATCATTAGAAGACAAATTCAGTCGAGGAGACTACTCTATTCGGTTTGATGGATATGATGTGACCATCAAAAAAGGCAATCAGAAAATTATCAACGACACTCAGCAAGGTATAATTACCGATGCTGTTTTTAGCATGGATTCAAGGTTTGCCATTACCACCAATGAATCAGGAGAAATAGCACTCTATAACCTTCAGCAAGGCAAAAAAACCATAAGCATGGCTCTTATTGAAGAGGGTGGATTTATCGCTTACACCCCCGACTTTCATTATACTTCTTCAAAAAATGCTGCTAAGGCGATTGCATTCAAAGAAGGGAACAACGTATTGCCATTTGAGCAATTAGAGCTCAAACACAACCGACCTGATGTCATTGCTAAAACACTTGGCTATGCTTCAGAAAAACTTATCGCCTCCTACGAAGCTGCATATAATAAACGCTTAAAGCGATTAGGTTTCAACCCGGCCGATCTATCTACTTCAAATGAACTACCAAAAATGGATGTTGATATGCTTTCCATTCCGTTGGAAACAGATCAGCGAACACTGACTTTTTCGGCTAAAGCAACTGATGAAAATCAATCCATAAATCGACTACAGGTTTACATCAACGATGTTCCGGCTTTTGGTTCGAACGGTATTTCGGTTGCACCATCAGCCTCTATTACAAAAGATATCTCCGTCGAGTTGGGCAAAGGGCTGAATGAAATCAAAGTCACAGCTATTAACAGTAAAGGATTGGAGTCTCTGCCAGAAACTTTCGAAGTACAGCTAACCACCGATTTTGATAAGCCGGATCTTTATCTGGTTTCCATTGGAGTATCTCAATATCAGCAATCCCAACATAACCTGGCATTTGCTGCCAAGGATGCAGGAGACATCATTTCAACCATGAAAGGTTCATCTGAATATGAAAATGTGTTCGAAAAACTCATAGTCAATCAAAATGCAACGGATGCCAACATTCAGGCCATCCGAAGTTTTGTAGAGCAAGCGCAAGTGGATGATGTAGTTATGATATTCATTGCCGGGCATGGCGTGTTGGATAAAGATTATACCTACTATTTCGCTACCCACAACATGGATTTTAACAATCCATCAAGTGGTGGGCTATCCTACGAACAACTACAAGCATTGATTGACGGGATCAAATGCAGAAACAAACTCCTGATGATGGATACGTGCCATGCAGGTGAATTAGATGAAGATGACATAGAGGAAGCTGAAGAATCCATTAGCTCCGTGGGTTCTGTAGCCTTTCGCTCTGCCGGATCACTTGTGAAGTTGAAAGAAAACAGCTTTGGACTGGACAATACCCTGGAGTTATCCAAAGCACTTTTTAGTGACATGCGAAAAGGAACAGGAGCAACAGTCATATCTGCTGCTGGAGGTACCGAGTTTGCTGCTGAAGGAGTAAACTCTGAGAATGGGCTTTTTACCAGCTGCCTGATTCAGGGTTTTTCAACCAGACGTGCTGACATCAATAGAGATCGTGACTATCGGGTATCGGAAATCAGGCAATATGTAGGTGAGCAAGTAATCTTATTGAGTAATGGCAAACAGGTGCCTACCTCAAGAGAAGAAAATATTAGAAACGATTTTAAGGTTTATTAAAAATGAAATGAGTCCCGAGCATTCGGGACGAATTCCATGTGACCGCTGAAAACAAATAACTACACATGAAATACACATTCGTCATACTTGTACTAATTGCCTTTCAAGGCCAAAGCCAGTCGTACACGGTCATCCATACTATCGGAAAAATCTATGATACCCAGTCAGGTTCTTATCTTTCTAAGGGGACCAAAATTTCAGAGGATGCGAATCTGAAATTTGAAACGGATGATGCAAGAGCTGCAGTTTTAAGCTCGGAAAGAGGTCGCTTTGTGATCCAACAAAACAGCTCTTCCACCTCACAAAGTGATGCGGTTTACGCTTTGACTTCAGTGATCTCACCGGTGAGAGGACGCTTGAGTACCAGAGCCGGATCCATCAACAACACATTAGATTTTCAAAAGCATTTCAATGAAGGCCCGATTGCACTGCTTGGCGATTCATATTTCGTGAGTGTTTCTTCCTCTGCTTTCCCAATGTCAGAAAGCAAGTTCTTCTATGTACAGTATCAGTATGCGAATGAAACGATCAATAAAAAGCTTGATAACGATGGAGAAAACCTTGTATTTGATTTGAAAGAATTCTTTTCCATAGATGGAAACTCTATCAATCCTGAAATGGTGAAAGATGCTAAACTCCTCTATTACAATACCGAAGAGCAAGCTTCCACTTTCATTACAAAAATGGATTTGGCTTATGTATCAGATGAGCAGCTCAAGTCACTAAATGAGCAGTTTCCTGATGATGCAAACGCCTTACTGGAAATTATCAATTCGATATACGGAAAGTGCACAGAAGAACAGCTTAAAAAGGCAATCTCCAATTTCTAAATTTTGAAAAAGCCGATACTCATATTGCTGATTGTGGTGAATACCATCATCATGATGGCTTTCACATTCTACTTGATGAAGCTACCGTGGCTGGCCGGAGATGAGAAGTTTCTAATATGGAGCACTACGGCACTAAATTTTGCCAATCGTGAACGTCCGGATTCGGAAGACTTTGCATTAATTAATACTTCGTATGATTTACAGTTAATTGATCGATACGATGAATTTGGGTTCCCTGTCGGCAATCAGGCAATCACAGATCGTCAAAAATTAGCCCAACTTCTCAAAGTGATTAATGATGGTGATTCCAAGCCCAAATATGTCATCATCGACGTTCATTTTGTAGACTCTTCATCGTACGATGATGAACTGGAGCTAGAGCTAAACAAGCTGGACAATGTCATTCTATCTGCTCATATCAACGAATACGATGAGGTGGAAAAGCCATTATTTCAAGACGTCAATTTCGGAATCTCAGACTACCTGATCGGGAGTGCTTTTGATGGAGTTTATAAATACCAACTCATCTACAACGATACTTCCAAGCTACTCCCTCTTAAGGTCTATGAGACCATTAATAATATAGAGGTCAGCAAAAGAGGACCATTTCTAAACGTGGGACGGGAATGGACGCTAAATAATTTTATCATGAACTATCGTATTCTTCAAAAAGATATTTACGATCTCGAGGCTGGATTCAATCCGGTAAGTCTTGGTGAATTACTCTATCTCACTGACCAGGACATTCAGCAGTTCGTTGCTGATAAAGTGATCGTGATTGGTGATTTCTTTGAAAACGACATGCATGAGACGGTGCTGGAAATAACTGCCGGCCCTCTCATTCTCCTTAATGCCTTTCTTTCGTTAATCCACAACGATACCATCATCAATCCATGGTTTTTTCTCCTTCTCGCTGCTGCCTATGGCTACTTAAGTTACATGGCCTTTGCCGAAGGAGACCTAATTGAACAAAAAATTAAGAAACTTAAAAGTTTAAAAATGACCCGGTATCTGGCAGGTTTTGCAAGCTATTTTTTGATTTTGACGATCACCTCAATCCTTACCTTCTGGCTTTTCAATATTCACATCAATGTCTTCTTCATTGCCATCGCATTTTATATCCTGGATCGATTGTCAGCACTAATTTTTTACAGAACCAGCCCCTCAAAAAGTTAATCATGAATTTTTGGTGAGACTGATTCATGACTGAGGCCCTGGTTCCGAACATTGTGGAATCGGGGTTTTTCATTTCATATACCAATTATCACGGATATTCAAATACCGTCTGAAAGGGATTGAAAAACCTATCCATTGGTTTGACATTTGAAATAAAAAAATGAATTGGAAAGCAATAACGTTTATAGCGTGTGCTCTTTTTTTCGCTTGTGGAGAAGACGAGTCATGCGGTGAAAAAGGAAATGCCAATGGAGAGTGTCTTGATGTAGCCATTGATTATGATGTATTCGATTTAGGTGGAAATAGACCTACACCAACAAGCTCAGAATACATGCTGATAACGTATCAATTTGGACCAGGAAGCCCGCGATTTAGTTTTGCAATATGGGCGAATCAATACAACGATAATACCTTCGATTCCGAAGGTGAGAATTATGTGTTTGAACTAGGTAAAGGATACAATTCTGCCACTATGACATTTAATGGTGATTTCAATACAACAGGAAAAGTAACCACTACTTTTTCAAAAATAGATAGAGGTCAAGGGCTTGTGTCAGGGTCATTTACCTGGGTTCAGGATGCAAATGATTTTGTGGATGCAGATTCCTTTACAGGAACATTTACGGATGTCTCTGTGAGCTTTGATTAGCGACCAATTTTAAAGTCACAAAATAACTCCAACCCTCATCAAATTTTGAAGAGGGTTTTTTATTGCTCTGCCTTGAGTATTATTGCATCTAATCACAATTTGAAGATTTATGGCAGACGTAAGGCACAACTGGACACTGGAGGAAATCTCTGAAATTTATCATAAACCACTCATGGAATTGGTATTCGAAGCAGCTACCATGCATCGAAAATATCATGATCCAAAAGAGGTGCAAGTAAGTAGCTTGATCTCCATCAAAACCGGTGGGTGTCCCGAAGATTGTGCTTACTGTCCACAAGCAGCTCGTTACCATACAGACGTGAAAGTGCACAAGCTCATGGAGGTAGAAGAAGTGCGTGCTCAGGCCGAGTCTGCCAAAGCAAACGGTGCTTCCAGAATGTGCCTGGGTGCGGCTTGGAGAGAGGTGAGAGATAATAAAGACTTTGATAAAGTACTGGACATGGTGAAGACCGTGAACAGCATGGATATGGAGGTTTGCTGCACACTGGGAATGGTGTCTGAAGAGCAGGCAAAAAGATTAGCTGATGCAGGCCTCTTCGCTTACAATCACAACATAGATACCTCTGAAGCATTTTACGATGATATCATCAGTACACGGGAATATGATGATCGTTTGAAAACCATTGATAATGTGCGTAAAGCGAAGATTAGTGTATGCTCAGGCGGTATCATCGGAATGGGAGAGTCTGCAGAAGACCGAATGGGAATGCTATTGACGCTAGCGAATATGGATCAGCACCCTGAGTCTGTTCCGGTAAATGCATTGGTACCGGTAGAAGGAACACCACTTGCCGAACAGCCACGAGTTGCCGCTCACGAATTGATCCGCATGATCGCAACCGCACGATTAGTGATGCCGGCTTCTGTGGTAAGACTTTCTGCTGGGCGAGAAGGCATGAGCCTGACCGAGCAAGCGCTGTGCTTCATGGCCGGAGCGAATTCCATTTTCGCTGGAGACAAATTGCTTACCACTCCAAACCCTGACTTCAACGACGATAAGGAAATGTTTGACCTATTAGGATTGCAGCCAAGAGAAGCATTTAAAGAAGTCAAAAAAGAAACTGAAGTCGAGGCATAATTCCCCCTTGAGGGGACAACAGGGTGTCAACAAAGGAGGGTTAAATTTTGAACAACTACCAAAAAGCACTCGAAGAACGAAAACAGCAACACCTGTTGCGCACCCTTCCGCTCCCGCCGGAAGGAATTGATTTCTATACCAATGACTATTTGGGGCTTGCTCAATCTCAAAGCCTGAGTCTGGCTATCGAGGATGAATGCAGAAATGCACCTAAACTCAACGGAGCTACCGGATCACGTTTACTCGGTGGCAATAGTGAATACGCAGAACAGGTAGAACAAGAAATCGCAGAATTCCATCAGGCCGAAAGCGCTTTAATCTACTCATCCGGATACATGGCCAATCTTGGCTTGATCTCCAGTCTGGCAACTAAAGAAACCACCTTCATTTGTGACGAGTTGATACATGCAAGCCTGATCGATGGAGTACGATTAGGACATGCCAAAAAGATTCGCTTCAAGCACAATGACCTGGAAGACTTTACGGATAAACTAAAAAAAGCCGAAGGTCAGATAATTGTATTGGTAGAGTCCGTGTATAGCATGGATGGTGATATCTGTCCATTGAAAGAGGTGGCTGACCTTTGTCACAAAAACGAGTCGCTCCTAATAGTGGATGAAGCACATGCCTTTGGCGTATATGGAGAGGATGGAGAAGGCTTGGTTCAAAATCTTGGATTACAGGATCGGGTTTTTGCTAGGATTATGACATTTGGAAAAGCACCCGGTATTCACGGGGCAGCCGTTGTGGGGCCAAAGTGGCTTAAAGATTATCAGATCAACTTTTCAAGATCCATGATTTTCTCAACAGCCCCTTCCAATCATCATTTCGCAAGCATTGCTGCGATGTATAGCCACATATCCAAGTGTGTTCCTGATCGGAATGAACTCAAAGAAAACGTGGAATATTTTGTGCAAAAAAGAAAGGAGTCAAATGGTCAGTGGATTGATTCGGAATCACAAATTCAATCGCTCATTGTGCCTGGAAATAAAGAGGTCATAGATCTGGCTGAAAAATTAAAAGAGGTCGGTATCAACGCCCTTCCGATCAGAAGACCAAGCGTGGCTGAAGGAAAAGAACGCATTCGTTTCTGCCTCCACTCCTACAATACCAAAGAGGAGATAGATTTGTTATTTAAAGAACTCTAAAAATGAAATATACTTTTGAAGGCAAAACAAAGCCTTGGAATCAAATGGAAATGTCACTTAGGGATGAAAAAGAATCTCAAGGGATCGATTTCAAAGCAATTGAGCAAAATCAACCAGAAAAAGGAATTTTTCTTACACTTGATTTAAAGGAGGCTAAAGACCTTTATAATCATTTGGGATTTCTAATTCAGAAATTAGAAGAGTGAAAATCATCATTGCAGGCATTGGCACAGACACTGGAAAAACAGTGGCCTCAGCAATCTTATGCAAAGCGCTCAAAGCAGACTACTGGAAACCAGTGCAAGCAGGAGACCTGGAAAACACCGACTCGCATAAAGTCAAAAAATGGTCGCCGGAAACCATTATACATCCAGAAGCTTATCGCTTGACACAGCCTATGTCGCCACACGCTGCAGCTACAATTGATGATGTAACAATCGAGGAGTCAAGACTTCAAATACCAACAACCGATAATAACCTAATCATCGAACTAGCAGGCGGGCTCATGGTACCAATTAGAGAGGATTATTTAAATATAGATTGGGTTGCCTCTACAGGGTTGCCGGTTATTCTCGTTTCTAATTATTATCTGGGAAGTATTAACCACACGCTGCTTTCACTTTATGCTTTGAAAAGCAGGAATATTCCTTTACTCGGCCTCATCTTCAATGGAGAAAAGAATCCATCTACCTTTGATGTAATCATGCAACGGTCAGAGGTTAAGTGCCTATTAGAGATAGAGAAAGAAGAGGAAATAACTTCTAAAATGATCGAAAAAAATGCCGCCAAGCTAACTTTTGTTTAAAAAACACGTATTTTTATTAAAACACGTATAAATGAAAACGAAGGATAAAAAAACAAAACTTACATTAACCGTAAGAAAGGATATTATCCTACTAGCTAAGAAGAAAGCCAAGCAGCAAGGGGTATCCGTTTCAAGGCTTTTTGAAGATGTATTCAAAGAAAAATTAAAATCTAAAAATAAAAGTAAGGAACAAATTGCCGGAGAAGCGCTTATTGAGTTTTTAGACAACCAACCCTACACTGAACCGAATGAGCAGAGTGATAAAGAATTAATTGTTGAGCATTTAAAAAAGAAGCATGGTTAATATTTTTCTCGACACCAATGTTGCGGTTGACATTATTACTAAAAGAGCTCCCTATTATGATACTTCAATAAAACTCATTCAATATTCCAACGAAAATGATGTTCAGCTTTATCTTTCTGAAGGCAGTGTATACACATTGATATATTTGGTTTACGAGTCGTTTCCTATAAAAAATCCTGAAAAGGCTCTTTCATTGATAATTTCTAAATGCAATATTCTTACTTCCGAAAAACAGCTGCTTTTGAGAGCAATTAAGTCCTCATTCAAAGACAAAGAAGATGCTTGCCAATACTACACAGCGCTTAATCATGAAGTAGACTACTTTATCACCAGAAACAAAAAGGATTTTGTTTCCCATGTTTCATTGGTACCGGTTTATACCCCAAATGAATTTTTAGAAATCATTTCATGATAATACAAGAAGACCTAGCCTTCGACCAAAGCAACATTTGGCACCCCTATACCTCGCTAACCAATCCCTTGCCCACCTATCCGGTGGAATCAGCTTCAGGTGTGAGGCTAAAACTTGCAGACGGCACAGAGTTAATTGACGGAATGTCCAGCTGGTGGACAGCCATCCATGGATACAATGTACCTGAGCTGAACGAAGCAGCTAGTGATCAGCTATCGAAAATGTCTCATGTGATGTTTGGAGGCATTACCCACGAACCCGCTATCAAGCTTTGCCAAAAGCTGGTGGAAATCACACCAGAAGGACTGGAAAAAGTTTTCCTGGCAGACTCAGGGTCTGTATCCGTTGAGGTGGCTATGAAAATGGCCATCCAATACCAGCATGCAAAAGGGAATGCTGGCAAAAGTAAATTCATGACCATCCGAAACGGCTATCACGGAGATACCACGGGGGCCATGTCCGTGTGTGATCCAGATGGTGGCATGCATCATTTGTTTGCTGAGTTTCTTCCTAAACACTTTTTTGTAAATCAGCCGAAAAAGCGATTTGAGGAAAAGTATGTGGATGAAGAACTGGGTCAACTCGAGCAATTCTTCCGACTCAACAGCGACAAGTGTGCCGCATTTATTCTCGAGCCTATAGTTCAGGGTGCCGGTGGCATGTGGTTTTATTCACCCGACTATCTAAAGAAAATCCGGCAGCTCTGCGATGAACACGATATGTTGTTAATTGCTGATGAAATTGCTACGGGATTTGGAAGAACGGGGAAGCTTTTTGCATGTGAACATGCTGCCATTACACCCGATATCATGTGTGTGGGAAAAGCATTGACAGGTGGCTACATGACTCTGGCAGCAACGCTCACCACCCAACATGTGGCGGAAACCATTTGTAACGGCGAGGCAGGGGT
Organism: Ekhidna lutea; assembly: GCF_900188325.1. GTDB lineage: Bacteria > Bacteroidota > Bacteroidia > Cytophagales > Cyclobacteriaceae > Ekhidna > Ekhidna lutea. Next base: position 503,343 of record NZ_FZPD01000001.1, on the reverse strand, counting down.
GTTTATGCATGGGCCAACCTTTATGGGTAACCCGCTGGCATGTGCCATTGCAAACAAGAGTCTGGAGCGTTTGCTTTCATCCAATTGGCAGGACAGAATCCTGGCTATTGAAAAGCAATTAAAAAGAGAATTACTCCCACTCGGAAATGCCTTAAATGTAAAAGACGTACGTGTACTTGGTGCGATTGGAGTAGTGGAAATGAAAGAACCCGTAGATGTCCCTAAAGCACAGAAATTCTTTGTGGAAAATGGCGTGTGGATTCGACCGTTTAGAAACTTGATTTATATCATGCCTCCTTATGTGATTATAAGTGCTGATTTGGGTAAACTAACAGCTACCATTGGTGAATATGTGGTCGGTGAAAAGGTCCGCTAATAAATCTCAATTATTCACAATCTCATCAGTTAGGTATGCATGAGCATTTCCATCCACATCAAATAGCCACTGTAAGCCATCATCTGTGAAAATAAGTGTATCTGATTCCAACTTGCTAAAAGCTATATTCAAGTCTACCTTTCGACCGATCTTAGATTTGTTCAAAGCTTTTACAATTTTGAAATCGAGAGAATCTAAAATATGTGATAAAGGAATGGTCGCATTAGATTTAAGAAATTCAGTGAGTCGGTCACTAGCTACCCAGTTGGCCAGGTGGACAAAACTATTTTCACTGTTGATATCATAGTCAATACTGTCTATTATCAGATTTTTCTCTTCATCCAAAATGGGATAAGCATAAGCATCAATTGTCGCATTAAAACTACCAAGCACGTCAAATTTCAAATGAAGCTTACCATTTTTAGTATCGGCCAAAAAATTGGCAGTTATGATGGACGCACCTTCAAATGAAAACGCTGTGCTGTCGAACTTTGATTTTAGCAACTTATTTATTTGATCATATGGTAAGTAGACATCTACCTTAATATCCAGTTCATTATCTGAATCAGTTGGAGTAAATGAATTTGATGGCATTGGCTTTTCTTGGTATTCCATCCCTTCCAATGGTGTGATGAATATCTCAGACTCTGTGTGAATAATTACGCGTAAAGTGTCGTTCACTTCTTTCGAAAAATGAGCTGAAAAAAAGCTTGGATTACCTGACAACCAGATGTCTATTGGCTTCTTCCCAATTCTATGCGGCTCACTCAAAATCGTCCAGATTTTCTCCACCTGCTGTCTTAATGGAACCAGACTTTGAACGGCTGTACAAACTTTGTTCTCGATTACTCCCGCTTTTTCTAAAAGTTTCTTTTCGATCTTTTTTTCAAGGTTAACCTTGATCCCAAGCAGTTCAATTACCGGCGGTTCTATCCAATGGATTTGCTGAATTTTGCAATGACTGCTTAAATTCCAATTCTCTGCGATAGATAGCTGTGTATGCATATCCACACGAACCAGAAATTCAATCGGTTTATGAACCTTTATGCCCAACACCTTCTTTTCAATCTCTGCTGTAATCTTCATTGGGATGGATGCATCTAAATTATCAGCATAAGATGCCAGTAGCATATCGCCAATCGGTTCAATTTTAATCGTTAGGTATTCTCCCTCTTTTTTTAACTGAAGGGTATCATTCAATAAAACATCAGGCAATGATTCATTGATTAAGTTGGTTAATTCATTGATTGGGAAATCAAGTGGGAAAGTAAGCCTTGATGACTCTATGCTCTGAATATTTTCAACAGCGGTCTTACCAATAGCTTCTTGAGGCTGTTCTTGAGACTTCTGCTGGCAAGACCAAACCAGACCCAATAAAAATAGCTGTTTCCAATTCATACGATCTGTGGAATACCAGTTTCAATCCTAAGTATCTAAATTTCAACAAAAATTCCCCTAAACGAAAACATGTTAGGCTGCTTTGTGAGTATCAATCCAAAATTCGGCTCATATGACAATTTAGATTGCTGACATTTCTTTCAACAAAATTTTTACCTCCTCCTCCGTATTCATTGGCCCTACGCTTAATCGAAAGGTGCCTGCCTCTTGCGTGCCCAGTGCTTCATGTGCCAGCGGTGCACATTGGAATCCGGCGCTCCCCAGGATTTCATGATCGTTCCACAGGGTTTCTTTCAGTTCTTTGATAGAAAGAGAAGCACTTCTGATGGAGACCGCTGCTGTATATCTACCATAGGTCTGGCTGCCAATAACCTCAATATCATCGATGGATGCAAGTCCGCTCCTTAATTGGGACACCAGCTTCTGTCGATGCGCTATTAATTGATCCCATCCCTTACTTTCCAGCCATTTTATCCCGGCCGTCAAGCCGGCTATCGTCATCATGGGTGCTGAACCGACATCACAGTACGTTGGAAAAACAGATGATTTTTTATCACCGGGTGTGATTTCACACGCCGCACTTGGACATGTCATCGGGACCCGCTCGGATATGTATAATCCTCCGATTCCTTGCGTTCCAAACGGGCCCTTATGGCCTGCAAAAACAAAAATGTCCGGATCCAGATCCGCAATATCTATCGGAATAATCCCTGCAGTCTGTGCTCCATCCAACAAACAGAAAGCGCCGTATTGTTTGGACAGTCGCACAATATCTTCAAAAGGAAGAATCTCTCCACTCACATTGCTTGCCATGGATACTGCCACCACGCGTGCACCTTTCATGAGTTCACTTTCAAATAGCTCCAGATCAAACGGACTGTCGGCTCCTCGGGGAATAATCACTCCCTCCACTCCCCGCTCTTGCTGAAGCTTATAAAACCATCGAGATAATGCGTGATGCTCCATCGTGCTCATAATCAACCGATCGCCTGGTTGCCAGGCAAAATCACTAAAAGTTGTAGTCAGTGCCTGGGTACAGCTTTGAGTAAACAAAAACCGATCAGGATTTGAGATGCCAAAAAAGGAGGAGACTGTTTCGATTCCTTCTTCAAAAACAGCTAGCCATTGACTTGGAGGAAGTTCATTAAACCTGACGATTGCTTCGGCTACTGCTTCGGGCTTTGGCCAGGTCGTGCCGGCATTGTTGAGGTAAATCATTGATGTTGAATTAAATCTTAATTTAAAAACTTTCCTTGTTCCGCTTATCAAATCCTTCATTGAAACTCACATCAGATTAGTTTAAATTGAGATACTCAATTAACCTATCCGATCATGCTAAAGAAAACCAACCTCCTCCTGATTTGTGTAATCATTTCATTATCAGCAATCGCTCAGGGAACTCAGCTCCTGCGTCAGCCAACTATTTCCTCCACAGACATTGTATTTGTATACGCCAACGATCTCTGGAAAGTGAGCAGGGAGGGCGGAGATGCCATTCGAATGACGACCAATGAAGGTTATGAATATTCGCCTCACTTTTCACCCGATGAAAAGTGGATCGCTTTTTCTGCGCAATATGATGGCAACACGGATGTGTATGTGATTCCATCAGATGGAGGCTCTCCAAAAAGATTGAGCTTCCACCCTCGTGCTGATATTGTACAAGGGTGGACACCAGATGGTGATATTATTTTTAGATCTACCAGAGATGCCTACCCAACAAGACTGAACCGATGGTACACCATTGGCATGGATGGTGGTCTTCCAACACAGTTTGAAATTCCAAGAATTGCGAGCGGTGAGCTTTCACCTGATGGCAAGTTTGTAGCTTATGAACCAATCACCTATTGGGATCCGGAATGGAGAAACTATAGAGGTGGACAAGCGCAACCCATCTGGATTGTTAATATGGATAGTAAAGAATTGATTCGTACCCCGCGTACAGATAATGAAAGACATTTAAATCCAGTATGGTACGATGGGAAAGTGTATTACCTCTCGGAGAGGGATTTTCTCAGCAACATCTGGTCATTCGATCCGGAAACGAATGAAGAGAAACAAGTAACCTTTCTCAAGCAGTTTGATGTAAAATCAATGGATGCTACTGAAGATGCAATTGTGTATGAAATGGGAGGATACTTACACGTGTTAGATCCTGTTTCAGGTAATTCAACCCAGCTGAAAGTCAATGTTTCAGGGGACATGAACTTTGCTCGCGCCCGATGGAAAGATGTGAATGGAAATAGCCTCAACAATCCGAATCTCTCTCCAAATGGAGAGCGTGCCATTTTCGAATACCGTGGAGAAATTTTTACTTTCCCTAAAAAGGAAGGGAGCTGGAGAAACCTGACAAACACACCAGGCATAGCCGACAGATACCCAATATGGTCGCCAAAAGGAGAAAAAGTAGCATGGTTTTCAGATGCCAGTGGTGAATATCAACTTGTGGTTGCTGATCAATACGGGGGTAGCCAAAAGACATACGCTTTAAATAACCCAACTTTCTATTTCCAGCCCGACTGGTCTCCTGATGGAAAACACATTGCATACACAGATACCGATTACAACATCTGGTACATAGAGTTAGCAACAGGAAATGTGAAAAAAGTAGACACAGATAGATACGCACACCCAAACAGAGCCATGAATCCAATCTGGTCACCCGATAGTAAATGGATCACCTACTCCAAGCAACTCGAAAGTCACTTCAAGGCGGTCTTTGCCTATAATATTTCTACAGAGGAAAAAATCCAATTGACGGATGGTATGGCGGATGCCATTACGCCAGTATGGGATCAAAACGGAAAGTATCTCTACTTTCTGGCAAGCACAAATTATGGACTGAACTCTGGCTGGTTAGACATGAGCTCCTACGATCCACAAGTGACCAGAAGTCTTTACTGCCTGATTCTGTCCAGCGATACGCCCTCTCCTACCATGGCTAAAAGTGATGAAGAAGAATCGGAGCAACCAGAAGGTGATAAAAAGGAAGATAAGAAAGACGACAAGGCGGAAAACCTGAATGTTGTGATTAGCAAAACAGGCCTTGCTGATCGAATCGTTTCGTTGGCCATGCCAAACAGAAACTATGTTGGTCTAATAAAAAGTTCGGAAAAATCAGTTTTAGTCTTAGAGGCTATTCCAAATGAAAGTGGAGTAAAAATTCACAAGTATGATCTGGAGAAAATGAAAGCTGAAGACTATGCAGATGGGGTCAATGAAGGTGTCTCATCTTACAATGGAGAATATATTTTGCACAGAAAAGGAGGAAGCTGGTCTATTTCAGGTACCAAAGGAAACCCTTCGGGAGATGACAATATCAGCACTAGCGGAAAGATTAAAATTGATCCGCAAGCAGAGTACAAACAAATCTTTAAGGAAGGTTGGAGATACATGCGTGACTTTCTGTATGTTGATAATGTTCATGGAGCTCCATGGGAAAAAGTGTATGAATGGTATGCACCATGGATTGAATCCATTCGACACAGAACGGACTTGAACTACGTTGTAGATATTCTCAGTGGTGAAGTTGCTGTAGGTCACAGTTATGTTTCCGGTGGTGACATGCCTGATATCGATCGCGTTCCTGTTGGGTTGCTGGGATGCGATTTTACCCTTTCTAACAGCTATTATCAAATCAGTAAAATCTATGATGGTGAAAGTTGGAACCCCAACTTAACAGGTCCTCTTAGTGTTCCGGGTCTGAATATCGATGTTGGAGACTATATCACCAGCATCAATGGACAAACACTTTCATCGGATGACAACATCTATCAGCTGCTGGAACAAACAGCCGGGAGAGCTACCCGCTTAACCGTTAACAATCAACCCACACCAGGCGGCAGAGATGTACTTGTTGAACCTGTAAGCAACGAGTACCAGTTGCGAACCGCTGACTGGATTGAAAACAATCGAAGAAAAGTCTCTGAGATGTCTAACGGTAAACTGGCATATGTCTATATTCCAAACACCGGAGGAGGTGGGTTCACCAATTTCAACCGATACTATTTTGCGCAACAGGATAAAAAGGGTGTGATTCTGGATGAACGAAACAATGGAGGTGGGTCTGCTGCTGATTATATGATTGACATCATGGCTCGCGAACTATTTGGTTATTTCAATAGCAAAACCAATGACAACCGACCATGGACTACTCCGATGGCAGGCATCTGGGGACCAAAAGTCATGTTGATCAATGAACGGGCCGGATCCGGCGGAGACTTACTTCCTTATATGTTTAGAGCTAAAAATTTGGGGCCACTGGTTGGCACATTAACCTGGGGAGGCCTGGTGGGAACCTGGGACACCCCACGCTTTATTGATGGTGGTCGAATGGTCGCTCCACGTGGTGGCTTTTATGATGTCGATGGAAATTGGGCGGTAGAAGGAGAAGGAATTGCACCGGATATTGAAGTTATTCAGGAACCAAAAGCATTACTCGAAGGGCGTGATCCCCAGTTGGAAAGAGGCGTACAGGAAGCATTGAAGTTATTGGAGACACAGGAATTCCAGATGAAGCCTGAACCGGATGCTCCAGTAAGATGGAAGCGGCCGGAAGGCTGGGATAAGAATTAATTAAATATAGAACTTACTACTATGCCTAAACTAAAACTGGTTTCAATCACCTGTATGCAAACCGATGAAACCGACAAAGATGAGATTTACCTAAAGGTGCACGACAAAAAAATCTGGCCGGTAAAGCAAAAGTTTTACCCCATTGATACGGATGAAGAAGCAAGCATCGGACTCAGCTTCAATGTAACACCTGGAAAAAGTACCATCGACCTATGGGAATACGACTTTATTGGCAGCAATGAAATCTTAGGGTCATTCATTTTCAAAATCGATCAGCCCGGCAGCTATTCAGAAATGATGAGCAACCTGAAAGGAGAGGCTTCCTACATACTGAATTATGAAGTAAGCTGATACCAAATGAAACGTATCCCTGCTTTCGGCAGGCAGGCTCACCACCCTCTCCCAAAAAATGGCTCGAATACCCTGTTGATAAGCACTACAAAAAATATAGCAGCAGGATATGAATCCTGCTGCTCATCAATTAGTCTTTGTTTTCAACAATTCTTCCAGGTGTCCATGGTGCTTGATTTGCATCCAGCTCTGCATTGATCGCCGGAACGTCCTCGCTCATGATTGTTTTCAAACTAGCAATTACAGGTTCCAGATACTTCTCGGCAATATTTTTTACCTGCTTCGAGGTTTCCGTAGGGTTTGACAAACTAGAAGTGCCTGTCCATATAGCTGTGTTTACTCTACTCGCCAATGATGGTGCCTGATCTATTTCCAACTGCCGCTTGATCGGATCTCCGAACATGATGGTCCGAACTTCTTCAAGCTTTCCTTCGAGCTCATCCAGCCTTTCATTCAATGATTGGCTGTCTACAACCCGAGCTGCTGCTCGATAATATTTCAATGCCTCTTGCAATTGATTATATGCATTCCTTGCACCGTTTGCTGATTTTGACAGCTTCATTAGCTGTTGGTGAAAGGTCAACATGGCAGCCGGATCAGAAAGAGGAACGGTTTGATTATCTAGCGTTTTCACTTCAAACAAAACCGGCTCCACCAGCTGTGTTACCTCACCATTGATGCTTTTTGCCAACTCCACAGTATAAGTTCCAGGAAGTACCATAATGCCAGAAGAAAGGTTTTTCGTTGGATCCGCTAAGTTCGTTTTTACTTCATCTATCGCAGGATATTTCAAATCCCAGTGCACCCGGTTAATTCCATCTGATGCGCTGCTTCTTATTTCGTTTACGAATTCCCCATTCGCATCTTTTATAGTAAAAATTAAGAAGGGCTTTTCCTCGTCTTTCTCAGCCTGAAGTTGTTCATAGCTTGGGTAATAAACGGTCTCCCCATCTTTTCTTTTCTCGCCTTCCTCTCTTTCTCGCTTGTCTTCAAGCGTCTCGTATTTTTCTTTTAGATAATAGGTAAAAGCTGCACCGAACGGAGGGTTTTCTCCCAGGTAATAGGTCTCACCCTGAAATCCTTTTGGCCCCAACCATGAGATGGTTTTGCTTGCGGCAATCGGACTGTATGGATCATACTGCAAGGCCTCTGAAACTGGGAAAATATGTGCTTCTTTATTCAATAGCTCATTGGATAGCTCACGAAGAGCAGAGTAATCATCCATGATGTAAAAGCCACGTCCGAAAGTACCCAGTACCAAATCCTTTTCTCGTTTCTGGATATTGATATCACGAACCGCAATGGTTGGTAATCCTTTGGATAACTTTTGCCAGAATGCTCCTCCATCAATCGTGGCAAAACAACTAAACTCAGTACCCACAAAAAGCAGATTCCGAGCCTCGGGATCCTCAGCAATCGCGTAAACCGACCCTCTTTCAGGCAAATTGGCATTGATAGAGGTCCAGCTACCTCCAAGATTGGTACTTTTCAATAGATACGGCTTAAAATCACCTCGCTTGTGATTATTGAAGGCGACATAGACGGTATTTCTATCATGGGCCGAGGCAATGATTTCATTCACATATGTCATATCAGGTACTCCCGGAAATGAGCTATACCGCGTCCAATTCTCGCCTGCATCCGTAGAGATGTGTACTAGCCCATCATCCGTACCAGCAAAAAGAAGGTTTTCATCCAATGGCGACTCAGCAATAGCAACAATATTTCCGTACTCGGTAGTTGATTGATTCTTCGCTACCGCATCCATCGGCCAAACTTTACCCATGACCGGCAGCTTGTTTCTATCGAGTTGCCGGGTCAGATCTCCGCTTACTTCTCTCCAGGTTTGCCCCATGTCATCGCTGCGATGCAAGCGATCAGAAGCATAATAAAGTCGTTTGTTATCGTGATTACTTATAAGGAGCGGAGCATCCCAGTTCCAGTTATAGGAATAGTCTCCATCAGGTGGCTGAGGCACAATATTCTGGGTCTGTCCGGTCTTCCGGTCGAAGCGCGACAGGTTGCCGTATTGCGACTGACTGTAAATAATATCCGGATTTTCAGGATCCACATGTGGCTCAAAACCATCACCTAATGTCGTCACAAACCAGTTTCGGTTGGTTATGCCTGTGGTCTCCGTCGTTTGAGAAGGGCCGCCTAGTGTAAAATTGTCTTGCGTACCACCGTACACATAGTAAAACGGGTAATCTGTACTTACGCCCAGCTTATAAAACTGTGTGACAGGAAGGTTGGGGAAGAAGCGCCAGGTTTTTCCCTGATCCCACGATTCATAGACGCCACCATCATTGCCGTTGAGCAGGTAGTTGTTGTTAGTTGGATCAATCCATAAAGCGTGGTTGTCTATGTGCTTATTCTTTTCTCCAACATTCTCAAAGGTTTTACCCCCGTCATCAGAAACGCCGGCAAACGTATTCATCACATACACTCGATCCACATCTACCGGATCGGCAATCACCTCCTGATAGTAATTCCCACTGCTAGAATAGTCACTTCGTCGCTCCCATGATTCCCCAAGATCCATGGATCGATAAAAACCTCCCTTATCCTCCTGTGCTTCAACAACTGCGTAGATCACATCCGGATTGGCAGGAGAGATGTCCAGCCCGATTCTACCCAGATCACCGCCCGGAAGTCCCTTGACAATTTTTCTGAAGTTCTTTCCTCCATCGGTTGACTTATATACCGATGACTCGGGTCCGCCACTGATGTAGGTGAAGACATGGCGTCTTCGTTGGTGTGCCACAGCATAAATGACGTTGGAGTTTCTGGGATCGAGATGTACCTCATGAATTCCGGTATGCTCACTAATATCCAGAATCTTCTCCCAATTTTCACCACCATCGGCGGTCTTATACAATCCGCGATCACCTCCTGCGCTCCAAACCGGTCCGGTAGCAGCCACATAAACCACATCCGAATTGGTTGGATCAATGGCAATCATTCCGATGTGTTCCGAATTTTTCAATCCCTTGTGCTCCCAGCTTTTTCCACCATCCATACTCTTATAGATGCCATCGCCATAAGCCACACTTCGCTGGTTGTTATTTTCACCGGTACCTACCCAAATAACATTGTGATTGTTAGGGTCCATCTCTACCACGCCAATGGAGTAAGAGCCCTGGTCGTCAAAGACAGGGTCGAAGTTGATCCCACGGTTGGTTGTTTTCCATACTCCGCCTGCCGCAGTGCCTACATAAAACTCACTTGGGTTGTCAGGGTTGACAGCAAAATCTGCTATCCGTCCGGAGGTAAAAGCCGGGCCTATGGAACGGAAGGATAAACTGTTCCAGGCCACCTCATAAACAGGAGGTTTCTTTTCTTCGTCTTTTTTCTGAGCATTTACACTGACAAAAGACAGGGTTAGAATGAATAACAGTGCGGGGGTAAAAATCGATTTTCGTAACATGGAAATAATTCGGGTTAGTTGGATTAAGAAAGGTAGAGAAAAACCGAGAAAGTAACAGACCTGCTTACATGAATGGCACAGTCAGGTTGACATTGGCTATATTTATTTCAGCCTATGAAACGAATCTTATCCACCCTCTCCCAAAAATGGTGTAACCAATTCCCCTCCTTGGAGGGGTTAAGGGTGGGTAATTACTACTAACGATCATGAGAAAAGTAATTCCATATAATCCTCGACTAGTCCCTCTAGCGAAAAAACTCAGAATGGACATGACTTTTTCTGAGGTATTACTTTGGAATGAACTGAAGCAGAAGCAATTAGGGATTCGATTTAGCCGTCAGGTTCCAATTGACGAATATATTGTGGATTTTTATTGTAAAGATTTAATGCTGGCAATTGAAATCGATGGAGAAAGTCATTATCACGATGATCAGCCGGCAAAGGATTTGGTACGCCAGGAAAGACTTGAGTTTCTAGGTGTTAATTTTTTACGGTTTGACGATATTGATATCAAAAGAAATATAAACTGGGTTTTGGAACAGATTATTTATTGGATGGCTGATAACAAACCCACCCCTGACCCCTCCAGGGAGGGGAATTAATTACTCAAAATGAAACGCATCCTAACCACCCTCTCACAAAAATGGCCGGAATACCTCCTTGAAATCCTCGTGATCACCATCGGTATATTAGGCGCTTTTGCACTCAACAGCTGGAATGAAAATCGAAAAGAAGCACAACTTGAACGGCAATTCCTTGAACGACTCAGTGATGACCTGACCAAGGATATCGAGGAAATAGATGTTTCATTGAAATCGGTGATAGCCAGAAAGGAATGTACGGAGTTTTTGATGAAGGTTGTAGAAAATCCAATGTTGTTGGAAGAAAACCCACATTACTTCATCACTTCCATAGAATATGCCGGGTACACCAATAAGCCCAGTATATCCGATCACACATTCGAGGAAATAAAATCAAGCGGACGATTGTCTGCTATCTCCAACATTGAGATTCGAAATGCACTTGCTGTCTATTATGACGAAATCGAAAACCGTAAACAGTATGATTTCATCAGTCAGGACATACAGCTACAGTATTTAAACAAACGGTATGGAATTCTTTCTCCGGAGCAACAAATCGCAGTTGGTAGTTTCTCATTTGAAACAGATTTCACCCTGGAAGACGCGCTACCAGTTTATGATCGTATGATTGGGAACAAAGCTTTCGTTGCATGGCTCCCGGCAATCGCTCAATCTCAAACGCGGAGTATTCAGGTCTTCAGAGCTTTACATAAAAGAGCATCGGAGTTGAAGTCTCAGGTAGATGAGGAATTAGACAAATAGTAATTTCCTGATTATCTTAAGCTAACCAACCTGACCGCCGATGAAATACCTGCTTGCTTGCTGCTTGTTGTTTACGCTCATGCTTTCAGCTTATTCCCAGAAGGAAATCGAATTTAAACGACATTCCTATTCGGAGTTTCTTCAGATGATTCAGCAGGAAAAGGATACACTTTTTGAGTATTCGGATGCGATCATTGAATTTAACCCGGAAACCGATCAACGATTCAAGATCTTTTATAAATCCAAAGATTCGGTGTGGACAAAGCAGCCGGTTGATACGATCCGGATCGATAAGTATGTGATGCTTGAAAATGTACATTTCGACCATACCTTGACAATGGACAGCCTGAACGGAGAACTCGTCAATGCTTTAGGCGGGGTTTGGTACAAATGCCGGTTTGATGGAATGGTGGACATGCAACAATCTGTATCCTTTCGCATCTACAATTCGGCCATTGATAACCATTTTAGGGTAATTACAAGGGGCTTTAAAATGCCTGATCCATTAAGGTTGGAACTGACAGAACCACGATTGGAATTTCGAAACAATCGGGTGGTAAAAGATTTCAATGTTAATTCCGGATGGGTGGAAAAGGATAATAGAAGCAGGGTCAATGTCGATTCCAACGAATTTCATATTGAAGATCATAAAGGGAATTATGCTTTTAGTATTTGGGTGGAAAACTGCTTTCGGATTTCTATCGCTGACAATACGATATGGAGTGTTGCCCCTAATGAAGTAGAAATTAAAAGTGCGCAATGGGCTAACATTCAGAACAACCGCTTTTTAAGTTATATAATAGTTGATCTGACTGAATTTTATGGGTTGGAAAGGGTTCAGTTTACCCGTAATTCATTCGACAATTTCATGCAGTTCAGCCTGACCCCTGACCTTCCGCCATCTGCATTTATTGATTGGAGTCAATTCAAGGGAAAAATGATTTCTGATAATGGTTTTGGTCCATACATAAGTGTTCTGATGCTGAAAGATCAGGCCTACCTAGAGGCTAACCAACACAAAAAGGTCTTTTTGCAACAGTATTACGATTCGGTCCGCATCGCAAATGCTGACGCATTTTTAGGTGAGATGGCCATAAGAGGTAGGTTACGTGAGCACTTCAAGGCCAAATACGATACAGAACAGGCCAATGCAGTTTTCATTGATCTCAAAGATCTTGAAACGAAGAGACTGGCCTATCTCTATGGACAATACCCCACATTCAAAACGTATTTTAAATGGAAGATCAATCAGTTTCTTAAGCTCTTTGTAGACTATGGAACCGAGCCAGCAAAAGCCATCGTCTTTGCCGTTTACGTCATAGCCTTCTTTGCACTCATCTACCTCTTCTTCCCCAACTCCTGGGATAGCCATGGTCGCACCCGCATCATGGATCGGTATCGGTTTTTCCTGAAATATCTGAATCGAAACGAAGGCGCTAGTGAGGTCTATCAGGAAGAAAAGGAAAAAGAGCTGATGCCTTTTCATGAATTCAGAGAAGTGCTGGAAAGAGAAGGCAAAACAGCGCCTAAGTTTTTCTATGCCACCGCTTTGCCGCTTTACAAATGGTCAGTATCAGGCTCACGACTTTCAGGTTGGTTTCTCTCTAAGATTGATGTGCTTAATGGCAAGTGGAGTGAAGTGCCTGAAAAAGGAAGATTCTTTAAATCAGCGCTTGTTATCGGCGCGTTTCTCATCGCTCTGCTCTACGACCTCTTCATCAAAGTCCTGAACGCTGTGATGCTCTCGATCAATACCTTCACCACACTGGGGTTCGGTGAGATTCCGATCAAAGGCTTGCCTAGATATTTGGCGATTATTCAAGGGTTTATTGGGTGGTTCATGTTGACGATCTTTAGTGTGTCATTGATTAGTCAGTTGCTGAATTAGTCTGAAACGCTGATAAACCGGATTAGCGGATAATCGCGGATTTCAATCAGTCTCCATCAGTGCAATCCCATATCTGCCAAATCAGTGGTTCAGACATTAGGTTAATTGCCCGTCTCACCCTTTTTCGGTATCTTCAGGAACTAACCTGATCACTATGCGCCTATTCTTATTGCTATTTTTATGGGGAATTGTTTTCCCTGCTTTTTCTCAAAAAAATCAGATCAGTTTTACAGAATACTCCTTTACAGAGTTGATAGAACTGATAGAAGCTGAAGAATCCGAAGTTTTCACTTTAGAAAATGCACTAATTAGGTTTCAGTTGACTGATACTTCAAAATTTAGTTATTCAAATACCGGAGACGGAAAGAATGTCAACCGAGATACTATACATATTTATAAAAAACTGGACTTTAAAAATGTTCAATGGAGTAATCGGGGATTTAGAATTGGAAATGGATGGATTCATGTAGACTTCCGCCTTTTTCGATTTCACGAGACAGTACGTTTTGAAGATGCAATAAGCCTTAGCTTTTCAAATTCGGTCTTTGATAAGATCGTCCGATATCTATTCACTTCTAAAAGCCCTCAAATTATTTACAGCGATCCTGAAAAAATAATTACTCCAATGGTAGCTGTTGACAGTTGTGTTTTTAAGGAAGGAGTTTATTTGTCACAAAATGGCGTATTTGATTGTATTGATTGTTCAATCTATTTCACCAACAATAAGTTTTACGGAAATATTGACCTTCCAGGTAATGATGGTTTTTATGGAAACATATTCCGATTTGATTCTTTTGGATACTTAACAATAAATAATTGCTACTTCGATAAGCAAGGAGTTGTTTGGTTGCAATACTTAAAAGGAGATCTACTCTCCATCACCAATAATACCTTTAATGGTACGGTTGTATTAATGCTGCCAGCAGATGCACGAGAACTAGAAGTTTCAAAGAATCATTTCAAAGAATATATCTCGATGGATTTTTTAACTCTCAACGTTAATAATTCCATTGATTGGACTGATTTGGAGAATAAGCTTATTTCTTTTGATCTAGTATACAACTATCTACCATTTCCAGCTGATATTGATCATTTCAATACATATTATAATGAAGTCAGAATTCAGGATTCACGATTCTATAAGGCGGAGATCAAACTCATGGGACAGCTGTATCAACTATATAAAAGCCAGCATGACAATGAATTTGCAAATGGAGCCTTTCTTGGTAAAAAAGATTTGGAAACAAAAAGATTGGCTTATGTATTTAGTCAAAACCCCTCTTTTGACACCTTTTTTACGTGGAAAATCAATCAGTTTTTAAGGCTATTTTCAGACTATGGTACAAAACCCTCCAAAGCAATCATATTTGGATTCTATGTAATTCTATTTTTTGCCTTGATCTACCTCTTTTTCCCTAACTCCTGGGATAGTCACGGGCGCATGCGCATCATTGATAGATACAAATTCTTTTTAAAGTACCTGAATCGAACCGAAGGAGCCAGTGAAGTATATCAGGAAGAAAAAGAAAAGGAACTACTCCCATTTCATGAGTTTAGAGATTACTTAGAGCAGCAAGGCAAAACTGCGCCTAAGTTCTTTTATTCCACCGCATTGCCGCTTTACAAATGGTCTGTTTCCGGTTCACGACTCTCCGGTTGGTTTCTATCCAAGATCGATGTACTCAATGGCAAATGGAGCGAGGTGCCGGAAAAGGGGAGATTATTTAAATCAGCGCTGGTTATTGGCGCTTTTCTTATCGCACTGACATACGATCTCTTCATCAAAGTGTTGAATGCCGTGATGCTCTCTATCAACACCTTTACGACGCTTGGTTTTGGAGAGATTCCGATCAAGGGGTTGCCCAGATATCTCGCGATTATTCAGGGCTTTATCGGGTGGTTTATGCTGACGATCTTCAGTGTGAGTTTGATTAGTCAGTTGTTGAACTAGAACCCACCCCTGACCCCTCCGAGGAGGGGAATCGTTGAATTGAATGAGAATCCAATCCCCTCCCGGGTGGGGATAAAGGGGTGGGTCACAAATTGCCCTTCTCCCCATTTTCCGGTAATTTCAAGACACTAACCTGATCACCATGAGAATTACCGCATTGCTCGCATTGCTGTCACTGGGACTTGTATGCCACGCCCAGGACGAAGAATATCGAGTCATTCCTTCCTTAACAGACTGGATTGAAGAGATCAACCACTGGCCCGATTCGATTTATCAAGTTGAAAATATCAAGGTCATCATTGATGGGGAGAAAGATTCCCTGATTGCTGAAAACTATTTTATATCCCATGATACGGTTGAAGAAATAGCTGCAACGGTACATAAACCTGTAGAAATCAACGGCTTGATAATTGACAATGATTTTGGTAGGCATAATGGAAGTTATCTCACAGGCAACTATAGACTAAAGAACATACGATTTAAAAAGAGGTTCAGAATTCAGGATTACCAAAGTCTTGTCCTGCACACCTACCATTTGGTTTTTGAGCAAGAATTCATTATTTCCTATCAACAAAATCCCTCTTATTTTAATTTCATTTCCTGCCACTTCAAATCCTGGGTGGCCTTCTTTGATATACAGGATGAACTATTTGTGAACATTCAGGACTCCAAAATCAACGAACATATTCAATTTACCCGAACCCCCAGTTTGCCCTCCTTGATTGTGGAAAATAGTGATATATATCGGGCCGACTTGGGCTGGAGTAAGTTCTCTCAGTTGCACATAAGAGATTCCAGGCTATCCGAAATATCTCTACAAAGCTCGCTGTTTGATGCGTCCGTTCATTTGGTAAGGAATCAGATAGATTCGATAGAAGTTTCTGGTGCTCAATTTCCCGCAAATAATACCTACATACCCTTTGATCAGGTGAGCGAAAAACTGTTTGTTCTCCCTATTTCAATGACAAATCCAAACAGAGCAAAATATTTCGCAACGGACAACATGGATTTTGCGCTTAGCGAAGAATATGACAACTTAATTGCTTCCTATAAACTTTTGCTGAGTGGTTACCAGAATCGAGGAGATCGTCAGAGCTATGGCGCCTGTTTTGTGGAAATGAAGAATCTTGAAACCCGGCACCTTGCCTATCAATATGAAAACAACCCAAGTTTCAAAGGTTTCTTCACCTGGAAGATCAATCAGTTTCTGAAAATCTTTTCTGCTTATGGCACAGAGCCTGCCCGGGCGATCATTTTTTCTTTCTACGTCATCATCTTCTTCGCACTCATCTACCTCTTCTTCCCCAACTCCTGGGATGCCCACGGCCGTACGAGGATCATGAACAGGTATCGTTTCTTTCTAAAATATCTAAACAGAAACGAAGGAGCCAGTGAAGTGTATCAGGAAGAAAAGGAAAAGGAGTTGATGCCATTTCATGAGTTTAGAGATTATCTGGAGCAGCAAGGAAAAACAGCTCCTAAGTTTTTCTATGTCACAGCACTTCCCCTTTACAAATGGTCTGTTTCCGGTTCACGACTCTCAGGGTGGTTTCTATCCAGGATCGATGTGCTGAATGGCAAGTGGAGTGAGGTGCCAGAGAATGGTAAGTTCTTTAAATCAACTCTGGTCATCGGAGCATTTATCATGGCTCTCATCTACGACATTTTCATAAAAGTATTGAACGCTATTATGCTCTCGATCAACACCTTTACTACACTCGGTTTTGGGGAGATTCCGATTAAAGGTTTGCCGAGATATTTGGCAATTATCCAGGGGTTTATTGGGTGGTTTATGTTGACGATTTTTAGTGTGTCACTGATAAGTCAGTTGCTGAATTAGTCTGAAACGCAGATGAACCGGATTAGTGGATAAACGTGGATTTCAATCCGGTTTAAATCTGCGCAATCCCATAATCAGCCTAATCAGTGGTACAGAATTGATATTGCCCTTCTCCCCGTTTTCCGGTATCTTCAGGACACCAACCTAACCGCCAATGAGAATAGCCGCCTTGCTCATATTGCTGTCGCTACGTCTTGTGTGCCATGCGCAGGAAGAAAACTGGCGTACCATACCATCCGTCACCGACTGGATCGAAGAGATTAATAACTGGCCGGATAGCGTTTATCGACAGAATAAGATTGAGGTTCGCATTGATCCTGTCAAAGACCGACACATTGCATGGCAGACCATGGATGTTTTTGATTCTATATTGGCCAGTTCGGTTAAACGAACTCATATTACGAAGCATATCGTGGTTTATGATATTAGATTTCGATGGGCGGACCTAGGCAGTTTTAATCCCATTGTAATTGGCAATCTGCATTTCGAGAAACCATTTGAAATGTACTATTTAGAAAACAGCCGGTTTGCGTTTTTCAACAGTGTTTTTGATGATATTTATCAGCCCAGACTAATGAAAACACGTTTTTTTCTCAACCATTACCATTGTAAATTCAAACGAATAAACCTTAACAATCCTGTTGCCCCCACACCCATTGGCTTTTTCAATTGTCAGATCGAATCTGAATTACATATCAGCGCTATTGACGACACACCTTCCTTGAGGTTAGAAAATTGTGACATTCCGTATCTCGAGGTACAAAATAAAGTATCCTCCATTTACATTGACAGTTGTCGTTTCCTAATAGGCGTGAATCTGGTGCGATTGAACATAGAGACGGCCATCGATATTTACAATTCAGAGTTGGGCAGTATCAGCATACAGGGAACTGAACTGCCATCATCCAACACCTACATTCCATTCTCCAATCTTGAAAATAAACTGGCACTATACTGGTCATCCGAGGTTGGGGATGCACTGAATGAATTTAAGAAAAATCCAAAAACGCTTGATCTGGATTCCATGCTCTCCTTATTCTATTGGGGTCGATCGGATGAGGAGTTGCTGAGAAAGGAAGCCTTTGATCAATTGATTGCCAGTTACTATAAACTGCTCAATATTTATAAAATCAGAGGGGAGTCAGATTCCTATAACACAGCCTACATCGAGATGCGGAATAAGATGACGGCCCGTTCGCTGCTGCTGTATGAACGAGACCCAACCTTCAACCGATACTTCGATTACCAAATCAATCGATTCACCAGAGTGTTTAGTGACTATGGAACCCGCCCTGCTAAGGCCATTGTCATCTTCTTTCAGGTCGTCCTCGCCTTCAGTATTTTCTATTTTTTCTTCCCTAGTAGCTGGAATACAACCAATTCAAGGAAACTGATGGGGCGGTTGTCCTATCTGGGTAGCTATTTCAAATCTAACGAGGGACTGTCTGACCTATTTGAAAAAGAGACCAAAGATCAATACCGAGATTACGAAGAATTCAAATCTTTCATGAGCACCAGTGAGAAGGAGCTTCCAGTCTATTTCAAGTGGTTGAGTAAGCCGCTTTACAACGCATCTACCAGTCGATTTAACCTGACCCGGAGCGTATTGAAGCGTACCGATATTCTGGATGGAAAGTGGGCTGATTTGCCAGCCGGTAGAAAGGCAACCACCAGTTTCCTTATTGGAATATACTTGTTTGTTTACCTGATCTGGGTACTGATCATCCGCTGTTTGAACGCTATCACCCTTAGTCTAAATGCTTTTTCCACTTTAGGATTTGGAGAAATCCCGACCCGAGGTTTGGCCAGATACGTGACCATTGTTCAAGGGTTCGTTGGTTGGTTCCTTCTCAGTATTTTTTTAGTGAGTTTAATTGGACAAATATTGAATTGATATGAAACGCATCTTAACCACTCTGTCCCAAATCCCGATAATTATCGGGAGGCCGGAATCCAATGATCTACTATGAAAAAAATAATTGAACATCTTCATGCTGAATGGTACAAATACCTCCTCGAGATTCTGGTGATTACCATAGGTATTCTTGGGGCTTTTACTTTGAACAATTGGAATGAAAACAGAAAAGATCGTAATAATGAAGTTTATCTTCTCAACCGACTTCATAAAGAAGTGGTAAGTGATAGTTTAACGTTGGCAAGATATATAGACTTAAACAAGGGACATGAAGGCCGAGGAGATTACCTCTTGAATAACTTAGACAATCCCGCGGCTAACATGGACTCGATAGTCAGCTGCGTTTTCTTCAGTGGTAGATTCGTCTGGTTTCAGAGCAGTTCACCTACTTATGATGAAATCGTGTCTTCAGGTCGACTTGGTATCATTCAGAATGACTCCTTAAAAAATCTGATTAGTTCTTACTATGGAAGACTGGAGAGCTATGTGAATTTCCAGTTTTACGAAAGCCGCGAAATAAAGGCCGAATATAACCGACATAAGAATCGATATTTTGATCTCTCAATGATGACGGACTATTGGAAGGCAAAAGGAGCTTTTATTGCTGTAGATTCCATGTCACAATATCTTTTGGATTGGGATGGATTTAGACAAGATCCGGAAACGCCGATACACTTAAGAAACTCCAGGGGAGTAAACCGGGAATTATCGTATCAATACGCTACCGGGCACATGAATAGATTGCATAATTTGCTTACTGCCATACGAAAGGAGATAAAGGAAGTACAATGAAACGCATTCCTGCCTGAGCCAGGCAGGTGGCTCACCACCAATAATATGAAAAGAATAATAAATACCCTCTCTCAAAAATGGCCGGAATACCTCCTCGAGATTCTGGTTATAACCATCGGTATATTGGGGGCCTTTGCTTTGAATAATTGGAATGAAAGAAGAAAGGCATCTTTGGAATCGCATACGATGGTTCTTCAAATCAGAAGCAATCTTTATCGGGACAGAATTTCTCTGGAGGAAGGAATAGAAACGATTAATCGAAGAGATTCTGCGTACAATCTTATTCTTAAGAATAAAGCTTCGGCGGACTCTTTATCCCTGAGATTTGCATCTTTTACCTCACTTGCCAGCGCGGCTGTTGATTTTGATCAAAGTGCATTTGAGCAAATAAAGTCCTCCGGCCAACTTGGGCTTTTGGATGACTCGTTAGTCCAGCGTCTTCAAAGTTTGTACTTGGATTACGGAAAAAACGAAGAGAACCGTGCGTTCTATATTAAAGTTGTAGAGAACGAGATTAGACCACTCTTTACAAGGCTTTGTTACAACATGAATCCTGAGGAACCCGTGGATATTTTACCCAATGGTAATCTACCCGTCAAAATGGATGACATGCTAAAGTATGTGAGTCACCCGAGTCTTCGTAAGCCCTTGATAATGCAAAAATTCACCTCCAAGCAGATGAAAGAAGAATATAAGAATCATTTGATCAAAATAGAAGAAATATTAGAGCTGATCAATCAAAACCTATCTAAATGAAACGCATCTTCACCACCCTCTCCCAAAAATGGCCGGAATATCTCCTCGAAATTCTGGTGATTACCGTCGGTATTCTTGGAGCTTTTGCGCTTAATAACTGGAACGAGGAACGAAAGGAAGATCAGTTAAAAAACCGGCTGTTCAAAGAACTTCATTCCAGAATTAGAAGCGATACACTCCATTTCATTAATACGCTTGAGGATAATGAAAAAGCAGGAGCGAGTGCAAGGTTTCTCAAGGATATTATTAAGAATAACGAGCCCTATTCGGAGGGACTGGATACGGCTCTTGCTCAACTTCGGATGTTAAAATCGCCAGAATCTGATTATGTTGCTTTCGACCGTTTGAATAACGTGGGTATAGAAATCATAGATAATGATTCTCTGAAAAACGAGATCATTCATTACTATCAAGATTCCCGGCGTTTTGTGACTTTTGATGATCATCTCCATGATCAGTTAGATAAATTGTATCCCAAATATTTTACTCGAAAGTGGGGCGTTCACAAAGCAAAACCAGAGGATTTTGAAACCCTTAAAAGAGTTAATGAATTCACGATCATCCTTGATGACGTTGATCGTCTCACTAATGTTCTTAGAGACAGAACCAATCACAGAAGAGTCCTGGCAATGTTGATTTTAAGGCTGATTGAAGAAGAGAGCACGCTCAATTTTTCGATTGAGAAAACGCCATACAAGAAGGTGATGAAAAATGACTCGATAATATTAGAACGAATAAGATGAAACGAATCCCTGCCTGCGGCAGGCAGGCTCACCGCCAATAAAATGAAAAGAATAGTTCAAACCCTCTCCCAAAAATGGCCGGAATATCTCTTAGAAATTCTGGTGATCACCATAGGTATCCTTGGGGCTTTTACGCTTAACAACTGGAATGAAAATAGAAAGCAAAGAGCTGATGAACAAAGAATGCTATATGAGATTCTGGATAATTTAAAAGAAGACAGATCCCAACTATTAAAAGCAGAAACTCAGTTAAGCAATTCAGTAAAAAGTATTTCATATATGAGGAGTGGTGACTTACAAAACATGAATGAAGATACGCTCTCCAAACATCTTGCACTTTTCATCAACTTCTACAAGTACTACCCAATTGATAATGCGTATGAAACATTAAAAACCTCAAGCATTTCGATATCAAACAATGAGTTGAAAAACGATATTTCCAAGTATTACGAGTATACCCAAAACCGAACTCAATCGGGATTGCTGGATGTCGAAAGTCAATTTAATGTTCATTTAATTCCCTTCGTTCGGACTTACATTAAAAACTTCGAATGGCTCAATAAAGCTCAACCTAAAAAAAGAAGTGATGAATTCTTTACCGCACTTCAAACAGAACTTATTGGAGCCAAGGACAACAATACACAAACACTTGCCGCACTCAGGAGGTTTCTTGAGAATAATCGTGAGTTGCAAAAAAAAATTGAAACAGAGCTGAATCAATGAAACGCATCTTCATCACACTAAAGGAAAAATGGCCGGAATACATCCTTGAGATTCTGGTTATCACCATTGGTATTCTCGGAGCTTTCATGCTTAACACCTGGAATGAAAACAGAAAACTTCAAAATACCGCTGAAGTGCACAAGCAAGTCCTGATTCAGGACATGAAAGCGGACTTGGTTGATCTAAAAGAGTTGAATGACCAAATGGAGGCTAACATTAACTCGTGCATTCGTCTGTTTCGCCAGTTTAAAACACTGGAACCGATTGATTCGAACACAAGCAACTACATCGTCTCACTCATTCTTGAGTACAATTTTTCTCCCAACAAAACGGGATTTAATGCCCTTGATAATTCCGGCGGTCTCACGTTGTTTGAAAATGAATTGCAGCAAAAAATCAGAGAGTATTACTCGCTAACGGAGAAAATCATCGCCAGAGAAAATATTTCCAACAACTTCATACGTGATAAATATGAGCCATTGATTTTTGATAAATACGCCTACTTATGGAGCCAATCCAATACCTTCAGTTTTTCCAGTGAGCAATATCGGGATGACCCCAGGCCCATACCTACACTTGACACGGAATCCTTACTTTCAGATCGTCCGCTGGAGGTATTGATCATCGCACGTCAATATCAGTCTGACACACAAAAAAGCCTGTATCAGTCGGGCATAGAGTCGATCAACCAAATGCTGGAGCAACTTGAACAAGATAAGCTCTGAGGTCATCCATATTTTAGGAACTCACACCTCTCAAATTAGTTTAATATGAAAGTCATCGTTGCATCAAAAAATCCGGTTAAGATAAACGCAACACAACTTGGGTTTGGTCAGGTGTTTCCCAATGAGCGATTTGATATTGAAGGCATAGCTGTTCCCTCTGGTGTCTCCGATCAGCCCATGACCAATGGAGAGACGCTGCAAGGAGCTAAAAACCGAGCAGAGCAAGCAAAAATTGAGATACCTGAAGCAGGTTTCTGGGTAGGTATTGAGGGAGGAATCGAAGAAACAGTGGAAGGCATGGAAGCCTTTGCCTGGGTGGTCATTCTTGCAAAGAACCAAAAAGGTCAATCCAGAACGAGCACCTTTTTCCTGCCTCCAAAAGTCAGAACGCTAGTCCTTCAGGGTGCAGAACTTGGTCATGCAAACGATCAGGTTTTTGAAGATCATAACTCGAAACAAAAAGGAGGTGCAGTTGGCTCCCTCACCAATGGATTGCTGGGAAGAACCGCATATTACGAACAAGCAGTCATTTTAGCCTTGATTCCTTTTGTGAAAAAGGAGATTTATTGAGCATAGTATTACCATGGAAATTCAAAGGGGTGAATTAGAATTTATTATCTTCAATCAATTAAATCCATCAATCGCCTAATCTTCAAATCGTAACATGCTCTTCCTCCTACGTAAAGTCCGCCGAAAGCTTCTGCAAAAGAATAAAGTCACTACTTACCTGCTCTATGCCATTGGAGAGATCGTATTGGTAGTGATCGGGATCATCATTGCTGTTCAGATCAATAGCTGGAATGACGCCCGCCTAAATCAAAAAAAGGAACGTGTGATTCTGAAAGATCTCCACCAGGAATTTCAAATCAATAAAACCAAGCTTGATGCTGCCATCCGGCATCACCAGACTCTAGCCGAGGCAACAGGTAAAATCATGAGCCTGATAGGAGAACCAAAGGCTACACTTGCACAACACAACCTTGACAGCTTGATATACCTTTCCCTGGATTATACAGATTTTAATGCCAGCCAATCCGTAATCATGGAGCTGATCTCCTCGGGCAGGTTGAATTTAATTTCTTCTGACGAACTGCGTTCCCTCATTTTTGAGTGGGTGAGCGAGATGGATGAAAAAAAAGAAGGCTATGAAACAATGGATGAAATCAGCCAGTCTCAAACACTCCCATACCTCACCCAAAATGCCACAATGAAGGATATTGACTTTTATGGACTTGGTAGAACCAATGGTCGCTCAAAGTTTGCATCTAAAAATCATCCGTTGTTTCAAGACTTGGTTTTTGAAAATCACATGGATAATCAATTCTGGGGGATTACGAATTACATTGCCAAGCTAAATCGCCTGGAAACAATCATTGATAGGATCCTGAAACAAACAAATACCCAAGCCATCAAATAATGCTCTTCCTCCTTCGAAAAATCCGCCGAAAGCTTATGCAAAAGAATAAAGTCACTACTTATCTTCTATATGCCATAGGAGAGATCATCCTAGTCGTAATTGGGATTTTGATAGCAGTGAGTATCAACAACAGAAATGAAGAAATAAAATCCAGGAATAAATTAAAAGAAACGATCACTGCCTTGCGAAGTGATTTAATACAAGACACTTTTTTAATCCAAGATCGATTACCTGAAGTCAAACGTCAGTACCTCCTAAATGAATCTCTGAGAGGTCGAGTGGCAAAGCCATCTGCGACCATTGACACATTATTAAAAATTGTACGGACTGAGTTTAATCCTAACTGGACCGAGCCTTTAAGATATAATACCAATAGCTACAATAGCTTGGTTAATTCCGATTTGATTGAAATTTTACCTGACTCGATCAGGTCACAAATTAAAAATTTTTACAATCAGAAGTTTTCTAAAATCAACCTGGTAGAACGGATCACCAATGATTACAGAGGGAAACTTGCCACCTATGTAAATACCTATACTTTCGGCTCCACATCCTTGCATGATCAAGGTCCACTGATTGATTCGTTGGTTTGGAGTAATGTAGATCATGGTCATCTAGCCGCTTCCTTTCAGGGATTGAGCAACTTCAAGCGGATACTGTTTGACCTGACTAACGATGAAATGGAGTTCAGTCATAAATCTTCAAAAGCACTAATTCTTCACTTAGATCAATACCTATCAAAATGATCTTCCTCTTCCGAAAAATCCGCCGCAAGCTTATGCAAAAGAATAAAGTCACTACTTATCTTCTATATGCCATTGGAGAGATCATCTTAGTCGTAATTGGGATTTTTATTGCAATACAACTTAATAACCTCAATGAAAACCGAAAGCTTCAGAATAAGAAAAATGTCTATTACTGTAAACTGCTAGAGGATGTGAGACAGGACCAGCACCAGCTTGAGAGACTTGTTCACGAAACAGATGAACGTATTTACCACAGCAATAAACTATTGGGATTACTGCAACAAGAGGCATTGGACCCTCTAGAAATCGCAAACGAAATGCTCGCTTCTGTTTCCCTTGTAACATTCACGTTCAAACCAAGTGTATCTGCTTTTGACGACATTAAATCAAGTGGAAATATTGGATTGTTGGATGAGGAAATCAAGGAAAAACTACTAGCCTATTATTCAAATATTGAAGGAATAGTGGACGTTGTGGATATCAACTCTGATCAGGCCGTCCGGCTTTTTTATGATACAGAGAGTTATTCCAAAATTGGTTGGCCATTGATCTCATTTGTGGATGAGGCTATTGATTCTTCTTTGGTTGACAAAAATCAGTTAGTCAAACTGGTGAGAGCAGATCAATCGTACCGGGATGAGCTGATTAGCGATGCGGTCTATTTTATTGGGTCGGGGGCCCGGGTAAAGATGCTCTATGAAAATCTGAGTACAGATATTTCCACAATGGAGGAATCTCTTAAATTGAAATGTCAAAACTAACCGCCTATGCTCTTCCTACTCCGAAAAATCCGCCGAAAGCTCTTAGCTCAAAATAAAGTTACTAGCTATCTATTTTATGCCATTGGTGAGATTCTATTGGTGGTGATTGGAATTTTGATAGCTGTGCAGATTGACGGTTGGAACGACCAGCGAAAAGTAATGACAGAGGAAGAAGGCTACCTCAAAAGGTTGATTGCAGAAAACAAGCAGGACATTGGTAATTTCTCTAGGCTGATTGAGGACTTAAATGTAGCAATGCAGTCCATAGATATATTTTGTGCGACACTAAATGATAAATCAGCCAGCGATTCGGTAATTCTTTATACCGCACAGGAATATATGAACTACGGGAGTATTGTCCCTTTATTCAGCTCGTCCCGCTCCACCTTCGATGATCTTTCAAATACAGGCAATCTTAAAGTGATCTCGAATATCACATTACGAGATCAAATCATCCATCATTATGCTGAAGTACTGGAAGTTCAGAAACGAATGAACATCAACTCCGACTGGGCGCTGGCTTTGGATATGGCCTTTATCAACGAAACCTATGGCATGAAATATGTCCCCATCACCGCCCATCTTTTTCCAACAAAAACAAAAAGGCAACTAGCTAATGAGCTGAGGAAAAACAAATTTCAATATATCAACAATGCTGCGGTCGGGTATTGGGCAGATACTGATGCTTTGAACTTGCTAAATGCACTTAAGCAAAAATCCAATGAGCTGATCATTCAAATCGAAAATGAATTAAACCAAGATTAACAAATGCTCTTCCTCCTTCGAAAAATCCGCCGAAAACTCTTAGCTCAAAATAAAGTTACTAGCTATCTGTTTTATGCCATTGGTGAGATCCTATTGGTGGTGGTCGGAATCTTGATTGCCGTGCAGATTGATACGGCCAAAGACTATGCAAAAGCAAGAATACTAGAGAAAAAGATACTTGCAGAAATCCGAAGTAATCTTCAGGCAGATCTCCTAGAAATTGATTCCGACTTAGGCATAATGGATGAAATCAACGAGGCTTGTATCGACATAGTGGAATTCCTTGATCGGAATGAAGCACCCAACGATCGTTTTCAATTTCTTGCCACAAACCTTCGGGTGACGCCACATTTTAGTCCCAATAAAAGTGGCTTCAGTTTGCTGCTCTCTAAGGGATTAGAGCTTGTTTTAAATGATAGCTTGAGACTTAACATATCCACACATTATGAAAGTTTATACCCCTACTACAAGAGGTATGAAGAAGAGCGAATTAGGTTTAATTCTCAGCATGTCCAACCTGTTTTGCACAAGTACTTCCAGATGCATCAGGATCTAAGTAAGCGGTTTTACATGAATTTTATGATTTCAAACGAAGATTACAGTACTCTAAAAACGGATCCTGACTTCATCAAAATTGTAAATGTCAAAGGTCTGGAAAACGGCTCAGTAGAGCTCAGGGCTCAGCGTGTAAGAGAAAGTATTATTGCACTCATTGAACAGATCAATCGTGAATTAAAAGAAAACTGATGCTCATCCTACGCCGAGAATACAATTACTTCTTACCTTTTCTATACCATTTGGAGGAATTATTCTTGTCGTGGAACAATAACTACCTCCCTTTGTTAAAGTTTCTTCAATTCCTCTTCCAGCTCTTCCTCGAGCCTTCTTTTATTAACGATCGTAGGTGGTGCTACACGATGTTCACAATCGGGAATGGAACACTGCTCACAGGTAGTATGTACCGTTCTTCTACGCAAATCAGGATCTTTCATAAAATTAAAAGCCCCCCTCAGCGATTCATTCATCGATAGTCCTAGTGTAACGCTGGTTCCATTATGATTGTCAAACCGGTCCGGCTCTGCAATAGAAATACAGAAGTAGGCATTATCCGTTTGCCAGTATTCAGAAACCTGCGCGTCAATCACATAATTGGATTTGACACTGTTTAATTGTTTGATGCTACTGATTGAGACCCATCGATGACACAGGTGTTCTTCCAGTTGATTTTGATAGGGTTTATGCAAACCTGAAAGATGCAATTCCTTCGTAATACGATAATTGACTAGCCCCTTTGTATTATCCAGTCGGATAAAAAACAGATTGTCTATACCAAAGTGTTTCGGTAAAATATTGGTGAGCCTTTGAAGTAGTGTTTCAGGTGTAACCTGAAACTTTTTTAGTAAACTTTCAATTAATTTGGGATTCCAACTAGTGGCTACAGACAATTTTTGTAGGTCCTTAACTAGTTCATCTGAGCTCATGAGTAAAGAAGCTGCAAAGTAGGAAGCTCTGAAATTATTTAAGAGCTTTTCAAAAGATGCTTCTTTATTCAGCGTTGTTTCATGTGGTCGTTCTCCAATACCTAAATGCTGAAATCCCAATTCTTTCGCTATCAGAAATTTTTGTTGTTCCTCGCTAAGCTGGCTATTTACATAGAGCTTATTTGCTGATTCAGAATAGTATGAACGAAAACGTCTCAGCTTTTCATGATTACCCAGTTTGGTATCATCTGTTTCAATCGAGAATTTATCATACAATAATTGCTTCAAAGAAGTCAGAGAAGGAATTCCTTTTAGTTTGGAAGTTGTTCTAAAATCTTCTGCCGCTTTTTCCAGGGAGGGGAAAAAATTGTCATGCATATCCTGATACGATCGCAGTGCTACCCGGTAAAAATGCTCCTTTTCAATCTGGTAGCTCCTGACCATTTTCAAAATGGTGCTGATAAAGGCACTGATCTTATCCGGTGAATTACTGAATATATCTATCAGCTTTTCCAGATTCAAGCCAAACTCTTCGGTAGGAAAGTATTTAAAAAACCCGGAGTTTAATAACTCCACCACTGGACGTAGCTTTTTATCTGCCTGGGTACTTACCAACTCATCATAGCTTACCTCAAAAGCCTCTGCGAGCATTCGAATCTTATCCGGTTTCGGATATTTCTTCCCTTTTTCAATGTCATTGAGATAGGAAACAGATAGTCCTGTTCTATTAGAAAGCTCCTGATACGATACCCCCACCCTGGATCGAAGGTGCTTCACCTTAAACCCCATAATCAACTTCAAAACGTCATTATCCGAAATCATGCGGTGAATTTAGATATTAAAAGAGTAAAAAATAATATTAGCGGAATTTCCGCTTTTAGATTATTTTAATATATTTGGCAAAAATTCAACCTATGTCACAATTACATATTCACTCGGATCGACTAATTGATTATCGAGATATCTACACAGATGATGCACTAACTGCTCTTGAATACCTGGCCAGTTTTAATGCACACCAGAAGGAGTTAATGAAACTTCGATCTGATCGAAGAAAAATTCGGATTGAGTCTGGTGATACGCCCCATTTTCTTCCGGAGGAAAAAACCATTGGCAACAGTTCACTCACTGTAAAAGATGCGCGTGAAGGAAACTTTGAAGGAGCAACTATCCCTAAGGACTTGCAATGCCAGTGGATTCAGGGTACCGGACCGGCAACCAAACCAAATGCTTCTTTAAAGTCAAGCATTCGAAATGTGGCCTACGCTCTTCTTTCTGGTGCAGACGGCTGGATGTTTGATGGAGAAGATGCGCTTGGGCAAATAGACTCCATGTCTTTGGATAATATTCGAAATCTCAAATTAGCCATTCATCAAGATCCGGTTTTTCTTGAAGTTGCCAAACAAGTTGCTCAGGAAATGAACCACTGGTCAAATGGCTTTTTCGGAAAAGAAATTGTAGCTGACTTACAACAACAACTTGACTTTACTACTATCATTTACCGGGTGAGGGGACTTCACCTGGATGATCGACACATTACCATGGAAGGCGGAGCTTCTTTCTCTGCCTCTATCACAGACTTATCGCTTTATGTTGTCAACAACTATAAAAAATTCCTCTCAAGTGGTCGTTCTGTTGTGCTGTATTTGCCCAAAATTCAAACAGCAGATGAGGCCGCTTTTTGGAACGAATTAATTACCGCATTGGAAACACACCTCGAGCTTGAAATAGGCACGATTAAAACGTATGTGCTTGTTGAGCAGTTGGAGGCCGCCATGCAGCTCATGGAAATTCGAGCCGCCCTCGGAAAGCATTTTGTGGGGTTCAATACCGGCCGATGGGATTACATAAATAGCGTATCCGATGCATTGGCTGGTGTACCTGACTTCATAAACCCAAACATCGAATCCATCACAATGGATTACAGCTATATGGCTGCCTATGAAGATCTGGTTCGACGAACGGTAAACACACCTGATAAGAATGGAAACTTTGCGTTATGGCAAGGAGGAATGGAACCAAATATTCCTGTAGGTGGTGAAAAGGGTGTTGAAGAAAGCATGAAAAAAGCTGTTGCCGGAGCTGAACGAGAACAGCAGGCCGGAGCATCAGGAAAGTGGGTTGCACATTGGAAAATGGTGCACATCATTCGCCCTGTCTGGGAAAAAGTTGGAGCTAAAAATCAGCTGGGGAGTTCTTTTGAACCACTGAGGTACTCCGATAAAGACGAGCAAGCACTGATCCATTTAGCCGAAGCACCACGTACCATTCGGGGAGCCAGAAACCTACTCAGCGTTGCGTTGCAATATGGTAATGCATTCTTGCAAGGCTTTCAAGCTGCAGCACTTAAGCCGGCTGACTTCTTCGGTGATGACAACATACTCTACCTCATGGAAGACATGGCCACCGGAGAAATTCGAGTGGGTGTGCTTTGGGAGTGGGTGCATAAAAAAGCCAAAATAACGGAAGCAGATAAAGAGGTCAACCTAGTAAAGGGTGAGCCTTTTACAAGAGCATTATTTGATCGCATACTCGAAGAGGAGTTTGAAAAGCTGATGAAAGCGAACAATCGTGATGTTCATAATGACTCCAAATTGACAACCCTTCCGATTTCTAAGATGATTGTCTCACGGCTGGTTCATGACTCAAACAAAGCTCCGTGGTATATAGACCTGCTCAATTTGAACTTAAACAACACAGACTTCAAGATTGCTGAGGAACGTGTTGACGCATATTTCCAACAATTAAAAACTACTGGCCATCGAATCACAGCTAATCTGGATTTGGTGACGCTTAAACCAATTCACGTATGAAAAATGAATCAACCGTATTCCAGGAGACTGTTGCCGGAGTAATTAATTTTTTCGAAAAATCCAGATTTGACGGAATAAAGAGACTTTATACTGCCAGACAAGTAGCAGAGCAGCAAGGAACCATCTTTCAGGATTATTCAATAGCAAAAGCAGCTGCAAAAGATTTTTTCCAAAAGCTTAGGGAAAAATATTCAGAAAAGTCTTCCATAACCACTTTTGGCCCTTATTCACCTGGCCAGGCGGTCATGATGAAGCGTGCAGGAATCGAAGGAATATACCTTGGAGGCTGGGCTACCTCCGCCAAAGGTTCCGCAGATGAGGATCCGGGTGCCGATCTTGCAAGCTACCCGCTAAGTCAGGTGCCAAATGAAGCCGCCTCAATAGTTAGGGCACTACTTGCAGCAGATAAAAATCAACGATTTCATCGGTGTAAAATGACTGAGAACGAACGTAAGGAAACGCCCTTGATAGACTTTTCGCCATACATCATTGCGGATGCGGACACAGGTCACGGAGGTGATGCACACGTCCGAAACCTGGTTAGAAGATTTGTGGAGGCAGGTGTGCCAGGCTATCATATTGAAGACCAGAAACCGGGCACCAAAAAGTGTGGACACCAGGGAGGGAAAGTGCTTGTTCCATGCGATGAGCAAATCAAGCGATTAAATGCAGCTCGTTTCCAATTGGATGTAATGCGTGTAGAGGGAATAATCGTGGCACGAACCGATGCTGAGGCGGCCACTTTGATGGAATCTATCAGTGATGAACGTGATCAGCCATTTGTACTAGGCGTTACGAATCCAAACATCCCAAGCTACAAATCGGTACTTATAACGCTACATGCCCTTTTAAATGAATATGGCATTGACACCTATGGGCATATGCTTTATAGTGAGCAAGTCATTGCTTCACAGGCAAGAAAATGGCTAAATGGCATTGGGATAGAACAAAAAATTGAGGAGTATTCAGAGATTCTTAAAACAGATGAGGCCATCACTTTTGAGAAAGCACTTAATGAGTTGATTGACTTTGTTGTGGGAGAATGGGAAAAAGATGCTGTAATAAAAACCATTGGTGATGCTGCAAAACAAGCCATCGTACTTGCCATGAGCGATGGCCTTGAATTGGACATTGCCCTTGGATGGGAGTGCGAGATAGAAAAATTGTCCATCGCTGATGTTAAAGCATATCTTAAAGAATTGGGGATTTCTTTTTACTGGAACTGTGATGCGATGCGATCTCCGGAAGGATATTTCCAGATCAAAGGTGGCATCCCATTCGCCATTGCGAAATCTTTGGCTGTGGCACCCTTTGCAGATATTTTATGGATGGAAACAAAAACCGCAGACTTAGCAGACGCGAAAAAGTTTGCAGATGCCATTCATGCTGAGTTTCCGGATAAAATGCTGGCTTACAATCTTTCCCCTTCATTTAATTGGGATTCTACTGGTATGACGGAAGAAGAGATGATTGCATTTCCATCAGAACTTGCTAAAATGGGCTTTGTCTTTAATTTCATCACTTACGGAGGTCACCAAATTGACGGATTGGCTGCTGAGGAATTTTCAGATTCATTGAACAATGAAGGCATGCTCGCACTGGCGAAAGTCCAGCGCAAGCTTAGATTGCTGGATTCGCCATATAAAACTCCTCAGACCTTAGTTGGTGGAACCCGATTAGATGGAGCCCTTGCAGCTTCATCCGGGCGAACTGCGACGACAAGGGCCATGGGTAAAGGCTCCACGCAATTTCAGCATCTGCTGCACACCGAATTGCCCCTTTTGACTCTTAAAAAATGGCTACACGAATGGAAAACGATCAATGAAATTAATGCGGAACTAAAAGTGAAATTAAAGCCCCAAAGCATGGGATCTTCAACACTTGAACTTTCCGTTTCATCTAATAAAGAAATGATAGCCAATATCGTCTTCAGTACATTGGTTGATCGTAACAAGGTGGCTATCCTTTCAATCAGAGATCAAAACACGTTTGTCTCCAACTATAGAAGAAAAAGATTGATGACACTGATCCATATCTTCTTGCTGAATCGATTCCGCTCGGATAAAGTCCACTATCTCACACCAACAGCAGATAATGTAAAACAATGTGAGGCGATGGCCAAACGTGACATTTACAGCAATGTCCATGAGGAAGTTGGGAACATCATCGTCGCTGAAGTTCAAAGAGATGATGTGGTTGCCTATGTAAATCAGGAAAACAAGATCAAAGATTTATTGCAGATCGGTCAGCTTGTACTTTGATTTAAATTCTTAATCCCTCTAAAAAGGAGTGCCGTTTAGCGTGGGGCACTCCTTTTTGTTTCATCGTTCCTTACAATTAGATTCATTTCTCTGTTCTTGTTTTCGAATGCCACATTAGCTTTGAATTTTTAACAGGAGCTATATGGAATTAAAAGCACTCATCAAGCAAATTGTATCCTCACCTGAACTGCACGCCAAATGGCTGAACTCCCTCTCCATGATGGAGAATACAGGAGCCAGGAAAATTTCTGCTAGTGAACATGATCAGCTTGTAGATGAGATTGTACTCAAACATGCTGCTGAAGAGGCACGACATGCTTATTACCTCAAAAGTCAAATCAAGAAGACCGGATATGAAGGATGCAAAACCTATCTATCTCATGAGCTCCTTGCCCCCATCCAAAGCTTTCAGTATCTGCACGCACTCGATGCGTCTATCAGTCGGTATTTAAAAAATGAAATGGGCTTTGAAGGAAATGAGCTTAAATATGCTGCCTATCTTTTGGTGACATACGCTATTGAAGTTAGAGCCGACGATCTGTATCCGGTTTATGAAGAAGTGTTAAGAGAAAATGATAGTAAAATCAGCGTTCGCATGATCGTCGTGGAAGAGCAAGGCCACTTGGAAGAGATGATCCAACAGATGGATGAGTTTTTTGTGGAGTGGAAACATCACGCTGAGTTCGTTGAAAAACTGGAAAATCAATTGTTCGAAAAGTGGATCGAAAAAGTAGACGAGATGGTAAAACCTCAACCTGAATTAATATGAAAAGTCCTTTTATCGTTCCCTTATTTCTGACCATGATTGGATGCACTCAGAAACCAATCCAACCTCAAATTGAGCCATTGGACAGTCCTACTAGTTCGCTTCTACAAGCCATCAGTATTGTGAATGAAAATACGACCTGGATCAGCGGGCACGATGCAACATTTGTCCTTACAAAAGATGGTGGTGAAAGCTGGGAGTTGTTTAATCATCCAACAGGTGATTCTCTTCAATTTAGAGATGTACATGGATTCAATAATGAAAAGGCTGTTTTAATGACCGCTGGATCAGGTCCACTTTCCAGAATTTTAACATTCACCGCGCCTGATCAATGGGAAGAAAATTTTGTAATGCAGGACTCTCTTGGCTTCCTGGATTGCATCGATTTCTGGGATGATCAAAGAGGTATCGCGTATGGAGACGCTATTGACAATTATCCATACATTCTGCTGACTTATGATGGTGGAAAAAGCTGGAATCGAGCTGACTCTACAAACATGCCCAAAACAGGAAAAGGTGAAGGTGGGTTTGCGGCAAGTGGCACATGCGTCACTACCGGAGAAAATGGGAAAGCCTGGATCGCAACAGGTGCAGGCGGCAACTGCAGATTCTTAATTACAGGAGATTATGGGCAATCCTGGAAAGAAATAAATTCTCCTTTAATTTCAGGAGATGCAGCTGGAAACACGTCGGTATCATTTGTTGGTGACATTGGGGTTGTTACGGGTGGAGATCTTATGATTGCCGATGACTATACTGAAAACTGTGCCTTTTCAGAAGATAGTGGAGCTACATGGAATCTATCGAACCAGCCACAGACAAGAGGTGCTTTTTATGGAAGTGCAATTACAAAAATGGACGGACAAATATTTGCTTTTGCATGTGGGCCCAAAGGACTTGACTATACATCCGATATAGGACAAACCTGGAATACATTAGATACGCTCAACTACTGGGCGTTGAGTATGAAAGGAAGTTTTGGATTCGCTACGGGCACAGAAGGCAAAATTTTGCGAATATCTTTGCAGCCATGAGGCGACCAAGAAGAAATAGAGCATCATCTGCGATAAGAGACCTGGCACAGGAAACCATTCTGACAACTAATGATTTTATCTTTCCATTGTTCCTGCTTGAGGGAAAGAACAAGAAGTCAGAGGTGGAGTCTATGCCCGGCATCTTCCGTCTGTCAGAGGATTTGATACTAAAGGAAATCGAAGCTTGTTTGAAAATGGGCATTAAAGGATTTGATGTATTTCCGGTAGTGGATGAGAAGTACAAAGACAAGACGGCCACCAGAAGTTACGATCCTGATTTCTTCTATCTAAAGACATTAACGAAGATAAAAAAGGAATTCCCTGAAGCACTCATCATCACAGATGTGGCTATGGATCCATACAGTAGTGACGGACATGATGGAATTGTGGAAGATGGCCAGATCTTGAATGACGAAACACTCGACATTCTTGGTCAAATGGCTTTAGCTCAGGCAGAATCAGGTATCGATATGATCGGCCCATCGGATATGATGGATTTTCGTGTTGGGTATTTGAGAAATGTATTGGATGAACAAGGGTATACCAATACGGGAATCATGAGCTATACAGCCAAATATGCATCAGCATTTTATGGCCCGTTCAGAGATGCGCTAGACTCTGCACCTAAATTTGGTGATAAGAAGACCTACCAGATGAATCCTGCAAATAGCGATGAAGCCATGATTGAAGCAGAGCTTGATTTTAATGAAGGTGCTGATGTATTAATGGTGAAACCGGCACTAGCTTATCTTGACATTATTCAACGATTAAAAGCCAACTTCAATATCCCTATTGCAGCTTATAATGTGTCCGGAGAATATGCCATGATCAAAGCAGCGGGTGAAAAAGGGTGGCTGGATACCGATAAAGCGATGATGGAATCTTTACTTTCAATCAAGCGCGCGGGAGCTGATATGATCCTTACTTATTTTGCGAAAGAAGCTGCTGCACATCTTGCCCTGCAGCGCTAAGTAATCGTTTATTTCTAATTAAAAACTTCTCATAAAGAGGTTTAAAGAACTCTCCATTAGGAAGTGATAAAGCTTCTTGCCATACCGGTAGCGCCAGATCAGGACTCAGTTCCAGCTCCAATGCTTTCAATACCAGGTCAGAAGCCTTTTTTTCATATACAGGCCCGGGTTTTAATTGAACCGTATAGGTTTTTGACTCTATTGTTTCTCCGGCAAATGTGCTGCTTATCGTGAATTTAAATGCTCCCTCCTTGAGGCCATAAGTTGTTGGCTTTAAGGTATAGTTGTGAAGCTTTGTTCTAAAGTCCTGAATCTTCGGACCTGCATTATCATGAACGGTTAACACATAATTCAATACTGGCTCGTCGTGCAAATGCCAGTATAATTCAAATGGATCGTTTTCATTCCAAATCAGGTATCCGGACCTATCAAACACTGGGTATAAGACCGTGATCATTTTTGTTGGATCCAAAACAGTAGAATCCATATACAACAATTCTAACCTTGGTCGTTCTTGTCGTTCTTTCAGCTCTTGTGGCTTCAAGTAAAACGTAAAAATCTTTTCAGTGTGTTCATAAGTAGTCCCTCCTTTATGAACCAGACTCAAAAACCCACCGTCTTTTACCTCTATCGAGGTTACATCATCTACCATCTGTAATGGTTCAACAGGAGAGCCATATACAGTCGCATCTTTGGCCACTAAAACCTGGAAGGGTAAGTCGCTGGTATTCTGTGCTGGTAGGTGTAGGTAAGTCGATAGAATTAGAAGGCTAACAAAAAATCGCATCTTCTCATTCAGTTAATCTTCTTTAAAAGTACAGATTAACAAAATATTATCTTAGAAAAAACGAGAAAAATACGATTTAACCAAATAGGTCTTCCTCTCTCTCAAGCATTAAAATGGATGATTGTGGTACTATGAAATATTTCTCTTTATTGTATTGCACCTCAAAAGCTCCTTTTTGCAAGAAAATAGCCAAATCTCCTTCCTTTGCCTGTAGCGGAATGTATTTGATTTTTTCATCCTCCGGTTTCCAGTCTTCTTCCTCCACAGAATGAGGAATTGGGTATCCAGGGCCTGCTTTTACAATGTAGCCACTTTGTACCTTTTCTTTTTCCTGCACTCCCGGCGGAAGATATATTCCGCTTGCCGTTTTCTGAGTCTCCTTCATCGGCTTAATGAGTACCCGATCACCAACGATAATAATGTTTTTCAGCTTGTTATCTGAAGTCAATTCCATCTCAAAAAATTAGAAAAGTAAAATTAAGATTAAAACAACTCAGGACTATCATCCTCGTCTTTTGCTCCTGCCCGATATAGCAATTTTTCATCCATCGATCTAGAAGTCTTCGAGCCAAGCTCTTTTAGACGCTCAGTCTTTCGGATCAGATTATCCTTTCCTTCAACTAGTTTGTTCATTGCCTGCCCATACTGTTGTTTAGATTTATCAAGTGACTTTCCTACTTCAATCAGATCATCTACAAAAGCCTTGAATTTGTCATAAAGTGCCCCTCCCTGACGAGCGATTTCCAGTGCATTTTTATTTTGATACTCATGTTTCCAAATACTGGAAACTGTGCGAAGTGTGGCTATTAAAGTGGCAGGACTTACTATGATGATACTCTTTTCATGCGCATCATTATAAAGTTCTCCACCATGCTGAACCACTAATGAAAACGCAGATTCAATTGGCACGAACATAAGGACGTAATCCAAAGACCCGCCATCGAATAACTGATGATAGTTCTTTTCAGCCAACCCTTTTACGTGTGCCTTTACAGAGAGAATGTGATCTTTTAGATATTGCTCTTTCTTGAGCTCATCCTCCTCATTCATGTATTTTTCGTAGGCCACCAATGACATTTTAGCATCTATCACCAGATTCTTGTTGTCCGGCAGCTTGATGATCACATCTGGGCGTAATCGTCTTCCAGCTTCTGAGTGTAGAGTCTCCTGTACTATGTATTCCCGATCTTTTTCAAGACCAGACTTCTCGAGTATTCGCTCCAGAATAACCTCTCCCCAGTTTCCCTGCATCTTCACATCGCCTTTCAATGCCTTCGTCAAGTTCTCTGCTTCTTTTGTCATCCGATCATTAAGCTCCCGAAGACCGATAATTTGCTCTCGCAGAGCCGTGCTTCTTTCCAGGCTTTCCTTATTCGTTTGCTCAACCTTCTTCTCAAACTCCGTCAGTTTTTGACCCAAAGGATTTAATAACTCGTGAAGATTCGTCTTATTCTGATCGGTGAATTTCTTGCTCTTCTCTTCGAATATTTCGTTAGCCAGGTTTTTAAACTCTGTGGTGAATTTTTCCTGCAATTGACCCAACTCTCCTTTTTGCTCCTCAAGACGCGTTTGAAGGTTTTGATAGTTGGCCTTCAAAGTAGAGTTCTGATTATTTAGGTGGATTACTTCTTCTCGCTCACTTCGCAGTTCATTGTTCATTTGCTGCAGTTCCTCAGCAAGTTTCTTTGAGCGCTCCATTTCAAGCTTCAACTGGATCTTCAATTCTCCATTCTCAGGAACATTTGAGCTACTTCTTACTCGAAACAGCAACCATCCCATTGGCACACCAAGAGCCAATCCCACAATCAAAAACATCAAGCTTGATAATTCCATTAATCAAAAATAATCATTTTACTAAAATGTTTAGCAAAATCAAACATCTAGTTCACGCAAATACATCTGTATCGTATTCTCCAGTCCATAATAAAGCGCATCACAAACCAGTGCATGCCCGATTGACACTTCCTCAAGATAAGGAATTTGCTGCTTTAAATAATTTAAATTTTTCAAGTCCAAATCATGTCCGGCGTTCAGTCCCAAACCGATATGATTGGCATGTTCCGACGAAGTTTTATAAGCTTCAATAGCTTTTATTTTATCCTTATGATAGGAAGATGCATACATCTCTGTATATAGTTCCACCCGGTCTGTTCCGCACTTTTTAGCTCCATCCATCAACTTATTTTCGGGCTCAATGAAAATTGAAGTTCGTACTCCCCAGCTTTGGAGTTGAGAAATAATCTCAGAGAGCATTTTCTCATTATTAATGGTATCCCAGCCGGCATTTGAGGTCAATACATTTGGTGGATCAGGTACCAGGGTAGCCTGTACAGGTCTTACTTCCTCAATGATTTTCATGAACCGATCGTCCGGATAACCTTCAATATTGAACTCGGTAGTCACGACATCCTTAAGGTCATAAACATCCTGCCTTGTGATATGACGTTCATCAGGTCGTGGGTGCACAGTGATGCCTTGGGCTCCAAACCGTTCACAATCCTTCGCTATCTGAACCACATTCGGGTTGTCGCCTCCCCTTGCATTTCTCAGCGTAGCAAACTTGTTGATGTTAACACTTAGTTGGGTCATAACTTAAGAATGTTTTTCTTCGCAAAGTTGTTCATTCTAAAACAATGTTACCATGAGTTTAAAATCAACTATTGAATCAGAAATAAAAACAGCAATGCTTGCCAAAGACAAGGATCGTCTGCGTGCATTGCGAGCAATCAAATCACAAATCCTTTTAGCTGAAACAGATAAAGGCGGAGGCGGTGATCTGTCAGAAGATGCTGAAATGAAACTATTGGCCAAAGCGGCCAAGCAACGTAAAGATTCCATTGAAGTATTTGAGCAGCAAGGAAGAGATGATCTGGCTGCAACAGAAAAATCTGAACTAGCAGTAATAGAAAGTTTCTTACCTAAACAACTCTCTGAAGAAGAAGTTGAGGCGGAGGTGAAAAAAGTAATTGAAGAAGTTGGAGCTAGCGGACCACAGGATATGGGAAAAGTAATGGGAGCGGCGACTAAAAAATTAGCTGGAAAGGCAGACGGTAAACTAATATCAACGTTGGCTAAAAAACTTTTAAGCTAAGTTGAGTACGTTCGACATCATTTTATTAATCCTTTTGGGTTTTGGAGCTGTAAAAGGCTATATGAGAGGTTTCATTGTTGAGATTCTTTCTTTTGTTGCTTTTTTCATTGGTCTGTTTCTTGCTTTAGAGCTTACGGTTCCTGTATCTACCAGCATTTTTGGAGATACCAGCTATTTCGAAATAGCAGCAGTGCTTGTTTTTATAGCACTTTTCGTGCTGTTAAGTTTAGCCATAAAAGCCGGCGCAAAAGCGCTAAAAAGCATGGTTGATATGACCATTTTTGGGGCGGTCGATAATTTGGTAGGAGCATTTGCCGGATTATTTAAGTGGGCGTTTATATTAAGTGTTTTGTTTTGGGTTTTTGAATCTGTAGGTTTTGATATCAGCAACCGTTATGCAGACAATACTATCATTTTTCCGTATATTGTATCTATTGGGCCTACTGTGTTTGAGTGGCTCGGAAACGTGCTCCCGTTTATCAGAGACTTAATTGATTCAATGGAAAACTTACCAAAAGGTAAAGGAACATATATGACTTATTTGGACTTAAACCCTTAAGTAATGATAGCAGAACAGCTCATAAATTATATGGTACCTCCGCTTAAACCCAACGATGATATTGCCAGAGCTAAGCAATGGATGGATGAGTTTAGGGTGAAGGAATTACCTGTTGTGAATGGAAGCCAATTATTGGGGTTTGTATCGGAAGAATTGCTCTACGATGAGGAAATCATGCACCCTGAGGTTGGAGCATATCCTTTGATGGGGCAAACATGCATCGTTCCATCAAACAGCCACTATTACGACATCCTGAAGGTGCAAAACGAGCACCGTATGGATATGGTAGCTGTAATAAAAGATCAGCAGTTTAAAGGTGTGGTTCTAATTTCTGATATTCTCAGAGAATTTGCTAAAACAGCTATCGTGAATGCCGAAGGAGCTATCGTCACACTGCAAACTAGCCTAAATGATTATTCTCTTTCAGAAATATCCCGTGTAGTTGAAATGAATGGCTCCACGATTTTAGGTGCCAATATTAAGCCAGACCTGGACGATCCGGCATTGATTGAAATCGTCCTTCGGATCAACCATCAGGACGTCAATCAAATTGCTACTGGTCTTTCTAAAAGCGGATATAAAGTCACTTCTTCATTCAATACAGAAGACAATTCCTTTGACGAAAAAGACAGGTATGGAATGCTGATGAAATTTCTAGATCCATGAGCGAGATAAAAAAAATAGCTCTACATGGACTGGTGATTGAAAAAAATTCAGAGAAGTATCTAACTCAGATAATCGATCGCTTAAAGATGGAGGGGATTGAGATTTGGTATACCTCACTATTCCATTCAAGAAATACCGAGCTCATAGATGAATCAGCGAACATTGCGACTGAAATCACACCCGACTTCTATGCGGTTTTTAGTTTGGGTGGAGATGGTACTTTTCTTGAATCGCTTTTATGGGTCGGTGAAAATGAAGTTCCGATTCTTGGTATTAATATGGGTCGGCTTGGGTTTCTGGCTTCCATTGCAAAAGAATATATCAAGGAGTCCCTCTATCTTTTGTTTAAAGGTGAATATGAAATTGAAAGCAGGTCACTTTTATCACTAGAAACCAACATGGACCTTTTCAAAGGCAAAACATACGCCTTGAATGAGTGTGCCATTCTTCGTAAAGACTCATCAGCCATGATCATGGTAAAGTGCTACATCAATGATCAATATTTAAACACCTATTGGGCAGATGGGTTGATGGTGTCAACACCAACAGGCTCAACAGGCTACTCCCTCAGTTGTGGTGGTCCGCTTATGATGCCAGATTCTAAAGATTTTATTATCACACCTGTAAGTCCACATAACCTAAATGTGAGGCCGCTAATTGTCTCTGATGATTCAGAGTTAAAATTTGAAATACAGACTAGAAACAGAAGTTTTCTAATCTCACTTGATTCCAGATCTGAAACGATCGAAAATGACGTTCATATAGTTGTAAAAAAAGCTTCATTCCAGGCTAAGCTTATTAAGATAGAGGGGATCAATTTCCCTGATACCATTAGAAATAAGCTCGGGTGGGGCTTTGATAAAAGGAATTAAATTTGATTTTAAGCTGAAATTTTGTTGAATTGGCAGTTTTTTCAGACGAAAAAGAACTTTCTTTTCCTACTTTTAAGCCTTGAGAATTAGTCTTTTATAACAGGAAGGCAAACAAAAGAATAATCAAACACATATTTTTGTGTTTATAAAGAGTGAATTATGAAACTCAAAAGCCTATTAGTAAT
Source organism: Ekhidna lutea (assembly GCF_900188325.1). Taxonomy (GTDB): domain Bacteria; phylum Bacteroidota; class Bacteroidia; order Cytophagales; family Cyclobacteriaceae; genus Ekhidna; species Ekhidna lutea. The sequence continues at coordinate 461,365 of NZ_FZPD01000001.1, read as the reverse complement.
TATCCTTTCTGTAGCCATGTTGGGGCTAGCGGATAATGCTGAAGCACAGCGAAAAAATAAGTACAAAGCAAGAAAGAAAACTAATCGAAAAGTTTCGCACTACAAAGGTGGTATTAGAGGATATGGTAGATTTGAGCCTTATCTTTTTGTGGGAGCACAGGTAAATGCCGGAAACTACTTTGGAGATTTGGCTCCTGTGAATAAAGCAGCAAGTACAGATGTTTCTTTCACCAGACCAGGATTTGGATTGTCCGGGGGTTATAAGTTTCATCACTCATTAGCTATAACAGCAGATATTAATTGGGTTAGAATATTTGGAGATGATTTTACATCTGACCCTGGGACGGAAGATGGGTTCCCCAGGTATGCCCGAAATTTGAGTTTCAGAAACGATATTAAAGAGTTCAGACTTGCGTTGCAAATATTTTTGTTCCCAAACCATGGAGGACCCAATCAAAGACTTCCATTCAATGCCTACCTGTCACTTGGAGGAACGGTGTTTCACCATGAACCTAAAGGAAAAGTGCCTGAGTTTGACCATCAGGCTGGTGGCACAGATTCAACCACCCCGGCCCCTCAGGCTGGTGAATGGGTTAAATTGAGACCTTTGGGGACAGAAGGACAGAATTTGGGCATTGTTGAACCGTACAAATCAATCGCCTTCTCACTTCCAGTAGCTCTTGGTGCTCAGATCAGGCTACCCAATACACAATTAAATGCAGGAATTGAGCTTGGCATTAGGTACCTCTTTACAGACTATATCGATGACGTTAGCACTGAATATGTTAGCCTGCAAACACTTGAAGATAATGATGGGGTTTTAGCAAGAATCATGTCTGACCGAGGTTCAGTCCCTGTTAGTTCCAAAGGGGAAGCTAGAGATATAACTAATTTGAGAATTCTTAATAACCATAATCAGGGTCATAGTTATTATATCGAAGGTAACGTCGGAACTGGAATTGATGGGTCAAGGCGTGGTAATCCAGACGATAATGACATGTTCTTCGTTACTCAACTCAAATTGAGCTATGTTCTGGGAAGCACTACCAGAAAAAGAGCGAAATACAGATAAAAATTGAAGAAACTATTTTTAAGCTTTCTTGTAATAATCAGCTTCAGTGCCAATTCGCAATTTATGGAGTTCGGTGGTGGAGTTGGATCAATGAACTACTCGGGAGATTTAGTGCGCGGGTTTAGTTTCAGCACTTCATCCATTGCGGGAACGGGGTTTTACCGCATGAATTTCTCTGAAATTTTAACTATTCGACTTGCATTAACGGTTGGGAAAGTTCGAGGCTCTGAAACGCCAATCGACGCATTTGCTGTCGAAAGAGGTCATTCCTTTAACTCTACTATTCTGGAATTCTCATCTGTTTTCGAGTACCATTTTCTCGATTTCAAAACGGAAGATTCAAGAGTAAACTATTCACCATATATTTTCGGAGGAGTTGGTTTCTTTAATTTTAGCGACGCGCCTGCAAATGAAGATGTAGGGTCTATACAACCAGTCCTGCCTGTTGGAGTTGGTTTCAAATACCTAATACAAAAAAAATATACGATCGGATTTGAAGCAGGAGCAAGGAAGACTTTCTTTGATCATTTAGATGGAATTTCTGATGGTGATCAAACGATCAAAGATTACCAATATGGCAACCCTAAGGATGATGATTGGTACTTCTTTTCAGGCATCACCTTTAGTATCACCTTGTTCAATGTTCCTTGCCCATTCCCTTATCGACCTAATCAGTCAATTCTTTCTCGTTAATAGAAGTTAAATCATTGGTTTTCATTCCCTTTAAGTAAAAAAAAGTCCATTTTTGTAGCCTTTTTGAAAATGGCGTTGGAGGAACTGAAAAATCAAATAGAGCAAAGCAACATCCCTGAGCATATAGCTATAATTATGGACGGGAATGGTAGATGGGCGCAGAAGCAGGGAGTGAAACGAATTTTCGGTCACCAAAATGCTATTGAAGCGGTACGATCTGCTACCGAAGGATCTGCAGAAGTTGGTGTAAAGCACTTAACACTCTATGCTTTTTCAACTGAAAATTGGGAAAGGCCCAAATACGAAGTGGATAGTTTAATGACCCTTCTGGTAAATACGATCAAGGATGAACTCCCAACGCTTCAAAAAAACAACATTAGGCTAAGTACGATTGGTGAAACTTCAGGTCTTCCAGCAAAAGCGCAGAACAGACTGCAAGAGGCAATAACATGCACAAAGGAAAATAGCGGCATGAATTTAATACTGGCTCTTAATTATAGTGGAAAATGGGATTTGGTAAACGCCATGAACCAAATTTTACAAAAAGAAATGACCTGCATCGAACCTTCAGACATAGATGAGCATCTATCAACTGCAGGAATACCGAATCCAGACTTGTTAATTAGAACAAGCGGTGAGATGCGGATAAGTAATTTCTTATTGTGGCAAATGGCCTATACAGAATTACACTTTACTGATGTACTTTGGCCCGATTTTAGAAAAAAAGATTTATACGAAGCGATTCTATCCTATCAAAAAAGGGAAAGAAGGTTTGGAAAGACGAGCGATCAAGTGAAAGCATGAAAAAAATATTACTAGTAGTTTTGGCCATTTTGGCCATTTGTGAATCTTATTCACAAGTTGTTTTCGGAAGAAATCAGGGCCAATCGAATGGAGGAGTGTCGATAAACTATTCCAGCCCAAAGGAATACGAAATCGCAGATATTGAAGTACGAGGCGTTCAATTTTTGGACAATAATGCGCTGATTTCTTTGTCCGGCTTACGTGTAGGAGATAAAATAAAAGTTCCAGGTGATGAAATTACCCAGGCAATCAAAAAGCTTTGGAATCAGGGCATCATTGGCAATGTTTCAATCTTTGCATCCAAAGTTGAAGGAGATAAAATCTGGTTAGTTATTGAGCTCAGTGAGCGGCCAAGATTGACCAAGTATATCATTGAGGGTGTGAGTAAAACCAAGCAGGGAGAAATTGAAGATAAAATAGGTCTCATAAGGGGTAAAGTTCTCACCGATGTAGTAATCAAAAACACTGAGCTTGCTGTGATGAAGTACATGGAAAGCAAAGGTTTCCTAAACGCGGAAATTGATGTTTTCCAACAAGCAGACACCATTCTTAGGAATAGTGCCTATCTGAAAATCGTTATCGATCAAGGCCAAAAAGTTAAAATTCGGAATATTCGATTTGACGGTAATGAAGCATTTACTTCTGCGAAGCTTCGGTCAAAGTTTAAGAAAACAGGAATGGTGCCTAAGTTTTCATTGCCTACTGAGATCATAGAAACCACTGCCAAAATGATTTGGCCACCTAATCTTTTCAATTTCATTAAGAACTCCAGGAAGGTTTCCAAGGAAGAGATGAGAGAGTACATGGCCACTCATGTTAATCTGAACTTCTTCAAAGCTGCCAAATTCGTCAAGGAAGATTATGAAGCTGATAAAGACTTCCTTATTGGATTTTATAACTCCAAAGGCTATAGAGATGCCGAGATCATTGCTGACACAACCTACGACATCTCCAATAAATACATGAATATTGACTTGAAGGTGGATGAAGGGGACAAGTACTACTTTAGAAATATTTCATGGACTGGAAATTACGTGTATTCAGACGATCAGCTTTCCAGAATATTAGCAATCGAAAAAGGAGACGTTTACGACCTTGACCTGGTTAATAAAAAGCTGAATTTCAATCCTAATGGAGCAGATATTAGCTCACTCTACATGGATGATGGCTATTTATTCTTCAGTATTAATCCAGTGGAAGTAGGTGTGCAGCAGGATTCGATAGATCTTGAAATGAGAGTCTACGAAGGTGCACAAGCTACCATCGATAAGGTGATAATCAGCGGAAACAATAAAACGAACGACCATGTAATCCTACGCGAGCTTAGAACCCGTCCGGGAGACAAGTTCAGTAGGGCTGAATTGATCAGAACGCAGCGAGAACTTTCTCAACTTGGATACTTCGATCCGGAGCAAGTGAACCCTGTTCCAATTCCTGATCCAATCAACGAAACAGTAGATATAGAATGGCAACTTGTCGAGCGATCCAATGACCAAATCGAGCTTTCCGGAGGATGGGGAGGTGCCTTTGGTTTCGTTGGTACTTTCGGAGTTACATTCAATAACTTCTCAGTAAGAAATATTACAAAGCCTGAAAACTGGAGAGGCTTGCCAGTGGGTGATGGTCAAAGTCTATCACTTAGATTCCAGGCCAATGGTCGAAACTTCCAGAGTTACTCATTTAGTTTCGTGGAACCATGGCTGGGAGGAAGAAAGCCTAACTCCTTCGGATTAAGCTACAGCAAGTCCATACAACGATCGATCAACCGTTTTAGCAATGAAACCTTGGGTTGGCTAAAAGTTACGGGTGTTTCAGCATCACTCGGAAGAAGAGTGAAATGGCCGGATGACTTTTTTACAGTAAGTACGGGTGTTTCTTACCAACGATATGACCTTTTCCAGTTTGGTAGTCGCTCACTTGGATTTAACACCGGAGACGCCAATAGTTTCACTTTAAATACCACAATTGCAAGAAACTCAGTGAATCAGCCAATGTATCCACGTAATGGATCAAGTTTATCTCTAAGTGCATCATTCACGCCTCCATTCTCACTTTGGAGAGACCTGGATTATGAGAACGCAACACCAGAGCAGAGATACAAATGGCTAGAATACCATAAGTGGAATTTTGATAGTAAATATTATCTGACATTGGCAGGTAAACTGGTACTAGCTGCAAGAGCGCACTTTGGCTACATTGGGTCGTACACCAGCACCGCAGACGTGGGACCATTCGAACGGTTCCAGCTTGGGGGAGACGGACTTACGGGTCAAAACTTCCTGCTTGGTACTGATGTTGTAGGATTAAGAGGCTATCCAAACAACTCCATAACCCCATTCGATCAGGAGAATAATATTGAGGGGGGTACACTCTTCAATAAGTATGTGATGGAGGTCAGGTACCCGATTTCACTAGCTCAGTCAGCCACAATCTATGCACTAACATTTGTTGAGGGGGGTAATAACTGGGATCGATTTGCAGAGTTTAACCCTTACAACATAAAAAAATCTGCGGGTGTGGGCCTTAGAATCTTTATGCCAGCGTTTGGACTAATGGGAATTGATTGGGCATATGGATTTGACAGAGTACCCGGTACACTTCAAAATGCAGGTCCTCAGTTCCACTTCTCCATTGGCCAACAGATACGCTAATGTGTGGGTCTAAATAACAACGCTATGAAAAAGATATCTCTACTGTTTTTTGGTCTGATTCTTACCACGACTACATTTGCGCAAAAATTTGGGTATGTAGATACTCAATACATTTTAGAGAAAATGCCTGAGTATAAAGATGCACAGGCTGAAATTGAAAAGTTAGCAAAAGGCTGGGAGGGAGAAATCCAGGACATGTACCAAAAGGTAGAAGCTATGGAAGTAGAGTTAAAAGCTGAAGAAGTCCTGTTGACCAAAGAAATGTGGGAAGAGCGGAACGCGGAGATTGAACGAAAGTGGAACGAAGTAAAGGAATACCAGCAATCGATTTTTGGCTTTGATGGTCTTTATTTTCTTAAGAAAAAAGAACTTGTGAAGCCCGTTCAGGATCAAGTGTTCGAGGCGGTAGAGCGTGTTGCTAAGAATAACAGACTACAAATTGTTTTTGATAAGTCAGGAGATCTGGTGATGATCTATACGGATCCTATCCATGATTACACTGATTTCGTGCTTGAAGATCTTGGATTGGTAGAAAATCAAAGTGTAGATAATAATTGAGCATAAAATTTGAATCTTAATTGAACCAACGGACGAAAGTCCAAACCATAAAAACGAAAAGTTAATTAGATATGAAAGCTAGAATTTTACTAAGTACTGCCCTTGCTGTAATCGGTTTTGGAGTAATGGCGCAGTTAAAAATAGGCTATACAAATGTAGAGTACGTTTTGAGCCTTATGCCTGAAGCAAAACAAATTGAAAGTGAGCTATCCGCTTACGACAAACAGCTATCTGCTCAGCTTGAAGCAAAGTATGCAGACTATCAGGCTAAAGTTGCAGACTATCAGCAAAATGCACAAGGATATACTGACGTTGTGAGAGCTGATAAAGAAAGCGAAATTGTCAATCTGCAAACTTCCATTCAGGAATTTGAGCAAAACGCTCAAAACTCTATGTTAAACAAAAGAAATCAGCTACTTCAGCCAGCTTTCGAAAAAATAGGGACAGCTATTGAGCAGGTTTCTAAAGAGAATGGATACTCGCATGTATTCAACATGACAGCAAATGGGCAGAGCATCCTTCTTTATGCTCGTGAAGAAGATAATGTAACGAACCTTGTGTTGAAAAAACTTGGTATTGATCCACCAGCAGGAGGAAACAAATAAAAGCAGAGCATTAAAATTCAGCCCCACTTGTCCACTGACTTGTGGGGCTTTTTTATGCTATCACGATACCGAACACGAGCCCACCAACAATAATAAGCGGAGTAGGAATTTTTGTAAAGTGCATCATACCAACTGTCGCAAACAAAAGGATAAAATTTATAGGCTTCTGCTCCATAGGCATGAAGAGTAAAAATGCAGCGGCTATCACCATTCCGGCACTTACTGCTACAATTCCCTCCAGAGAAGCTTTAACTATTCGGTATTTTTTTAGTTGTTCCCAAAAACGGATGACAAAAAATATCAAAAAGGTACCCGGCAAAAACACTCCAATAGCTGCCATGCCCGCTCCCAATAGTTGACCTGCCATACCCAAATCTCTGGCACTAATCGCCCCAACATAAGCACTAAATGAAAACACAGGACCTGGGATCGCTTGTACAAAACCATACCCAGAAACAAATTCCTGGGATGTCAGATACTGCTTAAACTCCACAAATTCAGTATAAAGCAACGGCACCAACACCTGACCTCCACCAAAAATCAAACTGCCATTACGGTAAAAATTCTCAAAAAGCTTGATGGGTTGATACTGAGTTACTCCACCTAACACTGCAGCAAATACCAGAACCGACACCCACAAAATAAGGTTGGCCCATTTGACTTTGATGCGTTCTTTTTCTTCGATCGGTTGCTTCTTATATTTCCACGTGGTAGCCAGCCCGCCAAACAAAATCAAAATCGGAAAGGCATAAGGAGACTTAAAAATAAATGACGCAAAAGCCGACAGTATCATTAATCCAACGCCAACTTTGGTGTTGACCACCTTGATTGAAATACGGTAAGATGAATACGCCACAATGCCAACGGCAATCGGCTCTATGAACCGGATAAAATCAAGTGAAAAATTCAAATCCTGGGCGGTGGTGACCAAAATAGCCAATGTGGTCATGATACAAAAGGCTGGAAACATCCAAACCAGCAAGGTGAGGTATGCAAGATTTGGACCTCCTATTTTATAGCCTAGCGCGGTGATGGTTTGTGTGGAAGTAGGTCCCGGAAGAATCTGGCACAAAGCATATAACTCAATAAGGTCTTCCTCTGTTAGATAGCCTCTCTTCCCCACCAAGAGATCAAGAAACATCCCAAAATGTCCCTGAGGACCACCAAAAGCAGTTAGGGATAAGATGGAGACATCTTTCAAAAAAATGATATTTCTAACTCTTCTAATAGACATTACCTAGGCCTTCAGTCCTATTTCTTTAAGTCTTTCATCCAGAAACTCACCAGCTGTAATGTCTTCAAATGATTTTGGGTTTTCTTTATCAATACATCCTTCCAAACAGGAAAGATCCATCTCAGAAACGGGGTGCATAAAGAATGGAATAGAGAATCGAGAGGTATGCATTAGCTCCCTCGGCGGATTTACCACACGGTGAATTGTTGACTTCAACTTGCCGTTGGTGTGACGCTCAAGCATGTCCCCCACATTCACCACAATCTGATCAGGAAGTGCCGTGATTGGAATCCACTTCCCATCTCTTCGAAGAACTTGTAGTCCATCAGCGCTTGCGCCCATCAATAAAGTGATCAAATTGATATCTCCATGTTCGGCAGCTCTAACTGCATCGGGTGGAAGTGAATCCGGGTCATCAATTGGGAAGTAATGGATTGGCCTAAGAATGCTATTACCCTCCTGTACCTTATCATCAAAATAATTTTCCGGAAGCTCAAGGTAAAGTGCAATGGCCCTAAGCATATGAATACCTGCTTGCAATAAGGTCATATAGGCCTCTGAAGTGTGTTTTTCTAATTCAGGAACCTCCTCAGGCCAAATATTATCGGGATAATCCGGGCGCTGATTTTCTGGTGGCTGGCCAACATGAAAAAACTCTTTCAAATCACCCGTATTGTGACCCTTGGCTTTCTCCCGACCCTTGCTTATATAGCCTCTCTGCCCGGCAAGCTCAGTCTTTTCGTACTTTTTCTTTACATCATCCGGCAACCTGAAAAACTTCTCAACCGTCTCATAAAGATTTGTGGTTAGCTCATCGGACAGACCATGGTTTTTGATAGAAACGAAACCAATATTGGTATAAGCTTCACCAAGTTTAGCCACAAATTGTTTCTTCTGTTCAGGTGTTCCATTGGTAAAATCAGCTAAATCAAGCGATGGAACCTTATCATATAATATTTCTTCCATGTCAAGTCAAATTTGCCTAAGCAAGATAAATCAGAATAAAAACATAGTGAAAATCAATGTAAAATACTCCTCAGAACTTCTAGTGATTTAGGTTTTGGAATATGCGCGTGATGTTGATAGTAATCCAGAATGACGTTAAGTTTTTCATTTCTGGATTCATGATTCAATGGAATTTCTGCCCCATATTTTTCATTCATGAGCCGGTCCATGACATGATGCGTTTCAACAGATGGGGCCAATCTTTCTGTTGAGCTAAAGAGGTTGTCAATTTCATCCACTGCATATCCTAAAAACGGACCAAGCTTCAATAAAAACTGCAAATGAAAGTTGGCCACTCCGTGCTCTAACAGATCCAGTGCTTTGATTGATTCTTTAGCAAAATCAAATAACTGTGGATTTGGCGATTGTTCAGACTGGAGCAGCTTAGAAAATACTTCAGATAAAAACATCGTAATCGCGCTTTTAGTAAGGTCACTATGGATTGTATGCAGTGGGTAATGATTTTTAAACTCCGAGATTCGCTGTAGGTCACGTGTTTCCTTCACATACAAAATCAACTCTAAAATAGAAAAGGGTTGAAAATACCCAATGCTCTTTTTTGATTTCGCACTTCTGATCGAGTTTACAATGTATGACCCGTATCCGTTTTCTTCAGTGAAGATTCGGGCGATAATCGAGCTATCACCATATTTCATATAGCTCAAAACAATGCCGTTTGATTTGACAATCATTAGCGTATGACGGCTATTTTACCAACATATGTCTCTTCTCCCGATGATGTGGAGCTGAAGAATAAATACACACCGGTACTTACTTTTCCGCCATTTTGATACGTCAAATCCCATGATGAAGAGCCTCCATTTGCATCCAACTCCTGCACAAGGTTCCCATTGATATCCGTTACTTTAATATTTACATTGTTTGCGAGACCCGTAAGACCTACAAGTCCATCATAATTTGGCCTTACCGGGTTTGGAAAAATGTTCACATTTTGATGCACTTCCTGTCCTATAGAAGAAGCACTTCGATAAGAAACCATTCCATTATCAGTAAGCACAAACACTTCGCCATTTCTGGAATTATAATCCAGCTGAATTATCCTATTTGATGGTAACGGGCTGTTAGACTCATTAAAAACGGCTACCTGTTTTGAGACGTTTTCATCAAATACCCAGAGGCCATTATTAGTCCCAAACCAAATCCTATTTCCTCCGTCGGTCAGCACAGCATTGATTGATTGATCCTCAAATAATGTTCTGCCTTCAAAAGAGGGTCTAAGTGCTTCCGAAAATGAAAAAATAAATGATGCATTGTCAAAAACCGCAGGCCCTTTTGAAGTGCCAACCCATGCATTATCCTCTACGCTGATATCGACATCTATAAAAGCAGAAGGCAATCCATCAGAGGTACTGATGATATCAGCATTTTCTTCAAATGGTTCGAAAACAGTAATAGTGCCTGATGAAGAACCCAGCCATGCTACCCCAAATTCTGAGATATCAATGGTGAGAAATTCATTGTCAAAAAGCTGCGTGCTGGTAAATGAGCTCCAAACATTATCGCTTCCAAGTATATGAAGCGGATTGTTGTTGCTAAAAGAAGAAACCCACAGTTGATCACCCCCAGCAAGTGCCGTTATCACCGTATCCAATGACGAGGAACTTTGAGGAATATCCGTAATGATCTCCTCATTAAATTCATCATATAGACCATCACCTATAGATGAAAAATAGCGATTGCCGTTCATAATGGCGACATCCGATACATTAGTAAATCCCTCGATGCTGGTGATTTCCCACCTTCCATTACTAAAAAAAGAGTAAAAAGGATATTGAACATTACCAGCATATGAAAAGGGAGATGGGGCGTGAAAACCGTAAAGATTATTTTCTAACACTCGAAAATTGGAGAATATATCGCTGATTGGTCCATCCGGCGAAAGACTGTTGCCTTCTACATCCTGAAGGCCATCCATTCCATCTGCCAGAAAGAACTGACCGTCTATACTGACGATGGCATTCACAGCGCTGCTCTGAGTAGTTGCCAGCTGATCAAACCCAGAACCGCTGAATTCGTAAAGAATTCCATTCTTATCGCTGGTGACCAATTGATTATTAACGTTAAATATCCTGGTCGCTGAAGCTGGTAAATCCACGCCTGTATCGGCCCATGAAGAATTTAATTGCATCAGGCGCTCACCGGATAGGGCAAATAAATTATCTGAAGCTAGCGTTAAGCTGCTAAAGCCGGCGGTTCCGACATACATGTTCCAATTACTAAAATCCAGCAGGTTTTGATCAAGGTTACCGGATTGAATCCCTTCATCTGTTCGAATTATGAGTGAATTATTTTGGGAAATGATTTCTAATACCCGAACCTCATTACCTCCTGCTCCAATTTGAATGAAATTCTCAACAATTTGCCCACTCGCAGTATTGACAACTATAACACCCAGGTCGGTCGCGAGATACGTTCTTGTTTGTGTAAACGCTATGTCGTTTATGGTTTTATCAACATTCAAACTACTTTTCGCTAAGTCTGAAATAGATCGTATTCTATCCTCAAATACAAAATCCACAAACCCGGAACGATAGCCAAGTACCAGTACATTTTGATTGTCATTATAAGCCATCGCTGATATTCCGACATCCGACAACCCATCGACCTTGGAAAGCTTCCTCGTTTCCCCCGATAGTAGATCCCTGCTAAATAGTCCCGTCTCTGAGGCACAAAAGATTTTATCAGGTGTGGAAACAAGGTGCTGGGCGTTTTTATAACTAAAGTGCGTTCGCCAGGTCCCCACGGCTATATCCTGGGCAAACAAGCCTGAAAGCAGCATGGCCACCAGGCTACTTAGTGCCAACCGCCTCAAAAAAGCAAGATCTGCAAAGCGCTTCATAAACATCCTTTTCTCCTAAAACTATTGTCTGCTTGGATTTAGTGCGCCGATGCGAGTATGAAGCCACATTTCCACACTTCATACAAACCGCATGTACCTTGGTGATATATTCCGCAATAGACATCAATGCATCCATAGGTTTAAACGGCCGCCCCTTAAAATCCATATCCAGACCTGCAACAATCACACGCATGCCTTGATTGGCCAGCTGATCTGCAACACTTACAATCTCATCATCAAAGAATTGCGCTTCATCAATACCCACTACCTCGCAATTTCCCGCACGTAGTAAAATGTCATTCGCAAAATTCACTGGAGTAGAAGGAATCGAGGAATCTTTGTGTGACACGATCTTTACTTTGTCGTATCGCTTATCTACGGCAGGCTTGAAAATCTCCACATGCTGGTTTGCAAGCATTGCACGATTCAAACGCCTGATCAGCTCTTCGGTTTTACCGGAAAACATGGACCCGCAAACAACTTCGATCCACCCGCCTCTACGTAGGGTTCCTTTGCCAATATGTGGTTCTACGAACATCTATTTTGAATAAGTCAAGTGTGGTAATTGTGTTTCTTTAGGCACCTCTATGGTTACATCTCCAATAGGAATGGTTTGGCAGGTAAGGCGCTCATCTTCTCGCAATTTATTCAATTTCGCATACTGCTCCTCAGGTCTTGTTCGTGGAGTAAGGTTTTCCATTCCACTCAAGATTTTTGCTTTACAGGTAGTGCACCGACCCTTGGCTCCACACGCGTGCATCCAGTCTGTCGCTGAAAGCAAAATATCCAGCAAACTTTCCCTTTTATCCTCACAATGAATAGATTTACTTTGTAGGTTAGCTATTACGACTGTTGGCATCCTTATCAAATTTCAAGAATGCAAAAGAAACTAAACGAAGACTTTATAGACGATTATTGCGAGAAATTTGCTTCCAAAGTGACTGCCGAATTTTTCAGCAATGGAAAAGAGGTCATAACCGGGAAGGAAATTTTAAAAGTCACCCCATCCAAGCAGGTCAATTTCTTTGTTATTAAACTGCTATTCAGATATTGGCAGGAAGAAACAAAAAAACTGGAGAGCCCATTCTTCAACTACAAGCACGATGAAGTACGGCAAGCAATGATCCAGTTTATGAATGTGCTGTCACAACACATTGAGATCAATCGTGAGAAATTTGAAACGCTATTAAATCATGCGGTAAAGGACACACTTTACCTGGCTGCCATGCCACAAGCTTATGTGGAAATAGATTTGGATAGCAGGGGTATAGAGTTAATCAAAGAAAAGACTGTCGAGGGTACTGTCAAATACCTCAAAATCCACAAGCAGGAGATTCAGAATTTCATGTCTGACATGAAAGGTCTCACAATCGATGATGTAATCGACGAGCTTCCGGAAGAGTTTGAAGACTTTGACACCACAGAAGCGGTGAGTGAGGAGTGCAAGCTCTTAAGCAAAGTGTTGGAAATCACCGTTGATAAAATTTTCTCTGATGATCCTAACATTGATGAATTTGATGAAGATGATCTGTTTGCACCCGGAGAGGAAGACCTGGTAGATGAAAGACCTGTTGCAAAAAAGACAGCCCCCGATGCTCAAGCTGAAAGTGAGGGAGTAGAAATAAGTAAGGAAGACGAGGCAATGTCTGAAGAAGACATTCAGGAAGAAGAAGCACAAAGCAATCAACCTGAAGAAGAGGACGAGGAAGATGATATTCCACAGTCCCAAAAGGAAGAAGAAGAGCCGGAAGAAGATGAAGAGGAGGAAGAACCTAAAAAAGAGGTTCGTTCGCCGGTAATGCTGGAGGATGACGATAGAGAAGATGACTTCCCCGAAGAGACGATCAACAAGCAATTTGAAAAAGAGGAAGAAACCCTGGCTGAGCACCATGAAAAAGCGCCACAAGAAGGGAGTATATTAAGCCTTATCTCACTCAATCATCGCTACATGTTTATCAAGGACTTGTTTCGAAATGATAAAGATGAATTTGAGAAAGCGCTCGTTGAGCTGGAAGGGTACGACAGCTTCGATGCATCCGTTGAATTTTTAGTGCAGGGCTATGCCAAACACAACGAATGGGATATGCAATCCGATGAAGTAAAAGAGTTTTTGAAAGTACTATTTAGACGGTTTAGATGATCTTCAATGAGACCCTGAAATAAATTCAGGGTGACTCTATTCTGAATTTCCTGTCATGCTGAACTTGTTTCAGCATCTCAAAACTTCACCGCCAACCCTGCCTTAAAAAAGAAAGGTACACCCGGAGTGAAATGAATCTCAGAAACGGATTCAGTTTCATTTGCCAACCTCGACTCTGTATCAAACTGGGCCTCTCTCCAGTCTACATCAAAAACATTTTCAATAGCTAGCGATATCGTCCAGGCCGGACGATCGTAAGCAATATTTACATCCGAGAGGAAATAGCCTTCAGCGATAACCGAGTTATCTTCATTTGCCGCACGATCTTTAATATATCTATATCGAATGCTGCCACTCAAATTTTTTCCCTGATAGGTTAAGCCTCCAATACTTGTGAAAGTAGGTGCCAGCGGAATAAAATCGTTTCCTTCTGTTTCATCCAGAGCACTTGGATCGGCATAGTTCAAATTGGAGTAGATGAATAACTGATCCGATAGCTGATAGTTGATACCTACATCTACCCCCGTCCGTTTCGTCCGACCACTCGGCTCTACGATACCTGCGTCTCCCACGTATACAAACTCCTGCTCCAGGTATAATTCCCAGTAAGCCACATCTATAAATAAGCGATTGAAGGGCCGATAAACCGTTCCAAAATCATAGCCCCATGCAGCAGGAAGTGTGTTCTGGCCTTGTTCTCTTAAGACCACCCGTGTATCGTTGCTGTGAAACCCTCGGCCAGACTTGGCATAGAGCTGCCAGTTATCCGTAGGCTTGTATACAATATTGAGCTTAGGAGAAATAATTGCCTGGCTCGCCGACTTTCTACTATATGTCGGTTGCAAAAAGTCGACCTCCTCCATACGAAAGTGATCTGCCCGCACTCCAAGGTTGAACATCCATTGGTTGAGCTCCCAGGTTGCATTGGCAAAAGCAAACCCGTTGAACTCATCAATGTCTGCCAGTGCAATGGAGTCAAGGGTTTCTGTTCGGTTTCGGGTATGTGACAACTCTACGCCATCAATGTCATCATAGCGAAACCCTGCACCTGCAATGAGTGTCAGATCTCCGGAAGCCATCTGAGTGCCGTGATTATATGATGATTGAATGCCATAAATCGTTCGAGATTCCTTTTGTCTGATCTGATCCCCGTTAACAGGGTCATCCAGGAAGAAAGTGAAGTTGGAATACAATTCGAAATCATATTTGGATACGAATGCTTTGGTTTCCATGAAATCACCATTATCAAACGAAGAAGTATAGTCAATCAGGAAATTTTGACGTGAGGTCTCCCCTCCCTCCGTATCATCAATAGCGCCAAAACGGTCAATCTGCCCTGACTCCACCGCCCGGATCGGGATTTGGCCTGACGCATCCCATTTGCTCTGAAAAGTGGAAGCCTGCATAGTGAGGAAGTCATTTCCCATTTTCACATGGTATTTTCCAAAAAGATTGAGTCGATTAAAATTTTGTGGTGAATCAAATGGACCATCAGATAACAAATATTCGGTGGCAATGTATGCGTCACTGTTCTGATTTCCTTTGATCAGGTCAATCATGCTCACGGTTCGCATCGTATTAAATCGACCTCCTTCTATTTTTACATTGCTTTCACTTATGCGATCAAAGGTGTTGAAGTCTACATAGCCTGCTGTAGTGAAATTGCCTTTTTCTGCATAGTATGGTCCTTTCCCAAAATCAACCCCCTGTACTGTTTCCGGAATAAGAAAATGCAAATCTGCATAGCCTTGTCCATGCGCATGCGAAACCATATTCACCGGAATTCCATCGGCAGTAATCTGAATATCAGTGCCATGGTCAATGTCAAACCCTCTTAAAAAAATCTGCTCCGCTTTCCCTCCACCTGCATGCTGCGCAATGAACAAGCCCGGAACTTTTCTGAGAATCTCCTGTGAGGAGTTTACGGGGTTGAGTTTAAGGTCAACTTGCTTAATCTTATTAAGTGTGTTGATCTCGGGTGTGATTACAACCTGTGACAATTCAACAGGAGCTGAAGTAAGTGAGATGTTCCAATCGGTTTCCGTTTCAACAACAAACTGCCTCCGTTCATAGCCCACCATCGAAACGAAAATGGAATCTCCAATTTGAGTGTCTTTCAGTTGAAATTTACCGGCTACATCTGTATGCGCATGAATGTCTCGTGTGAGGTTATAAACGGTTACAAACTCCACTGGCGTATTGGAGTCTGCATCCATTATTTGCCCCGAGGCTACCTCTTGAGACCATCCACAAAGGACATACAGTATAAAAAAAATAGTGAGAACTGATTTCATTGAATAAGTGCTGTTTGGAAATTGCTTTCCCTACTTACGGTATTTACGACGGGTAAAGATTTGATTTCCTTTCCCCGAATAAAAAACCGCCAAACAAACAGTCTGAAAGAAAGTTATGAAGCCAGAAGGGTGCGAGGATAAAAGAATCGTTTATCTAACTCTAACCTCACAATAAATTCATAATTTTAGCTCTTGCAAAAATGAGTCTGCCTAAGCAACAAATCGATCAAGACCAACTGGTCAACCGCCTGCGGGCAAAAGAAGCGGATGCATTCAGCTACCTATACGATAATTATTCTGCAGCTATATATGGTTCGATCTCCCGAATAGTCAATAATGAGGATGTGGCACAAGAGGTGCTCCAGGATGCTTTCATGAAATTTTGGGATAAAATCGAACAATACGATTCTTCAAAAGGCCGTTTTTTCACCTGGATGGTGAATATCAGCCGAAATCTGGCGATCGATAAATTGCGATCAAAAGAAATGAAGAAGGTTGGGAAAACCGATAATATAGAAACCTACGTAACTGGTATTGAGCGATCGAAATTAAACCACCTAAATGTCGATGGTATTGGCTTGAAAGAGACGCTTACCAGCCTCCGCGATGAAGAAAAATTCATCTTAGAGATGGTGTATTTTAAAGGTTATACCCAATCAGAAATTTCGGACGAATTTGATATTCCGCTCGGCACGGTAAAAACGCGCCTGAGAATGGGATTGAAGAATATGAGAAAAGTATTGCAAGTAGAGTGAACATAGAAGAATACATATCGTCAGGCATATTAGAAGCCTATGTGATGGATCAGCTGTCCGCAGCTGAGCGCGCAGAGGTGGAGCAAACTGCCGCACAGCACCCGGAGATCAGGGAAGAACTCGATGCTATTGAGCTCTCTATGGAAACCCTTGCTTTTGCTACCGCTGTGAAACCACCCGAAGGCATGAAAGATAAACTCATGCAGCAGATAGGTGAGTCAGAAAAAGAAACTAAAAAAGAAGCTCCAGTGGTGCCTATGCAATCAGACAAGAGCTTTGGTGTGCTGAAGTATGCTGCTGCCGCATCAGTATTTGTCGCACTGGCTTCTGCAGTGATGGCATTTACTTACTGGAAGAAATGGCAGGGAGCTGAAGATCGACTGGCAAATATGATTGCGCAAAACCAGCAATTTGCCGAGAACTACAATCAGGTGAACCAGCAATTGGATAACATTCAGGATGCGGTCGCCATCATGAACAACACTTCCTATAAACGAGTGGTGATGGCCGGAACGGACAATTCACCGGAAGCGCAAGCAACCGTATACTGGAATGAGGCAACAGCAGATGTATACCTCAGTATTCAAAATCTTAAAGAACTTTCACAAGATCAGCAGTACCAGCTGTGGGCCATCATTGATGGCAAGCCGGTAGATGCAGGGGTGTTTGATCCGAACTCGGGCAACTTCCTGGTTCAAATGAAAAACATTACTTCCGGAGCAGCAGCCTTTGCTGTGACCATAGAGCCTCGTGGCGGTAGCGAAAACCCATCGCTGGAGACCATGCAGGTGGTGGGGAATGTGTAAAGGGTTGATTTGTCCTTAGTTAATTGGTAATTAGTACTTCACTATCCCCCTGCCTACCGCAGGCAGGCTTGCGAAGCGACAAAGGAGCGAGACTTGGGGATCTCAAATCAAATCTTCAACTAAAAACATAAATCATCTTATCATTGCAGCCATGCTCAAATTCTTCAAAAAGAAACCAAAAGAAAAACAACCGCCGCAGCTGTTGGATATAGATGGCCACCTCATCATGGAAGGAGATGAAGTAATCGCTCAACGATACGAATTGGGTAAATGCAAGGTGGAGCTGGAAGGATTGCAGTACTTCTATGTCTCACAGCATTCAGGACAAAAGGTGAGCTACGTGAAAATGATTGACGCAATCACGGGACATCAGAAAGTAAAGAAAGTGGGGTCTTAATAGCTCCTGCCTGTCATTTTTTCTTGATCATTCCATACCATTTCGTTAGCTCCTGATCCATTCCACGCTCAAGAGAAATGTAAAGCAACGTGACCATGGTAAACCCAATCCAAATCACATCATCGAGGCTAGTGCCAAACACCGTGCGGGTTACAATGGCTCCAAGCATCACCACCGCTAAGGTGAATGCTGCATATTTATTGGCCTTGGGTATGAGAATACCTATGCCTCCGAGGAATTCAAGCACTCCAATAAAATACATAAAATAAAGGCCGTACCCCCAGCGCTCAATAAATGCGGTGGACCAGAACCCTTCTGCATCAAATTTTTCCCAGCCATGCGGAATGAAGGTATTCGCATAGTTTGCAGACATCAGAAACAATAGAACCTTTTTGAAAATAGTCATCTTTTTATTCTTAAAGATGAGGTATTCTGACGTAACCAGGACTGACGCTAGGCCAATTTGGGATGAACTATTGCTGAAATGGGATCATTTTCCATTTCGGAATTCCCAATTAAATCGGTCATTATTTTGTCAATAGACTCCCGATGAGATTTGCTTGAGGTTAAGGGCTTCCCATCGTTCATGACCACCAGGTATTCACCGTTTCGCCAGTGACTTAGCTGTCGAATGTAACCTGGATTTACGATGGTCGATTTGTGAATGCGCAAGAATGGTGTGCCAAGCCGTGCAGCCAGCGACTTCAGAGTCTTGCGAGTACGATAAGTACCGTTTTGTGTTTGAATGTTAAGGTAGTTGCCCTCCGACTGTAGGTAGCAAATCGAATCTTTTTCAAGTACATGGTAGACGCCATCCCGCGTACGGATGGTTAGCGTTTTATGATTTGATTGGCGAAGCAAAAAATAGTATACGATAGCTGCTATAATCAATATTCTCAAAAAGGCACCAGGGGATGTAGATATGACCACAAGCCATACATCCGCCAAAACAGAAAAGGGATTAGCATCCATCATTCCAATCAGATTTTTTAAGCTGAAATCAATCAGGATATCAAACATGCGGATGAAAGGGCTGATCAATAGTGCAATGAAAATGACCTGAATTATGATTCGATTACGATTAATATTTTTTCGCTGAGTGTAATGGATCATCCCAATGGTAATTGCCGTCCAGCTCACTATCGGGGTAAGGAAATAAAAAGAGATATCTAGCAATTGATAGGGTGTTGGTGCTTCGTTCGTGTGGATCAGCATGAGCCAGTTTGAGAAAAACGAAATCAACGCAAGAAAGAAGGAAATCAGTATGGAAAAACCAATGACTTTTCGGTGTTGGGCTATTGTATCAATCACACGCATCATCCTGATTTACGTCATCGGCAGTTTCAAGTAGTTAAAAATACACGAGTGGTGAGAGTTTTTTAACGCTTTGGGAGTATCTAACTCCACAGATCCATGGATGAAGAAATTTCCTTTACTACCTCTTTCACCTGGTCATCCATCTGTTTTCGGGATTTAAAACGAAAGAGGGGAATTCTCTTTCCCTTATCAGGAAGTTTGATTTCAAAAGTGTAATAATGATCCTGGTACCCTTCCTGAAATGGACTTACAAAAGCGGTTCTTCTGTGATAGTCTACAGATAGCTCCGGTGAATCACCACTTTCAATCACCAATTTATCAATGGCTTTTTGAACGATAATTCTATTAGTATCTCTATTAAATACGACTGAAATCGGATCTGATAAAATGTGAGAAGTAAAAGGAACGCCAACCAGAATAATTGCTAAAAGACCAAGCTTCCATGATCCTGTCTGAAAAGCATAAAACCCAAGAATTCCTCCTCCAATTAAAGCGAGAATGAACCAAACGATCATTCCGCCATTCGAATTATTGATTTTAAAACCCCATGGATAACGATCTAATTTATAGCCGTTTTGCTTTAATAAATCGAGCAGCATATTACAATTTAGCGAATTAACTAGTAGAAATCTCTTTTTTCAATTCCAGAATATCCTGCAAATAAATCTGCTCTAAAACTTCAACATAGGGCCGCTGATGATAATATCCTTTTTTGAAGTATTCCTCTGCTTTGTCCAGCGCTTTCAATGCCAGGTCAAACTGCCCCCTGGCTATATAGATGCGTGCTTTGTGGTAAAAGCAGTCAGACAGGTTGGGGTAGTACTTCAATGCCCGATCAAGTTCAATCATCGCTTCGTCCAAACGCTCCAGCTTAAGGAGTGCAAGTCCTTTGTATAGAATAGCATAAACATCCACCCACGACTCACCTTCTTCATCTGTCACCTTTTGGATGTAACGATTTAAAAATTCAAGAGCCTTTTTATAATCCTTCAAACCATAGTAGCAAATGCCACGCATGTAATCATGGCTTTGCCCTTGAGAGTATGCTACCTCGCCTATTTTTTGATCGTTGAGATTAAAGTCTGCAATGGCTCGCTCGTAATCCCTGTAAAAGTACAGATACACATATCCCCGAAACCCTGACCATTTTTCGGGTTTCAATCGTACTGCCTGTACATAGTTGGTGTAAAACTTGTCTGGAATTCCACGCTTGAGATATGCAATAGCTGCCTCACGCCAGGCATCCCCATTTGTAGAATCTAACCGCAGTGCTTCCTCCAGCTGAAACTGGTCTGCCACTGAACCCTGATAATGATACCAGTAGCCTCCAAGCCATAGTCGATCTGCATACTCCACCTTCTGCTCCTCCGTAAGGTCCTTTTGGTACCACGCTCTTTGTTCACAAGCAGTGAACGCAATAATCATGATCGTGCTAAGGAAGTATATCGATGATTTCACCATTATCAATATTAAATGTGATGTAGAAATAGGCATCCCGAGCTTCGTTTCTTGTTGTTACTGATCGCCAGTCCTCCAACTTTTGCAAAATGCCATATAAATGATCGATGGTCTCCTGACGAAACTCGATCGGTTGATAATTCAAATCATATCCATCCACTACAAACCGTCCCGCTTTTCCCTCGCAGTTTACTACGAAACGGAATACCAGTCTACCACTTTGATCAAAGAGCTTGGCCTTGTCAAGATTGGAATAAATGGTATCTAACATCGCTTGCTTGCTATGCAGATATCTTCCATCAGGGGTAGAATTATAATAATCAGCTATTCGTGTTTCATGCCCACAAATTTTGAAATCTGCATCATCGCTAATTGTGTTTTCCGGATCGATATACGCAACACGCCTTTTATTGTGATTTGACAGCTTTTCAAATTTTGAAAGGGGCATCTGTTCAATCAGTTCGGTTTGGTACGTAGATTCATCATATATCCGTTTACCTCCGTAATAGCCTAATTCTTCTAAATAATACGACTCACTGACATATTGATTGACAATGGAATCAAGCTCATGATCTTTTATTACCGCTTTCGACTTAAGTATTTTTCCTGCTATTCCTGAGATGATGGTATCGGAGACACTAAGCTGCGTGTCTACCTCCTTATAGATTTTCCCGTTTGATTCGAATACTTCCTCAAAAACCACATCCTCGTTGTTGATAAAATCCTGTAGAAATGGTTTTCTGATGTCAGCAATAGTTGTGTCAGCTCGCCAAATACGCATCCCACTATCCAGCCTCATTGAGGTACCGACGATGCTATAATATCGTTGACCCGTAAGCTCAAATCCGGCATTATAAAATCTTGCTGTGTATTTATCAATGCCAGTCTTTTCATATACTGAATAGTTAATTCGAGTTCGCTTGGTTCCATCCGTATTTTTTGGCAAATAATGCGTGTAAAACTTGCTGGCATACCCTTCTTCAAATACATCATCTGGTGGGTAATATTTAAATACCGGATGATCTTCGGATTGCTTGCTGCACCCCAGAAGGAGGGGCACGAAAATCAGGATAATAAGTCTCTTCAAATGGCAGGTGATTTTGTAATACCCGCCAAAATACAAAAGTTTGTTTAAAGCATACGAGGTAAGATTTTTCTATCCATCTTCAAGCTACCCCCTCCCTGAAGGGTGTTGCGAAAAACTGCCCTTTAGGGAATTTAAAAGGGTAATATCTAACTTGAACTACAATCTCGAAAAATCTTCCTCGATTTCAGAAACCTTAAATCCGCTTTTTGAGAATCATTGACATTTTGTTAAATACAAAACCCCGACCATCCTCATGACCGGGGCATCTATCACCAACCAGCTATAAATCGCGTGTGACGCGAGATATAATTGTTCTTTAACCTACGCAGTGTTAAATCATTTTGGATTTCACTATTAAAACTATTTATCCGTTTATGGTTGATTTAATTTTTTTCTTCGTCATCGGTCCTAATTCGTAGCTCGCCTCAAGAGATTCCTCCAGGTACTTTTCCGCCTTTGAGTCTCCCGCGGCATGATACACTGTGCCCATGTGATAAATCACATCCGGCTCGAAGGTCTTACCCTCCACGTTTCGCTGATAAATCTCCAGCGCTCCATTGGTGTTTCCTTGCTTGTGAAGTGTCCAGGCCAGCCAGTCGTAAGCTGCAGGAGTTGGCCTATTGGTTATCTCTTCCTGAGCCAGCGCCAAAGCCTTATCAAACTGCCCACGATCGCTATATATTTCGATGAGGTATTTATTGTACATGCCCCCATATTGAGGCTTAGAAGATTCCGCCACAAATTGATTGATAAGTTTCTCCGCCTCAGCTTCATTGCCTTCATACTCATATATTTCAGCAAGAGGCAAATAGTAGTCAGGCATAGCCGTTTTTGCTTGCAGATTCTCCAGAATTTCACGTGCTTCATTTGTTTTTCCGTCGTGGGAAAAGGCCACCCAGGCAATACCTTTTAAGGCATAGTCATACGTGGAGTCCATGGCAAGCACGTCTAAATATTTTTGATAGGAATCCTGAATTCGGCCTGCATGACCATACATATCTCCAAGGTTAGCAGTAGCCCAAAGCAAGCGTTCTTTTTGATGTCTTTTAATGAGGCTGTGAGCTTCTTCCATGTAGTAGATGGCAGAGTCCAGATCACCTTCATAGTCTTTGTACTTAGACAATCGAACCAGATAATCGAATGATTCCATTCGTCTGTTTTCTTTGAGAATTGCATATGCCATTTGATAGTTGCCAAGCTCCATTTCTGCATCAAATTGCATCAATAGTGGACCAAATTTTTCGTCGGTCAATTCTCTGGCTTCTACCGCATATTTAGCAGCAGATTCGAAATCATGTTTCTTGATGGAAATGCTACTCAGGCTTAATAGGCTTGGAACCTTCCACTTTTGTTGGGTTAGCTTTTGAGAAATAGCGAACGTGCTATCCGCCTTGTGCAGGTATTGCACCTCGCCGGTTTTTTCGAATAGCTCACTGTACGCTGCACCTAGTTTTTCATAATAGATAAACCCTTTTGGCTCCTCCTTGATCTTACCTTTCCAAAGAATGATGTTCTTATTTATGTGAGATAAGTCCGATGGTTCAACAGCAAGGAACACCTGATAATCAGCTGAATTGCTGATGGGTTCGCTCTTTTGTTGTGTGCAGCTGAAAATCGGCAGCAACGTCATGAGGTATAATTTCTTAGTCATAGCTTTTTGGTTTTGGATAGAGAAGAAAGAACCACCCTTGATCCCGGAAGACCAAAAGGCGGTTCATTTAACTTAATTACTTATCAATGAGGATCAGCCAGGTATGGGAAGCTGTTGCTGAATGATTTGTCGTTTGACTGTACATTGTCAGAAACAAGTCCTGCTTTTACCTGATTGTCAGCCCCTGCCGCAGACTGGTCGTCAAAGGCAAGAATCAACGTCACATCAACTACGTCATCGCCTAGTGCTCGACCGTTTAGTGAGCCGTAAGCTGTAGCAGAGTTTTTGTTTGACTGCAATACATCTACTGCAAGCACACCTGCAAGGGCATCATTGCCAATTCCAAGAATATTCTCAAACTGTGCCGGATCAAGGTAGATATAGGTCTGCAATGCATTCAAAATGCCAGCAAAAGCGTCAGCATTCGCACTACCTTCAGAAGGAAGCGTCATGTTATAACCATTCTTTACTTCGGCAGAACCAAAGAAATTGAATACCGTGTTGATCGCCGGACGTCCCATCTGATCGGATGTCGCATATGTTGGGCTCTCTACTGTTACTGAACCACTAACCATAGACTCCAATCCAGTTGCGGAAGTCACTGTAAGATCGATACTGTAATCGCCTGCTTTAGTAGCCACGAATGATGGCATGGCGCTAGACTCATTTTCTAAGGTTACTTCAGCGCCATCCGGATCTGTTACCATCCAGTCAAACGTAGCAATAGTACCTACTGATGCGCTTGCATCTAGCGATACGGTAGATTCAACATCTACTGTAGCAGCTGCACCAAGGTTTGCTTGTAAATCTTCAATTGGTGCCGAATCATCGTCTCCACAACTAGAAAGTAGGATACTTCCAGCGAGGAAAAGTGTGAATATTTTAAATATATTTTTCATTGTCATATCTTTTTTAAGGTTCTCAATCAATTACTGACGCACTTTGGTTTCTACCCATGAGGTGAATGCTCCATTCGTATCGCCAATAGCGCTTTTAGGAACCTCCACTACAATTGAAAGCACGTTGCTTCCTGCAAAAGTGTCCGTAGCTTCTCCTTCAGCTTTGAATGCCGCCGGGTATGGCTGAACGCCTTCAGTATCAGGGTCAGAATCACGGTTCGGATCATATTCTCCGGTGTTTACATCATCGCTTAATGAAGCGCCAACTCCATTTACTATATCTACAAACTGGAAGAAGTCCATGAAGAATGGGTCGTCTCTCAAGCCAGCGAATAGCTGAACTCCACCTACCGTAGCAGACGCAGAAACATCTGTTGCCACACGGTTGTCTCCAGCAACAATCTCACTGCTTAGTCCCGTTTGTGCGGAAGCTGCAACTACGCCATACGTAATCGCCTGTCCATCTCGGAAGAATACCTGGATCAATTGATCTTCTACATTGTCAGCATCTGAATCGATGTTGAACTCATACATTACGTCATCACTAAACTCAGTAGCTGAACTCAAGCCTGCCACATTACATACAAATACATAATTGTCTGCATTTGCAGGGCTTTCGAATGCATAATAATCGGTGATATCTTCCACCGTACTACCGTCTGAAAGTGTGCCTACAGCCGGTGCGTCAATGTGGTCAGCGGCCA
This sequence comes from Ekhidna lutea, assembly GCF_900188325.1. GTDB lineage: Bacteria > Bacteroidota > Bacteroidia > Cytophagales > Cyclobacteriaceae > Ekhidna > Ekhidna lutea. The sequence goes on along the minus strand of NZ_FZPD01000001.1, from coordinate 436,375 downwards.
CCAAAATAATCACCAAGGCAGCTGATATTACAAGGCCTAGTGACAGTATTAATTTTCTCATAGTGCTTAAAACTTTTAATTTTTAAATTCTAAGCTACCTACGAGGCTATCCTACCAACTGGATTTATTTAAGTTGAAATTGTAGTTTTTGTGGTGGGAATAATGATCGCTATCCCCTTGCGAACGAGGCACGAGTGAGACTTGGGGATCTTTGAGATTCCCATGATTCGAGCATTCTGATTACTCTCCCTAGGAAACATCGACAAAAAATTGTTTGCCTATTCCGGTACTTCTCGTATGGCATCCTCGGTGAACTTTCTGCCAAGTGATTTTACTGCTGATACGCAGAAAAAGCCGACTACCTTTTCATCATCCTCTGCCTGGATATTTGACTCTACGTTTGCAAGGCTGGGGGCAAACAGCTCACCGAAGCTACCCGGTCTGTCTGTTTGAATGATCACCTGATTCCAGAAAAACCAAGCTTCCGGTGTTATGGAGCTGATTTCCACAAAAACACTATCCTCACCAGGCGCTGTAAATGGAGGGACAAACTCATCATTCTCATCAAATTCGATTGGATTAATGCCATCTCTGATTGGTTGTATAAATGTGAGTCCATCTGCGTTACCCCCTGGAGAGAATGCCCCATCAAAAGACACATTGATTTCTGTGGGTTTATTCAAATACGTTCCATTCACCCAACTTTTAATCCAGTAGGCATCTCCCTGCCCTTCAAAATCTCTCGACCAGAATTCTGCCACGTAAAAATCATCGAGACCAAAGCTCCCCTCCTCAAAGCGCCAGGTAATGCTATCTATTTCCGGCACACGGCCCATTCTGCTGACAGAGCCGTATTGCTTGCCATCAATTTGTACATCCAGGAAATAGGTTTTGCCTACCGTGCCAAATGAATCCTTGGCACTGGCGGGGAGCCAGCTATACACTCCCGGGCTTTCTTCGTTGAAAGGAAAAACCGTACCATCTTCATCTACAACAAGAACCGAAGCACCTGTAATACCTTCAGGATTTGAACCATCAAAATAGGTATTGGTTCTGGTGATATTTATGGTTTGTTTCTCTGCTTTTCCATAAATCCAGGCATCAAATGCCAGAACAGGGTCTGCTTCATTTAGGTCCACATTCACATCGTCCTCGCACGAAAGAAGGATAAGAACTGATAGTATTGCTGCTAATTTTTTCATGGCTTAAAACTTGAAATTGTAGGTGATGGATGGAATGAAAGAGGCGAAAATGGAAACCTGCGTCGCACGGGTATCAGCGCGCTCGCCAACATTTACCCTATCTGCTCCCTGCCAGAAATAAATAGAAAACGGATTGGCGCGGTTGTAGATGTTATAAACAGTGAAAACCAATTCATCCCTGTTTTTCCGAGGCGTCCCATCTTTTCGTACTGCTTTTCCTTTCCGTATGGCAGAAAAATCTAGCCTGTGATAATCCGGTAGCCTTACATTATTTCTTGAATCGTTCGAATTGTGGGGGATTGTGATTCCCTGCACCTCATACCTATGTGTCGGGAAGGTAGTCGGAGTTCCACTCAAATAAGAGAAGGTAGAGGATAGCGACCATCGGTCATTTATTTCATAAAACCCGGTGAGTTTGAGGTTGTGTGTTTGATCGTATCGCGTAGGATACCATTCGCCTTGGTTTATCCCGGTCGTCTGTAGCTCTGTCCGTCCCAGGGTATAGCTGAGCCAGCCGTTGAGTCTCCCCGCATTCTTCTTTACGTATAGCTCTACTCCATAAGCTCTCCCATCTCCTGAAAGCAGGTCTGCCTCCAGTGCTTCGTTTATCAGCAAGTCAGCTCCATTGATGTATTCCAGTTGTTGATCCGTTTCTCGGTAGTATACTTCAATGGATGTTTCATAAGCGTTCCCTTTGAAATTCTTAAACAACCCGACGGCCCATTGCTGGCCAATTTGTGGCTTTAGATTATTACTACTTGGAGTCCATACGTCCAAAGGATTTGATGCGGTGGTATTGGAAATCAAATGGATGTATTGAAGGATACGATTATAACTAGCCTTCACAGACATTTCTTTATTTAGCTGATATTTAACTGACACTCGAGGCTCCCATCCGCTATGACTTGCAATGGATGATCCTTTACTCACTTCTTCTACATTTTCAATAGGCCTTCTTCTACCCGGAATGGTGTCGCCAAGAATAAACTTGTTTCCCTCTCCAAGCAAGTTGAAATACGAAAACCTAAGTCCATACTGAATGGAGAGGTCGTCATTGATCTTTTGGTCATTGTTTATGTACAATGCCGATTCAATGGCGCGCTTGTCTGGTAAGCTAAGGTTGATTGTTTCTCCATCACTGATACCACTCGCTCGAGCGGGCTCAAAAACGTAATTGAATATTTCTCCGCCAAAAGTCAACTCATTCTTCTGGTCTATGAAATAGGTGAGTGACGGTTTAAGCGCCAGCGTATTTATGTCAGAATTCCACTTAAACTTGTCTTGTGGGTTATCTCCGAAAGCCAGTTCATATTCATAATCACTGAAGAAAAAAGTGAAGTTTGAAAACAGTCTGTCATTGAACAAATGATTCCACCGAACCGTGGACGTTCGGTTGCCCCAGCTAAACCCCTGATCTTTGTCAAACATGAAGTTGTCCTGACCAAAATATCCTGAAAGGAAGAGTTGATCTCTGTCCGAAAACTGAAAGTTGGTCTTTGCTGTAAGGTCATAAAAATTAAGTGCGGCTCCATTTCTAAGCTCCTCCACGAATGGTTTTGCAAGGATATCTGCATAAGACCTCCTCCCTGCCAGTATGAATGAAGACTTATCTTTTTTGATGGGTCCCTCAATGGAAAAGCGACTAAAAATCGTTCCGATACCACCATTCATTTCAAGTTCCTTTTTGTTCCCTTCCTTCATTCGAATATCAAGCACCGAAGAAATTCGCCCTCCATACTGAGCTGGAATGGCCCCTTTGTAGAGTTTCATATCCTTAACTGCATCAGGATTAAATACAGAGAAGAAACCCAACATATGTGAGGAATTGTAAACAGGAGCCTCATCAAGCAACACAAGGTTTTGACCCACACTACCACCTCGAACATTAAATCCGGAAGAGCCTTCGCCTACTGAAGTCACTCCAGGCAATAATTGTAAGCTTTTTATGATATCTACCTCTCCTAAGATTGCAGGCATTTTCCGAACGGTCTGAATGTCCATTTCGGCCACACTCATTTCGGTAGAAGTCACATTCTCGTCTTCTGGTTTTGCGGTGACTACCACTTCTTCCAGTTGAGTTTGCTCCTCAGACAATTCCATGTCTAGCCTAATATTTTCACTTAGTGAAACAGACTTTGTTTCAGTGACAAATCCGAGGTACCGAAATTCAACGGTATAATCTCCCGGTGGGAGGGTAATCGAATAGAACCCGTAGACATTCGTAATGTTGCCGGAGCTGAGTTCCGTAATCAGAACTGTGGCACCAATAAGCGCTTCGCCATTGGCAGCATCTGTCACATAACCATTAATGGTGTACTTTTCCTGAGCTATAAGGAAGGTGGGAAGGACTGCTAATAGCAGTAAAAGTTTTTTCAAAACGGTGATTGTTTAAATGAATGAACAACCGAAAGACGCACAAATGGCAAAATAGTTTCGGTGTTAACAAACACTTAATGCAAAAACATGGCGAATGGTTGCTTTGACTACCTAAAGGGCAGCCAAAGCTTTTTCATAATCAGGTTCCTGACCTACTTCCGGTACCAACTCGGTGTACTTGACCGCACCTTGTTCATTAACAACGACTATTGCGCGAGCATTTAGCCCTTTGAAGGCACCATCAAAAATTTCCACACCGTATTGCTTGCCAAAATTTCCACCATCCCTAAAGTTGGTTAGGTTGTCCAAGTTTTCGATATTTTCCGCATCGCAATAGCGCTTTAATGCAAAAGGTAAGTCCTTTGAAATACAGACAATCCGTGTATTCTCAAGCTTAGATGCTTCCTCGTTAAACCTTTTGGTAGACATGGCACATATACCAGTGTCTATGCTTGGATAAATATTTAAAATCACTTTTTGACCATGGTAACTTGCAAGTGTTTTTTCCTGCATATCCTTGCTCACAAGTGTAAAATCCGGAGCTGCGGCTCCAACAGCCGGAAGGTCTCCAATCGTGTTTGTTTCTGTACCTCCCAAAGTAATTTTAGCCATAATTATAGGTTTTAAATGGTGTAATTAAATAGTCTAATGGAATATCCCAATCCTCCTTTTGTCTGATGTTATCCACCGGAGGAGATAAAGATAACCCAACTTTCAGCGCTTTTGTTTCGGCAAGCAGGCGATCATAGTAGCCTCCTCCATAGCCAATGCGAAATCCGTTCTTATCACATGTAAGTAGTGGCACGAAAATGACATCTAAATCATCAATTTTAGTTTCTTCTGCATCTTGAGGTTCCGGGATGCCTTTATTATTGGTTACTAATGCTGTATTCGCTTCTAAAGTGAAGTGATCCATCGTGCGCTTCTGGAAATTTGTACGAGAAACCACAATTTCTATATTCTTTCCCCACATTGACTGGAAACTATTAGAGACATCAGGTTCGTTGTTTTTATCTATAGAGAGGAATGTGTGCAGTTTATTAATTTTTCGCTCCTCAATAAACGTCAAAGCTGACTCACATAAAAGTTTGTTTCGCTGATCATACAAAACCTTGTCCAGTAACATTCGATACTGCAGGATTACCTTTCGTATGTGCGATTTTGAAAGCATTGTTGGCCTGGCTTACTTTCTTTTCCTCAGAAAAAGCCCGACAATCAGGACAACAGCACTTATAATTACTGGGGTCCAGTCGGCACTGCTCACGGCAACATCCATACCCAGAAAGCTGAAACTTTCAGAGTTTTGTATAGCTTGCATACCATAGAAGACTGTACCTGCTAAGCCAAGAATTGTTAAGATTAAACCGATAGTTTTCATAGCGCTTTGAAGTTTATATTGTTCAATAAACTAATAAGTCAGAAAGTTTGAAACCGTCTGACGATTTATTTTTAATACATTTCATTCTGCTTCTCTTCTGAAATAATTTGATAAGATTGATCATACAATGATTTGCAAGTCTAGATCCAATAGCTGAGCAGCCAATGTTTTATCGCAAAGTGTCCCTTTTCTAATTCCGGTATAGTCCCGAAAAGAACTGAATTCCCAATCTTCCATTTTCGATACCAAACCAGCTACCATTGGGTTCTGATGGATATAGTTAAAACAGATAAAAGGATAGTTTTTGCTTTCATCCAGGAGTTTTGACTTGGTGCGCTGACGAAAAAGTGAACCCGTTCTGTTGATTTGTTTATTAAACGCTTGAACATATGAACTAAGAAGCATACGGAACCCATTATTAAGAGCCGTAACATTCAACGCCCCTACTTTAATTTCTCTTGTTGAAGCTTCTGTTGTACTAATTAGAAAGTGGAAGTGATTCGGCATTAGACAATACGCCAAAACCTTGCAGTGTGGAAGTACAAACTTCCGAAATTTTTCAAGAAAGAATAATTGATTTTCTCTATTGATAAAAATCCTTTCTTTATTGTTTCCTTGATTATAAAAATGATAAAGTTGGTTCTCTTCTAGCTTCATACTATATCGCCTTTAAGCGTCAGACGGTTCCAAACCGTCAGACGCTTTACCCTGCCCAGCCTTCTCGATCAAGGCTTCTATATTGGATGGCTTCCGCCAGGTGTTCGATGGCGATTTCATCTGTTCCAGCCAGATCTGCAATGGTTCTGGAAACGCGCAAGATCCGATCATAAGCTCGGGCAGATAGTCCCAAGCGTTCCATCGCGGTTTTAAGCAGTGTCTTTCCTGCTTCGTTAATCTGACAAACATCTTTGACCATGTTCGAGCTCATCATGGCATTGTTGAACACTCCGGCCTGGTCTTTAAAGCGAGCTTCCTGAATTTTACGGGCTTTAATCACTCGTTCTCGGATTTCAGAACTCGATTCTGTCTTCCTCGTCTCGGTCATTTGATCAAATGAAACTGGAGTCACCTCTACATGCAGATCGATCCGATCCAAAAGAGGTCCGCTGATTTTGTTTAGGTATCGTTGAACTACCCCTGGTGCACAAACACATTCTTTCTCCGGATGATTATAGTACCCACATGGACAAGGATTCATACTGGCGATAAGCATAAAATTGGATGGGTAATCTAAAGAAACCTTCGCTCTGGAAATGGTCACCTTTCGTTCTTCCAGTGGTTGACGCATCACCTCCAGCACTGTTCGTTTAAATTCCGGAAGCTCATCTAAAAACAGTACGCCATTATTAGCAAGTGAGATTTCTCCCGGCTGGGGAATGCCTCCTCCACCTACCAGGGCCACATCGGATATGGTGTGGTGTGGCTGTCTGAATGGACGATTAGAAATAAGTTTTGCATCTGTACCTAGCTTACCCGCTACGGAGTGAATTTTGGTTGTTTCTAAAGCCTCATGTAAAGTCAATGGTGGAAGGATGGAAGGTAGCCTTTTAGCAAGCATCGTCTTACCCGCTCCCGGTGGCCCAATCATTATCACATTATGACCACCAGCTGCAGCTATTTCCATCGCGCGCTTGATGTTTTCCTGACCTTGAACATCTGCAAAATCAGAAGCATATGAATCCAGCTCATTGAAAAACACATCACGAGTATCATAGGCCATTGGCTGTATCACTTCCTCTCCTTCCAGGTGATCGATTGCTTCTTTGATGGTGGAAACACCGATGACATCCAACCCATCAACAATGGCTGCTTCAGATGCATTTTCTTTGGGGAGGATAAAGCCCTTAAATCCATTTTTCCGAGCCTCAATTGCAATAGGCAATGCTCCCTTGATCGGGCGCAATTCACCATCCAATGCCAGCTCCCCCATTACCACATATCGGTCAAGGTCTTCAGCAATGATCTGCTCGGAAGCTTTAAGTATTCCCAGCGCAATGGGGAGGTCGTAGGCTGACCCTTCTTTTCTGATGTCGGCAGGGGCAAGATTTACAACCACTTTTTGCCTGGGCATTCGATAACCCAAATTTTTAATAGCTGATTCTACTCGTTGTTCACTTTCTTTCACCGCAGAATCGGGCAGGCCAACCATAAAAAACTTGGTGCCCTGACCTACATTTACTTCAACAGTGATTGGGTGTGCATCTACGCCATAAACAGCGCTTCCATTGGTTTTTGCGAGCATTATAGTCCTGGTCTGGTCTTATTAATGCGCTAAAGATATGAATTACATGAAATTATCAAGCAGACAAATCCCGTGAAGTGAAACTAAATGAGATTAGTCCTCATCCTCCTCATCTTCATCACTAATATCGCTATCCTCAAATGACATATCTGGCTCTTCCAGCGACTTGTCATAAAGCTTGGCTTTAAGATCCTTAACCTCGTCTTCCAAATCCTCAATACCCCCTTTAATGTTTCGGATTCTAAGCTGCTGCATTACAAACTCTATAGCCATAAGAATGGAAACGAATAAGAAAATGCCCATTACATATCTAGGAAACTTGATATAGGAGGAAAGCTTAATCTTAGACAGATACTGTTCTGTATTCAGTAAAATATCCACAGAAAAGTACATGAGAACCAATGTAAGTACTACATATACGATGTGGAAAATGAGTTTAAACCTTTGCATAGAGTTGTTTGAGAGTGGGCGGAAAGTTATGAAACTTTTGAAGTTTTAAATAAGGATATTTTTCCTAAGATTAATTTGACCATATAACTGTTGTGTTCCTAATTACCCTACTAAAATAAATACCTCCTTGAAGGAACATTCCATCGCAAGGATAACCCAAAAACAGAAGTTGAGGTGTCAATTTGACCTAAAGAGTCAGACTCTTTTCTCAGGGTAATATCAGCATCCAGAAAAAGATTATGCCTGGCCATGAAGGAAGCACGGAAGAACATCACAACTAAATCGGTCTTATTTCCTTGTAAGTGCTCATTGCCAAATTCAAGACTTCCTCCATTGTCAGCAGGCCTGCGCATTGTATAATCTTTAAGAATATCCCTGCCGTAGTTCACGTCCCCAATATCATTTCCGTATTTAGCCGCCATTATCATTCCCTCAAAACTCCACTGGTCATTCATTCGATAGCTAACACGACCTAAATATTCTGTAAAATTTGCTCCTAATGGATGCGCAAGCGAAAGATTGTAATGACTATAGCTGGTGAATCCGTCCTCATGTGCATACATGTATGGACGCACCCGGTTCACTTCGCCCTGGATCATTAGGTTTTCCACTCCGAACGGGTCAACATACTTTACCCCAAGTTGGAAGCCTTGCTTATTACCCCACCAACCATCTCCTGAGAATACCTCTCCAATGATCATTTCATCTATAACAAGTTGACCATATAATGAAACATAATTTTTAATGTTCCATTTAAAATCTAGTCCAATGATTGCATTGTCTTCGCTTCCATTTTGCTGCTCTACTGCACGATAGAATATAACTGGGTTCAAATATTCCAGCTTGAGCCCGGAAGTAGAATCACCATACATCACAGACTCAAACAGTCCAATGTGCAGATTGGGTTTAATCTTCACATTAAGGTGATGAAAAGCCATATATTTTTTCTGAAACCCTCCACTTCCTTCAACCCCAAAGGTTCCTCCACGAACTCCTGCAATCTGCTCGGCAAAAATGTTGGTGTAGTCAAAAATCTTAGTGGTTGTGTTTATCCGCAGATATGGATAGTTGTTTGAATAGTTGGACAAAATCAGCGACCGTATCCCATTGCCAACAAAATGCTTTCCAAACCCAAGCTGAGCCGAGATACTCTGAGACAATCCAAAATCAATATATCCCTGAGCCCTAAAAAAATCAACTCCCGTTTCGTCAAACTGCTTCCAGAATCCTTCATAAGGAACAACCAGTGTACTATCTCTTACATCATTTACATACTCAGGGTAGCGGGCCTGATTCTCCGTTAGCATAGAATAAAAAGCTACTTTCTTATCTACTCTCCCCCGTATCTCTATTCCTCTACTATTGACATAACTCGACCCTAGAGCATCATTTGTCTTTCCATAAGAGAATTGAAGTACAGGATTTACATGCAAGTCCAGCTTTTCATCTTCATAGTAGATTAAGTCCGCAGGGTATTGAAAAAACCTGCCAAGGATAGGCACGCTTGATCTGGACGAATCAGCTGTGTATTCTCTCAACTCTTTATTTAGGTATAAACCACCATCATTACCAAAAAAATCATAGACTGAAACCCTAGAAACAGGCTTTATAGTTGTATTAAAGGCTTTAGATGCCTTTATCTCCTCAAGTTCTAAGATGCCATAAACCGGATGTCCCAATGTAAAATCAGTAGATTGCGCCACTAAAATGCTGGTACAGAGCAGACTAATAATCCAGAGTGTTTGTCTCATAAATCAAACATATTCGATTTTAGTTGAATGAAGGGGTTTGAAGAAGATAAAATAATACCTATCTTTGCCATCCTTTTTGAAAAAGAGATAGATAGCGATGAAAAAAGACATACATCCAGAGTACAAAGAAGTTGTTTTCCTTGACACCACTAGTGAGTTCAAGTTTCTTACAAAGTCAACGATGACTTCAAAGGAAACAATCAAGTGGGAAGATGGAAATGAATACCCTGTGATCAAAGTAGAGGTTAGCTCAGCGTCACACCCATTCTACACCGGTAAGAAAATCTTCTTGGATACTGCTGGTCGAGTGGAGAAATTCAACAAAAAGTACAAGAAGAAGTAACTTTCTTCACAAAGATTTCAATGAAAAGTCTTCGGGTACACCTGAAGACTTTTTTTGTGTGCTTTTGCCAAAACCAAGCTAAGTTTGATCCATGCAAATCACCTTCATAGATACAGAAGAAAGCTGGAAGCAAATGCTCCCATTAAGCTACACACGCCCAGTAGCTGAAGTCAGAGTAGGCATACTAAAAGTCCATGAAAAGTGGAGTAAACGATTTTCCACTGAAAACATTTTCTTCCGATCGGAAGACTACTTTCAAAATATCTTCCTTGCGCCTACTGAAAAAACGTTAACCATACTGGGGAATGTACTACCCACAGAAAAGGTCTTTAATTCAATTAAAGAGTTAAAAGAAGACGAGGCGCTTAGCTATCAGGATCAAATTATCGCTGGCTATTATGATAAAGATGAATCTTTTGATCTAGGAAATCGAAAAGCTGTTCAACTTGACGAACTTCATCAAGTCGCTTATCCCTGGGATATTTTCCGTGTGAACGGTTCTGAGATCAAGAAAGACTTTGACCTGCTAACTAAAGGCAGAAAGAGCGAGCCTATAAATGATCAACATACAAAGACCTACGGCGATCAAATATTCCTGGAAAAAGGAGCCAAAGTAAAAGCAGCAGTCTTGAACGCCGAAAACGGACCGATCTATATAGGCAAGGATGCTGAAGTGCAGGAAGGAGCTTTAATTCGAGGACCGTTTGCATTATGTGAGCACTCCACGATAAACATGGGTGCGAAGATCAAAGGTGACTCGACCATAGGTCCTCATTGCAAAGTAGGTGGCGAAGTGTCTAACTCCGTCATTTTTGGTTATTCCAACAAAGGCCATGAAGGGTTTTTAGGAAATTCAGTCATTGGAGAGTGGTGCAACCTGGGTGCCGATACCAATAACTCCAATCTTAAAAACAATTACGCCAATGTGAAAATGTGGGATTTTGCCACTGGTGGGTTTAAGGATACCGGCCTCCAATTTTGTGGATTGATCATGGGAGACCATTCGAAGTGTGGCATCAATACCATGTTCAACACCGGTACCACGGTGGGCGTTTCTGCCAATATCTTCGGAGATGGATTTCCCAGAACCATCATACCTTCTTTTGCCTGGGGTGGTTCCTCCGGATTCACCACCTACCAAACACGAAAAGCATTTGAGACCGCTGAGCTGGTTATGAAACGAAGAAGTAAAGACCTTACAGAGGCTGATAAAGCAATGCTTTCTCATATCTTTGAAATCACTGCCGAAAATCGGGTCTGGGAAAAAAAGTAATCCATGCAGTTTTCAGAAATACCGGGTCTTGAAGACTTAAAGAAACAGCTAATATCTGCTCACCAAAGAGGCAAGGTTGCACATGCACAACTATTTGCCGGAAGGCCGGGAACTGCTGTTCTGCCAATGGCACTAGCTTACGCTGGTTACTTAATGTGTGAAAACAAAAGTGAAACCGACTCGTGTGGTACTTGCCCAAACTGTGTACGTATAAAGAAACTTGTCCACCCGGACCTTCACCTGCATTTTCCTAAAATATCTGCAGCAGAAAGTAAATACGATAAAGTGTTGGCAGAGGCTATCCCAAGGTTTCGGGAATTTGTTATTGAGTCTCCTTTTGGTGATCTGGAAGCCTGGACCAGAAAATACGGACAGGAAAACAAGAACCTCCTCATAAGCAGAGAAGATAGCCGTCAGATGCTCAAGAATGTGAGTATGCGATCGGTAGAGGGAGGCTACAAAATATTGCTAATCTGGATTCCGGAATTAATGAATCCAAGTTCTGCAAACGCCATCCTGAAAATTTTAGAAGAGCCACCAGAGCAAACACTTTATCTCCTTGTTTCATACAATTACGACAACCTTCTGGCCACTATTACCTCTCGAACTCAATTGGTGAATGTGTCGCCTAATACAACAGAAGAGGTAGAACAGTATTTGTCACAAAAAGACGTTGATCAGAATAAAGCAACTCAAGCAGCTAAATTATCGGAAGGAAAAATCGGATTGGCCATGCATCTTGCTGAGGTCGGGGAGTCCCAGGAGCATGAAGATTTCCAACAGTGGATGCTGGAATGCTGGAATAAGAACCTAACAGGCTTGGTTCACCGAAGCGAAGACTTTTCTAAATCAGGCAAAGCTGCACAGAAATCAACATTAAACTTTGCCAACGCACTTGTGAGAAATGCTGTTGTTCATGCTTCCGGACAGAAGCCATCAACGTTTAGTGAATCAGAAGCTTCATTTATCGGTAAATTCTCGAATAAGTTAGGCTTTGAAAAGCTGGAGAAAGTCTACATGCTTACCAATGAAGCAATGATTCACCTGGAACGAAATTCGAACCCTCGGATAACTCACTTAAATTTGTCGCTCGATATCACGCGAGTATTGAATGGCTAAAGAAAAGCAAAAGTATGTGATTGGCCGGCTGGATGTCATTGACCTTCCGGATTTAGGAGTGGAAAACATCCATGCTAAAATCGACACGGGAGCATATCGATCTTCTCTGCATTGCAAAAAGGTACACGAAGAAGAAGGGGTGCTATATTTCACACTTCATACCGATACTGGTTACAAAGAATATGCGACGAAAGATTGGCTGCAAAAGGTTGTGAAAAGTTCCAATGGTAAAGCACAGAAGAGATATGTGATCAAAACAAGGATGAGGATATTCGGTAAAAATTTTAAGGCATCCATCTCTTTGACAGACCGAAGCGAAATGAAAAATCCTTTATTGATTGGACGTAAAATTCTAACTAATAAATTCATCGTGGATGTCTCTCAAAAGAATCTTTCATACGATCAAAAAAAGAAATGAATGGAGCGTAGGGTAATTAAAATCGGAACCAGAAAGAGCAAACTCGCCATGTGGCAAGCCAATTATGTGGCAGACATGTTGGATGCTGCAGGGTTTCAGCCTCAGCTTGTGCCCATCGAAACTAAGGGAGATAAAATTCAGCATGTGGCACTTTCAAAAATTGGAAGCAAAGGGGTTTTTACTGAAGAGTTGGAGTCCATGCTACGAAGAGGTCAAATAGATGTCGCTGTGCACAGCGCTAAGGATTTGCAATCCAAACTCCCTGATGGATTCAAGGTCCTTTCCTTTTGTGAACGTGAGTCACCGGATGATGTAATTGTCTCTGACAAAGAAATTGATCTGAATGATCCTAAACTTATTTTGGGAACTTCCAGCACACGCCGGATAGCCATGCTCAAGCATTACTACCCGCATATCACCACTGTGGATGTTCGCGGCAATCTGCAAACCAGGTTGGAAAAAATGAAATCCGGAATTATGGATGGACTAGTATTGGCATACGCCGGAGTACGAAGAATGAACTATGATGATCTGGTGAAGTATTGGTTTGATACCGAGCGATTCATACCTCCTGTTGGTCAAGGATCGGTCGCAATCGAGATTCATGAAAATCTTCCAGTTGAAACTGCATCCCGTATAAAAATGGCAACAAATCATCCGCTCACGGAAAAGGTGTTGCTGGCAGAGCGCGCCTTCTTAAGGCGAATGGATGGCGGCTGCAGCATCCCTGTCTTTGGTCATGCTGAAATGGAGTCTGATGGCCAAATCATATTGAAAGGTGGCATTGCCAGCTTGGATGGAAAAGAGCTGATTCAACGAACAATGTATGGTTCCGACCCTGAGGAGCTTGGTACCTCACTGGCTGATGAAATCCTTCAAAGCGGAGGGAAAAAGGTGCTGGAGGACATTAAGTCTGCGATGAGTTAATGAGTTGTTAACAGCTTCCAAATTTTTTTGATCATCCAAGGTGTTGATCATTTTTGAGATAAACCAAATGCTCAAAATGAAACACTTACTTGTTCTACTTTTTTGTTTAATAGTATCTAGCGGATACTCTCAAATGTCCCATCAAGATTCTCTTGCTGTGATCGTTGATGAATATTATCGACTCAATGTGAAAATCTTTCAAAGAGGATCTACTAAAGCTGAGATAGATTCTTTGTTCAACCTTTTCTCAGAAGACTTTACCTACAACCACCCTAAGTATGGTGGTACCTATTCGAAGCAAACACTATACGATGGCTACATTAATAATCAAAAAAATGGAAGGTATAACGGCAGCATTGCGGATATCAAAATCACTAATCGAATCATTGGATTAAATGCAGTTTCTGCTGAGAAGAAATTTATAAAATACCAGGATGGTAAACTTGCTGAAGGTGAACCTCAAATGACGTTGTTTGAATTTAAAGAGGGCAAGATTCATCGGATTCATGAGTTCTGGTAATTTGTGTTCGTATCCATGATTGCTTATAGTCTGAGTGACCTTTGATACTTTTGCGACTCAGGAAAAACGAAGCAACATGAAAAAAATACTAATCAGCTTATTAATCCTTGCGCTGTTTGCCGGATGCGGTGATAAAAACAAAGACTACCTCGTAAAAATCAAAACGAAGTACGGTGACATGACGGTAGTTCTCTATGATGAAACTCCGCTTCATAAGAAGAATTTTTTGGAGCTAGCCAATTCAGGTCGTTACGATAGCACAACTTTCCACAGAATTGTGGAAGACTTTATGATCCAGGGTGGCAATGTGGCTGAAAAGGAAAACATTCGAGAAAAAGAAGAAGACCGCATTCCTGCTGAAATAGTAGATGGTATATATCACACCAAGGGATCATTAGCTGCTGCTCGCCAGGGTGACGCTTCAAATCCGGAAAAGAAATCTTCTGCTTCCCAATTCTATATCATAGATGGTATGTCATGGGAATTTATGACCACAGATGTTCGGCAACTAAATCAACGAATGAGTGCCTTACTACAAGACACTGCTTACAGTGATCTTCTTAAACAATTTCAAGACCTGGCGCAAAAAAGAGATAATGCCGGCATGACAGCCTTGTCATTAGCCAATAAGGAGTTGGTAGAAGAAAAATACAATATTGATTTAAGTGTAGATCCCTCACAATACGCTGATGCATATCATGGCATAGGAGGCTACCCACCTCTAGACGGAGAATACACTGTGTTTGGTAAAGTTGTTGATGGACTTGACGTCATTGATAAACTTGCTGCGATAGAAACAAAAAGGAATCCAGCAAGTGGTGAAAAGTCTCTTCCTCTTGAAGATGTCTATCTTACAATGGAGGTGATTGAGATGAAGAAAAAAGAAGTAACTGAGAAGTTTGGTTATACGTACTCAGAAGAATGACTAAAGTCTTAATCACCGGTGCAAATGGTTTACTGGGCCAAAAGCTGGTGCAGCTTTATGAGGAAGATCAGGATGTTGAGGTCATTGCCACCGGTAGGGGCGAAAACCGAAATCTTGCTGGTACATATTCCTATGAACAAATGGACATTACTTCGCAAGAAGAAGTAATGCAAGTGATCAAAAAGCATACACCTGATGTGGTGATCAATACAGCTGCGATGACTCATGTAGATCAATGTGAGTTAAACCCGGATGACTGCTGGAAGCTGAATGTAGATGCAGTGAACCACCTCATTGAGGCGTGTGAAAAAACAGATAGTTTTCTGATTCACCTTTCTACTGACTTCATCTTCGATGGAGAAGATGGTCCATACATTGAAGAAGATTTGCCCAACCCACTTAGTAAGTACGCTGAGAGTAAACTGGAATCTGAGAAGCTGCTAAAGGCTAGTGGAATTAGGCATGCAATAGCGCGAACGATGCTGGTCTACGGTATTGTCCATGACATGAGCCGTTCTAATATAATTCTTTGGGTGAAAGAAAGCCTTGAGCAGAAAAAACTGATTAAAGTGGTGAATGACCAATGGCGCACTCCAACCCTCGCAGAAGATTTGGCAAAAGGATGTGCATTAATTGCTAAAAATAAGGCAGAAGGAGTCTTCCATATCTCAGGAAAGGATTTACTTACCCCTTATGACATGGCTGTTGCTACAGCTGAATTTTTTAATCTGGACAAGTCATTGATTGAGAAAGTGGACGCTTCCATTTTCACTCAACCCGCGAAACGACCTCCGAAGACCGGATTTATTTTAGATAAGGCAAGGAAGGAATTAGGGTATGAGCCTGTTACTTTTACAGAAGGATTAGCCATCTTAAAATCTCAGCTTGCCCATGCTTGATGTTGTTATCCTTACCGACGAGCGGTACGTCAACCCAAAAAAAAGAAACGAATACGTTAATAATGTAATTACCGAGGATCAGCTGGTGATGGATGCTTTGGAAAAGCTGAAACTCAAAACAAAAAAGGTTGCATGGTCAGACAAAACGTTCGACTGGACTCAAACTAAAGTGGCATTGTTTCGGACCACCTGGGACTATGCAGAGCGATTTGACGCTTTTAGCGACTGGCTGATGGAAGTCTCTCTAAAAACAAAACTGATCAATGATTACGACACAGTAATATGGAATCTGGACAAGCACTACCTCACCGAACTGAAGGACAAAGGTGTGAATGTTGTGGAGACCTATTTCGTGGAGCCGGGAGATAAGCGATCACTTCAAGAAGTGTATGAAGAGACCGGGTGGCAGGATATTATCCTCAAGCCAGCTATCTCAGCAGCTGCTAAAGACACCTTTAAACTCTCGCCCGATACGATCAGCAATTTAGAGGATCGGTATGCCTATCTGATCAAAGATGAGTCCATGATGATACAGCCTTTCCAGGAGGATGTATTGAAGAGGGGAGAACTTTCCCTCATGCTCATCGGAGATGAATACACTCATGCCGTTCTCAAGGCTGCTAAGCCGGGAGATTTCCGAGTACAAGATGATTTCGGTGGTACCGTGAAAAATTACAAACCCACAAAAGCAGAAATAGATCTGGCAAAAGCGGCTGTGGGAGCATGCGATACACTTCCTCTCTACGCCAGGGTAGATATCGTGAATGATAATAACGGCAACCCAGCAGTATCTGAACTTGAGCTTGTAGAGCCTGAGATGTGGTTTAGAAAAAATGAGAAAGCAGCCCACAGATTAGCAGAGAGGGTAAATAAGATTGTTTTTAGTTAGTTCCCGACAACAAACTCTTAGGGATTAAACCCCCTAACACATAAGAAATTCCTCTTTTTATTGTATCTTTTATTCATGCCTATTGATCAAACCACATATAAAGGCAAGAAAATTATTACGGTGAGCTACGAGGATTTTCAATCCAAAGAATTGATGATTGAGTCTGCAAAGCGACTGGCTGATTATATCCTTTCACAGCCTGAAGATCACATCCGTGTTTTTATGGATTTAAATGAAGCACTTGGTAGTCGTGAATTTATGGCCGCTTCTAAAGCAGCTCGGCTCAGGGTATACGCTGAGAAAACAACCACCAGTGCTGCCATTGGTGTTACAGGTATGAAAAAAGTCCTATTGAAAGGATATAATGCTATCAGCAAATCGAAAGGTGTTGTCCCTTTTGATACAAAAGAGCAGGCTCTGGAATATTTAATCTCTGACGGAGAGGAATAGCCTATCGCTCCACCACTATCTTCCGCGAAATGATCCTGTTGCCTGACTGGATGTTTAGAATATAAAGTCCCTCAACCAGTTTAGATAAATTTACTTTTTCAGAGCTTCCATATACTTGCTTTTTCATAAGTTGGTTGCCCTGAAGAGAGAATATACCGTATGTGAATCCTGACTTGCTATTGCTTTCAATCGTGAGAACTTCATCCACTACAGTAGGATAAATATTGTAGTCTGATAATTCATCTGATGCAGATAGAATCACCAGCTCTATGGATTGAGTCAAGGTATCGCTTGTGCACCCATTTGTTGCAATTAGGATTACCTCATACATTCCTTCTTCCTGGTATTGGTGCATCGGAGTTTCTAAAAACGAATGACCTCCATCGCCAAATGCCCATTCAAAATCAGTAGCATGAAGCGAGCTATTGGTGAATATAATTTCGCCTGATATATCATCTAGCTCATAAGTAAAATCAGCCTTCGGGGTGTCAAGCACATGCAATGTCATCACATCAGAAGTTAGCTCGGATTCTCCATTCGAAATAATGCATCGATATTGATTTCCGCTCTGCGATTGCTCCAGTGTATGGGCGTGCATCATAGTGGTTTGAGTATTCTTATATCGTTCAAAATCATCAATGTTTTTAAATCCAGATCCATCATCTACCTGCCACTGAAATTCCAAATTAGTTCCAACAACATTGATTGGAATATCTAAGTGCGCACCAACACATGTCTCAACATTTGTTGGCTGATCAACTATATAAAAGGACTTTTGCTTTAGCACAAACAACCCATTAGTGATATCACTTACCGCAATATTTCCAGACGGAAAATATGGATAGTTACTCCATGTGCCTATAAAATCGGTCACGTCACTGGAAACAAAGGTGTCAAAAAAAGCCTCTTCATGCAGACTCCCCTGGCTGATACCAGTGGTATCAAGTATTCTCAACCCATTTGCATAGTTTGATTCATACACATAATTGTCTTTCACATATAAATTGTGGTCTATGGCCTGAGTTCCATGCTCATAATATCCCAGTAGTGTAGGGTTGTCAAGATCCTGCACATCCCAGATAAACGTTCGGGTATTTCTGCTCAGGTAGTACTCATCCAATTCATCATTGGAAAGAAAATATTTATGGTCTTCCGTTAGCCATCCCTGGTGCGTGTATTGAGCATCATATTCACCCTTTGATACTATACTTATGTCGCTTTTATCGTTCACATTGACAATGGTCACCTCGTCCTCATTCGAGTTAAAACAGATCTCCATCCCTTGGTAATCAGGATCAGGTCCATTGTAAATCACACACTGTGCATCATGCGTGTATCCATCCTCATCAAAGCAGCCGGCAAAAACCGGGTTTTTAGGGTCTGAAAGATCGATGATGTGCAAACCACCACCAGAACATTGGCTCCCTTCATTGGCTCCTACAGCATAGGCAAATCCTGTCTCTTCATTTATCACAATGTTGTGCGCTTTACCAATACCATCATAATGACCAGCTTCAGCGAATTGGTGGTCTTTAGACGGACTAGCCACATCACGAAGATCTGTTAGGTCAAATACCTGCAACCCATGACCCGAATCTTCACTCACGATGTAGGCGTGGTTTTGGTATACCTTAATGTCTCGCCAAACAGATTTAGCCTCATCGTGTAAGGTCTGATTAGTCGTAGTATTTTGAGAGTTATGCTCTATGAGAACACCCATGACAACCGGGTTGACCGGGTCAGTAATATCTACAAATGAGGTGCCGTTGGTCATTCCTACCAGCGCATATTCCCTGCCATTATCGGGATCAACCCAACCCCATATATCATTGATCCATCGGCCATTATGTTCTTCCGCGCCAAGATCTGGAGCTGTGATGTGTGACTGAAGGTCTATCCCAAAGCAGTCGTATTGGCCGGCTTTGCCATCTTCGCAGGGGGTTTGACTATAGGAAAAAAATGAAATTAAAGTGAAAAGGGTGAGAAGATTTTTCATAATCACGAATTTAACGGATCAAGAGATTAATGCTCTTTTTTACAACAAGATTAATACCAAAACTCTCTATTATTCAGTTATTCACTAAAATTCAAATTAAAAACTACCTCTGACAAAGGTGCTAATTGAGCAAGCTTAGGTAGGTCTTCATCAACTACTTTCCCGATTCTTGGGTATCCTCCCGTGGTTTGACAGTCATTCATCAGCACAATAGGGTGGCCATCTGGTGGTAATTGTATTGTTCCGGGTATCACTGCAGACGATGCTATTTCCTGTGCATCAATTTTGAGTTTTTCACCAGAAAGTCGAACACCCATTCGGTTGCTTGCTGCATCAATCGTAAATGTTTTTGTTTCCGGTAGTTCTTTGAGAAGATACCACTCAGGTCCTTTCAAAATGTGAATCAATTTCGTTTTTTGTAATAATTGCTCAGGGACTACCACTTGTTGGAGTAGGGTATGCGTCTTATCTGTTTCAAGCAAATCACCCTTCTGCAGCATCCTCCCTGCCATCCCACCAAAACCTGCCTGAACATAAGTGGAATAGCTACCAAAATCGTGTTTAGCATCGAGCAATCCACCAATTGAAATATAAGCATAACGCTTTTCTGGTTTGGAAACTTCAATGACATCACCTGCTTTAACATGTGCATTTCCATTCGTTTGGATTTCGCCATTTTTAGTCAGAGTAGCTCCTGTTACACCTAAAGAAGTGTCGGAGTGTGATTCAAAAGCTATTCCACCTAAGGCAATCTCAATGGTAGGATAATGGTTGGGATTGCTTACTAACTGGTTGGAGAGTTTCATAAGTGCTGGATCCATCGCTCCGGACTGTGGAATACCAAACCTTCGATACCCAAATCGTCCCAAATCCTGAATGGAAGAATGAGGACCTGCTTTTATTACTTTCAACTTCCCCATGTCTCAAACGCTTTCTGTGAAATTCTTACGAATCGATATTGAGTACCCACATCAATTAGAATGGGAGGCTTTCGATTTAGGTCAAAGATTTTAGTAGGCGTTCTACCGATGATATTCCAACCTCCAGGACTCTGAAGTGAATAAATGCCTGTCTGTGTACCAGCAATACCTACTGCCCCAGCGGGAAGAAGTTTCCTGGGTGTGTCAAGTCTGGGACAAGCAATTTGATCAGCAAGACCATCAGCATAAATAAACCCAGGAGTAAAGCCCATGAACAATGATCGATACGTACCACTTAAATGAATGTCAATGACTTTTTCTATCGGGAAGTTGGCATGTTCAGCTACTCGCTCCAGATCAAAGCCTACTTCATAACAAATCGGCAACTCAATGATATCATCGCCTTTCCCAGGTTGATTAATCTTTGATTTCTTTCCATTCAAAACTTTACGAACATCAACTATCGAGAGTGAAGTGAAAATAGCAATCGAATGATAGGCCGGAACGATATCATTCAGATCATCGGCAAGTAGCTTTTCAATCAGGTGAGTGCTATCATGAATCTTATCAATCGGGATATCTGGTGCACATTCCATTAGGATCACCTGTTCACCCAGAAGAGAGACTCTCCATGAAATATCATTAAACTGCAGCGATCCGGACTCCTTTACTGACAAGATGTTGATTGATTTCTTTCGCTAAAGTTACAGCTCCTTCCGTATCGCTGTGAAGACAAATGGATTGGATTTCCAAAGGCAACCACTCTTGTGCCTTAACCCTATGGTTAATCACCAATTCATCCACCTGCTTCAACACATCCGCAAGCTTCAGTACAGCCCCATCTAACGTTCGGGATCGTAGGGTGCCATCCGACTCATATTGCCTGTCAGCAAATCCTTCAGAAATGAAGGTATAGCCTCGCCTTTTAGCAACCCTTTCACTACTTGAGTTTGCTAATCCCATCCACAGGGTGTTGGGACAAACCTCTTCAATCACTTTTAAAATCAATTCCGAAATGAAAGGATCTTTTGCGGCTTGATTATAGAGTGCTCCATGAGGTTTGATATGGTGTAAAGACGCACCTTCTTCCTCACAAATCCGCTGTACTATTTCGATCTGATCCTTGATACTAGCAGCCAGATCACCCAGCTGGATCAGCATGACTTTACGTCCAAAATTTTCCTTATCCGGATAAGATGGATGTGCACCTATTGCTACTTCATGCTTCAATGCCAGTCTAACTGTTTTTCTCACAGTAGTCTCATTACCCACATGACCTCCACAGGCAATATTGCAAGAGGAGATGTATGGCATGATTTGCTCATCCAGGTCACTATCAGGGTGTTCACCCAGGTCGGCATTGAGGTCGATTGTTCTTATAGTGGCAGACATTTCGAACGCAGTGAGAAATCTTTACTTATTCGTAAATATCTCTCCTTTCACTCGAGATGACAAAGTGATGCTTATTTTTAGACGCTAAACCTTAGTGATATGAAAAAGCTTGCATTAGGTAACCTACAAAAAGCTAAACACGCTATTCAAACTTCTGAAGCTGACGATTAAGCTGATTGCGATTACGAGAATAGCAAGTCCATTTTGCCATGGTTTATTCACGTATTGGTTTAACAGTGACTTCTTATTGCAGAGGTAGATCAAAAAGAAAACAATCACAGGTAGCAGAATTCCATTGGCTACCTGGGCGATTTGGATTACCTCGATTGGTTTATATCCAATCATCGAAAAAAGAACACCTATTGCCAGTATCAGCATCCAGATGATCCGAAACTTCAGGCTTTTCAAATTGGAATTCCATCCAAAAATTCCCTTCGCAGCATAAGCGGCAGCAAGCGGAGCGGTAATGGCAGAAGAAATGCCCGCCGCAAACAACCCAAGCCCAAGAAAATATCTGGCCCAACTCCCTAAAAGAGGCTCTAACTGGATGGCCATTTCATTTAAGCCTGATACGCCCTTTCCAAAAATCGTTGCTGCACTGGTGATGACAATCGCCATGGATATTAATCCGCCCAAACCAATGGCAACTCCATTTTCCTTCTGTAAATCCTTCAAATCACTAGCCGACTTCCACTTCTGTGATACGGAGGAAGCATGCAGAAATAGATTATATGGCACAATGGTGGTTCCGATCAATCCAAGAATGGCCAATTGATTTTTTTCGGTGAAAGAAGGAATGAATAGCCCATTGACGATGGCAGAAAAATCCGGGTTAACGAGAATAGCTGTAATGACGAAAACCAAACTCATCAGGATCACCAGTCCAATGAGTATGCGTTCGATTATTTTAACCTTTCCAATGAACAAAACTCCGAAAGCAGAGAGCCCGATAACCAAAGCCCATGAAAAATCAAACTCGAATATCCCTGAAATGCCTAATACTGCACCAGAGATATTGCCGGCTTCATAAGCGGCATTTCCAACTATGATTGCTGCGAAAACCAGCATAATTGCAATGGTTTTCGCAATCGGATTTTCAATCTGAGATCGGATGGCTTCACCCAAACCATTTTGAGTGATCAGTCCGAGTCTGGCTGTCATTTCTTGTAAAATGATGGTTGCAATGGTTGCAAAGAGGAGCACCCATAACAATGAGTATCCAAAATTTGCTCCACTCAACGTGCAAACGGTCAAGGTGCCCGGGCCAATAAAAGCCGCCGTGACCAGCGTGCTGGGACCAAAATATTTTTTAAGAAAACTCATACATATCCGATCTCCGGCGTTAAGGGCACTTTGCTTTTTGCAAACTGTCCGGTTCCAAAAGCGATCTCTTTGCCGGCTTCATTGTACAGTTTAGATTCTGCTACAAACAGGCTTTTTGACTTAAACCTGACTGTACCAATTGCATTAAGCTTTCCTTCTGTAGCAGGCCTGATGATATTGATATTAAAAGAGGTGGTGAGTACAAATACATCAGACACAATTGAATTCACGGAAAAAAAAGCCGCATCGTCCAGCAATTTGAAATAAACCGAGCCATGAATTGCGCCTAGTGCATGGAAGTACTTTTTGTCAATCGTTAATCCGATTTCTGCTTTCTCCTCACTGATTCTTGCTGTTGTACTATCAAATATATCTGTGTTGACGTTTGCATTGAGGTACATCTGTTCAAGCTTTTTAAAGTGCTCTTTATTCATGGTGCTGCTTAATCCACTTTAAAGTTGAATGATACCGCATCTTCTTTTCGGTTGCCAACCGCATAGCTTTTCTCCATAAATGACACATTCCCTTCATAGTCAATAGTTAGTGCAGTGGAGCAGCAAGTTCCATAGTCCGGTGTTTTTATGCACATGGCGGACACAGCCTTCTCTCTATCATAATCCAACCCTGTTTCAGGTAGCTGATCATCCGGAGCTGTTTCCGTATCCTGCATCATCTCAATGAGTTGTTCAAGTTTAAATGGCTGCTTTATCAGTGTATTGAATTCACGCTTTGATTTCTCAACCTTTGGCCAGGGTGTATCCAAAAGGGCATTACTTAATCCATAAACTCCGGGATCAATCATGTTTACCTGTTTGTCATAATTGCTTACATGTGCGAGCTCTTGATCGAGCGTAATCAGATTAAATCCATTGTATTTATCTCCCGATGAAAATACGTCGCGGGAATAAGTTGTAGGTCGCTCTTTACTAAGCAGAAAGTTGACTGGCAGATCACCTCTCGACTGTGCATCAGATTTAATGTTTTGGATATCCCTGAAGTTTGTGACAGCTGCAAACCGACCATTTTTATGAATAGCCATCCAAGTTCCTTTGGCCTCCAAGTCTCTTCCTCCTAATATTTCAGGGTGGTCTTCCCACCAATGGGCAACTGCTGTAGGTCGAGCATAGAATTCGTCCCTGTTTGCCGCAAGGATAAACTTGTATTTTGGGTGGGCCTTATACGCATATGTGATTAGACACATGAATGAATCTGCTTTGAAATGAATAGTCTAATTTAGGATTTTCATACCATAAACTGACCAATGAAGAAAGTTCTTCAGTACCTCAAAGAATATCAGCGCTCACATTTCGATTGGAAATTATACCTGACGATACTCCTTTTCACTACGATCTGTATCATCTTCAACTATCGCTTTGATTTTGAAGATGGAGTCATAGATTCATACAATGGACAACCTATCAAGTGGTTGTGGATGTTTCTTTTCCATGGATTTCCATTCGTTGTTGTCTGTTTGATCTTATATTTCTTTGGTAAGAAGAAAGACTGGCTAAGTAGCAAAAGTTACTGGATAAAGTTCATCATTGGCTTTGGTCTACTGTCACTGGATCGTTCGTTTTATGGATTTGACGAATGGCTGAAGGTGCTACCCAGAATGGAGTATCACTTTATCATCCGGTGTGTGCATTGGGCATCCAGTTTGATTTTGGTGGTAATCCCCATGCTGATTTTATATCCCTTTTTGGAAAAGGATGAAACCAAAAACTATTACGGACTCAGCTGGAAACGATTTGATCCAAAACCCTATTTAGTCTTATTGGGGATTTCAGCTCTTTTTATCGGAATCGGATCTTTTATTGGGGACATCCAGGAGTTTTATCCGCGTTATACCGGTTCGGGCGCTAATCTTTACCTAAGCCAAAATCCCGATCTTGCAGAAGGCTGGCTGGTGGCTGCCTATGAGCTATGCTATGGAAGTAATTTTATTTCTGTTGAGTTAATATTTAGAGGGTTTCTAATCTTTGCCTTTACCAGAACGCTCGGTGGGTATGCTGTTCTACCCATGGTGGTAACCTATGCGTTCTTGCATTTCGGAAAGCCTTTAGGAGAAACGATCAGCTCAATATTCGGCGGGTATGTTCTGGGGATTATATCCTACAATAGTCGTAATATTTGGGGAGGTATATTTATTCATTTAGGTGTGGCCTGGCTAATGGAGTTGTTTGGGTGGTTGCATAAATAATGTCTAGTTATCATTCCTCTTCATCTACAAAAAATAGGAATTCGTGGTTTTTTCATTTTAATGGCTTAATCTTTGAATCACCTATCTGAAAAAATCATTCAGCCATGAAAAATCTTAGCTATATCCTCATATTGGTTGTTTTATGTGCCTGCTCTAGCGGTAAAAAGCTGTTTGAAAAGGGTGATTACGAAGCAGCTGTTTCAACCGCAGTTAACCGATTGCAAAAAAGCCCCGGCAACAAAAAGGCTCGATCTACACTGAAAAAAGCCTATCCTATGGCTCAAAAGGTTCACCTAAATAGGATCAAACAACTGAAGTCATCACAAGATCGATTTAAGTGGGACAGGATTGCCTCCTCTTATGGAAGGCTCAATCAGATGTATGATGAAATATGGAGATGCCCGGCGTGCATGGAAGTTTTCCCAAAGGTTGAAAACTATCGGAATGAATTTAATGATGCGGCAGTTTTGGCGGCAGATGAGCGATATGATGCGGGAGTGCTGGAGTTGGCCAAAGGAACTCGCGAGTCTGCTATTGATGCGTACCGCCATTTTCAACGAGTACAGGAGCTTCGCCCAAACTATAAGGACACTCCACAAAAACTTGAGGAGTCTAAATACTATGCTACACTTAAAGTAGTCATTGATCAAATCCCTGTGCATTCGCGTTCGCTTGGGCTGAGTCATGAATTCTTCCAGAATCGGCTCTATGAGTTTGTTGAGAGAGGGCGATTCAATGAATTTGTTCGATTCTACAGCCCTGCAGAAGCCAACAACGAAGGACTGGATCAACCAGATCATATCGTGGTAATGCAGTTTGATGATTTCGTGGTAGGCCAATCATTTATGAAAGAATCCACCAAGCAGCTAACCAAAGACAGTGTGGTGGTTGGTCAGGTCGAAATTGAAGGGGTAACAAGAGATGCCTATGGAACGGTGGAAGCTGAGTATACTGAGTTTTCTAAATACCTTGATTCCAGAGGTTTGCTCGACATGAAAATCTTTGATGCAAGAACCAATAAGATTTTATTTCAGCGAAAGATGTCAGGGGAGTATCGGTGGCTTTCTGAATGGGCGTCTTTTCAGGGTGATAAGCGTGCATTAAGCAATGAACAACTTCTGCGATCAAAGCAACGTGAGGCGCCTGCTCCACCTCCACAGTTCCTTTTTGAGCAATTCTGTGCTCCCATTTATGATCAGGCGGTAGGACATATCAGGAGTTTCTACAGAGGCTATTGATTATATATTTTTGCACTGTTCGGGATGTGGCTCAGTCCGGTTAGAGTACCCGCTTAGGGTGCGGGAGGTCGCTGGTTCGAATCCAGTCATCCCGACTTCATTGCATTTCGTCGGGCAGGCCCGACATGTTAAGCCACCTTAGGGTGGCTTTTTTGTTATGGTTTTGGATGAGAACCAGCGAAGCGGTTCAAAATCGAGGAGGTACGACGAAGATTCACGAAGGGTCGTGCGGCAAGGGTGTGCGTTTGAGTAATCCAGTCATCCCGATATAGGATCAAGCACTTCGAAGGGCTGGAGGTCGCTGGGTGGAACGCCACTCCGATCGATCCAGTCATCCCGACTTCATTGCATTTCGTCGGGCAAGCCCGACATGTTAAGCCACCTTTTTAGGTGGCTTTTTTGTTTACGCTTTTGGATGAGAACCAGCGAAGCGGTTCGAAATCAAGGAGGTACAACGAAGATTCACGAGGGTCGTGCGGCAAGGGTGTGCGTATGAGCAATCCAGTCATCCCGATATAGGATCAAGCACTTCGAAGGGCTGGAGGGCGCTGGGTGGAACGCCACTCCGATCGATCCAGTCATCCCGACTTCATTGCATTTCGTCGGGCAGGCCCGACATGTTAAGCCACCTTTTTAGGTGGCTTTTTTGTTTAACTGTCCTGAGCTTCTACGAATCGCTTAAAATTCTCCATCCATCTACGGACGGGTTTTTTGTACATCCCGGGAAAAAGAATTGAAATCAGCTTGGGCATGAACCAATCAATACGTGTGTATTCAACAAAGGTCTGATACCTGGTTTCATTTTCACCAAGTGAAGTGAACGCACATTTCATTGTGTTGTCCATGTGTTTATGATGATAAAATGCCTCAAAATATTTTGGTAATTTGTTTGAGATGATGGTTTCTGTTAGCGCCATTTCATATTTTCCATTCTTGTAGTACATCTTCGAAACAGCCCCATTCTGGCCCTTCTCTCCCTCTTCTAAAACCTTCTTTACAAAACCCTCCTGATATTCGCCAAGATATTTTGGGTCTTCAAAATATTTTGCAACTATACCAATGGGTTTATTAATATCAATGTGACCTTCAAATTTCATAGCAAATTGTGTTTGGGTGAAATCAAGACTTTCTTAAGTTAATCAACCCTAATTAACACCTGTGCGTAAACTCTAGAAATTTCACTGCTATGAAATCAACATCCTACCTCATTTTTCTACTTATACAATTATTCGCCTTTTCCCAATCAGAAATTAAAATCATTGAGGATGATGAGCCTGGCATTCCTTTCACGTATGAGCTATTGGTAATGGATTCCGAAACAAAGAAACCAATATCGGGTGCTGAGGTGTATACCTACCAGACTAACCATATCGGTGACTATGAAAGTGAGCGACCAAGAGATGCGAGAATCAGTGGTACACTATATACGGATGCAAATGGAAAAGGAAAAGTGGTGACCATATTCCCACGAGGGTATAATGATGCAGAGACTGGTGAGCATATCCATTATACAGTGAAGGCTGATGGATACAATGACACTTCGCCCACACTCATTTTCGCAGACTATTACAATAATCGATATGATTTTGATAATCCTTACACTTATAAAGCTTATCTAAAAGAAATGAAAGAGAAAGAGGGAAAGCGAACCGGAACAATTGTTCTTTTCCTTGCTAAAGAGTAAGCTATTTCCCCTTAGAATCTCTCTTAAAAGCCAACTTGTTTTCCGTAGAAGCCGCCTCATCAAAGTAGTAGCCTTCATAATCAAACGCTCTCAAATCTTCCGGATTGGTAATTTGGTGCTCAATCATGAATCGGGACATCAAACCGCGAGCTTTCTTCGCATAAAAAGAGATGATCTTGTACTTCCCATTCTTTAAATGCTTGAATTCGACATCAATTACCCGTGCAGGCATATCCTTTTTATCAACAGACTTGAAGTATTCGTTGGAAGCAAGGTTCAATATGATATCATCTCCTTGTTCTTTCAAGTCATAGACAAGTAAGTCCAGAATTTTGCGATCCCAGTATTCATAAAGCGTATTATAGTCATCAAATGCAAGCTTCGTTCCCATCTCCAATCGATAGGGTTGAATGAGGTCCAATGGCCGAAGTAACCCATAAAGCCCGGATAGAATTCGAAAATGCTTTTGGGCAAACTCCATTTTCTTTTCATCAAAAGTCTCTGCTTGCAGTCCCTGATATACATCTCCATTAAATGCAAGAGCGGCAGGTTTGGCATTGTCAGCTGTATGCGCGGGATCAAACTCTTTGAATCGATGAACATTCAATCCTGCAAGCTGTCGGCTGATGGTCATCAACTCTGAGACTTCATCGACAGACTTTTTCCGCATCACATCAATCAGCTCATTGGTACACTCCATTAATCTTGGCTGAGAGGTAGGTGTATCAAATTTTGTTTTAAAATCAAGATTTTTGGCTGGAGAGACTACTGCAATCATGAGTTCAATTGTTTACAAATTCTAAAATCGTACGTTCAAATTTTTCAGGCTGCTCAATAAATGAAAAATGTCCAGAATTAAAAATAATCAACTCCGCATTTAACGCGTCCGCCAATACTGAGTCTGCTTCTAAAGCAGTTAAGTCATTAACTCCATGTATTATCATAGAAGGAATTGATAATACTGAAAGTTCCTTTATATAATCTCGATTCGGCGATTTAAAACTTCTGATAAGTTTCTGAGATGCTATAAAGTTTTCGTTAAGCTTCAGATTAATTTCATTGGCTGTCTCTGGGTTTTCAAATGTTAATGAAAAAGTATTCTGGAAAAGCGCTTCATAGGCACCCAATTCTTGATTAATGAAGGCTTCAGACGACATAATTGAATCTCTTTTAGCTAAATAAGCACTGTCGAAAGCGAGAATTTGCTTTTGTTTAACCAGCTCATTAAACTGTGTTGTCAACGGGATCGGGTGGGCATAAATTATACCTGATATATTATTGGGGTATTTGAGCATATAAGAGGACGCAATGTGAGCTCCCCAAGAATGAGCTAATAAATAGATTTTTTTTGTTCCAATTTTTCTTCTTAATTCTTCAATATCCTCAACAAACATGGGCATATTCATTGATTTTGGATCTACCTCAATCGATGATCTGCCGGAAGCTCTCTGATCATAAAAAATCAGTTGAAAATCGTTGGACAATGGCGCTAAATGGGGAAGAAAATAGTCGTGGCTCATGCCTGGACCACCATGTATTACAATTAGTGGTTCGCCAGATCCCATAATTTTTACATAAAGGTCAGTATTGTTTATCTCCATGAGTCCCTCAAATTCTGTTTTTTCAGGACTACAACCAATGACCAGAAGAATTATGAAGAAAATAGTGTTAATTGATTTGTTCATTTCATAAAATACTAAAATAGAAAGGTTACTGTTCTCTATTCATTAAGCGTCTTAAGAACTCAGCTAATTGGTCCTTCCCATCTTTTCTTGCATCAAATTGATTCAATAATTCAAAAGCTTCATCATAATAGTCGTTCATCTTCTTCTGAGTCAACTCGAATATGCCGATCTCTTCATAAATGGACTTTACAGCTTTTACCTTATCATCAACCTCATAGTCCGATGCGGACAGCCATTTGTCCAGCTCTTTTCTTTGAGCGGGAGCAGCTAATTCGAGGGCCTTGATTAGTAAATAGGTCTTTTTGTTTGAAGCAATATCTCCACCAACTTGTTTGCCGAATTTGGCTTTATCTCCATACACATCCAGTAGATCATCCATCAGCTGAAAGCCAATGCCTGCCTTCACTCCAATTGCATTCAGTTTGGCTAACTGGTCAGTTTTCATCCCTGCCAACAGTCCGCCATACTCAAGACTAAAACCTAGCAACACAGCCGTTTTCAGTCTGATCATTTCAATATATTGACCCTCAGTGACCGTTTCAAATTCTTCAAAATTCATATCAAGTTGCTGCCCCTCACATACTTCTACCGCACATTTATTGAACTTTTGAATGGCTAATGGAAGTGATTGATGTGGACCAGTCAATAACTGATCGTAAGCTTTGACCATCATCGTGTCTCCGCTGAGTATTGCGACCGTATTGTTCCACTTTTCATGTACGGTTGGTTTGCCACGACGAATAGGAGCCAGGTCCATAATGTCGTCATGCATCAAAGTGAAGTTGTGAAAGATCTCAACTGTGAGGGATGGGTCAATGATTGATTCAATGTCCTCGTTCTTCAATCCATAACCTAGGAGCACCAACATCGGTCTGAGTCGCTTTCCACCCAGTGACAGGATATATCTTATTGGGTCGTATAGGTTTTGAGGATGCTCACCAAGTGGTAAATTGGCAAGTGATGAGTCAATTTTTTCGAGCAGATCTTTCATTGGCTGCAAGATAAAACCACAAACGCATTCGGTTGTTTTATTCTTTCTCTAACTCGGTACGATTCATAACTTCGTTTTGGTGCTCGATTGATTCCTGGTGAATGGCATTGAGGTAGCGAATCATAAAGTTCTTAGATAGCCCTTGCAGCTTTCCGGTTTCAGAGGCTTTTTCAATGATTTCTTCCCATCTATTCGTTTGAAGGATTGTAATTCCTTTTTCTCTTTTCACCAGACCGATTTCTTCGGCCACCTTCATTCGTTCGCCCAGGAGTTTAATCAAATCATCATCAATAAGGTCTATCTGACTTCTTAGCATGGACAGTTTCTGAGAAAGATCTTCATCCGAAATATTGGGTCGCCTGACCACCAAATTATCAATGATGATCTCCAAATCTTTGGGCGTCAACTGCTGGTCTTTATCACTCAGCGCATTGGATGGATCAATGTGAGATTCCAGCATGAGCCCGTCAAAATCCATGTCTAGCGCCTGCTGCGAAACGGCATGAAGCAAATCCCTTTTTCCACAAATGTGGCTTGGATCACAAACCATGGGTATCTCAGGAAACCTTCGCTTCATCTCAATGGCAAGCTGCCATTTCGGATCGTTTCGGTAAACGCTGTTTCCATATTGGGCAAAGCCTCGATGAATTAACCCCAGCTTAGTAATACCCGCTCCATGTAATCGCTCCAATGCTCCAGTCCACAACTCAATGTCAGCATGAACCGGGTTTTTGATCATCACCGTTGCATCCGTACCCTTCAGCGCGTCTGCAATTTCCTGCACCGAAAAGGGATTCACGGTAGTTCGAGCGCCCACCCAGAGAATATCTACTCCGTGTTTCAATGCCTCAAAAACATGATTAAAATTCGCCACTTCTACAGCCGTGGGTAAACCTGTTGCCTCTTTCGCTTTTTTCAGCCACTGCAGACCTTCAACCCCCACCCCTTCAAAACTATTGGGTCGGGTTCGGGGCTTCCAAATGCCTGCTCGCAGGATATCAACCTTCCCGGATTTTGCAATGGTAGTACAGGTTTCAAGGACCTGCTCTTCGGTTTCCGCACTGCAAGGGCCGGATATGATAACCGGTCGTTTTTCTTTAAAAATTGCTATCGGTGATGTCTTCATCTTGTTTCGTTTAGGCGGTTTAGTGTTTCATTCCACACGCTCTCCGGACTACAAAGTGAAAAGCGAATGTACCTTTTTCCATTGGATCCGAAAATCGAGCCTGGCGGGACAAAGATTTTATGTTCCTCCAATAGCATATCTGAAAAATGCTCCGCATCCACTTCAGTATCAGGAATTTTGCCCCAAACAAACATGCCCGAGGAATTGGTACAATAGCTGCAATTCAAATTATCCAGAATTTTATACACCATGTGTTTTCTTGAGAGATAAACTTCATTTAACGCACCAAACCAACTTTCATCAAGGGTCAGTGCCTTTATCGCTGCTTTTAGCATCGGCTTAAACTGACCCGAATCTACCTGACTCTTAAAAGTTAAAACTGTTTCTAAGAGCCCCTGGTTTCCTACCAGCATCCCCACGCGCCAACCGGCCATATTGTGTGACTTAGACAAGCTATTCAACTCAAGTACGTGATCATCTGGAGAGCAGGCTGACAGAATACTCATCGGACGATCAGTCAAAATGAAAGCATAGGGATTGTCATTGATCAACACGATGTTGTTCTTTCGGGTGAAGCGAATCAATTTATCAAACAATTCGTGTGACCCTGACGATCCGGTAGGCATGTGCGGATAATTCACCCACATGATTTTTACCGAAGTAAGATCCATTTCTTCCAACACATCAAAATCTGGTTGATATTGATTTTCCTCCTTCAGGTCATAGTGGATTATGTCAGCTCCCGCCATTTTGGAAGCCGTTTCGTATGCAGGGTATCCGGGGTTGGGAATCAAAACACTATCGCCATCATCCAGCAAGGACATACAGATATGCGTAATGCCTTCCTTAGAACCAATCAGAGGCAGAACTTCTCTGTCAGGATCAAGTTGGCAGTCAAAGAAGCGCTGATACCAATTTGCAATGGCCGACCTAAGCTCCGGAAGTCCTTTATAGCTCTGATATTGGTGGGCGCCATTTTCAAGAATGGCACTATTAAATTCGGCAATCACGGAAGGATGCGGTGGAAGATCCGGACTTCCGATACCCAGGTTTAACACCTCCATTCCTTGCTTCCGAATGGCATCAATTTGTTGAAGCTTTTTGGAGAAATAGTATTCACCAATACCTCGTATTCGACGCGCTGAAACTACATTATTCATAAATTTTACCCTTTTTGTAAACCCCTAAATTTTCGATCACCTCAGACAGGCTTGCTAGTTCATGAAAGACCTTGCTTTTTTGGCCAGAATCAGAGAATTCCAAATCCATGAAGAAACCATAGGTTCGCTCCCAACCCGAAACCGGATGTGATTGCAGCTTGCTAAGGTTAACCCTCAGATCGCTGACTGCCGTTAGCACTTTGGCTAAAGCTCCCGGCTCATGCTTCGTTTCCAAATAAATGGATGCTTTGTCTGTTTCTTCCTCAGCCTGGTTTGATGATTTGGTTAAGACGAGAAATCGTGTGAAACTCTCCTTATTTTCAATACCGCTCTGAAGAATGGTTAGGTCATAGGTTTTGGCAGCCAGGGAACTTGCTATAGCTGCCACCTGACTCAACTTGTTTTCTTTAATGTGGCGAGCACTTCCTGCGGTATCAAAAGATTCCACTACTCTCAACCTTTCATGATTGTCCAGAAAATTGGAGCACTGACGAATTGCCATCTGATGAGATTGGATCTCTTTCAGGTCTGAAATACTTGTTCCATTGTAGACCATCAGGTTCATTTTGACCTGAAGGATTACCTCTCCACAGATCGTCAATCCACCCTGACGAAGCAATGCATAATTTGGAATGATGCAACCGGCTAATGAATTCTCAATGGCCATCAAACCAAAGTCAGCTTCGCTCTCAAGCACTTGATTGACCACACTTCTGAATGTCTCACATTCATTCAGCATGATTTGATCTCCGAAGTGGTGGAGTGCAGCTTCATGATGAAAGCTGCCTTTTAATCCCTGGATCGCAATTCGTTTCATTTTTTAACCTTCTTCATTGGCTGTCGGCCCTGCCGACAATAAAAAAGGCCTCCCTTTTGGGGAGGCCTCTGTAAAATTTCTTATACAACAGATATACTAAAGCCACCCCATTATCCGCTCTGGATAAAAGAAATAGTAGCTAAAGTAAAATGATACCTGTGCGTTCATATGTGAGTAAATAGAAGTGAGAAATTTTTTAAATGCAAGTCATAAAAGAAATTAATTTTGAAACAAGTGGACTTCTTTGAAAGGAAAATAAACTAATGGCACAATCAAATACCATTGATATCGAAAAGCTAAAACGATCTGAATACGTTAAATCTTACCAAGATCTTGGCCAAGATGAGTACATAATGAATATAGCAGAGGAAGGAATTGAGGATTACTTAAAACAGTTAGATGAATATCTGACAGGTTTTGAAAACCTGTCAGATATAACTTCAAGTGAATTCTAACTCCAGTTTTTCTAACCCCTTTATGGCCTGATCATGAAATGTCTTAAAGACTTCATTTGATCCAAACCAGTTTTGCACTTCTTTCCGCTTAATTCTTGTAAGCTTATCAGACACAATTGCATGATAGCTACTATGCTCCCAATCAGCTATAGATTTAGTGAATCCATGATGCAAAGGATTGTGGTGGATATAGAAAATTACATTAGTCAAATAAGACTCATTCTCAATTGCTTTTGCCTTAAATGGTCGGTTGAATAAAGAGCCTCTTCTGTCATACATTTTGTTGTACGCTTTCGCATAGCTCACAAACAGATTGCTGAATTTTTTAGACAAAAAATCAGACAGGTTTTGGAAACCTGTCTGATTTAGTTTTTCTAGTTCATTCTCATCCTTTATTCAGAACCAAAAAGTGAAAATGATTTGGCATCAGGCAATACGCATAAGAGTCAGCAATTGGCTCAATATGATGACTCCATTTTCTTAAAAAGAAATTGTAATTCTCCTCATTTCGAAAGAGGTTCTCGCTTCCATTAGCATGATTGTAGATATGGTAGAATCTGCCCGCTTCCATCTTATTTATAAATCCGACAGGTCTCGAAGACCTGTCAGGATTGAGTTCAATCAAAAATCACAACTCCCAATCGGAGAACCATCCGGTGCTTTGATTGGATCTGGAATTTTAAACTCGTCTGGTTCCTCTAAAAATCGATCGATTTGACTCACTACGTATTGATAATAAGTCCCGTCATCATTGGTACTTCTACTGGTTCGGCCGGAAGCATATGATTTGATCTCTTTGATTTTTGCCAGCGTTTTAGCTCTCACCTCATCATAAGCTCGATCACTAACCGCAAGTCCCATAAGCTGTTTCAACATTTCCATTTCCACCACTTTTTGAATAGTTCGATCCGAAGCGGTTGTTGAAGGGCTCATCCATGTTGCAGACGTAACCCGATCTAATACTGCATCTACACCAGGCTGTTTTGCGTCTCTGGCTTTATATGTCAGAAGCCTATTAAATCGATCCGCATTGAAAATGAAACCAAATGGCAAACTTGCTGCAGTCTCCACTGCTGCCAGGTAATCAAATGCCGGACCTGTTCGCGACTGGAATGTCTCGCGCGATCTTCCATAACCAAATGCTCGTGGTGGAATTTGACTTAACAGCTGTTCTGGCAGTTTTAAACTCTCTGGCTTCACTGCATTCAGCAAAGCCTCTAGTGCCGCCATTTGCTCATTTGCAGAAATCATTTCAGTTATTACCTGATCACTACCACGTAGTGCATAGCTATAATTCAGTCCGCCAATCAATTTAGAAGTACCATCAACCTGATATCGATGGAACAAATACATTGGTACCAACACCTCCTCGATGGAGCTCATAGGCATGCCGGTTTTGATTGCCTTTTCTGAGAACTTATCCAGAATGGTTCTTCTGATTTTCATCATGCGGTTCAGTTCCACAGCAGCATTGGAGCCATTGTCCCACAGGTGAGCCTCAGGATGTAAACCACTAGCCGGGCGAGCATCCTGATCCGTGATGTATCTCAAATCACTGTCAAAAGCTTCATCCAAAATGGCTCTGAGTTTTTCCTCATTTTCGCCCTCCGGAAAATCGCTATATCCATAGGTTATCGTTACTTTATCCCATGCCCCAATTTTATCATCATAAGCCTCGCTTAAGTCTATGTTCCCCTGATCATCCATCTTCACGTAGGGATGAGGATAATCCATCACTGATGCCCGATCATTGACACTTGCTGCAAAATTGTGAGCCAAACCAATCGTGTGACCCACCTCATGCGCAGAAAGCTGACGCAATCTGGCTAGGGACATTTCGGTCATGGCATTGGGAGTTTCATCGCCATTTTCATACGGTTGTAATAGACCCGTGGCTATTAAAAAATCTTGTCTTACTCGCAATGATCCCAAACTTACGTGCCCCTTGATCATCTCCCCTGTTCGTGGATCAGTGACTCCTCCTCCGTAACTCCATCCTCTGGTAGATCGGTGAACCCACTGAATCACATTGTAGCGAACGTCTAAGGGATGCGCTCCTTCCGGCATAACTTTCACCTGAAAAGCATCCTTGTACCCGGCTGCCTCAAACGCCCGATTCCACCAGCTTGCTCCTTCGATCAAAGCAGAACGAACAGGCTCAGGAGCTCCTCTATCTACATAATAAATGATAGGCTCCACAGCTTCACTTACTTCTGCATTCGGATCTTTCTTTTTCAATCGGTGGCGTACAATGAATCGCTTCACCAAAGGCTCTTCGATAGGCGTGGCATAATCCTGATATGAGATATTGAAGAAGCCACTTCTCGGGTCAAATACTCTTGGCGTATAGTCATCATCCGGTAGCTCTATAAAGGAATGATGGGTACGTACAGTCACCGCATCCGGGGTGGGGGTCACCGACCGAAGGTTCCATCCTTTTGCATCTCCGCTAAAAGTAAGTAGCGATTCGAACTCGGTGTTTTTGGGAAAGTTAAAAGTTGCATCCATGTAGAGTGCGGATCTGGATTTATCAACCGAGAAGTTTCCTTGATTTGAACGTTGAAGTGTCCCGCTTACATCATGAGAATCTCTTAACAACCAATCCGTGATGTCGATCAGGTAAGCGGTCTCACTTTTTGTGTTGATCTCAAAGCCACCAATTACGGAGCTAGCAAAAGCCTCAGCTACCGATTTTACTTCATCCTGATTGTCGCTGACTGCCCGATAATCATAATTCGGCTGAATCAATAACAATTTATTTCCATGTTTTTCGAACTTCACTACTCGTTCTCTTCCCAGCTGTCCACGGTCGAGTCCAATGTCATTGGATCCAATCCCAGCAGCAAGGGAATTCACATATAAAAATTCCTGACCTAAGCTGCTTACCTCCAGGAACACTCTTCCTACTTCTTCATCGTAATAGAAATTGAAAAAGCCCTCCTGCTTTTGCATGCCTGAGGTAAATTCAGCAATACTGTTTGATGGTGCCTTAGATTGTGAAGTTGCGGGAGTGTTAGATGATTGGCAACCGGTGAAAATGATCGCTAATAATAAAGTGACCAGAAAAGGGTAGGTTCTCATTGTTGTATATTTATAATCTGTTCGAATTATCAATTCATTAAAGTAAAACATTGATCACCACAATCATATTAATAATTGTATCAATCTATGTTATCGTTAATGTAGCGGCATATTTCTTACAGGAGAAGTTTTTGTTCAAACCGGAAAAACTCCCAACTGACTTTCAATTCAAGTACGATGAGCAACATGTAGTAGAGCACAACCTCTACATTGGGGATGATGTACGGATCAATGGCGTACACTTCAGCGTACCTAAACCTAAAGGGGTGGTCATTTACCTAAAGGGTAACTCCCGGTCGATCAAAGGATGGGGGAAGTTTGCCATTGATTTTAACCGTCTCGAATTTGATGTGGTGATGGTGGATTATCGGGGATTTGGAAAGAGTACAGGAAGAAGATCTGAAAAGGAGATTAAAAGTGACCTGCAAAAAGTCTATGACATCCTGAAAGGCAAAGTGGATGAAAAGTACATCACCATCTATGGGCGGTCGATGGGTTCGGGATTTGCGGCTAAACTAGCGAGTAATAACAACCCGAAAATGTTGATTCTTGAATCTCCATATTACAGCATGCGGAAAGTTGCCAAACGATACATTCCCTTTCTCCCAGCATCGCTCATTCTTAGGTTTCCATTGACTACATACAAGTGGATCAAGTACGTCAAGTGTCCCATCAAAATCATCCATGGAACGAAAGATAAGCTTATCCCTTACAAGTCAAGCTTGGCTCTTGCGGAAATTAACCCAACACTCACCCGGTTGTATTCTGTGATTGGCGGTGGGCACAACAACCTGCATACCTTTGAAGAGTATCATCGAATGCTCGAAGAAGCATTAAGCACGTCGGAGCTAAAACCGATTGATCCCGAACGATCTAGTTTGAATTTTGTGAAAAAGAAAAATTAATTAGAAAGTGTCTGCATTTCGAATACTTGTTGTTGCGTTGCTATGTATCTATGTGCTGATTGGATTAGGTATATACCTTTTGCAGGAAAGCCTCATTTTCTTGCCGCAATCTCTGCCTGAAGATTATGAATACTCTTTCGAAAAAGATTTTGAGGAACATGATCTAACCATGAAAGATGGAGCAGTCATCAATGCATTGTACTTCAAACAACAAGATTCCAAAGGGCTGATCGTATACTTTCATGGGAATGCCGGCAATCTTGCCAGATGGGGAGAGATTGCTATACCTTTTGTTGATTTGGGCTATGAGGTGCTTATAACAGACTATCGAGGGTATGGCAAAAGCACCGGAAAACGGTCAGAGAAAAAGATGCTTCAGGACGCAGATGAGATATATGCTTTTGCAAACAAACTGGAGATAGAGGAACGGATCATTTTATTTGGGCGATCCTTAGGTTCTGCTTTTGCTTCTTATCTGGCGGGTAAAAACACACCAACTAAACTCATTCTGGAGAGCCCTTTTTACAGCCTGCCCGGAGTGGCAGGTAAAATGTTCCCAATCTATCCTACGTCCACGTTGTTGAGGTTTCGGTTTCATAATGCCCGCTATTTGAAAAATACCAAGACACCAATTTACATTTTTCATGGAACAGAAGACGAGGTAGTGCCTTATGAATCTGGAAAAAAGTTAGCGACAAAATTTGAAGAACGATCAACCTTCATTTCTATACCTGGCGGACATCATAATGACCTTGCTGCATTTGATGAATATTGGAGAGAGATAGAAATCGTATTGAATGATGAGTGAAGCACTTTATTTCATAGCCGTACTACCTCCTCCAAAAATTCAGAATGAAATAACTGGGCTGAAGCATGAAATATCCGAAAAATATGAAAGCAAACATGCACTAAAATCACCTCCTCACATCACGCTTCATATGCCCTTTAAGTGGAAAGAAAAACGATATGATGAACTAGCTGATTTAATGAGAAACCTGAATAGCGATTTAGAACCTTTTGAAGTACAGCTTAAAGGTTTTGACTTCTTTGAACCACGTGTGGTTTTTGTGGATGTGGTGGAAAATCAAATGCTGGAGGAGGTCCAAAAGAATGTGGTTAATGCCTGTAGAAAACAGCTCAAGTTGGATAATGCGAACTACAAAAACCGACCCTTCCATCCACATGTGACCATTGGGTTTCGTGACCTGAAAAAGCGAATGTTTTATGAAGCGAAGAAAGAGTTTGAAAAAAGAGAAGTGAGTTTTGAATTTCCAGTGAATGAAATCGCACTTCTTAAACATGATGGCAAGAAATGGAATATCCATAAGTTTTAATCACTCCCACTCAAAAACCACCGAATCCTCACTTTCAAATAACCTCGCACTCTGTACATCATCAAAGGCACGAAAGTGAACCAGGTTTTCCTGATCACCCCACACCTCATGCAGGATGCTGTTCCACACTTTCACCTGCTTTAGTTTCTTCACTTTTTCAATCTCGATGTAGCACCACATCACATCCTCCTCGATCTCCGCTCCGATATAGTTTAGCTCATACGCTCGTCCCTTTTCATCCCAAAGCTTCATCCGATCTAGCATGTATTTTTCAAGATTTTCATTGACAAAATCCCAGCTTTCCTCTGCCAGGATATCCAGTTTTTCATCTCCGGAGAAGGCACGCAGTGCCAACTCCAGGTCATCCAGAAATATGCGGGTGCTGATCTGAATCGCTTTCTTATCCTCTTTGTACTTAATATCTGATACACTTACATGGAACGGATGAAATAGTGATTGAAAAAAGATGAGTGACAGTGTAATCATGACCCAAATCTAGACAAACAGCGTGCCTCAGTGCAATACCGCTCATCAAATCATCCGGTTAGTTAAATCGTGAGATCAAATCCTTGTTTTATATTCGCTCCCCCATGAGTGAGTTTAGCTTGTATTACGGACTAGGCTTTGACCATATTTTGGATGTCAATGGCTATGACCATATCCTCTTTGTTGTAGTGCTTTGTGCATTATATCAGTCAACAGACTGGAAAAAGGTATTAATCCTTGTCACTGCATTCACCATTGGTCATTCGATCACGCTTGCATTAGCGACCATGAGAATCATTAAGATCAATGCAGATCTGATTGAGTTTTTAATTCCAGTCACTATTTTGATAACAGCCATTTCTAACCTTTTCACCAAAGAGGACAGAATTGCGGAAGGAAAAATATGGAGAAACTATGGATATGCTGGTTTTTTCGGGTTGATACACGGGCTTGGCTTTTCCAATTACCTAAGAGCACTTCTTGGAACAGATAAAACAATCATACTTCAGCTTTTTGCCTTTAATGTAGGATTAGAGGTAGGTCAAATAATAGTCGTTGGATTATTCATGATTGTTAGCTTCATTTTCGTCGGAATTGGAGGGGTGACCCGCAAAGACTGGAAGATGATCATATCATCAGCCGTTGGGGGTATAGCTCTCATGCTGATGCTGGATACAAATTATTTAAACTGAAAACATTATTAACTAAAACGTACTATGAAGAATAGCATTCTACTAATCGTAGCGTTTTTGGTCAGCACCGTTACAATGGCGCAGGATCGAAAACAAAAAGACACAGAGTGGGAGCAGAAGTTTGAGCAGCTAGGTACAATGCTGCCAACGCCCAATGTGTACCGCACTGCAAGTGGAGCTCCTGGTCATCAGTACTGGCAGCAAAAGGCGGATTACAAGATGAATATCGTTTTGGATGATAACAACCAAACAATTACCGGGAGTGAAACAATCACCTATTACAACAACTCTCCTGATGATCTGGAATATTTATGGGTGCAACTTGACCAAAACATGCGTGCCAGTGATTCTGAAACTCCACTTATTGGGACTTCAAGTATGAAAGATTCACTAGATGCAATTGAGGTTTTTCGCTTAACCGGCGATCAGGACTATGATGGAGGATTCAAAATCAAATCAGTACAAAGTGCTGGAAAAGATATGACGTATTTCATCAATAAAACGATGATGCGAATCGACTTAGCAAAGCCATTAAAGGCTGGCGAAAACATGACATTCAGCATCGACTGGATGTACAACATCAACAACCGTATGACCGATGGTGGACGGTCCGGACTAGAGTACTTTGAAGAAGAGGACAACTACTTGTACACAATTGCTCAGTTCTTTCCGCGAATGGCCGTTTACATTGATAATGAGGGGTGGCAGAACAAGCAGTTTTTAGGTGATGGAGAGTTTGCCTTGACATTTGGAGACTATGAGGTTGACCTTACAGTTCCTTCAGATTTTATCGTTGGTGCCACCGGTACTTTGCAAAACCCAAAGGAAGTTTTGACTGAGGAGCAGCAAGAGCGATTTGAGCAGGCAAAGAAATCTTATGATAAGCCAGTAATCATCGTAACCGAAAAGGAGGCGAAAAAGAATGAAAAGTCTAGAGCTTCAGGCACAAAAACGTGGAAGTTTAAAGCGGAAAATGTTAGAGACTATGCATTCTGCGCTTCAAGAAAATTTATCTGGGATGCGATGGCTGTGAAGCTGAGTGAAGGAAATGAGCCTTTAGCTATGTCCTATTATCCGAAGGAAGGAAATCCCCTTTGGGAAGAATGGTCAACTGTGGCAGTAGCGCAAACCTTGAAGACTTATTCGAAGCACACGATAGAGTACCCATATCCGGTAGCGATTTCAGTTCATACGGCTTCTATTGGTATGGAATATCCAATGATTTGCTTCAACTATGGACGCCCTGATCCTGACGGTAGTTATTCAGATCGAATAAAGCATGGAATGATTGGAGTAATCATTCATGAAGTAGGACACAACTTTTTCCCGATGATCATCAACTCAGATGAACGTCAATGGACATGGATGGATGAAGGGCTAAACACGTTTGTTCAATATCTAACTGAGCAGCAACTAACAGACAAACTAGGGTATGAATTCCCATCCAAAAGAGGTCCTGCACATAAGATCGTTGATTACATGAGTGGGGAAGATGGATTGGTTCGTCCGATCATGACCAACTCAGAGCAAATTCGCCAGTTTGGAGCAAATGCTTATGCCAAACCAGCCACGGCTTTGAACATCCTAAGAACTACAGTAATGGGTCCGGAGCTTTTTGATAAAGCATTCAAAACTTATTCTGAAAGATGGGCATTCAAGCACCCCACTCCAGCTGACCTTTTCCGCACGATGGAGGATGCCTCTGCAGTAGACCTTGATTGGTTCTGGAGAGGGTGGTTCTACGGAACTGACTATGTGGACGTAGACCTTGCAAATGTTAGGTGGTTTCAGATGCAGACAGAAGAAAATGGACTTGAAACAAGAAACATCAAAGGGTCAGCACAAGGGATCGATGGTGATGGAAGCAATAGCTTCGGCAGTGACCCTCAAGCGTTTATTTTCGAGGAAAGCACTGGTAAGTACCGAGAGTTTAATGAGACCGTAAAAAATGATAAAATAAAACAATCTGCCGCTGGCAAGAACTTTTATGAGCTCACACTTAAGAATCAGGGGGGTCTGGTTACGCCCGTTTTAATTCAGTGGACTTACGTCGATGGGTCGGTGGAATTTGAGAAAATTCCTGCAGAAATCTGGAGAATCAATGAAAGAGAAGTGAAAAAAGTTTTTATGAAGAAAAAAGAAGTAGCTAAAATTGTGATTGATCCAGATCGTATGACTGCAGATGCATACACGGACAACAATGTTTATCCTCGATCAAATGAAGGTGATCGGTTTGAGCAGTTTAAAGAAGGAAGAGATTAATAATATATAACCAACCTAAACTATAAAGGGAGGCCGCATCGGTCTCCTTTTTTTATTTCATATATTTATAAATCTAGTTAAGAACCTAACAATGAAGAATCTATTATTTATTACATCTTTAGTTGTCGTATTGTCCTCCTGCAGCAAAGGCTCTTCGTCTGGAGAAGCCGCCGATAGTGTAGCTGTAGAAAGTGAATTTATCGAGTATAGCAATCCTCCGGCAGAGGGGTTCAATCAGGAAGACTCAGA
Organism: Ekhidna lutea; assembly: GCF_900188325.1. GTDB lineage: Bacteria > Bacteroidota > Bacteroidia > Cytophagales > Cyclobacteriaceae > Ekhidna > Ekhidna lutea. Next base: position 393,217 of record NZ_FZPD01000001.1, on the reverse strand, counting down.
CTTGCTTGCAACATTGTTAGCAGATAAAACAATGCAAGCAATGGGTGGCAGAGAGGCCTGGGATAATACCAGATATCTTAAGTGGAACTTCTTTGGCAGGAGAAGTCATACATGGGATAAATGGACAGGAAACGTGCGCATAGAAGTTCCGGATAAGGATTTAACAATTTTGATGAACATCAAATCGAAAGAAGGAAAAGCCATGCGAGCAGGGCTGGAAGTAAAAGATTCACTAGATCATTACCTACAAAGGGGATATGAAATGTGGGTTAATGATGCATATTGGCTAGTGATGCCCTTTAAACTCAAAGATTCGGGAGTAACATTGAAATACTTAAGAGAAGACACCACTCAGACTGGCTCTTCTGCCGATGTGGTTAGTTTGTCCTTTGAGGATGTAGGAGTAACTCCGCAAAATGTATATGAGGTGTGGATTGATACAGACTCCAAATTAGTCACTCAGTGGGCCTACTATCCAGACTCATCGACGTTAGAGCCTCGATTCATTACACCATGGGTTGACTATAAGAAGTATGGTGACATCCTCCTCTCAGGAAACAGGGGTAAAAATCAATTGTCAGATATCGAAGTGTTGGATGAAGTACCTGAAGGGACATTTGAGGAGTTTCAGTTAAACTAGCTCTCAGCCTACATGCTTCCACAGCCGGTATTAATCGTAATTGTTCAATATGTCATCCAGGCCCTGATGGCAATGGTAATCATGCTGATTTTACGGAAGTTTTATCGGCAATACCAAAATGAGTTTTACCGATTTTGGTCAATTAGTTGGCTAGCGCTGTTTGTTACGATGATTGGGTCCTGTATTGCATTGGCGAATGCATTTTTACTTCCATTAGATCACCCTTTTAGACTGCTGGTCTCAGTTATTACCTTATATGCTGGTTTTCTTCAAATAGCCTGGCTCTATGCAGGTACGAGAGAAATTAGTCGTACAACAAAGGTTGACAAAAGTAAAATGAGAGCCTTCTTGTTAGTTGCTGTGCCAATCTGCGCAACACTCGTCATTATCCAATATGATGATCCAAATGCAGGCGATTATCGCATTTTTTATCGAGTAGGTATTAAGTCGCTGTTGGCTGGGGGAGTCTTCGTCACTTGTGCCCTGATGCTCAAGAAGATCAGCAAAGCGGGGATTGGAATCCGGTTTATCATCTTTTCATTTATCCTTTACGGGCTCATGCAGCTTAATTACTTTGTTGTTACGCTTTGTGAAATAAATAACATCCCCTATGGTGCAGAGCTTCCCTTTTTTATGGGTGCATTTGAGCTTTTTTTACAATCTCTGATGGGTCTTGGCATGATCATTAGTGTACTTGAAATAGAACAGCATAACCTCAAGAAGGCCAACATCGAACTCGATACCTTTCTTTATCGGTCATCACACGATCTCAGAGCTCCTTTGACGACTATTTCAGGAATCATTTCAATGATCAAGGGTACGGATGATCAGAAGAAAATTGATGAATATCATGAAGCCATACAAAGTAGAATTGATCAAGTAGACAATGTGATCAGAGATATCATAACCCTTAGAAAGGGGCAAAAGTCAGATCTCCGCTTGATTGAAATAAACCTTGAAGATGAGATAAAGAAAGAGTTCGAGCACTTGATTGATCCAAATGTAAAATACCCAGCACTCCATGTCAAAAGCAATAGAAAGCCAATTATTCGTACCGATCCTGCAAGACTACATACCGTCCTCACTAACATTTTGTCTAATGCTATTAAGTATCACGACCTGGAGGGTGATAACCCTAAAATTAGTGTTCAAATTAGTTGCGTCGATGATGGCATAGATTTTTCAATTACGGATAATGGCCAGGGAATCGATCAAAGGCACCTCCCTAAAATTTTTGATATGTTTTTTAGAGCAAGCCAAACTTCACAAGGTACCGGACTAGGATTGTATCTGGTCAGAGACGCTATTGATAACCTGAAAGGTACTATTGGAGTAAAGTCAGAAAAAGGAAAAGGAACGACATTCGACATCCATTTACCAAATTTGTAGGAACCCTTTAATCACAAAATGTCATTATTGTAAAAAACAATATTATGAAAGCAATTTGGAATGGCAAAGTAGTCGCCGAAAGTGATAATACAGTAGTTGTGGAAGGAAATCACTATTTCCCACCTTCAGATATCAAAAAAGAATTTTTCAAAGAAACAAACACACACACTCATTGTCCATGGAAAGGACAAGCCAGTTACTACACGCTAGAAGTAAATGGCGAAGAAAATAAAGATGCAGCGTGGTATTACCCCGAAGCAAGTGAGCTTGCGAAAAACATAGAAAACTATGTGGCTTTCTGGAACGGGGTTAAAGTAGAAAACTAAGCCTTTCCATTTATAGGAAGATTCACCCTTGCTTTTCTCAGATCATAGCTGATGTAAAAGCATCTCAAAACCATTGTCAACACAAGTGGAACGAGAGATTGGTGCAATGGCTGAGGTAGAATAGCCCATATCACCAAAAGCACACAATACCAATAAGCCATTATTTTAAAATACTTATGGAAGAAGATTCGATATTTCTCCATGCTTACCATAAAGATTAAGGGCAAATGGATCGGTATAGCCCAAAGAATATTAAGATTACCCTGTGACAGGTGCTCTGTGCCAAACCATAAGAATGTAACCCACCATCCGGCAAAACCCACTAAAGAAAACAATAACACATCAACCCATTTCGCCCGCTTGCCACTTTTTAGATTACGATGAGTAACAAGTCCGATGACAAAAAACAGAATAACGAAAGTGTTGAATGGTGTGAACAATCCATTCGACTGATTTTTGTTTTTGGGCATAAAAGCGGTCTCCGCTTCTTTCACCAATGGTACACTAACACTGTCGCGTGAAATAGTAGCAGCTCCGAAAGCTTTGTGAATATACTCAGGAAGAAACATGTACTCGCGAGCAGTGGCTTCCTTATCCACTTGCATTCCAAGACCAATATCAATCCCAAGATCACCCCAAGGTTGATAATCGAGATAGTCCTCCATGAGGTCCCGGATCGTTTTATCCTCCTCTTTATAAGTCAAGTCAAATGAGATTCGATCCTGATAAAGGTCATCAACCACGTCTCGAATTTTCGTAGCGCAGTTATCATAAACATAGTTATAGAGATATTCTGCATTCTCCGGTTTTACATTATGCTGAAGAAAATCAAATAGGGCCTGCTTCTCTTCATAGGTAAGATTTAGGTATTGGAGTTTGATATATCGGTCAAGGCTCTTTTGCTGAGCAAAAGCGCGATCCCACTTACGCACACCTACGCGATATTTTAGTAGTCCTTTGGCGAAATTCAGGAAGAAGTTTTTTTGCTCAAAGTCAAACAAACCATAATCATAAAACCAATCTATACGATTCTGAGGGTCATAAATTCTAATGCCATTGTGGCCAAAAGCAGACCACACCTCTCCCTGATAAGGTCCAAAAGTAACAACGGCAATCTCTGCATTCTCAGATAGTCTATATTGGGCAGAGGAAATTGTAAAGCAGAAAATAAGAAGGCTCAGAAATACGAATCTCATGATGCAAGTGTTTACTTTGTTATTGCAATGTTGATTAATCTTCACGATAGCATCTCGCTTGCTTCAAAGCTAACGCCAAAAATGGAAGTATCTATTAAGAAGGAATTTGTGAATCATTGAATGATACATATGGTATTTTTGAACTATGCTTAATTTGGAAAAAGACATTGAGAACTCTATCATGAGACTTTGCAAGAAGCACTATGTGGAATCCTTTGCCCTTTTCGGTTCAGCAGTGCGTCATCAAATGATGAAAGATAGTGACGTTGATTTTCTGGTTCGATTCAATTCAAAACTGAAGCTGCTTGACTATGCAGACAATTACTTTGATCTAAAGAGAGCGCTGGAAAATATCCTTAATAAGGAGGTAGATCTTGTGTCTGAAAGGTCACTAAAAAATCCAATTCTAATCAAGAATATTGAGGAATCTAAAGTCATGCTCTATGAGGCCTGAGGTTCTTAAGTATTTGTTGGACATTGAGTCCATAATATCAGAGATTGAAGAGATCAAAATTCAATTGGATAATGATTTCAAAAAATTTGAAAGCAGTTTCATTATCCGTAGAGCTGTAGAAAGAGAATTAGAAATAATTGGGGAAGCCATCAATAAGCTTAGTAAGCTTGAAGGGAATATTAATATCTCTGGTATTCCAAACATTGTTTCTTTAAGGAACTTAATTATTCATTCATACGACTCCATTGAACCAGAGCTTATTTGGGCGATAATTCATAGGGATATTCCTAAATTAAGTGGGGAAATAGAGAAGCTGAGGAGGTAATTAGATGTTATGTTGATTAATCTTCACGATAGCATCTCGCTTGCTTCAAAGCTAACGCCAAAAAGAATATCCAATGCATGGAGAACCTGGAGAAGCTATGAACGGTCATTGAAAAGTGGTGACCCGGTTATTAAAGGGCTTCCCATTAGCATGGCTATTGAACCTACAACTGCCTGCAACCTAAGGTGTCCTGAGTGCCCAAGTGGTCTACGCTCCTTTACTCGTCCCACTGGAAAATTGGATACCCGGCTTTTTGAGAAGATCATCGAAGATGTAAGTGACCACCTGCTATACCTCACCTTTTACTTTCAGGGAGAACCTTACCTGAACCCTCAGTTTCTGGAAATGGTGGAAATTGCCAATCAACATAAAATCTATACTACCACCTCTACAAATGCTCATTTTTTAGATGATGAAAATGCAAAACGTACAGTAGAATCTGGGCTAAACCGGTTGATTATTTCCATTGATGGTGCTTCCCAAGAAACCTATGAATCTTATCGCAAAGAAGGCGATCTGACTAAGGTGCTGGAAGGAACAAAGAACATTCTGAAATGGCGTAAGAAACTAAAGTCAAAAAGCCCTAAAGTGGTTTGGCAGTTTTTAGTAGTAAAGCCGAATGAGCATGAGATACCTAAAATCAAGCGATTAGCAAAAGAATACGGAGTAGATAAAGTGGCCTTCAAAACAGCTCAAATCTATGATTTTCAAAATGGTAACGAGTTAATACCTACCATTGATAAATACAGTCGATACCGGCTTAATAATGATGGTTCTTATTCGATCAAGAATTCACTGGAAAATAAGTGTTGGAAGATGTGGCAATCTTGCGTTATCACCTGGGATGGTCAGGTAATCCCATGCTGTTTCGACAAAGATGCTTCTCATAGTATGGGGAATGTTTCTAAAAAATCATTTGAAGAAATCTGGTTTTCCAGTCCATACCAAAATTTCCGTAATGCCTTATTAAACGGACGTTCAGAAATAGAAATTTGTAAAAACTGCACCGAGGGGCTGAAGGTTTGGGCCTGATGTACTTATTTCGCACTTCAATTCACTCTACTTATGAAATTTGACCGAAAAGACCGTACTGACGAAGAGTTGCTGGCAATACATGAAGCCTTGGTGACACCAAGATTGATTGAAGATAAAATGCTGATTCTTCTGCGACAGGGAAAAATTAGCAAATGGTTTTCCGGAATCGGTCAGGAGGCCATTTCTGTTGGGGCTGCTCTAGCGCTGGAGAAGGAAGAATACATTCTTCCAATGCATAGAAACCTAGGCGTCTTTACGACCAGAGGAGTTCCTTTCCAAAGGCTATTCTCTCAGTTTCAGGGAAAAATGAATGGCTTCACAAAGGGTAGAGATCGAAGTTTTCACTTTGGTACACAAGACTACAACATTGTAGGAATGATCTCGCACCTAGGTCCTCAACTCGGGATTGCTGATGGGATTGCACTATCTCATTTATTGAGGAAAGAAGAGAAGGTCAGCTTGGTATTCACCGGAGATGGCGGAACCAGTGAGGGGGATTTTCATGAAGCTGTAAACGTAGCATCCGTTTGGAAGCTTCCTGTCATTTTCGTGATTGAGAATAATGGCTATGGTCTTTCTACTCCGAGTCGTGAACAGTTCAATTTCGATTCGTTTGTTGTGAAGGGTCCGGCATATGGCATGGAAGCTTACAGTGTCGAAGGCAATTCCATCCTGGAAGTATTGAATGAGCTGGAGCCGCTGATTGAAGACATCCGTAAAAATCCGCGACCGATCATATTTGAGGCCAAGACCTTTAGAATGAGAGGGCATGAGGAAGCCTCAGGAACCAAGTATGTGCCCAAAGAATTGATGGAAAAATGGGCAAAGAAAGATCCGGTAAAAGGATTCGAAAGCTATCTAATAAAGGAAGGTGTCTGCACTAATGATCAGATTACTGACATTAGAAAAGGCATACAAAAAGAAATTAGTGACGCAGTAAAAGAAGCGTTTGCTGAAGATGCAATAACAGCCAATACCGAAACGGAAGAAGCGGATGTCTATTTTCCGTACAAGCAAAGTGTGATAGAACCAAAAGGTAAGGAATCTGAAAAGCGATTGGTTGATGCTATTTCAGATGGTCTTAGACAATCTTTGGAGAAACATGATGAGTTGATCGTTATGGGTCAAGACATTGCCGACTATGGTGGGGTTTTCAAAATCACCGAAGGATTCATGGAGCAGTTTGGCAAAGAACGCATAAGGAACACTCCACTTTGTGAAGCGGCTATCGTTGGTACCGGGCTTGGCTTAAGCATTGCAGGAATGAAGGCTGTGGTTGAAATGCAGTTTGCAGATTTTGTGACTGAAGGTTTCAATCAAATTGTAAATAACCTGGCCAAGATTCACTATCGCTGGGGCCAAAATGCAGATGTAGTTGTACGGATGCCAACTGGTGCAGGAGTAGGAGCTGGCCCATTTCACTCGCAATCCAATGAGGCCTGGTTTTTTCATACTCCCGGATTGAAAATCGTATATCCTTCCAATCCGCATGATGCGAAAGGATTATTAGCCGCAGCTATCGAAGATCCCAATCCATATTTGTATTTTGAGCACAAGGCGCTTTATCGATCCCTGTCTGGAAATGTACCAGATGCCTACTATACGACGGAGGTCGGTAAAGCTGTAGTCAATCGAGAAGGATCAGATCTTTCTATTATAACATATGGTATGGGTGTCCATTGGGCCAACAAATTAGCTGATGAGTCAGACGCATCAATCGAAATAGTCGATTTAAGAACATTACTTCCATGGGATAAGGAAACTGTTCAGCAGTCCGTTCAAAAAACAGGTCGTGTAATTGTATTACATGAGGACTGTATGACAGGTGGAATTGGGGGCGAGATAGCCGCATGGATTTCAGAAAATTGCTTTGAATCCCTTGATGCTCCAGTGATGCGGGAAGCGAGCCTTGATACTCCTGTACCCTTTGCTGCTGACCTTGAGCGAAATTTTCTAGCCAATTCCAGACTTGAAGCAACAATAAAAAAAGCACTTGAGTATTAGTTTTTTCGAACAATAATCCGATAGCTCACTACATGCCCGTTTCTATCTTCTTTATCATAGATATGTAGCATGTAGATACCTTCTCTATATGCGGAAACATCGATTTCCTCATATCCCTCATAGCCACTTCGGATGTCTTTGGTCCACAATACATTTCCAGATAAATCAACAAGCTGTGCAGCTACATCTTTATCTTTTAGGTGGCGATACTGCATTTTGATCACATCTGCAGTTGGATTTGGATATACCTGTAGATTTTTGAAATATTCAAGTATTAGGCCCAGCACCCTTTCGATACTAACCTGAACCCCATCTTCTGTTACAAAGGCCTCCAACTTGAAGTCTGTATCAGATATTCCTTCTTCTCCAACCTCAAACTGTACAAATGAGCTTTCATCCAACGGAATACCTGGATACTCTACGAAAAAGCGATAAACTCCCTCAGGCAAAGATCCGAACTTAAACTCTCCATTTTGATCCGTCTCTCCATATGCTATGAGTTCAAAATCATCATCGTCCTGTCCGGTTCTTCCTCCAGACCTTTTCCTTCTCAATCCGCATTTTCTCTTGGCTGCCCTTCTTCGAGCATCAATCCTTCCACTGGTCTCACCAAAATCTTCTTCTATTAAAACCTCCAGGGTTCCGGGACCTTCTGTTTCACCAGGAATAAGTGTCATACTAACTTGAAATGCCGTGTCTTTCCTAAAAAGAACCGTATCAGCCTCTACCCACTCAAATGCATCGGCATAGTAGGTAGGCACATATTTTGCCGGATCAGAATCTATTGAGATTAGGTAATCTCCCAGAATTACATCATTGAAAGTGAATGAGCTAGGCTGATTGGTGGCTACTGAAAGTGTATCAAAACCTCTTTCTACCTGAGTGGTCAAAAGCAAATAACCATCAACATTATCTGGTATTAGCTCACCATCATCGTCATTCACATCCACGGAAAAGTCTGCAACAGCAAATACAAACATAGAGTCTACTCTAAGTGTTAAATCCGGAAGACTGTCATTCGTAATTTCAGCTTCAAACTTGCCCATATTGGTATAATCAATTGCTTGAATTTGAAGAATGGTGTCTCCGACCACAAAGTCTTCGCCACTAGTAATGGATGTTTTATTTAACAACCATTGATAGGAATTGAACTCCCCACCAACTGTAAACGTGAGTGAGGTATCATTAAACACTCTAACTAGGAGAGAGTCAGCTACTTTTGTTTCTTCAAATGAAATCTGCGTTTTCTGGTCAGCATAGGTGAAGTTTTGAATACCTCTAAGCGGTTCCAAATCATCAAACTCGAACAAGTTTTGAGAAACGTTCAGGTCATTCAAAGAAACCAGTTCCGACAAATTTCCAATTCCTGTTAGCTCATTATCTGAAATATCAATGACCTCAACTTTAGTTAGAGAATCTGTAAGCGGAAAAGTACCCGTTAGATTATTGTCAGGAATGAGTATCTCTTTCACCCGCTGATTTTCTAAGGTAACGAACTCCCAGTTCTGCAGCCTTGGTTCAGTGGTCCATCCACCATCATTTGTCCAGTTTTCTCCACCGGTGGCATTGAAAATGGTTTCAAGTGCGTTGAAATCAGAAATGGTTTCGAGCTTGATTTTAGTCAACACTGTTGTATCGTTCGAATAATCGGAAGTTTCACTTGCTGAGTTTACAAAGCGAACCCTGTAATAGTATGTGGTACTAAAATCGAGGTTATCTACTATCTTTTTTTGGCTAGTGGTTGAGAAATCCTCATAGCCATCAACAAAGGTTGTGAACTCTGCGTCTGTGGCAACATCAAGTAGATATTCCTGCACATCAAGAGCTTCACTCCAGTTGGCCTGAAATGAAGATGAAGTGATTTTTGACGGAACAAGGGCCAATAACTCTTGTGTAATTGTAACCTCTCCTACCACATCATCTACCCCCACATTACCATTTTGATCAGTAGCCTCTAGTGCTACATCATATACCCCATCGTCAAGGCTTGGGATAGTGCCAGCAGGTAAGGACCAGGTGCTGTCTGCATTTATATTAGTTACGAGATAGGTGCTGTCATTAATTGTTAACTCCAATGTCGCATTGATATCATCAATTAATCCCGTTAGTTCAGGGCTGGTAACGGAAGTACCAATTACATCAACCTCTACAACCGGAGGTGTCACATCTTCTACATATGTAATGGTCTGATTTGCTGCTATATCTGTAAAAGTATTTACATTCCCTGAGGTCCATCTTATCTCTACAGAATCAACGGTTGTCGTAGTGCCAAGACCAAAATGTGTCGTGATCTCGTTTGAGCTCCATAGTCCATTAACTCCTGTCACCTGTTTCATATACCATTGACCTCCATGCTTTATTCGAATTTGTGAACCAATGGCCAATCGGTTTGATTCAGTTCCTTCAAGGTCTATTCTCAAATGGTTATTACCATTTCCATTGTTAGAATACAATGAATTGCTCCTTGAATCATCCGTACTTGAGATGAAAACATCAATAGCCCCATCCTGATTAAAGTCAGCCGTACTTATAGAAGAGAAGATAGATGTTTCCGCAAAAATTTGCTCCGTCTCAGAAACCCGATTAAACGTACCGTCTCCATTACCTGTAAATAAATACGGTTGGCCTCCATCTAAAATCCAAAATAAATCTTCATTTCCATCATTGTTATAGTCCGCTACAGTCAACCCTCTTTGTGCATGAATCTCTTCGCCAAGGAATTCAATATCATCCAATATTTGAGCTATCCCGGTACCATCAAAAAGGAACAACTTGCTTTCCTGGACATTAGCGACAACAATATCCAAATATCCGTTGTGATCAAAGTCTCCAAATGTAGCCCCCCTTGCCGGGAGCATATCAGGATCAATGGCGTTAGATATTTCATATATCCTTTCATATAGGAAATCTCCTTTATTTTCAAATATTTGAATAAACCTGTCTCCACTGGAGATTAAATCCGGCAACCCGTCATTGTTGAAATCCGGAGTAAGGTTTGTCCACCCTGTTAAAAAATAATCTCCATTAATTATTGAGGAGCCATCTCTTATTACTTCAAAATTGCGGTCCCCTTTATTTTCGAGGATAATATCAACATCAGTAACATAAATATCCAATAACCCATCACCATTAATATCAACAGGCGTACTATTAAATGTGAGGGCGTTAAATTCATATGGTGCATCAAAACCACCAGACCCATTTCCGTAGAATAAATAACTACTCGCTTCATTGATGTAATCGCTAACTCCTTCACCGTTCACAAAAGCATCCAGATTGCCATCATTATCAAAATCACCCCAAAATGTTCCTCTGCTTGTATACTCTGCATCGGTAAGTTCATTTGATAATGATACACGGCTAAATACTCCACCATTGTTTTCATACAGATAGTTCTCCTTAGTTACTTTCACAATGTCTATTCCAGCATGCCAGTTTGTGACATATAAGTCGGGATCGCCATCAGCATCGTAATCACCCCATGATCCAGCGTATGAATTTGATGGTTGGTCATCGACAATTGGTCCCGAAGTGACCATATCAAATAGAGGAGCTATGGCTTCAATCGAAACTTCGTCCGATGGCTCAGAATCTAATCCGCCTGAACGAGACAATACTCTATAGTAATAAGTGTTCCCTGACGATACCGTATTATCAATGTATCTTTCAAATTCTCGGAAACCGGTTTCTGATTGAGGATTTGGTACTATGACATCAATTTCGAGATAATTAAGATTATCTCCATCAGAGCGCTCAATCACCCATTCATCTTCATTGGTATTATCTTCCCACATTAACTGAATGGCGCTGCTGCTCACAGTACTAGCGGTGAGGTTTGTCGGTGGATCTTGTGCAGGCTCAGATGCATTCTTTGTGAAGGTCATTCGGATGTCTCCTCCGCAATCCCATGTAAATTCAATGACAAGTGAATCAGAGGCTGGGTAAAACTCTACAATATTGGAAATGACAGTGTTGTTACCGCATCCGGCAACCAGCTCGCCTTGAAAATTAAGTCCATTACACCCTTCTCCCAGTGTCCCAATATTCGGATCCTGGAAACCAAAACCATCACTTAAATAGCTAGCCATGAAATCATTTATTGTATACGTCCCATTGCCATTATCAGTGATTTGAACATTATCATCAAACCCTGACACACCAAAAATTGGGGTGATTTCTTCCACTATTCCTGTCCAGGAGCCGACTGGAAAGTCTGTGAGATTGCTTGGACAATTTTCAATAATCAGTACTTCAGAATATTCTGATTCTATTGACCCCCGGATTGCTTTTACGCGGTAGAAAATACTATCTGACGCGGGTACTTCCCTATCAGATAGTCCTGTGAAGCCTGCCTCAACTAAAGCGACTTCTGAAAAATTTGTGCCATCAACAGACCGCTCAACTGAAAAGCTTGTAGAGTCGTCATTGTTGTGGTGACTCCAGCCAATATTAAAAATAGAATCGGTCACCTTTTCACCCAAGAAAAGATTGAAAGGCGTTGAAATCTCAAGTCCATTATCACCAATTGCAACAGCATCTATTGAATTGAAAGGACCATACCCTTCATTAAAAGGTGCGCTAAATACATTTACTCTGACCTCCGAAACATCATACGCCGTTGTAGGAAAGTTAACTTCTGTTTCAGAGCCATTATTGGCTATGTTAAAGAAATTACTGATCACCTCATATTCACCTGTGTTCGAGTCTTTGGCCTCTATTGAGCTTACGGATCCACTACCAAAAACCCAAACAGTATTGATTGGAGCCGGACTTCCAAAATTTACTTCAATAAATGGTTGATTATCGGCTGCTGCGGGCGCCCAGCCTCTTTCTTGCGCATCAAGCCTTGAAATCTGGTCGGTTGGGTTATCATCCGAGTCAGTCCCTCTATTTGGCAAACCCAATATTTCACTAGCCTGGTAGTCAATAATTTTTGCTGAACTAGTGACCGAATCAACCGCCGAAGCATATCGCCTATCAGTCTCGTTTAGATCAATGCTTACACTTTCCGATGGAATCCCTGCATATAGAAAATTATCTTCCGGCCGATGAACCAGGCAAGTATATACTCCATTGTGCGACTCGTCCAGATTGGTTAGTACCAAAGACGGGCTGACTTCTCCATCTAAAATTTCAGTATCCTTGATCCATTGAAATGCATTGTCCCCTAAGTCACTATTTGTAACAGTCAGAGTTACCGCACCACCGCCGGTAATAACACCACTTACATCCAACGAGTATCTTTCATTTTGCTCATCATATCCGTTTACTGAAACTGAATCATTGTTTACAAGATCAGCATATAAAAGCCTATTCTTTCTTAGATCAATGAATGCGAGATTACCAAGCTCTGGAACAGATGTGATTGCATTACTAAAAAGGTAGACATTTGTAAAAGAGCTTAAATTCTGAAATGAATCAGGAATCGCTCCTGAAAACTGATTCCCCTGAAGGCTAATATGGTAAGCGCTGGTGTAGTTACCTATAAAATCAGGAATGGTGCCACTTAGTGACAAATTGTCAAGCGAGAATTCCTCTATTGAAGTGAGGGCGGCCCACTCAGGCGGAATATTCCCAGTGATACCAGGCATATCCCAAACTCTAAGTCCCTGTAGTTGTGTCAAGTTCCCAAGCTCCGGTGGAAGCTGACCCTCATATTGGTTTCCACCAATATTTAGAAATTTAAGGGTCGTCATTGTACCGAGCTCTGGCGGGATTGGACCACTTAATTCATTACCACTAATTAGTAAAGTATCAAGAGAAGGAATGTTATATATGGCGAGTGGTAAATCTGTAAAATTGTTAAATGCTATTCCCAGATACTTAATTTTTGACAGAGCGCTGATAGCGTCCGGCACACTTTCAAGTTCATTGAAGGTAAAATCGAGTTTCTTCAATTCAGTCAAGCTCCCTATCGCTTCAGGTATCGCTCCTGATAGTTGGTTTTCTGCCAACCCAATAAACTCAAGTTTAGATAGGTTGCTTATTTCGGATGGAATACTCCCAGTAATCTGGTTGCCTCCGAATCCCTCCTGACCTAAATTCAGCACTCTAAGTGAATCTAAATCACCAATTTCAGGTGGAAGAGTGCCAGATAAACCATTCCCTCTCAAATCAAGCCCAATCACTCTGTTATTTTCGACAGATACGCCCAACCATTCTTCTACATATCGACCTGGCTGTAACCAATTGTTATTATCAAACCAGTTATCCCCATTAGTGCTTTGATAAAAGGCGACAAGTGCCAGAGAGTCACTTGCCTGTACAGGCTGAGCCACAATGAAATTCCAACCTGTGACATTGCCACTATCCAGAGAAGAGATGGCATTGAATGTGGCGCCTCCGGTGGCTATGTTATTTTCAATCGTAGCAAAGCGAATATTTACTTCCCCGGAAGCTTTACTGAAAGTACCCGCCAGGCTGTCAACTGTTGAGCTAATTAGTATCGGATCTTCATTTGTGCCATCTGCAATTAAATTATTGACGAACTGAGTGTTATCTGGTGATAATCTTACTCCGGCACCTGGCAAAATTTCAAGCGTCTGATATATATTGCTATGACCTAGCTCAATTGTATCCGCTGCGATTACATGATTGAAATCCGTGCTTTGCTGCACATTTCGTGTACCTCGACTATCACGAATTGTAATTGTCGCATCATCATCAATAAATTCTCCTGATTGAATGACTATGTATCCTAAATCCACATTAGATCCGGAGACATCTACCGTAGGGTTGCCTCCACCCCAAAGCCAAAAGTAGTGGTTAGGCTGACCAATAATCTGATATCCATTGGAGTTGACACGTCCTTCAGCGGCAAATAGTAAGATGTTATTTACATCGCTTTGAATATTGCATGTAGAACTAAATCGCTGCTCGCCAGAGTGACCTGGCAACCCAAATGTGACAAAGGCGTCTTCACCCATGTAATGACCTTTAGGATCCAGAACATAATCTGTGGGAGAATTAAAGTAGAACTCCGCATGATGGAAGTCGAGTGTCATATTCTCATCAAAAATCAAAGAGCCTCTCACATCATTGACAATCCATGGGGAACTATCAGCCCTGACCCTGAAGGTTGGATTATTTGTGACGCCAGTCCAGTCCATATTGGAAAACATAGTTCCACTGGTATTGCCACCATCAGGAACTTCAACTACCTGGCCGGATTGTGTAAATGAATTTTCATCAAAAATGACATTATCATAAAGTCCCGGAATGAGACCTGTGGTGTCTATAACACCCGAAGTAAGGCTCCAGTGTGTTGAATCATACCAGCTTCCACCATCGCCTACCCAATAATATATGCTTCTGAAATGAACATTGTAAGACGATGAAATTAGTTCAATCCCTGGAGCCGATGAGTTCGTCACAAAGAGTTCATAAAGCCCCTCATCTGACTTTTGAAAATCAATGAAATCAAGGATCTGTGTTGTTTCTCCAGCAACATCTACACCGTCTTTTCGCCATTGAAATTCATTCCCTGCATTATTTCCAAAAGCAGATATATCGATTGTAAGATTGTCGCCAAGGAGTAATGTGGTATCGAGCCCAGGATCGTCAAGGTATTGAGGACTTGCATCTATGCCCGGGACACTTAGGTTGGGAATAATATCATCGAAATCAAGGTTATTGCTTGCAATAAACAGATTTGATAATGAGCTGAGACCAGATAAATCTGGTAAACCTGTAAAATTATTATTGCTTATGATTAGCGAGAATAGGTTTGTCAAAGAAGTAAACTCCGACGGTATACTACCCTCCAGATTATTGTTATTTAATTCCAGTTCAGCAAGGTTGCTTAGGTCTCCCAGCGATACCGGTATTTCACCATCTAAATTATTGGAGCTTAGAAAGAGTGCATTTAGATTTATAAGACTTCCAATTTCAATAGGTATTTGATCATAAAGACCATTCCCCTGAAGCTCCAGCCTTGTCAATGCATCAAGGTCACCTAACTGTGGAGGTATCCTACCATTTAGGTTATTATTGTTGAGCTTAAGTTCTAATACTCGCCCTCCAACTGCTGTCACTCCATACCAACTATCTACAGGTCCGGATTTCCAATTGGCATTGTTTCCCCAATTGTCTCCACCGGTTGAATCATATAAAGCTATTAGCGCAAGTGAATCAGCTGCCATCACTGGGCTTGCCTCTTCGGTTATCGTTAAGGTTTGATTTATTGACTGACTTCCAAAGGACTGATGAATTCCTGATGGCCACTCTACAATTACACTATCGATAGTGATTGCATCTCCTATTCCAAAATGAGCAATTAAGCTGTTTTGAGCAAATAACCCGGTTTGAGCTGAAATTTCTCTCATCTGCCAGATATCTCCTCCTCCGATATTTGCTTTGACTCTGATCTTTGCTCCAATAGCAGAGAAATTAGATAGCTGACCTTCAAGTTTTACTTTCAAATAGTTGTTAACATCGTGAGTATTCTCATAAAGAACCCAATCACCATTTCTGGTCACAAAATCCAGCTGACCGTCATTGTTATAATCCGCAAAACTATTTCCATAAAATCCTGAAGCATTCCTGAAAGATCCATCAGTAACCTCTGTGAAGGTGCCGTCTCCGTTATTGAGATATAGGTGATTTGCGGGCTCAAAACTTGTTAACATTAAGTCCAACAAACCATCGCTATTAATATCGCCCCATGAGCTACCAACAGCATTGCCGATCGAGATAACGCCTGTATGTCTTATGAAGTTACCTGCACCGTCATTTTCAAAAAGGACTGGGTCATTAAAGTTGTTGACTACAAAAAGATCTATCGCGCCATCATTATTATAATCGCCCCACGAGCTGCTAAACGAACCGAACGTATCAAAAACAATTTCATTGTCAAAAACTTTACTGAACGAACCATTTCCATTGTTTCGGTAGAGACTATTTGGCTCTGGTGAATTTTGATTTAAAACATAAAGGTCCTGATCTCCGTCACCATCATAATCGGCCCAGGAAGCATGAACTGACCCTTCAAAGTCTGTGGCTATCTGACCAAATGTAACTGCAGACAAGGTGCCGTCTTGATTATTTCTAAATAAGTAATTGACTTCACCTCCTATATTAGCTCCAGCAGTTACATATAAATCAAGGTAACCATCATTATCAAAATCTGCCCATGAATACCCCTGAAAATCACCGGATATTGTTGAAAGCTCTCCTGCATCAAATTCATTAAAATTTCCGAATCCATCATTGGTAAATAGCTTGCTACCTGCAGCTGATGCAAGATAGATATCCAGGTCTCCATCATTATCATAATCCCCAATAGTCGGTCCAAAACTAGTAATATCATTTGAAATTGGGTCTCCAGTTCCCGGGGTGAAGGTTCCATCCCCGTTATTATAAAAGAGACGTGTGTCGCTCAAAGCAAACAAATCCTCAAAACCGTCATTATTAAAGTCACCCCATCCGGATGCTAAATTGGAACCATCACCCTGAAAAGCACTTACTTGAACAGCTTTAAAATAAGTTGTATCCTCTAGTGCAACATTGATATCATTGCTTGAAAGTGTCAATGATGGAGCAGAGGAATTGGTAACTATGAGGTTGTACCTGGCTGAGTCTCCTGCAGAAAAATTCAATATTTGTAAGGTCTCAGTGGTGTCTCCGCTAATATCTATATCGTCTTTTTGCCACTGGTAGGTATTTCCAGCACCAGGGCTTGTCCGAACGATTGTAAAATTATCTCCGACTACTACAGCTGTATCAAGCTGAGACCCAAATTGCTTTTGTGGGCTATAGGTAAAAGCTGAAATACCAATTAATGGGATAATGTCGTCGAATTCAAAATTATTATCTGATATATCAAGTTCAATCAGACTTGACATTACCGTAAGATCCGGAGACCAATAAAGTTCGTTACCCTGCAACTGTAAACTAATCAGTGAGTTAACGTTAGTAATTTCATTGGGGATGCTATCTCTCAGGCTATTTGCGGAAAGATTCAAAGTGTCCAAAGCGTCAGCATTTCCAATCTCACCTGGTATCTGACCAAATAAATTATTGGATGAAAGGTCTAGTTTGGTTACCCTGTTTCCGCTCATGGAAACACCATACCAATTATCGAGGCTTACAGAATCTGTCCAACCAGCACTGTTAATCCATCCGGGACCATTAGTTTCATCATACAATGCCACTAGTGCCAGTGAATCAGCCGTTCGATCTTGGGCCAAACTAAGTGCATTAAAAAATAAGAAGGAAAGAAGTACAAGGACTGACTTCAGGAGGGTAGGTGATAGTGGTTTCATACGTAAGTTCTTTTGGTGAAAAAGTGAACTAAGCCAAAAATTGATTTATGGCTATTTTAAAGGTAGGAGACTTAAACTTTCAATCCAATACCCACAAAGGGGTATATTTCATAATAGTTGAACTATTTGAATAGTCAATTGAACAAATTCAATGAATCGAGGAGCTATTTTTAAAAATCTAAATTGATATGAATATAATGAGCTAAATATCAGACACTTCCGGTGTATAAATCTTTATTCCCTAACGATGATCCGATAGCTCACTACATGCCCATTTCGATCCTTTTTGTCATAGACATGAAGCAGGTAGATCCCTTCTTCATAGTTGGATACATCTATTTCTTCATAACCTTCATAACCACTTCGTATGTCTTTGGTCCACAATACATTTCCAGACAAATCGACCAGCTGGGCGGCAACATCTTTATCTTTTAGGTGTCTGTACTGCATTTTTATCACATCACTTGTTGGATTTGGATATACTTTCAAATCTTTAAAATATTCCAGTATTAAGCCCAATACACGATCAATGGCTACCTCAATGCCTTCTTCGGTCACAAATGCCTCAAGCTTAAACTCAGTGTCACTTATACCAAGCTCACCAACTTCAAACTGAACCACGGATGATTCATCAAGCGGAATTCCCGGATATTCAACGAAGAAGCGATAAATACCTTCCGGGAGGAAGCCAAACTTAAACTCCCCATTCTCATCAGTTTCTCCATAGGCAATCAACTCAAACTCATCATCGTCCTGCCCGGTTCTTCCTCCGGATCTTTTTCTTCTCAAACCACACTTTCTCTTAGCTGCTCTTCTTCGAGCATCGATTCTGCTACCTTCCTCTGGAAAATCTTCCTCAATTAAAACGTCAAGTACTCCAGGACCTTCGGTATCACCAGGTACTTCTGTCATTATTACCTGTACAGATACCGCTTCTCTAAATTCTAATGTGTCAGCGAAAACCCATTCAAACGCATCTCCAAAATAGGTAGGAATAAATAGTTGCTCATTACTCGGTTCAATACCGCATAGGTAATTTCCCAGCACAACTCCTGGAAACGTAAATGTGCTTGCAACATTTTCCGCTACTTCGAGAGTGTCAAAGCCCTGCTGTCTTCTCACAGCCTCTAATAGATACCCAGATACTTCATCTACCAGAGGATCATTGTTTCCGTCCACAATGGTCATATCCAAATCCGCGATGGCATAAACTATTTGTGGTATAACTTGAAGTGTGAGTTCAGGGAGTTGTGAATTTGTTACCGTCGCAGAAAACTCTCCCATATTGTCATAGTCAATCGCTACAATGGTAACGGCCGAATCTGCAATATTAAAATCTGTACCTTGTGTTATTGCTACTCCATTTCTTAAGAAACTGTAGGTGTTGTTAGATGAGCCTTCTACACCAACTACCAGGGTTATATCAGCAAGGTGAGGGGTTTTTATAGGATCTCCACCTGTGGCTTCCTCAAAAAGTACGTCAGCTTGAGGAGCATATGTGAGACTTGTAATTCCTATTAGTGGCTCAAGATCTCCAAAATCAAGTGCGTTTGTAGATACATCTAAGTCTGAAATGCTTGTGCCGGTAAAGTCCATCAATCCGGAGATTAGATTATCTCTCACATTCATTGAAGTCATTGCAGTTAATCCCCCAACTGCTCCATCGATAAATGGGTTAGGCATAGCTCCATCAGCACCCCTTCCACTGATATCTATCTGCTCAACTCTCAATTTCGACGCATCTAAAGTGATTCCATCCCAGTCCCTCATCCTGGCAGATTCCCAATTGACCGGGTTCGACCATCCAGATCCATCCAGTGCAGAATAAATCTGGACAAGAGCAGTAGAGTCAGCAATAGTTTCAGGATCAATTGATGACTTTACTGGTACTGTATTAGAATTTGAAGAAACCTCATCTGCCGTATTTACCAGTCTAACCCGATAGTAATAGCTAGTCGCAAAATCTAATCCACTAACAACTGCTGAGGTGGCAGTCGTCTCGAAACTTTCAAACCCCGAAACAAACGTTGAGAAATCGCTGGTTGAAGAAACATCTAATTCGTAATTAAGCACATCCTCACCCTGGCTCCATCTTGCATTGAAAGTATTTGAAGTAATCGCAGTGGCTGAAAGGGCGAGTAGTGTGGAAGTGATGATCAACTCATCATCAGAAGCATCTACTCCTTGATTTCCAAGTGAATCAGTTGCTGTGACAATAACAGAATATGTACTATCTACTAGTCCCGGTGTAATGGTTGCAGCAGCTAAGGTCCACGTATTATCTCCATTATTGACTGCCGCATAATTATTCCCGTCAACGCTCACATCAACGGTGGCATCCGGGTCGTCCACCGTTCCTGATAATTCAGGGCTGGAAATGGATGTAGCCAAAAAATCAACCGCTACAGTAGGCGCTGTTCCGTCAATTCTTAGCTCATTTATTGTCGAATCTGTGCCCGAATTACCAGCAAAATCTGCTAAAACATCCACGTCATAAATCCCGTCCACTAGGTCAGGGGTGATAGTGCCAGCAGCTAACGTCCATGTACTATCTCCATTATTTGTAGCGCTGTATGTCGATCCATCAACGGTAACATCAATTGTGGCACTAGGGTTGCTAATCGTTCCTGACAGCTCGGGACTTCTGTTATTTGTGGAAAGAACATTTACACTTACATTGATGTCTATGATTACCGTCAACTCATCAATGGTTTGATCGACTACCGGGCCTTCAATGCCTCGATCTGCCGATGCAATGATATCGTAAGTCCCCGCAATCAGAGGCGGACTAATTGTCCCATCAGGCAAAGTCCAGGTACTGTCTGCATTTACCGTAGCACTGTAGGTGTTTCCATCAACGATTACATCAACACTGGCGGTAATATCCGATACCGTCCCGGTTAGTTCAGGGGTAGTATCAAATGTTGTAAGTGAATCGATCGTAATTGTCAGTATGTCAACAATAGTTAACTCGTTTGCAGTTTGATCATTTACGGGACCTTCAATCCCTCTATCAGCAACGGCCTGCACTTCGTATATTCCAGTGGCTAATGCAGGGTTGATCGTACCCGCTGAAACTTGCCATGTTTTATCCCCATTCACAATGGCAGCATACGTCGAACCATCCACGGTAACATCAACTGTAGCTGTGGTGTCAGTCACCGTGCCTGTTAGCTCGGGGGTGCTCTCAGAGGTAATTAGTGCATCAACTGTTACCTCAAGCACATCTATTGTCAGCTCATTGGAGGTTGCATCTGTACCTACATTTCCGGCTGAGTCTGTTGCCTGCACTACCAAATCGTAAACACCATTGGTCAATGGGGGCGATATAAGTCCTGCATTTAAGACCCAAACGCCTGCAGCGATACTGGATGCAGCATAGGTAGATCCATCGACAGTAATATCAACTGATACACTATCATTATCCACCGTTCCTGTTAATGCTGGACTTGTATCAACAGTAGTTAACGGATCAATGGTAACTACTGGTGCGGTAATATCATAGCGTATTTCAAATGTATTTGCATTAGGAGATGGAGTGCCATCTGATTGGGCAAAAGCTGCACTATCAGCTATATCTATCGTGATTAACCCTTCAGTGGACAAATCCAATAAGAAAGTATAGGTTGAATCGTTAACCGTATTGAATGACCCGCCCTGAACCGACCCTCCGCTTGAAACTGAAATGTCGGTCTGGTCAAACGAATTAACCGCCTCCCCAAAAGTAACTGTCATATTCAATGGGCTGGTGTTTGTTGGCAATGGCTCTGCACTAGTAATTGTTGGAGGATCCATATCAACCACCTGCAGTGGTCTTGACTCTGTTAATCCCCATTCTCCATCTGCATTTCTGGCTCTGAAATGAATTTGATAATTACCTACTGATACTGTATCCGTATCCAGAATAACATTCTCATTTACTTGCTGACCAGGAGTAGCGACCGTAACAGGTGAGGCATTACCAACTCCAGGATCAGTACCAATAAAATATTCAAACTCCACTATATCATTCACAGCTCCTGCTTCGTCTACAAAAATTAATCGTGTTTCTGTAGTCCCCCAGGTGCCACTCTCTGACCTGACCCGCATCCCCAAAACATGAAATCCTGGCAACAATCCATTTGTGGTTAAATTTTCAACAATAGATATAGAATTGCCCGAAGAAAATCCCGTGATTTGGTTGGCACTCCCTACGCCCGGATCTGCGTCAAAGAAATACTCGATTTGATCAACGTTAATCACACCTTGGGTTTGATCGACAAAGATCAATCGTGTTTCTGTAGTCCCCCAGGCTCCCCCTTCTGATCGCGCACGCATACCTAATGTATGAAAACCAAATGACAGAGTGTCTGTATTAAGCGACTCTACAATTGACACACTATTAGTCGCTGAAAATGGAGCGACTTGTGAAGCACTTCCAACGCCCGGATCCACATCAAAGAAATATTCAATTTGATCAACATTTATAATGCTTCCTGCATCAGACTGATCAACAAAAATCAACCGTGTTTCAGTAGTCCCCCACGCACCTCCAACAGCCCTGGCTCGCATACCCAATAGGTGAAAACCAAAGGACAAGGTGTCAGAATTCAGAGATTCCACTATTGCAATGCTGTTCCCGGCTGTAAATGGGGAAACTTGAGATGCGCTTCCTACACCAGGATCAACATCAAAGAAATACTCGATTTGATCAACATCTACTATTGAACCTGCATCAGATTGATCAACAAATACTAAACGTGTTTCCGTGATTCCCCATTGGCCGGCAGAACGCAAAGCTGGGTCTATCATAAGAAAGGGACGAACGATTTGAGTGCCAGTATCCAACACATTATACTTCGGATTGGTAGCAACATTTCTGGCCCTAACTCCCAGTGTATGAAAGCCTGTTGATAAGCCAGATGTTGATAACAGTTCAACCAGGGAGATTGTAGAATCAGGAGTACCAATGATGATCGGTGATGCGCTTCCGAAACCCGGATCCACATCAAAGAAATATTCCATATCAAATATTTCCAATGTATCCTGGGCGTTGATCTGATGCGATGCAAAGAGCATCAGGCTGGCTATAAATAGCTTCGATAAATAGTTAGACAATCTCATAAGAGTGTCTGATTAATTACCCTCTGCCTCTATGGTAGCATTGGTATCCGTACCTTCCTGAATAATCTCTGGTAACCTCAGAACCTGTATCACGGGCAATGGTGAACCTGTAGAGCTATAGGGTATGGTACCTCCCGATACACCAATGTCGTTTCCATCGTTTCCAGCACCAATAGCAGGTGATCCTGTATCCGGGGACGGATCATAGGTGAAATCCCAGTCATCCACGATTGGCACATTAACCAATAGCGGGTCTGTATTGATTAAATCTCCGTTAGAAGTATTCCCATTTCCAGTTGGAATCGTGTCATTGACAGCTCCAAAAGTTATGTTATTGTTAAAAGTACTATTCCCAACATCCCCACCAGTTGCATCAGTGATCGGTTGTCTTCCTAAAAAGATATTGTTTGAAATGGTACTGGTTTGCATATCATTAAAAGCAAAATCTGTTGTAGAGCCATTACCTAAGAATAAATTGTTTTTAATAATAGCATCAGTAACACTGATTGAGCCATATCCTCCACTAGATGTAGTATTGGAACCCATGATAATATTATTAGTAATTACTACTGAAGTACTACTTACATAGGTGTCTCTGAGGTTAATAACATGATTTGAACCTTGCAAATTTTGACCTAGGATACAATTTCTAATGATGATACTGCTAACCGTTGTTTGACCACAACAATTGCTCCCCTCAATTTCATCAATCTCTCCATTTTCAATGAAAATATTTCCAAGAGAACCGGTTGCACTCGTTCCTATGAATAATGTGGCAATGTTAATTCCAGATAAACGTGTTCCAAATACACCTACATCAATTGTGACATTCGTAACAAATACTACACTTGGCTGCTCTTTATTCGGGTTATATCCTATCCCGAAAAATGTGAGACTATCCTTAGTAACAGTGAAGTTTGGATAGGTGAACTGACTAGGTATTACGTGTATAATATCTCCAGGACTTGCTGCTGCTATAGCAGACGTTACGTCCGCAAAAATGTGCGCTCCAGTGGGGGCGGTTGGTCTGTTATCGGCAATCCAGATGTTTTGAGAAAATCCAGCAAAAAATGCAACCAGAAGGAAACTAAGGCTTATTAATCTTTTCATGATCGTAGTGGTTTGAGTGGGAAGACTCCTATCAATTTACTAATAAAGACCCATAAGAAGTCCTTATTTCCCGATCATTCGATGAAATACTGTAAAAAATGTAATAAAGCCCATCCAGGCCTTGTAGACCAGAATAATGGTGGGAATATTAGAATTTCACACCAAAATCAATTGAAAATATGGTGTTTAAAATTTGCAAATCTTCATTACCAGCAGCTGCTTCATTTACGGTATTGACTAATCCTCTTTGATATGAAAACCCACCAAACAGTGTGGTATTTATACCTGCCCGAAACTCCACGCCACCTCCAAGGATTACCGGAATATCAATGGGAGTGAAACTTTCAACTGTATCATACGAAGGATCACCTGCCTCATCAAATACTTTTATTTCCAGCCCTGAACCGATGAGCAAAAATGCCTTTAAGTCAGGTGCCATTTCGTTAGTAAATAACTTGAGCGTAGCTGGTATTTGAAGGTATTGAAGCTTGTACTCCTCTTCTAGTGTATTATCCGCCGAGCGAAAGGCAGCCCTTTTGGGCAAGTATACCAACCCGGTACTCAGGTAATAGGTGTCCGATAAGGCTTGATCTGCGATAAGCCCTACGGAAAACTTCATTTTCGTCCCGTCGTTCTCAACAGTTTGAGCATCATTTTTAGCTCTGTTTGCTGTGACAATTGGGGCTAGTTTTAAGCCTAGCTTTATCTGTGCCAGTGATCCAATTGATGCAAGTAGTAGAAGTGAGAAAATAAATTGCTTCATGCTTGTTATTCATTATTAAGATTCACATTGAGACAAAAACCTGGCTCAATGAATAAAACAGCTAATGCCTGTCTACATTTGCCGTCAAAAATAGATAGTATGCGAGCAGTCCTCCTAATGATTTGTATTGTTTTATTAGCCTCCTGCACTAGTCAACAATGTAGAGAGTCTGTAGAGCCTGAAACTATAGCTTTAAAAACGGAGAGATTGGAGCTGGAACTTTTTGAAAGCAAGTCTGCAACTGATGTTGAAGGTTTCTTAGAGAGTCACCCGGATTTTGCCCAGCTCTTTCTTCATGCAGATCAATATCCAGCGGATTCTATTTTAGCAAAACGAATGTTTGGGTTGATCCAAAACCCTTCAATTGATACTTTATATGAGGAATCTGTTAATGCCTTCGAAGACTTTGACAAAGTTGTTAAAGCACTTGAAGAGGGTTTAGGCCGACTCAAAGTTTACTATCCTAATGCTCCTTCTCCTGTGATTCAGACATGCGTCACTGGTTTATACAATGACCTGTTTATATCAAACGAGCATATTATGATTGGAATGGACTTTTTTGTTGGTCCTGAGGCAACCTATAAGCCACAGCAAATTCCTAACTATATACTTCAGAGATACACAACCGAACATCTTGCTGCCAGCATCCTACAGTTTATTTCAAGTCAATACATTCAAAATACCAAAGGGGAAAGTATGTTAGCTGAAATGATTGATTTCGGAAAATCATATTATCTGTTAAGTAAAATCCTTCC
Source organism: Ekhidna lutea (assembly GCF_900188325.1). Taxonomy (GTDB): domain Bacteria; phylum Bacteroidota; class Bacteroidia; order Cytophagales; family Cyclobacteriaceae; genus Ekhidna; species Ekhidna lutea. The sequence goes on along the minus strand of NZ_FZPD01000001.1, from coordinate 367,855 downwards.
ATGCACTGAAGAAAACATTCTGATAGGATATACCGATGAAGAATGGGGTGATATTTTTGAGCATGAGAATATCATCTGGGCAAACTTTGTTGAAAATGAGCTCTTATTTGAGACCAGTCACCAAATCAAACAGAAATTTATAGGTGAACGGCCGACTGTCTATGAAATTGGAGATAAGTGTCCTGGGCGTATAGGGAGATGGGTTGGCTGGCAAATAATAAATGCCTATGCACAAAATACCGGAGCAACGGTTAAGGAAATAATGGCCGAAACCGATTACAATTTAATTTTTTCAAAGTCAGGCTATAAACCCGGAAGGTAGAGTTTATGTCTCGCTTTTCGCTGGAATCTTTACAACTGCATTTTTAGCGATATTTCGTGCCTGCTTCGTTTGATATGCAAGTGTTAACAAGAGCCTGTTGAACCAGTCGAGCCAAAATGGAAATTTTCTGACTACATCGATAAATAGCACCACCCTGATCTTATCAGATTCATTTGACGCCTCATGAAGATAGTTGTCGTTGAACATAATACCTTCTCCTTCCTTCCAAAAATATTTTTCACTCCCCTCCATACTTACATCCCTAATCTTTTTCTTGTTCTCTGCTATATCGTCGTTGATTCGGATCCAGCAGCTTTTGTCAAGATTATTATCAGGAATAATAAGTCCGAGATGATAACGAAGAAACCCTTGATAATATCCTTTATGCGGTTTGATATACTGATTCGGGTCAAGAATTGAAAAGAAGGCTTGCTTCACACGGGGTGTTTTTCTGAGTAATCTGGCTGTTTCCGGGCACTGATCACAATTTTCCCCAATAAATCGGCCGGACTTCAACATAAAAGTCTTCCACTTAATCGCATGCACTCCTCCCTTAGTTTTATTTTTCCCATCTAACCCTCCAATGTCAGTGATGTGCTCTTTGTATTCGAGAACTTTCAAACACTCCTTTTTAATAGCTTCAGCGTTTTCTTCCAGTAGTTTAAAAGCCGGGTAGTCTTTGTTATAATCGTAAATGAATGCTGGTGTGCGATTGATCCATCCTCTCCTTTCAAGCATCAGCATGAAATTGTTTACTCTTTTGAGTGGATCTTTTTTTTTCTTCTTTTTGGTCATTTACACTGAAAAAATATCACTTAGAACAATGATTACAAAAGTGGGGATAATATAGCTAAAAAGAGATGGGAAATAATCTAAAGATAAACCATAGTTGCCTAGGCAGTAAGGATATACACCTCTGAATCTGTCACCTCAAACTTGTATTCGTTGTTGAGGATTTTCAGAAGCTTGGTGATCTGAATGTCTTTGTCGTAGTAAAGCTCTGCGAGTTTTCGGCCATTTCGTTGATACTTGGCTAGTAGTTCAGGAGAATCCAAAAAGACCTTTAGCTTTCGGACAAACTCCGTTTTGGAATATGGGTTGTGGTGGAAGCCGCATTTGTTCTTTTTGATCAGGATTTTGATCCAGCCATCAAAATTGATGATGGTAAGCTTACCTGCTGCAAGAGAATCAAATAGTTTATTCGGACTACCCGTGCCCAACACCTTCACATCTTTGAAAGAAACGTATACAGCATCGCTTTTGGCTAGTAGGTTTTTCACGCATTGCTTGCTGGAATGCGGATAGAAAGAGACATTCTTTAGTCTTTTTGCTAATGACTTCAATCGCTTCAACTCAGAACCATACCCAATAATGTTAAAATGCACTGGTAGATTTTCTTCTCTCGATTGCTTTGCTGCATCAATAAAATACTCCAATTGATTTGCCTTCCCCAGCGCTCCACAATAGGTGATTTGAAACTGGTTATTTTCACTGAAATCTCCTACACTATAATCTGCGTCAAAAAATGAACAATCCGCCATATTAGGTATTACATACACTTTGGTGTGTGGACTGACACGCTCTATATAGTTGCGAATAGCGGGAGAAAGTGCGATAACCTTATCCGCTTCAAAGTAGAATCTTTTTTCGAGAGAATAGAGCCACTTCTTTACAAAATGGTTTTTGATAACCCCCATTTTAACAGGCGCTTCCGGCCACAAATCACCTACCTCAAAATAGTATGGAAGATCTAGTTCTTTTTTTAGATAGGTTGCAATAAACCCTGTTGTCAGAGGAGTGGTCATCACATAAGCAAGGTCGTGTTTGGAAAGTTTTTTAGCTTCCTTTCTGGCAAACCTTACAAAGAGATAAAACGCCCAGATTCGTTGAAAAAAGCCATAACTATTATCGTAAAGGACAGGTAAGTAGTGTACTTCTATACCATCTATTTTTTTGACTTCATAGGAGGCATTATGTGCGGTAATCATCGTCACCTCATGACCAGCATCTACTAATCCTTTAGCCAGATAGTAGGATCGGATAGAACCTCCCTCCTCGGGAGTTTTGAAATATTGATGGACGTAGAGAATTTTCACACCTTAAAGATCATTGATTATTAAAAAGAATTTTTTTCTTTTCGAGTAACTGTCTTATTCATTCGTTTACTTTAACTATAGAACAGTTCGACCTCTGGATCCCCAAAATAATATGAAAAAAAACATAACTCTTCTATTCGTTACGTTAACAACGTATTTTGCTTTCGCGCAGGATGTCACCCAAAAAGGCTCCTGGCTTTTAGAATTGGGAACGTCTCCCTTTCAAAACAACAACCTTAAACAGGGAGGTTCTACCGGTTTGAATCTGTTTTCATCCGAAGGAATTACACTTTTTTCTATTGGGGCCGATGCTGGATGCTTTATAGAGGACAGGGCTGCATTGAAGTTTGGACTTGGGTATACTAAAATTGAAGATGCCGATTATATCACTTACAAAACGGGCTTTAAGTACTATACGAAATGGAACACCCCTATTCAAATCGATATTAATGGAAGCACCACCGGATCCAAGGTTGAACCATTGTGGTTGGGTTTTCAGCTAGGATATGCTGCTTTTCTAAATAAGAATCTTTCTTTTGAGCCTACAATGAGATACAACGTAAGCTTAAATGAACAATTTTCAGATCAGGGAATATTTGAACTTAATTTCAATTTTGTGATCTTTCTTTAGAGTTTGTTCTTCTCAAAGTACTTACAGAAGTGAATAATCTCACACTTTTCACATTGAGGTTTTCTGGCCAGACAGACATATCTGCCATGCAAGATCAGCCAGTGATGCGCTCGTGAGATGTACTCTTCAGGAATATGTTTTACAAGCTGCCTTTCAACCTCCAGAGGAGTTTTGGCTGTTTGGGTAACTAACCCCAATCTTTTTGATACTCTAAACACATGCGTGTCCACAGCCATCGCTGGCTGATTGTACAGTACAGACACTATTACATTGGCTGTCTTCCGTCCAACTCCTTGAAGAGAAGTCAGCTCTTTGATCGTTGTGGGAATTTCTGAGTTGAATTCCTCCACAAGCTTCTTACTTAATGCAAGGAGGTGCTTCGTCTTATTGTTCGGATAGGACACGCTGCGGATATAAGGGAACAACTCATCAAAGTGGCTGGAGGCCATATACTCTGGAGTTGGAAAATCACGGAACAGAGCAGGCGTAACTTTATTGATCCTTGCGTCTGTGCACTGTGCGCTAAGCACGACTGCAACAAGTAGCTCAAACGGATTGGAGTATTGCAACTCGGTTTCCGGTTGGGGATAAGATTCTGAAAAGTATTTGACGAATGCTTCGTACCGCTCCTTCTTGGTCATATAACCAAAAATAGAGTAGAATAAACTGTCAGGTTGAGCCTGTCGAAACCTTTTTTATATGAAAGACACTTCGACAAGCTCAGTGTGACACTGAGTTTTATTCTACACTAAATCGACTGAAGGTTTTTCGATGCGTAAAGAATCCTGGAAACAACATCACTCGGCGCTTTAAATGTCACAGCATCCAAAGCAAATTTTGCTTCTTCCAATTCATCCAGTCTTGCTCGGAGTTCCATGTCAGCACACAGCGATTCTCTCATCTCCAATCGCTCGTCCTCATTTAGCTCGTCGTATAGAAATCTTACTAAATCATTTTCTGTAAAGGTTTTTGTCATACGCGTTTTGGGTTTGCTCAAACTTTTTTCTCAAGTTTATCAAAGCATACCTCATCCTTCCTAGCGCCGTATTGATACTTACATCTGTTGCATCAGCAATTTCCTGGAAGCTCATTTTCATGTAGTGTCGCATAACCAACACCTCACGCTGTGAGTCCGGTAAATCTTTGATGTAGGCTTTCAGAAGGTTGTAGGTATCTTGTTTGATATGTTCTTCTTCAATAGACGACTCTGAGAAATCAAGCGTATTAAACACGCTGCTTCCATCCTCCATCACGATCATCGGATAGCGCTTCGCTTTTCGAAAGTGGTCTATGGACAGGTTATGAGCGATTCTGAGAATCCATGGAAGAAATTTTCCTTCCTCATTATACCTGCCGGATTTGATGGTACGAATAGCCTTAATGAAAACCTCCTGCATGAGATCTTCGGCAGTGTACCTGTCTTTTACTATTAAATAGATAGTGGTAAAAACCCTGTCTTTATGACGATTGAGGAGTTCCTCAAATGCCTCTTCGTTTCCTCCAATGTAGAGGGATAGCAATTCGCTATCATTCAAACTTGTCTTATTCATGTAATTCACCTGTTTGTTAACGTAGAGGTCTATATCATATTGTGGGGTTTAGGGTTAGAAATAATTTATCGCGGCAAGAATATAAAATTTCAACAACTCAGAAAAGTATGCACCTTATTTTTGCGGCTGCTGAAACTGAATTCCTTAGTTAGTGTTTCTTAGACAAGCACACCCCTAAAATGGTTGGAAAAATCGACAAACTAGATCCCAAAGAATACATCATCATCAAAGGTGCACGGGTGAATAACCTGAAAAATCTGGATGTCGCCATTCCTCGCGATCAGCTTGTAGTGATCACAGGATTGTCGGGTTCTGGCAAGTCATCACTGGCATTTGATACGCTTTTTGCAGAAGGCCAAAGAAAATATGTAGAGAGCCTGAGTTCCTACGCCCGCCAGTTTTTGGGAAGAATGGAGAAGCCTGAAGTGGATTACATTAAAGGCGTAGCTCCGGCCATCGCTATTGAACAAAAAGTTTCTTCACGGAATCCAAGATCTACTGTTGGTACCACTACGGAGATCTACGATTATCTCAAGTTGTTATTTGCCAGAATTGGCAAAACCATTTCTCCTGTTTCCGGCAAAGCAGTAAAAAAAGATAGCGTCACAGATGTTGTTGACTACATGCTTTCCCATGAGGAAGGGTCAAAGCTGATGATTACCACCCCGCTAAAGCAAAAAGACAAGCGCACCCTTACAAAGGAGTTTCAGATTCTGATGAGCAAAGGGTACAACCGGGTGCTTATTGATAATGAAGTTGCATATATCCAGGATGTCCTTGACAGCAAGGAAAACCCAAAGGGAAATGTTGAAATCCTCATTGATCGGGCCGTAGTTCAAAACGATGAGGCAACACAGTTTCGATTAGCTGATTCCGTTCAAACCGCCTTCTTCGAAGGGGAAGGGGATTGTTTAGTCACAATAGTTGGTAAAGGGAAAAAGAATTTTTCGGATCGTTTTGAGCTGGATGGAATCGTCTTCGAAGAGCCTTCTGTCAATTTTTTTAGCTTCAATAACCCGTATGGAGCATGTAGAAAGTGCGAAGGTTTTGGTCGAGTGTTAGGAATCGATCCTGATTTGGTGATTCCAGATCGCAACCTTTCTGTGTATGAAGGGGCCATCGCTCCATGGAAAGGGGAGACCATGAAAAAGTGGGCCGAGCCTTTACTTCGTGATGGTATCCGATTTGACTTTCCAATTCACCGACCAATAGCGGAGCTTACTCAGGAGCAATACGATCTCCTCTGGACAGGCAATGAATATTTTGAGGGGCTTAATAAGTTCTTCGCTCACTTGGAATCGAAGCTGCACAAGATTCAGTACCGGGTAATGCTTTCCCGGTACAGAGGTAAAACGACCTGCCCTGATTGCAGAGGAACTAAGCTGAGGAAGGATGCCAGCTATGTGAAGATTGATAAGCGATCCATCACAGATTTAGTGTTGATGCCGGTGACAAAACTCCGTCCGTTTTTCGACTCAATAAAGCTGAGCAAGCATGATGAAAAAGTAGCTAAACGGATTCTGGAAGAAATTAAAAATCGACTTTCCTATCTCGATCAGGTAGGACTTGGATACCTGACATTAAATCGATTGACCAGCACGCTTTCGGGGGGAGAATATCAACGAATCAAATTGGCGACATCTTTGGGTAGTGCGTTGGTTGGCTCCATGTATATTTTAGATGAGCCAAGTATCGGTCTTCATCCTCGCGATACTGATCGATTGATTGATGTATTGAAAACGTTACGAGATGTTGGCAATACTGTGATTGTGGTTGAGCACGAAGAGAAGGTGATGGAGGCAGCAGATCAGATCATCGACATTGGTCCCGATGCTGGGGTGTTTGGAGGAGAACTTGTCTTCCAGGGCAAGACCTCCGACATGAATGGAGAGACCAATTCCTACACATCTAAGTACCTCCAAGGAAAAGAATCGATTCCGGTTCCGGAAAGACGAAGACCATGGCGCAGCTCGATTCAAATCGAGGGAGCGAGAGAGAACAATCTAAAAAATATCGATGTGGAAGTACCCCTTGGGGTGCTGACTGTTGTTACGGGTGTAAGTGGTTCGGGTAAGTCCACATTGGTTCGCAAGATCATTCATCCTGCTATCGGGAAGCAGCTTGGTCTGATCGGTGAAGCTTCAGGAAAATTCACTAACCTGACCGGCAATTACAAGAAGGTGACTCAGGTCGAGTTTGTGGATCAAAACCCGATCGGAAAAAGTTCTCGATCTAACCCAGTGACGTATGTGAAAGCCTATGATGCTATCCGTCAGCTTTTCTCAGATCAGCCACTATCTAAAACCAACAACTTCAAACCTGCTCATTTCTCTTTCAACGTGGATGGTGGTCGTTGTGAAGTCTGCGAAGGCGAAGGCACGGTAAAAATAGAGATGCAGTTTATGGCAGACCTACACCTGACCTGCGAGAACTGTGGTGGTAAGCGGTTCAAAAAAGAAATTCTGGAAGTCAAATACAACGACAAGAACATTGCCGATGTACTAAATTTATCCGTTCGAGAAGCACTTGAATTCTTCGAAGGAAACAACTCCATCACTAACAAGCTGCAACCACTTTTTGATGTGGGACTTGGGTATGTGAAATTGGGACAGGGATCAAACTCTTTGAGTGGTGGGGAAGCTCAACGAGTAAAACTTGCCTCTTTCCTTTCCAAAGGAAGCAAAACAAACAATACCGACCACATCCTTTTCATCTTTGATGAGCCTACAACCGGCCTCCACTTTCATGACATAAAAAAGCTTTTAGATGCGATAAATGCTCTGGTAGATGGAGGCAATTCAGTGGTGATCATTGAGCACAATACCGAGGTAATCAAAAATGCGGACTGGATCATCGACCTTGGACCAGAAGGTGGCGAAGAAGGCGGTAATGTGTGCTTTGCCGGATTACCTGAGGATTTGGCGAAGTTGAAAGACAATTATACTGCTCAGTATCTGAAGGAGAAACTTTAACTACTCTATAATGTACTTTCTCATTCGGTGTTTGATACTGCCGAAGTTTGGTGTGTCTGTTGGGTTGCCTTCAATAATTCCTGATAAAAACCCGATTGATTTTTCTTCAAATCCAAGTCCTCTGGCAACCTTTTCACAAAATTTAATTTCACTAATGAGGACCTTCCCATCGATTTTCATAAGCTTCACCATGTAGGTAAGGATGTCTATTTTATCATCAAAATCCAGATCTTTGACAAGGTTGCCGGTTTTGTCTGCGGTTTGAAGCAGCTCTTTTAGCTCCTTCATGGATAATCCTTCCAGCTCAGCCAAATTTCGAATAAATTCCTTTTCGGCACTATCAAAATCCCCGTCTGCCTGAGCGATTCCAATAAGCGCCCTGAATTTTACAACATCTTTCATTAGGTCAATACATTAATCTTCCACCAAGTTGCCAAGAATTGATTGATTTTTATCAATAAGTGAATTACTAATCGATGAGACAGACTTCTATGCCTATGAGCTAGAAAAGCTGCATTCTAAATGTGTTAATGACACTCCGTTAGTATCATTGCAGTCTGAAAAATTAACATTGGGATGAGAAAAAATATTGTAGCTGGAAACTGGAAAATGAATTGCACCCTTCCCGAGGGGAAAAAATTGGCTTCTGAAGTCATTCACATGGTAGAGGATGAGGTTAATAACGATGCTGAAGTCATACTTATTCCTCCATTTATTCACCTGACAGGAATCCAAAGCCTTATTGGGTCTTCGGAGCGGATTTTCCTTGGAGCACAAAATTGCCATCAATCTAAAAGCGGTGCATACACAGGCGAAGTTTCTGCCGCTATGTTGGTATCCTGTGGAGCTACTTATGTCATTCTTGGACATAGCGAACGCCGCGAATATTTCGGTGAAACGGACGAGCTTCTTTCTGAAAAAGTGGCATTTACTCTTGAAAACAATTTGAAACCTATTTTTTGTTGTGGGGAACGACTGGAAGTGCGTGAAGCAGGAGATCATGAAAAGTTTGTTGGGTCACAGGTTGAAAAAGCATTGTTCGGTCTTTCGGAAGAAAATATCAAAAATGTTGTAATCGCTTACGAACCTGTTTGGGCGATTGGAACAGGGAAAACCGCCAGTGCAGAGCAAGCGCAGGAGATGCATGCATTCATCAGAAAACAAATTGCAGATAAGTATTCTCAGGCGGTAGCTGACGGTATCTCCATTTTATATGGTGGTAGCGTAAAGCCTGATAATGCAAAAGAAATTTTTTCTCAACCAGACGTTGACGGAGGCCTTATAGGAGGTGCAAGTTTGAAATCACGTGATTTTACAAATATTGTAAAGGCATTTGACTGATGGATTTTATAACCATCAAAGTAACATGTGACCAGGCACTAATAGACGTGCTAATAGCCGAGCTTTTTGAAGTAGGATTCGATTCCTTTCAGGAGTTTGATGATGGATTTGAGGGGAGCTGCGAGCAATCGCAGTTTGATGATGGTAAGGTTGAAGCATTGTTTAGTCAATATTCCAACGTCGCATTCACTGTTAAGGAGCAAGAAAAGGTCAATTGGAACGAAGAGTGGGAAAAAAACTATGACCCGATAATCGTTGGAGACAAATGCATAGTGCGAGCTTCTTTTCATAAGCCTCAACCTCAGTTCGAGTACGAAATCATCGTTACTCCAAAGATGTCCTTCGGTACAGGGCATCACGCTACAACTTACCAGGTACTAGATTATCAGATGACACTAGACCACAAGGGGAAAAGAGTCCTGGATGTGGGAACCGGCACGGGCATCCTGGCCATCATGGCGGAGAAAAGAGGAGCTTCTAACATCGCTGCTACAGATATTGATGATTGGTGCATTGAAAATAGTGAGGAGAATTTTTCGTTGAATGATGTAAAGGATGTAACGTTGATCAAGGGACAGATTGCTGAGGTCAAGGATTCCGATTATGATATTGTGATAGCCAACATCAACAAAAATGTGTTGATGGATCAGATGAATGATTATGCTGAAAGACTAGTTGACAAAGGGCATCTGATTTTAAGTGGTTTTTACGAATCTGATATTGAAGATTTGGAAAAACAGGCCAACGAAATAGGGTTAAAAAAGATCCACTCCACTACCAGAGATAAGTGGGCAATGCTGGCCCTGGAAAAACGCTCCATCTAAAACCATCGTTTATTTACGGTACAGTGGGGACTTATAAATATCTTTAACGCTTGATGCGACCGCTATTACTTTCCGTTTTGGCTTTTGTGCTAGTCATTTCAAATGCTCAGGCACAGCGATACTCTGATGATAAGACAGAATTTCGGGCACAGGCTATTGCCAAATTAAAAGCTATTGGCACAGAGTCAGCAAACAAAATTGCTTTTGATTTTCAAAATGCATGGGACAGTAAGTTTACATCAGCCCAGCAAGACAAAGCACACAAAATAGCTTTGACCATGCAGCAAAAGGGCTATAAATTTTACCCTTACTTCTACCATTACTTTACCTATCTGGCCTACTCAGTAGCACAAGAAAACCTGCAAAGAGATCAATTGGATAAAGTTCTGGAAATCAACGAGCAGGTAGTACGCACATTATCCAGATCCGAATACAAAGATTTTTTGTTTGGACTTAATATCTACTTCGCACGTAGATATTTAAGTCTTGATAAGAACCTGGCAGTTTTGGCTCCCGAAGGATCTTATGAGTTTAAGCTTTTGGATGAGTACGTTGCTATTGAAGAAGAGATACCTGAAGAAGAGGTTGTGAATGAAGATAGCATTGTCTTGATCTCCGAGGATGAAATACCAATAATAGAAGATGAACCCGCGGATGATTCCTGGGGTAATAGCTCATGGGACACCAATGACAGCTGGGGCAACAATGATGACTCATGGGGAAATGATGATAGTTGGGGAAATTCCGACGATTCGTGGGGTGATGATAGCTGGGGAGATAACGATGATTCCTGGGGTAACAATGATGACTCATGGGGGGATAGTTCCTGGGGGGATTCAAATGATAGTTGGGGTTCCGAACCAGAGGAGCCGGTATATGAGGCCCCTAAAGCAGTGCGCCCAAGTTATTCCCCTTCCGTTCCAGACTATCTCACGCTAAAGCAGTATCAATATGTGCACCCGGAAAAAGAAGGACCGGTTATTGAAATTAAAAATGCAAGGCTGGTTGTAGCTACCCCCTATGATTCTCTTCGGGTTAAAAGTGTTAACGGAGCATTCCTACTTAAAAACAGAACATTAACAGCCGAACAAGGCTCACTTGACTGGCCTGGCCAAAACAAAAAGTTCAGGGGTGCGGTTGTCCAGCTAAAGGAATTCCACCTGAAAAAAGACCGTTCTGACTTTTGGACTCCTAATGCAACACTTCAATTTGATCAGCTAACAGGTGATCAGGTAGAGGGAGTATTTGAATATAAAAGTGTTCCTCGCCCTAAAAGGGCCCTAAGCAGCTACCCCATATTCACATCTAATAAAGCTGTTCACACAATCAACTTACCAAATGAAAACCTAAGCTACACAGGCGGCATTCAGTTGAAAGGCAATGAGCTTTTTGGTAAGTCTGTCTCGAAAGAAAACGGCACCCTAAAGATTTTAGATGGAAAAGGAAACACAGTAGTGCTGAAGTCTAGGGAGTTTAGCCTTGGTGATTCACTTGTTTCGATGGACAAGGGCTCTATTACAATTCTTCATGGAAGCGACTCAATCTATCATAAGTCAGTAAGAGCAAAATATGACCTGACTACTCGTGAACTAAAAGTGCTTCGTAATTCAACCCTAACTCCATACAAGTCTTCCTATTTCGATCTTTCAATGAATGTGGACCTTATCACCTGGGGTTTTGATGAAGATTCGATTGCTCTTGAAATCATGAATGGGAAAGACTTACTGCCCGCTTCATTTGAATCAGATGATTTCTTTGATGTTATAAGGTATCAAAAGCTAGGACGCTTTCTGGATTTTCATCCGATCAATGCAGCAGTATACTATTCCAGAAAATATGGAGTAAAGGAATTTTATGTTGGTGAACTGGCTCTTGAATACGGGATAGATGAACGCTTTGCTCAGGGAGCCGGCAAGCTATTATCACAATATGGGTTTGCTGATTATACACCTTCGTCAGGTCATTTAAAACTACTCCCAAAGGCTTTTCATTACTATGATGCATCGGCCGAAAAGGTCGATTTTGATAACATTATGGTGCCATCGAAGATCAAAAATGGGTCAAACGCACACCTTGTGCTTGATAGTGGCCAACTAAAAGTCAGAGGTGTTAGCCGTTTTTACTTCACTACAGATTACAAAATATATGGCGAGCCAAAAGACAGTACTCTTACGCTCTTAAAAGGAAGAAACCTTGAGTTTGATGGTATGATTCATGCCGGTGATTTTCAATATAAAGGAATAGGCCATCAACTGGACTATGGTGAATTTCTGGTAAATATGCCACAGATCGATTCGATGCGGCTGACCGTTCCTCTACGAGATACTACAAGCGCTGAAGGAGGCTATGAGCAAGTAGCATTGAAAAATGAGCTTACTGAAACATCAGGTACACTCTATATTAATAGCAGCGACAACAAATCCGGTGTTAAAGAGAACAGACGATATCCATATTTTAACTCCGATAGTGAAGCAATTGTATATTTTGATGGGAAAGAGGTGCTTGATGGTGCTTATGATAAATCAGTGAAATTTATCATCCCTCCTTTTGAAGTAGATAGTCTGGAACGTAAGGATGGTGAGAGCATCAGCTTTGATGGTACATTCAATTCAGGCGGTATTTTCCCAACTTTCGCAGAAACCTTGCGAATCCAGGGGGATCGATCACTAGGTTTTACTCATCAAATTCCTGCAGAAGGTTACAATTTATATGGCACTGAAGCAAAAACTTATGAAGAAATCAGGCTAAGCAGTAAAGGGATGCGAGGGTTTGGACAAATTGATTTTTTAACAACAACCATTTATTCAGATGATTTCATTTATTATCCTGATTCAGTGACCACAGACGGAACAGGTGGGGTTATTTCACCAGGCACTTATAAAGGCGCCAGCTATCCTGAAGCTGTCTTGGGCTCCTATGATATGTATTGGTTACCAAGAAAAGATAGTATGTACTTGAGGACAGTTGGTGAACCTTTTAAATTTTACAACTCCACAGCAGAGCTGGAAGGCTATGCCAACATTACTACGAAAGGAGTTTATGGAGGAGGAACGATGTTCACAAGAGGCTCCAGAGCTGAGTCAAACGAAATGCACTTTGAAGAATTTGAATATGGTGCCAGACACGCACAATTTGAAGTGTTAACAAATGACCCGGAAAAACCTGCAATGGAGGGAGATGATATTCGGCTGGATTTTGATCTCACAGACAATACTGCAACCATTCATCCCGAACAAGTGGGTGTAGCTGCTATCTCATTTCCTTATGCCCAAATGAAAACATCCATTACGGAAGCCATTTGGGATTTGGAAGACTCCATTGTGACCATGACCAAACCGGAGAATATCGCCATTGAGGATTCCTATTTCTATACTACTCGTGAAGATTTAGATTCACTTGCTTTCAATGCGGAAAAAGCGATCTATGACATCAACACCCAGGAGCTCAACGTTCAGGGAATTCCTTATATAACAGTTGCTGACTCCCGAATTATTCCGGAGGGTCATGAAACCACCATTTTGGCCAATTCTGTTTTGCAACAATTCCAGAATGCAGAAGTGATTATTGACACGCTAAATGGTTACCATTATCTGGATCGTGCAAACATACGGGTGATTTCCAGAAACAAATTCGAAGGAAATGCCTACTATCAACAGATTGTTGGTACCGATACATTTGACATTCGTTTCGACAGCTTTGAGCTGCTGGAAGTACCGGTTGGGGAGGCGGATAGAAAGGGGAACTTCAGCACTCGTCTAATGACTGTTTCAGGTGGAGAGGTTTTAGAAAATCAAAACCTGGTTATATCTCCCGGGTTTTTCTACAAAGGGTCAGTAACCATGTATGCATCCAAACCAGCCCTTGAGCTGGATGGCTATGTAAAACTTGACCTGGCAGATCCGGACTATAACCAATGGGTGAAGTTTGATCGGCAGGAGGGTGAACGGGATGTTGAGCTTCCTTTTGATAACGCATTGTCAGAAAACGGGGAAAAGGTTTACGCTGGAATCCACACGAGCATTAGAGACGAACTATACTCTTCATTTATGGAAGTCAAGGAAAATGGGTCAGATCTTGATTTCTTCAATTCCAGCGGAGTACTCACATATACAGATTCTACTCAAACATACAGAATTGAAAATCCAGCAAAGACAGATGGCTCCTCGTATCAAGGTCACACCATGCTCTATGTGGACTCGTCTAAAGCAATTGTTTTTGAAGGAAAAGCCAATTTTATCAGCCCTATAAATACGCAAATCAAAGTGGATGCTTCTGTACTTGGAGTTGGAAATAAAGAATCTAATGAGTACACGACTGATGCCATGTTTGCAATGGAGTTCCCTACGCCAACCGGGGCTTTTGACATCATGGCAGCAGATTTGATCGATATCATCGAACGAATCGGTCCACCGCTTGCAAACGACATTTCCATTGAGCTGCTTTACAAACTTGCCAACCTCACAAACGATGGCACAGCAAAACTGTATGAGCAGTCCAGTCTCAAAGATTATACAGCCCTGGCTTCTGTTTCAGGAGAACTTCAAAAACAATTGCTTATTTCTGGAGTGAAAATGAAGTGGAATAAGGATCAAAAAGCCTGGCATAATACCACCAAACTAGCCATCTCTAATATTTATGATAATGACTTGAACGCCAAGCTTGACGGTTTCCTTGAAATCAAAAAAGATGAATCGGGTGCTGAAATTGTCAACCTTTTCATTCAGGCTGCACCGGGCATTTGGTATTACATTGGCTATACTTTCAATCAGCTTATTCTCTACTCTTCAAATGCCGAATTCAATGAGCTGGTTAAAGCAAAATCAAATGTTGAAAGTTCGAAACCAGGAGAATTGATCATAGCAATTGGAGATACCAACGAGACACTCGGTTTTATCAATCAATTCAGAGAAACCTATTTCGGTATCAAGGAACCTTACAACCTCGTTTCTCCTGACGAGATAAACGTTGAAGACGAAAACTTCGAAACTATCGAAGAAGAAGATGACGATGGGTTTGGGTTTGAGTAACTATCATTCGGGTAAGGGAGGGGCACATATTTTGCCTTCCTCAAACCTCCACTCAGGCTGTCTTGATTTGCAATGATTACTTCACATTGAGATCGCGTTTTGTCTCCAAAACAAACTTGCTGCCGGTCATTTTCATCATATCCAGCACACAAGCCAAAGCCCTCTTCGTCACACGAAAAAAGAATTAAAGTGACGATGAATAACAATTTTTTCACTTAACTAAGTTAGCTGCTTTTCTTTTCTGAGGTGCCATTATGGAAAGCATTGGAACCAATGTTATGGAATGCTCCTCCCCCTGAACTAAGTTTGCGCTTCAAAATATCATTACCATGAGTGCAGTATCCTACATAGAAGAAAACAAAGATCGATTTTTAAATGAACTTTTAGAATTGCTGAAAATCCCTTCCGTCAGTGCAGACAAAAAATTTGCAGGAGATGTGCGTAAGGCAGCAGAATATCTGAAAAGTCAATTTGAAAAGCTGGACACTCATGTGGAAATCTGCGAAACGGCTGGCTATCCTATCGTCTATGCGGAGCATATCAAGGACCCTAATCTACCAACAGTTCTGGTTTATGGTCATTACGATGTGCAACCGGCAGATCCGTACGAATTGTGGGATTCTCCACCATTTGAGCCTGTTATAAAAAATGAAAAAATCTACGCTCGCGGGTCTGCCGATGATAAGGGGCAGATGTACATGCATGTGAAAGCCTACGAAGCTCTTATCAAAACAGACAGCCTTCCCTGCAATGTGAAGTTCATGATTGAAGGAGAAGAAGAGGTTGGTTCAGAAAATCTGGAGGTATTTGTAAAAGGAAACAGAGAAAAATTAGCAGCTGATGTGATTCTCATTTCGGATACTGCAATGATCAGCAATGAGACCCCTTCCATTAATGTAGGATTGAAAGGCCTCAGTTATTTGGAGGTAGAAGTTGTAGGCCCAAATCGAGACTTGCATTCCGGAGTTTATGGTGGAGCTGTCGCCAACCCAATCAATATCTTATGCCAAATGATCGCCTCGCTTCAGGATGAAAAAGGCAGAATTACCATTCCTGGCTTTTATGATAAAGTGGAAGAGCTATCTGACGAGTATCGGGCAAAAATGGCTGAAGCTCCATTTGACCTGGAGGCCTTTAAAAAAGATTTAGACATTGATGATGTGAAGGGTGAGGAAGGATACACGACAATTGAGCGTACCGGTATCCGCCCAACATTGGATGTGAATGGTATTTGGGGCGGCTACATTGGAGAAGGAGCCAAGACCGTGCTTCCATCAAAAGCCAATGCTAAAATTTCTATGAGATTGGTCCCTGACCAAACAAGCGATGAAATCACAAAACTTTTCGAAGAACATTTTAAAAGCATTGCTCCTAAATCAGTAAAAGTGAAGGTCACTCCTCATCATGGAGGAGAGCCTGCTGTAACCCCAACGGATTCAATCGGGTATAAAGCTGCTGTGAAAGCGATGGAAAAATCCTGGGGGGTTGAACCAATTCCAACAAGAGAAGGAGGAAGTATTCCAATCGTTGCTTTGTTTAAAGAAGAGCTTGGGCTAGATTCTATTTTGATGGGTTTTGGATTGAATGAAGATGCGATTCACTCGCCGAATGAAAGCTATGGGCTATTCAACTATTATAGAGGAATTGAAACGATTTCACATTTTTATCAGTTTTTCACGGATATGTCTAAATCATAATCAATGAAGAAAACCCTCTTCCTCATATTTTTGTTTCTGGCTGCTGCCTCTGGAATCAGTCAGGTGCTCAAGCCCATTGAATGGAAAGTTGAACTCTCCAACGAGAACCCGCAGGTTGGTGATGAGGTTGAAATTCGATTTAAATCAAAAATTGAGGAAAACTGGTATTTATACTCCTCAGACTTTGATCCTGACTTAGGACCAATGCTTACGGAGTTTACATTTAATGAGAACGAAACGTATGAGTTGGTTGGAGAAACTGAGCCTGTTGGTGCTAAGAAAAAATACGATTCACTCTGGGAAGGTGAATACACCTACTTCAAAAAAGCAGGGCTCTTCGTTCAAAAAGTTAAAATACTTAAGGAAGATTTTTCAATTACAGGAAGCTACTCTTATCAGGTCTGCTCTGACATTGACGGCAAGTGCATTCCGTTCGACGATGAGTTCAGTCTGGGGAAGACCACAAATAAGAGTGATATAAAAAAAAAGGCTGAATCCACAGCAGAAGAAAGTGGAAGCCTTTGGTCAATTCTGATAACGGCATTTCTTGCCGGTCTGGTCGCATTGTTAACACCATGCGTTTATCCAATGATTCCGATCACGGTTTCCATTTTTCTAAAGCAAAGTAAGTCCAGGAAAGAAGGCATTGGAAAAGCACTTATCTACGGTGTTTCCATCATCGTTTTTTTTAGCCTTCTGGGATTCCTGATCTCACTCATTTGGGGCTTTACTGCGTTAAATGAGTTGAGTACTCATTGGCTGTTCAACTTGATTATATTTTCTGTCTTTATCTTATTCGCGCTTTCCTTTTTTGGCCTGTTTGAAATTACACTCCCTTCAGGACTAGTGACCAAAATAGACCGACAAGCTGATCGTGGTGGATTAGTTGGCATCTTTTTCATGGCAATCACATTGGTCCTGGTAAGCTTTTCCTGCACCTTTCCAATTGTTGGAACTGCGCTGATAAACACGCTTAGTGGTGGCAGCATCATTGAGGGAACCACCGCGATGTTTGGATTTTCGCTGGCTTTCGCGATTCCTTTTACCGGCTTTGCCATTTTCCCTGCGTGGCTAAAATCTATGCCTGAGTCCGGTGGCTGGCTCAATTCTGTAAAAGTTGTGCTTGGATTCTTAGAACTGGCTCTCGCTCTCAAGTTTCTTAGCGTGGCAGATCTTGCATATCATTGGGGCATTTTGGATCGGGAGGTATTTATAGCTCTTTGGATCACGATTTTTGGACTCCTTGGACTATACCTTATTGGTAAAATCAAACTGAAAAGTGATACAGATTCGAACAAGATATCTGTTGCAAGGCTCATCCTTGCCATTTGCACATTTGCCTTTACCATCTCGCTGATACCTGGTTTGTGGGGTGCGCCCTTAAAATCTCTATCTGGATTCTTGCCGCCAATGGCCACACACAACTTCAACCTCCTCGAGGCAGAAGCGGGGGGCAATACATGTGAAGAACCAAAATATGCCGACCTGCTACATTGGCCTCACGGCTTACAAGGTTATTTCGACTATGAGCAGGCAGTTGCTTGTGCGAAAGAGCAGGGCAAACCAATTTTCATTGACTTTACCGGACATGGCTGTGTCAATTGTAGGGAGATGGAACAGCGTGTTTGGTCAGATCCTGCTGTGCTTAAAAGATTGAGCGAGAATTTTGTACTTGTGGCCTTATATGTTGACGACCGAACTAAGCTGCCGGAAAGTGAATGGTACCAGTCATCCTACGATGGCAAAACGAAAAAAACCATTGGCCAGCAAAATGCCGATTTCCAAATCAACAGATTCAACAACAACGCTCAGCCTTTTTATGTCATCCTAAACGAGGATGAAGAGCTTCTTGTAAAACCAAAAGCATACAACCTGGATGTTTCCGCTTTTGTGGATTTTCTGGATAAAGCCTTGGAAAACCATCGAAAAAACACAGT
Source organism: Ekhidna lutea (assembly GCF_900188325.1). GTDB lineage: Bacteria > Bacteroidota > Bacteroidia > Cytophagales > Cyclobacteriaceae > Ekhidna > Ekhidna lutea. The sequence continues at coordinate 349,458 of NZ_FZPD01000001.1, read as the reverse complement.
TTTGTAGCGTCATCAAGCTAATTGCATGAGAAAAACGAGAATCTGGCTGGTAATCACCGGACTAACCATCGCACTTATTTCTGCACTGTATATCAATTTTCCGATCACTGAACCGGAAGAATATATCGGTGAGATAGAAATAGACTCGACCATATTTCAGTTACCAACACTATACTATGGCTTTCCCATCGATTCTTTTGAGGTGGTCGAAGGACGGGTAAAATGGAGCCAAAACCTTTCTGAAATTCTCTCAGCATTCAACATTTCCTTTCAGGATATTCACATTCTAGCAGAAAGATCAAAGGATGTTTATGATGTCAGGAAGCTTAAAGCAGGGTCTAACTACTCCATCATTCACGATCGAGACTCATTAAAAACTGCATTACAATTTATATTCGAGCCTTCTCCAGCAGAATTTGTGGTATACAATCTGAAGGATAGCATTTATGCTGAGCTTACCCAAAAGCCGATTAAAATCAGGGAACGCTCATTAGCTGCAGAGATCAACTCATCGCTTTACAACTCGATATTAGACCAGGGAGCGAGTCCACTACTTGTCCATCAGCTTGTGGATGTTTTTGCATGGCAGGTTGATTTTTTTAGGATTGCAAAAGGAGACAAGTTTAAATTAATCTATGAAGAAGAGGTGGTTGATGATCAGGTCATTGGAGTTAGAAGCATTAAAGGTGCATACTTTGAACACTGGGGTAAGCCCTATTACGCCATTCCCTATCAGGCTGAAGAAAAAGTCGATTACTTTGATGAAGAGGGGAACAGCCTGAGAAAAACATTGCTCAGAGCTCCGCTAAATTATTCACGAATAAGTTCTCGCTATTCCTTGAGAAGATTCCACCCTGTTCAAAAAAGATATAAAGCCCACCTGGGCACTGACTATGCTGCCCCTACAGGTACTCCCATTCGCACGGTTGGTGATGGAGTGGTTTTAGAGGCCAGGTACCACGGTGGAAACGGCAACTACGTAAAAATCAGGCACAACAGCAACTACACCACCCAGTACTTGCACATGTCCAAAATTGCCAGAGGAATCCGTCCCGGAACAAGTGTGAAGCAAGGTCAAACTATTGGCTATGTAGGTAGCACGGGGCTGGCAAATGGCCCTCACCTATGTTACCGTTTTTGGAAAAACGGCAGACAGGTAGATGCATTGAAAGTAGACATCCCTTCGTCCGGCGGAATCGATTCTACTCAAATTGCATCATTCAAATTAGTTAGTGATTCTATCAAAACACGCTTAGACGGAATCAATTATGTGGCAGAAGAAGTATTGCTTGCAAAAATCCCATCCGAATCTGAAGATAATCCTACCCCATAGAATGGCACTATATATGGATTAGGTTTAACGAAACGCTTAATTATTCTTTAGTTTTTGCATTTATTTGAGTTATTTTGGCTAAAATCATCCAATTACAATGCGAAAAATTTATTCGTTTGCCATTTTTTCGCTCGCCTTAGTTACCACAACATTTGCGCAAGTTTCAAATGATACTCTGGTGCTGGTGCAGGGCAAAATGCTAAAAGCCCAGGACTCAACGCCTGTAGCTGGCAATATCCTTTATGAAAAATTGCCTTATTATGATGACATGGGTATGGCTTCAACCAAACCTGATGGTTCATATGAAATCCAGCTAATAAAAGGTAAAACCTATAACTTCTCTGTTACAAAAAGTGGCTTCAAGAAATTTCAACAAGAGATAAAGGTTCTGGATAACCAAATCAACAATCTCTACATTGAAGAAGACATAGTAGAGTTGCGAAAACTTGAAAATCTTATTTTCGCTCGTGGTAGCGATCAAATCTCACCCAGCTCATTTTCAGAACTGAATGAGCTTGCTATTTGGATGAATGAAAATCCATCCATTGTTATTCAACTTGAAGGCCATACGGATTTTGCAGGTAATCCTGATGCCAACATGAGACTCTCTGAGGCAAGAGTGTTGGCGGTTCAAGAATACCTCATCGACCAAAAAGTGAAGAAAAGCAGAATTTTCACTAAAGCTTTTGGTGGCACTCAACCAGTAACCCAGGATAGATCTGATGAGGCGAAAGCACTCAACAGAAGAGTAGAAGTAAGAGTAATTCGTCGTTAACCCAAAACACATGAAAAAGATCTACTTTATTATCATTGGCTTACTTGCATTTAGCATTGCCAAAGCACAAGAGACAGTAGCCTGGGGTACACAGGTTGTTGATGTCTCTTCGGAGTATTCTCCCTATGAGTTTTCGGCGATTCAAACTTTGCATCGACCAAATGTCCTTCCAAATGGAGGTGAAAACCCGAACGCATGGAGACCAAAAAGCCAGGATAAGGAAGAATTCATTATGGTTTCTTTTCAAACACCTATCAAGGCCAAGCAGGTAGCTATAGCCGAGTCAGAAAATCCGGGTGCAGTCAAAGCAGTGTATGGGTATGACAGTGAATACAATGAATACACGCTTTTTGAGTTAACAGCCAGAGATCTACCAATTGAATCACGACTTTTAAATCTATTTTTTGAAGAAACACCATATGCTATAGAGGCAGTAAGAGTTGTATTGGATTGTAGTGTTTCGGAGGGGTACAATGCGATTGATGCCATTGGTATTTCAGCTTCAAACATTCCAATAAATGTCCTCTTAAATTTGGCTCCTGGTGTAAACAGCGCAGTGGATGCTGAAAAGCTAAGTACCAATGTAAATAGTGACTATGTTGAGCATAGCCCGATCATTTCTCCAGACGGAAAAAAACTTTACTTCTCCAGACAGTTTCACCCTGATAATGTTGGGGGAGTAAATGATGCTGAAGACATCTGGGTGTCGGAGCTAGATGAAGAAACTGGTGAGTGGCTTCCTGCTAAAAACGTTGGGCCTCCACTTAATACAAAGGGACCCAATTTCATTAGTTCCATGAGCATGGTAGATGGTAAGGAAGTATTGATCCTTGGAAACAGATATGGTAAAAAAGGCAGAATGTACACTGGGGTTTCAATGTCCACTAAGGAGGGTGATACGTTTGCAGACCCGACTTCAATTGAGATTGAAAATGAATACAATTACTCTCCAAATGCCGACTTCTTTTTAGCGCCAGGTGGGGAAGCAATGATAATGTCTGCTGAAAGAGATGATACGTATGGTGGAAGAGATTTATATGTGTCTTTCAAAAAAAATGATGGCACCTGGACTGAGCCAATGAACCTGGGTGATGATATCAATACACTTGGTGAAGATGAATCTCCTTTTATGGCTGAGGATGGTCGAACCCTTTACTTTTCCTCTGACGGATACACTGGCTATGGAGGAGTTGATATTTACGTTTCCTTCAAGCTGGATGATACCTGGAAACGATGGTCTGAACCTGAAAATCTTGGGCCTGGCATCAACAAAGAAGGCAATGATGAATATTTCAGTATCCCAACAACAGGGCAGAATCTTTACTTTACCCGTGGTGAAAAAGGGGAAGACACTGATATTTTCAGCTTCAAAGTAGAAGACCTGTTTGTTGATCAGGTATCACCGCTGGTTTCTTCAGTTGAACATTTGGTGCCAGAAGATATCATAGCTACTGTTTCTGGTACCGTACTGGATGCTAAAACAGAACAGCCGGTGAATGGAGCCACAGTTTTAATTGAAAGACTTCCTGATGGGCTGGATATTGGTCATGCAGCAACAAATGAAACTGGAACTTTCCGATTTACCGTTCAAGGTGGATGGCAATATGGGTTGGTTGGAGAGGCTGAAGGATATATATCTGAAACGGAACGGTTAAACTTTGTGAATTTGAAAAAGTCTGATACCGTTGAAAAATTCATCCGAATCTTCCCAATCCAAAAAGGAGAAACCATCGAGTTGAAAAATATATTCTTCGACTTTGATAAAGCAGAACTAAAAACGGCCTCTTATCCCGAGCTGAATCGAGTGCTTGATTACCTGACTCGAGGAACTATTGATAAAATCATGATTTCAGGTCATACTGATAGCAAAGGTGATCCCAACTACAACATGGGGCTCTCAGGAAGACGTGCCAAAGCAGTAATGGACTTCTTTATCAGAAATGGAATAAGTAGAGATAGATTATCCTACAAGGCATTTGGTGAAACCAAACCAAAAGCGCCCAACGACACCCCTGAAAACCGACAAAAGAACCGAAGGGTTGAATTCCAGATTCAATAGCAATAAGAGATTATCAACTATAAAGTCAACTTTCGAGTTGACTTTTTTTATTTTTAGAAGATGGATACAGCAACCCAATCCCACATCCGGAACCTTTTTGATGGTATAAAAACACACGCTGTTCGGTTAAGAACTTCAACCATTTCGGAAAGAAAATCAGCTTTAAAAAAACTTGAAGACTGGATCATGTCCCATAGGTGGGAAATACATGAAGCTGTATTTAACGATCTTCAAAAACCACATCATGAAACAGATTTAACGGAAGTATATGTTGTCTTAGCTGAAATAAGAAAGGCTCGAAAAAACTTAAAGAGCTGGATGGCACCAAAACCTGCTGCTACTTCACTTACTTATCTGGGCACAAAAGCAGAAACTTTCTATGAGCCGAAAGGAGCGTGCCTAATCATTGCTCCCTGGAACTACCCGTTTCAGCTGGCAACCGGACCATTAGTGTCAGCCATTGCCGCAGGAAATACGGCAATCATCAAGCCTTCAGAATTCTCAGAAAATACCTCAGAATTGATCCGGCGAATGTGTAACGAAGTGTTTAGACCTGGGGAAGTATCCGTTGTTCTTGGAGCGGTTGACGAATCGCAAGAGCTACTCTCGCTACCATTCGATCATATCTTTTTTACCGGTAGCCCACAAGTTGGAAAGATCGTGATGAGTGCTGCTGCTAAGCACCTGGCCTCAGTGACACTAGAGCTAGGGGGTAAATCGCCAACCATCGTTGATGAAACTGCCAGCATCAAAGATGCCGCTCAAAAAATTGCCTGGGGGAAGTGGCAAAATGCAGGACAGGTGTGCATCGCTCCGGACTACCTGTATGTACATGAAGATGTCAAGGAAAAACTTATTGAGGAATTAGTGATTCAATCTGAAAAACTATACGGCAACAAAAATACATATGGCGCGATCATCAGCCGCCATCATCATAATCGCATCAACGATCTGATGGCTGATGCAATAGATAAAGGTGCAAACATTGAGTTTGGAGGAAAGTCTGATCGCGAGCATTTGAGATTCACCCCTACACTGCTTTCAAACGTTTCAGCGAATTGTCGAATAATGGAAGAAGAGATTTTTGGACCCATCCTCCCTTTGGTTTCATTCAGGGAAATAGATGAGGTTATTTCATTTGTCAACCAAAAACCAAAACCACTGGCGCTTTATCTTTTTTCGAATAAGAAATCAATTATTCAACAAGTGAAGAAAGAAACGAGCGCCGGAATGATGGCTATAAATGATGTGGTGCTTCAGTTTGCTCACCCGAACCTTCCGATCGGAGGAGTGAACAATAGTGGAATCGGTAAAGCACACGGACATGCCGGGTTCATTGCATTTTCTAATGAAAAAGCCATCGTGAAGCAACGTAAAGGCTGGACGATGGCCAAAACTGTATATCCACCCTATTCGAAATTCAAAAAGTTTATGATTGACTTAATGGTTAAGTATTTTTGAGGCTGTTAAAACAGAGCATAAACCGGATGCTATTACCCGAATCCTAACCCATGAAAAAGCTATTTTTTATTCCTTTTATCGTTGTTATTGCGTGTGGTTCGCCTTCAAACGAAAAAACAGCAAATCGCCCTTCAGAATGGCACGGCGAGTGGCTCGCAGAATGGGAAACTCCCCCTGAATCATATCCCGGTATTGAAGACATGGAGTTCTACATGAATGGTAGCTTCAGATTTACCGCAGATAGTCTCACAGTAACTGCAAATGGATACCCTGATTGTATTTTTAATGTGGATACCTTATCGCATACTCAGTCATGGTATGTTTCCAGTGACTCGTTGTTTCTTGTAAATGAACCGGGCTCACCTGGTATGACCTATCGTGTTGCTTCCAAATCAGAAGACCGTATCAAGCTTCAATTGATGGATGATATATTCGTAACGCTCACAAAGTGATAGAATATTCATCTTTCCGTTAAAAATGCGTTACGTTTTATTAGAAGGAGTGCATTCTGCGTAAATTGGTGGTAAATAAAAAAGTGTCATGAAGAAGCTTCTTATCATCATAGGTATCATATTCATCATTCTAATTTCGGCAGTGATTGTATTGCCCATGATCTTCAAGGATGATATTCGCGAGGCGATGGACAGCACAATGGATGAAAGCCTCAATGCTACAGTATATTATGACATTGATGGGTTTAGTCTTTCACTTATTAAAAATTTTCCTGATATCACCGTTAGCATGAGTGATTTTGGAGTTGTAGGACAAGGCGTTTTTTCACAAGACACACTTACTTCAGTCAAAAATTTTCAGGTGACCGTTGACCTGATGTCCGTTATTACCGGAGGACAAATTGTGGTAGAAGAAATTTCACTGGATGAGCCTAAAATACTGATACTGGTCTTGCCTGATGGCTCTGCAAATTATGACATAGCTAAAGCTTCAGAAGAAGTTGTGGTTGAAGAAGAAACCGACACAGCTGATAGTGACGTAAGCGTTGGCATAGAAAAATGGCAAATTAATAACGCCAAGGTCGTTTACAGGGATCAGTCGATGAACTTTTACACTTCATTAGTTGGATTGAATCATGAAGGGTCCGGTGACTTTACTTTGGATGTTTTTGATCTCCAAACCAAAACAACTGTGGACAAAGCATCCCTTGGGTTTGAGGGTGTCGAGTATGTCAGCGACAAGCAGCTGGACCTGGATGTAACCCTCAATATGGATTTGAGTCAAATGAAGTTTACATTCAAAGACAACAGGATCGCCGTGAACCAGTTTGCGATGCAAGCGGATGGCTATCTGAGTATGCCCAATGAAGATATCGTTATGGACATCACATTTGGTGGGAAAGATATTAGCGTAAAAAGTATTTTATCATTGATCCCAGGAGTTTATCTGGAATATCTGAACGGAGTAAATGCAGAAGGTGAAGTGGGCTTTGATGGGTTTGTAAGAGGCACCTTCAATGAGACTTCCATGCCACAGGTTGCTGCAAATCTCTCTGTCGAAAACGGTAAAATAAGCTATGCAGATTTCAACATCCCGATTGAAAATCTAAATATTCAATCCAGTTTTGACTACCCATCAGCTGATCTAAGTGAGACCAGCTTTAACATTGACAATTTCTCGATGCTGGTTGACGGTGAAGCTGTTTCCTCTTACCTGAAATTCAAAAACCTTGAAAATTATCAGTGGGATTTTGGCTTTGAAGGGAATGCTGATTTAGAAAAAATTACGAAGATTGTTCCTCTTGAGGGTATAACACTTCTCGGTAGAATCAATGCGAAACTAAAGACCACAGGCCAAATGGCTGATGTGGAAGCTGAGCGATACGACAAGCTACCAACTTCCGGTAGTATGACCATAGATAATTTCCTATTCAAGAGCGATGAGTATCTCCCTCAGGGATTTGAAATTTCAAGGGCCAATCTCACCTTCGACCCAGCTGAAATAAACTTGAGTGAGTTTTCAGCTAAGTCAGGAAATTCGGATTTCAGCCTCAATGGTAAAGTCAGTAATTACCTCGGCTTTGCACTTTCGGAAAATGAAATACTATCCGGAAGATTAGACTTCAAATCATCATTAATTGACCTCAATGAGCTAATGCCGGAAAGTACTGAAGAAGTTGAGGAAGACACAACAGAAATGTCTTTAGAGGTCATCAGGATTCCGGAAAACATTGACTTCACCCTAGCCTCCTCAATTGACAAAATCGCATACTCAAACATGCCTATTACCAATTTTAAAGGTCAGGTTCTAATTAAGGATGGAGCTATTATTCTTGACCAAAACAGCTTCAACATGTTGGATGGAACATTTGAACTTACAGGATCATATGTTACCAAAGACGTTGAAAAACCTACCTACGATTTGGGATTCAAGGTGAAAGACCTGTCAATCGCGAGTGCCTTTGAAACATTCGAGACGGTGCAATCTTACGTGCCGATTGCGAAGCAAGTTGCCGGTAATTTTTCCACTGAATTTAGCGTCAATGGTATTTTGGGAGAAGACATGATGCCTATTATGGATTCGCTTTACCTAAATGGGCTCGTCAATGTGGTTCAGGCAACATTGGAAAAAGGGACATTCATGCAAAAGCTATCTTCTGTATCAGCTTTAAAAGCAGGTGCTTCGTCTCAACCTAATAAGAGCATCACTCTTAAGGATGTGCTGATTAAAACGGAAATAAAAAACGGCAGAATGTACATTGAGCCATTCAACCTGAACGTACAAGGGCAAAAAGCTGTATTGGGTGGAAATAATGGTCTTGATGGTACACTGGATTACTCGATGATACTAGAAGAAGTACCTACAGGACAAATTGGTTCTGCATTGAATAGTGCTATCAGTTCTCTGACAGGTGGTGAAAAATTAGTTGCGGATAAGATTAACGTAAACCTCGGTATTGGCGGAACATACGAAGATGTGAAGGTGAGGCTTTTAGGTACGAGTAATGCTTCTGACGCTTCGGATGCTTCGATTAAACAAAAGCTTTCTTCTCAAATAGATGCGCAAAAACAGAAACTGGAAGACGATTTAGCAGGAAAAAAGGAAGAACTAGAAGCAAAGAAAGAAGAACAACGGAAAAAAATAATTGCACAGGCTGAGGCTAAGGCCGAAGAAATCAGAGCACAAGGAAAAGCAAGTGCAGAAAAAGTAAGAAAAGAGGGGTATGAAGCTGCTGACAAACTAATTGCTGATGCTGGATCCAATCCCATAAAAAAGAAATTGGCCCAGGAAGCTGCAAAGAAACTCAGAGCTGAAACAGATAAAAAAGCAGAACAAATAGAGTCAGAAGCTAATACCAGAGCGGATAAATTAGTAGCAGAGGCAAAAGAGAAAGCCGCCAAGTTATAGGTTCAATCAATTGATATTTTTTACAGCCGTTGAAGCACTTGCATTCTATGTGCATCCATTTTTAGGAAACTAAAAAGCAAGATGGTAAAAGCCCATAGAGAAGAGCCTCCATAGCTAAAGAAAGGAAGGGGAATCCCAATTACCGGAAACAACCCAATGGTCATAGCTATGTTCACAGTGAAATGAAAAAATATTATACCCACAACGCCATAGCCAAATACTCTGGAAAACGTTGATTTTTGACGCTCTGCCAAAACCACTAACCTTAATAATAGTGCGGTAAACAATCCTAGCATGATGATGCTACCCAAATAACCATGTTCCTCACCAATGGTACAAAAAATGAAATCAGTCGTCTGCTCCGGCACAAAGTCAAACTTTGTTTGTGTTCCCTCCAGAAACCCCTTTCCTATCAATCCGCCGGAACCAATAGCAATTTTAGATTGAGTCACATTCCAACCAGCCCCAAGAGGGTCAATATTTGGATTAACCAATGACAAAACCCGTTTTTGCTGATGTGGTTTCAGTACATCGGTAAGAATAAAATCAACGCTTCGAACCGCAAACGTCACTATTATGCTTGAAACAATGATGTAAACGAGTTTTTTGGGATTTCTTGCGTTTAAGCCTAAAGCCAATAATGTTACAATCGCTATGCCGACAAGCAACACCGTCTGACTAATAAGAAGTGTAAGAAGGAAAACCAGCAGAATGGAGACAGCTATAATTAATAACAGAGGAGACATCCCTTCACGAAACATAGGTACTACCAGAGAGGTAAAAACCAGGGCAGTGCCTGTATCTCCCTGCAGAATGGTCATTGCCATAGGTAGCAAAATAATCAGAAAACAAACCCCCAGAGTATTAAGGTCAGTGAGCTTCCTGGTTGAATGGCTGAGATACTTTGCTAATGCTAATGCTGCAGCAAACTTGGCAAACTCTGAAGGTTGTAAACCAAATCCACCAATTCCTAACCATGATTTCGATCCAGCCACTTCCTTTCCTCCAATGAGAATGAATAGCAACATCGCCATGATTATCCCATAGATAACGTATGCGAACGAGTCAAAAAATTTATAATCGAAAAAGAAAATAGTGAATGCAATCACCACAGATGTCAATATCCAGATAAATTGCCTTCCCGCGCTTGTTCCAAAATCAAAGATGCTCTGATCTATTTCAGGATCATATTCAGCTGCATAGATATTCAGCCAGCCTGCGATTACAAGCGCCCCGAATAGTAGGACTGACGCCCAGTCAGTTTTCTGCGAGAGTGGGTCTTGGCGCATTTTCAGGTAAATATCTTTCTTCTAACACATAAGTCTCAAGCCATGGTCGGGAAATTTTCCCCAAAACATATTTCTCAGCTAATAAACTAGCTACAGATACGGCCGCTCTGCCTCCTTGTCCGGCATTTTCTACGTAAGCTGCTATGGAAATCTTCGGATTATCTAAAGGCGCAAATCCCATGAAGCCAGAATGATCCTCTCCATGAGGATTCTGAACTGTACTTGTTTTTCCAGCAAGTTTCAAGGTGTCCAAATAACCCCTGATACCAGATCCCCCTTTCACCACTTGTTCCATTCCAAATAAAACAGGCTCAAACAATTCAGGGTTAAAAGGAAGGACCTCCTTCTTAATGTTTGGATTGGGCCACCCTTCAATTTTATCAACCACATGAGGTGTTATAAAATACCCTTTGTTTGCCAGAATAGCGCCTAGATTGGCCATTTGCAAAGGGGTAACCAGTAGCTCGCCTTGTCCAATACTTAGTGAAGCAATATTGGAGTACTTCCATCTTTTGGCTCCATATACACGATCATAATACTCAAGACTTGGTACATTTCCTGTAATTTCATTGGGTAAATCCACACCGAGTTTTCTTCCCAGTCCAAATTGTTTCACATAATCCCTCCATTTTTCGAGCCCTATCCTGGCATCAAGAAACTGGCTTTCCTCAGCACCTTGTTCCACCATTCTTCTCATGATTAAGTAGAAGTAGTTATTAGAGGATTTAGTAATTGCCTTGACCATATCGTAAGGCCCGGGAGGAGCCAGATCACCAATATTACTGTGATCGACTCGTATGATCTCGTTGGCGCTTACCACTTCTTCGTGCATGGCAATTATTCCTTGTATGGTTTTAAACATTGAGCCAGGAGGATATCTGGCCTGAAGCGGACGATTAAAAAGTGGTTTGTCCTTATTGTTGTTTAGGTCAGGAAAGTTTTTGCTTAGATTTTTTCCACTTAGTAGCTGAGGGTCATAAGATGGAGCCGAAACAAGTGCAAGAATCCGACCGGTCTTAGGCTCAATCGCAACCACACTGCCTACCTTCCCCTCCATTAATTTTTCAGCATATTGCTGAAGCTCCAGATCTATGGTGAGATGGATATTTTCACCTGATTTCGGTAACGTATCATATTCACCATCACGATAGTCACCTTTAATCACACCCTGCACATTCACTACTTTATAGGATGAACCACGCCTTCCGCGAAGATATTCTTCATAAGATTTTTCAATCCCACCAATCCCGATATAATCACCAGATCGGTAATAGTTGGTAGTATCTCTATTTAGCTCTCTGCTACTTACTTCCCCTACATACCCAACTACATTAGCTAAAGACTCGGTATTGTACGAACGGATGGTACGAGGCAGCACATAAAACCCAGGGTAATTGATGAGCTGGTCCTGAAGTTTAGCAAAAAGGTCTTCTGATATTTGCTCAATAAGCTTTGAAGCCAGGATGGAGGAGTAGTTCTTCGCTTTATTTAGTTTTTCCTTCAACTGCTCTTTTTCAATTTCAAGCAAATCGCAAAAAGCAGTGGTATCACCAATTTCTGCCTCCTTAGGAACGATCATTAGGTCATAAACAGGGGAATTGTAGATGACCAGACTGTCGTTGCTATCATATACCAGTCCACGAAAAGGATATTGCACGATTTTCTGTACAACATTATTTTCTGCCGCTACCTTATAATCCTCCTCCAGAATTTGAATGTAGAAAAGCCTTGCTGCGAAAATGATCGCGGTGAAAAGTATAAACCCCCTAATTAGTAAGCTCCTCCCTCTCATGCTCTCCTTTTATTGGGTGCAATAGCTAAGTTGATCACAAAAATGATCACACCACTAAAGATAGTACTGAAAAAGACTTTACTCAAGACCATCCAGAACAAATGGAAACCCCCGTTTTCAATAAAGAATATTAATAGGTGATGAATAAAGATCAATGGAAGTGTAAAGTAAATGAAGCCGGTTTTTTTGAGTGTTTCGGTATTTAAGTTTGTGAGTTCCTGAAAGTCATCGTTAACAATGTTGAGCCAGAAGTTCCTGATGAACATGATAAAGACAGATGCTGATGCATGTATGCCCGGGGTGTTTGTGAAAACATCCACAAGAAGACCGGAGAAAAAGCCTATGACCATCAAGTACGAACGGTTCCAGGTACGGGGTAGAAGGAGCAGAAACCCCACATAAAAAAAGCCAAAAGATTTATCAAATAGTGTGATTCGATGTACGAGAGGTAACTGCACCAGCAAAAGCAGGATAAGGTTTAGAATTTGCTCTTTAATGCTGACACGATTCATAGTGCTTCCAGGGAGTCTTTTTCGTTTTTCATTACGTCTTTGATCACAAACACATGATACAAGCTGGTGAAGTCAGTGGCAAGTTTCACCTTGGCTTCATAAAATGTCATATGCTCTTCCAGGTGTAGTTCATCAACCACTCCTACGAGGATATTTTCAGGGAAAACAGAATTAAATCCCGAAGTGACTATGGAGTCTCCCACCTTCATTTTGATATGCCTTGGAATATACTTTAGCGCCGCTCTATCAAATGTTTCCTGATCCCATTGAACCGTACATTTGGTGTCCGTTCGTTTTACCTTTGCCGATAACAAAACCTTTGGATGAAGAAGTGAGTAAATGGTCGCAAAGTTGTCAGAAACAGACTTGACCTGACCCACTACACCAAATGATGAAATCACTCCCATTCCTACCTCAACGCTATCCATCACTCCAGCTGAAATAGTAACAAAGTTTTCTGCTCGCTCGAAGGTGTTGTTAATTACGCGAGCACCAATCACTCTGTATTGATCTACTGTATCAAGAAAATTCAATTTTTCAGAGCGCAACATTCTAAGCTCCTGTTGCAACTGTTCATTCTCAAGCATCAACTGCTCATTTATTTCAGATAGCTGAAAATAATCGTTGATGTCATTCGTAGTTTGAGTAATTGAAGCAGCAGCTTCATTGCTTGAGTTTAGAAACGAAGCATTGTATCGATTATTGAAATTGATAAGTAGCCATGCACTTAGGATTTCCAAGCCTAGAAAAACGGCTATTTCTCGTTGTTGATAAAGGAAATCTAAAAGCCTTTGCATTCACTCTTAGGTCATCAATACCGCTTTATACTGATTAATGTTTTTTAGAGCAGCCCCTGTTCCTCTCACCACCGCTCTCAATGGGTCTTCCGCGATGTGAATCGGAAGCTTTGTTTTCATGGCAAGACGCTTATCTAATCCTCTAAGCATAGCTCCTCCACCGGTCAGATAGATTCCATTATCATAAATATCCGCAGAAAGTTCTGGAGGTGATATCTCAAGTGCTTTTAGAACCGCCTCTTCAATTTTAGAAACTGATTTGTCTATCGCGAAAGCAATTTCAGAATAAGAAATCTTTATCACTTTTGGTATTCCGGTCATCAAGTCTCGCCCTCTGATCTCAAAATCCTCCGGAGCATCATCATCCAGCTCCGTGAGTGCTGACCCAACTTCAATTTTTACTTTTTCTGCTGTCCGCTCTCCAATCAGCAGATTGTGCTGTCGGCGCATGTAGTCCAGTATGTCTTTATTAAAGGAATCTCCGGCAACCCGAATAGATTGATCGCAAACAATGCCACTCAATGCAATTACGGCAATCTCCGTGGTGCCTCCTCCAATATCTACAACCATACTTCCTACCGGTTGATCTATGTCAATCCCTATACCAATCGCAGCAGCAATCGGCTCATGGATCATGTAGACTTCCTTCGCTCCTGCATGCTCCGCAGAGTCACGTACCGCTCTTTTTTCTACTTCGGTGATACCGGATGGAATACAGATGATCATTCTATGCGAGGCTGGCAGAAAGCTCTTCTTCCCTCTATCCATCATTTTGATCATCCCTCTAATCATGTGTTCGGCAGCATGGAAATCTGCAATTACACCATCTTTCAGTGGACGAATCGTCTTGATGTTTTCGTGCGTTTTTTCGTGCATCTGCATAGCTTCCCTACCGATGGCCAGCACTTTGTTTGTGTTTTTATCAATTGCAATGATGGAAGGCTCATCCACCACTACTTTATCCTTGCTGATAATTAGTGTGTTGGCTGTTCCTAAATCAATAGCTATGTCGCTCTGGAAAAAATCAAAAAGACCCATGAATGCTCACTCAGAATTTGTGCACGAATTTAGGTTCGTTTTTGCATAAATGCTAAAGCATCTGACATTACTGATAAAAGTTTCATTTTTAGCCACTTGTCTGCTGCTGCCTCATCTTGATGTTGCGCATTTTTGCACGCACCTCATTTATGGTTTCCTTGGATAACTCCATATAGATTCGAAAGCTGTCATTGGCAACCAGTTTTTCCTCTATCAACATCTGAAAAGCCTTATTCTGAGCAAATTGTATTCGTTTTACTTTTTCAATCCCTTCTGGAATTTGTTTAATGGTAGAAATTTTGTTCTTAATCTTAATCAGGTCTTCATAAAATTCATCGATCTTATCCTTCTTCTTTTGGGCTTGCCATTTGGTGAGTGAAACAAGTCCACTCCATATTGCGATGATGATCGAAAGAAGTACACCACCTAGCTCAGCGTATCTCTCGATGAAACTTGGCTCATCTCGATCCAGAAATATTCGTGCTCCCTCATGAAGTGGGATATTCAGTATTGATTGATCAAAATCCTCTCTCATACCGTTGAATAGTAATGGATCAATGGCGGTGAAGACTTGCCTGTTTCGAAGCATTGTTTTTGTAAAATCATTAACTGCTATTTCTCCCATTCCTGACCTTACCATCATCACTAAGTCCAAAGACAATGTGACCACCGGTTTGTCAGTAAAAGACCAGTATGACTTTTCAGGAATAACAAACGGGGATAACCTTGGATATTTAAGTGAGATTCCATCTACAGCAGAAGCATTCCCAACATTTTCAATGTCATCAAAAGAAAAGAGCTTAAATCCTTTATAGGCTTGAAGTTCATTTTTTCTAAATAGGTTAGTCAACTCTACCACCACATCAGCAGCGGCCATATCAAATGTTACCTGTATGCGATTAAGATCTAATCCATAGAAGTCGAATAAGTCCATTAAAAGATTGTAGGTAGGGGACTCTTCTCTTCCTATATATATTGGCTTGTCGTAGACCAGGTTTTCGAACGAGCTTCCGTCCACCTCCTCTTTGTAAAATATGTGCAACACTTCTGAATACACAGAAAATGCCGAATTGACGCCCTCCCGATAATTCACATAGTTTTCAACCAATGCAATATCGACTTTATCCTGCTCCAATGAATCTAAATTCGCATCTGTACCTACTCCTTCAATTAATTCAATTTCAACATTGAACTCGCTCTCCAATAAATTTTTCATCTTTTCAGCAATCTCTCTATTTGGGCCTTCATTGTTGTAGATATATGAAAAGTCATGGGTGGTCACATTGCATGAAACAACACTTAGCATGAATAGTAGGAGAGCAATTAAATTCTTCATAGCACCATATTACGCTTACTTTAAAAATAGTGCTAATTTTTAATGTCTTCTTATTGACACATTGCATTTTACACTGAAATGCCTCCCAGTCATTTTTTTGCATTATTTTAGGAGTACTTTTGCTGCCTGTACCGGGGGATGATTATTTTTTGAATGAAAGCAAGCCCGCGTTTGATACAATTTTAGCATCTGGCATACAAGGGAGGTAATGGCCGGAGGTTGCAAAAAAATAAACAGGATATGAAAAATATTTCCTTTAAGGATAGACTCAATTACCGATTTGACAGTTTTGTTTCGCAAGGAACTATGTCAATGATCAAGGGTTTGGGAGTGATCACTCTTGTTATCATCTTGATTTTTGGTGGATCCTTACTGGCATTGGGGCTTCACCCCGATCACGACACCAATTTCACTATTTTCGAATCCGTCTGGGTAAACCTAACCCACGCGCTTGATCCCGGAGTGCTTGGAAACCATGACGAGAATTGGCCCTTTAGGCTCTTTATGTTAATCACTACGGTCTTGGGTCTGGTTATTATCTCCACATTGATTGGTTTGGTATCAAATGGTATCCTTACAAAACTGGAAGTGCTAAGAAAAGGTCGTTCATTCGTAATTGAAAGTGATCATGTGCTTATCCTTGGTTGGTCTTCAAAAATATTTACCATCATCCCGGAGATTGTAGAGGCCAATGAAAATCAGAAACGCGGGGTTATTGTTATCCTGGCTGACATGGATAAGGTTCTGATGGAGGATGAGATAAAAGATAAGGTTGGCAACACAGGAAACACCCAGGTAATCTGCCGAACTGGTAATCCGATTGATGTACACGATTTGAAAATCGCCAATCCTTTTGAAACGAAATCAATCATTATCCTGGACAAGGAGAATGAAAACTCGGATAGCCAAATTATTAAGACTATTGTTGCAATAGTCACGGACCCAAAACGTGAAAAGCTCAGAGGAATTCCTGAAAAACGACCGTATCACATCACGGCTGAAATGGAAGATAAGCGAAACTTTGACGTTGCTAAAATGGTAGGGAAGGGTGAAGTAGAGCTTATCCTTTCGGATGAAATTATCTCCAAAATCATGGTTCAAACTAGTAGACAGTCTGGTTTGAGTGTGGTTTATCAGGATTTGATGGACTTTGACGGAGATGAAATTTATTTTGAGGAAGCTCCTTCGCTTATTGGAAAGACGTTCCGTGATGTACTCTTTGCTTTCGAAGATTCTGCGATAATGGGTATCCAATTTTCAGATGGAAGTGTGGCTATAAACCCACCAATGGAGACCATTTTCAAAGAAGGTGATAAAGTCATAGGAATCACCGAAGATGATGATACACTTATTGCAAATTCAACTCCGGTTGACCCACATGAAAGCAAAATCGTATACACCGAGCCTGAACCTCAAGATCCTGAAAAGCTATTGATTGTAGGGTGGAATAATAGAGCCAGGTACATTATTGGTGAATTAGATAACTACGTGCCACCTGGTTCTGAGGTACATGTGGTTTCAAAATTTGCAGATGCAGCGGAAACAGTTGAAAAACTGCAAGGTTCCACGCAAAATATCAGTATTGATTTTGAGGTGATAGACACTACGGGTAGAGAGACACTGGAGTCGATGGGCTTGGAAAATTACGATTACATTATTCTCCTATGCTACCAAAATTACTTCCCGATTCAGGAAGCGGATGCGCAGACCCTCATTACCCTATTACACCTTAGAAATTTCACTGAAATAAAGGGCAGTAAATACAAGATTGTGAGTGAGATGCTGGATATCAGAAACAGACAGCTGGCTGATATTACAAGCGCTGATGACTTTATTGTAAGTGATAAGCTGATCAGTTTATTGATGAGTCAGGTTTCTGAAAACAAAGATCTGATGCGTGTTTTTGAGGATCTTTTCGATGCTGATGGATCAGAGATTTATATCAAGCCGGCTAGAGAGTACGTACAGACCGGGATTTCGATGAACTTCTATACCGTGCTTGAATCTGCTGCACGAAAGAATGAAGTAGCGATTGGGTATCGAAATATTTCGAAAGCAAAGCTAGCGGATGAGCAATATGGAGTTGTGCTCAACCCTAAAAAATCCGATGAGTTTGTCCTGGAAGAAAACGATATGGTAATCGTTTTATCTGAGGACTAGGCGTTTTTCAACGCCTCTCTAATTTCTTTCATGGCCCTTCTTCTGTAAAGCCTCGAATTGTGATTCGTAGGCTTAATGTTATTGATGTAATCCAAAACATCATATTTCTGATGGCCATTTAAGGTTTGTACTGAGGAGATAATCTCATTTTCCAATCTTAAATAATTCATAATACATGTGGTTTATATCTAGACTAATTTACGTAGCTATTGTTAGTCAGGTTTTAGGCTAATATTGTATTTCGATTAAATTCAAATGTCTAATTATTAACCTTTCGTAATATTCCGTGATTTTACGGAGGTGTAAAAGATAAAAAACACCTAAATTCCACTCATTAAAAGAACTATTTCACATGTCTAATCACACAAAAGAAATTGCGCAGTTTGTTGAGAAAATTGCAAGCAAAAACCCTCACGAGACAGAGTTTTTACAAGCTGTAGAAGAGGTGGCTGAGACCATTATCCCTTTTATCGCTGATAAACCTAAATACAAAGATTCCAACCTGCTAGAAACTATGTGTGAGCCGGAGAGGGTCTTTATGTTTCGGGTTCCATGGTTAAATGACAAAGGGGAGGTACAGGTGAACAGGGGCTACCGCATTCAAATGAATTCGGCCATTGGTCCATACAAGGGTGGCTTGCGATTTCACCCTTCCGTGAATTTGAGTATCCTTAAATTTTTGGCCTTTGAGCAAACGTTCAAAAACAGCCTGACAACCCTGCCAATGGGTGGTGGAAAAGGAGGCTCTGATTTTAATCCGAAAGGAAAAAGTGACAATGAAGTGATGAAATTCTGTCAAAGCTTTATGACAGAGTTGAGTAAATATATCGGGCAATTCACCGATGTTCCGGCTGGGGATATTGGAGTGGGTGGTAGAGAGATTGGCTACATGTTTGGTCAATACAAAAGAGTTCAGGGAGAATTTACCGGCGTACTTACAGGCAAGGGCCTTCAATATGGGGGTTCGCTAATTCGTCCTGAAGCCACTGGATATGGATGCGTGTACTTCTCAAAAGAGGTTTTAAATCACATAAATGATGGGCTTGATGGTAAATCCGCAATCGTTTCCGGTTCCGGAAATGTAGCACAGTTTACTGTCGAGAAGCTTATCCAAAATGGAGCAAAGGTTCTTTCCATGTCAGATTCTGGAGGAACAGTCTATGATAAAGATGGTATAACCCAGGAAAAGCTGGAGTTCATCAAAGAGCTTAAGAATGTGAAGCGTGGTAGAATCAAAGAATATGCTGATAAGTACAAGGCAGAATTCCATGAAGGCAAAACGCCGTGGGATATCAAATGTGATATTGCATACCCGTGCGCTACCCAAAACGAACTGCAAGTTGAAGATGCTAAAACACTTCAGAAAAATGGGTGTATAGGGGTGTTTGAAGGTGCAAACATGCCATGTACAGCTGATGCTATTGAGGTATTCAAAGAGCATAAAATGATGTTTACTCCTGGCAAAGCTTCCAATGCCGGCGGAGTTGCTACATCAGGTCTGGAGATGTCTCAAAATTCCCTACGACTTTCCTGGACACGAGATGAAGTAGATGAAAGGCTTCAAGGCATTATGAAGGAAATTCACAGAAATTGTGTGCAGCATGGTAAAGTCACCAAAGACTATGTGGATTATGTGAAAGGAGCCAACATTGCCGGTTTTGTGAAAGTCGCAGATGCGATGCTGGCGCAAGGATGTGTTTAACTCCCCTATAGCCCCCTCAAGAGGGCAATTTTTTTAAAACAACAAAACTTTGAGCCCGCTCTTTGTGGTGGACCAACGTTCTCAAGGGTTCGATTTCTTCGAACCCTTTTTTCATTTCATTATATAGCTCAGTTGTTAATGCAAACCGAAGCTTTGAATCAGGAAATGAAAACATCCCTTCTCCTTCATTATTCCCGATCATGTTATCCACTACTGAGTCTAAACTGGCATAAATGATTCCTCCGTCAACTAGCAGCGATTTCAATTTTAGCCACATACTGAGAAATATTTCACTTGACTCGGCAAAATGAAGTACCCTGCTACAAATAATAAAATTGAATTTTTGAGTTGATTCAACCGTACGAAAATCCCCAATTCTAAAGTGTGAATTCGATGTTTCAAGTGAATGTGCGAGGTATGACAGTAGCTTGATCTTAGATTCGTCGGTATCCCATCCGTGATACTCAAATCTGTTTCTAAGGAAATAAACCCCATTTCTACCTTCCCCACACCCAACATCCAGTACTTTGGTCCCTTCTTTTACATGGCCTTTCAGAATGACGTCCATGAGAAAAAGGTCCATGTCACCAAAAAAATTATTAATGTCACGGGTGTTCACGCAGGCAATTTAATGCCTATAAATATCAATTTCTTTTTGAAAACCTCCGGACATTTCACTAAATGGCATGATCACAACCAATAAGTCATCCTCAAATTCTGCGTGAATGTTTTCAAGTTCAACATCAGCTGAAATCTTGATCATTCCCAGTACATTGGGTAAGGTGTAGGCATTAACATGCACGTTTTGATAGATCATCAAATCACTTCCGGTGACCTCCACCTTCAGGTCGTCCGGCTCAACCGTGGGTACACTCACCTCTAGTCGGTAATGATCTTTTTCTGTAGTTGTGTTAAATGTTGGGAAGATCGTTCCTCCGTTTATCGTATTGACAATGCCTGCTGCTTCTGCCAGTCTTCTCGTTGCGTCTTTATCTACTTTCATATCTCTCCAAATCTGATAATTGAACGGGACAAATCCCATTCCAACCCTCTTCTTTCATGGAAACGTGCCAGTATGGCCGATTAGTTTCTAAAACTCAGGCCATTTTGGCTGATTCTACAATTCATCCAACGAAAGAAACATTTCATCATTTTAAATGTCCTTGAGATAATCGGAAAAGATAATTTCAAACTCAAAACAAATAAACTCATGAAAAGGACTTTCATTTTATTGACCCTTCTGACAGTAATTAATGCATCCGCCCAGTCAGATAAACCAAAGACACTCATCGGAAATGATCCTGAGGATATCTCCGGATTTGGCGGAGTGCTATTTTCCTTTACTCCAATAGATGGGGCGCTCTCTACCCTTACCGGAGGTGGCGGAGCAGTGCTTTTTGACAATACCTTCTTTATCGGGGGATATGGGCTCGGATTAACCGGAAACAAAGAGTTTAGCCAAAACGCAGAGGACTTTACATCCAGTTATGGCCATGGTGGTTTTTGGATCGGGTATGTTATCAAGCCTGATGAGTTGCTACACCTTGGCATTGACACTAAGCTTGGATGGGGAGGTATAAGTACTAAATCCAAAACGACAAATGAAATAGTGAATGAAGATGATGTATTCATTTTTAATCCCCAGATATTTGGTGAAGCCAATATTGCATATTGGTTCAAAATCAATGCAACATTGGGCTTCCAAAAAACCATCGGTGTAGATGATTTTTATTTCAAATCGGGCGACTTTGATGGTCCGACGTTTGGGATCTCTTTGCTCTTCGGCTGGTTCAATTAACCAAAAAATCATTTAATTTCCCGTTAAGCTATCGCAAGCACATAGTTTAATTGGAATATCGTTCTTAAACTAAAAAATTAAAAACAATGGCGTCACCTAACCACAAAAAAGCAATTATTGGGATTATTTTGATCCTGATTGGCTCTGTTTTCCTATTAGATAACCTGGGGTATGATATCGACATCCCTTACTACCTATTTTCCTGGCCGGCAATTTTTGTTGTCATTGGAGTAATAAATCTACTTTCAGGGAACGGTAGAGCTTCTCTCATTTTCTTCGGTCTTGCCGGAGTTTTTTACTTGCATCATTACGACATTATTCGGATAGGAGAACTATGGCCGATTGTTCTTATTATCATCGGACTTTCTTTTATTTTCCGTAGAAAGGGTGTCCCAAGAAGCGGCTCAGAAAGTAGCGATGACTACTTTGATGAGATCGCCATCTTCGGAGGTTCAGAAAAGAAATTTGTATCCAAAAACCTGCAGGGAGGTAAAATCACAAATATTTTTGGAGGCTCAGATATTGACCTTAGAGGTTCCACTCCTGTTGATGGTGCGGTCATTGAAGTATTCACCATGTTTGGAGGTTGTGACTTAAAGTTGCCAGCCGAATGGAATGTAAAAGTTGACACTACTGCTATTTTTGGTGGATTCAGTGATGCCAGAACCAATGTCGATCCTGATGCCAAAGTAACAGTTCATCTCAAGGGGTTTACCATGTTTGGCGGTGGTGAGATTAAAAATTGACTGCCTCAGGAGATATTACGATTCGGCCATTGGCTAAAGAAGATGCCAGGCAAATCGCAGGGCTATTAAACAATAAAAATATTTGGAACAACCTCCGCGATTATATTCCTTCCCCGTATTCCAAAAAAGATGCTTTAGAATTCATCAATGGAATCTCAGAACAAGACCCACGGGTAACATTCGCTATTACTTATAAAAATGAGACTTGCGGAGTAATCGGGCTCATTCAGCAAACGGATATTTATCGTTTATCTGCTGAGATAGGTTATTGGGTTGGTGAACCATATTGGGGTAAGGGAATTGCTACATCTGCATTAAAACTTGCCACGGATTATGGATTTGAAAAGTTAAGCCTTGAACGAATCTTTGCTGGCACCTTTAGTCACAATGCGGCTTCCAGAAGAGTGCTGGAAAAATGCGGTTATAAAAAAGAAGGTGTAGCAAGAAGTGCTGTATTAAAAAACAATCAGATTTTAGATGAGCATAAATATGCCATTCTAAAATCTGATTGGATTAATTGAACTATTCGCCCTCAAGCAATTCATATCCCTGATTAATTCCAAGCTCGGTAGCCGGAACACCATCTCGCATCCATTTGGGCATTGGTGCCCCTTTTAAGTAATAGTCGAAAAACTGAGCCATTCGGATGTTGAAATCAATACGGTTCTGCACTTTTACAGGCCAGTGTGGTTCGCCTCTATAGTTTAGAAGCCACGCTGGTTTACCTAACCTCCTCAAAGCACCGAAGTATTCGATCCCCTGATACCATGGCACAGCACCATCTTCATCATTATGCATTATCAGTACCGGTGTTTGCACTTTGTCCACAAAGAAAATAGGAGAGTTTTCAATGTAGCGAAGAGGATACTCCCAAAGTGATCCACCAATTCTACTTTGTGTGCGCTCATACTGAAACATCCGACTCAAACCTGAACCCCATCGAATACCTCCATAGGCACTGATCATATTTACAACCGGCGCACCAGACTCTGCACACTTAAAAATATTGGTCTCATTAATTAAGTGGGCAATCTGGTAACCACCCCAGCTGTGCCCCTGAACACCAACGTTATCCTCATCCACAAATCCTTTTTCAATCAATGAAGTCACCCCCGGAATCACGCAGTTGTAAGCGTCCTCTCCAGGGTAACCTGTTTTATAATTCACGTTTGGATTAAATATCAGGTAGCCTCTGGAAGCATAGAAACTGTAGGTGATGGTAGATCGGCCTGGATATGGTTCTCTGTGACGGTTAAGTCCATTGGAGCTCTTCTCATAGAAATTAACAATCATTGGGTACTTTTTACTTGGATCAAAACCTTCCGGCTTCACCAACATACCTTCCATTTTCTGGCCATCCAGTGAAGTCCAATTCACCAGTTCAATCGTTCCCCATTTATATTCTTTCTGTTGCGGGTTTATGTCACTGACTTTCTTAATTGATCCGAAAGAGACCTCTGTAGCAAGAATATCCGGGAATGTTTGAAAGTTCTCCTGAGTGAAAATAAGATTTTTGCTATCTCGCGCTTTGGCAAAAGAGCTATACTGAAAGTCTCCCGAAATGAGTTTCGTAGGCTTATTTTTTCCATACGTAAATGAAAAGAGTGCCTCTCTTTTGTCTGTCTCATAAAATCCGGAAAGCAAAAGCTTTTGATTCTTTTTGATGAATCGCTCCTCCTTATCGAGTTTAACATATCTATAGGTTAACTTTTCTGCTCTTCCGTTCGGAGTGATTCGTTTCCCAGCCACTTTGCCTGAAGGATCTAATTCCCAAATATCATAACGATCATAAATCAGTACCCGCTCATCGTTTTCTGTCCAACTCATCAAACCATATGGCCATGGATCTGATGGAGTATCGTGAATTTCGTTGAAAAAAGGCACTTCTCTGTTTGTTGTAATTTGTCTTACCTGATCATCGCTAAAAGAATAAGTAAACCAAGACGAATCACTGTTATTATACCAATATCCGTATTTGCCTTTTGGAGAAAGTTGGACAAACCCACGAACACCATCAGCCACTTTGGTCTTTTCTCCGGTACTTAAATTGATCCGGTAAAGGTCATTTAAGGTATACCCTTCCCAGGTGATTAGCTTGCGATAATTGTAGTCGCTCATGGCGAGCGCGGTATTCCCATCACCCTCATCACTAACAATCACCCTTGAGTAATCAGGTCCACCCAGTTTTATTTGTTTGTTACTCTCAACATCATAATAGTTTAGATAACCAAACTTCAAGTCGTCCTTTTTTTCATTTTCCTGATGTGTAAAAAGTCGCTGATCCTGGTAGTTCCAAACCTCCACATTCACTATTTCCTCATCAAGCAAGGATGTGTCCTGTAAAACAGGAAATTCCTTTACCTCAAAGAACAATCGTTTACCTGACTCAGAGAAGTTGGGCTTAAAATCATTGTTGACGATCAGATTATCTAAAGTTTCATTCTTGGCTATAGTCTTGCTGCTGTCCCATTCTGTCTTATAATAATGGAGATGGTAATCCCTTTTTAATGCTTTAGTGGTATCTGTGTCAGAGATGAAAGAAAGCTGGTTACCCTTTTTATCCCAGGCGAGCTGACTGTATTCTCCTTTTGATCGGTAAATCGGTTTGAAGATTTTATCATCAAAATCGAATCGATATACACCTGCTGCAATCGTGCTGTCATTACCTGTTGTGGTTAATGCCAGTGCTGCGCCTTCTTCCGCTATTTCAAAATCCAGCACATAAGAAAATGTGAAATCCGAATTATCATTTAGGTTCTTTACAACCAGGTCATATCCATTCTTTTTGCTACGCTTTTTCTCTTTCTTTTTGGTGGTGTCAGGGGCAGGTTCGTACAGATACACCACATAGTTGTCCCATTCTTTCGGAACCTTGTACGACTTTAATCCGCTAATTTTTTCAATACTTCCTGAGGCAATGTTGTAAATCGCTAGGGTATCTCCCGGCAAATCTTTTTCCTTGGTTTTCTTTCTCTTCAAGTCCCTTAGTTCATCAAAATCCGGAGAAACCTTGAAGAGCAGAAACTGTGAGTTATTCGTGAAAGATGGACTGTAAGACCGATCATGCTCAAGCACTAGCGTGCCATCAAATTGATGAAGCATCAAGGATTCATTGCCATAGCCATTGGGCTTAAGTGTGTAAGCGATATGAGTCCCGTCGTTGCTAACGAGTTGTTTTTCTACACTTCGCCATTCGTTGTAGGCGCTGTGATCCAGTTCTTTTTTTATTTGTGAAAATCCTAGAAATGGAAGAATGGTAAGGAGTAAAATGAGCTTTTTCATCGTGTTAAATCTCTTCATGGAGTTTAATACTAATGAAATTGAATGAATGATACTATCAGAATAGTTATGAGCGGTGGAATGGTGATTTACATCAGCAACTTCAGCAAAAAGTAAACACCTAAACCCAGAAGCAGGAAGCCAGGTACTTTGTGAACCAGGAAAGGGTTGTCAGCGATTTTGGTGAATCGTTTGCCTGAAGCATTAACCGTAAGCAATAGACAAAATGTGCCGGTCGAAAGTCCGATCAAATACATCCAAAAACCATATTCGTCTACGTTGATCCAATCGTCGTTTTCAAGGTAAGTTGTTATCGCTAACCAAAAGGGGATCGTCATCGGGTTTAGCAATCCTAAAATGATTCCACGAGCAAATCCGTGTCTGCCGGTAAGTTTAGTATCTACTTTAACGGATGATGATGTGGATTTTGAAAAGATGTTGAACAAACCAAGCCCAATGAGTGCGATCGCGGTGATGATCTGAAAGTAGCTGGAAATCGTCTGATTATTGTTTAGGAAAATGTGAAACTGCACGGTAATGCCAGCATAAATAAACTCAATCGAAGATGCAGCAAAAGCAAAAAATATTGCGGCCCTTCTTTTCTTCAGAATCGCTAATTGCATCACAGAAACATTGATCGTTCCGGGAGGAATAGAACCTATGTAACTAACTATGAAAGCAACAATGAGCGTTTGTAAAATCATGATTTGCCAAGCAGGCGATTGTATTCCTGATGAGCCTTCCACTTTTTGAAGCCCTGCTTAAAACTCCAGTAGGAATGCCCCATTTTTCGATTGAGGCGGCAAATATCCGACAAAACTCTTAGATGCCAAAGGATGTCACGGTATGCCTGCATCAACGAATAACCCGGCTGATAAATATGACCCGGTTCAGCCCCGGCCCCATTCAACTCCAGAATTTTGAAGTTTTTGAGTTCCCTCAGGTCTTCATAAGATTTACACTTCAAATCATACCTTCCAAAATAGAAATCAGGAATCCGGTCTGAAATGTTATTAAAAACAGCATTTAAAGCCTCATCAATTTCATGATTGTCATTTAGAAATTTCGTGCCTCTACAGTGATTTCCAATTGGCTCGATAAGCACTTTTTCTCCCATTTTTGGAATGTTGGAGCCAATCAATTTCATGTGATCACTTTCCAAATCGGTGGTCATCAAAGCTCTCTCATCCTTCTCAAGAAGCACTCTGATCGTTGTTTTTCCATCACCAGTTACAGTCATAAAACTTTTTCTAACTATGGAGGATACCTGACCTTTTTCACCCGGATACTTTACAAAGAAAACGCCCAGTTCTAAGGGTAAATCAATGAGCTCTTGCAAGAGAAAATCTACCGGACAACCTCTTACATATTTTTGTAAGTCTTGCTGGTTATAAAGTTTAGATACCCAGATTCCTCGCTCACCAATGTCTGGCTTGGCTATTAATGGAAAGCCAATCTGTTCTCCCAGATAGGATGCTCGTTCTAGGTCTCCTTTTGAGACAAGTTTGGTTTCAGGAATCCACTCATCGGGAATCAATTCGAAGATATCCGACTTCTTTTCCCCGAACATGCCACCAAACTCGATGCTTGGATTTGACGCAGTGAAAAAGAAAAACGATCGATGCTTTAGTGCAAGCCACCCGAAATAAAAGAACACAGGAAAATACAGGATAGAGAACGGCCAGTACTCCCAATTTTTCAATCGAATCAAAAATTTCTTC
The DNA here is from genome assembly GCF_900188325.1 of Ekhidna lutea. Lineage (GTDB taxonomy): Bacteria > Bacteroidota > Bacteroidia > Cytophagales > Cyclobacteriaceae > Ekhidna > Ekhidna lutea. Next base: position 322,300 of record NZ_FZPD01000001.1, on the reverse strand, counting down.
AAGCTTATTGGTTTGCTTTTGTGCTTTCCCTGTAGCGAATGGTAGAGCTTGCTACGCCGAAATTTTCAGGAAGCGGAATATACTGAAGGGATTGTTTGATGGCCACCTTGAGTAGAGCCATGTGATGAATCGCATGCTCGATGTTATAAGCAAGCTCCCGATAAAAGCTACTTTGCATTTGAAGGTCATCCCCTTCTATTTCACTGTAATTAGCCTCAAAAGTCAATGTGAAATCCCGCGTATTTCTATCTAAAAACTCTTGGATGGATGCCACTACAGACCTGGCCAGTTTCCGATCTGTTTCTATCATTGTATCATGCTGGCGCTGGTCATAATTAACCAACCCATCATTTCTTGCATCATAAAGACAGATGAAAAACTCGAGCGTGTGTCGCACATGCTGACCAAATGTAGATCCACTCAGCTCCTCAAGTGGTTTTGAAAAATCTTCCTCACTACATGTGGCAATAATGGTATCGAGTTGTGACAGTAGTTCCTTAGCTGATGTACGAAGCATAAAATGTTGTTATGAAGAATAAACTTACGGATTTTCCAGCGTACAGATTTTAAAAAAACAGAAAAAGTAATATCAAAGACTTTCCGCTTCCAGCTTTTCAATGGCTGCCCATATTAAATCCTGCTCAAATCCCTTGTTGGCGAGGTATGAGACTGTCTTTTGCTTTCGTTTTAGCTTCTCTTCACTGGAAAGCCGCTCCCATTTTGTTTTCGCCAGATCAAATAATCTCTCAGCATATTTCTCCGGGTCGATTCGATCCAATGCTTCCTGCAGGGCAGTGCTAGAGAGTTTGTGGGAATAGATACTTGCTTTGATCTTGTTTTTCCCCCAGGAGTTAAACTCGAACTTATCGTTGCAATAGGCATTTGCAAACCGCTGCTCATCTACAAACCCTTCCTTAGTTAATTCGGCAACCAGCTTTGCCGCTGACTCTTCAGAAAGTCCCCAGCTTTGTATTTTTTCTAATAGCTCATTTGGCGATCGTTCACGAAAAGCGCAAAACCTTCCGGCCCGCTGTTTCGCTTCTTTGATGCCCAGGTTTCGAGCCATCCCTTATTTTTCTGCTATAAATCCTTTTCGCTTCAGTACCGTCTCAATGAAGCGAATCTCATTATCGTTGTTAAAGGTCTTAAAAGGTAAGTGTATCAATTGAGCTTTGCTCGCAAAGAATGTAAACCCATCCTTGCCTTTTTTGGCCCTTTTGATCTGGTCCCACTTCATTGGCATGCCTTGCTTGGCGTTCATTTTAATGAGAATCTGCTGAGACGAAATTTCATAAGAAAGTTTTTGAAACATAAACTTGCCCTGCTCAAGCTGGGTAATTCCTGCAAACTGAATCAACCAGAAAAGGAAATAAAGTGCCAAGGCAATGGTAGCTCCTGTGATCCACCAATGATTTGGTGCCAGAAAGTATCCCGAACAAATAGCTGCATATATTAAAAACACCCACCATTGTTGCTTTAATGTGGATTTAAGTGCTATTCCGATATATTTTTTGGTGGGAAGCTGGTATTTCTTTGTCCTAACTATCATGACTCAATCGCTCTTTTCTTCTGCTAAAATGATTCTACCGCGAATATAGAGTTAAATGGCCTTAAGACTCATATCTAAGCTCTTATATGAGTGTGTAAGAGCTCCAACAGAGATAAAATCTACCCCCGTTTCAGCGATCTCTGCGATGGTTTTTTCTGTGATCCCTCCGGACGCCTCCGTTTCAAATCGCCCACCTATCATTTTTATCGCTTGTCTAATGTCTGACGGAAGCATGTTATCAAGCATGACCCGGTGTACCTTTCCTACTGCCAATACCTCATCCAACTCTTTCAAGCTCCGCACCTCTACCTCAATATTGAGTTTCAAATCGTTTTTTTCCAGGTAATCGACCGTCTGATTAATGGCGTTTTTCACCCCACCTGCAAAATCAATATGGTTGTCCTTGAGCATCACCATGTCATAAAGACCAAACCGGTGATTGACTCCTCCGCCAATGACAACAGCCCACTTCTCTGCCATTCGAAAGAGTGGAGTTGTTTTCCTTGTATCAAGAAGACGAGCTTTTGTCCCTTTAATGAGTTGATTCATATGGTGGGTATAGGTAGCAATTCCGCTCATGCGTTGTAGGCAGTTTAGCACAAGTCTTTCGGATGAAAGTATTGATCTGGAGCTTCCCTCCACTGAAAACCCGATTTCACCATTTTCAATTGGATCACCGTCCTTTTTGTTGAATTCTATATTTAAGTTAGAATCGACATGATTAAAGATTTTTTCAGCCAGCTCCACACCGGCAATAATCCCATCGTCTTTAATAATCAGGTGTGCCTTGCTTCTGGCATCTTCCGTAATAGAACCCAAAGAAGAATGATCGCCATTGCCTATGTCTTCAGCGAGGGCATTCTTTATAAATGCATTGATATTTTTTGTGGTCAAATATGGTAAATTCATAAAGTGGCGGATTTAAAAAATTCAGGCGAAGAACGGCGAAATAAGCTACTCCTGACTGAAATTCAAAGTATCAATGAGGTAATTGTCGCCTATTTTCTTAATGAACATAACGACTCTATAGGCCCCATCGTTATGCGTATAACGACCAATCGTGTACTTTAATCCCTCCGGTGAAGAGCCCTGGTGGATATAGGTAAAGCTTTTTGGAGAGTTTTTATTGAAAAAGTCTCTCAAAATAACCTCCGCCTGTGACCTGCTATAGTTGGAGCTTTCACCATTAATCTTGATTTCTACCGTGTTGTTGCAAAACTTGATCAGCTCCTTTGAGCTCCCAGCCTTCATTGCCGTCCCGATATCTTTCATCGTCTCATCCTGAGTTGGATAAAGCAATAAAGTGAAAATAAGGATTAGCGTTTTCATACTTAGTTTTTTAATAGTCAAATGGAATGCCAAAGGCTTCCACTTAAATCTTCGTACATAATGTAGTAAAAACCATGCCCAATTTATTCATTAGATGAACGACATTCAAAAAATGACCCTTCTATATTTGCCAAATGAACAAGAAAGTCATTCTTCTAATTCTTGATGGCTGGGGCATTGCCAAGGATACATCTGTCTCCGCAATCGAAAAAGCTAAAACACCATTTATGGACCGAATGTTTCAGGAGTACCCAAACAGCACGCTTGAAGCATCCGGGTTGTCGGTCGGTTTGCCGGAAGGGCAAATGGGCAATTCTGAAGTTGGGCATATGAACATCGGTGCAGGGAGAGTGGTCTACCAGGATTTAGTGAAAATCAGTAATGCGGTAAACGATGGCTCCATTGCAGAAAATGAAACACTAAAGTCTGCTTTGGGATATGCCCGTGAAAATAAAAAGCCCATTCATTTGATTGGTCTTGTTTCAGATGGAGGGGTTCACTCACACATCAACCATCTGAAGGGGTTGCTTTCTTCATTTCATCAAGAAGATTTTGATGATGTTTATATACATGCATTTACGGATGGACGGGATACCGATCCGAAAGGCGGAGTTGGATACATTCGGGATTTGCAACATCACATGGCAGAAACTACCGGAACATTGGCAACAATAACAGGTCGGTACTTTGCGATGGACCGAGACAATCGTTGGGAACGTGTGAAGCTGGCCTATGATGCTATGGTACACGGGGAGGGAAAGAAAGTACAGGATCCACTTCGCGCAATGGAAGAATCATACATGGAAGGAGTGACAGATGAGTTTTTAAAGCCAATCATCTGCGCTAATGCCAAAATACAGGAGGGAGATGTGGTGCTTTGCTTCAACTTCCGTACAGACAGAGGAAGGCAAATCACTCAAGCGTTAACCCAAAAGGATTTTCCGGATCATGAAATGAAAAAAATGAATCTTCACTACGTCACAATGACAAATTATGATGCTTCATTTAAAGGTGTTCACGTGATGTATGGAAAAGAAAACCTAACCATGACAATGGGTGAGGTTTTGGAAAAAAATAAAAAGAAGCAAATACGTATTGCCGAAACAGAGAAGTACCCGCATGTGACTTTCTTCTTTTCCGGAGGCCGTGAGGAACCTTTTGACGGTGAAACCCGACTGTTATGCCCTTCACCAAAAGTGGCCACCTATGACTTGCAACCGGAAATGAGCGCCCATGATATTCGTGATAAAATTATTCCTGAATTAAAGAATCAATCTGCCGACTTTATCTGTCTCAATTTTGCTAATCCGGATATGGTGGGACATACGGGTGTTTTTGAAGCAGCAGTTAAAGCATGTGAAACAGTGGATAGCTGCACTGAGTCGGTGGTTAATTCTGCCCTGGAAAATGACTACCTATCCATTATAATCGCTGATCATGGCAACTCGGATATGATGATTAACCCAGATGGAACACCTAACACCGCACACACCACGAACCTTGTCCCATTTATTGTGGTTGACAAGGAGTTTAAAGGTGATCTCAAAAGTGGAAAACTGGGAGATTTGGCTCCTACCATGCTACAATTCATGGGTGTGGATGTTCCCAAAGAGATGACCGGAGAGGTTTTAATTTGAAGATGAGTCGATTAGTTGATTTGAAAATTTTAGTGCTGCTTTTAGTACTGGCAAGCTGTCAGAAACTGAAACCTGAATCAGTGGCTATTCCGGAGTATCCTGACTTTGAGCAGCTAATGACTCAGCAGGTGAAAATGTTGGGACAGACCAAAATCAAAAAAGAGGCCTGGCTCGAAGGAAAAAGCGAAGTGCATGCTATGAATATGGATTCAACAAAGTGGGCTGAGGAGCTCTCTTTCTTGAAAGAAATCAACCCCAATCAACCTGAATATGTGGGTGCGTTTGAAAAGAGTTCTGAAGGTGACCTCCAAATATTAACACTTGGTGCTGAAGAAAATGGTGCATTGAAAAAGGTGAAATACTCTAAGAGTGGTGAAAATTACAAACGTATCGCAGCAACCTTTCACGAAGACAAAGATGTCTACGTGCACCATCGTGAGATTGAAATGATTTTTGAAAACGGAATTCTCAACTCGCTGACCATTGATGGCTATCAGAAAATGATGTTTAAGGATACGGTGAGGTTTAGGATACTGCTAAGCACACCATGAAAAAAGCTTCTTATTTTTAAGCGGATTTTGGATAAGCCAATAACCCCATGTTTTTAAACGGCTGATTGATGCAATGAGGTTTTTACTGATTCTATTAGTTTCACTGACTTTCCTTACAACCAAATCGCAACATTACTCAACAGATGATGTCCAGTTAATAAATGCTGTAGATAAGCTTTTTAGTCAGAACCATGTTGAGTACAAAAGGCTCTTCCCAGAAATTAAAAACAGGTTTGCCACTCAATTGTTAAATCAAATTGATCCGGAAGAACGGTATTTAACAAAATGGGAAGCTGAAGAAATTCGAAAAAATCTAAGTGAATTTAATCTTAGCCAGAATTTTACAAGGACACAACTTGAGGAAATCCGAACATTGGTTGATTCTCGTTTAAAATCTACTTTAAAGGTTTTAGAGTCAATCGATGAGGTGGACTTTTATAAGGATGATTCAGTTTATTTTGATATTAATTACGATTCAGCCCAGTTTTCAGTAGATGACGAAGAGCTTAAAGATCGGTGGGTCAGGTATCTAAAATATGAAGTTCTACTAAGAAGTCAAGATGACTCTTTGCTAGAAGCGAATACAAAAGCCTACTTAAATTCAATTCTCAATCAGAAATTTTCAGATGAGTTAGCATCAAGTATTTGTTACTTAAATCAGCTCCTGAAAGATGAGACATTGACTAATTATGTGCTTCGAGCTTACTTGAGCGCTTACTGTAAAAGTTTTGATCCGCATTCTGAATTCCTGTCAAAACAGGAAAGTAATCTCTTCGTTGAAAGTTTATCCTCAGAATCATATGGCACTGGCATACGAATAAGCAAGGATGGAAATAAATTATTTATCTCTGACATCATGCCATTCAGTCAAGCCAGCTACAATGAGGATATAAGTGTTGGTGATGAAATAACAAAAATTCTAATCAATGATCAATTATTAGCTCCTGCATGCATTTCAGATGAAATGCTTAATGAGTTTTTCTATGGTGACAGAAATACTGAGATTGAGTTCGAATCAAAATCCAGTGAAGACTTCCAATTCCGAAGAGTTAAACTAACCAAGGGCATTGTAAACAATCATTTGAATCATACATACTTTTTCATTCTGTCTAATGAAAACATCAATGTTGGATATGTACAGTTTCCAAGCTTTTATAGTAAGTATACCCTGGATAGTAGAAGTGCAGCAGAAGATTTGGCATTGATATTATTGGAGCTGAAGAAAAAATCAGTAGATGGTTTAATTCTTGACCTAAGAAATAATGGTGGTGGATCCGTAAAAGAGGCTGCTGATTTACTAGGGTATTTTATTGATTACGGCCCCTTATTTACCATAGTAGATCAGGAAAACCCTGAGGGGAAACTCATAAAGGATACTAAACGAGGAAAAGTCATTGACAGCAAAATTATTTTTCTTGTTAACAGTTTATCTGCCTCAGCCTCAGAACTGGTTGCTTCAACAATGCAGAAATATCCCAATTCTCTGGTGGTAGGTTCTCCGACTTTCGGAAAAGCTACGGGCCAAACTCTCCTCCCGGTTAAAACTAAATACGCGCGAGATACTCAAGGAGTAGTTTCCATTACAAGCATTAAGACCTATCGATTCGATGGTTCCAGCTATCAAGGTGTTGGAGTCATTCCGGATATTTTGCTCCCTTCGGTATTAAGCAAAGCAATTGTTAGTGAAGAAAATTATCCCTTTGTATTGAATCATGGAAGGAGCCGAAAATTCCGTCAATTAAAATATAGAGTTGAGCCAATTGATAGCTTACGAACACTATCGAGTAAGAGAGATGAGCTTAAGCATATAAAAAGGGTAAGAGATGACTTGAAAATGAAGCTTACCAATAACTACGGAATCTCACTAAATTTTGAAAAATTTGAAAGCCCGTACCAAAAACTGCAATCATTTCAGCCTGAACCTCATTCTCATTTTGAAATAGAAACCACAGAAGAAAACGAAGCTTTTATTGAAGAAAGCAATCGCATTAGGAATAACAAGCAAAAAGATGTGCTTCTTAAAGAAGTATTTCAAATATTTGAGGATTGGATTAGACTAACTAAAACAACTAAATGAAGCCACTAAAACTATTCGCTTTACTTCTGATATCTATTACCACATTTGGCCAAAACTCTCCTGTAGAGCACCTGAACAGACTTTCTATAGATTATGATCAAATAAACAAGGATACCTGGGACTATATCAGGCAGGCGTCCAGAGGGAAAAATGCCAATAAACTTGAGAAACGAAGAAGTGAACTAGCAGCTACGCTAAGAAAAGCAAAGTACAATGTGAGTAAAGTTCCCGTCTATCAAGGAGATAACTCCCTTAAACAGGCTTATACAAATTACCTGAGCCTAACATACAACATGATCAATAATAATTATAAGAAAATAGTTGACATGGAGAAAGTTGCTGAAGATTCTTATGATGCAATGGAGGCCTATTTACTAACGAAAGAACGAACTAATAAAAAGATGGATTCTGCATCGGCTGCTTTGACCGCTGCTCAGGATGAATATGTTGCAAAGCATAATATTACCCTAAGAGAAAGTAGCTCCCGCATCTCAAAAAAACTGAACAATGCAGGGGAAGTAATAGAATACTACAATAAAATTTATCTCATATTTTTCAAAAGCAACTTCTATGAGGGTGAAATGATTAATGCCCTTTCTAATGGGAGTGTGGGTGATATGGAACAGTTTAGACAAACCTTAGAACTTGTGTCCAAAGAAGGAACAGAAGAATTAAAAAACATTGGGTCGTTTAAGAACGATAATTCTTTAAAAGATGCCTGCTTTAAGATGCTTGAATTTTATTATGGTGAGGCCGTCAGGTATATGCCAAAACAAATAGATTTTTATGCCAAAAAAGATCGATTTGAAACTTTGACTAAGAACATGGAATCTAAAAAACAGAGTCAGCTAACCCAAAAAGATGTAGACGAGTATAACAATGCTGTGCAGGAGTATAATGCTGCAATAAGCGAGTATAATGAGACCAACGAGTATCTAAATAAATTCCGAACTAAAAGACACGATGAATTCAGTAAAACTGTAGACAGCTTCTACAAAAAATTCATGTAAAAAGTTGGAATAATCAGCAGCTTTTAAGATGGCTTTACCCCAAGCATCTTTATTGCAGTTGCGGCCGCTTCATCTCCTTTGTTGCCGTGTTTCCCTCCGGCTCTATCTAGTGCTTGCTTCATGGTATCCGGAGTGAGTACTCCGAAAATGACCGGCTTATTGTATTTCAAAGAAACATTTGTAATGCCATTAGCCACTGCATCGCAGATGAAATCAAAGTGACGGGTTTCGCCCTGAATTACACAGCCTAAGCAAATCACTGCATCTATGTCTTTCCGCTCAGCCATCCATTGACCACCAATGCTTAGTTCAAAGGTACCCGGCACATTTATTCGTTCGATATTGTCACGAGTTGCTCCTGCGCCTGTCAGGGTTTGATAGGCTCCTGAGTAAAGCGATTCGGTCACTTGCTCATTCCATTCGGCTACTACAATACCAAATTTGAATTTGCTGACGTCTATCGATGTGCTGATTTTAACGTCGCTGAGGTTTTTATCTGCTGATGACATGGTGTAAAGAGAATGAAGTTTCTACAAATAAAAAAGATCCCTTAGTTAACACCCCTATAATCTCGAAGCGTCGAACCGCCTCAAGGGGATATTCCCCCTTTGAAGGGGTTAGGGGGATGTTTTAGCATTAGACCAAACAAAAAATGCCATCTCAAATGAGATGGCATCTTCTATAAATTTAAGTTCTTTTTATTGTGCTAAAGCCTCCAGTCTGGCTTTTTGCTTTTTCGCATCGTGGATCTGTGCAGAGTTTGGATAGTCCGATACGATCACTCCATATGTTCCGGCTGCTGCTGCCAAACTACCATTCTGCTCCTGCGCAATGGCTAGTTTCTTTAGGTAGATCGGAGTGAATGACTCATTCTTTTTGTAATCAACTGCCTGCTTGTAAGAAGAAATTGCATTTGAAAAATCATCCATTTCCATGTATGCATCACCAATCAATGAGTATGCTCTGCCCTGGAGCAGATAATCATCGCTGCTAAATTCTTTCAGCTGACGTACTGCTCCATCAAAATCACCCTGCTTAAGGAATGATGCTCCCGCATAAAATCTGGATAAGTTAGCTGCATTTGTCCCTGGGAACTCTTCAATGATTTCAAGGAAACCATAGCTGTTGCCATCTCCATTAAGCGCAAGTCCTAAGCTATCAGCATCAAAATAGAATTGCGCTTGAAACAACTCTTCCTGAGCGGTTTGGTTTTGGTTAGTGATGTAGTAGTTATAGCCTGCAAAGCCCACAATCAATAGCGCAATAACGCCACCGATACCAAAGACCATTGCCTTGTTTCGCTTGCTGCTAAAAAACTCATTGGCTTTTTCAACGATTGCATTTGGATCTTCCAGGATCTCAATACCATCGTCTTTCTTTTTTCCTTTTGCCATTTTATTCTAAAATCTTAATTTTTTTCTCCAGCATTTCAACATAATCCGGCATCATTCATAATTGCCGATAAAAAATGCGGTCGCAAAGATATATTTTTTGTTCAGATGTATAAGACTCTCAGCTAATTATGTGTTGACAAATGGGTAGTCATTCTCAACATAATTGTCTGTGTATGCTTCAGAGGCTTCCGGCCATGGTGATTCTTCTGCAAAATCAACTGCTTTCTGTACCTGTTCCTTAATTTCTTTATCAATTTCTTTAAGATCGTCTTCAGTGGCCCATTTGTTCTTGATGATTGTTTGTTTCACCTGCTCGATCGGATCCTGATTCTTGTATTCTTCAAGCTCCTCTTTGGTTCTGTATTTTGCCGGATCGGACATGGAGTGACCTTTAAATCGATACGTCCGAAATTCTAAGAATGTCGGTCCATCACCTTTTCGTGCTCTCGCCGCGGCTTTGGCCACCGAGTTATGAACATCCTCCACCTTCATAGCATCAACCGGCTCAGAAGGCATATCATAGGCTTCTGCCAACGTGTACAAATCCGTAACATTCGATGTTCGCTGTACGGAAGTTCCCATTGCATATCCATTGTTCTCAACTACAAAGATCACCGGCATTTTCATGGTCATAGCCATATTGAATGCCTCGTGCAAAGCTCCCTGACGAACTGCTCCATCCCCCATATAGCAGATACATAAGCTTTTTGTTCCTTTATATTGCTCGGCAAACCCAATTCCTGCTCCTAAAGGAATCTGAGCGCCAACAATTCCGTGACCGCCAATGAAGTTTACCTCCTTATCAAACATGTGCATGGATCCACCTTTTCCTTTGGAAACGCCAGTAGCTTTTCCATAAAGCTCTGCCATCACTCGCCCCGGATCGGTCCCCAATGCTAATGGATGACCATGGTCTCTATACGCCGTGATCCATTTGTCATCTTTTTCCAATGCTGAAACAGCTCCTGAAGCACATGCTTCTTGCCCGATATACAAGTGGCAAAATCCTCGAATTTTCTGCTGACCATATAGCTGACCTGCCTTTTCCTCAAACCTCCTCATGAGCTGCATTGAGCGAAACCACTCCATGTACTGCTCTTTCGAAAACTCACCTGATTTTTTTGTTGTCTTTTTAGCCGCCATAGGACCCAATTGTTTGATTTACTTTGCTAAACGGATAGCGAAATTAGCGTAAAACAGGGTGAGTTGAAAAGATTTGCCTTTATCTGCTTCCAGATATTCCGATATTCAAAAATGACACGATTAGTCTCCTCCTCGGAGGAGAAAGAGCCGACGTGGAACGGTGGGTAACTTTAAAGCTGTCATTTTTGAATAAAATGTGTTGTAAAAACCCACCCCAACCCCTCCCGGGAGGGGATTTAATTTGTTAGAAATGATCCTAAAGGGCTTAAAACTTACTTCCTTCAAAAACCACCCCGAATCCTCTTTCGAGTTTGGAGAAAGGATCAATTGTGTGTTGGGTAAAAATGGGGTAGGCAAAACCAATCTGCTTGACGCCATTTACTATTTATCCTTTACAAAGAGTGCAGTTGGTTCTCAGGACCGACTCGCAATCACCCACGATGAACGGGCATTTACGCTTTTTGGCACATATGAAGAATTGACAATCGCAATTCAGTTTGAAAAAGGAAAAGTAAAAACGCTCAAAATAGATGGGCAAGAACCGGAGCGATTAAGTGATGTAATAGGAAAAGTACCGCTTGTTATTGTGCTTCCGGATGACACTTCCATGATTAAAGAGGGTAGCGAGGAAAGGCGAAAGTTTTTTGATGGGGCGCTTTCTCAGTTTGACGGGGAATACTTGAAATCACTTCTCAAGTACAACAAAGTACTGAAACAACGAAACAGCCTGCTTAAAATCGAGGACGGAAGAAGTCTCAATAAAAAGCTGCTTGAAACGTACGATGACCAGTTAATTCCGCTGGCAGTCGACATTTCCAACAAGCGGCAGGAAATGAAGGAGGTGTTTCTTCCATTTCTTCAAAAAAACTACGCAGATCTTCATGAAGGTGGTGAAGTGCCGGGATTGAATTTTAAAACACACGTTACAGAGGGTTTTGAGGGTCGATTCAAAGCCAATGCTCAAAAGGATCAGATCATGCAGCGTACCCTGATGGGTAGCCATAAAGATGATTTTGAGTTTTTACTGGATGGGGAACTGATTAAAAAGTTTGGCTCTCAGGGGCAGCAAAAAACGTTCATCATTGCACTCAAACTTGCTCTTTATGATTTCTTAAAAGAAAAAACCGGCAAAAAGCCACTTCTCTTGCTTGATGATATTTTTGATAAACTGGATGACTCTAGAATCGAGCTGCTGGTTTCTCTCTTGTTGGACCATGACCGGTTTCAGCAAATTTTTATCACGGATGCGAGGAAGGATCGAAGTAAGGTGCTTTTTAAAAAGGAGAAAGAGGTGAATTTTATTGAATTATAAATGTCCCCTTGAGGCGGTCCGTCGTTACGGGACTACAGGGGTGTTTTAGCCGATCAGCAAAAAACACCCTCCTAACCTCCCTCAAGGGAGGAATTGTTTACTAATATTGGATGTAGAATGAAGGAAGACCCAATCAAAAGTTTCCGTAATGCCTTTCAGGGATTTCTCAAAGAAGAAAACCTGGAGCATACCTATAAACAAAAGCAAGTCATTGCTGATTGGGAAAAAATCATGGGCAAGACCATCGCCTCACGTACAACTAAAATGTTCTTTAATCAAAAAACGCTCTTTGTGAAGCTCTCTTCAGCCCCATTAAAAAGCGAAATGCAAAACTCCAAAGCTCAAATCATTGAGTTAATTGAAAAAGAGATTGGGAAAGGGGAGGTTGAGGATGTGAGGTTTTTGTAAGGAGCTTTATGGAATTTCATGACCACCTGCATCTCAATGCAAAAAGGTTATGAAAAAAATTATGTTCTTGGTGTTGATTATTACTGTAGAAGTTAGTCAGTGCCAGTCAGTCACAAAAAAAGTGCTGCCTACAAAAATTGAAGAGGTCACAGTATATATTAATGGGGCTCAAATCATCCGAAAGGGCTCAATTAGTATTCCACAAGGTGAAACCTTGATTAAGGTGAAGGGGTTATCGCCATTTGTCAATCCCAAAAGTATCAGTGTTAAAGCAACTGGGATGTTTGTTATTCTCTCAGTAAATCATAAGTTGAATTATTTGAATGAATTAAGGAAAAACAAACAGGTTGATAGCTTAATCTTAGTCATTGAAAAACTAGAATTTAAAATTTCTACCATTCAGAATAGTCAAGAAGTACTAAGAGAAAAACATAGCCTGCTAAACGCCAACAAGGATTTAAGCGGTGATAATGGTGTGTCGATTAGTGAGCTAAGCGAAGCTGTTAAGTTCTATGAAAATCAAATCTTAGACATTAAGAAAAAGTCATTAGAAAATTCGCTAGATATGAAGCAGCTGAAGGAGGAAAAGCAAGCTCTTGAAAATCAAATAAATATGATTTCATCAAGAAAAGAACAGCCAACTTCTGAGATTTTCATTAAGGTTAAATCTGCAAAAAACACCTCTGGTGAATTTGAAATATCATATCCAGTCAAGAATGCGGGTTGGTTTCCGAAATATGATATACGAGTCGAAAATGTAGAATCTCCATTATTGTTAGAATATAAAGCTGATGTATATCAGAATACAGGAGTGGATTGGGACAATATAACCCTTCAATTATCTACCGCTGATCCAAATCAAAGTGGAGTTCTTCCAAATTTGAAACCATGGTATCTCAATTACGAAAGAAATACCGTTTTTCGAGATCGGGATTACAGCAATCCTAATGCTCTTTATTATGACAACAATGCCTATCGTGTAGTTTCCGGTGTTTTAACAGATGATTCAGGGGAGCCTCTTCCTGGTGTAAATGTGGTTATTAAAGGAACAACTAGGGGAACTACAACGGATTTAGAAGGACGGTACCAACTCACTGTTTCGGGAGATGATATTTTAGTGATCTCTTACGTAGGATTCGAAACACAAGAAGTGAAGGTTGGTAACAGATCAAATATTGATGCTGTTTTAGGAGGTGTTACAGAACTTCAAGAGGTTGTGGTAAGCGGTTATGGCTATGGAGGTGCTAGATCTTTTAGCAAACCCAAAGCAGAAACCATTACCACCTCTACTATTCAAAAAACAACATCATTTGTTTTCAAGGTAGATGATCCTTATTCAGTAAAAACGACTGGAGAAAAACTTACTGTGGATATTAAAAACCATCAATTAGAAGCAAAATATCAGTATTATGCTATACCCAAAATTGATCCTGATGCGTTTTTGATTTCACAACTAACAGATTGGGGTCAATTCAATTTGTTGGAAGGAGAAGCCAACTTATTCTTCGAAGGGACTTTTGTTGGAACCACCATTCTCGATCCAAAGGCATTTAGTGATACTTTGGATATCTCTCTTGGTAGAGATAAGTCAATAACTATAGAAAGAGAGGCAATCCAGGAATTCACCAAAATGAGGTCATTTGGTAGTAATAAAGCCGAAACCCGATCATTCAAGATTAAAATCAGAAATGAAAAAGATTATGGAATTAACCTAACCATTTTTGATCAGATTCCCATTCCTGCAATTAATCAGATCACTGTTTCCACAGAAGAAATATCTGATGGTATTTTGGAAGAGCGAACAGGGATAATAAGTTGGGAAATGGACCTCATGTCCAGACAACAAACTGAAAAAATACTAACCTATGAGGTAAAATATCCTAAATACGAAAAGGTAGTGTTGGAGTAGCCCCAGGCTACTCCTACTTATCTCCAAACGGAATCCTCCACATCAAATAATAATCAAAAGCGGTAGAATTCTGCCGCTTTGTTTTTCCGAAACCAGGAACATCATACGTTTTAAGATCTCCCTCTCCATTGATCTTACGAGCAAACTGCCAGCGCATGGAAAAACCCATGTAAAGGTTTGAAACCACCTTTCCTCTCAATCCGAACACTACCTCCAGCCAGCGTGCTTTCAAATCTTCATTCGTAAAAACATAAGTTTGCTCACCGAATCCCTGATCAGATGTAAATGAAAGCTGATCTTCAAAGCTGGATCGTGCATACCTTAACCCCAGCGAAAGCACATTACCACTTTCTTTGTCCTTTGCAAAGTTTCGGTCAAACCCTACCCGATAGTAGGAACCCTTGTTTATGTAGTCTACGGAATCTCCTCTTTTACGATCCTCCATTCCATAATTCATTACCAGCACAAAACGATCCAGAGCCAATGCTGCTTCTAATTCGTTAGAGCTAAAGTCCGCATCTACAAAAGTTTTAGTACTTCGAATGGCATTAACGCCAAGCTTGAGCTCGTAAGGCTTATAGCTCCTTGGCTCCTTGTTCTTTGCTGGTGCCTCCTGTCCAGAAACACCCAGACACAACGCAAACAATAGTATGCTAAAAGTATACTTCAACATTGGTGCTTATTTGTCGGTTAGTCACTGTGCCTGGTATAGACAATGAATCGAACGTATATCGGACGGTATCAAGATTCAGAAAGGTAATTGATGGATCACATGATGGGTCGAAAATAGAAAGTTCAGGATCATAGCGCATCTCCACCTCAAAATGCGAGGTATCAGAATCAAACAAGAAAGTTGTAATTGTGTCTTCCGGATTTAAAGGTAGAGCAACAAAAGTGGAGTCCTCTGAAAGAGAAAACCGATACGGAGAACCTTCTGCAGTTACGACAAACCCTACTTTTCTGGTTGATTGAGACTCCAGGTCATGAAACTCCAAAATCATAAAATCCAGATTGTCATCTGTGCCACAGTTTTCTATGTCCTGGCAGGAGATGACCGCTAATCCGATTAATATAATACTGAGTTTTTTCACTGGCTGGCAAAATTAAGCTTTAAAGGTTTCTAACTAAGTGTATGCCTAAGATTTCAATTAGCTTTGCGCCTGAGAACGAAAGTCTATGAAAACGAAGGGGTTAAAGAAAACAAAAGTCAACATCGTCACACTTGGGTGCTCCAAAAACCTGGTGGATTCTGAAGTGATGCTGACACAGCTGAGGGGAAACAACATTGATGCCACACACGAGTCTACCAAAGACGATGCGAACGTGGTAGTGGTAAATACCTGTGGCTTTATCGACAATGCGAAGCAGGAGTCGATCGATACCATTCTTAGATATGTAGATGCAAAGCAGGAAGGGTTAGTAGAGAAAGTGTATGTTTCGGGCTGCCTGTCTCAGCGGTATAAGGACGAACTAAAGGATGAAATCCCGGATGTAGATGCCTGGTTTGGTACTGGAGACCTTCCAGCATTATTAAAAAAATTCAAAGCCGACTATAAAAAAGAATTACTGGGGGAAAGAATCATAACCACATCCAATCATTACGCATATCTCAAAATCGCTGAAGGTTGTGATCGCCCTTGTAGTTTTTGTGCAATTCCGCTCATGCGAGGCAAGCACGTTTCCAAGCCCATGGAGCAGGTGGTGGCAGAAGCAGAATCTCTGGTCCGCCAGGGCACCAAAGAAGTTTTATTGATCGCACAAGATTCGACCTATTACGGATTAGATCTTTACAAAAAAAGAAATTTAGCAGAGCTAATGGATCGGTTGGCTGATGTAGAAGGACTGGATTGGATTCGTTTGCACTATGCATTCCCTACCGGTTTCCCTGAAGATGTGCTTGATGTCATGGCGAAGCGATCGAACATTTGCAATTACCTGGACATCCCATTACAGCATGCCTCCACCAACATGCTGAAAATGATGCGAAGAGGAACAACAAGAGAAAAGACAGAAGCCTTGTTGGATAAGATGCGATCCAAAGTTCCGGATATTGCGATCCGAACAACACTAATTGCAGGACATCCGGGCGAAACACAAGAAGATTTTGAAGAGATGTTGGACTTTGTTGAGAAAAATCGTTTTGAACGATTGGGAATCTTCACTTACTCACATGAAGAAAACACCCATTCATACAATTTTGAAGATGATGTACCGGATGAAACCAAACAAGAGCGCGCAAATGCCGTAATGGATTTGCAGGAAGAAATTTCCATGAGCATCAATGAGGGGAAAATCGGGAAAGAATATAAGGTTTTGATTGACCGAATGGAGAGCGGGACATTCATCGGAAGAACAGAGTATGATTCCCCTGAAGTTGATAATGAAGTGATCATTCCGGCCGACCACTCATACTTGCGAATTGGAGATTTTGCCCAGGTAAAAATTACCGACGCTACAGCCTTTGATCTGTACGGCGAACCAATTAAGCCATAATTCACTTTACTAAAGCGTGCGAACCGAAACCATTCCTTTAGACGAGACCGACTGTTTTTCACCTTTTTTCATTGACTACATCAACAAAAAGGAAGAGCTCGCTCCATTCTACAATGCTTTCCCAACGATTGAGAACTTTGAGAATGCAATAGAAAACCGTCAGTTCAAAGATGAAACCCGGAGCGTTTTGGTAGAGGTACTTAAGGAACAATATCAGGGGCTCGATATAAATAGTGCTGTTTCACAAAACATTGAATCGCTAGCAGACTCCAAAACTTTCACTGTCACTACCGGTCATCAGCTCAATATTTTTACCGGCCCACTCTATTTCATTTACAAGATCGTAACCGTTATCAACGCTTGTAAGAACTTAAAGCAGACCTACCCGGATTACAACTTTGTGCCTGTTTATTGGATGGCCAGTGAGGATCACGATTTTGAAGAAATCAACCACTTCTTTTTTGAAGGAAAAAAATATGAGTGGGAGACGGCTCAAACTGGGGCCGTGGGTCATTTTGACCCTTCAGGACTAAAGGAAATAGCAGACAAGCTTCCCTCGGGAGCTGAGTTTTTCAAAGACGCATATTCACACAAGACATTGGCAGATGCTGCCAGAGCTTATGTCAATCACTTATTTGGTGATAGAGGGCTGGTTGTAGTTGATGCAGATCATGCCAAACTAAAAACATTATTCAGCCATGTAATTGAGGACGACCTGTTCAAACATGCTCCGGAAAAACTAGTTAGCAAAACCTCCTCCTCGCTAAATGATCTTGGCTATAAAACACAGGTTCATGCCCGCCAGGTCAATTTCTTCTACTTAGATAGCGGAATTCGGGAACGGATCGAAAAAACAGAAAGCGGATTTCAGGTGGTGGATGCCGATATCACTTTTAGTGATAGTGAGATACGAAAGCTGATACAGGATTATCCAGAGCGATTTAGTCCCAATGTCATTCTTCGTCCACTATATCAGGAGACTATTCTTCCCAATCTGGCATATGTTGGAGGTCCGTCTGAGGCGGTATACTGGCTTCAACTAAAAGGTGTTTTCGATCACTTCAAAACAGACTTTCCATTATTGATGCCTAGAAATTTTGCACTTGTTGTCCCAGAAACAGCTGCAACCAAATGGGGAAAAACAGGGCTTTTACAAAATGACCTATTTCTTACTAGCGAAAAGGCGTTTGAGAAATGGGTGAAGGCAAATTGCGACCATGAGATTTCCTATGAAGTGGAACTCAAAAAGTTGAAGGAACTAGAAGATTCACTCAAGTGTAAAGCCGGAGAAATAGACCCTACACTAACTCAGCACATTGAAGCACTTCATGCCTCATTTTCTAAGCGAATCGGAAAAGCTGAGAAAAAATTAGTGCGAGCAGAAAAGCGACTACACGCAGATCGTAAAAGGCAAATTGAATCCGTGAAAGAAGTACTCTTTCCTGGAGGAAGTCTTCAGGAGCGAAAAGACAGTTTCCTCAATTTCTACCTCCATGATCCAGAGTTCGTTAATAAGCTACTAAACACATTTGACGCTTTTGATTATCGGATGTATTTGATGTATCTGTAGTAGTTTCAATGATTTGAGCTTTAATTTTCAGGTATCAAACACTACAGCTATGGAAATTAAAACACCCACCTTAATTATTGACAAAGGCAAGGCTTTAAAAAACATCCAAAAGATGTCTGATAAAGCTAAAAAGTCTAAGGCCGAACTAAGACCTCATTTCAAAACGCATTTTTCAGCAGAGATTGGAAACTTGTTCAAAGCAGAAGGCATCAGTAAGTGCACGGTAAGTTCTGTTTCCATGGCCAAATATTTTGCCGCTCATGGGTGGACAGATATTACAATCGCCTTTCCATACAATCTTCTTGAGGTTGGTGACATAAATGCATTAGCTGGAAAAATCAACTTGAATATTTTACTCGAATCGGAAGAGAGCCTAGAGCATGCTCAAAAGAACATTAAAAATCCATTTGGTTATTTTATCAAAATCGATGTTGGAACGCACCGAACAGGCATAGATCCAAGAAATGGTTCACTAATTGAAAGACTCGTAAAAGGTGCGTCTGGCAAGAGTGCATTTATAGGATTCCTTGCACATGCAGGACACACTTATGGTTGTCGCGATTTTGAAAGCATTAAGTGGATTTTTGACGGGTCAGTAAAGGTTTTGAGTGAGCTGAAAAATAAATTTGGTGGTATCATTTCTTATGGTGATACTCCTTCATGCTCCATCATGGATGACTTTTCATTTGCTGATGAGCTTCGTCCCGGGAATTTCGTTTTTTATGACTTCATGCAACATCGAATCGGTTCATGTTCAATTGATGAAATCGCACTCTGTCTGGCCTCCCCCGTTGTTGCCATACATAAGGAGCGAAATGAGGTGGTTGTTTATGGCGGAGCTGTTCATCTTTCAAAAGAGATGATAAAAGAAAAAAACATTTTTGGGAAAGAGCATAGTTGCTATGGCAAAATGGTAACCCTATCTGGAGATGGTTGGGAAACAACTGTGTTAGGGAACGTAGAAAGACTTTCTCAAGAGCATGGAATCATAAAATTGTCGGACGAAGAAATCGCTCGTGTAAAAGTTGGCGATGTAATTGGCATTCTTCCTGTACATTCGTGTCTTACTGCTGATTTACAAGGACATTACCTCTCCACTAAAGGAGAGCGAATAGAAAAGATGACGAAATAATAAATGCAAAAAACACTTTCACTGCTTCTTATAATTCTCGCCATTTCAGGTTTTGCCAAAACCGATCCACCTAAGGACACCATCGATGTGATGATCGGTCAGATGATCATGATCGGTATTGGTGATTTTGATATTGTAGATGAAAATGAACCAATTTTCAAAGAAATAAGAAATGGCAAAGTTGGTGGGGTGGTATTGTATGAAAAAAACATCCTGTTTGAAAGTCCAAAACCAGAATTAGCACTTTTAGTAGAAACACTTCAAAAAAATGCTTCAATCCCTCTTTTTGTAAGCATTGATGAGGAAGGTGGAAGGGTCTCAAGAATGAAAACGAGATATGGCTTCCCAAAAAATGTTTCGGCGCAGTACCTGGGAGACATGGACAATATTGATTCTACAAGGTATTATGCCAATCAAACTGCTTCCATTCTAAGCAGTTTTGGAATCAACATGAATTATGCTCCGGTGGTGGATGTCAACCTCAACCCACGCAACCCGGTAATTGGAAAAATCGAAAGAAGTTATTCCAGTGAGTATGGGGGAGTCATTGAACAGGCACACATGGTCATTGATCAGCACAATAAGCGAGGAGTTATCCCGGTGTTGAAACATTTTCCCGGACATGGTAGCAGCCGTAACGATACCCATCTTGGTTTAACTGACGTGACCGAAACCTGGCAAATCGAAGAAATGTACCCATACTCGGCACTTATTGATAGTGGAGTAGTCAAGGCAGTGATGACCGCTCACATTGTAAACCAAACGTTGGACAACACCAAAAATCCAGCAACGCTTTCAAAAAAGATTGTAACAGGAATGTTGCGGGATTTCCTTGGGTTTGATGGAGTCGTAATTTCTGATGACATGCAAATGGGAGCCATTAACAATGAATATGGTCTGAGAGAAGCGATCAAGCTCTCCATCCTTGCCGGTGTGGATATGCTCATGTTCGCCAACAATGTGAAAGATTACAATATGATTTCGGCGAGCACTGTACATGCCATCATCAAAGACTTACTATTTGAAGGAATAATTACCAGAGATCGCATCGCTCAGTCTTATAATAGAATAATGAAACTTAAGGCCGAGGCTGGATTATGCGATGAAAATTATTACCGCTCATTGAAAAATAAGCTTCGAGTTTACAACTAGATTCCGAATAAAAACTGATTTTACTATCTTCACCAATCCATGATCCAATACAACCCAAAATCGTGGTTTTCACTCATCTTTGACGTATACAGTAGATACGTCATACGAGCATTGTTCCCTTTGATCATGTTCGCTGGAGTGCTGACCACTGTGCTTTGTTTTTTATTCATTGATGTTCTGCATATTGTCATTGTAGACACTAAGGCTTTTCACTCCATTTTAGGGGTAATTCTTGGTCTATTTCTGGTGCTACGAACCAATACCGCCTATGACAGATGGTGGGAAGGTCGTAAACTATGGGGGCAGCTAGTGAATGATTGCCGACAACTAGCAATCAAGATTTCCACTTTTGTGCCAGAAGACGCCAAGGAAGACAGACTCTTCTTCAAGAAAATGATCCCAAATGTCACTTTTGCTATGAAACACCACCTACGTAATAGTAGAATGGTGGGTGAAATGGACTTTTACGATGAGAAGTGCAAAGACCGAATAATTAGTAGCACGCACAGGCCTAATATCATTAACAAGATTTTAATGGAGCGTGTCATGGATATGAACAAAAGAGGTTTGATTACTGCCGATAAGCTTTTCATATTGGATAAGGAGATCAAAGGCTTTACAGACATCATTGGAGCTTGTGAGCGAATCAAGTCTACACCGATTCCTTACTCATATAGCATGTTCATTAAGAAATTCCTTTTCATCTATTGTATAACACTACCAATGACTTTCATTGGTGAGTTTGGGTACTGGTCTATCATTTTGGTAGTGGTCGCCTTTTACTTTTTGATGAGTGTAGAGTTGATATCTGAGGAAATAGAAGATCCATTTGGCAGAGACATAAATGATCTTCCGCTCGATGAGCTTTGCGTAAAGATCAAAAAGAACATCATAGAAATTTTCAACAATAACTAACTTGGCAATCTAAATCGCTAATAAAACCTGATATTATGAAATTCAATCAACTAAAACTATCCTCTATGGCATTGGCAATAGCTGTGCTTGTATCATCTTGCGGAGGCGGGAGCAGCAAAGAGGAGTCTTCATCAGATGCTTCATCTGAGTTCGACGCAGCTAAAGAGCAAGTAGCTGCTGATGTGGCAAAAGTTTTGAAAGATCTACCACCTCCATCAGAGGTGCCATATTTATTGATGAATGCCGGTGCTGAATTTGATCAAAGCATTATCAACGCTATTGATAAAGTAGAATCTTATCAAAATGATGAAGCGAAAGCTGCATTAAACCTTGGTGTTTATGCAACAGATATCGGGTATCTCTCTTCGTATGAAAAATCTGAACTGGCGTTGGAATACATGGGTCAATGCCAAAAGCTGGCGGCTCCAGTAGGTGTAGCTGAAGCAATTGATTACGGAATGATTTCCCGCTTTGAATCAAACATGGAGAATAAAGACTCTCTTGCTACAGTAATCAATGAAGTGATGCAAAAGTCTGGTGAGCGCCTGAGCGAACTTGATGAGCTAAACAGTGCAGCATTATTACTTGCAGGAAGCTGGATAGAGGGAGTATATATCTCAACTACCATCGTTAATAACTATCCTGATGATCTGCCTGAAGAATCAAGAACATTGATCCTTGAGCCATTGGTAAAAATTGTCATTGACCAAAAGGTTTCCCTAAATGACCTAATGGACGTAATGAACGACGTGCCAGAGTCTGAAGAGGTAAATAAAATGAAAGCTGAGCTTGAAAAAGTAAAAGCTATCTATGATGGAGAGCTGGCAGAAGTTGAAAAGCAGATTGCTGAGAATACCGGTGGATTTGTGCTTAAACCAAGCACCCTGGATAATTTGGCAGCAGAAGTTGGCCGAATCCGTGCTTCAATTGTAGAATAAAATCGAGTTTAAAAAACTTTACAGCCGTTGGTTTATCGCTGACGGCTTTTTTTGATTATAGATAGGATTATGTCCTAACTTTAGCACCACCTACTAACCTAACTAACCGCAAAATGAGTGAAGAATTGCTGAAAGCCATTATCCGCCTCCTGGTGATTGTAGCCAAAGAGGAGGGAGAAGTGGATGATAGTGAAAAAGAAAGTGTTCGGGATTTTCTATATGAAAATGTCAGCCGTGACGACACCAAGCACTACCTACAAATACTTGATGAATACGTTAATGAAATTGAGACTGGTGGTAAAGACGATCACCACCAGATTGAGGAAATCACCACCAATATCAATAATGAGCTAACACAACAGCAAAAGCTGGTCGTAATGGTCAGGCTCATGGAGTTGATCATAGCAGATGAAAAAATCACAGAGCGAGAAGAAGAGCTACTTCATTTAATTGGTCGTCGATTTAAGTTTGATGATGAGACTGTAGATGCCATCAAGCATTTTGTGGTGAACCGGAATCCTGATGAATATTCTGAACTCTATTCAGTAGTTGTTTCCGGGGCTGACGAACCTGATCGTCCACGGCAGGTTCTTCTTGAAAACCTAAAGGGACACATAGCCTTCTTCAAACTCCCCAAAATTGAAACCTGCTTTTTTAAATATTATGGAGGTGATATCCTTCAACTAAACGGGCTGATGGTTTCACCCAATAAGATCAAGGTCTTTTCTACCGGGAGTGCCATCAAAGGCAAAAAAACCGAGCGATTATACTACAGCGATGTTATCGGCATCTTCAGAGATGAGGTAAGTGAGACTGATGTTTCATTTGTCGCAGAAAACATTTCTTACAAGTTTCCTAAAGGAAACATGGGACTGGTTGATATCAATATCTCCGAGCCTACAGGAAAACTGTTTGCCATCATGGGTGGTAGTGGGGCTGGTAAGTCCACCCTTTTCAATGTGCTTAACGGAACATCGAAACCCTACAAAGGATCAGTTCGAATCAATGGGATTGATATCTACAAAAATCCCAAAGATGTAGAAGGGATTATAGGGAATGTACCACAAGATGACCTCCTCATTGAAGACCTGAGCGTCTCACAAAACCTGTTTTATGCTGCTAAGCTCTGCTTTGACAATGCGTCAAAAGAAGAGTTGAATGAGTTGGTTGCTAGGACATTAGATTCATTGGGACTTACCGAAGCAAAAGATCTGAAAGTGGGTAACCCACTTCAAAAAACCATAAGTGGAGGTCAAAGAAAACGACTAAACATCGGGCTTGAGTTGTTACGGGAGCCCTCTGTGCTTTTTGTGGATGAGCCAACAAGCGGGCTGTCTTCAAGGGATTCAGAAAACATCATGGATTTGCTCAAGGAATTATCCCTTAGAGGCAAGATGATCTTTGTCGTAATTCATCAGCCTTCGTCTGAAATCTTTAAGATGTTTGACCGGCTCTTGATCCTGGACACAGGAGGTCACCAGATTTACTACGGCAACCCTGTGAAGGCTGTCACCTACTTCAAGAACATTGTAGAAATGATCGATAAAGATCAGAGTGCCTGTATTGAATGTGGAAATGTGAACCCTGAGCAGATATTCAATATCATCGAGATGAAGGTGGTAGATGAATACGGCCGATTTACAAGTAAACGAAAATATTCTCCAGAACAGTGGCATGAGCAGTTTCAAAGCAACATTGAAATTGAGACTGCTAATGAGGTTCAAAGCAAACCGGAAAGATCACTTGACCTTCCAAACAAGATTAAACAAGCCAGAATATTTCTGGAACGTGATGTGTTGGCTAAGATCAGCAATCGCCAGTATGTGTTAATTAACCTGTTGGAAGCTCCGGCGCTAGCCCTGCTCTTGGCATTGATCACAAAGTACGCTCCGCTCGGAGCTGAATACACTTTTTACAAGAATGAAAACATCCCTGTTTTCTTCTTTATGAGTATCATAGTGGCCTTGTTTATGGGACTCACGGTAAGCGCAGAGGAAATCATTAAAGACAGGAAAATACTGAAGCGTGAGGCATTCCTTCACCTCAGCAAAATGAGCTACCTGTCTTCCAAGACATTTATCCTTTTCAGCCTGTCAGCGGTTCAAACATTACTATTTGTGCTGGTTGGGTCTTTGATATTGGAAATCCATGGGATGACGCTATGGTATTGGATCATATTGTTTTCGGTTTCATGCTTCGCCAATATTCTCGGACTGAACATTTCAGCTGGATTCAACTCGGTGATCACGGTCTACATACTAATCCCTCTTCTTATCATCCCTCAGCTCATCCTTAGCGGTGTTGTTGTTGATTTTGATAAGCTAAATTCATCCTTTGCGAATAAGGAAAAGGTTCCGTGGATCGGAGAAATGATGGCATCTCGCTGGGCATATGAAGCGATTGCCGTGACGCAGTTTCGGGACAACCCGTCTAACAAAAACATATATCCCATTGAAAGAGAAGTTGCGATTAATACTTATAAGGCCATTTATTATACCAAGCAGCTTCAGGAGCAGTTAGATTATTGTTTTACAAAGAAGGAATTCAACGGTCGGGATAAGTCCCTGGCTCTTATTCAGAATGAGGTTCGAAGGCAGCTCGGCATTTTCGGAGAGGATAAGTTGCCGGTAGTCGATCAAATCACTCCAGAAGGGTTAAACCAACAGGTATATGATGAAACCACTGAGTTCCTGACCGCTATTCAATCGGTTTACAACACACGGAGGAAGAAAGCTAAAGATCGGCTCGACAAAATGATCGAAGATCAAACAGCTACCTCAGAACAGGAAGCAGCATTTTATGCACTACGGGATACCTACGAAAACGAACGTATCAGCTTAATGGCAAAAAACATTCAGACCAAACGTAGGGTGGTGACATCTGGAAATGAGTTGGTTCAAAAGATTTATCCTGTTTATGCAAAAAATGAGCATCCGGATAATGCACTGGACTTTAGAACAAACTTCTACTACCCGGAAAAATACTTTGCTGGGCAGTATATAGACACAAAGATCTTTAACGTCATCATTATCTGGATTATGACGATCGTGCTATTTATAGCGGTCTATTATGATTGGCTGAGGAAAGTTTTAAAAACAGGAAAAGCTTAAATCGGAACATTCACATGCCTTTCCGCATGATATGAGGATCTTACCAACGGACCTGACTCAACATACTTGAGTCCTCTTTTCAATCCTTCTTCACGGAAGTGATCAAACTTGTCAGGGTGTACAAATTCTGCAACTTCAATATGCCTTTTGGTTGGTTGAAGGTATTGACCCAGCGTTAGAATGTGTAGCCCATGTTCTACCAGGTCGTCCATTGCTTTGTAAACCTGATCGTCTGTTTCTCCTAACCC
This sequence comes from Ekhidna lutea, assembly GCF_900188325.1. Classification (GTDB taxonomy): domain Bacteria; phylum Bacteroidota; class Bacteroidia; order Cytophagales; family Cyclobacteriaceae; genus Ekhidna; species Ekhidna lutea. Next base: position 296,423 of record NZ_FZPD01000001.1, on the reverse strand, counting down.
CAACATAATCCCCGACTTAGTTCGCTTTCCAGCTTCGTATGTCAGTTTTATTTGCTCCAGACTTCTGTAGTATTTAGCCTGAGGCCTTACTCTACGATAGAGTTCTTCTACCGTTTCCATGTTGTGAGAAACTACTTCCTGCCCTGCCTCAATCATTCGATATAATGCATCCCAGTTGCCTTTTACATCCGGAATCAAGGTTTCTATAGTTGTCTCCGGGGAGGCTTTCTTTGTTTCCACCACTGTCTGATACCAAATCTCAGCTCCTCTGTCCTTTAGTTCATCGCGGTTCACTGAGGTGAGTACAGCATGTTTTACACCCATCAACTTAATCGCCTCAGCAACACGTTTCGGTTCTTCTTCGTCATACTCCGGAGGCCTGCCTGTTGCTACTGCACAAAATGTACAGCTACGGGTACATACATTTCCCAGGATCATAAATGTAGCAGTGCCTTCTCCCCAGCATTCCCCCATATTCGGGCAGTTCCCGCTTTCACAAATGGTGTGAAGCTTATGCTGATCTACAAGCTTACGAACCTTCGCATAGTTTTCGCCCACCGGCAACTTCACTCTTAACCAATCCGGTTTCTTTTTTCGCTCTGGCTTTTCTACTACAGGTAAATCAATCATACGCTTCAATTCAGAATTATGAATGCAAATCTAATTCAGGATGGATAGAATCCCGTTATTTTCGGGTCCCCCAGAATAGTGTGAAGAAAACAGAAGTAAACACTGTTTTGTTCGGCTGGCTTGGCACCAGTACAATTTCTTTTGTGAAAGCTTCCGCTAGCACTCCTACCTCAACGCCAGCTACATTACTACGGTAGGTTCCAAATTCAAAAAATACGGATCCTTTGGCGTTCAGACCGGGAGCAAAATCAGATTCGTTTAAGCCCTGAAATATCTTTCCGGGCCCGGCAATACTTTGTGGAGATGGATGTTTGATTAAGCTGAACTGGTCATATTGCTGATCGGCACTTAGCACATAATAGGGCGTTACTAAACCAAATGTAGGACCAGCAGCCCCAGCGAAACTAATTTGGACACCTTGCTGATTTGCTTTTCTATACATCAGCTTTTCCAAGCCATATGTGGTACGGATAGCATACAGGTAGTTTGATTTTCCATATATAAACCCTGCTCCGCTCAATCCGATATACCGAGACTCGCTAGGGTGTTTTACGTTGGAGAGCTCCAGTCCAAAGGTGTGATACACATCATCCGCTTTTTTGCGGCTATGCCTGATCATCACCCCGCCAATTAATCCGCCATTGGTGTTTTTATTGAAACCCCAAATCCACTCACGGGTATACTCAAACTCTTCTCCTTCGAAAAGCTGTGCACTTCCGAGAAGAGGCAGGAGGATTAAAGCGAGTACACCAAGTTTTTTCATATGTGTTATTCAATAACAAAAATAATGCGGAAGCCCCTAAAGTTTTTTGGCTTCATCACATAACTCCTGATAGCTGATTCCCATGTGGGACGCATCTACTATTGCCTTGGCATCCTTTATTAGTATCGTTTGAGGTGATTCGTGCTGAACACCATACCTGCTGGCCACCTCATTCGAAATCTCGCGAAAAGCAATCAGATCCAGAAAGTACATTTCAAATGGTGTTTCTCCATCATAAGCTCTTTCAAATCTCGAAAGGGCCATTGCGCTTATCGAACACCTGGTACTGTGTTTGAAAATTACGACAGGCTTCTCTTTTGAGATCTCATCAAGTTGCTCCAGCTGTGAAACATCATTTAAATGATTCCACGGTAGAGATACTTTCTCGGTTTTTGAAAACAAGTTTGATAACATAAATATTTACTTAAAGCAAGCCTAATTAGTTATTCCAGATCACACGTTCTTTTTTATCAAATTTCGGCTCTTTCACTGGTTCATTAACCCCATTTGAGTTGTGCTTGTTCCCGTTCATACGCGTCCAGAAAATATTCCACTTTCTAAACATCTTTCGAACCTTGGGATTGCTGAACTTCATAGCCATGTGGTAATTGCTACTGGGGTGCTGATCACCAATCCGTTTGTGCTTTATTTTTAAATCCCCCTCCCACATTGATGTTTCACGATAATATTGTGCTTCGCTCCATTCTTTACCGTTTCCAAACCAGCGAATTTTTGTTCCTGAATACCTTGGGTTCACCTTAAAGTCAACCCCTCGGAATGGCGAGCCAGCTGAATACCTCGGCTTCACATTATAGTCTTTGCCCCTGAAAGGCATTCCCGGAGAGTACCTTGGATTTACATTGTATTTCTGACCCTTAAAAGGACTACCAACTGAATAGCGGGGGCTAACTTTATAGTCTTTGCCCCTGAAAGGCATCCCTTGGGAGTACCGTGGACTTACACCATATTTTTGACCTCTGAAGGGATTGCCTGGAGAGTAGCGAGGCGAAACCCGATAATCTTTGCCCCTAAAGGGCATCCCCTGAGAATAACGTGGACTTACACCATATTTTTGACCTCTGAAGGGATTGCCTGGAGAATAGCGAGGCGAAACCCGATAATCTTTGCCTTTGAAAGGACTCCCTAAAGAATAGCGAGGTGATACTTTATAGTCTTGGTTTCTAAATGGGTTTCCGCCTGAGTACCGAGGTGATACTTTAAACTGACTTCCTCTGAAGGGGTTGCCAAAGGAGTAACGTGGAGTCACCTTATAATCTCGTCCCTTAAATGGACTTCCCCCGGAATATCGAGGGCTTGTAGAATATCTCCTGGTTCTTTCTCTTGAAGGAGAATATCGTGGAGATGTTGATCCGGATAGCTTAAATGGAGATGATGCGGATGAATATCTCGGAGATCTGCTTCCATCAGCACCGGGAATGCCATCACTGTTTTTCGATTTCTTTTTGCTTCTGAAAAACAGAAAGCCTTTTCGCTCAACTTTCTTGGTTTTGAGTCTCCGATCAGAGTCCTCAAGTAATTGAGCGTCGGCAGTATAAACTGCCGCGCCAATTAATAATGTTATGATTAGAAGCCTTTTCATTCAGTGGTTCTCACCCAAAGGTTCACAATTTAGGTGATAATCTCAACGATTTTGGTCGAATCGACACCAACTGTGAGACTACACTAAATTTGAATTGGCTCTCCCTGTGAGTTGAGTACTTCAAATTCGGTGAGTGCCTTTGAACTGTCCTCGACCATGTTAACCCAACGAAAATATTTGAAAAACCATTTCACTCGTCTGGAAAAAACACCCGCTGTAAAGTAGGTATACAGATATGGATGCAAAGCCACCGTGATCCTCTTCTCGTTTTGTGACTCAAAGAAGTACTTAATGGTATTCTCCACCTGGTCCGCCACCTGGATAGATGCTGAAATTTTTCCTGTTCCACTACAGGTGGGGCAAACCTCCTTTGTAGTAATGGAAAGTTCAGGTCTCACACGCTGACGGGTTATTTCCATCAACCCAAACTTTGAAAGTGGAAGGATTGTGTGCTTTGAGCGGTCATCCTTCATAGCTTCCTTCATCTTTGCGTAGAGCTTTTTCTTGTTCTCTATTCGTCGCATATCGATGAAATCAACCACAATGATTCCTCCCATATCTCTTAACCGAAGCTGACGCGCGATTTCTTCCGCTGCATCCAGATTTACCTTAAGTGCCGTGTCCTCCTGATTGTCTTCTTTGTTGGATTTGTTTCCGCTGTTGACATCAATCACATGAAGTGCCTCTGTATGCTCAATGATGATATATCCTCCATTGAGCATACTTACAGATTGACCAAATGAGGTCTTCATCTGCTTTTCAACACCTGTAGCTTCAAAGATTTTAGCCTTTCCTGTATAGTGCTTCAGGATTTTTTCCTTATCCGGGGCAATATTCTTTACGAAGGTTTTAATCTCCTGAAAGAGGTCTTTATCATCTACCTGAATACTATCAAAGCTTTCGTTAAGTACATCCCGGAGTATAGAGTTTGCTCGGTTCATTTCACCGATAACCTTATCCCGCACTTTGGCTTTTGGAAGCATCTTCATTCCTTCGTCCCATCTTTCTACAAGATTGCGAAGGTCTGTGTCAAGCTCTTTTACATCTTTTCCCGTAGCAACTGTACGGATAATCACACCAAAGCCTTCAGGCTTGATGGAGCTGATAAGTCTTTGAAGACGCTTACGTTCGTTTGCGTCAGTTATTTTTTTTGATACGTTTACCGTATTTGAAAACGGCACCATTACCAGGTATCTACCTGCCAATGACAACTCGCATGAAAGTCGTGGACCTTTTGTAGAAATAGGTTCCTTTACTACCTGCACCAGAATCTTTTGTCCTTTGGTAAGGACCTGACTCATTTTTCCAAGCTTATTGATATCCGGCTCTGTTTTGAAACCTGCCAGCCTTGTGCTGTTTAGTTTCTTAGCCAGTGTCAGCTTGGTAAACTTATTAAGTGATTGGACCTGTGGTCCTAAATCCAAGTAGTGTAAAAAGGCATCTTTTTCGTATCCTAAATCAATGAAAGCAGCGTTCAGTCCCTGAACAACTTTCTTAACCGATCCAAGATAAATGTCACCAACGTTGAAGGTTTGTCCTCCTCCATCCTGGTGAAATTCTACCAGCCTTTTATCCTTAAGTAAAGCAATACGACTTCCCTCGCGAGTTGAGTTAATGATTAGTTCATTACTCATAGCGATTGTTTAATGGGTGCCTATTACTTCTTCTTATGTCTGTTTTTTCTAAGTCTCTTTTTTCTCTTGTGAGTTGAGATCTTATGTCTCTTTCTTTTTTTACCGCAAGGCATAATTTCTGTTTTTTAAAATTTTTAAAAATGTTTTAGAGCCCTTTCAAGTAATCATTCGCCATCATTTTGATGGCAGGAATGGAATCCTGAGTGGCTAAAATTTCCTCCAAAAGCAGGCGTGCCTGCGATTGTTGATTTATTTCCATCATTGATACCGCTAGATAAAGCTTCGCTTCATGATCGCCGGCATTCAGTGATATCAAATTTTCAAAGCGTTCCTTAGCTCTCTCAAACTGTCCGCTTTGAATAGCTAAAAGTCCAAGGTTCAAAATGGCCTGTCTGTTGGTTTCATCTGTTGCTAAAATTTCTCTTAGCATAGCTACCCCTGCCATGGGGTTTTCAGAAACAACAAGCGTCATCGCCAATCTGTTCTTAATAAAAAGGTTTGTTGGATCTTTATCCAACAGGCGCTGTAAAATTTCTCTGGCTTTAACCGCAAATGCTTTAGCCTGCTCCGGGCCCGAAGACCTTTCATATGCCGTAAAATAAATATCCGCTACAAGCTCAGAAGGGCTATTACTCCCTTGCTCAATAAACTCAGCATACCTCGCAGCACTGTCTAATACCCCATAATCGAGATACTGTCTCGCCAAAGAGTGCGCAAAGTTAGCTTTTTTATCAAAATTTCCTTCCTCTTGAAGCAATCTTCTTAACTCATTGATCTGAGTTTCAACTTCTTGAGGAATCTCCATGGAGTGACTTTTGGTTTCTGTCACCTCCTGAAGCTGCTCGTTTTCAACGACACTCCTTGGTAATTGAAATAAAATCACTGCAAGTGCAATCGCTCCAAGTACAAGAATTAGTTGTGCTCTTGTCACTTGATTTTTGGCGAGTTTTTAATTTTCTCAACAAAAATTTTAGATGGTTTGAAAGACGGAATGTAATGTTCGTCAATCACAATGGCGGTGTTCTTAGAGATATTTCTGGCGATCTTTTTTGCTCGCTTCTTATTCACAAAGCTGCCAAACCCTCTCACATACACATTTTCTCCATTGGCCATATTGTTCTTTACCACAGTAAAGAAAGCCTCAACAGAAGCTTGCACATCTGCCTTATCAATTCCTGTTTTATCGGATATCTCGTTAATCACATCAGCTTTTGTCACAACTGTCTGGTTTATAGGTGGGTGTTAAAATTGGGAGGCCAAAATTAAATTTGCACCTTCACATAAAAAAAGGATTTCTAAATTATTAAGTCATCGAAGTGAAAACATTTGCCGAAAGGCTAATTAATTGGTATACAGAGAGAAAGCGTGATCTTCCTTGGCGCAAAACGAAAGACCCTTATCCGGTTTGGTTGTCTGAAATTATCCTTCAGCAAACAAGAGTTGACCAGGGATTGCCATATTGGCTCAACTTTATGGAAACATTCCCAACAATTAATGACCTGGCAAATGCCCCTGAAGAAAAAGTGTTGAGATTGTGGCAGGGACTTGGTTACTATTCAAGGGCTAGAAATCTTCACTTTACAGCAAAATACATTTCAAAAGATTTGAAAGGTGTTTTTCCATCTTCATACAATGAGATACTTAAACTAAAAGGAATCGGCCCTTATACTGCTGCAGCCATTGCTTCAATTTGTTTTGATGAACCAAGACCTGTAGTAGATGGGAATGTGTTCAGGTTTGCTTCAAGGTATTTTGGAATAAAAAGTGATATATCTAAGGCCTCCACTCGAAGAGTGTTTGAAAAAATACTAGAAGAAGAAATTTCATTAAGCCGCCCGGGGATTTTCAATCAGGCAATGATGGAGTTTGGAGCAACTGTCTGTTCGCCAAGTCCCCAGTGTGATCAGTGTGAATTTCAATTCGACTGTTTTGCGTTTAAAAACAAAAGTCAAAAATCACTCCCTGTTAAAACAGCAAAAACAAAAGTTCGTGATCGACATTTTCATTATGTCGTTTTCAAAAATCATGAATGTTTGTTTTTAAATGAAAGACGGGAAAAGGATGTATGGACCGGCCTCTTTGATTTCTACCTTCTTGAAGGCAAGAAAAATGAAGTCGAAGTGATGGAAGAAACAAACAAAAAACTGAATATTGAAAAGTTGTTATTGGAAGACGTTTCAACCCCATTCGTACATATACTCAGTCATCAAAAAATATTTGCGAGGTTCTACCTGGTAGATATTTCAGATCATTCAGCAAATACTCTAATGCAAAACAGTGCTTTAAAGTCATATTCCGTTGAGGAAGTGCTAAATTTGCCAAAACCTAAACTAATCGTAAATTACCTACAACGAATAGGTATTGAATAATCATTAAGAATTATGTCTGGAGTAAACAAAGTAATCTTAGTCGGTCGTCTGGGTAAAGATCCTGAAGTGCGACACCTTGAAAATGGAGCAACAGTGGCCAACTTTTCTATGGCCACTTCTGAAACATATAAGGACCGTCAAACAGGTGAAAAAAGGGAACAAACTGAGTGGCACAACGTTGTGCTATGGAGAGGTTTGGCTGAAGTAGCTGAGAAGTACGTGAAAAAAGGCGACATGATTTATGTAGAAGGTAAGCTCCGAACCAGATCCTGGGAAAAGGATGGAGTAACCAGGTATACCACAGAAGTAGTTGGCGACAATATGACCATGCTAGGCGGGAGTGGTGGTGGTTCTTCACAACAAGGCGGAGATTATTCCCAGAGTCAAAGCCAACCTGTGCAACAGGAGTCAGCCCCATCTCAAGATACGACTAGTGACGCGACGGATGACCTCCCATTTTAACCAAAAAAATTAGTAGTTGGAAACATCTTTAGACGATCCATTCCCCACGATTTTATTAAGTATGATGGCAGAAATGCCATTTTCATTTTACCTGATCAACGGGTTGGTGGTGCTGGTGCTATTAGGCTTGTCAGGGCTGGTTTCTGGATCAGAGGTGGCATTCTTTTCTTTTTCTCACAATCAGATTAAAGAATTTACTGCCTCCGCTGACCTAAAAGAACAACGGATCAGTCGGCTGCTGCATCATCCTAAGAGGTTATTGGCTACCATTCTTATTCTTAATAACCTTATCAATATTTTTATCGTCACTATCTCAACTTTTGCCACCTGGCAAATAGTTGGTCCTCAAGGAAAGCAAGGATTAACCATTGTAATTCTAACTTCAGCAATTACCATCCTGATCATCTTTTTTGGAGAGATTATTCCTAAGGTTTATGCCAATCACAATGGGACGGCATTTGCAAAGCTTACTTCCAGTTTACTTCTCATTTCATACAAGTTTTTTAAGCCTATCTCATGGTTCTTGATGAGTGTGACTGGGCTAATTGAAAGGAGAATGGAAAAGAAGGGATATAACCTATCGGTCGAAGAGATCAATCAGGCTTTAGAAATTTCAGTGGAAAAGGAAGAGGTCAGCGAAGAAGAAAAGGGAATTTTAAAAGGGATTGTAAACTTTGGCACCCTCTCTGTGAAGCAGGTTATGAAGTCCAGAATCGACATTACAGCTATTGATCGGGAGACCCACTTTCATGAATTGATGAATCAGGTCAATAAGACCGGCTACTCACGTATTCCTATTTTCACAGAAACCGTTGATAAAGTAGATGGCATTCTATACATCAAAGACCTCCTTCCTCATATTGGTGAAGAAGAAGACTTTGCGTGGCAAGAGCTACTTCGTCCTGCATTCTTTGTTCCGGAGAGTAAAAAGATCGATGATCTGTTTAAGGATTTTCAAGAGAAGCAGGTGCACATTGCCGTGGTGATCGATGAATACGGAGGTACTTCCGGGCTGATAACCATGGAAGATGTGATTGAAGAAATTGTAGGCGAAATCAACGATGAGTTTGACGATGATAGTGATGTTGCCTACAATAAGCTTGATAATCAAACCTTTATTTTTGAAGGCAAAACATCACTCAACGATTTTTGCAAAATCACCGATTCAGACATTACACTTTTTGATACCGTCAAAGGAGAAAGTGAATCACTGGGAGGGCTTGTATTGGAGATGAATACCAAGCTGCCAAGTGCCGGAGAAAAAATACGTTTCTTACATTTTGTGTTCACTGTAGTTGCAGTAGACCAAAGAAGAATCAAGCGCCTGCGTGTTTATATTAATTCAGATAAAAGTAACGTTGCAGGGTTTGAAGATTAACCCAAGCTTTGCAAGCTTATGAAATACCTCCTGATCCTTTTTGTTTTTCTTTCTGTAGCCTGTGGAGCTGACTATCTGCCAAAGCCTAAAGGATTCAATCGTATTGATTTACCACAAGCTTCCTATCGCTCTTTGCCTGACACCCTGCCATATCAATTTGAGTATTCAAAACATGCGACTCTGCTCAGGGATTCCAGTTGGATAACGGAGCGATACTGGATCAACCTTCATTATCAAGATATGGGTGCAACAATCCAGATCACATACAAGCCGGTAACCGACTCCATAATTCGCGAATACCTTAGCGATTCCTACAAGCTTACTTCGCAGCATAATGTGAAGGCGTATGCTATCGAGGAAAGTATCCTTGAATTGCCCAGTGGTTTATATGCCTCTTTTACCGAGCTGGAAGGAGAAGTTCCGACCCAGGCACAGTTTCATGTTTCAGATAGTACCAATCATTTTCTGAGGGGAGCACTTTATTTCAGAACTGCCACTAAAAACGATTCTTTAGCTCCTGTTATTCATTACCTCAAACAGGACATCATTCACCTTCTCACCAGTCTTGAGTGGCGAGATTAACCTACAATAATACATATTATTTTTACTTGTAGTAGAGTATTTTATTTTTATTCGTTCAATTTTCTCAATTGTTTGTTTGGTTTATTTGACTTTGCTAGATTGCCGGGTGACTTAAACACCCCATTTATCAAAATAAAATATTATGAGAAGAATTAATTACTTGATGACTCTTGCTGTGCTGGCAGGTTTCACATTTGTTTCATGCTCTGAGCAAGAGCCAATTGCCGACGATCTTTCTGTACCAGCTGATGTTGTTGCACAAATAGCTGCATTAGGATTTGATGTGCAGAATTGGGTTCCTACCAAGTTTGAAAATGGATACCTTGTAGAAGGTGATATTTATTTAACTGACCAAACCATTGCTGAAATGGGTCAGGGAAATCCGCTTGCTTCTGTAGAGCAGTATAGCACCGACAACCTGGTCAATGCTGGTGGTGGTCGCGTGATCACTATCTACGCACCGGAAGAAAGCTCTGGAGGCGGACGAGGCAAAAAAGGAAGTGGCGGGTACAGCCCGGCAATGATTGCCGGCCTTGATGAAGCCATTTCTCGATATAATTCAGAAAATCTTATGATCTCTTTCCAAAGAGTTACATCTTCTTCAGGTGCTGATATTGTTATGACTAGATTAAGCAAGAGAGACGAAAGAAGAGGCGTTCTAGGATCAGCAGGTTTTCCTACTGCTTCAGGCGACCCTTACGGTGAAATCAAAATGAGTGGTGTTCTTGAGTCTTCTTACGGACTTAGCACTGATGGCATTGCTACTATCATTGCTCATGAAATGGGTCACTGCATCGGATTCCGCCACACAGATTACTTTGACAGAAGCATCTCTTGTGGTGGAAGCACTGCAAACGAAGGTGATGGCGGTGTAGGTGCAAACCACATTCCTGGAACTCCAACAGGTGCAACTGCATCTAAAAAATCATGGATGCTAGCATGTACTGATGGAGGAAATCGTCCATTCAACAATGACGATAAGACTGCACTAGATTACCTATACTGATCAAAAAACTAACATTAACCTAAGGGTGTTTTGAAAAGGGAGCTATTATAGCTCCCTTTTTATGTTTTTTACAAAACGAACCCCTGTATTTCGGTTTAAAGACAATAGATTGTATTCCTTCTGATAATTTCTTACCTTGGGTTATAGCGAAAACACCTTAATCAAAAAACCCTAATTATTATGAAGAGAATTATGAGAATATTATCGCTTGCTCTAATGGCAAGTGTTATGCTATTTTCCTGTTCTGATCAGGAACCAGAAGCCGAAGACTATTCGGTTCCGGAGGATGTTGTTGCTCAAATAGCAGCATTAGGATTTGATGTGGACAACTTCGTCCCAACTACGTTCAATGAAGGTTATCTTGTAGAAGGTGACATTTATCTAACGGATGAGACCATTGCCGAAATGGCTATGCCAAAAACACTCGCCACTGCTGAGCAATACAGCACCAATGAATTGGTATGCCCGGGAGGTGGAAGAGTAATATCCATATACATGGATGAAGGAACCTCTGACGGTGGAGGAGGTGGAGGTGGAAACGGCGGAGGGCCTCCTCCTGGAAAAGGTCCTAATAAAACATCATCATCTGCTTCGTTTCCATCCACTTATGGTGCAGCATTGGATGAGGCCATCTCTCGATACAATGCAGAAAACCTATTGCTGACCTTCCAAAGAACCAACTCGTCTTCTGGTGCTGATATTGTTTTCTCAAGACTAAGCAAGAGAGACGAAAACAGAGGAGTGCTTGGCTCGGCTGGGTTCCCAAATAATTGTGATCCATACGGTCAAATAAAAATGAGTGGGGTACTTGAAACCAATTATGGTCTTTCTGTTAACGGAATAGCAACTATAATGGCCCATGAAATTGGCCACTGCATAGGTTTCCGTCACACAGACTATTTCGATAGAAGTATTTCCTGTGGAAGCGGAGGAGATGAAGGTGAAGGATCAATTGGTGCCAATCACATTCCGGGAACTCCTACAGGTGCTTCATTATCCAAAAAGTCATGGATGCTAGCTTGTACTGATGGAGGAAATCGTCCTTTCAACAATGACGATAAGACTGCACTAGACTACCTGTACTAATCAAACAAACTAACATTAACCTAAGGTGTTTTTAGAGGGAGCTTAAAAAGCTCCCTTTTTTCTGCTTTTACTTTAAATCAAAATATTATATTGCGGGGTTGATTAACAACACCAAATTATTATGAGAAGATAATACGGTGAACCAAAGGGAGCTTCTGCTCCCTTTTTTTATGCTTCCGATTATCTTAGCCACATGCATCAATTCTTTGATCGATCTATTGAGTTCCTAAAGGGAGTTGGCCCTCATCGAGCCGAAACTCTCAACAAAGAATTGCAAATCTTCACATTCGCTGACCTCCTCCAGCACTACCCTTTTCGTCATGAGGATCGCAGCAAGTTTTATAAGGTCAAAGAGCTACAACCAGACCTTCCATATGTTCAGCTCATTGGAGAATTCAAATCTTTCAAAACGATAGGTATAGGAAGAAGGGCACGGTTGGTCGGAGTGTTTGCGGATGAAACCGGCTCCATTGAAATGGTGTGGTTCAAAGGGATACAATGGGTCCAAAAAAGCCTGACGATTGGCGTGAAATATGTGGCTTTCGGAAAGGCCACTTTATATAATGGAAAATTCAACATTGCTCACCCGGAAGTAGAGGTACTCACTGAAAAGAATGCCAAAGGAGGATATCTGATCCCTGTCTATCATACCTCTGAGAAAATGAAGAAGAAGGGGATGGACAGTAAGTTTATAACCAAAGCAATGAAAGTGTTATTGGTCGAGGCTGTTAATCACATTCCTGAGACCTTACCCCATCACCTCCTCCAAAAGTTTAAATTGATCGATAAGAAAACGGCTGTGGTGGCCATGCATTTTCCTCGGAATGCTCAGCAACTTATCATCGCTCAAAACCGAATGAAGTTCGAGGAACTGTTCTTTGTTCAGCTTCGGCTCATCAAACTAAAAATTGCCCGAACGGAAAAGTATAAAGGAGCCATCATCAACACCAGTGACCTCCTCAATCAATTTTATGAAAAGCACATACCTTTTGAGCTTACCGGGGCACAAAAACGAGTAGTCAAGGAAATCTACGCAGACTTCCGATCTGGTCAGCAAATGAATCGGCTGGTACAAGGAGATGTAGGAAGTGGGAAAACAATGGTTGCTTTTCTATCAATACTCATTGCAATCGGTTCCGGGTTTCAGTGTGCTTTTATGGCGCCAACCGAAATTCTGGCTGAGCAGCATTTCAAAGGATTGCAAGAATGGACCAAACCCCTGGGAATACAGATGGCCAGACTAACGGGCTCAACCCCTACTTCGGAGCGGAAGCTGATCCATGAAGGACTGATGTCTGGTGTAATTACCATTTTGGTTGGGACGCATGCTTTGCTTGAAGATAAAGTCAAGTTTAAGAATTTAGGATTGGCTGTGATCGACGAACAGCACCGGTTTGGCGTTGCGCAGCGGGCCAAGCTATGGACAAAAACAAAGGACACTTATCCTCATGTGTTGGTTATGACAGCCACGCCTATTCCACGTACGTTGGCAATGACACTATATGGTGATCTTGATGTCTCCGTCATAGATGAACTGCCGGCAGGAAGGAAGCCAATAAAAACAAAACACTTCTTTGAAACTAAGCGGCTCGAAATGTTCGGGTTTGTGGAAAAAGAAATTAAAAAAGGCAGGCAAGCCTATATCGTCTATCCACTCATAGAGGAGTCTGCTACGCTGGACTACAAAGATTTAATGGATGGATATGAAGGAATAACCAGGCGTTTTCCCAATTATCAAATCTCAATCGTACATGGAAAAATGAAGGCTGAAGATAAAGAATGGGAGATGCAGCGATTCGTAAAAGGTGAAACGCAAATCATGGTGGCTACCACCGTGATTGAAGTTGGGGTAAATGTGCCAAATGCATCCATTATGGTTATAGAAAATGCAGAGCGGTTTGGACTTTCACAGTTACATCAGCTAAGAGGTAGAGTTGGAAGAGGCGCAGAACAATCTTATTGCATTTTAATGTCGGGTGTTAAGCTAAGCACTGATGGTCGTAAAAGGTTGCGAACCATGGTTGACACAACAGATGGATTTAAAATTGCAGAAGTAGATCTCGAGCTTAGAGGTCCCGGAGACCTGATGGGCACACGTCAGAGTGGAGTGCTGGATTTATTGGTTTCAGATCTGGTGAAAGATGGTGAGATTCTAAAGACCGCCCGCATTGCCGCTCAGGATATTTTAAAAACGGATCCCAAACTTCAAAAGCCTGAGCACCAAATGATCAAATCTCATATCGATTCTTTTAGTAAAAATACAGTGAATTGGGGGAGAATCTCATAATTGACGTTATGAGCTATATTAATATACCCCTATCGCGGTATTAAGTCTGCTTTGCTTTTTATGTAAATTGAGGGTAACCCACATATTATTCTCATGAAAAAGCTGATCATCACCCTCTTTTTTATCACCTTATTGCTTCCTTCATACGCTCAGGTCGATACCACATTTTCAACATTTGCCTTTGCTGCCGACCTACACGACCCCTTTACTGGAAGGATTACTGAGATATACTCACTATTAGATGAAAATTATCGCACTCACATTGCATGGGTAAGGGATGATCAAAACACACGCGATGTAATGTATAGTGTTTACGATAATAGCTCCGTACAAACGTATGTTGTTGATGACGACATATCTAATGAAATCAAAAGATATCCAACGCTTGTTTTAGATGATAATAATCGCCCTCATTTAGCTTGGTTTGTGAAAAGAGATAATGACCAATCATGTTGTCCTAGTGGCAATTATGCTGTGATGTATGCAGGTGACCCTGACGGTGACGGCAATTTTGAGGTTAAACAAGTATCAACCAACCCAACAGACCCAACATCAAATACCGCTACCGAATACACAGATGCCTACGTAAATCATTCACCAGCCATTTTTATAGATCAAAATGGAGGAATTAATGTAGCGTACTTTTCAGATACATACGCTTCTATTGGCTATGAGCAATACTTGATCATAGCTACAAAATCCGGAAGTGGGTGGAACTACGATGAGGCAATTGTGATGGATGGCATCAATATTTACTCACAAGACTACCCTATACTTCCAAAAAGAACAGGATCGAATATAGTCGGAGGTGTACTAGATATAAGCCCGGATGATCTGGAAATATTTTATGAGTCAGGAGGTGCTTACGCACTACAGACTATCACAAATAACCCTGATCATGATGTAGAACACGCGCAAACCTTTATTGATAATTCAAACACACAGCACATTTTTTACACGGATAATAATGTGCAAACAGACCTCAACACGATATATCATTATACCATAGGGGTTGGAACTTTCAGCTTCATCGAATCGATAGTTTTAGAACAATATGTACCAAGCAATTTCACCTATGCCGCCTATGATAAAGTTTTAGATGATTTCTTCTTTATGTATCGTGGTAATTATAGTGGTAGTGAAGGAGCATATGCGCAGAGGTTATCAATGCCTTTATCCGGTGGAGGCAGAAAAGAAGTTGATGCAAACTTCAAGTCTGCACTTGGTGATAGAACCTTCAATGTTTATAATGGATTTATTTCTCATGTCACCGGCTCACTTTCAGAAGATTCAATCTTTGTCACAACGAATGTGATCCCAACCTCCGGTCCTGTTACAGCCAACTTTGAGCCATTGTCCGCAGAGGTCAATCTCGGTGAGTCTGTTCAGTTTACAGATTTATCCACCGGCAACCCCAACGAGTGGAGTTGGACTTTCGAGGGCGGAACACCCTCCAGCTCTTCAGAGCAAAGCCCCTCGGTTGCTTACCATACTGCAGGAACCTACAGTGTCACTCTTACAGTGAGTAATGAAGGAGGCTCTTCCAATACCAAAACTGTCACTGAAGGAATAACTGTCATTGACCCGGAAGCTATTTTAACTCCGGAGTTCACCGCCTCAGACACGCTGATTGAGATCGGCTCATCCGTCACATTTACTGACAACTCCAATGGCTCACCTACTTCCTGGGGTTGGCAGTTTGTGGGAGGCACGCCATCAACCTCAACAGAACAAAACCCAACAATTACCTATAATTCTACCGGTGAATTTGATGTAAGTTTAACTGTGGGCAATGCGGATAGTACTGCCACAATTACTGAAGTTGGCTTAATAAATGTCATAGAAACAGTAACTGCAGACTTCTCCGTTGATGCTGAAGAAGTCAGACCAAACGCAGATGTAACCTTCAGTGACCTCTCATCAGGAAATCCTACAGCCTGGAGCTGGACATTTGAAGGGGCCACTCCATCAACTTCAAATGAGCAAAACCCAGTAGTGGCCTATGATAGTATTGGGATTTATGGTGTCACGTTAGAAGTCAGTAACAGTACTACTTCTGATGTTGAAAGCAAAGAAGGGTTTATCACCGTCACTGAGTTTGATGGTCAATTGATTATAGCTTTTTCTGCAGATAAGACTGAAGTCATCAAATTTCAAAATGTTCAATTTACTGACGAATCTATTGGCAGCCCCTCCTCCTGGTCATGGAGCTTTGAAGGTGGAACACCATCAACCTCTACAGAACAAAACCCTTCGATCAGTTATGATAGCGTTGGCACTTTTGATGTCGTACTTGAAGTTTCAAATGGTGATTCAACAGGTACACTTACCAAAACAGAATACATCACTGTTGCTTCTGATGAAGAATTGGATCCCATTTTCTCTGCTGACAAACAAACGGTCTTCATTGGAGATACGGTTCAGTTTACCGACCAGAGTACCGGAGATCCGGAACGTTGGGAGTGGGAATTTGAGGGCGGGAACCCCGGCACTTCCGAGGTTCAAAACCCTAGTGTGGTTTATGAGGAGTTAGGCTCCTATTATGTCCGGTTAGAAATTTTTCAAGGGAATCTACAGGCTCGAGACACACAAGCAGATTTCATTCAGGTTGTAGAACGACCCGATAGTCTGGAAGTCGACTTCACACAGGACAAAACTGAAATTACTGTTGGCGATAGCATCAGCTTTAGCGACCTAAGTGTAGGAGAGCCTGTGGAATGGAATTGGGAATTCCCTGGTGGTGAGCCAGCTACTTCCACCGACCAAAATCCGGTGATCACCTACCCCGAGCCGGGGACCTATTCAGTGACACTTTCTATAAGTGATACGACTACAACACAAAGCATAACAAAAGAGGACCTGGTTTTTGTCAAGGACACAATCCTAATTGCGGACTTTGTTGCCGATACCACTGTAATCGTAATTGGTCAAAGCGTGCAGTTTACAGATCGAAGCTCCGGAGTGGTGACTTCCTTTGAGTGGCACTTTGAAGGCGGAACACCTGAAACGTCTACTTTAGAAAATCCGATAGTTCAGTATAATCAAGAAGGGTCTTTTGAAGTTAAGCTTGTAGTTAATGACGGACAAAAGACCGACACACTGATTCGAAGTGCTTTTATGCAGGTGTATGATCCTGAAGGTTGTGATGGTATGACAACCTTTACCTCGTCTAACGGAACTTTTGAAGACGGAAGCGGCCCGTTTGAATACGCTGCTTACCTTGATTGTTCCTGGTTGATTGCAGCATCTGGAATAGAGTCCTTGGCATTAATATTCAGAGACCTTCATATAGGAGATGGCGATACCTTGAATATCTATGACGGTGGCGATGATCAGGCTGAGTTGCTAGTATCATATACCAACGAAGAACTGCAAGAATCAATTAATTACTCAAGCTCTAACATCGTATTTATTACATTCAAAAGTGATTCGGTTGGGCTGGCTGGTGGCTGGGAGATTCTTTATGAAGAAGCTCTGGTGGCAGACTTTTCAAGTGATGTGTTAGAAGTGGAAGCGGGCAATAGCGTGGTGTTTTCAAATCAGAGCACTGGAGGTTTCACCGAACTGGAATGGTCCTTTGATGGTGGGTCTCCCGAAACCTCAACGGAAGAAAATCCAAGTATTCTATATGAAGAGGGTGGAACATATGATGTGACTCTTTCAATCGCCAACGAACTACAGTTTGTTTCAGAAGCA
Source organism: Ekhidna lutea (assembly GCF_900188325.1). Taxonomy (GTDB): domain Bacteria; phylum Bacteroidota; class Bacteroidia; order Cytophagales; family Cyclobacteriaceae; genus Ekhidna; species Ekhidna lutea. The sequence continues at coordinate 278,930 of NZ_FZPD01000001.1, read as the reverse complement.
AAGTCAGACTACATCACTGTGCTTGATGTCTCACTTGGAAGTGATGAAGTGAGACTAAGCTATTATCCCAACCCAACACGCCGATATATTTATATCAAATCTGAAGGGTTCAAAACTGCAAGTATCATTGATCTGTCGGGTAACAAGTTAAAAACCTTTTCAACTAACCTGCTGGATTTAAACGAACTTTCGAGTGGTTCATACATTATTCAAATTGAAACAGTGGGGGGAGACGTTATCAACCGAAGAATCGTAAAAAAGTAAAAGCGGTCACTTGAGGAGAGTTCAATTAATGATTAATTGTTACCTGCACATTATGGTTAATTAATGGACTTATTGCCAATTCACTATTTAAGTAATTAACTTAACCTTAATGAAATCCCAATACATCAAACTCCTCAAAAAACAGATCAGCAAGCTGGAAGAAGAAAGTTTTGATCTGGAAGCCTGGAAAACCAGTGCGATCACTGTGCTGGAACGAATCTTTGGGGAAAATGACCCACGGGCAAAGCAAATCAATAACCTAAAAATTGATTACAGCAGTTGGGCTTTGCGTGATTCCAGTTCTAGTTATAAGCCTGTTGAAACGGCAAAGCTAAAGGGGAAGGAAGTTTTGAATACCGCCATAGATGAAATCGAAATTTTTGGAGCTCCTGAAAACCATGCGGTAGAAGTTTTAGGAAGTGATTTTGTAAAAAAAATGCAAAAGATGAATGATTCAGAGCGCAAGAAACATTTTAAAGGAATGAAAAAAGATGAATTGGTGGAATTGTTGATGAAGTTGACTTCTTAAGGGTTTAACCGCAGAGACATTAAGAAATACACAGAGAACACAGAGAGAAGTATAAATATTCTCTCCGTGATTTCTGTGAAAAACTCTGCGATCTCTGTGGTTAGAAAAACATAAAAACTGACTCTGTCAGTGCTTAAAATGCCTGGTTCCTGTCATCACCATCGCAAGGCCATTGGTATCACAATAATATATGGAATCCTGATCCTTGATAGATCCGCCCGGCTGGATCACAGCTGTTATACCTGCTTTGTGAGCAATCTCCACACAGTCCGGGAATGGGAAAAAGGCATCAGAAGCCATAACCGCACCGTTTAGGTCAAACCCAAATTTACCGGCCTTTTCTATCGCCTGGTTCAGTGCGTCTACTCTGGATGTTTGACCAACGCCACTTGCCAGAAGTTGACCGTCTTTCGCCAGCACAATGGTGTTAGACTTTGATTGTTTACAAACCTTAGAGGCAAACAATAAATCCTTCACTTCATCAGCAGTTGGAGCTTTTTTGGTTTTTACTTCCAAGTCATCTCTGGATTCGGATTTCAAATCATAATCCTGAACAATGGTGCCATTCAGCAAGCTTTTGTATTGAACCTCCTGATGCCACGGTTTTTTCTGAATAAGGAGGATTCGGTTTTTCTTCTTCTCAAGAATTTCCAGCGCATCCACGGCGAATGTTGGTGCAATCAAAATCTCAAAAAACAAGCTACTCATTTCTTCTGCTGCAGCTTTATCCACTTCCTGGTTGGTGATTAAAACACCGCCGAATGCGGAAACTGTATCTGCTGCAAAAGCTCTTTTATAAGCCTCCAGAACTGATTGGCCAGTTGCAATGCCGCACGCATTATTGTGCTTCAAGATACCAAAAGCAATGTCATCGGGAAACTCTGCCATTAGTTGTACGGCAGCTTCAATGTCTACAAGATTATTATATGAAATCTCTTTTCCCTGGATTTGCTCAAAGTATGCCTCAAAATCCCCATAGAAATATCCTTTCTGATGTGGGTTCTCTCCATATCGCAATGTTCTGCCAGGCGCTGATGAACCCCTGAACGCAGGAACTTGCTTTTCTGCATTCATCCAGTTGAAGATGGCTGAGTCGTAATGACTGGAGGTAGCAAATGCCTTAGCGGCAAATAATTTCCGCTCCTCCTCGGTAGTCTCACCGTTTTGATTATCTAAGATATTCTGTAAGTCCTGATAATATTCACGAGAGCTCACCATTACCACATCCTTGTAGTTTTTGGCTCCCGCTCTAATCAGTGCAATTCCTCCGATATCAATTTTCTCGATGATGTCGTCCTCTCCTGCACCACTTGCCACTGTCTCTTCAAACGGATACAAATCCACAATTACCAAATCAATAGGTGGGATTTCGAATTTTTTTGCTTCTGATAAATCAGACTCATTATCTCTTCTATGGAGTATCCCTCCAAAAATTTTCGGGTGTAGTGTCTTTACTCGACCCCCGAAAATAGAAGGGTAGTCTGTCAGGCTCTCCACCGGAATCACGTCGATACCCAGTTCCTTAATGAATTTCTCTGTTCCTCCGGTACTGTAAATCTTTACTCCTTGCTCAGCAAGTTTTGTGACTATGGGCTCAAGGCCATCTTTGTGGAAAACAGAAATAAGGGCAGATTGGATTTTCTTAGTAGACATGATTTAATGAAATATTAATGGGGCTCAATTGTTCGGCGTACAAAAGTAGTCGGTTAACCTAAAACAACACGCTCTATAACCTTCGGAAAATGCTCATACTCAAGCGCATGTATTTTTTGTGCCAATGATTCGGGTGTATCGTTCTTAGCTACCTCGCATTTTGACTGAAAAAGAATTTTTCCTTTATCATATTCTTCATTCACCAGGTGAATGGTAATGCCTGATTCTTTATCTCCTGATTCAATCACAGCTTTATGAACATTTGTACCATACATGCCTTTTCCTCCAAATTTTGGTAGAAGAGCAGGGTGAATGTTGATGATTTTGTTTGGGAATGCTTTAATTAGGTATCGTGGGATTAGCCATAGAAACCCTGCCAGAATAATATAGTCAAAATCAGACAACTGTTTTATAAATGATGGGTCATTGAATTGTTCTCGACTGAAAGTGGCTGAAGGGATTTCTAGTTTTTCAGCACGGGCATGTACACCCGCTGATTTCCTGTTGGAAAGAATTTCTTTCACCTGAATGCTATCATGATCTTCAAAGTGTTTCGAGATGTTTTCAGCGTTGGTGCCACTGCCTGAAGCAAAGATGGCTAGGTTGATTGGCTTATTCATTAAGAGCAAAACTAATTAGAAGGCATCTTCAAACACCTCTATTTTTCCGGAAGAGTCCACACAGACTATATCAAACCGTATGTCTTTATTCCAATTAATACCAAAAATGTATTCTTCAGCCGCATCTTTGATTCTATTCTGCTGTGCAGCAGAAACAAATGTTTCTGCTTCTCCAAAATCTCTTCTGCTACGGTTCTTTACCTCAACAAAGATCAGAAGCTCCTCATCCTGAAGCGCAATAAAATCTATTTCTGCTCGCAGATATCGGTAATTTGTCTCCAAAATTTCGCAACCCTGATTTTCGTAATACCTTTTTGCTATTCCTTCACCCTGAATACCTTTAGTTTTGCGATCCATGTGCGAGGGCCGCACGGCCATATTTTAAATTAATGTCACAATTATATCCATTAAAATTCAATCCCATCTTCAAAGAAAAGCTTTGGGGTGGACAGAAGATTAAAACGATTCTTGGAAAGGACTTAGGAGACCTAGATAATTGTGGCGAAACCTGGGAGCTTTCCGGAGTTCCTGGAAACACCTCTATTGTATCCGAAGGAGTGCTGAAAGGGCATCAGCTTACTAACCTTATTTCAGAATATAAAGCTGATTTGGTTGGTAGCTCAATATATCAGCAATTTGGTGCCGAATTTCCTCTTCTAATAAAGTTTATTGACGCGGCGAAAGACCTTTCGATTCAAGTACATCCAGATGATAAACTTGCTCAGAAAAGGCATAATTGTCCCGGGAAAGCAGAAATGTGGTATGTTGTTCAAGCTGATCAAGCTGCTTCCCTCATTAACGGGTTTAAAAAAGATTCAAACAAAGAGGAATATTTAACACATTTAGAAAGCGGGCAACTAACTAGTCTTTTGCATAGAGAAGAGGTAAAAGAAGGTGATGCATTCTATCTTCCTGCTGGTAGAGTTCACACCATTGGCAAAGGGTTGCTCATCGCTGAAGTGCAACAAACCTCTGATGTAACCTATCGCATTTATGATTTCGACCGTATTGACAAGGGAGGAAAAAAAAGAGAGCTTCATACGGAACTAGCTTTAGATGCAATTGACTTTTCAAAACCAGAACAATTGAAAAGCAAATATGAAACAGTTCTAAATGAAGCAATTCCCATAGTTTCAACACCCTATTTTTCTACCAATAAGTTTATTCTTGATCAACCAAAAACCATAAACCGCTCAGAACTCGATTGTTTTAAAATCTATATTGCCGTTGGTGGGTCTGGAAAAATTGGAGGAGAAACCATCAAATTTGGTGAGGTAATATTGGTCCCCGCCTGCATGAAACAATATAACATTGAACCAGATGGTGAGCTTGAATTGTTGGAAACCTACATAGAGCTGTAGCTAGTGAATAAAAAAACACAATTCATTCATTTAGGTCTTAAAGACTACAAAGAAGCCTGGGATTTTCAGGAAAATCTATTCAAAGAAACGGTAGACCAAAAAATTTCAAACCGTAAGCTTCCGGAGGCTGATCAAATTGAAACCAAAAACTATCTAATATTTTGTGAACATCCTCATGTATACACACTTGGAAAAAGTGGAGATGAAAATCACCTCCTGGCCAATGATGCTTTCCTGAAAGAAAAAAAGGCAACCTTCTACAAAATCAATAGAGGTGGTGACATCACCTATCATGGTCCCGGCCAAATTGTAGGCTATCCCATTCTTGATCTCGATCATTTCTTTACTGACATTCATAAGTACTTGCGTTTTCTGGAAGAAGGGGTGATTCTCACACTCAAAGAATATGGAATCGAATCTGGACGCGTTGAAGGACTAACTGGTGTTTGGCTGGATGGTGATGATACAGCGAAAGCACGAAAAATTTGTGCATTGGGTGTGAAAAGCAGTCGGTGGGTCACCATGCATGGGTTTGCGTTTAATGTGAATACAGACCTTGAGTACTTTAATTACATCGTCCCTTGCGGAATTCAGGATAAGGCCGTTACCTCGTTGCAGAAAGAATTAGGTCACGAAATTGATATCAAAGAAGTAGAGAAAAAGCTGAAAAAAAACTTAGCTGCTGTATTCGAGATGGAGCTGATCCAATAATCATTTTTTCACCAACCACAACGAAAGACCATATCCTACAAACGTACTCATAACATGCATGAGTGAAATATGGAGGTCGATTCCAAAAACAAAAAGGTTGAATAGCTCAAAAAACACGGGAATCATTAACATTACCAATGGTTTTCTGCTTTTTGTAGCCAATGCTCCATAAACCTGAAACATCCCTATCGAGCCTCCCATCCAGTTTCTCGCAAAAGCGAATTGCATGAATTGACTGTCAGGATACAGGTCTAGACCTACAGTATAAAAAGCACCAAAAAATGGTGCTACTGTCATATAAGCAGAAATGAAAATTAATGCCGTCGTTTTAAACCCAAATATTGCTTCATGTGACTGTACAATAATTAGGATTCCAATGACAGAAACGAAAAGTATATGATCAAACCCATTGTGCAGAAACAAGGTGGTAAACATGTTCCTCACAAATATTAAGGGATCTTCTCTAAGGTTTTTAACCCAAAAAGCAAAGTCACACTGAAGTGCTATCTGCCATGAACCCTCACAGTTTCGGGTTGACGCAAAGCCCAAAATTCCAATGATTGACCAAATAACAATAAGGTACGAAATAGAAAAAGCCTTTTGCTTTGCCAGTTGCGTCCAACTAAGTGTCTGGTTGTTGACTCCCTTCCAGGGCCATACAAATGGAAAGATTCTATTGTTTTCAGGGTTTTTCATTACAAATAAAGCGGCAAACTAAACCAAGCCTAAAGAATAAGGAAAGTGGTTTTCATTTTTTATGCAGAATGATCCCAAATTTGCGCTATGCGGAAAGACATTGATTTTGCTCCGGTCAAAGACGTTCACGTGGTGATAGCCAAAGACGATGAAGGGTGGAAAGTATTTCTTATCAACCGAAATGAGAACAAACTGGAAAATACAATGGTCACATCCAAAGGCTATGGTGAGACTAAAACAGAAAAACAAAAAACCTCCACCCTAAGACACATGATTCCGTTCATTGATTCTGGCGAATATGCTTTGATTGAACCAATTGATGAGTCTGTTTTTCATCTGAATAATGAATATTGGGTGAGTTACTTTATTGACGGGCGGGTATATGACAAAAAGTTTATCTTTGTACCTGATTCCATCGTTGAAGAAAACCTCACCTTCATTGAAGAATTGGAAATGAACGGTATCTTGCATGATTGATGCAAAACCACTTTCAAGATTTCTTAATAGTTGATATTGAAACCGTCTCGGGAAACGAGAACATTGAACAGCTTTCTCCAACTTTAAAAAAACATTGGGAACGAAAAGCTGGTTTTATTCGTAATCCTGAAGAAAAACCCCCCGAAGAGCTCTATGAAGAACGGGCTGCTATCTACGCAGAGTTCGGAAAAATCATAGTGATAGGAATGGGCTTCTATCATGAACACAAAGGAAAGCCTGCCTTGCGAGTTAAAACGCTCGCATCAGACCATGAAAAAGAATTATTAACTGACTTTAAAAATTTTATAGAATCTAAGTTCGATCAAGACAATCTAAAGCTGTGTGCACACAATGGAAAAGAATTTGATTTCCCTTACCTGTGCCGCCGCATGCTGATCAACGACATTAAAATCCCCTGGTCGCTAAATATGACCGGGAAAAAACCCTGGGAGGTAAATCACATCGACACGATGGAACTTTGGAAGTTTGGCGATTGGAAAAGCTTTACTTCACTGGATTTACTTACCAACATCTTTGGGATACCCTCCAGCAAAACTGAGCTGGACGGCTCAATGGTGACAAAAACATATTATGAAGAAAAAGATGGGTTAAAGAAAATTGAGGAATATTGCCAAAAAGATATAATCGCAACGGCACAGCTCTACCTCCGCCTCAATAATTTACCTCTGATCGATCCAGGTCAGATAAACATCGTAAAATGACCGCACGGTCAAAAAAACAAACATGAGTAAAAAACGAAAAAAGAAACTAGGATCACGATCCAAACAACAACCAAATCACGTAAAAGAAATAAAGAGCAAGCTCCACGAAATTTTCTCCCTTAATGATGGGAAGTCGTACGGTTATAGAGAGCTTATCAGACAACTAAAACTACGAGACAAAAAATCAAAAGATTACCTTAAAAGTCAGCTTTTCAGCCTCGAAAGCAAAGAGAAAATCAGACGACTCAGTGACGGTCGCTTCGTCAGCAACGCTGAAAGCGAATACATTCAGGGGACGGTCGACCATGTAAACGCAAATTTTGCCTATGTAGTGACTCCAGAACCTGATGAAGATATTTGGGTAAAAACAAACGACCTGAAATTCGCTATTCATGGCGATTTAGTGAGTGTGATTCTTACTAAGCCGGCCGGCAAAGGCTATCGAGCCGAAGGCAAGGTGGTGAACATCCTCAAACGAAACAGGGATGAGTTTGTAGGTAAAATAGAAATTTCACAAAAGTTCTCTTTTGTAGTCCCCGACAGCCGTAACATCCATTTCGACATCATGGTCTATCCAGAGAAAATTGGGAAGGCTAAGGCGAATGATAAGGTCATGGTCAAAATTGACAAATGGCACGATGCGAAAAACAGAAGTCCACTTGGAACTGTAACTGAAGTTTTGGGACAAGCTGGTGAGAATGAAGCTGAGATTCATTCCATCATGGCGGAGTTTGGATTACCATTCCGATTCCCGAAAAAGATTGAAAAAGCAGCCGATGAAATTCCTGACCTCATAACGGACGAGGAAATCAAAAAGCGTCGGGACTTTCGGGATATCACCACTTTCACCATTGACCCGCATGATGCAAAAGACTTTGATGATGCACTTTCTATCAAAGAGCTGGAAAAAGGAAAATATGAAATAGGTGTACACATCGCAGATGTATCTCACTATGTGGAAGAGGGTACGGAGTTGGACAAAGAAGCCATCGAGCGGGCCACTTCTGTGTATCTGGTAGATCGCACAATCCCCATGCTGCCGGAAAGATTGTCGAACGGCCTATGCTCATTGCGACCAAACGAAGAAAAGCTCACTTTTTCTGCCGTTTTTGAGATTGATGAAAAAGGAGTGGTTTCTAAAAAGTGGTTTGGACGAACCGTCATTAAATCGGACCGCCGATTCACTTATGAGGAAGCCCAGGAAAGAATCGAAGGGCTGGATAGTGATTTCACCAAAGAGATTGTCACACTCAATAACATTGCAAAGCATCTCCGAAAAAAGAAATTCCAGCAGGGAGCAGTAAACTTTGAAACAGTAGAAGTAAAATTCCGACTGGATGAGGATGGCAAACCACTTGAAGTAATCCCGAAGGAGCGAAAAGATGCCCACAAAATGATTGAGGAGTTTATGCTCCTTGCTAATAAAGAAGTGGCCACACACATCTACAAGTGGAAAGAAAAAGGCAAAGAAGAGGGAAGCAAAACCTTCGTTTATCGGGTACATGATGATCCGGACCCGGAAAAGTTGAGCACGTTCGCTTCATTCGCTGCAAAGTTTGGTCACAAGGTGGATACCGGAAACAACATTTCCCATGGTCTAAATAAGCTGATGGAAAACATTGAAGGCAAACCGGAGCAAAACGTTCTTGAGTCACTGGCTATTCGGTCCATGGCAAAAGCCAAATACACCACGGATCCAAGGGGTCACTTTGGATTGGCGTTTGATCATTACTCGCATTTTACTTCTCCTATTCGAAGGTATCCGGATGTGATGGTGCACCGACTCCTCGAGCATTATTTGCAAGGAGGAAAGAATGTAGGCAATGAAGAGTATGAACCGCTTTGTATGCATTCATCTGAAAGAGAAAAGCGAGCGGCTGATGCTGAGCGTGCCTCCATCAAATACAAGCAGGTGGAGTTCATGGAAACCATGCTTGGGCAGGAGTTTGAAGGGATCGTTTCCGGTGTGACTGAATGGGGCATATTTGTGGAGATCATCGAAACAAAATGTGAAGGAATGATTCGCATGAGCGACCTCAATGATGACTTCTATGAGTTTGATGAAAAGCAAATGCGGGTGATTGGGAGAAACAATAAACGCATTATAACATTAGGAGATAAACTCAAAGTACTGGTTGCCAAGACCGACATTGATCGCAGGACAATTGATCTTGAGTTGGTTGATGAGAAGTGATACACTGAGTCATAAAGCCCTTGACATGCTGGAGTACAACGGGTATTCGGTTAATCTCAGTGAGGATCTGGTCACTATTCGAAAGGCTTGTACACGGCTATTAAAAACAGCTGCTCTTTCAGTTGGCTCAAACCTTCTTAAATGCACTATTCGATAATAAATAAGATTTACTAATAAATTTTTCTTACCTTAAAGTAATCGTTAAAGGCCAAAAGCCTTTTTAACATAGTTACTTATGAAGTCACCCAATCTGAGCCAGAGAGCGATCGATCTTCTTGGAGAAAACGGCTATTCCTTCAAATCCAGGGATGGTAAAATCATCATTAAACATCGCACCGGGATTATGGGTATAGTTGTCCTTCTTTTTGTGACGATCTTTTTATCTATCCCTGTATTTTCCGCAGGTGTCATTTATGGGGTTATCCTGATAGTGGGTGTTATTGCTACAATTGTGATAAAACGCATATTCTTTTCACAAAAATCAAGTCTAACCATTGATTTGGAAAACAATACGTTCACAGCCATCATAGGGACATACCATCAGGAAAACCAACCGCTAAAAATGATTTCTACAATAACCCTTCACTCCCAGTTTATAGATGAGTACACTACGGCTGCAAGAAACTCCGTGGAAGAATACTTGATCTCAATCAGGGTTCAACTTATCACCAAAGAGGAGTTAACGCTTTTTCAACTCAAATCAGAACAGTCAGAACCAACGCCAGAGGTGAATGAAGTTTACTCCCTATTGGAAGAAAGTGTGAAAAGTGCAAAAGTTGCCTAGCCCTATGTTGCTATAAATGCGACAGATTTACTAAATTCCACCAGCCAATAATCACCCGCCAATTGAGTACTAGTCAATACCTTTCCAGAGAAGCTGGATTTTATCGCTTATTAATGATATCAGCCTATGTCGCATCATTGGGCTTTGGTTTCTTTTATTACGTTGCTGATGTAAAAATCATATATCAGTCGTGTTTTGGAGCATTTTTCGTCTTTTTAATCCTTGGGCTCCTATCATTGTCCACATTAGAACTTCCAGCCCTCTTTAGACTATCAATTCTAACTACCCTCATTGCATTTTTTGTACAGATCTTCTATACAGGTGGCACAATGTCACCGGCTTATCCTATTTTTCTTATTTCCCCTCTGCTCGCTTTTTTTTACAAGCCGGTCAAGGATCGGTATATTTTTATGGTTCTGGCGGGGCTTTGTATGTTCTCTATACTACCGCTAACCTTGTTGGGATATACCAAGAACATATTACCGGAAGAGTTTAAGATAGCTCACTCATTCATTTGCGTTTCATTCATTTTTGCCAGTGTCATTATCTATACTTTCCTGTTCAGAAATGCATTAGTTAAGCGAAACCAAAAAATTGGAGATTCGATGAAACAGCTTCAAGAGGCTACACATAAGCTTATTCAATCAGAAAAAATGGCTTCTCTGGGAATGCTTTCAGCGGGTGTTGCGCATGAAATCAATAACCCACTAAACTTTATCAAAGGAGGAGTTGAGATACTAGAGCAGGGTTTGGAAGATGAAAAAGAATTGAAATTTGAAGCTTCGCCGTGTATTCATATCATAAAAGAGGGGCTAAGCAGAGCTTCCGTGATTGTAAACAGCCTAAATCATTTTAGCAGAAATACGGAAGCAATGGATGAGCAATGTGATCTTCATGACATACTCCAGAATAGTATCATAATGCTCCAACCACGATTAAAATATAAGGGTAAGCTTGAAAAGCATTTCACTGATGAAAAATTAGTGGTTCCGGGCAATGAGGGTAAGCTTCATCAGGCTTTTCTAAATATCATTTCTAATGCTGAGCAAGCGATTGAGAAAGACGGTGAAATCCTTATCAAAACACGCAAAAGTGGAAGTAAGATAACTGTTGAAATAGCTGATAATGGGGTTGGAATCAGTAAAGAAAACCTGAGCAAGATTAGCGATCCATTCTTCACAACAAAACCCGTTGGACAAGGCACGGGGCTTGGTCTATCCATTACATATAAAATTATCGAAGATCACAACGGAAAAGTTGAGGTAACATCAAAACCAGGAAAAGGTTCTAAATTTGTCATCTCTTTTGATGTGAAGTGAGACGTACTATATTATTTGTAGATGATGAATTAATCAACCTTTTCGTTTTGGAGAAAAGGTTTGAGAAAGATTATGATGTACTTACAGCACAGTCAGCAGCTGAAGCTTTCGAGAAAATTTCAGAAAATCAAAATCGCATTGACGCGATTATTAGCGACCTGAGAATGCCCGAAATGGACGGGCTACAATTCATCAATAAAATAAAGCCTGCGCTGCTTGACATTCCCTGCTTTTTGTTGACTGGCTTTGATTCGGATGAAGTCATCGAAAAGTCAATTGAGTTAAAAAAAATCCAGCATGCCTTTAGGAAGCCCTTCGATTACGGCGAAATTGATCGGATGTTGAAAGAAGTGCTTTAGCAGTGATTTTCTTTAAGAAGGTCTGTTACAGTTTTTACCGGATTGAAAGTGATGAGCGGAACCTCTACAAAAACTGTATTCCAATCAGCCATACTCCCATTCCATAATCCCGGAAGCTCCATGGCAAGCAACTTTTGTCCGTTGTATGATTTTTCTGAAATAAAACCTGCCTCATCATCCCTAAATTGCATAAGGTCAAACTTTTCTCCTTTGTAGTTTTTTACTCCAAGCACCAGATCTACCGGGTTAAAATGAGTTCCTGCTTCAAAAATTTCGCGTTGTTCATCACTACTTGTGTCTACTTGTGCAGACTCTACAATCTGAAGCGTTTGAGCATCTTGTTTTTTAACCCAAAAAGGTCCACCACCAGGCTCTCCTTCATTTTTCACCATGCCACAAACGCGAATAGGCCTGTTTAAAAGACGAACAGTTTCACTATTTGAGTAACCTCCTTTCATTCCAAGTTCGGACAAAAGGCTTTTGGCTTCTGAGGTGACATCATCACCAGAATCGGCTTTTTTAAGAAGGTTAAAAACACGCTCCTGATAAGCCAGAAGAACACCGGCCAGAACTTTCTTGTATTTTATCGTTTCTTCCTTGAGTCTGTCAGGAACTACATTATCAATGTTTTTTACAAAAATCACATCAGCATTTAGCGCATTCAGGTTTTCCAGTAATGCGCCGTGACCAGCTGGCCTGAATAGTAAACTCCCATCATCCGCGCGAAAAGGTTCACACTCCGGTGTTGCTGCAATTGTATCAGTGTCTGCCTGCTGAAAACTGAATGAAACATCAATGTTTTTTTCTGCCGACTTTGCTATAATATGATCTTCAAACTTTGCCTGGTGATCTGGGGAGATAGTGAAGTGTATTTTAACCCCGTTTTTCCCTTTCGCATATGTAACTCCTTCGACCAAGTGCTCTTCGGCTGGTGTTCTGCTTTCCGTATCGTATTTATGAAATTTAAGAAGTCCCTTCGGAAGCGATCCATAGTTCAGACCTTCATTATAAAGGAGATGTGAAATAACATCATCATGCTTATAATCATTTAGGGCCTGATCAACAGAGATTCCATGTGTCTGGGTAAAGCTTTCATTGAGTTCTTCGTAGAACGCAAATCGGTTCAGGTTTTCAAAGAACTTTTTAGTCTTTTTATGTTCTTGACAATACGTATCAAAAGATTCCTTCGTCCCATCAAATTTTTGCAGAAAAGAAAAAAGTGGCTTAAACATTCGTGTAGCAGCACCTGATGCAGGAACAAACTTCATCACTTCAAGCTCAGATTCATCATAGTTTGAAGTATAATGATCTACTTCCTCTTTGCTAAGTAGCAAAATGCCATTCTCAACAGTAGCAGGAGCCAACAGAGGAGCTGGTAAAAAACCATTTTTAAATCTCATCAGCTGATCTTCAATCTGACTTTCCTCAATTCCCTTACGCTTTATCAGCTGTTTGTCTTTATCCGTAAACATTGATTTGGTTGTCAAAACCTTAAAAATAAAATTCCCCCCGCGAAGTTGTTCATTTTCATATGAAAACAAATTAATTTGGTTTGTCCAAATCTTAAATCAGAACGGCATGAGCATGGAAATATTCAAAATAGCACCTTCTTTTTACGGAATAACGATGGTTCCAAAAGAGTCATGGAGACAGTATGGGTATGCACTTCTGACAATCGCCGGTTCTGATGGAGAGGTTTCTGATCCCGAGCTTGAGTGGCTCACAATCGAATGTGCACAAGCTGTTGGTGTGGACGAAGATATTATTGCCGACTGGGAGGAGTATGATTTTGAAGAAGGTGATCTGGAGGAAATATTTTATGATTTCAACTCAAGTTCATTTGCAAACTTCAACAAGTTGCTCATCTATGATGCCATCCGGATGTCAAGTGCAGATGGTGATTATGCTCAAGATGAAAAAGAGCAGGTGAGCCATGCGGCCCAAATATTAAAGGTCCCCATGGAAACTGTTTTTGCTATTGAGGCTTTAGTGGATCTAGAACATGCAGCGGATAAACTTCGAATGACTATTCTCTAACCGTATATTTCATTTAAGACATTAGCCAGTCTTATACCCGCTTGAAGCAATCGCTGATTTAATAAATCTAAGTTTTCGTATACATAATCATAGCTTAGCTTTTTGTCCTCCGGTACCGTGTTATAACACTGTTCCCGATACTTCACTGATTCATAAGCCCAATCTAAAACATTAAGAGAAGACCAATCTTCAAGCTGTTTTGCAGTAGGGTGATCTATCCATTCTGCGTATTCTGTATAGCTAAACTTTTGCTCCTCTATCATTTGGCTATCCCATACCCTGTGCAGGTTAGAGCTTTTCCAGAAAAAGTCTAATTTCACATCATTCGCACCCCGATCTTCTCCATTACCAACATGGAGCGGCTGGTGAATATCTCCAATTAGGTGAACGAGACATTTCAACGCAAACGCTTCATCCCCATCTGTAAATTCCTTTGTTTCCAGCTCAGAAATTAAACGTTGAAGGGCCACTATCACATCACCTTCCTCAGGAGTGCCCGCTTCTTCGTAGGTTTTTCCTGTTGGAATAGTTGCGAAATGCCAGTCATACATGTAATCATATTTGTCATCTGACTTAATAAAATCCATGTAATAACTTACCTCAGCAAGGGTTTCAAACCCCAATGCTTTTTCAATGTTTTTCCTTGCTTTATTAGTAAGGTGCCGCTCTGCTATTAAACCTACTATTCGATGACCAGTGGGGCCCCAGGCAAAAGATTGAGAAACTATTAAGAGCGTAATTAATGGAAGGACGAATCTTTTCATGCGTTAAAGTTAAACCTAAAGTGAAATTAGCGAAGGATTTGTAGAATAGGAATGAACCAAAAAAAGAGAAGGCGTGCCCGAAGAACGGTACACGCCTAATCACCAACCTAACCTAAAAGAAAGTCTTTCAATAAACGAACGAAGTTCAATTTATTATGAATGTCTTTGCTCTTAATACACATGAAAGACACTAAATGTTGCAATCACATCTTGAAATAGTTCATTTTTTAGATGAATGACCGCTTATGATCTATTAACAAGTATCTACTGGTGTGATGGTCAAAACCATTTGAGGCTTGTGCATGTAGTATAAACGTTACTTTTGCCAATCTAATTTTTGAATGTGGGTTTGAATACGAAAGATTTACTACTAAAGTACCAGGAGAGCAGCAACGTTGAAGCAATAGCAGAGAGCCTCAATAAGAAAAAACAGTTGCGGTTGAAGGGAATTGCAGGCAGCTATGATGCAGTACTGGTTGCCGCTACATTTAAAAAAATTGGAGGAATACACCTCATCGTTCTTCATGATTTTGAAGAAGCATCATACTTCAGTACGGATCTATCAAACTTTCTTGAGGATGAATTTATTTCATTCCCATCTTCATACAAAAAGCCATATCACTATGAAGAAATTGAGAATGCGAACATTCTGCAAAGGGCCGAGGTGCTCAATGAGCTTAATGATCGGCAAAATCTTTTAATCATCACTTATCCGGAAGCCCTCTCAGAAAAAGTAATAAACAAGCGATCCCTTGTATCCAACACCTTTACTGCAAAGCCTGGCGAACAGCTGGATATAGAATTTCTTGCCGACCTGCTAATAACATATGATTTCGAGAAAACAGATTTTGTATATGAGCCTGGACAATTTTCTGTTCGAGGCGGCATCATCGATGTGTTTTCATATTCCCATGAACAGCCATACAGGTTAGAGCTTTTTGGCGATGAAGTCGAAACCATAAGAGAGTTTGATCCTGAATCTCAGCTTTCAACTAAAGAACTTGATCACATTTCGCTTATTCCGAATGTACAAACAAAATTGGTAAGCGAAGAAAGGCAGTCATTCCTGGATTACATTCCATCAGAAACCGTAATCTGGTTGAAAGATCACCAGCAATCGCTTGATATTATTGATAAGTCTTTTCACAAGGTAGAAGAGCAGTTTCAGGTGATAAAAGAAATGAGCGGCGACTCTAAATTGATTACCTCACCCAACCAATTGTTTGAAACCCAAGATTCATTTACTCAATCTTTAGAGAAATTCAAGAAAGTTGAGTTTGGAAGCAGGTTCTACCTTCCGCCCGATGAGGAGCTCACACTTGCCGTCCGCCCACAACCCTCCTTCCATAAAAACTTTTCGCTACTTGCCGAAAGCTTAAAGGAATTGCAGGAAAGAAACTATCAAAAACTTATTGCAGCAGAATCCTTCAAGCAAATCGAGCGTCTTGTAACAATTTTCGAAGAAATTGATCCGGAGATTTCATTCGATGGTGTAACCGCCTCCCTTCGTGAAGGCTTCATAGACGACCATGAAGAAATCTGCCTTTATACTGACCATCAGATTTTTGACCGATTTCATCGTTACAAGGGAAAAGAGAAGTTTACCAAAAGCAAAGCACTAACGCTCAAAGAACTTAAGACGCTCCAGCCTGGAGATTTTGTAACCCATATTGATCATGGCGTTGGGCGGTTTGCCGGATTGGACACTGTAGATGTTGGTAGTAATAAGCAGGAGGCAATGCGGCTCGTGTACAGAGATGATGATTTGCTGTATGTCAGTTTGCATTCCTTACACAAGGTTTCAAAATATTCCGGAAAAGAAGGGGAACCTCCTTCAATCAATAAACTTGGTTCACCAGAATGGGAAAACAAGAAGAAAAAAGTAAAGCGAAAGGTTAAGGACATTGCGAAAGATCTTATTCAGCTCTATGCAAAGCGAAAGGCAGCTCAGGGGTATGCGTTTCCTCCGGATGATTACCTGCAGGCAGAGCTTGAATCTTCCTTCATGTATCAGGATACTCCAGATCAGTCAATGGCCACCTCTGATGTAAAAGCAGATATGGAATTGGAGCACCCAATGGACCGGTTGGTTTGTGGGGATGTTGGTTTCGGAAAAACAGAGATTGCAATACGTGCTGCATTTAAAGCCGTTAACTCAGGTAAGCAGGTGGCTGTACTGGTTCCCACTACTATTCTTGCTATGCAGCACCACCGGACATTTGCCGCTCGGCTTGAAAGTATGCTCGTCTCCATTGACTATATCAATCGCTTCAAAAGCACTAAACAGATCAATGATATAAAGAAAAGAGTCAAGGAGGGAAAAATAGATATCCTTATCGGTACTCACCGAATTGTGAACAAAGACATTGAGTTCAAAGACCTGGGCTTAATGATCATAGATGAGGAGCAAAAGTTTGGAGTGAAGGTGAAGGAACGTTTGAAAGATATGCGAGTGAATGTTGATGCGCTAACACTGACAGCAACACCAATCCCAAGAACACTACACTTCTCACTAATGGGTGCTAGAGATTTGTCAATTATTTCTACTCCTCCACCAAACAGGCGGCCCGTCACAACGGAACTACATGAGTTCAACGAAGAAGTCATTCGCGATGCAGTAAGTCATGAGGTTAGAAGGGGCGGACAGGTTTTTATGGTTCACAATCGTGTCAGCGATATTGAGCAAGTGGGCAATATGATTTTCAAACTCGTACCTGACTCAAAAATTGGAATTGCACATGGTCAAATGGAAGGAGCTCAGCTAGAAAAGGTAATGCTAAAGTTTATTGAAGGCGAATATGATGTGCTGGTATCAACCAATATCATTGAAAGTGGCCTTGATATTCCAAATGCTAATACCATCATCATTAACAACGCCCATATGTTTGGGCTTTCTGACCTTCACCAAATGAGGGGTCGGGTGGGAAGATCCAATACGAAAGCATATTGTTTTATGCTGACGCCTCCAACTTCCGTACTTACAAGTGACGCACGTAAACGTCTTAATACACTTGAAGAGTTTTCTGATCTGGGAGATGGGTTTAAGGTAGCGATGAGAGACCTGGACATTCGTGGAGCCGGAAACTTACTTGGTGCAGAACAAAGCGGGTTTATCAATGACATGGGTTTTGACATGTACCACAAAATTCTAGACGAAGCGGTGCAGGAACTAAAAGAAGGTGAGTTCAAGCAGCTTTTCGAAACGGACCTTATGAAAAACAAGGATGCAGTCGAAAAAATGATTGAAGACTGCAATGTGGAAACAGATTTTGAAGCGTTGATCCCTGAAGATTATGTAAGTAATATCTCTGAACGATTAGGGCTTTACACCAAACTTGATGACTTAAAGTCTGAAGAGGAGCTAAATGACTTTATTAAAATGATGAAAGACCGGTTTGGCCCACTTCCAAATGGTGTTAACAACCTGACAGAAACGGTAAAACTTCGGTGGAAAGCAATTCAAATAGGTTTTGAAAAGGTGACGATCAAAAACAATAAAATGCGTTGCTACATTTCTGACAAAAAGCCACAGGAGTACTTTCAGTCGCCAAGATTTGGAAACGTGCTCAGCTTCATCAAGTCAAACCCACATGACAGTAAGATGAAAGAGGTCAAGAATAAACTTCTGATAAGTGTTGAAAATGTAGGCACTATAAGTAACGCACGAGAAGTGATCGAGCAGATGCACACACCATTAACTCACGCATAAAAACTTCAACTTCAAACAATAAAAGGAGTCTAAAAAGCATTTAATCATTAAGGTTTAATCTAAAATCCATTGACTTACGATGGGTTTTTTGAAATATTTGTGTTTATTAGTACGTTGAAACGTTTCAAGACAAATTCAAACGGTGTTATGAAAAATTATGTGAGAGCAGCTAAGAGCACAGGTTTCTTTGCTTTGGCTGTAGTTTTTTTAGGTGCATGTAACTTCCTTGGAGGAAGCGGAGGCGCACCATCAGCAGAAAATCCAGGTTTTGCCAGCTCTGCCACCGGCCTGGAGTTTAACGAAGAAGGTGGTTTTCAAGTCAGTGATTTTCAGGGACAGCCAGACGGACCAAACCTTGTTTTTATCGAGGGAGGTAGAACTGTGCTTGGATCATTTGAAGAAGATGTTATGTATGCGCATGACAACCTGGAAAGAGCAGTTACAGTTGCTTCATTCTATATGGATGAAACAGAAGTTGCTAATATCCACTGGTTAGAGTACGAATACTACATCAAGCAAGACTCAGACGATTATTACTGGAGAAACAACCTCCCGGATACCACCGTTTGGGCAAAAGACCTTGCTTACAACGACCCATACGTAAATAGTTACTACAGATATCCTGGATTCAGATACTTTCCTGTTGTAGGAGTAAACTGGAGACAAGCAGTAAACTATTGTAAGTGGAGAACTACAGTTGTAAACCTAAAGTTAGCTGAAGATGCTGGCTACCTTGACCCTGTTGCATCAGGAGATGATGCTTTTGCAGGAGCAGAGGGTGGAGACCTTGCTGCATCAGCAGGTTCAGTTCCAGGCCTTAGCTCTGGAGTTGTACTTCCAGGCTATAGGTTGCCAACAGAAGCAGAGTGGGAATATGCTGCGCAAGCACTTATAGGAACTCAATGGTTGGATGAAAACCAGACACACAAAAGACTTTATCCTTGGGATGGCCATGCTTTAAGAAATCCATACGGAAAGAGCATGGGGTATTTCCTTGCAAACTTCAAGAGAGGTAATGGTGACTATGCCGGTATCGCTGGTAAGCTAAATGATGGTGCGATGATCACCACCTATATCTACGATTACCCTCCAAACGATTTTGGACTATACAACATGGCTGGAAATGTGAACGAGTGGGTGCAAGATGTGTACCGTCCGCTTTCATTCCAGGATATGGATGATCTAAACCCAGCACGTAGAGATGCTGTGCTAGACTCTGAAGATGATTACGATTCTGATTACTCGTATATTGGTAATGAAGGAGCCTACACAGAAGAAGAGTGGGTAAAAACTTCAGGACTGCAGAAGTCTTACAATGCAGACAACCCGCCAAAGAGAAGAGTAAGAGTTTATAAAGGTGGTTCGTGGGCGGATGTAGCTTATTGGCTATCCCCTGGAACCAGAAGATTCTTGTTCGAAGATTCTGCTACTTCTACCATTGGGTTTAGATGCGCAATGATTAGAGCTGGATCCAACTTCTAAAAATTAAATCTCACAGATTTTTCATTAGGCTACTCGTAAAGAGTAGCCTTTTTTTATTTTCCCCTGGCTACAGAAGCTAAATGAATAGATTCGACATTGGCTTGTATAAGTCTTTGACTTAGCATACCTATGGTTGCTCCTGTAGTGATCACATCATCAACGATTAGTACCGATTGGCCAGACAAATCTTCATGAACCTCGGAGTAAACATTCTCCATATTGATCCACCGATCTGCCTTTGATTTATTTGTTTGGCTTTTTGTTGCAATTTTTCTCTTTACCAGATCCGATTTTACATCCAGAGCGAAGACCTCAGCAATTCCTATTGCTATCTGCTCGCTCTGGTTATAGCCACGTTTCCTCACCTTAGACGGGTGTAGTGGTACAGGTAAGACAAAATCAAATTCGAGGAACTCTAACGTTGGTGTCATCCATTGACCCAAGGTTTTGCCAATTTCCTTCTTCCCCTTATATTTTAAGTTGTGTAGTAATTTTCTGGTAATACCTTCTCGGCTGTAATACAAATAAGCACTTGCTGACTTTATCTTTGGCTCAAATGCAAACTTCCTGAATAGATCATTTTCCGGGTTTTTGTGATCACTGGTTACAGGTAAGTCTATTTTACAGTTTGTACATATAAATTGCTCTTCAGATATTAAAGACTGTGCACAATTAAGACAGTTCTGGGGGAAAAGAAGTGAAACGAAATCTCTGATCATTTGGAAAAAATAATCATAAATAATGGTCTATAAAAAAGATCTGGATCTGCAAAAAGAATGGGTTGAGCTGCTTTATAAGTTAAAAGAATTGACCGGTAAGCGACCTGCGGATTTAAATGCTGTTCTATTCCTGGTTGGGGTTCAGGAGTTGGGACTTGGGGCAAGGTCATTTTCAAAAGAGGAAAAGCAAGACATTTTACACATTGCCATTTGCAAAGTCCTTTCACTGGCTGGATATTATGAATTAGAAGGACATGATGAAGATGGATGGCCCCATTGGAAACTGATTAAGAAATTACCCCGATTTGACCTCATGGAACAGGAGAAATTGTTAAAAATTCAGATTTTAGAGTATTTCAGAGAAGAAATTGGATGGTAACATGCACCTTTGATTCTTATTGTCCGTTTACACTCCAACTATGAGTGGTTTAGAAGAAATAAAATATAAACTCGCATCTTTTAAGAAAAGGTATTATTTCCGTCAAATAATACTTGGTATACTCGGCTTCTTGATTCTTAACACTGTGTTCTTCGTAGGCATAAACGGACTGGAACATAAGTTTTGGTTGGGCGTCACAGGGAGGGCAATTCTATTTTTCAGCTTTATACTGCTTGTTTTCATATCTTTCTATTCCCTGATCATAAGGCCAGGTCTTCAGTTGGCCAAAATAAAGAAAGGATTAAGTGATGAGGATGCAGCGAAAGAAATATCAAAACATTTTTCTGAGCTGGAAGATCGGCTAATCAACACATTACAGCTTGGCAATCAAGGAAACAATGACCTACTGTTAGCAGCGATAGAAAAAAAATCACAGGATTTCAAAAGATTCAAATTTGTTCAGGCTGTTGATTTTCGACCTGCAAAGAAATATGGAATCATCCTTTTCATAGTAATTGTAGGATTTTCACTCGTGTCTTTTATCAACCCATCCCTAATATCTGAGAGCTCTAAACGAATAGTCAACTTCAAAAAAGAGTATGTACCTAAAGCTCCTTTTGCATTTTTTGTGCAAAACAAAAGCTTAGAGGCCTTCCGGGGTGAAGATTTTACATTGACCACAAAGGTTGACGGTAATCAGCTACCTGAATCTGTCTATTTAATCATCGATGAAAAAAGATATGCCTCAGCGTATTCTCTTAAGGACAAAACATTCTCACACACATTCCCAAAAATTCAAACAGATAAAAAAATACAGTTTGAGGCGGCTGGATTTCAGTCAAAAACATATAATGTACGAGTAAGAAACAGACCAGACCTGGTCTCAATGCTTATTCGTGTTTCTGAACCCAATTACACCGGAGGACAAATACGAACCATCGAGAATACTGGCGATCTTACGATACTGGAAGGGTCCACCGTTTTGTGGCAAATTAATACGCTCGCATCCGATAGTGCTTCTATCATCTTAAATGAAAAAGAACTGAGATTAAGCAGAACAGACGAGTCAGGCTTTAGTCTTGAAGAGCGCGTTTTTAATGATGGGAGCTATGAAATTGAACTCTTTAATGAGTTTAGTAAAAATAAATCTGAACTCATGTATTCCATTGATGTAATTGAAGATGAATTTCCTGAAATTGCTGCTCAATATTTTCCGGATTCAATTGGATTTGAGTTTTTGACACTTGCAGGATCCATTTCAGATGATTATGGTTTCACCGGCTTATTCATAAATTATCGAAAACAAAAACAAAAAGAATACACACGTATCCCTTTAGATATTAATAAAAAGGCAGGGAGTCAGAGTTTTTATGCCAACTGGAATCTTGACTCGCTAAATATACAGCAGGGCCAGTCTTTAGAAGTTTTTATAAGTGTTAAAGACAATGATCAGGTAAATGGACCTAAAGAAACAAAAGCCAATGTCTTCATTTTACAAACACCCGGTAGTGATGAAATAGACGCATTAATTTCTGAAAAACAGGATGGAGTTGAAGATCAACTTGGCGATACTGAGAAAAAAGCAGAGGAAATAGCAGAGCGATTAGAAGAAATCGAAAACAGGCTAAAATCAGAACAAAAAGTAGACTGGCAGGAAAAAAAGCTACTTAATGATATTATTGAAGATAGAGAAAAGCTAAACGAAGAGATTGAGAAGCTTAAGAAGCAACATGAAGATTTAATGAAATCCAGTAACCGATTCCAAAAACAAAGCGAGCAGTTGCAGGAAAAAAACCAAAAAATGCAACAACTGCTCGATGAGCTAATGGATGAAGAAACCAAAAAGCTTTATGAAAAACTTAAGGAGCTGTTGAAGGAGAATAATCCATCAGATCAGGAAGTCAGCCAAGAGTTGAATGAGTTAAAGAAAAGTGAGCAAAACCTGGAAAGAGACCTGGAAAGAGCACTTGAACTATTCAAAAGACTAAAAATGGAGAGTACTTTGGAGCAAAACCTGCAGAAGCTGGATACTTTGAGCAACAAGCAAGAAACAGCCGCTGACGAAAATTCGGGGAAAGAGGAGCAAGAAGAAATCAATAAGGAGTTTGATGATTTCAGAGACAAGATGGATCAGGTTCAGAAAATGAATCAGGAGCTAAAGCGACCGGAAGCACTTGAGGATTTCGAATTGGAAGAAAGACAAATTGCCAAAGAACTTCGTGAGATAATGGAGCAATTGGAAAAGGAGAGTGGAGATCAAAACGAAGGAGAAAAAAATCAGGAGGGTGAGGAAAATGATAGCTCTGAATCTGAAGAGGATACTGGTGAAAACTCCGAAAAAGAAAACAATCAATCATCGGATAGCAAGCCTGGTGAAAACGCTGATAAAAAAGAACAAAATGAAAACCAACAAGGTCAACAGAGTCAAAAATCTCAGCAACAGAAATCCAAAAGCACACAGCAAAAGCAAAAAAATGCTGCTCAGAAAATGAAAAATCTGAGTAAAAAGCTTCAGAATATGCAAGGCGGCATGCAAATGGAAATGATGCAAGCAAACCTGGACCAACTCCGAGACATACTGGATAACCTGGTTAAGCTTTCGTTTAACCAGGAAGAAATCATGCTAGAGATGCGTCAGGTAAGTCAGTCGGACCCTCGTTTCCTTGAGCTCTCACAAAATCAGCTAAAACTTAAAGACGATGCGAAAGTAATTCAGGACAGCCTGCTATCCCTGGCTTCAAAAGTTGTTCAAATATCTTCATATGTAACCCGTGAAGTAGGGTCAATAAACGACAACATAGATGAAGCTATTGACTATTTGAAAGACAGAAACCGTGGGCGTGCGCTTTCGAGTCAGCAATTCGCCATGACATCTATTAATAATCTGGCATTATTACTCGACGATACGATGCAGCAGATGCAGATGGCTATGTCGGAGGCTATGGGTAATTCCAGCTCCGGAAAGAAAGATCAATCTCAAAGTATGCCGGATCTACAGGAAATGCAAAATCAGTTGGGAGAGCAAATCAATGAGCTAAAAGGCTCAGGAAAATCTGGC
This sequence comes from Ekhidna lutea, assembly GCF_900188325.1. GTDB lineage: Bacteria > Bacteroidota > Bacteroidia > Cytophagales > Cyclobacteriaceae > Ekhidna > Ekhidna lutea. The sequence continues at coordinate 255,093 of NZ_FZPD01000001.1, read as the reverse complement.
AGAGAACTTTCTGAAGAGCTCGCCAGGCTTGCAGCAGAGCAAGAAATGATTCGGAGACAAATGGAAATGCTGAAAGAAGCTGAAGACGGTAAGCCTGGAGGAGGAATCGGTGGTGATGATCTTAAACGTGCCATCGATATGATGGAGCAAAACGAAGTAGACTTGGTAAACAAAAGACTGACCCAGCAGTTAATCAACCGACAGAAACAAATTATGACCAGAATGCTGGAGGCAGAAAAAGCGCAAAGAAATCAGGAAATGGATGAAGAAAGAGAAGCACAGAAACCTTCTGTAATCTCTCGGGAGATACCTCCTGGCTTTGAAAAATATCTTGAACTAAAGAAAAAAGAGATCGAGTTATTAAAAACTATTCCAATAGAATTAAATCCATTTTATAAAAAAGAAGTAAACGACTATTTTAGACGCTTAAGTTCAGACGAAGAGAATGATTGATAACATTCAAATACAGATTCCATCGCTTCCTGAAAATATCAGGATAGTAGAAAGTTTCATTGATAATGCAAAAGATCAATATCAATTGAATGATGATATATATGGAAATATCATGATTGCTGTTACAGAATCTGTAAACAATGCTATTGTGCACGGAAATCGATCAGACAGCAAAAAGAATGTGCATCTTCAGCTAGCCCTTGAAGAGTCACAAATCAAATTCACTATTGAAGATGAAGGTCCCGGATTTGATTATAGCAACCTCCCCGACCCAACACTTCCGGAAAACATCAGCAAACCTGGAGGACGGGGTATTTTTCTAATGAAGAATCTTTGCGATGAAGTATCCTTCAAAAAAGATGGGAGAGTCGCTGAACTAAGTTTTTACCTTTCTTAATGGCCATTCAGTTTTATTCGGAAGAGACTGACTTTTCACTAACCAAACCAACCGAAACTTCTGACTGGATCACAGAGGTCATTCGTGCACATGACCACAAACTATCTGAGATCTCATATGTTTTCTGCTCCGATGACTATTTATTGGAAATCAATAAAGAGCACCTTAAACATGATTATTACACAGATATTATCACGTTTGACAACTCAGAAGAAGAAGGAATCATTGAATCTGACATATTCATAAGCATCGATCGAGTCAGAGAAAATGCTCAGACACAATCAACTTCTTTTGAACATGAACTGAACCGAGTAATGATTCACGGTGTTTTGCACCTGCTTGGGTTTGGTGACAAAACCGAGGAGCAGCAAAAAGTCATGAGAGAAAAAGAGGATGCCTGTTTATCTTTGCTGAAAAATTAAGTTCCACGTGAAACATTGATTGGTGGATCCTGCTTAGGTTCCACGTGAAACATTGAAAATTTATGCTTCAAGAGTACGATATTATAGTTGTTGGCGCTGGGCATGCAGGCTGTGAAGCTGCTGCTGCCGCTGCAAACATGGGTTCAAAAGTATTGCTGGTAACAATGAACATGAACACCATTGCTCATATGTCTTGTAACCCAGCTATGGGCGGAATAGCTAAAGGGCAGATCATTAGAGAAATAGATGCGCTTGGTGGCTACTCTGGGCTGGTTACGGATAAATCAATGATTCAGTTTAGAATGCTAAACAGATCTAAAGGCCCTGCTATGTGGAGCCCTCGGGCGCAATCCGATCGTATGCGCTTCGCAGAAGAATGGAGGCTATCACTGGAAGGCATTAAAAACCTGGACTTTTGGCAAGAAATGGTGAATGGACTGCTCGTTAAAGATGGCAGAGTAACCGGTGTAAAGACTGGGATTGGACTAGAAATATCCGCCAAAGCAGTGGTGCTTACCAATGGTACTTTCTTAAATGGTCTTATTCATATAGGAGAAAAACAATTTGGTGGTGGTAGATCCGGTGAGCGCGCAGCAACAGGAATAACAGAGCAACTTGTGGAGTTAGGCTTTGAATCTGGCAGAATGAAAACTGGAACTCCGCCTAGAGTAGATGGACGTTCATTGGACTATTCGAAAATGGAGGAACAGGAGGGAGATGAAATCCCTGGCAAATTCTCATATCTTGAATCTTCAAGACCTCTTACCACACAAAGAAGCTGTCACATTACATATACAAATCCCGAAGTACATGAAATACTACAGTCAGGTTTTGAACAATCACCGATGTTTACTGGCAGAATTCAAGGGCTAGGGCCAAGATATTGTCCTTCAATTGAAGATAAAATCAACAGATTTGCTGATAGAAACAGGCATCAAATCTTCGTAGAGCCGGAAGGCTGGAACACGGTAGAAATATATGTTAATGGCTTTTCTACTTCACTTCCGGAAGGTGTGCAGTTCAAAGCATTACGAAAAGTACCAGGTTTTGAAAACGTAAAAATGTTTCGTCCTGGCTATGCAATCGAATATGATTTCTTCCCGCCTACACAACTTTCAAATACATTAGAGACCAACCTGATCGAAAATCTATATTTTGCCGGACAAATAAACGGAACCACAGGTTATGAAGAGGCAGCTTGCCAGGGAATGATGGCCGGTATTAACGCCCATTTGAAAGTGGCTGAAGAAGCCCCATTTATACTTCAGAGAAACGAGGCATACATTGGTGTACTAATTGATGATCTTATCAATAAAGGTACAGATGAACCATACAGAATGTTTACATCCAGAGCTGAGTTTCGTTTGTTATTACGTCAGGACAATGCAGACATAAGACTTACAGAGAAAAGTCATGGCATAGGATTAGCGTCTGATGAAAGGTTATCACAGGTTAAAAACAAAAAGAAAGAAACAGAAAAGTTAATTAGCCTATTGAACGAAATACAATTCAAACCTAATGAAGCTGAAGACAAACTTGCAGCTCTATCATCGGCACCCATAAAAGACAAATCGTCATTGGCTACAATTTTGAAAAGACCTGAAATATCGATCTATGATTTTAAGTTATTCTCTGGAAAAATAGAAGAGGCTTTGAACTCCTTTTCAACAGAAGTGATAGAGCAAGCAGAAATACAAATCAAGTATAAAACATACATAGATAGAGAACAGCAGAACTCTGAAAAAATGAGCAACCTCGAAAACTTGCGAATCAAAAAAACCTTTGACTATAACCAACTACCTTCATTATCAGCCGAAGCAAAAGAAAAGCTATTGAAAATAAAACCAGAAACTCTGGGCCAGGCCTCCAGAATTAGCGGTGTATCCCCTTCTGATGTTTCTGTTTTAATGGTTTACCTAGGTAGATAATGTACGAAAAATTAGATAATTGTCCCATTTGTAATCATACCCAGTTTCAGAATCAAATCATTTGCGATGATCATTCTGTTTCGGGAGAAAGCTTTGCATTAGTAAAGTGTTCAAATTGTTCTTTGGTTTTTACAAACCCACGGCCTGATGAGGAATCCCTACCCAAATATTATCAAAGCGACGCGTACATCTCGCACACAGATAGAGCCAACTCCCTTATTAATATTATTTACAAGGTTGTTAGAAAGATTACCCTTCGTAAAAAAGTGCACCTTATCAATAAAATAAATACTCAATCTGGTCAATTGCTGGATTATGGTTGTGGTACAGGTGATTTCATTCAAACTGCTACAGAAAATAATTGGCAGGCTTTTGGATATGAGCCTGATGAAAAAGCAAGAGTTATTGCTAAATCAAAAAATGGCACATCGGTGATAGAAAAATTAAGTGAGGTAAATGACCAGGTGGATATAATTACTGCATGGCATGTTATTGAACATGTGTCCGATCTTAAAGAAACTATTAAGTCATTAAAAAAGAAATTGAAAGAAGGAGGACATATGATATTAGCTGTTCCAAATTACCAATCATTTGACGCTCAACATTACCAAGAGTTTTGGGCAGCATACGATGTTCCCAGACATCTCTATCATTTTGATCAGGTATCAATGAAAGCATTGGCTACTCAAACAAAACTTAAACTGGTTGAAACAATCCCAATGCTATTCGATTCATATTATGTCTCTTTGCTTAGTGAGAAATATAAACCTAAAGGAAGCTTACTTAATGCTTTAAGAATCGGCCAACTATCCAACAAAAAAGCAGCCAAAACCAATCAATATTCAAGTTTGATCTACATTCTCAGGAAATGAAGGATTTCATAACCATCATCCTATTTATTATATTCATTGATATTACCTTCCATCAATGTGCTAATCCCGGTAGGCCAACAGGAGGTCCAAAAGACACCATTCCACCCACACTTATATATGCAAATCCGGTTTCTGGAACCACCAATTTTAATTCCAGTGAAATTGAATTAGAATTCTCTGAATTTATTACTGCTGATAAGCTTAAACAGCAATTAATAATTACACCTAAAACTGATATTAACTATAAGTCAATTGCTAAGCGTAATAAATTAATTATTAAGCTGGAAGGAGAACTAGAAGATTCTACTACCTACAACTTCAATTTTGCTGATGGTGTAACAGATATTACAGAAAATAACCCAGCTATTAATTTATCGATAGCATTCAGTACAGGTCAATACATTGACAGTCTATCAATAAAGGGATCTGTAGAACAACTCTTAACTAAAGAGCCAGGTAAAGAGTTTGTTGTTGGGCTATACCCGTTTTCAGACAGTCTTGATTTCTTCTCAGAAAATCCAATGTATTTCACTACTGCTAATGATTCCGGAAACTATGTAATTAATTACATTAAAAAAGGAGTTTATAAAATCCTCGCATTTAATGATGACAACAGCAATTTCATTTTAGATCCTGAAACTGAAGCACATGGGTTTCTTCAAGATACTATTCGCTTAGATTCAAGTACAATTCTTCCACCAATTAGAACAATTCTGCAAAATGTAAAACCAATCAAACTTATCAATGCAAGACCTGCAGGACCTTATCTAGAAATTAAATTCAACAAAACTCCAGATGAATATTCAATCACTCCAGATTATTTATATCATCAAGTAGTTGGAGATAAAAAAGATGTTTTAAGAGTTTACAAACCAGACACTATCAATTATGGCGATAGTCTACAGTCTATCATTTACGTCAAGGACAGCTTAAACAATGAAATTAAAGACACAATAAACTATGTCTTTTTACAATCCAATAGAAAGCCGTCCAGCTTTACATACTCAATTAAAGAATCAAAATTGTTTATAACTGATTCGAATAGAATTTCTTTAAAATTCAACAAACCAATCAAGTCATCAGACTCTTCCAAATTCTATATTCAAGCGGATAGTACTTTTTCACTTCAGGTATTTCCTAAGTCAAAATGGAATCACAATTTCACTACACTTGATTTGCAATTCAAGTGGTCTCCCGACAGCATCTTTGCTGCTTATGAAAAAACATTGCCCAGAGATACAACAGCAATTGATTCTCTTTCAAATGATCCAATTAATCAATCCATTTCTGCCGGACCAAAACAACCCGCACTTAAACTTATAATTGATAAAGGAGGCTTTGTATCTGTTGAAAATGACACTTCAGCACAAAAAGCATTACCACTGTCTAAGCCAACTAAACAATCAGCAGGTGTTTTGAAATTGACAGTGCAAACAGATGAAACTCATTTTACTATCCAACTAATTGACGAGAATGGAAAAGTTGCCTATCAAAAATCAAATGAAAAAAACATCACCTTCAATACTATTAAACCAAGTAACTATACTGTAAGAGCACTAATTGATGATAACAAAGATGGAAAGTGGTCATACGGTAACCTGCTCAAAAATCAGGAACCTGAACAAATATTCCTTTATCGTCAGGAAACAAGCATTAGAGAAAATTGGGTTGTAGAGTTGGGCATAACTTTCTAATCCTGTGCATAACCGGCTTTAAGAAAGTTGATAACTAATAGACTTAACACACAAATTATAAATATTGAATATCCGGAAATGATAACATTTAACAAATCCTACCTTATCGACAATTTATGATTTTGATTCATACAAAAAGATTCCAACATTGAAGAATTACGCATTATCCACAAAAAGCATTAAACAACTCGTTTTCAATTAATTAGATGTGAATACACTGTTAAATAAGAAAAAATCAAATCCACCTTATAAACAATCCGTAAATACAAACTTTAACTCTTTATCTTATCCACGTATCCACAGCCCTAATAATAAGAATAGTATTTTATTAAACTTTATATAATATTATAAGGTATGTATATATGTGAATTAATTGAACAATGATCCGAAGGGCTTTACTCTACATATTTTTCCCACTTAATCTGATAATTGCACAGAGCCACGATCAAATTCAGATTGCCAATGAATATTATCAGCAAGGTGATCTGGAGAAAGCTCGGATGCTTTACGAAGACTTATCCGATAATCCATACAACCTACAGCTGATTGCTGGAAACTATCTCACGTTATTAAAAGCTACCGGAGATTTTGATGTTGCAGAAAAATTTTTGCAACGCTCTATCAAAACCTTTCCATCTAATATGCAATTCAAGGCAAACCTCGCAGCAGTATATAATGAATCTGGAAATACGGAAAAACTCAACAGTTACATTAAAGATCTTACCAAGGAATCAAAATCAAACCCTTTCCAACTGAGTATTCTTGCACAGTATTTTGCCAACGAACAGCTTTATGAAGAATCCATTCGGTTTTTTAAAGAATCAAGAGAAGCGCGTAATAACCCAACGGTTCATGCTTTGGAGCTTGCTTCCATTTATCGCATGGTCAATGACAAAGCCTCAATGATCGAGGAGTATTTGAATTATGCCTCCGATAGTCCGAACCGACTCAGCTACATTAAAAACCTACTTCAGAATTTTATTCAACAGGAAGAAGATTTGAATGAGTTAGAAAATACACTTATTCGTAAAATGCAGGAGGAGCCGGATGACACCAAGTTTGCTGAACTCTTACTCTGGGTGGAGCTTCAGCGAAAAAATTTTTACGGAGCGTTCATCCAAGCCAGGGCCATTGATAAAAGAAACCAACGCCCGGGAGATCGCTCCATGGATATTGGACGCATTGCAATGGAAAATAATTCGTATGATGATGCCGAAGAAATTTTCGAGTATGTAGCACGTCAATATCCAAACTCCAGAAACTATCAGTTTGCCCGAAAGCTGTGGATGGATTCGAAAGAGCAAAAAATCAAGAATACTTATCCGATCAACAAATTGGAGATTCGAGAACTAGCGAATCAATACCAGGCTCTCTACGATGAACTATACCCGTCACAAACTGCTTTCGACGCATTAAGAAGTAAGGCGCTGTTACACGCCTTTTATTTGGATGAAATTGATTTCGCAGCACAACTCCTCAACAAACTCGTTACGGACCCAAGAGCAGGCCGCCAGTTGCTTTCACAGAGCAAACTGGACCTGGGTGACATCTATCTGTTACGAGGCGAACCATGGGAGGCTACACTTTTGTATTCTCAGGTGGAGAAAGCATACAAAAGTCATCAGCTCGGATATGATGCAAAATTGAGAAATGCCCGACTGCATTACTTCACCGGAAATTTTGCTTTGGCGAAAGGACATTTAGATATCCTGAAAAAAAACACCACAAGGGAAATTTCCAATGATGCTATTTCCCTCGGTATGCTCATTACGGACAACACCGCACTCGATACCACCGATGCAGTGATGCAGGAATTTGCAAACATCGAGTTGTTGATTTTTCAGAATAAAAAGGCGGAAGCTAACCAACGATTGAGTGTAATGCTTGAACAGTACATGCACCACTCAATCACGGATGAGATTTTTTGGCTCAAATCGAAATTGGAACTGGAAAATGGAAACACAATCAGTGCGATCGAATACCTCGACAAAATTTTAGCCTCTTACGCATACGATATTTTGGCTGACGATGCTGCGTTTAAGAAAGCGGAAATTGTGGAGCAGCAGCTCAAAGATGTGGAACAGGCAAAATCACTCTACCAACAATTTTTGGTTGAGTATCCGGGTAGCATGTATTCGGCGGAAGCCAGGAAAAGATTTCGGCAACTACGCGGAGATTTTGTCAACTAGCGGTAAGACATCTGTTTGTTTCACTTTCTTCAACACCATCATACTTTGTACCAGTCGAATGTTGTCAAGCTTAGCCAGTTTCTTATTTACAAAATCGGCATAGCCGTCCATATTATTCACGAGCACTTTTAGCAAAAAATCAAATGACCCTGCCAGGTGGTAACATTCCATTACTTCTGGAAATTTCGAAATCTCCACTTCAAACTCCCGTAAATAATCTGCCTTGTGTGATTCCAATGTCACGGAAGAAAACACCTCAAACCCAAATCCGGCTTTTTTCGGATTGACGGAAGCATGATAGCCGGTGATCACGCCTTTTCGCTCCAGCCGTTTCAGCCTCTCATAAATCGGTGTGATACTCAATCCCAACTCGGCACTTAATTCTTTCATGGTCAACTTTCCATTTTCCTGGAGAAGCACCACCAGCTTTTTATCAATGTCATCCATCATGTTTCTGTTTAGTCCGAACTTTAGGATAAAATAAAGAATAAATGAGTTGTCAAAATAATAATTAGTAGATGATTTTTCTATATCAATTGAATTTAATAGTTAATTCATCCAATTTCGATTAAAATATCACGCTATGAAAAATCTAAGTCCGGAAAGTTTAATGATGTCCTATGGCTTCAAGCCCTCATTATCAGAAGGAGCCATCAAGCCACCCATATTCCAAACGTCCACATTTGTTTTCGAAAGAGCCGAAGATGGAAAAGCATTTTTCGAACAGGCCTACGGCTTAAGAGAAAAGAATGAAGGCGAAGAGCTGGGTTTGATTTACAGCCGACTAAATAATCCCGATCTTGAAATTCTTGAAAACAGACTGACGCTCTGGGATCAGGCAGAAGATGCAGCTGTTTTTGAAAGTGGAATGGGTGCAATTACAACTGCGCTTATGCAGTTTTTGTCTCCTGGTGATTTGCTGTTGCACAGCAATCCGATCTACGGAGGAACAGATCATTTTGTAAAACACGTTCTTCCAAGGTTTGGTGTGAATGTTATGGGATTTGATCCGAATCAAACTCAGGAAGAGATTGAAACAATGGTGAAAGAAAGCGGACATCCACTAAAGATGATCTATGTGGAAACACCTGCCAACCCAACCAATCACCTCGTGGATCTGGAAATGTGCCGATCGATCGCAGAAAATTTCACAACAGACGAGCGACCACTTATTGCAGTTGACAATACTTACATGGGACCAATCTGGCAGCATCCATTGAAACATGGAGCGGATCTCGTACTTTACTCAGCCACCAAATACATTGGCGGACATAGTGATGTGATTGCAGGTGCTTGTTTAGGAAGCAAAGCATTGATTGCTCAGATTAAAGAAATGCGGACATTCCTTGGAAACATGGCAGGACCATGGACGGGATGGTTGTTGCTTCGAAGTTTGGAAACGCTGAAAATCCGAATGGAAAAACAAGCCGACAATGCAGCGCATGTTTATGAGGCAATCAAAGCGCATCCGAAAGTGAAAACAATCCATTATCTCGGTGCACTTAAAGAAGGGACTAAGCAAAAAGAAATTTTCGATCGACAATTCTCATCCGGAGGAGCGATGCTAAGCATCATTTTAAACGGTGGAGAAAAAGAATCATTCCAGTTTTTGAATAATCTGAAGCTAATCAAGCTAGCCGTAAGTTTGGGAAGTACGGAATCATTGGCGCAGCACCCGGCATCTATGACTCATGCGGGAGTGGATCCGGATGAAAGACTGAGATATGGAATTACCGATGGACTGGTTCGACTTTCCGTAGGGGTTGAAAACCCCAAAGATCTGATTTGGGATATCGAGCAGGCACTGGAGCAAGTAACAATCGATTCAAAGAATGAATCAAAACCTTCTTTGGAGCCAGAGATGGCTTGATCGAAAGAAATCATTTTTTTTTAAAGAGATACACTAGATTAGAAGGGTGAAAAGGTTTTTCATCCTTCTTTTTTTGAGTGGAGCATTAAACAGCTGGTCACAACAAACCATAGAAAACTGGAGCCATCCGTATCAATTCAAAAAATAACTCACCGTATTCTCTGCCCCAACTCCGTTCTCTCGGTGGTTAAACTCAGCTCCCTCTGCGGTTAAATAAACTAAACCAAAATCAATCTCGGAGGAGCAGGCTCCATGAGCGAAGGATCAGGTGAAAAGTGCTTATCCAAAAAACCATTCATTTCATCAATGGTTTTATCAGAAAGAAGTGGAATTAATTCCTCCATTACTTCTCCAGAAATCATATAGGGTGGATTCTCCATGTTCAGCTTGTTGCCTTTGCAGTGTGCGTAGATTTGGTACTCCCTACATTCATTCACATTCGTTTTTTTTATCATACAGGATTGTAAGTTTTCTTCGGCCGACTGTTGTTGCATTTCAATCCGGTGTTGTACATCCATGTTTTCCTGAAAGTACTGCATCATCTTCTGCCAGGACTCTTTTGAAACTTCCCGCCTCATTTTTTCTGCACAGTCCATGCATATCGCATAGTCAAACACCACATCCCTGGCCGGATACCCCTCGTAATTCTTAATTGCTTTTTCTATGATATATTCAGTATCTTCATGTAAGAGATACTTTTCACATTCGATACATCGCTCAAAAGGCGTATTTGTTTCGAATGAATAAAAATCACCCGGTATTTCCTGATCCTTCATATTTCAAAACTATAATAAGCAGAAGGAACAAAAAATAGTATGCATGCATAACAAATTTTCCTATATTTGAACTGTATAAGCTAATACACCATGAAAAGAGAAGAAACGGTCGACTACAACATAAAAGCTTTATGGCATGGCGTTTCCCGAATGTATAACCAATTCGGTTCGCCTTATGATTTGACGGCTTCCACCGGATTTGTGCTATTAAATATTGATGTGGAAAACGGCACACCGGCAACTAAAATTGCCCCTATGCTGGGGATGGAATCTAGAAGCCTTACTCGTATGCTTAAATCCATGGAAGAGAAGGGCTGGGTTTATCGGAAGAAAGATGCAATAGACGGAAGATCGGTCCGGGTTTTCTTATCGGATATAGGAAAAGAAAAGCGGGAGCTTTCCAGACGTGCTGTTCGCGAATTCAATACAAAGATCCGAACACTGGTTGATGAGAAGAAGCTAAGCGTCTTCTTCGAAGTACTTCAGGAGATCGGTGGAATTGTAGACGACCCTTCCTTGTTCAAAAAAGTAGCCGATCAGATTGCAGAAGAGTTTGCAGCTGATGGCTTATTACAACCCAATCATTAAATCTTAAAAGGAAATAAACACTTATGAAACGAACCATTAAGAAGGCAGCTGTTCTTGGATCGGGAATCATGGGCTCACGTATCGCATGTCACTTCGCCAATATTGGTGTAGAGGTGGTGCTCTTGGATATTGTGCCACGTGATTTGTCCGATAAGGAAAAAGAAAATCCGGCCGCCCGAAACAAGCTGGTGAATGACGCGCTACAAACAGCGATAAAATCAAACCCATCACCACTTTACGACAAATCCAAAGCTCGATTGATCGAGACAGGCAACTTTGATGATGATTTATCCAAAATCAAAGACGTTGATTGGATCATCGAAGTAGTTGTAGAGAATCTTGAAATCAAAAAATCACTTTTCGATAAAGTAGAAAAGGAAAGAAAACCGGGAACGCTTATCACATCCAACACATCCGGCATTCCGATTCATTTGATGCTGGAGGGTAGAAGCGAAGATTTCCAAAAACATTTCTGCGGAACGCACTTTTTCAACCCTCCGAGATATCTAAGGTTATTGGAGATTATCCCAACAAAGAAAACGGATCCGGAGATTGTAGACTTCTTCATGAAGTACGGAGATCTGTATCTGGGAAAAGAGACAGTATTGTGTAAAGACACGCCGGCATTTATTGCCAACCGAATTGGAGTATACGGCATGATGTCTACCATGCATGTTGTAGACGAGCTTGGATTAACAGTAAATGAAGTAGATAAACTAACCGGTCCGGTAATCGGTCATGCAAAGTCTGCTACATTCCGAACGTCAGATGTTGTAGGGCTTGATACGCTCGTTAATGTATCCAACAACTTATACGCTGCGCTCGAAAAAGACGAGTCGAGGGAGATATTTAAACTGCCGCGTGTAGTTCAAAAACTTTCGGATGAAAAATGGCTGGGTGATAAAACCGGTCAGGGCTTTTACAAGAAAGTAAAGAAGGATGGCAAGTCGGAGATTCTTGAGCTCAACCTCAAGACTTTTGAGTACGAGGAAAAGTCAAAAGCCAAATTCGATGTGATGGATAAAACCAAAAACATCGAAGATGTAAGAGGTCGTCTTCCAATCCTTTTGAAGGATGATGGAAAAGCCGGCGAATTCTTCAGAAAGACTTTTTACGACCTGTTCAAATATTGTTCAAATCGAATTCCGGAAATCGCAGATGAGCTTTACAGAATTGATCAGGCTGTTGCAGCTGGATTTGCATGGGAACTAGGCCCATTTGAATCTTGGGATGTGCTTGGTGTTGAGGAAACAGCCTCTAAAATGAAAGAAGCAGGAATGGAACCAGCCAGCTGGGTTCAGGAAATGCTGGATGGCGGAAACAAATCTTTCTACAAATTCGAAAATGGGAAGAAACACTACTACGATATTCCTTCAAAATCATACAAAGTAATCCCCGGAACTGAGGGTTTAATCTTCCTTGATGCATTCAAAGAAAGCAACGTGGTATGGGAGAAGCCGGGTGCTACCATTTACGATATTGGAGATGGTGTATTGAATCTCGAATTCCACACGAAAATGAATTCTGTTGATGCGGATGTGATCGAAGGAATCAACACGGCCATTACCATGGCAGAAAATGATTATCGTGGATTGGTCATTGGAAATGAAGGCCAAAACTTCTCAGCCGGTGCAAACCTTGCGATGTTGTTTATGTACGCAGTAGATCAGGAGTTTGATGAAATCGACCTGATGGTTCGAACATTCCAAAACACCATGACTAAAGCACGATTTTCAAGTGTGCCGGTTGTGGCAGCAACTTCAGGTCTTGTACTTGGTGGCGGCTGTGAGTTGTCCCTACATTGTGATGCCATTCAGGCCCATGCAGAATCGTATGTTGGTTTGGTGGAAGTTGGTGTAGGTCTGATTCCTGGTGGTGGCGGAACCAAAGAGTTGACGCTTCGGGCCGCCGATGAATACACACCTGGAGATCCTGAACTAAACACGCTTCAGGAATACTTCATGAATATCGCTACAGCGAAAGTGGCAACTTCTGCTGCGGAAGCGAGAAAGATGAATATCCTCAGAGGTGGTGATGAAATCACGTTGAACAGGAACCGTTTGTTAACAGATGCAAAGGAGAAAGTTTTAGCGTTAGCTGATGCTGGATATACTCAACCTGTTCCAAGAGAAAACATCAAAGTACAAGGCAAATCAGCCCTTGCGATGTTCCATGCAGGAATCAGTGGGATGAAATATGGAAGCTACATTTCAGAGCATGACCAGAAGATCGGCCAAAAGCTAGCTTGGATTATGGCAGGGGGAGATTTGTCAGCACCGACAAAAGTTTCAGAGCAATATCTGCTGGATTTGGAAAGAGAAGCTTTCTTGAGTTTGTGTGGAGAGCCTAAAACGTTGGAGCGAATACAGAGTATTCTTTTCAAGGGGAAACCGCTTAGAAATTAGACTTTAGACTAAAGACGTTAGAGATGCATAATTTCAAAGAATTACATGTTTGGAAGAAAGGAATTGATATCGCTCAAAATATTTATGAGTTGACTTCAAGATTTCCAAGTGAGGAAAAATTTGGAATCGTTTCACAAATGAGAAGAAGTTCTGTCTCGGTTCCTTCTAACGTTGCTGAAGGTGCTGGCAGAAAGACAGACAAAGACTTTTCGAACTTTCTTTCTATTTCTCTCGGCTCTCAATTTGAGTTAGAAACACAGTTAATAATTTCAAATAGAGTCGGCTTTATTTCTGATGAACAACTTGCAAAAGAATCATTGGAACTAATTGAATTACAAAAAATGACACGTTCTTTAGTTGATAAATTTTCTAGAGTCTAGTGTCCAAATTCTAATAATCTTAAAAAATAAGTTATGAACGCATATATAGTAGCAGGATATAGATCGGCGGTGGGAAGAGCAAAAAAAGGCGGCTTCCGATTTTACCGACCGGATGATTTGGCGGCAGATGTGATCAAGCATCTGGTTGGGTCAGTTGAAGGATTTGACGCCACACGGGTGGATGATCTGATAGTTGGGAACGCAATTCCTGAGGCAGAGCAAGGGTTACAAATGGGCAGATACATTTCTCTCCTTTCTCTTCCTATGTCTGTACCAGGCATGATTATCAATCGGTATTGTGGATCTGGCCTGGAAGCAATTCACCTAGCCTGTGCAAGAATCCATTCAGGCACAGCAGACTGTATCATTGCCGGAGGAACAGAGTCCATGTCTTTGGTGCCGATGATGGGATACAAGGCAGCCTTAAACTGGAAGATTGCTGAAAAGCACCCGGAATATTACCTAAACATGGGGTTGACGGCAGAAGAGGTGGCAAAGGATTTTAATATCTCAGCAGAAGATGCGAACAAGTTTGCTATGGAATCTCACCAAAAAGCAGCCAAAGCAATCAAAGATGGAAAGTTCAAAGATGAGATTGTGCCAATCACTGTGGAGGAAACTTTTGTAGGTGAAGACGGCAAACGACATAAGAAAGAATTTGTGGTAGACACAGATGAATGTGTGAGAGAAGAAACCAATATGGAAACCCTTGGCAAACTTCGTCCGGCATTTAAGCAGGGCGGGCAAGTAACAGCGGGAAATTCTTCTCCTACTTCAGATGGAGCAGCTTTTGTGATGGTAATGAGTGAGAAAATGGTGAAGGAGCACAATCTGGAGCCAATCGCACGAATGGTTTCGTATACTGCAGCTGGTGTTGACCCCAGAATCATGGGAATAGGGCCGGTTGAAGCAGTGCCAAAAGCATTGAAGCAAGCAGGCTTGAAACAAAATGACCTGGATCTTGTCGAGTTGAATGAGGCGTTTGCTGCTCAGTCGCTTGGAGTTATCAGAGGGTTGGATTTGGATACGAGCAAGCTAAATGTAAATGGAGGAGCCATTGCACTTGGTCATCCGCTGGGATGTACAGGCGCAAAGCTTTCCATCTCGCTGTTCAATGAAATGAGAAGAAGAAAAGGTAAATACGGAATGGTCACCGCATGTGTTGGTGGTGGACAAGGAGTAGCTGGTATTTACGAATTTTTTAATTAGACATAGTAGTAGTAGTGGTTAATGATGAATGGGTCATCTACGCCGGTGGATGGCCTTTTTCATTTAACTCTTTGAGCTAACTTGGCAGCAAAATCTAAATCCATGAAAAAAATCTACTCACTAATCACGGTTTTATTTGTCCCAGCCCTCCTTTGGGCCCAAACAGATAAAGAGCTTGCAGAACAAGCGACAAACCAGGCAATCATCAAAAGCCACATTGGATTTCTGGCTTCTGACGAACTTAAGGGAAGAGACACACCTTCTGAAGGATTAAAAATTGCTGCAAAATATATTGAAAGCCGGTTTCTGGAATACGGTGTAAACATGGGGCCGGGCATGGAATCATACATGCAGCCAGTGCCGATGAAAAAAGTGGCACCAAGAAAAACAGCAGCCATAAAAGTGGGAAAAACGGAGTTGATGCTGAATACTGACTTTGTGGTAATTGATGGAGATGAAAGCGTTTTTGATCAGCCGTTTTATTATGCCAAATATGGTATGCCCGATGATTTAACAAAAGAAAACATTGAAGGAAAGGTTGTTTTTACGATTTGTGGAGACGGTGAGAGTCAAAACCCTCAGGAATGGTTCACTCTATCTGGTGAAAAAAGAAAGAAAGTAAAAGAACTCGGTGGTCTGGCTTTAATTGAACTTTATAGCTCTGCTCAGTTACCATGGAATTTCCTGGTAAGATATTTAAGTCGTGAGCAAGTGATCATCAATGAAACTAGCGAAGAGGGCTCTATTTCTCATATTTGGCTTAACCGATCGGTTGAGGATGTTTCATTTCTAGATTCTAAGAAACCCGCATCTATCGTTATCGGTGAATCAGAAAGTGAAAATTTTATAAGTCAAAATGTGGTTGGGTATGTGGAAGGAACAGACCCAAAATTAAAAGACGAATTTATTGTGTACTCTGCTCACTACGATCATGTTGGAATAGGACAAGCGGATGCCAATGGGGATAGTATTTACAATGGATCAAGAGATAATGCTGTCGGGATTGTGACTGTATTATCAGCAGCAAAAAGTATAGCAGCAAACCCAACGAAGCGCTCTGCGCTTTTTGTCCTCTTTACCGGAGAAGAAAAAGGACTGCTTGGAAGCAAGTATTTCGTCGATAATGCACCAATCGAATTGAGCAAAATGGTTTACTGTTTCAATTCAGACAATGGCGGATACAATGACACTTCAAAAGCAACGATCATTGGATTAGGAAGAACCACTGCTGATGAAATGATCATAGAAGCATGCAAAGCGTTTGGTCTTGAAGCCACAGACGATCCTGCACCGGATCAAAATTTGTTCGACCGATCAGATAATGTACGTTTCGCGGCAAAAGGCATTCCAGCTCCAACCTTCGGTATGGGCTTTACCGCCTTTGATGCTGAGATTACCAAGTATTATCATCAGCCGGGGGATAATCCTGAAACCCTGGATTATGTCTATCTGGAAAAATTCTTTAGAAGCTACGTTTACGCATGTCGCATGATCGGCAATGCGAAGAAGGCGCCATTCTGGGTGAAAGGCGATAAGTATTATGAGGCAGGAAAAGAGTTATATAAGTAGGAGAAGCCGTCCTACCACTTCGAGTGGTAGGACGACTTAACTTAAAACCCAAAAAAAAGGCCCGGGAACGGGCCTTTCTATATTTACAGGATTGGTAGTGAGGATTTTACTAAGTGTTTTCTTAAATAGAAAATGCCAGGGAGCCCACTATGTGAGTGAGATAGTTGGCAAACCAAAGGATTAAGCGAAAACCTTGGACTCCCAGCATCTTCATAGATTAACCATCAACCTAAGAGCGTATCATCTATTGTTTGTAATAAATGACAATATGAAATTAGACAATCCAGGAATTCACAAACTGTACTCAAACAGGCTGAACCAAGCATTATTCTTGTAATGCGCTGAAAAAGAGCTAATTACGAAAAGAGCTAATTATAATTTTACCTGAAAAGTGGTATTAGAATACCCAAAAGTGGGTAGTGCCTAAAATGCAGCTATTCCATTTTGAAAAGCGAACTTCACCAAGCCAACTGCATTTTTCGCTTTGGTTTTCCGCATAAGATTTTTTCGATGTGTGTGTACGGTTTGCTCACTAAGAAACAACTTTTCACCAATCTCCTTCATGGTGAGTTCCTGACAGATATGCTGCAAGATTTCAATTTCACGAGGGCTGATATCTGCGCGCCTTGCTACACCTTTATCCAACCCATCTTTCTGTACTTTTTTGTGAAGCGCTTTGGAAACTAATTGGTTGTAGTAAAAATCATTATTTGTAACCGATACAATGGCTTTATGTACCTCATCTGGGTCGGCATTTTTTAAAAGGTAGCTATGAACACCTATCTCAATCAAATCTGAAATAATCTGAAGTGAATCATGCATCGAGATCATGATGATTTTTACTTCTGGATATTTAGAAACGGTCTTTTTTGCGGTTTCCCAGCCGTCCATAACCGGCATCTCAAGATCAAGTAAAAGCAAGTTGAAAGACCCTTCCTCTAGTTTTTCCAACGCTTCCTTCCCATTTTCTGCTTCACCTACGCTTCCCACCTCATCAAATGACTCAAGGAGCATCATGGTACCTCTACGAAAAAGGGTATGGTCATCTGTGACCAAGATGTTTAGCTTTTCTGGTTGATTCATGTCTCACTCGGTTGACCATCACAAATTAATCAATCGAATGCTCTATTACCAAATCTACTTTGGCCCCACCTGTATCGCTATTGGAAAAACTAACACCAGCATGAATAGCTTGGGCTCTGTTTTTAATGTTAAGTAAACCCATGCCATTGCTGTTTTTTAATACATCTTCTGGAAATCCAACCCCATTATCGCGATAGCAAATGTGGATTGTTCCTCTATCGTTGGTGAGTGAAATCTCTATTTTATTAGCGTTGGCATGCTTTAATGAGTTATTTGCTAGTTCTTGAACGATACGAAATAGCATCAGCGAATCCTCATGGGCTAACTTTTGTTCTCCCCATTCGATGATGCTCGCAGTAATCTCATCCGAAGAAATTTTTTCAAACAAATCTTCAACAGCATGCTTAAGCCCATATTTTTTCAAAATAATAGGCATCATCTGGTGTGAAATGCTTCGAACCTGTGAAATCGTTTCGTCCAGATGACCCAGGATGGGCTCAAGAGAAACGACTCCTTCTTTCTTCTTCGTTACCTGCAGGTTTAGTTTGATAGAAGAAAGCATGGCTCCTACACTATCATGTAATTCGGTACCCAACCGGTTACGCTCAGCTTCCTGAGATTTTAAAGTCGCATTGAGCATTTCTTCCTGATGCTTTGTTTTTACCTCCTGCATTTCAAGCTGGTTTTCGAGGACTTTTCTTCGATATAAAAGCACAAAGAATACCACAGAAAATGCCATTAACATTACACCAATGGTCCCGATGATGACAAGCAAAATGACTTTACTTTCCATCTGTTTTAGGGTTTAAGATTGGATCATAGACACCTTTATGCAAGAGAACCATAGCAAAGAAAAGCATATAGTTTTTTGATGTATTGGCAAAAAGATTGACCATATTGATAGGAAAGAGCTGTTTGGAGGTGATTTCCAGCTCAAATACCAGGTATTGCATAAAAAGCCCCTTGAGAAATGTAAGAGCATAGTAAGCGAAAAATGCTGTCAATGCGTAGAAAACCGGCATTTTTAAAAGCTCTCCTTTTGGTTTGCTTAATATTTCACGAAATCCTAATACGGATAGTGTGAGAAAAACAGCTGAAGAAAAGACCCAGGTAATGGTATTTGATTCCAGAAAGGTCATGAAAAAACCAAACGAAATAATGGCCGTAAGTGCAAAAATTATAGCAAGGACAGTAATGACTGTTTTGAGTTTCGGCAATACACGAACAAAAAACCAGGACATCAGAAAGTAATTAACAAGAATCCACCAGTTGCTGCCGATGTAGCTATTTGGATAAAAATGCTTGATGTAGATATAGATCGAAAAATCAAATATGAAACTTGTAAAAACGATGTAGAAGAGGATTGCAGCGTTTGACTTCCACTGCCTGATAAAAAAAAGGAAAAACAAAATTCCCGGAATGCCTGAATATCGATTCAGATCCGCAAAAATCCAGAATACATCAGAAGACGTCAATTTTGTAATTTATTCTTGGAATGATAGGCTTTCGAAAAAGCATACAAAAACCAAAGTGCACCTCCAAAGATAAGCCCTGTCCCATATACTACGATATTCACGACAATCTCTATCATGCCTTTGCTGATTTTGGTTTTAAGGTATCAGGATAGCCTTTATCTATAAGGACGAGTGCGTAGAAGAGGATGAAGTTTTTAGTAATGTTAGCGGATAAACTAATAAACAGAATCCAAGCATATGCAGCTTTAGATATTTGAAGGTCAAAAATGAGAAAGTTTTTAAACAAGCTTTGAAGTAACAAAACACTGTTATAAATGAAGAAAGAAGAGGCAATCCAGAAATATGGATGTTTTCTGAGTCGGCCGTCAGGCTTTTTTAATAGTTCTAAATAAAACGCTAGTGACAGAAATATAAAAGTGCTATTACTAAATAGCCGTATAAAGGTATTGGACTCTGTGAGCTTGAAAAAGTAGGTAAATGATAGTATTGAACCAATGAAAAAAACCGTTATTAATAGTGAAATTAAAAACTTTCTACTTTTTAGTAAATGCTGAAATAGAATAAGAGAAACAATAAAATTGGCTATGTACCACGAGTTTGAAACAATAAAACTGTTAGAATAGATTCTCACAAAAAAATAGTTCAGGTTGTCAGCTAAAAGTGAGCAAACAAGAATAATGAAAACTAAAACTGTCGTATGTTTTTTGTCTCGTATGAAAAAAATAAAATAAAGGCTCCCAGCTAAAGCTGAGAACCTATTAAATTCTAAAAACCAATTTATAAACGTTTCCACCTATACACCATTTGGACACCAAGGGGGACACGTATCACCATCATCCGCAGGATCATCATCTCCCGGATTCTTTAGGTTTGCAGCCGCACCCAACGATTTCATTTTCTTATCTAATATGTTTCCATCCGCATCCGCCGGAAACAAAACAAGTCGCTCTTCACCGTCATCGTTGATGCCTTTGAAAAACCAGATGCCTTCACAGCCATCGTAATTTTGCAGTGCTTCTAGGATGTCTGAACCATACAACCATCCATGAGTACCATTGGGGTTTTTCTTCTGATAATCTTTGACCCATTTCCTGGCCTTAGATTTGTCCATCTTCTTGCCGATTTTTCGTACGTCTTTCTTTGCCATTTTTCTAAAGGGTTAGTTGGTTAGTAGACAATGGTAGCGTGAACTCCATTTTATTCAAAGAAGACTTCAAGAAAAGGAATGAAAAATACCCAAAAGTGGGTAGTTAATTACTTAGAAAATGTAAATGAGGAGGCTGAAATTGGATCAAAGTTGAAGAAGCAACTATATTTGCTCTCCACATAAAAATTGATCAAAAATGGCAATGCTAGGAATAATTATCGGACTGTTTGTTTTGGCAATTCTTTGCCCGTTTATCCTACCAAATAAGGCGGTAAGCAAACACGAAGGAGATCACGTAGAATAAACGTGATTTAGTTCTTTTTCTGACTTTCTTTTCGCGCGTTTACAAACATCAGGGCATGTGCAAATGCAGCTAGAATGATGATGATGTTTACAAAAATGTTTACGCCTTCGGTTACTGCAGGATTCGTTAAGTTCATTTTCTTTTGTTTTAATTTATTACCAATCAAGAAAAGGTTTTTCGTAGTAAAGGAAAATACGCCACTTTTACCCATTCATCCCTAAAGGGAATCTCCTTATACCTCCCTTTAGGGTTGGGGTCTTTTAGAACATTAAAGAAAAACTTTTCTTGGATGACCACTGCTTATCAGTTAATCACCTGGATGCGAAGATAGGTTCTTTCATTGCTTTGAGCAATTTTCTTACGTCCATTTCGTCGTTATATACATGTGGTGAAACCCGAACGGCCTTTCCTCGGAAGCTCACGCTGACCCTATTTCTTGTTAAGGAAGTTTTTAATGCATCGACGCTTACCGAATCGGGTAGCCGTAAACCAAAAAGGTGATGCGCACGATATATCTCACTCTCGATACCATAACCTAGCTCTGCCAACTCTTTAATGGACTCACTCATTAATTCTTGCGTATATACCTGAATATTATCAGGCTGCCAGTTTATAATCTGTCGGATGGCCTGATGAAGCATCGGCACCAGAATAAAATTGCTATGCTCACCTACTTCGTACCGCAATGCTTGTTCTTGATATTCGTCCTGATAGTTAACCAGATTGGTAAAGTCTTCGCTATTTAGCCGGTTTATCCAGTTTTCTTCAATCGGCACCCCACCATCAAACGCCGGGCCGTAATAGGCTAATCCAATGGAATATGGACCCATCAGCCATTTATATCCCGCACATATTAGCGCATCAGGTCGGATATCTCTTATACTGAAGGGAAGTGCACCAACAGACTGAGTACCATCAATGACAAGCAGTCCACCAACCTGATCTAGTTTTTTGCGTATTTTTTGCAATAAAAACAACGTTCCGTCCGACCAGTGAACATGCCCAATTGCAAGCACTCTAGTTTTTGGAGTGATGGCATTCAATATTTCGTTGTTCCAACTCTCTCCCCTGTTCGCACTGTCACTTGGAGAAATAGGTTTAACATCAAAACCCTTTTCTTGTAGCTTCAACCAAGGATAAACATTGCTTGGAAACTGCTCTTCTGCCAACAATATTTCTCCATCCTTGAATGGAAGATTGTTAACGACATTGGCAAGTCCATAGGATACTGACGGAATTATCACTACACGTTTTGGCTCATCATTGTCAACTAATCGTGAGTAGAGCACTCTCAGGTCTTCCGTTTCTTGGAAGAAATCATCGACTGATATTTGAAATGGCTTTCGCTTTCTTTTCAATCCTTTCACACCTGCGCTTTCTACCTTTTTCATCAGGGGAGACATGTAGGCACAGTTGAGATACGCATGCTTACGCTGCAGCATAAATTTTTGTCGTTGGCACTTCATTGGCATCTAAGATAATTCGAACCAGAGAAACACATTACATAAAGTTGTAATCAATATGAAAACCTTAGTTATGTATGAAACACCCTCCTTACCTCCCTCAAGGGAGGAATTTCACCACGAATAATTTTTTAATCTTCATAGCTTCATTTTTATTTCTGCGCAACTATCCCCTTGAGGGGATTATAGGGGTGTTTTAATAAACTCATCATAAACAAACGTAAACGTTAAAACCGTTTCACTGAAAGGCAGGCCGATTGTTAATTTCAGTAATTCACTTTGTGGCCTTCTGGTTTAAAAACCACCGTCCAATATTTAAATTGTAGTCTATGAAGGTTAAGCTTTTCGAATCGCAAGCTAAGGCAAAAGAGGTTTTAAATGATAATGAACCACGGCTGGTAAGGGCTGAGGGAAAGGAAATTTGTATCGTGCGAAAAGGTGAACGAATATTCGCCTTTCAGGATGCGTGTGCACATATGGGTGAAAACCTGCATAAAGGAAAAACTAACTACCTGAATGAAATAGTATGTCCGTTGCATACCTACCGATTCAACATGAAAACAGGTGAAGAAGCTGAGCAGCGTTGCAAGTCCCTGAAAGTCTATGATATAATCACAGACTCAGAAGGTATACATCTGGAAATTTGATTATCCTATTCTGAAAAACTTAACTACACCAACTAACCAGTCAGCTATGCTCTGTGCGATTTCATTGCCTGATCCACGCCCTACGATATAGAGCACGAAGAGCACATAAATGCTGAGTAGCAAATAAGACTTTCGTTTGCCAAAGTAATTTCCACTGGTGAAAATGATCACAGCCAACACTGTTAACAACCAAAGTAAAAAGCGGAGCTCACTACTCAGGTCAACCAGCTCCGGTGGCATATGAATAGGACCATTGAGAATGGTAAAAATGAAAAGCGGGAAACCGAGTGCAAAACAGATATCGAAAATGTTGCTACCCAAAGCATTGGATATTGCATCATCATATTGACCGTTTTTGGCATCCTTGATGGAAATGATCGTATCTGGAAAACTTGAAGCAGCAGAGGCCAGAATCAACGCCACAAACATAACGGGTATATTCAACCCATTAAACTCCCCCATTCCAGCAACCGAGTAAGTGTCAGAACCGATCCACTCACATGCAAGTACAAGAAAGTAACAAACCAAAGCAATTGAAATGGTAGAGAAAAGCAGCAATGACCATGCTCGTCTACCACTTATTCGATTGTTTCCAATGAATACCCTTTCCAAATCGAATGTAATAAGCCCTTTTAAGAAAGGTCCTTGAGGTTCTTCATCACTTTCAAAAATTTCTTCTTCCAGCTGTCCGCCTTCTAAAAGGTCTTCCTTATCAGATTTTTTCATGGAGGCAAACATGTATACGATGTATACAACATATACAAGCATGAGCAGCATGCCATGATACCAATGTAAAGTTGATCCGCTGATTAGAATAAGGAATATGAGTTCAGCAATGATCAGAGCAATTCCATCTCTCAAAAGAACTTTTCTGGAAACCTGCACTTTTTTGGTCATTTTCATACCAATAACGGCAAGCACAGCTACTGCAGGTATTACCATTCCATTGAATATTGCACTACCGGCAGTAGTGCCTATACCACCCGAAAAGCCCTCGGCATCCGTCAGCACAAACAAAAAGAAAAGCGAAGTAAAAACTTCAGGCATTGAGCTTGCAATGGCATTGATTGTTGCTCCACGAACTCCCTCGGATAGGTTTCTTCCGATATATTCTGAAGCGGTCATGAAACCATCACCTGCTCTCCAAATTATTATGCAACAAAACGTGATTAGCAGTAAGGGGATAATAATGCCCATGAAATATATATGTTACGTTCAAGTGTATTTTGCGGTGACCACTATGCTGGAATGGCCTAAATTAACAAAGTTTTGCTTCTGGAAAACAACATCACCTATCTTTTATTTATCAGAATTAGTCAACTTCAAATCCCTTTTGTCTAATTTTTCGTCTCAAAATACGATGAAATGTACATTAACCTTTCAGGCTTAAATATTCTTGTGACAGGAGCAAGCAGGGGAATTGGGAAAGCTCTTGCGACAAAGCTTGCTGAAGCAGGAGCAACAATTGCGGTTCACTATAACAAAAATGTAAGAGAAGCGGAGAACCTGGCTCACATTCTAGGTAATGAATCGAAAGCTTTTCAGGCAGACTTTTCTAAACCGGATGAAGCTGCCAAATTGTTTGAAAGAGTAACCCTGGAGATGGGGAGCATCGAAATCGTGATTAACAATGCAGGACTTGCCAAGCCAGCCAGTGTTGATGCGAAAGACGATGAATGGATGAAAGCCTGGAATGAGACCATGATGGTGAACCTAAACTCTGCAGCGATCATCTGTAAAAAGGCAGTGCAGCATTTTGTCAGTAGAAAAGCAGCAGGAAGGATCATCAATATCGCTTCAAGGGCAGCATTTCGAGGAGAGGAAGCTGAGTATATTTCTTACGCTGCATCTAAAGCAGGCTTAGTTTCGCTTACCAGATCAATAGCAAGATCTTATGGTAAGGAGGGCGTTAAAGCGTTTGTGATAGCACCCGGATTTGTGCGAACGGATATGTCGCAGGAATTTATGCAACAGTACGGGGAAGATCATGCAAAAGGTGATTTGGCACTTGAACGTCTAACAGAACCAAAAGATATAGCTCCATTGGTTACTTTTATTGCAAGCGGAATGGCAGATCACGCCACTGGAGCCACTTTCGATATTAATGCTGGAAGCTATTTGCATTAATGGGTTTCTATTTATGGATTAATTCCTAAATTAGAAGGACGAAAATACAAACAGCGGTAATGGAAGATAATATTAAAAACCACTTGAAAGCCCTCATCCAACTTTCTATCATTGATCGAGACTTTGGACAACCAGAGAAATCGTATGTTTATACCATCGGAAAAGCAAATAGAGTACCTGAAAAGGAAATAGATGTTTTGGTAGGTGAAGTATTAAACACCAAGGAAAATAGCGAAGTAAACTTTCAAGGTTTACTAAGTGAAGAGCGCTTTGATTACCTATATGACGTTATTCAGCTGATGAAAATTGACGGAGAAGTATTTTTAACAGAAATCAGGTATTGTGAAGATGTTGCTGAAAAGCTTGGCTATGATAAAAAAGTGGTAAAGAAAATGTCTTCCAGAATATATGGAGATCCTTCAATCACCGGGAATAGAGAGGCTTTAATGAAGGAGGCCAATAAATATTTGAATAAGTAACCGAATAGAGAATATGAGCATTAAGTCGAAACTGAGCGTGCTGGTACAGTTGGCAAACATCGATGGAGAGTTTGCCGGAGAGGAAAAAGACCTGATATACATGATTGGCAAGGCCAACGGCGTAAGTGAGGATCAAATCAATGATATGGTAGATAATCCAGAGCCCTTACCCCCATTGAGTACCATGACAGAGGACGATAGGTTTGAATACCTTTTCCACCTGGTACAATTAATGAAAATTGATAGCCAGGTCTATTTGTCAGAAATAAAGTTTTGTGAAGAGTTGGCTGAAAGAATTGGATTTAAGCGAAGCGTAATTTCTGAACTTTCTTCAAGAATATACAGTGATCCGGCTATTGCTTCGGATGTATCCTCACTGAAGCGAGCAGTGAAAAAATATAAAAACTAGAACATTCTTACCCTGACAAAACCGTCAGGGTTTTTTTTATTCCTGTTTAGGAATAAGCTGTTGAAATGTTATACCAAAGTGGTGTTCAAGCTTAGAAAGAAAATCATCCTCATGCAGGATTGGTTTTTCTTCAGTCTCTCCAAGTGATTTGATTTTTAGTTTACGATCGGTAAGCGTTACTCGCCCGTCTTGAGTTAGAATGGTGGCAAGCTTCTTTTGCGTAAACGGAGAATCAGGCGAGGATTGATGATACTCACACATTTCTAGAAATTGAATAAGCTCTCTTTCCTCCAGAGTGAACTTAATGCGATTCTCAAGATAACTGCCGGTTGATGAGTGCCTTAGAATAAGGTTTTCATCCGGGTCGGTTTCAATTTTCCAATATTGGGTGTAATCCATTTGAAGTTCTCCAACGGTAATTTTTAATGGAGCGATTTGCCCATCGCCAAAACCAACATCGACCAGCCAGAGCTCGTCCTTCAGCTTAACAACGATCGCCATGTGATCAAAAGGCCTACCAAATGCCTCCTTTTTATGACTCCAAACTTGTCCGGAGATTATATAGCAATCAAACCCGAGGTGATAAAGCAAATGATAAAACAAGCCATTCAACTCGTAGCAAAACCCGCCTCTCCTTCTTGTTATCACCTTGTCAAAAATCTTTTGATAATCGAGTGTGATCTTATTTTTGTAATGGATATCCAGGTTTTCAAAAGGGATATGCAGTAGATGTGCCTTCTGTAGTTTTTTTAGATATTCGAGTGAGGCAGGTTTGTGCGACAGGCCAATTCTCTCCAGGTAGGCTTCTATATCAATTTTAGTAGCTTTTGGTCGATTCTGAAAAATATTGAGCTTTTTCAATTTCTGATGTTCAACTCCTGAGTTAGGTTTCCAATCATATTGCTTAGTGCTTCCTGCCAGGTTACGTCAGCATCCCACTCACCTACGTGCACGTTTTTGGATATGTTTTGTCTTACATAAAACTTATAAACTATTGCGTCCTTCGGTATGGTTTTGACGCGCGTTTGATCGGGCATTACGGGAATGACAGACACAAAATCTGTTTCGCTAGGCAGTACTTCATAATCCAACATCTGCTTCACGTTCTTCGCTGATGATCGTACATGCCGAAGCAAAAATTGATATCGATTTCTTTTTAGCTCATCATCAGACATGGTGTTAATCATTTCGTATTCATAGGGGTAGGAGCCCATGATCTTTTCCAAATCTGCATTTCTACGTTTTATTTCGTTATTGTATACGCGAATATTCTCCATTACTCGTTCGTCTGAAATGTTAGTCGTATCCAATAAGCTAAATCGCTCTACAGCCAGCTTGCTCCTTCGGAGGATCCCGGGATAGTTTTTTAGTAGGGTATTCTCAACGATTGAGACTCCCTGAAGGTAATTAGGTTTCTCTGGAATGAGGAAGTTATATAATTCCTGATCAGCACGTCTTATTTCTTTTCCTACTTTGAGTAGTAGGTCATATAGATCTGTGTCTTCAGCATAAAAAACGTCAGATCCATCCTTGATAAAACGGATTGTCCCATCGTAGGGGGCCATAATGAATTCATATCCCATTGTTTGCTTGGTAAGAAAAATCACATTTTTAACACCTCTTTTATTGAATAGCTCCACATATGAAAGAAGAGCCACTTTGTTGGCTGTCAGGTTTAAGTCATTCAAATAAAAAATAGCGTCAATTCCCATAGTGACAAACCCCTTATGAACCTGATTTAACATCTTTTGATGGTCACCTACCATATCGTACCCGTTATTTTTTTCATGAGGAACAGAAAAGATAACTGCAGTTCGCTCACGGCTAAGGTCTTTTGGAATCTTTAGGGTTTTATTAAAAGAGACGTAATCATAAATGGGTGACTGCCCGGCAAGGACACTCGCCATCAATGCAAAAATTGTGAGAAGAAATATCCTCATATGTTGACTTAGTAAGTGTAATTTTATAAACCTCAACTCAATTAGGACCCAATTTAGTATAAGTGATCTACTATGAAAACACGATGCAGCTGGTGTGTCAACACTTTTGAAGAATATGTGCGGTATCACGATGAAGAATGGGGTGTTCCTGTTCATGATGATAAAAAACACTTTGAGTTTCTTGTTCTTGAAAGTGCGCAGGCAGGGTTAAGCTGGGCAACCATTTTAAAGAAACGGGAAGGGTATCGAAAAGCCTTTGCCAATTTTGACGTTGAGACTGTAGCTGGTTATGGACCGGGAATGGTTGAGGACCTGCTTCAGGACGCATCCATTATCCGAAACCGAGCTAAGATTGAAGCCAGCATTAATAATGCACAGCGATTCATGGAAATTCAGAAGGAGTTTGGCTCTTTCGATAAATACATATGGCAGTTTGTTGGAGGTAAGCCCATTATTAACCAATGGAAAACAATGAAAGGTGTGCCCGTGACCACTAAAGAATCTGATGAGCTGTCGAAAGACCTAAAGAAGCGAGGGTTTAAGTTTGTTGGCTCCACTACTATCTATGCGCACATGCAGGCGATAGGGTTGGTGAATGATCACACTGTTGATTGCTTCCGATATTCGGAGCTTAAAAAACCGTAACTTTAATACTTTACTCACCCTATTCTAAACAATGAAAAGATTAATAATCTCGGCTGGAATAATTACAATTTTTGTATTCGCAGCACTTTTTAGAACCCACCAATCAGCGGAAGAAACGTATTTAAAAAATATTTCAAAACACCATCGCCATGAGCTTGACGGTCCAGAAAAGTCAGCTTTCAGGGATGCATTGATGACAATGAATCCTATAACGGGTGAAATACCCACAAAAAACATCAAAGAAACAATTCGAAACGTAAAATCAGGAAGAAGCGCAGCTGATCGCGACTTTAAATGGACACAGGTGGATACTGAGATTGCCGGCAGAGCACGAGCTATTATGGTAGATCCGAATAATGCAGAAAAACTATGGCTTGGTGCTGTCACAGGAGGATTATGGTACAACTCTGACTTTAGAAACAATGCAGATTGGGTTCCCGTTTCAGACGACTGGGAAAGCCTTTCTATAAGCAGTATTGCCCACGACCCCAATAATCCTCAGGTGTTTTATGTAGGAACAGGAGAGTCTTTTACATCTGTCAATATCTATCGTGAGTCAACTTCATCGGGAGTTGGAATTTACAAAACAACTGATGCTGGAAGCACATGGACGCTACTATCCTCAACAACAGATTTTCAATACGTAAACGATATTGTTGTCAGAAACGAAGGCGGAACAAGTGTGGTTTATGCCGGAGTGGCATCAGGTATATATCAAGGAAGAGTTTTTGGATCTACACCATCCGACGGACTTTATCGATCCACAGATGGGGGGAGCTCATGGGCTCAGGTACTCCCTAATATTGAAGGGTCTACAGTGCCATATTCTGTAAGCGACATTGAGATTGTTTCCAATGGAGATTTGTATGTAGGGACGATGAGAAACCTGGAACTAAAAGGAGGAGGAGTCATTCTCTCTTCCTCAGATGGGATCAATTGGGAAACAGAAGATCGATTTGCAGTGAATATCACAGAAGAGTTATTGAATGATTATGGGTTTGAAGCATATCCGGGAAGGGTTCGAATTGCTTCCGGCGGAGACATGATATATGTTGTTGGAACTGCCGGGTGGTTGAACAACTTTCAACAAATCAGAGACTGGGGAGGTGCTACCAGAATGATGTATAAAGAAGGAGCTACAGGCTGGGTGGATTTAGATGGACCGCCATCAAACTGGGCATCAATTCCATGGCATGCGCTTGCATTTAGCGTTGACCCTTCGGATGACAATCACTTAGTGGTTGGTGGTCTTGATGTTCATGCGCTATCCAATGCAAGGGAAGCGGGTTCTCTTAGCTGGGTACATTTGAGCGATTGGGCCTCCATGTACTATTTTTCTGATTATCTGATCACATACTATGGGTTAAACAATATTGACAGCATTAAGAACCATTTCGTTCATGCAGATATACATTCAATATTGTTTACCGGATCTTCAGATGAGGTGGTGGTAAGCACGGATGGCGGAGTGCAGTATTCTGCAGATTTTACCAAAGGATTTGCTACGTTGGAAGGTGAGCGACTAAATACCTATCCTACATTTGGTCACATAAACAACTCATTGGCAACCACACAGTATTATACCATTGCACTTCATCCTGAAAAAGGAAATATGGAAGTACTCGCGGGATCCCAGGATAACAGTACCCATACGACAGAAAATGGCAGTATCACCTATGAAAGCATGATTGGAGGAGGAGATGGTGCTTATTGTTTCTTTGATAGAGATGACCCTGACCTTCGTATCTCCTCATCTCAATCAAATGCTTATAATATCTGGATTGGCAATACAGGGCATTTTTATGGACTGAGTTCAGGAACCTTCATCAACCCAGCTGCTTATGACGACCGCTCTAATCTTTTATATGTAAACATGGCTGTAGATGGTGGCTATGAGGCATTGATTACTGGAATTCAAGGAAGGTTTTTAGACACGCTTGGAATTATCAATGTTAATGAGCCTCTTGGTAAGGACATGCTTGGCCTTCAAGCTCGTGATACTATAAAACTTGGAACAAATAGCACGGCCGCATTTTCAGCACTTAAAATTTCACCTTATGATGACGAGTTGAATGCGACCATGATTTTGGGAAATCAGCTCGGTGATGTTTTTAAAATTACCGGACTGCCTTATAGTCCATCAGCGACAAAAATTGACAAAGATCAGCTGCCTGTTGGTTATATCTCAGCGGTTGATATAGGGTCGTCCAATGATGAGCTTTTAGTTAGCTTTTCCAATTATGGCGTGACCTCAGTGTGGTATACTGATGACGGTGGAACGACCTGGCAAAATATTGAACGTGACTTACCCGATATCCCGGTGCGCGACGCAAAGTTCAACCCTTATGATAGTGACAAAGTGCTCATAGCTACCGAGTTGGGTGTTTGGGGTTTGGAGAGTATTGAGTTGGAAGAAGAAGGGTGGAAAGCATACAACGAGGGGTTGCCAAATGTAAGAATTGATATGATGCAAATACGGAAGTCTGACAGTGTCATTGCATTAGCAACTCATGGTCGGGGTGTCTTTACAGGAAAGTTTGATCAGGGAGCGGTAGTGAAACCAGTAGCAAATTTTGATGTTATCGATAAAGTTTATAAAATCAATGAGCCCATTGACTTTGATGCTTCAGGCTCATTATCACCTGAAGGAGACTTGACATATGCCTGGGATTTTGGAGATGGAAATACAGGAGCAGGTATAAACGTCACTCACGCTTTTGAAGAATCCGGCCTCTTTAACGTAACACTTACTGTAACAAGCGGTAGTTATTCTGATTCCGAAACAAAACAGGTCATGGTGGAGCCACTTGGTCTTAAAACTAAGAGTTTAAATGTTTATCCAAACCCGACATTCGGCGCAATTACCTTTGATTTTGAAGTAGCAGAAGCAGAAGTTTATACCCTGGGAGGAAATCTACTTATTAGGGCCAATGTTGTCAACAATCAACTAGACCTGTCCACACTTCAAAAAGGAATATATTTTATTCACTCAAAATCAAATTCGGGCGAAATACGCACGTTCAAAGTCATCAAAAAATAGAGGTTATCAAATATCCTTAATCACGGTAACTTTGTCATGCAAATAGAAACAGAGGATGATTGAGAAACTGGAGGAAATAAAGCACCGATTCGAGGAGGTTGGTCAGCTAATCGTACAGCCGGACATTGTCACGGATATGGAGAAGTACGGCAAGCTGAACAAGGAATATTCCGATCTTGAGAAAATCGTAAAAGTGTATAATGCATTTACTGATGCGAAGAGCAATCTGCAAAACGCCAAAGAGGTGCTGGGTACGGAAAAGGACCCTGAATTCAGGGAAATGGCAAAAGCCGAGATAGATGAGTTGGAGCCGAAAATAGAATCCCTGGAAGAGGAGCTTAAGATCATGCTTATCCCGAAAGACCCGAATGACAGCAAGAATGTAATCTTGGAGATAAGAGCAGGAACAGGCGGTGATGAGGCATCCATTTTTGCGGGAGATCTTTTCAGGATGTATAAAGCATTTGCCGAAGATCAGAAGTGGTCATTTTCAGTTTTGAACTTTAGCGAAGGGAGTGCCGGAGGGTATAAAGAAATAGTTGCTTCTGTTGAAGGAGTGGATGTTTACGCAAAGCTGAAATTTGAATCTGGAGTTCACCGGGTGCAACGCGTGCCGGCAACAGAATCCCAGGGTCGTGTTCACACATCGGCTGCAACTGTAGCTGTTCTGCCGGAGGCAGAAGAGGTAGATGTGGAGTTGAATATGGGGGACATCCGAAAGGACACATTCCGAGCATCCGGAGCAGGAGGTCAGCATATTAACAAAACAGAATCCGCTGTACGATTGACTCATGCACCTTCAGGGTTGGTGGTTGAGTGTCAGGATGGCCGATCACAACACGCCAACTATGATAAGGCACTAAAGGTGTTGAGGTCACGACTATACGAGATAGAATTACAAAAACATAACGCTGAGATAAGCAGCCAAAGAAAGAGCATGGTGGGTTCGGGTGATAGATCTGATAAAATCAGAACCTATAATTATCCCCAGGGGAGAGTAACAGACCACCGAATTGGTCTTTCGGTATTTAATCTGCCGAATGTCATGAACGGAGATATCGATGAATTTATTGAGCAGCTGCGTATTGCAGAAAATGCAGAAATAATGAAAGAAGAAGCGGAGTGATCCGTTTTTATCCCATGCGGTATTTCGCTGTTATCATATTCATATCTCTAATTTGGACTGGGTGTTCTACTGATGAAGAAATTGTTTCTTTTGACCCGGGCCTGCCTCTATTGTTTAGTAACGATTCTGTGGCTTTCGACACGCTTTTGTCTGAACGAAGGAGCAGCACCAGGAGGCTTACTGTTTACAACCCAAACAAACAGGCGATTGAGATTTCAGAAATTGTTTTAGGCAAGGATCAGAATTCAGACTATCAAGTAATTATCAACGGAAAGGAAACAAACCGAATCACCAGTGAAAGAATTTTAGGTGGAGACAGCATCATGATCCTGGTGGAAGTGAATGTGCGGGCTCAAAATCAAAACCTCCCTTATCTAGTCAAGGACTCATTGATTTTTAGGTGGAATACGAATGAAGCGCATGTCAAGCTTATTACTTATGGTCAGGATGGAAACACCTTAAAAAACGAAGTGATTTGCAATGAAACCTGGACAAGCGATCGTCCCTATATTATTTCTGATACGGTAGTGGTTGACCTAAACTGCAGGTTGACGATAGAGGAGGGAGCACAAATCTATTTTGAGAATGATGCAGTAATGTTTGTGCGGGGAACCTTAAAGGCAATTGGAGATTCAGCAAATCATATTGTTTTTAGAAACGCAAGATTCGATGGTATTTATGATCGGGTTCCGGGACAATGGGATGGCATATACTTTTTGGAAGGAAGCATTGATAACGAGGTTGTATTTGCAGAAATTTATAATGGTCATGTGGGCTTAAGGGTTGGCACTCCGGATGATGATGATCGACCTGATTTGATCGTTCGCAATACTGAAATTTACAATATGAGCCTGGGCGGAATTCTTGCTTTTACTTCAGATGTGGAAGCTAGCAACACACTAATCTACAATTGCGGTAATTATTTGGTTGGTGGTTTTGCTGGGGGTAATTACAAATTCCACCATTGCACCTTTTCAAACGAGCCGGCCTTGTTTATTCAGGATGAACCGACTGTACAGTTTGCAGATAATATTGTGGTAGGTGAAGATCAGCTTTTGGTCGCCGATTTATCTATTGAAATTATTAATTCGATTATCTGGGGGACAGCTGAAGAGGAGCTGCTCATCAATAATGGAGGAGGGGCCACTATTTCTGCATTTTTAGAATCTAACATTATCCGATCAGCAAACGAAATACCAAACAACTTCACCTCTCAGGAACCAAATTTTCCTGGTTTTGCAGAACCGTTTTTAAATGACTACCATCTGGATACACTATCCTTTGCTAAGGATAAAGGGTCTGATATTGGAATACATATTGATTTGGAAGGCAAGCCCCGAGATGCAATGCCCGACATTGGTGCATACGAGCGTATCGAAAAAGAATAACCAAACATCTAAAAGGCAGCACGGTTTACATATTTATTATTATCTTTTGATAACCAGTAAATAAAGAGTGAGAGCAACCAGCTACATAACAATACTTTTATGTACGATATCTCTATGCTTTGGGCAGAGCGATAGTTTGTTGAATGCCTTGAAAGATAAGCAGGGAAAAGATCGAGTTGAAATACTGCATCAAATAGTCTTAGATCAATGGCTCAATTACCCGGCAAAGGCGATGCAATATGGTGAGGAGGCATTGCAGTTATCAACCGAGATTAATGATTCTTTGATGATATCAAAATCTCTTCGACTGATTGCGGGTGTTTATTACTACAAAGGCGATTATGATCAATCGCTTGATTATAACCGTCGGGCATTTGATATGGCGGTTCACTTAAAGGACTCCTCCCTTATCAACAATGGCTACAATAACATCGGGCTATTGTATTATAACCTTGGCAGCTATCAGACAGCCCTTGAATATTTGCTCAGAGCACGTGACATTAAGCTAAAAATTGGTGAGATCTATGGAATGGCTACAACTCTCAACAATATTGGATTAGTCTTCGATCGCCTGGAGGACTATGAAGAGGCACGGAGGTATTTCGGACAAGCCTACGATGAAGCAACGGGGATAAATAAAAGTGATGATCAGCTTTATGCCCTAAACAATATTGGCATTACGTACATCAAAGAGAATAATCTTGATGCAGCACTAGATCACTTTCGAAGAGGTCTGAAACTTTCGGAGGAAATTGCAAATATCAACTGGGGTGCAGTATCTCTTCGTGGCATTGGTGAGGTGAAACTCAAACGAGGAGACCTTGATTCTGCCTATTATTATTTCAAGGAATCCCTGAAAAACAGCGAGAGCATTGATGATAAGAAAGGCATCTCCGAAGCATATTATTTACTATCAAAATATGCTTTAGCGAAAGAAAGAGCAAAAGAAGCAATTCAATATCTGGACTTGGGTCACGCAAAGGCAAAACAGCTCCAAATCAGACAACAACAGCTGAGTAATCTTAAACTATATTCTTCAATTTATGCTTTGCAAGGAAATTCGGAACTCGAGATTAAATACCTCAATGAGTATATCGAGCTGAGGGACTCCTTGTTTGCTGATGTAGTAAGTCGGAACCTTAACCTAATACCACTTAAGCTAAAAGAAGAGGAGGATAGGTTGAGACTTGCTGAGCAACAGGCAGAGATCAGAAATCAGCTGATCACCAATCAACTTTTTACTTTTATAATCATTATCACAGTCCCACTCTTATTTGTAATGATCATTTTGCTTCGTAAAAATGATAGGAAAAACAAGGAACTGCAACGAAACAATGAAGAGTTAAAAAAGACACAGAAACTATTAATCACCTCTGAGAAAATGGCGTCTCTTGGCGTACTGGCTGCTGGAGTTGGCCATGAGATCAATAACCCACTGAACTTCATCAAGAATGGAATAGAAGCCCTGGCAAGAAAGGTGGAGCAGAATAGCGATATCAAAGATGAAGAGATGGACGCTTACTTTAAAATCATTAACGAAGGGGTAGATCGGGCAACAAATATCGTTAAAAGTCTAAGCCATTTTAGCAGAAAGGGACTTGAAGGTGATGAGCGCTGCAATATCCACGAGATCATTGAAAATTGCTTGCTTATTCTGAACAATAAAATCCGAAACAAAATCCGTGTATCAACCAACTTTACAAGCCAAGGGGCAGAAGTAAAAGGAAACGAAGGACGACTTCACCAGGCGATGATGAACATTATCGCAAATGCTGAGCAAGCCATCAAAGAAGAGGGAACTATAGAAATAACCACTCTTAAGAAGGAAGATCATTTTGAAATATGGGTGGAAGATGATGGCGAGGGAATACCGGAAGAAAACCTAATGAAAATCAGTGACCCCTTCTTTACAACAAAGGCACCAGGTGAGGGAACGGGTTTGGGCTTGTTTATCACATTTTCCATCATAGAAGAACACAACGGACATATTGACGTAAAATCTGATGGGGATAGAGGGACTAAATTCACTATTACCTTACCTTTATAATGATGAGTGAGAAGCCGGCGATATTATATATTGACGATGAAGAAGCGAACCTCCTTCTTTTCCGGGTTTCCTTTGAAGGAGAGCGAGAGGTGTTAGTAGCAAACTCACCGGAAGAGGGATTACAAAAGCTCTATGATAATAAAGACAGAATTAAAGCGGTCATTAGTGACATGCACATGCCGAAAATGAATGGCGTGCAGTTTATTGAAAAAGCGCAGGAAACGGTTGATGATATCCCATATTTTATACTTAGTGGCTATGCATATAACGATGAAATTGATCAGGCGCTAAAGCGTAACACGATCAAGAAATTTTTCACCAAGCCATTCAATAGGTCTGAAATCGAAGAGCAACTCAATTATGTGAATGGTAACTAGCCACTATCTTGATCACCCTCTGGCTTTCCTAATATTTTGTCCTTTTTATCCTTAATACTTTCAGCAGCTTCCTCCAGATTTAATCTGGCTTTCAACCGATTTAAAATTCCTTT
Source organism: Ekhidna lutea (assembly GCF_900188325.1). Lineage (GTDB taxonomy): Bacteria > Bacteroidota > Bacteroidia > Cytophagales > Cyclobacteriaceae > Ekhidna > Ekhidna lutea. The sequence goes on along the minus strand of NZ_FZPD01000001.1, from coordinate 218,531 downwards.
TCCTATTGAAATGGCACGATCTCCGAACGTAGGCTCAGCTACTTCCTGATTTTGTGCGTCCTCATTTACGGGGCTAATTAAATATTTGTTTGTAGAGGCTGTATCCACCACTATTCGTTGTGCTGAAGCAGCGCTTGCAACAGCAAAGCATAAAAGAAAAGTGGTGAATAGTTTATTAATCAATGCAACGAAGTATTTTCGATGTTCATCAATATTAGTGTAAACAGGGAATATTGGAAAGGATTTGCAAAAACTGTGAGACAAAACTTGACAAAGGGTTTAAATACTGCCCCAGATGTGGTCAGGAGCATAAGGACAAAGTGGTGCACTTCAAACAGTTTATACTTGATTTCCTGGGGGACTATTTCACTTTTGATTCACTTATTATTCGAAGTGTTCGACCATTAATTTTCAAACCGGGATTTCTTACCAATGAATTTATAGCCGGCAGAAGAGTCAGGTATATTCCACCATTACGGATGTTTATTTTTATCAGTATCATTTTCTTCCTGATACTTGGGCCCGTAGAGCAAACAGTAGAAATCGAGCGATCGGAGGAGGCTGAGTTTTTAGATTCTTTTTTTAATGTCTGGTTTCCAAGGCTGTTTTTCTTGCTATTACCCCTTTTTGCCCTTTTTCTCTATATGATGTTTAGAAAACCGGGTCGCTTTTACCTAACCCATTTTATCTTTTCCGTGCACTTTCATGCCTTCACATTTGTGTTGCTTACCATTATGGTTATATTGATCGACCACATTTTTCCAACCAGTGTTTTTCTAAGTCAGTGGTCTTTGATGATAACTGTCTTACTTCTTCAATTGTACTTGTTCTTTGCTTTACGAAGGGTGTATGAACAGAAGTGGTTTACGATTTTATTCAAGCTAGTTATCATCAACATTATGTATGTGATATCAGCTATGATCATCTTTAGTGGTGTGGGAGCATTGATCTTTTATCTATGATTTAAATTAACTTGAGTAAATGTCTACTCAAACGGAGCACCATTACCCCCTCAACTGCCCCACCGGGAGATGGACCATGTTCTCGACCATTTTGGCCACCAGCATGGCATTTATTGATGGTTCAGCGCTGAATGTAATCCTCCCTTCTCTTCAGCAAGATCTGGAGGCGGATGGAATAGACCTCTTCTGGGTGCTCAATAGCTACCTATTGATGCTTGCGGCACTGATAATTGTGGGAGGAAGTCTTGGGGACAAATTAGGCCGTGTAAAAGTCTTCAAATTCGGGATTCTGGTTTTTACCGTTGGTTCTGCTTTGTGCGGATTATCACAAGACATCACTCAGCTTATAGCCTTTCGAACCATTCAAGGGATAGGTGGTGCTTTCATGATACCGGGGAGTCTTTCCATTATTTCGGCAGTATTCAGCAAAGAGGAAAAAGGAAAAGCGATTGGTACTTGGTCTGCAGCCACTACCATCGTTACGATTTGCGGACCCGTGCTTGGCGGAGCATTAGCTGACGCTGGTCTTTGGCGGCTTATTTTCTTTATCAATTTGCCGCTCGGGTTATTGTCTATCATCGCCTTGCAACTTAAGGTTCCAGAGAGCAAGCAACCGAAAGTATCTTCAATTGATTGGTGGGGAGCGGCATTGCTCGTTCTGAGCCTTTCGGCATTGACTTTCGGCTTTCTGGAAATGCCGGAACTTGGGTATCAGCATTGGGTGGTTATCACAAGCTTAATTCTGGGTACATTTTTTATGGCGCTGTTCGTCATTGTAGAGCGAAAAGTAGATGAGCCGATGGTGCCACTGACCATGTTTAAAAACCTTACGTTTTCGGGAGTAAACCTCCTTAGCTTTTTCTTATACGCAGGAATGGGGGCGGTCATGCTGTTCCTTTCGCTTAACATTATTCAGGTACAGGGCTACTCTCAGCTTCAGGCAGGCCTCACTTTTCTACCCTTCTCAATTATCATGGTGCTTGCCGCAAGAAAAATGGGCGAGCTGACAAGCAAGTACGGAGCTAGACGCTTCCTGATCCTAGGCCCAACAGTTACGGGTCTCGGCTGTGTGTGGTTTGCATTCATCGGCATGACGGGTGGGCCTTCGGCTTACTGGACAACATACTTTCTGCCGTTCCTGGTTTTTGCACTTGGTGTGTCAATTACAGTGGTACCATTGACCACTGCAGTGATGGCATGTGTTGATGATAGTAAAAGTGGGATAGCGTCGGGGATTAACAATAGCGTGACCAGGATATCGGGAACGTTTATCAATGCGATTTTGGGTGCTATAGTAATTCTGATTTTTGGAAGTTTTGTGCAGGAGTCTTTGCAGGAAATGCAAGTTTCATCAAGCATTACCAATGAGGTTATGAATGAAGCGGCTAAGCTGGGTGAAGCTGTAGCCTCAAAAGATTATAGCAAAGAACTTCAGGCTTCAGTCAACCGAATTTTTGATCTGTCGTTCATTAATGTTTATCAAATTGTCTGCTGGATTAGTGCAGGGCTCGCATTTTTATCAGCAGCCATAGCCTATTTCATGGTGGAGGGAAAGAAAGTATAACATGGCTCGAAGACAACTTAGCGCAATTATGTTCACCGACCTGGCCGGCTATACAGCCATGATGCAGGAAGATGAGTTTAACGCGAAGGGGGTTAGAGATCAGCACCGTCAAATCCTGGAAAAAGAAATTAAAGGTCACGATGGACAAATTCTCCAATATTACGGAGATGGTGCCCTTTCCATTTTTAGCAGCACCATTTCAGCCGCCAATTCAGCGCTTACAATTCAGCTTTCTTCTATTCAAAACAAAATCCCGTTACGGGTTGGGATTCACTCTGGTGATGTGGTAGTAGAGGACGAAGGTGTATATGGTGATGGGGTAAACATAGCTTCCAGGATCGAATCTTTTTCCGTGCCAGGATCAGTTATGATTTCAGATAAGGTGTTTGATGACATCAAAAACCACCAGTCATTTCGTCCACTGCTCATGGGAGAGTTTGAGTTGAAGAATGTGCTGAAGCCGGTTGAGGTGTATGCCCTTACGAACGATGGGCTGGTAGTGCCTCATCGTACAGATCTCAAAGGGAAAGTAAAAGAGCGAATCAAAAGCATTGCGGTTCTGCCTTTCATCAATCGTAGTGCGGACCCTGAAAATGAATATTTCAGTGACGGGATTACCGAAGAGATCATCACCGCACTGGCCAAAGTGGAAGGGCTGAGGGTTATCTCAAGGACCTCATCCTTTTCCTTTAAGGGTAAGCAAATGGATGTCCGTGAAATAGGCAAGCAGCTAGAAGTTCAATCCATATTAGACGGAAGTGTAAGGAAATCAGGTAATCGCGTTCGAATTGTGGCCCAACTTAGCAGCACGTTTGATGGGTATCAACTGTGGACCGAAACCTATGATCGTACACTTGAGGACATTTTTGAAGTACAGGATGAAATTTCCTTAAAAATCGCTCAGCAGCTAAAAGAGCGATTATCCAAAAAAGGACTGGAAGATCACGATAAAACAAAAGCCATCAATATTGAGGCGTACAATGCATACCTGCAGGGGCTCTTCTATTATAACAAGTGGACACCTATCAATGCACAAAAGGCAGTTGAATCATTTAATAAGGCAATAGAACTCGAACCAGGATATGCACAAGCATATTCCGGGCTGTCACTTTCTTATGGGTTGATGTCTTTTACTGGCTTCATGACCCCATCGGACGGGTACCGACTGACAGAGGAGGCAGCCAGGAAAACATTAAACCTTGATCCCAAAAATGAAAATGGATATGTCTCGCTTGGTTTGATAGAGCTTTTCGCGAAGTGGAATTTTGATAAGGGGAAGGAGTATTTGGATAAAGCGCTAGATATCAATCCTAAATCTCCAGAAGCAAACCAGGCAGCATCTTTATATTTTCTTGTGAAAAACGATTTAGAAAAGAGTTTGGAGGCAATTCAGAAGGCACGGGAAGTCGACCCACTCTCACTGATTACAAATCGAACCTTGGCTGATATCTATTACCTGAGAAGGGATTACGATATGGCGATCGAAGTGTATGACTGGCTCCTTCAACAGGACCCTGAGTTTAAGTCAGCGCTGGATTTTAAGGCGTGGGCTCACTTGATGAATCGAGATCATGAAACAGCCATTCAAATTTTTGAGTCTTTTCTGGAAGCGGAAACCGCTCATGCCATTAAGCCCTATGTACAATTGGGATATGCCTATGCCCTGAAAGGTGAAATGGAGCAAGCAACATTTTATCTCCGGCAATTGGAACAGGATGCTAAAAACAGCCCACCGGAAACCAACTACCTCAATTATGCCACGCTATATGCCGGACTGGGCAGAATAGAAGAATCGTTGAATTATCTGGAAAAAGTAGTTGAGCAGCGCCTTGGATCTGTATTACTCATTCACCTCAGCCCAATCTGGGAGCCGCTCCATGATAGCCCTAGGTTCAATAGATTACTCAAAAAAGTCGGATTAAATAATTTTTAAATTGACCTGTAACCTTCCCTCCATTTCCTTGTAACTTATCTGCATTACCAACACAACCTGGTTGAATTTGGAGACAACAGACGAACAATTAATGTCCCTGGTCAAGGCCGGACAGCTGGATTACCTGAATGAATTGTTTAGTCGCTATAGCAAGCGCATCTACAATTACTTTCTCAAGTCCACATTGGAACGAGCCGAAAGTGACGACCTGACACAGGAGCTTTTCATCCGCGTGATGAAGTACAGAAACTCTTATAAAGAAGGGCACTCTGTTCAGTTCTGGATCTTTCAGATAGCCAGGAATATGATCAAGGATCATTTCAGAAAAATGAAAATCCACAAAGATCAATTCAACCTGGTGGAGGTGATACCGGAAAGGGAGGATGTTGGAGATGATGAGCTTTTCGAAAGAGAAAAGAAGCTGCATCGGGCAATGAAAGAGTTGTCAGATGAAAAACGTGAACTGTTAGTGTTGAGCAAATTTCAGGGAATGAAATATGAGCAAATAGCCAAGATGCGGGATACTACGGTGAGCAACATAAAAGTACAGGTGCATCGCACAATTAAAGAATTGAAAGAAGCATACTTCCAATTAGAGGAAGTCTAACCGGCATGGCCGGAGCAAATTAAAGTTGATGAAAATGAAAATGACAGATGAACAACTGATAGCGCTGATTGAAGGTGAGCCCAATGAAGAATTGGAAGCGCAGCTTGCCAGCGATTCAAACTTGAAAAAGCGATATGATGAGTTGAAGGAAGTGGTTGAAGCCATGAGTACATCAGGAGATGTAGAAGTTCCATTTCATGTGCAGGCAGGCGTACTTTCAGCTATCGAAAAAGAGAAAAACAAAGTCTCCGGCAATCAGTCCTGGCTGCAGATAGCTGCTGCGGTGGCTTTACTTATCATAGGATTTGGAGCAGGAAAGTTCTCCGGCACGGACTCATCTAATGAGTTGATGGCGCTAAAAGATGAAGTACAATCACTCAAAGAAGTAACACTAACGAGCACATTGCAACGGTACTCAGCAAGTGAGCGAATCATGGCGGTCAATCAAATTGAGGAAAAAGGCACGGTTAATAAGCAGCTAGTTTCTACCCTGATTTCTACCCTCAATTCGGATGAAAGTCCAAACGTACGATATGCGGCTCTACAGGCTTTACAAAAGTTTATCAATAATGAAGATGTAAGAGCCGAGCTTGTAAAGTCCCTTGAGGCACAAAATGACCCACTCATTCAAATATCTATGATTACCATTTTGGTAGAGGCAGAAGAACGAAGCGTCATAGCTCCTCTCAAGGATATAATCGAAAAAGAAGAAACAACACCTGAAGTAAAACAGCAGGCAGAAATTGCCATTCAGGTCTTGACATAAAAATACCGGTACTATTTAATTATTAATCAAAATTCAAAATCAATATAAAAATGAAAAAGATAATAGCAGGACTAATATTACTGACGAGCGTCAGTTTGGTGGCCCAACAGAAAACAAGCTATACAATGGCTGTAAAGGGTAATGCAGCGGAAACATGGGTCGATATCAATAACCTTTTTGCAGATATTGAAATCGAAGGTACCTCAGGCTCTGAGATTAAAATAGAAGTAAGCAACTATGACGGACTTCCGGAGAAAGCGGCCGGACTAAAGCCACTTTCAGCAACAGGCCCGGAAAACACAGGGATAGGACTTAGCATCAAACAGGAAGGAAACAGAATTTCTATCTCAGGCGCTCATAGGGAAGCCGATGATGCAGAGTACAAAATGTATTTACCCAAAAGCCTGATGCTAAAAATAGACTACAATAGCTGGCAGGCCGGGGATGTGGTTGTCAGAGGAATGGCAGGAGAGATTGAAGCCAAAAGTCAGGTGGGAGATTTGGAATTCATTAACGTGACAGGCCCAATTGTGGCGCACACATTAAGCTCGGATTTAGACGTGTCGTTCGCTTCACTCTCCAGCAAAACACCGACCTCTCTTAGTTCTACCAGTGGAGACATTGATGTCACTTTGCCCGCATCGGTAAAAGGGACATTTAAAATGTCAACCATTTCTGGAGGAGTATATACAGGCGTAGAGTTTGATTTTGGTGAGGAATCAAATATTCGGAGAGTCGGAGGTCAAAATGCCACAGGAAAACTAAACGGTGGTGGTGTAGAAGTTACTTTAAAGACCATAAGCGGAGATATCTACATTAGAAAAGCAGAATAATATGAAAAGCGTAAAAGGACTTTTAATTGTGCTGTGTCTGGTGACCTTTGGGTTGTCAGCACAGCCAAAAAAGGTCACAGAATCTGTAGCTGTGGCCGGGCAAACCAACCTGGATCTGGATTTTGCCTTTGCAGACGATATCATGTTTAAAACATGGGATAAAAATGAAGTACTCGTCGAGGTTATGGTGGAAATCAATGACGGTGAAGACAATGACATCTTCACACTTAATTCATCCACATCGGCAAGTACCATTTACATTGAAATGGATGAGGACATGTGGAAGAAGATCAGTAAGGAGAAGAATGGGAAATGGAGTAATTGCAGCTACACCTCTACCATCAATTACACGGTGTATCTTCCCAGGAAAATGAATGTGAGGTCTGAGACAATCTCCGGCGACTATGCCTTTGAATACTTTGGAGCTGAAATGGAGCTCAAGACTATCTCAGGTGAAATTGACGTGACCATCCCAGAAAGAAACGGAATGGATTTTAAAGCGAAAACCATCTCAGGAGAGATATTCTCTAACATTGAGATTAGCTACCCTTATGGTAAAGAAGGCTTGCGTCAGGTTGTGGGGCAAGATGTGCGTGGGAGAGTCAGCAACGGTGGAGTTGAATCATCATTTGAGACCATCAGTGGAAATATTTATTTGAGGAAGGGTTAAATCCCCTCCTTGGAGGGGTAGGGGTGGGTTTTGACTCACCCTCACTTCTTCCTCAACACCACCAACCGATCGTCCATTACCGTTCCGATAAACAGCAGATCCTTGTAAGGAGCAGCTACGCTACTGGCAGAAACAAAAGCGCCATCATTTTCATACAGGCTTTCCACCTTTTCTCCATCCTCAACTTTAATAACCTCCGAAGGAGCAATTTCTTTTTTCCCTGCGGCATAGGAGGCAAACGCCAACAGATTAGGATGTGAACCCATCCAGAGGTTACCTTCAGGGTCTAATTCAATATTATCAATGCCCGAAGCAACATTCAAGTCTCGGTCATGTGCTAAGTCACCACCCTCTAGAATGTCATAGTATTTCAGTTTGAAACTTCGTGGAGAAGCAACAAACACCTGCTTTCGATCCTTTGAAATATTAATCCCATTGGCATAACTGATTCCATCAGCCACCTTTCTGTATTTGCCATCATAAAACATGACGTTGGAGGCAGCAACTCCTAAATAATTTTCAGCCATTCTACCCCAATAGCTGGTATATCCGTGATCGTTTGTGAAATAAAACGAATCCTTATCCAAGGCAATTACATCATTCGGACTGATCATACTTTCATCTTTGTAAGTGACCATATAGACCAAACTATCCCCAAACAATTCAAATTTTTCGATGGTGTGCCCTCTTGCATGATTGACAACTAATATCTGATAGTGAGCAGAATCCAGCTTTAATAAACTGATGCCATGTGGGTAGAAAGGAAGCTTATATTCGGCTGTGAGTTTTTTGGGCACAAAATCACCAGAATCCAAATCGAGATAATATAAGTGTCCTTGTGAACGGTTGCCATCTCTTCTTCCGGCCCGATCATCCTGAGAGATGATCATGAATCCTTCCTCGTAATTTATTGTAAAGTCCTCCGCTCCCTTCATGGGAATTTCTGCAATAACTTCATACGTTTCGGTGTTATTAACTTCACGGAAATATCCGGTGGAGGAAAAGATGTACAGGACATATCCACCGACCAAGGTGACAATGATTAAAATAGTGAGTAGAAACTTTTTCATAATGCGATTAGGTGTAATCCTTAAAAATAGAAAATCTTTCTATTTGATTTTCCTTGGTTTAATCTTTTTGGCCGGATGTGGGGGGGATGAGATTCAATTGCCGCCCAATCAACTGGAAGGTAAAATAGACAATGAAGACTGGAGTTATAAATCAGCGAATGGGTACCTAATTTCTTCTGATCTCAGATATCGGGCACGCTTCCTGTCATCAAAGGAAAGTGTCCAAGATCCTTGTACGCTACCATCACCGTCCCTTGCTCATGTCAAGGCCATTTTTAAGCCTTCTTTAGGTAGTTTTTTTGTTGCACCTCAGGCATTAGATGACAATCAGGTTCAGGTTTCCTTTGAGATTTCGACCTCAGAAAACCTTACCGCGCAAAGTGGCTTTATGGAAATCTACGCGATTGAAAACCAGGTTATCATCGGATATCTGCAAGCAGTGCTAGATGAAACAAATAAGGTAGAAGGATCTTTCGAGATAAGACTATGCAATTGAATCAACGCAACTCTTCCGTTGAAATGGTGAAGCCGAATGCAAGCTCAATTAACCACAGATGTGCGCTGTTGATTTGTGCAACGGCACCAGGATGGTCATAAACCGGGTTGAGCGAATAGCTAAAATTTAAACTCATCACATAGTCAAGGTCGAAGGCTGGAGCAATATAATTAGCCCCCACGTTTAAAAAATAGACATTATTTGCAGCTGTCAGAAGGTCGTCTTCTCTTTCCCACTTCTCTTGTACCCGAGAAGGGTTATCCACCTCAAAATAATTAACACGCAGAGCGCTAGCTACATTGATATGCGGTGTTACCCCGCCATAAACAGAAAAATCACCCAATATTTTTCCATAGTTAACCGGGACCGCTATATAATCAAGGCGTGGACGAAACTTAAACCGTGCATCTGTAGAGACCAATCCGTAATACTGCTGGTATTGGATATCCGGAGTTTTAAAAAAATACCCATCACCCCCATTCGTATACTTAATTCCGGTTTTTACGAACGATGTTTTATCTAGGAGGATATCCATTTCCAGCCCGATCATTCCTCCTGGTCTTACAGAATTCGTAGCAGGAGAAGAAGCGTTTACTCCTTCATCAATCAAAAATTGACGATACTCGATAAAGCCATATTCCTGCATCAGGTCTCTATCAAAAGTAGAAATTGTCATTCCGACTTGCCCATAAAACCGAATCTGCGAAAAACCACTGATCGAAAGCCCTAAGAAAGCTAATAAAATCAGCTTTTTCATGCCTCTACTTCTTCCTCCTGCTCCTCATAAACATCAAGGGGAAGACAACTACACACGAGGTTTCTATCTCCATATGCACTATCAACCCGACTCACTGCAGGCCAGAATTTATTCTCTCTTACATACTCAGCCGGGAATCCGGCTTTTTCGCGAGAGTAAGGGTACTTCCACTCCTCAGCTACTAATACTTTATACGAGTGAGGCGCATTTTTCAAAGGGTTGTCTTTTGCGTCTGCAATCCCATCAATGACCTCCTGGATCTCTTGACGGATCGCGATCATGGCATCACAAAATCGATCAAGCTCTTCCTGAACTTCACTTTCGGTCGGCTCGATCATCATAGTGCCGGGAACGGGGAAAGAAACTGTAGGGGCATGGAAGCCATAATCAATAAGTCGTTTGGCCAGGTCTTCTACCTCTATTCCGGATTTTTTAAACTGACGGCAGTCAATAATCAACTCATGTGCATTCCTTCCTTTGTCATTTGCATAGAGCACTGGGTAATGTTCTTTCAGGCGAGCTGCGATGTAATTTGCATTGAGAATAGCCATTTTGGTTGCGTTCGTTAGTCCACCTGCTCCCATCATTGCAATATATCCATGTGAAATTGGAAGAATGCTGGCACTTCCATATGCCGCTGCTGACACAGCAGGGTTGCTGTTATGCTCAGTGGTATGTCCCGGTAGATAAGGAGTCAGATGCTCTGCAACTCCAATTGGCCCCATGCCTGGCCCACCTCCCCCGTGAGGGATACAAAATGTTTTGTGAAGATTCAGGTGGCATACATCCGCACCAATAATCCCGGGAGATGTTAGGCCCACCTGAGCATTCATGTTGGCACCATCCATATACACCTGTCCACCATTTTCGTGAATGATATTACAGATTTCAATGATTGCCTCTTCAAACACACCATGTGTGGATGGGTATGTAACCAAAAGCGCAGCAAGCACATCTTTGTTGGCTTCAGCCTTTTCTCTGAGATCGTCTACATCAATGTTTCCATTTTCATCACACTTGACTATCACCACTCGCATGCCCGCCATTACTGCACTTGCCGGGTTGGTTCCATGTGCTGATGATGGGATAAGGGCCACATTTCGGTTAGGCTGTCCTGTACCCTCCAGGTAAGATTTAATAACCATTAATCCAGCGTACTCACCTTGAGCTCCGGAGTTTGGCTGAAATGACACAGAGTGAAAGCCGGTAATTTCCACAAGCCAATCGTGCAATTCGTTGATTAAGATGCCGTACCCTTCAGCCTGCTCTTTTGGAGCAAACGGGTGAATGTTTGCAAACTCAGGCCAGGTTACCGGAATCATTTCAGTGGTTGCGTTCAATTTCATGGTACATGATCCCAGAGAGATCATGGAATGAACAAGCGAAAGATCCTTATTCTCCAAACGCTTCATATATCTCAGAAGCTCATGCTCTGAATGATACTGATTGAAAATTGGATGTTCAAGGTACGGGGTAGATCGCATTAAAGAAGAGGGATATTCCACTTCAAAATCTTCGACGATCGGAGCTTCAAAGGCATTGCCAAGTCGGGCAAAAAGTTTGACCACCTCGTTGGCATCATTTACTGTATGAGACTCATCAAACGAGATGCCTACTCCATCATCAAAGTATCGAAAGTTGATTTCACTTTTATGACTTAATTTTCTTAGATGTACTATTTGGTCTGAATCCAGCTGAATTCTGAGCGTATCAAAGAAATACGTGTTCTGATTTTCAAATCCGTACTGTGCAATGGTATTTGCAGTTTCTTTAGCCAAACCATGGGTACGTGCACCAATTTGCTTCAATCCTTTTGCTCCATGATATACCGCGTACATTCCGGCCATTACCGCTAAAAGAACCTGTGAAGTACAGATGTTTGAGGTTGCGCGCTCCCTTTTGATGTGCTGTTCTCGGGTTTGTAGAGCCATGCGGTATGCATCATTTCCATGTGCATCTTTTGATGCCCCTATAATCCTGCCTGGTATCGACCGCTTGTAGGCTTCTTTTGTAGCGAAGAATGCTGCGTGAGGTCCGCCATAGCCCATCGGCACTCCAAATCGTTGTGAAGTTCCAACCACCACATCAGTACCCCATTCACCAGGAGCAGTCAGCAAAGTGAGGGCAAGCAAGTCAGACGCACATGCGGTGAAAACCTGATTTTCCTGAGCAGCCGAGACAATCGCTGACCAATCTCTAACAGAGCCAGAGTTGTTCGGGTATTGGAAGAATACACCGAATATCTCAGGAGAGGATAGATCTGCATCTGCCAGATCAACCACTTCCAACTCAATTCCGAACGGCAGAGCCCTTGTCTTTAATACATCCAATGTTTGAGGAAAAACCTCCTCATCAACAAGGAACTTATTTGATGATTTTTTATCTCCTTTTCTAAGTCCGTAAAGCATAGACATAGCCTCCGCAGCAGCAGTTCCTTCATCAAGCAAGGAAGCATTTGCAATTTCCATTCCCGTCAGGTCAATGACCATGGTCTGGAAATTTATTAAAGCTTCCAATCTTCCCTGTGCTATTTCAGCCTGATACGGTGTGTATGCAGTATACCAGCCGGGATTTTCCATGATATTTCGCTGAATCACCGTTGGCACAACGCAGTTGTAGTATCCCTGACCAATAAATGACCTAAAGACTTTATTCTTATCCGCTACCTTCTGCATTCGGTTGAGGTATTCAAACTCATTGAGCGACGGAGGAAGGTTCAGTGCCTTTTTCTTTAAAATGGGAGCGGGGATGGCCTCATTAATTAGGTCATCAATGTTCTTAAGACCAATGGTGTCAAGCATAGATGAGACTTCACTTTCAGAAGGCCCATTGTGTCTTCTTTCAAACTCAACTCGATCGTTCAGGTTTATTTTCATCAGAGGGTTTCTTTAGAGGCCGCAAATTTACGTCAGTAGCATCACTACAAAAAGTCTTTTATCAGCAAACCACTTATGTAATTATTTGGTTTACCCGTTCTAAAATCCTTTACTTTTAGGCCCTGATTTTTAATACGTTATATCAAAATGAAAAAATTAACTTACGCAATAGGCTTAGTGGTGGCCTTCGGACTAATGGCCCAGGACAAAACAGCCATTAAGTACGCTAAAACAATCACTGATAGCGACCTAAAAGAACACCTTTCAGTTTTAGCTTCCGATGAGTACGAAGGAAGAGAAACTGGTGAGAAAGGACAAAAAATGGCTGCAGAGTATATCGCGAATCATTTCAAATCTTTAGGGCTTGAAGCTCCTGTCGATGGTTCATACTTTCAAAGCTTTAACCTGACTCAATCTGCGATAGGATCGGTTTACTTCAGAAAAGAGGAAGACAAGAAAATTGGTTTCGAAGATTTCATTTACTACTCAAAGGCTGAAACAATGGGTGAGGAGTACATCAATGTTGTAATGGGTGATGATGAAGGTACGCAGGATATTGATGGTTCTTATGTGGCTTACACTACGGATAAGCTTGGTGGATTGCAAGAAAGAGCTGAAAAGGCCAAAGAAGATGGCGCGCTTGGGTTCATAGTTTTTCTGACAAACGAAGACGAATTCAGCTCAGTGCTAACTCGCTTTGGACCATATCTTAAACAGGCGGGCTTAACTCTGGGAGACCGGGACAATGAAGCAGACAAGATGATAATTGGGGGCAAAGAATTGGCCGCCTGGATGTTTGGAAAATCTTTTGAAGAAATAAAAGCCGGTGATAAGTCTGAACTAATCTTTAATGCGGATTACCTGGACAAGCCAGTTGGAACAGAAAACGTATTAGGCTTCCTAAAAGGCAGTGAGAAACCGGATGAAGTTTTAGTAGTCACTTCTCACTATGATCATGTGGGAATTATTAATGGAGAAATTCACAATGGAGCAGATGATGACGGATCAGGAACAGTGACCGTGTTAGAAATTGCAGAGGCTTTTGCTTCGGCCGCCGATAAAAAGAAAGGACCAAAAAGAAGTGTGCTTTTCATGACAGTGACCGGGGAAGAAAAAGGACTTCTTGGTTCGCAATACTATACAGATACGGATCCAATATTCCCACTCGAAAATACGGTCGCTAACCTGAATATTGATATGGTTGGTCGTGTGGATGATGCTCACTCGGACAATTCAGACTACATCTACCTGATTGGCTCAGACAAGCTTTCAACGGAGCTTCATGAGCTATCTGAAAACATGAATAAAACGTATACTAAGCTGGAGTTGGATTATACGTATAACGATGAGAATGACCCCAACAGGTTCTACTATCGATCAGATCACTACAATTTCGCAAAAAACAATGTGCCAATCATTTTCTATTTTAATGGGACACATGCTGATTATCATAAGCCAACAGACACGATTGAAAAGATCGATTTTGCTACCATGGAAAAAAGAGCAAAGCTTATTTTCCATACCGCATGGGAAATCGCAAATAGGGAGGAAAGAATAAAAGTGGATTAGTGATTGCCGGAAAGTTGGGAAGGAAATTGATCATTGTGGGGCATTCGCCCCACAAGATCTTTTCAACCAGCTATGGAAAGAAAGACTAAAAAATCCATCTTTCTAATACAAGTATAATTATTTAATATGGTTTCCTTAAAAAAATTGACTCAAAAAAATTGTTAAAGCGGCTTATAAACATCTTTTTTTGTGGTAAATCATAATGTAAGAGCTCTTTTAGGCTCTTTTTTTATTTCCTTTAATTCAGGGTTTAATGGCTAATTTAGATTTATTCTTTGCTTGATATAAGCCATAGTTTCCAGGATAATCATATTTAAAATAAAAAAAATTATATATGCTTTTAATTAAAGAGGTCAGTATTGTGAATGAGGGTCAGATAAAAACAGGTGACATCCTTATAAAGGATGACCGAATTGAAAAGATTGGTACTGCCCTAAGTGTGGATGGGAAACATAAAGTGATTGACGGAAAAGGGCTTCATCTTTTCCCCGGAGTGATTGATGATCAGGTGCACTTTAGAGAGCCGGGTCTGACGCATAAAGGAAACATATTCACAGAATCAAGAGCCGCCGTTGCAGGAGGGGTCACATCTTTTATGGAAATGCCCAATGTAAATCCACAAACAATTACCCAGGAATTGTTGGAGGCGAAATATCAAATTGGTGCTAAGAATTCGCTTGCCAATTATTCATTCTACATGGGTAGCACGAATACTAACCTCGATGAAGTGCTGAAAACAGATCCAGCTTCAGTATGTGGCATCAAAATATTTATGGGTTCATCTACCGGGAACATGTTGGTGGATGATCAGGAAACGCTTGAGAATATTTTTAGAAATGCCCCCATTCTCATTGCTACTCATTGTGAAGATGAAGCTACCATTCGGGCCAATACAGAAAAGTTTGTTGCAGAATACGGAGATAATATCCCATTCAAATATCACCCGGTCATTCGAAATGAGGAGGCCTGCTATTTGTCCTCCTCAAAGGCGGTTGAGTTGGCGAAGAAGAATGACGCACGATTGCACATCTTACACATTTCCACCGGGAAAGAAACCAACCTCTTCACGAATGAAATTCCATTAGGTCAAAAGAGAATTACTTCAGAAGCATGCATCCATCACTTGTGGTTTAGCGATGCAGATTATGATGAAAAGGGAGCTTTTATTAAGTGGAATCCAGCAGTTAAGTCAGCTGAGGATAGAGATCAGATATGGAAGGCTCTATTGGATGACCGCATCGATGTGATTGCAACAGATCATGCGCCTCACACACTGGAAGAGAAGCAAAACCCATATATGAAAGCACCATCCGGTGGTCCGCTAATCCAACACACGCTGGTAGCCATGCTGGACTTTTATCATCAGGGTAAAATTTCATTGGAGCGCATTGCTGAAAAAATGTGCCATGCGGTAGCGGAGTGTTTCGATGTAAAAGAGCGTGGTTACATCCGTGAAGGCTACAAGGCAGATTTAGTTTTGGTAGACCTGGATAAGCCATGGACTGTTGACAAAGGAAACATTCGGGCAAAGTGCGGGTGGTCACCGTTTGATGGGCATACATTTAAGTCGTCCATTGAGAAAACCTTTGTATCCGGTCACCTCGCTTACACAGATGGAGAGCTAGACGAAAGTAAACTTGGCCAGCGATTAAAATTTGATCGGAAATAATCGTTTGTAGATTTCATAAGGGGTATTACCTTTGCACTCCTTTTCAGAGAAATCTGAAAATATATGGTGATTGTAGTTCAGTTGGTTAGAACGCCTGATTGTGGTTCAGGAGGTCGCCGGTTCGAATCCGGTCTTTCACCCCTAAGAATGGAAAGCAGTTGCAGAAATGTGACTGCTTTTTTGTTTATAGACCTCCTGAATTGATCCATTGTGGTATATTCTCATTTATATTTTCTAAGAATTTCTGAGTGTACAGTTAGGTTTTGGGGGCTCTCAGATTCTTCATAAGCACCATTACTTCATTTCTTTGACTCTCAGTTAGGCTGTTCCAGAGAGTTCCTGCTTTTGCGTTTTTGCTTTCAGATAGAAGATCGTGGAGAGATTCCAGAAGTTTTGTGTTCTGAATGTCATCAATTAGTTGATGAAGGTTTGATTTAAGTTCAACGGTACTCATAATTAAGATACGAAGAATTCTGTCGAAGATTAGTTCCCCCATACTCTCTAACGCTGAGGTAAAATGCTGTGACCTCAGAGCTTAATTAATTGCGATGAAATTTGCGAATCTGCCAGTGCATTCAAAGCCTGCCTTTGCCGGCAGGCAGATAGCGGGATATTTTGCAGAAACTTGGCAGATGACTAAGTAAGGCCATGCGACCATATCGTATGTATGCTTATCTATATATTTAGCTTATTGCGAACTGTTTGAATTTGGTCTGTTAGTCCGTTTGTTTGTCTGTCGGCAAGCTCAAGTAGGTCGACAAGTCCAACTATATGGAAGTGGATTTTAAGAGTGTCAATAGGTCCGTGGAACTTTATATATCCAGAAACAGGATTAAAGGCAATGGACTTTATTTCGTTCCATTTCACAGTTTTAGCCACTTTCCAAAAACTGAGGACAGTTAAAGTGTCATCCTCGATTTTTATTCTATGGTTTTGGTAGATCATCGCGATTATTAGGCCTAAACCACCAAAAAAGCCCAGTATAAAAAGAACACTGATCCACACATCTTTCTCATTTGATACTACCACAGTGACTGAGCTGATTACAGCGATTAAAACACAACCAATGCCAAAATACCAATAAAATTTACTCAATCTTAATTCACTTGCTGAATCAAGATCAATTGTTTTTGATGAGTTGTATTTTAATAAACCTAAAACGAGAGAAACTGCTATTGCGATAAAAAAGTAGCTCATAGGAGAGGTTAAGCATAACGCTCAGCTAGCGGGCGGATGTCCCGAACTAAGCAATTTCTGATAAAACTAGCGAACCTGAACCACACGCACAACGCTATCTACAAAGTACTGCGTTAACCCGGACATCCGCTAGAATTGCCCACAGTTCTTCCACGCACAGTAAGTCACAGAAGGGAAGGGGAGCGGTGTGTTCCTGCGATACTTGCTAGTAGCAGCCTGACATCTGCATCGCTAGCGTTTGTTACCTTCTGTTCTAGACTCCTTTAAGCTTGTTAGGATTTCTTGATGTGTGGAAGACTCTCGAAATTGTTACATGATCTGACGCAACTCGATAAATTATCTTGTAGCTCCAAACAACTATGAAGCGATACTCTGATTTCTTATGTTCAAGAAGAGGTTCAACTCTTCCCATTTTGGGAGTTCCTTCTAAAAGTGCAGTTGAACTGAGAATTTTGTCAAGTACAGTTTCTGCATATGAATTCCCTTGCTCTTCTTTGATGTATTTGATATTACGTTCGAGTTGACCGAAAGCTCTTTTGGTCCAAATTACTTTAGCCATTCTTTAGATTGCTGTTCAACTTCAGATTGAGTTAATATCTGACCACTTTGTTCTTGTTGTTCAGATAGTTCTATGTCAGCCAGCAAGGAGAGCTGTTCATACACGTCCTCCAAAGTTGACTCAGGTGTTAACCTACCGGCAATTTGAATTAAATGTTCTTTGAGCTTTGTTTCCATGGTAACTAAATTAACGAATGTCATTCTGTTTCCGTTCTGTTAAGAATGAATTTTGATCTGGCTTGCGATGGAAGGTAACAACCGGCTATAGCACACTTTATGCACTATATCCACTTATATGTGCAATAAAACTACACAATATCTCTCACACCTCTTTAGAAAGGCATGGCGGTTGTCCTATTGCAATGAGTGGCTGGATGACTTTCTTCATGCTTTGTGAGAATTTGCAGCTATGCGAGATTACACATTCGGTATAGCGGGGTTTATCTGTTCTAAGCTAATTTCCTCACCCACTTTTTTGACATCAATGAGACAATGGGAGTTCCTATTACTCCCGGAAGTATCCACAACAACCACTGATAGGAACTACCGGGCATAAAAATGTTAGGATTCTGAACAGCAAAAGCGGTGATAGCTGCAATGTATGATCCACCCATTGCACCAATGTGTTGTTTGATCCACCAGCCTTTCTCCACTTCCGGTTTACGTATAAAAAACCTTAAGTCCTGCGTCGCATTTAAGCTGGTAAAAACCCCAAACAGCACACAGAGAAATGCCAGAATGGTATTGGGAGTATTGAAGTATAGATGCCCTCCGTAAATGATAATCCCGATCCCAAAAAGAAGCGTTACAATACTTACTGCCCAATCATACCATTTTTCTGAACCTTCCTTTTTACGTCTGAGTATTCGAACGCCAACAAATGATGCATGGAAAGTAAGCACAGCAATGACCATAAGAAAAGCGCTGAATCTATAAAAGGAAATGATTGTCCATGCACTTAAACAAATCCACCACATGGCTCCAACATAGATTCTACCCATCAGAATATGATTCGCTGAACCTTTACGATTCAAAAACTGAATCAGGCCCAGCAGCAGAACTGTGCCACCGCAAAAAACATGAGAGAAGATCAGAAACGTGTGCATCGCTTTTTTAAGCAATTCAAAGCGAAAAACCTTCAACTCAAAAAATAGATTGACTGAACTGTCGATTTAGTAGGATGAATTGTTAGTTCACTCTTAAATTGGTGTCATGTATCAGTTTCTTTCTCGTATCTCTAATAAATACTTTAGCAGATACGCCCATATTTTGTTTAAATGGTTCTTCAATAAGTCTCCGATGTATCGCAGAACGACAGGAAGAATTACCTCAGTAACAAAAGACCTGAGCAGAATAGAAGTCAAAATTCCACTTTCGTACAAGAACAAAAATTACGTCGGGACCATTTTTGGCGGAAGTCTATTTTCGGCCACCGATCCCATTTACATGGTGCAATTGATTCAACTTTTAGGTAGAGAATATGTGGTTTGGGACAAATCCTCCATGGTTAAATTCAAGCGACCAGCCAATTAAAATGCCTATGTTGTTTTCGAGTTTACACAAGAAGAGATATCCAACCTGAAAGCTGATATATCCAAAAAGAAAGAAGTCGATCTCACGAAAATAGTTCAGATAAAAAGCAAAGAAGGTAAAGTCTTTTGCGAGATTGAAAAAACGATATATGTGGCGGATAAGGAGTTTTATAAGGAAAAGAAAAAAGCTAAATCTTAATTCTTAATCGGCATCCTTTTAAACTCCTTTGTTCTGTCAAACAGGTATCTATAGGTATGATGTGTCTTCACCACATCGCCTCCAACCTGCTCCACCACTTTGATCATCTTCGGGTTAAAATCCCCAATCCAGTTCATTTCTAACTGCTCGTAACGTGTATACGTTTCCTGTACCACATCCCTGATCGCCATGATAAGTGCTCCATCTACACCTTTGCCCTGATGTTCAGGCGAAATGCCAAACACCAACCCAATCATTTTTTTATTGGTCTTTCTGATTTTGTGATAAAGGAATTTCAATTTTCCAATGAGATCAAGCTTACCGTTCACATGCTTGAAAACCTGATTCAATTCCGGAATATTGATATAGAAACCAACCGGCTGATCTTTATGGTACCCAAACCACATGATTTTTTCATCCATGATCGGCTTCATTTTCTTGATAATGGCATTAGCCTGAAGTGAAGACATCTCCGCTACACCCGGATGACGTGCCCATGCATCATTGTAGACTGTTCTAAAATCTTCAGCGTATTTTTTTAGTTTCTTCTTCTCGATATGTCGGAAGGTGTAATCCGCATCTTTTTGAGCAACCGCTGCTTTCTCATAAAGACGGTCACTTAGCGGATCCATCACTTGTCTTCCAAACGTGAATTGCTTGAAGTAAACCTGAAAGCCATAGGCTTCAAATAGTTTTTGATAATAGGGAAAATGGTAATTGCATTGATAGTTTGGCGGTCGGTCAAACCCATCTACCAGCAACCCCCACCAGGTGTCACGATCTCCAAAATTGATTGGACCATCCATGGCCTCTATGCCTTTTGCTTCTAGCCATTTTTTGCCTGTATCAAACAGGAGGTTAGCAGCTTCCTGATCATCAATGCATTCGAAAAACCCGACACCACCGGTTGGCTGGTCATTGTCTTTGTTTACAGTTTTCTTATTTATGAAAGCAGCTATTCTACCAATCGTTTTTCGCTGTTCATTCCTCAATACCCACCGTGTGCATTCTCCGTTTCTGAAGAACTTATTCACTTTTGGATCAAAAACACCATTGATGTCCTTGTCTAGCGGGCGAATCCAGTTGGGCTCGTTCTTGTAAAGCCGGATGGGGAACTGTAGAAACTCCCTGGCGGTTTTCTTATCGGTAACTTCAATGATATGCATCGATGGTTTTTTTTGGCAAATAAAACATTGATAGCCTTTAAACCTGAAAGAAATGAAAAAAAGGATCATAGTAACGGGCGGAAATCGAGGAATTGGAAGAGAAGTCTGTAAACAACTGGTGGATTTGGGTCATGATGTCACGCTCACGGCAAGATCACCAGAGAAAGGCCATGAAGCTGCAAAGGAAGTAGGGGCGCATTTTATGCAACTAGATGTATCAAATAAAGAAAGCATCTACCAGTTTACGGCTAAATTCAATAAGGAAGTAGGGGCATTAGACGTTTTGATTAACAACGCAGCGATACTGAAGGATAATGGCATGGACGTGATAAATGCTGACCTGGATGTAGTTCAGCAAACCATTCAAACGAACGTTTATGGTCCCTGGAGGCTTATACAAGAACTATCGTCACTTTTACAAAAATCGGATAACGGACGAATCATCAATATATCAAGCGGAATGGGTGCCATCGAGGACTTGAGAGGGGATCATCCGGCATATCGTATTTCTAAAGCTGCGCTGAATGCACTTACAATAATGGCACATTCGCAGGTAGGATCAAGCGTTAAAGTCAACGCGATGTGTCCTGGTTGGGTCAGAACAGATATGGGTGGCTCTGGCGCACACCGCCCTGTTGAAAAAGGAGCAGAAACAGCAGTATGGCTAGCGACTGAAGAGGAGATCCCTGGAGGAAAGTTCTTCAGAGACAAAAAAGAGATTCAGTGGTAGCTAGCAATTTATGGTGTCGTTGCAAACGCCATTAATCAGATCTTCAGAGGCCTGCTCTCCTACCATCTTGATGCTTTCGTCTTCATTCAAAAATCCAATCAGGTATCCTTTTAAGTCTTCTGTCAGGCTTGGCAAAAACCCACTCACTTCAAAGCTATCTTCTCCAACATATAAAGTGAATGAGGTCACATTTTCCGGCTTTGGAATGGCCACCCAGGTGTAGAACTCCCTAACCACAATATCCTGATCCGAATGAACAATGACAGAGTCCATTCTATCAGATTGAGTTCGTGCTTGCTGGTTTCCGGTACTTTCAATTAGCGGGAATATGGCAATGTTATATTCGCTGGAGTTAAATGTCCCCTCGGGTGGTGCAATGCAAGATGCACTTATGCAGTCACTGTTTCCACAACCTATGATCAAAATCCAAAAAAACAGAACGATTATTACTTTTCTCATAGCTTCAAATTATTCAATGGTAAGACACGAGATTTAAGCGATGGGTTGAATTATTTATCTACTTTCACAAATGCATAATCATTGATATCCCAATCAATGACTAAGCCTCGCCCAACCCCCTTGGCGACCAGATCACCGTAAAGGTGATGGACAAGATAGAGAGCTACGTCATATGATTTAGCTCCGCCGGCAGAAGTAAGCAAGTTGTCGTGATGAACAAATGAAACGTTTTCATGAACGGTTAACGAAGGAAAGGTTTCCTTATATTTTCCAATGTCTGTTGGGAAAGTAGTGGATTCTTTACCTTCAACCAGGCCCGCTTTTGCAAGAACGAATGCACCATCACATAAAGACATCACATAATCAGCCTTATCGCCAATTTCATTCACCCAATTGATTAAAACCTCATTTTCAAGGTCCGTATCCATGTTGTGTTCCGCACTTGGGACTACTAGAATGTCAATGTTTGGAATGTCTTTGCTATCAAATGAATAATCCGGCAGCAACCTCAGCCCTTCAAAAGAGGTAATGGTATCCATTATTTCTGCAACAGTAAATACGTTGATGCCTCCATCAGTATGGAAAATAGTGTGCTGAAAAATGTCGAAAGGAGCCATTAGCTCTGAATTATATACCCCGTCAATCATAAGAAAAGCGGCATTAAATGACTGACCTTCTGCCACAGGCGCTATTTCAATGGGTGGTTTTTTTTCCTGCTTTTGGCAGGAGCCAAAAAAAATCAGGATGAAAGCGATGCTTGATAGTCTCATGAAAGTTTCAGTTTAATTTTATCCCAAAGGCTCATGTCCTGTAGATGAGCCATCATTTTCTCTCCCACTTTTTCAATAGCCTTACTTGGACGAATCATGACTTTGAATTCGGTGATTTTATGCTCTTCATTCCAGGTAATGATGTCAACTCCATCGATGTGAATTCCGTCAATTATGGCATTGAACTCCAACATAGCATCTCGCTCGCCAACTATTTCTTTGACGTAATGGAATTGGGCGTCTTTAAACATTTTAGCTGCCGAGAGCAGGTAAATCATCACCTTTTTACGTCCCTTTTGGGGCTTAAATAGAATGGGAGAAAAGAAAACGGCATCTTTATCAAGAATTGTCTTGAGCAACTTCGCGTCATGATGTTTTACGACCTCATGCCAGCTGCTCAGCAGTTCATTCATGATTACAGCTTGAAAGCTTCTTTCACCTGATCCACATAATCCAGCTTTTCCCAGGTGAATGTTTCCACCACTTTCTTTACCTCATCACCACCGTTCCCTTTAAAGATCACCTGCTTTACTTCAGGGGCCCTACCCATATGTCCGTATGCAGCAGATTCTGAGTAGATAGGCTCTTTTAGTTTCAAACGCTTGATGATGTAAGCAGGACGCATATCGAAGATTTTCTCCACGATCTTAGCTATCTCGCCATCATTCATATCCACATTAGCAGTACCGTACGTATTTACATAAATACCCATAGGCTCAGCTACTCCGATTGCGTATGAAACCTGAACAAGGACCTCATTCGCTACACCGGCAGCAACAAGGTTTTTAGCAATATGACGGGTAGCATATGCAGCAGAACGATCTACTTTAGATGGATCTTTTCCAGAGAAAGCGCCACCGCCATGAGCGCCTTTTCCGCCATAAGTGTCTACGATAATTTTTCTACCTGTGAGTCCTGCATCTCCATGGGGTCCGCCGATCACAAACTTCCCGGTTGGGTTGATGTGATATTTGATCTGATCATTGAATAGCTCCTGATTTTCTGGCTTCATTTTAGCAATCACACGAGGAATGAGAATGTTTATCACATCCTGCTTGATTTTTTTCAGCATGTTGTCTTCATTGTCAAACTCATCATGCTGAGTTGATACCACAACGGCATCAATTCGAACCGGGTGGTTATTGTCATCATATTCTATTGTGACCTGAGACTTGGCATCTGGTCTTAAATATGTCATCTCTTTGCCTTCTTTTCGAATGGCCGCAAGCTCCATCAAAATGCTGTGGGAGATATTAAGAGCTAACGGCATGTAATTGTCCGTCTCTGTGGTGGCATATCCAAACATCATTCCCTGATCACCGGCACCCTGCTCATCTTCCGAGTCTCGATCTACTCCCTGATTAATATCCGGTGATTGTTCATGGATAGCAGATATCACCCCGCAGGAATTTCCGTCGAACATGTATTCACCTTTGGTATAACCGATTCTGTTGATTACATCTCTGGCGATATTCTGGACATCCACATAAGCTGTCGTTTTTACTTCACCGGCAAGCGTAACCAGCCCGGTTGTTACCAGTGTTTCACACGCCACCTTGCTATCCGGGTCAAATGCGAGGAAATGATCAAGCAATGAATCGGAAATCTGATCAGCAATTTTATCCGGGTGTCCTTCGCTTACGGACTCTGAAGTAAATAAATAGGGCATCTATATATCGTTTGAATTGGTCGGCAAATTTAGAAGATTCGGGGAACTCCATCAGGGGAATTGTCCAAAACTAAAAATGGCCGGAATTTTATGTATTTGAATGTCTGTTTTTTGCCACTTTGAAACGGGCTGAGTAAGGATTTTTTCTGTAGAACCTGAGATATCTGCAGCAATGCTTAGCAAAGTATCCGGCCTGCAAGTCTTGAGGATATCTTTAATGAGTTGTTGATTTCGGTAGGGCGTCTCCATGAAAAGCTGTGTATAGCCTGACTGGCTCAGCTTCTCCAGCTCACGGATTTTTTGCTGTCTCGGATTTCTGTCAATGGGTAAGTACCCATGAAACGTAAATTTTTGCCCATTAAAACCGGAAGCAATAAGCGCCATCTGTATAGAGGAAGTGCCGGGCATTGGGACGACCTGGATGTTTGTTTGATGTGCAAAGCTTACCGCTAGGTTCCCGGGATCGGCAAGACAGGGAACACCGGCCTCAGAGATTACCCCCATGTCTTCTCCATTTCGAAGAGGTTCAAACAATGGGTACATCTGATCCCAGTTTGATTTCTTATCCAGAATATTAAACTCCAGTTCATCAATGGTAATACCTGCCTTTAAACTGCTGATAAACCTCCTGGCTGTACGAACATTTTCAACGAAAAAATGCTTCGTGTTTTGAAGCACTTCAGTTACCATTGGGGAAACAAAAGACGCATCGTTATCCGTTGATAGATAGGTGGGAATAAGAAACAGTTTACCTTGACTCATATGGGCAAAATATTGATTTTAATTGGATTGGTACTTGTTGTCATCGGGGCAATTTTAGAATTTGCTCCCAATATTCCTTTGGGACGCTTGCCCGGAGATATTCGAATTGAAAAAGAGAATTTCACATTTTACTTTCCAATAACCACCTGCATTGTAATCAGTTTGCTTTTGATGCTTGTGGGGTATTTGTGGAATAAAGTCAGGTGAGAAACTCCATTACCATTTCACCTAGTTCCTTCGGCTTCTCCGCGTGTACCCAATGACCGGCATCTTTTACCGTTGCAATTACAGCTTTTGGAAAGTGCTCCCGAATCAAATCATGATCTGATTCAGTGATGTAATCTGATTTACCTCCGGCGATAAATAGAGTCACACCTTCAAAACTCACACTTCCCTCAATACCCTCACCGACTTTTTCGATTGCTTTCTGGATCGCATCAACATTCAGTTTCCAGGCGAATGAACCATCCTTTTTTCGGTCCAGGTTTTTGAGAATGAACTGTCGGACGCCCATATTGGCAATCACTTTTGACATTTGTTCATCCGCATCCTTTCTGTTTTCAAGATTATCTAAATCTACTGAATGAAACCCGTCAAAAATTTGCTGGTGATGAGGAGGGTAATACTTAGGAGCAATATCAACCACAATTAATTTATCTACTTTTTCAGAATGCTCAGTGGCTAAATGCATTGCTACCTTGCCACCCATTGAATGTCCAAGGATAAGAGCTTTTGGCAACCCTTCGTCATCCATTAACTCCACTACATCCTTTACCATCACATCGTAATCAAACTCATCGCTGTGAGGCGAATTGCCATGGTTTCGGAGGTCCACGAGGTAGACCTTAAAGTTTTCTGCAAAGACCTTTCCCAGTGTTTGCCAATTGTCAGAGGAGCCAAATACTCCATGCATAATGATGAGGGGTTCGCCCTCACCCAATGTTCTAAAATTTAGTTTCATTTCAAAATTTTGAAAATGTAGGACATTAGAATGTCGAAAATGGTCAATTTGTTCATTTCATTAAGAACAAAACCTATTTGGATCAAAGATACATATTACCTTCACGGGCTTTATGAACTCAATTAGCACGTTTTTATCAAATGCGGTGAACTTCATTTGGGGTCCGCCACTTTTGATCTTACTCCTTGGAGGAGGTTTTTTTCTCCTCGTATATTCACGATTTCTTCCTTTCCGATACCTCCGTCATGCGATCAATGTCTTGCGAGGGAAGTACGACGATCCAAACGATCCCGGTGAGATTAGTCACTTTCAGGCATTATCCGGAGCACTTGCCGCGACCATTGGCATGGGAAATATCAGCGGGGTGGCACTGGCAATAGCAGCTGGTGGACCTGGTGCTATGTTTTGGATGTGGGTGAGTGCCTTCATTGGAATGGCAACAAAATTTTTTACTTGCACGCTTGCTGTACAGTTTAGGGGCAAAGATTCGGAAGGGAATGTGCAAGGAGGGCCCATGTACGTGATACGAGAAGCCATGGGAAAAAAATGGATGCCACTGGCTGGGTTTTTCTGTGTGGCTGGATTTTTTGGAGCTACGCCTGTTTTCCAAACCAATCAGATGGTGGCTGTTTTTAAGAATGTAATCCTAATACCAGCCGGAGTACAGGAATCTTTCACCGTCAATTTGACTATTGGTATTGTGATAGCGATTATCGTCGCGATAGTTATACTTGGAGGCATCAAGCGAATCGGAAATGTAGCTTCAAAGCTGGTTCCATTTATGGTCGTGTTGTTTGTGGTAAGCGTTCTGGTCATTATGATCACGAATGCTTCTGAGGTTACCCCTTCTTTCCTTTTCATTATTGAAGATGCTTTTACTGCTAAGGCCGTACTTGGTGGGGCTGTCGGTGCTGTGATTGTTGAAGGGGCAAAAAGAGCGGCTTTTTCTAATGAAGCCGGAATCGGTATGGCGCCATTGATGCATGGAGCAGCAAAAACAAAGGAACCAGTACGAGAAGGGCTTGTAGCGATGTTGGGCCCTGCAATAGATACTATCATTGTGTGTACAATGACTGGTCTTTGCATACTAATCACCGGAGTATGGAATAGCGGTGAAGCTGACGGAATAGTGATGACAGCAAAAGCATTTGCTGTTAGTCTACCCGGATTTGGGCCATATATTCTGATGATTTGTGTGATGGTCTTTGCAATCACCACCATTTTTGGATTAGCGTACTATGGACAGAAATGTTTATCGTTTTTGATAGGAGCTAAGTATGGTAAGTACTTTTATTACTGGTACATTGGTCTTGTGTTGGTCGGTTCGGTAGCGTCACTAACCGATGTAGTTAACCTTGTTTTTGTAGCATATGGACTGATGGCCGTACCAACTATGATTTCAGCCATTGTGTTGGCACCTAAAGTGATGCACGCCACCAAGAAGTATTTTAATGAAGTATATAATTCGTAATCATTTGGAATGCTGGTACTTACATACAATATCTTTGCACCTCATTATCATTAAGATAGAATGAGAATTGTAATAGCAGGGGCCGGCGAAATGGGTTTCCATTTGGCAAAGCTTTTAACGGCAGAGGAGCAGGATATCGTAATCATTGATTCAAATTCCACAGTGCTGGAATATGTATCCCAGCATCTGGATGTGAACACCGTTAGGGGAAGTTCGACATCACCAAGGGTTTTAAAAGAAGCAAATATTGGCAAGGCGGATTTGCTGATAGCAGTAACCTCCATCCAGGAAACAAACATTACGACTTGCATTTTAGGCAAGAGCCTTGGTGCGAAAAAGACCATCGCTCGTATATCCAATGTTGAGCTTTTACACTCCCGGGAGGAACTAAACCTTAGTAATGTTGGAATAGATGAAATTATCTCGCCGGCTTCATTAGCTGCAAGAGAGATCAAACGGCTTTTAAAACAATCAGCCTTAACAGATACTTTCGAATTTGAGAAAGGAGTGCTCTCGCTTGTAGGGATCACGATTGATGAAGACTCAGAACTATTCGGAAAGACATTAACGGAAACAGCATACCTAAACCCTGATCATAGCTTCACCACGGTAGCTATTCTCCGGGATGACAAAACGATCATTCCATATGGAGAAAATAAGTTCCAGAATGGAGATCATGCTTATTTCATAGCCCAACCTGATGGAATAGATCGGGTAACTGCCCTTGCAGGAAAAGAGAGCTTCGAAATCAAAAACCTGATGATACTAGGGGCTAGTAAGGTGGGAATAAACACCGCAAAGCTGCTGAGCAAAAAGTACAACATCAAGCTCATCGAAGCGGATAAGGAAAAATGCCTGCACCTTGTGGATGAATTGCCTGATACCATGATCATCAATGGAGATGGTAGAGACATCAACCTTTTAAAAGAGGAAAGCATTGACCGGATGGATGCCTTTGTCGCTTTGACAGAAAATTCCGAGACAAATATTATGGCATCTCTGCTTGCCAAGAATCAAGGCGTAAGGAAAACGATTGCTCTGGTAGAAAATGTCGATTACATCCACCTTTCGCAAAGCATCGGAATCGATACACTCATCAATAAAAAGCTGATAGCAGCTAGTTTCATTTTCAGATACATTAGAAAGGGTG
The DNA here is from genome assembly GCF_900188325.1 of Ekhidna lutea. Classification (GTDB taxonomy): domain Bacteria; phylum Bacteroidota; class Bacteroidia; order Cytophagales; family Cyclobacteriaceae; genus Ekhidna; species Ekhidna lutea. Next base: position 190,135 of record NZ_FZPD01000001.1, on the reverse strand, counting down.
AGGTGCTAAACATTGCAGGTATTCATGGTGTGGATGCAGAAATTTTGGAGTTTGAGCTTGGCGAAAAATCCAAGATCATGCAAAAACCACTTAAGGACATGGACTTTCCTAAGACCGCTATTGTTGGAGGGGTAATTAGGAAAGGAAAGGGAATTGCGGTGCAAGGAAACTTTGAATTTGAAACAAAAGACCGAGTGGTAGTTTTGTCTAAGCCGGAATGCATCCGCAAAGTGGAGAGTTTCTTTAAGTAGATATGCAGTTTAACTACAAGGTAATTCTAAAAGTCATTGGTATTCTGCTCCTCATCAATGGGGCGTTTATGCTGACATGCTTGCCTTTTAGTTTTTATTACGGAGAAGGTGATCATATGGCTCTGATTGGCTCTGGTTTTATTGCCATTGGAGTTGGTGCTTTGCTTTTTCTACTCACCAGAAACCTTGAGAGCAATGACCTCAGAAAAAAAGACGGATACCTGATTGTAACACTGGGGTGGCTTTCTATGTCATTTTTTGGTTGCCTCCCCTATATTTTTAGTGGTGCTATACCCGATTTAACCAACGCTTTTTTTGAGACTCTTTCGGGCTTCTCTACAACCGGAGCTACTGTATTAACAGATATCGAGTCTGTAGATAAAGGCATTCTGTTTTGGAGAAGCTTAACACAATGGATTGGCGGGATGGGTATCATCGTGTTGACGGTCGCCATTCTTCCCCTTTTAGGAATTGGAGGAATGCAGCTCTTTGTTGCAGAAGCACCGGGGATTTCACCAGACAAACTACAACCACGAATCAAGGAAACCGCAAAACGCCTTTGGATTATCTATTGTGGCCTTACTTTAACTGAGTTGGTTTTGCTATGGTTTGGCGGAATGGATTTTTATGACGCCATTAATCATAGCTTGACTACCATGGCGACAGGTGGGTTCTCAACGAAGAACGCAAGTATTGCCTATTACCAGGATCCATATATTCAATATGTGATCATTGCATTCATGTTTTTAGCCGGCACCAATTTTACTATGACCTACTTTGGCTTGCACGGACAGTTTAGAAAAGTATTAAGAAATGAAGAGTTTCGTTTTTACTTCATCTTTTGCCTGGGAGCTTCATTGATAGTAGGTCTGATTATTTTCAACCTTGGCCATGACACATTTGAGAAATCGATCAGAGATGCGCTCTTTCAGGTGGTTTCAGTCGTTACTACTACAGGATATGTGACCCATGATTACACAGCATGGACTTCTTTTCTTACAGTGATGTTCTTTCTTCTCATGTTCGCTGGAGGATCTGCCGGGTCTACTGCAGGAGGAGTCAAGCTAGTGAGACACATTCTATTGATCAAGAACAGTTTGTTAGAGCTGAAACGAATTCTTCATCCATCTGCAATTATTCCTGTACGATTTAATGGAAAGTCAGTAAGTAGAGATATCACCTTTAATGTGCTTGCCTTTATTATGATCTACATTTTGGTTATGTGTTTCGGAGCGATCGCAGTTTCTTCCTTTGGAATAGATTTCAACACCTCACTGGGAGCTGTGGCAACTACATTAGGGAACATTGGTCCGGGAATTGGTGATGTTGGTCCGGTTGATAATTTCGCCCATTTACCCATGGGTGTAAAATGGATTTTGTCTTTCATGATGCTCCTTGGAAGGCTGGAACTATTTACAGTGCTAATTCTCTTTACCCCATATTTCTGGAGAAAAGTCTAAAGGCTTTCACAAGATTGAGTCATCTTTGGCACCCTGAGCAAATTTTGATTGAATGAACACGCTGAGCTATATCATCTGGACCGTAGATCCGGCCATTTTTACGATTCCCTTTACAGATTATGCACCACGATGGTACGGTGTATTGTTCGCGCTCGGATTCCTGTTATCTCAGCAAGTCTTTTTTCGGATTTTCAAAACTGAAGGAAGACCTGAAAAAGATGTAGAGCGAGTTACAGGCTATATGGTTGCCGCGACTATCATAGGTGCCCGGTTGGGTCATTGTCTATTCTACAATCCGGAATATTATCTATCCAATCCTGTTAAAATATTAATGATCTGGGAAGGCGGACTGGCAAGTCATGGGGGTGCGCTGGGCATTTTGGTAGCCATTTATCTCTTCTGTAAAAAATATAATTACAGATATCTATGGGTGCTGGATAGGTTGGTAATTGTAGTAGCTCTTACAGGTGCAATGATTCGGACCGGAAACCTTTTCAATTCGGAGATGGAAGGCACACTCACCAACTCAAATACGGGAGTTGTTTATGCACGAGCTACTTACGATGTGCTCAATTATTCAGAAGATGTTGATGATGTTTGGTTTGAGCAGGGTGGAGATTTGCAAAGTGACCAGGCTGGAGTTGTTCCTATGACTGCATTTATTGAGTATCGTCGAGGTTATGATTTTGAAATGAAAGACAAACTGTTCGTTGAGAATCAATTGAAAAGCACACTTGATCGATATGGAGAAGTGAATGAACACGTTGATTTTGGAGAAGGCCCACTTATTTACAAAAACTACGAAAGGGATGGAAAAGAGATTGTAGAAATATCAGCTTTAGGAAAAGTTCGACATGCCGCTCAGCTTTATGAAGCGTTGTACTGTGTTGTTTTAATGATCGTGCTGTACTTGCTTTGGAGCAAAAGACGTGAAGTGCTCCCTCAGGGATTCAATTTTGCTCTTTTCATGATTGTACTATGGTCTCTACGGTTTGTTGATGAATACTTCAAAATGAACCAGGAAGCATTTGAAGAAAACCTGGCTTTGAATATGGGTCAGATACTGAGTATTCCTTTAACGATCGCTGGAATTATCTTAATGGTTTGGGTCTTTCAGCAAGATCGAAAAATGTCTGACTTTAAATAAAAAAGGGAGCCGCTAAGCTCCCTTTGATGTTATTTTCCAACAATTACTTTCTGGCTATAGAGTCGGTGATTCTGCTCATACCTTAATACATATATTCCTGCCTGTAGGTTTGGCTTCCAGGTGGTCTCTTTTGAAGTCGGTAGGATTTGATGAACCTTTCTACCATTTAAATCAATGACATCAATTGTAGAAGGTATCTCATTATCGAACCTAATAGATGCGCTTTCTTTAATTGGATTGGGATAGATCTCAAGTTTAGACGCCAATTTATCATTTGAATCAGCACTTAACGGAGCATTTGGGATTTCAACAGACCAGATGCCTCTTCCATAAGTTGCAATCACCAGAGTGTTGCCGGATAGTTTAAAATCATATGTATTAACTGCAGGAAAGTCACTCTCAAGCAGCCCCCATGTCTCACCGCCATCTGTAGATTCGATAATCCCAATTTCTGATCCAACCCAAATTCTATTATTATCATCAGGGAAAACGAACAACGTATTTACAGCCACATCCGGGAATCCTCGATCTCCGGTTCCATCAAACCCTGAAATATCTTCCCAGGTCTGTCCCAGGTCTGTAGTTTTTAAAACTTTAGGATAGCCAGCAAATGAAAACAAAGCATAAGCCGTATTGTCTTCGGAAGGGTGCGTAGCGATACCTGAAACGGACCCCATTTCGAATACCTCGTAATTATTAACAGGATTGAATATGGTACCGCCATTGGTAGAAACATACAGTCGCTCTTCTTCATATAATCTACCACCAGCCCAAACAATATCAGGGTTGCTGTAAGAAACTTCTACATCAGCACTGTTGGTGAACGACCACATATCCGGATTCACAAGTGAAGTAAGGTCCCAGCTTCCTCCAAAATCCTGACTTCTCCATACACCCGAAGCTCCGACGGTAAAAATTCTATCGGGGTTAGACTTACTATGTGCAAGCCTGGTAATAAACGGACTTGTGTCCTCATAGTCTGTTGTTGCCTGTATCCAGGTAGCACCACCATTCAGGGTACGACCGAAACCATTAAACTGTGAGCCACCGATGATCTTATTTTTATCTTCACTATGCCAAAGCACTTCAAAACCATCTCCCCCGATGGCAAAAGTTGATTGTGCCGTAGCGCTTCCCTCTACGCCTTCACTATGATACCAGGTGCCATTATCCTGCATTCCACCAATGTATCGGTCAGAATCCGGAGCTTTATCAGCACCATAAAATTGGGTGGTGTTGTACCCATGACTAACATATTCAAAATCACCTTGATTCGGGCCCGGATCTGTACCAACTTCAGATTTATATACACCCCCATCATTCGTAATTAGAAAACCAAATCTTTGATTAGCCTCATCAACGTCAGTAACTATTGAGTTGTGTTGATCGGGGTGGATACCAACAGCTCTACTCGATTGAGGAAAGGCGTTAGGCCCACCAAACTGTCCATAAGCGTCAGATACACTTGTTGTAACACGAGCCAGCCCATCCATTGAAGTTACAAGAATGCCTAAATTGGAAAGAGGTAAGTTATTTTCATCGAAACCAGCAGCCTCTTGAGAAAGAGTAGGCCAGAAAAAATACATCTGACCAGCATCGATTCCGCCATTCATTGCAATGGAGGAATTCTCAAAATCCTGATATTCGATATCATGAATGTAAACGTATTCTCTAGAATGTGAAATCGGCTGTCCGTCAGTTTTCGCAATCGCCAGGTTCCATTTTCCATCTTCCTGCTGATCTCGAAATGAGGCCATAAGCTGTACGTTGTTTTCAGTATCCCAAACTTGAAATGGAACGTCAACATAATCCTGATATAGGTATCCGCTTGAAGGAACGCCTGAACCCTGCCCATCAACTGTGAACCGGTGTGCCTTTTGAGTCCCCTGGCCAAAACGAACCTCCACAGACTTAAGGTCTTCTGTAGCTACATTACCCTGATCTATGGTTCCACCATAAAATTTTCCTCCGAAGTTGATATAGGTGATAAAGGATTGTGTGCCGTCTTCAACATCAATACTTTTTACATCTAGTGTGTCTGAGGGTTCAAGCTCAAATTTCCAATTATTTACACCTCCAACGTAGACAATATCTTCGTCAAATGGGTGTGTGGTTACGTAATTATCATACCAGCCCTGACCGCCAAGAAAGTTTTCATTTGTGCCTGTTGCATTAACCACCAAATGCCAATTGCTTCCACCATCACTAGACACATACAAGTCAGACCCGGATCCGCTTAAACCACCTTCTACAGAAGCCCAAAGTCTATTTGGATTGACATCAGAAATACCAATCTCTACACGTCCTCCTGGAGACATTCCATTACTTGCATCTGTCCAGGTTTCACCACCATCCGTTGATTTGATCACGCCTATTCCTCGTATAGCAACGTATAGTACATTAAAGTTTGAAGCGTCAAAAGCGATATCGTCATACCGTTCATTGGTAGATGAACGTACTTGCGTCCAGGTTTCACCACCATCCGTTGATTTATAGATAGCGGCATTGAGCTCACCTGTCCACACGCTGTTTCTTGAGGTTACGACCACCTCATTCTCATCCATTGGATTGACGACTATTCTTGAAACATTTTTGAAATCAGGAAAATCTGAAGGACTGGCAATTTGGGTCCAGCTATCTCCCTTATCTGTAGATTTAAATAAACCTGCTCCATCAATATCGTTTGTAAAATGCTCACCGGTTCCAGCATAGATCACGTTTGGATTAGCTTCTGACATTGCGAGCGTGTTTGTCCCGAGGTTGGGAATATCTTCAGATATAAATGTCCAGCTTGTCCCAGCATCGGTTGTTTTCCAAATTCCTCCGGATGCAGAGCCGGCAAACCAGGTGGATCCGGAAGTGTCATCAGGGTCTACTAAAATGGATCGTGTCCTGCCAGCTACGTTTCCAGGGCCTCTTTCTATAAACTCCAGGTCTGTAGTACTTCTTAATTGTGAAGGTTGAGTTTTTGCTTTTAAGAATTCTTCCATCACCTGATTCGGGCCATATTCCGGCGAATCTTCTCCAATTCTAGTTCTCAACTCACGCTGAATGAGGGCATGAATATCCGGTGCTTTTGATTTTACCTTTCCCTCTTTTTTCTCTTCAATTTTTTGAGCTAGATAATTTTGATATGCTGATGAGGGGTCATCTAAAATTGAAATTGCAATCGTTGCTAAAACGCCAATTGCAACAATTCCACTAAAAACGATCGTTGTTCTTCTCATATTTTTTGCCAGTAAGCAGGTTATAATAATAAGTGTATGTTGAGCTACCCTGTTTGTTTTCAATAACCTCAGGGTACTCTTTAATGAGCAGTTCTGTACTTGATGCCCAGTTTATATCTCCATTCAACTTAATGGGCCCATAAATAATCTCTTCTGATGACTTCTTGTAAACAAGAAAGGTTTTGTGCTGACTAAGCTTACCATCTGATCGGCACAGAACATATTCCCCCTGCGGGATACGGCTGAAGTTCTCACCCAATTCCTCTTGCAGGGTTTTATCAAAGGGATCTGTTGAATTTTTCTGCACAGAACATGAGAAAAAACAAAGTATGCAGATCAGAATAAACTTGTTCATATTAGCTTTTTACGAATTAGCAAAAATAGAAGAGTATTGTTAATCAGTGTGAATGAAATAAAAAAAGGGAGCAGCGCTCCCTTTATATTTTTCCTAAAGAATAACTTTTAATTATTCTTCTTCTGTTGTTTCTTCTGTTGCTTCTTCAACTTCTGCTGTAAGTGAATCTACTGCAACATCCAATGAATCCATAGCGTCATCCGCTGCTTCTTCCATATCATTCATTGCTTCTTCAGCAGCTTCGCCAGCTTCTTCTACTGCATCTTCTGCTTCAGACTCGGATGATGATGAAGATGAGGTGCAAGCTCCTAGGAATGCAACCATAGCTAATAGTAATAGTACTTTTTTCATTTTTGGTCAGGTTTTAAATTCTACCCTTAAAATTAGGAGTATATCCCTCATAAACAAACGAAAGCAGCGATTTAGTAAAAATATCCCAAACAAAAGTTTATCATTTACAAATTCATTATTAAAAATTTCTGCCTGACTAGTTGTCTTAATTTCCAAAAGCACGATAGAGGTTTTCTGCCAAATTGTCTTTAAATAATACAATTAAATCATTGGAATGGCTTTTGTTTTCTTCCGATCGTACAACAATAAGAGACTAATGAATTTTAATAATTATACAATCAAAGCACAGGAAGCATTGCAAAAAGCTACCGAAATCGCTTCCGGTAGTGGTCAGCAAGTAATTGAAACGGGACACTTGCTAAAAGCAATATTGGTGTCGGATGAAAACCTGATTTCGTTCTTATTAAAGAAATTGGGAGCCAGTAAGCAGATGATTCAGGCCCCCTTGGAGGAGGTAATAAGCGCGTACCCAAAGGTTTCAGGTGGACAACCATACCTTTCCAATGATGCTGCCAAAGCTTTCCAAAAAGCGGAAAAGTATCTCAAGGATTTTGGTGATGAGTACGTCGCTGTAGAGCACATTATTCTTGGTGTATTATCGGGAACTGACAAACCAGCCCAGATTCTAAAAGATGCTGGATTTCAGGAGAAGCAATTAATTTCTGCAATCAAGGAATTACGAGGAGGAGAGAAAGTGACCGATCAAAATGCTGAGTCCAAGTATAGATCGCTGGAACGATACTCCAAAAATCTAAATGAGCTCGCCAAAAAAGGGAAGATAGATCCGGTCATTGGGCGTGATGAAGAGATCAGGAGAGTGCTTCAAATTTTGGCACGAAGGACAAAAAACAACCCGATCTTACTCGGTGAGCCCGGTGTAGGTAAGACCGCTATTGTAGAAGGAATGGCACAGCGAATCGTTGATGGAGATGTGCCTGAGAACCTAAAATCAAAAACCATAATCTCCCTGGATATGGGCTTGCTGGTTGCAGGGGCCAAATACAAAGGAGAGTTTGAGGAGCGACTAAAAGCAGTAATCAAAGAAGTGACCGACAGTGATGGGGAGATCATCCTTTTCATAGATGAGATTCATACGCTAATTGGTGCCGGAGGTGGTGGCGAAGGAGCCATGGATGCGGCTAACCTGCTGAAGCCTGCATTAGCCAGGGGAGAGCTGCATGCGATTGGAGCGACCACACTTCAGGAATATCAGAAATACATTGAGAAGGACAAAGCGCTGGAGCGTAGGTTTCAAGCGATTACTGTTGATGAGCCAAACGTTACAGATGCTATCTCCATCCTTCGAGGAATTAAAGATAAATATGAAGTACACCACGGTGTGCGTGTGAAAGATGATGCGGTAATTGCGGCAGTTGAGCTTTCTAACAGATATATCGCTGATCGGTTTTTACCGGATAAGGCCATTGACCTCATGGATGAAGCGGCTTCCAAGTTACGTATTGAAATCGACTCACTTCCGGAAGAACTGGACGAATTGAATCGAAGAATCATGCAGTTGGAGATTGAACGAGAGGCGATCCGTCGGGAAAAAAACAAAGAGAAAGAAAAGCAACTCAACAAAGAGATTGCTGATCTTGAGGGTGACCGTAAAGAGCTGAAGGCTAAATGGGATAACGAGAAGTCTGTGATCCAGGGCTTGCGTGAGGCGAAAGAAAACATTGAAAATTATAAGCTGGAAGCTGAGCGAGCAGAAAGAGCAGGTGAGTATGATAAGGTAGCTGAGATTCGTTACGGAAAAATTGTGGAGGCCGAGCAAAAACTAACGGAATATCAGGAACAGCTCCATGAAATGCAGGGAGAAAAGAGTCTGCTAAAAGAGGAGGTAGATGCTGAAGACATTGCCGAGATAGTTGCCAAATGGACAGGCATTCCGGTTTCAAAAATGCTCCAGAGTGATCGCGATAAATTGATTCATCTGGAAGATGAGCTAGGCAGAAGAGTAGCCGGACAATCCGAGGCGATTCAAGCTGTTTCTGATGCTGTGAGAAGAAGCCGTGCCGGATTGCATGATCCTAAGCGGCCAATAGGTTCATTTATTTTCCTCGGCACCACAGGTGTAGGTAAAACAGAACTGGCAAAGGCATTGGCGGAATACCTATTCAATGATGAGAACTCGATGGTCCGAATTGATATGTCGGAATACCAGGAGCGACATGCAGTCAGCCGATTGATCGGGGCTCCTCCAGGCTATGTCGGATATGATGAAGGGGGTCAGTTAACAGAAGCGGTAAGAAGGAAGCCTTACAGTGTGATCTTGCTTGACGAGATTGAAAAGGCACACCCTGATGTATTCAACATTCTGCTTCAGGTATTGGATGAAGGACGACTAACAGACAATAAAGGCCGTGTAGCGAATTTCAAGAATACGATCATTATCATGACCACCAACATTGGTTCAGGATTGATACAAGACAGTTTTGAGAAAATGGATGAGAAAAATCCGGAACCGGTTATTGAGGAAACTAAGAATCAGGTATTCGAGCTATTGAAAAAATCAGTTCGACCGGAATTCCTTAACCGGGTGGATGAAACGATCATGTTCCGTCCGCTGAGTAAGGAAGACCTGCAAAAGATTGTTGGCATCCAGTTCAAACTCATCCAGAAACGACTAGAGGAAAACGGAATTAAGATAGAAGCAGATAATAAGGTGTTGGCTCATCTTGGCAAGATTGGGTTTGATCCACAATTTGGAGCCAGACCATTGAAGCGGGTGCTTCAACGAGAGATTCTTAATGAGCTTTCAAAAGAGATTCTGGCTGGCAACATAGCAAAGGATTCGGTGATAGGAGTCACACTTTCGGATAGTGGAGAAGTGGAGTTTTTGAACCTTGACAAAGTAGAAATTGAATAAGGTCTGGAAGCTTATCAAACGCATGTTTTGGGTGGCGATCATCGGAACGATGATCGCTTTTCACAATACTTACACTCAAGAGTTTAAGTCTCTGGATGATGTTAGGCAGGAGATCATTGAGGAAGATGAAGAAGATTAGAGATCGGTACTAGACCGATCTCTTTTTATTTTAAAAAAGGAATTATTCTACTTTGAGAGAATAAATTTTTCCGTCGTAACACCCAAAAACTACTAAATTCTTGAACATGGATGGGGAAGAGAACGTACCCTCAGGTACATCAAATCTGGCTATCTCCTCTCCCGACTTTCGGTTCAGTAAAAAAATCGCTCCTGAATCTTTTGGGTTATAACCATTCCCTGCAGTGTAAATTACCCACTCCTCAGTCACAATCGGCTTAGTGTAGATATTCTTCCCCCCATTCTGCGACCAGATTGGCCGCCCAATGATGGGATCAAATGCGAGCATGGAATAGTTATCTGATCCACCAATGTATAGCGTGTCTTTGTATATCACCGGATCTCCGATAACCCATCCTTTTTTGGCGTCTGTGTAGGTCCATTCTTTTTCTCCGGTTTCAATATCAAGTACATTGAGCATATAGTTTCGAGCTCCAAAAAACAGAAGTCCATCATATGCCAGAAATTCGGACACAACACCACCAAAAGTGCCATAAGGCTTCTCGCCACGGTACGTTTTCTTTTTCCATATGAGCTTGTCACTATCCAGCGAATAACAATATACCATACCCTCCCAGTCACCAAAATATAATCTATCGTCCTTAACAAAAGGAGAAGATCTCACAGGGGCATTTTCATCTGCAGGATATGTTTTCACAACCAGTCCATTTGAAGCATTAAGGCCATATACATTTCCATCTCCACTCCCTACATAGATGATTCCACTATGGTATGTAGCTATCGATCGTTTATCATCGAAGGGGTCAATCTTGTATGGCCATTCCCTCTCTTCATACTTGAAGATGAATGGCTCCATACCTGTGTTAAATTTCCAGATTTGCTTCCCATTTTTGGCATTGACCAAGTAAAACACATTGGCAGATTCAAAGAATACATTCCCGTCCACCCAGGTTGCTTTCGCCTGAATGTTGCCACCAGTTTCTATCTTCCATTTTTCATTACCCTGTAGATCAAGTGCATAGAAGTCACCTCCTTCATTGCCCACAAATATTGTTTCATCCTGAATCAATGATGCCGCCAGTATTCTGTCTGAGGTTTGAAAACTCCAGTCTAAACTGAGCGCCTGGGCAAAGCTGCATGTGATGTAGGTTAGTCCGAGGACAAATGTCATTAGTCGTTTCATAATTAGTCCATTTTATTTTGAGCACCAACATAGCGAAAGTCAGATTTTTGATCGACCATCATGGTTTTCAAAACCTTGGCGAAACCTTTGCAGTATATTCTTGAAGGAATTTTGAAAGAAAGAGATTACATAGCGCAGTGCAAAAAGCAGATTGAGCAAAAGCTAAATCTAAGCTCCGAACCGATGGAACGGGACTTTGAATATCTGCACGAGGTAATTCTTGAAAAGACCCGTACAGACCTTAGCACCTCTACGCTTCGAAGAATCTGGTCAGATAAACACCAATCGATCCCTCAGGCTAAAACTTTGGAGGCCTTAGCTCAATTCTTAGATCACTCAGGGTGGCATGCTTTTAAAGCATCACTTTCCAAAACTGACAGGAGTTGGTACAGGCAAAGGAACCGAACCATCCTTTATATTATGGGATTGCTGCTGGTTGTTTCTTCCATCATTTTATTGACCTCAACAGACGAGGTAATAGGTGATGTGATACTGGAGCCGGAAGTGGATGTGCATGAAGGTGTTCCGGCGACTATAGGTTTTCATTATCAGGTGAAAAGCCCCAATATTGACATTGAGCTATCATGGAACCCGTATGAGCGTACCCGATTAGATATGGAGGGTAACTTTTACAGCGGAACCTATTACTATCCCGATTATCATAAAGCAAAGCTTCTTTATGGCGAGCAGGTGTTGATTCAAAAGCCTGTTCATGTGACTACTGTACAATGGCACGGTTTGATAATGGATGAAGGTTATGATGCCAACCCGGTTGTGCTGGATGAAGCTGAATACCTGCTTGAAGATAAACTGGCAATCACAAAGCAAACGCTTCAGCGAATTGAGTTTAAATCAGATCAAGCCTATCCGGTATTTACGCTTTCTCATGCAGACCTTTCACGTCTTTCGGGAGATGACTTTTCAATGGTAGCACAGTTAAAAAGTGAGGCTTTTGAAAACGATCAGACGTGCCTGATTTATGAGGTGCTAATAAAGGGTACACACGGGAGCATTCGTGTACCGATCAGTAAGACCGGGTGTTATGGGTTGGGAGTTTTAAAGTGCGCGGAAAAAGTCTTGTCAGGAAAGCTGAATGACCTTTCTGCCCTATCAACAGACCTAAGCATTCCTCACGAAATTGCATTCCGTAATCATAGCAAACAGCTAACAATATATGTGGCTGATAATGATCCACTGATGATCCAATATGAAAATTCCATTGGCACGCTAAAGGTGATCAAATTCATTTTCCAGGGCTCTGCCGAGCTATTGTCTTTTGAGCTAAGAAATGAAAACGAGCAGCCACTTTCATCCTCAGCATTACGCCCATTTTAAAAAAAACATCCGCCCGAATTCTAAAAATTGTTGGTTTACTGGAACCAGATTTCGTCAAATCGCATTAAATTTATTCTAACAATTACCCGTAACAACTGCGTCATGACTACAGAAGAAATCCAATCACAAATCACTGAATTAGAATCTAAGCTGACAGGTGACATGTTTAATGACATGGAAATCAAAGACAAAATCCACAATTTGAAGATGAAAGCAAACGGAACTCGTCCGATGAACTCAGAGATTGAGTGTGTTGGATGTGGCAGTTGATCGAATATAAATTTTCAGACCTTCCCGAATACGTATATATAGTTAGGATAACGAATCTTAGCCATGCATAAGTATTATTACATATTTCGCGCTACTGTTGCATTTCTTTCCATTGCACTCTTCATCAGCACGTGTGCTTAATCTAAATCTCTTCACGGAAGCTATTTAGATTTTAGCCTGTCTTTTATAGTGCAAAAAGACATTTCACATGATATCTAAAGTTATCCGGGCAACACTATTATGGCTTATATGCCTTCCATTTTCATCACCAGCGCAAGATGAAAAATACGATTACATCGCCAGCTATGGTCAGCACGGCAATAGCAGTCTGGCGGTCGTAAGAAAAAACAATCATTATGGGATGATTGACCGTCAGGGTAAAGAAGTTCTCCCCACAGAGTACGAGAAAATATACTCTTTCGGTGAGTCAACCTCCAACTGGGCCAAAATCCAGAAAGATGGACGCTACGGGTTTATTGATCGATCTGGAAGTATAGTATTAGCTCCAGTCTTTGACCGCATTTATTCTTTTGGAAGCAAAAATGTAAACTGGGCATTGGCAATGAAAGATGGGCTATACGGGTTTATTGATCGGTCTGGTGAAATAGCCGTACCATTTGTTTACAACGAAATCAATTCCTTTGGCAGCTATGGTGTTTCATGGGCACGAGTTGAGCGAGACGGCTTATATGGTTTTATTGACCGAAGTGGTAAAGAAGTGGTAGCACCTTCCTACCAACGAATTGGAAGCTTTGGATCAGGAGGGGTGGATTGGTCTAAAGTAGAAAAAAACGGACTCTTTGGATTCATTGATCGTTCAGGCAAAGAAATTGTTCCAACAAAATACACTTCTATTTCATCTTTTGGTACCATCACCAATCAATGGGCTCGGGTGGAAGTGAATGGTCTCTACGGAGTTATTGATAGAGCCGGAAAAGAGGTTATCGCACCGAAGTATGAACGCATTTATGATTTCGGAACCAAGGGCGCACCTCAACTAGCTTTAGTCAGAAAGGCCGGTCTTTACGGCTTTATTGACAAGGCGGGTAAAGAGGTCGTGCCACCAACTTATGAGCGTATTAGCTACTTTGACAAAGAAAACTCCAACTGGTCGTTAGTTGAAAGGGATGGCAAGTTTGGCTTTCTGGATAAGAGTGGAAAAGAAGTGGTGCCGGTTGTTATGACAGACTTAAGCAGCAGCTTTCATGAACTTAGCGATCACTTTGGATCAAGAGGTTCTCATCTGGGACGAATAGGGCCCGTTAAGAAATTTTGGGTAAGTGATTTTGTAGGGGAATATGCACTAATCAAAAGCAAAAAATCATGGAACCTAGGTGTGATCAATACCGACTTTGAAGTGGTGGTGCCTGTGGAGTACAAGAAAATTTTGGTAGATACCGATGGGAATATCCATGTTTGGAAATAAAAAGGAGGAGGCTGTCCTGAAATATTTCAAGTGTGTTGGTGTAAACTTCTCCCAAAATAAGGCATTAAAACATCCCCCTCACCCCCTTCTAAGGGGGAATATCCCCTTGAGGGGATTATAGGGGTGTTATAAATAAATAGTTTTTAGCTCAATACTTATCTTTATTCTTCAACTATTTGAAAGCCTCTGCAAAAAGCACTTTCATCTCTGCCCAACTTGCACTGTCAGCTTTTGCATCGTAGGCAAGTGCTCCTCTTAAATTTTCAAATTTTGCTGCAAGTGAATCGGCATCTTTATTTGTAAAAGCATGCACCACTCCATCATAAGAAATGTACTTGTAATCAACACCAGCAGCATCCATCACAGTTTTGAAATCTTGAACATGTTGTTCTGTGATCATTGGATCTGAGCCTCCATTGGCAATCAAAACTTTACCTTTCACAGCTCCTGAATCAGGCATTACCGGAAGCCGTAGACCTGCATGGAAAGCACCAACCGCATCCAGATCATAACCTGCATTTGCCATACTTAGCACAACAGACCCACCAAAGCAATAGCCTATCGCTCCAATTTTTTCATTATCAACATTTGGATGATTCTTTAATGTTTCCAATGCCGCATCAAATCGTGCCTTAGCCTCGTCGAAGTTGCCCATGACCATACCGGCAAATTCGCCAGCCTCATCCGGATGAGCCGCCTGCTTGCCATCTCCGTACATATCTACAGCGAGAGCTACATAACCCAGGTCAGCCAGCATCTCGGCTCTTTCTCTGGAATATTCATTGTGTCCCCACCATTCATGAACCACCAAAATACCCGGACGTTTGGATGAGTCGTTGACGTCCATGGCCAGATAACCTACCATGGTTGTAGAATCAGTGGCGTACGAAGTGACTTTTCCGATCACCTTCACCGGTACTTCTTCCGGCGTATCACTCTCTGATTCTTTTTCTGTGCTGGTGCAAGCAAACAAGAATGCTCCAAGCACTAATCCATAAAACAGTTTGAATTTCATCGTTCTTTAGGTTTTTAAGTTTGTATAAAGGTAAACAGGAATCAGCTACAGACTGTTCCGGTAAAACAAACTTGCTGATGCCTTAATCTTTGATTCTTAGTTCGTCAGACAGCTCGTTGGTATCAGAGTCTTTTCGAATAAAACCATTGTTCAAGAGCAAGTCCTTGCAGTGGTTGATTCCACTCACCAGCCCATCTCCTATTTTATTTTGTCTTAAACCATCGGTAATAAGAGTGACTACTTTCTCCCAGTCTTCTTTGTCAACCTTGGCATTGATTCCTTCATCCCCCATGACCAAGACCACATGCTCGAGCCTGCTTATATAAATCAAAATACCAACTCGTTCTTTGGTATCATACACTTTTTCATTGATGAATGCTTCTTTCGCACGGAGAGATATCATCTCCATGGCTCTTTCCTCAGAAACAAGAATTCTTTTAAGGATTGGAAATAGAATCGGGAGAAAATATCCAATAGCCATTAATCCAAGAATTACGATAAATACCTCAAGAAAGGATAAAGCAGGAAGCATCCATGTATAGGAGAGCAGCGCAATAATCCCAAATCCCGAAATTCCAAGGATTGCTGAGAGATGCCAGGATACTTCAGCATAATCATCACTTTTTCTCGTGAAAAAAGGGACAATCTCACCGCAAGACTCTTTTTCGAGTGCTTTAACAGCCTCCTTGACTTGATGCTTTTCTTCTTCTGTGAAAATATATTTTTTCATATGCTTCAAATTTTACCAGCCTCCGGATGCGCCACCGCCACCAAATCCTCCGCCTCCACCGGAGAACCCGCCACCACTGAAACCTCCTCCTCCGCCCCAGCCGGAAGAACCACCTACATAACCCCCATAATATCCGCCTCCACGTCTGCCACCTCCACCGGAACCAACCCCGTTTAGAAATACAAGTGCTAAAAAGGATGAAAAAATAGCAGCACCAAAACTTACTAGAATCCACATCACGATAAATACAATCGAAACCATGATGAGATTGCTCTTCAGATTACCTACTTTTTTACCAAGTAAACCTTTGATAATAAACACAACAAAAATGCATGCTACAATTCCTATGAAAAGAAAGAAAGAGTATTGATCATCATTGCTACTTCTCTTGCTACCTGATGATGTCACTTGTGGTAATTCCTCACCATCAATTAATCCAATGATAGCTTCAACTCCTTCTTCAATTCCAAGGTAGTAATCACCATCTCTGAAATGCGGAACAATAATATTTGAGATGATACGCTTTGCGTAAGCATCCGGGATCGCACCTTCCAGTCCATACCCCACCTCAATTCGCAGCTTCCGGTCATTTTTTGCAATGATTAACAACACTCCATCATCAACATCTTCACGCCCAAGTTTCCACTGGTCCACCACCCGAATAGAATATTGTTCTATCGTCTCCGGTTTAGTGCTAGATACAGTCAGGATGGCTAGCTGACTGCCCTTCCTTTCCTCCAAATCTTTCAGTTGATTGGTCAGATATGCCACTTCGTTTGGTGACAATATGTTTGCCTGATCTGTAACTCGTTCAGTAAGTGTTGGAACTTCCTGCTGGTCTTGCGCTTTCAAATGGCTAATGGCTACTATTGCGACAAGCAGAATGACTATTGATTTTAGGTATGATTTCATATCTTCGATGAAAATAAGGAAAATATAAATTCTACGAGAGCCTTGAGCTTTGAATATTAAATAAAACCTATGAGCAAGCGAGTAATTACCATACTGATTATTGTAGTCGTTGTTTTTCTTGGATACAATTTTTTCGCCGGGAAGTATAACAGCATGGTGACTATGGATGAAGAAGTTAATACCGAATGGGCCAATGTTGAAACTCAGTATCAGCGGAGATACGACCTTATTCCCAACCTTGTGAATACTGTAAAGGGTTTTGCAGAACAAGAAAGAGAAGTGCTGACTCAAGTGACAGAGGCCAGAGCAAAAGCATCGAGCATTCAAATCGACCCTTCGAATCTCAATCAGGAAGCACTTCAAAATTTTGCCAATGCACAGGGACAGTTAAACTCCGCGCTTTCCAGGTTGCTTGTTACTGTTGAGCGATATCCTGATTTAAAATCCAATCAGAATTTTCTTGAGCTTCAAGCCCAGCTAGAAGGAACCGAGAATCGGATTTCTGTGGCCAGAACGCGATTCAATGAGAAAACTAAAGCTTATAACACCTACATTAGGAAGTTTCCAAACACCATGCTTGCTGGCATGTTTGGTTTTGAAAGAAAGCCACTCTATGAGGCAACCGAAGGAGCGGAGAACGCCCCAACGGTAGCGTTTTGATTACTGGAGCTGAAAGTTTACCGGAAGCCGCATTCTTACCTTAACCGGGACTCCTCTTTGCTTACCGGGACTATAGTTTGGTAATAGCTTTAAAACCCTGATAGCTTCTTCATCACATCCGGCACCAATGCCCCTTATTACTTCAATGTTGGTGATTGCTCCGCTTTCATCTATTACGAATGCTAAAGTCACCCTCCCCTCAACACCAATGCGCTGGGCAGCTTTGGGGTATTTGATGTTTTTTGCGATGAAGCCTAAAAGTGCCGCATCTCCACCAGGAAACTCAGGCATTTCCTCAACTACATCAAAAGGTGTATCGTCGATCACTTCAATTTTTAACGGTTCGCTACTGACAGCATCATCAATTGCACGCTGAACATCTATTTCAAGTTTATCTTGCTCAATTGCTTTCGTTAGTTTTTCAACCTCTTTGATTTCAACAGCGGCTGAAATTACCTGCTTTTTAACTTTTGGCTTTGGAAGTTCTGGAATCTCTTGTTTGGTAACCTTTGGCTCCTCCAACACATACCAGGGTTCTTCAATGACAGGTGTCGTTTCTACCACAGGGTCAATAGGAGACCTCCATTCAAAGGCCACTAGCGTAAGAGATAGCGAAACAATCATTCCAATACCAAAGAACATAGGTCTTTTTGACTCTAGCTCATACTTTTTGTTTTTCTTCAGTTCCATGATTCAAGGATTTATAAGGTTTTCAATCATTAGATCGAAATAAAAGCATGAATCGTGCCTGAATGCCGACTTAGTTAAAATGGATTATCCCCTTGAGGGGATTACAGGGGTGTATTACATGTTAACACCTACCCATTCTACAATGCCTCGGATCGGCCTCAAGGGAGGAATTGAATAATGAACTGTTTTATTTTTTGCTCAATGTCAATTCAGAAAATCGTTGATGTGTTTGACCAGGTCATCGAAGACTTCCCTTCTTGGGAGTAAATCTTGAGTGTCATTCCCGGCAATGGGTCTGGGGATGGTCTGATGAGAGGCCTGAAGATACTGCTCGCACAGCTTCAAATCTTTTAGGATAGGATTGTTTCTGTCAAGGGAACAGGCATGCCTGAACTCCTCCAAATAAATTTCATACCATTTGGAAGCACTGCTAAAAGAAACAAGGGAGGTGAAGAACAACTCTAGCGCATTATCTCGTCCGCTGACAAAAGTTAGTCTGGATGGCTCAAAGTTATCTTCCTGAAGTGACCATAGTTTTAGGATGATTTCGGAGAGGTCCTTAGTTGAGGTGTATAGCACATCGGTACGATACAAGGAGGAAATCACGAGCGAAGAACCATCACCCAATGACTGGACGACAGACTTAAAATTTTGAGCTGTCTTATCTCTGAAATAGAAAGGCGGAGCTTCTTTTCCCTGTATGTGAATGTAGTGTAGCATATCGCTATAGCTTCCATTAATATACGCTCAATTTGGATAAAAAAAAGAGCCCGATACAATCGGGCTCCCTAGCTGGTTCTTAATTCAAATCGAATCGATCTGCATTCATCACTTTTGTCCAGGCTGTAATGAAGTCATGAACAAACTTTTCTTTATTGTCATCTTGTGCGTACAACTCTGCATATCCCCTAAGTATAGCGTTGGAACCGAAAACCAGATCTGCTCTTGTTGCCGTATAGGCTACTTCCCCTGTTTTTCTGTTTTTCCCTTCATAGAGGTTCGCTCCTTTGGGTTCCCATTTGTATTTCATGTCTGTCAGGTTCACAAAGAAATCATTAGATAGGGCTCCCACATTATCCGTGAATACACCATCCTTCGAACCACCATAATTAGCACCCATCACACGCATACCACCTACCAGCACCGTCATTTCAGGAGCTGTAAGTCCGAGTAGCTGTGCATGATCCAACATCATTTCTTCTGCTGTAGCCGCATACGCCTTCTTCTGGTAATTTCTAAAACCATCGGCCACTCGCTCTAATGGCTCAAAAGCCTCAACATCTGTCATTTCTTGTGTTGCATCACCTCTGCCCGGAGCAAATGGAACCGTAACATTAAATCCGGCAGCTTTTGCCGCTTGCTCCACCCCCACATTTCCTGCCAGCACAATTACATCTGCGACGCTAGCATTGAATTCATTAGCAATTGGTTCGAGCTTTGAAAGCACTTTTGAAAGCCTTCCGGGCTCATTACCTTCCCAATCTTTCTGAGGTGCTAATCTAATCCTAGCCCCGTTGGCTCCACCACGCATATCAGAACCCCTGAAAGTTCTCGCACTATCCCATGCGGTTGCTACCATATCCTGAATGGAAATTCCTGAATCTGCAATTTTCTTCTTCAATGCATCTACATCATAAGATGCGTTACCCGGCTCGATCGGATCCTGCCAGATCAAGTCTTCTTTCGGAACTTCAGGCCCAATGTATCTCACCTTAGGTCCCATGTCTCTGTGGGTTAGCTTAAACCATGCTCTTGCAAAGGTCTCGGAGAAATATTCCTGATCATCCTTGAATTTCAGAGAGATTTCACGGTAAATCGGATCTTCTCGCATGGCCATATCTGCGTCTGTCATAATCGGCATAGTCCTGACAGACGGATCTTCAACATCCACAGGCATGTCTTCTTCTTTGATATCGACAGGCATCCATTGGTTTGCGCCGGCAGGGCTTTTCTTTACTTCCCACTCGTGCTCAAAAAGCATTTTAAAATAGCCATTGTCCCATTTAGTAGGCTCTGATGTCCAGGCACCTTCAATACCACTGGTGATTGCGTGTCTACCAACTCCACCGTTTTGATTATTCGACCAGCCGAATCCTTGCTCTTCAATTGACGCTCCTTCCGGCTCAGGCCCTAACTTATTGGCATCTCCATTTCCATGTGCTTTACCTACTGAATGACCGCCTGCTGTCAATGCCACCGTTTCTTCATCGTTCATGGCCATTCGTTTAAATGTCTCTCTCACTTGAGCTGCAGTCTTAAGTGGATCGGGATTTCCATTAACCCCTTCAGGATTCACATAAATGAGCCCCATGTGGACAGCAGCCAAGGGATTTTCAAGTGTGGAAGGATCATCGAGGTTTTCATAGCGCTCTTCACTAGGTGCAAGAAATTCTTTTTCTGCTCCCCAGTAGACATCCTTTTCAGGGTGCCAGATGTCTGGTCTTCCATAGGAGAAGCCAAACATTTTCAATCCCATGGTTTCATAAGCAGCATTCCCTGCTAAAATGTAAAGATCTGCCCAGCTGATTTTGTTGCCATATTTCTTTTTGAGAGGCCAAAGAAGTCGTCTGGCTTTATCCAGGCTGACATTGTCTGGCCAGGAGTTTAATGGAGAAAAGCGCTGATTCCCTGTTCCTGCACCACCTCTACCGTCGGAGATCCGATACGTACCAGCCGCATGCCAGGCCATTCGGATCATTAACCCTCCATAATGACCCCAGTCAGCGGGCCACCAATCCTGACTGTCCGTCATTAAGGCATGCATGTCTGCTTTTATAGCATCAAAGTCTAATTCTTTAACCGCTTCCCGATAATCAAAATTCTCATCATAAGGATTTGTTTTGGAGTCGTGCTGACCTAAGATATCCAGATTGAGAGAATTTGGCCACCAGTGTTTATCAGTAGTGCCGGTGGAGGTATTTCCTCCATGAAATGGGCATTTGCCAGCCCCATTTGAAGATGCGTTCATATTCATTTTAGAAAAGGTTTTAATACTTTAACTAGAGTAAATCTATTATTATCATAATTTATAAATTTTATATGGCTATAAGAATAATCTATAAAGGATTTCTTGTTTGCTTTTGCATGTTTTTGTCGCAAAGAGGCTATTCTCAGTCTAAGAATACATTTAAAACCAAATACACAATAGAGGATTTATCGCTTGTCCCACCAGTACCCGACTATTCAGAGATGAAATACTGGATTGCCCATCCGGAAGTTAAGGATATGGCCGATGAAGTACCAGGAAAAGGTGAGCTTAAAGAATATCAGGCAAATGCTGCTGTAGATGTTTTCTTCATTTATCCTACCATCTATTCCAAAAAACAGGACAAAGAGCACCCTTGGTTTGCTGATGTAAATGATGAGAAGCTGAACAAGGAAATAGCAAACTCAACAATCAAATATCAAGCGAGCGTGTTCAATGGTTCAGCAAAAGTTTATTCACCACTTTATCGGCAGGCACACATTGGCATTTACAGTATGGGTAACCTGCCTTTAAAGGTTGAAGCGTTAGAGTTTGCTTATACAGATGTGAAAAGGGCATTTGAATATTACCTTGATAACTGGAATCAAGGCAGGCCGATTATAATTGCATCACATAGTCAGGGAACTAACCATGCGACAAAGCTGCTGAGTGAATTCTTTGAAAACAAGCCTTTAATGGAGCAATTGGTAGCCGCTTACATTGTAGGTATGCCTATGGATAAAGGAACTTTTAGCAACATTCCAATATGCGATAATCCTACTGAAATAGGTTGTTGGTTGACATGGAATACATATGCACGTGACTACTACCCGCCTAACCATGACTTTTGGTATGCAGATGCACTAAATGTGAATCCTTTGAGTTGGACGACAGACACTGCCTATGTTTCCTGGGGAGCAAACCAGGGAGGGATTTTGAAGAATTTCAAAAAGATAAGAACGGGGCTTTCTGACGCTCAAAACAAGGATGGCATGCTCTGGATCAATAAGCCCAAGTTTTTTGGAAACTTCCTGATCAACTGGAAACGCTATCACATTGTGGATTACAACCTCTTTTATATGAATATCCGGGAAAATGTAGCAGAGCGTGTGGAGACGTATTTGAGAGAGAAAGAATATTTGGATTGACCGTCACTTCGAACTGAGGTACGAAGGAGAAGTCCCCTTCTGATAGATTGGGCTGAATATTGATGAGACTTCTTTTTTCGTTCGTCATTTCGAACCGACGAAGGAGGGAGAAATCTCCCCATTTATTGCTCCAAATCAAGGAGACCTCTCAGTCGTGCCTTCTTCGAGGTGACGTTAGTACCAGAGCACCGTCACTTCGAATCCATTAAGGTGAGAAGTCCCCTCTTCTATGATTTACCAATAGCTATTCAAGGTCATCATACAAATCTTTCCATTCAGGATTTATACTCTCAATGAGATTAATCTTCTTTTCTCTTCGATACTTTTTAACCTGTTTCTCACGATCAATAGCTTCTTCTATAGAATGGAATCCCTCAAAATAGACCAACTTATCAATGTTGTATTTTGCAGTGAAGCTTTGGGGTAGAGTTTGGTTTTGTGCTCATATACACGAGGAATCAATTCGGAAGTAACACCAGTGTAGAAAACAGTATGATGTTGGTTTGTCATAATATAAACAGCACCTCCTTTTTCCATCAAGCTAAATATAATTAGAACCGTCACTTCGAACCGAGGTACGAGGGAGAAGTCCTGATAAATTTTGGGATGAATATTGAGGAGGGAGAAATCTCCCCATTTATTGCTCCAAATCAAGGAGACCCCTCAGTCGTGCCTTCTTCGAGGTGACGCTAGTACAGAGCACCGTCACTTCCATTAGGCTGAGTAGCCCCTCTTAAAAATAATTTTGATTACCCCTCCCGAAACCTCTCCTTCTCCTTATACTCCTCCAAAAAGTCAGGTAGCAATGCCATCATCCGCTGATGAATATCGAAGACAGTGGCACTGGCGAGATAGTCTATTGAGAAATCACAATATTCAATGAAGCTGGTGAGTTTGTCACCTTCCAGTTTCGTGTTTTCTGCCACCCAATCACGTGTAAATTTGAGATTAGCTTTTGTAGTAATATGCTGGCGTTTCATGATCTGCTGCATCTTTCGTTTCTCTTTTTCCTTTTTGCTAAAAGAATGGTGAAGAGCTGAGACCGGATGAAAAAACACAAAAGCCGGGTGTAGGTATTCGTTTTTTTCAAGGACAGGATAAGGATCCATCACCACTTCGGGTACACCAAATATTTTGAATGTGGTGTCTTTCGGTTGCTCTTGAATGATCAATTCTTTGAACCGCTCATATTCAGGAAATTCCCCTACGACCACTTCATCCAGGTAGATTGTATTAACCGGAAGTAAGAATTCGATTTCTTCCTCCTTAAACCAGGTGGAATCTGCAATCCAGGCAAGCGTGGTATGACCTACACTTGAGAAGACCAGTGTATCACCTATTTGTGAGGGAATCCTAAACTTTCCTTCCTCATTGGTGGATGTCAAGCTGCCGGCATCTATGTTTCTTACGTGCACACCAATCATTTCGTCACCACTCAAACTATCACGAACCACTCCATAGACGTATGTACGCTGCGCCTGCACAGCAACCCCAATGAGGATCAGCGATATGGTCATCAGAAATTTCAAGAATCAAATATCATTGATTAATAAATGCGAATTTTTGATTTAGGATTATTTAACATTTTATGCAAAAGCAGGTTAATTGGTAATGATTGAAATCAAAAAGCATTCCGGTATCTATACATTAACAGTAATGCAGCAACTTCCAATTGGGTTGTCTGAGGCCTGGGAATTTTTTTCATCACCAAAAAATCTGGAGAAGATCACACCTCAACAGATGGGTTTTAAGATTACCTCCGGAGAGCCTGGCAAAATGTATCCAGGTCAAATAATTAGTTATAAGGTATCGCCTTTACCAGGAATTAAAACCAGCTGGGTGACGGAGATCACGCAGGTAAAGCATGGAAAATTCTTTGTGGACGAACAACGATTTGGCCCTTATCGAATGTGGCACCATGAACATCATTTTGAAGAAAATGAACAAGGTGTAATGATGACAGATAAGGTCTCATACAAAATGCCATTTGGATTCCTGGGACATCTTGCTCAAGTACTTTTGGTAAAGAAACAGCTCAAAGGAATTTTTGAATATCGGGTGAAGGTGCTGGAGGAGAAGTTTGGGAAGTAGCTATCTTTATTGGTGATGACCTCACCAAACATGAAGATATGGACCGTCGAAAAGTAATTAAAGGAATGGCCGCCGGGATAGCAGGGCTTCCATTTATTCAGGCTAAAGCTAATCGCCCCACCATTGCAGATTATTCAGGTTTCTTCCAATCAGATCAGACTACTGATGAAAAATTCTGGAAAAAATTCCGAAAGGATTTTTATGATGTGCCAAAAGACTTTATCAACCTCGAGAATGGGTATTTTGGAGTACAACCACTTCCGGTACAAAAGGCATATTTAAAAAATATTAAGCAGGTAAATGTTAACTCCTCCAGATACCTAAGAACCAACTACGGAGCAGATTACCAATCTATTGTTAGCAGCTTATCAAACTTTGCCGGGATTGACCCGGAAGAAGCATTGATTACCAGAAATGCGACGGAAGCTCTCAATATTGTGATCCAAGGACTGGATTGGAAAACTGGTGATGAAGTCATCCTTTCCGGAAAGGACTATTTCAGCATGATTGAGACATTTGAAATGCTGGAAAAGCAAAAAGGAATTGCAATAAAAAGAATCAACCTTCCACTGCTTCCAAAAAGTGATGAGGAAATACTTGATAAATATACTGCGGCGGTAACCCCAAAGACCAGATGTATTTTATGCACGCATATCATTCATCTGACCGGACAGATTATGCCCATTAAGAAAATATCAGATCAATTTAAACCTCAGGGAATTGAAGTCATTGTAGATGCTGCCCATAGTTTCGCTCAGGTCGATTATAAACTGAAAGATTTAGGTGCTGATTTTGTAGGTGTCAACCTTCACAAATGGTTTGGCAACCCACTAGGTGCAGGCCTTCTATATGTCAATAAAGATCGCATCAAAGACCTAAAGCCACTTTATGGAGATAGCGGTTCAGAAGAGGATGACATAATGAAGTTGGGACATTTTGGAACACTTTCCGTTCCAACTATACTGACTATTCCAGAGGCCCAGTCATTCAATGAAACCATTACCGTATCGACAAAAGAAAAACGTTTGCGATATCTCCAAACCTATTGGACAGCAAAGGCAAGGGAGATTCCAAATGTAATGGTTACTACTCCATCAGAATCAGCGCGAAGCTGTGCGATTGCCAGCTTCAAAGTCGAAGGAAAAGAGACCAAAAAGGTGATTGACGAACTTTATGAAAAAACGAAGGTGTTCACAGTGATTCGATATTTACCGGACCAAGAGGTGGTGAGAGTCACACCGAATCTGTATAACCTAACTGAAGAACTGGATGTGCTGATGGAGGGTATTACCAAAATAGCCGCTTCTTAAAAAAGCAATCAAATGAAAAACCTACTCAAACTGGAGGAACTCATGATGTTTCTCCTATCCATCTACCTGTTCAGCTTCCTCGATTATGCATGGTGGATTTACCTGCTGTTGATCTTAACTCCGGATATTGGGATGCTTGGGTACCTGATTAACACCAAAATTGGAGCAACAAGTTATAACTTCTTCCACCATAAAGGCATTGCAATTTTGATAGGATTTGCAGGCTTTTGGTGGATGATTCCTGAACTTCAGCTGGCAGGTATCATCCTCTTTGGACATGCCAGTATGGATCGTATTTTCGGGTATGGATTAAAGTTTAGTGATAACTTTAAGCATACACACCTTGGAAACCTATAGTTATGGCTAAAGCACCATTCCCTTCAGAAGACATGGCCCTGACCACCATTTTGGTGGTTTCAGACATGGCCAAATCCAAAGACTTTTACCAAAATGTACTTGGTGCAGAGATCTACCGGGAGTATGGTGGAGACTCTTGCGTTTTACAGTTTTTAGGAAACTGGATTTTGCTTGTCACCTCCGGCGGGCCAACTAAGGACAAACCGGAAATACAATTTATGCCGCCCAAAAATCCAAATGATGTCAGTCATTCATTTACCATTCGGGTAAAGGATTGCATGGGTTGCTACGAAACACTGAAGGAGAGAGGAGCCAATTTCTTAACTCCACCCGTTGATTGGGGTGCCGAGATTCGGGCATTTTTCACGGATCCGGATGGCCATTTATTTGAGATCAGCCAGGTATGATATCCATCGTCATCCCGACACTCAATGAGGAAGAATATCTCAGGAAGACCATTGAGCATACGCTGAGTTGTGCCGAGAAAAAGGAAGAGCTTGAAATAATTGTAATAGACGCGGGGAGTACAGATTCTACGCTAGAAAGTATTGAAGCAATGCGGGTAAAGACCTTCTCTTTGCCTGAGTTTATTTTCAAAAAATTCCTGAGCATGAATTTTGGTGCTCAGCAATCATCCGGTGAGGTAATATTGTTTCTGGATGCAGATACGTTTTTGCCTGAGGGATTTGATCAAAAAATTAGAAAAGTGCTACAGAATCAAAAAGTCTACGGCGGAGCTTTTGAGTTTTCTTTTCTGAAGCCAGATTGGAAGCTTTCGATTATCACTTTTATTAATCGCATTCGATATCGTTTTGGAAGGGTCTACTATGGAGATCAGGCAGTTTTTTTACGCAGGTCGGCATTGGAAGAGATTGGAGGAGTTCCAGAAAACCCACTGATGGAGACAGCCTACTTATGCAAACGGTTAAGAAGGGCAGGAAAACTTTCACTAATAAAATCATCCATTAAGACTTCTCCACGAAGATTTAACGAGCATGGGTTTTTTAAAATCGCTTGGTTTGACCTCAATATGTTCATTCGTTTTAATTTAGGCTTTCCTGTCTCCCCATATGCTGAAAAGTATTGGAGCAAAAACCTAAAAACATAAATGACTCAACCCCTTGTTTCCATTATCATGGCGGCCAAAGACACAGCGCCGTATTTGCCCGGATGTATTAACTCCATCATTGGCCAAACCTATAAAAACTGGGAGCTGATTGCGATCAATGATCACTCAAAGGATCGTACGCCGGAGATATTGAATTGGTATGCAGAAAAAGATGATCGAATCAAGGTGGTTCACAGCAAACGCCATAAGCTGATTCCAGCGTTGAAAGAAGGATATGCCACGGTCAAGGGAGAGCTCATCAACCGGATGGATTCGGATGATAAAATGCCACGAGACAAACTGGAAGTGTTGGTAAAGGAATGGATGAAGTATGGCAAGGGACACATCATTGCCGGGGGTACGGAACATTTTGTGGAAAAAGGAGAAGTGGGTGATGGCTTTCGCCGATATGAAATCTGGCTCAATGAAGTAGCAAGGAATGAAACCCACTATCAGGAGATTTATCAGGAGTGTGTAATTCCATCACACTGCTGGATCATTCACAAAGAGGATTTTGATAAAGTAAACGGGTTTAATCCGGAAGTATACCCGGAAGATTACGACCTGTGTTTTCGTTTCTATAAAGAAGGGCTGAAAGTTCATGGAATCGACAAAGTGCTGCATTATTGGAGAGATCGATCGGATCGGATTTCCCGAACGTGGGAAGAGTACAAAGACAACCGCTATTTCGAGATGAAGCTTCGGTACTTCTACCAAATCGACAGGGATCGGGGGCGACCGCTGGTACTTTGGGGGGCAGGAAGAAACGGGAAAGACCTGGCGAAGCTCCTTTTTGAGGAGGAAAATAGTTTTCACTGGGTATGTGACAATAAGCGAAAGGTGGGAAAGGATGTCTATGGAATTACGATCGAACATCAGGATGCTGTTCCCACATTTAAAAATCCACAAATCGTGATTGTGGTGACATCCCCTGATGAGAAAGTGGAGATTAGAAAAATGCTAGAGGGTTGGGGGAAAAAGCCGGTGAAAGATTATTGGTTTTTTGCCTGATGGCGACCCGAAAGTTCATATTACCCATCATTGTTCTAGCACAATTCATGTGCACTTCACTCTGGTTTGCCGGCAATGCTATAATGCCGGACCTGATTGTTAAGCTTGACCTCCAATCAGCGGATCTGGGATACATGACTTCATCCGTGCAATTCGGGTTTATCATTGGCACACTGGTGTATGCGGTCTTTACCATCGCTGATCGTTTTCACCCATCCAATGTGTTTTTTACTAGTGCCTTCTTAGGTGCCACAGCAAACCTGTTGATCGTGTTGGATGTTTCATTTAGTCAAATCCTGATTTTTCGATTTCTAACTGGGTTTTTCCTTGCCGGAATCTATCCGGTGGGAATGAAGATTGCCTCTGACTATTACGAGAAAGGACTTGGAAAAGCACTGAGCTTTTTGGTGGGGGCACTGGTGGTCGGAACAGCTTTACCTCATTTGATCGCAAGCATGGAGGTTTCTTATGACTGGCGATTGGTTTTGATTCTCACCTCTGCACTCGGTGTGCTGGGGGGATTGCTGATAAGACTTTTTGTTGGTGAAGGTCCATATCGAAGCAAGCTTCAGATACCGAAGTTTAGTATCATCGGTCAGGTGTTCAAAAATAAGGAGTTTCGGGCTGCATCTTTTGGATACTTTGGCCACATGTGGGAATTGTATGCGTTTTGGGCGTTTGTTCCGATCATTTTGGCTCAGTATAGAGCATATCATTTAGATACAGTCAACATCCCACTTCTTTCATTCTTTGTCATTGGTCTGGGAGGATTGGCTTGCGTTTTTGGTGGTTATATATCCGATCATTGGGGACCAAAAAAAGTGGCTACCTGGGCTTTAGGTCTTTCCGGAATTTGTTGTCTGTTATCTCCACTCATGTTTGAGGTTTCACTTCCTTTTTTTATCGCATTTCTGATTTTTTGGGGTTTGGTGGTGATCGCAGATTCCCCGCTGTTTTCAACTCTCGTTGCTCAAAATGCCAATCCTGAATTGAAAGGCACAGCACTTACTCTTGTGACCTGCATAGGTTTTGCTATCACTATTGTGAGTATTCAGCTCTTAAGCGTATTGGTGGAATTCGTTCCTTTCGAGAATCTCTACCTGATTTTGGCGGTTGGGCCAATGATCGGCGTTATCAATTTGATAAAATCTACTTCCGCTTCATCTTAAAAACCTCCGTCCAGGCCTTATCTCCATTTTTCAGATCTAACCGGATTTCGATTTCATCATCAGACTTCCGCTCAAAAACCAGCCCTTTCAGCACAATCATGTCTTCCGTAAACTCAATGGCTTTGAAGTGAACGAAATCTTCTTTCGTTTCCCATCCGGTCATATCCGGGTTGAAGTGTTTGAGCCGAAGACCTGTAGAGTCCATCACCATAAACTCGTAGAAATTGAGACTTCCATCGCCTTTGTGGTGACGGTAGGTTCCCATCATCGTGCCATCTGCTGATGGCAAAGACCAGACCTCTTCTGAAGTTCCGCCAAACCCATCACCGGTCCAGCTTCCGGCCAGCCAGGCGTAGGGAACATCCGTATTCTGACCGTGAAGTGAGGTGATAGAAAAGATCAGGATAGCCGTAAGAATGTTAAATACTTTCATGTCTTTTTATTTTATTGACGATTAAACCAGGATCAATCCGACAAACCTCTCGGGTTTTATTAGTGCTCAGCCTCTTCTTCTATCCACATTTTAAGCAAATCGTGCATCATGGACATAAATTTTTTTGACTGCAGATCATTATTTAATGGATCATCCAGAAACTTCTTTAAGTCAGCTAAAGCGGGCATTTTTTTAAGCGCCGAATAGCTTAGCATCCAGGACCCCATGGACCACCTTCCAAAGACACGTTCTTTGGAATACCCTTTGATCCATTGAGTTACATTTTGGTGCCTCGGGTCTTTCCAAATCTTCTGAAAGAGCTCATTTACATTTTCTTCCGGCCCCTCTAAATACTGAAGGTATTTGTTTTCTACCCCCAACAACATTCCTGTAATTTTTTTGCCCGGATTGTTTTTTTCGGATACAGAAGTTATATCCTTAAGTGTTTCGGGGGTGATTTCGCCCGTGGGCTTGCTTGTGTAAATGATATAATAAATCATGAAAATTGGTCAGGTACTGGAATTTAGCCAAAAAATTGAAGGGAATTAAGCCTTTGAAAATCATTCTCTTTTTAGATCTTTAGCTTTATGAAGGGCATCATTCGCTTCCTTTTCTTTATCGTGGTGGTTTACACGCTGCTTACAAGTGTAATCAGTCTGCTAAAGACTGGAGAGGTTGATAAGGAATACTGTAGAGATGGTTTTACGGTGATCAATACTGAAAACGATCGCAGACATCAACGAGAATGGGAGTCTGTCAACTACTCCAAGTCCTTTTGTGCATCTTATGAATCCGTAGAGAAAGTAAGCCTGGAGGCCGGAAAGAAAAGAAATGACATCATCTACGAGTTGGACAGCTATGAAAATGTATGGGGAAAGATCTATCGGGAGCTAGTGCTTGACAGCAAACGCCACATCGATTTTCTGGTTGATTCACTTCAGGATATCTCCCTGCAGCAGCAGCTATCGAGAGAGGAATTGGCCGAACTGGTCGTCACCTTTGTTCAAGACATTCCATATAGCTATGTTCGTGTGGAAGATTGCTCGGAAACTGACAACAAGGGAAAACCCTGCATAGGGAAAATAGCACTTGGACTTCTTTCACCCTATGAATTTTTGCATTCGTTATATGGCGATTGCGACACCCGGGCAGTTTTGATCTATACCATTCTGGAAGAGTTGGCTTTTGATCCGATGATCGTGGTGAGCAATGAGTATGCGCATGCCATGCTGGCGCTGAACATGCCAACCGCTGGAGACCACCTGACTTATCGGGGCAAGAACTATTATTTTTGGGAGACAACCGGGAAGGGGTGGCCGCTGGGAATGCTGCCACCTAATTCCAATAATGTCAAGTACTGGAAAGTCGCTTTAGTTAATGAAATATGAGTTTGGTTCTTCAAAACCTGTCATATCGAATGCAATGAGATATCTTTAGTATTTGATTGAAGAGTCTTTAATGCTAATTCTGCATGCCATTTTTAAATATTTCTCCTATCGTCGAAAAGACAGGTTAATAGTATTTTAATAATCAAAATTGGAATAGCAAGTTAAAATATGAATCCTAACATCGCCATACTCGCACTGATCGAGATCATTTCAGCCATCACCATTGGCATTTTCATTTTAGCCCTGACCTACAAGATCGTGCAGTGGGTAGGCAGAAAGTATTACAAGATTCAGGATTACAATCTGTCCTACAGCATCTTTGTTTCTGCCATCATTTTGTCGGTTGGCATCATGATCAGCGGGATTGTGCAACCATTGATATCCTCATTTCGATTGCTCAATAAAAGCGCCGATAGCTTCACTTTGGCTTTCGAATACATCGCTACGGGAGCCATTTACATCGCGATTGCTTACACAGCGACCATCCTTATCGGATTGATCAGCACATTCCTGTATAGCAAACTGACACCTATTGATGAGTTTGAAGAGATCAGGAAAAATAATGTAGGTGTCTCGCTGATCATCAGTAGCATTTTAATCACACTCACCCTGCTTACAAAAGATGGCGTCATGCTTCTCATTGAGGCGATTGTTCCTTACCCCGAATTACCCCCGATTTAATCACTCATCCCGCAATACCGTCGCAGGATTTGTTCTGGCCGCTCTCCACGTTTGGGTGATGATAGTGACCATGCACAATAGAAGCAGTACAATGATGCTTCCTCCAATTTCCACAATGGTAATCTGTGTTCGATACACATTCTGAGCTAGAATGACTTTGTCAAAAAGTAAATAGCAAATTGGAGTTCCAATCAGGATGGCCCAAAGGACCATTTTAAAGAACCCCCTCGACAGCAGATAAATGAGTTTGCCTTCTGAAGCACCGAACGTCTTACGAATTCCTATCTCTTTCATGCGGGTTTGAGTCGAATAGATCGCCATTCCCAATAAACCAAGTGTACTGATGGAGACCGCCAGGAATCCGATGAATCCAAAAATTTTCATGAAGTCCACTAAAAACTCATAGTAGTCTTCAATTTGCTGATCCATGAATGCGGCATCCATCCGGTGATTCGCATCAACCTCGTCCCATACTTGCTCAACACTGCCCAGTGTTCCCAATATATCTGAGCTGGCTATTTTTAGGTTAGCATATTGATATTCGCCCGTATTTCTTATCACGAAGCTGTTGATATGTTCTTCCAGGTTGGCATAAATGATGTCTTTAATAACACCTACGATTTCAACGGATTCACCCTCAACATTAAAGACCGTCCCCAATGCTTCCGAAGGTGAGCCGAGACCAAAGTTTTTCACGAAGGTCTCATTGACTAAAATGGTGGATTCACGCACATCATTTTCACCGGGTACAAAATTTCTTCCTGCTACTAATTCGATTTGCATGTTTTCCAAAAAGGCATCATCTACTTTGATGTGATGCACCCAAACCGAATCCTGATTTCTGGCATCCACCAGTTGTAGATTGTTCCAATTGCCAACACCTGGGATGTAGGAAGAAAACGACACATTCGATACTTCAGGCAGTTTCATGAGTTCTGATTTGAGTATTTGGGGATCATTTCCCTGAACCCTGAGATTCAGAATATTATCCTTGTTGAAACCCATGTCATTATTGAGCGAATAAGAATACTGCTTGTGAGTAATGACCACAGCCATCACGAATATGATACTTAGGGTAAACTGAGCCACAATCAGACTTTTACGGAAACTGATTCCTGACAATGCTTTAAGCATTTTTCCGGAACGC
Source organism: Ekhidna lutea (assembly GCF_900188325.1). GTDB lineage: Bacteria > Bacteroidota > Bacteroidia > Cytophagales > Cyclobacteriaceae > Ekhidna > Ekhidna lutea. Next base: position 157,305 of record NZ_FZPD01000001.1, on the reverse strand, counting down.
AGGGCACGCAAAGAACTCAGGCGTGAAAAGAATATCGAAGGGCTCAATCCGGCAATCAAACCAGTTGCTATAGCGAATAGTACAAACCACCCGATCAGCTGAGGGGTAAGCTCCAGACTAACCATCTCTTCCGCTCTTGGAAGTATTTCTATGAATCCGTTTCGAAGTACTCGAAATAGAAGGATTCCTAAACCAAGTGATAAAAGGGAGAGGATGATAGCCTCAACCGTAAACTGGCCGAAGATTGATGCACGACTGGCACCATTCAACTTTCTTACGCCGACTTCTCTAGCCCGTCTTAGAGAGCGTGCCATCGATAAGTTGGTGTAATTAAAAATCGCGGACAGTAAGATCGCAGCGGCAATAACTGATAGTATGATAATCGGGAGATAAATCATTTTGGGCCCTATGGAGTCACTGATATTTGGGCCGGGTACAATTTCATTGATACGCTGCAGCTCAAAAGATGCCTTGAAATTATCCGGGTCTTTGTAGTAGGTTGGTGCATTGTTGTTCAACCAGGCAATCACACTGGTTTTTTCCTGGTTTTCAGGGATGTAGATATAGTTATAATATCGATCCAGGTTTTCCCATTGGTCGTGAGACTTATCAATGATTCCTTGTCGGGCAAGGATTGAAGTGGTACTCAACGATACGATGGCTTCAAATTGTAAATGGGAAAACTGTGGAGGGTCTGCCACGATACCGGTGACTTTTAAAGTTCCCAATCCTTCAATGTCGATGGTCTCACCAACAGGATTACTGTCTTCGAAGGTCTTGTTGACAAAACTTTCCGATAACAGCACTGAAAACGGGTCTTTCAGCCCATTTTGTTTACTTCCTTTTATCAGATCAAAAGTGAAGAAATCAAAGAAATGCTCATCAGCATAGATGCCTTTGACAAATATTTTCTTGTCGTTGGCAGTGGCTGTTCCCTGCAGTCTTCTGCCCAGTTGAGCGACTTGAATATTAGGAACCTGTTGCTTGATTTCCGGACCCAAACCGAGTGGAGAAGAGGCCTGCGTTTCGAGTTGCCTCGATTGATAGGTCGCAGAAGAAATGACACGGTATATCTCGTGCTTATGCTCATGAAACTCGTCAAACTTGAGAAGGTCGGAAATCATACCAATAACCAATAACCCGCTGGACATTGCAACCGACAGACTGAAAATATTGATGAAAGAAAAGAGCTTTTGTCGTCGAAGATTGCGTAAGGAAATGGTGACATAGCTGCTGATCAAAGCTGCCTGATAGCCCGGTCCTGATTTGGGTTTATTTAGTACCGTCGGCCTGATCATTTTCAATACCTCACGGGTGTAAATACGACGAGCCTTTTTGAGTCCGTATTTTTCTTTGTTAGCCAGAAAGGATTCTTCCAAATCTCCTTCCAGCTCTTCATAAAGATGATCCTTACAAAACCATTTGAACAGCTTATAGGCAAATGATGGGATGTCCGGATGTTTCATAGTAGTCCTTTTTTGAGTGATTGATTAGGTGAGTTTTGGGATCAGATCCCACATTCCTTCCCTCAGTTCCTTGGCCTCCTGCAAAGTGGCCAATCCTTTATTGGTCACTTCATAGTAGCGCTTTCTACGTCCACCACGTTCAGAAGTAGGCTCCCCATAGTCTGATGAGATGAAGCCTTTTTCTTCCAGTCGGGTCAAGGCGGTATGCAGGGCTCCTCTACTGATGCTTCGCCCCATGCGTCGATCTATTTCCTCCTGTATGGTTACTCCATAAGCGTTCTCATCTAAAATGAGAATACTAAGCATTACGATTTCCTGAAATTCGCCAAGGTTAGTCCCTTTCATATTTGATTGATTTAATATGATTCTTAAATGAAGACGTAATTATAACTTATTTGTTTCTTAAATGCAGAAAAAATTTAATTGTAAGATTACGTAGGTAACTGCACCACTGTAAAAGGATTTGTTTGTCAGGCTTAGCATGGTTTAATGTTATTTGTATTGCAGATTGTTAACAAAAGAGAATTTATTTTAAGCACCTGAATATGAATCCGGGACAATTATATACGGGAATCTATCTCTGCATATTGATTCAGGTATGCTTAATGGGTTTGATCAACGTTTACCAGAAGAAGCTACAAAATCGCATACTTGGGATCATTTGTTTTTTGTTTGCCATCTCAATTGTGAAGATTGCCTATTGGGAACCTATACAAGGAACCACGTTCTCCATGATTTTTGGCGGGCCTCATTTGTTCTTATTTCCGCCAATGCTTTACGTCTACCTTCGTTCCTTATCGAAAGAAAGGAACACGGAATTATTGATTCACTTATTCGTTCCAATAGTCGCATACCTTATAATTCGACCGATAAGAATAGCTGTTCTAGGCTGGCCATCCGATTCATTTAGTGAGGTTATTTACCATGAATTGATCCTCATTGCGATCATGATTTTTTATCACTTGAAGTGCGGAAAGATTATAAAATATGATTTGAACAGACAATTGAAATCACGTTTGGTTGGGCGATTTAAACGCTTTTACTATTCAATGTATCTCTACTTAATAGTCAGCACATTATTTCTTCTTCCTCTTTCATTTAATTATCATTATCAGCTCCCAGCACTTACTGATTTAAACTATAACTATGTCTTCCCAGCTTATTTGTTTTCATTCAGGTATCTATTCATGATTCCCTGCATGTTCTTCATCTTTTACTCTTTGACTGAGGTTTCATGGATGAAGCGTTTGTTTATTTCAGCAGCTATTGAGGAAAAACGAATGGATAATGATGTAGAATTCTTAGAGATTCATCGCCTTTTAAATTCATCCGATTTTTACACCAATCCCAATTTGAATGTGGAAATGTTTCTCAAGGATAGCAACATTCCAAGAGCCACACTCAAAGCCTTTCTTTCAGAGAATGGGTATTCCAATTTTAATGAAATGATCAACACCTTTCGTGTGAATGCATTCAAACGGATGGTCTCTCAAGCGGAGAATCAGAAGTACGATCTTTTTAGTTTAGCCCGGGAAGCGGGATTCAATTCCAAAGCTTCATTTTTCAGGGTCTTTAAACAGCTGGAAGGTGTCACGCCTAATCAGTATCATAGAAGCAATATCCATAAGTCCTGATTTGTCTCAAAAATTAAAAATGAGACTTGTGTGTGCTTTTGAGTGACTAAATCCGTGTTTCCCGGCGGTAGTTTTATCCAGGACTAAATTAAGCCTGATTAAATAATGGCTGGTAAGACTAATGAAACAATTAATAAAACTCACTTGCATCCTGGGGATGCTATTTGCACAAATGTCAAGTGCTCAAAAATCAACCTCACCTCTTTGGTTGGATTTAATACCTGGTAAATACGATGTTGGGTTCAAAGCAGAATTTTTGGTTGACACAACCCGAATGTTCCCATCATCAGATTCATTACCGCATGCATTGAAAGGAAGACCCATCAGGGTCAAAGTGTATTATCCGGGAACGAAGCAAACCTCAAGCTTACGAATGAGTTTCGAAGATCAAATACGTCTATATCCTTCTAATCCTCAATTCGCAACTTACAATGAAGTACTTGGATTGAGAGACATAAATCTTCAGGGACAGTTCGGCCCCCGCTCCGACTCTCTAATGCGAGTATTATTTAGAATGGAGACTATGGCATATTCTGAAATCCCAATAATGGAAGGGTCGTTCCCTTTGCTGATTTATAATCTGGGATTAGACGATCATCAGATGGAAAATTCAGTGCTTTGGGAGTACCTCGCTAGCCATGGTTACATCGTGGTTGTGATTCCATGCCTGGGAAATAGCCTTGAAAATAAATTTGTGCACTACAATAGCAAAGGACTTGAAGGCTTGTATTTGGATGCATTATTTGCATTAAACACTTACAGAAAGAAGGAGTATGTTGACAAAGAGCGGATAGGAGCTATTGGCCACAGTTTTGGAGGAGGTGTTGCAGCATTACTGGCGTGCAGAAATTCAGATGTTAAAGCAGTAGCCTCACTGGATGGCACCATAAATAACCCACGTGCTCAAAAATTTATTGATTCTCTCAATATCAACGCTAATACACTTAAAGTACCCTTATTAAACTTATACACCAAAGCTCATGACAAAGACCTCACTATAGTCGAATCACTTGAAACACCCGTTTATGAGGTTGGCTTTCATAGCGCGTCTCATTTTGATTTTCAAAATTTTGGTCTTTTTGCTCACGTAATGGGAGTTGATGATTCGCGAGTGGTTAGACGGAGGAGTTCCGAAGAAGGAAAAGACATTGTATTAGGTACAATAGGCTTGACTAAAAGCTTTTTTGACTATTACTTTTTCGAAGATGAGAATGGCCATTCTTTCATCAAAGGAGAAGGTACTGACACAGAAAGATTAAATGAACTTGCTGAATTTAAATACCGATAATATGAGTAATCGATCTAAGCTATTCTTCATATTACTGGCTTTTATACTAAAAGCGCCAGGTCAGGAGGTAGTGGGAAATGCTGAGATTTTCCTTCCTGGGATCGTTTCTTTAGAAACTACCTGGGATGAATATCTTTCCTTTTCTCCGGACGGTAATCTTTTGACGTTCACTCGTTCCGGATCTGATTTGCCACATTTTGATCGGAGAATCTACTTTTCATACAAGGTAGATGAAAAATGGTCAGAACCTATTTTAGCCCCTTTCTCCGGTGATTTTTTTGATAGAGGATCTTCCTTCTCTCCAGATGGAAACAGGATCTACTTTGGTTCGAATAGGCCTGGTGATAGAGGGTTTGATTATGATAGCGACATCTGGTATTCATCAAAAGCGGAGGACGGATGGAGTGAGGCCAAACGAATGCCTGATTTAATCAACTCTGATGAGTTCAATGAAGGACATCCTTATGTGGCTAAAAGTGGTAGTCTGTATTTTGTCAGGTACAAACGTGGGGTTGAGACAGACATATATGTGAGTAAATGGGAGAATGAGGACTATCAACAACCGTACAAGCTCAATGACAATATAAATACCGATGGGCCAGATTCACACTGTTACATTGATCCTGATGAGCGCTTTTTGATATTTACGCCTACAGACCGTGAAGGTGGAATGGGTGCCGGAGATGTTTATATCAGCTACTTTGAGGATGGAGACTGGCAAGCACCCGTCTGTCTGGGGAAAGAACTCAGTACCGAACTGTATGAATACAGTGCCAAACCGGGACCTGGAGGAAGATTGTATTTCACTCGCGCAAAATTCGGATCAGATGGAATCCCCGCCGATATCTACTCCGTAGAAGTAAGATTAGACTAAACACGGAAATCAGCAATCCGCCAAAAAAATCCGCTTAGTCAGTAAAATTTGCTTTAGCCCCTAACGATCAGGACTTTATTTCAACATTTAGCTGAAAGGCTTAGGGGGATATCGGGTTGTAGAATACTTAGTCCAGACAACTAAACCACAACCCAATGAAGGCCTTTCTATTTCTACTCGGTTCGCTCACGCTCAAACTAGCAACTGCTCAGAATGTCGTTTATTTTACCGGCTTTGAATTGATCAATATGGATTCTGCTGCAGGTCTGCAGTATTCTACCTCCAAGCTGATTAAGTCGTACATCGAAGACAACCACGATTACACCATTCTGCTCAATGAACAAATTGGCAATCAAAACTACAGTGCGCGAGAACCGCTGGCGGAATCGGCCAGGGTTGCTGTCACCAAAGGCTCACGATATGTTATGAAGGGAGAGATTCACTTTCTTCAAGGGGTTTATATCATCTCGCTTGGCGTCTATGAATCGGCCAACCATATGCAGGTGTGGCACGACATGGCAAAGGGATCTGTGGAGCAGGATCTGGATCTACTGCTGTCAAGGCTGGGGAGATCATTTTTCACCAATAAAACGGCGAAGACGGACATTGAAATTGATGAAGTGACTGAATACGACCAGCAAGGGGTTGAGCTGGCGCAAATCAAAGTCAATCATTTTGTGGGAGTGATGTTAGGGGGCAAGCACATTCCCAATGAAAGCACACTATCGGGTTTTGGGCTTACCTACACTTATGATGCAGCCACCGTACTTTTCAATTTCGATTTTGAGCTGTATCCTTCTTCGCACCTTTCGATCAACCATCATTCGCCGGATCGACGCATGCAAACAGGGAATATCAATCTGGGCGTTTTGTATCCTCTGACGAGAAAGCGCATGACATTTTATGTTCAGGGAGGAATGGAATATGGCTACACCAATGTCAGTGATCGTTTGTACGACACAGATTATTCGGTTACTGAAACAGGGATTGGGGCATATGTTGGAGGAGGCTACCTGATCAACCGAAATTCAACCGTCAACCTCAGAATGTTCACCAATGTGTCCATTCCGTTTTATAAGGCTGACGGCTCGAATATCTCCGGAATCAAATTCGGGATCGTGACCTCTTTTGCCCGGAAGCGTTGATCTAAACTCCGAGAAAAATTTTTCTTAAAGTCGAAACTACCCCCCACCCTAAAGGGAGCAGCTAAGAACATCCCTTTAGGGCCTGCCTGCACGAAGCTCCGGCAAAGGCAGGAATAAAAGGGTTATTTAGTGCTTTCCCCTGCTCAAAAATCTTTTCTCGTAGCTTTAATCTTTCTTCAAAGACTTGGCCAGCACCGAAACCTGAAGTTCCAGTCGCTTGATCTCGCGAATGGTGGCATTCTTATGCATTTCCATGAATTGGAAAAGTTTTAGCATGCCGATGGCCATGAGTAGAAACATAACCCCAACTCCATACGGTATCATCTCCGAAACGTCTGAAGTGCTTAACAATCGGTAACCACAGTAAACGGCCAGACCGAAGAACACAAATTGAACAATCAGAATCCCGGCATTGAGCCATTTCATTTTCCCCTGAAATAGTCCTCCCAGCATTTGAAACATGCTTTGTTCATCGTAGGTGTTAAACAACTCTTTTTCATCTTCAGACAATGCTTCTTTGATCATCTGATCTATTTCATCATTCTTTTTCATCCTGGTACATTTTATTTTCCAACATTACTTTTAAATATTCTCGTCCGCGAAAGAGTCGTGATTTCGTTGTTCCGGCAGGAATACCCAGTAAGCCACTGATAGTGTTTATGGACAAGTTTTCCTGGTAGAACAATTGGATCACCGTCTTTTGCTCATCGGGCAATTCGTCAATTGCTCGTTTGAGAGCGTCCAGCGTTCCTTCATCCGGGCGTAGACTATGTTCAGCAAACTCGGCTTGTGTGGTCTTTCGAATGTCTTCCCTTTTTCTGTTGACCTGATTGGATCTAATCCAGTTGATGGCCATGTGGGTAGCAATTCGTAAAGACCAGCCTTGAAAAGCAGCGGGATCTTTTAGAGTCTTGATTTTTTTGATGATCGTAATCCAGGCATCCTGAACAATGTCCTTGGAGGCGGAGGCATCTTTCGTTGTGTAGTAAACCCGGGCCAGCATTTTTGGATTCCAGCGTTTCACCAACAATTCAAATGCTTTGCGATCTCCGGCCTGGCAATTGATCACCAACCATTCCTCTATTATTTGATCCGAAGTTTTCATTTGCTAACCCTTAGTCGGTGGAAGTCGAAAAAGGTTCAATGAATTTTTATCAATCTACTGATAAGCAGCTAAAATGAGGTGATTTGAAGAAACTCAATAGCCCCTGATGCTGTTGACAAACCAAATATTAGCACATGAACCCATACTGTGACCCGGAAACCGGCATTTGTACACCCTCTACTTTCGAAGACCTACAATCCATCGGTCAGGATAAACTGACAGACAAAACCGAGATCATCTACATTGGTGATCCCATGTGCTCGTGGTGCTGGGGTATTTCTCCGGATTTGATCAAACTGAGAGATTATTACCGCGACAAGGAGGTCGGATATAGAATAGTGGTTGGTGGCCTGCGACCGGGAGGCGGAGATGCGTGGGATGACAAAATGAAGGATTTTCTGAAAGAACACTGGGGCCATGTGACTGAAATGAGCGGGCAGCCGTTTGGCTACAGACTCATGGATCGCGATGATTTCAATTACGATACAGAGCCCGCATGTAGGGCAGTCGTTGCAGCCAGACCATTAGTTCAGGAAAAAGAAATGGAATTCTTCGAGGAGATTCAGCGAAAGTTTTATGTGGAGTCTGAGGATCCGGGACAACTGGAATTCTACCAAAGCATTTGTGAGAAGTTTGATGTTGATTTTAAGAAATTCTCTGATCGATTCGAAAGCGAAGAGATTCGCTATGAAACCAATGCAGAGTTCTCTCTCAACCGTCAGTGGGGCGTGCAAGGCTACCCGACGATGGTTTTACTACACAAAGACCAGCTTTTCATGATCGCGCATGGCTATGCCACCTTTGAGCAAATGAAAGCGCAGGTGGAGAAGACGATGGAGGAGGCCTAAGCCATTCCCTTTCCCTTGCCTACTGCAGGCTTGCGAACGACGAAGAAGTTAGAAATGAGGATCATTCACAAACCCTATTCCCTTGCGAGTGAGGCACGAATGAGACTTGGGAATCTCTACACCTTTAACTAGGAGATTCCCATGACTCGGATAGCTGTTGCTATCCTCCCAAGGGAATACGGTTCATTTACAAATGATGCCTTAATGGAAACTGTCTGCCTCTGCAGATTGTGTGATGTTAGGGTGAAGATAAAAACATCCCCCTGCAGCCGTCATAGCCTTCGCACCCCCCTTCAAAGGGGGATTAAGTTCTGAAGAATTCCCCCTTTAGTAAAGGGGGCTAGGGGGATTCAAATCACTCTTCCACAACCCCCGGCCAATTCTCTTCTGCCTTTTTAATTAAAGCATCCCGATCTGCTTCCCATTTTTTCTGGATGCCCTTGCTGTAATTCAGGTAGAGCTTTCCGTCCACAATACGCCAGGCCATGGGACTGGACTCATATGTATAGCCATTGCCAACGGCATATGCACAATACCCACCAAATTGAGGCGCGTACTGTTCCGGCTCAGCTTTAAATGCCTCCAGATTTTCCTGTGAACTAAAACGCCATTCGACACCTGTCCATTCAAAAGAAAAAGATTCACTTCCTTTTACCGGCTCTCCATTTTTGAAGTACGCAACCGGGTCATACCCTTTGATGGCACCATCATTGGTAGTGTAGACAGGACTTTTCTGAGCTGAGGCAATGAAACAAAAAGCGATAAGTAAAATAGATGTTGCTGTTCTCATATCTTATGGTACGGGAATGAAGGGTTGAAAGATCAGGTGAGAAGTTCGTTTGTCGGCTAGTTGTCCCCTCTGGAGGCGGTCCGACGTTTCGGGGGTTAGGGGGAGGATTTAACAGCAAGATGTTCTAGATGACTTTCTTAATCCATGTATTTTGAATTTTGCAATGCCTTTGAGGTGGAATTGCTATAACCGATACATAGCTCATCGGTGGTATCTACATCCGCTACTACGTTGTTATCGATCAATAGCTGACACAGACGTTTGGCTTCTCCAACCGGGATCTCTACTTCAAATTCCTTAAAAAAGTACCTTGAAACGTCTGAGGCAGTCAGGATGCTTTTATTTCTATGATTAGAAATATAATTCAGGTGCCTCAGGATCGCGTTGAGTTTTTGATTCTGCGTCATGTATTAAAGTTAGTTGATCTCGAGCCTAAAACAGCAACAACTTAAACTGCGAATCAATTCCTTCCTTAACACAGGCGTTCGACGCTTTGGTGGTTGGGATAGGATTTTGAGTATTTATATCCCCCTGCAGCCCTCTGGCATACGCACCCCCCTTTGCTAAGGGGGAATTCTTCAGAACTTAATCCCCCTTAAGAAGGGGGGTGTGAGAGAAGGTGTGAGAGCAGGGGGATGTTCATCTATTCCAAAAAACGGGAGGGTTAATTATATTTAGGTATGAAACTACCAACAGATATTCAAATCTTGGAAAAGATTTATAAAGCACACAAAAATGATTTTGAGCAATATGAGAATGATAATTCGATTCGTGATAATAAAATTTTTGTAAGAGTTGACTTACTAAAAATTGCTCAAGAATTAAAAGTTGATAAAGACATTGTATTTGGGAGACTTTACTATCATCTTAATCATAAATTCAACTACCAAAACGCAGGTAATTCACATGTTAAATTATTTATAAACAGAGGAGATTATGGGAAGGATGAAAAAGGACATGAAATAAATTTCCCCTACATGACGTCAATCTTAGCTGGGATGCAATATGAACGTAGAAAGTATCAAATGGCCACCATAATTGCTATTATATCTCTTGCTGTCTCAACAATCTCTGTTACAATTTCCGTGTTTTTATAACTCTATCACTCCCCACTCCTCCCCAACCGAATCCCATAGGCCGGATGACTGTTGCCACCGGCCCAGCCGCCATACGGGCGGAACGCGATGGGGCTGTAAGGGTTGAAGTCGTGGTACTCCCGTCCATAGCCATAAAAGCCACCTCCGCGAAAACCAAACCCGCCCGAGTCCTGATTTCCTTTGGGCCAATCGATATTCGTTGCACTTCCATTTTCAGTGAGATCACCATCTCCATGTGTTCCCTGAAAGTTGCGCCCTTTCTCATGCCCGATGCTTATGACCTTCTCCCAAAGACTACCGGCCAGATCGTGCACTCTGAATAGCGACACGCCATACAAATCCCGATTTTCATTGGTGATGTCTCCCTCATCCAGATCCAGGTAAACCAAATCCCCGGTACTGTTTAATTGCCTGCGAACCTGTGTCTTTTCAGCGGTATTCCATGGAAACTCCATTTCAATGGGACTTTTGGAACCACGACACGCTTTGGTGTATTCAAATTCAGTGATTGGTCTTAAACCAGCCCAGTCCGCATACGCGATCCCCTCATCCCAGCTGATATAGTTGCAGGGCTGATCGGGTTTTCCGGCGATGAACATTCCATTTTCCTGATAGATGGTCCCTCGGTTTTGAGAGTAACCTTCTACTTCAGACAGGTTGTTGGCCGCTTGTTGTTCGGGCGAGAGACTGTTTAGAAAATCTACATAATGGCCTTGTGTGGGTTCATACTTCATGATGTAAAAGCCGGCTACTCCCCTAGGAAACTCAGCTCCGATAGTGCCTTGCTGATCCCCTTCATATCCGCTCTGAGCTTGATAATACAGCTTGTTGTTTTCCGGCCCAATGTCTATGGATTGGTCTTGTTTTTTGATTTCATAAAGTCCCTTTATTGCTCCGTCCTTATCAGAAAGGTAGAGCGCACCATGTTCGGTGGTGTTGGGAGCGCCCAACGTAACAGGCCCTTCCGGGATATAGACCATCTCGATCGCATACGGGATCAGCTGCTGTTGCCTCGCATTGATTCCGTCAAAATCGGTAGGTTCAAGCTCGATCACCACTCTGGCAGATACGTCACTTTCTCCGGGATTTGCCAGCGAAATGAAAACCCCCATGCCGTCTTTGCTCGGAGTGAACGTTAACGGGACCTGCTCCTGCCCATTTGCAACTGCTTTGTGACCACCCTGCTTCACATGAATAGTGATATAGCCGTTTCGTTCATTGTTCACCCATTTGAAAAACACCCATGCCGCATCATGAAATTTGACTCCATTTTGTTCCAGCCGGAAAGCATTTTGCCAGCTAATATCCATGGAGACATAGGATCGGCCATTTTCATAGTAGTAAATAGTGTTTTCCACTTTCAGGTCGGTGGCGAAAGTGGACGTACAAATGAGGAGGAGGATTGTGGTTAGGTGTTTCATAGGTCGTTTGGGTTTTTAACTGAGTATCCTCGCCGGCAGCATAAACAGCGCGCGGATAAAGGCAAACACTCCCTCAACGGCAAAGCCCAAAAGTCTGAATGGCAGCAAAATCAACCAGATAACCGGATAAAAGAACAAAATGGCCAATGCCAGAGGCCAGCAGATGACAAGGAGGATAAACCAGAGTAGTAGTTTCATGAAGAGTTATACGGTCGGTTGAATGAGGCGGTTATCTGTATCATAAGCGTACAGTTAGCACCTAAAACCGTTCTTTTTTGAACGATAGACCCAGAAATAACCTTAATTCGACGTAAGCATTTAAAAACCAATAAAAAACCGTCATTCAGAGGCTCTCTGGGCAGATGGTGGGATGGAAGCCGTGGAATCTCTCTTCGAATTAGAAAGACTCCACGCCTTTTTCCCTCACACCTCCAACCGAAAAGGCTCTGAGTGACGTTTGGCTAGGTTTTTTATTGGTTTTTATATCGAACTGAAGGAAACAGTGCGGGCGGCTAGCCTCAGGGCAATCTATTTTTTAAAGAGTGTCATGCTGAATTTATTTCAGCATCTTTCTAATTCCTGACCAGTGATTTTTATCTTTAGGTATGAAGCTACCTATTTACCAAGTCGATGCGTTTACCGATCACCTCTTTGCAGGGAACCCTGCCGCAGTAGTCCCGATCGGGGATGAGTGGCCCATCGATGATGTGTTGCAAAAGATCGCCATTGAGAATAACCTGTCGGAAACCGCGTTTTTCCAGGATCAGGGAGATTTCTTTGATCTCCGATGGTTTACACCGGAGTTTGAGATTGACCTGTGCGGTCATGCGACACTTGCTTCGGCGCATGTCATTTTCAATCACATGGGATATAAAAAAGACAAGATCGACTTTGAGACGATGAGCGGTCCACTGGTTGTGAAACGAAAAGACCATTTGCTGCAGTTGGATTTTCCATCTCGAAAACCAGAACCAGCTGAGATGAATGAAACATTGTTGAAAGCATTTTCACACGCGCCCAAAGAGGTGTTGAAATCTCGTGATTGGGTGCTGGTCTACGATAGTGAAGCGGAAGTACGGGCACTTAAGGTGAACGAAAGCCTGTTGAGTCCGGCACAATTTGAAAAAGGGGGCATTGTCTGCACAGCCAAAGGAGACGGGGTAGATTTTGTTTCACGATTCTTCTTCCCTGGGGGCGCACTATTCGAAGATCCTGTGACAGGTTCCTCTCATTGTTCACTAATCCCCTATTGGTCTGAAAAACTTGCAAAAAATGAAATGATCGCCTACCAACTCTCAGAGCGCAAAGGCTACCTTAATTGTACAGCTTTAGGCGAGCGGGTGCTTATTGCCGGCAATGCAGTAACATACATGAAAGGGGAGATTGAGGTTTAAAATTAGATTCAATCCCTATTCCCTTGCAAGTGAGGGACGAACGAGACTTGGGAATCTCAATCCATAGAACTGATAATAGATTCCCATGACTCGGATAGCAAGAGCTATCCTCCCAAGCCTGCCTGCCGGCAAAGGCAGGGGAATAAGGTCTATATTAAATTTTTGCTGGCAAATAAAATAAACCTGCCTCTTGAAAGGCAGGTTCGAGTGGCTCAGAATAAATGAGCCTCTTATCAACTACTCTAACAAAAAACTCAAATTGGAAAATCAGGATTTTCTAGTACTTCATCCAGTTGTTTAATGTGTCGCTGGGTATGTGCACTGATGAACACCAGCCAGTGATAACCACTGATTTCACCCAAGGGACCAAAATCTTTGTAATACCCTTTCAGCGGCTTTTCCACATCATTGACATAAGAAATGGTCTCACCACGCTTCTGTTTGAATTCGCTAAGGAAAGCTTTAGGGGTACTGAATTGGCTTTCCGGCTGAAGTCGTTCAGGAGCGTTGAATTTACGCTCACGGTTTTGGAGAAAGTCTATAACGAATTGAACTTTCTCTTGTACATAATCTTCTCCTCGAGGGCTCCAGTTGGTGGTGTCCATCGCATCAGCTCTGCTAATGAGGCTACTCTCTGCTTTAAAAATATGCTCACAGATTTCGGCCGGAGACCAGGTGGTATCTGTGGCTTTAAATGTCCATTGTTCTTCGCTCAAATCTTTGATCCTGCTAAAGAGCTCCTTCTGCGATTGCTTCAGATAGCTGATCACATACTTTCGGTCTTCCTTGGTGAGATCACCTTCTTTTAGTGTGTTGAATGACGACCCAATAATCCAGACCAACATAAGGGTAATTGTGCTTACATACTTTTTCATGTGTATTCAGTTAATTTTTAGCCAATCCTAACGAGGAGGAGGATAGCCAGATCATGAAAAAGGGAATGTAGAAGCTGAGTGGTAGCTGTTTTCAGGCTGAATGGTCCGATTGAAACCAGGTTTTCAATTCCCGGCTTTTATATCGGCTGACGGTGATGCACGTTGAAAGCTGTTCCAAATGCACTTTTAATTTATTATTGACATCTTTTTGGAGCGAACTGATTGCACCTCTGGAAATAATCGTTTGTCGGTTCGCTCTGAAGAATCGGTTGGAGAGTTTTTCTTCAACCTCATTTAAAGACTCGTATTGAGTTACTAGTTTAGATCCTTCTTTATCAATCAGGAATACACAACCATCCTGATGAACAAAGCAGGAAATCTCTTCTTCCGTGATGGTACGAAGCTCATTGTTTCGCACAATGGAGACCGTCTGACTTTTAGCTGCCAGCTTGTTGAGGGTTAGTGTCCCATTGCTTTTGGCATATGCTCGAATAACAAAAACTCCAGTTTCGATCAATGAAATCATAAGGCACACTCCTAATAATCCTACAAACCGAAAAGGGTTCATGACATACTGGAAAATGATCATTTGCAGGATAGTCAGAATCGCAAAGATGACCGAGCAGAATACAAGGTTGGTGCGAATGATCAACCAAACGGATTTCGTATCAAAGCCAAGTTTAGACTTGCCTGAAAGCCGTCGATAATTCCAGGTGTTGGTTTCACAGATAAACAATCCGTAAATCAGGAAGATTGTAAAAGGGATAAACGGGAATTGATAATCCGGTGAAAATGGCAGCTTCTGATAGGTGATCAGATGCGTCATCACAAAAGATAGCAGCACCATCAATGAACGACGTACCGTGTTGTCACTGAGTTTGATTTTCTGATGTGGAAGTGCTATGGTCATGATATGAATTTAACCAGAAATGCAACTCAATGTCTATTGTTTTTACATGAGTGGATTATAAAATCTCTACAATATGCCTCGCGACCTTACCCGTTCCATCCCAAATCTGATGTCGACAGGAAGTACCGGATGCCAGGATGATGGTGTCTTTTTCTGCTTCGCGTACTTTGGGGAAAAGCACCAGTTCTCCAATTTTCATGGATACCTCAAAATGCTCTTTTTCATAGCCGAATGAGCCGGCCATTCCACAGCATCCACTTGGGATAATTTGCACGTCAAAGCCTTCAGAGGCTTTTAGAATTTTCATTGTGGGGGTCATGGAAGAAAGTGCCTTCTGGTGGCAATGTCCGTGGACTAAAACCTTCTTTTTATCATGTGAAAAGTCTTCTGACTTCAGCCTTCCTTCTTCTAACTCCTTAGCTAAAAACTCTTCGATTGTAAAGGTTTTCTCGGCTACTTTCAGTGCCTGTTCCTTTTCTTTTCCGCGAAGCAAATCCGGATACTCATCACGGAACGTCAGAATCGCCGATGGTTCAATACCTACCAGGCAAGAATCTATCTTAAGAAGTGAATGAAAGAGTGAAACGTTTTGCTCAGCAAATTCTTTCGCTTCCTCCAGCATGCCTTTAGATAAGTAAGCTCGCCCACTGATGGCATGATTGGCAGCTCTCACTTCATACCCCATCCGGTCCAGGAGCATGATTGCCTTTTTGCCGATTTCCACATCCAGGTAATTGGTAAATTCATCAAAAAAGAAGTAGACGGTCTTCTTTGGCTTTCGCTGTAGCGAATGAAACTTCTTATCAAACCATGAGCGTAAGGTTTGATTCGCCATCTTCGGGATGGATCGCTTGGATGCAAATCCCAGCATGGGCTTGGAAAGGTTTCTGGTCAGGTTAAATGCCCAGGGAGCTTTCTCAAACCGCTCCATGCTTTTCGCATAGTTGGCGATCATCTTGGTTCGGAAAGGCACACCTTTTTCCTTCATTGATTGATATTGCCACTCTGCTTTCAGCTTCCCCATATCCACATTGGATGGGCACTCTCGTTTGCAGCCTTTGCAAGACAAACAGAGGTCCATCACCTCTTTGATTTCAGGCTGTGCGAATGGATTAGCTTCTTTAGATCGAGTGAGCATCTCTCGAAGAATATTCGCTCTGGCTCTGGTGGTATCTTTTTCATCCCGGGTGGCCTGATAGCTGGGGCACATCGTGCCTCTTGTCAGTTCTGATTTTCGGCAGTCACCGGATCCATTGCATAGTTCTGCTGATCGTACAATCCCCTCATCTTGTGAGAAGTCCAGCATGGTCTCAAACTCAGGCGTCTGCTGATTCTTTTCATATCTAAGCGAGGTATCCATGGGAGCTGTGTCCACAATCTTCCCTGGGTTGAAGATGTTGTGGGGATCCCACGCTTGCTTCACTTTTTTAAGTAACTGGTAGTTTTCCTCACCAATCATCTTTGGAATAAACTCTCCACGTAAACGCCCATCGCCATGCTCCCCCGAGAGTGAGCCTTTGTATTCCTTAACCAGGTCGGCAATCTCTTCTGCTATGGTTCGGAAGAGTTTTACTCCCTTTTCTGTTTTAAGATTCAGATACGGACGAAGGTGCAATTCACCGGATCCGGCATGTGCATAATGTACGCTATACAATCCATGCTTATGAAGAATTTTATTGAAGTCGCCGATGTAATTAGGCAAATCTTTTACGTCTACTGCCGTGTCTTCGATAACAGGGGCAGGTTTTGTATCTCCGGGGATGTTGGAAAGCAATCCTAAACCTGCCTTTCTTAAGTTCCAGACCTTGGTGATATCATCTCCTTTGATAATCGGAAATGCATAGCCTAATCGTTGCTTACCCACTTCCGTGAGAAAATTCAGGATACGGATATCTACCTCTTTTTCCGTTTCACCTATCAATTCGACCACTAGTATGGCCTTCGGTTCACCCTCCACAAAAAATCGGTTTTCCGCTTGTTCTTTATTTCGAGAAGTGGCTTCAAGGATGTAATGATCCATCAACTCACAGGCATACGGTTGATAGTTGAGTGCGATCAGGTTTGCTTTCAAAGCATCATCAATCGTTTTGGTATGGATGCAAACGAGCCTTTTATGACCTTCTGGTATTTTGGTGATCTTCAGTTTGGCGGCTGTTACAAAAGCTAACGTTCCTTCCGATCCGGCTATCAGGGAGCAGAAGTTGAAAGGCTTTCCATCAGGATTAAAGGGCTGCATATCTGCCAGCATATCCAAGGCATACCCGGTATTTCTTCGAGGAATATTTGGCTTGGGAAACTCTTTTTTAATGCGCTGGACATTCGCTTCATCTAAAAGAATATCTGAGATATTTTGGTAGAGTTTATTTTCTAATTCTGATTTACCTCGTAAATCTTCAGAAGCTTTGAAATGAGCATCAGAACCATCAGACAATAGTGCCTTTACTTCAAGCAAATGCTCTCTTGTGCTTCCATAGACCACTGAATTAGAACCACAGCTGTTGTTTCCAATCATCCCACCAATCATCGCCCGATTGGCTGTGGAGGTTTCCGGAGCAAAGAAGTAGCCATGCTTTGAAAGCTCCCGGTTTAGTTCATCTCGTACAATTCCTGGCTGCACCCATACATATTCTTCCTCAAGATTGACTTCCAGAATTTTGGTGAAGTGTTTTGAAACGTCTACTATAATTCCACCACCAACTACCTGTCCGGCCAGGGATGTTCCGGCTGTACGAGGAATCAGAGAGGTTTTATTTTCAGCAGCAAATCGAATGAGGTTTTTGAGGTCTTCTTCAGTCTTTGGGATCGCTACAGCCTGAGGCACTTCCCGATAGGCAGATGCATCCGTAGCATAGATGCGGCGGATGGCTTCTCTGGTATGCAGCTCGCCTTTAAGTTCCTTTTTTAGACCTCCGAAGTTCATAGGTCAAACCTAATCAACTCACCCCATTTCCTTTCGGAAATTTCCCCTCTCTTTCAAGAGAGGGGTCAGGGGAGAGTTAAATAATTTCCAATCCCGATGTAACCTTCCGAAATTAGGGGAGTTTCCCCGACAGAATGCACCAAATGAACCTACTGGAAGACCACAGTTTGATGTTGAAAGTGAAAGAAGGAGAGGTAGAAAAACTCAACCTGCTTTACAAACGGTACAGTCGCCGATTCTTTGGCTTTTTCTATGGAATGACCAATGATGGAGCGACAAGTGAAGACCTGGTGCAAAACGTCTTCATGCGGATTTTGAAGTACAAACACACCTATAAAGAAAATGGTGACTTTGAAGTGTGGGCCTTCCAGATGGCGAGAAACGTTCATCACGATCACTACCGAAAGAATAAACGATATGCTTTTCAGGAGGACATGAATCCCTATGAAGAGCGATTGAGCGAGAATATAAATCAGGAGGTAGAAATGGAAAAAAGTGACGAATTGAATTACCTGCAAAAAGCACTCGCCAACTTATCAGAAGAAAAGCGGGAGCTGATTGAGTTGGTACGGTTTCAAAAAGTGAAATACGCCAAGGTGGCGGAGATGCTTGGAGTGACTGAGAGCGCAATCAAAGTTCGAGTGCATCGAATATTAAAAGAATTACGGGAGTCCTACATAAAAATGGATGTCTAATCCCCCTTTGAAGGGGGGTGTGGAGGATGTGAGATGGCAGGGGGATGTAAAGAAGAACATTAATCTCAAAATGAGATAGCTATGAAAATAACAAATAAAAAAGCGGAGGAACTCTGGCAGGATAAATTGGCAGGAAACATCAGCGAGAATGAGGAAAAGGCATTGAAGGAGTTTCTTCTATCCAATCCTGAGAAAGCTAAAGAGCTTAAAGACCTGGAGCAGACCTGGGACTTGTTTGAGGAGATTGAACGACCTGAACCCAGTGATTCCATGAATGCCCGATTTGAAGGAATGATGGCTGCCTATGTTGAGAAGCAAAAAGAAGTTCGCCCGAATGTGCTTGACTGGATTGTAGCACAAATGACCAAAAGCTGGCAAGTTGGGCTGGCGTCATTGGCGATGGGACTGTTCATCGGCTGGTGGATGTTGCCATCACAAGATCAGAAGCAGGATATCGCTCAGTTAAGCAGCGAAATTCAAAGCATGAAAGAAATGATGATGCTTACCCTCATTGAGCAGCCGAAGGCACAGGAACGTATTCGTGCTGTAAATATGGCTGCCGAGATGCCAAAGGCAGATGAGAAAGTGATTAATGCATTGATATCTACGCTGAATCACGATGATAATATCAACGTGCGATTAGCCTCTTTGGAATCTTTGTTGCGCTACGCCGATGAGCCTGATGTTAGGCATGCGCTAGTAGATGCATTAAAGATGCAGGAATCTCCGCTGATGTTAGTTGCCATAGCAGATGTGTTGGTGGCAATTCAGGAAAAATCATCTGTGGATGCCATGGAAAAGCTGAAAGAAAATACAGAAGATGAATTCGTAAAGGAAAAGCTTAACGAAAGCATCGAAACACTCAAGAATACATAAACTCAAAATAAGGACTAATGAAATTATTACTCATACTATTGACGCTGATCAACCCGGACCTCAAGGAGGACAGGATCGTGATCAACAAAACATACGATATTTCAAATGCTGAGAAAATGCTGGTTATGATCCACAACATGAATGGGGATGTGACAGTAGAGGCCACTGAAGGGAATCAGGTTTCGCTGGATTTAACCATTGAGATTTCAGCATCTTCCGATGATTTAATTGACCAGGCAAAAAGGGACTTAAAGCTTGGAGAATACATCAAAAATGACTCACTGGTTTTGTATATGAAGGCGCCATTTATACGGAGGTGTGAAGGACAGCAGTTTTGGGGATACAATATGAATGATGGCCCTGACTATTCTTTCAAATATCAGTACAAATTGAAGGTGCCCAAAAAGATTGCCATCCATGCAAAAACCGTCAACAATGGAGATGTCCTGGTAAGGAACATGGAAGGGAAAGTGATGGTGAGCAATGTAAACGGCGACATTGAGGTTGAAAACGTCCACGATCTAAGACGTGCTTCAACGGTCAACGGGGATGTAGACATCACGTTTGTGAAAGCTCCTCAAATGCCGGTAAAGTTCCATACCGTAAACGGTGACTTTACTTTCGAGCTACCTGATGACTTCAATGCGCAGGTATATTTCGACAGCATGAATGGGGATCTGTATACTGCATTTGACTACAAACGGATGAGTCCTAAAGTAGAGAAAAGCGAACGTAATGGAACCTTCAAAATTGGAACCAAAACCGGCGTAGAAATAGGGTCTGGTGGTCCTGAACTTTCGTTCAAAAGCATCAATGGAAATGTTTATTTGAAAAAGAAGAAATCATAAATAAGATAAGAAAATGAAAAAGTTAATAATCATATTATTTCTTGTAGCCTCAGCGAGTGTTTGGGCACAGGATTTCAACGAGCGAATCGCGATACCCTTAAGCTCTCCCAATACCAAAGGCAAGCTGGAAGTGGGCCTTGTGCGAGGAGACATAATGGTGGAAGCCTACAATGGGAAGGAAGTAATCATTGAGGCTGAGGCAAGCACTAAATCGAAAGATCACGATTGTGTAAGCTGCGACGATGATGATGATCGGTCAGTTCCATCCGGAATGAAAAGGATCGCATCCAGTCCAATCGAGCTCAGTGCTTCTGAAAACAATAATCGCGTGAAGGTTGAAACAAACTCATGGAAAAAACCTATCAATCTTACCATCAGGGTGCCGGCTAATTTTGACCTGGAGGTTTCAACAGTCCATGGTCAGATAGATGTCACAGGAGTAAGCGGAACTCATGAGATTTCAGCCGTGCATGGCCCGCTGACACTAAAAGACATGAGTGGATCTATTGTATCAAATACGGTTCATGGAGACATCATTGTGAATTTCATAAAAGTGACTCCAAATGAGCCCATGTCATTTGTAACCCTGCACGGAAATGTGGACGTGACTTTTCCTCCAGGAATCAAGGCAACTGCCAAGATGCGATCAGATCGGGGAGAAATATTCACCGATTACGATATGACCGTAGACAGATCCAAACCTGAAGTGAAATCAGATGATGGCAAATACAAAGTATCTATCAATTCGTGGGTATTTGGTGCCATCAACGGTGGTGGTCCGGAGTACACATTCAAAAACATGCACGGAGATATCATTATCCGGAAGAAGTAAATCATCCGTCATTCTCTTCGAAGGGGATCTCCCTTTGAAGAGTGTGATGGTGGAACCCACCCCTACCCCTCCCAGGAGGGGATTTGTTATTATCTTGCCCTGATGGATTCGATCGATCAGGTCACACTCAACTTCAGTGAAGCCAACTTATTTTACCTCAATCTAAGTCTTGGCTTCATCATGTTTGGGGTGGCTATCAACCTCCGCGTCGAAGATTTTATTCGGGTGTTGAAAAGTCCGAAAGCAGCGTTAGCAGGTATCATGTCTCAATTCATTGTTCTTCCAATTCTTACGTTCTTATTGATTTTGATAATCCAGCCTCGTGCCAGTTTTGCACTAGGGATGATGTTGGTGGCGGCATGTCCGGGAGGAAACATCTCCAACTTCATGTCTGCAATGGCCAGAGGAAATGCTGCGCTTTCAGTAAGCTTAACCGCGGTATCAAGTACACTGGCCATTATTCTCACTCCTATTAACCTTACTTTATGGGCAGGACTCTATCCACCCACAGCAAGTATCCTCACAGAAGTCAGTCTTGATTTCTGGCAGCTTCTGAAGACGATCACCATGCTATTACTCATCCCTATTGTTTTAGGTATGCTGTTAAGGAAATGGAAACCAAGAGTTGCGGATCGTCTGCATCCCGTTATGCATTACAGCTCTATTGGAATTTTTGTGGCCATTGTTCTGATGGCTTTCAGTGCCAATTTCGATCTTTTCCTGAAATACATTCATCTGGTGATTTTACTTGTACTCGCTCACAATGCCATTGCAATTACAGCCGGATACCAGATGGGAAGGGTTTTCAAACTTGATGAGCAGGATAAACGATCCATTGCCATAGAAACAGGCATTCAAAACTCGGGACTTGGATTGATCCTTATTTTCTCCTTTTTCGATGGATTAGGAGGCATGGCAATCGTTGCAGCTTGGTGGGGCATTTGGCACATCATTTCCGGTTTGAGCCTTGCATCTATTTGGAACAACAGACCGGTCATAAACCAATCAGCAGAATCAAATATTCAAACGGAAGTCTGAAAATTCACTCTCAGAGTGCTGATAGAAAAAAGCTGAGCACTAACCATTTGATCTCCTGATAATTGTGGCTTATTTATTAAAACCCACTGTGTGGGTCAATAGCAAATTATTTCCTTATTTTTGCCGACCTCAAAAAGAGCATTTAGAAGAATATGGCACTAATAGGAATACTGAGAAACAAGATGGGTAAGATCGTGGTGGGAGCAATCATGGTCACCATGGTAGCATTCATTGGCACAGATTTGATCGGAAACTCATCTATTTTAGGTGGTGGAGAAAATCCAGACATTGGAGAGATCGCCGGAGAAAGCATTTCCAATACCCAGTTTCAAAATAAAGTTGATGAGCTGTCCTACAATTTTGCGATCAACACCGGAAGAAACCCGCTTCAGCAAGAGACAGACCAAATCAGGAATCAGGCATGGAATGCTTTGATTTTACAAAACGCTTATGAAAAGCAGTTTGAAGAGTTGGGTATTACGGTCACCAACGCTGAGCTAGTGGATATGGTGCAGGGGAGCAACATCAGCCCTCAGATCAGACAGTTTTTTGCTGATCCACAAACTGGTCAGTTTCAAAAAGAAAATGTAACGGCTTTTTTGGGAAGCCTTGGTCAGGCACAACCACAACAAAGAAATTCTTGGATTGCATTCGAGCAGTCGCTTATTCCAAGCAGGAAATTAGAGAAGTATGCAAACCTTTTCACAAAGACCAACTATGTAACCAAATACGAGGCAAAGGATGAGTATGTAAGTCAAAATGCGAATGCTACTATTGACTACATGTACGTTCCGTTTCTAAGTGTTTCTGATGAAGAAGTTTCAGTTACAGACGCTGAGCTTCAGTCATACCTGGATGATCATGAATCAGAATTTCAAAGAGATGAAACGAGAAACATGGAGTATGTGGTGTTTGATATTGTCCCGTCAAGCCTGGATTCATCTGTGGTGGCAAATGAAGTGGCGGACTTTCAGCAATCATTGGCAAACGCTTCTAATGATTCTAGTTTCGTCAGCATTAATTCTGACGATCCATACCCTTTCATTACATATAATGAAAACAACCTACCGGCATCCCTGCAGGGTCAGGAAGTAGGCTTTGTATCAGAGCCGCAAATCGTGAATGGAGCTTATGAATTTTATAAGCTATCACGAATCGATGAAGTGGCTGCAGATAGCTTACTGTATCGAGTGGCAAAAATGAAGAAGGAATTTTTCGTTTCTGATGAAACCATCAATGAGGTATACAGACAAGCTGACCTTTTTGCGGCTTCAGCAGGTAACCTTGAGGAGTTCCGAAAGTTGGCTGAGGAGCAGGGGTTGAATGTAAGAACAGCTAATCGTATCAGCAAAAACGCACAACGTGTAGGTCAAATGATAGAGGCTAGAAGTCTCGTGCTGTGGTTATACAATGATGCTAGTACTGGAGCTGTTTCAGAAGTAAAAGAAATAGGTGAGAAATATGTTGTTGCGGCAATGACTGCAGAGCAAGAAGAAGGAGTGGCCAATCTGGAGGAAGTTAGAAATCAAGTTGAAAGAAAGGTGAAGAACGAGAAAAAAGCGGAAACGATTATAAGTAAGCTTGGCGGTCTTGATGCTACTGATCTTGAGTCAATGTCTGCGGCATACGGTGAAGGAGCTAAGACGGGCACTGCTGATTTCCAGTTGTTTTCAAATAGCATTACAGGAGTTGGATATGCACCGGAAGCAATTGGTCTTGCATTCGCACTGGAAGAAGAAGAAATGACGCAGGCTTTTGCAGTTCAGGATGGTGTGATCGTTGTAAAACTATTAGCTAAAGATATTCCTGCTGATGTAGATGATTATTCAGCCTACGCCCTTCAGGTATCTCGTCAGCGATTGGGACAAAATGCCATGGTTGCGGATTTCCCGCTTTCATACTTCCGATTATTCGTTCCTAGAAAAATCGATGATGCAGTGAAAGAATTCGCGGATATCGAAGACATGAGATATAAGTTCTTCTAAACTGAAATAAGAATCTTTAAAAGCCATTCCGAACTTTATCGGGATGGCTTTTTTTATAGTACTGGATTCCAATTAAATTGAATGTATGAGCTGGGACGAAAAAGCATTTGTTGAAAAGCTTGAGGGAACACATGACTTCCCTGACAATTACACGTTTAAGTTTATTGTAAAGCCGGAACATCAGCCTAAGGTTGAAGCATTATTGCCCGGAGCAGAAATCAAACTCAAGCCCAGCTCTGGCAACAAATACGTGAGCATTACTTTGAATCAGAAAATGAATTCAAGTCAGGAAGTAGTGGAAGTATACAAGCAAGCCAACAAGATTGAAGGAATCATTGCACTTTAAAATCAAGAACCATGAGTTGGAAAGAAGAAGACAACAAGCTTAAAAAGACATTCGAATTCAAAAATTTTGTGGAAGCATTTGGCTTCATGAGCAGCGTGGCGATTATCGCTGAAAAGATGAATCACCACCCCAATTGGAGCAATGTATATAACACAGTCAGCTTCGAATTAAACACCCATGATGCCGGTGATGTAGTGACTGAGAAGGATCATAAGCTGGCGGAGGCCATTGATGGGTTGGTTTCTTAAACAATTATAATTTGATGTCATTTCGAGGGAAGTGCAACGACGAGAAATCTCATTGTCAATGTGTGAGGTAAAGATTTCTCACTGCGTTCGAAATGAAAAATAAAATTGAATATGCTGTCTGTGATCAATCTCTGTGTCCTTTGTGGTTAAAAATCTAACTTAGCCCTATGACCATTGAGCCCGGCAAACTATACCTCGTCCCAACTCCTATTGGCAACCTTGCCGATATGACCTACCGAGCAGTGGAGGTATTGAAAAATGTAGATCTCATTCTGGCTGAAGATACCAGAACATCAGGAGTTTTACTCAAGCATTATGAGATAGGCACACCAGCGCAAAGTTTCCACGCCCACAATGAACATAAGAAAGTGGAGGAAGCTATCGCAAAGCTGAAAGAAGGCAAGTCGATTGCTCAGATATCGGATGCCGGGACACCTGGGATTTCAGATCCGGGATTTTTGTTGGTACGGGAAGCACTCGCAAATGAGATCCCTGTTGATTCATTGCCCGGAGCTACGGCATTTATTCCAGCATTGGTTAAGTCCGGATTTCCATGCGACCGTTTTGTCTTCGAAGGATTTTTGCCTCACAAAAAAGGCCGACAAACTCGAATTGAATCCATAAAAGAGGAAACACGTACGGTGGTTTATTACGAGTCTCCGCATCGACTCCTAAAAACATTGCAACAATTCAAAGAAATCTTGGGGGAGCGCAACGTTTCAGTTTCCAGAGAGTTAACAAAGAAGTTCGAAGAGACGGTGACAGGCCCGATAGATGATGTGCTGACCTATTTCAGCGCGAAAAGCATCAAAGGAGAATTTGTCATTGTATTAGAAGGAGCCAAATGAACCTGGAAAACATCACCGAAAAAGTAGCAGCAGTAGCATTGAAAACCGGAGGATTTATCCGGCAGGAGCGAAAGCGGTTTTCGTATGATGAAGTAGAGTTTAAAGGAGAAAGCGATTTGGTTTCCTATGTAGATACAGAATCCGAAAAACAGATTATTTCCGGTTTAGAAAAAATCCTTCCTGAAGCCGGTTTTATTACTGAGGAAGAGACCACCATACAGGGGCAAAAAGAATTTACCTGGATCATTGACCCTCTGGATGGCACTACAAACTTTGTGCATGGCATTCCAAATTACTGTGTCAGCATTGGCCTAATGCATGAAGAAAAGATTGTTGCAGGAGTTGTCTATGAAGTGGCCAACGATGAATGTTTTTATGCATGGAAAGATGGAGGTGCATACCTGAATAAGCAACAGATTGCTGTCTCCAAGGCGAAATCATTTTCTGATACGGTGCTTGCCACAGGTTTTCCATATCATGAATTTGAACGGTTGGATGAATACCTTCTCATATTACACCAACTGATGGAGTCCACTCAAGGACTGAGAAGGATGGGTAGTGCAGCTGCTGATATGGCGTATGTGGCTTGCGGGAGATACGGAGGCTATTTTGAATACAATCTCAACTCATACGATATAGCCGGTGGAGTTATTCTCGTTCAGGAGGCTGGCGGTAAAGTCACTGATTTCAAAGGAGGAAACAATTTCATCTTTGGAAGAGAAATTGTTGCAGGAGGAGTGGTACACCCGCAACTACTTCATGTAATAAAAAAATATTGGTAAGATTCTTGTGATTAGTTACTCTAAATTTATAATCATGAAGACACTCACCATTCTCATCATCTTCCTTATGGCTGCCTGTGGTGGCAATGAAGGATCTAACTCTACCATGGCGGAAATGGAAGTCCCAATGACTATGCAGCCAGCAGTTGAAGAAGCGGACGCTGCTTCGTACAGAAAAGTTGCTAACACAGAACAAGACGAAGCTGAAATTCAAAAGAAAGTAATCAAAACCGGTGGTCTTTCTTACAGAGTAGAAAGTACAAAAGAAGAATACAATCGGCTGAATGATATGCTAGAAAAATATGAGGCTTATATCAGCTCGGAGAATGAAAACAAAGGATACGATCGGGTGAATTACAATGTGAGCATCAAGGTACCACCGCAAAATTTTGATCCAATGATCGCTGATATTACTAAGGATAAAAAGCTGGATAACCGATGGGTGAATACCGATGATGTAACAGAAAGGTATTATGATCTTCAGTCCCGAATTGACAATAAGAAAAAATTAGAGGAGCGTTATTTGGAGATACTCAAACAAGCGAATAAGATCACCGACATTCTGGAAGTGGAAAGAAACCTGAATCAGGTGCGATCAGAGATCGAATCACTTCAAGGACAATTTAAGTTGCTAAGTCATCAAATCAATTTCAGCACCATTGATGTGTCCTTCTACCAATTGATTCCATACGAACTGGATCAGGAGCAGCGTCCCGGTTTTGGCACTCGTTTGGTTAATTCCATTACCGCCGGTTGGCAGGGATTTCTAACTTTTCTGGTTTACGTGTTAGCTCTTTGGCCATTTGGTTTACTTGCTGTCGGGGTTGTTTGGGTGGTGAAAAAGGTTAGAGCTCGTAAGAAATAAATGTGTGTCCCCTTGGGGGGACTACAGGGGGGATTATTTTTACATAAAAAGAAATGCAATGAAACCCAACATACGCGTCGGATACGGATACGATGTACACGCCCTGGCAGAAGGCGTGGATTTTTGGATCGGAGGGATCAAAGTACCCCATACGCATGGAGCGTATGGACATTCAGATGCGGATGTATTGATTCACGTGATTTGTGATGCCTTGTTGGGAGCGGCAAACATGCGGGATATCGGTTTTCATTTTTCAGATAAGGATCCCAAATACAAAGGAATCGATAGCAAAATCTTGCTAAAGGATGTCATCAAAATCATCGGTGAGAAAGATTATAAAGTAGGGAACATTGATTCAACCGTATGCCTGGAAATGCCGAAACTCAATCCTCATATTCCGGAGATGAAGAAGGTCCTGGCAGAAGTTATGGGAATAGATGAGGAAGATATCTCCATTAAAGCCACAACGACAGAAAAGCTCGGGTTTGTTGGAAAAGAAGAAGGCGTAGCAGCACATGCGACTGTATTGATTTATAAGGAACCCGATGGGAAAGGCGCACCAACGTATCAAGGCTTATAATAAGGTATTAATCTGCCACTTACACCGACTTTGAAATAACCTCCTCAGATGTCAATCCATAGAGTGGAGGCGTTTTTATGCCTAACATGGCTAAATACATATAAAGCTGTCCCCGATGATGAACTTCATGCTCAATTAATGCGCGCAACCATTTCCAAACGGTGATTTCAACGCCTCCTGGTGTTTCGCATTTCCTTTCCATGTCTTCATGAGTCAGACGCTCAAAAACCGCTTTTGATTTCTTTTGCTTTTGAAGATAGAATTGTACTACGGCCTCTTTACCCTCAGCCAATTCAATACCACATCCCTGGTATTTTGAAGGTTTCAATTGTACATTCTCTACATACATGAAGCGTTCAATTGCTGCCAGATGCCTTATCTGGTCACCAATGGTAAATTTTCCATCCTGATAGGTCCACTCAATTTTATCTTCAGGGATAAAGTCAAACAATCTTGCCGTTCTTGCTTTTACTTTGTCCAGGTATTTGACAAAGGATTGACCATCGTATATTTCCATCACATTATTTTAAGTATTAAGATAGCACATGATCAAGATCATCACTACCGAAGATGGTTCTCACAGCCTGTTTGATGAGGAGCTAAACGAGACCTACCATTCAACGAGAGGAGCTAGGGGAGAATCCATGCATGTGTTTATACGTGAAGGGTTGGAGCATTGGTTATCCGGAAATCAAGCCGAGGAAATCAAAATTCTGGAGATTGGACTGGGAACCGGACTGAATGCCTTTCTAACAACTCAATTTGCAAATCAACATAACCAAAAGATTCATTTCACTTCTTTGGAACCCTTCCCAATTGAGAAAGAGATTTATCAAAACCTTAATTTCTTCCAATCCGAAGAGGAAAGGGGATTGCTTTTGAAAATTCACGAATCTGATTGGGAGAAAGAATCAAGGATTTCTTCCAATTTCATCCTACAAAAAACAACATCAAAGCTCGAAGACTTCATCACTTCAAACTCATTTCACATCATTTACTTCGACGCATTTGCACCCAGCAAACAACCGGAAGTCTGGTCACTGGAAAATCTCAAGAAATGTTACTCACTGCTTGAAAAAGGAGGAGTACTCACCACCTACTGCGCTCAGGGACAATTCAAACGCAACCTCGTAGAAGCTGGATTTAAGGTTGAAACGCTTCATGGTGCCATGGGTAAGAAGGAGATGGTGAGGGGAATAAAATAGTAAGCCGATCAGAAGACCGGCTTACCAGGAAACCTATTTTACACTCACTCCACTATTATCTTTAAACCTTCCCGTGATCAACCAACCCCCGAAATCTTCTGATACAGCCATTAAAAGCTCATTTTTGCCTTTTTTTAGATCCAGATAGATCCCATCAAATAACCCTACGGTCCCGAGGTATCGGTAGTCTCTGCTTCGCCATTTATTGTTTCCCCAATAGATGGGTTTCCCGTTTAGAATGGCTATAACCCGGTCGCTGTAACCAAACTCAAACAATTTCATTTGATCTTTTTCTGAGGTAATGGAGATTTTTGCAAAAACGGTATTGCCAGGCTCGCCATTATATAAATTTTGGATTCTGGAAATATTAGCGGCAGTCCCTTCTTCTGCTTTTATTTTCCCTTGCCACTTCCTGTTCGCCAGGGCCTCTTCGATATTGTTTGGGTTTTCAAGAAGCTTTTCCTCAAACATGTCTGAGACTTCCCACTCCTGGATCAAATTGGGAATAGCTTCCCTTTCAATTGGTCTAAAACCAACAAGATCAGGAGCGTCGAATGAGACTTTGATGTTAGCGATATGAAAGCCAGACGAGTTACCCCCTCTTATGATGATCTTGCCGGATTCTGGTTTATGAAATAGATCCCAGGAGAGGTTTGGTTTGTCACTATTATCCAGATATACCTGGGCCTTATCTTCATTCACTAAAATCTTTATGTGAGTCCATGTTTCATAATTGTATTTGTAAGCAAACGAATATCGGGGGCCAAAATACAGTTGCCATGGTGAAATGTTTTTGGTTGTCGGTGCTGCCTGATTCGCATCCGGATTTCCGGATTGGTGCGGTCGAACATAGAATTGCTCAGAATCTCCAGTCTCGTTATTAGCCCGGAAGTATACCCCGGGGAAGGCCTGTTCTTCTTTCAGATGGATGTCAAATTCAATGATGCCATTTTTAAACGCTTTATCCTTAAGAGTCATAGAGCCAGCTTGAAGATATATTGCATCTGATCCCAGATGTTTTTCAAGAACATAGGCACGCGCTTGAATTTCCCAATTGTTCGTATCAATTGGAATAATTTGTCCTTTTGATCCTATACTTAAAAGGAGAAGTACTATTGTGAGTTTTAATTGTGTTTTCATACCACAACCTTACGAATGGTTTAAAGGTTAAGTAATGGGATCTGTAGACAAGTTGATTCAATGTGATTCATGGTTGTTCAGCTCATGGATGTTTAACACTTTTGGAAGATGTCAGATAACTCAGAAAAGTATATCGCCCGATTAAGGCATGAGGTTGAGGAGATCCTCAACTGGGGAGCTGTGAGCGGCTGGCATAGTAAAATGTTTGATGAGCTTTCTGAGAAAGTTTTTGAGTCAACACGAGTGATGCTCAGCGTGGCGACACTAAAGCGTTTTTTTGGTGTCGTGAATCACGATGGAGCTCCGAGCATCACAACGCTTGATGCACTGTCTCAGTTTGTGGGCAAGGAGAACTGGCGTGCTTTTAAAATGGCCGACCCAATTAAAAGAAAAAAGGAAAAGACCCCAAGAAAATCGATCTATGTGACCATTGGGTTCATTCTGGCCATTATCTCCATAAGCCTTGTCGGCAATAAGCGTCCAGAGGTTGTTATCAATGCCTCTGAGTTTTCGTTTTCAAGTAAAGTCTTGAGCAAGGAGTATCCAAATTCCGTGGTATTTGATTTCAATATCCCCTCTGACCTGAGGACAGATAGTTTGCATATTCAACAATATTGGGATCCTACCAAAACCATTGCTGTACAAAAAGATCAAACCCAGGCGACTGGGATATACTATTTCCCTGGATACTTCAGAGCGAAGCTTATGGTGGATGGGAAGGAAGCCCAGGCACATGACCTTTTCCTGAAAAGTGAAGGCTGGCTGGGACTGATTGAATACGCTCCAACACCAAAATATTTTGAGCCGGAAATTGACGGCACTGCACTTTCTTTTCCGGAAGAGATCAAAAAGGAAGTAATAGGGCTTGAAAAGCCGGTTGTCTCTTCCTTTCATTTTATCGATGACCTGGGTCGTGTTTCAGGGGACAACTTCTCCTTTTCTGCAACGGTTAAAAATGTATTTGATGATAGATGGGCAGTATGCCAGGCCATGAGTATCTATTTCATTGGATCCACAGGTGCCATGATTATCCCGTTTTCAAAGATTGGGTGTAGTTCTGATAATAATCTGATGCTCAATGACACTTATCTGCGTGGCAAGGAGCACGACCTGTCTCCTCTTAGTGCAGATTTTACTGACCCTGTTGAATTGAGTATTCAGGTAGAAAAAAAGCAAGTATCCATCCTTATTGGTGGAAAAATAGTCTATACGGAAGCATACAAGGAATCCATGGGGAAACTGGTAGGTACGCGCATTAAATTCAAAGGCCTGGGTGAAGTATTAGATTTCAAACTGAAGGATCACAACAGTGAATTGGTACTGTTACAGTAGTCAGAAAATTTATGAACAAGATTGAACGATCTTGTTTTACAGATAGCCTTTAACTTGTCTAAACGCTTGTGTACCATTGAGCAAAAATTAGGATTATGAAAGGCTCAATCTTCTTATCTCTTTATTTATTAGCAGCTATTGGATTCTCTCAGGATGTTGGCGGAAAAACCTTAGTCAGTCAATCCAGAACTACCACAGCAAACATTGGCAAGTGCGATATCACCATCAAATATCACAGCCCATCAGTCAATGGGAGAAAGATATTTGGTGGCATAGTACCCTTCGATTTTGTGGTTGATGGAAAGGAATACCCGTGGAGAGCAGGATCCAATCAACGAACCACCATTGAATTTAGTCACCCCGTAGAGGTTGAAGGTCAGAAGCTGGATTCTGGCTCGTATGGGTTTCTTGTTTTGGTATCGGAAAAGGACTGGACTTTGATTTTTTCCTCGGGAAAGAGTTGGGGAGCGTTCAACTATGACAAAGCAAATGACATCATTCGTGTTCCAGTTAAAACTAAAACCATGCCCTTTCAAGAGTGGCTGAGCTATGAGTTTATCAATCCAAAAACAGAATCGGTAGATGTGCAACTCAGGTGGGAAGAAACTGCTGTTACATTTAATATTCAAACAGATGCCTTCAGCAACATCATTTCAGACATTGAAAGTAAAGAGCAAAAAGATGCCAATGATTATCAGGAGCTGGCAGTTAGAACATTAGAAGGCAATCCCAATCAAAAAGAACTTGCATTGGATTATTTAGAAAAATCGCGACTTGCTTTTGACACCATGTCAAATGAATATTATCGTCAACATTACAACTTTGCCTACCAAATACTTAAAGCGGAGATACTGGAATCTCAAGGCAAGAAAGATCAAGCGAAAGATCTCAAAGAGAAAGCCTGGACAACTGCAAGTGGGTTTAATATCTACTATTATGCTTTGAGAAAGTATGCGGTTGAAGGAGAGAAAAAAGAGGCATTAGATATTCTAAAACAAGGTGTTAAAACCCACCCTGACAATTTTCAAACACATTTTGCTTTTGGGGAGTATTACCTGAAAGAAAAGAATCAACAGAAGGCGACAGAACATTTTAAGAAGGCTTTGGATATGACTATTGAGCAAAAAAGTAGGTGGGAAAACTATGCTAGATACCTTTACTTGCAAAACAAACTAGTGTTCGAACGAAATTGAATGTGGTGTTAGGGTTCCAGTTTACTCAAAAGGGATTCAGCATGCCGCTTTAAAAATCCAATGGTTCTTCGATTTCCGGCAAATAAATTCCTTGCAGCTAATATGAGCGCTTCAACGTCACGAACTTCATTCGAATGAGATTGCTGTAGCCAGGGGTATTTCGATTCATCAATCTCCGTCTTTGCCCAGATTTTTTGCTGGACCACCCAGTAATCATTGTAAGCCGGAGATACCATCATTGTACGAAGCTGCTGATTGTCACGCTCTATGTAAGTACTCCACTTTTTTACATCACGGTAATAATTGATGATATCTGATCTTAGCTTTTTATCATTCATTGAATATAAGCGCCCGGTATTCAACATCTCATCGTACGTTGTAAAATTTGATTCAACCAGAAAGAAATTGATCAGGTGAACGGAAATCATAGACAATCGCTTTTCCTTCGTTTCCAGTTCATTAAACAGCGAAAGGACTGAGTCACACTTTTGCACCCGTTCTTCCAGCCGATAATCGAGGTAGGCGAATCTTGAAGTATCACTTTTTACATCCTCTATCAATCGCTCAATTGTAAGCCGATGAACATTATTAGCAACCCTGTCCTGATTCCAGTTATTGAGCAGAAATGCTCCCAGAATACCCACGGTGATCACCAGTATTTCAAGGAAATACTCGGCCCATTTTTCTTTTAAGGTTGAAAACAACTTCTTCATTTCTGATTGGATATACTTCTAAAATAACCAAAACCCAGATAATGAATTAAAGAGGTTGCTTTTTGTAACTTTTATTTACAAACATGAGTATTATCATAGGTAATATTTACATTTATGAGGAATAGTCTCATTTTTAAGTATGAAAGGAAATAATCTCGGCGAATTTGAAGAACTCATTTTACTCACAGTAGCATCACTGGAAACGGAAGCGTATGCCGTTTCAGTAAAGGAAGAATTGGAAAAAAGAGCCAACAGAAAGGCCAATATCAGCGCGATACATTCATCTCTATACCGCCTGGAAGACAAAGGCTTTCTCATTTCTGAATTTGGAGGAGCCACACAAAAGCGTGGAGGTAAGAAAAAACGCTATTTCCAGGTCACCAATACGGGTTTTGCTGTTTTGAAAGAAGCCAAAGAGCTGAAAGAAAACTTCTACAAAACAATACCACAGCTAGCAATCATCACCATCTAATTTGTCGCAAACACACCACGATATTACCCCACCAAAAGTGGCTGAGAAGCTACTCCGACTCATTTATGATGATGAGCTACTGGATGATATCCTCGGAGACTTGCAGGAAATGTTTCAGGATCGTGTGGAAAGCAAAGGACTAGTCAAAGCGCGATTGCACTATTTCAAAGATGCATTTCTGTCGATTCGGAATTACGATTTAAGAAGGAAAAGAAAGGTCAGATACAATAACTCAATACCTATGTTAAAGAACTACATCAAAACAACATTCCGCACCCTATCAAAAAACAGGGTGTACTCGGCACTTAATATTTTTGGGCTAGCCCTGGGTATTGCGGCATGCTTATTCATTTCACAGTATGTGAGCTATGAATACAGCTACGATAAATTTCATTCCAATCACGAAAACCTGTACCGTGTCAAGTACATGGTCTATCGTGGAGAAGACCTCCAAATCAACTGTGCTGCAGCGGTTCCGCGAGTGGGGCCATTCATGAAAGAAAACATGCCTGAGGTGGTGGATTTCGCCAGGGCATATCCCATGTCCGGGGTTATTGAGCGTGACAACATTCAGTTTCGTGAAAACCGAATACAAATTGCCGATCCCGCCTTTTTGAAAATCTTTGATTATCCATTAATCCATGGAGATTTGGAGACGGCACTAAGTGAACCAAATACGGTAGTTATAACGGAAAGCATTGCCAATAAATACTTTGGCCGGACAGACGTAGTTGGAGAAACATTAAACCTATATACCTGGATTGAAAAAACTCTGGAAATCACGGGAGTAACAGCCGACGTTCCGGAAAACTCACATCTCAAATACAACTTTCTCATATCATACGAAACCCTAAACAACCAAACACGAAATGATGATGGAACAGCATCTTCTGAGACGGCCTGGGGGTGGTATGATTTCAACACCTATGTTCTACTGGAGGATGGTGCTGACCCGAAGGCATTTGATGAAAAATTTGAGGAGGTTTTGTATGCAGAAAGAGGAGAGGATTTTGAAAAGTATAATTTCAGATCGGATTTCCCGCTGCAGCCGATTACTGACATTCACCTGTATTCAAACTTGTTGCAGGAATCCGAACCTGCAGAGCAGGGTGATGGAGACACGGTGTTTTTTCTAGCCATTATCGCTGCATTCATCCTGATTATCGCCTGGATCAATTACATAAATCTTTCAACTGCCAAGTCCCTGGAAAGGGCTAAAGAAGTAGGCGTACGAAAATCCATGGGAGCCTATAAAAGACAGTTGGTGAATCAGTTTCTGACTGAATCATTTGTGCTGAATTTTCTGGCCTTGTCCCTCGCAGTTATTTTGGTGGTTATTACAACCCCATTTTTTAATCAGCTGATCGATGCTGATCTAAGCAGAGCGTTCTTTTTAGAACCTAATTTTTGGCTGGCCGTGCTAGGCGTTTATGTGCTTGGGTCATTCTTGTCCGGATTGTATCCTGCGTTTATTCTTTCTTCCTTCCGTCCTATTCAGGTACTAAAAGGAAAGATGACGACCAACAAATCAGGCATCCTGCTGCGCAGAGCGCTGGTTGTATTCCAATTTGCTGCGTCTGTTACACTAATTGCTGGTACCATTATCGTGTATCAGCAGCTTAGTCACATGAAAAAACTGGATGTTGGATTTGACATGACAGATACCATGGTTATGCGAGGACCGGAGGTTTTTGCGGTCGATTCACTTTTCGGAAATGCACTAAATGCATTTGAAAACGAACTTAAAAGCAATCCAAATATTGAGGCCGTTACGAATAGCTCCAACGTACCAGGCGATGAAATTTTCTGGACCAGGGGAATGAGAAAGCAAGAAGATACAAGAGAGAAAAACTTCACTGTTTACCTTGTAGGTGTTGATCAGGACTATTTTCCTACCTATGACATTGAGTTTTTGGCGGGAAGAAATTATGACAAGTCATTTACTACTGACACTGCCAATGTGATCATCAACAAGGCAACCATGGAATATTTAAATATTCAAACTCCGGATGAAGCCATTGGTCAAAGAGTTCTTATTGGTGGAAGAGACAAACGAACCATTATTGGGGTGGTAGATAACTATCGCCAGCAATCTGTCAAAAACAGTATCAATCCGCTGGTATTCCCGTTGACTGAAAATTCTGCTTCATTCATCTCCGTAAAGCTCAATACGGATGATTTTCAAGCTGCTTATGAGGAAAGTAAGGCAACATTTGATCAATTCTTTCCTGGCAACCCATTCGATACGTTCTTCCTGGATGAGTTTTACAATAAACAATATGCCAACGAACAGAACTTCAGTCGGGCATTCACACTCTTTGCCTTCTTTGCCATCATCGTGGCATGCCTTGGCTTATTTGGATTGACGTCTTTTACCGCACTTCAGCGAACGAAAGAAATCGGAATTCGCAAAGTTCTTGGTGCTGATATTTCTCAAATTGTGATGATCCTCTCCAAAGAATTCTTAATCCTTGTGGCAATCGCCAACGTAATCTCATGGCCCATTGTGTATTTCCTCATGGATGGTTGGCTGGACAATTTTACCAGCCGCATCACGATTGGTGTTTCAGTATTCCTAATTGCTGCAATCATGGTTGTGATAATTGCTTTGATTGCTGTTGGAAATAAAACGCTTTCCATCGCAAAGACTAACCCAGTGAAGGCGTTAAGATATGAGTAAAGCAAAATATGCATACGGGAATTTTATTAACTTTTCCGGATGCATATTCAACGTCATCATTTAACATTTCTACTAATTCTCGTAGGATTTAGCAGCTTAGGTCAGCAGATTCTAACTGATAAGAGAGATGGCACACAATATGAGATTGTGAAACTCGATCACTTGCATTGGATGAAAGAAAATCTCAGATATGATGCTCCCGGGTCTGTCTGCCTTGATCATTGCGATCGAATTAGATTCTATGATTATCAATATTTAGAGGGTGTCTGTCCGGAAGGATGGCGACTACCTACGGTAGAAGAATGGGATCTGTTTATACAATCATTTCAAGACGCTGAAAAGGTGCGAATGATGGAAGGCAATAAAAAGCTCTACAGGGTTGATTTTCTTAATCAATACAACATTTTCGGATCTAATGTTTTAAACATTCAACCCATTGGTCGATTTGAAGGGGGGAAGCTGGACACGGGCGATTTCATTGATTTCTGGACAACCAACTCTGCAACTGATGACCGTTTTCATATGCATTTCTCTCCCTATACGATTTCCGGCCATGCTCATAAAAAGAATTTAAAGCTATCTAAACCAGAGGAGTATCGATTGTTTGCCGTTCGTTGTGTTTGTGAAAAACTAGACGAATAAGCCAAAGCTTTAATTCCACTTGATCAACCCATCAAGAAAATTTTGAATAGCTTCTGATGAACCGATTGGGACTCTAAGTAATCTCAACAAAACGGTCAGCAAACCAATGATGGTTGCCGGGTGCTTCACTTTACCAAAGCGGACAGCATACAGTATTAAAAGTGGGATGAAAATAAGTTCGGCACTCAGCGCCACAATCATTGGATTTAGTTTTTCGATAGGAACTAGTGCTCTCCATAAAACAATCATTCCCCTTCCAAGCGCTGGCATCATTAAGTAAAAAACAGAGCAAACCATCCACCAGGCATGCTCATTTAATTTCTTTCGAAATCGAATAGCCTGAATCACAGCAAACCCATAAAGAAGACCAAGAATTAATTCAATAACAAGTGTGCCATAATAGAAAGATAACGGCGGTCCGGGCCTGGATGGATCATAAACAGCAGCTCGTTTTAAAGGAATATCCAGCAAACTCATACTTGTGAATACAATTCCTCCCGCTATTAAAAAGCCAATCATTCCTAAAGTTCTATGATTGGAAGTTTTCCCTTTTTCAATCAGATAAGGTTGGATGATCATAAGGATAAACCAACCAGTGACCAGCCAGTAATGAATGTGAAACTCCCAGGAGGTCGTCGTAAGCTTTGGCCAGTAAAAATTGAATATTCCGACTTGAATAATAACCAATGGAAGGATCATCCAGAGGTGTAGGTTCTTATACTTTTCCATTAAATGATAGGTTAGGTACCATTAAGTTAATTGGAAAGTCGGATTAATGTATAGGGAGCAGTGGAGAAAAGAAACAGTCAGCTAAATTTACCACATGTCCGAAAAGAAACTCTTCCTGCTTGATGCGTTTGCATTGATATACCGTGCTCACTTCGCCATGAGTCAAAATCCCAGACTTACCACCAATGGCATAAACACAGGTGCAATTTTAGGTTTTACTAACTCCTTGCTGGAGATTATTACCAAAGAAAAACCCTCCCATATAGGTGTAGCTTTCGATACACATGCTCCGACTTTTCGACATGAAGATTATAAGGAATATAAAGCGACTCGGCAAGAACAACCGGAGGAGATCAAAGTAGCAATTCCATACTGCCTCAAGATTGTAGAGGGATTTAACATACCCATTCTCATGAAGGATGGATATGAGGCAGACGATCTGATTGGGACCATCGCTAAGAAAGCCAGTAAAGAGGGTTTTAAGGTGTACATGATGACACCAGATAAGGATTTTGCTCAGCTGGTAGATGAAAATATCTTCCTTTTCAAGCCAAGGAGAATGGGAAATGGCGTGGATATCATGGGCATTCCTGAAGTCCTTGAAAAATTTGATATCGATGCAGTCGATCAGGTAAGAGATGTGCTGGGACTTAAAGGCGATTCAGTGGATAACATCCCTGGAATCCCTGGAATTGGTGACAAAACCGCTTCCAAACTTTTGAAGGAATACGGTTCTGTTGAAGAAATTGTGGCTCACGCGGATGAGCTAAAAGGAGCATTACAGAAGCGCGTACAGGAGCATGGGCAGCAAGGCATCATGTCAAAAGAGCTGGCCACAATCAAGATTGATTCACCAATTGAGTTTGATCAAACTGCCCTGCAATACGGAGAGCCGAATCCAGATATTCTTCAACCGATTTTTGATAAACTGGAATTCAAGACAATTGCCAGAAGGGTTTTCCAGGAAGAGAATGACATCAAGAAAGGAGAAACTCAACAGCTGGGATTGTTTGATGGAGGTGGAGATGCTCCGGCAGCTTCTGACAACAAAGAATCGATCAAAACAACCAAACACACTTATCAATTGGTAGAAGGTCAGGAAGCCATTCAACAATTGGTAAAAAAGCTTAGTGCAAAAAAGTCATTCTGTTTTGATACGGAAACTACTAGTCTGGAAACCCGGGAGGCAAAACTTGTAGGGATAGCTTTTGCCATCAAGAAAGGAGAAGCCTGGTATGTTCCATGTGGAGCGAATGCTCAATCTGTGG
The DNA here is from genome assembly GCF_900188325.1 of Ekhidna lutea. GTDB lineage: Bacteria > Bacteroidota > Bacteroidia > Cytophagales > Cyclobacteriaceae > Ekhidna > Ekhidna lutea. Next base: position 118,221 of record NZ_FZPD01000001.1, on the reverse strand, counting down.
CAGATGCCTTTAAGGAAATCTTAGAAAATGAGAGTATTCAGAAGATTGGACAGAATCTGAAATATGACATCCAGGTGATGCGTAACTATGGCGTTCATGTGAAAGGAGAAATCTTCGACACGATGCTGGCTCACTTTCTATTAGATCCGGAATCAAACAACAGCATGGATTGGCTGGCAGACAAGTTCTTGAACTATAAAACTATTTCGTTCGAGAATCTGGTTGGTCCGAAGGGAAAAAACCAAAAGACGATCGATCAGATTGATCCGGAGAAGGTGAAGGATTATGCATGTGAGGATGCAGATATCACGCTCCAGCTAAAAGAGCTTCTTGAAAAGGACATTGATGAGCGAAAGCTGCAAAGGCTCCTTCATGAAGTAGAAGAACCACTCTCTTTTGTACTGGCAGATATGGAATACGAAGGAGTGAAAGTGGATACTTTGGCACTTGAGAAAATGTCGAAGGAGCTGGATGAAGAAAGCCGACGTGTACAGCAGGAAATTTTTGATATAGCCGGAGTGGATTTCAACATTGGATCACCAAAGCAGCTTGGAGAAATCCTTTTTGATAAATTGAAGCTGGTTGAAAAACCAAAGAAGACCAAGTCAGGCCAATACGCAACAGGAGAGGACATTCTTTCAAAGCTTGCAGATGAACATGCAATCGCAGCGAAGATTTTGGAGTTCCGGGAATACCAGAAACTAAAGTCTACTTACGTAGATGCATTACCAAAACTGATAAGCCCAGCGAGTGAAAGGATTCACACCGACTACCGGCAGACGGTTGCTGCGACCGGTCGATTAAGCTCAAACAATCCCAACCTTCAGAACATACCTATTCGGACAGAAAAGGGACGTGAAATACGAAAAGCTTTTATACCAAGTGATGGAGATCATTTGATTATGGCAGCTGACTACTCTCAGATTGAGCTTAGGATCATGGCCGCTTTTTCTAAGGATGAGAGCATGATGAATGCATTCAAAGAAGGCCGGGATATTCATGCAACCACAGCATCCAAGGTATTTGGAGTAGACATTGACAATGTGGAGCCGAACATGCGCCGAAAAGCAAAAGAGGTCAATTTTGGAATCATCTATGGTATCTCAGCTTATGGCCTTTCTCAAAACCTGAATATTGCTCGTGGAGAAGCTCAGGAAATCATCGATTCATATTTCAAGGAGTTTCCGAATGTGAAGAAATACATGGATGAGACCATTGAGCAGGCCAAAAAGGATGAATACGTCGAGACAATTTTAGGCCGAAGAAGATACTTGAGGAATATCAACTCACGAAACTTCACCATGCGTGGATTCGATGAACGAAATGCCATCAATGCACCTATTCAGGGTAGCGCTGCGGACATCATCAAAATAGCCATGATTGACATTCACAAATGGATGCAATCAGAAAAGTTGAAATCGAAAATGATCATGCAGGTACATGATGAATTGGTTTTTGATATGCATAAAGACGAGCAGGAATTATTGGTAAGCAAAGTGGAGGATTTCATGAAAAACGCCCATCCACTGGAAGTGCCAATGGAAATAGAAATCGGGATTGGTCAAAATTGGCTTGAAGCGCATTAGAATTGGTATAATCACCCCCTAGCCCCTCGAGGGGGAATGTGGTGTGCCTAGGAAGAAAGACCTCCTTAAATAGAGTTATTTCCAACCATATTGGAGATTCGTTATTTGTCCTGCACATATTAATCCTATTGAAACAAATCAAATTCGTAATCTTGGAATGGTCGAACGTGAAGATTTGCAGCCCTAAGTTCCCCCTTGAGGGGGTTAGGGGGTGACCTTTTGATCCAAAATCCAATTCTCAATCGTTCTCACAACATTGTTAATATCTGAAAGAACCTCAGAATCTTCAAAACGCAGAACGAAATAACCCATCTCTTTTAGCTCCTTTTCTCGAGTCTGATCTTTGGCAGCCACCTCTTCAAATTGATGTGTATAGCCATCCACTTCAATAATCAGCTTCAATTCTTTACAGAAGAAGTCTACGATGTAATTACCAATCGGCCTTTGTCTCAAAAACCGGTATTCCATCATTTGCTTTTCTCCGAGCACCTCACGCCACATGACAGTTTCAGCTTTCGTAGGGTTTTTTCTAAGCTTTCTAGCTAGCTGCTTTAGGTTTTTATTGTAGTTGTTGTTAGAATATTTGTTCATATCTCGAGGGGGAACAGATTCGTTTTAAATTTGATAAAAATCTCAAATAAATTGGATTTCCATTTCTATGCTAACCTCACCTCCTTCCTTCTCCGACATCAAACGCGCTCATCAGCGAATAGCTCAATACATCATTGAAACCCCGGTAATGACATCCAAGAACATTGATGAGATTGCCGGTTGCCACATTTATTTTAAGTGTGAGAACTTTCAAAAAGTGGGAGCATTCAAGATGCGTGGTGCAGCCAACGCGATCTTCAGCTATCGTCCGGAAGAACGAGTGAATGGTTTTGCCTGTCACTCTTCCGGAAATCACGGTCAGGCAGTAGCCCTTGCAGCCAAGTTGGCTGGGTCAAAAGCTTTCGTGGTGATGCCCAAAAATGCGACGAAAGTGAAGGTAGAAGCGGTAAAAGGATATGACGCGGAGGTGATATTCTGTGAGCCAAACGATCAATCCAGGTCACAAGCTTGTCAGGATGTAGTAGACCGAACGGGAGCCATTTTGATACATCCGTTTGATAACTATAACATTATAGCCGGGCAGGCTACAGCTGCTAAAGAATTGATTGAAGAAACGGATGACCTGGATTGCATCATTGCTCCGGTGGGCGGTGGTGGCCTTGCAGCGGGTACTTCTTTGATTGCTCACTACCTGGATCCAAATATGGAAGTATATCTTGGAGAACCAGAAGAAGTGGATGACTGCTATCAGTCGTTAAAAGCAGGCAAAATCATCCCAAACAAGTCATCAGATACGATCGCTGATGGATTGAAAACTACCATCGGACAAAAGAATTTTGACATTTTAAAGGAGCATGTAAAGGAAGTTTTTACGGTTTCGGAGCAAGAGATTGTAGACGCGATGAAGCTGATCTGGGAGCGAATGAAAATCGTGATTGAGCCTTCATGTGCTGTTCCTTTTGCAGCGATTTTGAAAAATCCAGAAGCATTTAAAGACAAACGAGTGGGGGTAATTCTTACCGGAGGAAATGTCGATTTGACAAAACTTCCTTTCTGATGTCCAGAAAGATTTTTGTTATCTGGAATCCCTTTGCGGGAGGTAAAGCATTGAGGGTCTGCAAAAAGTTATCTGAGACACTCAACAATCAGGAAGTAGATTACCAGGTCTTCGACACAAACGAGAGTAAAAGCGCAACTACTACCGTTTCAGAATTTCTTGATGCATCGTTTACAGACTTAATTATTATTGGAGGAGATGGGACCATCAATGAGTCGGTGAACGGATTGAACCATGATATTCCGGTTTCCATTTTACCTGCAGGCACAGGGGACGACTTCATCAAGAATGTGGCGATTGGGAAGACACTGGAAGTGCAAATTGATACAGCCATAAATGGTGAGATCAAGCGAATTGATTTAGGCCAGTGCAATAATCGAAAGTTTGTCAATGGCGTTGGGATAGGGTTTGATGGACAGATTGTAGAAGATATGGCTTCCAAGCGAGTGCCATTGCTCACAGGTCATGCTGCTTACTACTATCATGTGCTTCGCATTCTCGGAGGCTATCGAGAACGCAAGTTCGACTATCAAATTGATGATCGACCTTTTCAAAAGGATTTAATCTTATTGACCATTGGTAATGGAACCACCTTTGGTGGAGGATTCAAGTTGATGCCTGAGGCAAAGGTTGATGATGGTCTTTTAGAAATTTGTGAAATTGGAAAAGTATCCGGATTGAGAAGGTTTCTGAACATCAATAAACTCTCTGGTGGAACGCATGGGTCTCTGAAGGAAATCAATTTTTACAAAGCAAAATCGGTAAAAGTAGGTGCTAATAATCTGCTTTATGCTCACATCGACGGGGAGCGGATGGGCCAGCCTCCGTATGAGATTAAGGTTTTGCCGGAGAAGCTTCAATTGAGAGTTTTTAATAACTTTAAATAATGCCAAAAATTTACGAATACCTGGGTATTATTTTCTTTTTTTATTCCAATGAGCATGAACCAATTCATGTGCATGCAAGAAAGGGTGAGTTTGAAAGCAAAGCAACCATCGTATTAACTGAGGGGATAGTTAGTAAAGTTGTTATAACGAACGTAAAAGGAAAAAAGCCACTTAAGGGTAAAGATTTAGCTGATTTAAAGGACTTTCTTAGCGAATTTGCGGACGATATAGTAAGAAAGTGGGTTGATTATTTTGTGTATCACAAACGAGTGGATTTTCGTAGAATTAATAAAAGATTGAAATGAAGATCATCGAAAAATATCAGGAAGAAATACAAGATCTAGCAATTAAAAGCGCTCACTACATCGGTGACTTTGCCATTCGAATTAGCTTTAGTGATGGAGCTGAGAAACTGGTTGATTTCAAACCATTTTTGAATGCGAATAATCATCCAGAAATTAAAAAGTACGAGAAGGAAGAAAATTTTAAGCAGTTTAAAATTATGAACGGCAATCTTGACTGGAATGATTTTGAATTGTGCTTTCCATTTGAGGACCTTTATCACAATACAATTCTGCACGAAGAATCATCAGCTATTTCCTAAACCTCGCTTTCTTTTTAAATCTCAGATAGGCCCAAACCGTCACCGCAATCACTCCCAGGCTTATAAACTGAGAATGAGAGAGTACGCCATCAATGATGTAGCCTCGCTCTTCGTCTCCTCTGAAAAACTCAATTATCCCCCGCCCAAATGCGTAAATGATGATGTAAACAAAGAAGAGTTGTCCTTCGAATCGGTTGTATCTTTTCAACATCAAAAGCACGATCATAATACCGAAAATCAGCGTCGCAGAATAGAGCTGTGTTGGATGAAGTGGCGTATGTAAAGGTTCTGCCTGGGAAATAGGATCGGTAAAAGTGACTCCCCAGGGCATATCCGTTGGGACTCCATGACAACAGCCTGCAAAGAAGCACCCAAGTCGTCCTAATCCATGAATGATGCAAGCCGTAATAGCCAATCGATCCATTAGAGGCCACAAGGGCCATTTTTCTTTTTTGAAATACCAGACAATAAGAGGAACCGCAAAAAGTAACGAACCATAGAAAACAAACCCAGTTCGGAAGTTTCGCTTCATATTTTCCCACGAACCGAAATAATAAGACGGATCTTCAAGATAAAAGAAGAGCTTACCCCCGATAAAAGCAGATACGATCACCAGGATAGCCAGATTCTGAATTTTGTCGCGCTCAATGCCCAGGTCTTTCTTAGCCGAATAGGTCATATAAAAGAAGCCAAGCGTGGCTCCAATCATGATCATGAAACCATAGGTGTGAATCGTGAAATCGCCGATTGAAAACAGTTCTGGATGCATAATGAGTATTAAAGTATAAAGTTTAAACGATATGGCATAAGATTTGAGATAATCCAAGGAAAATAATGCGATGAGCTATTTAAAAATACTTTTGATCAGTTTACTCTTTGCTGGATGCAAGGATGATACTGGAATTTCTGTTGGTGATAATGAAATACTTGTGGAGTATCAGCAAACGGTCACGAAAGAAATAGATGGCGAGGAGTGGACAGTTGCGTTTGAAAGTATCAAGGAGAACTCACTTTGTCCTCCGGATGCAACCTGTGTGTGGCTTGGCAGAATCGTTGTTTCTTTATCAATAAATGATGAGGGAGTAGTTCTTGGTTACGGAGACCTATCAACTGATACGGAGGAACGAGCATTACAAAATCAGGTAATAATTGATGGAACGACTATCAGTTTCTCCGAAGCAATAGACTATATTGAGAACAATACAACCAAAATTGTTCTAGTTTTTGAGTGATGCGGATCTAACTCTTAAAAACCGTTTCCTTCCCTTCACTACTATCGAATACGCGGATAGCAACCACGTCAGCCTCTGCTGTTTTCACTCCTTCTGCAGAAAGAAAGTCACACTTTAAGACTGTTTTTCGTCCTTTCACTTCCATGACTCTCGCACGAAGCTCAACCGTGGTATTTGGAGTAGGTTTTAAATATTTCACCGTAAGCGTACCAGTAGCATAGCGATATTCCGGTTCTGTATTTAAGCTTCTTCCTTCTCTTTTGTAAGCATCTGCCATAGCCGTGCCCATGCAATGACAATCGATTAAAGTTGCCATGATACCTCCATTCATCAGGTTGCTCCAGCCGTGGTATTTTTCTTTGGACTCCCAGTTGCATACTGATTCATCACCGTCCCAGTAACTTTTGATTTGAAGGCCTTCATGGTTATGTCCACACCCAAAGCAGACATTTTCCGGCATGTGATCTTGAAAGTATTTTGACTCACCCATAATGACAAATATGAGGTTTTTAGATTTAGACAAATTACTTGTTACCAAAATGGTAACTTTTTGATTAGCTTTGTTTTATGAGAGTAGTTGCCAAGAAGATTCTCAGAGAGTTTTGGGATAAACATGAGGATGCAGAGCAAGCACTAAAGACTTGGTATAAGGAAGCTTCAAAGGCCAATTGGGAAAGCCCAAATGATATTAAGAATCAATACATCAAAGCAAGTATTCTCAAAAATAATAGAGTAGTATTTAATATTTGCGGGAATAGTTACCGCCTCATTGTTAAAATTAACTACGATAGATCATGGGTATTTATCCGATTTATTGGAACACATAGTGAATATGATAATGTGGATGCAGAAAATATATAAGTGGTGAAATGAGTCTCGAAACTACGGGACTATATATGCATACAAAAAATATTATAGGCCATGAAAGTAATTAAAACAGAAAAAGAATATTTGAGTGCGCTGGAGCAATTGGACGACTTATTCGATTCTCATGAAAATACAAGTGAGGGTGAACAGGCTGAGTTATTGATGATACTAATTGAAGATTATGAAGCTCACAATCATCCAATTGATCCGCCTGATCCTATTGAAGCAATTAAATTTAGAATGGAACAGTCAGGGATGAAGAATAAAGACCTTGCTAAGGTGATTGGATATAAGAGTCGCGTTTCGGAAGTTTTGACAAAAAAGCGAAAGCTCACTTTAAATATGATTCGCAACCTTCATGAGAAGATGAACATCCCTTACGAATCTTTAATGACCGAATATTAAACTATTATGTACCACACCCTCGACCTTCATTTCCAAAACTATGAGCATGCCATCGCGTCATTTCTAATCGAAACTGACGATGGGCCAGTTCTTATTGAGTCCGGTCCGTATTCGACATTTCCCAGTCTTGAGAAAGGATTGGCCGATCATGGATACAAAGTAAGTGATGTCAAGCATGTGCTTTTATCTCATATCCACTTCGATCATGCTGGAGCAGCCTGGGCTTTAGCTGAAAAAGGAGCAAAGATTTACCTGCATCCTTTCGGTCACGACCATATGCATGATCCAACCAAATTGGTGGCTTCTGCTACCATGATCTATGGTGATCAAATGGATACACTTTGGGGTAAAATGGATGGGATTCCGAAGAAAAACCTGAAAGTGGTCAATCATGAAGAAGTCATTGAAATTGGAGGGCAAAGTTTTCGGGCGTTGCATACACCCGGACATGCAAAGCACCATATCGCCTGGCATTGGAAGGACACCATCTTCACAGGGGATGTAGCTGGAGTGAAAATAGATGGAGGACCGGTAGTGCCGCCATGTCCACCTCCTGATATCAACCTCGAAGACTGGTTACACTCTATTGATCTGGTGCTTGGAAAAAACCCAAATCGTTTAGTGCTTACTCATTTTGGGGAAGAAATCAACCCTAACATTCACATGATGGAACTAAAAGAAATTCTCAGCGACTGGAGTCAGTGGATAAAGCAAAAATGGGAGGAAGGACTAAGCAACGATGATATTACGCCACTCTTTATGAATTACACGGCAAATCAACTCAAGGATCGAGGCGTTTCAGATACTGGAGTTAAGCAATATGAGGCGGCCAACCCTTCCTGGATGAGTGTGGCCGGACTGGTTCGCTACTGGAAGAAAAAGCAGGGAGCCTAAGCATATGCTTATCGCCAATGAAGTATTAGAAAAGCTGGATGTCTTCGATAATCAAAACGAATACGAAGCATGCACATTTAAGAATTGCGATTTCTCAGGAGGCAATTTTTCTACCACAAAATTTATAGAATGCGAATTTGTTGGCTGTAATCTTAGCAATGTGATGGTAAGCGAAACTTCTTTTAGAGAGGTCACCTTTAAAAGCTGCAAGATGCTTGGCATTCAGTTTGACACCTGCAACAAGCTTTTGTTTGAAGCTAGTTTTGAAAGCTGTCAGCTGGATCACAGTGTCTTTTTTCAAATGAAATTGAAAAACATTGATTTTCTAAATTGTCAGCTTGTCGAAGTTGATTTTGCAGAAGCAGACTTGAGTGGAGGTAAGTTGGTTGGTTGCGATTTAACCAATGCAAAATTCGATTTCACTAACCTGGAAGGAGCAGACTTAAGTAAGTCCAGCGGGTTGATCATTGATCCCGAATCCAACAAAATCAACAAGGCTAAAATACCACTCTCTCAGTTATCTGGCTTGCTGGCAAAATACAATATCAAGATCGATAAAGCGCATTGAGTGCAAACATGAATGGTAGTCGTCCAACCACTTTGAGTGGTGGGACGACTTATTTTTAGTTGCACAAACCCGGACTTGCATCACACTCCGATTGTGGGATCGGAAGGATGAAGCGATCAGCTAAAGGATCAAGTCTTGAATTTGTAATATGAACAGACAGACCATTGGCGGCTTGGCGTTTCAGGTCATGGAAAATCACGCCCTCGTAAAGAAGCTCCCTGTTTCTTTCAACAATTAAGCTGTCATAGAACTCAGAAGCAGTAAGTGTGTCAAGTAGGGCAGTTAATCCAGCTCTGGTTCGAACGGTATTGAGGTCGCTGAGCGCCTGAGGGTCTAGTGTAAAAGGATCTTGCTCAAATCGTGATTCAGCACGATCCAGGTACATCTCAGCTAAGCGAATGAGGGGGATCACGTCTGTGCTTCTAAGGTATTTGGCAGAGCTAATGCTGTTGGTATTCACCTTATCGAGGTAGTACAGGCTATCTACTTCATCAGCAGCATTAGAGGCTGAATCAATGTTTGCGCGATGATCTGCATCACTGAATTTTGGATTGTTGGCAAGAATGCCAGAATTCAATGAGGATGGCTGGATTCTGAAGGTGCTACCAAAATCATTAAATGAATTGAAGAAAGCTGAAAGCCCTGAGGTATTTACGCCGGTGTTGCTGGACGCAGTTTGTTGAACAGCCAAAATATCCTCCGTACTATTTGAAGCATTGCTGAATGCTTCGGAGGGACTGCTTGCCAGACTGAATGGACCAGCGATTACATTATCGAGAAAATCCTCAGCATCAAAGTATTCATTTTTTTGCATTGCGACCTTCGCCAGGTAGGCCTGACATGCGTAATAAGAAATTCTGTCATTGTTTGTACCAAGCGATTCCAATGCGGTTGAGGCAGCATTCAAGTCTGCTTCCACCTGACTATATATTGAATTAACAGTTGCCTTTGTTGGTGTTGTAATTTCGCCGACTGAAGTGATGGGTTCGAGTAGCAGAGGAATGGCCGGATCATTCGCACTTCCTTCATATTGAGGACCCCAAAGCCTAGCCATTTCAAAATATAGAATCCCTCGGATTGCTCTGGCTTCACCTTCTATTCGTGATCTGGCTGATGCATCAGTTACTACATCAAGATTGGCCAGGATATCGTTGACAATATTTATGGTTTCATAACCTCTTCGCCAGTTTGACTCCACTCTGATGTTAGTTTCCAGAACACTTTTCCTTACAAAATCCTCATATCCGGGAGCATTTGTTTCATCCCATGAAACCTCGAGGTTTACTTGTCTGGTCAGAAGTGTTGCGATAAGTTTAAAATCACCTCCCAACAACTCACCTCCATCTGATCCATCGTTCATCCCAAAAAAATTGTAGTAGGCACCATTTAGGGCTTGCTCAACTGATTCCTGATCAGTCAAAATGTCTCCACTCAATGAGTTTTCGGCATCAATGTCGAGTAGGTTATCACAGGAAAAGGTGATTGACGCTAATAAAAAGAAAGCGATTAAATGCTTCATAGTCGATTGTGTTGTCTTAAATGCTTTCATGATTAAAATCCGATTTTGATGCCCGACATAAAGATTCTAGGTTGTGGCGCGGTGAAGTTGTCAATGCCACGGCTGATGTTTTGCCCGATGATCCCATCAAGTGGATCAAAGTAGCTGACATCCGGATCATACCCGATATAATCGGTGATGGTGAACAGATTAGTAGCTCCTACGTATATGCTGAAGTTTCTTAGGCCCATATTAGAAAGTGCTGCCTCCGGGAAGTTGTACGTCAGAGTAATATTCTTTAATCGAACATAGCTGCCATCCTCAAGCCAACGCGTTGAAGCATTTGGTTCATCCTGGAATGGATTTAAAACAGGATATGGCGCTTCATCCCCGGGTTCATACCACCGATTGCTTTCCCGGGTTAATTGACCCAAATTAAGGATGCCGCTATTGGCTAAGTATTCTCCAGTAGCGAAGTAGAGGTCTACCCCTCCAACAAACTGGAACATGGTTGAAAACTCCCAATTTTTGTATGTGATGGAGTTGGTGAGGCCTCCAAAGAAATCAGGGTTTGGATTTCCAACTTCTTGCCTTGGTGCTTCTTCCCAATTATCTGTAGTTCCTCCATCTCCATCATCGTAAAGCGCTTCACCTGTGTCCGGATCGACACCAGCATATTTCCTCATATAAAAGACACCCGCAGGTCTATTCTCTAAAAATGCATTGACACCTACAATCGCCTGCTCTCCATTGAGATCAGTAATCACATTATCATTGAATGAAATGTTGAAGTCTGTCGTCCAGGAGAAGTCTGTGTTATTTACATTGATAGAACTGATATTGATCTCAAACCCTTTGTTTTCCATCGATCCGATGTTATCAAAAATGGTGGAAAGGCCTGATGTTTGACTCACTGGCACAGGGAATAATAAGTCGGTAGTGGTTTTGATGTAGTAATCAACAGACCCTGTGATGTTTTTTGCAGTAAGTCCAAAATCTATACCCACATTTAGTTGCGAGGTTGTTTCCCATTTCAGGTTTTCATTGGAAAGGTTGGCAAACTCAACAGCATCCTCATCATTGTATCGTGTACGGATATAGTTTCTTCTGTATAAGAAATCATCTGTCGGTGCATTTCCGACCAGACCATAACTGGCGCGAAGTTTCAACTGTGACCATGTCGGTGAATCAAAACCTGTCATATTGTGGATGTTCCATCCTGCGGAGACAGCTGGAAAATATCCAAACCGATTGTCTTCACTGAACTTTGAACTACCATCCATTCGGCCGGTCACCTGAATGTCATACAAGTTGCCAATAGAATAGCTCACTCTGGCGTACGATGAAAGAAAGACATTTGCATCGCCCTGGATAGGTTCATTAAAGAGCGAAGGGTCAGAATCCGTTAATGATTCGAGCGTAGAAATACTATTAACATTGGCTTGTCGGAAATCAAAACTGGTTGTCGATTTTTGGTACGACCCGCCTAGGATTAATGACAATTTATTATTTCCACTAACCTCAGGCGTGTAAGTTAGCCACCCATTTGTCACGTAATTCTCAACCATCTGCTCGCTGATACTTGAGCGACCGTTTGGTGCTCCATCCAGTGTTTCAGGACCCTGTCTTCTCTCCGCTCTGATATCGCTGCGGTCAATACCCCCATTCACATCAATGGATACCTTCTCGGAAAACTTATAGTTAAAGCCAAGACTACCAATCATACTATTATTGGTGGCCACATTATCAGCGAAATTGATTTCGGTCAATGGGTTGTATTCCAAACTTCTCACATTCAAACGGTAATTGTTTGCCGGATCATAGCTGTCAGATGGTGGAAGTACTATTGCCTGAAGTGGTGCTCCCAAATCCTGGTCCTCATTGAGACGATTATCCTCAGTAAAGATGTAGTTGAAGTTTAAGTTGGCAGAAAGCTTATCAGTGATCTTGCTATTGAGAGAGAGTGATCCGTTTAAGCGATCAAACTTGTTGCCGATAAGAATCCCTTCCTGGGTGGTGTAACCAACCGAAGCAAAATATCCGAGCTGCTGCGTTCCTCCCTGAACATCAATATTTGCCCGATGCGATGGGGCATTCCTGAAAACCTCTTTTTGCCAATCGGTATTCCCATCTAGTTGACTATAAAAAGAGGGCATGTTAAAAGTGAATGTTTGATTTGACGGATCGTCTACAATGGTCACATCGGTTAAACCCGCATTGTAGAAGTTGTCTAAAAATTCCTTCGTGATCGTGTAATCAGTACCATCAATTCTTATTTCAGGACTGATCGTAAAAGGCTCAACTCCGATCATAAATCCTCTTAAAATACTTTCAAAAGTCTGCAGTCGGTGTTCATCACCAGACTGGATATCCAGAAACTTAGGGGTTTGGCTGATTCCAAGTTGGTAATCAAGGTTGATTTGCATCTCACCAGCATTGCCACTTTTAGTGGTGATAATAATGACACCATTTGCGGCTCTTGTTCCATAGATCGCTGTTGCGGCAGCATCCTTCAATATTTCTATAGATGCAATATTGCTTGGGTTGATGTTGGATTGGTTACCGGAGGTCAATGGTACACCATCAATCACATAAAGAGGTTGATTGGAAGCAGAAAGCGAAGACCCACCACGAATTCGAACGGTGGTTCCTTGTCCAAGCTTACCACTGGAGTTTTGCACGAATAACCCAGCTGTCACACCCTGGTTGGCCTGCTCGAGGTTAATTAACGGTGCAGGACTCACATCCGCTGCATCAATACTCGATACACTACTGGTCAGCTCATCTTTGGATTGGGAGCCAATCCCCATATTGATTTGGTTGCCGGCACTCAGCGAGTTCATTTTGACCGTAATGGAATTTTGGCCGGTCAGGTAAATTTTTCTTACCTGGAATCCTTCCGCACTGATGATCAGTGTTTCATAACCATCTGTCAGTTCTATGCTAAAGTTTCCATTTGCATCGCTGACCGTGGAGTTGGTGGATTCATCTATTTTAATGGTAGCTCCGGCAATCCCATTATTTGACCCATCGGTAACAATGCCCCGAAGGGTGGTCTGGGCCGAAACGGAAAATACCAATAGCAGGGAAGCCAGGCAGGTTAGTGTTAGTTTCATAATTTGGTAGGTAGATAATACAATCTTAAAAATAGACAGATTACCCATTACTAGACACAAAAAAGGGCAGGAATCGATGATTCTGCCCTTTCATTCGATTTTAATACCGATTATTCGTACCTCAGCGACTTTACCGGGTTTTGAGTAGCGGTTCTCATAATTCTGCTAGAAGCGATACCAACTGCAATTATCATTAGCAAGAAAAAGGGTGCTAACACAGTAAAGACACTGATGGCCTGATAGACGGCAAAAATGGATGCCATCAATGCATCAATTGCAAAATACGATAGCCCTGCGCCAATCCAGGCAAAAAGTAGTAGCAACCAGAAAAACTGCTTGTTCATTAAAACAAGAATCTGATTGACAGAAGCCCCAAGCACTTTACGCACCCCGATTTCTTTCACGCGCTTAATGATGTTGAGCGAAACAAGCGTATAAAGCCCGATGGATGATAGAATTAACGCGAGTGCTCCCAAAAATTTGAACATGGTTGAAATGTTGTTATTAACATAGTCAGTGCCCGCAAGTTCCTCATCCATAAAGGAGGCATTGAATGGTGTATTTGGTGCCACTTCATACCATTTTTCTTCCATTTTGTCCCGAAGTTCTGTTGGATTCACCTCGCTTTTGATCACAACAAAGTTCATTTCTTCCTTATCGGCCAACCTGAATGCACATGGCTCCACAGGATCGAAAAACCCATACATGTAAAAGTCTTCCATTACTCCAACCACAGACAACCTTGTGCTATCGTCAATCTGAACCACTTTACCGATCGGCTGATCCCATCCAAATTCTCGAACCAGTGCCTCATTCATGATAATGGAGTTTTCCTTATCAAACTCGTAAAGATCCTTATCGAAGTATCGTCCATCTTTGATCGTAAGATTCATGATTTCTTTATAATCAAGACTGAAATTCATCATATCTGATTCTACCTCCTGTTCTCCGGCCCTCAGCGTACGGCCATAGGTCCACCAACCAATATGATGGGTGGTTCCTGTCATTTGCTCGATTTCCGGCATTTGATTAATCAGATTGAAGAAGCGATCATACTCAGATTTATTCTCCACCCGAACACCCAGAATATTTTCTTTTTGAAAACCGACATCCAGATTGTTTTGATATTCTGCATTGTTTGTAAATGCAAGTGCTGAAATCAGGGCAATGATCGTGAGCATGTATTGGAGGCCAAGTAATGTTTTGGAAAACCAGTTGGTGCCACCAAGTGACAAACTACCTCTGAGAATATTCACCGGCTGATAAGCGCTGATGTAAAGAGAAGGATACCCTCCTGCGATCACCGAAGTGAGCACCAAAAGACCGATTAAGAATAAGTAAATCTCACTGTCAGATACCAGATTCAACTCCAGGGTAATGAAATCCCACATGGCACTGTATGCAGGAACAAGGAAGTAGGCAAATCCTAAAGCCACCAATAAAGACAGAAAAGAGAGAATCAGGTTTTCACCCATGAATTGAAAAATGAGCTGTTTACGGTCACTCCCCATTACTTTTCGAATTCCGATTTCTTTGAGACGTTTACTAGATATGGCGATGCTGGTATTGGTGAAGTTAAAACAGGCAATCAACAGCATCAGGAATGCCATGATCATTGGAACGACCACTGCAGGAGGTGGAGGAGGTTCACTTAGCCAGTTGGCCCGAATGGACTCAGCTATGCTACCAAGATTGGTTAGTTGTACGGCATAATAGCTCCCAATTTTGAAATCATCCCGTGCTTTGTTCTGCACTTCCACATAGTTGACATTGACATCTTCCAACAGGTTTTGAGGAAATTGGCCATCCGTCATGACGAAGGTAGCTGCTACAAATTGCTTCCAGTCTGTGTTTTCTACTTCGCGAATTTTCAAGTAGTTATCAAAGTGGGTCAGAGCGCTAAATCGTACCGATGAGTTTTGGGGGATTTCTTCGAATACTCCACCAATGGTCATTGGGTATTGTTTTCCATCCTCGGTGATAATTGTAATGATTTCTCCGGTTGGGTCTACTCCTTCTCCAAAGTAGGTATCGGCTGTATAGTAACTGAGGATGATCTTACTGCGGTCTAAGAATGCGGATTCATTTCCGTACTTCAATGGGAAAGTGAACATTTCAAGGAAATCATCTTCGGCAAAAGCAATTCCCTGATTGAAAACCTTAAGTTCCTTTTTGAGAACAAGCCCTGTCTCAATGTAGCGGGAAATATGGGTCACTCCGGCTACTTTGTCTTTGATTACAGCCCCCAGTGGTAGAGGTGAAATCCCATAAGGCACATTTTGATTTTGCACATCCTTGTAGATCTGCACTTTGTAGATGCGTTCATGATTTGCATGATTCTGATCGTACTCTGCGGCAAATTTCCAGTTCAGGTATCCAACAATGCAACAGGCAAGGGATAGCCCCAGACCTAGCATATTGATGAAAACGTATGATTTATTTTTCCGAAAGTTTCGGAATGTGATTTTGAAGAAATTCCGTATCATGATAAGGTTGAGTTTAGTGACCGTACTATTATAGATTCGGAAAACCTCGAAAGGTTGCTTTTAAGTAAAAGAATATGCCCACCAGACGAGCACAAACTGTAATGGAAGACGCAGCGCTAACACCCATACCAGCTTCTTTTTTTGCCACCCTTTCATAAAGTGGTAGATGTTGGCAGGGAATACAACTATCAGCAATGCCATGATTCCCCACGCAGCAAACGACGTATATTCTGGAATCAAAAGCAGTACACCCAAAATGATTTCTGCTGCTCCACTCAACCAGTTGATCATCTGTTTATTTCCAAGAAAAGGTGGAATGATCTTCTCATAAAACCGGGGCATCACAAAGTGATTGATTCCGGCAATTATGTAAAGGATCGCCATGATCCAGAGGCTAATGGTTGCGGTTGACATAAATGGAAAGATAGTAGTAAACCGATTACTCGAAGTAATCGGTTTACTAAATCGTGATTGAATATATTTGATAACTATCAAATTCAACCTTTAACCTATGTACCGAATTCTCACCCTCCTTTTCATTTTATTTATTGCCTGCACTCCTCAAACTTCTAATCCTGAAGTTGAAAGCTGGGAATCTCAAGCCCAAAATATTACCATCATCCGGGATGATTTTGGGGTCCCACATATCTATGGAAAAACAGATGCAGATGCGGTTTTTGGCTTGCTCTATGCGCAATGTGAAGATGACTTTAGAAGAGTAGAACGAAACTTCACCTGGGCGATTGGCCGTCTGGCCGAGACTGAAGGAGAAGATCAGCTTTACAGCGATTTACGTGCTCGATTGTTCATGACTGAGGAGGAAGCAAAAGCAACTTATGATTCGGCCCCTGATTGGCTGAAAGAGCTATGTGAAGCCTGGGCAGATGGTATCAATTACTACCTTCATACACACCCTGAGGTGGAACCCAAAGTGATTAAGAAGTATGAACCTTGGATGACCATGTATTTTACAGAAGGCTCCATTGGTGGAGATATCGAGCGTGTTTCTACTCGGAAGATTAGTGCCTTTTATGAAGGCAAGGAAGTAGCTCAAGGTGATGAATTAGTAAATAAAGAGGGCTATGCCCTCCTCGAAGAGCCGCGAGGTTCTAATGGCTTTGCCATCTCCGGCAACCTGACTGAATCGGGAAATGCCATGTTGCTGATCAATCCACATACCTCATTCTACTTCAGAGGAGAAGTTCATGTAGTCAGTGAAGAAGGACTCAATGCGTATGGAGCAGTGACCTGGGGGCAGTTTTTTGTGTACCAGGGCTTCAATGAGAACACCGGATGGATGCACACCTCAACCGGAACGGATATCATCGATGAGTTTCAGGAAACGATCATTGAAAAAGAAGATGGCCTGTATTACCAGTATGGAGAAGAAGAGCGAGCTGTTGAGGTTAAAGAGGTGACTCTGAGCTATAAAGATGGGGATGAAATGAAAGAGAAAACTTTCCCTATCTACCGCACACATCACGGACCGATCACCCATGAATCGGATGGAAAGTGGACGGCCACTGCATTGATGTGGAAGCCGGTGGATGCGTTGACCCAATCGTATACCCGGACAAAAAAGAAGAATCTGGAAGAGTTTCATGAGATGATGAACATCCGCACCAATTCTTCCAATAATACGGTATTCGCAGATTCTGAAGGAAATATTGCTTACTATCATGGCAACTTTATTCCAAAAAGAGATGTGCAATTTGATTATTCACAACCTGTGGACGGGAGCAATCCGGCCACCAACTGGCAAGGATTGCACGAGTTGGACGAAACGATCATCGTGACCAATCCTTCCAATGGCTGGATACAGAATTGTAACTCTACACCATTTACCGCAGCTGCTGAGCATAGTCCGAAAAAAGAAGACTACCCGTATTACATGGCTTCATTTCCTGAGAATTTTAGAGGGGTTAATGCGATACGTTTGCTCTCCGAGGTTGAAGACCTGTCATTGGATGGATTGATTGAACTTGGCTATAACTCATACCTTCCAGCATTTGAAAAAGTAATTCCAGGCTTGGTTGAAGCTTATGATGCTTTGGGTGATGAGTCTTTGAGTGAAGAAATTGAGTTATTGAGAGGATGGGACTTAAGAACGAACGTTGAATCAAAACCGATGAGTTTAGCTCATTTTTATGGGTGGTATTTATTAGATGAAGTTGATATACCAGAATTGAGTGATCTGGAAGATTTGAATTATTGTGGCACTCAGCTGCCAAAGGAAGAGCGGCTTAGAATATTCCGATTAGCACTGGACGAAATGAAAGATCGCTATGGAACGACAATTATCCCATGGGGAGAAATAAATAGATTTCAACGATTGTCCGGAGACATAGATGCCACTTTTGATGACAGCCAGGAAAGCATTCCAGTAGGCTACACTACTGCAATTTGGGGACACCTTGCTGCTTATGGGATGAGAGGGAATCATGATGTGAACAAGATATATGGTACGCGAGGCAACAGCTTTGTAGCAGCCGTTGAGTTTGGTGATAAAGTGAAAGCTAAAACGATTTTAGCTGGTGGGCAAAGCAGTGATCCTAACTCGCCCCATTTCGATGATCAGGCGGAGATGTATGCCAATGGAGAATTCAAGGAAGCTGCCTATTACAGAGCAGATGTAGAGGCTCGAGCCGAAGAAACGTATAAACCAGGAAAGCGTTGATATCAAATAAATATCCGATCTTTAAATGGTCAAAAACTCATGAAAAGTGAAAATAATTAAAATACTCCCGCTCTTATTTGGTCTGATATTGCTGGTCAACTGCAGCAATGAAAAAGGGCCTGTTCCAATCTCCGACATGCAGACCTATGAGGTAATTCAGACGCAAATCTGGGACACCCAATGTATCAGCTGTCATTCAGCAGGCTCCACTTTTGCGAAACAATCAAACCTGGTATTAACAACAGGAGAGTCATATGACCAGCTGGTGGGTCGCTTGCCTGATAATGAAGCTGCACGAGAGGACGGTCTTGAATTGGTAGGGACAGAAGGACTCCCCAGCCTTTTTAAGAGCTACCTCTGGGAAAAGATCAACGCCAACGACCAGGAACATTTTTACTCTGACCATCCACACTATGGAGCTATTATGCCTTTGGGAGGCGATTTTCTCACAAATGGGCAGCTGGAGTTTATACGTGAGTGGATCATAAGCGGAGCACCTGAATCCGGACAGGTGGCCGATGTTGCATTGCTCGCAGATGAAACAAGATTTAAGGAGATTCCTTTTGAGCCATTGCCACTTCCAGAAAGAGGATTTCAGTTCCATGTCGGTCCATTTGAGGTGCTACCAAATAGTGATCGGGAACTTTTCACTTATCAATCAATCGATTCTGAAGAGGATATTTACATTGATCAAGTTGAGATTGTCATGCGGCCTGGTAGTCATCACTTTATATTTTACACATTCGATGATGATACCCCATCCCACTTTTTTCCTAATGAAGGAGATATACGTGACATCTATGATGACGGTGGAAATCTAAACTACAGCAACCTCATTGCACTTCAGTATCACAATTTCATAGCCGGAACGCAGTGGCCAAGGATGAATTATAAATACCCGGAAGGAGTGGCGTTGAGAATACCTGCAGGAAAAGGGTTTGATATGAATTCACATTACGCCAACCGAACGGATGAGGTGGTTACCGGAGAGGTCTATGGAAATATTCACACCGTTCCGCAAGAAGAGGTGAACTATGTGGCTGAAATACTGGATTTAAATAATCAGGACTTTTCACTACCTCCCAATAAAGTGACAACCATTACCAAGGAGTATACCTTCAATGAGCGGATGCATATTTTCCAGCTCTTCTCTCACGCACATGAGCACATGACAGAGTTTAATGTTTACAAGGTAGGAGGCGCGAATGATGGAGAGCTACTCTACGTTTCGTTTGACTGGGAGCATCCACCGATCCTAGAACTAGACCCACCCATTGTATTAAATCCGGGAGAAGGGCTGAGGCTGGAAGCCACTTATGACAATTGGGAAAACAGAACGCTCTCTTTCGGTTTACGTAGTTCAGATGAAATGATGATCCTTTTTGGAGCGTATTATACAGATTAAAATTACAAGCTATGAAAAAACTATTCACATTATGTATATGCTTAATCGGAACACTAGCACTGGCTCAATCACCGGTTGGGGCCTGGGAGTGGACGCAAACAAACGAAGATGGTCAAATAGTGAAAGGAGTTGTCATATTCACGGAAGACTATCAGGCGGCTGCCTGGTTTGATGCTGAAACAGGCGCTTTTGTGGAAACGAATGGTGGAAGCTGGGAATTGAACGGCAATACCATGACAGAAATACCGGAGTTTAACTCTAGTGATACCTCCAGGATTGGCAAATCAAGATCTTTTGAAATCGAATTTAATGGAAATGATAAAATGCGAGTTGTGGGTATGGAAACCTGGGCAACTCGTGTAGATGCAGGTGAGCCGGGAGATCTGGCCGGGGCGTGGTTGATGTCCGGAAGAAAACGCAACGGGGAAATGCAGGAGCGCGACACAAACCGACCAAGAAAGACCATGAAGATTCTATCCGGCACACGCTTTCAGTGGATAGCATACAATACCGAAACAAAGCAGTTTATGGGAACAGGAGGCGGAACATACACCACGGTAGATGGAAAGTATACCGAGAACATCGAGTTCTTTTCACGCGACAATAGCCGGGTAGGGGCCAGTCTGGAATTCACCTATAAACTCAAAGACGGTAAGTGGCACCACTCAGGTAAAAGCAGCAAGGGTGATCCATTGTATGAAGTTTGGAGTGTAAGGGAGTAGTGGTTTAGTTAGTTGGTGATTAGTTGATTAGTCTTGAGATATCTGAAACAAGATAAAAAAGACAGAATAAACTTAAACCAACTCCTAGGGTATAGTTTCCTTCTGGTATTATGAAAAATATAGAAGTGATTATTGAAACTAAGCAAAACGGATAAGCAACTAGTCTGAATATAAGATTGCCGGTGGACCACTTATTCTCTAATTCTTCTGGTTTCTTAATCTTAGTGTCATTAACAACATTATAAAGGTTTATCAAGAATGTTCTAACATTGGTCTTGTGAAAGAAGAGTGAAGGAGTACGCAAGTCTGGATCGCTTATACTGTTAATTAGCAAACCATTTTGCCTTGGAATTATTGTAATCAACTCACCTCCAAACGAGACATTACCCCAGTTCCTTTTAGCTTGAATTACGTTTTCATTATTGGTAACAATATTCCAGCCCAAATCTTTCTTCGTTTGGTTAAGTGCCATTTGAATTTGATTATAGTCTACTTTTAAATGATAAAACTGGAGCTTTAGCTTTTTTCTAAGATTCAAAAAGATCAGAAGTCCGATTCCGATGAAAAAGGAATTGAAAGATAAGTTTGAAGAAGCAAATTCCTCACTTCTCATGATGTAATCTGAAAACATCATGTACACAGAGAGACCCACAATGAAAAAGACAGAGAAATAGTATTCAAAAGCATGCCACCTTGAAAGCTGAAGTCGTTGGGTTTCTATCGTTTTATTTAGAAGTGATGATTTCATTTCCCTGTTATCAATTCATTGAAACCTCATCCCCAAGCTTAATCGTCCCGGTCTCAAGCGCCAATGTATTTACCCCAAAAATGACGTCTTTGCCTTCCCTGCGATAGGTAGCTAAAGTCTTCAATGGCTCAGCAGCTTTCTTGCCTGTATCCTGATCGATGGTGGTGAACACGCATCGTTTGCAAGGATGTGTAACATGAAATTTCAACCCGCCAATTTGAATATCCTCCCAATGATCTTCTTCGTATGGTTTACTTTCTTCTACCACGATGTTTGGCCGGAATCGATTCATGGGAAGCTTTTCTTCCAACCTAGAATTAAGGTCATCAAGGGATGATTGTCCAATGATTAAATAGGGATAGGCATCAGCGAAACTCACATTTTCACCGTTGATCGCCCGATCAGGATTTACCGGACGTGATCCATCTTCAGGCATAAAAACCAGCTTACAAGGCTCGCCAGCTATTTTTGAAAACCACTCACTAATGGATTGGGGTGCTTCAAGCGCTTCAACCGAATCATTCCATACGGTTACCTGAATATTTCTTCCATTTTCAAGCGTGATAGGAATTTTTAGATCAGGCATATCGCGATGCGAAGCAATAATGCTTTCAGCGGTCAATGAAATGCCAATCTGTGAGAGGTGAGGATGGGTTCTTTGCGTGATGTGTCCGTTTTGTTCATTGACCAACATCCATCGCCGGTCATATCTAAATCCTTTTTCCATTACTTCAACTTCCTGAAGCGCGATCCCCTTAAGGGATTTGATGGGGTAGATATACAGACCGGAGACTTTCATACTTGAATTTAGTCTTTCCGAATAAATTTTGCTCCATTCGTCCAACGACTTTGAGTCGTGTGACGAGTTAATAAGATTAATCAGCTTTCAGAGGCTATCACCCATAGCCTAATTAGCCAATTAACTAAATCACTTCTTCGCCCAATTATCCCTCAACGTAATCGTGCGATTAAAAACCAGATTGTCTTCTGTTGAGTCCTCATCTACCCGGAAGTACCCGATTCGTTCAAACTGCATCTGGTCACCAACTTTTGCATCTTTCAACGATGGCTCTACGACAGCCTTTTTATTTATTGTTAAAGAATCAGGATTTAAGTGATTTTTGAAGTCATCCTCGATCGTGTTTAGGTTTTCAGTCATGAATAACCGGTCATATTCGCGAACTTCTACATTCACAGCATGTGGTACTGAAACCCATCCCAACGTACCTTTCACTTTCTTGCCACTTGTATCCTGTCCGCTCCGTGTTTGTGGATCATACTCGGCATACAATTCTTCAATGGTGCCGTCCTCCGCTTTTTTGTAGCCGGTACATTTGATGATGTAGCCAAACTTCAAACGCACCTCACGATCTGGGCCTAGTCGGTACCATTTCTTCGGGCTTGGCGGATCTTCCATGAAGTCGGCTTGATCTACATAAATTTCTCGTGTAAACGGCATCTCTCTTGTCCCGGCCGATTCATCGCCCGGGTTGTTTACACCCGTCATCATTTCCACTTTATCCTCAGGCCAGTTGGTGATGATTACCTTAAGCGGATTCATGATCCCAAACACCCGATTGGTATTCGCATTAAGGTCTTCACGAACTGCATGCTCAAGCACGGCAATATCTGTGATTCCATCTCTTCTCGCCACTCCGATCGTGTCAGCAAACTTTCGGATGGAAGCAGGCGTGAATCCTCTTCTTCTGATCCCGGAAAGTGTCGGCATTCGCGGATCATCCCAGCCATTGACATGACCGAGCTCGACTAGCTCTCGTAGCTTTCGCTTGCTTACAATCGTGTAACTAAGGTTGAGCCTTGCGAACTCTGTTTGCTTAGACGGGAATATTTCTAATTCCTTGATCAGCCATTCATATAGTGGCCTGTGCACTTCAAATTCCAGTGTACAAAGTGAATGCGTCACATTTTCAATTGAATCGGACTGCCCATGAGCAAAGTCGTAGGTAGGGTAGATGCACCATTGATAGCCAGTTCGGTGATGAGGAAGCTGCTTGATCCGGTATAAGATCGGGTCACGCATGTGCATGTTGGGGGAGCTGAGGTCGATCTTGGCTCTAAGCACTTTTTCGCCATTTCCAAACTCACCAGATCGCATGCGTTCAAACAAGTCCACATTTTCATCTACTGAACGATCTCTATATGGGCTTGGCTTGCCTGGTTGTGTAGGGGTGCCCTTTAGTTTGTTAAATTCTTCCTGAGGCAGATCATCCACGTAGGCAGATCCTTTTTTGATCAATTTGATCGCCATTTCATAGAGCTGCTCAAAGTAATCCGAAGCATAGTACTCACGATCTTCCCAGTCATACCCCAGCCACTTGATGTTGGATTTAATGGAGTCTACGTATTCGGTTTCTTCTTTTTCCGGGTTGGTATCGTCAAAGCGGAGGTTACAAATGCCCCCATACTTCTCAGCTAAACCAAAATTCAGGCAAATGGACTTGGCATGACCGATGTGCAGGTAGCCATTTGGTTCTGGAGGAAAACGGGTCACGATCGAATCGTGTTTGCCTTCCTTCAGATCCTTCTCGATCATTTGCTCAATAAAATTCAGCGATTTTTTTGCCTCGTCCATAGTTCAAAATTAGGGTGCAAAAGTAGGTTAATGATTATTGAAAATCCATCTCATCCAATTGCAGAAAGATTGTTCTGCTATTTGCTAAAATTTTCCGGAGGGTTTTTGCCATTCATGCCGTCTGATTGATGGAAACAAATTGAAATCAGCATAAACCAACAACTACAGATGCTAAATTTTTTTAGAAAACCACGAATTGAATCTTTGCGAAGGCAATATGATAGCTTGATGCATGAGGCTTATATACTTGCCAAGTCAAACCCTGAGCAAAGCATGAAAAAGCAACAAGAGGCCATTGACCTTCAACGACAGATTTTGGATAAAATAGATAAAGGGCGTTTATAAAATCAACTCCCAATAGCCGACATCAATCCATCGATCGAACTTGTAACCCACTTCTTTAAACTCTCCAATTTTTTTAAAGCCCAATTTTTCATGGAGTACACGGCTTGCTTCATTGGGAAGAGACATCCCGTCAATAATGGCATGATAGCCGAGTGTTTTTAATTGGCTCATTAATTTGGAATAAAGTGGCTTTCCGTATCCCTTACCACCCTGATCTTTCTGAAGGTAAATAGAAGTCTCGGTGGTTTTGGAGTATGCAACCCGAGCTTTCCATTGCGTGGCGTAGGCATATCCCAGTATGATGCCGTCTTCCTCCAGCACTAACCACGGCAAGTGAAATTCATTTTGTACTCGCTCAATCCTGCTAATCATTTCATTCTCATCGATGGGACCAATTTCAAAGGTTGAATGAGAATGAAGGATGTAGTGATTATAAATTTTTGCTATAGCTGCTGCGTCTTTATTAGTAGCGTCACGGATCATTCTTTAAAAATACAGCCCTTTTCAGCAAGTGACGCATGAGTGTCACCTTATTAAACATGCAGTTAAATTCAATGAGGTCTACAATTGTAGAAAAACGATCAAATGAAAATCAAAAGAATTAGACCTTTACTAATTGCCATCGGCATCCCTATAACGTTCACCACGCTGTTATTTTTTCTTTATTCTATATCTGAGGGAATCATACCATTCCCATACTCCAAATATTGGTATGGAATAATCGGGTCTGTATGTGCATTTGCTGCTATTTTCATAATAATGAGGCTAGATAAGAAACCGCTTAGAGGCTTTAACCTTAAGTTCAATAAATCGGTGATGCCTAATTTTATTAAGGGCCTGGCGGTAGGAGTTGTGATTGCAGTTGTAATGATTGGATCTCAGATATGGTTTAGCAACCTTACAATGACTTTCAACCAGCAGAATGTATCGAGCTTTATGATCATGGTTCTCTGCATTCTTCCATTGGCCTTCATGGAAGAGTTGACCTTCAAGTCCTATGCTTTCTTCAAACTAGAAAAGGAGTACGGAATATGGAACGCCCAGATTGTTACTTCGATTTTATTTGCGCTTTACCATGTGGTAGGGGGTTGGTCAATTACGAGTGCATTTCTTGGTCCTGGGGTTTGGGCATTAGCCTTTGGACTTATGGCTATCATTTCAGGTGGAATCTCCATGCCTACCGGTTTTCACAGCGGGCTAAATTTAATCCTTGCTGCTGTTGGAGATAAAGAATGGATTCCAGCCTTATGGACAGTGGACTTTGCCAATCCACCTACTGAAGAAATGATCCAATCTAATTCGAACTTTGGCTTGGCTCTTCAATTGATCTCATTGCTAGTTCTTATCTTGAGCACATGGATATACTCAAAAAGAATACGACACAGAATTAAATGATTGATCAACCTGAATTGGGAAATAGACTGCTTTCCCTACGTAAAGAAAAAGGGATGACTCAGCATGAGCTTCGAGAGAAAAGTCATGTGAGCGTACGTACCATTCAGCGAATTGAGACAGGATCGGTAATGCCCCGTGCCTCTACATTGAAAATCTTAATTGATGCACTGGGAGATACCAATCAAGAATGGTTTACTGCCAATTCATCAAAGGGTATTATGGAAAGGGCAAAAGAATTTCTTTTAATTGATCCTGATGATAACCTACTGAGACGTTCCATATTATATGCTGGAATCGCAGGTGTTGTCTTTTTACTTATGAGCCTGCTGGATCTTGGAATGGGATTTTTATCGGATGCTTACAAAGAAAATGCCTCGATCGGCATGAGCGTCACGCTGAAAGTTTTTATGATCATCTCATTTTTCTGGTTTACACGCGGATTCCTCGCCCTAGCGAAGCTTTTTGAAAACAAGTTGCTTCAAACTTCCTCCTACTTGTACATGGTGGTTTTCGCCTTTGTCATGATCCTTGAGATAATTGCCCTCCTATTTTTTCCAGATTATGAATCTGTTTTATCCCTTGTAAATTCTTTCTCTGTTATTGCTATTGGATCCATTGCTGTAATTTTTGGTATTGGTTTGATTCGTCTTCAGGATGGATTGGGGAGGGTATCAAGAATTGCAGGCAAAATTGAAATCGTTTATGGTGTGTCGTACATGTCATTGATCCTGTCCTTTGTAGGAGTTATTTTACTATTCCCAATGATTGTTATTGAAATCGTACTGCTTTTTAAAGCAGATGAATTATTTAAAGAGTAAGTTATTTAACTATTACTATAATAATAGTTATACTTGTTGCTAAAGAATGATGCAATGAGAAAATTAATAGTACTACTCACTTTCCTTTCCTTTTCCTGTTTTGCTCAGGAGCGAGCCATATGTATTTCCATTGACGACCTTCCTGCTGTCACTTACGGCATTTCGGAGCATAGCCAGGTAATTACAGATGGGATCCTGAATGCGCTACAAAATCATAATGTAAAAGCCATTGGTTTCGTCAATGAAGGAAAGCTCTATGAAGGAGAAGCACTAGATTCTTCAAAAGTGGAATTACTAGACCAATGGCTGAAAGCGGGAATGGATCTGGGTAATCACACCTATTCACATAAAAACTATCACAGGGTTCCATTTAAAGAGTATACGGATGACATTCTTAAAGGGGAGCGAATTATTAAGTCTTTGGCTACCAAGTATGATACAGAGATTCGTTACTTCCGTCACCCGTATTTGCGCAGTGGATTGACTGCAGGCAGCACGGATTCACTGAAGACTTTCTTAAAGGAGAGTGGCTACCAGGAATCACTTGTAACTATCGACAATGATGATTACCTCTTCGCACAAAAATACGCTTGGGCGTACCGGTCAGGGGACACTAAATTGATGAAGCAAATTGGGGATACTTATCTCACATACATGGAAGAGAAGCTATTGTACTTCGAAGAAATTTCCATTGAACTCTTCGGTCGAAACATCAAACAAACGCTATTGATCCATGCGAATTTTTTGAATGCTCAGTACCTGGATGCTTTGCTTAAAACCTATAAAGAGCATGGCTACACATTTATTTCTCAAGATGAAGCGGCAAGTGATCCTGCTTATCAATCATCCGTTACCAAGTTTGGGGACTGGGGCATTTCGTGGATTCATAAGTGGGGAATGAGCCAGGGGAAAGAGGGTGATTTTTTCAAGAAAGACCCTCCTACGCCGGATTTGGTGAGGTAGTTAAATAGAAATCCATTAATTCATCGAAGAATTTAGCTGCTTCAAAGAGTAAGTTTATTACGGGTCAGAACGATGAATATATTCGCGGTGAAACTACTTTCATCGTAATCAACTATGCTAAATCTATTCAAATCATCCAAGGTAAACTCGCTTCAGAAGAAGTATGATCGCCTTATGAAAGAAGCTTATGATCTTTCTAAATCTAATCCGGACGAAAGTTTGCAAAAGCAAAAAGAGGCGCAGGAGATTCAAAGAAAAATCATCGCTACGCCTCTTTGAGACTATTCGTCTTTTAGTGCATCAATTGGGTTTGCCCGAGCAACCCTTAGGGATTTATATCCAACAGTAAGAAAGGCAATGACCATACTTAGAAGTATTGCTGCAATAAAAAACTTTGATCCTAAGGTGATTCTGTATGCGTATGTATCCAGAAACGCATTCATAAGGTAGAATGAGACTGGCGCAGAAATAAAGAAGGCTATAGTTAACAATAGCACAAATTCTTTTGAAAAAATATTCCAAATCGCCATTTCAGACGCCCCCATTACTTTCCGTATTCCGATCTCCTTTGTCTTCTGATTGGCTATAAATGATACCAGTCCGTAGAGTCCCAAAGCACCAATGAGGATGGCTATGATGACAAAGATTCTAAACACTTTAGCCACACTTAGCTCCAATGTATACATAGCGGCCAATTGCTCATCATAAAAATCAAAGTCAAACACATGCTCCGGGAATTGAGCTTCCCAACTTTCCTCAATATGATTTAATGCATGCTTAAACTCTGAAAAACTATTTTCACTCGAATGAAGCTTAATATTTGCCTGAAAGATATTCCAGGAGTAGTTAGCTAGAAACACGTTATCTATTTCAGCGTGAAGAGAGGCTGTATGAAAATCTTTAACCACGCCTACTACAATCATTTCAAGGGATCCTCTTCCATATTTGATGCGTTCACCCAATGCATCATGTGGATCTTCAAATCCCAAAACTTTTGTCATCTGCCGGTTTATTACCACGTAATTTTGAGGATCAGTGGCCTTAAAGGGCTCCCCTGCTAAGAACTCCATTTCGTAAAGGTCAAAATAATCTTCATCCACATTCTTCAAATTTCCTGAAACATCCTGCCCTTCAATATTGGGATGAAAAATAGGATTGGTGGATCTCCATGAAGCCATAGGTCCTGACGTACTCAAACTCACTTTCGATACTGACGAATGCGATAGAAGCTCGCTTTTTAAGACACTTAAACGAGTGGAATCATTTTCGGGTAGGTCTACAACCACGATGGATTCATCGTTAAATCCTAAATCCTTGGTTTGAAAGAAATCCATTTGTGCCTTGAGGATCAGAATGCTGATAATAAGGATTTGCGAAATGGCAAATTGCAACACGACTAGTCCTTTTCGTAGGGAAAGAAATCCGGACGTTTGTTTCACGTTCAGACTGTTTTTTATTGCCAGCACTGGATTCATCCGTGCAAGAATGAGGGAAGGGTAGATACCAGCAACGATGGTTACACCCAGGATTAGGCTTAATAAAAAGTAGATGATTTGAACATCAGACATTATATCGAGCTGCATCTCATATTTAAAAATGTCCGCTACTTCGCCCACAAGGAAAGACGCAAGAAAAAGAGCACAAATCGTTGCAAGAACGGTGATGAGAAAAGTCTCACATAAGAATTGAATCATTAATTGACTCCTGCTGCTACCCATCGTTTTTCGTACGCCTACTTCTTTGGATCGCTTAACCGCCTGTGCAGTGGATAGGTTTACGAAATTGATACAAGCTGTAATGATTAAAAACAGGCCAACCAATCCCAGAATCATTAACTCATTCTTTGTTGAAGTGATGCCTGCATACGTGCTCCTTACTTCTCCGCTGTAGTGGAGGTCTGAGAATGGCTGAAGTCTATAGGTCCTGTTCTCGGCAGCATGTTTAGGCAGGTATTTATCTACGATGGTTTCTAACTGCTTTTCAAAATCATTTGGATTCACCCCTTTGTCGAGTAGGACGTAACAATTGGTTGCACTATTGTATTCATCCCAATCTTGCCCATTGCGGAACCAGGGGTTTGCCGCATCCTGATCCATGTGATGAAAGATTACTTCGAAAGGGAAGTCGGAGGTGTTTGGTTCATCTTCCACAACTGCAGAAACGTAGAGCGTCTTCTCATTTTCCAGGATTACTTCCCTGCCTATAGCTTCGTGTAAATTGAATGATGAGAGTCCAAAATACTTCTTGGCTTTTGATTCTGTTAAAATGACTTTCCCCTGCTCACTGAGTGCACTTTTTTGATCTCCAACCAGAAAGCGAAGTGTGAACATCTCTAGAAATTGCGGTTCAACAAAGACCACTCCCTTGTTTTCCTGAAAGCGTTGAATGTTTCCCTCTCCATCCGGAATACCAATCAGACCGTCCCGATCATAAAAGGTCATGGTGGCATTAACTCCTGTGAAATCGCTTCTAATAGCGCCCGCCAAAGGGTTCGTTTGTGCACGGTAGAGTAGCTTTCCTCGTGTGGTAATGTCCTCATTTAAGACCCGGTAGAGATTAGCGTAATGCTGTTGATGCTTGTTGTAGCTATACTCGTGATCCAGGATTTTGTAGATGACAATTGCACAGGCAATGCCCAATGCAAGCCCGGAGATGTTCATCAAAGCGAACACCTTTTCACGCTTAATGAATCGAATAGATGTAATAAAGTAATTTTTTAACATGCCGTAATAGTTGAGTTTTTGAGTGCCGCTTAAGGGCTTAATGATGTCCTTTCTAAAAAATCGAATCACTGTCCAGGCGAATCTTCTTCTTGCCTTGTTTAGTCCATGTGTTTCAATGTCTTCTTCAAATTGTTCTTCCATATCCCCAAGAATCGCTTCTTGCAATCGTGGATTACAATACCATTGAAAAAATCTGGCAAATAACCTCGGTGGCCTTGGAGTGCTCATGAAGAAAAATTGAGTTGCGGTGCAAGTTTCCACAGATTAGTCCTCGCATCTTTCATTTCCTGCAGCAGTACCTTACCTGCATTCGTTATTTTGAAATAGCGCTTCTTGCGTCCACCTCTTGCTTTGGTAGCCCCACCCATATACGATTCGAGGAATCCCTTTTCCTCCAATCGATAAAGGGTGATGTGTACGGAACTGAGGTTGACTTCACGGTTCTGATGTTCTTTAATCGCTTTGACAATCGTATTGCCGTATGCATCTTCTTCCTGAATCAAAACCATGGTGAGAATTAGCTCCTCAAACTCACCCAGAAAATTTGTTCTTCCCATTTTTATTGAATTTGTAAAACAAATATACGGATCATTTCTATTTAAGTTGTAAAAGAAATAGTTTTCACAGTTTTTTATGTAAATGGGATGTAGCAATCAAACATGACTGATCAAAGAGTGTAAATTTGATTTTAGCATGAAGGCAGCATCACTGGCAGATATAAAAAGAGAACTAAAGCAAAGGAGTCCTGAAGAGTTGTTGACAATATGTTTACGCCTGGGCCGATTCAAAAAAGACAATAAAGAACTCCTAACCTACTTGCTTTTTGAGGCTGGAAATGAACAGAGTTATATCAAGCTCTTGAAAGAAGATATTGATGACATGATGGAGGAGATCAATATGAGTCATCTTTATTATGTAAAAAAAGGGCTTCAGAAAATTGTCAGGTCGCTAAATAAGTCCCTTCGATATTCAGGACAAAAGCAGACAGAAGTTGATGCAAGGCTTTATTTCTGTCAACGCATACAAGATTCTGGCATTGCTATAAACAAGCATACGACCATCAAAAACCTGTATCATAGAGAAATCAAGCGTATTGAAAAGGCATTGTCAAGTCTTCATGAGGATCTGCAAGCGGATTATCAATATGAGATAGAAAAACTTTGATATTTCAACAGATCCGAATAAAACATAGAAACCTTTGGAGAGTTATATAATCAAGGAAGTCTTATATGATTCAATTGCCTCTTAATAACTAGCAATTGGTTTCGAAGACTGATCTTGTACTATAAAAATGGCCAAAATGAAAAAACTCAATTCCTTCATACTAGTTCTATTAATCTGCTTTACTGTTATTTCTGTCTCATGTGATAAAAACAACGATATCGTATTGTTCAGTATCAACAATGATATCTCACTTGGACAGCAGGTGGCAGCTGAAATTGAAAGTATGCCTGAGCAATTCCCAATTTTGGAACGGTCAGCCAATCTGGAAGCATACGAATACATTGAGAATATGATGAATGTCATTTTAGCGTCTGGTAGCGTGAGTTACCGAACAGAATTTCCATGGAAAGTCAATATTATTGATGATCCGGAAGTATTAAATGCATTCGCTACTCCTGGCGGCCAGATATATGTTTATACAGGTTTGATTTTCTTTTTAGAGAGAGAAGATCACCTCGCTGGAGTGATGGGCCATGAGATTGCTCATGCAGACCAACGTCACAGTTCTAAACAACTCCAAAGGCAGTACGGTGTGAGCGTCCTTTTGAGTATAATTACCGGCGGAGACCCTGGACTTCTTACTCAAATAGCAACCTCACTCGGAACCTTAAAATTTAGCCGTGATGCAGAGGCTGAAGCTGACGATTACTCTGTACTCTATCTGGCAGATGTAAATGACTTTGCCTGCAATGGAGCAGCCGGCTTCTTCCAGAAACTATTGGATAGTAACTCATCAAGCCAGCCGGAATTTTTAAGTACCCACCCAAGCCCGGACAATCGGGTAGAAGACATTAATGCGAAAGCAACCGAAGAAGGGTGTGATACTTCTCTGGGAGATGATTCCATTTCTGACTATGATGCTTTTAAAGCCTCTTTACCCCAATAGCTTTGGTGTTTATTGTTTCATAGGACTAAAACCTCCTATTATTAGTCAATTCACCTAAATTTATATTGTATATGCAATATGGATAATGGGACAAAAGCTATCCGTTAGAGCTACTTTATTCGTGTTTACTCTTGCAGTCATTGTTGAAGTGGAGTATTTCAGCGAGCTTGCATTATACGACGAGTTGCCACCTTTCTCCCTCGGAAAGATTATCCTCAGTTTTGCTTCTTTCGCAACCCAAACATTCTTTCAATTTCTTTCCATTTACTACGTTAATATCCAGATAATAAAGTTCCTTGATAGTAAACTTTCATGGGATAAATCATTTACAAAACGATCTATTTCAGAATTTTTTCTAACGACTTGTGCTGCTGTTTTTATTACGATCCCTTTTCTGATATGGATAGACTATGGGTTTTTAACTCCTTTTTGGGGGTTCCCAACAGATGGATTAGTAATCACGTTATATTATAATATTCTATATATCGTTGTTTTGAATTCACTATTCATTGTCAGTTACGAAATCTTCCACCTTTACATTCAAAGGCAAAAGACTCAGCTCAATCTGGAAAAAACAATGAGGCAGAATATTCTAACCCAGTTTGAAGCACTTCGGTATCAGGTTCATCCACATTTTCTATTCAATAGTTTGGAATCGCTTCTTCATCTAATAAAAACGGATCAAAAACGCGCACTTGAGTTTACTGAAAACTTTACGAGCATTTATCGGAATGTACTGAAGACTGTAGAATCACCAACGATTACAATTGAAAAAGAATTGGAGTTTGTAAGAAGCTATGTGTTTCTTCAGCAGATTCGTTTTGGTGATTCATTTGAAGTTCAGTTTAATGTAAAATCCTCCGGTAACATTCCTCCGTTTGCCATTCAATCATTGGTTGAAAACGCAATAAAACATAACGGACTATCTGAAAAGAATCCACTCAAAATCGATATCAGTGAGAATTCAGGTTATATTGAAATAACTAATAATATCATCCCTCAATCTCGTGTATCAGCCAGTGGGATTGGGTTAACCAATCTCAAAGACCGCTACAAATTAATCACAGATATGAGAACTAAATTCGAACGGACAGAAACACATTTTGTAGCAATGATCCCCATATTAAGTGCATAATCATGGCAATTAAAGTACTTATAGTTGAAGATGAATTTAACGCTGCAAATAGACTTCAGTCACTCCTTAAAGAAATTGATACAACAATCTTGGTGCTTGATCATCTCACATCTTGTAAGGCAGCAATCGAGTGGTTAAATACACATCCTCAACCAGATATCATTTTTTTGGATATTCAATTATCGGATGGTCAGAGTTTTGAAATCTTGAAAAGCACTAATACTAATGCATCTCTCATATTTACAACAGCATTTAATAATTATGCGATTAGAGCTTTTGAGCTAAATAGTGTTGATTACTTACTTAAGCCGATAGAAAAAGATCGATTAATCAAGGCAATTGATAAATTCAAAAAACAGCATACGAGGCATTCGCCTGATATATCTGCAATAATTGAGTCGCTTGAACAGAAGGAATATCGCTCAAGGTTTATGGTGTCTTCAGGCGAAAAAATTGTGTTGGTTGACTGCAATAAAATTGCTTACTTTTTTGGACAGGATAAATACACCTACCTCCACTCGTTTGATAACCATCGGCACCTTATTGACGAGTCGCTCAAAGACTTAGAGCTCTTGCTTGATCCAACTGATTTTTTTCGTGTAAACAGGCAATTTATCATTCATGTGAAGGCGATATCTGAGATGTATTCTTATTCCAAGAGTCGTATCAGAGTTATCCTCAATCCACCAACGAAAGAACAGGTGATAGTTAGTGTAGATAAATCACCATTATTTAAAAAATGGTTACAGCGTTGATTCTTCCTGTTTACTCCATCATTATTCCCACTCACTCCGGATAACTTTCATTTGTCTTAGTGCTATAAGAGGTTTGTTTTCATCATCAAAAGAAAACACTATGAAAAATCTCTTGGTACTCACGTTTCTTATAATCTTACTCATACCCTCACTGGCGATTTGTCAAGGGCTGATCTTGAAATCAGCATTAACCTCATCAAAATTAGTTGGTGATGACACGGAAGATTTAACAAGAACTCAGCGATTTCAAGTTGGCCTCCATTACGGGTTCACCTTGAAAGAAAACCTTTTCCTGACACCTGGAATTAATTATTCCCAGCGTGGAGCATTTTATGAAGAAACGGAAACCCATTCCTTTTTTCAACTTCCAGTCACAACTACAGCTCGAGCTGAATTATCTCTGGACTACATCGATTTAATACTTCCGGTAAAGTTCATTATGCATGACAGAGTTTATGCGCTTGCTGGGATTTATGGATCTTTTGGCGTAGACAAAAAATCTGAATTCACCTGGAGAGAATGTGTTGATGGAAATTGTACAGGTATGAAAGAAGACCTTGAAACCAGCGAAATATCTGATTCGGACAATGGGATTATTCTAGGGCTTGGCCTTAGAATAATTAATAATCTAGCAATCGAAGGGGTGCTTCAAAATGGCTTCAAGAACCTATTTGATGAGGAGGATAAAGTCACCAATCAATCGCTAAACTTTGGTGTTGCCTACCACTTTTAAAATTTAATATTATGAAAAATCTTTTGATAACTTTTTCAGTGATTATCTCATCAATACTTCCTGCATGTGACACCACACTTTCATTTGATGAAAGGGGTATTATGATAGTGGAAGTAGTGAATAATGGGACGCCACAATCAGATGTTGATTTAACACTTTACAGAACTGTCGACGATTGGGCTTTTGATGAAAATAGATTGGGAGTTTACAAAACCAGTGAGAATGGAGCTGTAGCTATACCGCGATTAGATGCTGGTGAATACTATATCGATGCGGTTTTTGACAATTTAAACAACTGGCAAACCCCCTATGCATTGTATGTTGAAGATGGCACTATTTATCATAATGGTGTTGAAATTCACGAGACCGTCGATGGGTACATTTCAAACGCAGAAGGAATAGCTTGGAGTATTAGCCAGGTGCTGGATGAAAATGGCGATCCTCATTCAAGCAGAGAATGTGAGATAAATGACATAGTGATGTTTACAAGAGCAGGAGCTTACGAGCGAACAGATATAAATGATGATTGTGGGACATCTTTTGTAGAAGGAAGCTGGTGGGGTGTAGGTACAGATGAGTTATGGTTATTGCTTGATGAGGGAGCAACGGTAATTCCAACTACCGTTACATCACTTTCATATTCAAGCTTTAGACTCACTTATTTTATTGACTCAGAATGGCTAACTTATGTGTTCGAAAGACAATGATTTAGGCAATTATGAAGCTTAGATTTATCACCATATTGTTTTTTTTAATGGCTCAACTTTCACTAGCCCAGTCAATGGATAGTGTGAAGAAGAACATCAAAGTGAACCTGGTGCTCTCAACAGGAGAAATCAAAACAGGGGCATACCATTCACACTCGATCGATAGTTTGATTGTTCTTGAACCTTTTTCTGAAGTACGTAAAGCTCTTAGAAATAGATCTCAAAGTGCACTTTTTCGGCAATATGCTTTCAATGATTTGAAAGAGACTAAGATTTCCAAAAAAAGCGTTGGCGCTGGTATGCTAAATGGTGCGCTTATCATAGGAAGTATTGGGGCAATTATTGGCGCTGTTACTAACAGTAATGATGGCTACATACTCAGTGGTCCGGAAGTAGGAGCTCTTTTGGGTGCAACCATATCGGTACCACTTGGAGCACTCATTGGCGGAAGCACTAAATCTGGCTTTAAACCTATATACAAATACAATTCTAAGAATGGACAATGGTCACAGAAAAATTATCTGGAACTCAATAGTGAAATTAAGGAATTACAAAAACAGATAGGTCGAAGACTTTTTGGGATTGCAGGAGCTGGATATTCCTCAGAAACCATACATTTAGGTGTCAGATATTTGGTTGATGACGTCAATTCAATCAATATCCATGGGAGCTTTATTCTTGCAGCGGCAAAAGGTTTCGGATTGGATTACCGAAAAAGTTTCGGTAAACCCATTAATAGCAGAAAACCCTACTTCATTTTAGCCGGGGCTTCTTACAAATGGAATACAGATAGAATTGACAATACATTCTACTTAAGCACCTCTATTGGGAAGGACTTTTACTTTACTAAAAACACCGGATTAAGTGTTGATATAGGATATGATTATTCAATCAAAAATGCCAAATCATCAAACTTGAAATCCTACCTGGGACCAAGGTTTCATTTCTTTTTTTAAAAGCGAGATCTAAATCAGCTAAACAAGAATTAACATGAAACTCATAAAAATATTGTTTTTGTGCTTTACCATGGTGACCACCATGCAATCGAATAGTCAGACAATTCAGGTAAATAACTTTGAGCTGAGATGTGAAGATTGCTTAGGAATTGTAAAGGACTCACCGAATTTGAGAGCCGAAACAATCAAGATTATCGAGGATAAACTATCAGCTAAGTTGGGTATTAAAGAGTTTATTTATATAAATCCGGATAAGTTCATAGAGAAAAAAAACACATTTATTTTTCCAGGTATTAAACCAAAGATTACCGAGGGAAAAGCTGATTATTTTGCTAATATCATTTACCGATTTGTAAAGGGAGGTACAACAAGCACCCCAAAATACACCATCCAAAACGTAAATTTCAAGTTGCAGGTGTTTGTGGTAAATAAAAAGCGTAAAAAAGTGCTTAAGGAGTCGA
Source organism: Ekhidna lutea (assembly GCF_900188325.1). Taxonomy (GTDB): domain Bacteria; phylum Bacteroidota; class Bacteroidia; order Cytophagales; family Cyclobacteriaceae; genus Ekhidna; species Ekhidna lutea. The sequence continues at coordinate 81,223 of NZ_FZPD01000001.1, read as the reverse complement.
TCGTAATTCCTGCACAGAAAAATGCTTTTACCCCATATATCCATGATCAATGGTATTCAGTTGAAGACATTGAATATCTTCTTCAAACGGCCAATTCAAGCTTATTTTTAAAAAAGAAAGGCAAGCCGAAGCGTAGGGTATTGAAAGCGGGAAAGTCTGAGGAGCTTAAAGCATTCCTTGATAAAACTGACTCACTGCTGCTTCGAAACAAAAAAAAGAACTACATGCTTTTTAGCGAAGGAGATGAAGTGCAGCGTTTTGTAATGAAACAAGGAGTTAAAAATGAAGAGTTTACAGAGCGTTTTTTTAATCTGGACCTTTCAGATAGGATTAAACAAAAAATTAGCATTGACGAAATGAGATCTGGAAAACGATATGATGTCGTAAGCTCCGTATCTGCACAGGAAAATTTTAATCATTCATGGACTGGAGATGAAGATGATCCAATGGTAACTTTTTATGAAGGAGATACTCTCGTTTCGGCGTTGACATTAATTCACGATGATTTAATTGGTAAGTGGGGCACTGATACCTTGAAAGTAATCGAAATCGACAGTGACTATTTGGAATACCGTATGAATAATGAAAAAGTGGGATTGAGTGCCCAGCTGACTGTGATTGAAGGAGGAAAGAAAAATCGAGTGACGAAGTTTCACTTTTTGAAAAGTCTTACAATAGAGGAAATTCAGAAACTGATTTATGCCTACTTTGCCCACAATCTAGCTGTAGAAATGGAATATGAGATAAGCATGGAAGACGATTGAAATTGAAATAATGGTAATCGTTTACTCATCCTTAAGCGTCTCCACTGGATTTCGATTTGCTGACCGCAACGACTGAAAACTAATGGTTACGATCGCTATTAACATAGCTGCTATAGTTGCAGCTATGAATACCCAAACTTCCATAGGCGTGCTATATGCAAAATCCTGGAGCCATTGACTAACAAAATACCATGCAATAGGGCACGCCAATAGGATGGCTATCAGAACCAATCTGGTGAATTCTTTTGAGAAGGTAACAGCAAGCTCCGAGACACTGGCCCCCAAGACTTTTCTAATTCCCAACTCTTTGGTGCGCTGCTCAGCAGAAAATGCGGCCAGCCCAAACAATCCAAGACAGGCAATAATCATCGCCATGATGGTAAAGACATTGAGTATAGTTGCCATTTTCCTTTCTGACCGGAAGGTAGCTTCAAACTCCTGATCCATAAAACTGTACTCAAAAGGAACCGTAGGATCTATCTGCTTCATTTCTTCTTCAAGTGAGATGAGCAGTTGATTTAGGTCGTCTGTTGAGGTAATTGCCTCCTGGTTTAGTCGCATAGAGTAAAAAGATAGTCCTGCGCCATAATCCCAGACAATATCATTGTAATGATGAATTAAAATCAAAGGAGCTATTTCTTGTTTTACACTATTAAAGTTGAAATCTTCCGCCACCCCGATCACTTCATGTTCTTCTTCACCGCCTGAGGCAAGCGCGACAGATTTTCCAACGGCATTTTCTACATTCCATCCAAGGTTTTTGACCGCTTCCCTATTCAATATCACCCTATACTTATCATTCTCTCGATTGGAATCAAAGTTTCTGCCAGAGAGAAATTCCAGCCCTAAGACCTCCAGGTAATCTTCATCAATCCGCAGGTTGTTTAGCTGAACAACAGGGGTTTCCGGGCCGGCCGCCTTGTAGCGATCACTTGAATACACAAATGGCGGAACGCCGAATGATTTACCAACCACAGTGAATTTTGGGTTTGCCGCCAGCCGGTTTTTTAAGGCCTCAGTTTCGAACCCCAATTCTTCAACATTGTGTAGTTGAAGGATGTTTTCTTTGGCGAATCCGATATCCACATTTGAAGCATAGGTAAGCTGCTTTTGAACAAAAAATGTGGTGATGATCAGTGCGATGGAAATGGTGAATTGAAAAACAACCAACCCGTTTCTGATACTTCTTCCTTTGAAGCCGGTTTTGATTTTTCCTTTCAACGATTCAATCGGTTTAAAAGATGATAGATAGAGTGCCGGATAGCTGCCGGCAATAAAACCGAGTGTCAAAATGAATGCAAAGACAATCAGGTAGAATGTTGGGTTTTGAAAGAACGGAAGGATTTCGATTTGCTTTTCTGCCAGGTGGTTGAAGGTACCCAATGTGAGCTGTACAACCATCAAAGCAAGCGCAGTGCTTGTAAGAACAAAGAGCACAGATTCTAAAATGAACTGTTTAACGATGGTACTTCTTTCAGACCCAAGCACTTTCCTGACGCCCACTTCTTTGGATCTGTTGGTGGCTCTTGCAGTTGAGAGGTTCATGAAGTTAATAGCTGACAAGACAAGCACTAAAAGCCCTATTGCGCCAAATATTTTAATAAAAAGCGGATTTCCTGTTGGGCCAAAAGAATGGCCTCTCGGTGATCCGGCAATGTACACTTCGCTCAATGGCTGAAGATCCAGCTTCCATGGATTTCCATCGGTGAACTCTTCGAATGTTTGATTGAAAATACGTTCTGTGGTAGGTGGAGCCCATTTAGGCGGAATTGCCTGAATATCTCTTTCTAAGGCTGCCACATTCGTACCTTCTTTGACCAAACCATAGGTAGAAAATGCTGTCCAGATCCACTTCCATCCATGAGCCTGCATCATTTCAGATTCACTCTTGAGTGAAACCAACATATCATATTGAATGTGAGATCGAGTAGGAACATTTTCCAGAATTCCATTGATAGAAAAGGCTTTCCATGAATTATCATACTGTTTGATCTCAATGTTTTTTCCAATCGTTTCCTCAGGTCTGGCATCTTCGCCGAAATACCGTCTCATGGTCTTTTCGGTAATCATTATATTTTGTGGGTCATCGAAAGCTGATTTAGTGTCTCCTGCTTTGAGCTTGAAGGAAAAGACATCAAAGAAATTTTCCTCTGCAGCATAGATTCGATCTTCTTTGAAGGCATTTGATCGGTTACCGTTATTAGCAGCGGTTGCCGTTAGTGACCCAAGGGACAATATTCGCGTCACCTCTTCAAATGCAGGCGCATCCTCGCGCAATGCAGTGGCTAGATTGGGGCCGGTGCTGGCCATCATCCTGTCCCAGTCACCCCATATAAATGGTTGATTCACACGATAGATTCGATCTCCTTTTTCGTGAAAGGCATCAAAGGTCATCTCATCATGGATATATAGTCCAATCATGAAGCAGGTACTTATTCCAATCGTTAGCCCGAGTAGATTTAGTACAGTGAATTGTTTTTGTCTGATGGCATTTCTCCATGCCATTTTTATCATTGATTTAAACATGCCGTAGTTATTGAGTCTTTGTCCGCCACCGGCGGGTTTGATAATATCTCTCCTGAAAAGGAGAAGTGTGTCCTTTATAAATTTCCAGTCAGCTTTTTTCTTGCCCAGTTCTTTTACTCGCTCATCATAGAGCTCCATAAGATCCCCTTCGATTGGTTTTGCCAATCGTGGATGGCAGTACCATCGGAAGAACTTGAGGAAAAGCTTTGGTGGGTTATGCATGATCTTTCTTTTTTTCCACCCCCAACCCCCTGAAGGGGACTTTGAGAAGATTGGAATCAGCCCTACCCTTTAGGCCGGGCCGACGTTCGGTTGGGGTAGAGGGCTGATTCAAATTGATGTAAGCTCCACACTTCATAGTGTTGCAAATTTCACATCCAATGAGACGGACGGAATGGCCTCCCAAAGTGAATTACGAGTTTCTTTGGTATACTGCATCGCTTCTTTGCCAAGTGCAGTAATCTTGTAATACCGTTTGGGACGACCTGCACGCTCTTGCGTAGCATCCTTGTCAAGCGATTCCAGATAATCTTTGTCTTCCAGTCGCTTCAACGCTGACTGTAAAGCCCCGACACTTACGCTGCGGTTCAGTCGATTTTCTATTTCTTTTTTGATAGATACGCCATATGCATCGTCATAAAGAATAGCGACCGTGAGCATCACGATCTCCTCGAATTCACCTAGTTGGAACTTTTTCATTCGTAATTAATTATTTCCTAATTGTAGTATTTACGAAGAAAGAGAATTTTGGTTATAAATTCCTAATTGTAGTAAAATTATTTTTGGAAGAAGTCTGTGTCGAGAATTTGTCTTTTAGCTTTCGGAAAGTTTCAAACTTTCCGAAAGTTGATACCTAGGTGTGGCAGAGCCTTACTCATCCTTGAGAGAATCTACAGGATTGGCATTTGCTGCCTTTATAGTTTGCGAACCAACAGTAATCCACGCAATCAATAGTGCTACACCAGCTGCTATGGCAAAAGTCGACATGGAAAGTTGAACACTTTCAGCGTAGTTTTCTAACCACCTTAGTCCGAAGAGGTAGCTAATAGGTATAGTAATTATGATTGCCAGGAATACAGCTTTTGTGAAATTATACGTCATTGAAAGTGCGAGTTTCCATCTATCGCATCCTAGTACTTTTTTGATTCCAATTTCTTTGACTTTTCGTTGTACTTGAAAAATGGTAAGTCCGAATAAACCCAGGCATGAAATCAAAATCGCTAATCCTGAAAAGATGTGGGACAAATTGGCCATTCGCATTTCAGAATCATACATGGCCTGATAATCCTGATCGACAAACTTAGGCTCAAAAGGATAACTAGGATTGAACTCTTTATATAGCGTTTCCAATTTCTCAATTGTTTCAAATTCCTTTCCATTTTCCATTTTGACCATGATATAGTGCGCTCTTTCCGGTCGATAGAAAAACATGGCTGGTTCCATCGGATTGTGGAGGGATTCTGTTGTAAAATCCTTTACAATACCAATGATTTCTTTTTTACCTGTGTAGTGCTCAACCGTTTTGCCAATGGGGTTTTCTATACCCATCATTCGAATAGCGGTTTCGTTGAAAATGACACTTTCTTTTTCGTTGTTTAGTACTTCCTGGAAGGTTCTTCCTGCTACCAATTCCAAACCGAGAATATCTACGGAATGAGCGTCTCCATTATTTTCCCAAACATTGACCTGTTGATCTTCACCTTTGCCAACCCAGTCTAATCCGCCGGTTCGGTTTTGCATGTTTGGGCTCACTGAAAATCCGGTTTCAGAAACCTGCTGTACACCGGGGATGCTTTCGAGCTCCGAAATGAAAGCCTGACCATTTTCAAACAGCTGCCCTTCTCTTAAAAAATAGAGGAGGTTATCTCTGTCATACCCCAGGTTTTTGTTTAAGGCATAATCCATTTGCTTGCTCACTATTAATGTTCCAACGATTAGCAGTATGGAAAGAGAAAATTGAATCAAAACCAATGTCTGTCTGCCCCATGCTTTATGATTTTGGCTTCCGAGTACCTTAGATTTAAGGGCCGTAATAACCTTCAGTCTGGATAAATGAATGGCCGGGTAAAGACCTGCAATTATTCCAATTATTGGAATAAACAGTAAGAAATAGACGATCATCATAGGTTGTGGAAGAAGCGATAGCTGCTTGCCGGTCAATTGATTGAAAGGTTCCATAAGAGCAACAACAAATAGTATCGCAGCAAGGGTGGCAAGGAACGAAAGTAGGAGTGACTCAAAGAAAAACTGGAAAGCAAGGTTTCTTTTGGACGCACCGAAAGATTTTTTCACTCCTATTTCTTTTGCCTTAAGCGATGCAAATGCGGTAGATAAATTCACGAAATTTATACAGGCGATTAACAAAATGAATGCGGCCACAATGCTCGTTAGCTTTACATACTCAATCCTTCCTCCCACTTGCTCGCCATTCTCGTACTTTCCATAGAGGTACCTGTCTGAATAACCCGTCAGAAACAGTTCTACGTTTTCATTGGATTGATTGGCCTGAAAGATTTCGTTCAGTTTTTCCTCCACCAGACTTTTCTGCGAGAGGTCGTCAAGTTTTACCAAAACTCTTCCATAGAAATTTCCCCACCCTTTATAGTTAATGAGTTCATCATGATAAAAGGTCCATGGAAGGATGAACTCGAATGGTTCAGAGGTGGCCGAGGTAACGTCTTCTAGTATGCCGGCAATTTGGAATGTGTTTTCTCTGCTCCAGAAATGCCAGTCTAAGGTTTCTCCGACTACATCTTCTTTTCCGAACATTTTCATAGCCAGAGATTTGGTGATCAAAATATTTGTGGGTTCGTTCAATGCGGTTGCATCACCACTCAAAAGTGGATAATCTAAGAGTTTTAGATAGTCGAAATCGGCAAATCGACCTTTCACCCTAAACCCTTTTTTATTAATACTCAAAGTATATTCATGCACATCCGTGGATACTGCGGAAGCAACAGCCTGTGGAATCTGAGTTTCAATTTCTGGTTCTATGAGTCCAGTTACACCTCTGGAAACGGTTATGCCGCTTACGTTAGTGAATTTGGAATGGACTTGAAATAGTTTATCAGATTCTGCATGAAACCGGTCCTTTTGCAGTTCATCGTTTATCCAGAGCACGCTGAAAAGCACACATGTGAGACTGGTGATAAGACCAATTAAATTGATACCAAAGACTGCTTTGTGTCGCTTGAAACCACGTAGAGAAATAAGTAGGTTGTGCTTAAACATGCCGTAATAGTTGAGTTTTTTTGTTCCTTCAAAATTTTGGATGATCCCCGGCCTGAAAAGCCTGAGCACATCGAGTGCGAACAGCCATCTGGCTGATCGGTTTTCATTCGTCCTTTTTTCAAATCGCTCCAAAAGATCACCTTCAATATCTTCCACATAGTCCGGATGGCAGAACCAACGGAAGAAATGGAGGGGATATTTTGGGGGTTGTTTCATAACTTTCTTTTAAATCCTGACAGGTTTTTGAAACCTGTCAGGATTTACAGTTTATTCATCTCTCAATGATTCAATGGGGTTTGAGAGTGCGGCATTTACTGTTTTAAAACTCATGGTAATGAATGCCACCAGCAAAGTGATCAAAGCGGATACAGCATAGACCTCAACACCTAATGAAATGCGATACGCGAACCCATCAAGCCAGCTGTTCATCACATACCAGGAAAGTGGTACAGAGATAGCAAGGGCAATGATGAAAAGCGTAAGGAAGTCCCTGGAAAGAAGGGCAATTATTTGCGTGATGGATGCTCCCATCACTTTTCGCACACCTATTTCTTTATTTCGTTGGCTGGTGCTATAGATAGTTAATCCAAATAAACCCAAACATGCAACAAAGATTGCTAGCCCTGAAAATGTGGTGAATATCATTCCAAAGCGTTCATCAGATTCATACTGCGCATTAAAGTTTTGATCCACAAAACGTGTATCGAACGGACGATGTGGAACGATTCCCTGCCAGATGTTTTCAAGCTCAGCGATCGTTTTCGAAAAGTCATCACTTTTTAGTTTAACTGAAATGGTTGAAACATTAAAACGGGTACCAAAACGGAGTGATAGAGGCTCTACATCTTCATGCAAAGACACATAGTTGAAGTCTTCCACTACCCCAACCACTTTTCCTTCGCGTCCCCATTGGCGGAAAGACTTCCCGATGATGTCGGCAGGGTTTGGATAGCCAAATAGCCTGGCAGCAGATTCATTTAGAATTAAGGCATTCGCAGAGTCCAAAGGAAAATCGTCTGAAAAATTTCTCCCCGCTACCATATTCATTTTATAGGCAGGGATAAAATCTTCGTCAACTTCATAGATAGCAGGACCTTTATAAACAATTTCTCCTGAAACGGGATCGGCAACTCCTGTTCCTGCATTTGGAAAAAAATCACCAGGCACTGCTCGTGAAACAGAGACTATTTCTACGTCTTTATGTTTCAAAAATTCTTGCTTAATGAACTCACGTTTTTGTTGAACCAGGTCATCATACCCAAAGTCAACAGCCAGCATTTGTTCTGAGTCAAAGCCCAGATCATACTTCTGAAGATAATCGAGTTGCGATGAAACAACTGCAGCTCCTGCAAGCAAAATGATGGATAGGGAAAACTGAAGAATCACTAAAGATTTCCTGAGCCAGATGCCTTTGGACGATGTTTTAAAGGAGCCTTTAAGCACTGTGACTGGCTTAAAAGTCGATAATGCAAATGCAGGGTAACTCCCGGCCGCTATTCCTATGAATAATATTCCCCCCAAAGCGAGTAGCGCATTTTGAGGTGTAAAAAGCCAATCGATCGGCAATGTTTTTCCGGAAATGGTTTCGAGCAGTGAATGACCAAAAATGACGAATACAGCGGCAAGTATTGAAGCTATAAAGGTTACAAGAATGGCCTCCACCAAAAATTGATATATCAATGCCTCACGATGAGAGCCAATTGTTTTTCGAATCGCTACTTCTTTTGCTCGCTCTACTGATTGGGCGGTAGAAAGGTTCATGAAGTTGATACAGGCAATTAGTAAGATGAACAGAGCGACAGAAGTAAAGATATAAATGCTCCCCATGCTCCCAACAGGGCCAGGCTGTCTTCCTGCTTCCGAGTGAAGATACGCATCTGAAAGAGGTTCAAATTTTATATGATAGTTAAAATCGTTAGGGAAGTTGGCCTCCAAAAATTCGGGCACTTTTTCCTGAACCTGCTCAATACTTGTACCTGGCTTTAGCGTGAAGTAGGTGTAAAAATCCACATAACCCCATGAATCGAATATTTGCGGACGTGAATTTCGAAAGGTGCTCATAGAGATCAGTCCATTGAAAGAGAAATGGGAATTAGTGGGCACTTCTACAACACCAGTTACTTCGAAAGGATCTTGATTATCCATGATAATGGACTTACCCATGGGGTTTTCGCTTCCAAAGTATTTCTCGGCTAATCTCGGAGTTAAGACCACCGTATTTGGCCTCTCAAGGGCAGTTTTAGGATTTCCTGCTATTACTTTCCAGTCGAAGATGTCAAATGCGGTGGAGTCTGCAAAAAGAACGTCTGATTCTGAATAGGTAATCGAATTGTAGGAAAAAAGCCACGACGCATCACTGGTAAAACGAAAGACCTTGTCTATTTCAGGAAAAAATTGCTGCATCGCAGGTGCCACCGGTGCATTTCCCCATACCTGGTATTCATTCGTAGGAAGAGATGTGTAATCAGGTGCTTCACCTTGCTGTCCGTAATAGTGAATCACCCGGTAGGTAGTTTCGTAATTGCTGTTATAGGTATCGTAGGATAGCTCATTGTTCACGTAAATGAGAATCAGAATACAGCTCGCGATCCCAACGCTCAACCCTGCGATATTGAGGGATGAGAATGTTTTATGCCTGCGAATGTTTCGAAGACCTATTTTGAAATAATTTTTAAACATGTCGTAGTTATTTAGTTTTTGACTGCCTGTGATTGGCTTTATAATGCCGGGCCGAAATAGTTTTAGCACATCCAGCGTGAACAGCCATTTAGCTGCTCTATTTTCAATAGTCCTTTTTTCAAATCGTTCGAAGAGATCCCCTTCAATGTCTTCCGCATAGTCCGGATGGCAGAACCAGCGGAAGAATTTGAGCGACCATCTCGGTGGCGATATCTGGTTTGGTTTGTTCATTAATAGCTGAACTTCACGACAAATTCAGGAACAGCATTCCATAGTCCAAGGCGCTGTTCTTTTGTTTCCTGAAGAACGTTTTTCCCTGCCGATGTAAGGTGAAAGAATCGTTTTCGCTTACCTCCACGAACAGCAGTAGCTTCACCCATCTCTGAGGACAGATAGCCTTTCTTTTCTAATCTTCGAAGCACAGTTTGTAAAGCTCCAATACTCACTTTTCGATTGAGTCGCTTTTCCATCTCTTCGATGATGGCAAACCCATACGCTTCATCTGTAAGGATTGCTACTGTGAGCATCACCACCTCTTCGAATTCACCTAGTTGATGTTTTCCCATGATTAACCATTTTCTTGGATAGAAAAGATTTTGATTAAAATGACGACCTTTTTATAACCCTTTATCCCTGAAGGGAAAGTCAACAACTCCCTTTAGGGCAGGGGTAAAAAATGGTGCCTGTATTAAATCTTTTCTAAACCTAATTCTCATTTTTACCTTAAATGTAGTATTAATAATTATTCTTATACCTTATTTGTAGTTTTAATGTTGCGTTTCGGGATAAAATTTTTAATGTAGTCCAGCTTACCTTTTAGCCAAAAATGATTTTTATGAGCTACAAGATGCCTTTTTAATCGGCTACATTTGAAGAAAAATTTTAATGAAATATCTCACTATTCTATTATTGGCTATGTTGATGGCATGCCAGTCGAACAACCAAAAAGACAGCCCCGAAGAGGCTACTCAGGCAGAAGCGATCTATGAAGCACCTTCTCATCACAGCGAATCACTCACCAAAGTGATGGATACACACGGCGGCTATGAACAATGGTCCAAAATGAAATCACTTTCGTACATGAAAGGGGAAGAATCAACGATCACAAACCTTCAGAATCGGAAGATTCGAGTGGAGTCACCAAAGCAGACAATCGGGTTTGATGGAGAAAATGTATGGGTATCGCCGGATACCATTGATGCCAGTAGAGCTAGGTTTTATCATAATCTGTACTTCTATTTCTATGCTATGCCTTTTGTTGTCGGTGATCCGGGCGCTTTTTACGAAGACGTGGAACCTCGTGAACTATTAGGCAAAACCTACAACGGGATCAAAATTTCCTACGGCGAAAACATCGGAGACGCTCCGGACGACAATTACATTTTGTGGTATGATCCTGAGACGAACAAAATGGAATGGCTGATGTACACAGTTACCTATCGAAGTGGGGAACCAAGCGATACTTATAAACTGATCAAATACGATCAATGGAGAGAGGTCAATGGATTGCTACTTCCTACGACTATTCAATGGTATCAGTTTAAGGATGACACAGTTGGTGTGATGAGTAATGAGGTTGTTTTCGAAAGCATTGAGCTATCATCAAAAGAGGCGCCTGCAGACAGCTTATTTGTGATGCCGGAAGATGCACAAATAGCTCCGCTGAATGTTGGGGAAGGGTAATTTATTCAACCGGCGTATCATGGAAGCCTGCTCTCAGCCAGCGGCTTCCATCAAAGATCCAAAAATTGGATACCCTGAATTTCTTGTTAAACTGAACGCCATCTTCAACTCCTGTTGTTGAGATCAGGGCAGTCGCTATTGCGGCATCATCATACATTTCAATGGATAGCTCGTTCATCTCGTAGGATTCAACGGTGAGATTTCCGTTGTTAAGTTTTTTGGAACGGTCTTCCATATACCCAATCCATTTTTCCTTGCCAAAAGACTTCCATGAGCTATTGGTGTGTACATAGTTCTCAGTAATCATAGATGATAGCTTTTCGTCATCACCGATCTTATAAGCCTGGTTAAACTGATCAATTGCTGTCCTTAAGCTTTCCTCAGAGGGGGCTTGCTGGTTTGTGCAGGAAAGGAACGCGGAGACAATAAATATGGTAAGGAGCTTATTCATTTTATCTTTGAGTTTAATCATCCCTAATTTCTATGAATAAGTTATACATCGCCTTGCTCATTTTTGTTGCTTTACCCGGCAGCTTACTTTCCCAGGATACAAACAAATCTCCCTTAGAAGATTTGCCCGATTATATTACGCAGATTACTTATTTCGGGGAACGAGCAGATTGGTCACATGATGGTGAGCGTATTCTATTTATTGAAAAAACTTTTGGTGATGTATTTGAAGTTGAAATAACAACAGGTATCATCCAACCAATGACTCATCACTTTTTCCATGAAGGATTTGTGCGTGCGCTCTATCTCGCTAACGGCGACATCCTACTATCAGGAGCTCGTGAATTTGACTCAAAAAATCCATGGAAAAGCAGGGATGCTAGAAATGCGGAATTATGGGTGTTGAAAAAAGACCTTAAATCTCCACCGGTTCCACTGGGAGTACACTGCAAAGAGGGACCTGCCGTTTCAAGAACGAAAATGAATATTGCCTGGGCACTAGGAACCACTATCTATAAGGGTGAAATAGATTATGATGGAGAGAAACCCAAGCTGAAAAACTGGAAACCACTTTTTACAGCAGGCGACCTTCCCACGCCAGCTAAGGGATGGGATCTGGAAACCCAAAACTTTAATCCAAAAAATGAAAATGAGTTGTTCTTTTATGCGTTCGGCGGACAGTTTGGTTTTCAGGCAGAAGTACTTGGCTATGACATGGAAGAAAAAGAATTTACCAATTACTCCAACAGCAAAGACACCTACGATGAAGCAGAGGGCATATTTCCTGATGGATTAAGTATGCTAATTGAGAGCAACAGGCATAGAGCCAACTATAAAGGCATGAAGGAATTTTTGACCCTGGATATTTACAAACTAAAACTCGATGAATCGGGAGATGTAGAACGGATAACATACTTCAACGACAATCCGGAATATAAGGCATCTAACCCTGTTGTCAGTGATGATGGTCGCTATATGGCTTTTCAATATGCGCATGCAGCAGATGCAGCAGGGAAAGGAAGAGGGATTTTGATTCTGGATTTTAAAGCATGGGAAAAGAAAAAAGGGAAGCGGTAAACTTCCCTTTTCTAAAACTTTTAAATACTGTTACTCTCCAATCATCACAAACGCCCCCCAGTAATAAGGTTTTTTATATTTTTCCCTCAATTTTTTCTGAGCGGTATTGAAAGCCAGCTGTTTGTCCCCATGTGATAGCCACTCACGATAGAAGGTGGTCATAAGCTCTTGGGTTGCATCATCATCTACCGTCCACATTGACATGATAATCGCGTCTGCACCGGCAATTTGGAAGGCACGTTGAAGTCCATAAACCCCTTCACCATTTTTGATTTCTCCTAAACCTGTCTCACAAGCTGAGAGTACCACCACATCTGTTTTATCCAGATTCATATTCATTGCTTCAAATGCGGTAAGGATGCCATCATTTCCATCTGACTCAGAAACGATGGTTCCGGTCTGGATGAAGTTGTTGGCACCAGCTAGAATAAGTCCTGATCTTAGCAAAGGGTTCTGAACATATGCATCATCTGATTGTGCATCATGGTCCTGCTCCAGAAAAAATCCGTGCGTAGCAATGTGAAGAATATTCGGATTATTAACACTTTTTACTGTACCCTCAAGGGCTTCATTGAGAAAATACGTGTCCCTGTTCCTGTCATTAACAGCATACAGGCTATCGATTAGTTCTACTTCTTTTTTCGTGCCTGGAAGCATCCCCAATCCATTGAATGACTGCATGTATCTTACCAGGTTTCCTCGTACACCTCTCGGAATACCCCTCGAAAGTTCTTCTTTACTCGTCTTACCACGAGATCCTCTTGCACCCCTAACTCCTCGATCTTTTGCGCTACCATCATCACTTAAGGTGGAGCCCATTGAATACTGAGGATAGCCAAAGAATACGCTTCTTCCTCCGTCCTCGAACGGTTGACTTTCTTCCAGCAAGTCTTTGGTGTTTGTCACCAGGGCAAGATCGATTTCATTTAGGAGATAATCTTTGGTTCCTGGGTTCTGAAGCGTGTAGATGCTGATTTGGTTGTACACCCCGTCAGGGGCGAAATAGATTTTATTGATACCCTCCAGTCTTCGGGCAATTGGTTGCCAGAACAATCGGTAGCTATAGTTTTCAGAAATTTTGTACTTAATGGCATTTCGATAATTAGCAAGAAATTTTTGTTCCATCTGAGCTCCGTTTCGAAGGATCACCATTTCAGGATGATCTTCTGTATCATGTCGGACTATCATTGCCGCATAGTACACTTCATCTGTAAAAACTCCGGATGAATCTGTGGAAAAGTCCCGGTATCGGACCATTTCAACGGCCGCTTCTCCAGGCGCTAATGAGTTTCTAATATCTTCCCATGTGACAGACTTGTTAGCAAAGTTTTCTCCAAACGCTTGCGATGATTTACTTAGTTGTTCTTCAAGCACATTCGAGGCTTCTGTTAATGAATCAATTTTCTTGTTTCTAACGCCGATTTCAATATCAGTAGCGCTGAATAGCTTAGCCAGTTGTTCTTTTTGACTAATCCATTCCTCAAACATACTGATCAGGTTTTCATCACCACTAGCAAGAATACTCTCTCTTACCTTAGAGGTTGCATACATGATCAGTCCTTTTAGAGCCAGCTGATAATTATAAATTTCCCCCAAGAGATCTTTGTCTTCTCGCGAAGTTTCTTCTATGAACGAAACGTATTGCTCAAATGCAGGACGAAGATTGGTGTAGTAAAAAGTCGCTTTTTCTTCTTCAGTAAGGACTGGGAAAAAGGTATTGATTTGGTTAAAATAGTTGTCAAATGTTTCCTGATAAAACTTTAATGCTTCCTCATTATTTCCTTCTTTCCAATTGACAATGGCCAATTGGTTAGCACTACGTGCAAAGTAAGGATGCTGATCCCCCAAAGCTTTTTTTCGTATTTCATAGGCCCGATTTGCAAGTGGTTTAGCTTTGTCTACTTCCTCATAGCCAAGGTGTGCATTGGCTAAGTTAAAATAAGGAAAAGCCGTTTCGGGGTGATCCTCACCAAGTGTTGCTTCATACGTTTTTATGGCTTTTTGACCATAATCTATCGCTTCATCTATTCTCCCTCTGCGAGCGTTTAATAGGGAGAGGTTATTCTGCACACGACCATAGTCAATGCTTTCTTTTCCAGCACTGGTTTCAAAGACTTGCATTGCTTCCAGGTGAAGCTTTTCCGATTCTGTATACTGTCCGTCATACAAAAGGGTAAGTCCCAGGTTTAAAAGACTTAGGCCATAGGTAAAGGAATCTTCACCATAATAGTCTTTATCCTCTTCAAGGATATTTCGTTGAAGTGCTGTAGCCCTTTCATAGTCGCCAAGGTTGAAATAGACAATGGCCAGATTATTTTGAAGGCCTGCTATAACATCATCATTTTCTCCCTGCATCCTGTTCACCAGGTCAATGGCTTGCTGGAATATTTCTTCAGCTTCAGGGAGCTTCCCTTTATCCATATAGATCACCCCCAGACTGTTGAGAGTGGATACATATTCTATAGTGGTTTCAAGGCCATTTTCCTCAAACACACTTAGGCCTCTTAGAATATTTTTTTCTGCTTTTTTAAAGGAACCTTCGATGGCATAGGCGTCTCCAATCCATTTGTAGGAAACTCCTTCTTCTACTGACTTTTTTGCAACTTCTTTTCTTATACTCTCAGCTTCACTTAATCCTTTGTTGACCTGCTCGGTTTGCAGGTACAACTCTATTAGAGCCCTGGATGAGTCAAAATATTCGGCACTTTCTTTTCCAAACTCTTCAGCGTCAGCCTCTTGAATAGTGATAAGAAATTGCTCAGCTTCTGTGTAATATCCTAGCTCCGTTTGGAGAGTAGCCATATTGTAGAGAAGATCTTTTACATCACTAGTTGGCTCAATCTTCTTTCTTAGATTCAGCTCCAGTTGATAAAAGTCAAGGGCTTTTTGATAGTCGCTTAATTCATAGTCGTATGCCTCTGCCAGATAACTGTAAATATTAGCTGCAACCGTATCTTCTTTTGTGAGGAAGGTCTCCTTGGCAATAGCTTCGTTATCCAAAATGGTTTCATAATCATAGTCCAGATAAGCATCATCCAGCTTGTAATAAAGCTTTTCAGCCTTTTTGCTCTCGAAGGCATATTGAGCAAAAAGGGTAACACTAACTAGGGTTAAAGCTATGGTATATAATAGTCTCATGGTAGTGAATTTAGTACGAATTAAGCAAGGGATTGGCAGATTCAAAAATCACACAATCAATCTCGACCTAAAGATAGCATATATAAGTGCCCATAATTGTACTATTCGTAGCTGGATTAGGAATGTTAATCGAAATAACAATTTGATGACCGTTTCTGGATGAATATGAAAGTATTTTTAACACAAATTAGCTAGTAGAATACCCAATTTATGGTATTCTTTTTTAGTGTTTAAACAGCCTTATTTGCCATTATTCAACTACCAATTGATCAAAAAGATGAACTTCCCCAGCTTAGTCAGGTCGACTCTTGTCATTATTTTCATTTCATTTTTAAGTACCTCATTTGCCCAAAGTGGTCCGGGAGGTGTATTCTCTGACCTGTGGCTAAGGGCCGATTCAGCCGTCTTTTCAGACGCAGGAACCACACCCGCAGTTGATACAGATCCGGTTGTACAGTGGAATGATGTTTCAGGCACTGGAAACAACGCCAGCGTTGGAGGAGCAAATCCTACTTTTCAGATAGGCGGTCAAAATGGTCGACCATATCTTAGCTTTAGCGATGATGATATGGATTTCGCATTGGACGCCTTTGCATTTGGCTCTGCTGATC
This sequence comes from Ekhidna lutea, assembly GCF_900188325.1. Taxonomy (GTDB): domain Bacteria; phylum Bacteroidota; class Bacteroidia; order Cytophagales; family Cyclobacteriaceae; genus Ekhidna; species Ekhidna lutea. The sequence continues at coordinate 65,064 of NZ_FZPD01000001.1, read as the reverse complement.
GATCTGTTTTCGTTGTAGCTGAATACCCATCCACACCCGGAAGTCAGCAATATTTTTTCTCATACGGCCCCAATGTGACCAGCCAAAGGTATTCTTTAGGGGTTAGCTCTTCAGATAATCTTATAGTGGAGATGCAAGGTGATGGCATCACATCAGATAATACGGTTGCTGCCGCATCACCATTCATTTTTTCAACCATTTATCCATTTGGTGGCGGAGCATTAAATACATCTCAAATATTTATAAACGGTACTAATTCTACGCATACAGGAGGCGCTGCTACACCGGCTACAGTTTTAACATCCGGTTCAGTTGGAGCACTAGCTGACAATGCAGGGTTACAGTTTAATGGAGATATATATGAGGTTATTTACTACGGCTTTGAGTTGAATGCTGTGGAAAGAACAATAGTTGAAAACTATCTATCCGCAAAATATGATATTCCAATATCAAATGACTTATATGCAGGCGACTTAGTTCCTAGCGGTGATTTTGACTTTGACGTAATAGGGATAGGAAGAGATGCGGGAGCAAGTCATATAGAGAGTGCCTCAGCAGGACTTAAGTTGGTAGATCAATCCTTTCTTTTAGATGATGGAGATTATGTGATTGCGGGGCATAGCGGTACTCCAAATGCTTTTGCAACAACGGATTTACCAGCAAATCATAATATGCGTCTAGCCCGCGACTGGTACATTGATATTTCTGATGCTACCTCAAATGCCGGAAGCATAGATTTAGAATTTGACCTTGCAGAAATGGGACTTTCTGTACCGCCGAATGTAGTTTCCGCAATGCTCATTACCAGACCAGGAACTTCAGGAGCATATACGGAGGTGATAATGGATACAGGCATTATCGGAGATGTTGTTGAGTTTTTTGGAGTAGATGTAACAACACTTGTTGACGGGCATAAGTATACCGTTGCATTTACAACAGAGAATGCCCTGAATTTTGATGGAACAGATGATAATGTAACGATTACTCACGATGCTACCTTAAACCTTGATGATGGTGCCTTTACCATAGAATACTGGGCCAGACCGGAAGTAGTGGATGGAAACTTTCGTTGGATAATGTCGAAGAGTAACACTGGCAATGCATCCATTGAATTTATAACAGGAATAAATTCTACTAATCAGTGGCGGTTCGGCCTGAGAGGTCTTAATATGGACATAGTTGGCACATCTACCGTAGTGGCTAACCAATACTATCACATTGCATGTGTATTTGACGGTTCGGAAGCAAGGCTTTATGTTAATGGAGACCTTGAAGGAACAGCATCAGTATCTGGCTCTGCAGTTACAGGATCAGAAAACATAGTTATTGGAGCAAGAAACGCTGCTACCCCGACCCAATTTTTTGACGGATCCATCGATGAGGTCAGATTTTGGAACACAGCTCGCACCCTACAGCAAATACATGACAATGCGTATTTAGATGTATCATCTGATTCTGACCTGATTTCATCTTATAACTTTAATCAGGGAGTTCCAAATGCAGATAATAGCAGCAATACATCCCTTCCAGATGTTTCTAACTCTAATAATGGAACCCTAAATAACTTTACGTTAAACTCCACTTCATCAAACTGGATTAATTCCACAGCTTTTGATAATGACATTTTCGCGCCTTATTTCATTTCCGGATATCCTCTGATTGATAATATCAGTACCACCGGCTTTGACATTACTGTACAATTGAATGAGCCAGGGACTTACTATTATGTTGTAGTTCCTGATGGAGCTACCCCGCCATCCGTAGATGACGTAAGAGCTGGGACTGGTTTTGGGGGGACCGGACAGCTGGCAGCTGGAAACATCGCAGTGACAACTCCTTCTTCAAATTTTGTATTGAGCCCAACAGGCCTTACACCAAACACATTTTATGATGTATACATCGTGGCTCAGGACGATGAGGGATCTCCAAATGTTCAAAGTGTAAATACAGTTTTTGATGTAACTACCGAAGCTGGTTTTGTCACAACATGGGTTACTTCAGATGGGCAAATCACCATTCCAACCACAGGCGGTGGGTATAATTATTCGGTTGAATGGAATAACATAACCAATCCAGGCACAAATGAAGGATTTATTGATGGCAGAACAGGAGACTATACCATCACCGGAATGGAAAATGGCTCCACTTATGAGGTGATTATTCGGGGTGCATTCCCACGTATTTATTTCAATAATACCGGGGATAAGGATAAAATTCAAACCATTGAACAGTGGGGTGATATAGCTTGGACAAGTATGCAACTTGCATTTTTGGGTTGTACAAATCTTGATATGGCAGCCACTGACATACCTGATTTATCTGGAGTAACAAACATGAGCCAAATGTTTAGAGCTGCAGGTACGTTTACAGGTGACCTAAGTGGCTGGGACGTGAGCACCATCACCGATATGAGCTTCTTATTTAGTAGCACAAGTTTTAATGGTGATATCTCTAGCTGGGATGTTTCTTCCGTTACTAACATGAGCTATCTATTTTATGTAAACCCTGCTTTTAATCAGAATATCAGTGGTTGGAATACCTCCGCAGCAACCAATATGTCACGAACGTTTAGCCATGCAAATGCTTTTAACCAGGATATAAGCTTATGGGATGTTTCTGGAGTCACGAACATGAATGGCATGTTCAATCAGGCTTTTGCATTTAATCAGGATATAAGTTCATGGAATGTTGCTTTGGTGACGAACATGGAGCAAATGTTTCGAGATGCCACAGCTTTTAACGCTAATATCAGTGGATGGAATGTTGCGACCGTTAGTTCGATTGCAAGAATGTTCCAGGGAGCCTCCTCATTCAATCAAAACCTGAGTGGCTGGGATGTAAATGCAACCGATCTCAACAATATGTTTAACAATGCAACTGCATTTGATTGGAATATTGGATCGTGGGACGTTACAGCAGTCACCAATATGACTGCCATGCTTGATAATTCCGGGATATCGGTTGTTAACTATGATTCTATTTTAAATGGCTGGGCTGCTCAATCTGCGAGTTTACAAGTTGGGGTTACACTCGGTGCAACCGGATTAGAATATTCCTCAACAGGAGAAGCAGATAGAATTACATTGACTTCTGCACCAAGTTCTTGGATTATTTCAGGGGATCAATTGGCTACTCCAGCCGCACCAACAAATTTCATAGCATATGCCACCTCTTCAACTGAAATCACTCTGGAATGGATAGATAATGCTACAAATGAAACCTCTTATTTAATTGAAAGAGCAGATGATTATGCGTTTACCACCAATGTCACAACTGTTTTAGCAGCCGAACCCGCAGATACAGATTCTGTTGGCTTTGCAATAGGCGTTAATCAACCGTATTATTATCGAGTTACTCCTGTTAATGGATTTGAAGATGCATCCAGTCAATCGGCAATAAAATTCGCGACTACAGAAGCTTTTGCTGGAAGTACATTATCATTCACAGGTAATCAACATGTCACTATTGCTGATCAAGCTGATTTTCAAGGAGATTCCATTACGCTTGAGGGCTGGATTAATACAACAAGTACAACCAACTTTGGTAGAGTAATCATTAAATCGGATGGTGCGACTCAATATTGGTCACTGGGAATTAACTGGACAGGGAATACAGGGAATGCATTCGCAACGGTTAATGCTTCTTCTACCAACGCCATTGCCATAGGAACATCAACAGTTAATGACGGCAGTTGGCATCACCTTGCAGCCACATTTGATTACTCAACCCAAACAGTAAATCTTTATGTAAACGGGACTTTAGAAGATACACAGAGTTTTACAGGTACACCATCTTCAATAACTGATGGGATTACCATAGGAAACCTTATTGATGGAAGCCAACCAATCGGCGGTGCACTGGATGAAATTAAAGTTTGGGGAACAATTAAATCAGACTTCACTGATAGATACACTCCTTTACAGGGTGACGAACCAGATCTTATAGCCTATTATCCGATGGATGAGGGAACTGGAGCAACCAATATTTTAGATGCTTCAGTAAATACCAATGATGGATTATTACAAAATGGCCCAGTTTATAATCCTTCAACAGTAGTTCAAGATGGAGTTGTTTCTAATACAAATGATTCAGGACCAGGTTCACTTCGAGCTGCAATCAACTATGCGAATGCAAACTCACCAACAACGATTACCTTCAACATTCCTGGTGGAGGGCCTCATTCCATTGGAGTACTAACTACACTACCCGACATCACTGCTGCCGGGACGATCATAGATGGAACATCGCAACCAGGATGGACTTTTGGTGATGTGAATAACATGGTTGCCATTGATGGCTCAGGTATCGGATCAAATTCAAGCGGATTGAATATTAACGAAGCTGCTGATGTCGAAATATATGGTTTAATCATTACTGGATTTAGCGGGCTGGAATCACATGCAGCCATTGAATTAACGGGAGATGGAGCAGATAATGCAATTATAGGTGCGCCTGGAATGGGTAATATCATACATGGCGGAGGCACTTCCGGAATCTACATTACACATTCAGATTCCACAATCATAAGAGGAAACTGGATAGGCACATTAAATGGAACTACTCCATCAGGAAATAACCATCATGGTATATCAGCAACAGGAACTATTAATAACTTAATTATAGGAGGTAACTCACTAACTGGTGAAGGAAACATTATTTCAGGAGCTGGAAATGGCAAATACGGAATTACTACAAACATCACAGGAACCAACCTTTCAATTAAGGGGAATTTAATTGGTACCGACTCTACAGGTAACGCCCCAATGAATAATGAAGCCGGTGGTGTCGATATTGGAGGAGCAGTCACATTTGTAGTCGGAGGTGTTGGTCCGGGTGAAAGGAATATTATTTCCGGAAATAATACGGACACCAATGCCGATGGGATTAATATTGGAAACTCTTCATCAGGAAGTATTCTAAACAATTACATTGGAGTTGGAGAAGATGGTTCTACACCACTAGGAAACGGCGGGTATGGGATACTTTTTGCCAATTCTGCCAGCAACGTCCTTGTTGATGGGAATACGATTTCTAACAATGGGACAGACGGTATTTACCTGGGCAATGGAAGTTCCACGTTAACTGTTTCCAACAACATCATTGGTTTAACAACGAATGGATTAATAGCCCAGGGTAATACCAACGATGGAGTTAGAATAGGTATTGGGACCAACATTACAATCTCAGGGAATACGATTTCTGCAAACGGAAGCGATGGGATTGTCATCGGAGGTGATCAAACCAATCTGGATATCAATACCAATATCATTGGTTTAGATATCAATGGTCAGGGAGACATGGTCCTCGACGGAGATGGTGTCACTGTCACAAGTGATAACACCTTCGGAAACCAAGACAATGGAATCGTATTAAACCTGGTAGATGGATCAAGCTCAGGCAACTCCATCAATGGTAACCTTATTTCAGGAAATGGTATCTATGCTGATCAAAACTCGGGATCGGTGGGTATTGGAATTTATATTAATGCTGACACCAGAGGCTTTACCATTCAGGATAATGTGATAGGCCTTGAAGGAGACGAAGTAACACCACAGAAAAACATTAACTCTGGTATCTATATCAGTGGGCTATCCAACTCAGTCATTGGAGGAACAGGAGCTAATGAAACAAACCTCATTGCGCACAATGGAGATTATGGCATAGAGAAGTTAGGCGCCCACATGGACGGGATTCCTGTTTTTGCCAATGAGTTTGTTTGTAATGAAAAAGGGGGTATCAGTTTTACATCTACTCCGATTATTGATGCGCCAGTAATTACACTAGTTTCGCCTTCATCTATATCAGGTACTACTACTGCGGAAGACAACTCAAACATCTCCATTTATGAAGCGGATTCCTGCGGTGTAAATCAGGGAAAACAACTCGTTCTCAATGCATCTAATTCTGTTTCAGGAGGCAACTGGTCTGCGACAGGCTCATTTGATTTGGGAAAAAATTATGTTGCTGTTGTTGTTGATGATGAAACAGCTATTAATGATACATTGAGCATATCAGAGTTTTCTGCATCTGCTAGTATCCCTCCTTCTGTAGTGGTTAACACAAATGACGCGGGTACTGGATCACTACGTGATGCAATTACTTATGCAAACGCTAATCCGGGAACTACAATCACATTTGATTTTCCCGGAGCAGGTCCATGGACTATTCAACTGGCTACTCCACTTCCTACCATAACAACCGGGATGACAATAGATGGTACCACTGCTCCACTTTATAATCGTACTTCTGGAGTCATGGTGACGCTTGATGGGAATACTAATTCAGTTGCCCAAGCGATAGTGACCAATCCGGGAGCTGGGGCAGGAGATTTAACTGTTAGAGGATTAAGATTCAATGGTTTCTTAGACGCTGCAATAACACAAACGAGTTCAGCACAGGTTTTTGATAATTATACGATTGAAGAAAACGTATTTGTGAACCTGGCGCTAGGAGCGACAGAAGAGGCCATTTGGGTAGATGATGCTACTAACCTTGTTGTAAATAATAACTTCATAGGGGTTGATTTTGATGGAGTAACTGCGGGAGACATTACTGGATCAGGCCTTTTAATTGATAATAATATTGCCAATGCAACGATTTCAAATAATACCCTTGGCAATCTCGGCTATGATGCTGTTTATAGAGCTGGCGGAATTGGTACTGATACCCTAACGAATAACCTTGTTGGATTAGTAGCTTCCGGTACTCAGCTTGCTAACAGTGGTGGACTCAGGAATGGATTTGTTCTGGAGAGTTCATCAAATACTGCATTCCTGGGCAATTATATTGTAGGTACTGGCAATGATGCTGTAACAGCTGCTGGATTAAGAATTAGTGTGGCAGCTTCAAATTTGATCATTAGGAACAATACCTTCGGCGAAGACTTTGATACGGATCCATTTGCTAACAGAAAAGGAATTTCGATTGATAACTCAGTTTCGATTTCCAGTATCCATATTGGAGGAGCAGCCACTCAGGGCAACATTATTGCTCATTCCACTGAAGAGGCAATTCTGGTAGATGGAAATCAATCAAACCAAATCTTCATTAGAAGCAATAGTATTTATAACAATACTTCAGGAATTGTTTTAAATGGAGCCAATGGAGGAATAGCTCCGGCAATTATCGGTGGAATATCTGCTGCTGATGTAAATGGTACCGGGGTAATTGGAGAAACCGTTCATCTATATGCTTCAGATGTAAATGGCCAGGGACAGTCCTTGCTAGATAGTGCTGTCGTGGCAGGTGATAATACCTGGAGCATTACAGGTCTGTCCCTTACTGCCAGTGATTCACTGGTAGTTACTGCGACTGGTAGCTCAGGAACTTCGGAATTCTCAACCATCTACTCATATGTACCTTCAAGCGTCACTAACACCAATGATGCCGGTCCGGGCTCACTTCGTGAAGTAATTAACTATGCCAATGCGAATCCCGGAACTACGATTACATTCGACATTCCAGGTGGAGGCCCATGGGTAATTAACCTTGCTACTGAACTGCCAGATGTGACTGCCCAAGGAACCATCATTGATGGAACGACTCAACCAGGCTGGGATATTCTCACAGCCAATATGCCAACGGTTGATGGTGGCGGAACATTGGTACGTGGGCTCGATTACAAGAATAATAATGTAGCACTTTATGGGATGCATATGACCAACTTTACTGTTGGAGTCATGTTCAATACAGGAGGCACATCTGCCAATGGATACATTTTTGGCGCACCGGGCAAAGGCAACATCTTCACAGGAAATAGTAGTAACGGTATTCAACTGCTGACATACACCGGTGGAGGCACCATTCAGTCAAACTATTTCGGGATTTTACCGGATAGTGTATCAGCTGGTTTTAGTAACGGTATTGGTATCAACATCGGTACTAATGGCGATAAGGTTCAAATCGGAGGATTGGGCGCCAACGAAGGGAACGTGGTTGCTAATAATACAACTCATCAAATCGGCATAAGTAATGCGGATTCAGTAACGGTTCAGGGAAATATTGTGGGACTTTCAGCCGATGAAACCATAGCACCAGGAGTTGGTAATGGTATAAGCATTAGTGCATTAAATGCTGCGCGAATTGAACAAAATGTGATCGGTGGTGTGAATATGGGCATACGGATTTCAGCTGCCAATTCAAGTACAATTATCCGAAATAATATCGGTGTAGCCTCTGACAGCACGGCAGCTTTTGGGAATGTAAATGGAATTAGGGTATTGACTACCGGAGCAACAAATAATATTATTGGCTCCAATACAGTTTCAGCCGATGGTAACATAATTGCCTATAGTTCTAGTGAAGCAATCTTGTTTGACAATGCAAGCGCAACTGGCAATCAAATTCAGCGAAATGAAATGTATGGAAACACGGCTGGCATTGTTCTCAATGGTTCACACAATGGGATTGTGTCACCATCAATAGACCCAATTACCTCTGATAGTACAGCAACAGGAACCGGCACAAATGGTGATGTAATAGATCTTTACCTGGCAGATAGTTTAGGCCATGGTGAAAAGTATTTGGGATCTGCTACAGTTTCAGGTGGAACCTGGAGTATTGGTTCATTATCCCTCATTGGAGGAGACCAGGTAGTAGCTACAGCTACCAATGCCACGGATGGTACGTCAGAATTTAGCACGCCAGCACCTTTCATTTTCAATTACCCGTCAGCAGAAGGAGCAGGTGAGGCGCTTTCCTTTGATGGTAGTAATGACTTTGTCGACTTAGGAACCAAGCTTGCTGATGGGTTATCAGCTATTACGGTTGAAGCCTGGATTAATCCAAATACGGTTACCCCCGGTGGTGTAACCGGGAGTGATATTAGGACGATCATTTCCGAAGGGACCTTAGAAGCAGGGAATACAGCGTTGTTTATAGGTTTTGCAGGGGATAATAGTGAAACTCAATTATATGCCACTGTTGACGCAGGCGGTGGTTTGCAGCTTGCAACCTATGCAGCTTCAAATATTTCGCTAAATGAGTGGACACACCTGGCTATGACCTGGACATCAGGAGATGTGGTCAAACTTTATGTAAATGGCGAAGAGGTTGCACAATCACCGGTAGCGACCGGATCTATCATCTCAGTCGCAAATGACTTTGCTATCGGAAGAAGTTATAATACTGGTGAAGACTATTTTGATGGGGAGATTGACGAGGTTCGTGTCTGGGATTTTGCAAAAACAGATGAAGAAATCAGAGGGAGTCTGGCTCAAAAAATAACAGGAGGTTCTTCCGGTCTAATTGGATATTTTCCTATGGATGATAGTGGTGATTTAGGAACACTCTTGGATTATGATGGAGTCATCAATGGAACAATTGACGGAGCTTCATACGTGCCATCCGGAGCACATTTAGGTGATTACAGTACCTACGAATATTCGTACGGGGCTGGGTCAGGCAGGAATTTGGACGCATTTAGAGTAGATAATCTAGGTGTACCAAACCTTCCACTTCACATCTATCGCGTCAGTGGAACGCCAACAAACAACGTTGTATCCGGATTTGATAATATAGCAGATACGACATACTATGGTGTTTTCGCTCCTGGTCAAACCTATGATGTTGTTGACAGTATTGGTTCATTGACTGCTGACCGTAGGATTCTATACCGTGCTGATGGAGCTGATACTACGTGGACAAGCATCAGTGGTGTATTGGGTATAAGACTTGAAGACGATCAAATTTATGCTTACGGACAGTCTGGTAGTGGCCAATTTGTTACCGCAATCGATCAAAACCCATACCCTACTCCTGTGGATGCCGGGTATGCGTTAAGCTTCAATGGTTCTGGTGATCTAATAGCAATGGGGTCTGACCCTTCTTTGCAAATTACTGGGCCATTAACCTATGAATTTTGGATCAACACAACAGCTTCTACTGGCTATGTTATTGGAAGAAGAAATAGTGATGCTGCTGCAGGCATAGCTTCCAACCTAGAAATTTTAGGGGATGGAAGAATTCAACTCGTGACAAACAATGGAGCCACTACTTCAGTGACTGTACAAAGTACAGCATCGATAAATGACGGATCATGGCATCATGTTGCTGCAGTGTATGAGCCATCAGCCTATTTAAGAATTTATGTGGATGGTTTATTAAGTGGTGAAAACACAAGCGGAATCTTTGCAAATTTGAATCCGGCATCACTTCCATTTCATCTTGCTTTTAGGCACGCAACCACACCAAATTATTTTGCCGGGCAGTTAGATGAAGTTCGTGTCTGGGATATCGCCTTAGGACAGAACAGCATTCGAGATCACATGATCCAAAAAATTGACGCGGATTTTGATAGCCTTAACCACTTGGTTGCATATTATCGTTTTGATGAAAACAGTGGATCTGTTGCTGCCAACCTTGCAGGCGATTCGGATGGGACTGTAACTGGTGCAACACCTGTTATTTCGGGCGTACCACAGGGTCAGGGAAGTATCTATTCATATCAGGGAACTCCCGGAATTTTAAATACCGGGCAGTTCGGAGAAGATATTAATGTCTACTATGATGATGCTACAGGAGGGATCCATGGCTATGTAGTTCAGGGCAATCCAAACCAGTTGCAAGCAGATGGTTTTAATAACCTTGATCAGGGTAAATACTATGGCGTGTTTGCTCCTGCAGGTCAGAAAGTAGATCTCCATATGGATTATAGTGGGGGTAATGATACCAACAGGAGAATAGTATATAGAAAAGATGCTACTGATACAGCAGCAGTTGGTGGGTGGGAGCGATTGTCCGGATTACTTAATACTAGTGATGTGGTTGACTCAGTTTTTGCATTTAACGTGCCAAGCGGAGAAGTCACAACAGCCGTTTTAAATCCGCCAAGTTCATATCCATTGTTGGGCACAACTGATCCTGGAGATGCATTGGATTTTGATGGAGTGGATGATCATGTAGTTGTTGACGATATTTTTGATGCAATTGACTCTTTGTCAATTGAAGTTTGGATCAATCCTTCTTCTGCTCAGGGAGGTGAAGGCATCATCGTTTCACAAAGTACCTCAAGTGTGGCCGAAGGCTGGGAATTGAGAAGAATCGGAACAACGATTCAGTTAACTTTCAGGTCGAGCAATAGCACACAATATACAGCATCGAATACGCTAACGCCTGATACCTGGCAACACGTTGCAGGCGTTTGGGACGGCTCGAACATAATTGTCTATGTAGATGGAGTTGCCGGTTCTAGTGCTGGTACAGCTGGAAATATCCCCGATAATGCACGAAATCTCATCATTGGAAATCATGATGGGAATGCGCGTTTTTTTCAGGGTCAAATAGATGAGGTTCGGATTTGGAATGCAGCTCTAACTCAAACGGAAATTACAACTTATGCAAATGCAAACACTGTTTTATTCCATCCAAACTATTCAGATTTATTGGCATACTACCGCTTTGACGATGGTACGGGCTCAACCATTTTGGAAGATGTATTTGGTAACAATGATGGTACACTTACCAACATGGATGAGAATACGGATTGGATTGCTTCAGGAGCACTTGCTGGGGCACCACAAGAAAATGCGTTGAATTTTGATGGGACAGATGACTTCTTAAGTATTGCAAGAACTCAACTACCAACAGGACTAACTTTTGAGGCATGGATTCAAACATCATCAACCGATACTGCCTCAAATTATACCGGTAATGCAGCGCTAAGTGTAATTGGAGATATGAATAATGATGTTGGTCTGTCATTTGGAATTACAGATGGTAAAGTGGTTTTTAATCACTTTGATGGTTCATCCTGGAACGCATTGCAAGGAAACGCTTTAGTTAATGATAGCACGTGGCACCATATTGCGGCAACACATGATCAAACTTCAGGTGATGTGCTTATTTATGTTGATGGTGTTCTCGATATAACAGGCAACATCAGCTATGATGCATCTTATCATCATTTTAACAGAATTGGATCTTCATATAATGCCGGAATTGTAGATGGTGACTTTTTTGATGGCTCTATTGACGAAGTTCGTATTTGGAATACAGTCATTGACGAGGTTGAAATCAGAGATCATTTATACGCAAGTGATCTTGGATCTCATCCAAACAATACCAATCTGGTTCTTCATTATAATTTCAATCAGGGAGATGCTGGGAATAATAATAGTGGTGAATCAACAGTTGCAGACCTATCAAGCAACACGCTTGATGGCACATTGAATGGATTTACATTAAATGGAGCTTCATCTAACTTTATTTCATCGAATGCTTTTGTACATACACCTTCGGCATCATCCATTCAAGCAACTAATATTTCCGTGTCGAATGTGACAGAAACCACCGCAGACATCACGTGGACCAATGGTGATGGTCAGCGAAGAATTGTGGCAATTTTTGAAGGCATAGAATCGCAAATGCCTATACCGGCAGACAATCAGTTTTTAGGTGCAGACCCCATGTTTATGAGTGGTGATCTTGCGGATAGTTCATGGTATACGGTGTACAATGGGTTTGGAGATTCAATATCTGTTACAGGGTTAACCTCAGGGCAGGATTACACGATCGCGGTATTGGAGGTGAATGGTCCAGCTGGTCAGGAAGCATATAATTCCGGTGCAGACACAGACAATCCATTGAATTTTAGCACGAATGTTTCCAGCACCAATTATGCACTTGAATTTGATGGATCTGCTCAATATGTGGAAATAGCTGATGCACCGCAATTTGATATCGATACAGCCTGGACGATTGAGGCATGGATTAAGACGCCTTCTACAGGCCAGCAGAATATTGTGTCGCAGGTATCTGGTAATACCGGATATGCATTCTTTAAATCTGGGGGAACGCTTTACTTTCAATACTATAGTTCAGGAGGTTTCCAAAATGGTGGAACTGCACTTGACATTGCCGCTGGAATTGATGATGATCAGTGGCATCATGTGGCGGTATCACAAAATGGATCAAATGGAAAAATTTATGTAGATGGATCTCCGGTTCTGGACGTAAACGTTTTACTACCCATTGATGAGACCACAGGAAGCGTTCGTTTCGGTCAAGACCCATTTGTAGGGGGTTATACAGGAGTTTTAGATGAAGTAAGGTTTTGGGACTATCAGCGATCTGACACTGAAATAGTTGATCATTATGTAAGTGAGTTAAATGGTGATGAAGCAGGTCTAGTTGCATACTATCCATTTACGGATGGGCCTGGTGACAGCACCTTAACCGATGCGACAGGAAATGGTAATGTTGGAATCTTAAACGCTATGGATGTAAACACAGACTGGGTAGAAGGACCGATTTTGAATCCTCCAGCGGGACCAAATCCACTTGGCGAAGACTTTAATTCAGACTTACCAACAACCACTGATCAGGCACTTTTCCTAGGGTCCGGTCTATGGGAAGGGCAAGGTGTGAAATCTGCTGAAGATTCAACCAAAGCGAATGGAGGTACAGGAGATGCTGCATTGATGTTCTTTGGAACAGGCAATTATTTAACCACCCCAAGCCTGGATGCAGTCAATCAGTTTACATTCTATTACAGAGCCGAAAATGCAGGAGGAAATGGATTTGTCTTTGACGTATTTACCTCCAGTGATGGTGGAATTACTTTCGATCAGGAAATAGCTAGTGATAGCTCTAACAATACAACAACCTATAAAGAATTCAACTACAACTTCGGTAGTCCATACACAGGGCCAATCAGAATTGTTTACGATGCGCTCGGCAGTGAGAGTGGGTACATAGATGATTTTTACGCTGATGCTGAGGTGCTGAGATCTGATGTGACTATTACCACGCTTCCGGTTGGAGATACCACCGTAAATGCTGGAGATCAAGACATTCTCATTTATAAAGTTCAGGTAGATATTGCAAATGCGAGTGCTGCTGTTGAAGGAATGTTTTTGACTATTCTTGGAGCGGATTCAACAGACTTTGATCTAGAGGGATTCAAATTCTTTGAAAGCATCAACATTGATGACTTTGGAAGTGCAACGCTTATTGATAGTAGCTCGTGGAGCCCTGGAGACCCAGTACCAAATGGTTCAATAGGTCAGTTATTTACAGACTTCTATGTTCCAGGAACAACTGTGTATTACTACGTAACTGCTGATATTAGTGCTTTGGCCAACCCAGGCACTTTCAATGTGGATATTCCGGATATCGAGCAGTTTGGCTTTGGTGATACCAATAAATTTGATGGAGGGCTGACACAGGGAGATAATATTACCATCCAAAGTGGCACTACACCTTTAGCACCTTCTGATTTTAGTATTATTGAAGAACTAGACGGATCAGTCACATTTGACTGGACTGATAATGCAACTGATGAAATAGATTACATCATTGAGCAATCAACCGATAATGCTGTTTGGTCTTCTTTTAGTGGTTCCTTGGGCGTTGATACTTCATCTTATAATTCCGGACCATTAAGTTCTGAGACGGCATTCTGGTGGAGAGTTGTAGCTGTAGGAACAGGAGGAAACGCTTTTTCAGCATCCAGATATGCAGGAAACATAACTCTGCCTGGAAATGCTTTAGATTTCGATGGTGTAGACGATCATGTATCAATTGGAGATATTCACGACTTTTCAAGTCCTTTTACGATTGAAGCATGGGTTTCAAGAGCTACTACCGGAACCCCTGATTGGGTAGTATCAAATGGATCGACTCCAGTAAATACTGGGGAATATCTCCATTTTGGATTCAGAAGTGGCGATCAGTTGTCAATAGATTTCTTCGGTGATGGCGTTTCTTCTGTAGAAACAGTGACAGATGCTGATTGGCACCACATAGCAGCTGTATATGATGGCGCCAATATAGGCCTATACTTAGACGGTGATTCATTAACTGTCGCGGATCCAAGTATTACACCATTTGCAGGTGTGGGTGATTTTAGAATTGGGCAGGCGTTTGATACCGAGTTCTTCCAGGGTCAGATTGATGAAGTTCGAGTTTGGAGCCGTGATTTAACCCAGGCAGAAATCCAGGCTAATTTGTACAATACACTGGATGGGAGCGAACCTAATTTAATGGTATACTATCGCTTTGATCATTCAGCTGAATTTGAACTAGCAGATTACTCGGAAAGCAATATCAGTGGCTTCCTTCAAAGTATGGATACAAGTGATTGGGTAGCTTCCGGAGCGCTTACTCAGGTTGTTCCTGACGCAACATTTGCAACGGTACCTGTTACAGGAGGGAACCTAAATCAAGGATCGACTGATAACTTAATCTACCAATTTAGTATTAGCGCTGCTGGGGGCATTATAACCAAGGAGGGTATGAGTGTTGCGGTAGGAGGTAATGCAACAAACGCAGATTTTAGCGCCAATGGCTGGAAGCTTTATGAAAGCATTAATACAGATACCGGAATTGGAGGAGCTTCATTAATTGGATCAACCAATATTGGAGATTTTGCAGCTGATACAGTGGCATTCGCAATGAGTGGCGATATTCAAAATGGCGATACACATTACTTCTACCTGGCTGTTGATGTTGATCCTGCTGCAACTCCGGGGAATGCTTTCAATGTGGTGCTTTGGAGTGGAGATCCAACAGAAACTGTTGGTATTGCTGATCCTAAAAACAAAATAGATGGTGGTTTTGTGGATGGTGAAACTTTCACGATTCAGAGTAGTGATACGGAATCACCAACTCCGGTAATTTCTAGCACAGAATCAAGCCCAACCAACGCAAACCCTATTCCAATAGATATCGATTTTGGTGAAGTGGTTATTGGATTTGATAGTACTGATTTAGTTGTTGTAAATGGTACAGCCCAAAACTTTGTAGATATAGATGGCCAAAGCTATACAGTGGAGGTTGTTCCGGTATCAGATGGCACAGTCACAATAGATATTGCGGACTCTGTAGCACAGGATTTGGCCGGTAATGAAAGTTTAATTGCAGCACAATTTACAATTGACTTTGACGGAACTGGCCCTTCGATCACATTTGATCAGGATGGCTTGACTGTTAATGACACAAACCTTTCAGGAACAATAAGTGATCCTACTGATGTAATCCAAATTTCTGTAGATGGTGGGTCTACATTATCATCAGGCTCAAATGAAGGTGATGGTACATGGTCATATGACTTAAGTTCGGATCCTAACTTTGTAGGTGATGCCCTTTACAACATTTACCTGGATGTGGTTGACACTTTGGGTAATCAGACTATACTTTCAACGGGTACGGTAACGATAGATCAGACTGGGCCTTCAGTAAGCGTTGATTCACTTTTGACGAATAATACAAGTCCAGAAATCACTGGGACAATTGATGATGAGCTTGCAACTGTCAATGTAACTATAGATGGGAATTTGTATTCTGCCGTAGTGACAACAGGAGCTTGGACTATTTCAGAAGGTACAATTGCGCCACCATTATCAGACGGGGTGTATGATGTGCAGGTAATCGCTACAGACTCAGCTTCTAATATTGGTAATGATAGTACTACATCTGAACTGACAATTGATACGACGGCACCAATCGTTACAATAGATTTTCTAACGACAAGTGAATCAAGTCCGGAGCTAACAGGAACAGTTGATGACATCTTAGCAAACGTCGAGTTAATAATTGTAT
This sequence comes from Ekhidna lutea, assembly GCF_900188325.1. GTDB lineage: Bacteria > Bacteroidota > Bacteroidia > Cytophagales > Cyclobacteriaceae > Ekhidna > Ekhidna lutea. The sequence continues at coordinate 48,525 of NZ_FZPD01000001.1, read as the reverse complement.
CGAATACATACACTGCTACAAACAATGGTGACAGTACATGGACTTTGTCAGCAGGAGTAATTAATCCACCGTTGACCGACGATACATATGATGTTCAAGTGAGTGCAACAGATATCTTGGGTAATGTTGGTAATGATGCTACAACTGATGAGCTTACTGTAGATGTTTCCGGTCCTTCCATCACCTTTGATCAGGATGGAGCAACAACCAATGACACCAACCTAACTGGTACAGTAAGCGATCCAACAGATGTTATCCAAATTTCAGTGGATGGAGGTACAACATTATCAGCAGTTTCAAATGAGGGTGATGGTACCTGGTCTTATGACTTGAGTACTGATCCTAACTTTGTAGGTGATGCACTTTACAACATTTACCTGGATGTGGTTGATACTTTGGGTAATCAGACCATTCTTTCAACTGGAAGCATTGTAATTAATCAAAACGGCCCGGTCATCACTTTTGATCAGGATGGTTTGACCACTAATGACCTGAATTTGACTGGAACAATTAGTGACCCTAGTGAAGTGATTCAGATTTCTACTGATGGAGGAACAGGCTTTGCCAGTGTAACTAATAATGGAGATGGTACCTGGATGTACGATTTGGGCACTGATGTCAACTTTGCTGGAGATGGTACCTATTCCATTTATTTGGATGCAGTTGATACGGTTGGGAATCAAACGGTTTTCTCTTCCGGAAGTGTAACGATTGATCAAACCGCTCCAATTATTGAAGTTGATATCTTGGGAACATCGCTTTCCAGTCCTTCAATCACTGGCACAATCGATGATATATCTGCTACCATCGAAGTAACTGTAGACGGACAAACAAACCCTGCAGCGAATGTGGGAGATGGAACATGGATGCTAGCAGCAGGAACGCTTACAGACCTTGCTGACGGAACATATGATGTTTCTGTATCTGCTACAGATGTTGTTGGCAATGTCGGTACAGATCAAACCATAGATGAACTAGTCATAACACAAGAAATATTAGCGTTGCAAGCATCTAAAATTTCTTCTACCAGCTTTAGGGCTAATTGGAGTGAAGGATTGGATGTACAGTCTTATCAAATTGATGTTTCAAGGGAGAGCGATTTTTCTACTTTTGTTGCCGGGTACGAAAATGTTTCCGTTCCATTGACAAATAGGTCGCTGAATATAACTGGGCTTGACTTCTCCACGACCTATTATTACCGGGTGAGGTTGGTTAACACAGCAAGCCAGGTATCTGCAAATTCGAATGTCAGAACTGTAAAAACAGTTGTTGATTTACCAACGCTTGCTGATTCACTTGCACTTGTTCAAATTCATGAGGCGATTAACCCTCAAGGGCTTAACTGGGAGACAGCCAGGCTGAGGGACTGGGATGGTGTAACGCTCGATGATAACAGAACCAGGGTTGCGGTAGTGAATATTAGTGGTACGCAAGCTGCTGGCGATATGCCTAATCCATTTGTTGGAGATGCATTGACCAATGGCGGATTAAGCGAGTTGACGGGTATGGATATCTCAGTCAATGAGATTACGGGCTTGATTGATTATTCAGGCACCTCCTTAGCAACCCTTTTTGTAAATGAAAACGCACTACAGTTCGATGATCTTGAGCCTGTAGTTGCTTTAAATATCACTGAACTGGACTACTCAGACCAGGCAAGTGTACAGTACAATGAAACTACCGATGGAAGTCCTATTGAGGTTCGGTATACTAATAGTTATTCCTTATCCATAGGAGATGGTGGTGCGGGAATAGGTGGATCCGAAAATGAATATACATGGTTCAGAAATGACGCTACAATTAGCAGTGGTGATGACTTTGCCATCTCAGATGCACAAGCGCTCATCATCAGTATCGACTATGATAACATGGGTACATTCAGAACCGAAGTGACTAGCACCCTGGTACCAGGTTTGACAATCGAAGTAGATCCACAAATTGTATGGGCAGTGGCCGATATGGTGGTGACTGTTGTTGATGAGCAGGGAGACCCTCTGGAGGATTTGATTGACGGTTACATGTTAGAGGCGGTAAGACGAGCTAAAGGATTTGATACATTGGAGGTAGTTACAAATGCACCTCCTCCATCGTTTACCTTCCCTGATGTAGTTTTAGGTAATTACATCATTGCCATGAACTCGAACCCAGAGCTTTATATTCCTACCTATTATGGAGATGTATTTGAGTGGGGAGAGGCTGATACCTTGTTTTTCAGAAGTGATGATGGAATAACCATGACTATGACGGAAGTTCCTCCTGAGCTTGTAGAGGGAGATGGAGATGGCACTCTGGATATTTTAATTGAAGAGGATTTTGGCGAAGATGATGCTAGAATAGATGCAAGGCGAAGAGCGGCCAAACGTAAGTGCGGGTTGAGAAGAAAGCGATCGGGTGGACGTACAGGTCAGGATGATGATGAATTTGAATTGATTGCCTATGGTGAAACAGATGAAAATGGAGAGTTCCAGTTTGGGTTCCTTCCAGAAGGAACATATAGATTCTTTGTCGAATATCCGGGTATTCCTTTGGATGAATCCTCATTCGTAGAGTTTGAAGTTGGAGAAGCCGGAGTAAGCGATACAGACTTTAAACTACAGGCTTTTGCCTCTGAAGATGGCATTGAAGTGACTATTGAAGCAGTCTTAGGAGTGATTTTAGATTACTTTAAGAATCTGAAGATATACCCCAACCCATCAAGTGATTATTTGAATATTGCCTACAGACACTTAAAGTCGGGTGATGTTACTGCTCAGCTTGTTGATCTTACTGGAAATACATTGTGGTCTTTAGATCTTCGAAATGGATTTGATGGACAGGTACAGATTGACGTGAAGGACTTTGAAGAAGGAGTTTACATATTGAGGTTCTACGATAGAGAAAACCCTCAGGATAATGTAGTAAGCTTCAGAATAATCGTCAGCCAATAAATTTAGTAAAGGACTGCCTCAGGAGAGTTTCACCCTCCGAGACAGTCCTTTTCAAATAACCCTTTTTAATCTGAACTTAATCTTGAGTTTTTCACCATCACGCAAAATCTTGCATTTGATTTTTTTCCCATCCTTCGACTGTAGTAAGCTGTAAATTTCTGATAGGGTATGAGACCTGAGGCTTCTGCCGTTTATTGATTTGATTATATCTCCTTCTCTAATGTCAGCCTGAAATGCTGGTCCTCCTTTATCTACGTTCACTACTTTGAGTGTATCCAGGCTTGGACCTATGGCATTGAGTGCCATTCCACTCATGTCAAACTCAAAAGGATCTTTGTGCTTATCACTCTTTGTGAGATAGATTTTTTCGGAGGCATAATCAAATGTGACATTAAATCTGTTGAGGAGCTCACCACCAAACGTACCCACACGTGCCCCACGCTTTATTAGCTTATTATACGCTCCTTCGAAAGGTGCTGAAACGAGCATTTTGTTGAAGTCAAAACAATTTATCGTTACTGAGTCCATCCTGCCAACATGACCGGGTATTTCTCCCGCAATACCTCTTCCTAGTCTTGTGGTAATTGTCTTTTCAGGTAAATCCACGCCATCGAGGTAATTATAGTCAATAAGCGCTGCGTGGCTTGCTCCCGTATCAATCATAATATCCAGATTCGCTTTTTTCCCATCCTGAGTAATGGATGCGTTAATAAATGGTTTGGTTCCACGAATGGAGATTGGTACTTCAACGGAGCGTCTGTTTTTTTTGAATTTCGCAGGGTTATATAGTGTTATGACATTATCATCATAATTAATATCTACGATAAACCTGGAAAAAATGTCATAGCCAATGATCCCATGTACATCATCCCCAAGGTTTTCTGATAGCTTTAGATAGTCTTCTTTCAGGACCAGCATGCTCATATTATGCCCGATTACACCACCTGGAAGACTAAACGTAACTTCATTGGCAATATATGCTTCTACTGAATCTACCAAACCTGGCCCATCGATTGTTATTTCACGGATGTAGTTTACATCCAGAATGTCGGCATATAGCTTTTCGGTAAGGATTGCGTTTTCAACCCCTGTATCCAATATGAACTTAAGTGTAAGGAATCGATTTATTGTAATTGGAATAATGATAAGATTGTTGTGCTGCTCGAAAGGGAATTCTATTTTACGGACGTCCTCAGGCATCTTGAAGCCAAACTCCTTTTGACCGGAGGCTGTAGAATACAAGCATGTATTAAGCAGTAGAATGAATGCGACCAGACTTACTATCGGGTTTCTCATATAAAAGTCTCTTACGTAATGAATTACACTCATCTAACAACACGGATAAAATCCAACCCTTATTTGAGTAATATAAATTAGTCAAACAGGTCTTTAATGTCGCCTTGTGATAGACTTTTTATGAAACTTTCTTCTACCGTGATTAAATCGGAGGCTAATTTTTGCTTGTGCTCCTGCAGTTTTATGATTTTTTCTTCGATTGTATCCTTACTCACAAACTTGTAAGCAAATACTTTTTTGGTTTGTCCTATTCTATGAGCTCGATCAATTGCCTGAGCTTCAACTGCAGGGTTCCACCAAGGATCAAGTAAAAACACATAGTCAGCTTTCGTCAAATTTAAACCTGTTCCTCCGGCTTTCAGAGAAATTAGAAAAATGGATACTTCCGGGTCATTTTGGAATCGCTCTACCTGTTGCTTTCTGTCTTTCGTAGACCCATCAAGGTAAGAGTAGGGCATTCCCTGGTTGTTGAGGTACTCAGAAACGATTTTTAGGTGTTTCACAAACTGACTGAAGATTAATACTTTGTGTCCTTTCGAAACGGAATTCTCAATCATATAAGTAACCTCCTCCAGCTTTCCAGACCCATCTTCATATTCCGGATCTACCATCAGCGGGTGGTTGGCAACTTGTCTAAGCTGGGTTAATCCCTGAAGGAGCACCATGTGAGATTTTCCAATACCGTCATTCTCAATAACATCCATGATTTTACTTCGAAAGGCATTTTTTTCCTTTTCATAGTACTCACGTTGCTTATCTGACATGGTGCAGAATCTAACGTTAACAACCTTTTCAGGAAGGTCATCTGCCACCTGACTTTTTTCTCTTCTCAGAAGAAATGGCTTTATTAGTGAATTGAGCTTTTTCGTTTTTTGCTCATCCCGTTTCTTTTCAATAGGCTTTAGGTATTCTTTTTTGAAGTAACTCTCGTTACCCAAAAGACCAGGATTGACAAAGCTCATTTGAGACCAAAGATCCAGTGTGCTATTTTCAATAGGTGTACCGGTTAAGATTAGCTTTCTTCTGGATTTAAGCTCCTTCACCTTTTTAGAGATGAGCGAGTCTGGGTTTTTTATGGCTTGCGACTCATCCAGGATGATATAATTGAAATAAAATTCTCCCAGAATATCAGCATCAACGCGAGTGGTGCCATAACTGGTGATCACGATATCATACTTCCCAAAGCGGTCACTCTTCTTTACCCGATTAATACCGGTATAGTTAAGGATCTTCAGTCCCGGAGTAAATTTTTTGGCTTCCATTTCCCAGTTGTATAATAAGGATGTTGGCATTATCAGCAAACTGGTACTATCAGGAGTTTCATTTTTCTGATGCTGAAGCAATGTAAGTGCCTGGATGGTTTTACCTAAACCCATGTCATCTGCAAGGCAGCCACCAAAGTTGTAATCCTCCAAAAACCTAAGCCAGTTGTAACCTGCAAGCTGATAAGGGCGGAGGTTTCCTTGAAAGTGCTGAGGGACGGAATAATCCTCCATTTTATCAAATGTGAGTAGCTTTTCCAGCTTACGATCCATGGTTACTTTGGCCAGATCACCTTCCTTCAGTTCCTGCACCAGAGATACATGTATCTTGTCGAGTGTGATGCCTTTATCTGTTTGAGAAGAAAAAGCAAAGAGATCTTTATAGCGCGAGATCCAGGACTCAGGAATTACACCGATCTCTCCATTTGGAAGCATAATTTCAGTCTTACCCTTTAATATGCACTTACGAATTTCTTCAAATGGTATTTCGAATTTGCCAAATCTTATTTTAGCTTTTAGGTCGAACCAATCAACTCCTTCACTTACTTCAAGATCGATGGTAGACTCACCAACGAAAAACTTCTTTCCCTGCTGATTTTGAGTGATAATGAAGTCTTGAAGGAGATCACTGTTTTGACCGATCCAGTCGAATGCCATAGTTTTTGGCAAAGTCACACGTGAGTTTCTGAGCTCAAGGCCTTTGGTAGCGAGTTGTTCAATAATTCCCTTTTCACCTTCATGGTCACGACTAATGCGATGGAAAGTGTAATTATCTGCTTGTTTTTCCATTGACACACTCACCTTACTCAGCTTATCTGCGTTGAAATTGTGCTTTCCATAATCAAACGAAAGTTCCAGCAGCAGCTTGTCATTCTCAACTGTTGCAGCATTACCATTATCATCAAAAAGTGAAGCGTTTCGACTGGTTTGAAGCTCACTTACCGTGATTTTTGGCGTTGGTGTAGGCTTATGTGTTACTATGTCGAATCCCTTTGCGTAAACATCAAACTCTGAGATAAGTGGACCTACAAATTTCTTGTAGTAGGTCTCCTCAATATCTTTAGGGATGAGAATGAACTTCTTTTTAAGAAAAGGTTTGAGCTTGCCCCCACTTACCGGTTTTTGAAAAGTAAATAATCGTTCATTTGCAACAAGCCATGCGGGTTCGCTACACAAGAGATAGCTGCCATTATTTAGGAAATCAACTTTTTCACCTTGCAGCTTGATGGTAGGAAAATAGTGTGTATTGTCCTCGTTTTTCCTGAAGTGAAACAGGATTGTAGCTTTTTCATCTACGACCTCTATCTCTTTCCATGCAGGCTCACCATCTTTACCCATTTCAAACAGGCGCTTCCCCGCAATAAGTGAAAGAATCTGAGACCTCCGTCTTTCGATATAAGCATCTATTTCACGTTGTAAAAGCTTGTCGCCGGTTTCTTTATCATAGGTTTTTAGAAAGAATTCTTCTGGCTTTTGTCTCTTTTTCTGAAAGTGATGTGCGACATGATCCTGCTGAATTTCATCCATTAACTTGATGATCTTGAAATCGTTTTCATCAAGTTTAGAACTGAATTCTTTCGCATTCTTGGCTGAAATATTTTGATGAGAATAGCTTAACTCTCCCTTGTCATTCAGTTGTACAACAAAGGACTCAATTAGATATCCCAGGTACTCATGATCATAGAGCGAGTAGATAAGTTCAAATGGCTGGTCAGGTGATACTTTCACAGATTTTAGAAATCAGATAAACTTCGAAAATAGTAAAAATTCGATAGCGAAACACGAATAAACATGGAAGAGTTTATCTACTGCAATGTTTGAGTAGAAAAAGATTTGCTTGCTTTGATAGCCGGTTGAATAGAAGCAAGAATGGTTATCAGAATTACGGCGATTACTGTAAGTAGTATGTCAGTCACTTCTATTTTCACTGGATAACTGTTTATTACAGCTGTATCCATACCCATTCCCACTAATCCAAAATGCTGCTGCAATAAGCTTAATGATATACCTAATATTAGCCCCACCCCTGCACCTGAAAAGGCAACAATGCTGCCCTCATAAAGGAAAATATTCCGAATAAGCTTAGTGGAAGCTCCTTGGGCAAAGAGTATTGAAATATCTTTTTTCTTTTCAATCACCAGCATGGTAAGAGAGAAGAAGATATTAATGGAGGCAATGCCAATGATTGCTACCAAAATCAAAAACACGAACAACTTTTCGATTTTTAGAACCTTATAGAGATCACTGTGAAGTTCCTCACCCAACTTTACTTTGAATTGCTCACCTAAGTTGGCCTGAATTTGCTTTTTAACTGTAGCAGGATCACGATCTTCCTGTAGATAGACATCATAAGAAGTTAGTTTATTTCCATAGTTCAACAGATCCTTTGCAAACTCGACTGGAACAAACACATAATTGTCATCATAATATTTTTCTATTGCGAAAATTCCCCCTGGGATAATGTTAAGTAGATTGTACATCCGCGATGGATTCACAACGCCAGGAGCGATATCTTTTGGATAGTACATCTGAAGTGTGTAAAAGTCGTTTTTGAGGCTCAATGAAAGGTCATACTGAACCCCTCTGCCTATCAAGGCGTACCCGATGCTATCTCTGACCAGTGGAAATTCACCAGCTACCATCACATTTTTGATTCCGCTGTATTTATCAAAATCACGGCTTACTCCTTTCATTCGAACCAGGCGTTGAGACTCCTTATACTCTACTAGTACATTATCTTCAATGACTTCAGATACTCCTAAAATGCCATCGACCGAACGAATCTTAGCTAGATGGTCCGAATTCGATTCAAAAGATTTTCCATAAGTGGGTGTAATTACAATATCTGGATCAAAATTGCCATACATGGATCGAAGCAAACCTTCCAAGCCATTAAAAACAGACAATGCAATAATCAAGCACATCGTGCCAATAGAAACCACCACCATGGAAATTATGGAAATGACATTGATGAAATTTTTCTTTTTTCCGGATAGAAAATATTTCCTTGCTATGAAAAAGGGAAAATTCATTCTTTTTCAGGTGGAATGTCCAACTTGTTAATAATGACATCCATCTTAGAGGCTTTTTCTTCGGTATCGTCGTGGAAAAACGCGATCTCTGGAACTATCCTGGCCCGATCACCTATTTTTTTACCGAGCTTAAGTCGAATTTCACTCTTGATTTTCTCCAGATTTTTAAAAACGTCTTCAGCCTTGTTGATGGGGAATATGCTGAGATATACTCTGGCAAGACCTAGATCAGGAGAGACATTTACCTCCGTGATTGTACCTAGTGATGATCCAAAATAATAATTTGGATCCTTTTGAAATATTTCAGCCAGGTCTTTTTGTAGTTGTTTACCGTATTTTATCTGCCGCTTGCTTTCCATGTTACAAATATCCTAAGATAATCTTTAAGTGGTTTGAGCAAATACTCTAATTTCGAACGTAATCTTACATTCCATACGAAATAGCACCTAATTGTTACGATTTTTTAGAATAAATGACCCTTACAGACTCGTGATCATCTTTGTACTGATGGTGATTGTACGGTTAGTACAAGGATATTTTATTGAAGGCCAGTCTTACTATGAGCTAAAATGGCTTTTGCTTGGAGAGTGGCTAAACCAGGGGTTCAAAATGTATGATGAAACGTACGATTACACCGGACCAATTGCTGTCTTTATTTACAAATACCTTTTCTGGATTTTCGGACGAACTTCATTCATCCACTATGGGTTTAGTTCAATTGTTATCATTTTTCAGGCAGGCATTTTCAATCAGCTATTGCTAAAGAATAAGGCCTATGATGAAAATGGTTATCTACCTGCATTTCTTTATATGATTCTAATGGTTTCTGTACCGGACTTCATGGCACTATCGCCGCAGCTGCTTAGTCTGACTTTCATCTTATTAGCCTTAAGAAATGTGTTAAGGAGAATCGATAATCAGGTGACGGATGAATTGTTCTTGAATTCTGGCATCTATATTGGTATTGCGACCATGATCTACCTACCATCTATGGTGTTTTTCCTTGTCTTTCTGTTTGCATTAATATTGTTTTCAACTGCGGTTACAAGAAGGCTATTACTTTATTTGTTTAGTTTTTTGCTCGCTTTTTCTCTTTGTGGTCTTTATTTCTATTGGAGTGGTGGGTTTTGGAATTTTGTCGATAGCTACCTGGTACAAAATCTTTTGATGAATACAGAATCCGTATTATCAGCGACAGACATCTTTGTCATTTGTGTTGGCTTCTTCTTGATTTTTATTTTATCAGTTTTCAAAACATGGTCATCTGCCCGACTGACAAACTTCCAACAAAAAATACAGCAAGTGATCTGGCTCATGTTTTTAGGAGGTATTGCTACCTTCTTTTTGTCCAATGAGAAATCACTTCATGAACTAGTTTTTGTGATTCCTGTAATTGCATATTTCTGGACCCATTATTTTATTTTATTAAAAAGGCGAATATTCAAATTCTTAATGCCTTTGTTACTTGTTTTTGGGCTTCTGACGTTCAGTATTTATTCATATTCGAATATTTACAATGAACTCAAAGTTGTACACAACGAAACTCAAGAATCACCCACCATGATACTTGGTGCTAACCTTTCTTATTACACCGGATCGAAGGTTCTTACCCCATGTTTCAATACGCACCTTACGAATAAGGCATTAAAGGGACTTGATTACTATAACTCGGCAAGTAACTTTTATCAATTATTTCTACGGGCGAATCCGGAAATAATCATTGATGAAATAGGGATAATGCCAAAAATCACACGGCGATTTCCTAAGATAGAAGAAACCTACAAAGTAGTAGGTCAGGACATGTACAGAAAAATCAACAATTGATTTTGTCTACCCTACGCTCGTGTCTACCGCCTTCAAATTCAGTGGTTACAAATGTATCCACCAGACTTTCAGCATATTCGTAAGCAACAAATCGTGCTGGGAGGCAAATGATATTCGCATTATTGTGTTGTCTGGCCAGTGCTGCTAATTCAGTATTCCAGCAAAGAGCAGCACGGATGTTTACATGCTTGTTAGCAGTCATTGCTACCCCATTTCCACTTCCACAAATCAAAATCCCAAGTTGAAAGTCTCCGGCTGTGATTGACTGAGCTAGCGGATGAACATGATCGGGATAATCGACAGAATCTTCTGTTTTCGGTCCGAAATCCCGAAGGGTATGTCCCGCATCTTGCAGATGTTTTATGAGTCGCTCTTTATATTGAAATCCGGCATGATCGCCACCTATTGCTATGTTCATGTCTATGTTTTTTGTCTGGCTTCTCTTCTTTCTATTCGTTTGGCTATTACTATACTCATTTGGTATAGCATCATAAGCGGTAACGCAATTAAAATCTGACTAAATGGATCAGGAGGCGTTACAATAGCTCCGAGTACCAAAATTACAATGATTGCATGTTTTCTATAAGCTTTCATAAGTGATGAGCTCACAATGCCTGCTTTGGTAAGAAAATAAACAATAACTGGAAGCTGAAAGAGAACACCACATCCAAATACGATCATGGTGACAGTACTGATATATGAAGAGAGGTCAAATAAGTTTTGTAAAGATGGGTCTACCTGATATGTGGAAAAAAATCGAACTGAAATAGGTGCTATTAAAAAGTAGCCAAACATTACCCCCATTGCAAAAAGTATGCTTACTGAGAATGTAGCTCCTCTTGAGGCTCTTCTTTCCTGAGGTCTTAACCCAGGCTTTATAAATCGCCATATTTCCCAAAACAAATATGGGAACCCTACCACCAGGCCAACGATGAAAGAAACCGACACATGAGTCATAAACTGGCTGCTCAATTTTCGGCTCACCAATTCAAATGACAAAGTATCTATGCAAAGAGCAGGAGTGTTAATAAGCTCAGCCAGCTGACATAGCTTTTGATAGGTCCAGAAATCTGTTCGTGACGGTCCTAAAATGACTGTACCGACAACAAAATCTTTGGCAATAAATGCTGCAATTGCTACTATAATGATTGCAATCAGTGAACGGATGATATGCCACCTTAATTCCTCGAGGTGATCGAGGAAGGACATCTCCTTTTCATCCGACATCTGATCAAGTGGCATATTTAACCCTTAAATAATGGAAATTCAGACATCCATTTATTGACCTGACTTTTTATCTCAGCGATTTTTTTGTCATCGTCTTTATTGGTGATTACAGCGTCTATCAATTCTACAATCTTAACCATGTCAGATTCCATCATGCCACGTGTTGTTACCGCTGGTGTTCCAATTCGCATCCCTGAAGTGACAAACGGACTCTTATCATCAAAAGGTACCATGTTTTTGTTTACAGTAATGTCTGCTTTTATAAGCGCATTTTCAGCATCTTTCCCTGTGATATCCTTCGTTCTAAGGTCAATCAACATTAGGTGATTATCTGTGCCGCCCGAGATCACATTGTATCCTTTATTTACAAAAGCATCAGCCATGACAGCTGCATTTTTCTTTACCCTGAGTAGGTAATCCATGTACTCATCTGATAGCGCTTCGCCAAAGGCCACTGCCTTAGCGGCAATAATATGCTCAAGCGGTCCACCCTGTGTGCCGGGGAACACTCCCGAATCTAACAGGGAGCTTAGCTTTCTAACTACTCCTTTTGGAGTTGTGATTCCCCACGGGTTTTCAATGTCGTCACGCACAAGGATCATCCCCCCCCTGGGGCCTCTCAGAGTTTTGTGAGTAGTGGTTGTTACTACGTGACAATATTCAAGCGGATCGTTGAGTAAACCCCTCGCTATCATACCTGAAGGATGAGATACATCTGCGAGTAAAATAGCTCCAACTTCGTCTGCAACCTCTCTGAATCTAGCATAATCCCAATCGCGGCTGTATGCAGAAGCACCCGCTATGATCATTTTGGGTTTCTTTTCTTTGGCTACTTTTTCAAGGTGATCATAGTCAATTAAACCACTTTCTTTATCTACTCCATAGAAATTGGGTTTATAAAGTTTCCCTGAAAAGTTGACAGCAGAGCCATGTGTGAGGTGTCCACCATGTGAGAGGTCAAACCCAAGTATTTCATCACCTGCGTTTAGGCATGCGAGCATTACCGCGGCATTTGCCTGTGCTCCGGAGTGTGGTTGCACATTGGCCCAGGTTGCTCCGTACAATTCTTTGGCGCGCTCCCTTGCCAAATCTTCAATTTCATCAACTACTTCACAACCACCATAGTATCGCTTGCCAGGCAATCCTTCAGCGTACTTATTGGTGAGCACACTGCCGGCGGCTTCCTGCACCTGGGGAGAAACAATATTTTCTGAGGCTATCAGCTCTATTCCCTCGATCTGTCTCTTCTCTTCAGCCTTTATTAGGTCGAAAACTTTCTGATCTTTTTGCATTTGGCAAAAGTATATGAGACAGTTTATATCTTAGCTTTTATCGCAAGCTAAAATGGCCAAAACTAAAACAGTCTTTTTTTGTCAATCCTGTGGCACTGAGTCAGCCAAGTGGGTAGGGAAGTGTCCTTCTTGTGGCGAATGGAATACATATGTAGAGGAGGTTGTATCAAAATCAACTGCATCGGCTGCAGCGTTTACTTCTGAGAAGTCTAAACCTATCAATATAAAAGAGACTGGGAGTGGAGGAACTAAGGAGAGAACCAGCACTGGTATCCGCGAGCTGGACAGGGTCCTCGGGGGTGGTATTGTGGATGGATCACTTGTTCTTGTTGGTGGGGAGCCAGGCATTGGAAAATCCACTATCATGCTTCAGATGGCTATTAAGCTCAACAAAAAGATACTCTACGTGTCAGGAGAGGAGAGTGCTGAGCAGATAAAGATGCGAGCGGATAGAATAGGAACCACTTCGGATCAATGTTTTCTTTATGCTGAAACAAGTTTGTCAGAAGTGATCCGGCAGGCTGATGATATGGGGCCGGACATTATAATCATTGATTCTATACAGACCCTTCATTCAGATCGTATAGAAGCAGCGATCGGATCAATTTCACAGGTTAAAGAATGCACAGGCCAGCTGATGAAATTTGCCAAGCAAAAAGGTGTTCCGGTCTTTTTGATAGGGCATGTGAATAAAGATGGAGCAATTGCCGGTCCTAAAGTTTTAGAACACATGGTGGATACGGTGTTACAATTTGAGGGCGATCGTCACTTAACTTATCGCATTCTCCGTACCGTAAAAAATCGATTTGGTTCTACCTCTGAGCTGGGCATGTTTGAAATGAATGTGAATGGTTTGAGGGAAGTTACAAATCCATCTGAGGTGCTGATTTCACCTCGAGAGCCTGGTCTTAGTGGAATTAGTCTTGGTGTAACAGTTGAAGGGAATAGGCCACTCATTCTGGAAACACAGGCCTTGGTAAGCCCAACAAGCTACGGTAATCCACAGCGCAGCACAACCGGGTATGATTATAAACGAATGACTATGCTACTTGCAGTAATGGAAAAGCGGCTGGGCATTCGATTAAGCACTCAGGATGTTTTTTTGAATATTGCTGGTGGGTTGAAGGTGCAGGATACGGCACTCGATATGGCAATTTGCTCTGCCATTTTTAGCTCCTTTGAAGATGTTCCAATGGGTGACGATGTGTGCTTTGCAGCTGAAATAGGATTAGGAGGCGAGATTCGTCCGGTGAGTAGGATTGAGAATCGAATTAACGAAGCTCAAAAGTTAGGGTTTAAAGAGATTTACATTTCTAAGCATAACCTTAAAGCAAAAGATATTGGTCAGTTTAAAATCAAAGTCAGGTCTTTCTCAAAGTTGAGTGAGGCTTTTGGACAACTATTTTGAGATGGTCATGGAAGAAAAAAAGCCAACAATACTGTGCATGTTTTCAGGCGGGATAGATTCCACAGGCGTCCTTCATCAACTTATTACAGATGAAAAATATAAAGACCACCCGCTAATCGTTCATCACATCCACATCTTCAACAGAGAAAACCGAGCAAGAGCAGAGGCTATGGCTGTTAAGACCATACTTAGCTACTATAAAGAGAACACAGAGCGGCCCTTTTTGGTCACTGAGAGCACTTTCAATACTACTGGTTTTGCACCTTTAAAAGCCAATAGATTTCCTTTTGATATGGATGTATGTGCATTCATGGCCGGGAATATTTGTACAGCGCGTAAGGATGTAAAATCGGTTGCTATGGGAAGAACTAAAACAGACGTAGAGTCAGGAGGAGAAAATTTCATGGCCAGAATGAAACGAGCTCAAGCGATATTCAAAAGCGTTCTGGCTCTGGAAAAATCCGAGGCTCCCACATATATATTTCCGGTAGTAGAATTCACAAAACAAGAAGTTTGGGAGATGTTGCCTGCTGATGTGAGAAAAAATACCTGGTGGTGTAGAACTCCAATTTATATAGGAGATAAAGCTCAATCTTGTGGTAAATGTCATACCTGTAATGATGTAAAGAAGTTCTCAAGTGCAGAATTATGAGCAAATTTTCAATAGACGCGGTAAATCTTACCAGCTCGCCATGGAAAAGTATCCGCATGCCCGGGATGAGGAGTTTAAGACTGCCGTCAGAAAACTAATTCTAAAACCAAACAGCGCTGTTCTGGACATTCCTGCAGGTGGTGGGTATTTAGCTAGCTACTTATTAAATAAGAACGTTCACTATCTGGGATATGATTTTTCCGGAGAATTTGATGATAACCATACAGGAATAAGAAAGTGCAAAGAGGCTTCAATTGACCTTGAGAAAAACTCTGTTGATGAAGTAGTGAGTCTTGCGGCATTACATCATATTTCAGAAAGAGAAGCTTTCTATTCAGAAATGTATCGGGTACTTAAACCAGGAGGTCAATTGATCATAGGTGATGTTGCATCGGGGAGTAAGTTGGAATACTTTCTAAATGGGTTTCTTGATAGTTGGAACAGTATGGGGCATCAGGGGAAATTTCTTAAAGAATCAGATATCATTGAATTGCGACAATCAGGATTCAGAGTAGATAAGCAAGAGGAGGTTTATGCATGGCGCTTTGCAAATGCCAATGAGGCCATGGATTACTTTAGGTTACTTTTTTGTCTGGACCTTAATCCAACTGACCGGGAGTTATTGAAAGCTTTAAAAAATTTAGGAGTCAAAGAAGAAAATGGGTTTTCAGTAAGTTGGGGATTAACTTTTCTTATCTGTCAGAAGTAGTTTATTCGTTATCGTCTACATTCTTTTTGCCCGTTCTGCCGTTGATGCTCTTTTTGTTGACGGTATTATCTCGCTGTGTTCGTTTATTTCTCACGTCTCTTCGTTTCTGACGCTTGATGATGGAGTATATACCATCTCTTTTCTTGGTTTTTACCTTTTTACCAAGGAATACATTAGTGTTTATACCTTTTGCACCCTGGATAGGTGCTCTGGATAGCCCACTGGCTTCCTGTTTCACCCGGCGCTCGCCAAAATTAAAACTCATCCCAAACCTAAAATCAAAGGCTTTAGCATCCGGAGCAGAGAAGTTGATGATTTGATCAGCCGCAATATACATTTGGACCGGACCGCCTTTAGCAGTTAGTGCGGCTCCTATATTGAAAAATTGCTGAGGCAGCTTGGTAGCGCTTGCCGAGGCAGTAAAAGCTCTGCCAAACTTGTAGGTAACTCCTCCGCCGTATAACATTTTCAACTGACGCTGGATTAGACGTGATCCAGCGGTCACATAAAAGTCCATTTGTGGACTGTAATGATAAATCCAGCTTCCATGAGCGGTCACTGGTAGCCAGCTTCTGTAAGGGTTACTATTTTCTGTTGTTTCAAATTTACTAAAGAGGGAATCTTCAAGGGTTTGATCGATATCGTCAAAGTTATCCAGATCAACACCATTGTAAGTAAATGTTGTGTCGTTTAGCGAATGATTTTCGATATCTTCTTTCCAGTTGATGAATCCTATATCAACAATTGAACCCGTTATGGTATAGTATCTATTCAGATGATAAGTCCCTCCAAGATCAACAGCAAAACCTTTGTTTCCATTCATAACCAGGTGAGATTCAAGGTCTCCTTCATCACCGCTGTAGATGTCAAAACCGGAAGTTCTTAACGCAGTATTTTTCCAGTCTGCACTAACTTGAAATGCCTCTCCATCGGATTCAATCGTTGCTTTAAAATTCGAAGGAGTGCTGGCATTAGCAAAGCCAATAAGATATTTACCTCTAATACCTATGGTTAATTGATCATTCACAGGTGCTGCCAGCCCCAGCCCAAACTCTCTGTAATGGGTGGCCACCGCTCCTATATTAGAAAACTTTACTTTATCATTGAGAAACGCATTATTACCTTCAGTTATGACATACTCGAAAAGTTCTTTTGGATAAAGAAAATCAGCTTCGATACGCTCATTCACTGTAAAACTAAGCATTGGACCCACGTTGGTTCTGTATCCTATATGAAGAATGTTTGCATGAACCCTGGAGCTCACCATATTCTGCCTTTGCAGACTATTTAAAATTTTATTGATATCAACCGTGGTTTGCCCGCCTTCATTTCTGAACATCTGGTTGTAGCTTAGTTTATTATTTACATTCACATGAATGCCTGACAGTACAGGTAATCCGAGAAAGAACTTCCCCTCAGGAATGAGTGATGGGTTGATTAAATTATTTTGAAAAGTAGCATTCCCTAAATGCTGAAAAGACAGACTAGTTTGTCCATGAGCAATGAAAAAGGTGATAAGCAGCAATATGGTTACTGAAATCTTTTTCATTTACAGATCAACTTTTAGTTTTCCTCCTAAACCAACCTTCAATGTTAGTGTATAATCAGCCAAGATCTTAACGTAAATTTCTCTGGAAGTCTGACTTTGAGGAGTACTCAGTCTAAGTGTTATCAGAATATGTGATCCATTGGCAAATGCATCTATTCCTTCCGGCGAAATTGGGATGTCTGTAGTATTTCCATTAGGATCGGTTACTTCTCCATTTACGTTAATAAATGGGGCGCTGAGGACAAGGTTATCCGCAATTGAGTATAGGGTAGTACTGTCTTCATCCTGAACCTCCAGATCAACAATACCGGAGAAAGGGAGCTCATTAATGGTAACTATACGAATAAATGCAGAATCAACATCGCTTAAGTCAATTCCATTCCCCAGATCAAATGAGCCAGTTTCAGTTAAGTTGTCAAGCTGCACCTCCATTGGAATTTCTATTGCAACATTTGTATTGATCTGACTTTCTGGCTGCAAATAGTTTAGCTGTGTTGGATCTGTTGGATTAGAAGTCCCTGCAACACCAAAAGTTAAGCGGCTCGGGTTTGATCCAAGTAATGCTACAATGTTTGAGTTAGATCGATTTATCTCGATTGTTGATTGTGCCGCTTCGCCTTGTGTAGTCGGAGTTGGTGAGTTGACATCAGACCCTTCAATTAATGGTGGGTTGTTTACTATGTCACCTTTCAATGCTATCTGATTCCCTCCGCTTCCATCATCACCAACCAATCCCGAAAAGTCTGCTTCTACCGGAATGCCAAAAGAGTTTGTGAAATCAAATGTCATTTTCGGATTCCCGAAAGTGATTCCTTCACGAGCTGCCTGGCTGAAAAAATCCAGGTCTATTGATTGGTTACCAACTTGAATAAAGTCCTGACCAAATTTTCCGTAAATAAGACTGAATGTCTGGTTGCCATATACTAGGTCGAATGTGATTTGTTCATTCCCCGTCAGTTCATCTGTAGCGGCTAAATCCACTGTTGCCTCAAGTATGACAGAAAATGTGTTAGAACCGCCGGTTAGCTTCGTTTTATAATTAGATAAATCTTGTGATTGGGTGTCTGTTCCGATTCCATTAATGGAGCCACTTAAAACTACTGGAGTGTTGGTGTCTACCGTGGAGGTGTTTGAAATGGTGTATGAATAGTTTAGTGTACCTGAAAGGGTGGAGGTTGTAGTCATTGTAAGATTCCCTGTCTCATAAAAGACCGAATCCAGCAGCTCATCACCCTGCGGGCTATAGGCAAGATCAAAAGATTGGTTTATTGGTACGGTTCTCGCGGATCCGGCAGGAGATACAGGAGCAGAGGCTGCTCCATTTTCTACAATATCATTGATCTGAACAAAGTCGTTTGAAGCACCATATGATATTGTATCATAATATAATAGCGTCAGCAACGAAGTGCTGTCTTCCTGAAGGTTTAGTGAGTCGCCCGTTTGCTTTCCTAAAATGTCACGCATGACATAGGTAGTCTCTCCCAGTGGAAAGCTAAACACAGGAGTAAGCGTTGGCACCTTTATATCATCAAATACAATATCATCTACATTGCATGAGCCTAATAAAGATGCGGAGATAACTATGAACACAAATTTTTTCACCGCTGACAAGTTGATCTAAAATTAAGTCTTATTGAATAATATTTTCCAATTTTCGATTAAAGCCTTCAATACCTTGCAAACCACCTGTATGTAATAGGACTATTTTAAGATTTTTTTCAAATTTATCAGTTTTAATCATATCCCAAACGGTAAAAAAGGACTTTCCTGTATAAATAGGATCCAGTGGGATATTAAAGTTTTCTTTGAACCAGTTGATAAAATCGATCAAAACGCTGTTTACCTTACCATAACCGCCAAAATGATAGTTGTCAATTATTTCATAAGGACCTGAAATTTGATGTGTATTTAATAGTGATCCCATTTCATCATGAATAAACTTCCCTTTCAAAGTACTTACTCCAATGACCTTTTGCTTAGAGCTACAAGAAGCAAGTAACCCAGCGAATGTACCACCTGTACCTACTGGTGTAACAATTATGTCAAATGACTCCTTGATTTCTGGGATTATTTGTCCAGTACCACGTATGGCATCATCATTGGTACCGCCTTCAGGCAGGAAATAATGGGTAGGATATTCATTTTGCACCAAATGAGGGTTGTCTCTATACTGACGATAGATCGTTCGATCAACAAACTTCAAAACCATCCCTTTCTCATGAGCCTTTGACAATGTTGGGTTGCTGTCTTTGGTCAGTTCATCGCCACGAATAATACCTATTGCTTCTAATTTATTTTCATAAGCCATTGCAGCAGTAGCAGCAATATGATTGCTATAGGCGCCACCCATCGTTACCAACGATTTTATACCTGTTTTCTGCATGGCAGCCAGGTTGTATTTCAACTTCCGCCACTTATTCCCCATGATTTCAGGGTGGATCAGGTCGTCTCGTTTCACGAAAAGTTGCACCTTCTTTTCATCCAAAAGTGGGTGATTGATCTCTTGTAGTGGTGTTGGAAGGTTTACCATCGCTTAAATTTACAGCCATGACGGATGAACCTGCAGAATTAGAAGGAGACTTATACGAACATCATCACATAAAAGTGGATGCCGGGCAGGACCTGCTGCGTATCGATAAGTTTTTGATGGATCGCCTACCTAATGTCACAAGAAATAAAGTACAGGCTGGCATTAAGGACGGGTTTGTGAAAGTGAACGGTGAATCTGTAAAGCCAAACTATAAGGTGCATCCAGGGGATGAAATTTCCGTCATGCTACCTGAACCACCCAGAGATGAAGAGTTGGTTCCTGAAGATATTCCTTTAGATATTGTGTTTGAAGATGACCATCTATTGATTGTGAATAAACCTGCTGGAATGGTTGTTCATCCTGCTTATCAAAACTGGTCAGGGACATTGGTGAATGCACTGGCTTACCATTTTCAAAATTTGCCGGAAATGAAAGGTAATGACGGGAGGCCTGGGCTTGTCCACCGCATTGACAAGGATACTTCTGGGCTATTGGTGATTGCCAAAACAGAAAAAGCCATGAATGGCCTGGCGAAACAATTTTTTGATCATAGCATCGAGCGAACCTATTATGCGTTGGTGTGGGGTGTGCCGGAGGAACCGAAAGGTACCATTGATGTGCATGTCGGAAGAAGCTTGAAAGACCGAAGGATCACTGCAGCATTTCCGGAAGGTGATTTTGGCAGGAATGCAGTCACGCACTATGAGGTTTTAGAAGATCTGCGATACGTCTCACTAGTTAAATGCAATCTTGAGACAGGTCGGACCCATCAGATACGGGCGCACATGAAATACCTTGGTCATCCGCTATTCAATGATGCTACCTATGGAGGTGATGAAGTGCTTAAAGGAACGGTTTTCACTAAATACAAACAGTTTGTCCAAAATTGTTTTAAGCTGATACCCAGGCAGGCACTGCATGCTAAAACACTTGGATTCATACATCCCATCACAAAGAAAGAGGTGTTTGTGGATTCAGAATTGCCAGAGGACTTCACATCTGTTCTGGAAAAATGGAAGAATTACATTGACCATGTGGAATAAAAAAGGTCTCCATTTCTGAAGACCTTTATATTTCTAACTTATGAACAGCTTTAGAATTTTCGAGTGACTTCTTTGAGTTCTCTCATGGGGTTTGCATGCTCTTTATCCAAGCCAATGATCTCGAGCTTGATGTTTCGGTATTCTGCATTTTGCCTGAAGTCATCAAAAATTTCCATGATATCCGGGTGGATAAAATGTGAGCGCGATGCATCGATCGTAATATCCGAATCATCCGGCAGGTGAGAAACCGTCTCAATGATACTTGCTTTGTTAAGAAACGTTAGGTTCTCTGAAAGCTCAAGTCTCAATTTTGTTTCACCATTTTCCTGTAACGTCTTCACTACATATGGTTTTCTGAAATTATTGTAGAGAATATGGAAAATACCAACTACAAGTCCCATAATGATACCGATAAGCAGATCCGTGAAAATGATTCCAAGGATGGTTACCATGAAAGGGATAAACTCTGAACGGCCTGCAGCATACATCTTTTTGAAAAGTGAAGGCTTGGCCAACTTGTATCCAACCACAATCAGAATAGCTGCAAGGCTGGAAAGTGGGATCAGGTTAAGGATATTTGGAATAAAAATCGCAGAAATCAAAAGTAACACCCCGTGGAAAATAGGAGATAACTTCGTTTTACCACCGGACTGAATATTGGCGGAACTACGAACAATTACCTGAGTAATTGGAAGTCCTCCGATCATGCCTGAGATAATATTTCCAGTTCCTTGCGCAACCAACTCTCTATTTGTAGGAGTGATACGCTTTTGCGGATCCAGCTTATCTGTCGCTTCAACACAAAGTAGCGTTTCTAACGAGCCTACCACAGCGATCGTTGCACCAAGGATAAGCACATCTTTTCTGAGCATTGCGGCTGGATCAAAGAACGTAAACTGATTTATAAAATCCATAAAAGTACCAGCGACAGGCAAGCTCACCATATGAGTTTCATCAATGTAGAGTGATGATCCTGCAAACAATTGGTTAATTATAATCCCTGCAGTAACCACAATAAGTGGTCCCTGGATTACTTGAAATATTTTAATGCGTTTCATGAAAGGTCGTTCCCACAGGATAAGAACCGCCATAGATATAGCAAAGATGATTACAGCTCCTTCCTGAATGAAATCAAGCATGGTGATTAACTCAGAGAATGTGTTTTCACCGTCCGGCTGCACAAACTCCAAATCTCCTTCCGGGTCAGCATCATAGCCGAAAGCATGGGGAATTTGCTTAAGGAAAATAATGATTCCTATTGCAGACAACATGCCTTTGATCACCGATGAAGGGAAATAATAGCCGATAATTCCCGCTTTTGCGATACCAAGCAGTATCTGAATGATTCCACTCACAACAACTGCGGCAAGGAAAACAGGAAATGATTCCAGATCTTGAATACCGGCCAACACGATTACTGCGAGTCCGGCTGCCGGGCCACTAACCCCAACGGATGAGCCACTTATTAGCCCTACGATTATACCACCAACAATCCCTGAGATGATCCCGGAAAAAAGCGGTGCGCCAGAAGCAAGGGCGATCCCTAGACATAGGGGTACTGCCACCAAAAAGACGACAATACTGGCAGGAATGTCTGATTTAAAATTTTTGAAAATACTGGTTTTATGAGAGTCCATTATCTTTTTTAGTTAGTTATCGATGAGTTTCAATTAGTGTGTAGGGTGATTACTCAGGATAACTCAGGAGGAGGTGTATGAAAGTCTATGGATGGAGAATTCCAATATGGATCAGTGTATGTCTCCCACTTGTCGAGCGAAATATCCACGTAAGATTCTAGTGGCGAATGACTTCCACCAGTTGTTTTTTCTTTTTCCTTTTCACTGCTTTCTTCATGCTCCATTTCAGAATCTATCTCCACAGAAATGACGTCACCATAATGAAAGCAGGTGCTTATTTCTGCTGCCATGGCAAAACATAGCAAGACGGATAATATTCGGATGATGAAAAGATTTCGCATGGACGTTTTAACAACCAATTCTTACGGATTGTTTCAATCGTGAAAAACACTTACGCAAAGCTACTAAAGGAGGTTTTTACAATTGAAGAATAAAGAATGTTTTATGAAAGACTTGACTTAAAAGATAACAGTTCATCAAGGTATTCTCGATTATTGGCCAGTCGTGGGACTTTATGCTGACCGCCCAGCTTTCCACGTGATTTCATCCAGTTATAAAATGTTTTTTGAGGCACAATATGGACGATAGGCTCTTGTAGTGCAATATCCTTATATCGTTTGGCATCATAATCTGAATTGATTTCTCTCAGCTTCTCGTCTAGCAACTTAGAAAAACGCTCGACATCATTCGGCTGCTTAGTAAACTCGATGATCCATTCGTGACCTCCCTTATTACCTTCACCGAAATAGGTAGGACCGGCAGTGAAATTATCAATGATCGCATCCGTTTTTTTACAAGCCTCAGCTATTGCCACTTCAGCATTGTCAATGATTAACTCTTCTCCAAAGGCATTGATAAAGTGCTTAGTTCTCCCGGAGATTTTTATACGATAAGGGTTTGTGCTTGTGAAAGTCACGGTATCACCGATTCGATACCGCCAGAGACCGGCATTGGTTGTGATCAAAATCGCATAGTTTTTTCCAACCTCAACCTCATCCAGTGTTAGTGTCCGGGGGCTGTCACTATCCAGATCGCTAAATGGAACAAATTCATAAAAGATGCCATAATCAAGCATGAGTAGCATGTCTTTACTATCTGTTTGATCCTGAATACCAAAAAATCCTTCCGAAGCATTGTAGGTCTCCATGTATCGCATCTTTTTAGACGGGATCAATTTTTTGAAGATCTCTTCATAAGGAGTGAATGAAACAGCACCATGAAAGAATACTTCCAGGTTAGGCCAGATTTCCAGAATATTTTCGGCGTTATTTCGCTCGAGCATTTTCTCTATGAGCACAATCATCCATGTAGGTACACCTGAGATATTAGTCACATTTTCATTGGAGGTGATATCAACCATCTTGTCAATCTTGTCCTCCCACTCGTCCATCAAGGCGATATCCAAACTTGGTGTGCGGACCATTTGGGCCCACCAGGGTAAGTTTTTTAGTAATACTGCGGATACATCTCCGTAGTAGGAGTTTGCATTTTCATCAAACTGATTGATTTGGTGGCTACCACCGATAACCAGTCCTTTTCCGGCAAACATTTTTGCTTCCGGATAATTGTTGAAGTAAATACTCAATAAGTCTTTGCCTCCTTTGTAATGGCAGTCATCTAAAGCTTCCTGCGAAACCGGGATAAACTTACTCCTGGCATTAGTGGTGCCTGAAGATTTGGCAAACCATCTTACATCAGTCGGCCAGAGGACGTTTTGCTCGCCCTTCATCAGCCGCTCTATGTACGGATAAAGACCTTCGTAATTGACTGTCGGAACTTTGTTCTTGAAGTGATCATAATTTTCGATCGTACCAAAACCATATTTTTTCCCATAATCGGTTTTAGCAGCTTTCTTCACCAGCTCTTCCAGAAGCTCATTTTGAACTTCATGTGGGTACTTCATGAAAAGCTCAATCTGATGAATGCGCTTTTTCATTACCCAGCCTAAAATTGAATTGAGCAACTCCATACTACTAAAATATTAAATCTTGCGTTTCAGTTCGAAGTGCTTGCCCAGGTAAACCTTTCTTACCTGCTCATCATTGGCTAGTTCTTCGGCTGTTCCTGCTTTTAGCAGCCTTCCTTCAAACATCAAATAGGCCCGATCTGTTATGGAAAGTGTCTCGTTTACGTTGTGATCGGTGATAAGAATACCGATGTTTTTGTTTTTTAGCTGAGCTACGATGGTTTGGATTTCTTCAACAGCGATGGGGTCAACTCCGGCAAACGGCTCGTCTAAAAGCACAAAGTTGGGATCTACCGCTAGAGCTCTTGCGATTTCAGTCCTTCTCCTTTCGCCTCCAGATAGTACCTGACCCAAATTTTTTCGCACATGAGTCAAACTAAATTCTTCCAGAAGGCTTTCGCATTTTTCTTTTTGCTCTTGCTTGTTTTTCCCTGTCATTTCGAGCACGGACAGGATGTTATCTTCTACACTTAGCTTTCGGAATACTGAAGCTTCCTGCGCCAAATATCCAATGCCTCTTTTTGCTCGTTGGTACATTGGAAGGTCGGTTATGTTTTCCTTGTCAAGATAAATATCCCCCTCATTTGGCTTAATAAGTCCTACGATCATATAAAAAGAGGTTGTCTTACCGGCACCATTGGGTCCGAGTAGTCCTACAATCTCACCGGTATTCACTGAGACCGAGATGTCATTCACAACCTTTCTCTTCTTGTATTTCTTAACCAGATGTTCTGCGCGTAATTCCATAAAAGAGCTGCAATTTATGCATCAAATCTTACATCCTTGAGATTAAGGATGAGGGACTTGTTGCCCATGTAATTATTTTCCTCCAAATGGTAAGCAATCTGAAAAGGTTTCCCCACTTTGATAGATTCTATTTTATTAGCCATACCAAATCCAATAAACTCAAAAAGCTTCGTGCTGTTTTGAGCATGTAAGAATCCTTTGATGTGTGAATCTTTGATCACCTTCGGAGCAGTGTCCACTATTACATTTTTTGTGCCAAAAACGGGTGACATATTTTTTGGACCAAAAGGCCCCATTTGATTCATCACGTTTAAGGTTTTGAAAGTGATGAAGGAGAGCGGTATTTCTGTGTCAATTTCGACCTTAGGGATCAACTGTTCAGGGAGAATTCGCGCACTCACCACCTCTTCAAATCGATTGATGAAAGAATCAACATTTTTTAGTGGGAGTGTGAGGCCTGCCGCATGCGTATGTCCGCCAAATTGCTCGAGCAGATCGGAACATTCCGAGATCGCTTGATGCACATCAAATCCATCTACAGAACGAGCAGATCCGGTTGCTTTTCCTTTGGATTCCGTAAGGATGATGGTAGGTCTATGATAATGCTCAATGCATCTGGAGGCCACAATCCCGATTACCCCTTTGTGCCAATCCTCTTTGAATAGTACCGTGGATTTTCTTTCATCTTTAAATGCTGCAATCATCTCCAGGGCCTCTGAGGTAATGGATTGATCAAACTCCCTGCGCTCTTTATTGCGATCATTTAAATTATCTGCAAAAGCGTCAGTTTCTTTCGCATCCCCGATTAATAAATTAACGGACTCCTTTGCATGGGTGAGTCGGCCTGCTGCATTGATCCTTGGCCCGATGGAAAAGACCACATCTGAAATTGAAAATTCATTCTTCTTGCCGCTGACTTCAATCAACGACTTAAGCCCTGCCGAAGGCGAATGGTTGAGTTTTTTTAAACCATAGAAAGCCAGAATTCTATTTTCACCTACAATCGGAACAATGTCACTTGCGATACTAACAGCAACCAGGTCTAGTAACTCAAACAGCTTTTCCTTCTCAATCGTGTTTTGCTGACAAAATGCCTCTAACAACTTAAAACCCACTCCACATCCTGAAAGCTCTTTAAAAGGATATTTGCAGTCTTTTTGCTTTGGATCAAGGAGGGCATATGCTCCAGGGAGCTCATCGCCGGGTATATGGTGGTCGCAAATAATCAAGTCAATTCCCGCTTCCTGAGCTTGCTTAGCCCGATCAATTGCACGGACACCACAATCTAAAGCAATGATGAGCTTGAATCCCTTCTCAATCGCATAATCAATTCCTTTTTTAGAAATGCCGTATCCCTCGGTGTATCGATCCGGAATGTAGAACTCCAGATTATCCGAAAAATGTTTTAAAAACAAATAGACTAAACTGACAGACGTGGTTCCATCCACATCGTAATCTCCATAAATCAGGATTTTTTCTTTGTTGAAAACAGCTTCGGTCAGCCGGTTGACGGCCTTATCCATATTCAGCATCAGGAATGGATCATGCAAACGGCTGAGAGATGGCCTGAAAAACTCTTTTGCCTGATCAAAGGTGCTCACTCCCCTCTGTACTAAAATCTTAGCCAGATACTCATTGATGTTGATTTCCTTGCTTAGTTTCTCAACGATTTCCGGATTTGGCTCTTCCCTATATACCCATTGCTTTTCCACGGGATGAAGATATAAAAATGGCTGGCAAAATATTTGAAATTATCGTATATGATATTGAATGTTTATTTTGTCACCTCATTTTGGTCTATGAAAATTGCGCTCAACGAGATTTGGAACTTTTTGAAAATGGTCAACACCAAAGAAAAGGGTTGGTCTTTTGCGCTATGTGCTGGTGACGTAAAAGTGAGGGGGATATCTACCGACACCATGCTTGCACTGAAAGATGACGACTCATTCGATACGGAGTTACTTCCTTCTATTTTCACTTTCAGAGAAATACTCTGGCAACCAGATGTGTTTACCGAAGCAAGTATGAGTGTTCCATCTCTTCGAATTCTGAAGGCATTTTGTGAGGAGGCATGTACTGAACTGGAAGAACAAAAAAGTGAAGTAAATAACATATACATCCCCTTAATTAAAGGTGTAGCAGCTTGTTGTGGTAAAGCGATGAAGGCACTGGAGAAAGAAAAAGCAGATGTGAAAAAGATTTTGGGTGATTTGCGAACCTGTGCCTTTCCAGTGATCAAGTTTTTCATTTATCACCCTCAAAATCGTCAGGACTATTTTCAGGATGCCCAAAATCGACTGAATTATGCAGTCAAAATCATGCTAACGCAATTTTACGGACGCTATACTGAACTAGAAGATCCGTATTGGAAGGTTTCATTTTCTAAAACAAAAGAGAAAAAAGATTCGGAACCTATTACCGAGGAACAATAGCTTTGCATTTCCAGTTTAGCTTCAAGCAATGACTCGTAAAACGGAAAAAGAACTACCTGATCGAAGGCGCTTCCTTCTTAAGAATCTGCTACGCGGATTTTTATGGTTGGCGGTCATAGTCATTGCGTTTATTTATGCCCGGAAGAATTACGACTTTACTCTTGAAGCAGTATTGGGCCCAGTATATGACAGGCCAACTGTTGTATACATGATCTTTCTTGCTTCTGAGGTGATTTTTGGAATCATACCACCCGAGTTTTTTATGATTTGGTCACTCCGCAGTGAAGTTTTGTTGACCTACATAAACAATATCATTGCTTTATCAGCGATTTCTTATGTCGCCGGGATCATTGGATTTGGGATAGGAGCATATCTTAAAAACACACGTTTTTATCGCGTTATGAAAGTCCGTGTATTTGGAAAATTTGAGAAGCATCTCAACAACTATGGTGGCTTTCTGGTCGTGGTAGCCGCTTTGACACCACTACCTTTCTCTGGTATCGCTATGCTGGTGGGGTCAGTGCATTATTCGTTTAAAAAATATTTATGGTTTTCCCTCTTTCGGTTCTTACGCTTTTTGGTGTATGGAATAATCATTTGGGAAGCCAACATCTTCTGATATGACAAAAAAAAGAGGCGTTTTATTGGTCAACTTGGGCACTCCGGATTCTACGGCAGTTCCGGATGTGAGAAAGTATCTCCGAGAGTTTTTGATGGATAAACGAGTGATCGACATTCCGTTTTTCAAACGATGGATGCTTATCAATTTTATCATAGCGCCACTTCGCGCACCAAAATCTGCTAAAGAATATGAGCGCTTGTTTGATGACAAGGGATCGCCACTTAAATATTATGGGTTTGAGTTGCGAGATAAGCTTCGCAAAGTGGTGGCTGAAGAATATCAAATTGAGCTTGCGATGCGTTACCAGAGCCCATCGATTGAAGAAGGGCTAAGCGCACTGAAGAATTGTGCTTCGATCCATGTCATTCCCTTATTTCCGCAATACGCCTCAGCGAGCACAGGTTCCGTGCAGGATAAGGTGATGGAGATCGTAAAGGATTGGCAGATCATTCCGGATATTAAGTTCACGTCTCATTTTTTTGAGGAGGAACTGTTTTTGGAAACAATAGTTGATAATGCCAAACAGCTGATGGCAAAAACCGGGTATGATCACTTCCTTTTCAGCTATCACGGCATTCCGGAACGACAGATCACTAAGGGTGATGAAGCTAACACTTGCCAGTTTGGATCATGCTGCGATTCACTCACCGATAGGAATCGATACTGCTATCGGGCACAATGCTATGCAACCACTCGAATGTTAGCTGAAAAGCTAGATTTAAAGGAAGGCGAATATTCAGTAAGCTTCCAATCCCGATTAGGCAAGACACCATGGATCAAGCCATATACAGATGTAGTGTTGGAAGATTTGGCCAGGGAAGGAAAGGAAAAAGTGTTGGCATTTTCCCCGTCATTCATTGCTGACTGCCTGGAAACAACCGTAGAAGTAGGAGAAACGTATCAGGAGGATTTTATTAAAGCTGGCGGAGAACAATGGGATTTGGTGCCAAGTCTGAATGCCGAGGATAAGTGGGTGGAATGTTTGAAGGAAATGGTAGAGAATAGGTAGTTAGTTTTATGGGAGGCGGAGGTCATATTGCAGATATGAATAATCGAATCAAGCATTTTGGTTCATTGATTCGTAGAAAAAGACTGGCCGATAATAGACTCCTTAAAATGCCAATTGGCAAAAACTCGAAAATTGCCTCGAAAACGTATCTGTCTGAGGAAGAAAAACTCAAACTCAGCAGAAAATACCTGGAGTATTATCGAAAGGATCGGCAAAGGTCAATTCGAATCGCTATGGTTTCCATTTTACTTACAGCCATTCTGGTTGCTGCTATAGTTTACGGTTTTATGTTTCTGATTTAAGCACTACCTAACAATCAGCTTTGTGCTAAAAGAGTTAGTCTGTGATTGGATTGTAAATAAATAAATCCCATTTCTCACTTCTGGAACCCTCATTTCACCATAGTTTCCGGTCCATGTACTCAATAGTTTTCCATTCAGAGCCCTTAATTCTACTTGTTCAATTTCATCAGAAAAATCCATTGATAGTGACTCACCAGCAGTAGCCGGATTCGGAAATACTTTTGGTTCAGCAAATCGACTCACCTGGATATAATTTGTTCTTCGCAATGTATCAGTTTGGGACTGATTGCTACCAATCAGCATCACATCAAAAAAGCCTGGTGATGGATAATTGACTACTGGGGAAAACTCAAATGATTCATGAGGGTTGGCTCCTTCTAATATCCATTGGTAGTTCTCATATCCTTCACTCTCATTTACAAGACGGACAGGAACCCCTGTCTGGATCAGGCTGTCTGCATTGAATGCAAGAGCAGGTGCCGGAAGGCAGCTTAGCAATTTCTCGTTGACGGTATTTCGAAGTTCATTCAATCGGGTATACACATTTTCACCCGGGCACAATGTAGAACAACCATCTCTGTGTCCCGCCAAAGACCCTAATAGACCAGTGGAGTGGTTAAACTCATCAAAAGGATCATTTTCCTGTAAAGTCAATTCATAAGTTAGGAGGTCTTCCAATGTGATCCACGCATCATTCGTTGGCTGAGCTGTTTCATAATTTCCCAACAGGCAAACACCCAATGTATTAGAATTTGCGCCACAAAAATGGGCACCTCTCACTCGATCCTGACTCCCATCTGCAGGATCACGACCGGCATAAAGAGCGCCATCCTGACTGATTAAATAATTGTATCCAATATCTGACCAACCATTTACCTGGGTATGGTATACATAGATATCACGAACGACTTGTGTGTAAGTGGTATTGGAGTTCGATCCGGCCGAGTGGTGGACAATGTTATGGCTGACATCATGAAAGGATCGGCTGTAATTGGGTTCGGGCAATCCCACTCGCCATTCTTCTTGAGAAATAGGTGCCGGAGGTGTATCACAGCTTTGATCTATTCTTCCTTTACCTGCAATTTTCGGAGGTGTTCCACTATACACTGCTATCAATTCAAAATCCTCGGATGAGGTTTCAATGGTTAGGTTGTTTTGTGGCTGTGACAAAGAAAGAAAATAGGTGTAAGAAGGAGCATGCTCATCGAGAGGGATCAGATCCCTTGAATCGTCGTTAATCAGATAAAACGATGCTTGTGTTTGTGATCGAATTACAATTGCCGTGATTAGAGAGTCTGAAGAAAAGGTAACTAGCTCAGCTTGGCTATTTATAGCATATGTTACCGTGTTTTTTTGCTGATCAATTTTTCTCAGCTGCTGCTGACCAAAGCCAAACACCTGTAAGAGAATTAATAGTGAAACAAAGCATAGCCGAGTCATATAACAAAGCTAACGATTAGCCTGTCGAATAGTATATACGAACAAGTTCTATTCCTCAAGGAGGTCTT
This sequence comes from Ekhidna lutea, assembly GCF_900188325.1. Classification (GTDB taxonomy): domain Bacteria; phylum Bacteroidota; class Bacteroidia; order Cytophagales; family Cyclobacteriaceae; genus Ekhidna; species Ekhidna lutea. The sequence continues at coordinate 17,551 of NZ_FZPD01000001.1, read as the reverse complement.
CGTTACTCCAATCAAACTCAAAATTTGATGCTTTATTCTGGACTCGTTGCATGTTCCATTGAAGGATAATCCAGAGGGAGCAAAAAATCACTACGATACTCAGAATGAAAAGCAAACCTCCATCATCATTGACGATAAATCCCAGCTTTGTAAAATGAAGAAAGTTTGCAGCACTAATTATGCTGAGCGAAATGATGGCTCCAAAAATGTAATAATTTGTAAGTAGAAAAATGGTAGAAACAGTTTCGATACTTGCGATCAGATAGCGTCCCCATGGCTCCCACCCAATTTGTTCGAATATCCAGACACTCTCTTCTGCACCACTGAATTTGAATGGCAGTGTTTGAGCTAAAATGATAGCTACAATTAACCTTGGGATGATATGAATCAGATCCCTTGTTTGGAAAGAATGAAAAATTGGTTTTACCCTCATGCTGAAGTCGTCTCCGGCTGATACAGCTCCGAGAGCTTTTCAACCGCATAGTCCACTTCTTCTAAGGTATTGTATTTACTAAAAGAAAATCGAATAGCGCCACGATTTTGATCTCGATTTAGCTCCGCCAAGACATGTGACCCAATACTTGACCCACTGCTGCATGCACTGCCGCCGGAAGCAGAAATCCCAGCAATGTCCAGATTAAATAGCAGCATATCATTGTCATCATTTGGTGGGAGACAAGCACTCAGGACGGTATACAGACTGTTGTCAAGGTCGTCAGATACTCCATTGAATTGCACTCCATCAATATTAGCTTTTAGCTTTTCAATCATTCGGATTTTCAACCCTTCGATGTGTTTGCGATGTGCGTCCATGTCGGCATAGGCGATCTCCATAGCCTTAGCTAAGCCGACTATACCGTAAACATTTTCAGTCCCACCTCTCATGTTTCGCTCTTGCGCCCCACCATGGATGAACGGATGAATTTTGTTTTTGTGGTTTATATATAGAAAGCCGATTCCTTTTGGTCCGTGGAATTTATGCGCAGAACCTACCGCGAAATCCAGCTTTAGATTTGGCATATCATGTTTGTAGTGAGCCATGCTCTGCACGGTATCTGAGTGGAAACATGCCCCGTATTCTTCACACATGTCCCCTACTTTATTCAGATCAAGAAGGTTGCCAATTTCATTATTAGCATGCATAAGCGTGACTAGTGTGTCAGGGTTGTTTTTTACGAGACTTTCCAGATGATTCAAATCCACCTGACCTTTGTCGTTTAAGTCTACATAACTAACCTTAATCCCTCTTTTTTCGAGTGATTGCACGGTATGCAATACAGCGTGATGCTCTACTTTACTTGTTACTATGTGCTTGATTCCTTTCTCACTCACCGTGCAGCGAATAGCTGTATTATCAGCTTCAGTGCCTCCTGAGGTAAAGAAAATCTCGGCTGGTGCGGCATTCAATAAGTCTGCAACCTTCTTTCTGGATCTCTCAATCGCCGTACGAACCTGTCTTCCATGGGAGTGAATAGAAGATGGATTGCCAAAATGCTCCAGCATATAAGGCTTCATGGCCTCAAAAACATCCTGATCGATTGCCGTAGTGGCGGCATTGTCAAAGTAAACTTTCATAACCGTGTGTCGTTTCTTACCCGGAAATAACTTCCTTGATATCCATCATCAGCTTTTTGGCCAAATGTTCGGCTGTATTCTGACTTTCAGACTCTGCAAAAATACGAATAATCGGCTCAGTATTCGACTTTCTAAGCTGTACCCATTCCTTGTCAAACTCAATCTTTACCCCATCAATGGTATTGATTGGTTGACCCTTGTATCGTTCCTTAATAGACTCAAGTACACCGTCTACATTGATATCTGGTGTGAGCTCAATTTTATTTTTGGAGATGTAGTAATTGGGATACGTCGCTCTCAACATGGACGCACTTTTTCCAAATTTGGCCAAGTGAGTTAAAAACAAGGCAACTCCGGCTAATGCATCTCGCCCATAATGTAAGTCAGGAACGATCACTCCGCCATTTCCTTCCCCACCAATCACCGCATTCGTTTCTTTCATTTTCGACACCACATGCACCTCACCAACGGCTGATGCATTGTATTCGCATCCGTGTTTCTCCGTTACATCTCTCAGTGCTCTGGTTGAGGATAAGTTGGAAACCGTGTTTCCCTTTTTCTTGGAAAGCACATAGTCCGCAACCGCTACGAGTGTATATTCTTCTCCGAAAGGCTCTCCATTCTCACACATGAGTGCAAGTCTGTCCACATCCGGGTCTACAACAACGCCAAGATCGTAGCTTCCATTTTCCAATTCACTACTGATCTGCTGCAGGTTTTCCGGCAGAGGTTCCGGATTGTGTGGAAAATTTCCTGTTGGCTCACAGAAAAGCTCTTTCACTTCCACACCCATCTGCCTCAAAAGTGGGACAATGGAAACGCCACCAGTACTATTAACGGCATCTACTACCACTTTAAATCCGGCTTTTTTTATAGATTCAACATCCACCAATGGGTGTTTCAGGATTTGCTCAATGTGATAATCGATGTAAAAATCATTGGTGGTGAGTTTGCCAAACTTTCCTGATTGGGCGAATTCAATGTCACTCGATTCGGAGTAGTCGAGCACTACCTTTCCTTCTTCAGCGGAAATAAACTCACCTCTATTGTTCAATAGCTTAAGCGCATTCCATCCGGCAGGATTATGGCTGGCCGTTAGGATGATTCCCCCTTGCGCTTTTTCAGCAAGCACAGCCATTTCTACCGTAGGAGTGGTGCTAAGGCCCAAATCCATGACATCTATGCCCTGATTGATAAGGGTGTTAGCCACAAGTTGTGTAAAGGATGCGCCAGAGGGGCGAGCATCTCTTCCGATAATTACTTTGGGTTTTTTGTGTGCGTCTTTGAGCCAGGCTCCATAGCCTGCAGCAAACTTGACGACATCCAGTGGTGACAAATTGTCTCCGGCTTTTCCACCTATCGTTCCACGCAGGCCGGATATTGATTTAATTAATGTCAAAGCTTTCTAGTTTTTTTAAGCGGTGCGCAAAGATAGAAATGTAGGTAGAAGTAAAAAGTGATGAGAAACATGATATTCAAGAAAGATTTTTTGAAACCTTAGAGAATAGCTCAAAACACCCTTTAAACTCCCTAAAGGGATACATTTAGCAACTCCCTTCAGGGTTGAGGTAACATAGTTTTTCAAAGAAAAATCTTTTCTATGTACCATTAAATGCTTAGAACTTGGCCAGTACTTTGTTTACCTCGGAATCCGGGTTCCCACAATCTTGTCCAGGCTTCACGGTCTTCCCACAAAATCCACATGACGCACCTTCTTTGTTGAGGTAAGGGTTTTGAGAAGCACATGTCCCCTTAAATTCTCCATCTTTTTTTAGCAAAATTCGGATGGACAACCCTACAAAAAACAACGCGAATATTCCGATTCCTAATAATACTACCTGCATTCGTTCCGATTTTGGTACAAAATTAGCCAATTTGCGGCTGTAGTTTGTGAACAAGCTGATCTTTGTAATAATTCCAAGGACACCCCTATAGCCCCCTCAAGGGGACATTATTTTCCCTTTGAAGGGAGGTGCGATGGTTAAGGCGTTGGCAGGGGATGTTAAAGACTGATTTTCAATAATGACCAAAAAACCACTTTCCACACCAGACCCAAACCGAAAAGCCAAACTTGAGGCGTTTGATCGTTTGCTTACCATCATGGATGAACTGAGGGAGAATTGCCCCTGGGACAAAAAGCAGACGATGGAAACGCTTCGTCACCTGACCATAGAGGAAACCTACGAGCTGTCCGATGCGATCATTGAAAATGATCTGGAAGAAGTGAAAAAAGAGCTTGGCGACCTGATGCTGCATCTGGTTTTTTATGCCCGTATTGGGAGGGAAATGAAATCCTTTGATGTAGAGGATGTGGTGAATGCTGTTTGCGATAAGCTGATCAATCGTCACCCACATATTTATGGAGATGTGAATGCGGAAGACGAGGAAACCGTGAAAGCCAACTGGGAGCAAATCAAACTGAAGGAGAAAGGGAACAGATCAGTGTTAGGTGGGGTGCCAAAATCTTTGCCTGCTTTGGTGAAGGCGATGCGAATTCAGGAGAAAGCAAGGGGAGTTGGTTTTGATTGGGACAATCAGGATCAGGTGTGGGAAAAAGTACAGGAGGAGATGAATGAGTTTCAGGATGAGACTGACAAGGAAAAGCAAGCCGGAGAGTTTGGTGATTTGTTATTTTCACTGATCAACTATGCACGGTTTGTAGACATCAATCCGGAAGAAGCACTGGAGCGCACCAACAAAAAATTCATCAAACGTTTTCAGTATCTCGAGTCTGAATCCAAAAAGGATGGGAAGAGCTTAGGAGAAATGACCCTGGAAGAGATGGATGCGTATTGGGAAAAAGCGAAGCGGATTTGATTTAGAACTATCCCGCACTTGTTGCGGGATCTTCGATTTAGGAGTTTAGTGGAAGATGCCGGAATAAATCCGGCATATCTGTGTGAGGGAGAAAGCTAAATCGATTTGATGATTTGGTGATTGATTAGAAGATTATTCAAATTTCTGGATCGTCATAAATTCATAGTGAATATTGTAAATGTATTTCAGCCCATTTTCAAAAAGAATTTCATTGATCCTACTATCTGGCAAATGATCAATCACCAAAGTATCTGACACCTCTCTGTCAAACTGAAAAATTGAAATGTTTCGAGTATTTAAATTAATAACCTTCTTTAGATCATTAATTTCTAACAAAATGTCAAAACTGATCATTCTGACTTTATGATTTGTGACAATCTCGCTATTGTCAATGGTGACTGTTCCACTGACCCATTCAACTACTTCATGAGGATTGAAATTTGGAATTAAAACCCATTGATATTCTTTGTCGATCAACTCCCATATTTCATCATTTGAGTTAGGCTGGTGTGTATTTTCTGAAATTTTCATTGTTTAGGCTAATCTTCAAATCCCCAATTCGAATAATTCGTAAATCGAATCACTCCTCAAACGCCCACTCGATCTTTTCTTTCATGTCCTTCACTACAATGCCTTCGGCTTTCAACTCAGCACGTAACTTATCCACTCGCTCAAAGTCACGGTTGAACTTGGCGTCTTTGTACTCACCCAGGATCGTATCGATCAAAGCTTTGTAGTCCACGTCTGATTCTACTTTTAGGCCAAGAACATCTTCTGTAAAACCAAGGAATGTTTCCTTCATTCGCTTGAACGTTTCCTCACCGATTTCACCATATTTCAACTGTCCGGTGTGCAGTGAATTGATCTTCTTCACCAGGTTGAATAAATGTCCGATAGTTAAAGCTGTGTTGAAGTCATCGTTCATGGCATGGTAGCAGTTGTCGCACATCTTTTTGATCTGCTCAACTTGCTTTTCATTCAGCTCGCCATCATCTTTTGTCCACTCCATTTCATGCATCAGTCGCATACCGTTGGCCAATCGTACATATCCTTTTCTGGAAGCTTCCAGAGCTTCATTCGAAAAGTCCAGCGTACTCGCATAATGTGATTGCATCATGAAGAAACGAATCGTCATGGGACTGTAACCTCGCTCCAATAGTTCATGATCTCCGGTCATCAGTTCACGTGGTAGAAATGAGTTGCCCAGCGACTTACTCATCTTCTGGCCATTCACCGTCAGCATGTTGGTGTGTAACCAATACTTGGCACCACCTTTTCCATGGGTTCCGGCATTTTGTGCAATCTCGCATTCATGGTGTGGGAACTGTAAGTCCATGCCACCGCCGTGAATGTCAAATTCTTCACCCAGGTATTTGGTGCTCATCACCGAGCATTCCAGGTGCCAGCCCGGGAAGCCATCACTCCATTGGGTTTTCCACCTCATAATATGCTCGGGAGCAGCTTTCTTCCATAATGCAAAGTCAAGTGGGCTTTTTTTGTCACTTCCACCATCCAGATCACGTGTTTCACTCAGCAGATCTTCGATTTTTCGGCCACTCAGAATGCCGTAAGAATTATCGTTTTCTTTATGATATTTCTGTACATCGAAATAAACAGACCCGTTGGATTCGTATGCATAGCCATTATCAATAAGCTTTTGAGTCATCTCAATTTGCTCCATTAAATGACCGATTGCAGAAGGCTCGATATCCGGTGGGATGGCATTGAATTGTAGCATGACATCATGGAAATCATTGGCATACATCTGCACGATTTCCATGGGCTCTAACTTATCCAGCTTGGCTTTCTTGGAGATCTTATCTTCACCGGTATCCGATAAGTGTCCAACGTCCGTAATGTTTCGAACATACCGCACTTTATATCCCAAGAAGCGCAGGTATCTATTGACCACATCAAAGCTCAAAAACGTACGAACGTTTCCAAGGTGGACATTGCTATACACGGTTGGCCCACACACGTACATACCAACATGAGGTGGGTGTAGGGGTTGAAACTCTTCTTTCTCCCGTTTAAGTGAATTATAAACTTTTAGCTTTCCGATCATGCTCCTGTTTTGTCTGGCAAAGAAAGGCATTTACCGAAAAATTAACATCTTGGTTGCTGAATCCTTTTTTACTCCTAAAAAATCCTTTTTTCATTCAATCGAGCATTTATCATTTGCTAATTAAATGATTAGGTTAGTGGTGTTTATTTGTCACCGCCATGAAAAACATACTTGCTGGTATATTTTTTTCATGCCTTTTTAGCTTATCTCATGCCCAGTATGTCAATCAATTGATTGCTGAGGCAGAAGAAAACCTGGAGAAAAATCACTGGGAACAAGCTGCGCGAGGCTTTAAGAATATCCTGGAAAACTACATTGATGATCTTACCTATTTGCAACGTGCAAACATTTACAATAATGTAGGCTTTTTGGATCTTCAACTCCTTGATCCATTTGAAGCAGAAAGAAACCTTAATCTTTCAATTTTATATCATGAAGAGGCTGGAATCCCTAACCAAAAAGATTATGCGGATGCCCTTTTAAACATGGGCATTCTTTATTTAGAGCAAGTGGAGTTTGATCTGGCTAGACGTTATATTCAAAAATCGCTTGATATTTTAGATGAGCTCCCAGGTCAAAAAATAGAATATTGGATTGCCAGATCAAAACTAGCGTTCTTATATGAAGAGGCGGGTTCATATACACTTGCTTTAAGTATTTACAATAACTGTTATGACCAGTTGGTCGCTTCCGGGAATGATCTTTCACCGGATTTTGCAGAAATATGTAGCCATAAAGGCCGAATTCTTATCCTTACGGGAGACCCTATAGAGGGTGAGAAATTCATCAACCTCAGTAACACTATTTATCAGTCTCTGGGTAGAAACTATGATGTGCAGCGAGCTGAATCAATGGAGAGTCTGGCGCTTTTTTATGAGCGAATGGGTAGGTATGGGGATGCAGAGAAAACGCTACTGGATGCTTTAGAACTTAAAAAATCTATTCCCGATGAAGCCGAAATATTAATTATCAGCACACTTAATGACCTGGGAATTCTCTACAACCGTCTTGGAAACATTTCGAAAGCAAGAGAAATGTTTATAGAGGTTGTGAAAGAAAGCGAAGAAAACATAGGAACTGATCATCCTTTTTATGCTACTGCTAAAAATAACCTCGGCACACTTGCACTCACAGAAGGAAATGTTGTAGAGGCACGAGATATGTTTGTTGATGCGCTGGAAACCTATCGAAAAAAGTTTGGAAGTAATCATCCATACTACGCAAACACGCTGAACAATTTGGCCAGAGTAGAGCGTAAACTCGGCAATAATGAAAAGGCTGAAGAGTACTACATGGAGGTACTCAGAATAGATGAGAAAATATATGGAAAAGATCATCCGGATTATGCTACGACTTTAATAAACGTAGGTGTGTTATATAGCTCACTGGGTAGAGAACATGAGGCTGAAAAGTATTATCAGGAAGCAGTACTTATTCGTCAGCGTGTACTGGGTGCTAAGCATCCCGCCTATGGTAGTGCGTTAGAATATATGGGTATGCATTGCCTGGCAATTAATAAGTTTAAAGAAGCTGAAAAACTGTTTAGGGAAGCCATTGAAATTCAAATAGGTCTTATCGGGACTTTATTTCCAATTATGACAGAGCAGGAAAGACAGGCATTTTTCCAAAACATTACCAGCAACATTGATAGGTATAATTACATTGCCTTTACTCAACTTGAAGAAAACCCGGATTTAATTAAAAGGATTTTTGACTTTCAAATAAAGACAAAAGCAATACTTTTTAACACTTCTGACAAGGTGCGTGAGAAGGTTTTAGAAAGCACGGACCCGGAGTTAAAATCTAAGTATAGAACCTGGCAATCAGATAAAAGATTACTGGCGAGCTACTACCAAATGGGTGTACAAGAGCTGGAACAATTGAATGTAAACCTCCAATATGAAGAATCTCAGGTAGAACGTCAGGAAAAAGAACTAATGATTTTACTTGAAAATTTTGCGGGATTACTTCAAAAGGTTGATGAAGATTGGCAAACCGTTCAAAATTTTGTGAAACCTGATCATGCAATTGTAGAGATTGTAAAGGTGAAAGAGTTTAAGTCGCTCACCAGTGATGAAAGCACCTTATTCGGATTTACAGACTACACGAAATATTTGGCAATTATTTTTAAAAATGGAGAAACAGAGCCAGAGTATGTGGTGCTTGGAGATGATTTTAGAACGGATGAGCAGCATTATACGCGTTATAAAAATGCAATGCTTTTTAATATAGGGGCACAAGAAACCTACAATATTTTTTGGAAACCAATTGATGAGAAGGTTGTGGGGGTGAATAACGTTTTGATGGTTCCGGATGGAATTTATTACAAAATGAACCCAAATGTGTTGGCTACAACTACGGGCAAGCATGTCATTGACAATTATTATGTCTCTTACCTCACCAGTGCAAAAGATCTTTTTAGAAAGGATGTTGAGATTTTTAATAAAAAATCCTACTTGTTTGGAAATCCGGCATTCAGCAATGGGGATACTGACAATCGTCTGAATCTCGCACCACTTCCAGGTGCAGCTGCTGAAATCCAAAAGATTGAAGGGTTGTTGCAAGCAGAATGGAACGTTAGGTCGTATCTGGATGAAGACGCTAATGAGCTAAAGATACGTTCAGCATATAATCCTACCATCTTGCATATAGCTACTCATGGGTTTTATGGAGACAGGTTTAATTTCATAGCGGCAAACAGTCCCATCAATAATTCGTTATTTAAATCAGGAATTTATCTAACAGGTGCGTCGGAAACTTTTTCACGATTCCTTGATGGGATAGCAACGATACCAGAAAATGACGGCATTCTTACTGCCTATGAAGCTATGAATTTGGATTTAAGCCGAACGAAATTAGTGGTATTATCTGCTTGCGAGTCGGGTCTTGGTGAAATAACCAACGGAGAAGGAGTATATGGCTTGCAACGGGCATTTATGGTAGCTGGAGCCCGAAATATTATTACTAGCTTGTCAAAAGTAGATGATGCCGCAACCAGTGAGTTGATGACATTGTTTTATCAAAAACTTGTAGAAACCAATGAAGTTAGGGAGTCACTTAAATATGCTCAACTTAAATTAAGGGAGAAATACAGTGACCCAAAAGTGTGGGGGGCGTTTATACTTACCGGCAATGGTTAGCAAACAGTTGAAGTTATGAAAAAATTATTTTGTCTTTTAGCAATTTTAATGGCCATGGGTGCATGGTCGCAGACGAACAATAGACGTGCTTCATTGGTCACTAAAGTGGCCGATGATTACTTTAAAAGTGACCAGTACATGAATGCCATAAGGCATTACAAAGCGGCCTTAGAAGAAAACCCGTCCAATATTAAAGCCCAGTATCAACTTGCTGAGTGCTACCGTTTGACTCAGGACTATGAAAGTGCCGAGTACTATTATGAGTCAATTGGAAAAGAACAGGATATTAGATATCCACTAGCTGGTTTTTACTATGCTACAATGCAGAAATTGAAAGGGAGGTATGATCAATCTCTTAAGAATTTCAAAGATTTCAGAAAATTCTTGGTAGCCAATGATCTGCATGAATCTGAAAAATACAGGTATTATTATAAACAGGCGAAGATTGAAATCGATGGGTGTCAGTTGGCCTTAAATCAGATAACACTCGTTCATCCAGATCATCAATTCTTACCACTTGAAGCACCGCTGAATTCAGAATACAATGATTATGCAGCATTTACCACAGGGTCTGACGAAATTTTATGCCTAACATCTGCAAGAAGCAGTGGAAAGGGAAGTCTTGTGGATAACCAGTTTGGGGAGTCATTTGCTGATCTGTTTAGATTTAAAAAGCAGAATGGTCAGTGGGTTGAACATGATGATGGAGATCGTTTTGAAAAAGTAATTAACACAAAGTATGGAGATGGTTCCGGTTCATTTAATCGTGAGCGCACGAAGTTTTATTACACTAACTGCGATGAAGATCTAGGTGAGGTTTGTCATATCTATATGTCTCGCTTGGAAGGCGGTAAATGGACAGAGCCTAAGCCATTGAATCTCAACATCAACGAATACGGCTTTAGTTCTAAACACCCCAACCTGACCCCCGGTGGGGATACACTTTTTTATGTCTCCAACAGAGAGGGAGGTATTGGACAGCTGGATATTTATATGAGCATCAATGCGGGCAATGAAAACTGGGGACCACCAATAAACCTTGGACCTCAGATAAATACACCTTTTAATGAAGTCTCACCATTCTATGATCCGGGAGAGCGGGTGCTGTTTTTTGCATCAAATGGCCATAGAGGTTTTGGAGGATTTGATATTTATATTGCCAGAGGCACCAAATTTGAGTCTGCAGAGATTTATAATGCAGGGATTCCTTTCAACTCATATCGAGATGACATTTTCTTCTTCCTTGGTACAGGCAAAGGCTATCTTTCTTCCAATCGAGAGGATGGGCCAGGGAAGTTTGATATTTATGGATTTACAATTCGATCGAAAAGTGATATCATCTCTGAGGTATCAACGGAGGGCACAATAGCCGGAAGAAACTCACTTTTCACTGATGATTACAATTTTGACAGTAGCGAAACAGAGATAATAAATCAGATTATATCAAGAATGCTCTCATCTTCGGTTTCTGACGTAGATCTGATTCTCACTGAAAGGCAACTGGAGGTTTATAATTCACTTAGTGAAGATGACAAAGAGCGGATTGATAAGATAGTAAACGCACGTGTGCGAAAAATGACGAGCAACATGATTCGCTCAATACGTACCGAAGACGATTATTACTATCAGCAGCTAAGTACAGATAAACGGAGAAAAGTTGATAACATAGTTTCTGCCTATTTGGAACAGCAAGGAATGGGTAATAGCGTTAACCTTAACGATGATGGTTTTAATTTTTACAGTGGGGTAGGTACTGACGAGAGGGAGAAAATTGACATCTTAATTTCTGATAGGTTGAAGAATGCACAGGATTTTAAGCCTGCCACTCCAACATACAATTCATTTGACACGAAAGAGCAGAAAAGCCTGGATGGGATTGCAATCAAATATTTGAAACAGAAACGAAATCTTGAAAGTATTTCTCTTGATATGTCTGAAAAAGTCTTTTTGAGAGACAATCAGGAAGAAACAGCAAATGTGAGTACGGCCATCCGTGAACGTTTGATTGGATTAAGCAATGAAGAGAAATACCGTTTAGTAAAAGAGGATAGAGATTTTTACGAGACACTTACGGAAGAAGAGCGCGAAAAATTGAAATCTATTGCGACTACATTCATGCTTTCCGATTTATCCAATTTCGATCAAAATGTAAGCAATGCGGATCTTGATGTCTTTAAGAACAAGAACACACGAGAACAAAACCAGTTAGATAAACTCCTATTAAAGCAAATTTCAAATCTTGCCAACTCGTCAATTTATCTGACGGAAACTACGTTCTCCCAATCTGAGCTTCAGGCAGCTCTCAGCAGCACTTCAGAAGAAACTGTTGATAAACTTTTGGAAATGAGACCAGAACTCAACGACCTACAAAAATCTGCAGTCGAACGATTCGTAAAAACTGCATACGATTCATACTTAAGTGAGGCAAAACCTATCTTCTTTGACACTACCCCAACAGTCGTAAGTACTCCGGGGACAACAGTTGCCGGAGCAGATCCATCAGCTAGACTGACAAGCAGTGATATCAATCAATATGAAATGCTGAGTGAAAGCAAAAGAAGGGTAATTGACAATGTAATTGCACTTGATTACCTGGTCTCAGAATATTCTGATAGAACTGTCAGGTTAAGAGATGAGCAAAGACTTTCAAAAATATCTCGAGAAGAAAGAGTGCATATTGCGGCGTTATCTAAGAAGGTTTCCGGACAAGAAATAAAATCTAATGAGCAAGCCTATGTGCGAAATGCTTTTACCTATTACAATAATTTATCTCAGGATGGAAAGGCATTCTTCAATAGGGTTGTTTTAGACAAGGGATTACCAAAAAGAAATAGCAGGTACGTTCTACCTCAATCAGATGCACAAGCCCGAGGTTCATTGTCATCAAGCGAACAAGACCTTCTCGAGAGAATTAAGAAATTTCGATTTAACAATGATCGAATACTTACAGAAAATCTGGCAGTTGAAGCGAAGGACATTGATGAGGAGCCGGTAGATATTATCGCACTTGCTTCTAGTGTACCTGTAGATCCAACAGCATCTGAAAAGATACTTGGTGCTGAAGATATATTGGCTTCCGAAGAACTGGACGAGATTAAAATCGAATTACCAATCGATAAGATTGATGGATATGACGAAATCACAATATCCGGTAAGTTGTTAGGTGCTACCTCAGGAACCCCGCTTTCTTCTTATGCGATCACCCTAATTGAATTTGATAATACTAAAACTACAATTGAGGGATATACGAATGATGCGGGAGAATTTGAATTTCAGGTTGCTCCTGATAAATATGACTTGACATTTAAAAAGGCAACAAGTGCAGAGTCTGTAGTGCTGGAAAATTTTAATGTCGAAGGTAGAAGGGAGAAAGTATCCGGTATCTACACAAATGCAACGCGTGCTTTCTTCGATGTAAATTCGTCGGAACTTAGACCTGAAGTCAAGATTCTTTTGGATGATGTCTATCAGGCCTTTGGTAAATCAGGATCAAAAATTGAAATTGAATCCCATACAGATGACACTGGAGCTGCAGAATATAACCTGGGCCTAAGTAAAGATCGGGGCTATTCGGCTAGAGATTATTTAATGTCTAAAGGAATTAATAAATCAAATATTTCAGTTATCTGGCATGGTTCAGAAAAGCCTATTGCTGATAATAACAATCCATATGGCCGTCAACTAAACAGAAGAATTGATATTAGGTTGATTGGTAAGAGAAAAGAATTTTTCGGAAACTTTTACTTAGTCAGACCAGGAGCTACAGTAGCTAAAATTTCCAACAATATGGGGGTAACTGCTGACCATGTCAGAGAGATTAATGGACTGGAAAACGGAGAACTTGTTGCCTACAGGCCAATAAGATTGAAAAAGGAGGGAGACTTGGATGCAGATTTTAATTTAGTTGTTCCGGCAGATATAAAAAGCGGTAGTGATTTTATTTATACAGTGCAGCCGGGAGATAACCTCGAAATTGTATCCAAAAAATTCAACGTGCCTGAAGAACTAATAATGGAGCAAAACAACTTAGGTTCCACTACACTTGAGGTGGGAACACGATTGATAATTTATCCAAAGAATTAAAATAACGGATTCGAAATTTTTCTGAAATCCAGATTTTTCGAAAGCGAATATTGAATGGATATTTCCATGGAGTTTTGAGCTAGATCAATCCCTCTTTCTGGGACGAATAATGTACTATTCATGTCATAGCTCACACGGACAGTGAGTGAACTAACTTTGACGCCACCCATGAAAATAAATGAATCTCTAAACCGATACCATGTTCCGAAAAGTAACTGGGTACCTCTGGCTCTATATCTTTCAGCATTTGGAACATAAGCAACATTTAGGCCAGCATTAAATTGCTGATTTTGTCGAAGATATAAGTATAGCAGGCTGGGTGTTACAAAAAGTTTGTTGATTTTAAATTCGATTCCGCCATTGTACTTGTAAAGCATTGGTTCCGGACTATTTGTGTCAATAGTAAATGATGTGTTTGGTCGGTTTAAATTAGTTGCAGACACGCCTACGAATGCACTATACTTATGAAGTAAATAATTCCGCTCAGGGTTGTAGTAGTACATGATACCGGCATTGACCACTATGTTTTGCTGCATTTCATCAAACTCAGTTACAGGAACAGGTAGTGAGTCATCAAACCCATAAAATGCGTTGTATTGAGAGCCCCATGCCAGGTTGCTGAAATTAAGTTTTCTAATCTCATATCCTGCCTGCACACCAATCGAAATTAGATATGAACTCAAAAGGCCAAATTTCAAATTGTGTGCGTAATTGGCAAATACTGAATTACGCTCATAAATACCTCTAAATCCACTCTTTTCATTAAAAGCCATAATACCTGCTCCTCCAATGGATTGCTCCACTTTACCCTGAGGTTTTAAAGGGAAAATGAATGAGACTTGTGTCAGCTCATTTACAATATCGACGCTTTGAAGCTGTCTTTTATGGTTTAGGTGAATGGAAGGATCGTTGTAGATTCCACTAAATCCAGGGTTCAGATAAAGCGAAGCTGCGTAGTATTGTGAGAATTGTGCATCCTGTCCAAATGCCAACGCACTTAATAAGCAAAGCAATATGGTTGTGATCTTTTTCATTTTACTAGGTAAAAGGCTCCTTTTTCTTGAATAGGCAATCCTGTTTCAAACTGAAACTTGACTGTGTAATAGTAAACCCCGGCAGGCTCCTCAGCCCCGGTCTGCTGATTTTCTCCATCCCATCCATTTTGATTTGCTTCTTCAAATGAATTAGTAGAGTAAACAACCACCCCGTATCTATTGTAGATCTGGAGATCGAAACCATCTTCGGAAATATGTTCTCCAAAGATTTTAAATGTCTGATTATTTGGGTCACTGGCTTGTGGTGAGAACGCTTCTGGTATATAGTAGAGTCCTTCATCCGGAATCCTCGGCGCAAGAGCCATCGCCAGGTATATTTTCTCACCTGTCAGCGGCTGAATAGTTTCCTCGCTTACTATTGTTCCGTAAGTCAAGGAGTCTGAGTTTAATAATGATTCAACCCCTAATGATTTATATATCCCGCCGGGATCATTTGCATAGGCCAGAACGGGTGAATTCACCCTGTGGCGAATGTTGTTGGTTAATCTAAAATCTTTAAGGTCTTCTGCATTAAACTCAATCTCCACCTGTGATGGATCTGTAGTACCATTCAGCAATTCAATTTCCCAGAGACCTCTATGTGAAACACCTAACAAGCTATCTCCGGGAACCGGATCTACCGCGTTGCTGCTTTGGAACTCAGCAGCTATTTCTGCGTCTACACCAAACACATTTAGAAGCGTTACAGGAGCATGAACACCATTTGCACCAAGGGGAAAGATTTTAATTCCACTGCCTTTAGAAATTAATTTACCATCGAAATAGGAGTCAGGTGATCCAACATCAACCTTGACATTGGGCTCTAGAACAAACCGAGTATTCTCTCCTAGCTTAATGTTTCCAAATTTTAGTTCCAATCGCTCTAAAACTGTATACTGAGAGCCTGGAAAACTCACCTCACCGCCCTGGTTGATTACAAGCTCCCTTACAGTCAACTGTGGAGGAGAGACCAATTGATTTGATCCACCAAGAAAACGCAAAGAGCCGGTAAGACCATTGAAATTATTATTTATAGTCCAATCACCATAGAGGGATAAGGTTCCTGCGTTTTGAAGGATGCCATTGTTCTCTAAATCTCCACCTACTTCGAGGGTAGCACCCTCAGATATATGAACGAGCGCATTATCCGGGATGTAAAGCTGCTGGGCTGATATAACCTGCGGCAAAAAAAGCAATATTTTGAGTAGTTTCTTCATTAGTTCGCTGATCTATATAACTCAACCCAAGCACTTAAAGTAGTATTCCACATCAAGGATATTGTTGACCCAACTTCATTTCCAGAAGGTGTCCATGCGCCTGATAATCTGACATTACCAGAATCAGGAAGGTTAACTGCTGCTTGAGATGGTGTTGAGTTAGAGCTACTGGTAAGTATCAAAATCAACATTTGCCCATCACTTACTCCTCCAGTAAGGCTAATTGGAGTGTCACTTCCAGCATCAGTATCAGCAACATTAAGTACAGATCTATTGCCTACTGTGATTGGGTTGGATACAGAGCTTGAAGCGGTAAAATTGTCAGTACTCATAGAAAAACCACCAGTAACGTTTGCTGTAGTCGTTGTTGTTGATGTGGAGTTAAAGCTCACCCCGCCTGTTCCAGATTCTATATTAACTGCGGTTGCCCCGCTAGCATTCCCGACAGTAATGGCTCGCGCCGCAGCACCAGTTCCAATATTAATTGGCTGGGCAACTGCATCATTACCAATATTGATAGCTCCGGCAGCTGAATTAATATCTACGGTTCCTGCTGTGTTTGCATCAATTGTGACTCCACCCGAAGTAGATGAGGTAATTGATACGCCATCCTCTCCAGTTATTGCCACATCTGCATTACCCGCTCCTGCATTTGTTGCCGATAAGGTAAGTGTTTCCAATGAACCAGAAGTGGCTCCAACAGTAAGATTAGAGGCACCTTGTGCGTCGATTTGAACACCATTTACTCCAGCGTTGATATCTACCCGAGCAGCATTTAGTTCTGTCTCAGTTGTATTTGTCAGCGTCGTGTTACCTACTGTGATGGTTCTAGCTCCTGTACTTGTACCAATATTGATAGCCCCTGCATCGTTTCCGTTTGTTCCAATTCCAATGGCTCCTCCTCCGTCGATATTAATGGTTCCTGTACTTGCTCCAGCATCAATATCAATTCCCCCACCAAGATTATCGGCATTTATATCAATGGCTGTTGCTGATGCTTGAGAAGAAGTCAATACAATTTGCTCAGTCCCACTAACTGATAATATTCCATCTGTTGAGTTTGTAGTTATTGTATTTCCTTCTGCATAAGCATTTTGTAAAGAAGGTGTCGTAACTGCCTCTACAGCATCTTCAAGATCTTGAAGGGCACCTGTGATAGTGGTGTTGTCTGAAATTGTGGTGCCTGTAAAACCCGTGCCAAGATTGGTAGCACCAGCTCCAGCGCCACTCAATGTTTCAAGGTTGCCAATGGCTGTGACATTGGTTCCTATGTTAGTTGCATTCGTCGCTATGCGATCGTCTAGGTAGGTGGAGTCTGTCTGAATCTTACTCCAGGTGGAAGTAGAGTCCGCCTGTAGCTTGTTGTAGAGTGCGGTAGAGTCGGCATCTACTTCTGCATCGAGCGTAGCAATGTCAGCGATGTTGGTCGCGATGCGATCATCGAGGTAGGTAGAGTCCGCCTGCACCTTGTTCCAGATGGCAGTAGAATCTGCATCGTTTTCGGTGTTGATGGCCGCAATGTCAATGATGTTAACCTGGATGCGATCGTCTAGGTAGGTGGAGTCTGTCTGAATCTTACTCCAGGTGGAAGTAGAGTCCGCCTGTAGCTTGTTGTAGAGC
>NZ_FZPD01000004.1:192500-632575 GCF_900188325.1 Ekhidna lutea | reverse complement strand
TACATTGACACTGAATGCAGATGGTAGCTTCGATTATGAGCATGATGGCTCAGAGACGACTGTTGATAGCTTCACTTACAAGGTGAATGACGGAACAGTAGATGGTAACACTGTAACAGTAACCTTAAACATCACTCCTCAGAATGATATACCAGTTGCAGCAGATGATGCAGCGACTGTAGATGAAGGAGCAACAGTTTCAATAGACGTTGTAGCGAATGACAGTGATGCCGATGGCAGCCTGAATCTTGGAACAATCACGATTGTTTCATCCCCATCGAATGGGTCATTGGTAGACAATGGCGATGGCACGATCAGCTACACGCATGATGATAGTGAGACGACTAATGATAGCTTCACATATACAATTAACGATAATGAAGGAGCTACCTCGAATGTTGCAACGGTAACAATTACTATTAACCCGGTTGATGATACAGCGAACGAGACACCAGTAGCGATGGATGATGCAGCGACTGTAGACGAAGGAGCAACAGTTTCAATAGACGTTGTAGCGAATGACAGTGATGCCGATGGCAGCCTGAATCTTGGAACAATCACGATTGTTTCATCCCCATCAAAGGGCACATTGGTAGACAATGGCGATGGCACGATCAGCTACACGCATGATGATAGTGAGACGACTAGTGATAGCTTCACATATACAATTAACGATAATGAAGGAGCTACTTCGAACGTAGCGACCGTAACAATCACTGTTAATCCGGTAGATGATACTGTAAATGAAGTACCTGTAGCAATGGATGATGCAGCGACTGTAGACGAAGGAGCAACAGTTTCAATAGACGTTGTAGCGAATGACAGTGATGTCGATGGCAGCCTGAATCTTGGAACAATCACGATTGTTTCATCTCTATCGAATGGGTCATTGGTAGACAATGGCGATGGCACGATCAGCTACACGCATGATGATAGTGAGACGACTAATGATAGCTTCACATATACAATTAACGATAATGAAGGAGCTACCTCGAATGTTGCAACGGTAACCATTACTATTAACCCGGTTGATGATACAGCGAACGAGACACCAGTAGCGATGGATGATGCAGCGACTGTAGACGAAGGAGCAACAGTTTCAATAGACGTTGTAGCGAATGACAGTGATGCCGATGGCAGCCTGAATCTTGGAACAATCACGATTGTTTCATCCTCATCGAATGGGTCATTGGTAGACAATGGCGATGGCACGATCAGCTACACGCATGATGATAGTGAGACGACTAGTGATAGCTTCACATATACAATTGATGACAATGAAGGAGCTACTTCGAATGTAGCGACAGTAACAATCACTGTTAACCCGGTTGACGATACAGCGAACGAGGCGCCAGTAGCCAATGATGATTCTGCTGAGATAGACCAGGGCTTAAGTGTAGTCATAAATGTTGTAGCAAATGATTTAGATTCAGACGGCACATTAGATTTAGGTTCAATAGTAATTGTTTCATCCCCATCGAATGGTACACTAATGGACAATGTGGATGGCTCAATTACTTATCAACATGACAATAGCGAAACAATCAGTGATAGTTTCACATATACAATTGATGACGATGAAGGAGCTACTTCGAATGTTGCTACCGTTACAATCACCGTCAACCCAAACAATACAATGTCAAATGAATCACCACTTGCAGAAAATGATTTTGCAGAATTGGATGAGGGAACAAGTGTAATAATTAATGTTTCAATTAATGATTCGGATTCTGACGGAACCTTAGATTTAAATTCGATCAGAGTTGATTCCAATCCTGTAAATGGAACATTGGTTGTTAATGGAGACGGAACGATTAGCTACAATCATGACGGCAGCAAAACCACGAACGATAGTTTTACTTATACTATCAATGACAATGAGGGAGTTACTTCCAATGTAGCAATGGTGACAATCAATATTATCCCGGTGATAGAAGTGCCTGATGCATTTACTCCTAATAATGATGGGGTTAATGATGGTTGGATAATTCCAAACATTGAAGAGTTTCCTGACAATGTCGTAAAAATATTCAACCGTTGGGGCAATGAAATTATCACAATTCGCCAATACAATAACACAACAAACGTGTGGGAAAGTCAGTCAAACGGCCGCCTGCAGGTAGGTAGTGATCGGGTGCCAGATGGTACTTACTTCTACTTGATTCAACTTGAAGAGGGACGAAAGCCATTATCAGGATTTGTAATCGTCAATAGATAAATACTCATGGCCCTCTTCTAAGTGAAGAGGGTTATATGTCATATAACGCATCCAATTATCAATTAGATACCGATTACATTATTAAAAATGCCTCTTTTTTTAATCTAAGAAAGCGTTTTGTATAACTACGTAGTTTGTTTTAGGTAAAAATACCAGCAGCTTTTGGTTGGTCTTACCAAGAAAATAATCAAGCAATTATATGATTCTTTGTAATGAATAGTTAGCAATAGGTTAACCGCTCAAAACCACTAATAGTAAATCATGAAAAATTTAAAATTATCGTTAATTGTCCTTTCTGGATTGTTGGCAAGCGGGGTGTTTGCACAACAACAAGCGATGTTTACTCAATATATGTTTAATGCTGTAGCCATTAACCCTGGTGTGGTTGGTACACACAAGAGTTTAAGTGTGACTGCTTTACTTAGGGAGCAATGGGTAGGAATAGAGGGTGCACCGAGTACACAAACACTTTCGGTACACAGCCCGCTATTGAATGATAGAGTTGGCTTAGGTCTATTATTCGTTAATGATCAAATAGGAATAACTCGTCAGAATTCACTTTTTGGTGCTTATGCTTATCGTGTCAATTTTGGCTCTGGTACGCTTTCATTAGGTCTTCAGGCTGGTTTTTCCAACTACAAGTCGAATCAAAATGAACTCAATCCTAACAACCCTGATATGTCTTTGACAGAAAACTACAACAGTGGTTTGAAGCCAAATTTCGGATCAGGAGCATACTTCTATACCGACCGTTTGTACCTGGGTTTTTCGGTCCCAATGCTTGTTAATCATAATTTCTTTGACGATGGAGACAGTGGGAAAGATCAGCGAAAACACTACTTCATGATGGCGGGGTATGTTATTCCATTAAGCAGTTCCCTGATGCTAAAGCCGAATATTTTAGTTAAAGGTGTAGAGGGAGCCCCTGTAGAGTTTGATTTGAATGCCAATCTATTAATTGAACAAATCATCTGGGTGGGTGTGAGCTATCGGTCTTTTGATAGTATTGATGCCCTACTCGAGCTTCAGATCAATAGTCAGTTAAAACTTGGCTATGCGCATGATTTTACTACCTCAGATCTGAAACGAGCAAATCGGGGTACACATGAAATCATGTTGAACTATGTATTTGCCTTTAAGAATAAGAAGACCATCACACCACGATATTTCTAAACCACCAGGAACAATGAAAACATCACTAAAAATATTAACTGGGCTATTGCTGCTGTCGGCAATACCTTCACAAGGACAGTTAGCGAGACTGCTGGCAAGTAACGCTTTAAATGGAGACAAACAATTTGAAAGCTATGCTTTCGCCGATGCATTAGGTTATTACAGACGCGCATATAAAAATGATACGGCCTCTCACGAATTAGAGTGGAAGATTGCCGAATGCTATCGACTGCTTAATAACTCGAAAAAAGCAGAGGAATGGTACGCTAAAATAGTTCATGAAGAAAATGTAATACCGACAGCTAAATTTTATTACGCTGAGGCATTGAAATCAAACGGTAAATATTCCGAAGCAAAGCGCTGGTTTGAGGAGTATGATCATGATGTCGATGACCATCGGATTCAAAAGAAAATTGATGCGATTGAAAATCAGCATGTATTGATTTCAGATGCCAGTTTTTATGATGTTAGCAGTGTTTCTTTCAATATCGAAGCTGCTGATTTTGCACCCACATATTATAAGGATGGTGTAGTGTTTGTGTCGGCCAGAAGAAAAGCGCTGCTTCAAAACGAGTATGCCTGGGATAATTCTGTTTTTCTTGACCTTTATTATACAGAAGCCATTTCACATCATGAATTCGGGGAGGTGAAGAGCTTTGACTCTAAAATCAACTCTAAGCTGCATGACGGACCTATTTCATTCTATTTAAATGGTTCAAAGGCAGTATTTACCAGAAACAATATCATAAAAGGCAGACAAAACAGAAGTTCTGAGGATACTAACCACCTCCAACTCTATTTTGCAGAACGAGGCGAAAATGGGTGGAATCACATTACCCCCTTCGAATATAACAATGATGAATATTCATTGGGACATGCTACTCTGAGTGGAGATGGGTTTACGATGGTTTTTGTATCAGATATGCCCGGAGGTGAAGGAAAAAGTGACCTTTATATAACCAGATATGAAACCGGGAGCTGGACAAAACCGGAAAACCTTGGTGATGTCATAAACACCAAAGGAGATGAGCTATTTCCTTTTTACAAGGATAGTGTACTCTATTTTGCATCATCAGGGCATGGAGGTTTAGGCGGGCTTGATGTCTTTGCTATTGATTTCAGAAACCCTGAAGAGATTATCAATCTTGGGGCTCCCATTAACTCGTCGCTAGATGATTTTGGATTCATTATCCGTGGGAGAGAGGGTTACTTTTCTTCCAATAGAGATGGGAATGATAATATTTATCATTTTGTTGATAATAGGCCAACATTGATGACTGTTAATGGATTGGTTGAGAATGATTCTGATGGCACTCCAATCCCAATAGCCATGGTAGATATTAACGATTCAATCCAGCTTGTTACAGATGATCAGGGACGCTTCTCTGTTAAATTACCGTTAAATTCAAATTATTTATTTGAGGCAAGTAAATTGGACTTTGAGCTTGTTAAAAGTGAAAACAAGTATATCAATCGTTCTTTCAATGAGACTGTTGTTCTTAAGCTTAAACCAGCAGGTCTGTTTGCAAAAGTTATTGCGGTAGATAAAGAGACGAGGGTAACACTCTCGGAACCATTGATCAAACTCAAGAACTTAACTACTGGTGAAGTGATCGAACCACTTCTGATAGAAAAAGAAGCAACACTTTTCCCTCTGGATAAAAATTCTACTTACGAAATAATGGGTGCTAAGCGTGAGTATTTTACTGGTCATATAAATGAAAGTACGACCAATCAAAAAGGTGAAATAGACTGGGAGGTTCCTTTAGATCGTATTGTGTTAGACAAAGAAATTAAAATAGAAAACATCTATTACGATCTTGACAAAGCTATTCTAAGAGCTGAAGCGAAAGAAGAATTGGATAAGTTGGTAAAAGTTCTGATTGAAAACCCGACAATAAAGATCGAATTGGGTTCACATACAGATTCAAGAGGCAGTGACTCTTATAATCATGATTTATCTCAGCGAAGAGCTGAATCAGCGGTCAATTATATCGTGGAACAAGGCATTGAAAGCAGCAGGATAGTTGCCAAAGGATATGGCGAAACTAAACCCGTAAATCAATGTACAAATGGTGTGGCATGTGAAACGGATATGCACCAGGCGAATAGGCGTACAGAATTTATGGTGACAGAATATTAAGACACAATTAGTGGTGATGTCGGGGTGTATTGGGAAACCATGCACCCCTTTTTTATCGATTATTAATTAGTTAGCTACAAAAATTCTTTTGTATAATAGCAGATTCAAGACGGAGAATTTTAATTATGATGAAACGCTATTTAAGCCTGATTTTTTTATGTTCTTATTTTTTGACTTTTTCTCAATCTGAGTTCAAGAAAGGTGTTTATAAAAGTCTTAATGAAGTAAAACAAAATACCCCTTCAAGCCCATGGGAATATAACCTTATATCTAAATACAAAACTTTAGGTCAGGCAAATTCTGGAGGAGCGGGATATGTAAACGGAGAAGCTCTCTTTTATAGGATCTCAATAAAGAAAAAAGAGGCAAGGGAACTAGGAAGCATCATTGGGTTTTGCGATGGGCGAAAAATGTATATGACCTCCAAACTTGTGGATCCTTCTCGTAAGAGCTCACTTTTCAGCCCCATTGAAAGAGTTAATGATAGCGTTTATGTTTTTAACCAATACATTGAAACAACCGGATATGGTCCTTCAATGAACATGGTTTCGGGGAGTACTCAATTTGCAGCAACATCTACCGCCAGTGAGACTCAATATATACTTGACTTAAATGGCTCCATAAAAGAACTTACCGTTGATTATATGACAGAATTACTTCAGATGAACGATGAGTTATTAGAGGAGTTTAATCAGACTAAACGCAAGGAGAAATTACTTCTTTTATATTTGTTCAAACTTCTTGATGACGGTAAAAGCAACTAATTGTTCTAGTCTATGACAGTTTAGCATTGTTATACAACAGTCTTAACCCTTTTACCTACCTGATAATTGTAACCCTGGAGGAGACGCTTCAGATCTTCAATCACCGATGAGCCTGTTGGAAGTGAGCCGGCTCCTTTGCCCACGGCCACATGTTTTCCGCTTATCAATGTCTCCACACTCACCGCATTATTTTCATAATCCACGGAATAGAATTCATCATTTGGGCCGACAGCCTCAGGTTTGATGATACAATTGATTTCGCTATCCTGCAAGGTTAGTGTAGCGATAGGCTTTATTTTTCTATTTTTCATCTTGGCTTTTTTGATGTCTTCTTTAGACACTTCTTCAATGCTATGTACTTCAAAACTTTTCATAGAAGGGACTTTCCCAAAGGCATGATAGGCAAGAATGGAAAGTTTGTAAGAAGCATCCATTCCACTCACATCCAGAGATGGATACCGCTCTGCAAACCCTTTGAGTTGGGCATCTTTTAGGGCTTTTTCATAAGTCCAGTTTTGGAGTTGCATTTGTGTCAAAATGTAATTTGAAGATCCGTTGAGTATTCCTCTGATTTTGAGGATTTCCTGATCTCTATAAAATCCATCTATTGCATGAACAATAGGGATACCCCCTCCCACAGCAGCTTCATAGAGAAAATTACCGGTGAATCGTTGGTGCCATCGGTCTACTTCATCCAGTGAATCTCCAATCATTTTCTTATTTGCACTGATCACATGCTTCCCGCTTGCAAGTGCCTTTTCCACATATATTTTAGCTGCCTCCGGGTCATCAATCAATTCAATGATGATATCCAGTTCTGGATCTGAAAGCAACTCTTCCGGATCATTAGTGAAATACAATTCGTGACCAATACGTGGTAAATCCAATCTTTTGACACACACCTTGGAGATGATTGCTGGCAAGTTTGGCTGCTTTTTTAAATTCTCATAGAATCCTTTGCCGACGGTTCCAAACCCAAATAATCCTATTTTCTCGGGTGTTTTCATGATAGTTCTTTAGTTAAAATGTTGTCGATCTGCTCAGTCTCTAGTAAAAATCCATCGTGTCCATATAAGCTTTCAATTGTATGAAATGAGCTGTTTTGAATTTGGGCTGCAATAAAGGCTTGTTCCTGAGGTGGAAACAGTATGTCAGAGTCCACTCCGATGATAATTGCATTGGATTTAATGCGACTCAAAGCCTTTTTCAAATCACCATCATAGTACCTTCCTATGTTGTGGCTATCCATAGCCTTGGAAAGGGTGTAGTAGCTATACGGAGAGAAGCGTTTCACTAGTTTTTCGCCTTGATATCGTTGATATGAAGCCGCAGAAAATTGTTCCACCCTTCCATCATCATCAGATTGCGTTTTGTCAAACGTATCATAATGGCGATAAGAAAGTAGTGCAATAGCACGCGCAGCTTTCAGGCCATTTTCAAGGTCGGGCTGGATTAATGCCATTCGCTGAGCTTCATTGAAAGCAATGCCCCATGCAGAATGTCTTGCATTTGTTGCAATTGGAACGATGGTTTCAAATAGATCAGGTTCATCCACTGCCCACTGAAGCAGCACCTGTCCTCCCATTGATCCGCCAATTCCAAGCTTAATTTTATCAATTCCCAGGTGTGCCTTCAGCTGCTGAAATGATCGTACAAGATCACCAATTGTTAAGGTTGGAAAATCGAAACTTTCTGGTTTAGTGCTTCCATAACAAGAGCCAGGCATATTTGCACACACAATAAAATCCTGCTCAGGATTGATAAACCTGTTAATTCCTATTTGATCTTTCCACCATTCGGATGGATCACTATTTGCTGTGAGGGCATGAAAAACCCAAACAACATTTGATTTGGTTTCATTTAATTCTCCAATAGTTGTATATCGGATCCTAAGATCCCGAAGAGTGTCTCCACTCTCCAGGACCAAAGGTTCCTCAACCTTAAAACCAAGAAAATTAACCTTAGATAATGCCGTTTCCATGTTGTTGTAATTTGCGTAAAACTGATTGGTTAATACATGGATAGAAAAATCCATGTATTGGGTACACCTGCCAAATGATTTAATGTTTGGGACTTACGAGTGTATCACAGACAGATACAACAACAGCACATACATGAGTGTGAAATCGATGAGGCGTAAGCTTGACTCAATGTCGAGTTCCTGTAGCGGAATGAAAATCTTGTTGTGTTCATAATAATCAATTTATATTTCCCGATAATCGGGACAGGAATTAGCACCGTTTCCTATTTTAGGAGGGGTTGCTAGCGCGTCATAGAGCCTGTCTCTCGGCGCTTCTTTATAAATCGATACCTTATCGATTTGATGATGCAAACGTAGATCAGGAATTTTATATTCTCCAAAAAATTAGAAAATAAAATCACTTAAAAATTTTAACTAATTGAAAATGAGTGAAATATGTCTATTTGTTGATATCGCAATGATGAATTGAGTATATTATGTATCAATATTTTCTGATCTAAACCTTGCTGCCAAATGCCAAAAACCATCATAGTTTCTAACAGACTGCCTATTAAAATACAGCGTGAAGAAGATAAGTTGAGTTACAAGCCCAGCGAAGGAGGCCTTGCTACCGGCTTGGGGTCCATTTATAAAGAAGGCGATAATATTTGGATTGGTTGGCCGGGTTTGGCCATACAAAAAACGAAGGAGAAGGAAGAAATTGTGGAAAGGCTAACAGAGGAAAACATGAAGCCTGTTTTTCTCAACACGTCTGAAATAGAAGATTTTTATGAAGGGTTTAGTAACGAAACCCTATGGCCAAATTTTCATTATTTTAATCAATATGCTGTTTACGAAGAACACCTTTGGCTAGCTTATAAAAAGGTAAACAGAAAGTTTGCGAAGGCAATTGAGGAGGTTTTGGAGGAAGGTGATACGTTATGGATTCATGATTACCAACTACTCTTATTGCCCCAGATGGTCCGTGATATTAATGCACAAACAAGCATTGGCTTTTTTCTTCACATTCCTTTCCCGAGCTTTGAATCATTTCGACTGCTCCCCTGGCGAAGGGAGCTTCTGAATGGCATGATGGGAGCTGATTTCCTAGGGTTCCACACTTACGATGACATGCGTCACTTTCTGTCCAGCGTCAATCGACTGGCCGGAATTGGCAACTCCAATGGACAGATAAACGTGGGTAACCGCCCTGTGCTTGCAGATGCATTACCAATGGGTATTGACTATGACAAGTATGCGAGTGCGGCTGCTTTGCCAGACACGCTCGATCGGGAGGTTCGATATCGGACTTCTTTGGGAGATGTAAAACTTATTCTAACAATTGACAGACTGGATTACTCAAAGGGCATACCTCAGCGACTATTAGCATTTGAGCAATTTTTAGAAGAAAATGAAGATTTCCAGGGAAAGGTATCTCTTCTGATGGTGGTCGTTCCGTCAAGAGATAAGGTTCCAAAATATGCTCAGCTCAAGGAAGAAATTGACTTGCTGGTTGGAAGGATAAATGGCCGATTTGGTAAAATGAATTGGATGCCTATTCATTATTTTTATCGCAGCTTCCCATTGAATGCGTTGAGTGCCTTTTACCGAATGGCTCATGTAGCACTGGTGACACCAATGAGGGATGGGATGAATCTTGTTTGTAAAGAGTTTATTGCAAGCAAATTGGATAAAAAAGGAGTGTTGATCCTGAGCGAAATGGCCGGTGCTTCGAAAGAGTTATCTGATGCTATTCTTATCAACCCCAATGATATCAGACAGCTGGTTGCGGCAATTAAAGAGGCTTTGACTATGCCGGAAGATGAGCAACAGCGAAGGATGCACATCATGCAGGAATCACTAAAACGATATAACATCCATGCATGGGTTAATTTGTTTATGAAACGGCTAGCTTTCATTAAAAAGGAGCAGGAGAATCTTCAGACAAAACCACTTGATAAAAACATTCTAGAGCTATTAAAGGAGAAGTATAAGGGTGCAAAAAAGAGAATAATTTTTCTTGATTATGACGGTACACTTGTTGGGTTTTTTAAAGACCCCAATGATTCAAAGCCAGATACTGAGCTCAAAGAAATTCTTGAAAAACTTACTAAAGACCCTAAAAATAAGGTCGTGGTTATCAGTGGTCGTGATCGACAAACATTGGGTGGCTGGATGGAAAAATATCCTGTAGATGTTATTGCAGAGCACGGGGTTTGGTATAAAAAATGTAAGGAGGAATGGGCTCAGCTTGTTCAAGTTGATAATACCTGGAAGGACGATTTTTTAGAAGTGCTTGAAATGTATGTAGATCGAACACCCGGCTCTTTCGTGGAAGAAAAAGATTACTCAC
The DNA here is from genome assembly GCF_900188325.1 of Ekhidna lutea. Taxonomy (GTDB): domain Bacteria; phylum Bacteroidota; class Bacteroidia; order Cytophagales; family Cyclobacteriaceae; genus Ekhidna; species Ekhidna lutea. The sequence goes on along the minus strand of NZ_FZPD01000004.1, from coordinate 621,964 downwards.
TTGTCTGGCATTACCGTAAAGTGGAAACTGGGCTTGGTGAAATGCGTACGCGTGAACTCACAAGTCATTTGAAATATATCTCCTCAGAGAAAGACATTCAGATCATGGAAGGTCATAAGGTTATTGAGGTAAAAAATTCGCATGTAAATAAAGGGCATGCGGCGGCCGAATGGCTAAAAGATCAGTCATATGATTTTCACATGGCTTGTGGTGATGACTGGACCGATGAAGATACTTTTAAAGTGATGCCTGAGGAAGCGTTTACGGTGAAAGTAGGGTACTCTTCGTCCTCAGCAAATTTCAGAGTAGAGAGTTATGAAGACATTCGAAAAATTCTCATTGACCTTACTAGCTAAGAAAATCAGGCAAATCTAATTTCCTTGATATTCTACTTGCAGCATTCAACAAACCAACATGACTATACGCCTGAGGGAAGTTTCCCCACATGCTACCATCAGCAGCCTTAACGTCTTCACTTAATAGGCCTACATGATTTGCATAGCCATTTAATTTTTCAAAATGTGCAATTGCCTCATCAAGCCTACCGACACAGGCCAGTGCTTCAATGTACCAATATGCGCAGATTAAAAATGTCGTCTCCGGCTCCCCGAAATCATCGATATGCTTGTATCTGTAAAAAAGCCCATCTCCGGCATGGAGTTCTTTTTCAAGTGCTTTCAGATGATTCTTTGCCTCTTTTGAATTGGGATCCAGATAATTCATCATGATCAGTTGGAGGGTACTTGCATCCATACGATCCGTTCCAACTGCCTGAGCATAGCCTTTCTTAGCAGGCACCATGCACTTTTCTATCATTTTCGCTGACTTGGTTTTTAGCTTTGTAGCTAGCTCACCTATCTTGTCATCTCCAAGTTTACGAGCAATTTTAATGGCAGCATTACTGCCGGCCCAGTTGAATAGGTAGGTATAGCAATGATGTTGTGCCAGGTTTCTAAATTCCCATAATCCTGCATCCTTTTCGGAGAAGGCTTTTTCCATCATTTTCAAGGTTTTGAAAATCAACTCTGAAGTATTAAATCTTTCCTCAAAAACGATTCGTCCATCACTGAATAGAGGTAAAAGAGAGATGAGAACCTGACCGTACACATCATTTTGAATGTGTGTATACGCATCATTGCCTACCCTGACGGGTGCATTGTTTTGATAGCCATTTAAGTCTAGTGTCTTTTCCACCAATTTCTTTTCTCCGGTAATTCCATATAAGGGTTGATAGCGGTCATCTTCCTCAATGGTAGTGTTTAGGATGTAATGAAAATAGCGTTCTAGTTCCTCAAAGTGACCAATGTTGTTGAATGCATTCAGCGTGTAGTAGGTATCCCGCATCCAGCAATAGCGATAATCCCAATTTCGGGTGCTTCCGGGACTTTCCGGTAAACTAGTGGTAGTAGCCGCTACAATGGCACCTGTATCTTCATACTGATGAATCTTTAATGCCAGAGCGGATCGGATGGCTTCCTTTTGATAAAAGTTTGTAATGTTGGCTGTTTTGATCCAGCCTTGCCAATAGTTAACTGTTTTGGTTAAAAAATTATCACAAGTTTCTTTCAGAGCAGCCTCCAGTGGCGGCCCCCATGTCAGGGCGAGGTATTTCGTCTCATTGAGAACAAAAGACTCCTGATTTAGCACATAGCTTAACGAAATGTTGGTTGTAAGTCTTACGTTCGATTTCAGGCCCAAAAACCGGATATGATTACTTCCTAAACTATGCTCGGGAGTTACTTCACCATAATCTCCAACCGGATTACATTGTACAGTGATTTTTGGATTTCCGCTGATACGCTCTATTTTTCGAATGAGCATCAATGGTTTATAGTATCGATCCATTTGACGAAAGCGAGGAGCAAAGTCTGTTACCCTGTAAGTACCGGACTCTCCCGTAATTTCAGTACACAAAACATTAGTGTTTTCTACGTAATACTGTTTGGAAGACCATCTTTCATGACTCGGTAGGACTGTATAGGCCCCACCTTTCTTATTGTCGAGCAGTTGTCCAAAAATGAAACTACTATCAAATCTTGGCCAGCACATCCATGCAATATTGGTATCTAGACCTACATGTGCTGTAAAGGCACAGTTACCAATCAGGCCATAATCATATGAATGTCTTTTTTTCATTATTACTCTATTCGCAGCAGTGAAACTACTACATGAATAGTTTTCATGTTAGCTGCAAAGGATAAAATATGATGACAGATAAAAAGAGGGGATAAGAATGAGTTGGCTTGAAAAGGATGATGCGCTAACTTCACGCCCTTAAAATCAAGATTTATGGGCAAACTAGTCATCAATAATCACGAAGAGTTTGAAGCACACCTTGGGAAGGTGATGGGAGAGTCTGAGTACCATCAGATCACTCAGGAGCAAATCAACAAATTTGCGGATGCAACACTTGATCATCAGTGGATTCATACTGATCCGGAAAAAGCAAAGGATGGACCTTTTGGCACAACCATCGCTCACGGATACTTGACACTCTCAGTGATGCCCTATTTATGGGAACAGATCGCTCAGTTCAACAATGTGAAAATGTTGGTGAATTACGGTATCGATAAGCTGAAGTTTGGTCAGGCAGTGAAAGTAAACAGTGAGATAAAATTGACAGCTACCTTAAAATCACTCGCTAATTTGAGGGGTATTTCTAAGGCAGAGGTAGAGGCGCTTCTTGAAATCAAGGGTGAGAAAAAGCCAGCATTTACAGCGACAATGATATTTCTATATCATTTTGAATAAAAACAAAACCCTGATCATCGATCAGGGTTTGACTAACTGCTTATGAGAAGATTAGCTAGGTAGTTTGAATAGAATATTCTGAATTAACTTTTGTCTGATCTTATGCCCTCGCTGTTCACCAGGATTCCATTTTGGTGAGTTCTTCATCATATCTAAAGCAGCTTGATCACATCCGGCCCCAATTCCCCTTACAACCTCAAGGTTAGACAGGCTTCCATCTTTTTCGACGATAAACTTGATAAATACCCTGCCTTCAACTCCAAGTTGTTGAGCTTGTTCTGGATAACTTAGATTTTGAGATATATACTCATTAAATGCATCTATCCCACCAGGGAATGAAGCTGCCTTTTCGACGATGGTAAAGACCTCATTTGTAGGATCAGACTCTTGCACTTCTACAGTTTTGTTGAAAAGTTCCGAGTCCTGACTTACAATCATAACTACCCTCTTATGATCGCCTTCTTTGGTTACAAAAATCTTAGCGATTTGCCCCGGATCATATGAGTTTAGCTTTTCAATGCTGGCTTCATTGTCCAGGCTTGTTTCTACTACCACATATTCAGTGTTGGGGTTTTGTTGTTTCAGTTCATCCAATGCAGCTTTCACATCTGCTGAGTAATCGATTTGCTGATTACTCTCATCTGCAATTCGCTTAATTTCTGATTCCAGCTCGTCTTCGCAAGCGAACATAGCTCCGGAAATGGCCACTAATGCGGTAACACTCGCTACCTTCCAAATACTGATTTTCTTTTTCATCTTTTTCATAAAGTTTAAACGGTTAAAAATAGGAGCGTCATCGAATGAACTGGCCAGGTTCATCCCATGAGCTCTCAAGGTGCACTGCACCAAGGTCTTTGCATATGTTTTGTCATTTACTTTCAAGGCGAATTCATCCGCTTCAAACTCATGTACTTTTTTCAATTCTTTGATCATCAACCAGATGGATGGAAGCCACCAAAAGGGAATGGTTAGTAGGTGAAAAAAGACCATATCAAGTGTGTGAAGTTTTTTGGCATGTCCTAGCTCATGCTGAATGATATCTTCCGGATTCTCGAAATGACTGCTGTCGATAAATATCCATTGAAAGAAAGTGAAACTGGTCTCCAGCTTTGGGATTTCCCTCACCGTGATACCATTAATATGCTTTTCTACGCTTTTGTTGTAATAAGCTGCTATTTGAATAATTCCCGAAACAAACTTGAGTGCAAAAAGACAGGAAAGTGCCAGCATTGTTATTTCGATCCAGGACCAGGAAGAAAAGTTCGATCCTGTTGGATTGATTTCAAAGGTTGGGTAAACACTAGTAGCTAGGTTAACAAAAACAGCCTCAGATGGAGCTGGTATCTCAAGTATAGGAACTATCAATGCCAAAACGGTTGATCCTAAAAGAAAGAACCTGAGAAACTTAAGTTGTGTCTCCTGTGAGAGCATAAGTTTATAAACCAAATAAAACAGTAAGTGCAAAAGGGCAAATTCGATTAAATAAGTAATCATGACTGGTCTTTTTTAAGTTCATCCAATAATTTCTCAAGGTCATGAACGCTCATTTCCTTCTCCTTGGTAAAGAAGGAAACCAGGTCTTTGTATGAGCCACTGAAATACTTGTCTACAAAACGATTGAGGTGTTTTTTGCTATAGGCCTCTTTATCAATGAGCGGGTAGTATCTGTGGGACTTGCCGAAAGCTTCATACCCAACAAACCCCTTCTTTTCCATGATTCTAATCAAAGTAGAAATGGTATTATATGCGGGTTTAGGGTCATCGTATTCTTCCACAATTTCTTTGACAAATGCTTTCTCCAACTGCCAAAGAATTTGCATAATTTCTTCTTCTGCCTGAGTAAGTGGCTTCATTGATTTCGTCTTTTAACTAATAACTTAGTTTCAAAACTAATCTTTTAGTTTAAAGATGCAAATTTTTTCAAACTAAAATTTTAGTTGATGTGGTTAAGGCATAAAAAAACCCTGATGAAATGCATCATCAGGGTTAAATTTTTTCTTTTCTTTTGAAATTAGCTCAACGCTTTCTTCATTACTGCACCAATATCGGCAGGAGAGTCCACCACATGCAGACCGCACTCACCCATGATTCGCATTTTAGCTTCAGCGGTATCATCTTTTCCTCCGATTATTGCTCCAGCATGACCCATTCTTCTTCCCGGAGGCGCTGTTTGCCCTGCGATGAAACCAACTACTGGCTTCTTATTTCCATTTTCTTTGATCCACTTTGCAGCATCTGCTTCGTATGATCCTCCAATCTCACCAATCATCACGATTCCCTCTGTTTCAGGATCTTCCATTAGCATTTGCACTGCTTCCTTGGTTGAGGTTCCAATGATTGGATCACCTCCAATGCCAATAGCAGTAGAAATTCCCATTCCTGCTTTTACTACCTGGTCAGCGGCTTCATAGGTCAGCGTTCCTGATTTTGAAACAATTCCTACCTTTCCTTTTTTGAAAACAAAGCCGGGCATGATGCCAACTTTTGCTTCTTCAGGAGTGATCACACCCGGACAGTTCGGTCCTACAAGTACTGCACCTCTTGATTTTGCATACGGTTTTGCATTCATCATATCCTTCACAGGTATTCCTTCTGTGATAGTTACAATTACTTTGATGCCTGCATCAGCCGCTTCCATGATTGCGTCTGCTGCAAAAGCAGGGGGAACAAAAATGATAGTTACATCAGCACCTGTTTTGTCAACAGCTTCTTTAACGGTATTGAATACCGGCTTGTCAAGGTGTGTCTGTCCTCCTTTGCCAGGAGTAACTCCACCCACAACGTTTGAGCCGTATTCGATCATTTGACCGGCGTGAAAAGTACCTTCAGAGCCTGTGAAACCCTGTACGATGATTTTAGAATCTTTATTTACAAGAACACTCATTTCTTTTAGATTTTCCGCAAAAATATACGATTAAATCTGTCTACCAATTACTTAAGCAAATTGCCGCTCATAAAATCCTGTTAATTGGTCTTTCATACAATATGTAATAAAATTTTCTTTTGAATTAGAGAGTTTTTGGCACACTTTTCGCGATTAATTCCAACTGATTTCATGGTTGAGGTTATTAAACTTTCGACGAGACGGCTTATCTAATAGTTAAAGATCGTTAAATACCTAAACCTCAACAAGATGAGATCGTTTGACAGTGTAAGTAATTAATCCTCTTCATATTTACTTAGGTTTAGAATAAGGAGCTTTCGGGCTCCTTTTCTATTTTCACACCTATAACCTAAGTTGATGCTTACAACTGCCCGCTCATTTTTAGGAACTCACGTAGACAATAGCCCGCTGATATTGTTTCGAATAATCTTTGGATTCCTTGCCGCAGCAGAAAGCTATGGAGCAATTCTGACCGGTTGGGTGCAAAAGGCATTTATAGATCCAAAATTCACATTTACCATGATCGGCTTTGAGTGGTTGCAGCCTTTGGAAGGTAATGGCATGATCTATTATTTCCTGATCATGGGAACCGCGGCTCTTTTCATCATGCTTGGTTTCTTTTATCGCGCATCCACGTTCGTATTCTTCAGCATGTGGACAATGGTCTACCTCATGCAAAAGACACACTACAATAATCATTACTACCTGTTGGTATTACTGAGTGCAGCAATGATTATTCTCCCGGCACACAAAAGCCGATCCTTGGATGCAAAGTTGGGACTTACAATACCTCAAAATACATGTGCAAGAATCTGTCATTGGTTCTTCATCATCCAGATTGTGATTGTCTATTTGTATGCAAGCATTCATAAGATGCATTGGGATTGGCTGGAAGCCAGACCTATAGGTATATGGTTTAGTCACAAAGCCAATTATTGGCTCATCGGTCCATTGCTTCAGGAAAAATGGTTTCAGCTGGTTATTGCATGGGGTGGAGTTGTATATGATGGTGTAATCGTTTTTTTACTACTTCATCCAAAAACCAGAAAAATTGGATTTATTCTCTCCATCATTTTTAACCTGTTCAATTCCTTTGTTTTTCAGATCGGCATTTTCCCATACCTCATGATTGGACTAACCGTTTTCTTTTTTCCTCCGGAAACCATCCAGTCTACATTCTTTAAAAAGAAACCAAAAGTTTATCCTGTGCGAAAGCAACTTTCCAAGGGATGGACATATGTGCTGAGCGCTTATTTCATATTGCAGATTCTACTTCCGCTTAGGCATCATTTAATTAAAGGGGATGTTGCTTTTACAGAAGAAGGTCATCGCCTTTCCTGGCGAATGATGCTAAGGGTGAAATCCGGATCCATCAGAATGTATGTTGAGGATATCGCCGCTGGAAAGAGGGAACGTGTAAGACTTAGTAATTACTTAACGAGAGATCAGCAATCATCATTGATGGTACAACCTGATATGATTTGGCAATTTGCGCAGAGACTAAAAGACGAATACGCCGAAAAGGGACAAAATGTAGCTGTTTTTGCTAATGCGAAGGTTTCCCTTAATGGACACCCATCCAAGCCGCTGATCGATGAAAATGTAGATCTTGCAAAAGTTTCATGGGAGCCATTTAGACATTCAGACTGGATATTGATACATGAAGAAAATGATTGATTTAAGAAGCGATACGATAACAAAGCCTACACCTGCAATGCTACAGGCAATGACGTCTGCAGAAGTGGGTGATGATGTGTTTGGTGATGATCCAACAGTAAACAAACTTCAGAAAAAGATCGCTAGTTTGTTCGGAATGGAGGATGCATTGTATTGTCCATCCGGTACGATGACTAACCAGATTGCGATGCGCATCCATACCCGCCCGCAGGATGAAGTGATTTGTCATAAACACTCTCACGTTTATATGTATGAAGGCGGGGGAATGATGTATAATTCGATGCTATCACCAAAACTATTAGAGGGAGATCGAGGTAGAATTACCGCCGATCAGGTTGTGGAGAGTATCAATCCGGATGATATTCACTTCCCTAATTCCAAATTAGTGGTATTGGAAAACACCATGAATAAAGGTGGAGGATCTGTTTATGATATAGAGGAGATCAGAAAAATCCGACGGGTTTGTAATGATTATAATTTGAAACTTCATCTCGATGGAGCACGGTTTTTTAATGCTTTGGTAAAAACAGGAGAAGACCCGAAATCCTATGGTAAATTATTCGATACCATATCCATTTGTTTTTCCAAAGGATTGGGAGCTCCTGTAGGTTCTGTGCTACTAGGAACAAAGGATCAAATCAAAGAGGCCAAGCGTGTGAGAAAAGTATTTGGAGGAGGTATGAGACAAGCCGGGTACCTGGCAGCTGCTTGTATCCATGCACTTGAACATCATGTTGACAGGCTAGCTGAAGACCATTCCAGAGCACAAAAGATTGGGGAAATTCTTACTGAGTTATCATTTATTGAAGACGTGATGCCTGTAGATACCAATATTGTGATTGGCAAGCTAATAGATGGCAAGTCAGAAAAATGGCTGTTAGGAGAACTTGAAAAGAACGGAATTTTAGCCGTTGGTTTTGGCAAAGGATTAGTGCGATTTGTTACGCACCTTGATTTCAATGACTACAATCTGGACCGTTTTTCGTCCACAATCAGCACGATTGTTGCATAACAATCGTTATTTAACAAAAGTGATCCTATGAATTCTGTATTGTCTTTTTGTTTGATGACTTTTTTATTGATCTCCTGTTCTTCGGATGAACCCAAGAAACTTGCGAGTCATACCACAGTAGTCATTAGCGAGTCACTATACAACCAAACCAAGACTGACAATTATACGATTGAAGAAGCTGTAATCGTTGGGGATTCTTTGAAAGTAACACTCCAATCTTCAGGCTGTGACGGGAGTGAATGGGCGGTAAAGCTGGTAGACTCAGGAGCCATTGCCGAATCTTATCCTGTTCAGCGCTTTGCAAAAATTGCTTTAGAAAATACCGAGCTCTGCGATGCGATAGTTACCAAAGAATACTCCATTGATATAACTCCGCTTAGAGTCGAAGATCAGCTGTATCTTAATTTAGAAGGTTGGGAAACCCAACTACACTACGATTTTTGATTTGCTCCCTTTTTGGTTACAAGGTATACCCCTACAAAGACGAATGCAGCAGCCAGCAAGTGTTTGAGAAGAAAGATTTCGTCGAAGAAAAGGATGGCTGTAAGACTAGCGAACACAGGTTGTAAGTAAATAAACGCTCCTACAACAGATGAATTAACCCTAACAAGGGTCCACGCATTTAAGAAGTACACTACTACTGTTACGATGATGATGGTATACGTCATACTCCACCAAGCGTATGATGGAAGAGTTGTGAAATCCACGATGCTGATCTGGTTATATCCTACTGGTACCACAAACAGGATGGCGATTGTAAATACCCATGTCACCACTGTCATCGGCTGGTATTTTTTCATGAGGGGTTTTACTAACACCAGGTAGCAGGCGTAGCTGGCTCCATTGATAAAAACCAAGATATCTCCACGCCAATCTCCTGAGGTGAGCATTTCATCTGGCTGGTAGAGAATGACCACAGCACCTATTAGCCCAAGTAAAACTCCAATGACTTTCGTTCTTGTAATCCGCTCCCCAATGAGTAGTGCCGCCCAGATCAAGACTAAAACCGGAGTTAGTGTCATGATAATTGAGCCGTTTACTGCTGATGTAAGACTCAATCCTTTATAAAACAGAAGCTGATTTACCGCAACGCCGGTAAAAGCGCAAAGAACCAATACCCAACCATCTGACTTCCAGTTAATTTTTTCCCGATTAAAAAAGTGGATGATCCAGAAGATGATAGAAGCAGTAACGACCCTGAGCACGATGAACCCATAGGGACCCATAAACTCCGGAACCACAATTTTTAAAACACTGTAGTTGATGCCGTAAAAAAGGCTGACAAGCGTGAGCGCCAGATACGTTTTAATGGATGACCAATTCACGTCGCAAATGTATGCTGAGGTAACTCACTATAATCTGAAATTTGAAAGAAATAAAGTAATCAAATGGATTAAGGAATTTCATCTTTATATACTTGGTAATTTTAACCCATGTTTCAAGACACTTCCCCTTTAGCTGAACGTATGCGTCCCTCCAAGTTATCAGATTTGGTTGGTCAGGAACACCTGGTTGGAGAGAATGGCGTACTGCGGCGAGCCATTAGCTCAGGTCAGGTCCCATCGATGATTTTGTGGGGGCCTCCCGGGACCGGCAAAACGACCATCGCGAACATCATAGCAAATGAAGTAAAGCGACCATTTCATACTTTGAGTGCCATCAGTGCCGGAGTGAAGGAGGTAAGGGAGATAATACAGCTCGCCAGCAGAGGAAACAAAGCCATTCTTTTCATTGATGAGATTCATCGCTTCAATAAAGCACAGCAAGATGCTTTGTTAGGAGCTGTTGAAAAAGGCACAATTACCTTAATTGGAGCAACCACAGAGAACCCAAGTTTTGAAGTGAACTCTGCTTTGATTTCCAGATCGCAGGTCTATACGCTCAATGCACTTACAAAAGAGCATCTGACATTACTTGTTGAAAAAGCGCTGCAGCAGGATGAAGAATTGAAAAAGGATGAGGTGGTTCTGAAGGAAACTGAAGCTCTTTTTAATCTTTCTGGTGGTGACGGGCGTAAGCTTTTAAATTTATTGGAACTCGTCATAAAAAGTGATGAAGGAAAGCAGAAAATCATTACAGATGAAAAGGTGATTGAGGCTGCCCAGCGAAAAACGGTTCTTTATGACAAGAAAGGTGCGATGCACTATGATGTCATCTCCGCATTTATCAAGTCCATCCGCGGAAGTGACCCCAATGCAGCTGTCTATTATTTAGCACGCATGATTGAAGGTGGTGAAGATGTAAAGTTTATTGCGAGGAGGTTAGTGATCCTGGCATCCGAGGATATTGGAAATGCAAACCCAACAGCCCTGGTCATGGCTACAAATGCTTTTCAAGCAGTGAATATGATTGGTTATCCTGAGTCCAGAATCATTCTTTCACAATGTGTGACTTATCTGGCTTCTTCTCCTAAAAGTAATGCCAGCTACATGGCGATTAATCAAGCACAATCTCTTGTCCAGAAAACGGGAGATCTATCCGTTCCGATGGCCATCCGAAATTCACCCACCAAGCTCATGAAAGATCAAGGGTATGGGAAGGGTTATAAATATGCTCATGATCATCCCATGAACTTTGCAGAGATGGAATTCTTACCCAAAGAAATTGAAGGAATGAAACTTTATGACCCGGGAAAGAATGCAAGAGAGGAGGAGCTGAGAAAATTCCTCCGGACAAGGTGGAAAGAGAAATACGGATACTAAATCTTAAACGCTACTCCAAACTTCAACACCAACAAATCTGTTGTTGACTCTCTTGGTTGGTTTTCGTAGGACAGATCATCTCCTGTCACGGTATCTCTATCATAATTATTTGGATCTCCGTTAAATTCTACCGTCCACGACTCAGTATCATCACCATCATAGTATTGTGCTCGCTGACCTTTAAAGAAATCGGCTCTCAGATCAACAAATACGCTTGGCCCAACTTTGATGAGGAAACCGCCTCCATATCCATAGCTAAAGATCCAATCATCCAAAACTGTTTTTCTGGAAATTACATCACTATCATCATCGTCTGCCCATCGACGATCATCCGAGCGGTCAATGATTTTGGTATTAGTGGAGATGTATCTAAAACCTATCAGTCCTTCTGCATACGGTTGAATCAGTTCGAAAGGAGCAACGGCGCGCATAAAAAGGTGAGTGCCGAAAATGCTATTGGTGTTTGTTACCGTAAGTGGGATTATTAACTCATCAATAACCTGCCCGTTTGCCACAATTTCAGCCGTTAAATCATGATCCTGAGAATTTAACCCATAAACCATATAATTGATATCACCACCCAAATAGATAGGCACTCCTTTTTGGAATGGAAAAGCGAGCGAAAGATCACCACCAAAACCAGTGGCGTCTGTGTTTTCTCTGAATTCATTTTGAGGCAGCCCGAAGGTCAATGAAAGACTTCCCATTTGAGTGTAGGAAGAAAATGAAATCAAAATAATTGATAATGATGTGATGAGTTTTTTCATGATGGGTGTGGTTCGTGATACTTTAGCAAAAATCGTAACTTTTGTAATCATTTCAATTTTCATACCATGTCTAAACTGATTGGTCCATTTAAAGAAGTAATCACACTAGCAAAGACACCAGAAAAAGGGGTTTTAGCTGACTCAAGCCTTCTAATAATAGAAAATGGAGGTGTTTTAGTAGAGGATGAAAAAATTTTAAAAACCGGATCTTTTGAAAGCTTATCCAAAGAAGCAGATCAAATTGAAGAGGTTGAAAGTGCTCATGTCCTCATGCCTGGTTTGGTTGATTGTCACACTCATTTGGTATGGGGAGGGACACGCGCAAGGGATTACACACTACGTATGTCAGGAGAATCCTATGAAAAAATCCTAGAGCAGGGTGGGGGTATTTTTGATTCGGTGGAGAAAACAAGAGGTGCTTCTTCTGAAGTGCTTAAAGAGGGTCTTGTGAAAAGAGCTAACAGACATCTAAATGATGGTGTCACCACCATTGAGGTGAAAAGCGGATACGGGCTTGATGTAGGGAATGAACTAAAAGTCCTTGAAGTGGTAAAAAATGCCAAAGCTGATATCAAGGCAGACTTAATCCCAACTTGTTTGGCCGCTCATGTTTGTCCAAAGGAGTTTAGCGATAAGAAAGAATTCCTGACTTATCTGGAGAACGAATTGCTTCCACAATTGCTTGTGAAAGGACTTACTAATCGCATTGACATTTTTGTAGAGCCCTCTGCATTCCCAGTAGAAATAGCTAAAGACTACATGGCTGCTGCGAGAAAGTTGGGCTTTGATCTGACAATCCATGCAGATCAATTCCATACAGGCGGCAGTCAAATTGCTGTAGAGTTGGGAGCCCGAAGTGCAGACCATTTGGAAGCTAGCACCGATAAGGAGGTGGAGCTTCTAGCCAAATCTGATACGGTGGCAGTAGCTCTGCCGGGAGCAAGCATAGGATTAGGAATGCAGTTTACCCCGGCAAGAAAACTATTGGATGCAGGAGCATCATTAGCAATATCGACAGACTGGAATCCGGGTTCCGGTCCAATGGGAGATCTGTTAGTACAGGCTGCCATTCTGGGGATTTATGAAAAGCTGAGTTCTGCTGAAATATTCTCAGGAATTACATTCAGAGCCGCAAAGGCTCTTGGTTTAGATGATAGAGGTAGAATAGCTGTAGGAAAGAAAGCAGACATGATTGCCTTTCCTGTTGATGATTATAGAGAGATTCTATACAATCAGGGAAAGATCAAGCCGGATATGATCTGGAAAAACGGTAAACAGATTTAGTATGTACAGACCAGGAAATCAATCTATTTGGAAGGGTAGGCAAGACCCGGGATCAACCCGAGATGTATGGCATCAGGTGGTTCAGACCGCCGATTTGAATGCACAGATTCCGGATGGTTTTTGTTTTCTGGGATTTTGCTCTGATGTGGGTGTGAAACGAAACTTAGGTAGAGCTGGAGCAGTGGATGGTCCTGATGCGATCCGAAAAGCAATGGTGAATCTGGCCATTCACTTTGACGAAAATACAAAGTTGACGGATGTCGGAGATGTGGTAGTAAGTGGAGATCAATTGGAGAATGCACAAAAAGAACTTGCTCGCTATACCACGTCAATGATTAAAAATGATACTTTTTCAATCTTAATGGGAGGAGGTCATGAGATCAGTTATGCACATGGAAAGGGAGTGCTAGATACTTTCCCGAATGAGAAAGTAGGGATGATCAATTTTGATCCTCACTTTGATCTGAGAGCATATCCTCAGGGAGCACATTCTGGTAGTTGGGCACGTCAACTTTTTGATGAATATGAAAACTTCCATTACCTACCAATAGGCATCAATGAAGCTGTAAACATTGCTTCAATGTTTGAATTTATGCGAAAGAAAAATCAGTCGTTTATCTCCATGGAAGAACTGCTTGGAGAATCAGAAGAGGATCTTTTGGCTCGCATTGATTATTTCATTGACCAAATGGATAAAGTATGTGTTACACTTGATTTGGATGTTTTCTCAGCAGGAGTAGCACCTGGAGTTAGTGCGGCCAACCCCTACGGTGCTTTGCCTCATCACATAAAGCCTCTTATAAAAAAAATCCTGCAATCAGGAAAAGTTGTAAGCTTTGATGTGGCGGAGATGAGCCCTGAATACGATGATGGTCGTACTGCTAAGCTGGCAGCCAGCTTTGTTTATGATGTTGTAAATCGAAAAACTAATCCATAACCTTTCTGCCGGTTCCTTTTAATGTCAGGTTATATTCTGTGATAGGCATATCAGAGAAGTTGGCAATATTCGTTCTTTCAAAGTAGGTATAGTCTTCATTGAACTTATATGTATCCACATATCTTTCCAGCATATTGTTTTGAACATTGAGGTTCCCGCGGATAATGAACATTCTGGATATTGAATCGTAAGTCATTGTTTCGATTCCTGTTGCAGGCCAATTACTGTATAAGCCAATCCGTTCAAATGAACTTTCAAAGTTTCCATAACGAATCGACTCTTGAAATTCCCTTGTACGTCCCATCAGGTGTTTCCGTTTTTCGTCTGTTTCTACAATTTCCAGGTAGCCCCGAGATGTCAAAAACATCGGAATACCTTTGTAGTTGAGTTCATATTCATTCACCTGATACCCTTTTTCTACAAAAATTGGATCTGCGTTAGGTTTATGTGTATCGTAAATTTCAAGTGTTACTTCCCATTTTCCGGTAAAAAAATCTAAATCCTGGACGGTTGGAGTTGGTTTTTGTGATACAACTAGCAACGGTGCACAAAATAATATTAAGATCAATAGCTTTTTCATGAGTGTTTTTTGATCGTAAGACTATTACCTTGATTCGGTATTTACTTATGAATTAATTAACCGGTCAGACTATTTAACTAAAGAGTCAGTGGATGTCTTTCTAAATTCAGAAGGGGATGTGTTGGCCAGTTTCTTGAAAGCCGCATTAAATGATGAAAGTGAATTAAACCCGCATTCATACGCAATCACTGCAATTTTATGATTGTTGAATTTAGGATCAAGCAGGAGTTCTTTTGCCCGATCAATTCTGTACTGATTGGTAAAATCTGAGAAACTTTGACTCAAGCTCTCACTGAAAAATCTGGACAGTAAATGTTTAGGGATAGACGTGAACTCTGATAGTGTGGTCAGGCTAAAATCACTATTAAGGTATGGTTTCTGATCTACCATCACACTTTCTATTCGTTCTCTATGATGAGCAATTTGATCTGGAGTCAGGTTAATGTTTTTATACTTTTTCTTATCCCCCAGCGGGGTGAAGATTTCCTGATTCGAAAAAAGGATGAAACTTATGATGTAGATAACAATCGAATAAACAACCGGCCCTGTGATGTAGGGGTTTAGTCCAAATATGTAATTGGTAAAGTATGAAATGCAGAAAACCGAAACGCCTAGAAACAGGTTGCGGTACCAGGGAAAATAGATTTTCCGCTCGGTGTAAATAATCCAAAGAAAGTAAGCACTAAAGAGAAGAGTAACAATCGTATAATAGAGTAACGCCTGATATCCACCGGCGTACCAAAAATTTGAAAGGGTCAGGAAAGGAGTGGTAATAAGAAGTAGCACTCCCGGTAACAAAATCAGCAATCGACTAAATATATTTCTCAAACGAGCTGACTTGTGAGCGAAATAGATCACAAGAAGTGCACCGATGAATCCATGTGCAGAAAAACCGATATTTAGGAATACATCATCAGTGATATCAAAGAAGTACCACCCAATTGACTTTACTAACCGCAGGGTAATTGCCAAAAGGAGCGAACCAAGCAAG
Source organism: Ekhidna lutea (assembly GCF_900188325.1). Taxonomy (GTDB): domain Bacteria; phylum Bacteroidota; class Bacteroidia; order Cytophagales; family Cyclobacteriaceae; genus Ekhidna; species Ekhidna lutea. The sequence continues at coordinate 606,379 of NZ_FZPD01000004.1, read as the reverse complement.
ACTCTTTCACCGGGCTGAATATTTTTTGAAGAAAAGATGTAAATGGACAGAAACAGACTTTGAATAACTCCTGCACTGCAAAATATCAGTAATAATGAATTGTAATCCATTTACGATGAAAGCGCTAATTAATTAATAAACCTAACAGATTAATTAATACGGAAGGCATCATAGAATGGATAACGTAACTAAGTCCATGAATTCGGAGCAAATGGATTTAGTGAAGAGAATATTTAATATTTCCAGTGGAGAACTGAAGCCAGTAATGGCTTCATTCTTTTACTTCTTCTTTTTGATGAGCAGCTATTTTATCCTCAGGCCGGTTAGGGACGAAATGGGAATACAAGCCGGAGTAGAAAACATGCAATGGCTGTTTACAGGCACATTCATCACCATGCTTTTAATCGTTCCTGTTTTTGGCTACCTCATGAAGCGATACCAAAGACAAAAGCTCATCCCCGGTATCTACATTTTCTTTTGTTTCAATATTCTGGTTTTTTATGTGCTGTTTACTTTTTTCACTGTGCCCTTTGTCTCCATTATCTTCTTCATATGGCTGAGCGTGTTTAATCTTTTTGTCATCTCCATTTTCTGGAGCTTCAATGCTGACATTTTTAGTTCAGATCAGGCCAAGCGACTATATGGTCCTATTGCAGCCGGAGGTAGTTCGGGTGCTATTTTCGGCCCTGTTATCGCTTCGTCTCTGGCTGGACAAATTGGGGTGACCAATTTGCTTTTAATTTCAGCCCTGCTATTAGGGTTAGCCACTTATTTCCTAAAGCGATTGATAAAGCATTCGAATGCTCGGGGAGAAAGAAAGCTGGTGACACCAATCAAAGGAAGTATTTGGGAGGGTCTCAAATTGATGATTCGATCTCCATATTTAAAGCAAATCGGACTGTTTGTGCTGTTGTACACTTGCATTTCCACGTTCCTCTATTTTGAGCAAGCACACATCATATCGGAAGCATTTGCAGTTTCCGAGGATCGTACATCTTATTTTGGATTTCGGGATTTGCTGGTCAATTCCAGTACCCTATTCCTTCAATTTTTTATCACCGAGCGTTTTTTAAGAAAAGCCGGGATCATCTTCTGTCTGATATTGGTGCCTGTAGTCGCCTCATTTGGGTTTCTATCCTTAGGAATTAGCCAGTCTGTAATTGTGCTATTAATTGTGCAGGTTTTGTACCGCTCCCTCAATTTCTCTATTCAACGACCATCGCGCGAAGTGCTGTTTACCAAAGTAAGTGTACGAGAAAAGTACAACACCAAGAATTTTATTGACACTGCTTTATACAGAGGAGGTGATGCACTTAGTGGCTGGCTGTTTGCCGGACTTTCAGCACTGGCATCATTGCAGGCAATTTCATTTCTAGCCATCCCTCTGACAGTAGTCTGGGCACTTTCCGGATTAAGAAGTGGCAGGCTTTTTAATTCAATGACATTTAACTTAGATAATAATGAATTACAAGATGTTATCACGAAGAAAAGCGCTTAAGCATATAACTGTTGGGTGTATAGCCATAGGAATGCCTAAGGTGTTGTTTTCACAAAACGATCAAATCATGAAAAGAGCCATTCCTTCAACGGGAGAAAAAATTGGTGTTGTGGGTCTTGGTACCTGGCAAACATTTGATGTTGGTAATTCCTCATCTGCTCAAGAACCGCTGAAAGAAGTACTGAAAGCTTTGGTAGACGGAGGTGGAAATGTAATTGACTCATCTCCAATGTATGGTTCCTCTGAAAAAGTTGTTGGTGATCTGTCAACAGAATTAGGACTAGAAAAGGAACTTTTCTGTGCTACAAAAGTGTGGACGTCAGGCAAACAGTCCGGCATTGACCAAATGAATGCTTCGATGCGAAAAATGAAAGCTAATCCGATGGATTTGATGCAAATCCACAACCTTCAGGATTGGAAAACGCATATTAAAACACTTTACGATTGGAAGGACAGAGGGCTTATTCGATACATCGGAATTACACACTATGTTGATAGCGCTCATGATGATTTAGAGCGAATCATTAAATCTGAAAATATAGATTTTGTACAAGTCAACTATTCCATCAATGATCGAAAAGCAGAGAAGTCTTTATTGCCATCCGCAAAAGACAAAGGTGTTGCGGTTTTAACCAATCGACCCTATTCAGGTGGTTCCTTATTTAGGAAATTAAGAGGTCAACATTTACCTGAATGGGCAAGTGAGTTTGACTGCAAAAGCTGGGGACAATTTTTCCTGAAGTACTTACTGTCAAACGAGGCAGTCACTTGTGTCATACCGGGCACATCCAAGGAAAAACATATGATTGATAATATGGGTGCAGGTTTGGGAAGACTACCGGATAAAGGTCATTTGAAAAGAATGATTGAATTGATCAGCTAGAAATCACTGCAGTAGCTTCAATTTCAATCATCATGTCCGGCTCAATCAAAGACCTAACCTCCACCATACTGGTGGCAGGTTTTATATCCCCAAAGACTTCACCATGAGCTTTCCCGATCGCAACCCATTGGGAGATGTCCGTTACAAACATCCTTGTTCTAATTACATCCTCAATTCTCCCTCCTGCCTTTTCGATGGCTTCCTTAACTATTTCGAGGCACACTTTCGTTTGCTCATAAGCATTGTCACCTACGGTTTTGCCATCTCTCACAGGTGCAGTTCCTGACACTTCGATCGTATTTCCTATTCTTACAGCTCTGCAATATCCGACTTGATTTTCCCAGGGGGCTCCAGATGAAATGTTTTGTCTCATTACTATAAAAATAAGAAAGTCCGGTTCGAAAACCGGACTTTTGATCTTTTATTATCCCTGATTGATTAGTTGTCTTTGTGCATATGCACATCCATTTGAGGGAATGGAATATTCAATCCAACTTCATTAAACTTATTATATATCCGCTCATTCATGTCAAATTTCAACGGCCAGTAATTAGAGGCTTCCACCCACAATCTAACCGTGAAGTTTACTGAGCTATCCGCAAGTTCTGCAACGGCAATAAATGGTTCCGGGTCTTTCAGGATACGCTCATCGGCATTGATAAGCTCCATTAACGTTTCACGAGTTTTTTGAGTGCTATCACCGTAACCTACTCCTACCGTCAAATCAAGTCTTCTACGTGGTTCTGTTGAATAGTTGGTTAGAGATGAATTGGCCAACGGGCCATTCGGAATAATGATTGTTTTCATATCCGGTGTTTTCAGAATGGTATGAAAAATCTGGATGGCATGAACGGTACCGGAATGACTAGGGGTATCTATCCAGTCACCCACTTTAAAAGGTTTTATCAAAAGTATTATTACACCACCGGCAAAATTTTGAAGTGTTCCTTGAAGTGCAAGTCCAATGGCTAAACCAGCAGCACCAAGTACTGCTACAAAACTTGTGGCTTCAATACCAACCATCCCGATGACTGAGATGAATAGCATTACTTTTAAAACGGCTGAAATAAGCGATTTTAAAAACGGGCGCAACGAGGGATCGACATCCCGCTTTTGCATCGTTTTACCAACACCTCGGGTGATCATCCCGATGATCCAAAGTCCAACAAGTAAGGTCACAATAGCTGCAATGACTTTTGGCCCCCACGACATGGCCAGATCGATAGCCATTTGAGTATATTTTGATGCTTCTGATGTTACTTCTTCCATTTATTGTTAGGTTTTGAAAACTTGAAAATGTTTCTAAGAAAGATACTAAAAATGGTCGTATCTGGGCTTAACTGTCCCTTCCATGTAACACATGAGTGAATGAATTGTTCCGGATGGCCGGCGATTCATTAAAAAAGCTATTTTTGTCGAATTGCGAAAAAAAGAAAAACCTAATTCATGCGAGAATTAAATGAAATTTTAAATCAAATAGATGGAGCCATTGGAGGGTCTTCCTGGTTTGTATATCTGCTACTTGGAACTGGGCTGTTTTTCACCATTTATCTGAAATTTCCTCAGATTCGGTATTTCAGATTTGCTCTTCGAGTGGTTAAAGGAAAGTTTGATAAGGCCGATGATGAAGGCGATGCTTCACATTTTCAGGCGTTAGCAACCGCTCTATCCGGAACCGTAGGAACAGGCAATATAGGTGGAGTAGCTCTGGCAGTTCACCTGGGAGGGCCGGCAGCACTTTTCTGGATGTTGGTTACTGCCATGTTAGGTATGACAACAAAATTCGTGGAAGTAACCCTTTCACATAAGTACAGGGAGAAAGTTGGAGATGGAATCTCAGGTGGCCCGATGTATTACATGAAAAAACGACTGAACATCACTACCAAGTCAGGTAAGGTGATTAAGACCGGATATTTCATGGGAGGCTTATTTGCTATTGCTACCATCATGTCTTCGTTTGGAACAGGTAACCTGCCTCAGATCAATAATATTGCAAATTCAGTATTTACAACTTTTGGTGTAGAGCAGTGGATCACAGGAGCAGTATTAGCAGTATTGCTGGCAGCTGTAATTCTAGGTGGAATTAAGCGAATCGTGAAGGTGACTGAAAAGATTGTTCCGTTCATGGCAGTTGTTTACCTATTGGGTGCACTGTCTGTTATATTCTATAATGCTGAAAACATATTTCCATCAATCCTCGCAATATTTGGTGACGTTTTCACCGGTAGTGCTGCAATGGGTGGTTTTCTTGGAGCTAACCTTGCATTTGCATTCAATAGAGGTGTAAATAGAGGTCTATTCTCTAATGAAGCTGGTCAGGGGTCAGCACCGATTGCTCACTCTGCCGCCAGGGCTCATGAGCCTGTTTCGGAAGGAATGGTAGCTATTCTTGAGCCATTCATTGATACCATCATCATCTGTACAATCACGGGACTTGTACTTTTATCTTCTGGTGCCTGGGCAAAGAAATATGAAAACGAAATCCAATATTCGGATATAGTCGTCCTTGCGGATGTCTATGATGAAGCTGATGAGGACGACAAGCGAACGGTTAGAAATCATATGATTCAAAAGGAGTCTGTTCCTTTATTTTCAGGCAATCTGAATGTCGAAGAGGGAATCGTTCAAAATGGTGTGACAATAATTGCAGCAGAGTCTTTTGCTGAAAATGTGAAAATCAGGAGAGGAGATAAATTATACTCCGGTACTATCAATGTGCTGAATGGTAGCATTGCCGGTGATTCCGATGTGACCATCATCGGTAAGTCTCTTTTGCATAGTGCCCCGCTTACCACGGTTGCTTTTAATGAAGGCTACTTTGGAGATTACGGCAAGTATATTGTATCCATAGGCTTAATACTCTTTGCTTTTAGTACTGCAATTAGCTGGTCTTATTATGGCGGAAGAGCCACGACTTACTTATTTGGAACCAAGTATATCATAGTGTACAAAATTATCTACGTAGCAGGGTTCTTTGTTGCCTCGTTTGCAGATACAACAATCATTTGGACTTTAGCGAACATCACCATTGCATTGATGACTATTCCTAACTTGATTGGCATTCTGATCATGCATCGTGAGATGAAGCAAACAGTCGGAGATTACTGGAAAGATTTCAAGCTGGAATGGCCGAATGAGAAAACACCTGAGTAAAATTTTGATTTGTTTGACGATCCTGCTTGCATTTCAATGCAAGCAGGATCGAGCTGTTCTTGAAAATGAGGAAATAGTAAAAGCCGACAGCTTCTCCCAACTGATCGAAGCAGTAACCTTATCTGATTCTGCGGATCAATATGCATTTGTCGATAAATTTTTGGACTCACTGGATGCGCCATTTATCGAGGAGGATACCAATGTTTACTTTTTCTATGTTGGTGATGCGACAAGCGTGCAGGTGGCGGGAGATTTTAATGGGTGGAACCCATCCGGTAGGAATTTTACGAGACTAAGGGATACAGATCTTTGGTACAGGAAAGAGACGTTTGAGAAAAATGCTCGCCTGGATTACAAGCTGGTGATTAATGGATCCAATTGGATCTTAGATCCTAAAAACCCGAATAAGGTTGGTGGTGGATTTGGCCCTAATTCAGAGTTAGCCATGCCTGAATACGTGCATCCCGAAGAAATTGAAGCCCGAGATGGGATTGACAAAGGAACTGTAACTGAAATTCAAATTTCCAGTACAGCTACAGGGAAAACGTATGACGTGCATGTTTACCTACCTGCATCTTATGATGAATCCAATGAATACCCGGTGGCATACTTTCAGGATGGTTCGGACTATCTCAATCTGGCCAGCTCAAAGAATGTGTTAGATAATCTGATTGCGGATGAGAAAATTGTTCCGACAATCGGAGTTTTTGTAGTTCCAAACGATCGAAACATCGAGTATGCCTTTGACGATCGTTTCAAATACACCGATTTCTTTGTGGATGAGTTGGTGCCATACATTGATGCTAATTACAGCACCATGGTAGCCGCTGAAAGTCGCGCGGTGATCGGTGATTCTTATGGTGGAAACATTTCAGCTATTATAGCTTTTAACAACCCTGATGTCTTTGGAAATTGCGGCATTCATTCAGGCGCATTTCAGCCCAATAACTTTCACACGAATGGGATTGTCATGGATGGTGAGATGAAAGCGATCAAAGTTGCCACCATTTGGGGCACTTATGAAGGGAGCTCTCTGCCTCCCAATATGAGAAAGGTTAAAGATTATTTAATTGAAACTGGATATGATGTTATATGGAAGGAACTCCCTGAGGGACACAGCTGGGGATTGTGGAGAGCTACTACAGATGATATGCTGGAGTTTTTCTTTTCTGCGAACTAATCAGGCTTTATAGAAAATTAGTTTTTTACCTGAGGTTTTCGACTTCAAATATTTTTTTGTCTCTAAATCCATCAGGTCAGTTCTTGCCGTTTGATACACCACACTAAATAAATTTTCTACCTCTTTAATTGTTAACACCTTATCTGGCTCGTTGTGGAAAATGTTAAGTATTTGAGCCTGCCGTTCATTCACATCTTCAGACTTCATCAGCTCAAACGCCTCTTTCTTTTCTTTTATCTTTCGTTTGACATATTTCTTAAACTCTTCCAATGCCTGACTCATGCATTTAAGATTATAATCTATAAAGTAGGTGAGATCATTCTCATCATACTCGGTGTAGAGATAGGCTCTCGAATATTGAGCAGGAGACTTTAAAATGATTCTTGAAATGGACAAATATTCCACAATCCAATATCCTTTTCTTACTAAGTACCAGTAGTAAAGTGCACGAGCTGTCCTTCCGTTTCCATCGACGAATGGATGAATATAGCCGATCATAAAGTGAAGGATGATTCCTTTAATAATTGGATGAATAAATGGGTCATCTTCCTTTTTGTTTATGAAGTCACAAAGGTCTTTGATAAGCTTCTCGACTTCATCAAAAGCCGGTGGATCATAGAATACCTCCCCTGTTATACCATCTACTACTTTTACATCATTACTTTCTCTAAACTCGCCTTCATTCTCTGGTTTTTCCAGTGTTCCTTTTGTAACTATTGCTTGAATTTCCTTGATGAATTCTGGCGTTAGTTTCTGATTCTTCTGATCAACTACCTTTTTGATTGTGAGGTAATTGTTCAATATCATTTTCTCTGAATGATTTTTAGGCTTGCGATTTGTTCGAAGCATTTCTTTAGCTAAACGCCTTGTAGTAACTGCTCCTTCTAATTGGCTGGAAGCAATGGCTTCTTCCATAATAGAGCTGATGAAATAGCGTTCCTTGTGCTCATCAGGAATGATTACATCTGATTGGATACTTCCACCCAGATCAAGGTCAAATTTGTGGAGTTGGTGAGAGATTTTATTGGTTAGCGAATATTTTAAACTTGTGAATTTTATACCTCCAATGAATTGATATTTTCTGAAAAGAGTCATCGTTTCCCATAGCTCAGCAGGTTTATAGGACTTTAAATTCTCATAAGAGGTGATTTTATGCTTAAAACTTTCCCAGTAAGGGTATTCCTGGTCTATTTGATGTAATGAGTGTATTAACTGTTCATTATTCATTAAATGAACAGTTTTTGGGCTGAATGGATAAGGTGGTCGCTCTGGTTTCTTCATTACTATTACCTACTAATTAATACTAAATTAGTAGATTTTTATAAAAAACCTACTAATTATAAAGGTTTTAGTAGCAAATAGTAATAACGCCTACTCTGTACCATACTTAGGATTTCCTTCAGCAAAAGCTTTAAAGTCATCCATGAATGACTGTGTTTGTTTTTTAAAGGGCTTCTTCCCCATAAAAAATACCATTATCTTCATAAAGCCGGAAAACTTAAATTCAGCCTCAGACGTCCATCGGGTCTTTCCGTTTTCTTCTTTAAAGTAGTTTTTTTGAATGTTGACAACCCCCTTTGTCTGATAATTTCCATGGAATTCATCAGGAAGATTTCTAAAAGTGATTGTCTCAATCAACTCCATTTTCCTTTTTCCAAAGTCATATTTAATGATGGATTCCGCACCAGGCTTACCCGGCTCTCCGGAAACATGCTCGAAACTTACAAACCCTTTTTGCCAATACTTCATATTGTCCGGGTTGTCAAATGCTTTGATCACCTCATCCCGAGGCTTATCAATGATGACTTCACATGTGTATTTCATAATAGGTTGGTTTGGGTCAATGATGGATTGTCATATAAAAGTTAAAAAGTTTTTACGAAAATCCCGCCCATCACTTAGTGGCTACCTCTTCTTTTTAGATGATTTTGCCTCCTTATTGAACACCAGGCATTGGTCTACCCATTCATTCAACCCTCCATTATCTTCCCATGCTTCGGCGCTAACATATACATACCCCTTCATGGGCCTTTTTGTGAAATCCATGATTCGGGCACCTGGTTTTTTAAGAAACTCATCATAAACATGAGGACCAATTCTGGCCATTAAGTCATCTTTTATTACACCTATGCACATTTTATCATCGACCATGATGCAGAGGCCTCCCATCATGTTCTTTTCAATAAAGGACACTTTTCGTTCTTTGAGTGATTGTCTAAGCTTATCAGCGAGGTATTCATTGTATGCCATTGGTTGTTGAATTTAGAATTAACCTGAGTTCGATGTAAGAATAAAAGGAAAACGCCTTAAATCCCCTCCTTGGAGGGGTAGGGGGTGGGTTGGTAAGAAATCGTTTTCCTTTTTGCTTTTTTATTCAAAAATGACTGTTTTATACTGACCCACCTCTTCCTCCTCTCTAGAGGAGACTTTTTAGTGTCATTTTGAATAAAAAAAATAAATTCTTATGTCGAACTCAGGTAATTAATGATATGCTATTTAAAAATGCTTGTTCAATTTTCGGTTGTACCTTAATTGTTGGTTGCTCTACTTTTGATTTATGACAGCAGTACTACCATCTTCTGACGAAATGTACCAGGCCTTATTGGACAAAAACTCACAATATGAAGGTGTTTTTATAGTGGGTGTAAAAACCACGGGTATCTTTTGCAGGCCTACCTGCTCGGCAAGAAAACCTAAATATGAAAATGTAGAATTTTTTGAAAGCACAAGGGAGGCACTGACGAATGGTTATCGTGCGTGTAAAGTGTGCAGACCCATGAAAGAGTACCAATCTGCTCCTGAATGGTTGGTGCCACTGTTGAAGGAGGTGGAATCTCAATCGGATAAAAAATGGCGTGATTTCGAATTGACTCAAATGGGATTCAGCCCAACAAGAGTACGACGATACTTTAAAAAAACGCACGGAATTACTTTTCAGGCTTATTTGCGAATGAGCAGAATAAATGGAGCATTTTTAAAAATAAGAGAAGGACAAACAGTCACCCAATCCGCTTTTGAGCAAGGATATGATTCGTTGAGCGGCTTTTCGGAAACATTCAAAAACATGACAGGATTTACACCGGGAACGCAGGGCCAAATTATTACTATAAATCGAATTTCAACACCTCTGGGCCCAATGATGATCGGTGTAACCGATGAGGGCTTGTGCCTGCTGGAGTTTACAGATAGACGAATGCTGGAAACGCAAATCGAGGTACTCAAAAAGCGGATGAACTCTGAAATGCTTACCGGCAAGCACCCGATGATTGATGAAGTTTCGAAACAGCTGGAGGAGTATTTCGAGGGTAAAAGGAAATCGTTTGATGTGCCATTGGTTGTTCCGGGAACCGAGTTTCAGCAACGAGTTTGGGATGCGTTGAATAAAATACCCTATGGCGTTACACGCTCATACAAACAACAAGCAGATGTAGTAGGGGATGTAAAAGCTGTGAGAGCGGTTGCACGGGCCAATGGAGAGAATCGAATCTCCATCATCATCCCATGCCACCGTATCATCGGATCAGATGGCAGCATTGTAGGCTATGGGGGAGGCGTCCATCGAAAGCAATGGTTGCTGAAGCATGAGTTTGAGAATCAATAGGTACAACATTTTAAAGGATGTCATGCTGACGAAGGAAGCATCTCTAAAATAAAAAGAGATCCTTCATTGCGCCTGCCAGGCGCAGTGAAGGATGACATTCTTATTTTAAAATTCAATCTCCGCATCAATTTGCGTACTCAACAAATCCTCAATCGTTTCTCTCCTTTTTATGAGATGGTCTTTTCCATCCAACATCATTACTTCAGCAGGCCTTGGCCTTGAGTTATAATTGGAGGCCATGGTGGCACAATATGCGCCCGCATTTTTGAAGACCAGCAGGTCATTCTTCCGTACCTCTGGAATGATTCGATCTGAAGCGAAAGAATCTGTTTCGCATACATACCCAACCACATTGTAGACCTTCTTTTCTCCTTGAGGATTCGACAGGTTCTCAATGTGATGATACGCATTATAAAACATTGGACGAATCAAGTGATTGAAGCCGGTATCTAGTCCAACAAACGTACATGAGGTTGTTTGTTTGATAAGGTTAGCTTTTGCTACAAAATAGCCGGCATTGCTTACCATGTATTTACCGGGTTCGAACTCCAACGTATATTGTTTCCCTTGCTTCTCACAGAATTCATTAAATGATTTACTGAATTTCTTTCCAAATCTTCCTATGTCTGTATGAAGGTCATCCGGCTTGTAGGCGACTTTAAATCCACTACCAAAGTCAATATGCGTAACAGTATCAAACTTTTCAACTACACTGAACACCAACTCTGCGGCTTTAATAAAAATGTCAGCATCCAGAATATCAGAACCCGTGTGCACGTGAATCCCCATCACATTAATTCCGAGTTTGTTGACAATTCGCTCCACGTTTGGCACCTGATGAATGGAGATCCCGAACTTGGAGTCAATATGACCGACAGATATATTCTGATTGCCTCCAGCCATTAAGTGCGGGTTGATCCGGATATAAATAGGAATGTCCGGATGGTTCATTCCAAAATACTCAAGCGTATAGAGGTTGTCTACGTTGATTTTCACTCCAAGCTCAATCGCTTGTTCATACTCTTCTGTTGAGATGTTATTGGGAGTAAACAGGATGTCATCAGCAGGAAAACCGGCATGCAACCCAAGGTGTACCTCTTCAATGGAGACACAGTCAAGCCCAGCACCAAGTGATCTGAATAGCTTGAGGATTGCCTGATTATTTAGTGCCTTGCAAGCGTAGTGTACCTTTAGTTGATCTACTTTAAATGCCTTGGTAAATTGTTTATAGTTTTCTTTCATCTGATTGGCATCATAGACATAAAGGGGGGAGCCTTGGTTTTCAACCGCTCGAATTAGACTTGCATTTTCCATTTTAAATTTCAAAAAGGGTTTAAACAAAAAAACCGAAGCTTCATGCTCCGGTTTGATAATATTCTAATGTATTAAAATTCAATCAATAGCCGGACCTATAGAAATCGTTTAGATTTCTTATCGGATTTTTTCTTTTTATCTGTCCAGCTCAATTTCATGATGGCAAAAATAAGCTCTTTTTAATTCTCGTAAGTACCTTTTACTGAACCAATTGACGATTCTCTGGGACAATAGGTGCGTCAAAGTGACATGCAATAACACCACCTCTCATGTTATAATTAAATTATATCTAGTGGGATCTAGCTAATGTTTTTGATTTCAATCAGATTGATCCTGTGATGAAAGTTTGCGAAATAGAAGGTATGCCAGTGCACATGAAAAAAAAAGTAGAACCAACTTTCCCACAAGAAAACCAAAACCATATTGAGTTAACCGATCAAAATCAAAGGCTACTATATTCACAACCTGAATAGTTAAGATGAATGACAGAACAATAAAGATGTAAAATAGTAGCCTTTTCAAAATCTCAGATTATTTGGTTACAATAGTGGTTGTAGGAGTGTAAATACTAAATGTTAACGCTGCAACTAAACCATTTACAAAAGAGATTTTTGTTGTAACGTCATAATCTTTAGCGTCTCCAGCAAGATTTTGTGGATCTGACACGCCAACGGGAGCCAACCCATAAATAACATAGTGATTCCATGATGAAATTTGCTGATTGCCTTGCGCACCATTACCAACAACGGTTGTGTAAGTGTAGCATGAGGATAGACAAAGTCCCATAACTATGGCGATTGAAAGTACTTTAATGGTTTTTTTCATAATGATTTAAATTTTCTTTTGATTTAAAGATCAAAAGATACTACTTGATTCCTAAATGTAAAATAGTTATGAATAAAATAATTCTTTACTTCGCAAATGCCACCGCCCGGGTTTCCCTGATCACCGTCACTTTGATTTGACCAGGATACTGCATGTCTTTTTCAATTTTCTGCGAAATATTGAATGACAAATCTCCTGCCTGCTTATCATCTACATTTTCAGCATCAACAAGTACTCTTAGCTCACGACCGGCCTGGATAGCGTAGCATTTATTCACTCCATCAAAATTCAGGGCAATGCCTTCCAGGTCTTTCAGTCGCTTCAGGTATTGCTCCATGATCTCTCGACGTGCACCCGGTCTGGAGCCTGAGATGGCATCACAAGCCTGTACGATTGGAGAGATCATTGAAGTCATCTCGATTTCGTCGTGGTGGGCACCAATGGCGTTACACACCTCTGCGTTTTCCTTATACTTCTGCGCCAACTCCATCCCGATGATTGCATGTGGCTTTTCCGGTTCATCAGGCCATACCTTCCCAATATCATGTAGCAAACCAGCTCGTTTTGCAAGCTTTGGATTAAGGCCTAGTTCTGAAGCCAGGGTTGCACAAAGGTTAGCTACCTCTCTGGAGTGTTGCAATAAGTTTTGGCCGTAAGATGATCTAAATCTCATCCGACCGACCATTTTGATCAGCTCAGGATGCAAGCCATGTATGCCAAGATCAATTACTGTTCGCTCACCGATCTCTACGATTTCATCGTCGATATTTTTTGATGTCTTATTTACAATCTCTTCAATTCTGGCCGGGTGTATTCTGCCATCCTGTACAAGTCTGTGAAGTGAAAGCCGTGCTATTTCTCTTCTTACAGGATCGAAACCAGAGATTATAATTGCCTCAGGAGTATCATCTACGATAATCTCAACGCCAGTAGCAGCTTCTAGAGCTCTAATGTTTCGGCCTTCACGGCCGATGATTTTTCCTTTGATGTCATCACTTTCAATGTTGAAAACAGAGACCGTGTTTTCGATAGCGTGTTCGGTAGCTGTTCGTTGAATGGCTTCTACCACTATTTTTTTCGCGTCTTTAGTGGCGGTCATTTTGGCTTCTTCCACAATTTCTTTGATGTGGGCAGAAGCGCTGGTTCTGGCTTCATCTTTCAGTGCTTCCATCAGTTGAGCTTTTGCTTCTTCCGCAGGAAGATTAGCTGCTTTTTCAAGAATGGCCACTTGCTGCTTTTGCATCTTCTCAAACTCATCTTTTCGTTGACGAGCAATCTCCATTTGATTGGAGAGCGTTTCTTTTAAATCATTTAGCTCATCCTCTTTTCGCTTTACCTGTTCAAACTGTTTATTTAGGTTTGATTCCTTTTGCTTGAGCTTTTGCTCGTTGGTAATGATGATGTTTTTCTTTCGTGACGCTTCTTCTTCAAAGTCGCTGCGCATCTTGAAGATATTTTCTTTTGCTTCAAGCAACTTGTCTTTTTTGAGACCTTCGGCAGTTACCTCTGCTTCTTTAAGGATGAGTTTGCTTTGCTCTTCTGCCTCTTTGACTTTCTTGCTCGCATTCTTCCCAAGCATAGCCCGACCAATGAGAAGGCCTACAACGGCCCCTGCAAGAGCGGCAATAACTATTATGATTGTGGTGTCCATGTGTATGTATTTGATGTAATCAAATAACAGGACAGTCAGGTATTCCTAAATCAAGGTGATATATCAGATTGAGTTTGTGATGAGCTGGTTTAGTTTAGAAATTTCACCAAGTGCAAAATCATCAGACGCTTCAGATGATTCTTCACGTTTTAATTTCTCTACCAGGCAATCAAAAGCTACCATGGCCACCAGATCTTGTGTATCATCGATACCAAACTGGTTTTGGTAATTTTTTATTTTCTCATTTAAAAGTTTTCCTGCTCTTCTAATTCTTTCTTCGTCCTCCGCTTTCACTCTCATGGGATACTCCCTGTTCCCAATTCTGATTTTTATGGATAGTTCAGCCATTCGGTATTAATTATTTATTCTGCCAAATGGGCAATACATTTATCTATCTCCTTGATGTAGCCTTCTATCGTCTCTTTCAGCTGCGCTGAATCTCCTTCACTGACTACCATGTTATTTGCTAATTTATTTATGTTCATTTTACTCTGAAAGGTATTCAAGTTGGCCTCATGGCTCTCCATCTTCTCTTTCAGGTTGCCGTTTTCTTTCCTGGCACTGGTCAATTCATCTTTTAGTTGTTTGTTTTCATTTATAACTAATTGAATCTTCCTTTCCAGGTTTTGAAATTCACGATATAATTTTTCGCTAGGCATCTTATTTTCGTATGACAGCACCGAGTTGTTTTTCATACAAACTCATCAACGCATTCATACTTTTATCTATCTGTTTATCTGTTAAAGTTTTGAATTTATCTTGAAGAAAAAAACTAATTGCGTAAGCTTTTTTTCCTTTTTCTATTTTATCGCCCTCGTAGACACTAAAAAGGTTCATTCTGTTCAATAATTTCTTCTCTTGCTTAAAGGCAAGTTGCTGGATGTCAGCGTAAGAAACATTCTTGTCCAGTACCAATGAAAGGTCTCTTTTTACTTCAGGGAATTTTGGAATAGGCTCATAAGCTATGTCTGACTTGTAAAGACTCAATATTGCCTCCCAGTCTAGCTGAGCATGAAAAACATCCTGCTTAATCCCGTAAATTGAAAGCAATTCCTTTTTAAGCTTGCCAAGAATTCCCAACATTTTACCCTCTTTTTTGATCACCACGCCATATTCATAGAGCGTACCTTTTTCGGAAGGGATGATTTCAGTTTTTCTAATGCCTGAATATTTCAGCATTCCCATCACAGTCGTGCTCAAATCATGGAACGAGTTTTTACGAGGCTCATCGAGCCAGTTAGCTTCTTTGGTGTTTCCCGTTAAGTAAAAAGAAAGCCATTCTGTCTCTTTGTATTTTTGATCTTCTTTTTTGTACGACCTGCCGAATTCAAAAAACTTCAAATTCGGATTTCTTCTGTTGATGTTATAAGCCACTGACTCCAAAGCAGTATAGACTGGTGAAGTCTTCATGATCGTCAATTCCTCACTGGAAGGATTAAGCATCTCCACCGGCTCTCCCCCAATTGGAAACTTTTCATAATACTTAGGATTCGTCAGAGAGTTGGTCAATATTTCTGAATAGCCCTGTCCCGCAAGAAATTTTGATAAATCTTCCTGAACTCGATAAGGTTCATGCTCGTTGAATTCTGCCAGGTATTCTGACGAGAAATCTTCATCCAGCTCCACCTCGTTGAAACCATAGATTCGAAGCACTTCTTCCACTAAATCAGCGGGACGAGTTACATCACTTCTGTAGGCAGGAACGATAGCTTTGAATCCGGTCTCTGTTACATTCTCTGTTTTGATATCCAGCCAATTGAGGATTTCAATAATCAGTTTGTGATCTAAGGTTTTACCTATCAGCCAATGGAAATGTTGAAACGTGACCTCAATTTCTTTTTCTTTGATTGGCTCAGGGTAAATGTCCACAATCTCGGAAGCAGCATAACCACCTGCAAGTTCAAGTATCAAAGAAGTTCCCAGCTTCACCGCAGCAACGGTTATTTCAGGATCAGCACCTCTTTCGTAACGGAAAGATGCATCCGTTGAAATTGTATGTCTCTGAGCAGTAGATCGGATGCCGTCAGCATTCCAATAGGCACTCTCGAGGAAGATGGCCGTTGTTTCTTCGGTTACACCTGATTTCAGGCCACCAAGAACACCCGCCATGCACATCCCTTCTTCCGCTCCATTGCAGACCATTAAGTCCTCTTTGCTTAGCTTTCTTTCCTTTCCTTCTAAAGTGGTGAAAGAAGTTTTGTCTTCGAGTGTCTTGACAATGATCTTATCTCCCTTAACAAGAGCAGCATCATAGGCATGCATGGGCTGTCCAAGGGAGTGCAGTACATAGTTGGTTACATCTACTACATTATTGATAGGCTCTAACCCGATGGACCGGAGTTTCCATTGCAGCCAGTCAGGTGAGCTTTGTACTTTCAATCCTCTGATGGTGATGCCGGAGAATCTAGGACATCTGTCGTGATCTTCTATGCGTACAGAAATCGGCTGATCTTCCTTTATGTCAAAGCTTTTTGGCTGAGGAATATTTAGTTCCTTCCGAAAATAAGCCTTTAAATCTCTTGCAGATCCCATGTGGGAGGTAGCATCTCCTCTGTTTGGAGTTAATCCAATTTCGAAAATATGATCTTCTCCGGTTTCAAAAAGCTCGATAGCAGGTGTTCCATTGGGCTTGTCTGTGTCCAAAACCATGATGCCTTCGTGGCTGGTACCAAGACCTAATTCGTCCTCGGCACATATCATACCTTCCGAAACTTCTCCTCTGATCTTGGCTTTCTTGATTTTAAATGGTTCTCCGTTAGTGGGATGAATGGTGGAGTTTACAGTTGCAACCAGGACTTTCTGTCCTGTGGCTACATTAGGTGCTCCACAAACAATATCTGACAATTCACTCGCTCCGATATCTACCTTGGTTACTTTAAGCTTGTCTGCATTGGGATGCTGTTCACATGACATCACTTCCCCAACCACGATTCCCTTTAGCCCTCCGGGAATCTTCTCTGCTTTTTCAATTCCTTCCACCTCAAGTCCTGTCTGGGTTAGGATGTCTCCTAACTTTTCAGGTGATTCCGAGAAATCAATGTATTCCTTCAGCCAATTGTATGATATCTTCATTCTTTCGCTTGTCTCTGAATTAAGTGAGCAAAAATAAGGAATCTGATAAGGTGTTAAGCCGCTTTGGTTTAATTGTTAATCACACCTTTTTTTAATTGCTTAATTCCTTTCATAAAGGCTTTTGAAATGGCTGTGTTTTCTGAGGTAAAATTGATTCTTGACTCACCTCCATCCTCGTCAATCGTAAGAGGATTGATCTGAGTTTTAACATGAAATTTGTTTTCTGTTATGTTTCGATCGGTATCGTAAACGGTAAATGCTATGACTGCCGTATTTCTTTCGTTTGCCTGATTAAAAGGAGAGTTGTATCTATTTAACTCATTGGCCGTGTAAGATCCAAATAAGCTACCCCCGGAGGAATCTAAAACTTCAACTTTTAAAATATATCGTGACTTACTTCTTAGTGCAATTATTGTTTTTAATGAGTCTGAAATTTGATTTGAATAGATGGTTTCTTTTGGAACCCCTTTTTCTAAAAGAGAATATTCTTGCTCAGGCATATAAAGCAAAGCATTGGTTTCAGATAGCTTTTTCTTTGCAAGATCAAACAGGTGGAGTCCATGCAATTCATCTACTCCATAGATGGACATCACCATTACGTTTGTTCCTTTTTGGATTCTAGGAAAGCTCGTAAAAGAAATTATTTTGGAGCTTGAACAACTTACCAGAAAAATCAAAAGGGTTACTGAAATATTTTTCACTCTAAAAATTCTTATGAGTGTTAATCGTAGTTCTTCTCGCCAGCCTCAATTGCTACTTCCAGAAGATTTTCTGATGGAGGAAGGGGACAGGTGAAGTCAGCAAAGTAGGCGCAATATGGATTGTATGCTTTATTAAAGTCAAGCGAAATTTGACCTGACTTACCAATCATTACATCCAGGTACCGACCACCTCCATAGGTTGTTTCTCCACTGGTGGCATCCCCAAAAGCTAACAAGTATTGATTGCCAAAGCCAAGTGCTTTTAGAATCAGTAATGAGCATTCTTTGCCTTTCATTTTAAAAGTAGCATTTGCAAATTTTAAGTACGTGGTTGTGGTGCCGTCACTATTACCCAGTGTCAGTGTTTCTCGTTTTGTGAATCGATCTAATTTCCCATTGACTTTGAATTCAGGATTCGGTTCATAGTATTCTACTTCCTGATAATCTACTCCTTTTTGAACGAAGGGACTGGCCTGAGATGACCTAAAGAAGTCATGACGTTCTTCCCAAAATTGATGGATCTCCTGAATGTAGTTTTCATCGTTTCCTCCTGATCGAACCATGAAGAAAATCACCAACACAACCGGGATAAGAATGAGCCATGCTTTTTTCATGGGAGTAAATTTAGCCAAGAGACTTACAAAAGACCTTCATCAGCGAAGCTGAAATAATCATTATCTGTAATGATAAGGTGGTCAAGTACAGAAATGTCAAGTGACCTCCCGGCCTCTTTTAGGCGCTTTGTCAAATTAATATCTTCATGACTTGGCTTCATGTTCCCACTTGGATGATTATGAGCTAAAATAAGACCACTAGCAGTTTCTTCCAGGGCCCGTTTGAAAATGATTTTTGCATCGACCACCGTGCCCGAAACTCCACCCCGACTCAGCATCTCTTTTTTTATCACTTCATTGTTTCGCTTTAGTAATATCAACCAAAATTCTTCATGATTGAGATCCATGAAGTCACCTCGTAGAAGTTCAAATCCATCATTCGATGAAGTTATTTTGATTCGTTTCATAGGTTCCGCCTCTTTCCTTCGCCTTCCGATTTCCAATGCAGCCACAATGGATATGGCCTTTGCTTCACCTATGCCTTTAAATTTTTGAAGATCTTTTACAGAGAGCCTTGCAAGGGATGCAATACTATTACCACATTGCTTTAGGATATGTTGTGATAACTCTACCGCAGTTTGTTCTGTATTACCAGAACCAATAAGTATCGCAATGAGCTCGGCTTCAGAAAGTGCTGACTTCCCTTTGAGGAGTAGTTTTTCTCTAGGTCTATCCTCTTCTGCCCATCGTTTTATGGTCAAACGGTTATCTTCCATAGCAAGATGCAAAATAAAACCTTCGGGATAAACCACTTTGGTTTTGAAACAAAAAAACCCTGCACAATTGCTTGCGCAGGGTAAAAAAAATGTCTTTTAGCTAAAACTTAAAGTCCAGCTACGTGCTTGGTCAATTGAGACTTCAAGTGACCTGCTTTGTTATTGTGGATGATATTCTTCTTAGCAAGTTTATCCACCATAGAAATAACTTGAGTCAAAAGCTCTTCACCAGCTTTCTTATCAGTTGTTTCTTTTAGTCTTTTAATGAACGTACGAGTCGTTTTATGCTGATATCTGTTTCTCAGTCTCTTCGCTTCGTTGCTTCTAATTCTCTTAAGTGCTGATTTATGGTTTGCCATAACGCTTTTCTGTATTCCAAAATTTTAGGACGGCAAAGATAGGATTTTTCTTTTGAAATGTAAAAGCTTTTAACAAAGAGAAATTTACATTGTCCATTCATTCAGAATGGTACTCCTATCTCATGGAGCAAAGGTGCACATTTATTAGCTTTAAAAATATGAACGATTTTACTGAAGCACATAGGATATCATCTTTACTTGAATACACGCAAACTTATGATCGCAGCATTAAGGATCCGGAAAAATTCTGGTCTGAAATCGCCGATTCGTTTACTTGGAGGAAAAAGTGGAGTAAGACACTTGAGTGGAATTTTAAAGACCCGAATGTCAAATGGTTCGTTGACGGGAAGTTAAACATCACAGAAAATTTATTGGATCGGCACTTGGAAGACCGTGGAGATCAGGTAGCCATTTTATGGGAGCCAAATGATCCGAATGAAAAGGGTCAATCAATTACGTACAAAGAGCTCCATGCTAAGGTCTGTCAGTTTTCAAATACCATGATTGCCAATGGGGTCGGTAAAGGTGATCGGGTAATTATTTATATGCCAATGGTTCCGGAAGCTGCTGTTGCAATGATGGCTTGCGCAAGAATTGGTGCAGTTCATTCAGTCGTGTTTGCTGGTTTTTCTTCAAGTGCGCTGGCTGATCGAATCAATGACTGTGAGGCGAAGATGGTGCTTACGGCTGATGGAAATTTTAGAGGCGCGAAAACAATAGATGTGAAGGGATTGGTGGATGAGGCATTAGAAAAAACGACATCTGTAGAAAAAGTTATCGTGTATCAACGAACGAAAACAGATGTCAAGATGAAGGAAGGAAGGGATATTTGGTGGCATGATGCAATCATGAATATGTCTGATCAACATGATGCTGAGGAAATGGACTCAGAAGACTTGCTTTTCATTCTTTACACCTCAGGGTCTACGGGGAAGCCTAAAGGAGTGGTGCATACGTGTGGAGGGTATATGATCTTTACCTATTATTCGTTCCTTAATGTCTTTCAATATAAACCACGAGACATCTATTGGTGTACTGCTGATGTTGGATGGATTACCGGTCACTCATACATCGTATATGGGCCATTGCTGGCAGGAGCTACTACTATCATGTTTGAGGGAGTTCCTACTTATCCTGATGCGGGACGATTTTGGGAGGTGTGCGATAAGCATAAAGTCAATCAATTCTACACAGCTCCAACTGCTATTCGGGCTTTACAGGCGCATGGTTTGGAGCCTGTTCAAAAACATAAACTAGATACCATCACCGTCATTGGTTCTGTAGGCGAGCCAATTAACGAGGAGGCATGGCATTGGTATCATGAGCATATTGGAAAAGGAAAATGTCCATTGGTAGACACCTGGTGGCAAACCGAAACCGGCGGAATTATGATCTCAGCGCTAGCTGGCATTACACCAAATAAACCTGCGCATGCATCTCTTCCATTGCCGGGCATTCAACCCATCATTGTCGATGCTGATGGTAATGAACTCGAGGGAAATAATGTAGAAGGCAACCTATGCATTAAACACCCATGGCCCTCCATTTTAAGAACCACCTACGGTGATCATGAGAGATGCAGACAGACTTATTTTTCTACTTACAAGAACATGTATTTCACCGGTGATGGTGCGAAGAGAGATCACGATGGCTATTTAAGAATACTGGGTCGGGTAGATGATGTAATAAATGTCTCCGGACATAGAATGGGAACTGCAGAGGTGGAGAACGCTATTGATGAGCATCCTAAGGTGGTGGAATCAGCAGTGGTTGGATTTCCGCATGATATCAAAGGACAAGGTATCTATGCCTTTGTAATAGCTGAGACCGATGGAATAGAGGAGGAGATACGGCAAACGGTCAAAAAAATGATCGGACCTATTGCTAAGCCCGATCATATTCAGTTAGTATCCGGGTTACCGAAAACTCGCTCAGGAAAAATCATGCGAAGGATCCTTCGAAAGATTGCCAGTAAGGATACTGATAACATGGGAGATACCTCGACATTACTAAACCCTGAGGTGGTGGAAGAAATTATTAAAGGAGCTCATTAATTTTTATTGAAAGCTGTGAGTAAAGAGTAGCCGGCAAGGTTGCCTTTTTTATCATAGCTTTCATTTTTCACCATACCAACACCTTTAGAAAACCATGAAGCGGATGAAGTTTCTGTCGTTTTTTTCATGCCCATCATATTCATAGTGACAATGGTTTTTTGTGAGATTTTGTAAGTATCAAAAGAGCCGGCAGGTGTATCTAATGTTTCAGCTTTTTCCACTTTCCTGTCTACGATCTCCATGTCCATTTTTATATTCATAGCAGCCTGACTAGCCATAATGATGGTTACAGTTCCGGATCCATCTTGCAGTGTTTGACCTTCCTGTAAATCATCCGGGATGGTGATAAAATCTCCTTCTACTTTTACCTCTGCATCTCCGTACTGACTCAACATCTCCTCCGGGATGAAATTATTAAAGTCCATTTTAATGACATCTCCCTCACAGATGATGGTGTATTTACCATCGGCCACTTCTTCATCTTTTTTATCGAAGAAAACATTTTTGACGGTGGCAGATGACCCATCTACATTGAGTACTGTACTTATAGTCCTACCCTGAGTCTTTCCTTTTTTGTCATAAGAAGTCTGTTCAAAATTCACGCCTTCCTCAAATGGAAAGAACGCATCATTACACTGGCCAAACAATGAAAGTGTAAAAACTGAAAGAGTGATTGTTAGTAGCTTTTTCATAATGTGATTTTTAGTGATAAGCAATTTACATAATTATACGTAGATGAAATATAACTTTAACAGGGTAATCATCGTTATAATAATTGTTATAATTTTGTGTTATGAGAAAGGCTAAAGTAACAACGATTGGATCTTCAGTGGGAGTGGTACTTCCAAAAGAGATTATGGAAAAATTAAAAGTAGAGAAGGGAGACACAATTTTTTTTGTGGATACTCCTAATGGAATCGAGCTGACAGCCTATGATGTGGAATTTGAGGAGCAAATGAATGCTGCTAAAAAAGTGATGAAGAAATATCGAAATGCTTTGAGGGAGTTGGCTAAGTAATGGAAATTAAATGGTTAACGAAAAAGCTGATTTACAGTATTCATAATGAGCAAATTTCTGAACATGGAGGACTTGTTGGAATCAGGGATGAAGGACTATTGGATTCAGCATTAGCGAGACCAATAAACCTTCATGCATATGAAAGCGCTTCTTTAATTGAGTGTGCAGCGGCATATGCCTTCGGTATTATTAGAAACCACCCCTTTCAGGATGGAAATAAGCGGACTGGTTTCATCTCTGCTATAACTTTTCTGTTGATCAATCAGGTAGATATTGAAATTGATGAGAAAGAAGTCGTGATCTTTATCACAGAATTAGCAGCAGGAAACATTCAAGAGAATGAGGTTGTTACATGGCTGCAAGAGCACTTAAAAACAAAGCCCTGACTTCAAATGAAATCAGGGCTTTTCTAAAGCTAGAATTACACTTATTTATGTTAAGAACCGCACATCTCACAATCATCCGGATTGTCAAGTGAACACTGCATGGCAGCTTGCTGATCAATCTGTGCTTGTGTCTGAGTCGCTGATGCCGTCTGAACGGCTGTAACTTCCTTTGGCTGTTCCTGTTTTTCTTTTGATACGGTAAACTTGATTGCGTCAGTAGCCGCTTTCGTTCTCAAGTAGTACATGCCTGTCTTCAATCCTTTTTTCCAGGCGTAGAAGTGCATAGAAGTCATCTTACCAAAATTGGCATCCTGCAGGTGGATATTCAAGCTCTGGCTTTGACAGATATACGCTCCTCTGTCAGCAGACATATCAATGATTGCCTTCTGTGAGATTTCCCATACGGTCTTATATCTTTCTTTGATTTCGTCCGGAATCTCGGCAATGTTCTGAATTGAACCATTCTCAGCTTTGATTCGATTCATCATTCGATCATCCCAAAGGCCTAGATCTATCAGTTCACTCATTAAGTGCTTGTTAGCGACAATGAACTCTCCAGACAGTACTCTTCTTAGGTAGAGGTTTGAAGTATATGGCTCAAAGCACTCATTGTTTCCAAGAATCTGAGAAGTAGAGGCAGTTGGCATTGGTGCGAGAAGTAATGAGTTTCTCACCCCATTTTTCTTCACTTTTTGCTTCAGGTCTGTCCAGTCCCATCTTCCAGAATCCGGAGTTACACCCCACATATCAAACTGGAACACTCCTTTAGATACAGGGGATCCTTTAAATGTTTCGTACGCACCTTCTACCTGTGCTATTTCCATGGATGTTTCCATAGCCGCATAGTAGATGGTTTCAAAGATTTCTTTGTTCAGTTTCTTTGCTTCTTCAGACTCGAAAGCCATTTTCAAAAGTAAGAATGTATCAGCAAGACCCTGAACACCAATACCAATAGGACGGTGCTTCATGTTGGAATTTCTTGCTTCTGGGACAGGATAGTAGTTCACATCAATTACCTTATTCAGGTTGCGAGTCACCACTTTAGTGATTTCATAAAGTTTCTGATGATCGAACTTGCCATCTATAACAAACCTTGAAAGAGCAATGGAAGCCAGATTACAAACAGCCACTTCATCTTTAGAAGTGTACTCCATGATCTCGGTACATAAGTTACTGGATCGGATGGTTCCCAGGTTTTTCTGGTTCGATTTTTTGTTAGCTGCGTCCTTATATAACATATAAGGAGTACCTGTCTCAATTTGTGCTTCAAGAATTTCAAACCACAAGTCTTGTGCCTTTATAGTTTTTCTTCCTTTGCCTTCTCGCTCGTACTTTTCATAGAGCGCTTCGAACTCATCACCATACGCCTCGTAGAGTCCGGGGCATTCATCTGGAGACATGATAGTCCAATCACCGTTTTCTTCTACTCGCTTCATGAAAAGGTCCGGAATCCAAAGTGCATAGAACAAGTCTCTTGCTCGCATCTCTTCTTTACCGTGATTCTTTCTAAGATCAAGGAAATCGAAAATGTCAGCATGCCATGGCTCCAGGTAGATCGCAAAGCTTCCTTTTCTCTTTCCACCACCCTGATCAACGTACCGGGCAGTCATGTCAAAGTTTCGAAGCATTGGCACAATTCCATTGGAAGTACCATTGGTTCCTTTGATATACGCACCCGTTGCTCTTACATTATGAATGCTTAAACCAATACCACCGGCAGATTGTGAAATCTTCGCACATTGCTTTAATGTATCGTAGATGCCATCGATACTATCATCCTGCATGGTAAGTAAGAAACAAGATGAAAGCTGAGGTTTTGGTGTTCCGGCATTGAAAAGGGTAGGAGTGGCATGTGTAAACCACTTTTCTGACATTAGGTTATACGTCTGAATAGCCGAATCAATGTCTTCACCGTGTATACCCACAGAAACTCTCATAAGCATATGTTGTGGACGCTCCACAATTTTGCCATCAAGTTTCATTAAGTATGAACGCTCTAATGTCTTATAGCCGAAGTAGTCGTAGTTGTAATCTCTATCGTAATCAACCGCATCATCCAGTCTCTTTGCATTTTTTCGAATGATTCCGTAAACCTCCTTAGAAAGTAATGCTGCATTTCCTCCGGTTTTCGGATTAATGAACTCATACATTCTCTTCATAGTGTTTGAGAATGAGGTCTCCGTAACCTTATGCAGGTTTGATATTGAAATTCTAGCTGCCAGCTTCGCGAAATCAGGGTGGCGTGTCGTCATTGTTGCAGCTGTCTCAGCTGCAAGGTTGTCCAATTCGATGGTAGACACACCATCATACAACCCATCAATTACCTTCTTGGCAATTTCTACTGGCTTTACATAGTCAGCGTTTAAACCATAACACAGCTTTTCAATCCGAGCTGTGATTTTGTCAAATTTTACGGACTCTCGTCTTCCGTCTCTTTTTACTACTAACATAGGGCTATTGTGATAAGGTGATTACACATAAATTCTTTAAAAGTCTTCATCTAGAGAGAACTTGGATTTTCCGCTATTATCGCCATCCATTACTCCGGCTTTCTGGTACTCTCCAACTCTTTTCTCAAAGAAGTTTGTTTTCCCCTGAAGGGAAATCATCTCCATGAAGTCAAACGGGTTGGTTGAGTTATATACTTTTTCGCATCCCAGTTCATTTAACAATCTATCCGCTACAAACTCGATGTAC
Organism: Ekhidna lutea; assembly: GCF_900188325.1. Taxonomy (GTDB): domain Bacteria; phylum Bacteroidota; class Bacteroidia; order Cytophagales; family Cyclobacteriaceae; genus Ekhidna; species Ekhidna lutea. Next base: position 580,657 of record NZ_FZPD01000004.1, on the reverse strand, counting down.
TGACACATCAGGTCAGAGTTCATACCGATTAGTTTTACAGGGAGTGCATCAGTTACAAATTCTTTTTCGATCGTTACTGCATCCTGAATGATTTTCTGAACGGTCTCTTTTGGAAGCTGATTCTTCACATGATCTGTATATAGTAAGCATGCAAAATCACAGTGAAGTCCTTCATCTCTTGATATCAATTCATTTGAGAATGACAGGCCAGGCATCAAGCCTCTTTTCTTCAACCAGAAGATACTACAAAAGCTACCTGAGAAAAATATGCCTTCTACTGCAGCAAATGCCACCAATCTTTCAGCGAACGATCCATCATCAATCCACCTCAATGCCCAGTCAGCTTTTTTCTTCACACAATCCATTGTTTCAATGGCATTGAAGAGGTAGTCTTTCTCCTTAGGATCCTTTACATACGTATCTATTAATAAGGAGTAGGTTTCAGAGTGGATGTTTTCCACTGCAATCTGGAAGCCGTAGAAAAATTTAGCCTCTGTATACTGCACTTCAGCAACGAAGTTTTCAGCCAGGTTTTCATTAACGATACCATCACTAGCAGCAAAGAATGCCAATACATGTTTGATGAAATGCTTTTCATCATCGTTCATGGTGTTGTTCCAGTCCTTAAGGTCCTGACTTAGATCAATCTCCTCTGCGGTCCAAAAACTAGCTTCTGCTTTTTTATAGTATTCCCAGATGTCACTGTGTTGAATTGGAAAGAGAACAAAGCGGTCTTTATTCTCTTTAAGGATAGGTTCGTCTGCATGTGCTGTTGTGTCGCTCATAAATCTCTGTTTTCTGAATAGTTTTTTAGTCTATTTCCTAAACAATAAAACACCCCTAAGCTCACGAATAAAGTGTGCTTATTTCAAACTTTTTTTAAGTCTTGGGATACAGCCCTAAGAGTGGTTTATTTTTTCTCGCGGCTTGTTTACAAATGTGTTCAAAATGATGCGAAAATCCAAGCAGTTATTACGGGTGAGTAAGGTGTAATTTGGATATTAAAAATTTATGATAACGAATTGTATTTTAGTGATTTAGGAGGCAAATTTGTAATTGCTACTTTGAGGAAAACACGCATAAATAGGGGTAAAAAAAAGTGAAAAAAAAATTAAAAATATTTTAACATGATTTTATCTACACCCCATGTTTGGATATTCATATTGAAATAGTATCTTTGCAATCCTTTTTTCAAAAGAAGATAAAATGTACGCGATAGTAGACATTGCTGGGAAGCAGTATAAAGCAGAGAAAGACAAATTCCTTTACGCTCCACTAATGGAAGGTAAGGAGGGTGCAAAAGTAGACTTTGATAAAGTGCTACTTGTAGATAACGATGGCAAGGTGAAAGTAGGAGCACCTACTGTAAAAGGAGCCAAAGTTTCTGCAAAGATTCTTGAGCATGTGAAAGACGACAAGGTGATCGTGTTCAAAAAGAAAAGAAGAAAAGGCTACCGAGTGAGAAATGGTCACCGTCAGCAGTTTTCTAAAATTTTGATCGAAGACATTAAAGGATAAAATCTCATGGCACACAAGAAAGGTGTAGGTAGTTCGAAAAACGGAAGAGAGTCTGAAAGTAAACGACTTGGTGTAAAAATCTTCGGCGGTCAGCAAGCTATTGCTGGTAACATCCTTGTTCGCCAGAGAGGTACAAAACACCATCCTGGAAATAACGTAGGTCTTGGCAAGGATCACACACTATTTGCTTTGGCAGATGGTGTTGTGAAATTCCACAAAGGCAAGAAAGACAGATCTTACGTTAGTATTGAGCCATCTGCTCAATAATTGATACCGGAATAATATTTATTTGATTACACCAATATTTTTGGTGCAGGTAGAATATTGCGTTAAGCGATTTTAGGTTAGGTTAGTTAGAGTATTAAAAAGGGGTTCCACTTGGAACCCCTTACTCGTTTGTCCTCTCTAGGCTTTTTCTTTATTTTTCTTTGGCCTGCCTGGAAGCACTGTGTCTGGCTTAAAGCCATTCTTATACCTCTTCTTCCTGGTTTTCCAAACTTTGTAGTTGTTCTTGTTTCCAACTTCAAACTGCCACTTCATATGCTCTGACTTGGTTCTCCACTCCAGATTTTCAAAGTAGTTGTTTCTAGGGTTGTTGTCTTTGTGGATGATCATGGTCTTCTCCGGACTACCATTTTTCACAAATACCTTTGCTGTTTCCTTGTGTGGATAAACGGTTCTTCGCTTACCATTGTCGTCTATCAAATCAAGGAAATAACATTTACAAATTTTATTCCATCGCTGACGCATAAGTTTGCCACGTAGCTTCATGTGAGTTTTGCTGCCCTTGTGCCATACTTTTCTGCTCTTGCTTCGGATCTTACCACGATTTGAAATTTCGTAATTCGAGAACCCTTCTATTGGTCCCCACTCTTCTTCTTTTTTTTGATCTGCCATTTAATTCGCTTTTTTTGGTTTATTAAAAAGAAGCCGATTTCTTAATGATAATCAAATGTAACGATTCGTCACATTATTATCAAATGATAATATAAAAACGTTATTTCTGGTACTTTTTAGGAGCGTATAGAAATCCAAACGCCTCGGCCCCTTCTTTGGAATGTTTTTCGTGGTGTATATAATGTGCGTGCATAATTCGCTTCATGTACTTGTTTTTCGCTTTAAACGGAATTTTTATTCTTCGATGAACTATAATGTCATGAAAAATAAAATAGAAAACTCCGTAGCAAAAGATGCCTATGCCGACAAATAATAGCCACCAAAATTCTTGATAATTGTTATACCCAATATAGATAGTTAAAATTGACGGTATGCTGAATACAATTGCAAACAGATCATTCATTTCAAATGCATGGTCATGAACTTTGTGATGGGACCTGTGCCAACTCCATAAAAGTCCATGCATGATATACTTATGCGTAAACCATGCCACTCCTTCCATAAACAGGAAAGTCCCTATAACAATTAAAATATTAATTATTGTCATTCATTAATTTGATTTACAAACTAATAACTCAATCAAAGTTAATCTTGTTCACTTGACAATAAAATTGAACTTGTGAAGAAAGTAGCATTTTACAAGTAGCAGAAACTTCTTCCCATTAGGAATTCTTATCCGTTCACTTTTAATCCTTTCGGGTGACAGGCGAGTAATCTTTTTGAATAGCACTGTGTAGTAGATGTAAGCCAGATACACTCCAGCCCGAACTCCGTTGGGTAATTTTTTTATTCCTTTAAGGGCTTCCTGGAAGTCATTTTGAATATCCTTTTCTATTCTTCTTTTCTCGTCTCTTGTGAATTGATTGAAATCGATTCCCGGGAAGTAAACTCGACCTCTCTCATCAAAATCACTTTTGATATCTCTAAGAAAATTGACTTTTTGAAAAGCAGCTCCAAGGTGTTTAGCAGGTTCTAGCAACTCCTGATATTTCCTGTCATTTCCATCCAGAAACACCTTTAAGCACATCAACCCAACGACTTCTGCACTTCCATATATGTATTTTTTATATTCCGGATCATCATAATCTTTTTTACTGAGATCCATTTCCATGCTTATTAAAAATGCTTCTATGAGATCATGATCAATCTGATATTTGTTTACCACGTTTTGAAAAGAGTGAAGGACGGGATTTAAGCTGATCTTCTCCTCAATTGACTTGTAGGTGTCTAACCTGAACTGCTTTAGTAATTCATTTTTATCGTGCTCATGAAAAGTATCCACGATTTCATCCGCATATCTTACAAATCCATAGATAGCGTAAATGGGAGAATGATATTTCTTATTGAGTGTACGAATTCCCAGAGAAAACGAAGTGCTGTATGCTTTGGTAATCAGCTTACTACAATCAAATGCGGTTTGGGTATACAGGTTCTCCATTTGCTCGCTTAAGATTTAAAAATAGGAAAATCTTTTGCTACTTCATTTGCGACAACCTCACCTGAGATCAATGAGGGTGGTACGCCGGGACCTGGCACTGTGAGTTGACCGGTATAATACAGGTTTTTCAACTTTCTATTTTTTAAAGAGGGCTTTAGTATGGCTGTTTGTTTCAACGTATTGGCCAAGCCATATGCATTGCCTTTAAAAGAATGATAGTCTTCAATGAATTCCTTATGAGCGTAGCTACGCTTAGCAATGATGTGATCCCTGATATTTTCACCTGTAAATGCTTCCAACTTATTCATGATCAATTGAAAATAATGATCCCTGGTTTCATCTGTGTCTTTAATATCCGGAGCAACAGGAATAAGTACCACTAAATTCTCTTTTCCTTCAGGTGCTACTGAATCATCCGTTTTGGAAGTGGCGGAAACATATAAAAGAGGTTTACTTGGCCATTGAGGTTGATCGTAGATTTCGCTCGCGTGTTGTTTGAAGTCTTCGTCAAAGAAAAGGGTGTGATGTTGAAGGTTGGGCAACTCCTTATCTACACCAATGTAAAAAAGGAGGGAAGAAGGAGCCAGCACCCTGGAGTCCCAGTATTTCTTACTGTAGTTTTGAAATGATTCTGGTAAAATATGCTGATCAATGAAGTGATAATCTGCTCCAGCTACTACAGTATCACACTGATACGTCTCATTTGCAGTGCTTACACCCGAAATGCTATTGCCACTGAACGTGAAGTTTGTTACTTCTGCATTGAGTTTTATTTCAACTCCAAGCTCCTCAGCAAGCGTTACCATCCCTTTAACCACCGAATTCATTCCTCCTTTGGGGTACCACGTACCCAATGAAAGATCTGCATAGTTCATGAGACTATAAAGCGCGGGTGTGTTTTCTGCTGTTGCTCCTAAGAATAGAATTGGGAATTCCATTAGTTGAATTAGTCGTTCATCTTTAAAATGCTTCCTTACATGTTTAGCAATGGAGGTGAAAACATCCATCTTAAGTAAACCAAGTAGCAGTTTAATATCTACGAACTCCAGGAGTGATCTGCTTGGCTTGTAAACCAGTTTTTTTACTCCGACATCATATTTGTATTTGGCTTGCTTTAAGAAAGACCGCAGCTTTTTACTGCTTCCCTTTTCAATGCGCTCAAAGAGTTCTTCCAGTTCAGCCATTGAAGCAGGTATATCGATGGTATCATCTTTAAACTTTATCCGATACGAAGGATTAAGGCGATCTAGTTGGTAATAGTCGGATACCTCTTTATCAAATGAATTAAAAAACTGCTCAAACACATCTGGCATCCAGTACCAGGAAGGACCCATATCCCATGTAAATCCATTGTCAGAGTAGCTCCTTGCCCTTCCTCCCGCCTGATTGTTTTTCTCTAGTAGGGTCACATGATAACCCATTTTTGCTAAGTGGCAGGAACAAGAAAGGCCGGAAAAACCGGCCCCTATCACTACTACTCTACTATGAAAACTTTTAGTTGGCATATACTTGTAAACCTTTTTTAAGCTCCTTACGGGCGATATGTATTCTGTTTTTCACAGTACCAATCGGAATCTCGAGCTTGTCTGCGATCTCATGATATTTGAATCCCCTAAAATACATGTTAAAAGGTATTTTGTACATATCCTTTAATCCATCCAAGGCCATGTTTATGTCATTCATGACAAAATTTCCTTTGGCTTGATTTTCAATGGTAACACTGGATGAATTTATGAAATGGTTGTTTTCAGTAGTGTCAATGAATGTATTTCTCCTTACCATCCTTTGGTAATTGGTGATAAAGGTATTTCGCATGATGGTATACATCCACGCTTTTAGGTTGGTGCCTACCTGAAATTTATCTCTATTGCTGTATGCTTTAAATACGGTATCCTGAAGCAAGTCATTAGCTTTTTCACCGTCTTTGGTGAGTTTCAATGCGTACGGCTTCAGTGAACTTGTTAAGTTATCAATCTGGTAACCGAATTCTAAAGCTGTCATAATGTTTAATGTTAAATTATAAAAGTTAAACAAATATAAATAAAATTTGTTTAATGAAAAAATTTAAAAATTAAACAAAATGTGAATAGCTTGAAAAGTCTTTCTTTTTCAAAGTATGATTCACAAAAACCACTTGTTTAATTTTCTCACTCAAAGAAGAGAAACACGCAGCTACGATTTTTGCAGAAATACTTTCAATTTCTGCATTTATTATTCCACGTAAGTACATACGTAAATATCTTGCAATTAAGCTTTCAAGCGCTTGCAGCTCACAAGGAGAAGGTTTTGGCTAGCATTGAAAGATCTACTAATTAAGACTTGCTGTTGGTGACGTCTTGTGTAATTTGAATTAAATCCTCAAGCTGATTCAGAATAGAGACATTAGAGGGGAGTGCAATGTCCTGATCAATAATTCTACCTCCTGTAATGTAGATTGAGCAATCTTCGAACTTTGAACTGAGCGTGTTTACGTATTTCTGAATTTCGGAGGGCTTAGGTGCTGTAGTCATTGCTGTTAACATGTACTCGGGATTCAATTGATTATACACTTCTTCGAGTGCTTCCAGTGGTACAGTCTGTCCAAAAAAGATTGTCTTTATTCCATTTTGACGAAGTTGAAGATTTGCAAAGAGCAATCCCAGCTCATGTAATTCTCCTTCAGGGAGAAATAGAAGTATGAGTGGGCCTTTTGTATTCATGTCTATTTCATCTGTCTTGGCAATTAGCTTTTGACGTACAAGGTGAGAGATGAAGTGTTCCTGCGCAGGGTTGATCGAATTGGAAAGCCATAAGATTCCAATCTTTCTCATAAATGGATATACAATTCGAAGCATGGCATCTTCAAAGCCAAATTTAGCTATACAAGTATCAATTGATTTTGTAAATAAGTTTTCGTCCAATTCAACCATCGCTAGCGTAAGCGTGCTGATCTTTTCATCGAACGATTGATTGGCTAAGCCGACTTTTCGTACTTCATCCTGAATCACTTCTTGTGGCATTGCCACAATTTTGCTGATTTTGAAGCCGTGATTTTTTAAGAGGGCAATGTTTAAGATTAACTTAAGATCATTGTCATTGTAATAGCGAATATTCGTAGCAGTTCGCTGTGGAGAGAAAAGCTTATAGCGTTGCTCCCAAATACGTATTGTATGTGCTTTTATTCCTGACAGGTGTTCAAGGTCTTTAATAGAATAAACGCTCATGCCCACAATAACCGGTATTAAATAAAAATGTTTTAAAACTGAGGTAGTAAGTAATCCGTTTTCTTACTTTGCCAAACCTAATAAAAGCCCTCATGATATTATACAATGTTACCGTCAATATAGATGCAGATGTAGAAAAGGACTGGATCGACTGGATGAAAGAAACTCATATCCCTGAGGTCATGGATACGGGCTTTTTTACGGATTATCGAATGATGAAAATGTTATCTCAAGGGGAGGACGATACAGGAACCACCTACGCCATTCAATACATGGCTGAAACGCTGGGACATCTGGAAACCTATTTGGATACAGTCGCTCCCAAAATTCAAAAAAAGTCTATCATCCGATACGGCACAAAGATGGCAGCTTTCAGGACAGTTCTGGAGGAAGTTTAGAAGTCTATGTTACAGTTGACCCAGTTGTCTTCAAATTGGGTATTGTACTTTTTGTAAAAATTGATCGCTGGTTCATTCCAGTCAAGTACCTGCCACATCATCCCAGTGCAGTTAGTTTTGCGTCCTATTTCTAATGTGGCATCAAAAAGTAATTTACCTGCACCGTCTCCTCTTCTTGATTCGGTAACAACCAGATCCTCAAGGTAAAGTCTCTTCCCTTTCCATGTGGAGTATCGGTAATAGTATATAGAGGTGCCAATAATGGTATCGCTTTCTTCTGCCACAATAAACCCAAACACCGGATTGTCACCAAACCCATCGACTTCCATCTGCGTAACTGAATTTTTTACCTGTTCCAGCGCTTTTTCATAGAGCGCCAGCTCTTTAATTAATTCAAGTATTTTCGGTAAATCTTCTTTTCGTCCTTTTCTGACTTTAATCATATCTCTAAAGTACGAAACCTCAATTTTAAACTCAACGCTTTATCTCCTAGTAATCTCCTTGAAACCTAAATAAGGGTGCAATACTTCAGGCATTTTGATGCTATCACCAGTTTGGTTATTCTCAAGAATAGCTGCCATAATACGAGGTAGTGCCAAGGCACTACCATTTAAGGTGTGCGCCAGCTCTTTTTTACCCTCTTTGTTTTTGATTCTGAGTTTAAGTCTATTGGCCTGATAGGTTTCAAAATTAGATACAGAGCTAACCTCCAGCCATTTTTCCTGCGCGGCAGAGTACACTTCAAAATCATAGGTGATCGCAGCGGTGAAGCCTAAGTCGCCAGCGCACAGTCTTAATATCCGATAAGGAAGGCCAAGGGATTTAATCAGGTTCTCAACGTGTGATACCATTTCATCAAGAACTTCGTATGATTTTTCAGGCTCCACTACCTGAACGATCTCAACTTTATCAAACTGATGCAGACGATTTAGTCCACGAACATGTGAGCCCCATGACCCTGCTTCTCTTCTAAAGCAAGGCGTATGACCTGTATGCTTTACAGGAAGTTCATCTTGCTTTAAGATGACATCACGATACATATTAGTGATGGGAACTTCAGCAGTGGGAATTAAATACAGGTCATTTGCCTCCATATGATACATCTGACCTTCTTTATCAGGGAGCTGACCAGTGCCCAGACCGGAAGCTTCATTGATGACTACCGGAGGTTGAACTTCTTCATATCCTGCTTCAGCTGCCTTGTCCAGAAAGTAATTAATCATGCCACGCACCATTCGGGCACCCTGCTTTTTATAAAAGGGGAATCCTGCGCCACTTACTTTATTGCCAAGCTCAAAGTCTACAATATCATACTCTTCAATAAGATCCCAGTGAGGCTTTTTGTGGTCACCTAAATTCGGAATGTTTTTGTCTTTTAACTTAACTAATTCATTATCCTCATCAGTATTTCCAACGGGCACTGATTCATGTGGAATGTTGGGGATATTATAGAGGTGTTTAGTCAATGAGGTTTCTATGCCATTCAATTCCTCTGTTAGCGTTTTGCTCTTTTGCTTCAGCTCTGAGGTTCTAGTTTTGGCCTTTTCAGCTTCATCCTTTTTTCCTTGCTTAAACAATTGCCCAATTTCTTTTGCAATCTTGTTTGACTCATGAAGGACTTCATCCAGTTCACCTTGAATTCGTTTTCGGTTTTCGTCCAGAGTGAGCACATCGTTCAAAAGCTCTTCAGCTCCTTTGAACCCTCTCTTTTGAAGACCGTTTACATATTTGTCAAGATTGTTTTTTATTGTTGCAACCTGCAGCATTGGAATGTCTCTTTTTAATCAGTCCGCAAAGAAAAATGATTTTCAGTTGAAATAGTGTAGGAATTGATAAAAGCTAAATTTTTTCGTGTTGTTTGTGAAATAGTATGGGATAGTCTATTATTGCGAAGCAATCCGTGAAAAACTCAGCCGGGTTTTTCTGCTTAACAAAAGCAAACAGACGATTACCCCGAAAACTTCGGAACTTTTATTACAAGTTAAATTTTGAAACCCACTTTTATACACAGTTATGTACACACTAGATGATCTTAGTGTAATGCTGCTATCCGAACTAAAGGAGATAGCAGAGAAACTAGGAATTAAGAACTTTAAGAAGCTAGCAAAACAGGATCTTATCTACGCTATCCTGGATCAGCAAGCAAGCATGCCGGAAGGCGAAATCAAAAAAATTAAAAATGATTCTTTAGGAGGAACTCCTGCAGAAGCTCCAAAGGAGAAATCTGATAAAAAGCCGCGCCCAAAGAAAGAGGCTCCTAAAAAGGATAAACCAGAGGCTGATAAGAAGGACGATAAGCCTGAAAAGAAAGAGGGCAAACCACCTCGTCAGGACAATAAAAAAGACGACAAACGTGATGGTGACAAACGTGATGGCGACAACAAGGAAAAGCAAGAGCGAGATAGCCAACGAGCTGAGCGTGAAGCTGAGCGACAGGAAAAGCGCAGAAAGAAAGAGGCTTACAACGAAGAAATCAAAGAGTTTGATGGTGTAATTGAGAATGAAGGCGTGCTCGAGATTATGCAGGATGGCTATGGCTTCCTTCGTTCAAGCGATTACCATTATCTGGCTAGTCCGGATGATATATATGTCTCTCCTTCTCAAATTAAGTTGTTTGGGCTGAAAACAGGGGATACTGTAAAAGGTCAAATCAGGCCTCCGAAAGATGGAGAGAAATATTTCGCTCTACTGAAAGTAGAAACCGTAAACGGTAAGACTACTGAAGAAGTAAGAGACAGAGTTGCGTTTGAATACCTGACTCCTCTTTTTCCACAGGAGAAATTGAGCCTTAGCACTAAAGCGGACAATTACTCCACAAGAATTTTAGATCTTTTCTCTCCAATAGGAAAAGGACAGAGAGGGATGATCGTAGCTCAACCTAAGACTGGTAAGACAGTACTACTAAAGAATGTTGCGAACGCGATTGCGGAGAACCATCCTGAGTGCTACCTGATGGTATTGCTTATAGATGAGCGACCTGAGGAAGTAACAGACATGGCACGTTCAGTAAAAGGAGAGGTGGTTGCTTCTACCTTTGATGAGCAGGCTGATAAGCACGTCAAGGTATCAAACATGGTGCTTGAGAAAGCGAAGCGAATGGTTGAGTGTGGTCACGACGTAGTTATCCTACTTGATTCAATCACTAGGTTAGCAAGGGCGCACAATACTGTTGTCCCTTCCTCAGGAAAGATTCTTTCTGGTGGTGTGGATGCAAATGCGCTTCACAAGCCTAAAAGATTCTTCGGAGCTGCCCGAAATGTAGAGAATGGAGGATCATTGACCATCATAGCTACTGCACTGATTGAGACGGGTTCGAAAATGGATGAGGTAATCTTCGAGGAATTCAAAGGAACTGGAAACATGGAGCTTCAGCTTGATAGAAAACTTTCTAATAAGCGAGTATATCCTGCAATCGATGTTCCGGCATCAGGTACTCGACGTGAAGATCTATTGATGGATCCTGAAGAACTTAAGCGAGTGTGGATACTTCGTAAGTTCATGTCAGATATGAATAGTAATGAAGCGATGGAATTCTTGCTCAGCAAAATGAAAGGAACTGCCAATAATGATGAGTTCTTGGTCAGTATGAATGGCTAGTTCGTCGAAGAAAAAGTAATTCTAAAGCCAGACTTGGGGGTCTGGCTTTTTTTTTATGCCTCATCAAATAATTACACTAAATCTATAAATAGGTAAAATTCTATCACTATGAAAAAACTACTTGGAGTATTACTACTCGGCTTATTCATCCTTTCCGGATGTAATAATGATGATGAAAAAAATGTTGATTTAACAGCAGATGATGCAAAGGCTTTAGTCAATAACTCGGCTGACAAGCTTGGAGACGATGTGGTTTCATTAGTTGAATCTGATGGAGCGCAGGCGGTGATTGATTTCGCGAACTTATTGGAAGGCTCTGCAGTGATTGGAGGAAGGGTAAGCGAAAAAGAATGGACAAAAGGGAGATTGAATCTCATCATTCAATACTTTGTCAATGGACCAGCTGCAAGGACAAGCAATGACGATGTGACTTCTTTGGAGGACATCCAGGGTTTGTATGAATGGAATCCTGAAATTGGTGATTTTGATAAAGCAGAGTCTGAGTTTTTCATTGTGAAATTCCCAACAGAAGGTTCTGAAACAAATAACGCTGAATTGAAAATCTCAGCGCTTGAGTTCGTTAAAATCACGGAAGATCACGGTGAGTATGTAGATGAGTATTACTTACCATCTATTATAGTAGGATACGTTAAAGTAGACGAAACTACAGTTATTGAATTAGACTTTGAAGTAAATTGGTCTAGTGTTGGTGCTCCAGAAAAAGCGGAGGTCTCGCTTTTTGTTTCACCATTCAATTTTGAGCTAAGCTTTGATGACACTTTTGCTCAAAAGTCCTCAATCCTGAGCTCTATTTCTATCAGCGATGAGTTGATCGTTGCGATTGATTTAAGTGTAGAGTTTGAATCCGCAGAAAAAGAAGAACCTGTTTATTTCGAAGGATCTGTTACTTACAGAGATTTGAAAATAGGTGGCGATGTAGATGTGAGAGATCTTCCAGAAGATGCTGATCCGAATGACTTTATAAATCTTGCACTATTCTCCGGCGACACTAAAGTTGGTGATATTGTCTTTGAACTAGAAGAAATTGAACCTGGGTTTGAAGACTATGTGGCTTACGTAGAATATTCAGATGGAACGAAAGAAAATCTTGAGGATATTCTAGAGCCGGTGTTACAGGAAATTGAAGAAACATTCGAGGAATTTGAAGATTAAGCTTTAGAAGCTTTCTTTCAAAACCACCCAGGTATTTTTATCTGGGTGGTTTTTTATTTTCCATCAACATAGTCTTGAAGGTAATCATATTTTTCTGTCAATGCCCCAGCTTTAGTGATGGTGGCTCGACTGATTATACCCTTCTCATCATCTCCTAAAAGGGGAGGGATTACGTTATTAATTAACTCATTTCCAAAGCTCTCAGAGGCATCTCTTGGCAATTCACAAGGTAAATTATCCACTGCCATTACAGTAATATTCCCTTCATCTGTGAGTGCTTGTTCTACTTCGTCATCACTTGGGTTATAATCATAGATGGGATCATCAATGGTGCTAGGTTTTTTTGTTGAAGGAATTGAGCCTTCAATGTCACATGTGATGTCAGCAATTATCCGGATATCAAAATCATCTTTGATGATATCTTCTCGATGAAAAAGTACTGGGGCAGCCGGATCCCAAAAAGCACAGGCAATCAATACATCTGTCACCTTTGCATATTTTAAAAAGTCCCCCTCGTATAGTTCTGGATTTTTATAAAACTCATTACGATGGAATTCCGCTCCATCTTTTCGCCTGTTATAATCTCTCGAATTTAGTTGAGTAAATACCGGCTCCTCAAAACGTTCTGTTAAAAATTCGTGAGGAGTCACCTGGCTTATTCCGGCACCAAGCAGTACTTCCATCGCTCCTTTTGTAACTCGCCCACCACCGGTGAGTGCAATTTTGATATTGGGGAGCTTGATTTTTGTATACTCAGTTTTTAAATCCTCGTAATCAAAACATTCATGTGCTCTTCTTAAGTTGAACAGGTTGTATCTTTTTCCATACGTCCAGAGTCCGTTGTAGGCTCCAACAATCCCAGCCCACCGACCAAATGCAATGATTCTGTTTCCATTTTCATTGGTGAGGGTTTCCCAGTCAATAAGTTGGATGTTTTTATCAAGTATAGTTCTGAGTAGATCTCTATTGTAATCCTGCTTCTTGATGGTATGAGAAAAGAAGAAGTGCGTTTTGTTTGGTACCAGTTTATCCATTGGTACTTCTTTGACACCAAGGATAATGTCGCAATCTTCTACCGACTCAACAATTGATAAGCCAGCATTTCTATAGTCGTCATCGGAAAAACAGCGAATATCACTGCTCTGGACTACTACTTCTACATCAAAATTTTCTTTTAATTGCTTGGCTTGCTGAGGAGTAAGGGGAACTCTTCTGTCGATAGGAACTTTGCCCTCTTTAATGATACCGATCTTTTTCATATGCACATCTTGAAATGAGTGCGAAAATAGTCAATCAGCACTGAGGTAAAAAAAGGGGATTTAGTCTTTCTTCAGTTTATCCAAATCATCCCTATCTTTTAGCTTCTTGTCTTCTACATTCTTATTAAGAAACTTATTGAGTTGATCAATAGGCATGTTTGACGATATTTCACCAAATGAGTCTACATTTAGCTCCAAACCATCTAAATCTTTGTGTACACGTGCTTTTTCTTTTTTACTCATAGCTTCAGCTTTGATTCTCTAACAAAGATATTGATGATAAAATTCGCTCAGCTGCCTTTTCTCCTCCAAGTATTTCAATGATAGCCATAAGATCAGGACCCGAACCTTCTCCGGTAAGCGTAAGCCTTAAGGGTTGCATGAATTGACCGGGTTTGTAATCTGAAGCTTCTAATGTTTCCCAGAATAACGATTTAGCTGCTTCTGCATCAACTTCATCTTGATGCTGAAGCTTTTCAGCAAAAAGTCTGAGAGCTTCGGGAGTATCTTCTTTCCATTTCTTCTTTAGGACTTTTTCATCAAATGATGATGGTGCCTGGAATATAACTAACCCATTTGCAGCAAATTCACTTTGAAAAGTAACTCGCTCTTTTAAAAGGTCAATAATTTTAATAGCTGTATCAGCATCACATGATATATCGTGTTTCGTTTTTAAATCTTCGATAAGTCCACTAACAAAATCCTCTGATGGTCTTGCCTTAATGTACTGCTGGTTGAACCACTTAGCTTTGTCAAAGTCAAACTTGGTTCCGGCTTTATTGATTCGCTGATCTGAGAATTCTTTAACCAGCTCCTCTAAAGAGAAAATTTCTTGTTCAGTACCAGGGTTCCATCCAAGAAAAGCCAGAAAGTTAACCATGGCTTCCGGCAAAAAACCAGTCTCTTTGAAGCCAACTGAAACTTCATTGCTTCCCGGGTCTTTCCAGTTCAATGGGAAAATTGGGAACCCGGCTTTATCTGCTGCTCTCTTGCTAAGCTTACCATTCCCATCCGGTTTGAGTATGAGTGGAAGGTGGGCAAACTGTGGCATTTCATCCTCCCAGCCCAAAAACTGATACAAAAGAACATGAAGAGGTGCAGACGGTAGCCATTCCTCCCCACGGATCACATGTGTGATTTTCATCAAGTGATCATCCACAATGTTAGCAAGGTGATAGGTTGGCATCCCATCAGACTTCATCAGCACTTTATCATCCAAAACTTCCGTATGGACCATCACCCATCCTCTCACCATATCATTTAGGCGAACTTCTTCCTTTTTAGGAATTTTGATTCTAATGACATAAGGATCACCATTGTCAATTCTACGCTTCACTTCTTCTTCCGAAAGCGTAAGCGAGTTTTTCATGGTGGTTCGGGTGACTGTGTCGTATTGTGGGTTTACTACGCGAGATTCCTTCAGTCGCTCACGCATCGCTTCTAATTCCTCCGGGGTGTCAAATGCATAGTAGGCGTTCCCGTCCGCAATCAGCTTCTCTGCATATTGTTTATAAATGTTTTTTCTATCAGACTGTCGATAGGGGCCATATTCCCCTCCTTGATCAGGCCCTTCTTCGGGATTGATCCCACACCAATCGAGTGTATTTTTTATGTACTCTTCCGCTCCTTCAACAGATCGAGTCTGATCTGTATCCTCTATTCTTAAAATAAAAGTACCATTGTGTTTTTTGGCAAAGAGATAGTTGAAAAGGGCAGTTCTTACTCCCCCGATATGTAACCCACCTGTGGGACTTGGTGCAAACCTGACTCTTACGTTATCCATATATGCGTTCTGATTGGAGCGCAAAAATAAGAATCAGAAAATGGAAAGTTAAGGTTTGGGCTTTTATTCCTTAAAATGTTGCAATGCAGGAGATCTCTACGTTCACTCCCTTAGGTAGTTTGCTCACTTCTACCGTCTCTCTGGCAGGAGGGTTGTTCTGGAAGTATTTTCCGTATACTTCGTTGATCCGTCCAAAATTATCCATACTAGAGACGAAAATGGAGCATTTGAGTACATGTTCAAAGGTAAGTCCGGCTTCTTCAAGAATATACCCAAGGTTCTTCATAACCTGCTCAGTCTCCTCTTCTATTGATCCTTCAACCAATGATCCATTTGATTCATCAATTGGAATTTGACCTGAAACATAAAGTGTATTTCCAGATTTAATTGCTTGGGAATATGGTCCGATAGGCGCTGGTGCCTTTGGTGAGTTGATAATCTCCTTCATACCTGAAAGTTATTCTACAGTGACGGATTTTGCCAAATTCCTGGGTTGATCAACGTTGGCTCCACGCATTACAGCTATGTGATAGCTCAATAGTTGCAATGGAATAACGGAAACAAGAGGCATTAATGACTCATGAGTGGCTGGCACTTCGATTGTGAAGTCTGCCATTCCTGGGATAAGTGAGTCTCCCTCAGTTACAATCGCAATTACAACTCCTTTTCTGGCTTTTACCTCTTGAATGTTTGATACGACCTTGTCATAGCTACTATCTCTGGTTGCAATCACTACCACAGGCATATTTTCATCAATAAGCGCAATAGGTCCATGCTTCATTTCAGCAGCAGGATAGCCTTCAGCATGGATGTATGAGATTTCTTTGAGTTTTAGAGCGCCTTCCAACGCAACAGGGAAATTATATCCACGTCCTAAATAAAGGAAGTTGCTTGCATTTTTAAAGAGATCGGATATTTCTTCGATTTTATCATTAGTCTTAAGTGCTTTTTCAACCTTTGCTGGAATTAAGCTTAGTTCTCTTAAATGCTCTCTAAATCTATTTTCCGCAATGGTTCCTTTATTGAAAGCAGCTTTCAACGCAATCATATACAGAACCGTCAGTTGTGCAGTAAATGCCTTTGTGGACGCAACACCAATTTCAGGTCCTGCATGAAGATATGCGCCTTCATGTGACACTCTTGAAATGGATGATCCCACAGTATTCACTACACCGAGTACAATTGCACCCTTACTTTTAGCAAGTTCAATGGCAGCTAAGGTGTCAGCTGTTTCACCAGATTGTGAGATCGCGATAACAATATCACCTTCTTTTATTACCGGATTTCTATACCTGAATTCTGAAGCGTACTCAACCTCTACCGGGATTCGACACAGGTCTTCAAACACGTACTCGGCCACTAGACCAGCATGCCATGATGTCCCGCAAGCAATGATTATTATTCGCTCGGCATTTTCAAGGGCTTTCGCATAGTTTCGTATCCCACCCAGAGTTAATTCCCCTTTTTCAGCATTGAGTCTTCCTCGCATGCAATCGGCTATCGATATTGGTTGTTCGAATATCTCCTTATGCATAAAGTGATCATGCCCACTTTTTTCGATTGCCTCCAACTCCATCTCAAGCGTCTGGATATAAGGAGTCTGAGGTATATCTTTTGCATCTTTTATGGAGTATTCTCCATTTTCCATTACGGCAATCTCCTCATCTTTTAAGTAGATGACTTCATTGGTGTGTTCAATAATTGGTGTTGCATCCGAAGCAACGAAAAACTCATCTTTGCCTAAGCCAATAACGAGCGGGCTGCCTTTGCGAGCAGCAACTAATTTGTTTGGATTTTCTTTGGAGATAATCGCAATTGCGTATGCTCCTACAACTTTAGAGAGAGCAACTCTTAAGGCATCTTCAAGAGATAGATTTTCGCTTGTCTTTATATCTTCAATGAAGTTGACAAAAACCTCTGTATCTGTATCACTTTTGAATGAATATCCTCTGTGTTTAAGGTCTTCCTTTAGTGCTCCATAATTTTCAATAATCCCATTATGGATCAATGCCAGATTTCCGCTATTTGAAAGATGGGGGTGAGCGTTTGCATCATTTGGTGCTCCATGAGTTGCCCATCGGGTATGGCCAATACCGATGATACTTTTAAAGGTTTCTTCGGAACTCATTCCTTCAAGCTCTTTGACTTTCCCTTCTTTTTTACGAACTACCAAGTCATCACCCTCCATAAGTGCAACACCGGCACTATCATAACCTCGATACTCAAGTCGCCTAAGACCATTTATTAAAATTGGATAAGCTTCTTTCTTTCCTAGGTATCCTACTATTCCACACATTATAAAAGAGGTTTTATTATTCTACTTCGGTGTAGTATAATCTTAGTTTAATTCCTTCAGGTTTTATAATAGTTCGTTGAAGCGTCACATCAACATCACTAACCATCACCAAATCGTCGATATCAACAATACTGTTGGAGGACGGGTTCCTGAATGCAAGACTATCCCCTTCCAGATATTGTCTGTAAAGGCTTTGATAAAAAAGTGTAGAGGTCATTAAAATCTTACTTTTGTCACTGTTTAGAGAACCTCTTGCCGGACTTGATTGTAGGCTAAAATAACCTTCATCCGCCATCACAATATTACCGAAAGGGTTACTTGCCTTTGCAGGGCCAAAAATTCCTTCATCTGGTTTTCTGAAGAAATTCAGCACTGAAATAAGGGTATCTCTATTGTTTTCTGATTCAATTTCAAACGTAACCGAAGCATTATTGATTAATATACTTCTGTTCTCATTAAAAAAATCGTCTAATTGATTTAATGAAAACGCTGTGCTTATACCCGTAATAGGATCAATAATCGTTTCTCCATCCGGAAGGTCGAAATTTTGTTTTTCTTCAATTCCATCAAAGCTTGATCCTGATCTGTTTCTATCCAGGTAAGTGTAGTGTTTTCCAGTAAAGCGAAAAGAAGTAATATATGTAGTATCCTTTGCGTCCGGGTCAACAGGAGATGTATATAAAAACATCTTTGTGGTGTCGCTTGAAAGACTTAGGGATGCAATACTTTCTGATGAAGACCCTGGCACAACCGCAAGTGACTTAAACACAGTAGATCCTATTGATCGATTGGTGTCTCCAGCGATCTCACTTAAATAATCAAAAAATGATTCAGCATACATTTGATCAAGCTTCAGTCGGTATAGCGTATCGGTAGCTACATTGATAGACTTAGAGAAACTTCCTATTTGTGTTCCCTTCACTTGTTCTAATGATGCTAAGTAAATAGCAGAATTTTCAAGGCTATCCTGGAGTTCATATAAGCCAAACTCCTGAAATGTATTACCTCTCAGCGGTATAGTTGATTCGGTTTCAAAAAAAACCAGCAAAGAATCCATCTTCAGTGTGTCCTGTGGATTTGGAACCTCGGTGCTTGCTTTAGGACGAGGCATTGGCCCACTTTCGTAGGAGAAGCCAAAATATCCCTCAGCAGCAACTGAGCCGGTTAAAGGATCGTTTTGGCTACCTACCAGAATTCTGTTCTCTCCATCTGTTCTCAAGCTATCAATATAAATGTTTGATGCAGGGAGTGTAAACTCAATAAATTTCACATTGGCATCAGACCCAAGGTCATATTTGATCCCGATATCATTTTGTGTCTCACAGCCGAAAAAAACCGGGATCAAAATTATCAATCCCGGTTTTAATATGTTTTTAACTAAGCGTTTCTTAGCCAATAAGTTCATTGTATAAGTTGTAATAAGACTCTTCAAAATCATCATTCTTTTCAATCGTGTCCGTTTTCTTGTCTCCAAGATCTGCAATAAGCTTTTTGAAGCTTTCTGTATTTTCTTCATTGGCATTAATCACAGCGTCCGCATATTGCATGCCAAGCTTTACAAAGCCATCATAGTCTGCTGTTTTTAATGGATCCAACATTTGATCGTCAATATCGATCATTTTTACCTTCTCTAACAGATCATCACCGAATTTATGCGTAAAACGATTGTTATAAATTGTGAAAACGGTCTTTGAGTCCTTATAAATAGGGTCATTCTTGTATGTTGTCTTGGTATACAAAGGAATTAAACTTGTCATCCAGTCATTGCAGTGAATGATATCCGGAGACCATCCAAGTTTTTTCACCGTCTCAAGCACACCCTTACAAAAGAATATCGCTCGCTCATCATTATCCTCAAAAAAGTTGTCTTCTTTATCAAAAAATACGGACTTTCTATAGAAATAATCTTCGTTATCAATGAAATAAACCTGAAGTTTAGCATTAGGGATGGATGCTACTTTGATAACCAATGGTTTCTCTTCATCACCAACGGCAATGTTGATGCCTGACAATCTGACAACTTCGTGCAATCTGTTTTTTCTCTCATTAATGAGACCAAATCTTGGAACTAAAATCCTAATTTCCATTCCCCTTTCCTGCATAGCCTGGGGTAGCCTTCTCACAAACTCCGCTACTTCTGTGGTTTTGAGAAATGGATTTATCTCGCTTGCCACATAGAGGATTCTAATATTTTCCATAAGTGCTTTTGATTAATTTCTTGATGGGACCTAAAAATGAGCACAAATTTACCATTTTTTTGATTTATTATCAACGTATTCAATAAGTTAGCGAATTAAATTAATCAACGCTATGCGCAAAATCAGCGCCGCAAGTGAGCTCTCAGCTAGTTTAAAGTCCTATATCATAGCTGGTAAATCCATTGGATTTGTCCCCACAATGGGCGCTCTGCATAGAGGACATCAGTCACTTATTCAGCGGTCGGTGGAAGAAAATGAGGTTACGGTTGTAAGCATTTTTGTCAACCCACTACAATTCAATAATGCCGAGGATCTGAAGAAATACCCTCGTGTTCTGGAGGAGGATGTCTTACTATTGAATGATCAGAAGGTAGATATTCTTTTTTGTCCGAACGAATCAGAGTTATTCCCTACCCAGCCGATTATTTCTGTCGATTTTGGATACTTGGCACAATCGCTGGAGGGCAAGTATAGATCAGGTCACTTTGAGGGGGTGGGGGTGATTGTTTCAAAACTTTTGCATATAGTACAACCTGACAGGGCATATTTTGGGTTAAAAGATCTACAGCAGTTTATATTGATCCGTACCATGTGTGTAGACTTAAATTTCCCAACGGAGATTATAGGCGTAGAAACCGTGAGAGAAGAGTCTGGGTTGGCTTTATCTTCTCGAAATAGAAGACTCTCATCACATGGGCTGAATAGTGCAACGGTCATTTTTAGCGGCCTGCAACTGATTAAAAATGGAGTTAAAAAGGGAATTCCGCTGAAATCCCTATTGGTTGAAGCTGAAGCTCTTTATAACGAGAAAAAAGAATTTGAACTGGAGTATATAGAGGCGGTAAATGCTGAAAACTTAAAGCCAATAGATGATTATGATGAACTTAATGAACTTGCAGTATGTGTTGCAGGTTATGTAGAAGGCGTAAGACTAATTGATAATTTATATTTGCGGCTCAAATAGAAGGGAATGTTCATAGAGGTACTCAAATCAAAGATTCATAGGGTTAAAATCACTGAAGCAGAACTGCATTATGTGGGTTCTATTACCATTGATGAAGACTTAATGGATGCTGCAAACCTGGTCGAAAACGAGAAGGTACAAATTGTTAACATAAACAATGGTGAGCGACTTGAAACTTATGTCATAAAAGGAGTGAGGGGCTCAGGTCAAATATGCCTAAACGGACCTGCCGCTCGCAAAGCTCAGGTCGGAGACATCATTATCATTATCTCTTACTGTTCTATTGAGCATGAGAAAGTGAAAAATCATGAGCCGGTGGTCATATTTCCAGACGAAAAGAACCGACTGAGTTCTTAAAATCCTAAATGTCAAAGCAACTATTTTCACTTCTTAAAATCTTATTAAGTGTAGGCTTAGCAGGTCTATTGCTCTACTTTGTATTTAAAAAAGTTGACTGGGCAGACTTTTGGGAGCGGGCAGAGAGTGTTGATTATAGATGGGTTGTAGCTTCAATAATCTTATCTATTGTTGCTTATGTTGCAAGAGCTTATCGGTGGAATATCCTCCTTGAGCCTCTTGGTTATAAGCTTAAAACATCAAGAACTACACTTGCAGTACTAATTGGCTATTTGGCAAACCTACTTTTACCGCGACTGGGTGAAATCACCCGCTGCGGTGTGTTAAATCGCAATGATAAAGTAGCTATTCCCTCTGCGCTTGGAAGCGTGGTGTCTGAGAGGATCATTGATGTACTCACGCTAATCATACTGATTTTAATTAGTTTGATTGTTGAGTCAGACCGACTGTTTACTTTTTTAAGCCAGGCCTATCAGGATTTAAGCATCCCTAATTATATGGTTATTGCTATTATTTCTGTCGGGGTTTTAGGTGTGTTGCTTTTGGCATTATTTATCAAAAATCAAGAGCGGCTGAAAGGTAGATTTGCAGATTTGCTGAAAGGCTTTATGGCCGGACTTTTATCACTCAGACAGATTAAAAAACCATATGCTTTTATTGCTTCAACTATCGTGCTTTGGGTAGTTTATTACTTAATGTCTTACATCATTGTTTTTTCTCTGCCTGAAACAGCCCACCTAGGGTTGGGGGCAGGGTTTATGCTTTTAATAACCGGAGGAATAGCACTTTCACTTCCGGTTCAAAGTGGTTTTGGAACATATCATGGAATGATTGCAGGGATGCTACTACTATATTCTGTAGATCAGACTACCGGCATTTTTTTAGCAACCTTACTACACACCTCTCAGATTGTAGCGATTGCTTTATTCGGAGGGATTGCACTGGTAATATCATTCATGATTAGACGTTCTTCTGGACGAAAAACGACAAATTGACAGATTTTTAGATTGGCCTGAAAATGGTGGTAACTTCCACAGATTGATTGTCGTAAGACGATTATAAAAATTAATAGATTTTAACTAAGAAAGAATATGCTGATTGTAATAATAGTAGTGTTCATGATTGCTAGCTGGGCAGTTAGCTCTCGATTGAAGAACAAGTTTAAAAAGTATTCGCAGGTGACCCTCGGGTCAGGTTTGTCGGGCCGGGAAATTGCAGAGCTTATGCTTAGGGATAATGGTATTCATGATGTCACTGTCACCTCTGTGCAAGGGAAACTGACAGACCACTATAACCCGGCAACCAAAACGGTAAATCTAAGTGCCGATGTTTATAACGGAAGGTCTGCTGCAGCAGCAGCGGTTGCAGCTCACGAATGCGGGCACGCAGTACAGCATGCTAAAGCATACAGCTGGCTGGAGTTTAGATCAGCAATGGTTCCTGTTCAAAATGTTAGTGCCAAAGTGATCAATGCCGTATTTATGATGATGTTTTTTGGTTTTTTCTTTTTACCTCAAGTCATTCCGATGCAAACGGCATTGCTGGTAATCATTGGCTGTTATAGTGTTTTCACCCTGTTTGCTTTTGTTACTTTGCCAGTAGAGTATGATGCAAGTAATCGTGCATTAGCGTGGATTAAAGATCGAAACATAGTGGATGACAGAGAGCATAAGATGGCGAAAGATGCTTTGAATGCTGCTGCTTCTACTTACCTGGTTGCTGCTTTAGGAGCTCTTGCAACTCTCCTTTACTATGTGATGATATTTCTGGGAAATAGGGATTAGGTAAGTTGCATGGATAAAAAAATTGTCCTAATTCTCTGAAAGATTAAAGACTTTTTTATAGTTCAAGTCTTTTAGACTTGGACTTTTTTTTGGCATTAGTAATCAGTCATGGATGCACAAGTGAAAAACACTTGCGCAATAAGATACCTGGTTGCTGCTTTAGGTGCGCTTGCGACCCTTCTTTATTACGTGATGATATTTCTGGGAAATAGGGATTAGCATAAAGACAATTATAAAAAAAGGGACTCCAATTTCTGGAGTCCCTTTTTTATTTTCTTAAAATAGAAATCTATTAATTAGATGCTGTTGCATCTAATTGAGCTAGAATATCTAGAGTAATAGAGTCATTGGATTCAAACCCTGGATCAATAGCCGAAATGTGAATAAGTCCTCGAACTCCATCAACAGTTTCAAATGCCAGTACAGAGCCAACAGCAAGATTGGTTATTATGCCATTATCATCTGTTGTTCCTGCGTCAAATGCAGCATCAATATCTGCCCATGTTGCAGTTTCATTAAATTGAGCAGCAGTCATTGAAGTTGTTTTCAATACTGTAGCATTCTTAACAGACCACCCATCAACCTGTGCTGAGAAAACAGTAGACTCAAATCCTTTTGGAGATGCAATAGAAGCTTCTTCTGAACTTCCGTAGTAATAACCAAAATCAATGGTTGGAGAAATAGACTCACTTGTAGAAGTTACATCATCACTTGAATACTTAGTTCCAGAACTTACACTGAAGAAGTTTTCGTTCATGAAATCTCCTGTAGGGACTGGTAATAATACCGCTGAGTAAGACCTTGCGTCCGGCGAAGGAGCTGCAATAGCACTTACTTCAAAAGTTACAACTGCAGACGTCTGATCCAGATCATCAACTGCCTGAAATTCAAAAACAAGCGTAGAGCCTATCTGAGCTTCAGTGATTGCAGATGAAGTAATTGAGATGGTTCCTTGCGTATCTCCAGCTTCAGCATTCAGCTGAGATCGGGTATAAGATGTTCCATTAACGTCCAGGCCATTCACTCCACCTTCAGCATTAACTGTAACATCAAAAGTGACAGATGAGCCAACGATCACTTCATCTCCTGATGCGATTGCCTCACCATTTACAGAAGCGGAAACAGTTACACTAGGAGCTGCTGCCACAGGCTCATCATCCCCTCCACAACTTGTGGTAAAAAGCACAAGAAGGGATAGTCCAAGTATGGATAATAGATTTTTCT
The DNA here is from genome assembly GCF_900188325.1 of Ekhidna lutea. Taxonomy (GTDB): domain Bacteria; phylum Bacteroidota; class Bacteroidia; order Cytophagales; family Cyclobacteriaceae; genus Ekhidna; species Ekhidna lutea. Next base: position 556,568 of record NZ_FZPD01000004.1, on the reverse strand, counting down.
TCAATTTTTGCATAAGATTAAATTTGATTTTAGTAATTACAAAAGAAAACAATACTAACCTAAGACACGATTGTCTCCCGTTTAGTTTAATAAAAAATTAATAGTATCATTCTTCTAACTTTCTTTTTGTTCAAAAGTTATGTGATTTGACAACTATTTTTTTACTCTGCTTGAGTAAATGAAACGCTTCATTTATTAAGAACTAATCAGAATTGATAGCTTGATATTGCATAAAACAATATCATATCGGAATTGTTTGCAAAGTCAATACGATCGAATGAATATATTTGCGGCCGAATTCTTATAATCATAATCCGACAATCCAATGAATTTCAATTTTACAGAGGAACAATTAGCAGTAAGGGATGCAGCAAGAGATTTTGCTCAGAAAGAATTATTACCCGGAGTAATTGAGCGTGATGAAAAGCAGCAGTTTCCGGCAGAGCAGATTAAGATGCTGGGTGAGTTGGGATTTATGGGAATGATGGTAGATCCAAAGTATGGTGGCAGTGGAATGGATTCTGTGTCATACGTTTTGGCAATGGAAGAGATCTCAAAAATTGATGCATCGGTTTCTGTATGCATGTCGGTAAATAACTCCCTTGTTTGCTGGGGACTTGAAAAATATGGCAATGAAGAGCAGAAGGAGAAATACCTAAAGCCACTTGCTAGTGGTCAGAAAATAGGTGCTTTTTGTCTCTCTGAGCCAGAGGCAGGTTCAGATGCCACCTCACAACGTACCACTGCAGAAGATAAGGGCGACTATTATCTTCTAAACGGCACAAAAAACTGGATCACCAATGGTAATTCGGCTTCTTACTACATAGTCATGGCGCAAACTGATCCTGAGAAGAAGCACAAAGGAATAAACGCACTGATCGTAGAGAAGGATATGGAAGGGTTCACTGTAGGTAAGAAAGAAGATAAGCTGGGAATCAGAGGTAGCGACACTCATTCGCTCATGTTTCAGGACGTGAAAGTGCCAAAGGCAAATCGGATAGGGGATGATGGATTTGGTTTCACCTTTGCAATGAATACACTCAATGGTGGACGTATTGGTATCGCCTCTCAGGCATTAGGAATTGCATCCGGAGCAATGGAGCTGGCACTAAAGTATGCCCAGGAAAGAAAAGCTTTTGGGGTTGAGATCGCCAAACATCAGGCTATTCAATTCAAACTTGCAGATATGGCTACTGAAATTGAAGCTGCCCGACTGCTTTGCCTGAATGCTGCTCAAAAGAAAGATGCCGGTGAAGACTTCTCAAGAGAAGGAGCGATGGCCAAATTATTCGCCTCAGAAGTGGCAATGAAGCAAACTGTAGAGGCTATTCAAATCCATGGTGGATATGGTTATGTGAAGGAATACCATGTAGAAAGGCTCATGCGTGACGCCAAGATTACCCAGATTTATGAGGGTACTTCCGAAATCCAACGAATTGTAATTTCAAGGAGTTTATTGAAATAGTTCAATAGACTAAATCTGCTCCAATCTCCGTTTATTAGGTTTTGAGGATGAATATTATTAGATTCGTCCTATTATTTTACTATTTATTAATAGATTAACCAGCTTTATTCATAAATGGAGGATTACAACAAAATCATAGAGTCCCTTGAAATTCGATTTGTCAAGGCTAGAAATATTAATATTTTAAAGCCGGTTACGATCGACAATAATTATGAAGTAGAGAACTACTTAATCCTGGTAACAGGAGGAGAAATCAAATTTGGCAAGGAGAAAGAGACTGCAACCGAAGGGGATGTAATTTTCGTGCCAGGAGGCAGGCCTATTTCAATGACTTATGGATCTGGCTCGGCCACAATTCTCTCAAAAGACGACTTTCTGACAAATAAAGACCAATTTCTTAAATCCTTTGGTGAACATTCACTTAGTACCGAGCATTATAGCTACGTTGCATTTGATGCAAAGGCATTTGATTCGGTAAACTTCTTTTCTTCACTGGATATCCCTCCATTCAAGATTGAAGAAAACTATAAACTTGCCGGCCTGATAAAGCAGATCAATGATGAGGTAAAAGCGAGCATGCCCGGAAGAGATCGTATTGTGAAGGTGCTGACAGAGAACATGACGATAGAGCTGATCAGGTACATATTGAATAACAGCCTTTTTGTAGAAAAGCTTGCAACCAATAGCACTTACTTTAAGGATCCCCGCCTTATAGATATTTTCACTTTCATCAAAGAAAACTTAAGTGATGATCTTTCTAATAAAGTATTAGCCAATGTGGCGAATGTGTCGGAAGATTACGTAGGACAATATTTTAAAATGCTGACTGGTATTAACCCGCAGGATTATATCGAGTACCAGCGTATGGAAGCAGCTGTAAATCTGCTAAGGACCAGTAAAAAAAGCATTCGGGATATTGGCAAAGAGGTGGGCTACAAAGACACAGCTTATTTCTGTCGGCGATTTAAAATGATGTTTGGGATTCCTGCAGGTAAGATGCGCCGCAGGGAGTCGTTGATGAATGTTTAGTTTTCCTCTTTTTCAATCGAATCGTTTTCCTTCTTATTTTCCTTCCCGGGTTCATCACCTAAAATAGTCTCTAAATACTTGCTTAGGTATGGAAGAAATAAAGCGGTCAACCTGGAAGTGCCCGTGTCAGAGTTTTTCCTTTTTTTCTTCTTCTTTTTGGGTTTCACATCCTCATCTTCCTCTTCACCAAATATCGTATTGAAAACCCAATAGCCCAGAAGGGCAACACCTCCTGCTATTAAGGCAATTTTACCAACTCTGAGCACCTTGCCTTTTACTTCATCAGAGTCGTTGCTGAGTTGTAGCTTAAGCTTCTCTTCTTTTTCAGAAAGTGATTTTACTCTGTCCTCAATTGTTTCTTTCTTGCTCATATCGGGCTTCTTCCATTTTAACAATCGCTACCTCTATCCAGCGTTGTAGTTTTCGTGATTTCACTAATAATAGGACTAATATAATGATAAGCAGATAGGCTCCTGCAATAATTAAATAACCTAAATAGGTACTATCTAATCCATGATTGATCATCTCAGCAAAAGCAAAGCTCAAAAAGAATATGAAGAACATGGCAAACAGGCCAATCATGGAAACAGCGATTACGCCGGAAAGCATGCGAGCCACTCGCGCAATAATTCGAAGCTTTATTTGCTCCGTTTTTATTTCAATGAACTCAACAATGTTATCAATCACCTTTTTTGCAGAGGAAGCCATATAATCAGTATTTGATCACAAAGCTAATCTTCTGATCTTATTTCAACAGGATCTCCGGATTTTTCCATAACCTGTGAAAAATAAATCAGCGTGAAAGGAAGCAGGAAGAAGGCAACAAGTATATAGGCAAAACCAACCAGCCTAATCCGCATGGTTACCAATCCCATCTTTTTAGCCAGGTACACCGGAACTTTAGTTAAAACAGGAATGAGGAAGAAAACCATGACTCCAATGAGATTGAATAGCAGGTGTACTAAGGCTAAACTGATAGCAGCTTCAGATTGAAATATTGCTGCTAGTAAAGCAGTGATGGTAGTACCAATATTAGCCCCAAGAATAAACTGGAAAGCTTTTTTGATTTTCACCTTACCGGTAGCCACCAGAGGCACAATCAGTGAGGTAGTCAACGAACTGGACTGAGCAATAGAGGTAATGACTAATCCCCATCCGAAAGCCCGGTATCTATTTTTAAAGACTACATTTTCAAATCGATCCTTGGTCTTTCCAATGAGGATTTTGTACAACCATTTCGAGATAAATTTGATGCATGCAAACAAAAGGATAATACCTAAAACAAGTGTAATGATCGGGCCAAGGTTCGTGACCAGCCAGGTCGTGCACGTATCAAAAATGGAAGAAAACCCATAGGCACCCTGACCAACACCCGATCGTCCAGAAACATGGATATTCGACGAAATGAAAGCACTTATTCGTTCTAAAAAACGGTAGTTGACTTCCAGCGGGAAGAGAAAAAGCACCGTTAGTATATTGAAAAAATCATGCGAAGTTCCTGCTGCTACAGCTTTTCTAAACTCCTTTTGTTTAGAAATGTAGCTCATAGAAATAATGGTGCTGGTGATGGTTGTGCCAACATTGGCACCCATCACAATAGGGATCGCATTTTGAAGACTAATTGCACCAGAGGCTACTGCAGCAACGGCAATGGATGTCGTAGTTGAGCTACTTTGAAGTAATGCAGTAGAAAGTAACCCAATGAAAAGCCCAATGAATGGATTAGCGGTAACTGCAGAAATGCTTTCTGCAAAACCACCGGTAATCGCACCAATGGACACCCCCATTAGCTCAATCGACATTAGAAATAGTAATATCGACAATGCAATGATTAGGGTCCTGGAGATTATAGATTGATAACTACTGTTATTCATTTCAGCAGACAAGAAAAGATTTCTTATCATTCAACTTCCAATTCTTCCTTTAGTACTCGTTCCTTCTCTCCAGTCATGGCTTCAGAGACGTTAATTGCATGGTCACCAACTTTCTCACATAGGTGGAAAAGATCCTTGTACCATCCGTCCCTTTGTGGATCAAACTTGTCTTTTTTGATGTCCTTAGTCAGGTCTTTTCTCAAAGCATTTCTAAGACTGTCAATTTTATTTTCAACGATCATGGCAGGCTCTAACGAGCTTGTTTTACTTGTTGAGTCCAAATGTTCAACCATGATTGTGAGCGCCTGATCAATTAAATCCATCATTTCCTGCAGACTAGTTACCTGCTTACCTTTAAATTTTTTCTCGCTTTTCAGGATACGCTCCACATCACGTGACATTTGGAAGAAGATGTCACCGATACGCTCCAGATCATTGACAGCACTTAAAAGGCTGGTTACTTTAATTGAGCTGGTATCACTCAACGTTCCAGACGAAGTTACTTTCATGAGATATTCTGTAATCTCCTGCTCCATTCGGTCAGTCATTATCTCATAGTCCCTGATTTTTTTGAGTAATTTCTTTTGCTTTTTAGGCTTATCCTCTACAATCAAATTTTGAAATTGCTTAGACATCTTCTGTGTCATTTCTCCTAGCCGAACGGTCTCTTTCCTTGCTTCTTCAATGGAAAGCTCTGCTGTGTTCATCATTCCCGTGCTAATGTATTCCAGTGAGAATTCATCTTCACCAGTTGATTTGATGGCTTTTATCACTGTATTAGCAATAAAGTTTACAAACCAGATTAGAAAGAGGGTATTTAAAATATTGAAAGTTGAGTGGAAAATGGAAAGCGCAATAGGAATGCTTGTTGCAGTCACAAACGGTGATTCAGAGCCACTAGATACAAGATACCAGTCAACAAGGCTTAACGCTGGCCTTATTAAGATTAGAATCCACAACACCCCAAATAGGTTAAAGATTAAATGGGAAAGTGCCGCTCTTTTAGCATGGACATTACCAACCAATGCGGCCAGGTTAGCAGTGATGGTAGTACCAATGTTTTCTCCTAGTACCATCGCAGCTGCGAGCTCAAATGGAATCCATCCATTATTAGCCATAACCAATGTCAGTGCCATAGCTGCACTTGATGATTGTACGACAACTGTTAGTCCAGTTCCAATAAGTACAAAGAGTAGTATAGATAAATATCCCAGGTCCGTGTACCTGCTCAAGAATTCGAGTATTTCCGGATTTGCTTTCAGGTCAGGGACTGAATCCTTGAGTAATGCAAGCCCCATAAATAGCAATGCAAATCCTACAAGGACTTCACCCCAAAACTTAAGACGTTCCCGGTTAAAGAACATCAATGGAAAGCCTATCGCTATAATAGGTAGTGCATAGGAAGCAATTTTTACTTTAAACCCTACAATTGAGATTAACCATGCAGTTATGGTAGTACCGATATTGGCCCCCATGATTACACCAATAGATTCTGTTAATGATAATAATCCTGCATTAACAAAGCTCACCACCAACACGGTTGTTGCCGATGAAGACTGAACAAGACTTGTAATCGTAAAACCGGTGAAAACGCCTTTGAATCGATTGGATGTCATCGAGCTTAGGATGTTCCGCATTTTCGCTCCGGCTACTTTTTGTATGCCTTCACTCATTACTTTCATCCCATAGATGAAGAATCCTAGTGCTCCGATTAAGTTTAAAAACTCTAATAGTCCGTACTGCATGATTTACATTTTTAGTAACCGCAAAGTTATTGGAGAAATGTTTCGTGTATGTTAAGAAATTGTGTAATCTGAGTGTTGATTTATACCCCTCCAACAAGGGGTAAATCTCACTTTTACCGCATATTGTAGGTTATCGTAATGTTATGTGTTTAACATTAAGAAAATATTGAGGTAACAAATAGTCACTATTATTGCGGCTTAATTGAATTAATCATTAAAAAATTATGAATTTTTCGAAACAGTCATTTTTCTCATTGCTTTTGTTGATTCTGATTCAGGCAAGTAATGCACAGGATACCGTATCCAGTTCATGGGGCAAACGACTTAGATTCATAGCAGAGGATTCTACTTTCTCTCTCAAATTCGGTTTTAGATTTCAAACGCTGTACGATGGCCGATTGAATCTGAATACCGATGTATATGAGGATGCAATGATGGTGAGAAGATCCCGGCTAAAGTTTGATGGGTGGGCAATCGATCCCAGTGTTGTATATAAGCTTGAGCTAGCTGTTTCGAACAGAGATCAACGCAGTGGCCACAATGCTGAGTCCGGGAATACTGCCAATATTGTTTTAGACGCTGTTGTTAAATGGAATTTTGCTAAGAACTGGCATGTGTGGTGGGGTCAAACCAAACTCCCCGGAAACAGAGAGCGAGTAATTTCATCTCAAAACCTCCAATTTGTTGATCGTAGTTTGGTTAACTCAAGATATAATTTGGACCGTGATGTTGGAGTCCAGTTACGACATAAAAGCGGCGATGATAAATTCAGACAAATTTTAGCTGTTTCACTTGGGCAAGGGAGAAATGTAATTGCCAGAAACCCGGATTACGGGTATCAAATCACTGGTCGACTAGAGTTTTTACCAATGGGTGGATTCAAAGGAAAAGGTGATTATGTGGGTTCTGATATTCAAAGAGAGGCAACCCCAAAACTCTCAATTGGCCTAACGGGTGACTTGAACACAAACGCTGTGAGATCCAGAGGCAATCTTGGCGGCTTTGTAGAGAATGCAGAAGGTGACTACATATCAGAGGACCTAACATCATTTATAGCTGACATGATGTTTAAGTATAATGGTATATCAGCCATGTCAGAATTCGCACTTCGTTCAGCAGATAATGAGGAAGGGTTGTTCGGTACCGGAGGAGGTTTCGTCTTCCAGGCTGGTTATTTATTTCCTTCAAACTGGGAAATCGCAGGCAGATTTACCGATATTGATGCAGATAGCAATCAGACAGTATTTGCTGATCAAAGAGAATTCACACTGGGAGTTTCACGGTATATTTCAGGCCATGATTTGAAATTTCAGAGTGACATTAGCTATCAAACATTCCCTGGTCAGACCACAGAATATTTAATCTTCAGATTCCAAACAGAGATCGCACTCTAATTAATTATTTAGCTCATTAATGGCCAGGTAAGCCATCAATCCCATTCCTGTTTTCAGGGCGTTTTCGTCAATATTGAAAGTAGGGGTGTGAACACCGGAAGTGATGCCTTTTGCTTCATTTCTGGTGCCTAGTCGGTAAAAGCAGCCGGGCACTTGATGGGTATAGAACGCAAAATCTTCTGCCGCCATCCAGAGATCAAGTTCTACGACATTTTCTTCTCCCATGTAGGCTTTTGCTGCTTCTACGTTTCTTTTGGTGTAGGCTTCATCGTTTACTAGAAAAGGATAACCGGAGGCGATATGAACCTCACAAGATCCTCCCATTGAGCTGGCAATTGAGGTGGAGATATCTTTGATTTTCTGAAGAGCTACCTTTCTCCAGTCCTCATCAAATGTGCGGAAAGTCCCATCAATTTTCACCTCGTCGGGAATTACATTGTTGACGTTTCCTCCGGCTATTTTACCGAACGAAAGCACGGATGGAATTTTCGGATTTGCGATTCTACTAACGATTTGCTGAAGAGATACGATAATCTGACTGGCAATCGCGATCGGGTCTACAAAAGTCTCTGGCATGGCAGCATGACCGCCTTTGCCCTTGACAGTCAAATAGACTTCATCAGCGCTAGCCATGTATTTTCCGGAGCGAAAACCAACTTTTCCTTCAGGTATGAGTGGCATTACATGCTGTCCCAAAATGGTTTCCGGGGTTGGGTTCTCAAGTATTCCTTCTTTGATAAGGATTGAAGCACCTCCAGGAGATTTTTCTTCTGCGGGCTGAAAGATGAACTTAATGGTTCCTTCAAACTTATCTGTCAGCTGGGAAAGAATTTTCGCAACCCCCAGCAGGTTTGAGGTGTGAACGTCATGTCCGCATGCGTGCATCACTCCTTCATTTTTTGATTTGTAAGGAACATCATTTGCTTCTGTAATTGGAAGGGCATCAATGTCTGCTCGTAATGCGATGGTCTTTCCAGGCTTTTTTCCTTCAAGGCAAAAGGTTACACCTGTTTCAGCAATTCGATGTGCGTCTTTGAGGCCAAAACTTTTGAGCTTTTCTTCTATAAAACTTGCAGTGTTGTGCTCCTGAAAAGACAATTCAGGATTGCTGTGAATGTGCCTTCTTATTTCAAGGATTTCTTCAAAATAGGCATCTGAGAGTGACTTTATTTTTTGGATGAGATCACTCATATGTTTGTAGGAATCTTTCCGGGATTAATAGTGCTCGCGGAAATTCTTCTTTAACCTCCCGATGAATTCGATTCGCTTTTAATCGGTTTGTAAATCGACCGGCCTTTACGCGGAAGGTTGGTTGGTGATACGAAACTTTTGGTTCCAGCTCAGGAAAAAATTCGTACATCTTTGAGCGTGCCTGGTTGGCTTCTTCTCTGCTATTCCCTGAGTATACCAGCAATACAAAACCATCTACATATTTTCCTTCTTTATTTTCTAAATAAGCCACCCTGCCGATACTGTCCAGCTCTTGTTTGATGTGTCCTGTAAGAGGGGTGTAGGCCTCAGTTTTTGCTTTCTGAGTAGTACCGGAACTATCTACCGCTACTTCCATATCGGGGCGATGAATGCTTAAATCCTCCGAGTACTTACTTGTTGAAGTAGGTTTGGAAGCCTTACAAGCAGCCAGAATGAGTAATAATATGATTAGTCTATCAGTACGCATTTATTGTTCTTGATATCGTCTTCCACTGTTTTGAATTTAACATCTTTTTTCACTGAGCCATCTGCATATTGCACATTTACACGTTCATTTCTTCCAGCCACTTTCTGCGATTGCACCGGCTGGCTATGCGACTGAACCGGGGGTCGGTTTCCACCTTCCGGACCAGCCAGAGCTGATCTGCTTTCTTCTTTCTGCTCTTTGTAATTTCTTGCAGTTCGCTGGGCTTTAGCAGCTTGCACATCGTCGGCCTGCTCTACAGGAATTTCAGCTTTCATCAAGAATGAAATGGTTTCTTCATTCACCTTACCCACAAACCGCTTAAACATCTCAAAGCCTTCAAACTTATAGATCAATAATGGATCTTTCTGCTCATACTGTGCATTTCTTACACTTTGCCGTAGGTCATCCATCTCGCGAAGGTGCTCCTTCCAGAGCAGGTCGATAGTGGCCAAGGCAATCATTTTTTCCATTTCAAGGATTACTTCCTGACCTTCACTTTCTACAGCAGCCTTTAGATTAACCGATGTTCCAATCTGTTTTTTACCATCAGTAAATGGTACTAAAACGTTCTCCAAAGTTGCTCCTCTGGTCAGATTTAGTTGCTTTAAAATTGGAAGTGCTTTGTCCTTGATGATTTGGTTTTTCTGTTGATAGCTTTTTAGTGCTTCATCATAGAGTTTTTCAACAAGCGTGTTCTCATCTCCTTTTTCAAGCTCTTCCTGAGTGATGTGGAAATCAAGCCCAAGAATGGAAATGGCATTTAGCTTGAGACTATCAAGATCATTCGTTCCTTTTGCATTGAAAATTATGTCCTCACACGTCTCAAGCAACATATTCAAGATATCAAGCTCAAGGCGTTCTCCATATAATGCGTTTCTTCTTCGCTTGTAGATCACCTCTCGCTGACTGTTCATCACATCATCATACTCGAGGAGGTTCTTTCTGATCGCAAAGTTGTTTTCTTCTACTTTACGCTGCGCTCGTTCGATCGATTTGGTAATCATTGAGTGTTGGATCACTTCCCCTTCCTGAAGTCCGAGACGGTCCATAATTTTAGCAACTCGATCCGACATGAAAAGTCGCATCAGGTTATCCTCGAGTGAAACATAGAATTGGGATGATCCCGGATCTCCCTGACGACCAGATCGTCCTCTTAGCTGCCTGTCTACCCGTCGGGATTCGTGTCTTTCCGTTCCGATAATGGCAAGACCTCCTGCTTCTTTCACCTCCGCAGAGAGCTTAATGTCCGTTCCTCTACCAGCCATGTTGGTTGCGATCGTTACAGCTCCTGGCTTACCAGCTTCTGCTACCACATCTGCCTCTTTGGCGTGTTGTTTCGCATTCAAGACCTGGTGGTTGATGTTTCTCATCTTGAGCATTCTACTCAAAAGTTCAGAAATTTCCACGGAAGTGGTACCAACAAGAACTGGCCTTCCTGCCTGTGTTAGTTCCACTACTTCTTCTGCTACAGCGTTGAATTTTTCACGTATGGTTTTGTACACCTTATCGTTTTCGTCTGCTCTCGCAATTGGTCGGTTCGTAGGAATCACTACTACATCTAGTTTGTAGATATCCCAAAATTCGCCAGCCTCTGTTTCAGCTGTACCAGTCATACCGGCAAGCTTGTGATACATTCGGAAGTAGTTCTGCAAAGTAATGGTCGCGTAGGTTTGCGTTGCATCTTCGACCTTTACATTTTCTTTTGCCTCAATAGCCTGGTGAAGTCCATCAGAATAGCGACGGCCTTCCATGATACGACCAGTCTGCTCATCTACGATTTTCACTTTGCTATCCATTACCACATACTCCGTATCCTTTTCATACATGCAGTATGCTTTAAGCAGCTGGTTTACAGAGTGAATGCGTTGACCTTTGATATTATAGTCGCGGATGATCTCTTCTTTCTTTTGAAGCTTTTCTGTCTCGGATGTTTCTTCATCTTTTTCCAACTTGGCGATTTCGTCTCCAATATCTGGCAGAATGAAGAAGTTAGCATCTTCTCCTTCACCTGTGATCAGGTCAATTCCTTTTTCAGTTAGGTCAATGCTGTTGATTTTTTCATCTATCGTGAAGTAAAGCGGCTCATCTGCTTCTGGCATGCGCTTTTGATTGTCTGCCAGGTAGATATTTTCCGTCTTTTGAAGGATTTGCTTAATACCCGTTTCACTCATGAATTTGATGAGTGGCTTGTTTTTAGGCAATCCTCTGAATGCACGAAAGAGTGGAAGTCCGGCTTCTCCTTCTTTACCTTCTTTGATCAGTCTCTTAGCCTCATTCAGGTAATCACCCACCATTTTTCGCTGAGCATCTACCAGTCGTTGAATTCTTGGTTTCAAATCATAAAACTCGTGCTCGTCACCTTTTGGAATAGGGCCGGAGATAATCAATGGTGTACGAGCATCATCAATCAAAACAGAATCGACCTCATCCACCATCGCATAATGGTGCTTCTTTTGAACTAATTCTTCCGGGCTTCTGGACATATTATCACGCAGGTAGTCAAAACCAAACTCATTGTTGGTACCATAAGTGATGTCTGCCAGGTAGGCATTTCTTCTTTCAGGGGAGTTTGGCTGGTGATTGTCGATGCAGTCGATTTTTAAGCCGTGAAACTCAAAAATTGGGGCATTCCACTCAGCATCCCGTCGGGCCAGGTAGTCGTTTACGGTTACGATGTGAACGCCTCTTTCAGCAAGGGCATTGAGGTATGCCGGTAGCGTAGCAACCAGAGTTTTACCTTCACCCGTTTGCATCTCTGCAATTTTACCTTGGTGCAAAACAACTCCACCGATTAGCTGAACATCGTAGTGAACCATGTTCCATACTACCTCATTTCCAGCAGCGTTCCACCTATTTTTCCAGGTAGCAGTCTCTCCGCTGATCTCTACATTATCTTTTTTAGCCGCAATCTCTTTATCATGCTGAGTGGCGGTTACCACGATTTTTTCATTTTCCGCAAATCGTCTGGCTGTTTCTTTTACTACAGCAAAGCCCAATGGAAGAATCTCCATTAGCACTTTTTCCAGCTCTTCATCTCGATCGCTTTCTAGTTTGTCAATCTGAGCGAATATTTCCTCCTTTTGATGAACATCAAGTGATTTATCCTCGTCCACCTTTGAATGAAGCTCTGCGATTTGGTTGTCAATATCTTTCAGGCGGTCGTTAATGATGCCTTTCAGTTCGGCAGTTTTCCCTCTAAGCTCATCATCTGAAATGTTTCGAAGCTTTTCAAATTCTGTATTAATAAGACCAACATAAGGGGTTAGTTCCTTTAAGTCTTTTTCCGTTTTCGTCCCAAATATTTTGGCGAATCCCTTCGTAATCGAGTGTAGCATTGAAAATTATTATTTGTAGACTTTCAGTAAGTCATCTGTTTCCAAAATTAGCCTTTTAAAGGCCTTAAAGTTATAATTGTTTACCTTAAGAGAGGTCAGATTGTCACACTTCCTTCAAACACTTTTTCAGCGGGACCTGCAAGCCAAATTTCTATGAATTTTTCGTTTTCATATTTAAAAGAAACGCTAAGTTCACCGCCCTTGGTTTGAATGGAAACCGGGCTTTTGTACCCCAATTTTCCAGCAACAATACCTACAGCAGTTGCACCAGTCCCACAGCTTAGTGTTTCATCTTCGACACCTCTTTCATAGGTTCTCAATTTCACACCATTCTGCAAAAGTTGTGCGAAGTTGACATTCGTGCCATTTTGGCCGGAATATTCAGGTAGATTCCGGATTTGCCTTCCATTTGAGACAATGTCTAATGCTGCTACGTCTTCGTTTAGAACGATGTGATGCGGCGAGCCTGTGTTGACAAACCATTCCTGATCGTTGAGTTGATTCACTTCTGAAACATCAAAAAGCTGAAAGTGTATTATTCCATTTTCACTCTTTATTTTATGAATGCCATCTGTGGTTTCGAAAGTAGCATGTTCTCGAGTGATGTTGAGGGATTGTGCGAAAGCAAAGCCGCATCTTGATCCATTGCCACACAGACTTTGGGAGCCGTCGGAATTGAAGTAGATCATGCGATAATCCAGTTCTGGATGATCCTGAATGAGGATTAATCCATCTGCCCCAATACCAAATCGTCTATCGCATAGATTTTTGATTATGGATATGTCTTGTGGAAAAGACTGTTCTCTGTCGTCAACCAGTATGAAATCATTGCCTGTCCCTTGATATTTTGTGAAGTTTAGCTTCATAAAGCGAATTTAGTTTGATTTAACGGCAGAGAAAACAGCGTGACTTAACCGCAGAGAAAAATGAGAGTAACCACAGAGTACACAGAGTTTTTTTTGAACCACAAAGAAAAGGAGAGTAACCGCAGAGAGCACGGAGGAGACACAAAGTGCACAAAGGTTGTTGCAGAAAGGGGGTAACCACGGAGAATAAGAGGTTAACCGCAAAGAAAAGGGTGATTTTGACTATTGGGTTTTACCACAGGGAGTATCTCACTACTTTCTAAGTTGTGGTTAAGTACAAAAACGTCTATGATTATCGAACATCAACAGCCATGAAAGAAATGCCGTATTCCCTTGAGAGGATGATAGAAGGGAATCCGAATCATGGGAATCTTTGAGTGAAGTTTTTGTTTTGAGATCCCCAAGTCTAGCTCCTACGTCGCTTCGCAAGGGGATATGGAAGAGACTTTCAAAAAAAATCCCCAACCGTGTGGCAGGGGATTCGATTTCTTGTTAAAGCTTTTTTATTTTCTAAGCTTCTCTTTGATTCGAGCTGCTTTTCCTTTTCGTCCTCTTAGGTAGTAAAGTTTTGCTCTTCTTACTTTTCCTTTTCTCAGCACTTCGATTTTTTCGATGTTTGGAGTAAGGATAGGGAAGATTCTTTCTACAGCGATATCGCCAGAAACTTTTCTTACTGTGAATGTCTCACCGTTAGAATTCTGGTTCCTGATCTGCATCACAGTACCTTGAAACTGCTGCACACGCTCTTTGTTACCTTCTTTAATTTTATAGTGTACGTTTACTGTATCACCAGGGCTGAATGAAGGATACTTCGCTTTAATGTCTTTGTACTCTTCCGCTACTACGTTCAATAATTCTGTGCTCATTTCTATACTCTTTGCTGAGTGTTTTGAAAAAGGAGTGCAAATATAGAAATAACTATCGGAAAAAAAGAGATTGAATTAAATAATTCCATTGTTTAGTGCATACTGAATAAGCTCCGAGCTGCTATGCAAATCTAACTTCTTTAAAATGTTCTTTCTATGTGTTTTTACGGTGTGTTCAGAGATGAAAAGTGTATCAGCAATTTGTGAACTGGTAAGGCCATCACCCAATTTTCTGATGATTTCAATTTCACGTTCGCTTAAGGGATATTCTTTTTCTTCGGAATCGTCTTTACTAAAATTCTGAATTTGATCGTAATATGATTTTCCGCTGTGAACGCGGGCAATAGCGTCAGATAATTCTTTGCCTGTATTATTTTTTAGCAAGCATCCATCAATGCCGATTTTCACAATCTCCTCCACAAAGGATTTTTGCGCATACATGGTCAGAATGATCACCTTAACCTGTGGGTAAAGCGATTTTATTTTCTTAGCACACTTAATGCCATCCATCTCAGGCATATTAATATCAAGCACAACAATATCCACGATATTTTTCTCAAGCAGATTCAACACCTCAACCCCATTTCCTGCTTGAGCGACTACTTCAAAGTCATCCCTAGAACTCAAAACAAGTTTTAGTCCGTCAAGGACAATCTGATGATCATCGGCGATAATGATTCTAACCTTACTCATATGTGCGAAATTTCAATGATGAATGCACTCCCTTTTCCTGGGGCAGAATCGATGGTCAGTTCTCCATCCAGTTTTTGCACACGATTTTCAATATTCCGTAATCCCATTCCGGAAGAAACTTCCTGTTTATTAAAACCAACGCCATTATCCTCATAAATGATGTTAAGCGATTGGTCAACTTGTGTAAGTTCAAGATGGACTTTGGTACACTGGGAGTGCTTCAATGTGTTGTTTACCAGTTCCTGGATGATTCGATAGATCTCAAGCCCTGCCTCAGATGAAATTTTCTCTGTTTGTATCGAAAGGTCGAAGGTGATTTTTCTGGCCGATGAAACAGCTTCTGTAAGCTGTTTGATTGCTGCTTCAAGTCCGAAATGTTTCAACACTCCGGAATCTAGACTGTGGGATATTTTCCTTGTTTCTTCATTAGCCAGGTGAGCTACCTCCGCAATCTTGCTGGCAAGAGCAGGGACTTCTTCCGGTTTTTTGCTTTGCAAAGTGTCGGCATACATATTGAGCGTAACCAGAATGCTTCCCAGGTTATCATGGAGATCTGCAGCAATTCTTTTCCGCTCTCTATCCTGACCTTCGAGCAACGCATAAGTGGCTTTCATTTCCTGGTTTTGTAGTAGGTCCTGTATTTGCTTGTCTGAGGCTGCTTTGAGACGCTTTCTTCTTTGATTAAAGAACATGTATGTAGCTACTGAAGCAATGATAAGCAGAAAAGAGAACGCATATAGAATCATAAGTTGTCGGCGATTTTCTTCGATTTCAGCCTGTTTGAGGGCGTTATCCCGTTCGATTTCGGCGGTTTTAAATTTGGTTTCTAGTTCTAGGATTTTGTCTTGGTAGTCTTGGTGAAACACATCATGTCCTATAGAATCGTAGACAAAAAAGTAGTATGATGAACTGTCTGATTCATTCATTAAATAATAGGTAACTCCTAACCTTCTGAGTGCTTCTGAGTAACCGTAGATATATTCAGCCTCGTCATATTCATTCAAACTTGCTTTATAAAACTTGATTGCATCCTTGAATCTACCCTGGTCCTTTGCTATAAGCCCCAGGTTTGAGTAGCTAGCTCCAGCACCATACCTGTCTTTGATTTTTAATTGAATGGTTAAAGCTTTATTTGAATAATACCTCATTGAATCTAGTTCATTCTCTTTGTAATGGAGTAGACTAAGGTTGCTGTAAAGATGGCTTAGAGTAATTTCATCTTTGGATTTCAAAAAATAGGAGATAGCTTTTCTGTATCTGATTTCAGAAGAATCATATAACTCCATTCTTTGGTATGCAGCACCTAAACCATAGTTCGCATTTGCCACCTCCTTTAAATCATTCAATGTTTTTGCCATCTCTAATGCGTTTTGGTAATATTCTATGCCGATTTCATTTTTATCTATACCTAAGTGTGCTGAGCCTAATTTTATCTGAATTTTGATAATCATAGTGTCATTATTCACACTCTTTGCATCCTTTAAAAGTTCATGTAGAAGACCGATAGCCTGGTCATATCGCAGGCTATCGATCAGCTCTTTTGCTCTCAAATATTTCCCTGAAAAGTCCTGACCACTCACATTCAGCAATCCGACAGAAAAAAAGAATAAGATGTAGCTAAGTGTACTCTTCACGCTTTAACTACCATCTCCTGGTGTATGAATAGTTCCGTTATGTAAAAATTTTGGATGCTCATGAGAATGTTCTACTGGAGGATCAGCTACCTCGGCAATAAATACTACATTTTCTACATCTTTTTTGGAATCAAGGCTTACAGGATACTCATAAAGCCTAAGTTCATAACCGGCTTCTAGATTGTAAGTTTTAGACGCAATTTGCAGTTTGCCTGTAGCTTCTGTAAAATAGTATTTCATAGTTGTTTTTCCGTCATTTTCGGTTTTTTTAGCGTATACCATACAATCCTTTTTTACTACAAGCATTACACTGTAATAGTGTTTTTCGGCATTATCTTCAGAATGTCTGATAGTAACATGAGGTTCATAATGATGTGATAAATCATATCCATCTCCGTTACATCCCGTCAATATTGCTAGAGCAATTAATAATTTCAAGGTTTTCATAATATTAGAATTTAGGTTAGTAATTGATTTAACTAAAAATACCCAGCAACTGTCTGGTTCCGAGATATTTGCTCAATATTCTTCTAAGAGTTAAAATTCCTCTTAGTTTAGGACAAAAAAAATACCCCGGTGGGGGTATTTAGTATTTATAGTGGAGTTAACCTAACAGGTCTGGTCTGCGTTCTTCTGTCCTTTTCAGTGCTTGTTCATTACGCCAGGCTTCTATTTTCGCCTCATGGCCTGAAGTAAGTATTTCAGGAATTTTCCATCCTTTGTATTCTGCAGGACGGGTGTAAACTGGGGGAGCCAGGAGGTTATCCTGAAAGGAATCGGAGAGGGCGGAGGTTTCGTCATTCAAAACACCGGGAACCAAGCGTATCAGTGAGTCTGCAAGCACCATGGCAGCCAGCTCCCCACCGGAAAGCACGTAATCACCTATGCTGATTTCTTTGGTCACTAAATGATCTCTCACCCGTTGGTCAACTCCTTTGTAATGACCACAGAGAAAGATGAAGTTTTCTTTCAATGAGAGTTGATTGGCGATGGATTGATTGTAGGTTTCTCCATCCGGAGTGAGGTAGATCACCTCGTCGTAATCTCTTTTTTCTTTAAGTCCTGTGATGCATTTATCTATTGGTTCAATCATCAATACCATGCCAGCACCACCACCAAAAGCGTAATCATCTACATTTTGGTGCTTATTGGTCGAGTAATCTCGAAGATTGTGAATTTCAAGCTCTACGAGACCTTTATCCATTGAGCGCTTTACAATGCTCTGGGTCAGGGGGCCTTCAAAAAGGTCAGGCAGACAAGTGATGATGTCAATTCGCATTTTTTCGTGAGCAGTTTTTAACCACAAAGAACACAAAGGTAATCAGAGAGAGCGCTGAGCCCTAAGTGTTAGTTTTCTGGAGTATCAGAATCTTCCTCCAGATACACGTCAAGTAGTCCTTCAGGAAGTTTGACCATGATTTTTCGTGCTTTAATATCTACTGAGAGCAGAATTTCATCCTTTAATGGAATTAATACCTCTTTATCATTCACATCAACTGATAGCAGCTGATTACCATTTAGATCAATTACCTCCTTCGCAATACCGATAAGTTGATTTTCTTCGAACACTTCACACCCTGCCAAATCATGGAAATAGTATTGACCGTCTTCCAGTTCCGGTAAGAAAGAGAGCGGTAGGTAAAGCTTGGCTTTTACCAGTTCTTTTGCAGCATCTAGTGTTTTAATGTCTTCAAAGCGAACAAGCGCTTTGTTTCTGTTGACTTGGATGGTATCAATAAAAAAAGGAACCAGCTTTCCGGATTGCTCCAGGAATACTGATTCCAAATTTTGATATTCGTTGGGAAAGTCTACATCTAAAGAGATGCTCACTTCTCCCTGAAGACCGTGGGTCTTGATCACTTCCCCTAGTTGGTAGCAATCATCCTGCCGCATAGCAGATTAACCCTCTTTTTTGTCTTCTTTCGCTTCTTCAGCCGGAGCTTCTTCTTTCGCTTCAGCCTTAGGCTCTTCTTTTGCTTCTTCAGCCTTAACTTCTTCCTTTGCCTCAGCTTTAGGCTCTTCCTTAGCTTCTTCAGCTTTAGGTTCTTCCTTCGCTTCTGCTTTAGGCTCTTCCGCTTTCGTTTCAGTTGCTTGTGCTTCCTCTACTTCAGCTACGTCATCTGCTACATCCTCGTTTTCTTCAGCGCCACCTTCTTTGATCTCCTCTACAAGTGCAGCTTCAGCTTCCTGAGCGCGTTTCTTAAGCTCTTCAGCTCTAGCATCACTCACTTTCTTCTCAGCTTCAAGAGCAGCTTTCTTCTTGTCAGCTTTCGCTTTAGCAAGTGTTTCCACTTTACCCTGAATCTTAGATTCTTTGTCTTTCATCCAGGCTTCCAGCTTTTTGTCAGCTTCTTCCTGAGTGATAGCTCCTTTGTTTACACCAATTTGAAGGTGTTTTTTCATCATGATGCCTCGGTATGAAAGCATAGCTCGTACAGTATCTGTAGGTTGAGCACCTTTCATTACCCAATCAAACGCCTTGTCATTATCCAAATTAATGGAAGCAGGGTCGGTGTTTGGATTATAAGTACCAAGTTTTTCGATAAAGCGACCATCTCGTGGTGCTCTAGCATCTGCCACTACTACATCGTACATGGCTTGTTTTTTGCGTCCTCGACGCGCTAGTCTAATTTTTACTGACATAATTCTTTTTGTTTATGGAACTCGTCCATCAAAAGTTTAAAAATGGAGCGCAAATGTAGCTTATTTTTCTCTTAGTGAGAAGGGTAAAGAGAAAAGAAAACAGTCCTCCTGGTTTGTAGTTTAATAAAAGCAATATCAATTAAATTAAAGTAATACGTCCTGATGAACCTGAAATCCCTATTCTTTGATTTATAACTACTTAATAATCAGTATTAATCACTATGTGTATTTGTAAAACCGATTTTACGATTTTCAAAGAAACTATATTGAATATACCTTTGTTTCAGAACACAATATGAATATGGATAAATATTCCTACATCGCCAACGCTCATGGCAATTATCTGGATGAGCTTTTCAAAGCCTACAAAGAAGATCCGGAAAGTATTGACGAGTCCTGGAAGAAATTTTTCGAAGGATTCGAATTTGGTCAGGAGCAATACGGAGAACCTGGTGACGGCCAACAGTTGGCTACCCCCAAAGAGACAGCAGTTAGAAACCTGATATACAATCACCGATCGTACGCTCACCTTGTGGCGGACACAAATCCGGTGCGAGAAAGGCGAAAGCATTCAACTCGTTTAGAATTGGAAGATTTTGGTCTTTCAAAAAATGATCTTGACACTGAATTTGAAGTTGGTAGTGAGATAGGATTAGGAAAAGCTTCCTTAAGGAAAATTCTAGAAAAACTAAAGAAGGTCTATTCAGGCCACATTGGCTTTGAGTATAACCACGTCCGCGACTCAGACATTCATGAGTGGTTTAGAACTAAATGTGAAACAGAGGGCGCAGACATAAATCCTTCGAGAGAAGAAAAACATCGCATTCTATCCAAGCTGAATGAAGCTGTGGTTTTTGAAAACTTTCTTCATACGAAGTTTTTAGGTCAGAAAAGATTCTCGCTTGAGGGCGGGGAAAATATGATTCCTGCCCTTGACAAAGTCATTAATAAAGCTGCCGAGCTGGATGCTGCGGAGGTGATGATTGGCATGGCTCACAGAGGTCGGCTAAATGTGCTAGCTAATATCATGGGTAAAACCTATGAAGAAATCTTCAGTGAGTTTGAAGGTAACCAGGAAGTGGACCTGACGATGGGAGATGGCGATGTAAAGTATCATCTGGGGTACTCCTCTCACATGGAAACCAAGTCCGGGAAGAAGATGTACGTTAAGCTGGCTCCAAACCCTTCGCATTTAGAGGCTGTGGATCCGGTTGTGTTAGGTTATTCCCGTGCACAGATAGATGACGAGTATAAGGGTGATATGGGAAAAGCTATTCCTGTATTGATCCACGGTGATGCGGCTGTTGCCGGACAGGGAATTGTCTATGAGTGTGTGCAAATGTCACTGCTTGAGGGGTATAAAACCGGCGGTACGATTCACTTTGTCATCAACAATCAGGTTGGATTTACAACAGATTTTGCAGATGCGAGATCAAGTATCTATTGTACTGATTTAGCAAAAATTGTTGATGCTCCTATTCTCCATGTAAATGGTGATGATGCTGAAGCAGTGGCTTTCGCTGCAAATTTGGCAGTAGAGTACCGTCAGAAATTTAATAAAGATATTTTCATTGATATGCTGTGCTACAGGAGGCATGGACACAATGAAAGCGATGAGCCTAAGTTCACGCAACCAAAGCTTTACAACGCGATTGGAAAGCATCCAAACCCAAGAGAAGTCTATGTGAAATACCTCACAGAGCGAGGCGATCTGGATGATGCTGCGGTGAAAAAACTGGACAAAGACTTTAAGAGCCAACTTCAAAACAGGCTCAATGAAATCAAGGAGCATCCGCTTCCTTATAAGCCTCAAAAAATAGAGGAGGAATGGGATCACTTAAGAAGGTCAGAAGAGAAAGATTTTGACAAATCACCTGATACGAGCATTTCAGAAAAGCAGATTGAAAAGGTAGCAAAAGCAATCAGTGAAGTTCCGAAAGGATTCAAACCTCTTAGGCAGATTGAAAAGCTATTGAAAGATCGGAAAGCTAATTTCTTTGAAAAAAAAGAGCTTGGATGGGCTGATGCAGAATTATTGGCTTATGGATCATTGCTAGCAGATGGAACAATCGTTCGTATGTCCGGTCAGGATGTGAAGAGAGGAACATTCTCTCATAGACATGCCTATTTCTTCGATTCTAATACGAATGAACCATACTGTGGACTGAATCATATTCAAGATGATCAGCAACCATTAAGGATTTACAATTCATTGCTTTCAGAATATGGGGTGCTAGGGTTTGAGTATGGTTATGCCATGGCAACACCAAATGCATTGGTTATCTGGGAAGCACAATTTGGCGATTTCGCTAATGGCGCACAGATCATGATTGACCAATTCATCATTAGTGCTGAAAGTAAATGGCAAAGAATGAATGGTCTGGTTATGTTATTGCCTCATGGATATGAAGGACAGGGACCGGAACATTCAAGTGCACGAATGGAGCGATTCCTTCAAATGTGTGCGAATGAAAACATTATTATAGCGAATCTGACTACCTCAGCTAATATTTTCCACTTTATGAGAAGGCAGGTAGCTTGGGAATTTAGAAAGCCGGCAGTGGTCTTTTCACCAAAATCATTGCTTAGACATCCCGGGGTTGTTTCACCTATAAAGGACTTTACTTCGGGTAGGTTTCAGGAAGTAATTGGCGATGACTATGTGACGAATAAGAACGTAAAGAAAGTGCTATTCTGCTCTGGGAAAGTATATTTTGATCTGCTGGAAGAACAAAAGAAAAAGAAAAGAAAGGATGTAGCTATCGTAAGAGTAGAGCAGATTTATCCATGGCCGCAGAAACAGATTGATGCGATTTTGAAAAAGTACAATAATCCTAAGTTGGTTTGGGTACAGGAAGAACCTAAGAACATGGGGGCATGGAGTTTTATCAATATGCGAATAGAAATGGATTTTGAAGTGGTTGCCCGAAAGATCAGTGCATCACCTGCTACCGGATTTTCAAAAATCCACAAAGAAGAGCAGGCCGGATTGGTCAAAAAAGCCTTCGAAATCTAAGAACACGACATAATCTGAAAAGAATATAAAACATTAAACAAGAAGAAAATGAGTCTTGAAATGAAAGTACCTGCGGTTGGTGAGTCCATCACAGAAGTGACCGTAGCATCGTGGACAAAAAGCGATGGGGATATGGTGGAAATGGATGAAGTGATTTGTGAGCTGGAATCAGACAAAGCCACGTTTGAAGTTACCGCTGAGGCTGCTGGTAAGCTAAGCATCAAAGCCGAAGAAGGAGATACGCTTGAAATTGGAGCTGTATTATGTGAAATAGATGAAAGTGCAAGTGGTGGAAATCCTTCAAGTTCCTCTGATGATACGTCCTCTGATGAAAAACCTGAGTCAGGTGGTGACTCTTCCTCAGAGCCAAAAGCAACAGGTGAGGTTCTCGAAATGAAAGTACCTGCGGTTGGTGAGTCAATTACAGAGGTGACAATATCAAACTGGGCCAAAGGTGATGGCGATTTTGTGGAGCTGGATGAGGTGATTGCAGAAATCGAATCAGATAAGGCAACCTTCGATTTAACAGCAGAGGCTCAAGGAAAACTTCAAATTGTTGCTCAGGAAGGTGATACGCTTGAGATTGGCGCATTGATTTGCAAAATTGAAGTGATGGAAGGCTCGCCTTCAACTTCATCTTCTGCAAGTCAGGATGCAAGTAGCTCTTCTGATAGCTCGAGCTCTTCTTCTGACAAAGAAACATATGCGACCGGACACGCTTCTCCTGCCGCAGCTAAAATTTTAGATGAAAAGGGGATATCTGCCTCGGATGTGAAGGGCTCTGGAAAAGACGGCCGAATCACTAAGGAAGATGCGATGAAAGCTGAGAAGTCCAAGCAGGAGTCTAAGTCTGCTACTGACGACAAACCAGCCAAACCGCAATTTGAAGCACCAACTTTTGGTGGAGGGGTGAGCAGAGAGCAGCGCAGAGAAAAAATGTCTTCGTTAAGGAAGACAGTATCTCGCCGATTGGTTTCGGTTAAGAATGAAACCGCAATGCTCACCACATTTAATGAGGTGAACATGAAACCAATCATGGATCTGAGAAAGAAATACAAAGAGGAATTCAAGGAAAAGCATGAAGTCGGGCTTGGTTTCATGTCTTTCTTCACAAAAGCTGTCTGCGTTGCACTTCAGGAATGGCCAGCAGTGAATGGTCAAATCGATGGAAATGAACTGGTATTCAGTGATTACTGTGATATCTCAATTGCGGTATCAGCACCGAAAGGACTCGTGGTGCCGGTTATTCGAAATGCCGAATCCATGAACTTTGTGCAGATTGAAAAGGAAGTTATCAGGCTTGCCACCAAAGCAAGAGACAATAAGTTGAGTATTGAAGAGATGGAAGGTGGAACATTCACGATCACCAATGGTGGAGTGTTTGGCTCTATGATGTCAACGCCAATAATTAACGCCCCTCAGTCAGCTATACTTGGTATGCACAACATTGTAGAGCGTGCGGTTGTAGAAAACGGTGAAGTGGTTGTGAGGCCGATGATGTACGTCGCTCTTTCCTATGATCACCGAATCATTGACGGACGTGAATCTGTGAGTTTTCTGGTGAGAGTAAAACAGCTTCTCGAAGATCCTACACGATTAATGCTAGGTGTCTAATTCTAAAATCTAAAATCTCCCAATCTAAAATCTATACATATGGATTATCAAGTAGTAGTAATCGGTTCTGGTCCAGGTGGGTATGTAGCGGCCATCCGCTGTGCACAGTTGGGACTCAAAACAGCCATCATTGAAAAGTATGACACATTAGGAGGTACATGCTTGAATGTAGGGTGCATTCCTTCTAAAGCATTACTGGATTCTTCGGAGCACTTCCATGCTGCAGAACATACCTTCAAGACTCATGGTATTGACATCAATAAGCCGAAGGTGAACCTAAAGCAGATGATCGGGCGGAAGGCCGATGTAGTGAAGCAGAATGTGGAAGGGATTGACTACCTGATGAAGAAAAACAAAATCGATGTTTTTCACGGGATGGGGAGCTTTGTGGATAAAAACACCATTCAGATTGATGGTAAGAAAAAGCAGAAGATTACAGCCGAGAAAGTGATTATTGCGACAGGATCAAAACCTGCCAGCCTTCCATTCATTGAACTGGATAAAGAGCGTGTAATCACCAGTACGGAAGCATTAGAACTCAAAGAAATACCGAAACACATGATTGTGATCGGCGGAGGCGTAATTGGCGTTGAGCTCGGTTCAGTTTATGCTCGTTTGGGAGCAAAAGTATCTGTGGTTGAATTCCTGGAAAACTTGATTCCAAGTATGGATGGAACCATGGGTAAGGAACTTCAGAAGTCACTAAAAGGCATTGGTTTTGAACATTATCTTGGCCATAAAGTCACAGCCGTTGAAAGAAAAGGAAATAATGTGACGGTTAAAGCGGAAAATAAAAAGGGAGAAACTGTGGAGCTGAAAGGCGATTATTGCCTGGTTTCCATTGGACGAAGACCATACACTGACAAGCTTGGCTTAGATAAAGCCGGCGTGAAAATGGATGACAAAGGCCGGGTTGAAGTGGATGATCACCTGAGAACGAATGTAGAAAATATTTACGCGATTGGCGATGTAGTGAAGGGAGCCATGCTTGCTCACAAGGCAGAAGAAGAGGGCGTTTTTGTTGCTGAATCGATCATGGGACAAAAGCCACATATCAATTATAACCTGATTCCTGGAGTTGTTTATACCTGGCCGGAGGTAGCATCTGTTGGTTATACAGAAGAGCAGCTAAAGGAGCAGGGAAGAAAGTATAAAACAGGTAAGTTTCCATATAAAGCCCTTGGAAGGGCTCGAGCAAGTATGGATACGGATGGGTTGGTGAAAATCCTTGCTGATAAAGAAACGGATGAAATCTTAGGAGTACATATTATAGGAGCAAGAGCTGCTGATATGATTGCTGCTGGAGTAACTGCTATGGAATATAGGGCTTCAGCAGAGGACGTGGCTCGTATGTCACATGCACATCCTACCTACATGGAGGCGTTTAAGGAAGCAGCGCTTGCAGCCACTGAGAACCGACCGATACATATGTGATGATTACAATGGGAGGGTAATACGAAAAGTGGTGCCTTCCCCTAATTTACTTTTTACTTGAACATCTCCATCCAGACGTTCGATCGCACGTTTTAAGATGTGAAGACCAAGACCCGTTCCTTCAATTTTACGATTGACGCGGAAAAACATTGTGAAAATCTTTTCTACCGTATCTTGATCCATTCCAATACCATTATCGGCACATTCAATTACGATTTTGTCTGATTCATCTCTTACAGAGATATCTATAAATGGCTTATTTTTTTCCGTTCTGGCATACTTCACCCCGTTTTCGATGAGGTTTTGAATGATGGTATTAATGAGTGTCCACTCCGCCTCATACTTGATATGTTGGTCAACATGGATTTTAAATTCGACCAGTTCGTAGTTTGCTAAAAACTTATAGGAGGCAATGCAGTCGTAAATGACTTTCTCAAAATCGATTTCCTGTTTGGTGTCTTCGTTGAAAGACATCTTAGTCAGGTTCAATAGTCCGTCAAGAATGTTATTCAGCCGAGTAGCCTGCTTCTCATATTCACCAATAAATTTTAGTCCTGTTGGATCCTTTACCTCATACTTAGCAAGGTAATTCAGGCTCATCATGGAAGTAATAGGGCCTTTCAGGTCATGTGAGATTCTATAAAAGAAGGAGTCGAGCTCAATTTTTTTCTTCTCAATGATGTCAGCTTTTTCCTTTTGAATTTCTGCCTCCCGCTCCAGTTGCTGCATTTTATTGATGTCGTCATAGCTTTTGATAACCTTGGCAGTACGATCATTGATCACACTTTCTTTTTCATCTATATATTGCTGTAGGTACTTCAGTGCTAACTCCAGATTCCCCTCTTTTTTGGCAATTTCATGTAACAGCAAATTCGCCTTGAACTTGATTAGAATAATGCGGTACTTATTGCTGTATGCCAAAGCTTTCACTAAGATGTCTCTCGCCTCATCCAATCGATTCATCTTGATGTACAAAAAACCTCGCTTATGGTAGCACATTGCGAGCCCCAGTTTTTCACCCATTTCCTGATGGATTTTTTCAGCTTCTAAAAAATCACTTTCAGCTTTATCAAACTCACCGGTAACTGTATAAATTTTACCTCTTCCATAAAGTGCAAATGCAAGCCCTCTGGTGTCTCCTGTTTCATTCTTGAAGGCAATCGATTTCTCAATGAGCTCCTTAGCTTCTTGAACTTTTCCTTGGTTGAGGTATATCCCCGAAAGTGGATTGAACGCGTTGGACTGGAGATTTAAATCATCTGCTTTTACGCCAGACTCTATAGCTGAATTATAGATTTTAATTGCACTGGATGTATCTCCAAAGTACTCATAAATAGTGCCCATTGATTTTTCTACCCTTGCCTGATTATGGTAGTCATTGAGCTTTTTGTAGGTCTTTAGGCAGTCTAGCAGATAGGTTAACCCAAGGTTATAGTCGTCTGTTTTATAAAGTACACCCGCTATGGTGTATTTAGCATCTGCTATACCTTTTTTATCTCCAATCTCAGTGAAATTTTCAATCGCTTCATTCGCAATATTGACTGATAGGTCAAAGTCGCCAATGATCATGTGAAATAAGGAGAGATGAGAAAGTGATTGTCCTATGCTTCGTTTATCCCCATTTTCCTTACTGATACTAAGTGCTTCTTCAGCCAGTTTAATACTGGTTTTCAGGTCGTTCATTCTACACTTATATGCTTTTTCAAGCAGTGTCTGGACCTTGGAAAATAATGTTGTCGGTGAGGCTTCCAAAAGTAATAAAGATGATAGCTTAATATTGTAAGATAACCGAGTGCAATGTTTTTGGAATATGATTTTATGAATCTTGCAGCAACGGAATTGAGAATTAGGTGAGAACCCCTATAAAAAGCATAGGTAAAATACTTAAAATTTAATTTTTCGTTTTGGCAATTTGATCTAAAATGAGTGCTTCATTAATAATCTCTCTTACTGCTGTTTCAGGAATTTCATTTACATGAAAGATATCTATGCCAGCTACCATTTTTCTATTCTTAGCTTGAAGAATGCCTTGTTCATTAGAAAGTTGATATCCATTTAGAAATGCCAGTTCTATTCCGTCATTCTTAATTGGATTGAGGTAGCAGACCCATGACTTTTGAAAGTACATTGGTATTTTAAATCTTATTTTTCCAATCAAATCATATTCTAGCATCATATGATGCAAGTAGGAAACGATGGCCTTTTGTTGACCATCGAGTCCTAATATAAAATGTTGAATAGTGCTCATTCAGCTTTGAAATCCGGGTTGTAGATCAATCCGATCACATTACCCCACGGGTCTTTAAGGTTTGAGACAACAATCTCACCACCAACATTTGTAGGAGCAACATGCTCTGTAGCTCCTTGCTTGATCAGATTGTTATGTGCCTCTTCCACATTTTCTACTCCCCAAAAAGATTCTACGTTATCGCTCTTTTCTTGTGCCGGTCTTTCATCTGGCACCAAACCCAACTCATACCCTGCTACATTAAAGCCTACATAAAAAGGCTCATCAAAATAGGGCTTGGTTTCAAAGGCCTCACTATACCACGCTTTGGCTTCATCGAGGTTGGGAACATGGTAGATAGTTGTTCTTAATCCTAATATTTTCATTTTACTGCATATCTGATTATCGTATTTAACCTGTCTTCAGGTGTTTTTCTTGGATCACTCAGGTATATTTCATGGTGGTATCCATTGATTTTTAATCCCTGTTCTTCAAGATGCCCTATCATTTTCAAAATTGTGGGCTCTTCTGCATCATAGCTACCAATGTGTAGCATTTGCACACACCTTCCTTCATTGATGAGTTCAAATTTCACTGGGTCATCAGCAAGAAGATCGGAATTCTTTCTTTTTATGTGCTCAATAGCTCTGTAGAAATGATCTCCTTCCACAAAATCTGGCATTCTGATGAGAAACTTCCAGTTCCATTCTTCCTTCGGTGTTTCCGGCATTTTGTCTTGAACATCTAACCCGCCATCAATCCACCAGAGTGCTTCCATTTTAGGGACTTTAAAGTCCATATCTTCGGCTTTGCATCTGAACTTAATGGTGAAAGCTACTGCTGATAGTTGCTCTACAGCTTTCCATACTGCTTCAGATTCAGGATGTCCTTTGCCCTGAACAGAAAGATAATAATAAGGGTCAAGATCTCTTATCTCAGGAGTAGCTGATGCTTTGTAGTAGTTAGAATCAGCTTTTTGAAGATCAAGTTTTTCAATTGTTGCTTCCATAATTGTGTGAGTTTAATTGATTATGAAAACAAAGAAATGAGCCATAGTGACAGCCCTATGTCACTCATTTTTTGAGATGAAGAAAAATGTTATTCAAAGTGAATAAATTCTCTTTTTACAAGACTTTCTGGGGTTATTTTTTCGCCATTAATCTCACCAGTATCCCAATCCTGGATGATCTTCCAAATACCATCGATTTTTTTCATTGCCACATGGAATCTACCCACAAAGTATCTGGGTTCTTCTTGCGAGCTGTCTGTGATCCGATAATAGCCGACTTCATATGCATTATTTCCATTGCTGGTGCGGGTTTCGAACGTAAATTCAATGATACGTGCTCTAATCTGCCCCTGCATGTTTTCAGCATTTCTGGATTTATACTCATTTCCAACAAGCAATCGGCCTGGATTGATGCGCCATACATCGTCGGAATGAATGGCATTGAATGCTTCACCATCATTGGCTTCCCATGCTTTGGTGAAAGGAGTCCAGATTTGTTGATCAATCTCATCTTGCGCACTTTGCGCATATAAGGATGAGGTGATGAAAAGTAATGACGCAGCGATTAGTGTTTTCATACGAATTATGTTTTGACTAAAAATGGTGCACTGTGATGCTCAAGTAAATTCTTTGCTATGGTGGCTGCAATTCCCTGTAATTCGGAAGGGGAAAGGATTTCAATCTCATTTCCATACATCATTAGCCAACGAGCAAAATAATCGTAATAGGGGGTCACAAATTTCATTTGATAATGACCGTCTTGCAGCTTTGTTTCTTCAACAAATCCCTGAAAATATTTCTGTTCTCCCATAAACCTGGCTGCTTTTGCTGTGCATTTAATGGTTGCTTCCTTGGCATCAGTTCCTATTAATGCTTCATTGAGAAAATCCAGATAGTTTGGATGTTTTGCAGGGTCTATGATTTCCGGCAATACATTTACTTTTTGAATTCGATCTGTACGAAAGTCTCTCAGGTCTCGTCGCAAGCGACAAAAGGCAATCAGATGCCAACGGCCAGAGTAGAAAACCATTCCCAAAGGTTCGACTTCCCTGGAAGTGGTAGAATCATTGTATTGTGAATAATAAGTCATGGATACCAGCCGATTTGTTGCGATGGCCTGCTGGATTTCTGCAAT
The DNA here is from genome assembly GCF_900188325.1 of Ekhidna lutea. Classification (GTDB taxonomy): domain Bacteria; phylum Bacteroidota; class Bacteroidia; order Cytophagales; family Cyclobacteriaceae; genus Ekhidna; species Ekhidna lutea. The sequence goes on along the minus strand of NZ_FZPD01000004.1, from coordinate 526,911 downwards.
ATGCGAATCGACAGGCTGGCGAGGGGTCGGGCTAGGCCGGATAGCTACCCGTTCGTTCAGGTTGTCTAAAAACTCTTTATCGGAATATTTCAGAACCGCCTTGATTTTATACATGGCTTTCTCGTATTCCTGAATGGTATGCACATCAGCATTTTGTTCGACAAATTTTGCTCCCATCAGTATGGCAGCAGCTTCTTCTTTATTGAAAACGACAGGGGGTAAGTGATAGCCCTCAACAATGAAATATCCTTCGCCGGCTTCTCCACCGATAGGTACTCCGGCATCTATGAGGGATCGGATGTCTCTAAAAACCGTCCTCCGACCAATTTCAAAGCGATCTTCAAGCTCTGAGAGGGTAACTCTGGGTTTACTTTGAAGGTGAATGAGAAGTGCGTTGAGGCGATCGATGCGATTCATGAGAGAAAATTAATCACATTCTCTCACGTGATTTATCTCAATTGGTTATAAACTTTCGCTGGCAATTAGATTGGCATCTGCCTTGATTTCTTTTTTTAGAAAATCATATCCATCCCAAAAATTTTCATTGAAATCCTCGCTTGCCTTTTCAAACAACGGAGCATCAAAATCAATAAATAGTTCGTTTTCTGGAATGCGTCTAATGACCTCAATTTGATCCATAATAAGAGATGCATTATAGTACAATTCATCCTCGAAGCTTACGCCCTGAAATTGAACGCTCACAAGTTGATATGCACCATTTTTGAATTCAAAATTCTCAGTCCAGTCTACAGATTTCCATACCCCTGAGCCTGTTACCATTGGGGTATATTCAATTTTGACAATGGCGTAGTAGGTTTTATCAACATAAATTTTTCCACTGACGTTTCCATGTGAATTAGACGGACTGAATTCAATTAGGGAAACGTTATTACCGTTGAGTTCTACCTCCCCGGCATACTCAAAAAAGTAGTTGTCTCTGTTTTTATTATTGAGGAATGAATTTGGTCTCCAGATGGAAGATCTGGCCATATCACTGGCATTGCCAAGTAATAGCTTTTCCTGATCAAGGTTTTCGAATACTTTTTTTCGTGTTTTGATTGGCTTCACCGCAGCACCTGCTTCCTGATTCAGATTACATGGGATGTAAATGTCTACTATGCCCTCTGCCAGATAATAGGTTGCTAATTTGTCTGATACGGCTTCCTTATAATAACCAACCTTATGAAGCCGACTCATTTCATAATTTATATGAAACCGATCGAAAACGTTTTTCATTAATGATTCCCCCTCAACCATCGCTATTTCCGATGGATCAGTTGCCTTAGTTTCCGACGAATATGGACTCGTCAATAAAGTAGTGATCAAAAGTAGTGTGTCAAGTGTCATACCGTTACTTTTTGGTACGATACAAACATAGAGCGGTATTTGACCACTTTTACCTCTTGGAATTACGGATTTTTGTATAAGTAATCTTCTTATTGATAAATAAGTCTTGTCGCTTAAAGTGTTACTTTAATCGAAGCAGCTATTTAAAGGGGTTCTTGGTTGCAATTGTTAAAAAGGCAATCAAGGATCCGTCTGAGTTCCTTTTTAAGTCTGCCAAAAAATGCTGATCGCTCCCCTCTGCAAACCTGGTTCCCATGAAACCTGTGTATTGTTTAAAATGAATATCATATGCTTCCGGTTTCGCCCCGAAAACAGTCGTGTGAATGTGCCGATTGTCAGAAGAGCTTCCATAGTCCCCTGGAAGGATGGTTTGGACCAATATTCTGCCGCTCTCATCGGTAAAGGCAGTTCCATTTAGCCGAGCTGTGGATTCGTCACTTGAGATTGTGGGCATATACTCCCCGTTTGTGTCTGTATGATAAAAATGCACTTTTTGATTTGGGTGCGGGTCGCCTGATACCTTTTCTACAAATGTCAAGCACAAGGTTAGTTTTTCTCCAGGTTCGTCTGGGTTGACAATCTGTAACTTATGCTTTGCAGCAAGTGCTTTATAGCTTTTTAATACGCTTGTCTCAGAAGATGAAGCGGAATTAATGATACGATCATTTCCACAGGAAACCAGTAAAAGTAGGATAAGGTATTTGGGCATGAGGGTTATACGCCCTGTTGATGACCGGGTTTAACTCAAATGATTTTTTAAAGATTCAATCACTTTTTTACTATTGCCGACAAATATCTGATCATTAACAATAAAAACCGGTCGTTTTAGAAACGTGTATTCTTCCTGAATTAATTGACGATAGTCATCCTCTGATAGATTCTTGTCACTCAATCCCATCGATCGATACTTCATGGCTTTTCTGGAGAATAGCGATTCATAGGATCCTGCTCTCTTTTTCATTTCATCGATCTGATCAAAGGTCATTTGATCCGTTTTGATATCCTGATTTTCAAAATCAGCAATTAAATCACCAAGCTCGTCCATGATACGTTTGCACGTAGTGCAGGTGGATAAATAGTAAACTTTCTTCATGCCTCAAATAGACCAAAATGTGATGAAAAACAGAAGCGCTCTGTAGCTAATTAAACAAACCAAGACCGCACCTATACAAAGGATTGTATTTATTAAAGCCCTCCGTGGTTTGAAGCTATAGAATTTGCGTTCCATGAAATAAAAGAAATAGGCAAGTGCTAAACAGGCAAAGCTTGTTGAGTAAAAGTTTGTCCCCAGGTTTATGATGTCAAATTGTCTCAAAACAACAGCGAAAAAGCCAAATAGCTGAATAACAATGAGCAGAGTGAAAGTCATTGCTTCAAGACTTATCGTCAGGTGATCTGCAAAATATTTACGCTTGCTACCGAGATGAATGGGCCAAAAAAGAATCGCTAGCATGTATGCAAAAACAACCAGGAGCAGCTTCGAGAGTTCTGTTGTTTTTGTATCGTAGACTGCTTTATATTCTTCAAAAGAAATATTTCTTTGATCAATCACTTCATCCACCCACGCTACAACCAGTGGGCTGTAGTAAAATGAATTTCTTTGAATGCTAAGTGGCGTTGTGAATGTATTGATTAGCGGAAATAGAAAATAAATGAGGTTAGCTAAAAAGAAAATGGAAACTGGTTTCATGTAAGGCTTACGCCTTCCCTCCGCAAATTCTTTTGAAAGGAATCCCGGTTTTTGGATAATTACCTTAAGTGTTCGCCAAAGTTTGTTATCTGCAAATGTGAAGGCGTTTATCAGCTCACCAAAAAAGTGTTTCAGCGTTCGATCATTTTGATTTATGATCTTCTCCCCACAATGATTGCAGTAGTTGCCGGTGAATTGCCTTTCACAAGATTTACAAGTTCGTGTTTCCAAGGTGATTAATTGATTCAGCCAAAGCTAATTAATCTTCCAATTCAGTAAATTACAAGACAACCTAATTTGAATTAACCATGAAAAAAACCAGTATTTGGATTCTATCTTTAGTCATATTTATCGCTTGCACACCACCTGAAGAGCCACCGACCATGGATGGAATTGCAGAGCAATATGTCAGGCTCATGTTGGAAATAGGACAACATGATTCTGATTTTGTAGATGCCTATTACGGACCTGAAGAGTGGAGACCTGAATCAAAATCGGATTCCTTACCTTCTGATGATTTTATCACACGAGCCAATGAGCTCATAAGTCAGATACAGGCTGTTGAAGGTGATAAAGACAGAAAGTTTATGCTTGTAAAGCAATTGATTGCAGCCAGAACCAAAGTGGAAATGATGAATGGAAAGATGTATTCCTTCGATGAAGAAGCCAAGCTCTTATATGATGCTAAGCCACCAACCTATTCCGAGTCATACTTCGATAGTTTATTGATGGATCTGGAAAACGCTGTTCCCGGAGAAGGTGAACCTGCCGATCGATACAATGAGTTTATAAATCAATTCAACATCCCAAGAGAGAAACTGGATACGGTTTTTCAAACGGCCATAGAGGAAGCCAGAACCAGAACCATGGCACGGTATGATCTACCGGAAAACGAAAACTTTGTACTGGAATATGTCACAGATAAAAGCTGGTCAGGCTACAATTACTATCAGGGTAACAGCCAAAGTCTGATCCAGATCAATACTGATTTACCAATCAAAATCAGTCGCGCGATTGATCTGGCCTGTCACGAAGGCTACCCCGGGCATCATGTATTCAATGCGTTGCTGGAGCAAAACCTGGTAAACAATAAGGGGTGGAAGGAATACTCGGTGTATCCGCTTTTCAGCCCACAATCCCTCGTAGCAGAAGGTAGCGCCAACTACGGTATCGATGTGGCATTCCCCGGTGAGGAGCGCATGCAATATGAAAAAGAAGTGCTGTTTCCGCTTGCCGGACTGGATGCTTCCATGGCCGATAAGTTTTATGAGGTGCAGGGTCTCATTGGCAAACTTAGTTATGCCGGAAATGAAGCCGCCCGAATGTATCTCAATGGAGAGATCAGCAGGGAGGAGGCAGGTAAGTGGATGGAGAAGTACCAACTGAACGAACCTGAACGAGCCCTCCAGCGAACCCGATTCTTTGACCAATACCGCAGCTATGTGATCAATTATAATCTGGGCAAGGACCTGGTGGCTAATTACATAGAATCGCAAGGCGGCACGGCGAATCAACCAGAGAAACGCTGGGAGGTTTTCAAGGAGTTATTGAGTAATCCAAATACTGCCAGCACCATTAAATAATTATTGCAAGGGTATGAAAGCAGTGTTTATGTAAATATTGTATATTTGACAATTTACTGTAAACTGTAAAATGATTTATAAAAATCAAATTCTTGAGCTATTTGAACAGCATGGTGAACTAAGTGTCAAAGAAATCACAAATAAGGTAGATGCTTCTCGCCAGATGGTCCACCATGCGATTAAGCAGCTTCTCGAAGAAGGTAAGGTTGAGAAATTTGGTCGACCGCCTAAAACGATATATAAGCTTAAAACCACACATCTTAAAAAGCCTGATAAAGTAACCATATCAGAAACAGATGCTAAATTCCTGAAGAATCATTTTCTGTTGATTACGGAGATTGGAGAGATGAAAGCGGGACTGGAAGGCTTTTCATATTGGTGCAGTCAACGAAATCTGCCGGTTCTTAAAACCATGGATGAGTATATTTTCACCCGGAAGAAATACTTAAAATATTTTAGTTCTAAAGAGGTTATTGATGGAACGGATAAGCTTTTAAATACTGAGGGTTTTGAAAAGATATGGCTGCAAAATGTTTATTATTTAGATTTCTATGCTATTGAGCGATTTGGAAAAACCCGATTAGGGGTGCTGCTACATTATGCTAAGCAGGGCCAGAACAAATTCCTTATGAAAATTATTGTTGATGAGATAAAGGAACGAGTCCACTCTTTTATTGATAATTATGGAATTGATGCTGTTGGATTCGTTCTGCCTACAATTCGAAGGGAAGTGCAGATTATGAAATTTCTTCGGGAACAACTCCAAATCTCCTTACCAACAATTAGCCTACATAAAACAAGTGGGTTGATACCTGTACCACAAAAATCATTATCAAAGATTAATGAGCGGATCAGAAATGCGGAAAACACGTTTGCAGTGACTGAACAAAGAAGATTTAATCATGTGCTATTGCTAGATGACGCGATGGGATCTGGAGCAACAATGAATCAAATAGCTAAGAAAATCAATAACAAGCAAGTTGCGAATAAGGTAACGGGTCTGGCGATTGTAGGTAGTTTTAAGGGCTTTGATGTAATTACAGATGTTTAGTGAATAAGTAATTAAATTGCTGATAATCAATCACAACCATTATGAGCATCAACCGTCGCGATTGGATCAGACAAAGTTTACTGGCATCTGCAACGATGCTGGTAGCCGGACCACATATCGCACAAGGCTGTGCCAGTGAACGACCACCGAAATTGCAGGGAAAGGACGACTTCATTCTGCTGAATTGGAATGAAAATCCGTATGGCCCATCAGATACTGCAATTCAGGCGGTTAATGATGCCATGAAATATGCCAATCGATATCCTGACGAGCAGATCAATGAATTGAAAGAAAAGCTGGCTGCAAAGAATGGTCTTAAACCGGCTAATTTTCTCTTGACAGCAGGGTCTACGGAAGTGCTTAGTTTACTTGGGCAACATGTCGGATTACAAAAAGGTGAGATACTTACTCCTTATCCTACATTTCCCACCGCTTTGCGATTTGGTGAACGGGCAGGAGCATCAATCAAAAAAGTTAAGCTGGATGCCAATGATCGGATTGATCTGGATCAAACGCTCGACGCAATTTCAGACAAAACCACACTGGTTTTTATCTGTAATCCTAACAATCCAACTGGTACTGAATTGCCCACTGATGACTTAAAAACCTTCTGCAGAAAAGTACCGGAAAATGTACTGATATGTGTGGATGAAGCTTATGTGGAGTATTCTAATGCGGGCCTGAAAGGGAGCATGATCAGCCTTGTGAATGAACTGCCCAATCTCGTGATCTGCCGCACATTTTCTAAGGCCTATGGTCTGGCCGGATTGCGCATGGGATACGCAGTATCCAATGTTCGAAATATTCAGGCCTTGAGGGACCGACATTTGGGAGCAGAGATTTCTACAGGCTGGCCGCCATTGGTTGCCGCCAATGCGTCGCTGGATGATCCGGAGTTCATTAACAAGTGTGTGACGAAGAATGCAGAAGGCAAGCAGATTGTGTATGATGCGTATGATAAATGGGGTGTGAAGTACAATCCCTCTTCAACCAACTTCATCTATGCTCGTCAGGAGCGATTTGAAAATGATCTGGTGGCTAAGATGCGAAACAAAGGCATCCTCATTACCAAATGGCCGGATATGACCGATCACATTCGGGTGAGCATCAGCAAGCCGGAACACATGCGAAAGTTTGTGGAGGTAGTAGAGGAGTTTTTGGTGTAAATTACCTTGGCCAATACATTCGTATTGACCAAGATTAGAAACTTAATTTTTGGTGAAATAGCCGCTTTCTTGCAGAAAACTTTGAGCGTTAGATATCCCGAGAATATCAAATAGGGCCTGATTTTTATCCTCGGCATTTAAGTAATATGCCTCACAGATTTTATAGCCAATTGTGTAGCCAAGCAAAGTATGCTTATTACTTTCTGATAATGATTCCCACATCCAGTAACTCTGTTCCTGATTTTCAAGATCAGTGATAAATCGAGCTTTTAGATCAGCTTCATTCGCCTCAAAATATTTTTTATTTCTGTAAGGCCTTTTACCTTTCTCCACAAGATAATAGGATACAAACTCTGCACCTCCCTCTCTCAAAACCAGATCAAGCATGTTGTTTGTCTGACTATATGTTTTGATATAATTCTGGAAACCGAGAGTTAACGCCTGCTGAAAGTGCGTTAGTTCATGTAGCATAAGGTGTAGTAATTCTTCAGGACTGTCGATTGCTCGTTCTATCGTAACTAATTGTCCTTTAGGAGATGCTTGAGCTATTCCTCGATTAGAACCAACTATTAGATATGTTGGCGGATACATTGCATTTGGAACCACATCATGAAAGGTTAATAGATTTTTTGAATACCTCTTAATAAAGCTTTTGATCTTCTTACGAAAATCGGGGAGAAGTGCATACTGATCAGGATTTCGACCCAGGGCTTTAGCGAGTTTTTCTGGTGTCAACCCATGTCTTCCTATGTACTCGATTAAGCCCGGAGAGGCTTTAGAAAAGTAATTTTCATTTAGCACAGCAATCGAATCTGAATCCGCCTCAAGCAAATTAAATGCTGTAAGGAAATTATCCAGATCTGAATATATAACCTGTGCCTCAGCAGGGGTAGTTGGGTACGCTGGTTGTGCTTCAGCCATCATACAGGCACAGACAATCGTAATTGATAATAATGATTTCATAGTTGTTTATTTGAGTTTAGTTAAATGGTTTGTCTAATCTTCTTCGCAGATGTGGTGATTGAGTAAAGCGTTGGTCCGGCAAAGAGAAAAAAGGTGATTAGAGCTACCCAGATTCCTGAAATAGTCATGTATTCACCTAATTGAATATTTGATGCTGTTGGATTAAAAAGTATTCCAAAAAACATTGGGCCAGCCATTGTAATTAGCAGGCCTAGATCAAAAAGAAAAGTGAAAATCCATAACCTTTCCATTTGATTTTTCAGTGCTTTTGAAGCAATAAGAAAACTTCCAACTACAATGAATCCAGTTATGATAGTGACCCATATTCCAGCAGGTATTTTGATTAGTCCAAACTGATAACCTGCATATTCTGAATCAAAAAAACCTCGAAATGGAGCAACAAGGTTTGCTAGTAGATATGGAAAGTGTGCAATAGCAACAATAAGTAGTTGCCGATTGTAATTCTTTTGGCTGATCAACCAACCGAACCAAATTAGATGGCAGAAAGCCAATGCTAATCCAATGAATAACCAATTCATAATTCAAAATTTTAAGCTGACGTAATAATCGTACAGACCTCAAATGAGGTTGGCCATTCAGTCTATTTTGGGGTGAATTGGGCGCTATTTGGGGTGAGTGAACAGTTCATTAACCTGTTCTTGATATTTTTTGGAAACAGGTAACTCGATCCTTTCGTCTCTTTGCCTTAATAGAATAGTATCCTTCCTTGGGTAATCTTCCACATAATGGAAATTGATCATATATGATCGATGAACACGAATGAATTGACTAAATGGCTCTAGCTGATTTTCGATTGCGGAGAGGCTTGATCGAAGTGTTTTCTTTTCTTTGATCATTTGAATATCTACATAGTTATCATCAGCCTTTAGGCTTATAATCTCACTCATTGGTAAAATCAAAGAATCTTTTCCTTCACCAATCAATTCGATGCTTCCTGAAGCTAACTCCTTTTGCCCGATCATGGAATGGAAGTACAAATACCTGGCATAAAGCGAAAAAGTCAGGTAGCAGAAACCAATCATTAATCCACAAGCAAGCCATAGCTCAAGGTATTCGATAAAATCCATGCATTCCCAATCGCATGAAATACCTCTTATAATTAAATATGTATGGATCATGAAAAGTACTTTGAAGCCTAAGACTCTCAGATCAAAGGCATGATTTTTTTTGACTTGCTTTCTAAAAATAAAATCAAACAAATAACTGATGATGATCCAAACTGATCCAAAAAGTAGCAAGTTCAGAAGAAGGTAAATGTAGGCTTCAAAATTATTGTTGCTAATTCCAAAAGGGCGAGTGACTCCAAGAAACAGCCATATAAAGAGGCCAGTTGAGAAGTTGAAAAGGTGCTGCTTCCGTTTATGATAATAAAACCAATGAAAGTATTTATGGTTGATCAGCATGCCAGTAAAGATGCATTTTCTTTAGATTATAAAATAAGAACTTTTGGGGCGAACTTTTCTGAGATGATCAAATTAAGTCAAACTACCGAATAATTAATTTTTCCTGCGCAGTGAAGGATTCTGAACGTACAATTACCAAATAGGTCCCACTCTGTAATCGAGGCAATTCGAATAATTTTTCAGAGGTATTATTTAAGGATCGATCATAGAAAATCTTACCAGTTAGGTCCATAATTTCCACTTGATAGTTATCATCATTTGCCATTCCAAAATCTAAATTGACATGACCATTACTTGGATTTGGATATAGACTAATGCCGAATGATTTCAGAAGCTCCAGTCCAGTAATGGTGAAAACTACATCTTTACAAACCATAACCTCAGGACATTGATTAGTAGCGGTTAAGCAAATAGTATATGTTTTGCCTTCATAATCTTCAAAAGAAAAATCAGGGCTGATTGCTGTAGAGGTTCCTTCACTTGCAAAATCCCACAAAAAATCTACTCCTGATCCCTCTGATAGGTTGATAAAACTAACATTTGCGCTTTCGAATAAATCTGTTTCATACGTGAAATCAAAATCAACAATCGGGGAAGAATCTACTTGAACCTCCTTTGATTCTTGTAAAACTTCTGCGTCAGGAGTGGTTATTGTAAGACTTACCTGATAAGTACCACTGGTGGAATAGGTGAATAAAGCATTCTCAGTGGTGGCATCTGTGACATCATCTCCATCAAAATCCCATTCGTGAGTTGATGCATCTGGAATGTTCAAGGAGGTGTTTTGAAAATTAGCCTCGATTCCTACGCATGAGGCATCAGTGGTAAAGTCCACCGAAGGGCCGCTTCCACTTTCAAGTACTTCTACAATTTTAGAGAATGTGGTTTCACAACCTTGATTATCTGAAATAGTAAGTGTGGTTGTGTATTCTCCGGCAGTAGGAAATGTAAATGTCGTTTCTTCTTTGGTTGTGGCATCTATAACACCATCTGATTCAAAATCCCAGGACCAGGATGCTGTGGAATCTACGTTGAATAGTTCGACATCAAAGATAGTAGGTGACCCAACAACAACTGATTCAGCGCTAAATACCACAAATGGTTCAGGCTTAATCTCTACTTCAACTCCAGTGCTGTCAGCGCAAGCTCCGTTTTGAACAACCAACGCAAACGTGTGAAGACCCGAGCTATTGAAAACGTGAGTAATATCTCCTGCATCCGTGCTAATCTTATTACCATCCGCATACCATTTATAAGACGCATCTGACGCAAGCCCGCTGCTTAGATCGATCAGGTTTATTTCCTCTCCGACACAGGCAAGGAGGACATCAAAATCAGCAGTAGGAGCTGCATCTATATCGACCTCCTTCGTTTCAGTTAGGACTTCTGTATCAGGAGTGGTAATGGTAAGGCTGACTTGATAGGTGCCTTCTGTTGAGTATGTATAAAGTGCATCTTCGGAAGTAGCATCGACCGTTCCATCTCCATCAAAATCCCACTCATAAGTAGATCCACCAGGGATATTGGTTGATAGATTTTGAAAGGAAGCCTCTATGCCGAGGCAAGAAGCATCTGTAGTGAAATCTACTTCAGGATCATTTCCATCTGATAGAACTTTTATCAATTTTGAAAATGTGGTTTCACATCCTTCTCCATTGGAGATGGTTAGCGTGGTATTATATTCACCGATTGCAGGAAACGTAAATGTTGTATTCTCTTCAGTCGTTGCATCAATCACTCCATCTGTTTCAAAATCCCACGACCATGATGCATCTGATTCTACGTTTAATAATTCTACCTCGTAAACTGTTGTTGATCCGACGATTACCGGTTCTGCACTAAAAGCTACAAATGGTTGAGGCTTGATATCCACTTCAAGACCGACACTATCTGCGCAAGTCCCATTTTGTACTACCAAGGAGATAGTATGTAGGCCCGAGGTATTAAAAGCATGGGTAACATCACCGATGGTAGTACTTATTTCCTCACCATCAGCATACCATACGTAGGAAGAATCATTCGTAAGACCACTACTTTGATCGACCAGGTTAATTGTCTCTCCAGCACATGCAAGAATTGCGTTAAAATCAGCAGTAGGAGCAGAGCTGATAATTATCTCTTTGGATTCAGTAAATACTTCAGTATCAGGAGTAGTTACTGTAAGGCTGACCTCAAATGTGTCGATGGAAGCAAATGTATAGGTAGCATCTTCTGTGGTAGCATCTGCTACTCCATCCTCATCAAAATCCCACTCAAAAGTAGATCCAATTGGCATGTTGATTGACGTGTTTTGAAATGTGGCAACAATGCCAACACATGACGCATCTGTACTAAAATTTGCGGTCGGGTCACTGCCATCTGAAATGACTTTGATTACTTTGGAGAATGTGGTCTCGCATCCTGCTCCATCTGATACAGTTAGAGTGGTGGTATAGTCACCAATTGCTGGAAAAGTAAATGTTGTATTCTCTTTAGTTGTTGCGTCAATAACTCCATCGGTTTCAAAGTCCCACGACCATGTGGCAGCCGTATCTACGTTGAACTGTTCCACTTCAAAGATGGTCTCTGATCCGACGATCACCGGTTCTGCACTGAAGGTAACAAATGGTTCAGGTTTGACGGTTATTTCCTGCCCCGTGCTGTCAGTGCAAACTGCACCATTTTGTATGGCCAAAGAAAATGTGTGTAATCCGGGGCTATCAAAAATATGACTGATGTCACCTTCAAAGGTGCTTATTTCTACTCCGTCAGCATACCATTTGTAAGAAGCATCACCTAGAATTCCTGTACTCTGATCTGTCAGACTAATTGTTTCACCTACGCAAGCAGCCAGGATATCAAAATTGGCTATCGGACAATCTCCGTCAATCATGAATTCACGTGTTTCTCCAAATCCCCATCTACCATTCGCATCTTGTGCTCGGATTGTCATTGTGTGCGTACCAATTGGGTAGCTGTCCACCAATTCAAGCTGAATACTGGTGATATCTATGAGTGTCCCTGAAGTAATATCAATAGGAATGCCATTGCCTGTCCCGGGATCTTCATCGATGAAATATTCCATTGCAGCAATTGGAGAAATCTCATTAGTAGTATTATTAATTTCCTGAATGAAAAAAACTCTGGTCTCCGCCATTCCCCATTGCTCATCTGTATTCTTGGCTCTCACGGAAACTGTATGAAATCCATTTTCGATGGCAGCAATTGACAATGCTTCAGTAATGTCAATACTCAAGCTTTGAGTGACAGGAATGTCTGTACCATTTCCTTGTCCAGGATCCTCATCAATAAAATATTCAACAGCTGATATTTCAGCAGGATCAGCAGGAGTTAGTGCATCCAGATCCTGGATATAAAAAGCCCTGACTTCAGCAAAACCCCACAGAAAATCCGTATTTCTGGCTCTAACACCAATGATATGAAAACCATCAGAAAGGGCGGCTATATCCACAATATCATTTACGTCTATAGTAGGCCCGCTTCCAGATAGCGTTATACCGTTACCAACTCCAGGGTCTTCATCAATAAAATATTCCACTGTGTTTATATCGGCAGGTGGTGGATTACTTACACTCGAATTGGGTTGAATGTAAAACAATCTTCTTTCATGCAAACTCCAATCACCATTTTCATCTTGTATTCTAATCCCGAGGACATGTACACCATTGGTCAAGCCCATAGATGAAGTGGCTATGGTGAAGTTTAGATCAATAGACTGGCCTTGAGTGATTGATACCGGAAAAGGTGTACCCATACCAAGTCCAGGGTCTTCATCAATGAAGTATTCGGCGGCTACAATATCTGCTTGTGCAAATCCCCAGCTAAAGGAAAGCAGGAATAGTATCGAGTAAACTATTCTTTTCATAGCTCCTCCTAGTTGGACTTAGCCTGCACACTTACGTCCAGATCGTCATCGGGATTGATCACCGTGGAAACATTGAACGATTCAATGGTAGGAAGGCTTGAAGTCTTCAAAGAAAAGTTTGGAGTCATAGGGTAAGGTCCACCAGTAATGCCAATATCTGAGCCGTCACTACCTGCATCTACTGCTGCTGATGTGGGATCGAGACTAAAGTCGTATGATGAGGACCAGGTGTTTAATACAGGTATTGTCCCATTAAAATCAGGTGAAATGCCTTCAAGGTTATTGGCATTTCCTGAATTACTCACTCCACCACCAGAAGGGGGTAATTCGTTATTTCCCGTTTCAAATGATAGGTTGTTATCGAACACATTACGCTGAAAATTAGTAGATGTGCTTCCACCACCGGAAGCGAGACTTGGTGTTCTACCATAAAAAATATTATTTGAGACCAGTGCGTCAAGCATTATCGTAGAAAATGCATTGTTTGATCCATTTTGACCAATGAAATTATTGTTTTGAATGATTAGCACGTCACCCTCTGAGTATTTTCTAATCCCCGATAGAATAATATTATTTTGTATAAAAGCATTGTTGGGATTTGAAGATTCAAATGTGGTTAGGCCTTGCAATAAATTATTTCGAATAATCACCCCATCTACTTCTCGCTGGAAAGTGATCCCACTCGTAATTTGATTATCGAAAATGACCATGTTTGTAACAGGGATTGTATTAGATCCCGATGTTTGCCAGGTAATCGAAGTGATGAGATTATTATGAATGGACACAGCATCAAGCGTAAAAACAGGTCCTCCGTTGGTGTTCCTGGTAAGATAAATATTAGATAAATGAAGCCCTGTAATTGTGCTATTAGAAGCATTTTCAGTATTGTCTGAATTTGATCTTAGAGTAATGTTTGTAATCCTCGAAGAATGGGGTAAATCTTTAGTGAGATTGAATCCAATGCCAATTAAGTGTAATTCTTTTTCCACAACAATACTTCCGTAAGTAGTTGGGCTTGGCTGGATATAAATGGAATCTCCTGCCGAGGCTGCATCAGCAGCTGCTTGCAATGTGGCGTATACATTATCCCCCGTTGGAGCATTGGAATTATTATCAACAATGCGGATCGTTTGGGCACTAACAGATAGCGTAAGCCCGAGAAGGATTGGAGTGAGTAGCGTTTTCATGATGGGTGATTTATGATTGAACTCTAAATGAAGTTAGCCAATTTTAGTATCAAAAACTACTCAGCTGCCGGTTGCACTTGAAACAAGTTCAGGGTGACTTTCTATGATATATCAAATCTCTCGCCAAGGTTCGTGTCTTCACGAACCTTCTTTCTTAAATTTATTTAGTGAATTACTTCCAACAACCAAGAGCCTCCTATACTGAAATAGGAAAAATTTATTTCTGGACTGCAACGATTCACAATTGGCTACATCTTTTGAGTGGTGACAAGTTCAAAGAAATAATTACAGACTCTTTGTCATACCTCTCTAAAAAGACATTAATAGACGTTTTCGGTTTTGTTATTATGCCTAATCATATCCACTTGATTTGGAGAATGAATTCTCTAAGTGGAAAAGAGACACCTTTCGGATCTTTCTTGAAGTACACGGCTCATGAGTTTAAGAAGATGCTTAAAGAGAACGAACTGCAAAAGTTTAAAGTCGACGCAAGCAATAAGAGATATGAGTTTTGGCAAAGAGACTCAATGGCGATTGAACTTTACAGCCCTGAAGTAGCGTATCAAAAGCTGAATTACATCCATGAAAACCCAATAGCCAAGGATTGGAGTTTGGTTAGTGAGCCAAGTGAGTATATGTATTCATCTGCCTCTTTTTATGAGCATGGGGATGATAGGTTTAACTTCTTAAAACATGCTGGTGAGGAGTTTTGAATAAGGGTGGTTCGTGAGGACACGAACCACGGCGGTGAGAGAATGAATTCTCTAAGTGGAAAAGAGACACCTTTCGGATCTTTCTTGAAGTACACGGCTCATGAGTTTAAGAAAATGCTTAAAGAGAACGAACTGCAAAAGTTTAAAGTCGACGCAAGGAATAAGAGATATGAGTTTTGGCAAAGAGACTCAATGGCGATTGAACTTTACAGCCCTGAAGTAGCGTATCAAAAGCTGAATTACATCCATGAAAACCCAATAGCCAAGGATTGGATTTTGGTTAGTGAGCCAAGTGAGTATATGTATTCATCTGCCTCTTTTTATGAGCATGGGGATGATAGGTTTAACTTCTTAAAACATGCTGGTGAGGAGTTTTGAATAAGGGTGGTTCGTGAGGACACGAACCACCGCGGTTAACTAATGTAGATGTCCAAATCTGACTTTTGAGGGAGTCTATTCTTCTAGACAGGTAAATTGAATTTTATCTACTTCGCATGAATCAAAAAGGAATCCATACTGGCAAATTCTGGATTTGTTGTCGACCTCACTTTTGAATCTAATCATAACTATTGTATCTCCTAAATTAGAATTTTCATTGTAATACTGTGATGCCAATCTTTTATGCTGAGTTTTGTTTAGCGATTCGAAATCTGTTAGCACTTCATGTGGTGTACCACCTAAACTTCTCAATTCGAAAAACTCCTCAATTATTGACTTACTATTACAAACTTCCTTTTCGTTCAACAGTTTGTTAAACCCTTCAATATTTACAAAAGTTAGTTCAGTCTGATCAATAGAACCATCACCACCATTCATTAACTTTTGAAAATGTAAGTTTACATTCTCTGATAAAAAGGGGAAAATTGTTTGAACTTCTTTTTCAGGCTTATTATGAAGGATAATTCTTATTCGATCGCTAAATTCAGCTTGAAACAACAAAAGGCTTTCAGATTTATATATCAAGTTTTCATTGTAGTCAGACAGTTCTTCAGGAAGGATAAGCGACAGATTTTCTAAAAAATTATCATAGCCGATTTCATTTGCAATATGGGCCTTTCTAAACTCAATTTCGCTATTTGGTTTTCTAATGAAACGAAATATAAAAACAGCCACTAAGAGGATAGATAAAACTTTGAGAAAAATCCAGAAATAACCTTTCATCACCTAAAACGCCAAAATCTCCTTCATTTTCTCAGCAATCCTTTCCGCATTCGGAACTACCGATTCCATCAAAGGCACATTGTGTGGAAGTGGGATATCCGGCATGGCAATTCGCTCAACAGGAGCATCAAGATGGCTAAATCCTTCTGAAGCCAGCACTGCAGCAATCTCCGCTCCAAACCCTGCGGTCATTGCATCTTCATGCACGATTAGGCATTTATTCGTTTTCTTAATGGAGTTGAGCACCGCTTCTTTATCCCATGGCATAATGGTTCGCAGGTCAATCACATCAGCTGATATACGTGTTTCATCTACTGCGCCTTCGCAAGCTTCGCACATCGCACCCCAGGTCACGAGGGTGATGTCTGATCCTTCTCTGAGGAGGTTCGCTTTTCCGAATGGCACCACAAATTCATCTCCCGGGTATGGTCTTCGGGCGTAGCGGTTGTCGTTCAGGTTTCGATGCTCGAAGAACATGGTTGGATTGTCCGAGCGCATAGCGGAACGGATCAATCCCACAGCATCTTGTGCGTTGCTCGGGAAGGCCACCTGCCAGCCGATGGCATGCGCAAACATCACCTCGTTAGTCACTGAGTGCCATGGGTCACCTACTTTGGCAAACCCTCCGGGCATCCGTACCACAATCGGAGCTGCAAATCGATTGGCGGTTCTCCAGCGTGTGGTTCCACAGTTGTTGAGCTGCTCCATGGCCGGGTCAGCATATTTTCTAAACTGGATCTCTGCTACCGGCATCAACCCTGCATAGGCCATGCCTACTGCCCGACCAATGATTCCTTCTTCTGAAAGCGAGGTGTCAAACACACGGTCTTGTCCGTATTTCGTTTGTAAGCCCATAGTCACGGCATGCACACCACCTTTCATTCCCACATCTTCTCCAAAGACTAATACTTTCGGATTGGTTTTCAGCTCATAGTCCAACGCCAGATTGATTGCCTCACCAATATTGATCCTTCGTTTGTCAGGATTCGGTTCTTCGCTACTGGCGGGGAACTCTGGATTGGATGGACGGATGCCGCCAATTTCCTGCACCTCATCCGGCTCGGAGAAGACGTATTTTTTGATTTTAGAAGCATCAGGTAGTGGACGATTAAGAGCTGCCTCTGCTGATTTGTCTACAATTTTCTGTGCCTCTTTTTCCAGTGCTTTCCATTCTTTGTCGGAGAACATCTTTTTCATCGCTTTCAAAGGATCATTTGCCTGTTCTTTTTTCACAAGCTTTTCATCCTTGTATGCCTGGTTGTCCTGGTAGGAGTGACCATTCAACCTTGGTACGGTCAGCCGCACCAATGCAGGTCCTTTTCTGGATCGCACATGATCCGTTCCTGCTTTTAGCAGTTTAAATGCTTCCTCAGGATCGGTACCGCTACCGTCCCAGATGTCCAGGTTTTTGAATGAAGCCAGGTTCTCAGCAATGTTTTTACCCGGGGTTTGGTATTCGCTGGTTACCGAGATGCCATATCCATTATCCTCGATGTAGAAGAGCACAGGAAGTTTTTGTGTTGTGGCAATGGTCAGCGCAGACCAGAATCCATTGGTAGCCACTGATGCATCGCCACCTAGAATGGCAGCAATGGAATCTTTGTATTCTTTGTTTTTTAGTGTCTTCGCATGGTACTCGATACTCTGTGCCCAACCTACCGCAGGTGTGTATTGCGCACCCACATCACCGGCCATGGGCAAAACCACACATCCTCTGTCAGATTTTGGCATGTTGCACACTACTCCAATATCTCGTCCATCACTGTAGCCACCGGATCTTGTTAACGGTGCAGAAAGCGCATCTTCCACCGACAACCCAAGTCCGATCATAAGTGGACGAGAACGATAATATGCACTTGCTGAATCTTTCGGTTTGTCGAGAAGGTGAGCCAATATTAATTGTCCCAATTCGTGTCCTCTTGCGGAGAACTGATAAAGTACTTTTTTCTCAGGAACGAGCTTGTTTTCCTCCAGATCGTCCATCGCTCGGGAGATGAGCATTTTCAACGCGATCTCTTTCCAGTCTATCGCCGTTTCTTTCTTCTTCTTGGGTGCTGTTGCTGTTTTTGACATAGTTTATCGTTGGGGGCGCTAAGTTAGTAAAGGAGAGGGTTGTGGTGAAACCGATTATATGATCAATTCCCATGCAATTGAGGCCTAAAACCAAGTAAACCTTAAAAAAATTAAATTTTGATGTTTACTCAAAAGATTGGTATTCCCATATTCATAGGAATTACGCTTTAACTTTAAAGTACTATGAAATGGATCGTGACTTTCGCCTTGTTATTGGCTTTTTATGGAGCCTTGGGACAAAAGACGGAGAAACAATTGATGGACACCATTGATTTTGTAACTCAGGAAATTCAAACCCTAACCAACAGTGATTATGCTTATAAAGCCTACCGCCTGAACTATGATAATTGTAACCTTGAGATTGAACAAGCTCCTCAGGGAGATAGCACGAAATGGGATTTGTTTGCTTTCTGGTTTGTAGATATTGACGAAACTAAAATGAAGGTTCTCGAGCAGCCCAATGGTGAGTGGGGTTTGATCCTGAATACAATATCAGAAGAATGGAAGATTAAGTATGTATCTGAGACTGATTCCGGAAGGCGTAATTTCATTATTATGCTTTCCGATGATAGGGAACAACTCATAGCTTTGGGGCAGGCGATTTACTTTGCCATAAAAAAGTGTAAATCGATGGATCGGGTGGGTGACTATTAAATTCCTATGAATAATCTGATTTTAATCCATGGTGCTTTAGGCAACTCAGACCAGATGTCGCCTTTGAAAGAAATGCTAGAGAAGGATTTTAATGTGCATCTGCTGGAGTTAGAGGGGCATGGTGCCAGTTCGTCAAATGAGAAAGCATTCGCTATCGATGATTTTGTAAGCCAATTGGATGATTGCATCGATACTGTGGGAAATGCACACATTTTCGGGTACAGCATGGGTGGATTCATCACGCTGCTTTCAGCCGCATCAGGAAATCAAAACATTCAATCCATCACCACCTTGGGGACTAAAATGAAATGGAGCCCGGAAATTGCCGAGCAAGAGGTTAAGCAGCTAAACCCTGAGAAAATCAAAGAGAAGGTGCCTGCATTCGCGCGGGCATTGGAGAAGAAGCATGGAGTTCACTGGGAGAATGTATTGAATCGCACCGCTGCTTTTATGAAAACCCTTGGTGATGAAGCACCGATTACAAAAAAGCGAATGAGTCAAATCAATATCCCTGTTCAGTTGTGTCTTTCGGATCAGGATCAAATGGTATCTAAGGAAGAGAGCGAAGAGGTAAATGCGTTACTCATGAATAGCCGATTACATATTATCCCAGAGAGTAAGCACCCTATTGAACAAACAAACCTGACCGCTCTTGCCGAGAAAGTCAGGTTTTTTATACAGTCAGTGAGTTGATATTTAAATTGAAAATCAATTTATTCAACCCCAGCCCTAAAGGGTGTAAATTGATTTTCGCATGCCCCTTTAGGGATTCAGGGTTAAAAGGCGAATTTGGAGCATTATTTGTCTTTAAACTTCTGAATGAAATTTCGGGTGAACTCTGAAAGCACCAGCTTCCCACTCATTTCAGCTCGTTGAGCTAAAAGTTCATCCCAGTGCTCAGTTCCTTCCCAGAAGACCTTCTTTAGTTCAGCCATGGCTTCCGGATTGTATGCAGCCAGCTTTTCTGCCAGCTGATTCACAGCTTTATCCAGGGCTGCAGCGTCATCATATAGTTTACCAAAAAGCCCTTTTTGATGTGCCCATTTTGGATCATAAAACTCATCCGGATTCATGGCCATTTGGGACATGGCCGAAAGTCCTACTTTTCGTTCAATCGCAGGCCCTACAACAAATGGCCCGATTCCGAGCGCAAGCTCGCTCAACTTGATTGCTGAATGCTTGGATGCAAAGCAGTAATCTACAGATGCAGCCAGACCAATTCCTCCTCCAACGGCTTTTCCTTGAAGACGCCCAATGATAAATTTTGGGCATTTACGCATTGCGTTAATCACATTGGCAAAGCCCATGAAAAACTTCTTCCCATTTTCCGGACTGTCAACAGCCATTAGTTCATCAAAGCTGGCCCCAGCGCAGAAGGTACGGTTGCCACCGCTTTTCAGGATGATCACTTTGATTTCAGGATCATTCCCAGCTTCGGTGATAGTGTCCGCCAGCTTTTTCAGGATGTCTCCCGGTAGAGAGTTGCTCTGTTCGGTAAAGAATTCAACGGTACCGATTCCGTTGTTTATATCAAGTTTCACGTAGTTGCTCATGGAGCAAAAATAGGTATCCGAGATTATAAAAAAAGCCCTCCATAAAATGAAGAGCCTTTTTCGAAATAGTTCACCAGCTATTGGTCAGATGTAAAGGTGACAACTAAAGCTGTCAGTTTTAAGAGGTGAAATACCTGTTTGGTAAAACAGGTATAATTACTGTTAAAAATTCTTTTCCAATCTTAACTGGACTTGGTCATGCTAAAAGGAAGTAATACAGACTCATTACCATTTCCTTCATAGTGCACCCAATCTCCAATTCCTTGTCCATTTCTATGTCTTCCAAAATAGACATTATTAATATTTGGATTCGCGCTGGATTTGGGCATCTGGAAGACAAATGTGCCATCGGAAAGTTCTGCATAGTACGCCGTATCACTTTGATTATTTGGGAAAAGAATAGTCAGTGTTCCGTCTGATTTAAATTCCCAGGTCTGAGTTCCGCCTTCCTGAACGGTAGCTGACCATTTTGTATTTGCTAAAGTGCTCATTTTAATAGTATTTAATTTTTTTCTCCTACTCTTGAGGCTTTTCGGAATCCGCCCCCGTGTTATTTAGGTGATCACCGGCAACACCACTCTGATATCAGTGATGTAAAATTTATAAAAGCGTTATAAGTAAAAAAGAGGTAAAGTATTGGTTTGAAAAGAATGGGTATTTCTACCTGATTTTAAGATTTAGAAATCAATGGGGTATAAAAAAGAAAGCCCCCCAAGAATGGAGAGCTTTTCCCAACCAGCATCACTTCGGATATCCGAAGAGTCGAGATTACCATAATTAAACCATTATGAAAGAGTATAAAAAGAATTGCCTAAATCAGGTTTCCCCCATGCTCAAAGTCGATCGTTTGCCCTTCAAGACAAGCGAAATAGTAAGTTGCTCCGTCCCTTTGTATTTGCGCTCCAAACTGCTTGGTATTTCCAAGACATGGATCGCCACCCATGTAAGTGTTTGTAATGGTGACGACTCCTTTATTCTGAATTATCAGATTCTGGAGCGTAGTTTTTACATCCATTGCTTTTCCGCTATTAGATATACCATGCTTTAAAGCGCCGTATACAGCAAATTCAACCTTAATTTCTGACATAACCTTATCGTTTTCTGTTTCCTACTCATGAGGCTTTTCGGATACCGCCATCGATTAAAACCTGAATCGATGATGTAAAATTGTTTATTTCATTCCAATGCTACCAGAGGATTATTTTCTGTTTTCGAAAACAGGTAGAAATACCCGTTTTTAATTTTTTTCCCGGATACAAATATCTATTTCACAAGTAAGTGTATATGATATATGGTCGGATCGTATTAGACTTGTTTAAAAACCTAACTATTATGAAAAATTTCTCAATTACAATGCTTGCGGTACTAATGTTTTCATGCCAGCAGCAAACCTCTGATCAGCCTGAAGAAAGTAGTTACGAAATTCAGGACACACAACCTTCGATGTATGCAGTCTCCTATCAGGTCGCTGAAAACAATATCAATTATTATGATAGTATAACTAGAAAATACCTTAAAACAGATCCAATCAAGGCTTTTACCGTTCGTTCTGTTGACTTAATCGAAGCAATAGGTCTACCGATTAGTGATGATGCAAAGACTAAATACAAGCACGTCAGAATCTATCTTGGATTAGATAGCGCAACGAACCAATTTAAGATGTACTTAACCCCGGTGAAAGGTGCCAAGCTTAGTGCTGGTATTGCAGGGAAAGATGTTATCCTGGACGGACCGTATGAAGGCATTCCAAATAGTAATGGGGAAGTTTCAGAAAGTGACGGCCAGTATATGATGGATTTCACTAAGCCTTGTCCAACTACTTGCCCTGAAGAATAGGACTGAGGATGGAGAAAGTGGTTAATCTTATTCTTGAATTTGCCTCGATCCCAGTGCTTGGATGTGCGATATATGCAGGATGGGTATATAAAAGGTTAAGTAAAGAGCTAAGAATAATTGCTTGGTTTATTCTATTATCAGGAGCTATCGAATTGAGTTCGACGCTACTTTGGTATGCTAAGATCAATAATTTCCCGCTACTACATTTATATGTATTGGCGGGATTTTTAATTCTTTTACTTTTCTATAAGGCCATTCTACGAGGATTTATAAGTCGTAAGGTATTTATCAGCATTGGAGTCTCTTTTACGATTTATTCTATTATAAACTCTGTGTTTATTCAAACAGTCTATTCTTTCAATTCACATGCTTTGGTCGTACAAGCAGTTTTGGTAATCATCCTATCTTTATCTACTTATATTTTGCTGTTGAATGATATTGTAAGAAAGCAGCGCTTGGAATTGATTTCGAGTTTAAACTGGATTAATTCCGGACTGTTTATCTACTATACGTCTAGTCTTTTGATTTTTTATTTTGGAGATTTTCTTACAAAGAATTTCTCTGCAACGATTAATCAATATACTTGGGCTTTTCACACTTTATTTTCAACCGTTATGTATATCTGCTTCTTTATCGGCCTATGGAAACGACCCAGGAAATTGACTTCTTAAATATTCTATGGCCACTGGTTTTAGTGGTTTTCATCATTACTATCAGTGTTTTCTTATTAAATCAACATTTTCAAAGAAATCTTATCCGTCAACGACTTCAACAGGAGGAGTTGAAAAATCAACACCAGAAAGAGTTGCTGAAGTCAAGCATTGATGTACAGGAAACTGAACGCAGGCGCATTGCCAGAAACCTGCATGATGAGCTTGGGGGAACGCTCGCTATTGCCAGGATGAATTTGGTTCGGTTAGAAAAAACAGATGACAAAGGAATACAGGAATTGATGTCATCGATTAAAAATATTCGATCCATCACAGAGTCGGCACTGACCTCCGTGAGAGAAATAAGCCATCGGTTAATGCCTCCGCAACTGGAATCCTTTGGTCTTTCAAAGGCACTTGAAGAGTTGGCAAGTCGAACCAGCGATGCAGGACAAGTAGAAGTAAGGCTAAACATTTCAGAAGAAATTACAAGAATGCCAGCGGATATAGAAGTTGGTCTTTATCGGGTGTGTATGGAATTGCTTCATAATACAATTAAACATGCAAATGCAAAAAATGCCGATATACATTTGAAGCAGTCGGATCGGAATCAGATCACATTATCATATACAGATAATGGGGTAGGACTGAATAATGACATAACTCCCGGGCTGGGTTTGAAAAGTGTAGAGGCTCGTATAAATGCTGTTGGAGGAACATTAACTTTTCCTAAAGGAAAGGGATTTAATGCGTTTATTTCTATTCCACTTGAAGAAGAAAACTAATGCAAAAAAAAATACATATTGGGCTGGTTGAAGATCAGCATCTTTTCAGGGAAGGACTTAAATCTTTACTTTCTTCATGGGAAGATTTTGAAGTGGTCATGGAATCTGAGGATGGTTTTTCCGTGATGGATAAACTAGATAAGAGTTCGCCAAAACCGGATGTTTTATTGCTTGACTTATCGTTACCTCAAAAAGATGGGGAAGACTTTGATGGAATAGCCGTTACTGATGCTGTACTAGAGATCTATCCGGACATCAAAATATTGATCCTTTCAGTGCATAATGATGATGGATTCATAGCGGAACTTATTGAAAGAGGAGCGCATGGCTACTTAGTCAAGGATTCTGATCCGGATGAGGTGCGTGAGGCCATTTTGTCCGTTTATTCAAAAGGTTCTTATATAAATCAAAGAGCCTTGCTAGCCATTCAGAAGCGTATGAATCATCGAGGGAAAAAGCCTTCCTTTCATAAGGGGGGTGAGATTCCTTTAACAAAAAGAGAAGTGGAGGTGCTTCAGTTGGTATGTCAGCAAATGACAACAGGTGAGATTGCGGAAAAACTCTTTATAAGTATGAAGACAGTAGATGGTCATCGTAACAACCTTTTACAAAAAACACATTCCAGAAATGTAGCTGGTTTGGTATTGTATGCGTTGAAAAACAACCTGATTGAGGTTGGCTAAATCTACTTTCGTTCAATCATGGTTTTAAAGGAGCCATCTTTAATTTGTATCGTTGATGTACCTCCCATTTTAATCACATCATCACATTCAAAAACTCCTGAAAGCATATCACCATTTTGTGTTAAAATCAATATGCATGGATTTGAAGTTTCTTGATTGAAATAGACCTTAGAATCATCATGCCACCAGATATCCCAACCACTTTTGGAGCAAGGTCTTTTTTGAGGATCAATTGGGGCATACTTGGCTGAGCCGGAATAGTCACAAATATCAATGTCGATATGTGATCCATGTTCGCCATTCGCATTTTGACTAGCAGCCAGTCGAATCCACATTTCATTATTCTCAAAAAGCTGACTGAAAATCAGATTGTCATTTGAGTTGAAGCTGGTGACTTCATCATATCCATCGCCAACAAGGTGAAAGCTGGCAGTGCTTTCAAAGTTTGAAAGACCTGATTTTCCGGAATCATCCTGTCCACAGGCGAAAAGAAGAAATAAGAAAATGAAATAAACTGGATGGATCATCAGGCATGGTTTACTTCTAAGTTAATTATCAGCCCAGAGATATCGAATTTGATGGCTATATTTGACATATATGGATATAGTTATTAATTATGAATGTAAGCTTTACAGAAAGACAGGAAAAATACATCAGGGAGCAAATTGCATCCGGACACTTTCAGAATGCCAGCGAAGTGGTGAGGGACGCACTAAGGCTTCATGAAACCTTACGTGAAAAGATGCTTGATGACCTGAGAAAAGAGATCAACAAAGCGTGGGACGCACCTCCTAGTAGCAGATCTGCTGAGCAAATCTTAGCTGACAACAAGGCAAAGTATGGGATTAAATGAGGGATATATTTTATCCGAACCTGCAGAAAATGATCTTGATGATATATTCTTCTATTCCCTACAGTATGGTGATAAGCCAGCAGTTGACTATCAGGAAAAATTGATCTCTACTTTTAAGAGATTGGGTAAGTATCCAAATTCTGGGATTACCAGGGATGACATAAGAAAGGGCCTTCGTCAAACAATTTCAGAAAAACACGCAATTTTCTATAGAATTAGAGATGGGTACGTATTCATACTTCGTATTCTTCACCATTCAAGGGATGTGGAGAGGTACTTTTAGTTTTTCATCAAAAAAAATGATGCGAGTCCAGATAATCTTAAAAACGAAGATGCCGGATCAAGTCCGGCATGACGTTCTAGCAGAGTGAATCTTTCAAAGCGACAAAATCTTCAAATCAACCAATTACCCCTGATCCCGCTTCTTAATCATCGTTAAAATAGTTGCAATCGCCACAGTCTCTCCGGTCTCGTCATACACGTCAACCAAAAACTTCACAATGCCTTTTGCGATATCGTCTTTCTTTTCCTGATCTACTTTCTCCTTAACAGTACAGCGCACGCCAATGGTCATGCCCGGATAAACCGGTTTAGTGAACCGACATTCTTCCAATCCGTAATTCAAAAGAACCGGACCTTTCTTGGCCTGAACGAAAAGACCTGCTGCAGCGGATAAGATAAAATATCCATGTGCCACACGTCCTTCGAAAGTTGTTCCCTCCAGTGAAGTCACATCTGTATGAGCATAGAAGTGATCCCAGCTTACATTGGCAAATGTGACAATGTCACCCTCGGTAATGGTGCGCTTAGCAGTAATGACCGTATCACCAATCTCGAGATCTTCGAAGTGCTTGGAGAATGGATGCTTTTCTGTGTCTTTGTATTCACCACCGTACTGATACTGTTGTGTGATTTCAGTTAAGGTAGTAGGTGATCCCTGGATAGCTGTGCGTTGCAGGTAGTGCATCACCCCTCGCTTGCCGCCCATCTCTTCACCTCCTCCGGCTCTTCCGGGTCCTCCATGTACCAGTTGTGGCATGGGTGATCCATGACCGGTAGACTCTTTGGCGCACGCTTCATTCAATACTAAAATTCGGCCATGATGTGTAGCTGCTCCAACTACATATTCTCGGGCGATTTTATCATTTGCTGTTGTAATGGACGAACAAAGCGATCCTTTTCCTTTCTTCGAAATGGCTATCGCCTCATCCATGTTTTTATATGGAAGAATCGTACTGATCGGACCGAAAGCTTCAATGTTGTGGACTTCTTCAGTATTCAATGGGTTCTGATTCACAAAAAGCATCGGTGAAATGAAGGCTCCTTTGTTCCAGTCGGCACCCATAGCCTCTCCTTTATTGTCTAGTGAGCCATAAACCAGATCAGACGTTTTGGCAAGTTCGGCTACTCGCTTCGTTACTTCATCTAATTGCTCCCTTCCTGCAAGCGCCCCCATTCGCACACCTTCCACACTTGGGTCGCCAATGGTTGTTTTTTCAAATGCTTTACCCAAAGCAATCTGCACATCTTCTACCAGTTTTTCAGGAACAATGATCCTTCTTACTGCCGTACATTTCTGTCCACATTTTACCGTGATCTCTTTTCTAACTTCCTTGATAAATAAGTCGAATTCAGGAGTGCCCGGAACTGCATCTTCTCCAAGTACAGCACAGTTCAGTGAGTCTGCTTCCAAATTGAAAGGAACGGAGTTTTCTACAATTTGAGGAAGGGTTTTAAGTTTCTTGCCTGTCTCAAAAGATCCGGTGAATGTCACCACATCGTTCATGTCCACATGATCCAGGATTCCATTTCCATATCCTGCAACCAACTGTAATGCACCTTCAGGTAAAATGCCTGAGTCAATGATGTTCTTTACCATCACTTCAGTCAGGTAGCAGGTTTGTTCAGCAGGTTTGATGATGCATGGCATCCCTGCCAGCCAGTTGACGGCAGCCTTTTCCAACATTCCCCAGATTGGGAAGTTGAATGCATTGATATGGACGGCAACACCTTCTTTTGGTACCATGATGTGATGGCCTACAAAACTTCCCTCCTTCGAAAGTGGAACTGTCTGTCCATCCACGTGATACGGAAGGTCTGGGAATTGCCTTCTCAGACTGGCGTTAGAAAACACATTGCCAATCCCACCTTCGATATCAATCCAGCTATCCAGGCGAGTAGCGCCTGTTGCTTTACTAACCTCATAAAACTTTTCTTTTTCATCCATCAGGTGGAAGGCCAATGCCTTGAGCATCAATCCACGCTCCTGAAAGGTCATTTTTCGCAATGCCGGATTCCCTACATTTCTCGCATGATCGTAGGCATCCTTGAAATCAATGCCCTCGATGGTATGTGATGCCACGGGATCACCGGTGATTGCATGATGAAGGACTTCACCATCGCCAGCTCCTTCCATCCATTGCCCTGCGATATAGTGTTTTATTTTAGGTATTGCCATGATCTGTTTTTCTCTTTTACGCCTTAGGCAAATCTATCAACTAACAGTTATTCGCCTGAAACTTTTCTTTAATATTCAAAATATACGCACTACTTGTTCTGAATTTCGCCTTGCGGCCCTTCACATAAGCAAATGTTAAAATGGCTTCATTGCTCATTTCTCAGTATATTTCCAATACCAATCACCACTTCACCTGGTATGAAACTTTTCAAAGAACTCAATCGCCGGAATGTCATTAAGGCGGCCATCACCTATCTGGTAGTAGCATGGCTAATCTTGCAGGTGATTTCGATTGTGTTCCCCATGTTTAATATTGGCACAGGTGTAATGCGCTATTTTTTCATTGCCCTGGCTATTGGATTCCCTGTATGGGTCATTTTCGCTTACCTCTATGAGTGGACACCAACGGGTTTTAAGAAAACCAAAGAGGTGGCGCCTGAAGTTTCGGTTCATAAACAAACGGGAAAGCGATTAAACGGAATGATCATCGGGGGGTTGGTAGTAGTGGTTTTGCTACTCATCTCAGATCGTATTTTCAACTTTACCGGTATTTCAGACATTCCTGACCCGGATAAGTCTATAGCGGTTCTGCCATTTGAAAACATGAGTGGAGATGAAGATGCCTACTTTGCATCAGGTGTCACGGAAGATATCCTGACACATATTTCCAAAATTGGCGATTTGCGAGTGCTTTCAAGGTTTACACTTAAGGACTATGACACAAAAGGAAAATCTGTAGAAGAGATTGGAAAGGAACTGGGCGTGGGCTATTTACTTACGGGTAGTATCCGAAAAGCTGGAGAGAACCTGCGTATCTCCTGCCAGCTCGTTCAGGTAAATCCGGAGGAGCAGACCTGGGCGGAGAACTTTGACAAGCGAATGGAAGATGTCTTTGCCATTCAAAACGAAGTAGCCACTGAGGTCGCAAAATACCTGAGAGCACAGCTCACGAAAGAAGAGGAAAAGCAATTGAGCAGGAAGCCAACAGAAAGTCTCGAGGCATACAATCTTTATTTGAGAGGACTAAGTCGCTTTCAGCAGGAAAAGCCGGAAGAAAATGAATTAGCAATCAAACTATTCAAACAAGCATTGGCAATAGATCCGGGTTTCACGAGCGCCAGGGTGTACCTTTTAGGCGCCTATTCAAAGTCGATTTCACAGTATGGCCTGAGATCATACACCCTATATGATTCATTGCTATTGGCTGCAGAACGACTGGTGAATGATGATCCCGAATCACCGGAAGCTTTAAGTGTTTTATCGTATAACTACCTGATTAAAGGAGATTATAAAAAAGCGATTGATCTAAGCGAAAAAGCCATTCGACTAAATCCCAATGATTCCAAATCCATTAATACTTTAGGACTGTTGCTCAGAAATCAGGGAAAAATTGATCAGGCCATTCCTTTGTTTAAAAAAGTGAAAGAGCTAAACCCATTGCGCTTGCAAGTGTTCAATTATAATCTTGGGACCTGTTATGAACTATTAGGTATGTATGACATGGCAAATACCTACTTTAATTCGACAATAGAATTATCACCTAATGACCTCATTAACATTGACCGGCTGGCTCATATTTCGCTAGTGACAAATCAGTACGATCAAACGGAAAAGTATATAGATCAATTGTTGACAGAAGGAAGTCTCAAGGCACTTGATATGGCATGTGAATTTTCTTTAAATGCCAAATTACCATTAGGGAAAGTCAAGATGGTCCTTAATAAATTGGTTGATCATCCAAAATATAGTTACCTGGACAATTATCGAGGGACAATGGCACTGGCTTATGCCCTGAAAAAAGAGAATAAATTAGATTCCATGAATCGAGTTTTAGATCGTTTTTATGAGGTGTTTTCAACTAAATGGGGACTGGATCATGAAGATGGTGATGTGCTGATACCGTATGCGCAAATAGCAGCATTAAGGGAAGATAAAGATGAAGCCTTAGGATGGGTTCAGAAAATGGCAGATTCGGGTAGTCTTTGGACCCACGAACTAATGAAGGCAGATGTCATTCTGGAAGAAGTGAGAGCAGATCCACGCTATGATCAAATAATGGAACCTATAACGAGGAAAAGAGATCGTTTGCGCATGAGCGTGAGTGCGCAAGACGACCATATAAAATTGTAATAAAGGTATTTAACTAAATAGTCCGTGTAGTTCGGTATCTATTTTGAAAACGATATCCGAAAAATCTTCCGGGTTTTTCACAAAATCAAGGTCAGTGACATTGATAATCAGCAGTTTGCCTGCATCATAATTAGCGATCCAGTTTTCATAGTGTTCATTTAGTCCTTTCAGGTACTCAATCCGAATCAGATTTTCATAATCCCTGCCGCGTGTCTCAATATTTTTTACCAGCTTGCTTATGTCAGATTTAAGGTAAATGAGCAAATCGGGTGGTTTCACAAACTCGATCATGGAATCGAAAAGTGCACGGTAGTTATTATAATCTCGCTCCTTGAAAAATCCTTGCTTATACAGACTTTCTGCAAAAATGTAAGCATCCTCATAAATCGTGCGATCCTGAATGATTGTTTTATCCCCGCCTCGCAGTTTGTTGATCTGCTCGAACCGACTATTCAAGAAATAGACTTGCAGGTGGAATGCCCATTTGTGCATATCGCCATAAAAATCTTCGAGGTACGGATTGTCTTCTACCGATTCAAATTCAGCCTGCCATCCATAGTGTTTGGCCAGCATTTCTGTGAGTGTAGTCTTTCCTGCGCCGATGTTTCCCGAAACGGCGATGTGCATGTTTTTATCAGTCATTCGAACAGAATTGGTCGGTTATTTTTTGGATTCGTTCCAGGTTTTGTAGGCTGCAGATGCGATTGGCCTATTAGGTTCGACAGACCGCAAAGGTTCGCATTCTTTTAATGTTTCAAAACACTCTTGGGGTAATTGTTGATAAAGTTTGGTTCCTTCCGTTTTCCAGGCAATCATCTCATCACTGACCTCTTTTATTTTCTTAGCCGGGTTGCCCACAATCAGGCTCCTTTTCTCAAAAACTGAATCAGCTTTTATGAAGGATAAAGCTCCGACGATAGATTCATCACCAATCTCGGAATTGTCCATAATTACTGCATTCATTCCCACAAGTACATTTTTACCAATGTTCGCTCCATGCACAATCGCCCCATGACCAATATGGGCACTTTCTTTTAATGTGATGGTGATTCCCGGAAACATGTGGATGGTGCAGTTTTCCTGCACATTGCAGCCGTCTTCGATCACAATTCGGCCCCAGTCACCTCGTATAGCTGCACCTGGCCCCACATAAACATCCTTCCCTATGATCACATCGCCGGTTACGGCTGCTAAGGGATGTATAAAAGCAGTTGGATGAATGACCGGTTTTAGGGAATTGAATTCGTAAATCATGATTTTGAATTATTACTTTTCGGAACAAATAAGTAAGTTCTTTGTTCCATTTTGGAAAGCATATACAAAAGTCAATAACCAACATCGATTATGAAAAGAATACTACTAAGTTTTTGTTCAATCATTTTTTTTGTGTCGCAATTATCTGCGCAGTTTAATCTGGAGCTCGGTTTTAGCTTTAACTCCCCTACATCAGGTTTTTCAGATGTTTATGAGATAGGAGCGGGGGCGTACCTCGAGCCCGGGTATGCACTCAATGATAACCTGAACCTTGGGTTGCAGATAGGGGCCAATGGCTTTGCCGGCAGTGATATAGGATCTACTTCGGGTAAAGTAGATGCTACAGTTGTTGTTCCCGTTTTAGCAAAAGGAACCTATTCTTTTCTTGATAGCAGGGTGAGCCCTTATCTAGGATTTGGAACTGGTATGTACTTTGCGAAAGTGGCAACATTTTCAGAATCAGCACTAGGAGGTAGTGAGCGAAGCGAGGAGAATATTTCTGAATTTGGGATTGCCCCCAGTTTTGGAGTTAATATAGGAAGAACCAACTTGGGTGTAGCTTATCACTCAGCTGGTGATATTACATTTCTACAATTCATTTTGGGGGTCAAGATTATTGATTAAGAGCGAATGAAATATTTAATCGTAAAGCCTTTGTAGATCTCTATAAAGGCTTTTTTAGTGGAGATTATTGAGGGTGAATAAGTTTCAAAAAGACTTACCTCAAAAGTCACCACTATGAAAAACATCACGTTCACGCTATTATTTTCTCTTTTTTTAAGTTGTTCATTATATGGTCAATTAAATGTACGTGGGTTTCAGCCACACCCACGACAGGCATTTCATTTGGAAGGAGGTGTAGGAGGTGTTATTTCTGATGGGCGTTTTGGAGGTGCATATTCTATCGAACCTCAGTATACATTTGCAAACAACATTTCCATTGGCTTTGAATTCAATCATAAAAACTTCCAGTTAGGAGACTCAAATGAACCGCATAAGGTGAATTCATTTTCACCCTCGTTTCAAGTAAGAAGTAAAGAGCGACCATTTGCTTCTTATATCGGTGGAAGGTTCGGATACTACCGAATCTACGATATAGATGACACAGACCCACCTTCATTTGGAACCATAGGTGCCGCATTTAATTGCGGCATTTATGCCTGGGTTGTCAATTTAGGAATGGAAGTTTCGGTATATAGACCCTACGGAGGTGCTATGTTTTTATATCTTAAGCTCCAGTTTTAATTATGCTCTTTCTAAAATTACAGCATACCCCTGGCCTACTCCAATACACATGGTGCAAAGCGCATATTTCTTTCCTGATTTTTGAAGCTGAAATGCTGCTGAATGAGTAATTCGTGCCCCTGTCATTCCAAGTGGGTGACCGATGGCAATTGCCCCACCATTTGGATTGATTCGCTCATCATCATCAGCCAAACCTAAAGAACGTGTGCAAGCAAGTGACTGAGCAGCAAAGGCTTCATTCAATTCAATGATATCCATTTGATCAAGCGAAAGTCCTGCCTTTGCTAAAGCTTTTTTGGAAGCTTCAACAGGGCCTATCCCCATGATTCTTGGCTCTACACCAACAACACCTGAAGATACGATTCGTGCAAGAGGCTTTAGATTATGATTCTTAACCCCATCTTCAGAAGCAACCAATACTGCTGCAGCCCCGTCATTAAGTCCGGAAGAATTTCCGGCCGTAACTGATCCATCTTTTTTGAAAGCAGCTCTTAGCTTCCCTAAGATTTCCATCGAGGTTGCTGGCTTAACGAATTCATCTTTATCAAAAATGATTGGGTCAGCTTTTCGCCGTGGAATTTCGACTGCAACAATTTCTTCTCCAAGTCTTCCGTTTTTCTGTGCTTCGGTCGCTTTCATTTGCGAGCGGTAAGCAAACGCATCCTGATCTTCCCGACTGATTTTGTGAATCTCAACAAGGTTTTCAGCAGTATTACCCATCCCGTCAGTGCCATAGAGCTCTTCCATTTTAGGATTTATGAATCTCCACCCAAAGCTTGAATCATACATCTTGGCATCTGTCCCAAAAGGTTTAGCTGATTTGGAGATTACCCAGGGCCCTCTTGTCATATTTTCAACGCCTCCTGAAATAAACAAATCACCATCTCCGGTTTTTATGGCTCTGTTGGCATGGATGATAGCAGACATCCCGGAAGCGCATAACCTATTCACTGTTTCGCCTGGTACTGAAAATGGCAAACCCGCAAGCAAAAGTGACATACGAGCAACATTTCGATTGTCTTCACCCGCCTGATTGGCACACCCCATGATCACCTCATCAATAGTGGCAGGGTCTAGATTTGAGTTTCTGTTCATTAATTCTTTTAGAACCAGAGCTCCTAAATCATCCGTGCGTATAGCGCCCAGTGTTCCGCCAAAATTTCCAATCGGCGTACGTATGCCGTCTATAATGTATGCTTCCTTCATTGCTTGTGGGTTATGTTCGTTTCGCAAATATTCAGCCTTCTGGCTTACCTACCAATTAACCTGATTACTAATTAAGAAATTCCTTTGCCACCCATCTTTGATACTTTAATTTTGCCGGAATTTGTTTTAACCTGATTAACTCACAGGAAATACATTCATCCATGCCTAAAAACCCAAACATCAAGTCAGTCTTAATTATCGGAAGCGGTCCCATCATCATAGGTCAGGCCTGTGAATTTGATTACTCTGGATCTCAAGCGTCTAAATCCCTAAGGGAAGAAGGAATTGAGGTAACGTTGATCAATTCAAATCCGGCTACTATTATGACAGACCCGGTCACAGCCGATAATGTGTATTTGAAGCCATTGACCAAGCAGTCAATAAGAGAGATTTTAGAAGCACATCCGCAAATAGATGCTGTTCTTCCGACCATGGGAGGGCAGACAGCTCTGAATTTGGCAATTGATTGTGATAAAGCGGGTATTTGGGAAAAGTATAATGTGGAAATGATCGGTGTAAATATCGATGCAATTGAAACCACCGAAGACCGGGAGAAATTTCGCCATAAGATGATCGAATTGGGTGTTGGTGTTTGTAGGGGTGAAACTGCCACATCATTTCTGAAAGGAAAAGAAATAGCACAAGAGATAGGCTTCCCCTTGGTAATCAGGCCTTCCTATACCTTGGGTGGTTATGGTGGAGGTTTTGTAAACACTGCTGAAGAGTTTGATTATGCATTGAATGCAGGACTACAAGCTTCACCAATTCATGAGGTACTTGTGGAGCAAAGTATTTTGGGTTGGAAAGAATATGAATTAGAGTTATTAAGAGATAACAAGGGCAACATCATTATCATCTGTTCGATTGAGAACTTTGATCCAATGGGTGTGCACACGGGCGACTCCATTACGGTAGCGCCAGCGATGACACTTTCGGATACCGTATATCAGAAAATGCGTGATCTGGCTAAGAGAATGATGAATGGAATCGGGCATTTTGCCGGAGGGTGCAATGTTCAGTTTTCTGTTAACCCTGACTCTGAAGACATAATCGGAATCGAGATCAATCCTCGTGTTTCCAGATCGTCAGCCTTAGCATCAAAAGCAACAGGTTACCCAATAGCGAAGATTGCGGCTAAGCTAGCCATCGGTTACAACCTGGATGAGCTTAAAAATCAAATCACGAAGACAACTTCAGCATTCTTTGAGCCTGCAATTGATTACACCATTGTAAAAGTGCCAAGATGGAACTTTGACAAGTTCAAAGGGTCAGACCGTAAGCTAGGCCTTCAAATGAAGTCCGTAGGAGAGGCGATGGGAATCGGCAGAAACTTCCAGGAAGCTCTCCAAAAGGCCTGTCAATCGTTAGAGATCAAGCGAAACGGATTGGGTGCTGATGGACGAGAGCTAAAAGATCAGGAGGCCATTCTTCATAGCCTTGAGAATCCAAGCTGGAATCGGTTATTCCACATTTACGATGCATTTAAGCTCGGTATACCATTCAAAACCATTCACAAGCTCACGAAAATTGATCCGTGGTTTTTAAATCAGATTGAAGAACTGATCACACTGGAAAAGGAAATAGGAAAATACTCTGTTGAAGATATTCCCAAGCCGCTGGTAATGGAAGCCAAGCAAAAAGGATATGCCGATAGGCAAGTAGCTCATTTGCTTGGTTGTCTGGAAAGTGAAGTATATAAAAAGCGAAATGATCTGGGCATTAAACGAGTGTACAAGTTGGTAGACACGTGTGCAGCAGAGTTTGAGGCACAGACTCCTTATTATTATTCAACTTTTGAAGAGGAGAATGAGTCGATTGTTTCTGATAAGAAAAAGATCATTGTCCTTGGGTCTGGACCCAATCGAATTGGTCAGGGAATAGAATTTGACTACTCCTGTGTGCATGGTGTGCTTGCCGCGAAAGAATGTGGCTATGAAACCATCATGATCAACTGTAATCCGGAAACCGTTTCTACCGATTTTGATGTTGCAGATAAGCTTTATTTTGAGCCGGTATTCTGGGAGCACATATATGACATTATACTCCATGAAAAACCTGAAGGAGTAATCGTGCAGCTAGGAGGCCAGACAGCTTTGAAGCTAGCAGAAAAGCTGGAGCGATATGGAATCAAGATTTTAGGTACCAGCTTCGAAGCGCTTGATTTGGCGGAGGCAAGAGGAAGGTTTTCGGACTTGCTTAAGGAAAATGACATTCCGTATCCACTCTATGGGACTATTGAAAATGCAGAGGAGGCTGTTGAGCTTTCTAAAAAATTAGGCTTTCCATTACTCGTACGACCAAGTTATGTACTAGGGGGGCAGAGCATGAAAATTGTAATCAATGAAACGGAGCTTGAGCAACATGTGGTAGAAATTCTTAAGGACAAACCTGATGGTGAAATCTTATTGGATCACTTTTTGGAAGGTGCCATTGAAGCAGAGGCAGATGCCATTTGCGACGGAGAAAATGTCTACATCATTGGCATCATGCAGCATATAGAGCCTGCAGGAATACACTCGGGTGATTCATATGCGGTATTACCACCATATAACCTTGGGGATTTGGTCATTCGTCAGATTGAAGATTACACCAAGAAAATTGCGATTGCGTTGGAGACGGTTGGGTTGATAAACATTCAGTTTGCAATAAAAGATGATAAAGTGTATATCATTGAAGCGAACCCAAGAGCGTCTCGTACGGTACCGTTCATTTGCAAAGCATACCGAGAACCGTATGTAAACTATGCGACGAAAGTTATGCTTCGAGAAAAGAAAGTGACTGACTTTGATTTTAAACCTTATAAAAAAGGATATGCAATTAAAGAGCCGGTCTTCTCGTTCCATAAATTCCCGAATGTAAACAAGGAGCTAGGTCCCGAAATGAAGTCAACAGGGGAGGCGATTTACTTTATCGACGACCTGATGGATGATTATTTCATGGAAATCTATGCAGAACGAAACTTGTATCTAAGTCGATAGGTTTATATAAATATGTTGAAGATTATAATCATACTGATCCTGATTGGGTATGTGTTTTACAAGGTCACCTCATTCCTTTTTAATGGTTTGTTCAGTGGCTTTACCAGGCACCAGCAATTTGGTGGAAGCGAGCATACCACCAACAGAAGTTACTCGCGAAAAGCACCAGGGAGTAATCTGAACATTGACACCAATCCGCAAACCCGATCTAAAAATGACAAAGGGTATCACGGGGGAGAGTATGTGGATTACGAGGAGGTGAAGTGATTAACCTTGTGGAGGTTTTAAAGTAAACTTAAAAGTTGTGCCGCTCCCATCTTTACTCTCAACTGACATTCTTCCTCCGTTTTTCTCTACGAATTCTTTACAAATAATCAGACCAAGTCCGGTACCGTCTTTGTCGGTGATTGAGTCTTTCTTAAATATGTTTTCCAATTGGCTGCCTGTCATCCCCTTTCCATTGTCAATTACTGAGACCTCCAAAAGTTGATCAACGAGTTTTGTCTTAATTGAAATGTTCCCTTTAGGCTTGGTAAACTTTATTGCGTTAGAAATGAGATTTCTGATAACAGAAAATAACATTTTATAATCAGCGTACACTTCGACATCAGCGGGAACCTCATTTTTAACATTCAACATTTTAGCATCGATTGCTCCCTGAAATAGCTCAGTTGTTTCATCAACAATGGACTTTAGCTTGATTTTCTCGGGGTTAAATCGAAGATTTCCTGATTCAGTAATAGACCATTCAAGTAGATTTTGGAGTAGGTCCAGTAGTTTATTAGAAGTGGTATCCAGTTGAGAAATAAAAAGATCAACCTCATCTTCCGGCATTGATTTGTAATTTTCCTCGAGGGCATGAGCAATGGCTTTAAATGCGCTCAATGGATTTTTAATGTCATGCGCAATCATGGAAAAGAGTTTGTCTTTGGTTTTATTGACAGCCCTTAGCTGATTATTTATCCGAATTCGCTGACGATATAAGTAATAGGTGATTGATCCAATCAGAATAAACAAAACTGCAATAATTCCAAGAAGTAAATTTCGAGTCTGAGCTTGTTCAAGTTCGAGCTCTCTGATTTCCTGGTCTGCACTTAATCGTTCGATCTCATTTTCTTTTTTTTCAGTCTCATATTGTACGCTCAGTTCCGAAATCCGATCGCTTACTTCTTTGCTTCTGATGGAATCATTTACAGCCTCCCGAAGTTCTATCCAGTCATAAGACTTACCGTGATTTCCTTTCGCTGACTCGATTAAGGATTGCATCATGTATGCATTCGGCAACTGTGATTTGAAGTTATATTTCATGGAAACCTCAATCCCCCGATCTACATATTTTTTCGCCAAATTGATTTTTCCTTGCCTAAAATAGATACTTGATAAAGTAATCAGACTGGAAATTTGTGGATCTCTGTCACCAAATTTTTCAGCCAATTCTATAGCCTTTAAAGCGTTTTCTGCTGCTTTATTGAGTTCCCCATTTTCTATTAAAATTTCAGTTGTATTAACATAATTGTAGATGATCTGAGTGGTGTCATTACTTATTAGCAGCATTTCTAATGCCTCCTGATTATACTGATATGCTTTATCAAATTCACCTAGTGCCCGATAGACTATTGCCAG
The DNA here is from genome assembly GCF_900188325.1 of Ekhidna lutea. Classification (GTDB taxonomy): domain Bacteria; phylum Bacteroidota; class Bacteroidia; order Cytophagales; family Cyclobacteriaceae; genus Ekhidna; species Ekhidna lutea. The sequence continues at coordinate 488,780 of NZ_FZPD01000004.1, read as the reverse complement.
AAGATTGGCAGAATATGAGATGTTTTGGTTATCGTCTAGTTCTTCATAGATGGCTCTGGCTTCCAAAACTTTCACAAGTGCAGCTTCATAATTCTTAAGTTCAAAGTAAACTCCGGAAATATTTGTAAGAATATCTGCATACCATTTCCTATTGGGAACCGCATCAGCATAATCTAATGCACTTAAAAAATTCTCCAAAGACTGTTCCAGGTTTGCTGTTATCCTCGAAAGATTTCCAAGTCCGTTATATGCACTCGAGATATAGGCGCTATCTCCGCTTGCCAAACTGGCTTCCAACGATTTATTAAAATAGTATTTTGAAGAATCTATTTGCCCCAGCATCCCATGGCAGACACCCATCTGATTTGCGGCCATTATTTTACTCTTGTTTGTTGCAGTTTCAGATAAGCGATACGATTGTCTGGCATAGACAATCTTATCATTTGGGTTTTGAAATTGATCTGCGAGGGCAGTCAGTGTCTCAATTTTTGTATTGGGATCATCTGAAGCTGCTATTACTTGTTTTAGGCTATCTACTTTATTTTGTGCAAAAACTGCAATCTTTAATAAGACGAAAAAACTAAGGCTGACAGTAAACTTCATGGTGGTTGACTTCCTCTTGTTGAGTTATCTCTTTCTGATTTTCAGTAATTCAATTTAGCAAAAATGACAGATTGTTTTATTGACGCCTTTACCAATTATCATTTAGCTTTGCTAATTCACTGAGAAAGAATTCGAATGGCGTGGTTTAAGCGACAAGACAAAGGAATACTCACCAAGACAGAAGATAAGAAAGAAGTCCCGGACGGACTTTGGTATAAGACCCCAAGCGGCAGCATTATCCACATGCGAGAGTTGAAAAACAACTCATACGTATGTCCGGATGATGATTATCATGTAAGAATTGGTTCGAAAGAGTATTTCGAAATACTATTTGACAATAATAAGTTCACAGAGCTGGACCCTGATTTATCTTCAGGCGATCCGTTAAAATTTGCTGACACTAAAAAATACCCGGACAGGATCAATGCTACTCAAAAAAAGAGTGGGTTGAAAGATGCGGTGCGAAGCGCTACTGGAAAAATGAATGGAATTGACCTGGTAGTCGCTTGTATGGATTTTTCATTTATTGGTGGGTCTATGGGCTCTGTAGTAGGTGAAAAAATTGCCAGAGCAATAGATTATTCTTTAAAGAATAAGATTCCTTTTCTAATGATCTCTAAGTCCGGAGGTGCTAGAATGATGGAGGCTGGTTTTTCATTAATGCAGATGGCTAAAACGTCTGCTAAGCTTGCATTGCTCTCCGAGGCTAAAATCCCCTACATCTCGCTATTAACAGATCCAACCACTGGTGGGGTCACAGCATCTTATGCCATGCTTGGCGATTTCAATATTGCAGAGCCGGGGGCGCTTATAGGCTTTGCTGGACCAAGAGTGATACGAGAAACGATAGGGAAAGATTTACCCAAAGGATTCCAAAGTGCTGAGTTTGTTTTAGAGCATGGTTTCCTTGATTTCATTGTAGATCGCAGACAATTAAAGTCGCGACTGACTATGTTGCTGAAGATGTTGGATTGATCCAACAATTAGCCATTGAGTGGTGTTTCTACATTGGAATAAAAAAGGTTCAGTTTATCGGTTAATATGGAGGAAGAGATCAACTATATTTGCCGTGATTTTTTAAATAAAAAGGTTTTAGACACATGTCTTCAATTGTCATAACTTCAATCATTGCCTTCACAGTATTAATTCTTCTATTGGTTTTAATCCTGCTATTGGCTCAATCAAAATTAGTTCAGTCAGGGCCAGTAAACATCACTGTAAATGGTGACACTGAGAACCCTATGGTAACTCAGGCCGGTTCAACCTTACTTTCAACGCTTTCTCAAAAGAGCGTTTTCCTTCCTTCGGCTTGCGGTGGCGGTGGTACATGTGCCATGTGTAAGTGTAAGGTGGTAGAAGGAGGTGGCGATGTACTTCCGACTGAGGTAGGTCACCTAACCAGAACTGAGCAGAAAGAAAATGTAAGGCTTGCATGTCAGGTAAAAGTGAAGAACGACATGGAGATCGAAATTCCGGAGGAAATTTTCGGAATTAAGAAATGGGAAGCAACTGTGGTGAGAAACTACAATGTTGCCTCTTTCATTAAAGAATTTGTGGTGGAGATACCAGAGGAAATGGATTACGAAGCTGGAGGTTATATCCAGATTGAAGTGCCAAAATGTGAGGTAGAGTTCAAAGACATGGACATTACGGCTCACCCTGACGAGCATCCCGGAGAGCCTGATAAATTTCAGCTTGAGTGGGATAAGTTTGGTCTATGGGACTTGAAGATGAAGAATGATGAGACTGTAGAAAGAGCCTACTCTATGGCTTCTTACCCTGCAGAAGGTCGAGAGATCATGCTCAACGTGCGTATTGCTACACCACCATGGGATCGAGCGAAGAATGGCTGGATGAATGTGAATCCGGGTATTGCTTCTTCTTACATCTTTGGTCTTAAAAAGGGAGATAAAGTAACAATTTCAGGCCCTTATGGAGAGTTTTTCATCAACCCTTCAGAAGCAGAGATGCTTTATGTAGGAGGGGGTGCTGGTATGGCGCCAATGAGGTCGCACCTATACCACTTGTTTAAGACATTGCAGACCGGAAGAAAGGTGACATATTGGTATGGCGGACGTTCGAAAAGAGAGCTTTTCTATTTGGATCACTTCTATGATCTGGAAAAGAAATTCCCGAACTTCCAGTTTCACATTGTGCTTTCTGAACCACTTGAAGAAGACAACTGGAATGCAAAAGAAAGTATGGAAGATGAAGGAGATGGGTTTACAGGTTTCGTACACCAGGCAGTGATTGATCACTACTTGAGCAAGCACGATCAACCGGAAGAAATTGAATTGTACTTCTGTGGACCTCCATTGATGAACCAGGCGGTGCAAAAAATGGGAGAAGATTTCGGAATTCCTGATGAAAACATCCGATTTGATGATTTTGGTGGGTAACACGAACAGAAATGTCAAAAAAAGGCCTTACAGTAATGTAAGGCCTTTTTTGTTGCCTTATAAGCATTATACTTAGTGTAAATTCAGTATTCTACGGATTTATAATTATCAAATAAATGTGAATTTTGTATAGTATAAAACGCCACACATCATGCTTAAGCTTACACTATTACTCGCTTTTATTTTGATTGGCAGTCCAGTCAAAAATGAAAAGAAAGACGCAACTTCATCAATACCAAGTATTGAGTTTTCAAATCCCGCTATTGAATTTGAAAGTGGACAGCCGGTTTTTACCAAAGAAACGGTTGCTACATTAAATAAGCCTGACTCTGAAGAAGTTAGAATATCAATCAATGACGATGTAGATGTTTCAGTTTCATCAACTCAGATTGAGCTATCTTCATTGATTAACTTGTCAGAAGGAACTTACACCATTTTGGTTCAGGGAAAGAATTATGAAGAAACGTTCGGGTTTACGATAAAGTGATTCAACCCTACAAAGAGATCAAGCCTTGCAGTAATGCAAGGCTTTTTTTGTGCCCATCGCAATGGAAATAATAAAGGCTAAAAAAGTTTTCAATCAAACTTCACCTTAGTTCACCCTTTTGTGAATAGGTTTTTTAGTCAATACCTATCTTAGCTGAATGGATCTAAAGCTTTTCTTCAATCCCGTCGAAATCGACGTAGATAAATCACCTGCTTCATTTCAGTCTTCGATTTATATCAATCGGGACAAAATGCCTGATCATGAGGGTATGGACATTGCCCTAATTGGGCTTAATGAATATAGGGGGCTAGATGAAAAGGCTGATCAAGAGTCTGCGAATAAGGTAAGGAATCAGTTATACAAACTTAAAAAGGGCTATGGTGACTATGGAATAGTTGATTTAGGCAACTTCAGGAATGGACCCACATTAGAAGACACTTACCTTAGACTTAAAGAAGTTTGTGCCTATCTGATGGAAACGAATATTATCCCCGTTCTTTTTGGTGGAAGTCATGATTTGGATCTTGGGCAGTATTATGCCTACGAAAATTCAGAGAAGCTTGTATCTGTTCTTAACATTGATAATCAAATGGATTTTGATGACGAAACAAACGCTTCATTTAACCACATAGGTAGCATATTTAAGCATAGCCCCAATTACCTTTTTAGCTATTATCACCTTGCCTATCAGAGTTATCTGACTCATCAAAAATCTATTGAATTATTAGAGAAGCTTTCATTTGAATCTGTGCGATTGGGTATTGTTAAAGAAAATATAAAAGATATTGAGCCGATAGTACGGGATGCCGATATGCTTTCATTTGATTTATGTGCTTTGCAAGCTTTTTATGCTCCTGGTGCTATAAACTCTAAAGTATATGGACTGACGGGAGAGGAAGCCTGCCAGCTATGTTGGTATGCAGGTCAAAATGAAAAAATGAGTTCGGTAGGTTTATACAATTATGATGCTTCCAAAGATTCAGAGGATCAAAAAACTGCCTTTGTTTTGAGTACGATGATCTGGTATTTTATCGAAGGATATTACCACCGTAAAGGAGATAAAAATTTTAAATCCAATGACTATCTCATGTACGAGGTACATCTTGGAGGCGAACCAGATACCATCAGGTTCTATAAAAGTAAACTATCAGAACGTTGGTGGATGGAAGTGCCCAACCCTGAATCTGAAGGATTATTCAACCGAAATCGGATGATCGCTTGCAATCACAGTGATTATGAGCTAGCAATGAAAGGGGAGATACCGGACAGGTGGATGAACTTTTATAACAAAGTTTAATATCTGGGCGGCATGATGATCCACAAGATGATGTAGACCAAAAGTCCGGGAAAAGCGGCGCTAACAATTGATAAGATAAGATAGGCAACTCTAACCAGCGTAGGATCCCAGCCAAGGTATTCTGCAATACCTGCACAAACACCACCGAGCATTCTGTCATTTGATCTAAAAAGTCGTTTCGTCATTTCCATTCTTTTGTTTGTTTAAAGATGTGATTTTTTCAGGAAATTTTTAAAACTGATCATTCCAATTTTGTCAAAAAAGGTTTTTGGTGCTGGGTTGTCAATTACCGGTATACGCTCATTGGTCGGATCACTCAATAAATCGGCTGAGTACAGGGACTTAGTATTGAGTGTGAGCAAACATGCTAACAATATACCCAAGAGTATAAGTAGTGTTCTGTTTAGGCGTATGTTGGTTCGGTTGGCCATTATGACTATTTATTAATCAAACGATATGCCAAACATTGTAAGTTGTTGGATTAGAGTGTTTTATAAATTAGGACAAAATTTTAATTGTACTATATTGAACAGTCATTTTGGCGGAGCGAACACTATTTGAAAATCTGAACTTCTTTCTCGGGCACTTTCAAATAAATGGTTTCACCTACTTCATGTGGACATCTCTCGGTCTCTAAGCTTATAAATTCAGATGTGCTATTGTTTCCTATTTTGAGGACATCATGCGGCCCCTTAAATTCTTTTTTTAGGACTTTTCCCGATAAATTAAAATCGCGGGAGGTGGTAATCTGAATGTTTTCAGGCCTGACAAAAAGTTGAAAATCATCCGCCCTGTTATTCGCAATTTTTAATGATCCAAACGATGTTTCAACAATATTCTCATCCTTGTTTTTGGCATTTATAATAACACTCGCTCCAAAAAAGTCCGAAACGTACGGTGAGATAGGCTTTTGGTACACCTCTGAAGGAGTGCCTGATTGCTGAATTGCTCCATCCTTCATCACGACCAATTTATCGGCGATCAAAAATGCATCTGAAGCCTGGTGGCTTACCAAGATGGTTGTGATATGCAATGATCGTAGTAAGTCAAAAATCTCCTCCCGCAGCTTTGCTTTTAAAAGCTCATCTAAGCTGCTAAATGGCTCATCCAGAATAAGTAGCTCTGGATTAATAGCTAATGCTCTTGCCAAGGCGACACGTTGCTGTTGACCACCGGAAAGCTCATGCGGATATCGGTTTTCCAAGCCTTTAAGACCGGTCATCTCTACTAGATGATTCAGCTTTTCTGCGGTCTGATCTTTCTTTTTAATAGCGTAAAAAATATTACCCTTTACCGAAAGGTGTGGAAACAACGATAGGTTTTGAAAGACGAATCCAAATTTTCGTTTTTCCGGCTTCCAACTAGTAATATTCTGGCCGTTTAAAAGGATAGAACCATCGTCAGGTGCTTCTAATCCGGAAATGATTCTTAATAATGTACTTTTCCCACAGCCACTCTCACCTGTAAGCGAAAGAATCTCTCCTTTTTTTACTTCAAGGGAAATGTCTTTCAAGACCTGAGTCTTTTCAAAACTTTTGCTGATATGTTCTACGCTTAGCTTCACCTTCTATGCAAAATCCTGTTTAAGTAATAGACCGGTATTGCGCTCACAAAAATAATCAGCAAGCTTGATGATGCAGATCGTGGAGCCATTTCATCTTTTGCGTACTGAAATGCATTAGTTGCCAGTGTCTCATAGTTAAATGGTCGTAGGATTAAAGTAATTGGCAATTCTTTTGCAACATCCACGAAAACCATAATTAAGGCACCTAGAAGAACCGGCTTTAAGACCGGAAGGTGCACACGGATTAGATTTCTAAATGTGTTGCTACCCAGTGATTGTGCCGCATCGTCAATTTGGCTTGGAATTTTCTCCATGCCAGACTCAATAGATCCGTATCCTACCGCAAAAAACCGGACGGTATAGCCAAATATTAGCGCGAGAATACTCGAGTAAATAAGGTCTGGATTTATGATAAGAATAAATGCAACAATCCCTACGGCAATGACAGCTCCAGGCATTGCATATCCAAGCATAGGGAGCTTTGCAATTGTTTTTTTTACACCTTTTTTCTTCACCAGCCTAAAAGTGTAAACCAGTATAATTGAAAGTATTGCAACGATTAGTGTAGTTGAGATTCCTAATATGGCAGTATTTCCAACTAGGGTAAATAGGCTGGTCCAAACATCATGCGTGTATGCAAGAAAGAACCACCATAGTAGCTGCCCGACAGGGATAATAAACCCAGCTAATACCGGCAGAAGGCAGATAGAGAAAAGTAACCATTTTCTCTTTGTCTTTAATCTTGAAAAGAAAGGCTCAGCTTTGTCTGGTGTTAATCTCTTTTTACGGTTGGCCCTGAATTCTATTATAAGTAGAATAACAACAAATGTGAGGACTATTACGGACAGGAAAACCGCTGTGGATAGGTCACCCAGTGCAAGCCAGGATCTAAATATACCCACAGTAAAGGTTGGAATGCCAAAATAGGAAACTACTCCATAATCATTTAGTACTTCCATGATAACCAGAATAAGTCCGGCAAAGATGGCTGGCCAGGCAAGAGGAAGTACCACTTTAAAAAACGTTCTGCGCATAGACTGACCGAGTGATCTGGATACTTCCATCAGTGATGAAGATTGAAGTAGAAAAGCGGATCTTGAGGTAACATAAACATACGGATAAAGCACGAGGCTCATGATCAGAATAGCTCCTGTATGATTCATGATATCTAAGTAAATGTCTGTGCCTAACCATCTAAAAAAAATACGAATAGGACCTGCGAAATCTGTAAGACCTACATAAGCAATAGCATTAATGAATGTAGGAATAGCCAGCGGAAGAATTAAAACCCATTCAAAATGTTTTCTAAATGGAAAGTCATAAACCGTTACAAACCAGGCTGTAGCCACACCAAGCACCAATGTAATTGCTGAAGTGCCAATTACAAGTATGGAGGTATTCCATACATATAGCGGCAATAGATTGGTCGTAATATGCTTTAAGTTGGATGTATCCAACATAAAGGAGCGACTCGCTACCAAAACAAGTGGCAATAAGATTAATGCCAGGATGCAATTGGTAGCGAGTCGCCAGTAAAAATGTCTGGGAGGTTTAATTCCAGCCAGCTTCATCAAATATTTTAATAACCTCATTCAACAGCTCTGGATTTTCTGCATATTCAAGATTGTCTATCTTGAAGTCTCCCCAAGCTGCAACAGTAGAATCAGCTTTAACATTTTTGTGTACAGGGTACTCAAAAGAAGTAGCAGCGTAAAATTTTTGTATTTCTTCGCTCGTCAAAAACTCGATGAACTTAATTGCATTTTCTTTATTAGGAGCATTTTTGGTTACACCAACACCACTAATGTTTATATGACCACCTCGACCTTCTTGATTTGGGAAATAGATACCAACACTTTGTCCTGCTTTCACTTCTTCAGGGTTATCTGAGTTGAGAAGCAATCCTACGTAATAGGTGTTTACTACTGCAATATCACCAACTCCGGATGCAATAGCTTTGATCTGATCCCGGTCCCCACCTTTTGGCTCACGAGCCATATTCTCAACCATTCCTTTTGCCCACTCGCTAGCTGCCTCTGTTCCATTTTCATGAATGATCGATGAAAGCAATGATTGATTGTAGGAGCTGCTTGAAGATCGGATTAAAATCCTATCATTCCACTTGTCACTCGCCAGGTCTTCATAGGTTGAAAGCTCAGATACATCTACGTCTTCCTTATCATAAGCCACCACCCGTGCTCGGTATGTGATTGCATACCAGGTCTTATCAGCATCAATAAATCCATTTTTGTTATTAGTGTTGGCTTCTACTGACTGTAATAGACCCATGTTTTTAGCTCTGTTCAGCTTTGCAGCATCTACTGTAATAAGCACATCCGCAGGTGAGTTTTCACCCTCCATCTCCAATCTGCTAATCAACTCATCTGCTCCTGCCTTAACCAGGTTTATTTTAATACCAGTCTCATTAGTAAATTTCTCAAATGCTTGCTTGTCTGCATCATAGTGACGATGTGAATAGACATTTAAAACCTTCTCCGCTGAACGTTCCTCCTTATTTTCTTTTGTGCCTGTGCAGGCTATTGTTAGAGTAAGAATTATAAGCTTTATGTATCTCATAGTGTTTGATTTTGCGCAAATGTAATTATTTAGAATCAATCTAAATAAAGTTTGTTGACACAAAAAAAGGTGCCTCTCTCGAGACACCTAATCACCTAATCACACTGCTGAACGCATTGTATTGTTACTGGGGAATTTTAGTTAAAATTTAAACCCTGGAATGTCTTAGTAATTTTTTCACATCTCATCTTCGTCAATTATTAATGTCTAACTTGAATAAGAGTAGAAAATTATCTTTTACAAAGAGACGATTTTGTTGCTTCTTTCTTACTTGGTAATAGTGAGGATATTGATTTAGTTAAAATGACTATTTCTTAAGAAGAATACAATTTGCACTTCTAGTTACATACTATATCAATAAATTTAGGTTCATTCGAAATTCACATCAGTTACATAACAATTTGGCTAAGAAGACTCAAATAACTCATGAAAGTGTATTGGAAAGTATGCCCTTTGGTGTCATTCAGGTGAACATTGATGGTATGGTTACTTACGCAAATCAGTCTGCTTTCAGCTTGCTGGGGATCAAAAAATCTCAACTCATTGGGGTTCATTATTTAGATTTTGAGTGGGACCAATTTAGTCGGAATGAAGAGCCAATGATGGTAGAAGAACATGCCCTTTACAAAGTGTTAAATCAAAATAAGAAGGTTACTACATCAATTCAGGGAACCTTTGTGAAAGGCAAAAGAAAATGGTTTTCAGTAAATGCTGCACCGATTTATGATGATAGCGATCAGTTGATTGGTGGCGTTTCAAATTTTGCTGATATAACACAGAAAATTGAGAAGGATAGAATTTCAGAGAAAGAGTCAGAGCGTTTTAAAATCTTAATTGAGAATATCAATGCGGTGGTGTGGGAATCCGATTTAGCCACTAAGACATTTTCCTACATGAGTCCCAAGGTTGAAGAAATCTTTGGTTACCCTGAAAAGAAATGGATGGAAGAGGGGTTTTGGCAATCAAGAATTTATGATGATGATAAAGAACATGTATTAGCTTATGAGAAACACAAAGCATCTGATGTTAGCAGTTATCAACTTGAATACAGGATTAGGCATAAAGACGGAAGACTTATTTGGATCAGAGATTTGGTTGAAGTCGTCAAGGTGGATGGAAAACCCACAAGCCTTAGAGGGCTAATGTTGGACATCACAGAACAAAAAAATGCTAGAATTTTATTAAAAGAACGGGAGCAACAGTACCGCCAACTTATCACCGAAGCACCATATGCTATTACTATTTATAATAAAGAGGGCACACTGATTGCGGCCAATGCCAAATGCGAGGAGTATTGGCTTATCAACCTAAAAGATTACATTAATCAGTTTAACATTTTCCAGAATGATCTTTTCACAAAAGATAAACAAGTAGACGAAATTAAAAAGGCGTTTCAAGGTGAGAGTGGAGAAGTGACAACATCGATTTCCCTGGAACATGCGGAAGTTGATAGAAATTTTAAGATTAAATATTATCCGTTATTTGATTCAGATGGCAAACTTGAAAATGTGGTTTACATCACTGAGGATATAACCGACAGGGTTCAGGCAGAAGAAAATATTAAAAGGGAGGAGGGGCTAAAACAAGGCATTCTTGATGCACTTGATGAGGCTATACTTGTGGTGGATGATAAGGGAACAATCATCAATGTCAATAAAAACCTGACGACCTATATAAAAGGTCAACCATATTCTAAATTGGAAGTAGGTAAGTCTGTCTTTGAGTTTACTGAATACTTTGGAGAAGAAAATTACTTAAAAGAGAGTCTTACGCTCTTGATGAAGCAGCAGGCAAGTGTGATTGATCAAGAGATGAAACTGGCAGATGGCAAGTGGTATAACCTAAGAGCCACACCATTAAGTGATCCATTTGGAGCTGTAATAACCTGGCAAAATATTAACACCAGGAAGGAGATAGAAATGGCATTGGAAAAATCGCTCAGAAAATATAGAAACATCTATAACAAGGCTCCAGTAATGATGCACTCTATAAATGAGAAATTAGAAATAATAAGCGTGAGTGATTTCTGGTTAGAAAAAATGGGATATGAACGAAATGAAGTGATCGGTAAAACGCCTGTCGATTTCATATCAGAATCCTCCATGATTGATATTGCCACCAATCTCAAAAAACTGTTTAAGGATGGCTATGTAAAAAACGTTGAGTATAAGTACCGTAGGAAATCCGGGGATGAAATAGATGTGATACTTTCTGCCGTTGCGGAATATGATGAGGAAGGAAATTTTGAAAGATCAATAACGGGAATGCTCGATGTTACTGACCTGAAAGAAGCTGAACGAAAGCTACAGGAAAGTCAGTTTAAATTACTTGAGTCTCAGCGAATATCCAAAATCGCTAATTACGAATATGATCCAACGACAGGTGCATTTGACCCATCAGAGGAAATGATTGCAATGATGGGTTTTGATGATTCTCATCGGCATGTATCTATTATTCAAGAACTTATTCACCCTGAGGATTTAGCTGAATTTGCTAAAAAATTAGAGAGCTGCATTGCTGAAGGGAAAGATTTTTTCCACATCTATAGGATCAATCACTTAAAGACAAAAAAATTGAAATGGATTTCCGGTCGTGGAAAAATGTTTTTCGATAATGGTAAAGTGACTCGAATGATCGGGACTGTACAGGATATCACGGAGCAAAAAAATGCAGAGCAAAAAATTCGTCGGTTAACGGATCGAATTTTACTAGCTACCGAGATTGCAAACATTGGGGTGTGGGAGTATGATAGTGAATCAGGAGAAATATTTTGGGAAGATCAGATGTATTCCATCTTTACCAATACAAAAAAGCCTCTCTCAATAAATGAATTGAAAGATCATTTTATTGAAGATGATCAGCAATTGATTGACACAAGTCTTGGTATGATAAAGGGTGGGATAAATTTTTTGGAATCAGAGGTGCAGGTAAAAATTGATAGTGAAATAAAATACTTAAGGGCATTTACAAGGGTACTCCGAGATCATAAAGGAAAATTAAGAGGCATGGTTGGGGTAGTATATGACATCTCAGTTGATAAGAAACTTCAAAAGCAGTTAGAAACTTCTCTGGAAGAGAAGAATGTCCTTATTAAAGAGGTGCATCACCGTGTCAAAAACAATATGCAGCTGATTTCATCCATCCTTGCTTTAAAGTCTTATGAGCTAGATAGCGAGAAATCAAAGGTTGTCTTTGATGAGATAAATGACCGAATTAAGGCAATGGCGGTGATTCACGATAAGCTATATACGTTTCATAATGTATCTGAAATTAATATTTCAGAGTATTTAAATCATATAGCAAAGGAACTTCAAATTGTGCTGTCTGCCGCTAAGTTTAAAGTCTCAGTTCATTCTGAACATCTCGTTCTTGATGTTGAAAAAGCTTTACTTATTGGATTAATGGTGAGTGAGATGGTTGGAAATGCCGTTAAACATGGATTTAGTGATAAGACGAGTGGGGCTATTACCATTCATTTTGGTTACTCCGATGGTAATTATTTTTTGAGAGTACTTAATAATGGAGAAAAACTCAATGCGGATGTATTGAAGAAAGAAACAGGCCTGGGAGTCTCCTTAATAAAAACTTTTTCAAAGCAGCTTGGTGGTAAAGTAGAGATAGATGAAGAAAATGGGTTCAGAGCGAGTTTCTAAATTGAGCTGAATATTCCAATAATGTTTGAATCAATCCGCTGGTTGTTTTCGAGCCTATTTTCCTCATCACATTACCCTTATGAGCATTTACTGTTCGTACACTCAAATTCAGGCTTTCTGCAATTTCTTCATTGCTTTGATCCTTCATCATAAGCAATAAGATTTCATTCTCTCTTTCTGTTAATGATTTAATTCGATTGACAATATCATTTGCTTTATTTGAAAAAAGCATAGAAATAATAGTCTCGTTATAAAACATATCTCCTTCAAGAGCCGCTCGCAAGGTTTTTAAAATTTCATCGGCTTCCATAGATAATGAAATGACTCCATTTACATCGTAAATCGAGGTATATTGAATTAAAAGCGGTTTTAATTGGAAAGCAAATAATATGATTGGAATTCCTTTTGAATACTCTTTTAATTCATCCGGATTGATACTTTCTGTATCAATGATCATCAAATCTAAATCTTCTGTTAACTCAGCAGCAAGTGTAAAAGTGGATGGGTTCAACTCATTTATCAATAAAAATAAATAATTAGAGAAGGAAGTGTTTTTAGATATGATAAAGACTTTTTTCATAAAAACCGTTTCTTAATACCTATAATTAGAAATATCTCACAATTTCATATAAATTAGAACTAATCCGTCAATAAGCCATGGGAAAAATTTTAGTTGCAGAAGATTCACTAATTGTAAATCAGCATATAAAACATGCATTAGAGTCTGGTAGTCATGAAGTTGTGTCTGTTTATTCCGGCAAGGAAGCTGTAAAGATGGCTTCAGAGCAGACCCCAGACCTAATTTTAATGGACATCATGATGGAGACCAATTCAGATGGAATTGATGCTGCATTTGAAATAAAACAAAATCTTGATATTCCAATTATCTTTCTGACAGCTCTAACTGATGAACCTACAATTGAAAAAGCCAAGTTTAGCTTGCCATATGGTTATGTAGTAAAGCCTTTCAATGAAGCCGAACTATTGTCAAATATTGATGTGGCCCTCTATAAGGCTCAGGCAGAAAAGAAAATAAAGGAGAATAGCGAGCTTTTTCAAGCCATTATCAATTCAATTGACAAAGCAATTTTCCTGCTTGATGAAGAAGGTATTATAAGATATACTAATTCGATTGTGGAACATATTACCGCTCGTCCATTTGAACAGTTGATGAACCAGAATATTAATCAGGTTCTTGATTTTAAGGATTACGAAAGTGGGCAAACAGTAAATGTTGTTGGTAAAGAAGAGGTGTCTGAGTTTGAGCTGTTGCTGGATGGTAATGAACGCATCTATGGTGACTTTTACTCACATAATGTATCTCTTGATGAAGAGTACACTTTGTTTTTTTTCAAGGATATTTCCGAGAGAGTAAGGATTAGAGAGGTAAATGAAGAGATGAAAAATCGCCGACTGCTTTCATTTATTGAAGGTCAGGAAAAGGAGCGAGAACGAATAGCCAGGGACTTACATGATGGCGTGGGTCAAATAGCTAATATGATCAAGTTGGCAGTGAAAAAAGGAGATAGCAAGGAGGTTCTAACTGATATGTTAGATCAGTTTTTAGACGAAATGAGAAAGGTCACTGATGGTCTGTTACCTTCACTTTTGAGCGATTTTCCCATTGATGTTTGCATTAAGAAAATTGTTGATCAGGCTGATAAAACCAGTGAGATTCAATTCTCATTTCAAGCGGGGGACTTACCTGACCTTGATATGAAACTGAAGGTCAATATTTATAGAATCACACAGGAAAATATCTCCAATATTATTAAGCACTCACAAGCGAACAATGCTTCTATTCAGTTGTATGGATTTGATGATCATATTCAAATGACAATAGAAGATGATGGTGTGGGTTTTGAAGTTGGAGACTATACAATGGATACAACTCATCATGGAATTCAAAACATTTTATTCAGGTCTCAAGTTTTAAAAGCTGAATGTAACATTGATACACAAAAAGGCAAAGGCACATTTATCAGTTTAAAAATACCTATTGAATGAAAAAGACTAAACTATTTCTGGTTGAAGACCATGAACTTGTAAGGAAAGGTGTAAGAAGCATAATCGATTTAGATCAATCTATTGACATTATAGGTGAATATGATCGGGCAACAAAAGCACTTGATGCCCTTGATAATGGGGAAAATCCTGATATTATTCTCATGGATATATCAATGCCGGAAATGACTGGTCTTGAAGCAGCAAAACTTATTGGTGAGAAGTACCCTGACCTTAGAATCATCATTCTCAGTATGTATAAGGATGAAGAGTATGTGATGGAGGGTTTAAATTTTAATATTGCCGGCTATGTAGTAAAAGATAGTGTGGCAGATGAAATACTTGTTGCTATTGAGAAAGTGCTGGAAGGGGGAAAGTTTTTTAGTCGGGAAGTAATCGATACAGCACTTAATTCCTATAAAGAGATAAAAAAAGAAAAGAAAAAAGTAGAAAGTGTTCAACTGACAAAGCGAGAACTAGAAGTGCTCAACGATATTTCCGATGGACTTAAAAGTCAGGAAATAGCTGATAAATTATTTATCAGCGAGCGTACAGTTGAAGCTCACAGAGGGAACATAATGAAAAAACTCCACGCTAAAAACATGGCAGAGCTAATAAAGAAAGCTATGAATTTAGGTCTTCTAAAGCCGTAATGAATAGTGATTTTACTTAATTAAAGAACCGTGTTTACAATGTCGTAATTACATTTTAGCTCATCATATCTTTGATTTTGAATTTGTGTTCATCGAACCAATAAAAACCACTGGTTTTTCAACAATAAAAGATATGACAGAAAATGGTCATTTTTAATACGCACCAAAAAATCGACGCATTAAGAAAAATAATGCCTGGGGGGTTGATTTTTGTTTTAGATACAACCGACCGTTCGTTTGTCTATAAATCAATGGAAAGCCCAAACTGCGAACAGTTGGTTTTTTCTGTAGATAAAATTTACGGAGTTGATAATCTAACCCGTGAAACCGATTTCCATTCACACGAAGACGAATCTGCGAGTATCAAATTCCAAAAAATTGGTGGTAATACCTATTTAGGTGTCTGCGCACCAAAAGAAGCTTATTCTGAATATCAACTTAAATCGGTAGACGATTATTTCAGATTTCACTCAAATCCAAGCGAAATAAACCAAGAAAACTAGACTCTTTCTACTTTTCATTATAATTTAAAAATCCAGCGCAAAGCGGATTTTTAACAGTAACTCGAGGAGACATACTCATTCGCTATAGGTCATTACGCTTCACGTTTCGATAAGAGTTGTAATCGGTTTAATTCCAATCATATAACTCTTTCCTAAAATTCTGTAAATCCTTCCTTTTCACTTTTCGTATATTTGTTGAGTTGAAAAAGATAATATCCATATCGCTTGCTATCGTTTTGCTTCTTGGTAACGTAGGGTTTACCTACGGAACCCACTTTTGCATGGGCATGGCAATGAAAAGTGAGCTCATGCTGGGCCAGGAGCATATGGATTGTGGTATGGGTACCATGGATCACCCGGACCATGAAGACGAAAAAATGCACTTTGTAGCTCCAGACTGTTGTGAAAACGAATACGTTACACTTGAAACGGATGAGCTTTTCAAGAAAGATATTTCTACTGAGTTAGCACAAATCTTTGTCACCTCGACAGTGGCTGGTTTCCTTTATGAAATTAACCTTGAGTTCAACCAAAATCAACCAATTCCGGTTGATAGCTCCCCCCCATTACCTGACCTGGATTTTCAGGTACTCTATCAGGCATTCTTGATATGATTTATTGATTTGAATGTATTTACAGGCACCAATAGGTGATCCTGCATCTATACTTTCTTTCAAATCAATAAGTCAAAAAAATGCTGAATAAAATAATAAAATACTTTCTGGAAAACCGACTGGTAACGGTCTTGATTCTCATTGGCTTCATTGCCTGGGGAATTGTAACAGCTCCATTTGGCTGGAAAGTAGGTGTATTGCCTTCCGATCCTGTACCTGTAGATGCCATTCCCGATATTGGAGAGAATCAACAGATTGTATTCACTCAATGGCAAGGGCGTTCACCACAGGATATTGAAGATCAGATCTCCTATCCAATGACGACCTATCTTTTAGGTATCCCGGGTGTTAAATCCATCCGAAGCTCATCCATCTTCGGCTTTTCCAGCATTTACATCATCTTCAATGAAGACATTGAATTTTACTGGAGTCGCTCACGAATTCTGGAAAAACTCAACTCCATTCCATCTGGATTACTGCCGGAAAGTGTTCAGCCAACGCTCGGTCCGGATGCTACCGCTCTTGGGCAAGTCTATTGGTACACCATAGAAGGAAGGGACAAGAGTGGAAATCCTACCGGAGGATGGGATCTGCATGAGATCCGCACCGTTCAGGATTTCTATGTGAAGTACGGATTGAATGCTACTGAAGGAGTGTCTGAAGTGGCCTCAATCGGTGGATTTGTTCAGGAATACCAGATTGACGTAAATCCGGATGCACTCTTAGCCTATAACATCCCGCTGCATCGAGTCATGACGGCTGTCAAGCAATCCAATAAGGACGTTGGTGCTAAAACCATTGAAATCAATCAGGCCGAATACCTGGTAAGAGGATTGGGCTATATCAAGTCTGTTGAAGATCTGGAGAAAGCCGTTGTTTCTGTTCAAGACAATGTACCTGTTCGGGTTAAAGACATTGGACGTGTATCGCTCGGCCCGGCTACACGAAGAGGAATACTAGATAAGGATGGCGCTGAAGTGGTAGGTGGAGTGGTGGTCGCCAGATATGGTGCCAATCCACTGGAGGTCATCAACAATTTGAAGGACAAGATTAAGGAGATCGCTCCTGGTCTTCCGAAGAAAACACTTGCGGATGGGACGGAGAGTCAGCTGACCATAGTGCCTTTCTATGATCGGTCTCAGTTGATCTACGAAACACTCGGCACTCTTGAAGAGGCACTTTCATTGGAAATCCTGATTTCGATTCTGGTAGTGATTGTCATGGTGTACAATCTAAGAGCCTCATTTCTGATATCCAGTATTTTACCCATCTCGGTGCTCATGGTGTTCATTGCCATGCGCTATTTTGGTGTGGATGCCAACATCGTGGCACTTTCCGGAATCGCCATTGCCATTGGAACGATGGTCGATCTGGGGATTATTCTTTCAGAAAACATCATCAAACATCTGGATGAAGCTCCAGCGGATCAAAAATTAATCACGACGATTTACAATGGTTCAGCAGAGGTAGCAACTGCCATACTTGCGGCTGTCTCTACCACCATTGTCAGCTTCATTCCTGTGTTCACTATGCAAGCTGCTGAAGGCAAACTATTTGGCCCATTAGCCTTCACCAAAACTTTTGCATTGGTTGCGGCACTCATCGTGTCACTATTGATTTTACCTACACTGGCTTACTGGTTCTTTGGAGCCAGAATTAAAAATGAGAAGGTGCAACAAGCCGTAAACCTTGGCTTGATTCTCATAGGGATAGTGGGGTTAGCATTCGGCCAGATTTGGGGTGGTATAATGTTGCTACTTTTCGGATCACTGGTTTTCTTCAAAGCTTGGTATAAAAGAAAAGAACGACCTCAAAAATGGTACACTGGGTTAATTGGCAAGGCTGAGTTGATTCTCGCTGTTGTCGGTGTGGTTTGGTTGCTTGGTAAATATTGGTTGCCTCTTGGAGCCGGAAAAAGTGTATTTACAAACGTGCTTTTTGTGGCGCTTCTGATCGGTCTTATCCTGGGAGTATTCACATTGCTTCAATACTACTACAAGTCCATACTAAATTGGTGTCTGGCCAATAGGGTCAAATTCATGCTCATTCCGGCATTTTTGATCCTGCTAGGAGTCAATATCTGGCTAGGGTTTAACTCGGTTTTTGGATTTGTGTCTAAAGGATTTGAGGCGATTGGCGTTGAGGTTCAGTCCTCCAAAGTATGGTCGACATTCGCTCATGCCTTTCCTGGAGTAGGTGAAGAGTTTATGCCATCACTGGACGAGGGAAGTTTCTTGCTTATGCCTACTTCCATGCCACATTCAGGCATTGAGTATAATCGGAAGGTCGTAGGTCAGCTGGACATGCTGTTAACCAATATTCCCGAGGTGGATCTGACGGTCGGTAAACTGGGTAGAGTGGAATCAGCACTGGATCCGGCACCAATTTCCATGTATGAGAATGTGATCAACTACAAGTCGGAGTATAAGGTGGATGATAGAGGGAGGAGGTTGAGGTTTGAAGTGGATAAGAATGGTCATTATGTTTTAGAGGGGGGAGAAGTTAGAAGTCAGAAGAAAGAAGTTAGTAGGAAGAAATTAGATAGAGAAAAACAGTGGTATTTTGACGGAAAAGACACCATCAGTCTGTTCTCCAACGTCCAACTTCTAACATCTTTAGAAAAGCAACTCATTGAAGATGACAATGGAAAGTACTTCCGTAACTGGCGACCGGAAATTCAGTCTCCGGACGATATCTGGAATGAAATAATCAAGGTGACCAAAATACCTGGCGTGACTTCAGCTCCGAAGTTGCAGCCAATCGAAACCCGGTTGGTCATGCTTCAAACGGGTATGCGAGCTCCAATGGGAATCAAGGTATATGGGCCTGATTTGCAGACGATACAAGATTTCGGTTTGCAACTGGAGGAGATCCTTAAACGAGTTCCGTCAGTGAAGACAGAAGCTGTCTTTGCTGACAGAATAGTTGGAAAACCTTACATGCATCTCAACATTAACAGGGAACAGATCGCTCGATATGGACTCAGTATTGAAGATGTTCAGCAAACCATTGAAACTGCCATAGGTGGCATGAAGGTCACCACGACAGTTGAGGGGCGAGAGCGATTTCCTGTACGAGTTAGATATCCTAGAGAGCTCCGTGACGATCCCGAGTCACTAGCCAAGGTATTGATCCCAACTCCGACAGGAGCACAAATTCCACTCGGGCAGTTGGTAGACATTGAATATATGAGGGGACCTCAAGCCATCAAAAGTGAAGAGACTTTCCTTGTTGGTTATGTCCTCTTTGATAAACGAGATGGTTACGCAGAAGTGGAAGTAGTAAATGATGCTCAGGAAACAATCCAGCAGCGAATTGATAGTGGTGAATTAGATGTTCCTTCGGGCATCAGTTACAAGTTCTCCGGTAGCTATGAAAATCAGGTACGCGCAGAAAAGCGACTGGCTATCATTGTCCCGCTTGTGCTGGGAATCGTATTTCTAATCCTCTATTTCCAATTCAAGTCCACAACTACCTCACTGATGGTTTTCACCGGAATCGCCATGGCATTTAGCGGTGGATTTATCATGATCTGGCTTTATGGACAGGATTGGTTTTTTAACTTCTCTTTACTGGGGATTGACTTCAGAGACCTCTTTCAGATCAAGACCATCAATCTGAGTGTCGCCGTGTGGGTAGGCTTCATCGCCTTGTTTGGAATAGCCACAGACGATGGTGTGTTGATGGGCACTTACCTGGATCAAAGTTTTGATCGGAACAGAACCAAAACGATTCCTGAAATACGAGAGGCAGTAGTAGAAGCAGGGTTGCGAAGAATCCGACCGGCTGTGATGACTTCTGCCACGACCATCATTGCCTTGCTTCCAATTCTTACATCTACCGGAAGAGGATCAGATATCATGATCCCAATGGCTATCCCAGCCTTTGGAGGAATGGCCGTTGCAGCAATCACCTATTTCGTGGTGCCGGTACTGTATTGTATGCGAGAAGAACGAAAACTTAAAAAGCTTGAATCATGAGAAACATGTATTTCATATTAATCGCTCTGTTCTTATTGGCTTGCTCAAAGCCAAATGAATATCCTATTGTTAAAAACATAGGTGAGTTGAGAAAAATCATGCATCAAGGTGAGTTTCAGGCCAGAGTTAGCCTGGACACGCTAGTTAAAAAAGAACTCTATGGTTTAGGAGCACAGGATTCTTTGTCAGGTGAGATATTGGTAATCGATGGAGAAGTTTTTAGGTCATACTTGAAGAATGACACTTTGATTACACAAACTGATCAATCTGTCAAGGCTACATTGTTTGTGTACACCTCAGTCACTGCTTGGGATACCGTAGATTTTTCAGGCATTTCTGATATCGAACTTCAACTTGAGAAAAGCCAGGATTTATCAAAAGCATTTCCGTTCATATTATTGGGAAGTCCTTCGGTGGATTATCATGTTATCAATTTTAATCCGAAAAACGGAGACATCTCAAAACACAAGGAAGGTGCATTTAGAGGTTCGATTCAAAATGAGCCACTGACTATTCTGGGCTTCTATTCCAAAGAAGCGAAAGGAATTTACACACACCATGACAGTAATCTTCACATGCATGTTATCAATACAGATAGAAGTGTGATGGGGCATGTCGATCAGATAAACATAGAAGGTAGAAATATGAAATTAATACTTCCAAGAGAAGTTAGAAACTAGAATCAGATGATAAAATCATATAAAGACTTAGAAGTATATAACCGATCATTTAAGATGGCGATGGACATTTTTTGGATGACAAGAAATTTTCCTAAAGAAGAGGTTTATTCTCTTACCTCACAAATCGTAAGATCCTCAAGATCTGTTAGTTCTAATATCACGGAGGGATGGGCTAAGAGAAATTATGAAGCAATTTTTAAACAACATTTGATCACTTCACTAGGGTCCAATTCAGAGACTGAAAACTGGTTAAAGTTTGCCTTGGAATGCAAGTATATCACACAAGAAGACTTTAATGCTATATCAAAGGAGCTTGATGAGATTGGTAAAATGTTGACTTCACTACATAAAAACTGGAAAAGTCATGGAAAGTAGTTTAGTGATTAAAGGTTGGAAATTAGAAGTTAGAGAAATAGAAACTAGAGGTTGGAAGGTAGAGGTTAGATTGCTAGATGACAGAAGTTGGAAACTGGTTCTAACCTCTATCTTCTATCTTCTTATCTCTTTTGCAAAGGCACAAACGCTAGAAAACTACCAATTTCAGGCTGCCGAGCAGAATCCCGGCCTTCAGGCCAAGTACAAGGCTTTTGAAGCCACGATGGAAAGAATTCCTCAGGCTAGCAGCCTACAGGATCCAACCTTTTCATTTGGATATTTTATCTCTCCGGTTGAAACTCGAGTTGGGCCACAAAGAGCACGTTTCTCATTGACCCAGATGTTTCCCTGGTTTGGAACGTTAAAAGCCAGTGGAGATGTAGCGGCCTTGAATGCGGAAGCGCAGTATCAGGTCTTTTTGGATGCAAGAAATAAGCTGTATTATCAAATTGCTGTAGCCTACTATCCACTATATGAATTGGATAAGTGGATAGAGCTCGAAAGTGAGAATGCTGAAATCCTTGAGTCATATAAGATCATCGCGACCACTAAGTTTGAAAATGATCAAGGGACTTTGGTTGATGTACTTAGAGTGGACATCATGCTCAAGGATGCATTGACCAATTTGGAAATTCTCAGAAAGAAAAAACAACCATTGGTGACCTCATTCAACAAACTCTTGAATAGAGAAGAGTATGCTGACGTGGTAGTTACAGATTCCCTAATGGTCACTGATTTGGCAGTCAATCGAGATTCCTTGCTAGCTAATAACCCTGTGTTAGACGAGTTGGAAATTCGATTAGAGGCAAGCAAGAAACAAGAAGTTTTGGCTGAGAAGCAAGGATTGCCAAAGCTAGGGGTGGGTTTGGATTACGTGATTGTCAGTGAACGAACAGACATGTCTGTTCCTGACAATGGCCAGAATGCTTTGATGCCTATGGTCACTGTAGGAATCCCCATTTTCAGAGGAAAGTACAAATCAGCAAGGAAGGAAGCTCAGCTGATGCAGGATAGTTATTCGCTTCAAAAAGAGGATCGAATCAATCAGCTCATATCCGGATATGAAATGGCTGATTTCGACCGAGTAAAACAAATGGAACTTCTAAAGCTCTATGACGAGCAAATTACAGAGACACAACAGGTGCTTAACCTTTTACTCTCTGCCTACGGGAACTCAGGAACAGCATTCGAAGAGGTATTGCGTACGCAACAACAACTCTTAAAGTATAAAAAAATGAAGGCTACAGCGATGATGGACTATCACGTTGCAGTGGCCAGGCTTAATTATTTGACAGCTAAAAAATATTGAAATGAATATATCCATAAGAACACTAATCCTTGTGATTGTAGCAACCCTCGCTGGTGGTTTGCTGCTTGGATGGGCCTTTTTTGGTGGAAGTTCCGAAACGGATCATTCCCACACAGAAGTCATCAACGGAGAGACCGTTTGGACCTGCTCCATGCATCCGCAGATTCGCCAAAATGAAGCAGGCGCTTGTCCGATATGTGGGATGGATCTCATCCCGCTTGAAGATGATAACGGAGAAGGTATTGATCCAATGGCAATCAGCATGTCACCTACGGCGATGCAGTTAGCCAATGTTGTTACGGCAGTTGTAGGCAGTGAATCGGCAATGAAAACCATTCGTTTGAACGGCAAAGTGCAGGAAGACGAGCGATTAATCTTCAGTCAGACCACACACTTTCCCGGAAGGATAGAAAAGCTTGCTGTGAATTTTACAGGCGAATATGTCACGAAGGGAAGCACGATCGCCAATCTTTATTCACCTCAATTGGTAACCTCTCAAGAAGAGTTGTTTGAGGCTTATAAAATCAGGGAAAGCCAACCCAATTTATATCGGGCGGCAAGAGAAAAACTGAAGAACTGGAAGCTGACCGAAACTCAAATAGATCAGATCATCTCAACGGGAAAGACTCAGGATCAGTTTCCTGTACTGGCGGATCAATCGGGCTATGTGACTACCAAGAAGGTCAATCTCGGTGACTATGTCAACAGAGGGCAGACCCTTTATGAAATTGCCAATCTATCCAGAGTTTGGGTGCAATTTGATGTGTATGAAAGTGACCTGTCCTGGATTAATAAAGGTGATTCAATTCAATTCAATATTGGTTCACTTCCGGGACAAACGTTTAAAGGCAAGATTGATTACATCGATCCTGTGATCAACCCCAAAACTCGTGTGACAAAAGCAAGAGTAGTCGTCAAAAACAACGATCAAATGCTGAAGCCGGAGATGTTTGCTTCCGGTGAGGTGAAAGCTCAATTGGGAAAGACTTCCGATATATTAACCGTACCTAAATCTGCTGTGATGTGGACCGGAAAACGATCCGTGGTTTATGTGAAACTATTCTCCGATCAAGGATTGCATTTTAAAATGCGTGAAGTGACACTTGGTCCATCTCTGGGAGACGCTTACATCATTGAGAAAGGACTGGAACCGGGTGAGGAAATCGCCGTGAATGGAACGTTCAGTATTGATGCTGCGGCACAGCTTGCAGGCAAACCATCAATGATGAGCCCGGAAGGTGGAGCTGCCATGACAGGTCATAATCATGGTGGAATGAATCAAGAATCCTCACAAAGCAATCATCAAATGAATATGCTTCAGGTGAATGAATTCGAACAAACATTTGAAAGTGATCCTGCATTTAAAGAGCAACTTCAAGCCGTCTTTTCAGCCTATCTACCAGTGAAGGATGCACTCATAGAAAGTGACGTGAAAACAGCAAGCAAGAAAGCTGAAGATCTTCAAAAGGCCATTGAAAAAGTGGATATGAAGCTGGTAAAGGGTGAGGCACATGTGGAATGGATGAAAGATTTGGATGTGCTACAGGAGTCAACAGAAGGTATTCGAAAAGAAACCAATCTGGAAAAAGCTCGAATGATGCTTTCACCTTTGAGCGATCAGCTGTTCCACTCACTAAAAAAATTCCAGGTAGAAGTAGATGGCTACCGTCAGTACTGCCCTATGGCTATGGACAATCAAGGTGCATTCTGGCTGAGTGATTCAGACAAAATACTGAATCCTTATTTTGGGGATGCCATGCTCACCTGCGGGAATGTAGAAGAACATTTAAACGAATCAATTAATTAAACTTTTAAACTCAAATACAATGAAAACAACACTATTGACTCTAGGGCTTGCATTGGCGATTGCTTCTTGCAGCTCGGCAAAAAAGGAAGAGAAAGCAGAAACTAAAGAGGCTGCAAAAACTGAAGTTATGGAGGCATCTACTGGCATTTCTGATTACATGTCACTAAAAGATGCGTTGGTTCAAACGGATGCTTCAGCAGCGAAGGATGCAGCCACTAAACTCGCTGAATCTGCAACCAATGAGAATTGGAATGCTGACATTGTGAATGCAGTAAAAACAATTGCATCCAGTGACGATGTTGAAGCACAGCGTACAGCTTTCAAAACGGTGACAGATGGCCTCATTGCTTCATTAAAAGCGAATGATTCAGAAGATGGAGTTTATGTACAGTACTGTCCGATGGCTTTTGACAATACAGGAGCCAGCTGGTTGAGCATGTCAGATCAGATCAGAAATCCATACTTCGGTGACAAGATGCTGAAGTGCGGAAAAGTAACTGAAGAACTTTAAATCAATTTGATATGAGCGATTTTCTTTCACAGTGGGGGGAAGCTGCATATACTTCAGTTGGTTTTTTCTGGATGGCTCTTTGGGCATTCATTTTGGGCTATGCTGTTAGTGGTATGATCCAAATTTTTGTCACTCAAAGTAGAATGCAAAAAACAATGGGTGACGGAAGTGCCAAAAGTGTTTTTCTGGGAAGTTTTTTTGGATTCATAAGTAGCTCGTGCAGTTTCTCTGCACTTGCTACAACCAAATCACTTTTTCAGAAAGGAGCCAGTTTTGTATCATCCATCGCCTTTCTATTAGCTTCTACGAATCTCGTCATTGAGTTGGGAATTATCATTTCCATTTTTCTTGGTTGGCAGTTTGTAGTAGGGGAATATGTAGGTGGTATCATACTTATCTTGTGTAGCTGGCTATTAATTAAGTTGATTAATCCAAGTAGTCTCATTGAAAAGGCACGTAAGAACTTAGGGACGAGTGATGACGATAACAGAGATTCCACTCCGTTCTCTGACAAAATCAAATCAACTGAGAGTTGGGCTAAAGTGGGTCAACAATATGCAATGGAATGGAAAATGGTCTGGAAAGACGTTACGGTTGGCTTTACCATTGCAGGAATAATATCAGCCTTCGTTCCGGATATATTTTTTGAAGCGCTCTTCATTAACTCAGGAAAGGAGGTGGATTCATATTCATTTCTTTCGCTGTTTCAGCATGTAATTATTGGCCCCATAGCTGCATTTGTCACCTTTATTGGATCGATGGGTAACATACCTCTTGCTGCTCTTTTGTTTGGGAAAGGTGTGAGTTTTGCTGGGGTAATAGCATTTATTTTTAGTGACTTGGTAGTGTTTCCCGTGCTTAGAATAAACGCCAAGTACTATGGATGGAAAATGTCATTCTTCATTTTATTCCTTCTTTTTAGTTCACTGATTGGCACTTCACTTTTTCTTCACTACGGGTTAGAGGTTTTCGGTATGCTACCGGATATTTCATCAGTAAACATCACCGAGAAGGAACACTTTCAAGTCGATTATACATTCTGGCTAAATATTACCTTCCTCATGATTTCAGGCATTTTGATCCATTATGGATTTGTAAAGGGCAAGGATGTTCATCATCATAAAGAGATGGCTCCAAAAAGTCCCATGATGGAACGAGTATTGAAATGGATCGCTGTTGCATGCTATGTCTGGCTTGCCATCGGAATAATTATAAAACTATTTGTTTAAAGCATAATCTTATTCACTATGAAAAATCTAATAATCACAATTTTCATGCTGACCCTTGTGGCATGTAATACAGAAAAGAAAGAAGAAAAAACCGAAGACCATTCTGAACACCAGCATGAAGCTAAAAAAGCGGACACCAAGAAAAAACCCCTGAGTCCCCGAACCGCTTCCATGTCCAATATTGGGAACAACCATGTCCACATTGATTATGGATCACCCAGCAAAAGAGGTCGAATGATCTTTGGAGGATTGGTCGGTTATGGCACAGTTTGGGCTACCGGAGCACACAAGGCTACCACCATTTCTTTTGATAAAGATGTAATCATCAACAGCGTAGAAATTCCAGCAGGGAAGTATGGATTGTTCACCATTCCTGGAGAAGAAGAATGGACAATCATTATCAGTAAAGACTGGGACATGCATTTGGCAGATGAGTATGACGAAACCAATGATGTAGTTAGAGTAAATGCTCCCGTACAAAAACTTGAGGAGGTCGTGGAATCGCTGACTTTTGAGGTCAGTGAAATCAGCGATAAGAATGGACAAATCACTATTAAATGGGATCAGACGGGCGTTTCATTTGACATTGAGAACCAATGAGAAGGCTAGTCATTTCATTATTCGTTCTTGGCTCGATAGTTTCCTGTCAACCCAAAAAAGAGACTTTTCTTAGCAAAATCAAACTGACTGATCTGCAAGGTCAGACGTTGGATTCCGAGCAATTCGAAAATAAAATTGTCATTCTCAATCTTTGGGCTACCTGGTGTAAACCTTGCATCAAGGAAATGCCTGATTTGGTGAAGATGCAAAATGAATTATCTGATGACTTTGTTTTACTTCTTGCATCGGATGAATCACTTGAAAAGATTCAACAATTCACAGAAAGACGACCTTTTGACCTCACGTTTGCTCAAATTCAAACTTCCATTGAGTCTTTAGGTGTCTATTCTTTGCCCACTACATTCGTAATAGGTAAAGACGGACAGCTATTGGAAACACTCGTGGGCGCAAGGAAATGGGACAGTCCTGAACAAATTGAACAACTTAAAACCTATCAGAAATGAAATTATTAACCATACTAACAATTATCTCAATAGCTCTTGTTTCCTGCCAGCCGGGCAAGGAAGAAAAAAAGGAGATTACGGCTCTAAAACAAATAGAATCCCCGACTGGAAACAATGCTTCTTTGCCTTATTTGATCAAGGGTGGGGACAGCAGATTGTATATGTCCTGGGTGGAGAAAAGGGATTCCGGTTGGATCGATCTGAAGTATTCGATACTAAGTGGAGATAGTTGGAGTGCACCGGAATTAATTGCTTCCGGTAACGATTGGTTCGTCAATTGGGCAGATTACCCGATGATGGCGGTGGACAATCAGGGCAACATGATAGCCCACTTTCCCGCTAAAAGTTCTTCTGGAACCTACTCTTATGACGTCAATGTAGTCTACAAGCCAGTGGGTGGTGAATGGTCACAACCGGTGATTCCTCATAATGACGGAACACCTACTGAGCATGGGTTTGTGACCATGCTACCCAAAAATGACGGCACCTTCCTGCTATCATGGCTGGACGGTCGCAATACCGGAGGTGGTGATCACGACTCACATGACAGCCACGGAGGTGGTGGAGCCATGACGATCAGAACAGCTACATTAGATATGACTGGTAATCTAACACAAGAGGCGGAACTAGATTCCAAAGTTTGTGATTGCTGTCAGACCGGAGGTGCAATGACACTAAATGGGCCTGTCATCGTGTACAGAGATCGATCAGAGGAAGAAATGCGCGATATGTCCTTTGTAAGATTTGTTGGAAATGATTGGTCTGAACCTCAGAAGGTAAATTCAGATGGTTGGAAGATTGCAGGATGTCCGGTGAATGGCCCTCGAATAGCTGCTTATGAAAATACAACAGCTACGGCCTGGTTCACTGCTGCTGAAGGTATTGCAAAAGTGAAGGTTGCTTTCATGGATGATTCGGGAGAATCTTTTCAGGAGCCAATCATTGTGGACGATTCCGTTTCGGTAGGTAGAGTAGATATTGTGATGATAGATAATCAATCAGCATATGTAAGCTGGCTTGATCTGGAAGGAGAAACCCCATTTATTAAATTCAGAAAAGTATCAAGGGATGGTTCATTGGAGAAACCGGTAGTAGTTTCTGAAACCAGTGCATCAAGGGGAAGTGGATTTCCTCAGATGGAGGTGATAGATGGCGAGTTGTTTTTTGCTTGGACGAATGTTGGGGAAGAGGGTAATTCGGTTTCTCTTTCTCAATTTAGCTTATGAAGCATTACCTTGTAGATGGGATAACTTGTTAGCCTATTTGATTCTTTAGCGATTAGGTTTGAATGAAAAAAAGAGCCAGGATAATTATCCTGGCTCTATTCTCTTACTCAACTAATTTCACTCACTTACAATAAGCCCAACGCTTTCTGCAATTCCAGTTGCGAAACACTCACCTCGTACACTGAACCCAGGACATTAAGCTTTGCTTGAGACAATTGCAAATCGGCATCAGTTAATTCCAATCGACTACTTAAGCCTTCTTGATATCTCTGCTTTACCATGTTGTAATGAAGCTCAGCTGCAGAAAATGTTCGGTGGTGCATTTCCAGACGATCATTTGCTCCTTCAAGACGAACTTGCATGCTTCGTATTTCGATATCCACCTTTTCTTCCAGATCCTGCAAAGACGTCTTCGCTTGTTGCAATTTCAGTTTCGCCTGTACTGCCTGATAATTGGTTCTGCCGCCGTTGAATACCGGGACATTTAGCTGGAGTCCTACATAAGTAGTTTTTGGCCAATTATATTTAGCGAAATCCATATCATCGGACTGAGCTTGGAGTTGATAACTCCCAACTAGTGAAAGCACAGGTAGTCGCTGAGCTTGCGATTTTTCAAGCCCATTTTTACTTAGTTCAACTATCCACTGCTGCTGTTGCAAATCCGATCTTTTTTCCTTTTCATTAATCTGAAAGTCTTTCTGATTTACTGAAATCAATCGATCAGTAAGGACTAGTTCCTGTGTATCAGAAAGCCCAATTTTATGTTTAAACTTAATCAAAGCTATTTGATAGAGATTTTCCAAAAATGAGATCTCAGTCGTCAGATTATCCGTTGCGATGGCACTTCTAACCGTGTCAATCTTTAATCCCTTTCCTTGTTCAAAAAGTTGCTTCGCATCTTTTAGCGCATAAATATTTCGCTCAAGACTCTGACGATGCAATAGAATGGTCTCCTCAATCAAAAGAACCTCATAGTAGGCTTTGGCAACATCCAAAACAAGAATAGACTCCAAATCTTTGGATTGTTCTTTCGTCACCAAAGCATTCAGTTTGACTGATTTAATCTGCTTTCTTGTGACCTCCGAAAGGATCGGTTGATTCAGATTGATAGCCGCACTCCAGGCATTTCTGCCACCCACTGCTACATCTACCACCGGAGATTCACTACCTACAAATGATCCGGGCATAAATATGACTGCCCGATCAATAAAATGGGTATAAGTACCACCTGCGGAAATAGTTGGCAGCAAGTGACCCTTGCTTTCTTTTATGGCCTGCTCAGCCAGACTATTTTCCAGCTTCTGAACCATGAGT
Organism: Ekhidna lutea; assembly: GCF_900188325.1. GTDB lineage: Bacteria > Bacteroidota > Bacteroidia > Cytophagales > Cyclobacteriaceae > Ekhidna > Ekhidna lutea. The sequence goes on along the minus strand of NZ_FZPD01000004.1, from coordinate 458,931 downwards.
TCCTTATTATTCTTTTTCGCTAACTCAATGGCCTCATTCAAATTTAACTCGAGCCTTTGTGCCTGGCCGGAATAACCCAGTCCAAGCAACAAAAGTCCGGATAATATGTTATGTATGTTTTTCATAATAGTGTCATTAAATGTTCCCAGATTCATCCACCACTTCAGTAGTGAATTTTGATGAAGACAAATAGGAATAAATGGCAGGGATAATAAATAGCGTCAGGATACCAGCGAAGATTAAACCACCAACGATTACAATTCCTAGTGACTGACGGCTATTGGCGGTCAGTGCGATTGGAATGGCACCAAAAATCATGGCCAATGAAGTCATTAAAATAGGTCTGAATCGTTGCTCAGCTGCCACTTTTGCTGCTTCGAATTTGGAGAGCCCTGTGCTCTTCAGGTGGTTGGCAAACTCAACGATCAGAATGCCATTTTTCGTAATCAATCCTATCAGGGTAATTATTCCAATCTGACTAAATACATTAAGGCTTTGGTCGAACCATTCCAGACTCAATAATGCTCCGGCAATCGCCATAGGTACGGTAAGCATGATGATGAGTGGATCTCGTAAACTCTCAAATTGAGCTGCAAGAATCATATAGATCATCACCAGAGCCAATATCAAAGTGAATGACAAACTCCCCTTGCTTTCCATATAGTCGCGAGATTGCCCAGCCAATGAGCTCGTAAAGTTCTCTCCCAATACTTCAGCTTTTATTCGCTCCATCTCACGAATACCTTCATCCAAACTCACCCCTTGAGCAAGTCCTGCAGAGATAGTCGCAGAAGTATACTGGTCATAGCGATAAATGGCTGCCGGGCTGATTCCTTCCTCGATGGTTACCAAATTGTCTATGGATATCATCTGTCCATTGCTGGACCGAACGTTGATGGCTCGGATATCGCTTATGTCATTTCTGTTGATTTGCTCCACCTGACCTATTACTTCATACTGTCGGTCATTCATTAGGAAATAGCCATATCGCTGACCTGAAAATGCCAACTGAAGAGCCCGTGCTACTTCCTGAATGGAAACTCCCAGCATTGCAGCCTTATCCCGATCAATATTGATCATTAGTTCTGGTTTATTGATTTTAAGGTCACTATCCACAAACATGAGTTTGTTGCTCTGCCTTGCTGCCGCCAAAAAATCAGGAAGTACACTCGAGATGCTGTCAAGATTTGAAGCCTGAAGCACATACTGTACCGGTTGACCGCCACCGTATTTCGTGCCGATGGTTGGTGGCATGTATGGGAATAGCAAGATATTTCTGAATTGGCCAGAAGCCGCTCCATACTGATAATACAATTCCTGAGCTGACATCTTGCGATCTTTTGGATCTTTCAAGTAAATACTTTGTACTGCCACATTCACCGGTGCTGGTGCCGGAATAAATGAAATAGCAACCATCGAATAGGTCTGATACAGTCCATCCGTATTGTCATTCACATAATGTCCTACTTCTTCCATGTTTTTCTTCATGAAGTCATAGGAGACTCCCTCAGGAGCAATTGCGATCAACATCATATTGGACCTATCCTCAAGAGGAGCTAATTCTGAAGGAAGTTTGGTACCTAAAAAGTAGATCAATGCGCCAGTTAAAGGGAGAAAAATCCAGGCTAAAAATCTGTATTGCATAAATGCACTGAGTAATTTTCCATACCCATTATTTAGACCTGCAAAGAATGGCTCAGTCACCCGATACAACCAGGTTGGCTTATCTTGCTTCTTAAGTAAATAAGCACTCAACATTGGAGATAATGAAAGAGCTACAAAGGCGGAGACCAATACGGATCCGGATACTACGATAGCAAATTCCTTAAAGAGTTGACCACTGATTCCACCCATGAAAATGATGGGCAAGAACACTGCGGCCAGAGTTATGGTAGTAGAAATTACGGCGAAGTAAATTTCCTTAGACCCAGCGAATGCCGCCTGAATTGGATCCATGCCTTCCTCTACTTTTTTATAGATATTCTCCAAAACCACAATTGCATCATCCACTACAAGACCAATGGCCAATACCAGGCCCAGAAGGGTGAGTACATTGATTGAAAATCCAGCGATGTACATGATGAAGAATGCAGAAAGAATAGATACAGGAATGGCGAGAACTGGAATAATGGTTGACCTCCAATCTCTCAGGAAAAGGAAGATAATGATCACTACCAATCCAAATGCAATGAGCAAAGTCTCCTCCACTTCTTTTACAGACTCACGTACGGGCTTTGTAAAGTCAAATCCTACGATCAGTTTGTATTCTGAAGAAACTTCTGTTCTCAATTGATCCAGTCGTCTGTAGAATTCGTCCACTACTTCAATGGCATTGGCTCCTCTTTGAATTTGAATAGCTACACCCACACCTATCCGGTCTGCCTTATCAGTTCCATTAATGATGGCGTTTCTCTCATTCACCTCGCCCAGCTCCGCATAACCAATGTCCTTCAATTTGATAGAGGAGGTAGGTGTTTGTTTGATGATCATTTCATTAAACTCCTCGGCTGTTGTTAGCCTGCCAAGTGTGCGAACGCTTAATTCATTACTCTGGCCTTCAATTCTACCCGCAGGTAAATCGATGTTTTCTCTCATCAAAGCCACTCTGATATCCTCTGGAGTCAATTGATACGCTGTTAGTTTGATTGGATCGAAACGCAATCTCATTGCATATTTATGTTCTCCGACAATGCTAACCCGCTGAATGCCAGGAATGGATTGAATCCGCTCCTTGATGGTTGTTGAAGCCAGATGACTCACTTCCTTGATGTCCTTTGTTTCACTTTCCACTTCAAGAAACGCCACCAGGTTATCAGGTGAACTTGATTTTTCCACAATAGGAGGATCCAGATCTGATGGTAGTTGATTTTTCGCCTTAGCGACTTTATCACGCACATCATTAAGGGCATCCTCCAGATCAATATTTCGATTGAATTCAATGGAGATAATCCCTACCTGTTCCCTCGACTCTGAGGATATGGTTCGAACTCCATTTGCTTCTGCAATGGATTCTTCCAGTGGCTTGGTAATTTTAGATGCAATTACATCAGGGCTTGCACCCGGATAAAAAGAGATCACTGAAATCACAGGAGGTTCAGTAAGTGGAAATTCCCTGATTCCCAAATACTTCCACCCCACAAAACCCATAATGACTATGACGGCTGAAAATACGCCGGCCAGAACGGGTTTTCTTATACTTAATGAAGGTAAACTCATAATCGTATTATTTAGAAGTAACTATTTGTACAGGTGTGCCTTCCCCTGTTCTGAGGAGGTTGGAAATCATCACCGTATCGCCATCAACAAGTCCTTCAGAGATCAATGCCTCTGACTCACTTCGGTTGCTTAGTTTGACACTGGTAGACTTAGCTACACCGCCTTTAACAACAAAAACAGAATACCCGCCAGCACCTGGAATCAGAGCTTCCGTTGGTATCTTGATCCCAAGATTATTGGATGAAGAAGTTGAATAATAAACCCGTGCTGACATGCCAGGCTTCAGCTGTCCGTCCTTGTTGTCGGTGGTAGCGTGGACGGTTAATGCTCTTGTTTGGGTATTGATCTCGGATTCAATTGCGGTTATTTTCGCGTCGAATTGCTCATCAACATTCGGAAGAGAAAATGAAATCTTCATGCTTGTTTTGACCGCTGACGAATATTTTTCCGGAACCGAAAATTCAATTTTTAACGGGTTAACTTCATGAAGTTTCACAAGGGTCATTCCAGGATTGGCAAGTGAGCCCGTAAAAGCCCTTGTAATACCAGCAATTCCTGAAAATGGAGCTGTGATTTGCGTCTTTTGTATTTCAACCTGTAGAAGATCTTTTGATGCCTGTAAGGAGATCAAACGGGCATTAGCAATGTCAAACTCTTCCTGACTTACCGCATCATTCTTCAATAAAGCGGAAATTCGGTTTTTGTTGATAGTTGCCAACTGAAGGTCGGCATCAACTTGCTTAAGTCGTGCCATGAGATCAGCATCATCAAGCTTGTATAGAAGTTGACCTTTGGTAACATAGCTACCATCAGTGAAACCCACATTAACTATTTTTCGAGATACTTCACTGACCACCGCTATTTCTCGGTTGGAAATAGCAGAGCCCGAAACAACTTCAATTTGATCGATTGATGTGGCAGAAACCACCTTCACATCGACAGGTAGCTTAAAAGGTTCAGCAATATTATTGCTTACTTCTGCACTAGCACTTGAACAACTCTGAATCGCAATGACTATCACTGCAAACAGTAGGTTCAAATAGATTTTAGTTCTTGAATTTTTCATAAACTTTAAGTTTTTTTTTAAAGAAGGGCCCTTGTTAAAACAGGGACCCTTGTATAGATTTTTCTCTTATTATTTCGGTGATTTAATACCAACTACGGCCACCAAAGTCCCAAGCACACCAATAATGGCAGCTGTTCGGAATGCACCCTGAAAACCTTCAGTCAGTGCTTCTTTTGAAACCGTTCCGTCAATAGACAACCCGTTGGTGATGGCAATGGCAATAGCCACAACAATCGCTAAACCAATAGCAGACCCCACCTGATATGTGGTGTTCACCAGGCCTGAAGCCAATCCGGTTTCTTCTGGTTTTGCACCCGACATGGCGGCCATAGTTCCGGGGATGTATGCCAGTGACATACCAATAGCACCAAGTAATGAGGCACCCAATACGTCCACAAGGAAATTCCCATCTACGGATACTGTCGAAAACCACACGAGTGAAGCAGTTAGTACAATCAGTCCGGCAACAAGGTTATTTTTCACCCCAAAGCGCTCAATCATTTTACCGCTCACGCCAACCATTAGGATCATGATCGCAATGGTCATAGGCAACAGTGCCACACCTGACCAAAACGCGGAGTAGCCAAGCGTTTGCTGTAAATAAAGGTTCAGATAAAACCACATTGGAATCCATGCACCTGCCATCAGCGCCATGACCAGGTTGGCAGCAGACAAATTAGGAGCTTTGAAGATGCTCAATGGAAGTAATGGAGATTTAGAATTCTTCTGGATCGCAATGAAAACGATTAGCAACACCAATGCAATCGCAAACAAGCTAATGGTAGTTAAAGAACTCCACCCATTTTGCTCCACCATGACAAGGGTGTATACAATCAGCATGGTAGCAGCAGTTACCAGAATGGCACTTAGATAATCGATTTTGCCACGAACTTTACTTCCATTCATCAATAGAGAAGCACCGAATAGCATGACAATTATTCCCATAGGGATGTTGATGAAAAACACCCATCTCCATGACATGTACTCGGTAAGCACACCACCAAGGAAAACACCGGCAGAACCACCGGCCGCAGCAGAAGCACCCCAGAAACCAAAAGCTTTTCCCAGCTCTTTTGGATCAGTGAAGATGCTCATAAGCAGGTTCAGCGCTGCTGGAGCAATGAGGGCTGAACCCAGTCCTTGCAATGCTCTTCCCACATTCATAGATGTTTCTGACCAGGCCAACCCTGTGAGTAAAGAAGCCAACGTTAGAATAGCAAAACCCCAAAGAAAGATGTTCTTTGAGCCATACAGGTCGGAAAGCTTTCCGCCCAAAAGCAACATACCCCCCAATACAATCACATAAGCATTGAAGATCCACTGCAATGCGGATGGGGTGTAGTTTAATGCACTTTGAATGGCAGGAAGGGCTACTCCAATAATGGAAGTGTCCATAATCACCATAAACTGTGCAGTACACAAGACTGCCAAAGCTGCCCATCTTTTCTCGAAGAGCGTGCCGGCGTTTAATGACATTGAATTTGACATAATTGTGAAATTTATTTTCACAAAATTCCGACAGCCACTCATGAGCTACTTTACACAATTGCCTCTATTGATTGCACAATTTTGATAGTTGAATTGTTATTGACTTTATAAAGGAGATAGTTGTTGAAATAGCAATCCTCATCCTATTTATTTACCTTAACTGTGTCAATTTGAAAGACGTTGGAAATCACTCAGCTACATATTAAAAACATGGTTTGTCCCCGATGTATTATGGTGGTCAAACAAGCCTTTGATCAGATTGGAGTTGAACCTTTATCTGTTGAACTGGGGGAGGTGAAGCTGAATGACGAATTGACTACAGAACAGCAAAAGCGTTTAGACGACTTGCTGCAAAAAAATGGTTTTGAGCGAATTGATGATAAGAAAGTCAGGCTCCAGGAAAAGATCAAAACCCTGATTATTGACACTATCCATCATAAAGATCCTTACGATACCCATATCCAATGGTCTGCTTTTCTGGCAGATCAGCTCCATTATGATTACAACTATTTGAGTGGTCTTTTTTCGTCTATGGCGGGTATTACATTAGAGCAATACATCATACGTCAGAAGATGGAAAAAGTGAAGGAGTTTCTATTTTATGATGAATTATCGGTGAAAGAAATAGCTTACAAAATGGGTTTTAGTAGTGTGGCTCATCTGTCCAATCAATTCAAAAAAGTCATCGGAATGTCACCTACTGAATTCAAGAAAAGTATTCAAAATACCCAGTCAAGAAAGTCACTGGACCAGATCATATAATCTTGTAATCCTTCCTGGTGATTATGTAACGCTTTCGGTGCTTTTCGTACGCAACTTTGATAAAAATTGGTACGATGGAAAGCACACAGGTCAATATCAAAGGGATGGTTTGCAGTCGCTGCATTTATACCATCAGGGAAAATCTGCATAAGGCCGGAATGTTCATTCGGGACATCTCATTGGGAAAAGTCGCATTTTGCAAGCCGATTGCTGAAATCGATAAGGTAAAAATTCGGTCCATTCTTTCGGACTTAGGCTTTGAGCTTATTTCAGACAAAAAAGAAAAACGCCTGGAAGAAATTAAGGCATTCATTCATACATGGATTGAGGAAGGTAGCGGCAAGGATTCGGATTTGTCGCTTTCAGAAAGCCTTGCAAGACATTTTATCATACACTATGACTCCCTTAGTGAACTATTCTCGCAAATGGAAGGTAAGTCCATTGAGAAGTATCACATTGAGAAGCGTTTGGAAGCTGTAAAGGAATTGCTAGTATATACCGATCTATCCTTATCAAAAATTGCTTTCAAAAAAGGATTCAGCAGCGTTCATCATCTTTCAACTCAGTTCAAGAAAGTCACAGGCCTGAATCCCTCCCACTTCAGGGAGATACAAGCTGCAAAGGCGCAGGTTCTAAATCAAAATTCAATGCAAAATGATGCAATCCATATCGGTAATTATGTAACAGATAACCCGGAGGTCGATCTGAACTTTGCAGAGTAAATCAAAATAAAATGGAAACAGTAATAGAAAAATCAGCCAATATAACCAATGAGGTTATCAAGGAAAGCTTCCCGGTGACAGGGATGACCTGTGCGGCATGCGCCTCCAGTGTGGAGTCCATGATCAGCAATACACCAGGCGTCACCATGGCGAGTGTAAATTTTGCAACAAACTCCGTATTGGTAGAGCGCGAAAAATCAGTGACATCTGAGATGCTCCGTCAGGCAGTTCAGGCAATAGGTTACGACCTGATCGTAGACGAAGTAGACCCATCTGCAAAGCAGGAAGAGCTACAACAGAAACATTATAAGGACGTAAAAAACCGAACCATCTGGTCGGCACTGCTCACGCTACCGGTCTTTATCATAGGGATGTTCTTCATGGAGTGGAACGAAGGGCGATGGATATCCCTTACACTGACCATCCCTATCCTTTTTTGGTTTGGCCGCAACTTTTACATCAATGCCTTCAAGCAGGCAAAACATGGTAAAGCGAATATGGACACCCTTGTGGCTCTAAGTACCGGAATTGCATTTATATATAGCTTATTCAATACATTATTTCCTGAATTCTGGCACAGCAAGGGCATTCACCCTCATGTCTATTATGAGGCGGCTGTTGTCATTATCACATTTATTTCATTGGGTAAACTCCTTGAGGAAAAAGCTAAATCCAATACCTCATCCGCTATCAAAAAGCTGATGGGTCTTCAACCAAAAACTTTAAAAGCTCTTATTGATGGAGAAGAAGTTGAGATTCCAATTTCGTCTGTTCAGGTTGGTTATACCATTATTGTCAGACCGGGTGAAAAAATTCCTGTGGATGGCGAGGTGATCAAAGGGGAGTCTTTTGTGGATGAAAGCATGATTACCGGTGAACCCATTGCAGTTTCCAAATCAACTGGCGACAAAGTATTCGCCGGAACGATCAATCAAAAAAGTTCATTCCAGTTTCGAGCAGAGAAGGTAGGTGGAGAAACGCTCCTTTCTCAGATCATCAAAATGGTACAGGAGGCGCAGGGTAGTAAGGCACCAGTACAAAAATTGGTAGACAAAATCGCAGGCATTTTTGTGCCAATCGTTGTAGGTATTTCCATTGTTACATTCATCACATGGATGTTGGTTGGTGGCGACAATGCGTTCACACAAGCCCTGCTTACTTCCGTCGCTGTGCTGGTCATCGCCTGTCCGTGTGCATTAGGCCTAGCTACTCCAACTGCAATTATGGTAGGAGTGGGCAAAGGTGCTGAAAACAACATCTTAATTAAAGATGCAGAAAGCCTGGAACTTGCGCATAAAGTGAACGCAGTGATCCTGGACAAAACCGGCACCATCACAGAAGGCCGGCCTGTTGTGACAGATATGATTTGGGGTACCCACGATTCAGATGTGCAAAGGTCTACGGAGATTCTCCTGGGAATGGAGGCCGTTTCTGAGCACCCATTAGCAGAAGCAGTGGTCAACAAATTGAAAGAAGACCACATAGAGGCTGCTGAGGTATCCTCTTTTGAAAGCATCACAGGTAGGGGTGTCAAGGCAGTTTCAGGGGACGTCATGTACTATGTTGGAAATCGCAAACTGATTTCTGAAAACAACATTAGTATAAGTCTAACGCTCAATCAAAATGCCGGCTCGTTACAGCAGGAAGCTAAGACAGTCATCTATTTTGCCAATGAGCACCAGGTACTTGCGGTGTTGGCCATAGCAGATCAGGTGAAGTCCAGTTCCAAAAAGGCCATACAAACCCTGCAGGATCGGGATATTGATGTTTACATGCTTACAGGCGACAATCATCAAACTGCCGGAGCAGTGGCAGAGCAGGTAGGATTAAAGCATTTTAAAGCAGAAGTGATGCCATCCGAAAAGGCTGACTTTGTCAAAGAGCTACAGGCTCAGGGAAAAGTGGTGGCCATGGTTGGTGACGGAATCAATGATTCTCATGCCCTCGCACAAGCAGATGTCAGCATCGCTATGGGCAAAGGATCTGACATTGCCATGGATGTGGCAAAGATGACCCTGATCACATCAGATCTCATGTCTATCCCGAAGGCATTGAATCTTTCCACTAAAACCGTGATGGGCATTCGTCAAAACCTGTTCTGGGCATTCATTTACAACCTGATCGGTATCCCGATTGCAGCCGGAGTGCTCTATCCATTCAATGGATTCTTGCTTGATCCAATGATTGCCGGTGCAGCCATGGCTTTCAGTTCGGTTTCAGTAGTGGCCAATAGTCTTCGATTGAAAGCTTCTAAACTGTAAACAGTACAGCCATGCAAGTGCAGGTGAAAATCGAACAGATCATTCAGGAAACCAGGGAGGCCTTTACTCTTGTGCTGGAGAGACATCCACAGATAGAAAAGTACCAACCTGGTCAGTTTTTGAATTTCTTCCTTGACATCAAAGGTGAGGAAGTTGTGAGGCAATACTCCTTCTCAACTTCCCCATATCTCAATGAAAATCCCGGCATTACCATCAAACGTGTGCCAGGGGGATTGGCCTCCAATTATCTGGGAGACCAACTCAAACCCGGAGATAATATTGAAGTAAGCACCCCAAACGGTCGCTTTACTACATCCACTAAAAATGGACGTCAGATACTGATGGTGGCTGGAGGAAGTGGGATCACTCCGCTCTACTCGATACTCAAAACGATTCTCGCAAATGAGCCAGACAGCATTATCAGCCTCTTTTATGCAAATCGAAATGCTGATTCAATTATTTTCAGAAATCAATTGGATTCACTCGAAAGGCAACATGAAAGTCGCCTGAAAGTGACTCATTTTCTATCGGAAAACAATAATGAAACGCTTGATAATGGAATTTATCGAAGATTGAATCCAAAGGACTTTCAGAAGTATATGGATACTTATTGGAAGCATAATCCTGAAGCCTTCATTTGCGGACCTGATTCCATGATGAAAATGTCTCAGGAAGCCTTGATCAATCTCGGTGTGCTGGATGAAAGGATTAAAACGGAGGCATTTGTAGGGTCAGGGTTTGGGGAAAATGCTGCTGACTATGAGGAGGCTTTCACTGAGGTAATCATTGAGAACTTCAATGGAGCACCGGTCACTTTCAGTGCCAATCGAAATCAGTCCGTACTAAAGTCAGCTTTTGATGCTGGTTTTCGATTGAAACATTCCTGCCTGGAGTCTATGTGTGGGGCTTGCAAAGTCAGATTACTCTCGGGTAAACTGGACATGAAAACCAATTATGCTTTACCGGGTGATGAATTGGATCAGGGCTATGTATTGTTATGTTCAGGGTTTCCGGAATCAGACGTCCTCAAACTCTCCTATTAAGCTTAAACTTCAATACAAAAGCCCATGAAAGCAGCAATAGTCAATCAAACAAATTATTCGCTTGAAATTAAGGAAATTCCAATACCAACAATCACGGAAGGTTGTGTGCTTGTGAAGCTAAAAGCAGCTTCACTGAATCATCACGAGCTTTGGTCACTTCAGGAAAGGAGTCTGGGTAATCAGGAAACTATCATTTTGGGTTCCGATGGTGCCGGGGTTATTCATAAATTAGGTGAATCTGCAAGCCAATTCTCAGTAGGTGATGAAGTCGTTATCAACCCCTCGATTAATTGGGGTCCGAATCCAAGGGTTCAGGGCGAAACATATGAAATTTTGGGTCACCCGACCAGCGGCACTTTTGCTGAATACATCAGTGTGCCGGAAAAATACATTTCACTGAAGCCTGCTCTTCTCACTTTTGAAGAAGCTTCGGCTCTGCCATTGGCGGGTCTCACGGCCTACAGGGCACTATTTACTCGAGGAGAATATCAGCAAGGAAACAAGGTTCTGATTACAGGTATCGGAGGAGGTGCGGCACTGTTTGCCCTCAATTTTGCACTGGCTTCTGGAGCGGAAGTATTTGTAACCTCGAGTGATGACCGGAAAATTGCCAAGGCCATTGATTTGGGAGCAAAAGGAGGTGTCAACTATAAGGATAAGAACTGGAGTCAACAATTGCGTTCTGAAGCAGGAGGTTTTGATGTGATCATTGACAGTGCGGCTGGAGACGGATTTGCTGATTTGACACAACTGGCAAATCCGGGAGGCCGCATAGTACTATTCGGCAGAACGGCGGGAAAAATAACGGCATTGAATCCGGCAACCATCTTCTGGAAACAATTATCCATTCATGGTACTTCCATGGGCAATGATGAAGAGTTTGCTAGGATGATCCGGTTGGTGTCTGATAAAAAAATCGCTCCGGTCATTGACTCAGAATTTGATTTAACTCAAATAAATGATGGATTTTCCAGGATGGCCATTGGTAATCATTTCGGGAAAATAATCATCAAATTCCTAGAGTAATATCAATAATAAAGAAGTGGTGATACTCTAATTCGATTTTTTTTAACTCAAATAAATATGCGATTTAAATCGTTGATAGCGATCTCTGTCCTAGGGGTAGGGATGCTAGGTTGTATGGAAGAGGAACTAATTGTTGATGAAAATCCAACGCAGGTTTCTTCTGTTGAATTTGCAAGTAACTCCGTTGCTTTTAGCAGTATAGAAAAGCTTGCAATGATTCGGGTGCGTCTGGACAAGAAATCAAATCAAAAGGGAACTGTAGACATTCGGTTGGGAGGCGATGCTCAACACAATCAGGACTACATCCTTAATCAAATTGTAAGCAATGGGATATTTACCTTAGATATTGATGATGGGGATGAATATGCAGAATTCATGATTATACGTCTGGAATCTAAAAGTACAAATACACTTGGAATTGAATTCTGGCTAGAGAATCCATCTAATGGATTTGTATTGGGAGAAAGCACATCAACTTTTGTAATTCTGCCAGATTTAGATTCAGCAAATTCTACTGCTGTTGTAAATTTCACAGATTCTTATGTTGTGCTATCAGAAGGAATCGGAGCATCAACTACCATTAATATACCAATTTGCGGAACCGTAACGCAATCTGATATTATCAGGATTAGCGTTCAGCATCCAACAGGTATTGAATATGATAAAAATTACCAATCAGTTCCAGCTGTTGTTTTAAATGAAATTGCTTTAGAAGTTTTGCCTGGAGCAACTAGTTTATCTTTTCAATTGGAGCCTGTAAATGATAACAGAATTCTTGGAAGTTATGAGCTGGCATTCACACTGGTTGGTAGTACCCAGATTTCAATAGGTTCAAATTCATCTTTGCAGATTCGAATAGAAGAAGATGACGACCTTGAAGTTTCTGTTAACTCCATTGCAGAGCTAAGAAATCGATTTGACCAATCTTCAGGAGATTTTTGGTTAGGTGAAGACTACTACATCGAAGGGGTGATCACTTCCTCGACCAATGTTCTTCATAATCGGGTGGCATACATTCAGGACGGAACAGCAGGTATTGCATTGATGTTCAGCTCCGCCAATAAGCTTGCTTATGGCACCCGTGTGAGATTAAACTTGAAAGACGGTAGTGGTCAGGTGATTAATGATCAGAAAGCTATAACAGGGATAAATGATCTTTCAGGTGTCATTATGGATGAATATGTACAGGTATCCGCAGAAACCATTTCCATTGAACAATTGCATACCGGAGCATTCGAGGGAAAGAAGGTGCGAATTGATGGTATCAGTTTTCCTGAAGCCAACAATTTAGCAACTTTTCTTGGCAGCAAAAGATTTTCCGATACATCTGGAAGATCTGCACTACTGACAACTTACGAAGGGGCAGAATTTGCAGAGTATCAATTGCCGGATTGTAAAGTATCGGTGGTTGGGATCGTTGGCGACTGGGGACGATTGCAGCCTCAGGTTTTTAGCACCGACATCATCAGGTAATAATATGAAACCAGGGAGCCTCTCTTGTTAGTTTTTAGAAATTGAAATTATGTAAACCAAAGAAGAAAAATTGTAATTGGGACGGTGAATCTCAACACTAAATTTGAAGTAAAATTATAAATCAAAATAAAGGACAATGAGTACGTTAAAATTCAAAACAACTATCAAGTGCAGCGGTTGCCTTGCAAATGTGACTCCACACCTCAATGCTGCCGACGGCATTGAAAAATGGGAAGTGGACATCATGAACCCAAATAAGATTCTGACTGTGGAAACTGCTGGAGCATCGGAAAGTGATGTGATCGCAGCAGTGGAAAAGGCAGGATATATCGCTGAAAAAGTGAACTGAGAATTAGTGATTAGGTTAGGTTAGTTAAAAGGGCGGCTCCTGCTGTCCTTTTTCTTCCAAATATTCAGATGATATAGGTTCAGCATAGAACCGTTTCTTCCCAACCGTTACAAATCCAGACAAATAGCATTTTTATTCTGCAAAACGTATCAAGTTATGTGATTGAATTTCTAATTTCACGTACCATTATCAACCTAATCACATAAAACATTGGATAACCCTTGTTTTGACTTACTCAGTGAGTTAGAGCATCGATTATTGGAAATAAAAAACAGCAATAATTCACCTATCGATAAATGCTCACTCAAAATCACACTTTGCCAGGAACTAAACAAAACACTCAGAAAACTCTATTTCAATGCAACACTTGATACAAGTGAGAAGCAAATACATTTCTTCAAATCGGTAAAGCCCAAGTTTGTTTCAGAACTTCACTTCAACCTGGAGGTGCTGAACTACTACAAAGAGCGCCCAAGAGGAAGTAAGAAACTCAAAGGACAATTCATCAACGAGTGTATGGAGAAAGCCTCCTCATTTATGATGAAACATTGTGAGTTCAGGAGCTACATAAATATGCAAGCTGATCATCTGGACCATGTGTATTTTACCAAGCAGGATTACAGTCCAAAACTTCATGCAAGTTTTGAGTATCCGAGTGATCCGGACTTCAGCTCACCAGCCGACCCAACACTTTCATGCCTGATGGCAGCTGATAGATATCTGCAGTTCCTAAAGAATTAGAAGTTCGCCTTGAAGAACCCAACATTGGACCCAAGTTGGGAATCTCAAAAGACACTCGACTGGCACGGCTCCAAAACTGATCTGGTTGAGCTTGTATATGCCCTCCATGCTGCAGGAAAGCTAAAAGGAGACCTCAAACATTCCTTTGCGGTTATGGAGAAGGCCTTGAATATCGATGTTGGGAATTACTATCGGCTTTATACCGATATCAAGTTAAAAAAGAACCCCAATTCACTATTGGATGAATTGAAAACCAGCTTATTAGATAAGATCAGGCAGGAAAACCTATAATTATTTCTCCCAACTTGGGATTGTGTTGTGAATAAAGGATCACAAGTCACAACAGCTTTGTCCATCGAAAATCAATAACAAACAAATGATGGCAGCAACAATTATTACAACAGATGATCTAAGAGAATTCAAAATGGAACTTCTCCAGGATATCAGACAAGTCTTATCAGAAGATAATACTCAAACTAAGCAGTGGCTCAGATCCAGCGAGCTCCGGAAGATGTTGAAGATCTCTCCGGGAACCCTTCAAAACTTACGTGTCAATGGCACGCTTCCTTACACAAAGATTGGTGGAGTGATCTACTATGATTACCAGGACATCCTGAAAATGCTAGAGGAGAACAAATTCAATAACGCTTGAATTACATCCATCACATGAACAACTGGTTCGCCAAAGTACAAGCTGATCAAAGACTAAACCCAAGTCACATCAGCTTGTACCTGGCTTTGTTCCAGTTATGGAATATGAATCGCTTCAGGAATCCATTGTCAGTAGCTAGATCAGAGGTAATGAGGTTATCCAAAATTGGATCCACAAACACTTACACGAAGTGCATGAAAGACCTGGACAGTTGGGGCTACTTACAATATCATCCTTCTTACAATCCGCTCAAAGGAAGCACTGTTAACCTGTTCACTTTTGATAATAGTAGTGATAAGGGTACTGATAAAGGTGGTGAAAGGGTACTGCGACCTTATATAAACAGTAATAAACAGTCTAAACAAGTAAACAGTGATTCCAATTTGAAAAAAAATTATGACCAACCGCTTTAACCCAAAGGCCGTCATTTTCCGGACTTGTTCCGGTATCTTTAATAAGGCCTTTGAATAAGTTCTAAATATGCCCAAAACCATTACATATAAGTCAAATAAATTCTACTTCGATGAGTGTCTTTCTTTTCTGGAAAAAACAGGCAAAAAAATCTATGGTCCGAAATTCAAAGTGATCGAGGAGGATCATCCGATCATCTTCAAGCTCTTTACCTATTTTTTTCGCGACCAGGAAAACGCCAACCTCCTCGATATAGATCTTGCCAAAGGCATCCTCCTCATGGGTCCGATTGGTTGTGGCAAAACCTCACTCATGAATATCATGCGATTCATTCGTTCTCAGCATGATCAACATCTGATAATATCCACTCGAAAAATCTCCTATGACTTCATTCAGAATGGTTACCAGGTGATTGAGAAATACAGCGACCGGTCATTCAAATTCAAAACAGACGAGTGGATTCCAAAGCATTACTGCTTTGATGATCTAGGCGTTGAGAACAGTCTGAAGTATTTCGGCAATGACTGTAACGTGATGACTGAGATCCTCCTCTCTCGATACGACTATTTCATTTCGCATAAGATGCTCACTCATATCACCACCAATCTGGATAGTGATGAAATCGAGAAATTGTATGGATCAAGAGTCAGGAGTAGATTGAGAGAGATGATGAATTTGATTTCATTTGACCGTGGATGCTATGACAAGAGAAGATGAAAAATATTAGTCTTTCATTGCGAACAGTTCCAAATTCTGGTACCTTTCGCAACAGAAAACTAACCATGGGAGCTGTTTTATCATTTATCCGCGAATTACAATCTTATGAGCAATATGCTTTTTCACGGGCAGAATTGCTCGAAAAGACGGCTGCTCCAGACTCTTCGATTAAAAAGGAACTCGCGCGATTGGTCTCCGATAATCAACTAATAAATCTTAGAAAAGGGTTTTATGTGATTATACCACCCAGCTTCCAACACTTTAAGAAGATACCTATCGATCTATACGTTGATAAATTATTCAATTACCTGGACAAAGCGTATTACGTGGGATTTTATTCAGCAGCCGCTTATTACGGTGCATCTCATCAGCGTGTGCAGCAGGATTATGTGATTACTACACCACCTGCTTTAAGGGACATTTCAAAAGGAAACATCAAAATCAAGTTTTTCAATTTCACCAATTGGCCGGCTAATAATATCATTCAACGAAAGTCGGACGCAGGATTTTTCATGGTTTCATCACCGGCATTGACCATGGTCGACTTAATTGAAAACCAACACAACTTGGGTGGAATGAACAGAATGTTGGCAATCCTTGAGGAGTTATCGGAATCCATCGAATTATCAGATCTTAATAATCTGCTGAGTTGGTACTCCAATAAAAGCGTCTTACAACGCATGGGCTATTTATTTGAAACTGAAGGATGGAATGGACAGCTAGCTGAATCAATCTATACTCGTTTACAGAATGAAGATTTTTATCCTGTCTTGCTTAGCGCAAGGAAAGGGATAAAAGCAGGCAGCACTGGAAATCGATGGAAGGTGGATGCAAACATTGAACTCGAAAGCGACCTATGATACCTAAATCTCATATTGCAGAATGGAAGGATTATGCTCCGTGGACATCAATGGATGATGTTGAACAAGACCTGATCATTTGTAGGGCATTGGTTGACATTTTCAATAATGATTTCCTCAAAGAGAATCTGGCATTTCGAGGAGGTACAGCATTGCATAAACTCTACCTGGATCCGGCTCCTCGTTATTCAGAAGATATTGATTTGGTTCAGATAAACCCAGGACCAATCAAACCCATTCTTGATGCACTTGCTGAGTCTATAACTTTTTTTGACGAGGACAGAGTTGTAAAGCAGAAAGCCAATAATAACACAATCCTATATCGGTTCAATGCCGAGTATTCGGAGATTAGGTTGCGTCTAAAAGTTGAGATCAACTGTAGGGAGCATTTTACTGTGGTTGGATGGAAAAAATATCCGTTTGAGTTAGAGAATCCATGGTTTTCAGGCAATGCAGAAATCACAACCTATGACATCAACGAATTACTTGGAACCAAACTTAGGGCACTGTACCAGCGGCGTAAGGGGAGGGATTTATTTGACTTGTATTATGCATCTCAAAACACAGAGTTGGATCTTGATAAACTAATTGTGTGCTATCACAAGTACATGGAATTTTCAGTAGATCACCCACCTTCAGCTAAGCAATTCCTTCAAAATATAGAGCAAAAGCAAGAGGATAAAGATTTCCTGGGTGACATGGAAGGATTGATAAGACCAGGGGTTGAATATGACCAGGACGCTGCTTTTAATTGGTTAAAAGAAGAAATTATTTCAAAACTCTAGATGATTACAAAGAACAACTTTAAGGACACGCTATTGATTCTTGGATTTACTGAATCTGACGATTTACTAATCAAAGAATTTAAGGAACTAGATGTAATTCTAAAGGTCGATTTTAAGAATGAAAAAATCATCTACCCTGAAGACAAAGGACTAAAAGTCAACGAACGCCAAACTTGCAATTTCTCCGATGATGAAAATTTTGTCGTTTTTGAATGTGTTCACAGGTTATTGGAGAAGGGTTATAAGCCAGAACACATTGAGCTCGAACCTAGGTGGAAAGTAGGACATGGAGCTAGTGGTGGGCGAGCTGATATAATGATCAAAGACAATACTGGAAAGTCGTTGCTAATTATTGAATGCAAGACAGCTGGTAAGGAGTTTGATACTGCCTGGAAAAAGACTCTGACCAATGGAGGTCAACTTGTCACTTATGCAAAGCAAGCTGGAAGCACACAGTTTATTTGTTTGTATGCATCTGATTTTATAGATGGAAAAGTGGCTCCTTACTACTATCTCATCACACTCAAAGACAACATCAAATTACTTGATGAGCTTTCCAGTAAGTCACCGCTTTCTTACGAAAAGGCCAAAGGACTTGATGCTGAAGATATTTTCAAAGCCTGGAAAGAAACTTACAGTCAAGACTATGCGACAAAGGGAATTTTCGAAGAAGACATCCCGGCGTATGAGGTTGGAAAAACAAAGTATACAATCAAAGATCTAAATACGATTTCGAGTACTGATATCCAGGGCAAGTATCATGAGTTTGCAACTATACTTAGACAGCATAATGTGTCAGGGAGGGAAAATGCATTTGATAAGCTAGTAAATCTGTTTCTATGCAAAATTGTGGATGAGACCGAATTTCCTGAAGAGCTCAAATTCTATTGGAAAGGAATTGCATATGATGATCAATTCAGTCTCATTGACAGGCTCCAACGATTGTATCAAATAGGTATGCAAAGATTCCTGGGCGAGGATGTAGTTTATATAAGTACGGATCAGATAGACAAGGCTTTTGATTTCTTCAAGAATGATCCTGATGCGACTAAAGACACAATTAAAAAATATTTCAAGGAGCTCAAGTTTTTCAATAACAATGATTTTGGTTTCATAGACGTCCACAACGAAAAGTTGTTCTTTCAAAATACCTCAATCCTTTTGAAGATAGTTCAGATGCTTCAAGACATAAGATTGAAGACAGACAGTGAATCAGCCAGTGAAGAGAATCAGTTCTTGGGAGATATGTTCGAGGGTTTTTTGGATCAGGGTGTAAAACAGTCGGAGGGTCAGTTTTTCACACCAATGCCTATCGTGAAGTTTATCCTGAAGTCTTTGCCACTTGAATCAATAATAACCAAAGGAGATGAAATTCCTAAAGTAATTGATTTTGCCTGTGGAGCAGGTCATTTTTTGAACGAGTATGCAAAAGAAATCAAGCCTATCGTCGAGAAAGAAAAGGAAGCCAAGCTAAGTGACTTCTATGAAAACGTTTATGGAGTGGAGAAGGAATACCGGCTATCTAAAGTGGCTAAGGTATCGGCCTTTATGTATGGGCAGGATAACATCAATATTGTATATGCTGATGCACTTTCCTCTGGTAAGGAGATGAATGATCGAAATATTAAGGACGGGAGTTTTTCAGTTTTGGTGGCTAATCCTCCTTATAGCGTAAAGGGTTATTTGGAAACTCTGTCTGATGTAGAAAGAAAGAAATTCGATTTGATAGAAACTGTTGGAGAGAAGAGCTATCCTAATAACAACAGTATTGAGACTTTCTTCCTGGAAAGAGCGAAACAATTACTTAAACCAGGAGGTGTTGCGAGTATTATCGTTCCATCTTCCATCCTTTCAAAAGGTAAAGCTAAGAGCACATCCAAATCGACCAACATTTATGTTGCTACTCGGGAGATTCTTTTGAAATATTTTGATATCGTAGCTATCTCAGAGTTTGGAAGTGGAACATTTGGCAAGACAGGGACTAATACAGTCACGCTTTTTTTAAGAAGGAAAAAGGAAAATCCTGCACCAGCCGATCATTACATGAATAGGGTTAACGCATGGTTCAATTACGATAAATCCAAGGATGGACTATTCGAAGATGAGAACCTGCTCAAAAAATATTGTGAACACCTGGAGTTTGATTTTAAAGACTACCAAACCTTACTAAAGGGAGAGCCAGATGACTCTCTATTGAATTCTGAAATATTTATAGAATACCGAAAAGAATTTGAGAAGTGGGCTGAAATCAAAAACCTAAAGAAAAGGAAGTCATTCAAAGATTTGTCCAAAGAAGAGAAGGAAGCTGAGTTACAAAAGCGCTTCCTTGGTTACGTCACCGAAAACGAAAAAGACAAGGTATACTATTTCGTTCTTGCAAACACCAACCCACAGAAAGTTCTCATTGTAAAAAGCCCTAACACAACCTCTCAAATGAAAGAATTTTTGGGCTATGAATGGAGCGCGGCGAAGGGAAATGAAGGCATAAAGTATCTCGGTGGAGTCACTTTGGATAAATTGGAAGGCGATGACGAGGATGAGGGAAATGTGGTTTTGGATGATGAGGATAAGCGAGTGCTGAGCAATATCTTCAATCTTAATAATATCACAACTCCACTCTATGACCCGAATGATAAGTACAATCCAGAAAAGATAAATCAGTTGATAATTAACAATTACAACTTATTGAACCCTCTAATACCGGGAGATCTTTCAGAGAGTGTTTTTCATTCATCACTTATTGATCTTATTGATTTTAGAAGAGCTGATTTTAACAAATCGATTGCATTGATTCCGAGTATCTCAGTTAACATAGATACTGTTTGGCCTCTCGTTAAATTGGAAAGTGTGGCTGATGTTGAAAGCGGAGGAACACCAAACACTAAGATTTCATCTTATTGGAATAATGGGTCTATTAATTGGGCAACTCTTGTTGATACCAAGCAGAAGTATATACATGAAACGACTAAGAAAATCACTCAAGAAGGACTTGAGAATAGTAGTGCTAAACTCCTTCCGATTAATTCGGTGATTTTTTCAAGTCGAGCAACAATAGGTGAAATTTCCATTAACAAGATTCCATTAGCGACCAATCAAGGTTATAAGAATTTCATCTGCAATCCACAAAAAATTGATTATGAATATCTTTATTATGTCCTAAACTACTTGAAGTCAGAAATCTTGTCAATAGTGCCTTCGGGAACCAAATACAAAGAAATAAATACCACTGACATCAGGAATTTTAAAATCCCCTTACCTCCATTAGAAACTCAGAGGGAGCTTATAAAGTCGTGCTCGTCAATTGATTCTGAGAAGGATCAAGCTGAAAAGGAAATTGCCTCTTCAATTAAAAAAATGGAGGGAATTTACTTGACAATATATTCATCAGGTTTTCCTTTGAAATCGATAGATAGTCTGAGTGAAAAAATTCAATATGGGATAAATGACAGCATGAATACTCACGGTAAAGGGTATAAAATTTTCAGGATGAATGAGATCATCCAGGGATACATGTTCGATAACGGAAATATGAAACATGTGGATATCCCGAAAGAAGAGTTTGAGAAATACAAATTGTCAAAGGGCAATATACTTTTTAATCGTACCAACTCGATAGAACATGTAGGAAAGACTGGCTTGTTCAATTTGGATGGCAATTATTGTTATGCATCATACTTAATACGAATTGAGGTTGATAGAAAAAAGGCAATTCCTGAATATGTCAATCATTTGATGAATTCGGATCAATTTCAGACTTATGCTAAATCTCAAGCATCTAAATCAATCAATCAATCAAATATTAACGCCACGAAGATGAAGGCTATTGAGATTCCAATCCCAGATAGTCTAACTGAGCAAAAGAAATATGTTACCAAATTTTCAAAATTAGAAGCCAAAATTGAAGCTGCTAAGAAGGTCATTGATGGAGTTGACAAAAGGAAAGAGGAGGTAATAAAATCCTATTTGCAAGGAAAAGTAAAGGGTGAGAAGTTAGCAATCGCTGCAGATTCAAAAGGTAGCTACAAAAAGAAAAAATAAGCAGGTAAAGCGGCGTTCGTCATCGGTTGCCTTTCAGCAGTCACGCCAGACCTCCAGGTCATTACTGCAGAGTTGTTATCATCCTACGGATTGCAGTAAAGACCTGTCGCTTACAGTACCGCTAGTGCGGTAGTCTGTCATGCCTCCTGTTTTGGCTGTCCTCTTCCTCACGGGCAGTTTTTCTGTGCTGGCATCAGGCTTTCCGGCCATCCCTTGCATAGCCATTTATGAATGCCTCCTAGTTACCCATCCAAATTCATAAATCAGCTATGCCCTTCAACGCCCAGCCACATGCCAGCCCATCACTGCCCAGTGTTTATGCTCGCCCGCTAAGCTCGGTCAGACTGGATCAGCCGCACAACCAACCCGCACCTGTCCCGCAGACCCTTGCGGGAACCAAAGCTGATCCACACTGCCAGTCGTCCTCTCCCGATAGCTATCGGGATCGGCCTTTACCTGTCAGGCTTCCCTCGCACTCGCGGGGGCTCGCCGCACAGACGGACCGCAAACCACTCCACTGCGTTCCGTTCATTGCAGCCGCTTACCAGCCGCTAGCTCAAGGCTGTTTTACCTGCATTAGGTTCACGTTTTTGAATTAAACTATCAACAAAATAATGAGAATTTCAGATACCCTTGATTTATATCTCGAGCATTGTAAACTAGATCGTAACGACTATTACAACAATCAAATAATTAGTATGAGGTAATCTAAAAAGGACAATCCTCTATGAATCTCCGTATTTATCGCAGATAAAATCAGGAATAATCACTATTTACCTATTTACTTAAACGACGTTAAATTGATCATGAAAGCAGCAATTTGTTTCAACCTCTAAATTGAATAAAATGTACACTGATTTCAGTAAAGATAAAATCATCTTCCTCTCTCTATGAAGCACCCACGAGTGTGCTTCATTACATCCTGATTTCATATTTAATTTAAAGCTGATTACCGGTTGGCATACGCGACATTACTCGTTGTATGGAATTTCGCATGTTAGTCCATGAGGCATATCGGCTGTTACCTAAAAATTTATGATTATGGCCAGAGAGAAAAGTTTAAAATCTCCAACGAGGGATATTAAAGCACTTAAACAAGAAAAGATTCTTCGTAAATTGGAAGAGAAGAAAAATAAGAAACGTAAATCTAAATTGTGATAAAATTTATTAAAAAGCGGCTGTTTCAATTGGAACAGCCGCTTTTTTATTGATATTTTAAGACCTACTACTTCTTATGGCAATATGTTTTTAACAACTCTTCCGGGACTCACGATAGAGTAGCCATGAGGTGCAGCCCCTAACATGATAGCTTCTATTACCGGTTCATTCACCAATGTATCGGCCACCCATTCTACATAGAAATTTGCTCCACTACCACCAAAGCTTTCTGATTTTGACAAGTAGAAATCGTTGGTTGCCATAGGTTTTATTATCAATGGTTCCTGAATGAATGGCTGAAACTTAGCACCCTCACTATTATAAAAATCTATAGATGAAATAATTATTGAATGACCTGGATCGGTATTTCGTATACTAAGCGTTACGGAAAAATTGAATTCCTTTTCACCTTCATAAGATTTAAGGCTCGCATAGGCTGGGACATAGATTTCCTGGCCAGCCATGATTTGTATATCATTTAGAGCGTCTGATTTAATTGTTTCAATTACCTGTTCATGACTACTTTGGATGCCCTTGATGCTGGATGATATGTTAGAAATCTGGTTTCCAAATCTAAAGATGAATATTAGAGGAATGGCAACCAGCAGGAATGCGCCTATAATCTGAATATAGAGAAACAATTTTTGCATCATGTCCAAACTTTATAGTTTAAGATACTAATTCCAATTTGATTAAATTGATTCAATAACTAATAAACACATGACCTTAAGAATGCGATTTTTTCTCATTTATTTAATTCTAGTACTAGGATCATGCAATGAAAAGGTAACGAATAAGGATATAATACCACCATTGGGTGTTAGTGATTGGGAAAACAGGCTGGTTACACAATCAAATCTTGATTCTTTATCATCCGGACAAACCTATCTTTCGGTGTATTCGGAAATCTATATAAACACAGAAAAAGAGAGAATTCCACTAGGAGCTACGATAAGTATAAAAAACCCAAACCGGAACGATACAATTTTCCTTACAAGTGCCGAATATTTCGAAACAAGTGGGAAGTTGGTTCGGAATTATGTTAAATCACCAATTTATGTTGCTCCTATGGAAACGATTGAAATTGTAATTGAGAGATTAGATAAAGAAGGTGGTTCTGGAGCTAATTTCTTGTTTGATTGGAGGAAAGAAAAGCAGATATTCGATCCGATTTTTGAATGCTTAATGCTGTCTTCAATCGGTAATCGTAGCTTCTCATTTTCTACTCACGGACATAATTTGGTCACGGACATTCCGTAACAAGATTCTTAGACCAATGCTGCTTTAAATCAAATAAATAATATTTAATACGATAATTCCTATTTGAGCCATTGTACAAATGATGAAAGTCGGAATAGTAAAACGCATCGGCATAACTGCAAGATTCGTTACCAAAACGGAAAAGGCTCCAATTGTAATAATCGTCATTTGTAATTCATTGTATACCCAAACAGCATTCATTGACCACATGGCAAAAGGAACTGTCACACAACCTTGAATAAGAATAGTGGCTACTAATATGATTAGCCGGTCATGATCCATTCGGTCAGCCCACGCAATAAACTTTGAGAAGGGTGACTTAGAGGTAGACCTTGAAATTGATTTTCGAACTGAAAATGAATGCATATGAGTTTCCATAACCTTTTAATTTTAGTTAAGAGCAATATTTTTATTTTGTCTGGCCTGAAAAATTCGGATGTACATGATGTGGGACATGTTTCTTGCCCGTTCTTTAGCTAGATGGGCATTTTCCCCTTCATACATGTTGTCTATTGTACTAAACCATAGCTCCAGCCAGTTTCCAAAATGAGCTTGTTCTATGCTGTGATTGAATTCTTGGTCAACATCAATGTGAGCTTTCAGTGGATTGCCTTTATATGCGTTGACGAAGAAAAGGTTGGTTTCCCAAAAATCTGTTAGCTTTTGCAAGTGAGCCGGCCAATCAATGATAGTCTCATTAAAGAATGGACCAATGTCCTGATGCTGCCGAACTTTAGTATAAAAAGCTTCAACCAGTTTGGCCACATCTTCTCTCGATTCAATGTCTCTTTTCACATGACAAGGATATCACAAGGACCATCATCAGTTTATGACATGGATCATATTAAGAAATAATTAGCGGAATATTTTTCTGCCCCTTAGTTCAACTTCACCGTTTTCCGCCAGTTGCTTTACGGTTCGAATTACGGTTTCTACCCGTATTCCAAGAAGATTGGATAGTTGCTGACGAGTGAGGTTTACAAGAAAAGGCTCATTATTAGTGCCATACTCCTTCTTTAGGTAATCAATAAATGTGAGAATACGGTGCTGGGCATCATGATTAGACATTTCTTTCATAATCATGGCTTTATACATCATTCGTTTTGTAAGAATAGAAGTCAATTCCAAGTGTAAATCAGGGTGCTCTTTTAGGAGTTGAAAAAACTTGTCTCTATGAAGCTTGTATAAAACAGTCGGACCAACTGTTTTTGCGGAAGCAGGATATGGTGCGTTATGAAATATCGGAGGTTCACCAAAGCTCTGCCCCCCTCCAAATTGTCCTTGCATAAACTCCTTTCCATCAGTATTGATATTTATCATTTTGATTTGACCGGAGATGATTTGATAATAAAACCTTGGCAAATCACCTTCCATAAAAAGGAATGTATCTGCTGGTAGCTTGAGCTTAGTTGGATTGTATTTTTCTATAACCTCTGCCGGTATCATAACTCTTCTATTTTCCTGATTAAAATTAGATGATTCGTATTCTATCTAACGACCCCAATGGCTAAACACACTGTCGTATTGGAAAATTGGCTAGATTCACTATTCTTCTAGACAAAACACATTGATGGCAAGTGATAACCCTATAGAAGCACTTCAGGAACGAATAAAAGAGCTTACCTGCCTATACGAAATCTCCAATATAGCTGTAGATGGTTCTTTAAGTTTGGAAGATCAGTTGCAGTCAATCGTCAACTATTTGCCCAGGGCATGGAAACATCAAGACGAAGGAATTGCGGAGATCACCCTTGACGATAAGCAATACACATCTGGTCAACTTCAAAATGAAAGTATATCACAGCATAGTCCTCTTGTTGTAGAGGATAAAAAACGTGGGTATTTAGCTATGCATTATGATGCTGCTAATCACGATCAATCTTCATTTCTATCTGAAGAACAAAAGCTTTTAAAGACACTTGCTCAAGAGGTGGCTGGAATTGTGCAACGCAATGAACAAAAGGAACGTGAGCTGCTTTTGAATAGTAGGCTACAACATAGTGATAGGTTAGCCATTTTGGGAGAAATAACAGCTGGGATTGCACATGAACTCAACACACCCTTAGGAAATATTCTAGGTTTTTCTCAATTGATTCAGGAACGGAACAAAGACAATCAAATTGATCAGGATGTTGAGAAGATTATAAGTTCCGTTATGCACTCTCGTGAGATCGTAAAAAAGCTAATGTTCTTTTCTTGTGAGATGCCTCAGCAGATGAGCATTGTATCTATTAATAAACTGGTAGAAGAAGCACTGAATTTGCTGAAAATTACTTTGAGAAACGCCAACATTTCGGTCGATTTTTCTTCCACACAGGATAATATTGATGCACATGTAGATCCTGTACAATACACCCAGGTAGTCTTTAACCTTCTGATCAACGCAATTCACGCATCAAATCCTGAGAAAGTAATACTGATAAAGCTGGAAGCTGATTCGAACTCATGCAGACTGTCAATCACTGATCAAGGTCATGGAATAGAAGATGCCATCAGAGATAAAATATTTGAACCATTTTTTTCAACAAAGCCTAAAGGTGAAGGTTCGGGACTTGGATTAAGCGTAGTTCATGGTATCGTAAAAAGCCATAAGGGATCAATTCAAGTCAATTCCCGGGTGAATGAAGGCACTACATTTATCGTTGATATACCATTGAGACAAGAACAATGAATAGGAAGAGAATACTGATAGTCGATGATTCTTTTGATATGCTAGAAGTACTTCAAAGACAATTATCTTCTTTGAATTACCCAACATTTCAAGCTTCAGCAGTGCCTGATGCTATTGATATTTTAGAGAGCTCTGCTGTAGACCTTTTGATCACCGATCTTCAAATGCCTGGTATTGGCGGTATGGAACTGGTAAAATATAGCGCACAAAAATTTCCATCAATACCCATTCTTGTAATCACAGGATTTCCATCTGTGGATGGTGCAGTAGAAGCTATGCGATCAGGCGCATTGGAATACCTGGTAAAGCCTTTCACCTCAAAAGAGCTAAAAGTAGCAGTAGAAAAAGTGCTGATGCACAGATATGGAAGTGAAAAGGAAGCAGATTCGAAAACTGATGAGTCCAAAGCGCCGGCAAACTATTTTGGAATTATTGGTCAATCTCCAGCATATCAAGAGCTCATAGACCTCATTGAAAGAGTAAAGAATAGCCGGGTAACCACACTAATAACAGGAGAAAGTGGCACAGGTAAAGAGTTGGTAGCTCGAGCCATTCACTATAGTGGGAGTCACAGTAAATCTCCGTTTATTGCCGTTAACTGCGGAGCAATCCCTGAAAATTTGCTTGAAAGTGAACTCTTCGGCCATACAAAAGGAGCATTTACCGGTGCTCATGAGACACGTACTGGGTTTTTTCAAGCAGCAGATGGTGGTACTATTTTTTTAGACGAAATAGGAAATGCATCTGCATCTGTACAAACCAAGTTGCTAAGAGTTATTCAGGAAAAGGAGGTTTTGATGGTTGGAGAAAACAATCCGAAAAAAATTGATGTAAGGGTAATAGCAGCAACAAATAGTGATCTTTTTCAAATGAGTCAGCAAGGGGGTACGTTCAGGGAAGATCTATACTATAGGTTGAATGTAATTTCAATAAACGTTCCACCTCTCCGTGATAGAAAGGATGATATTGGATTGATAGCTAACCACTTTTTAGATAAATACGCACATGAATTTGGGAAATCGAATGAGCCTCTTGGAGAAAAGGTCCGTGTGCTTCTTGAAAATCATAGCTGGCCTGGAAATATTAGGGAATTGGAGAATATTATACAACGAGCATTGGTCTTATCAGATGCGATCATTAAAGAATCTCATCTACCTGAATACATCCGAAATTCCTCCCGAAAAGCCAAGGTAGAAAGCCCACTTAGAACTTTAGAGGAAGTAGAGTACCAGCATATTTTAAAAGTTCTGGAATTTGTTAATAATAATAAAACGGAAGCAGCCAGAATATTAGGAATCAATCGAAAAACCCTTCGTCAAAAGTTACTCCAAAAAGACGATACAAAATGACCCAACCGGGTAATTAAGTACCAGTCTAAACATCTCATCTCACCTCAATAACCTCATTTAAGCAACATAGATAGTGTTTTTTTGTTGGCATGCCTATTGTATCGAGCCCAGTCTAATAATTGATTTAGCAAAAGAAATTCGACACAATATTATAATACCAAAATATGAAAAACTTAATTGGAATTGAAAAGGTAAAGGCTGACAAATTGGTAAACGAACTCAATATTCTGTTGGCAGATTATGAATTGTTCTATCAGAATTTGAGGGGACTACACTGGAATATTGTAGGTAAAGAGTTCTTCGAGTTACACCAGAAATTCGAAGAGCTTTACAAAGATGCCTTTATCAAAATTGATGAAATAGCTGAGCGGATTTTGACACTTGAGGGTGAGCCACTTCATGCCTATTCTGACTACTTGAAAAACGCCCAGATTCAAGAAGAAACAAACATAGTAGACGGAAAAGAAGGTATTGAAATTGTCATAAGAAACTTTGGGACTTTGATTGACAAAGAGCGCCAAATACTTACAATAGCCTCAAATGCAAACGACGAAGGAACAGTAGCCTTAATGAGTGACTACATTTCTGAAACTGAAAAAACCCTTTGGATGCTCAATTCTTATTTGAGATAATTTTTCTCAAAAAGGATTGAAAACGCAGACCAAATTTGTTGAAAATCAAATACTTAACTTACTATTAAAAGAATTTAAATAAGATCATTATGTCCAAATTAAATGTCACCCAAAAATTGATCGGGGAACACCTTCTTCATGGAGAAATGGTGCCTGGAAAGGAAATAGGAATTAGAATAGATCAGGCATTGCTACAAGATGCTACAGGAACATTAGTCCAGCTCGAATTAGAGGCAATGGGTTTGAAAAAAGCAAAAACAGAAGTTGCTGTCCAATATGTAGACCATAATTTGCTACAGACAGACAACAAAAATGCGGATGACCACTCATTCTTACTTTCTGCTTCTCAGCGTTTTGGGTTGTGGTATAGCAGACCTGGGAATGGTGTCAGTCATCCGGTTCACATGGAGCGATTTGGGAAACCCGGGAAAACGTTGGTTGGATCAGATAGCCATACTTGTGCTGCAGGCTCTTTAGGGATGCTTGCGATTGGAACAGGAGGTTTGGATGTAGCTGCTGCCATAGCCGGTCAGCCTTATTTTGTAAAGATGCCAAAGGTTATGGGTGTCAAGCTCATTGGAAAGCTACCTGACTGGGTAAGTGCTAAAGATGTCATTCTTGAAATGTTAAGGAGACATGATGTCAAGGGAGGCGTTGGGAAAATTATTGAATACTATGGAGATGGCTTAAAGCATTTGAGCGCAATGGATCGACACGTCATTGCCAACATGGGTGCTGAGTTGGGTGCGACTACAACCGTTTTCCCAAGTGATGATGAAACCAAACGTTTTCTGAAGTCACAAGACCGTGAGAAAGACTGGGTGGAATTAGTGGCGGATGAAGGTTGCGAGTACGACTTCCATGAAGAGATTATCTTGGATGAACTTGTACCTCTTATCGCTTTGCCTACCAGTCCAGGCAATGTCGTTCCAGTCACAGAGGTGGCAGGAAGGGCTATTGGTCAAGTTGTCATCGGATCATCTGCAAATCCTGGATTGCGTGATTTTTGGATTGCAGCCGCCATTGTAAGGGGTAGATCCATTAATAGTGGTGTGTCTTTTGACATCAACCCTACCTCTAGACAAATCATTCAGAATATGATAAATAATCGGGCTTTTGCTGACTTGATCAAGGCGGGAGGAAGGTTTCACCAGTCCGGCTGTATGGGATGTATCGGCATGGGACAAGCTCCAGCTACGAACACCATAAGCTTAAGAACAATGCCTAGAAACTTCCCAAGTAGATCGGGGACGGAAGATGATCAAGTTTATTTATGTAGTCCTGAGACAGCTGCAGCATCTGCATTGACTGGAAAAATTACTGATCCCAGGGATCTAGAATCATTGTTCACCATGAGTTATCCAAAATATGAAAATCCAGACATGGAGATAATTAATACAGACATGTTAGTAGCACCCCCTGAAGACGGGTCTAAAATTGAAATAGTGAAGGGACCTAATATCAAAACCTTGCCGATCATTGAACCATTATCTGACAGCTACAAGGTGCCTGTTTTGCTAAAGATGGGTGACAATATATCGACTGACGAAATTTTGAAAGCTGGGGCAGATGTATTGCCGTTGAGAAGTAATCTACCAGAAATCAGTAAGTACTCATACACGGTAATCGATGATAGCTTTTATGACAGGGCGATGGAGGCTAAATCAAAATACGGAGGGCATGTAGTAGTAGCAGGTCAAAACTATGCACAAGGTTCAAGTCGAGAACATGCAGCCCTGGCCCCCAAGTACTTAGGGCAGGTTGCAGTTATTGCTGGATCTTACGCCCGGATTGCCTGGCAGAATCTCGTGAATTTTGGAATAATACCCCTTGAGTTCATTGACCTTGAAGATTACAAAGAGATTGAGCAAGGAGATATTGTAAGTTTTGATAACCTCATTGAAGACATTAGAAATGGAAATCCCATATCAGTTAATGTCAGCAAAGCATCCGGTAAAAAACTAACATTCGATACCAAGCATTCCTTAAGTGATCGTCAGATAGACGTTCTTTTGAAAGGTGGGATTATCAATGAATTTAAAAGCAGGATTAGCTGAATAAATTGAATGTGAGCAGTTACGGCGAGCTAATGAAAGCATAATCTTATCAGAATTAGGATTCATATGATAAAGGCTCATGAACAAAGAAATAAGTAGTTATGTCTGGAAACCTATTGACATTTTCTCTTTCTGTATTTACAGGGTTTTTTGCAGTAATGAATCCAATTTCAGGAGTACCTGCATTTTTAGGATTGGTCAAAGGAAGAAATAAGGAACAGAAAAAAGAAATAGCCAAAATTGCAACACGAGCTGCATTTCTGATTGTGGTATTTTTTGTATTGTTGGGTAAATATGTGTTTGAGATTTTCGGCTTGACAATTCCAGCATTTAAAATTACAGGCGGGATTCTGTTGTTTTATGTAGGATTTGAAATGCTGCAATCAAAGCAGTCTTCAATTCAACATCAGAAAGACCTTGAACCTGATACCAGCATCGCTATTACTCCATTGGCTATTCCACTACTCGCAGGACCGGGTACAATTGTTACAGGGATGAACTTCGTTACAGATAGTGACTATATACACATAGCCATTGTTATTTTAATTTTCGCTTTGATTGCTTACATGAATTTTGTGGCTTTTTCATTGAGTGACTTGATTATAAAAAGAATTGGAAATAATCTGATAACAGTTGTTGGAAAAATGATGGGATTGATACTGGCCATCATGGGTATTGGAATGATTATGAGAGGTGTGAAATTAGAATTTGGTGCGTATTTCCTTTAAATGGAATCATATCCAAGATCAAGAAAATGTGACCAATCCAGCAGCCTAAATAGTCCACCCCAAGAAACGAGAATGATATTCCAATAAACCCTGCCTCATTCTTGAAAAGCCTATCACTGGAATGTAAAGTGCCGTATTGAAATATGAAATTATCAATCAACGATAATCTAATTGCTTTTCAAGCTATCCAAGAATCCATCTTTTCCTCGTATTCCTTCCTGTATTTTTCTGAGATAACCCCTAACATCTGATACACTACTAGGTGTTTGAAAATTTCGTTGAAACTTAAATTGGGTGACTGACCGGCAAGATTCAGGTAGTGTTGATCTATGTTAGTCAGACGTGTCTTGACAAACAGTGCAATATTTAAATCCTTTCTCAGACCACCCTGATTCATTGCTTCTGATAATAAGGGAGCAGTAAATTGAGAATAAAGCTTGTTACGAAAAGTGACTATTTCCTCTAATGCTTTGGAATTGAATTTATTAATGCTGTAGATGTGCACCAGTTCCATATTATAAAACTCATCCAGGATAAGCCAATAAATTTTTGAGAGTTTTATAAGTGGCTTTTCGGCAGAATTCATGATACGATCAAAGTCATCCATTAGGGTCTTGATCAATTGCATTACACCTGCTGCCAATAGTTCATCCTTACTCTGAAAGTATTGATAAAGGGTTTTTTTGCTAATATGTAGTGTGCTGGCTACATCATCCATGCTTACACTTTTATGGCCATACACTTTAAAAAGGTCGAAAGACTTCTTCAATATTTGATTGTATAGATCTGGTGGGTTTGTCATGATATGCTGTTAACCGATTTTCACTGAAGTCATGGAAATAGATCCCGCAACAGATTCATCATTGAAAATATTGAGATTCTCATTGTTTTCCTGTAGTGCCATCACATATAATAAAGGAAGATAGTGCTCAGGCGTAGGTATTGAAAGATTAAACTCCCGACCCTGCTTGCCATAGTCAATGAGCTCTTTGTGATTGCCATCCAAAATGAGTTTTTTCATTTTGTCATTCGCTTCGATCGCCCAATCATGTCCATATTTTTCGTTTAACCGCCTCCAGTCTATTTGACGGAGGTTATGAACCATGTTACCACTGCCGACAATGAGAATGCCTCGTTCTCTTAGCTTACCAATTTCTTTAGCCAGATCATAGTGGTACTGTGCATTTTTCGTATAATCCAGACTCATCTGAACTATCGGAATATTTGCCTTAGGATACATATGCTTGATTACGGACCAAGCCCCGTGATCCAGCCCCCACTTATGATCTTCTTGTACATCAGTTGAGGTAATCAAATCTTTGGTGTGCTTTGCCAATTCGGGGCTACCGGGGGCTGGATATTGAACTTCAAACAGTTCTTGTGGAAATCCACCAAAATCATGAATCGTCGGTGGATGCTCCATGGCAGTAACCATCGTCCCTTGCGTCTCCCAATGTGCTGAAATGCACAGAATGGCCTTCGGAGGTTCAATTTCTCCGGAGACCATTCGAAATCCTTGTACAAACTCATTTTCCTCAATTGCATTCATGGGGCTGCCATGCCCCAAGAACAATACAGGCATCTTTGAACTTGTAGCAAGTGATTCTGTAATCTTTTCCAATTCTTTCAACTTCATCGCAAATCCGGTTAATGGTGTTAATGCTAATAACTTAAGAAATTTACTTCTGTCCATTAAAATTTTTTAAAATGGTAGATAGATTCATGTCTTAATTGACCAACCATCAAATTAGTTATGAATTTCCGTAAATATTTGATTCACCCCCATCGATTGCAATGGTTTGACCGCTAACGTATCCGTTATCTTCGCTTAAAAGAAATGAAACCAACTTGGCTACTTCTTGCGGCTGTCCTAGTCGTCTTGTTGGATTTCTTTGAGCATACTCGGTTTCAGCGGCCTTAGGGTCATCAGGGTTAACCTGCTTGAATGCTTCAGCCACCATTGGGGTAAGGATTGCCCCTGGAGCTATTGCATTAGTGAGAATTCCATCCTTTCCGTATTCGAGGGCGGCATTTTTTGTCATGCCAGATACCGCATGCTTACTTGCCACATATGGCATTTGGTTTAGTACACCGCGAATTCCGCCAACGGATGCTACGTTTACAATACGACCAAATCCATGCTCTTGCATCACCGGAATAACATAGCGCAATCCATAATAAACACCCATTAGATTGATGTCTATTACCTTTTTGAAGACATTGATATCATAATCTATGATACTCGCCTGTTTTCCTTCAATTCCTGCATTGTTATAAAGGCCGTCAATTTTACCAAAAGCTTTGACTGTTTGATTAACATAATTCTTAACTGCCTCTTCGTTCGAAACATCTGCAACTACAGTGATAATCTTACTTTCCGGGAAAGATTCATTAAGCTCTGCCTTTACTTTGCTCAGGCTTTCCTCATTGTAATCAACCAATGCCAGATTGGCTCCTTTTGACGCTAATTCTTTAGCTGCTGCATAACCAAGACCCATTCCGGCTCCTGTTATGATAATTGTTCTATTTTTCATGATCTCATTTTTTTATACAAATGTCAAAATTTATTTAGCTCAACAGGTAACACTATTCAGAAGAGGTGTTGTAAGATTCGGAAAATTTGCATGACGATATTGGTCAGCTATCTTTAGCAGCTAATTCAACAGGATTCCAATCAGGCTTTAGCTATTGCGGAACTGTCTTCACACATACGGAGATTAAAAAAAGATAGAATGCTACATAGGTGGCTGACACCCTTTGTTATGTACCGGTCGTACAAACTATAGTGATTGGTGCCGCTCCCTCTGCATAGCTTCGATGTTATACTTCTAAGGCCTACCTCTATTAGAAAGTACTGAGTGCAATTTTACGAGGAGTGAACTTCCTTGTGAAGTTTATTCGTAATATTTTGATATATCTATAAAGCTATTCCCTATGATAATTTGTAGGATACCAATGAATAAAAGGGAGTATTCGGAACCCAGAATAGATGTACCGAAAATTAATGCTGAAGTAATTAAACATAATAATCCGCCAATACCTTTTATGGCCATGATATTGAGGTATGCTCGTTCCTTGAGTTTCAATGCCTGAATAGCGAAAATAATTTGAGTTAAACCATATAGGAATATAAAGCCTGCTGATGTTGTAATAAATTCTTGCAAACTTCTTACATGAAAAACTAGTGCCAATGCGTACACTACAGAAACTGCAGCAGTCATCCAATAATCCATAAATCCAATTCTATTCCCTTGGACCTTATAGGTAGTAAGCAGTGAAAAAATGCAAGATCCAAAAAGGGATATTATAAGCACATATTTAATAGCTGGAATCGGATCCATTGAAAACACTACAATAAATAATCCTGATAGTATAGCAAAAAAGCCATTGATCGATGAAGTTTGATTGATTGTCATGGCAATAATTTTTTATTTTCTAATCTTTTTTTTTAAAAAAACTTCATTCGTCTGCCATACCCTTCGTGAACTCTATGTACAATGGGCATGTGTTTCGTAATCCCAGAGGTGATATTTATCACAAGTGTAGTAGTAAGATACGAAAATATTATGGAAGGATTTTATTGATCAATAAACCCTGTAGGAAAGATTCCACAAGGTTTATTAACCAATTTTAGAGAGTAATCAGAGTGCGGTAAGACCGCCATCTATCACTAGCTCTGAACCTGTCATAAATGAAGATTCATCAGATGCCAGATATAGCACACCGTAGGCTATTTCATTGTATTCTGCACCTCTCCCCATTGGAGTAATGCTCAGTGCGCCTTTCTCAAAATCATCAGCGCCCTCCATATTCTTAGTCATAGGAGTAGCTACATATCCAGGGTGTACAGAGTTGACTCGTATGTTGTCTTTAGCAAGCTCTACGGCCGCACCCTTGGTGTAGATTCTGGATCCGCCTTTAGATGCAGTATATGCTGTACCATTTGAAGATCCGGTAATGCCACCGACCGATGAAATATTAATGATTGATCCACCACCAATTTTTCTCATCCATGGTACTACTGTTTTGACACCTAAAAACTGACCAAGAAGATTCACATCGAGAACTTTCTTGAATTCCTCACTTGTCCTTTCTTCCAAAGGAACCATAACATTACCGAGAATTCCTGCATTGTTGACCAAAATGTCAATTTTACCGAACTCTTCGATTGCTCTTTTCGCTATATGTTTCCACCCTTCCTCAGAGGAGACGTCATGTACTATGTATTTCACAATACCTCCTTCACGTTCAATGTCAGCAGCTACTTTGCTGATTTTGTCTTCCTGAACGTCAGTAATAAGGATCTTAGCCCCCTCTTTTGCAAAAAGCCTTGCCTCAGCTTCACCCATTCCACCGGCTGCACCGGTAATAATGGCTACTTTATTATCTAACCTTTTCATCGTTCTAAATTTTATGTTTCTAAAAATTCATGAACAAAGGTCTATCCTTTATCAAGGCAAAGGGTAACACTATTCAGAAGAGGTGTTGTAAGATTCGGAAATTATCAACCCTGGCTCATTTTGCTTTAAAATTTGGTAGATCAGGTAGTGGTACAAATTCCTTATCATCACCAGGAATCTTAGGAAAGGATTCCAAATTCTGATCTTTCCAGTCGCTCTTTGCCCGCTCTATGAGCTCCTTATCGGAATTGACAAAGTTCCAAAACATAAATCGCTCTTCAGGGAATGGCTCTCCGCCAAAAAGGAAAACAGTAGTTTCACCATTGGTTTCAAATTCGCAAAGCCTGGCCTCTTTAGCTACCAGAAGTTGATGACTGCCATATTCCTTTCCATCAATAGATATAGTCCCCTTCAAAACGTACATTCCGACTTCTCCGAATAGCTTATCTCCAATACCAATTGTCTGTTTAGCTTCTGTTCGAATTTCTAAAAAATACAAGGGACAATGAACGGGGACTGAAGACTTTCTTCCATCGATTGATCCTGCAATTAGCTTAAACTTTATGTTATTCTCTTCCCAGGTTGGAATATCTTCTTTATTGATATGATGGAAGCTTGGCTCAGATTGTTCCAGTTCTTTGGGAAGACCTACCCAAATCTGAAAACCATGAAGGTATTTGTCTTCTCTCCTTAAATACTCAGGTGTTCTTTCGGAGTGAACGATTCCATTGCCAGCTGTCATCCAATTCACTTCTCCTGGCTTTATTTCAATGGCATTGCCCAAATTATCACGATGAAAAATCGCTCCATCCAGCAGATATGTCAATGTAGATAATCCTATGTGAGGATGTGGGAGCACATCTACATTTTCATATTCTGCCAAACACGTAGGTCCCATATGGTCAATGAACACAAATGGACCGACCGCTCGCTTTTGCCGAAACGGCAAAAGCCTTCCAACAATGAAGTTGCCAATATCGGCCGCCTTTTCTTCTATAATTAATCCAACGTTTGATTGCATGTGTCTTTTGCTTAGTTACTATTTCATATTGTATCAGCTTACCTTCTCATAAAATTTGTGAATTGACTCAGGTTCACCATACACAAATAAGAGATCGTTTTGAATAATCTTTTCTGAAGAATCGAAATGGAAGTGCATTTGGTTGTCTCTACAAATCCCAATGATATTCACTCCAAATTCATTTCTGATATTCGAATCTGCAATTGATTTCCCAACTACTGAACCACTATCCCGACCAACTTTTATTGTAGTAATGTTCAGTCCGGGCATGTTGGTGGATTTGTGAGTTTTTGGCAGCTTTTTATTGCTTTCCAGAAGATGATATTGGTCTGCCCGAACCAGCGATGAAAAGCTTTCTATATTCTCGGTGGGAATTAAGAATCGGCTGAGCACTCGGGATGAAATCTCGATTGAAGTTTCAAATTCTTCTGGAATCACATCATCCGCACCAAGCGTGAGCAACTCAGTTGACTCCTGGACATACTTACTCCTTACAATAATATATGCGGTCTGGCAAATGGATCTCACAGCCCTTACTACATTCTTGGATTGTTCGTAATCTGAAATGGCAATAACTATAGCTCTTGAATTTCTAACGTGAACCTTTTCCAAAATATGTAAACGGCTTGCATCTCCAAAAAGAATAGGGGTACCCTTTTTTCTTTCCTTTTTCACAATATCTGCATCCATCTCAAGCACAATAAAAGCAATATCATTTGCTTCTGCGGCCTTTGCCAAATGAGATCCATTTAATCCGAAACCAATGATCACCAAATGATCATTAAGTTCATCCACATTGATATCATCGGGCAGATCCTTAGCTGCATTTTTATTCAATACATAACCAAGTTTGGACTTTAAAAAAATTGAGGCAATTTGTTCCGAATAAATAAAAACAAATGGCGTCAATAGCATCGAAACAATCGATACTGCAAGAAAATACTGATTTGTAGATTCTGTAAGTAGGCCATATTCGATACCTACCCTGGAAAGAATAAACGCAAATTCACCTACCTGAAAGAGCGCCAACCCTGTGAGAATTGCAACGCGAGCAGGATACTTTAAAAGTAATACAGCAAATGCCGCAATTGATCCTTTTACTACAAAAACCCCAAGGGTGATTCCAAGGATCAAAGGGATATTTGAAATGAAGAAATTAATATCCAAAAGCATACCTACTGATATAAAGAAAAAGCTCGTGAACATGGCTCTAAACGGCAGTATAAAACTGGTGGCTTGATGACTGTATTCTGACTCTGAAATAATTAATCCTGCAAGAAAGGCTCCAAGAGCGAGCGATAGTCCTGCCTCTGAGGTCAGAAAAGCAACTGCAAAACAAATCGTAAAAGTGGTTAATAGGAAAAGCTCTTTACTTCGAGTTTTAGCCACCTCATACATGAGCTTAGGGACTAAATACCTGGCACTTATTATGGTGATCACAATCACAACAGCTGATTTAATCAATAGTGAAAGAATACTAATAATAACACTTTCTGAATGCCCAGATATTATGGGTACTATGAGCATCATAGACACTACAATCAGGTCTTGGAAAATCAGAATCGCAAGAGAGTTTTTACCTTGAGCTGAAGACATTTCATTTCTATCCTGAAACATTCTCAAAACGATAGCAGTACTTGATAATGAGATCAAAAAGCCCATGAAAACAGATTCTGCCCAGCTGGCGCCCGTGAATGAGTAAATCACTGCGGTGATTCCAATAGAGACAAACACTTGTAAAAGACCGCCAACAAAAACCATTTTCTTGATGGATGCCAGCTGCTTTATGGACAGCTCCATCCCGATCACAAACATGAGCAGGATGACACCTATTTCAGAAATAATTTCCACATCATGTGGGTCACTCACCAAGCTTAAGCTATAAGGGCCAATGATGATACCAGTTAAAAGAAAACCAAGAATAGATGGTAGTCTGATTTTACTCAGTAGTAGAACAATCAATGTGGAGAACCCAATGAGTATGAGTAAGTCCTGGAGTAATGGCAAGTGCATATTTTTATGAGGGTTAGTCTGAGCAATATATAAAAAATGTCATCCATTAAAACTGGTGTTCTCAGGGATGACATATCAATATTCTCAACTATACAAGAGCTAATTCAGCACACTCATTAGCGACTGAATATTGAGCGGTTTAGTATGCATATCCAACTCACCATTTTCATCCTTTGGCCATGCGTCTATTGGTTTGTCCCAATACAATTCAATTCCATTATTGTCAGGATCCCTTAGGTAAATTGCTTCTGAAACACCATGATCTGAGGCCCCATTTACCGGGTATTTCGCATCATTCAATCTTTGTAAAATGATAGCAAGATCTTTTCGTTCAGGATAGAGAATGGCAGCATGGTAAAGACCATTGCCATGCTTGGGAGCAGGGGGTGCATCTTTACTGTGCCACGTATTTAACCCAATATGATGGTGATATCCCCCAGCTGATAAAAATACAGCTTGATCTCCATATTTAGTGGTTACCTCAAAGCCAAGAAGATCCTTGTAAAAGCTTAGTGATCGTTCCAGATCAGATACTTTTAAGTGAACATGTCCTATTTGAGTTTTCGCTGGTGCCTTATAGGAAGTATCCACCTTTTTTTCTTCTAATATTGTTGTCATGATATTTCCCTTTTTTAGTTTGTTTCCCTTAAATACTATCAGCTCTTTAGCGGCCTGGTCAAACAACCAGGCCTCTTATTTGAGCTTCATTTTACTGTGCTTGTTTTACAAACTGAACATCAGCTATGAGCTTAACTTCATCACTGACCATTACTCCTCCAGCTTCAAGAGCAGCATTCCAGTTTAGTCCCCAATCCTTTCGGCTGATTTTACCACTTAGGCTGAAACCAACTTTTTCATTGCCATAAGGATCCTTCACCATTCCTCCATACTCAACCTGAAGAGCGATCTCTTTCGAAACACCCTTCATAGTTAACACACCAGATAGCTGGTATTCATCATCATCAATTTGCTTGAAAGTAGAGCTCTCGAAAGTGATTTGATCGTACGCATCCACATCAAAGAAGTCAGCACTTCTTAGGTGATTGTCACGATCATCATTTTTGGTAGTAATGGAAGATGCATCAATTGCTACCTTGATGGCTGATTTTAAAAGATCATCTCCATCTACTTCAATACTGAAGTCCTTAAACTCACCCTTCACACTGCTGATCATGAGGTGCTTTACTTTAAATCCTAACTCACTGTGAGTAGGATCCATTACCCATTTAGTTTGAGTTTTTACTGTTGTGTTTTCCATTGCATTTTTATTTTTAGGTTTCAAATAATTTATAATGCAAATGTCCTGCATAGGTATACGCAGGAGGTAACACTTATCAGAAGAGATGTTGTAAGATTCGGAAAAAGATTATTCCCTATCCACTTTAGAGGTTTTTCTCAAAGATATGACTCAGCCAACCAGGGTTTTCATTTCCTTTCTAAAATCAGAAGGTGTTTGGCCGGCTTTCTTTTTGAAGACATTTGAAAAATAAGATTTCTCATTGTAGCCAAGTTTATAAGCAATTTCGGATATTGTTTTATCTGAGCTGGCCAGTAGGTTTTTAGCTTCAATGAGTTTCCGGGTCTCTATTATTTCAGAAACACTCTGTTGCAATATTTTCTGGCAAATAAGGTTAAGATTTCTTGAGGTCATAAATAGCTTTTCAGCATAGAACTCAACTCCTTCGGGTCTATGAAAATTCTCTTCGAGTACTCGTAAAAAATTAGTGAATGTTGTGCTTTGAGATTCAATTCCTTTAATGTCTGGGACATGCTTTTCCATTTCTCCCTCTATCATTACAAAAAGAGCGCTCAATAAATGCCTAATTATGCTAAAGTCAGGTTTCGCCTGTTTTAGTTCATCATTCATTAGCTCACATAACGCCAATAGCCTGTCAAAACACCTGCCTTTTGCTAATTCTATATTCGCACTATTATGAAATAGAGTATATAAGTGAAAGGTTAGTTCAGCAATAAATTCACTTTTAAAGCGAATCCCCCAAATCAAACACTTCCCCTGCTCCACTCGTGGAATCAGTCTGTGGGCTTTCCCTTTTGTAACGAAGCTAATATATGGGGAATTGAACTTTTCAGACTCAAAATCAATAAAATGCTCAAGTGAACCTTCCACACCAATTAGCAATTCTTCAAAATCGTGTTGGTGAATCCCATCCGGCATAGAAGCGATACGGTTGGCCTCTTTGAGGTCAACTTTAAATATGTGAATTAGTTGATCCAATGTTCGTCTAAGGCGTTACACCTTAAACATAGTTACTAATTTGTTCATTTTTGTTCTTCTAAAGTGTATTTGGATGTTGTCGCAGTGTGCTTAATGAAAGCAAATCTTAATTGATGAAACTTTCAATCACTTTGAGTCAATATGATTCTGATTGAATATTGCCTTAATTCTTCATGAATTCACCCTAAAAATCACGAAAAGTAGCGGTACAAAATTACCCGGCCGGGTAAAAAATAACCACTTATAATCGTCCTCTATTATACTAAAACGCCTTTTATGCGATTAAAAGGCGTTTTTTTTATTGGTATGCATATTGTAATGAGCCAACCAAAATTAATAGTTCAAGATATGGCTACATCGAATGAAAGTATTTGCTCCACCTGCAACCACTTTGAAAATTGTATTCTAAGAAGCGATAAGATTATTTGGGATTGCTCTGAGTTTGACAACAATGAAAGTTCTCATTTAATGCCTGGAATACTGCTTTTAGAATCAATTGAAGCAAGAGCGAGGTTGGCTATCTAATTACAGAAATCAAATCAATAGTTTAATTAAAATAATCATGAATAATAGCACAATGATTTTGTCAAAAGCACAGTCAAAAGGAGGGTTACTAAAGAACGTTAAGCAACAGTTTAACAAAGCAGCAGATCTGATGAACCTTGATCAGGGAGTTAGGAAAATACTTCAGATTAACAACAATGAAATTGTGGTTCATTTTCCTGTGAGAATGGATAATGGTGAGATTGAAATCTTTAAAGGTTTTCGTGTGCAACACAATAATGCGCTAGGGCCATACAAAGGAGGACTTAGGTATCACGAAACTATTGACATGGATGCTTCCAGTGCTTTAGCATCATGGATGACGTGGAAGACGTCATTGGCCAGATTGCCATTCGGGGGAGCGAAGGGAGGAGTTCAATTCAACCCAGCTTTATATTCTCAAGCAGAGGTAGAAAGAGTTACTCGTCGATTTACGTATGCCATGGGAGATAATATAGGTCCGGAGTATGATATTCCAGCTCCTGATGTTAATACCACACCACAAACTATGGCTTGGATCGCGGATACATATATGTCTACAAAAGGGCCAGACGAGAGAGCAAAATCACAGCACATTGTCACAGGAAAGCCTGTAGGTGCTGGTGGTCTTGAAGGAAGGGATAGGGCAACTGGTTTTGGAGTGGTAGTAAACATCAAAGAATGGGCAAACTATACTGGTCAATCTTTAGTAGGTAAGCGATTTATAGTTCAGGGTTTTGGAAAAGTTGGCTATTGGGCAGCTCACTATTTATCTAAAGAAGGTGCGATTATGGTTGGAGTTCAAGACGAATCAGCTTCTTTATACACTGAGGATGGAATAGATGTTGAAACACTCTTCAACTATTCAAGAGCCAATAATTTCTCCATTGCCGGATTCAGTGGAGCTATGCACATCGCTGATGAGGATTTTTTCGCTTTGAACTGTGATATATGTATCCCAGCGGCACTTGGAAATCAAATTACCATTGAAAATGCACATTTGATTAAAGCAAGTCTGATTGCTGAGGGAGCCAATGGTCCTGTAGATCCGGAAGCAGACGAGATTTTGATTGAGCGCGGCATTACCATTATTCCTGATATTCTGTGCAATTCAGGAGGCGTCATTGGCAGTTACTTCGAATGGTTACAAAACCGAAACGGAGAATTGTGGGGTGTGGATATGGTCTTGAATAAACTCGAAAATTACATTATTGATTCATATCGGCGAGTTATGACCAGAGCTGAAGAATATAAAACAGATGCAAGGTCAGCTGCTTATATCGAGGCAATTGCAAGGATAGAAGTTGCCTATAAACAAATGGGCATTTTCCCATAATTAATTAATCAGTATAGAATATGAAAAAGCAACAAATAATATTGGAACAAAATGAATATCAGCTACTTCTAAATCTGATTAAAAATGGCAATTATCCTGATCTAATTACGCAAAAATGCATGAAGTCATTATCGGATGAGATGGAGAATGCCATTGTGAAATCCAATAAAGAAATGCCAGATGACATTGTGAGGCTGAATAGCATTGTTGATGTTCAAACTCCATTTGGACCAAAGCACAACTTGCAGATTGTTCTTCCAGTCCATCGGGATATTAGCAGGAATAAAATCTCCATTTTGTCTCCTCTGGGATCAGGGTTGATTGGATATGCAAAAGGTGACAAAGTAAAATGGATGTTCCCCAAGGGTACTGGAACCATCCAGATTTTGAAAGTCAATAATGCGGCAATGGAGCTTGCTTAGGAAAAAGAAAAATTTAAAAACATTAAAAACAATAAAACAATGAAAAGAACGAGCAGAATAGGAAGGACAATGACGATGTTGGAGTACTGTAAGTATCTCCTTGACAAACTCAGTTTTGACCCGGAACTCCTGGAAAAAGAGTACCGAAAAGGATTGAAATATTTAAGTCCTGCCGATCAGGTAGAGCTTAAGCAATGGATAAAAGAAAAAAGATTGGAATTGGAATTAAGTTAAATACTACAGTTATGAAATGGAAAGAAATTTTAACAAAGAAAAGAAACGAGGCATTGATATTGTTCTCGATCCTCTTAATGATCGCAATGATTGGATATATGCACAAAACGCATCTATCTGATATGGAAGATGCAGTCACCTCTATTTATGAGGATAGATTGGTAGCAAAAGATTATGTATTTGGATTATCCAAAACGATTAATACCAAGAAGCTGGCTTTAAACTCAAGTGATGAGTTGGTTGAAGAGGTAGTGATAGCGAATCATACAATAGATCAATTATTGGTAAGTTTTGAAAATACAAAATTGACCAGCGAAGAAAGCGCTCTGTTTCTAAAGCTCAAAGATGAAATTGATCTTTCATTTGAATTTGAAAGTCAAATTATACATAACCCAATGTTGACCCAAAGAGATATGGTTATTCAGCAACTGAATAATCAATATGATTTGATTTTGGCTGATTTAGAAGACTTGTCAGAAATTCAGTTATACGAAGGGAAAAGACTGTTGGAATCCTCAAATAAAGTAATGGCATCAAATCGAATAACCAGTCGATTAGAAATTGCATTGCTGATTGTTGTGGTTCTGGTTTTTTTAATGGCTACTTCTTCCCCTAAAGTATTGATACAAAAAGACTTTTGGCATAGTTAGTACCTAGCTTATTAAATCAAGCTTTAAAACTTTCCAGATATAAAAAAGACATGGATTCAAAAATGACTTTGTCGCAGCGATTAAGAATGGGGGCGGCTTTAGTGGTTGTATTTCTTTTGGTATTAGCTACCAACCTGATGGACAGCAATCACTTTAAAGTTGTTCAGAAAGGTCTTACCACAGTATTTGAAGATCGATTACTTGCTAAAGATTATTTGTATAAAATCTCACGTCAGGTACAGAAAAAGAAGGTGATTATTCAAAGCTCTGATATTGAAGAATTGACTGACCTTAATGAAATGCTCAATGATTCTATTC
This sequence comes from Ekhidna lutea, assembly GCF_900188325.1. Taxonomy (GTDB): domain Bacteria; phylum Bacteroidota; class Bacteroidia; order Cytophagales; family Cyclobacteriaceae; genus Ekhidna; species Ekhidna lutea. The sequence goes on along the minus strand of NZ_FZPD01000004.1, from coordinate 414,314 downwards.
AAGTATTGATACATCGTTTTGCATCGACAGAGCTTACAGAAAATGAATCATTGGCTTTTGAGTCTCTGCAAACTCATATTCGTTCATTGAATGAATATGAGTCTAATCTTCTAAGAAATGAATCCATTAACACCGAGTTAAACATAGCTGGAAGTGAAAGATATTTTTCAGCTATTTACGGTGATTTAGACTCGCTTTTCAAAATTCAACTCGAGGAGAGTGATAGAGTCATAAGCAATTCGAATCGAACCATTGATACAAGCAATCGGATATCAAGAATAGAAATAGGTGTACTAATTGTAATTGGCCTCTTGATACAGTTATTGATTTTTTTGAGACCAATAAAGTAGGAACATATAGGCCCAAATGTGATCTATGACATAAACAAGCAGCGGCTGCCAATAACTACTGGAACAATAAATGAGATGGAAGTTATTAGAAGTATAAAAAGTGAACTTATTGATTCAAATAGACCGATAGCAAAAGCAATTCACAAAACAGATTGTGGGAGCACTATGTGTATTGGATTCAATCGAGAGATGAAGTTAAATGAGCACGTAACCCACAAACCTACGACGCTGCTGGTATTATACGGTTCAATCATTTATTCTGAAAAAGCCAAAACTTTACAATTGGATCAGCTAGATCAATATAAAATCCCGATATCTATGCCTCATACAGTGGAAGCACGAGAGGATAGTATGATTTTGCTAATGCAAGGTTAACCAAAAGCACCGCACATTTTTTAGAGATTTAAGTTAGCAGTCCTCAGTCACCCTTTCAGAAGAATGATCTGTTAAAAACGGCGTTTTTTTCTAAATAAGCTGTCAATACGTGTACAAAAACACATCAAAACTGTTCTATAATAATTTTAGATTTTTTAATCCCTAAAACTTCCAAGTGGTTCAAAACTTCATCCATCATTGGAGGTGGGCCGCATAAATAGTAATACAGTCCCTTGCTTGTCATTTGCGATTTTATAAGCGATTCACTTACGTGCCCATTCATGAACCCATCTTTTCTTTCCATGGACAAAACATTAATAAAATTTTTTCCAAGGTGTTGGTGAAAGTAATCGCCTTCAATAATGTCTTGACTGGTTTTGTTTGCAAAAATCAGTTTATTGTTTCCAACTTTATTTTGCGACACTAAATCTTTGAAAATGGCAATGAAGGGTGTGATACCTGCACCACCTGCAATAAAAACTCCAACACCTTTGTATTGGATGTCACCAAAAACATCACCTATTAGTAAGGTATCATTCTTTTTTAGTTTGGCGATTTGTTTAGTCACTCCATCATGTTCCGAGTATATTTTTATATAAAACTCCAGAAATGGCTCGGTAGGTAATGAGGTGATTGTAAATGCTCTAAGCTCATTTTCCATCCCGGCGGAGTTCAGTGCAACATCAACAGCTTGTCCCGGAGCGTATTCAATGTCAGCCGGTTTTTCGGTTTTTAAGTGAACTACATCATGTGTAGCGTTTTCTATTGATAATATTTTTACCGTTTCCATGACTAAATTCTTTTCATTACCTGCTCTGTAACTCTGTCGCATCGACTAAAACCAAATTCAAAAATCTCAGTGTCATTTGACATCTCGTACAAGGTTTCTTTTATCATTCCTTTCGAGCGATGCAGTCTTATTTTAACATTTGAAATGCTGATATCTAAAGCTGCTGCAACATCCTTCAAACTCATTTCTTCAACCTCTCTCATTATGTAAACTGTACGGTATTTTTCTTCTAATTGGTCAATAGCATTTTCCAATAGATGCTTGGTTTCCTTTCGTGTCATTTTTTCTAGCGGATTTAATTGTCGGTTGTCGGGGAGTTCTAAAACAAATCGATCATCCGTATCTTGGCTATTGCCACCTAGATGTACCATTTTGCCTTTCTTTTTTATTTCTGCAAGTGACTCGTTAATAGCTATCCGAATGAGCCAAGTGGAAAATTGAGATTTCAAATTAAATTGGTACAGCTTGGTGTATGCCTTCAAATAGCTATTCTGCATCACATCCTCAATTTCAGATTCATCCTTTAGATAGCCTCTGATTATACGATATAGTTTTTGATTGTTACGTCTTACCAATATTTCGTAAAGCTCTTTTTCGCCACCTAAAATGCGCTTAATAACTGTTTCCTCTTTTATTCTGTGATTGTTAAAATCATTGATATCTACTGCTTCCATAGTTCACAATCTGTTTTTCATTTTAGATGCCGAAACCTCTAAAAGGGTACAAAAATTTGTATCCTTTTTGGAATTGAATCCTCTAATGGAGGTAACAAGTTTTGAACAATTAAAATTTTGAAATCATGAACGCTAACGTACAATTTGTGAGAGACCTCCTAAAATATACTTTTGGGCTTGTCCCGATCGTAGCTGGTCTGGATAAATTCACCAATCTTTTAACCAATTGGAGCCAATATCTTTCGGATGGATTTGCCAGCATGTTACCCTTTGAAGCTGCAACGTTTATGATGATTGTAGGTGTTGTGGAGATCGTTGCAGGTGTTTTGGTGCTGACCAAAACAAAAATTGGGGCGTATGTTGTTTCGGCTTGGCTGGTTGCTATCGCTTTAACATTAATTTTTAGCTGGAGCTATGTGGATGTTGCCGTAAGAGATTTGGTTATGGCAATTGGGGCGTTTTCTTTGGCAAAATTATCCGAACCAAATAGTAATTGATATTTTAAATTCTTAATGAAAATAAGGGAATTATGATGGGTGTGAAGAAAGGATTCACCTATCTGTTTTCCCTTATTTCTTTGAGATACGCAATCGCATAGACGTGAAATTCATGATGCTTAATTAATGGAATCAGGTTCCTCTATTTTTCATGATCTTGGTGCATAATTTTGATTTTAGAAATCAATAATTCAACACTAACCTCTAGTTTATCAGCTATTTTAAAAAGCGTAGTAAGAGTAGGTTGCTTATGTCCATTCTCTAATCGAGAGATATGAGTAGCATGTGCGCCTCCTCAAAAAAACCAAACAAAAATAAGCGGCTCCACACGTCCGACCGCTCCAATTAAAATTGCAATGCCAGCACATCCCACGCTGAACCAAAGCCTTGCATTTTACCCACGCCACTTCTGAAGAGAGCTTTCTTTTTTTTCTTTTTTTCTTTTAGAAATCAATTATATGGAAGGCTTTTTCAATCACATGAATCCATCAGTTATTACGAATGTCCTTGGTAGAATGAATCAGCAGGAGTTTGAGGAATGCATGGAGTTTATCAAAGGCAAAGCATTAAACCTGCCTGATGGAAATAAGAGGAGGATGTACGTCAGGTTGTTCGCTTGGTGCCAGGCACATCAATCAATCAATTTCCCAAAAAAAAAGCCCTCATTGTTTTGAGGGCTGAATGATTATTTAACTGAATCTCTTTTCCTCCTCGAGGATCTGACCAGCCACTTCAGAAGTACCGAGATGCTGAAACTCACTATTGCTCCAACAGTTGCCAATATCACTGTCCGGAGAATGTCCCCGGCATCAATGTTCATGACAACACTCAACAGTGTTCCACCTACGGTACCAGCTTTTGTTCCTGATGCGATTTGATGATCACTCATCCTCCTCACATTTATCATCGACGGCTGTTTGACTTACAGCGCCGAGTACTGTTCCACCGGCAACCAGGTAGCCACCAACGGTGACGATTCCAGCAGGTAGGGCAATTGGAGATGCCAAGATTGCACCACCAGCTGCGGCCAGGCCTAGCCCAATAGTTCTAAGCACCTTAAAGAATTTAGGAGTGGGTGCCTTCACTCTATCAACAACGTTCATATCGATTTGCTTTTGAATAGTTAGAAATACCTCCTCATCTCGATCCAAAACTTCAAAGAGGAGGTTTTGAAGTTTCTCTGTAGCCTTCTGAGATAAAGACCCGATTCCCGGAGCATCTAATTTGCTTACTGGCGCAATGCATCCTTTCAGTTCCTTCAATGCATTGTTAGCCGGGTGCAATAGAATGCCCGATCTGTCAGGCACTTTCTCCAGGATCAAATGACTTCCCCTAGTCTTGGTGTAGCGTTTTCTTATCTCATAAGATCCTTCCGGAATGCAGGAAACATTCCTTCGGTTTTGGAGCCAGGGAAGCTCTATGGTAAAGCAAACCAGCTGCTTTCCATGGTAGAGCTTCCCATTGGTTCCGTTCTCATGGTAGGTTCTTTTCAGAATTACTTCCATGTGGCAATTACTCAGCTGGGGCTTCCACGAATTGGTCAAGTCCTACAATGGCCAACGGATTGTATGATCCATTTTTCAATGGATACATCGCTCCATTCACCTCCTGCAAGAAGTCAATTCCCAATACCAGGAAGATATCCAGCTCATTGTCTGCAGTCAGGTTCACTGCCAAATCCAGTTGGTTAACCACATCCGGTCCAATGACCAATTCACCGCTATCCACTTGCTGAAATTCAAACGCCTCTGTTTCAAAATCAACACCTGCAGCACCTACCAAAAACTTCATGTGCGTAGCACCTGAAGGAAAGGCAATGGTGTTACCCGGAATGAAATCTGGGATGGTCACACCACATGCTCCGGAAGCTCTATCAACTTGTGATTGGTAAGGAGCATACATAGTAGCGCCCAGCTTCCCATTGATGTTGAAATCAAATCCACCGAGGAGGTTCAAATCACCCTGAGCGATTGACCTTTGTCCCCTGGCACTGTTCGTGTCAGTTTTGATGATTCGCAACATCTCCTTGGTCAGCCTGCTTGTGACTTTTGAGTCTGATGCATTCTGCAAAAGCAGTCGCAAAGCATTTCTCAGGATCTTCCCGGCCTTGCCGGCACGTCCAAATTCAGATCCGTTTTCACGGGTCCTTTGGAAGGCCGGATCGTTGCGGATTCGATCACCGTCCACGCCACCTTTTTCCCTGGCTAAATAGCCATCTTTTGATTTGTAAAAGGACACATCCCCGATGGTTCCTTTCAGTTTAATGATACCCTTTTGTCGAGCCATAACTTTATAAAAATTTGGTTTATGGCTGAAAAAACGCATATTTAGAAGTGCTTGACAATTACCGTATTCCGGCTTTGATACCATCTGACACTTATTGCCGAAGATGCCTCATGGATTAAGCATAGATGGCGTATGAAGGAAACTAAATGAAGCTAAAACGAATCATAATCTACCCGAAGGATATTCAGCGCATTACTGGTAAAAGTGAGCGCTACGGTAGGCTTATGATCAAGCGAATCAAAGAGGAGCTAAAAAAAGATGATCACCAGCTGGTGACCATCCATGAGTTTTCACATTATACCGGAATAGACCAGAACCTCATTGAGGAGTTTATTGATTGACCGCTTTTCCGAATCCACTTGCGCCAAGTTTATTCTTCAAAGCTTTCATGTCTTCGCTCACTTTTTCTTGGACCACTTTAGCATAAATCTGGGTGGTCTTGAGATTCTTATGACCGAGCATACTTCCTACGGATTCGATCGCTACTCCGTTGGATAAGGTAACCGTGGTAGCGAATGTGTGTCTGGCCATGTGAAAAGTAACATTCTTTTTAATGCCGCAGATTGTCGCAATCTCTTTTAGGTAAGCATTTACCCGTTGGTTTGAAATGATAGGTAAGAGACAACCTGTGTTCAATACAATGGGATGGGTTTCGTATTTCTTAATGATTTCCGCTGGAATAGGAAGAAGTGGAACATTTGATGAAGATCCAGTTTTGGTTCTATCTACAAAAATCCAACATTCACCATCCATACCTTTTGAAATATTGTCTGGTGTTAGCTTCTTAACATCTGAGTATGACAAACCAGTATAGCAGCAAAACAGAAAAGCATCCCTAACATGTTCAAGTCTCTCAGCTCCAAATTCTTTAGAGTATAGTTCTGATAATTCCTCTTTGTTTAGATATCCTTTCTTGACTTCTTTGGTGGTAATCTCAAACCGGGCAAACGGATCGCGATCAAGCCATTCATTTTTTATGGCCAAGATGATGATTTTCTTCATTTGCCGGATGTATTTCATTGTCGTATTATGTCCGATACCCTTAGTTGATTTTAGGTATAGTTCATAGTCATTCACAAACGTGTAGTTAAGATCCTTCAGAGCAAAATCCTCTCGGCCATAGTGATCTTTCACAAACGATTCAACATGTCGATAGGCGGTCTTGTATCTTTCCAATGTCCCTGATGAATACTCTTTACCCACCTGCTTTTCAATCGAATCATTGTGATATCTAAAAAGCTTCAGCAAGGAGTGTTGCTTATTGGTCTTACCAAGGAATAAATTTTTTAGAGTTGAGGAGGAAATATACTGATCGTCCTCAACCAGTTTATCATAGATTTTTTGAAGCTTTACTTCCATTTTAGAAAGGTGATAATTAATTACCCGCGCTTCTTCTGAATTCCCACGAACCTTACCAGCATTAACATTCCATTTCTCGGGCATCACTTTTTTGCCAGTGGCGAGTTCGGCCCTTTTACCATTGACAGTAATCCTTGCCATTATAGGAGCTTCACCTGTTTTTTTACTTATACGACTATTCAAAAGCCAAAAGAGAATGCTAAATGTGTTATTCATAACAAATGGTTTAAAACATGATTCTTTAGGTTTTGCAGGAGGGATCAGAACTCCCAATCCCTATATAAATATACTCAAAATGCATCAAAATGTCTCTTTTTGAGCTAAAAAAGATCATTCGGTTAACACTTTCTTTGTTAACCGATCTGTTAACCAATATTATGAAAACTAATGAATATTATGGGTAGGGTAGGAAATAAAAAACCCTCCATACATAGTGTATGGAGGGTTTTGGTACGGTTTGATAGTCTAAAAGTGAACTCGGAGGGATTCGAACCCCCAATCTCCTGGGCCGTAACCAGGTGCATTATCCAGTTGTGCTACGAGTCCAACAGGAGCGCAAAAGTAACAATTATGGTTTAAAATTTTCGTTACTGCTCCATGATTCTATCTTTGCCGAAATTTTTCAGGAGGCAGATTCATCATTTAACATTCATTAAGAAGAAAAACAACGAAAATGCCTCTTCTTTGCAGGAAATAAAACCAAACACATGAAGTATCTAATTGGAGTATTTTTTTCTCTTACTTTACTATCCGCTAGCGCGCAAGATGGCATGAAGCGACCTGATATCCCTGGCGATCTTATGGTGGATGTTGGATTCAATGTGTGGTCATCAATGCCTGGACCTTTGAAAAAGAAAGTATTCGCTTCGAAATCTATTGGCGTATACTATTCAAAACGAAAAGTATTGAATAATAAATTGTCTTTTAACTACGGCCTGGGTTTGGGTATGGAAAAGATAAGTCTGGGAGATTCCTCTACGCTTTTTAGTAATACGATTGTTGATGATACTTTGAGGTCGGTGGTTATAAACCCTAACCCACATAATTTTGATAAAAACAGACTAGCTGTCACTTATCTTGATATTCCATTGGAGTTGAGGTTTCACCCTAAAGGAACTGAAGAGGGAGAAGGACTTTTCATCGGAGCTGGTGCAATCATTGGGCTAAGACTAAACGCTCACACTAAATGGAAGTATGAAAACAATGGTGAGACTGTAATAGAGAAAACTTCAGGAGAGTTTAACCTTAACTCACTGAGATATGGCTATCAGGTAAGAGCAGGATTCAAAGGCGTTCATTTTTTCTATAAACGATACACCTCTAATGTGTTTCAGGATTCTTTTCAAGACGGAAGCAACCCGGTAATGACAACCATTGGAATCAATGTAACAGGATTCTAAAGAAAGAAAATGATGGTAAGGAAGCTATACACAAAACCAAGTATAGCTCCTATCCATACTTCTTTAGGTCTGTGGTATCCCAGATATAAGCGGCTAGTGCTTGTAAGTCCTGCAGCCAGAATAAGCCCATAAAAATACCATCCAAGGTTTAATCCTAAAGTCACTACCAGTGCACTAACGAAACCAACACCACACCAAATGGCAGCTGAGTGTATGCTGATTTTAAATTTTACTGTGATGACCAGCAATAAAGAGATCATAATGGAAACGCTAATCATGACGGTCATAAAAATCGGACCCATTCCAAGCTTCTCATCAAAAAGATAGGAAGAAGCTGCATAATAAAATGCAATGAAAATAAAGGGGCGAATTCTTTCGCTTCGCTTAGTTAGCTCAAGGTTTGATATAAAAGAGAAAGTCCGTAGGAGCAAAATGCTCAGTGCGGGCATTAAACCAGTCGTAATAAATACAACCAATACAAACTGCGGGATTATCTCAGGCATCACCCGGGGAAATAATTCAGGAGCCTTAGTGAAAAGCAAAGCACTCAAATAGGTTGCCATCAACAGTGGGTGAAATGCCACTGAAATTATCTTCATGAATATTTTCAAAGCTCTTTTCTGAGGCGTGCCACAGGTATGTTTAGCTGTTCCCTATACTTTGCTACGGTCCGTCTGGCAATGTTGTAGCCACACTCCTTTAGTGCCTTTTCCAGCTTCTCATCAGACAATGGTTTTGACTTATCCTCTGCCTCGATAAAAGATTTGAGTTTGTTTTTCACCTCCCTGCTGCTCACATCTTCACCAGATTCAGTAGAAATGCCTTCAGAAAAGAAATATTTAAGTGGGAAGACTCCAAACTCTGTTTGAACAGATTTACTGCTAGCTACCCTTGAAACGGTGGAAATATCCATATTAATTCGTTCGGCTATATCTTTTAGGATCATAGGTCTAAGCTTGCTTTCATCACCTTCCAGGAAGTATTCATACTGAAAATCAATAATTGCCTGCATAGTGTTTAGCAATGTCTGCTGTCTTTGACGAATCGCATCAATAAACCATTTAGCAGAGTCTAATTTTTGTTTAATGAAGGAAACAGTCTCTTTGAGCTTTTTATCTTTTTTATTGCTTTTATCGTATGCCTGTAGCATTTCTGAATACGACCGACTCACTTTCAATTGCGGAGCATTTCTCGAGTTGAGAGACAATTCCAGCTTTTCATCGTTGTTTACCAAAATGAAATCAGGGATGATATATTGAGTTTTGGCCACATCATCTCCTGTGCCGCCCGGTTTAGGGTTTAGTTTGGTGATCAGATAAATAGCCTCCCTTAGCAGGTTTTCGTCCTCTAACCCAAGCTTTCTGGAAATTTTGTCATAGTGTTTCTTAGAGAATTCGTTGAAACAAGAGTCGATGATGCGTTGAGCTACCTGTACCACTTCATTGTCATCGTCTTTCCTCTCTAGTTGTAGCGATAGGCATTCCTGAAGGTTTCTTGCTCCAATCCCTGCTGGATCAAAATTTTGAATTTTATACAGCAGATTCTCAAGCTCTTCTTCATCTGTTTCTACGCCCTGTGAAAATGCCAGATCATTTACAATTGCTTCAATCTCTCTTCGGATATATCCATCCGAGTCAATACTTCCAATCAACTGACGTCCCAGTATTTCCTGCCGTTCATCTAACTTAAGGTAGCCCAATTGAGAAATGAGGTGCTCATGGAGCGTCTTACCCATGGAAATAGGAGACTCTTTCTCTTCCTCATCTGGGTTTCTTCCATCTCCTTGCATTTTGTACCCTGCATAGTCGTCCTGAAGATAATCCTCTATACCCTCGTTGGTGGTATCGTATTCCTCCTCATATTCGTCTGTTTGTTCGTCAGACTCTTTTTCTTCTTTTCCTTCTTCCAACGCAGGATTCACTTCCAGCTCTTCTTCTATGCGTGCTTCCAATTCTGCAGTGGGAACCTGCAAAAGCTTAATAAACTGTATCTGCTGTGGAGACAGTTTTTGCTGTAGAGATTGTGAAAGTGTGAGTTTCTGCATTATTTAAGTCCTAATCAGTACTACCTCTGAGCTATGCTCTGAGGCATTATAATTAATAAAGTCTTTTCTAAGAGGCAAGCCTAAAAGCATAAGACCTCACAATGTGAGTCAAAAATATCACATTCGTTACTTTTGCGGCGCAAATATTTAACGATGGTAGACAAAATTAGAAGAACAAAAATCAGGCAAATTCTGAATGATGGAAAATCAGGAGCAGAATTATGTGTAAAAGGTTGGGTGCGAACGAAGCGTGCAAGCAAAAATGTTGCGTTTGTTGCGTTAAATGATGGTTCTACCATAAATAATTTACAGCTCGTACTTGACGCTCCAAAAATTGATGAGCAAACGCTTCGTAAAATCTCTACAGGTGCTAGTATTTCAGCGATTGGAGTTTTGGAGGAATCACAGGGGGCTGGACAAAGTGTGGAGCTTTTAGTTAAAGAAATAAAAGTGCTTGGAGAAGCTGACCCAGAAGAATACCCATTGCAACCGAAGCGTCACTCAATGGAGTTTCTGCGAGAGATAGCACACCTTCGCCCAAGAACAAACACGTTCGGGGCTATACTGAGGGTTCGACATGAAATGGCTTATGCCTTGCATACCTTCTTCCACAAGAAAGGCTTTGTAAATCTCCACTCGCCAATTCTTACTGCATCTGATGCAGAAGGGGCAGGAGAAACCTTCCGTGTTACTACGCTTGATTTAAATAATGTTCCAAAGAATGATGAGGGACATGTCGATTATAAACAAGACTTTTTTGAAAAAGAGACAAACCTGACTGTATCAGGTCAGCTGGAGGGAGAGCTGGCGGCACTAGCGGTTTCTGAGATTTATACTTTTGGTCCGACTTTTCGTGCCGAGAATAGCAATACAACCAGGCACCTGGCAGAGTTCTGGATGGTAGAGCCTGAGATGGCTTTCTATGACCTGGATGACAACATGGATCTAGCTGAAGAGATGCTGAAATACATGGTGTGTCATGCCCTTGAAAACTGCAAGGATGATCTGGAGTTTTTGAATAAGCGATTACTGGAGGAAGAGAAACACAAACCTCAGAATCAGCGAAGTGAAATGTCTCTTTTGGAAAGACTTCAGTTTGTGGCTGAAAATGATTTTGAAAGAATCTCCTATACAGATGCCATTGAAATTTTAAAGCGATCTAAACCGAATCAAAAGAAAAAATTTCAATACCTAATTGAGGAATGGGGTGCTGATCTACAATCCGAACATGAGCGTTTTCTTGTGGAGAAACACTTTAAAAAGCCTGTTATCCTTTTTAATTACCCTAAAGACATCAAGGCATTCTACATGCGACAAAATGATGATGGGAAGACAGTAGCCGCAATGGATGTTTTATTCCCTGGTATCGGTGAGATTGTAGGAGGCTCACAAAGAGAGGAAAGACTGAGTAATCTTGAAAAGCGAATGGAGGAAATGAATATTCCGAAAGATGAGCTGGAATGGTACCTGGATACAAGAAAGTTTGGTACGGTTCCTCATAGCGGGTATGGTCTTGGCTTTGAGCGAATGATTCAGTTTGTAACCGGAATGGGTAACATCCGTGATGTCATTCCATTTCCTCGAACCCCGGGAAACTGCGAGTTTTAATTGTAGTAACTCTCGATTAAATCTTTAAAAAGCTGCTGTTCATGAAGGTGAATGAAATCTGACTCACGGAATATGGTCGTTTTTTGAATTTTACCGGATTGAAGGGCAGCTTCTAAGTGCTGGATAGCGAGGGTTGTGTTCTTATCTTGAGCGTAAACTCTTGCTTTCAACCAGTTTGCATAAACACGATTTTCAGTAACAGCCTCCCAAATGGCTATTCCAATGAGCGCTTGTTTTATAAGCCCACGAGCTTTCATGCTTAATCCTGTCTCATAGCATGCAGCGCTCATATAATTGAGTACTCTGTCATACATCATTATTTCATAAAGGCTGGAAGATTTTTCCTTGAGATTTTTAATCTGACCAACTTTTTTCAAAAGCCAGTTTAAACTTCTGTTATTTGAGCTGTTCAGGTTAAAAGCAGATGCAATTGAGTCTTGGATAGCCTTCACCATCCCTTGCTCTTTATTAATGATTTTAGATTCTTCTCGCAGTAATTTTTTCGTGTTTTTGTCCTTTTCATTGATCAACGGTTTTTCCATTGTCAACTCATCCATGTAGATCAAATCAGAAAGTGGAATAGAATCTTTTTCTACTGTGATTTTTGAGTACAATGCTTCATAAAATTTACCGGGATCATTAGGTCTTTCAACCATTTGCATCCACAATAATGCGATCCGAAAGTCACTTGGGGTTGCCCAGTTGTGTTTGAGGTTACTGACCAGTAGGAGGTTGTCCATTGAAAGAGCATTCAGAAGTGATTGGAATGTTTTATGCTCCAGGTAGTTCATATCCCTGGCTCCAACAAGTCCTGCATATTTGAAGTTTTTTCTGTCCAAAACCATGTAGTGTGGCACGGTGGGCTGTGCAGCGCCAACACCAATCACTCCGTAAGCAGCCTTTGTAATCACTGCTATTGAAAGTGCCAGTCTGGAACCCCCTGAAAAGCCACTCAGTATTATCCTGCTGTTGTCTATTGAAAACCGACTTTCAGTGTCAACAAATATTGCATCTGCAGCTTTGAAGCTGTTATCATAGCTGCCATTTCTGGAGTTGTTAGTACACGCAAGAATGTATCCTAATTCTTCTGCAACTTCCGCATACAACTGAACCGGAACCTTACCTCTCGCTGCGGGTTCAAAAAAATAAACAATTGGCCATTTTTTATCTTCTGTATAGTTTGACGGGAGATAAACAGCATATGTCTGAGACTTATCATGCTTGCAGATAATCGAATCAGTCACAATGCCAGGCTTTTGAGCCATCAGATTGAAGGAGAGCAGAATTATCGATATGAAATACAGGATCCTCATGGCTAAAAAACATGAACGGAGGAAGGAACCCTGAATTTTGGATCACAATTCACTTAACGTATTTTTACTATTATGGAAGACTTTCTGGTCCTTTTTGAAAATATGCCTGCCATCCAAAAATTGCTATGGGTGATTGCCTGCCTGTTGTTTGTTTGGATTTTGGAAGCAATAATCCCTTTGGTTCAGCACAACTATAAAAAGTGGAAGCATGATGGCGTTAATCTGATATTTCTATCCTTTTCGCTCGTAATAAATGTATTAGTTGGAATAGCCACTGTTGGAGTCTTCTTCTGGGTGAGCGAATCTAACATTGGGCTACTTCAAATGGTGGAACTTCCTTTATTGGTTGAATTGCTAATTGCTGTGATGGCTCTGGACTTTATCGCTCAATATGTAGTGCATTATATGCTTCATCGAGTCAAGTGGATGTGGAAATTTCATATGGTGCATCACAGTGATACCAAAGTGGACGCAACAACCGGTACAAGGCATCATCCTGGCGATTATTTGCTTCGGGAATGTTTTGCGATAGCCACAGTGATTGTATTTGGAATTCCGGTTTCATTTTATGTTTTCTACCGGATTTGCACGATTTTCTTCACCTACGTTTCACATGCGAATATTTCCTTGCCGGTATGGCTGGATAAACCATTAAGTTATCTGTTTATCACCCCAAATGTTCACAAGTTCCATCATCACTTTGAACGACCATGGACTGATACGAACTTTGGAAATATTTTTTCACTTTGGGATCGAATTTTTGGCACGTTCGTCTATGATGATCCCCGAAAAATTAAATACGGACTGGATGTGGTTGATGAAACGAAAGATGAAAATGTTGGCTATCAACTAGGCCTACCATTGAACAAAAGTATCAAGACTGATTATTAGTGGAACTTTAGATAGAGGCGGAATGTATTATAATATATTATAATATAAATATATTTACCACCATGAATCTTTCAATTTATTTACCTAATGGGCTAAAAGAGCAATTTGAGGCTTACGTTAAAAGTAAAGGAATATCACGAAGTGCAGCTTTTCGAAACGCGATAGAGCTTTTATTAAAGCAGGATAAAAACACTTCATGGGGTACGTGGATTGATAAATTCGAAAGTGATCAATCGATTGAACCCTTTGAGAAATTCAGGGATGAATTAAAACCTCCAAATCAGGATATTTTTTAGATGAAGTATCTCTTTGATACATGTGTAATAAGTGATTTTGTAAAGGGAGATCTAAATACAATTGAGAAAATAAAATCTACCTCCCCACTTCAAATTGGGACTTCTGCAATTACAGAATATGAGTTGCGCTATGGTCTGGAAAAGAATTCTAATCTAAAAAGAGCTATTAAGGATGCTGTTTTGGGATTTCTAAATGATGTAGTTATTCTGCCTTTTGGGTCAAAAGAATCTATTGCTGCTTCAAATATTAGAGCATCACTTGAAAAAGCTGGAACTCCAATTGGAGCATATGATATACTTATTGCCTCCACTGCAATTGCGAATAACTTGATACTGGTAACTTCGAATGAAAGAGAATTTGAAAGAATTCAAGGTATTCAAATTGAAAACTGGAGATATGAGGAGAGATAATACACCATTAAAATAGATGAATTGACTCAATTACCATCACTCATATTTTAGTGTATTAGCGGGGTTTATAGATGATGCTCTGTATGCATGATAGGAAACTGTAAGCATGGAAATAATGAAAGTGATTAGTCCTGCTACAATAAAGGGCCATACTTCAATGCCAATTCTAAACGCAAACCCATTAAGCCATTCATTAAGTGAATAATATGCTAGTGGAATCGATATAATAAATGCCACAGCTATCAGAAACATAAATTCTTTAGATAACAGTACCATGATTTGCGCGGTACTTATTCCCAGTACTTTTCGAACCCCAATCTCCTTTGTTCGTTGCTCCAGGCTAAATGTAGCCAGTCCAAATAAGCCTAGGCAGGCCACTAAAATTGCCAATATTGAAAATATAAGCGTCACACTACTTAGTTTTTGTTCAGACTTGTATGAATCGTTTAAACGATCATCTAAAAAGAAAAAATCAAATGGACGTTGTGGTAAAACGGACACCCATGCTTGTTCTAAATCTGAAAGCGCATTTTGCACCTGCGTTCCATCAATTTTTACAGCCACATATTTAATAAATAGATTGAAAGCTCCAGGACGAGTGTTAAGAGTCAATACAAGTGGAGCTATTGGATGATGCTTTGAAGCAAAGTTGTAGTCCTTCACAACCCCCACAATTTGACCTTTCATTTCTCCTCGATATTCAAATCGTTTCCCAACCGCCTCATCGATTGACCAGTTCATGCTTTTCACCAACGTTTCGTTTACGATCAGTGCAAGAGAGTCATCTGTCTGAATGGATTGGTCGTACGCCCTGCCGGCCACCAGCGGGATATTCATTGTAGACGTAAAATCATGACGAACGTTAAACCTTGGAAAAGGCTTGGACTGTTCCATTCCTTCAAACTTGTAGTTGCCAACCTGTGATTTTGCACCTACTATTTCTTCTACGGCAGTTAAGGAGTGGATGTGTGTGCTTTGCAGTGCTGTATTCTTAAAATTTTCATAATGCTGGCCCATTGGTGATTGAAGCACCGGTATCATTACCACATCCTCATCACTAAATCCTGCATCCTTATTTTGTAAGTAGTTGAGCTGGTTGAGTACAATGAACGTTCCAATGATTAGCATAATTGAGATTGCGAACTGACTGGTCACTAGAACCCTTCGAAAGTTGAGGCCACTTGTTTTTAAGTGACTGTTTTTTAATACAAGTATTGTTTTGAATGAGGAAAGTACGAAGGCTGGGTAGAAGCCAGCCAAGAGTCCAATTCCAAGTCCGGCACCAATAAGGCCAAAGAAGAAAGCAGGTTCTAATAGGATGGAAAGTGGTACCGCTTTTTCAGTCAACTGGTTAAATGCCGGAAGCACCAGGGCAACAATCGCAATGGCTAAAATAAGGGACACGAATGTCAGCACAATCGATTCAAAAATAAACTGACTGATAAGCTGCGATTTCGCACTGCCAAGCGATTTGCGAACACCAACCTCTTTGGCTCGCTTGTTGGCTCTGGCGGTACTCAGGTTTATGAAATTTATGGATGCAATAATGAGAACAAATATTGCCACTAGCCCAAAGATGTAAACGTTTTTGATGTCACTATTGCCAGTAATTTCATAGTCCAGTTTGCTATGGAGATGTATGTCCTCAATTGGTTGTAACTGAAGTTCAATGTCTTCTTTAATAAAATCGGGGAAGTATTTAAGAACAAAAGGTTCCAGTTGAGCTTCAAACTCTTCTTTGCCCGTGTTTTCCTCAAGTACGATATAGGTCCAGCAGGGATTCCAATACCAGGTAGTTGGGTACCCTCCTCCGTAATTTTTTTTCAAACTAGAAAAGGAAACAATGAAATCAAACTTGAAATGGGCATTTTTAGGAGTGTCTTCGAGTACTCCCGTCACTAATAAATGATGATTTCCCTGAAACTCCAGTGTCTTACCCATTGGATCTTCATCTGTGAAATACTTTTTTGCCATTGATCGGGTGATCAAAACTGAATTTGGTTCAGCAAGTGCCGATTGCTTATCTCCGGCTATCAACTCGAAATCGAACACATTAAAAAATGTAGAGTCAGCAAAAAATATGTTTGGCTCATTGAAGCCTTTGTCAGCTACTTTATTAGCCAAGGCTAATGTTGGAGACTGGAAGTTGAAAAACCTAACAACCCCTTCAACTTGCCTTTCAAAATCATTCTTTAAAGCTGGCCCGGTCGGGAAGGGGAGGCTGGCAGAATGTTCTCCTACACCTTCACTTTCAAATTTTTCAACTACCCGATAAATACGATCTGATTTGGAGTGAAACTTGTCAAAACTGAGCTCATCATTGATATAAATACAAATCAAAATAGTGCAAGCCAGCCCGATTGCTAAACCGATGGCATTGAGACCGGAGTAGACTTTCTGATTAACAAAGTTTCTGTAAGTAACCTTCAGGTAATTTTTGAACATGGCAATGGTGTTTGGAGTTTGAGATTTTTGTTTAAATACGAATGGCCGGCATAAGCCAATTATGTCAAGATAGAAGAGAAGATTTGCTTTCCATTTTCTGTGTTCTGCGATCCGTTCAGCATAGAGTTCGTACACATCACCTCTCAAAATTTCGAGATGTTCTTCATGGCAAAACCATCCCAAGAACTTATCAGGCCACCTTGGAGGATGTTTACTGTGATCATTCCCCTGCATAGCTGACGTTGGGTAATGTTTGATATAAAGAAGACCTTAATTCGTACACTTGATCAAGCGCTTTTCTGCCAAAGGCCGTAATTTGATAGAACCGCTTGCGTCTTCCGCCTCGCTCGGCAGTTGCCCCTCCTTCATGAGAGGAAATGAAACCTTTCTTTTCCAGCCTATTAAGCGCAGAGTGAAGGGCACCTATACTCGGGTTGCGTTTAGTCTTTTCCTTAAGTTCATTCTTTATAGAAATGCTATAGGCATTGTCATGCAGTGATCCGACAATGAGTAGTACAAGCTCTTCGAACTCACCTAGCTGTGTGTGCTTCATGGTATGGTAATACGAAAGGATTTATAATTAGTTTCCTAATCGTATAACAAACGGATATGAAACAAAAAAACCCTCCCGAAACTCGGGAAGGCTTTTCAGGTGAGGAATAAAACAAGCCTTAAAAGTCAAGTGCTACATAAAGCTGAAACACCGAATTCTTTGCGTTATTGGCGGCTTCACCAGCAAAGGATCCAGACTTGCCTATTTCCCTCAGTCCATAGTTGTATCTTAAGCCAATTTGACTTGCGTCAAATTCAATAGCAGCTCCCCCGGACAACCCATAGTCAAATGTGTTGAAATCATCTCTGTCTAGCTGAGCCACTCCATTTACATTACCATTGGAGTCTACATCTTTAATGTTTACTCCAACAAGAAAACCTAAATATGGGCCAACGTGCAGATTGAAATCACCAACATGACCAACAAATAATAGAGGCATCTCAAGATAATTCAGATTGTATCTGTATTTACCACTACCTAGTGCACCATCATAAATGACTTCTGCTCCTTTGTTTGAATAGTTTAGCTCAGCCTGAAATGATTCATTTGCAGCCTGATGCCAAAGACCAAGATTCAAACCTATTTTCATGTTTTCATCACTCACATCATCTACATAAAGGTTGGCAAAGTTTGCCCCGCCTTTAAGACCACTTCTTTGGGCCATGATTGTTCCTGATGCGATTAAAAGTATGCTTAGAATTAATGCTTTAGTTTTCATAATTGTATTGTTTTATTCCATCTGATTTGTGAAAAATAGGGCCCGCTGTTCGCGGACCCGTTGAGTCACCACAACCCATAACTGATCCTAGCTTTTAACGGCTACAACCAGGTATTTTGATATTTCCCAGAACTTGTCCGGGTTTTTAATGTTTATGTATTTTATTATTTCTCCATCTTTTACAATCTCATAAGAGTCAGATGGGTGTTCAGTAATCAGATCTACTTTTTCAGCATCCACAATCAGTCGGTTTGTAGTTCTGATGTCGATCTCACTAAATTTTTCTTTAGCAGCATCCGGGTCTAGTTCATTTGTTTTACCAAACCAAAGGAAGCCACCTTCTTTAGAGACAAGCCCATCTTCAACAAGTGACTTTTCGGTTCCTATCGCAAAAAATGCCTTGTTCAATTTCTCTTGTTGAAGATTGATCTTATTCATTTGTGTATCAATCGTCTCGTCCTGAGTGTCCACTCTGTATTCAAGGGATTTGATGTCCGTATTTAAATTGGCAATCTGTACATCTTTCTCCTTTAGCTCACCCCTTAGAGAAGCAATGGATTTTTTACGATCCTCTAGCTCTCGAGAGAGCTTATTGACACGATTCTTAAATGAGTTCAGATTGATATTAGCATTGTCAAGCTTAGAGACTAACCGCGCAACTGTTTCATTGGTTTCAATGATTAGGCTATCGATCATACTCATGTCTTTTACCATTTGTTTTTTATCAGCTTTGGTAAAATCATCACTTGCACTTACTTCAGAAAGAAGACTTTCTCTCTGCTTAATCTTTTCGATTTTACTTTCTACTCCGTACATGATGTCAATGATTTCATTGTAAGCGGAATCACGCTCCTGTAACTCTTCTTCCAGTTGGATTGACTGTACGGTCAGTTCTTCTTTTTCTTCTTGCATGGATATAAACACTGCTGCAAGTCCTGCAGTAATGGCCAGGCCTATTACCACAGCCAATATGTTTTTAGTTTTCGTTTTCATAATATTGTTATTTTAGATTTTCACTAGGTTTAAAATTGATTTCAGCCACCTTTTTAAACTGTTTAGTCTGAATATTACCGGTACACGTTCTGCATAGGTTTCTCCGTAGGCACTTAAATGTGCAATGGTGCAAACCGTAATTCCGAGAATGATATACGCCAGAGCTATCAGTTCCATAATGTTTTTATTAAAAGGTTACCTTAATACCTAAGCCAGGGTCAAGAGCGATAAATGCATCGCCATCAGTGGCCACTTCAAAGAATGGTTTGAAATCCAAGCTCATGGCTATAGGCACTTCCTGAATTTTATATTCAATACCAAATATTCCGTCAATTCCGAGACCTACTTCAGACGTTTCTCTTCGGTATAGTCCATCGTTTCGAATCACATCAGATTGAGTAGCTATGTGACCTCCTATACCATAATACCAGTTGAGTCCAGGTTCAGAAAATGCTGGTGCATATCTTTCTACTAAAAGCGTAGCTGAAAATGCATTTGGATAGAATCCAACAATGCCTTCCAGTGCTTTATTCGCTCCTGTAAAATGTTTGATTGTAAGGCCTGATGTTCCAAGCCCTCTCACACCGACTGCTGTATTATAAGTTGTTCCGGTCTTTAGCTGCGCACTTAATGGGTGCATCAGCAGTAAACTCAATGTTAGAATAGATATTGATTTTATAAGTTTCATAGTCGTCATTCGTTTTATTCCGACTATGAAATGTCAATCAACGTGCCTTTATTGTAACTATCAGATAATCAAATAGTTAAGAATTTATTTAAAATTTATTTTTTCTCGATTTGAGAAATTATCTCCTATTGGGAGGATTCTTTTTCTTCTTTGAGTAGCCTGTAAATGGTGGATTGACCGATATCTAATTTGTCAGCCACCATTTTAATGTCTTCACTATACTTTTTTAGATATAAGTGAATGATCCTCATCTGATACTCCTTCATGCTCATTTCCTCCGTTAGCACATCAGCAAGTACATCTTTTTGAGCAAATGTGATGTCATCAGGACTTATTTCATTTCCATCAGCCATCACCATCGCTAATTCAACTATTGACTTTAACTCCCTGATATTTCCAGGGAAGCTGTAATTCATAAGTTTTTGAAGGGTATCCTTTGTAAAAGACTTTATTTCCTGATCATTTTCTTTTGCGAATGCTTCAGCGAAGTGTTTGGCTAAAATTATCACATCCTTATCGCGTTCTCTCAAAGGAGGTAGTTCAATTGGCAGTCCAAATAGTCTATAATATAAGTCTTCTCTGAAATTACCTTCCTTTACCTCTTTTTGGAGGTTTCGGTGTGTCGCGACTATAACTCTGCAATCAACCTTTATAGGTGATGAGCCACCAACACGCGTAATTTCTTTTTCCTGAAGTGCCCTCAGAAGTTTGGCTTGTAGTGAAATATCCATTTCACCGATTTCATCTAGAAATAAGGTACCGCCTTGAGCTTGCTCAAATTTGCCTATGTGCTTTCCTGTAGCACCGGTAAATGAGCCTTTTTCATGTCCGAATAATTCACTTTCAACCAGATCTTTTGGAATCGCACTCATGTTCACAGGCACAAATGGTTTTGACTTTTGTTTTCCATTATAGTGTATGGATTTTGCAACTACCTCCTTCCCTGTGCCGGTTTCTCCGGTAATCATCACAGTAATATTAGTGGTGATTGCTTTTTCGATCAGTCGGAATACCTTTTTGATGCCGGCGCTTTGACCAATAATGTTGGATTGGAATTCATATTTTTTTTCAACTTCCTGCTGCAAAGACTCTACTTTAGCCTCCAGCTTTTTATTTTTTCCCAGCTTATTGAGAACGTGGATTAGTCTATCCCTGATGTCGTCGGTCTTTGTGAGGTAATCATAAGCTCCTTTCTTCAGCAGATTGATTGCTGTCTCAATATCTTGCTGTTCAGAGATGATGATGACCTCTATTTCGGGATCTACAGATTTTATTTTATCAAAAAGCTCAGACCCACTGTAGTCCGGTAGCCTGAAATCTAATGTAACTAGCTGAGGCTTGTTTTTTAGTTCCTTGAGCATGGACTCACCATCCGCAAACGCTTTTACAGAATGGTCCGGGTTGAGCGAAAGTGTGTGGACCAGTAGTTTTCTGTACCAATCATCGTCTTCGACGACAAAAATTTGAAAAGACTGCTCACTCATTTATTGATTTTTTTGGTGTAAATGTAATTGAAGGGAATCAACCAAAGCCTGGATGGATGACTTGATCTTTTCATATTCCAGTGAAGAGATGGCCTTTCCATCTCTTGCTTCGAGTTCATGTGATTTTAGTATTTTAACAAGACTTTCAGCCTTTAGGTGTCTTGCTGGGGCTATAATCTTATGAAGTACTTCTGCAGTCTGCTGCCAATCTTTTTGATTGTAGCATTTGTCAAGCTCGCGTAAATTTTCCTTTGTACTTGAGATAAAAGTCTCCACCATATCCTTTACAAACTCATCATCCCCCATGTTTTTAAGTGATTTCAAATCAAAGGGTTGAGGACTAGGTGTATTACTAGCTTGCTCATCCAATGTATAGCTGTTTTTAATAATATTTAGTAGCTCATCCGTATCAAATGGTTTTCTGAGTACTTCACTGATTCCGGATTCCTTTGCCATTTTCATATCATGATCAGAGACAGTAGCTGTTAGTCCAATAATCGGGGTAGTATGATTTTTGTTTAGTTCTGATCTGATTTTTTCTGCTACTTGAGGACCAGTCATTTTTGGCATTCTAAAGTCCATTAATATCACATCGTAATCAGTTGTACTCATGAGTTCATAGGCTTCTGCTCCATCTACAGCAATATCATATGAGATGTCATGTTCCTTAAAAATGGCCATCAATAACTTCCTGTTAAATTCTTCATCGTCTGCTATAAGAATATGCATTTTCTGCAGTACAGGTTCTTCGCTATTGGAAATGTCTTCTGCTGGTGCTTGGTCAGATAATCTATAGGGAAGCTCTACCTTAAAAGTTGTTCCCCTTCCTTCTTCACTGTCTACTTTGATTTTGCCACGATGTATTGAAACAAGTTTTTTGGTGATGGAGAGTCCAAGCCCTGTTCCTTTTCGCTTGTCCTCTCTGTTTACTTGCTCGAATTCATTGAAAATATGTTTTTGCCTGTTTAAAGGTATTCCTATACCAGTATCCATCACTTCAAATGCTAACCGAACACCACCTTTAGACGATTTTTCTTTTCGAGCTGAAACATAGACTCCTCCTTTTTCAGTAAACTTTATACCATTATACACCAGATTTAGCAGTATTTGTCTGAGCCGGTATGGGTCACCGACTACTATTTCTGGTAAGTCTTGCGTTTCAAATTCTAGTCGAAGATTTTTTTCTTCGGCTTTATCCTCCACTAATCGAAGCGTATCCTCAAGTAACTCTGTAGGATTGAAAGGTTTTGATTCTAACTTGATTTTACCACTTTGGAGTTTTGAAAAATCAAGTACATCATTCAAGATATGTGTGAGATGCTTTGTGGATTTATCAATGATTCTGATATAGTCATACTGTTCTTCATTAAGGTTTCCTTTTAATAGAATTTTGGCAAAACCACTAATGGCATTCATTGGAGTTCGAATTTCATGGCTCATATTAGCCAGGAATTGCTCTTTTTCCTTTGCAAGTTTTAATGCGTTTTTTCTTGATGAATCAAGCGCCTCCTGATGTTTTTTAGTACGCATGATATAAATAATCAATACTGTAAAGGTGATTAGTAAGAGAAGCGGCACAGCTACACTAAACATTGTCACATATTTGTTTGTATGTCGGGCAATACCTTGGGCGTTGGTAGCTTGACTTCTTATTCGGTCAATCTCCCATTTTTCCATTGTAGCTAGTAGCGCTGTAATCCTTGCTTGAATATCCTGGTGATCTTGTTGCAGTGTAAACTCTTTTAGTTTCTGCGTGTAAGCTTGTCTTTGTGAGCGACTAGCTATAGAGTCTAACTGTGAGTTAATGATATTTTGATATTCATCGGATCCATAAATGTCAATTGTATCTGAAGAGATTACTTCCTCTTTTTTACCAAATAAATTTTGTAAAAATCCTCTTTTCTTTCTCAGTAAGGTATCCTCTAAGATTGTTTTAGTCTGAATGTCATTTAGTTGCAATTTTAAATTGGCGAAGGTTTCCTCCATTGACTCATAATCAAGGTCAGCGACCTGTGATAGAATAGTGCCTTTATTTAATATGAGATCCTGAAGTGAATCGAGAGAATTTAGAATTATTGGTTCGTTGTTTTGTTTTTTAAGGGTATCCAGAATTTGAACTGATGAAGCAATGCTTTCACGAAACTCAATCATATGTCTTTCTTCATTCGTATAAACATATCGCTCCATTGCGTACTCCACTTTCTGAAGTTCCATAGAGATATTGTTCAGTAATAGAAGGTTTACTCGCGGCTTAGCTTCATCTTCCAGGGTGCCAATAATCTGGTTCAGATTCGTATAAGCAAAAAAACCCAGGAACGAAGCACCTATGGTAAGTACCAAAAGTGACGTGCCCAGTATATAAGGGAATCGACTTCTTTTCAAAGATGTTTTTTTAGACAAAGGTGGAAAGAGTTATGGTAACAAAAAAAAGGGGCAAAGGCCCCTTTTTAATAGTATGAATATTATTTCAACATGATGTTAGCGTTCACTGTTGTATTTGAAGTCACACTAAGTGTGTTGAAAAGCGAACCGTCAATCAGAAGTTCTGATTCAACTCGTCCCTGGAATTCAAGATCTTCATCATCGTCTGTATTTGAATATGAAGCAACAATGATTTCATAATCTCCTTCTTCCATAAAGGCAAGTGTATACGATCCATCTTCAGCAACTACCGCAGAGTTAATAGACCCTTCATATCTGGTTCTACCTTCTGCTGGAGCATCTTCTTCTGAAGCAGAGAAAGATCCTTTCTTATAGGCATACACTACAAGTCTTTCAGACGAATTTGCTTGCCCTTCAACTGATCCTTTGATTTCACCTGTAGCATCTTCAACTACTACACGCGCAGTTGATCTTAGCTTAAATGAAGTCTCAGAACTGTTTTGAGCTTGCGTAACAAGCGCTTTTCTCAAATCGATATCTGCAACAAGATTGGTTGTGCTATTCGCTGCAACGTCAAATGTTCCATTGATTTGATATCCAGTTGTAGTGGCATTTTCAATGATCAAATCTTTTCTCGACCCATCTTTCATTTCTACATAAGAATCTGATGCGCCAGAAAGAATAAATCTAACGTCTGAATAAGTACCTGCTTCAACGTCTCCTTCACCTAAGAAATACGTTTCGCCATTTTGATATGCCATCAGGTTAAACGTTTTAGGAGAATTGAACGTAGCAATTGTTCTAGACTCTCCGTCAGCAGTTGCTCGAACTTCGCTTACGGAAAGATTCACGCTATTTACATTTTCTGCATCTACTGTTGCATCTGTTACTGCAACACTTGCTTTACCGTTGGAAGATACTTCAGAACTTCCATCGCCACATGCGAATAAACTGGTAAGCAACGCAATGCCTAATAATTTCGATGTTAATCTTAACTTTTTCATGATATAAATGATTTTAAGTGTTCTACATTTTTTTATTCCTGTGACCACCATTGTTGCCAAGGCTGTGCCAATGGGATGAAAACACCTAATACATTGACGAACGAGCGAATTTGTTCGATGAGTAATTTGCGGGGTTTCTCAATATGAGAAAATGAATTTTATTTTGAGAAGTTTAGATAGAAAAAGTAGCCTCTCCAGGACTCGAACCTGGATCAAGCGTTTAGGAAACGCCTATTCTATCCCTTGAACTAAGAGGCCATGTTTGATGATATTGACCTAACTGGAGCAAAAAACCGTCTAAATCAAAAGTCTAGAAGACTTATATCATCCCATGAGTAGGCATGACAAAAATATAAAAGTTTACCTCTAAGAAAAGTCTATTGAAATGGTAGCTTATTTTTATCCACATTTCTTGTTCTTCTTTGATTTGGCTGTGCAATAACCTTTTTAAGTTGTTTCAGATCTTTCTCTTCAACAATACCCAAGATTGTCATAAGCGCTATAAAGAAGACCGTAATAACAATTACTATTAATGTTAATCCTAAAGCTAGTTTTCCCATTTTAACCTCCTTTTTATAAAAAATCGACCAATCAAAATTCCTTCCAAAGGCTTGTTTTTTGAGAGCGAAATGAGAGCTTTAGGTCATTTTGTCATGCCTCTAATTAATAGATTTCTTGTTGCATAAAATGAGGATAGATTTTCATATGTACCTTTTTCACTTCTTGTGTGAGTAATTCACGAAGTTCGGGGATTCCTTTTCCAGTTTTTGCACTTATTTGGATGGAGAGGCCGTTTCCATTTTTGGCAATTGGCTCTTCCGTTTTATCAATTTTATTCAGAACCTTGATAGTATTGATTTCTCCAGCACCGATTTCAGCCAATGTTTCATCCACTACTTTCATATGATCTTCATGTGAAGGATTAGAAGCATCTACCACATGGAGTAAAATATCAGCTTCCATGACCTCCGCAAGCGTAGACTTAAAAGACTCGATGAGTGAATGTGGTAATTTTCTGATGAAACCGACGGTATCGGATAAAAGGAAAGGAATATTATTCAGAACAACTTTTCTTACCGTGGAATCAACTGTAGCGAAAAGCTCATCCTTAGCATAGACCTTTTCCTTGCTTAGGATTTTCATAAGTGTGGATTTTCCAGCGTTTGTATATCCCACTAGTGCGACTCTTACAATTCCATCCCGTGATTTTCGCTGGGTATTAGACTGCTTCTCAATCTTTTCCAGTTTCTTCTTTAAGACATTGATTTGATCACGAATGATCCTTCTATCCGTTTCAATCTCTTTCTCACCAGCACCACCACGGGTTCCTGTTCCTCCTCTTTGTCGTTCTAAGTGTGTCCACATTCTTGTCAATCGAGGAAGTAAGTATTGATACCTCGCTAACTCTACTTGAGTTTTTGCTTGTGCTGTTTTCGCTCTTTTAAGAAATATGTCAAGAATGAGCAAGCTTCGATCATAAATCTTGACCTTTAGTTCTTTTTCTAGGTTTCTGAGCTGCGAAGGAGATAGGTCATCGTCAAAAACAACAACATCGACTTTGTCAACCGTGCACATCGTTTTAATTTCTTCAAGCTTTCCTTTTCCCACGAAAGTTCTTGGGTCAGGGTGTTCAAGTTTTTGGGTGAATTTCCCTAAAATCTCTATTTGAAGCGTTTGGGATAGAAAAGCCAGCTCATCCATCATTTCTTCCAATCGTTCATCAGACTCAGATTTTGAACCTAAAGCAACGAGGATGCCTCGTTCATTCTTTTTTGCAGTTTCGATCATATTCTTATGCAAAGTTTGCTCAATAAAACATAGCTTACAAAAGTTTGCTATTCAAAGCGTTTACAAGGTGAAGATTGCTTTTATTGCCAATACTTGTTGGAATATCTACAATTTTAGGAAAGGCCTGGTTCATCACTTTCTTTCTAAGGGTGATGAAGTGATTGTTTTAGCTCCTCAGGATGAATACACTGCTTATCTGGAAGACTGGGGAGTAAGGTGTATACTCATTTCATTAGATAGTACCGGATCCAATCCTGTTAAAGATTTTTCCTATTTCGGTAAAATTCATAAGATTTTTAGAAGGGAAAAGCCCGATATAGCATTGTCATACACGATAAAGTCAAATATCTATAGTTCGCTTGCTGGTAAGTTTACATCAGTTCCCGTCATTTGTAATGTAAGCGGATTAGGAACCGTTTTTTTGGTGGAAGGATTGATTGGCAAACTGGCTGTGAAACTTTATAAGCTTGCGTTCAGATACTCCAGCTATGTTTTTTTTCAAAATGAGGATGATAAGAACTTCTTTACAAGCATCATCCATCTTAAAGATGATAGGGTAGGCGTTTTGCCCGGATCTGGGATAGATTTAAATGATTTCGCACCTGAAGAATTTAAAGAAGCTAAGCCTCTTAAGCTTTTAATGATATCGAGAGTTATCATTGAAAAAGGAGTAAGAGAATATGCAGAAGCGGCATCAACCTTTAGTGATGATGACAGGGTAAGCTTTACCTTAATAGGCAAATTTGATCAAAAGCATAGCCGGTCTATTACTCAGAATGAGTTGGATAGTTGGCAAAGAAATGGTTGGATTCAGTATTACTCACATTCCGATGAAATAAAGCGAATAATTTCTGCGCATGATGTTGTGGTTTTGCCTTCATATCGGGAAGGTACTCCACGCACGTTATTGGAGGGAGCAGCTTTAGCCAAACCTATTTTAACAACAGATGTGCCAGGGTGTCGTGAAGTTGTGAAGGATGGCCATAATGGATTCCTATTTGAAGCCAAGAATGCTAAAAGCCTTGTTGATAAAATCAAGCTATTACTTTCACTAAATGATGAAGAAAGAAGGCAACTTGGCAAGAACTCTCGTAAGTTAGTGGAAGAGCGGTTTGATGAAAATATTGTTATTGACATGTATGATCAGACAATACGTCGAATCATCGGGCTGTCATAGAATATTTCTTCTATTTTTACGACTTATAAACACTTATCTGTGAACCGTTTAGTATTTATTATTTTAATCGCTGTTTTAAGTAGCTGTAAGGCCTATAAACAAGACATCATGTTTCGTTTTGATGACGAATTTACGGAGGAGGACCTTTCAAAGGTTACTGATGAAGTTGAGGGGAATTATGAGTTAAAGAGAAATGATATTCTTTTGCTTGATGTATTCACCCATAATGGAGAGCGTTTAATTGATCCAAATCTCGAACTAGTATCCGGTCCAGCACAACAGCAGCAACAGTTCAAAGATAGATTCCAGTATGTTATTCAGTCAGATGGAATTGTCACATTTCCGATGATTGGAAATATTGAATTAGCTGGTATGACTTTGTTTGCAGCCGAAAATAAGGTGGCGGAAAAATTTGATGATGTGTATAAGGGCTCTTTTGTCAAATTGAGAATCACTAATAGGAGGGTTTTTGTTTTGGGAGCTCCGGGTGGAAAGGTCATTCCACTGCAAAATGAAAATACCAACCTTGTGGAAGTTTTGGCTTCTGCGGAGGGTCTTGATTTGGGCTCAAAGGCACAAAATATTAGATTGGTAAGAGGTGATGATGTGTATCAGATTAACCTGGCAACTATTAGTGGAATGAAGAAGACTAATATGATCGTCGAGCCTGGCGATATTATTTACATTGAACCGTGGAGACGACCTTGGCTTGAAACCCTGAGAGATGTTTCTCCGGCACTTAGTCTTGTTTCCAGCGTACTCACTTTAATTGTTGTAGTTCAGAATTTGTGATGGAAAATAATTTACCGCCAAACAACCAACACATCGAGTCGGAAAAAGACTTTTTTGAATCATTTGATCTGGAGAGATTTTGGTACGTACTTAAACGTAGCAAATTCTGGATGATAGCATTTGTACTATTGACGACCTCTCTTGCATATGTTTACGTACGCTATACAAAACCTGTTTATAGTTCATCATCCATAGTTAAGCTGGAATTTGAAAGCGAAGCAAATGTACTTGGGCTGGTCGAAGTTGTGAATACACAGGAAAGGAATGAAATATCCGGAGAGATTGAGCTTATTAAATCAAAGCTTTTTCTTTCTCGAGTAGCTGAGGCAGCTAAAATGGATGTATCATACCATGTTTACGGACGTTACCTAACTGATGAGAGATATCGAAATTCACCATTCATAGTATCTCATAAAATTCATAATACATCTTATTTTGATACTCCATTTGATATTCGATTTGGTGCAGAAGATTCATTTATCCTTACCTATTTAAAAAACGGGCAAGAGGTAAATGAAACCTATTCATTTGGAGAAGAGATTAAAACAAAGGATTTTAACCTTCTAGTTGAGCGAACAGACTCATTTGATCCTTCTGATGATAACAAATACTTTTTTATAATCAGCAGCCGGGATGCTTTAGTTAATGAGCTTCAAAGCAATCTTGATGTATTGCCTGAAAACTTTAACGCAAAGACCATCCGAATCTCGTACTCAGATTTCAATAAATATAAAGCCAGAGACCTGGTCGATTTAATTGATTCTTTGTATCTGGATTATACGAGAGAGGTCAAAAATGTAGCTATTGAACAGAAAATATCTTTTCTTGACTCCCAGATTGAGAGTACAGAGCAAAAATTGTCAGAGTATGAAGACTACTTTGAGCAATTCACTATTGAAAACAGAACGACCAATTTAAGTGCAGATCTGAATAGGACTATCGAGCAATTGGCGATTTTAGACTCGCAACGCTATGATTTAAGAAGAAATATCAATGATTTGAACCTCATTCAGAATCAAGTAAGTGCTAAGGGGGCTATTGTGGTTAATCCACTACTTTTAGAGCAACTACCAAAATCACTTTCCGAATCAATTAACGAATATTCTGAACTTCAACAAGAGCGCGAACTAAAACTAGCTTCCTACAATGAAACCTCATTTGTAATTGAGCAACTAGATACTCAATTAGATAAATCAAAGAAACTACTAACTGATTTACTTGATTCTTATGACGGCACCTTAAGCGATCGGTTATTACAAATTGATCGCAGACGGAATATTCTTGAAGGCAACTTGTCACAGCTACCTTCAATGGGTACAGAATATGGAAAGAATAGAAGGGTTTATGATCTTCAGGAAGAATTTATGCTACAACTGCAGACTTCAAAAATGGAGTTAGAAATAACCAGAGCAGGTACAGTAACAAAGAATGTTATCCTTTCGCCAGCATCTCTGCCATCCGCTCCGATCAAGCCGCAAAAAGGACTTATAATCGGGGCTGGATTTATGATTGGCTCAATGCTAAGTATTGTTTTTCTTTTAATTAGATACCTGGCTCATAACAAAGTAGCCGGAGTTCGTGAGCTTGAGAAACTGGTAAATGTGCCTGTACTGGGTGCTATTCCACATTATTCTAAGGAGGCATTAAACCAAACATCACTAGTAGTAAAGAAGGACTCAAAAAGTTCACTGAGTGAAGCCCTACGAACAATTAGAACGAATATGGATTTCATTCATCCAAATGAGGGTTCTAAATCTATTAGTGTTACCTCAACAATTTCTGGCGAAGGAAAAACGTTCGTTGCATCTAATTTGGGAGCCATAATGGCGATGACAGGTCAGAAAGTATGTGTTGTTGATCTGGACATGCGTAAACCCAAGGTTCATCTTGCATTTGGCGGAGTTAGCGGAAGCAGTGGAGTAAGTACAATACTTTCAGAAAAAAGCACAATCAAAGAAAGCATTCAAAAAACACCAATAGAGGGCCTTTACTTTATTTCAGCAGGACCCACACCTCCCAATCCATCAGAGCTGCTTCTTCAGCCATCATTCGAAAAAATGGTTAAGGATTTAAATAAATCTTATGATGTTGTCATTTTAGATACTCCACCAGTAGGATTAGTCACAGATGGGCGTCTGGTAATGAAACTTTGCGATATCCAACTTTATATTGTTAGGGCAGATTATTCTAAAAGAAGTTTTGTTAAAGTGTTGAATGATCTTAAATCAACAGGTCAGTTTAACAAAATGACGACCATTCTAAATTCAATTGACTCAACTCCGGGTTATGGTTACGGTTATGGTTACGGTTATGGTTATTACACAGAAGATGAATCGAAGCGTAGGAAGGTTGCCAATGGAATTAAAAATTTGTTTTGATGGCTCTTTTTGGGAAGAAAAAGATACATCCATTAAGTGTTGACATCCACTCTCATTTAATCCCAAATATTGATGATGGCTCACAATCGATGGACCAAAGCATCAATATGATTCGGGAATTAGCAGCGCTAGGAATAAATAAGGTTGTAACCACACCTCATATACATCCACGCTATCCAAATACCCCCGAGGTAATAATGATTGGCCTTAAGAGGCTGCAGGAAGAGCTTAAAAGGTGTGATGTTGAAATGGAAGTAGAAGCAGCAGCAGAGTATTATGTAGATGAAAACTTCATTGCGAAAGTTAAAGCAAGAGATACCTTACTTTCTTTTGGTGATAATATGATTTTGGTGGAAGCTCCATTTCAAAATAAACCCATCTATTTTGAGTCAGCAATGTTTGACCTAATGGCAATTGGATTACAACCTGTGTTAGCTCACCCTGAGAGATATCAGTTTTTAGAAGGAAGTATCAATTGGCTTGAGGAACTAAAAGAAATTGGGGTGATGTTTCAAATTACTTTAGGTTCAATTGGTGGGTATTATGGAGCAGTACCTCAGAAATTAGGAAAGTATTTAATTAAACTGGGATTGGTCGACTTTTTAGGTTCAGATTTGCATAGACAAGCGCATATCCCATTTATGAAAAAGGGCCTGGAATCATCAGAAATCCAAAAACTGATAAAGAACGGAAGTTTAAAAAACCAGGAACTTTTATGAGGGTGTGGAAAACTTTTTAGGCCTTTGGTTAAGGTTTTTGATGTCATTTTCCCCTAAATTCATTTTGATAAAAACCACCGAATTTTAACGCTTTAATATGGCTGAGGAACATAAACGCAAGGAAGAGAGAGAGTTGATTCGAAAGTTTGAAGCATTCCTTAAAAACAGGGAGAATCATTTTTTCGATGAGGAGGCTATGATTCAAATTATTTGTTACTACGGTACACACGATAAGTTAAATCATGCGCTTAAAGCCGCGACACTAGGACTTGAACAATTTCCTTATTCAATAGATATAACCATTGAGAAATCTGATGTTCTGGTTAAAATGGAAAGGTCTGATGATGCAATTGACCTCCTTAACGAAACCTTGAACATTCAGCCAAATGATCCGGAGTTGCTGCTTCAAAAGGGTGCTATTCACTGTTTACTATCAGAATTTGAAGAGGCTATTGAGGCATATGAAAGTGCGCTAATGAATGTTGAAGAAAGAGATGAGGTCTACTTCAGCATCGGGATGGCCTATCAGGGACTCGGAAAATACAAAGAAGCAGCTGAGCAATATAAACAGGCCATTGAAATTAACATGCTTAATGAGAATGCGCTGTATGAGTTAGCATATTGTCTTGATGTGTCAGGAGAGCTCAAAAGCAGTCTGTCGTATTATCAGAAATTCATTGATCAGGACCCTTACTCAGAATATGCCTGGTACAACCTTGGGATTGTGTACAATAAATTAGCAAAATTTGAAGAGGCTGTGGATGCATATGAATATGCCACTGCCATAGATGATGAATTTAGCAGTGCGTGGTTCAACATGGGCAATGCCCTTATGAATCTGGGTAAATATGATCAGGCCCTTGCGGCATACCTAAAAACCTACGATCAGGAAGGGGCTTCACCTGAAACCTATTGCCATATTGGCGCGGCATATGAAAAACTTCAACAACTTGAATTAGCAATAAAGTATTATCAGAAGGCTACTAAGTTAGACCAGATGTATCATGAGGCTTGGTATGGGGTAGGTGTTTGTTTGGCCCTTCAAGATAAATGGTATGAGGCCATTCATTTTCTTAATAAAGCCCTAAAACTTGACTCTGAAAATGCTCACTATTGGAAGGCTGTAGCGGATGCGGAGTACAAAACAGGAAACCTTGTTTCTTCCATTGATGCTTATAAAGAGGCCAGCGAAATGGATTCTGAAGATCCTAAAATTTGGTTAGACTGGTCAATGGTATATTATGAGCAGGGAGATTATGATCAAGCTATTGAGATATTAGAGAGGGGACTTGATGAGTGTCCTGACAATGCTGAGATGTACTACAGAGGAGTTGTGTATCTTATCGGGTCAGGAAGTTATAAAAATGCAATAAACAGACTGGAGACTGCTTTGATGTTAGATTTTGAAGGGCATGAAGTGCTTTTCGATTTCTTTCCCAATCTGCCCACCCAAAAAGCACTGTACCGAATTATTGATCAGTTCAGACAGGATAATAAATAATCTTGACCGTCTAAGGAATATTTCTGATTTTTGAGGCTTGTTTTTACAAAGCACCAAAAATCCTAAATGAATTATAACCTTAACAATCTACCCGAGCGAACAAGTAAACCAAGAACCGAAGGCTACACTATGGTCATGGACAAAGGCCTAAGTCTAAGAGAGGTTGAAGATTTGATCGAAACAAGTGGGAACTACATTGATATCGTCAAGTTTGGATGGGCTACATCTTATGTATATCCAAAACTAAAAGAGAAAATAGCACTCTATAAATCGGCGGGTATTCCATGCTATTTTGGAGGCACTTTGTTTGAGGCCTTCATTGCTAGGGATCAATTTGCTGATTATCAAAAAATTCTTGATGAGTTTGGACTTGAGTATGCTGAGGTATCGGATGGATCTATAGAGATGGATCATGATATCAAGTGTGAGTATATAAGCACACTGGCAAAGCAAGTGACCGTTCTCAGCGAAGTGGGGTCCAAGGATGCGGCTAAGATCATTCCTCCATATAAGTGGATTCAGCAGATGGAAACAGAGCTAGAAGCTGGAGCGTGGAAAGTAATCGGAGAAGCTCGAGAAAGTGGTAACGTTGGTTTGTTTAGAGACTCTGGTGAGGTACGTCAGGGTTTGGTGGAAGAAATTCTTACACAAATCCCCGAAGAAAAAATCCTATGGGAGGCGCCTCAAAAAGCACAACAGGTTTGGTTTATTAAATTGTGTGGTACAAACGTTAATCTTGGAAATATCGCCCCTAATGAGGTGATTCCACTCGAAACGATAAGAATCGGATTAAGAGGCGATACTTTTAGTCATTTTTTATAATTACTTCATAAGTACACCAATCGTAAATCCTGCTGAAATAGCAACAGGGAATGAGGTGTCTCCATTGGAGTGGCCATAGTTGTATCTACCATCATTTGAATTGTCCCATCCATAGCCAAGACCAATATGATAGTCTAGCGTCATAATATTGGCAAGGATATATTGCCTTCCATAGGTAATTAGGAATCCAACTGAGGTAAATGTTTCCCTATTAAACTCAGAAGTGCCATTATAATATGGTTCATCTTGAGTGTAGTGCGCAAATATTAGCTCCGGACGGATATATTTTCCACTGAGAAGATGCGATCCTTTTAAGTCATCTGTTACGAAATCCGGATTGAGCTTGAATTTAGGACCACCCTTAAACAAGAATCCAGATGGATTTATATCATTATTGTCCAAACCAAGTCCAATGAAACCAACTTTTGCTTCCCATGAAAGCCAGTCTTTGATGTAGTTCTCATATCCAAAAGTTGAGTTACCTGTTAGTGGTGAAAAGAATTCAAACTTGATCGCCCTTTTCTTATGGTTTGAATAGTCAGTGTCAATCGTTTGAGCCGATATAGAAAAGGCTATAAGAACAGTCAGGAGTGTGGTGATAATTTTCATAATATTCTTGATGTGAGTTTTCTATTAGTAATAATTCTGAAATGACTCCCCTAAAAATGTGAGGTGAAAAATGTAACAAACCTGATTTATAATACTTGGATAGAACTGAGTAAGTTCGCATAATGATAAATGCGAAACTTGTATTAAAAGGTGCTGCAATGGGATGCGCTGATCTGATTCCAGGTGTTTCAGGAGGTACGATTGCTTTAATCACCGGCATCTATGAAGAACTGATTAATTCAATTAAATCTTTTGATCTAACCGCTGCTCAATTGGCATTTAAATTAAAATTTAAAGACCTATGGGATCATGTAAACGGTCAGTTTTTAGTCCAAGTATTTGCGGGGATATTTATGAGTATTTTCCTTCTTTCCAGAGGAATTAGCTACCTGCTGGATAATCACCCTATCCTGCTATGGTCCTTTTTTTTCGGGTTGATTCTAATTTCATCATTCTATGTGATGCCTAGAAAAAATAATGGCATTACTTATCTGTCATTTTTGATCGGAGCTATTGTCGCATATCTGATTACCTCGCTTACTCCGGCATCAAGCCCTGATCAACTGTGGTTTGTGTTTATTTCAGGAGCAATTGCCATTTGTGCAATGATTCTGCCCGGTATTTCCGGATCATTTATATTGATCCTCTTAGCTAAATATGAGTATGTACTCAATGCAGTAAAGGTCTTTGATTTTAAAGTGATTTTTGTTTTTGGATTGGGGTGTGCTGTGGGACTGCTCTCATTTTCCAGGTTAATCCATTGGCTTTTGCAACGTCACAAAGGAACTGTCATGGCTCTTCTGGCTGGGTTTATGCTGGGATCTCTCAATAAAATTTGGCCTTGGAAATTATCGGATGATATAACATTTCGGAATATTTCTCCTTTGAAATATGAGCAACTTACCAATGAGCCAAGCCTTTTACTACCATCTATTTGTATTGGGGTTTTTGGTATGCTTGTGGTGTTTGTGCTTGAGCGATATGGTCGAGCGGCAGAGTAGTTCTTGTATTTCCGTTATACTAGTTATTTCATGGTAACTTTATTTTTTCATGAAGAGATTTGGATTGATAGGATACCCGGTAGGGCATAGTTTTTCACAGCGTTTTTTTCAGGATAAGTTTAAAAAACTAAAGCTCAAGGATCATGTTTATGATCTTTTTGAAATGGAATTCCTAAATGAATTTCCTGCCCTGTGGATGAAATATAAGGACCTGGTTGGTGTGAATGTAACCGTGCCTCAT
The DNA here is from genome assembly GCF_900188325.1 of Ekhidna lutea. GTDB lineage: Bacteria > Bacteroidota > Bacteroidia > Cytophagales > Cyclobacteriaceae > Ekhidna > Ekhidna lutea. The sequence goes on along the minus strand of NZ_FZPD01000004.1, from coordinate 378,725 downwards.
AAGGAAAAGGTGGTGAAATACCTTGATAAACTGGATGCAAGTGCAATTAAGGTGGGAGCTGCCAATGTGATTTACAAAAATGGTGGCAAATTAATAGGATATAATTCTGATTATATGGCCTTTAGAGAGTCTTTGCGTGGCTGGATTGGAAAATTTAAAGGTGAAGCACTAATCCTTGGTTCAGGAGGTGCATCAAAGGCAATTCAGGCTGGACTTACAGATTTAAACATTCCATACAATCAGGTAAGCCGAACAACTAGAGGAGGTGACTATACTTACGATCAATTAAAAGCAAATCCTGAGATTGTTTCGCGTTTCAAACTCATAGTTAATACCACTCCACTAGGAATGCACCCTAACGTAGATACTTTTCCGGACATCCCATATAAAAACATCCAAAAAGGGAGCTATCTCTATGATCTGATTTACAATCCTGCTGAAACCAATTTTCTTGTCAAGGGAAAATCATACGGGGCAAAAACTAAAAATGGTTTGGAGATGTTGGAGCTTCAGGCAGAAAAATCTTGGGATATTTGGAGTGAATAATCAATGGACTTTAAACTAGTTTCAGAATACAGCCCAACAGGCGATCAACCGGAGGCAATAAGGCAAATAATTGAAGGAATACAAGGAGGGGAGGCGGCTCAGACTTTGCTTGGCGTAACAGGATCCGGAAAGACTTTCACAATGGCCAATGTGGTAGAAAAAGTCCAAAAACCAACGCTCGTTCTAAGTCATAACAAAACACTGGCAGCTCAACTCTATGGGGAGTTCAAGCGATTTTTTCCTGAAAATTCGGTAGAGTATTTTATCTCATACTATGATTACTACCAGCCGGAGGCATACATACCTACGAGTAACGTTTACATCGAGAAAGATCTCTCTATCAATGATGAAATAGAAAAGCTTCGGCTTAGTGCCTCCAGTGCCTTGCTCTCTGGCAGAAGAGATGTTATTGTAGTGGCATCCGTTTCGTGTATTTACGGAATCGGCAATCCTGAGGAATTTGGTAAAAATGTCATCAGGGTTCAGGAAGGGGATAGGATTCCCAGAAATAAATTCTTGTTTGATTTAGTGGATATCCTTTACAGTAGAACTGAAGCAGAGTTCAAGCGAGGAACCTTTCGTGTGAAAGGAGATACTGTAGATGTTTTTGTTGCTTATGCGGATTTTGCTTATCGTTTTATTTTTTGGGGAGACGAGATTGAGTCAATTCAACGCATTGATCCAGTAACAGGTGAAAAGCAATCAGATGAGCGGATTGTAAGCATTTTTCCAGCAAACTTATTTGTAACAGGAAAGGATCAGCTTCAGGTAGCAATAAAGGAGATTCAGGATGACATGGTTGAGCAGGTTCAGTTTTTTGAAGATGAAAGAAGATTTCTGGAGGCTAAGCGTTTGAAAGAGCGCACTGAATTTGATCTGGAAATGATACGTGAAATTGGCTATTGCTCCGGAGTGGAGAACTACTCACGATATTTTGACAGAAGGAATCCGGGTAGCAGACCATTCTGCCTACTCGATTATTTTCCAGATGATTTCTTAATGATCATTGATGAGAGCCATGTGACAATTCCTCAAGTACGCGGCATGTGGGGTGGGGACCGAAGTAGAAAGGTGAATTTGGTAGACTATGGATTTAGGCTGCCGTCTGCACTTGACAACAGACCTCTCACTTTCAATGAGTTTGAGGATATGATTAATCAAGTGGTGTTTGTAAGCGCCACTCCAAGTGATTATGAACTTCGCAAATCTGAGGGAGTGATTATTGAGCAGCTGATTCGCCCAACCGGATTGTTAGATCCTGTGATTGATGTTCGTCCAAGTCAGAATCAGATTGATGATCTGATGGAGGAAATCCAGCAAAGGATTGAAATGGAAGACAGGGTGCTTGTAACAACGCTAACCAAGCGTATGGCAGAGGAGCTTACCAAATACTTGTTGAACGCTGGAGTGAAAACTCGCTACATCCACTCGGAAGTAGATACACTTGATAGGGTTGAGATTTTACGAGAACTGAGGTTGGGTGTTTTTGATGTATTGGTAGGGGTAAACTTACTTCGGGAAGGTCTTGATCTGCCTGAGGTGTCATTAGTAGCCATTCTCGACGCAGATAAGGAGGGTTATTTGAGAAATGAGCGATCACTTGTTCAGACGATTGGTAGAGCCGCCCGGAACGATCGAGGCAAAGTGATTATGTATGCCGATAAAGTAACAGGCTCTATGAAATTAGCTATCGATGAGACTAACAGGAGGCGTGGTATCCAGATGGAATACAATGAAAAGCATGGGATCACTCCTGTTTCTCTGAAAAAGAATAGAGAGGAAATACTAAGGCAAACAGGTGTAGCCGATAAGAAAAAAGGAGCTAAGAAATACTACATGGAAGAAGAGCATACGCTAGCTGCAGATCCTGTGGTAGCATACATGTCAAAAGAACAGTTGACAAAACTTGCCAATGAAACTAAGCGAAAGATGGAGAAAGCAGCTAAAGATTTAGATTTCATGGAGGCAGCAAGGTTGAGAGATGAATTACAGGAAGTTGAGAAATTGTTAAAAGAAAGTAAGTAGCTTCTTTGGAAATAAGAAGTTCCTACTTCAACTTGCTTTTGAAACAGACAACTATCCCAATAGATTAATCTTTTTCAAACTTAAATTCCACAATTTTCATTATGTCACAAATTACCGCATTTGGCACATATGTGCCTGAAAAAATCGTAGACAACCACTACTTCGAAAAGTTCATTGACACGAATGATGAGTGGATAATTTCACGAACAGGTATAAGGACCAGACGCTTCTCAAAAGACGGAGAGTATACGAGTGATCTTGGTGTAAAGGCTGTTCAGGATCTCGTAGATAGGAGTGGAAAAGAAATTTCGGACGTTGATTTTATTGTCGTTTGTACAACATCCCCAGACCAGCCTATGCCCAACGCTGCTTCAAGGGTTCAATACAAACTAGGAATCGAAAACTGTGGGTGTAACGACATTTATGCTGCATGCGCGGGTTTTGTTTATGGCCTCCAGATGGCACATGGTTTTGTGAATTCCGGAATCTATAAAAAAGTATTGGTGATTGGTGCCGAAACGTTATCAAAAATCACAGACTTTGAGGATCGAACTTCTTGTATTTTATTCGGTGATGCTGCAGGAGCTGCTTTGGTTGAGCCTGGGGAAACAGAGCAATTTTTAGCCTTTAATTCAGGTACAAATGGAGATTTAGGGCATGACCTCTATTTGAGTCATAAAAAGAATAGTATAAACGGGGTTGGCATAAACGCCAACAGCAAAATTGTGCAGAATGGCAGATCGGTTTTTAAATGGGCAGTAGGCAATATTCCAAACAAGATTCGCGAGCTTGTGGATAAAGCAGGACTTACCTTAGATGATATAGACTACATAGTTCCTCATAGTGCGAATCTTCGAATAATTGAAGCGATTGTCAAGTCACTTGACTTTCCAATGGAGCGGGTGCCGGAAAGTGTAACTGAATTCGGAAACACATCATCTGCTTCGATACCCTTAGCTATTGCAAAGTCTAAGAAAAATGGAGGTATAAAGAAAGGAGATATAGTGCTGATGATTGGATTTGGAGGCGGTCTGACGTTTGCAGGTACAATCGTTAGATGGGAAATTTAATTATATCTTTTTCAGTATTTCGTTTTGGTGCAAACGCTTATGTATATACATTTGTAGTACTACTAGGCGGTAGTAAGTTTTTTCCCGATGCTAGTCGGGATTGGTGGTGAACAGAGCGGGCGTAATAGTCCGCTCTTTTTTTATGCCATTTTTTAGATCTATCGTTAGCGCTCCATCTTCTTTAAGTGAGTGTATATTCAGGTTGAGCTCAGCAGCTTGTTGCTTCATTTTTCTAGAGTAATAACCTGGATTTTTATTCCCAATAATGACCAATTCTGCCTGAAAGTGTTTTTTCAGCCATTCTAAGCTCTTTACAGCTTGGTTATTTATGATAACCAAATCAGCGGTTATGAATTGATGGAAATCAATATGATAGGTTGTAGAATCAAAAATGATGATTTTCTTGTCTCCTATAGAAGTCGCCTTAATAGCTGAATTACTGGTGTCAGAATCTAGATTGGAAATGGAATATTCAATCGGATCAAGATGGGATGCCAATCGATGTGGGTTTATCTGAAATGCCAGAAGTTCCAGGTCAGAATCATTAAAGCCATCAATATATAAGTCGGCTGAATGACCTTGTATATAATCTATGGCGGTTTTGTCGGAGACTTCATAGAAAACTAATTCATGCCTTCTGGATTGATTTTGATGTGTTGTCAGATTCCAAAAAAGGAACAGAATAAAAAGTGATGAAGAAATGGTTAATGTTTTGAAAGAGCGAAAGTGAAACCCAGCGATGAAGGTGAGAACTATTCCATAAGTAAGAAACAAACCCACCTGATCAAGAAATATCCACTCAATGAGACTGTTTGGAAAGAAATGGACAAGTCCAATCAGCTCATTAATGCCCCACATCAATTTAGCCAGGCAATACCCAATGATTTTAGCCAGAGCCGGTAAAATTGATTCTATTAATAGCATACTCATGCCGCCAATTAAGAGAATTGATGCTGCAGGAATAACAAGGAGATTTGAAACCAGAAAGTAAGTTGGGAATTGATGAAAATAGTAAGCTGAAAGTGGGAATGTAGCTAATTGTGCTGCTATTGAGACACAAGTTATTGCCCAGGCTTTATCAAACAGTACGATCCGGAAACTTAATAGTCGATACAACTTTGGTTGCAGATACACTATCCCAATAACTGCAGCGAATGATAACTGAAAGCCAACGGAGTAAATGAGGTATGGATCAACACACAGAAGGATAAATGCAGCAAACCCCAGCGTGTTATAAATATTGCCCTCTCTTGCAGAAGCCTGACTAAAGGCCACCAATGAAAACATTGTGGAGGCTCGAAGGACCGAAGGACTCAAGCCAGTCACAGTTGCATATAGCCAGATTAGCAGAATACTAATGATGCCAAAAGCATATTTTCCTAACCTGCCGGTCTGCTTCAATTTGCCAAAGAGTAATTGAACAATCAAATAGATAATCCCGACATGAAGACCAGATACAGCTAACACATGCATCGCTCCAGCGGAAGAATATGCTCGTTTTACATCATTATCCAAATGATCCTTAATGCCAAGTAAAAGTGCTTTGGCAATCCCATTTTCTCTGGGTTGCTGTATATACTTATCAATGACTTCAGATGAAGCAGTTCTCAGGTCGTATGCCCACTGAAAAAATCTGCTTGGTGGTTCGTTGGATACAACCTTGAATTGGTCGTGATCGACAAATGCATGTGCATAAATGTTTTGTCGTTCCAGGTATTGTTTGTAGTTAAATTCAAAGGGGTTGTCCGGTCCTGGTACCGGATGATATTTTCCATAAACAGCTAGTTTGTCTCCATATAAAAGAGATTGTGTGCTGGAATCTTTTTTTATGTAAAGATGAATTATACCAGATGTTGGTATAATTGAGTCATTCTCATCTATGACTTGTAAGAGTTTAAAGTTATATCTATGATGATTTGTCCGCTCATTTACAGGACTAGTAATGATCCCAATAAAACCGCTGACCTCTTTGTTTGTATTTAAATAGTGATTTTTCTCTTGCTGATGATATTTAATCATAGTGAAGTAACCACCCAGAAAGGAAATTATTAGCAAGGCTAATAAGCCGTTGAAGTGCCTGAGTTTATAGAAGCTATATTTTCTGGAGAAATAAATTAAAACACTGAGCAAGAGTATCCCTGAAATTACTTTCCACTGATACTGTGCCCAGATTGATGGGAAGTGATCATAGCATAAAATTCCCATGATTAATGCGATGGTAAATCGCACAAAAGGATAGGAGTTCCAAAAGTACATGCCGTTGCTTAAAAGAGCGAATCTAACTCTTAAAATGCAAAAAGCGGTATTACAACTTTCGCCACATCAAATAATGCATGATCCCGCACTCGTCAAACTGATCACCTTCGGTCTGAAAGCCAAACTTGAGATAAAGAGGTACGGCATGTAATTGAGCGTGAAGGTATAGGTAAGTTCCTTTTTGAGCAGTTTGTGAGATATGATCCATCACAGCTTTTACAATAGCAGTTCCGAGTCCTTTACCTCGCCAGTTTTGCTTTGCAGTGAATCGTTCTAGCTTAATGCCTTTGTCTGTATACCTCCAGCGAGCCGAGCCTATGGGGTTGTCATTTTCGTCAAGTGCAACAAAATGATGGGATTCATCTTCGAATTCGTCAAATTCCTCATCATGAGCAACCTGCTGCTCTACCACAAATACTTCTTCACGAATGGCAAATGATTTATCCTTCAGCTCTTTACTTGTTGCTGGAATCACTCTGAATGTCATATTTGTTATACGCTTTTATGATTGCTTTTACGAGTTTGTGGCGTACCACATCTCGGTCGTCTAGATTCACAAAACCGATCCCGTTTATATCTTTCAAGACCTTCATTGTCTCAATGAGTCCGGAGGTTTGCTTCTTAGGTAAGTCAATCTGAGATTGATCGCCGGTTATGATTACTTTGGATTGCGGGCCCATTCGCGTCAAAAACATTTTGATCTGCATGGGAGTAGTATTCTGCGCCTCATCCAATAACACATAAGCATCATTCAACGTCCGACCTCTCATATAAGCGAGAGGGGCTATTTCTACCACACCATTCTCCTGGTAATAGCGAAGTTTTTCAGCTGGAATCATATCCCGGAGCGCATCATAGATTGGACGTAGATAAGGGTCTATTTTTTCCTTTAGGTCACCCGGCAAGAACCCAAGATTTTCACCTGCTTCTACAGCTGGTCGGGTGATGATGATTTTTTTAACCTCTTTATTCTTAAGCGCACGTACTGCCAGTGCCACAGAAATATACGTTTTCCCGGTCCCGGCAGGTCCAATGGCAAACACCAGATCGTTTTTTTCAACTGCCGCTACCAGCTTTTTTTGATTGACTGTTTTTGGAGCTATTCGGAAACCTCTTGTTCCATGAACCAAAACAGCCGAGTCTTTATCAGCATCTATGGTGTTTTCCTCATTGTCCACATAATCTTTTACGTTTTCTGTGGTCACTTTGCCGTACTCATGGTAGTGGGCAAGCAGGGAATTAAGTATTTCGTTGATTTTTAGAATCTGGGGTGCTGATCCTTTGATACGGATTTCATTGCCACGGCTAACAATTTTGCTATCAGGAAATGCCGTAGCAATTGTTTTGATGTTCTGATTTTCAATTCCCAGGAAATCTACCAGGGAGACGTTTTCGAGTGTAATTATTTTTTCCAGCAATACAACTTTTCTGTTAATCCTTCAAATGTAAAGTTCTCATTATAACGCATCATTTTATTTCTGTTTTTATGGCGTTTTTTTGAGCTAAACCCAGTGGTTTATGAACTCACTGTGTGAGTAAAATATATAGCTTTGTAAGAACAAATGTAAGCTGAAAATCCCTCAAATGGCGCTAATCACTTTCATGTCTGATTTCGGGACGGTAGACCACTATGTGGCTGCTGTGAAGGCAGCCATTGTCTCAGAGTTACCCTCTCAGCCCATCACTGATATCACGCATGACATCCGGCCATTTGATATTTCTCATGCTGCAAATGTGCTCCGTAGTGTATATAAGGATTTTCCAGGGAAGACCGTTCACATTGTGGCGGTAGACGCCATGAGAGAAAAGTCGAGAGCACTAGCCATCGAATTGGAAGGCCACCTGTTTGTGGGATTTGATTCTGGAATTTTTAGCTTGATTTCAGATAAAAAACCGGACACAATTGCTGTTTTAGAAAATGGCCAATCTACTTTTCCTGCTAAAGACGTACTCGCTAAGACGGCACTCCAGCTTGCAAACGGCAAATCCCTTAAGGATGTTGGAACGGTGGTTAATGAAATGACAGAGCTATTCGCCCGGCAGTTGAAGGTGACGAAAAGAGAAATTGCAGGTCATGTAGTGTCGGTGGATCATTACGGAAACCTGATAACAAATATCAATAGGACGGAGTTTGAGAAAATTTTAGAGATTAATGGTGCCGGGGTGAGGTATGTCATTCGGTTTGGGAGAGAACAGTTTCAAGGTCTGCATAGCTATTTTAGTGACGTAGAGTCCGGTGATTGTTTTGTTCTGTTTAATTCCAATGGCCAGCTTCAAATTGGTATCAATAAAGGGAATGCTTCTGAACTACTGGGACTATCTACTGATTCACCGGTACTTATTGAATTTACAACGAATTGATTATGCTTATAAGAATTGTCCGAATGGACTTTGATCCACAAAAAGTAGTTGAATTTTTAGCATTATTTGAAACAGTTAAAGAGAAAATAGCCACTTTCCCCGGATGCAATCACTTAGAATTATGCAAGGATGCGAAGCTGGATCATGTTTACTATACATTCAGTAAATGGGAGAGTGAAGATGATCTTGAAAAATATCGTCATTCCCCACTTTTCGAAGACACCTGGGCTAAGACGAAAGTGTTATTCGGAGGCAAGCCCGTAGCTTATTCGCTTGATCAGCAATAAAAAAATCCTCTGCCCGACCAAAAGCAGAGGATACCAAAACCTAAATGACTGAGCCAAATTCTTGACTCTCGACCAGTTAGATATCTTTAGTCCTTTCGAATTGAGCTAAGGCCATTGCTGTCAGAGGAGACCCGCGCATCTCCTCGATAACGTACTTTACTAGCTCCTGAGGCATCTGCCTCCAACTCATTTTTCACATATACTTTAGCTGTAGATGCTCCATTTGCATTGATATTAGCATCTTCGACAATGAAGTTAAATGCGTCTAACTCTGACGCTCCCGACAAGTCTGCTTTAAGATCTGTACCTCTTCCTACCAGGATTAGTTCTGATGCTCCGGTTAGGTCAACTCGCAGGTTTTCAGCATCTAAATCAGCCCATACTTCTGATGCACCCTCAATATCGAGTTCAATATCTGAACCCTCAAAATTCCGAATTTCCCCCTCACATGCCCCGGTGGCTTTAAGGTATTCCAGTTCCGGCATTTCTATGAAAACTTTGATTTTATCTCTTCTTTTCCTGTTTTTCCACCAGTCAGTATTTCTTCCGTACCGGATTTCCAGCTCATCTCCGTTTTGCTGCAAGTACACCTCGTCCAGGTCATCGTCATCTCCCTCCAGCCTTACAGCGTAATTATTTCCTCTGGTTACTTGAAAATCAAAAAGTGAAATCAGAACCACTTCATCAAAATCTGAGAATTCATAGCTCTGAGAATCGGAACTATATGCACCTCTTTTAGATTTTCGTTTTGAATTGTCGCAAGTCAGGCATCTCAGCCCATCTTCATCAAAAACCCAATCATTGTCGCCCATATCACCGGCATTATATCCATGCATCCAAAGCGTGTTTCTGAGGATTTTTCTCAGATCGTAATCCATTCGGAAAACTTTTCCATAGGGAATGTAGAAGGTAGCCTCCACATCCTGGAAACGGAATGGAGCATCACCAAAAGTGATCTCTGAGTCAAAGTAGAAGTCATCCCCTTCCTGAGTCACTACATAGTCTACAGCTTCACCGTTCTCTTTGGCATTGGTTCTTGAATATCCACGTGCATCAAATTCAAGTTCCAATAAGTAGACTGCTGAATCTTCATGCCCTCGGATTTTAAGATCTACACTGTTATAAGAGTCCCAATCCAACTCGTTGAATTTCAATTCAGTGATTCCTTCGTTCAACGCAAACCTTCGCTCTTCCTGGTATGTGCCCTCAACGCTATAATTTCTAATTATCGAAGGGACCGATACAGCCAATCCAATCATTCCTAAGAGCCATAATCCGAACAGACCCCAGGCTACAAAGGCACTTGTCACCTTTTTCTTGGTGATTACAATCAGTCCAACCAGAAGGATGGCTAACGATGGCACCATCGATGTGATATAGCATGAAATAATTGCTACAGTACTTAATGAACTGAATAGCTCCTGAGCAGGAAAATCACCAAAGTGAACCCAGGCATCCATTGCTCCCCCCACTCCGAGTAATACCGCTAAAGAAATGGTAAAGCATATCATTAGGACGAACCCAAGAAATACAAGGAAAACTCCTACTGCAATACGTAATGCTTCTATGCTAAATTTAAGTAGTGGGCCGAGGATTTCTCCCAAGGCCTTGAAGATGATGGCAATCAAGCGGAAAGGGAAAAGAAGGATTTTTACAAATACATTTTCCTCCCCTTCTTTTACATTCAGACTTTTCTTTACATTTTCTTCAATGTTGGAGATAGTCACAGGTTCACCCTGCATTTGCATTTTCTCTGTAATGGATTTTGCTTCAGGAGTTATGATCCATAGGATGATATAGGCCAAAAGCCCCGCGCCACCTAGGAAAATAGATACTACGAATAGCACTCTTATAACCACAGGGTCTGTCCCGAAATAGGATGCAATACCACCGGAAACACCACCTAATACTCGATCATCGGTACTTCTGAATAGCTTTTTGATGGCTTTATCATCTTCCAGTTTATCACTGGCTGGTATGGCAATCCATAGGATGATATAGGTCAGGAATATAAAACCACTTAGTCCCCAGAAAAAGATATTGAATAGGAATGCGAGCATAAGCAAGCGAACCCAGATCGGATCTATCCCGAAATAGTTGGCAATACCCGCAGCTACACCACCTATGACTTTACGCTTACTGTCCCTATAAAGTCTCTTTGCTTTTTCGTAAGAGTCTTTTGGTTCATCTTTCGGCTCTTCTTTGGCTTTTTCTTCCTCTTTTTTTGGCTCTGGTTCAGGCTCGCTTTCTATAGACGCTTCAAAATCCTTTGTTGTTCCCATAGTGGCAATCAGGTCATTCACATCTTCCGGAGTAATGATTTGTTTGCCTTCTTCAAGCTTAGATAGGAATATTTCAGCTATTCTTCCTTCAATATCATCAATGATTTCTTTGCTGTCTTCAAAGGAAGAGAAGTATTTATTGATCGAATCAAGGTAGTTTTTGAGTTTATCATATCCATCCTCCTCTATATGGAAGATGATACCGCCAATATTGATACTTATATTCTTCTTCATTTCTTCTTCGTGTTTTTGTTCGCGATGATTTTTTTGGTGGAGGATACCAATTCGGTCCAGGTCTGATCCAGGCTTCCGAGAAATGTTTCTCCGTCTTTTGTGAGTGTGTAGTATTTGCGTGGCGGTCCTGATTTGGATTCCACCCATTTATAATCGACAAGACCTGCTTTTCTCAGGCGGGTTAATAATGGATATAGTGTCCCTTCTACTACCATGATTTTGGCAGAAGTGAGCTCCTCCAACATATCGGAGGCGTAGACTTCTCCCCTCGAGATTATATGCAAAATGCAAAACTCAAGGATACCCTTTCTCATCTGAACTTGTGTGTTTTCAATATTCATGCTTCATTTCTCATTTCGGGTCAAACTTTGTGTTATACATGGTAAGGTTTCGGTCTTGTATACGGAAAGGTACTATGCATGGCCAAGTACTTTATGAAAAAATATCAAAACACACTAAATCTCTTTAAATAGTAATGTGAATTCTTAGATTTATTATATAAACACGATTTTCAAACCTTTGTCGTATATAAGATATTATTCAACGAATGTTCGCTATATCAATCCGTTGGCTATCGCTAAATTGCCAATGATTCTATTTGTATGAGATACCTGTTAGTTGGATTTTTGGGTCTGGTAATCGTTCATTCTGCACATTCACAGAATGAACCTGATTCTCGCGATAATACGCCGAAGTATAGCAATGAGTTTATGAACATTGGTGTTGGTGCCCGTTCGTTTGGGATGGGGTTTACTGCTGTTTCTTTTGTAGATGATGTGACTGCCGGATACTGGAATCCGGCTGGACTTAACAAAATGAAGTCCGACCATCAGATGGCTTTAATGCACTCATCCTATTTCGGAGGGTTGGCGAATTACGATTATGCAGCATTCGCCACTTCAGTTGATGACCAAAGTAAAATTGCACTTTCTCTTATTCGATTTTCTGTTGATGATATACCGGACACAAGATTTCTGGTGGATGCAAATGGCTCAATAAATTATGATAATATCCAGTTTTTCTCTTCAGCGGATTATGGATTTTTAGTCTCATATGCGCGTAAGCTTCCTTTTTTAGGAGGAATCGAGACCGGTGGAAATCTGAAAGTTATTCATCGAACGGTAGGTGCTTTCTCTAAGGCATGGGGATTTGGATTTGATATGGGCATGCAGAAATCTGTGAAAAACTGGCAATTTGGTTTGGTAGCCAGGGATATACTCGGAACCTTCAACGCTTGGTCTCACAATGCTGAGGAAGTAGAAGAGATTTATGCATTGACTGGCAATAATGTTCCAATCAACTCGGTAGAAATAACATTACCTCGATTGATATTTGGAGCTTCCCGGCAATTTGAGTTGACAGAAAAATTTGGTTTGATGGGCTCCTTGGATATAGATATGACGTTTGATGGTAAGCGGAACACGCTTGTTAAAAGTGATTTAATTTCTCTTGACCCGAAGGCAGGTGTAGCATTCGATTACAAAAAATTAGCCTTTTTAAGGTTCGGTGTAAATCAATTTCAAAAAATAAAAGACTTTGATGGATCTAAATCATGGACCTTCCAACCAAATCTCGGGGTAGGTGTAACCATCAAAGAACTCACTATCGATTATGCTTTAACCGATATTGGAGATTTGGCTCCCGGACTCTTTTCACATGTTTTTTCAGTAAAAGTTGATTTCAATGTGGAGAAATAGACTCATAGCGATACTAATTAGCATGATTAGTTTCTTAGCGGTTGGTCAGATGGGAAACGAATGGATTGATTTCAATCAATCCTATTATAAAATAAAAATAGCTGAGGATGGATTTTACCGAGTGACACAAGAAGAACTACAGGCAGTGGGCTTCCCGTTAAGCAGTGTTCCGGCTAGCAGAGTCCAACTATTTAGAAGAGGAGAGGAGGTAGCCCTCAATGTTAATGCAAATAGCGATGGAACTTTAAACTACCTGGAGTTTTATGGACAGAGAAATAATGGCGAAAGTGACTCTCCGCTTTATGAAGTTGGTGACCAATCACATACATTTTATAATTTGTTTTCAGATTCAGCCACTTACTTCCTTACCTATAAACTTGGGAATGAAAGCGCAAAGCGGATGACTTTCTCCACCGACAAAAACACTACCGGATTAACCCCGGAGGCTTTTCACATTGAGGACACGATTCAGCTATTCACATCCAATTATGCCTCGGGAGCAAAGTTTGGAGCTGGTTCTGCCTTTAGCCTTAGCAAATATGACAATGGTGAAGGATGGACTGGTGATTTTCAATCCAAAAATGTATCAAAAGACTTCAATTTCAATCTTGAAGACTTTGAAATCTCAGGTACCAATCCAGTATTGGAGACAGTATTGGTGGGGGGTAATAGCCTCAATCACAATGTTGAAATTTCTGTGGGTCCAAATACAGGCTCTTTGGGAGTTTTATCAAATGTGGAGTTTAGTGGTTGGGGTAAAGAGTTTCATTCTGTTTCATTCGATGAGGCCAATGTAGGTTCAGAAGGAGCGTTCGTTGTTCGTATTACAGCTGAAGGATTTCCAGAGGCTGCTGAGCGTATTTCTGTGGCTTATGTTCAAATCAAGTTTCCACAGACCATCGAGCTTGGTACTAATGAAAACAAAGTCTTTACACTAAATGCACCCGATACAAAAGCGTGGCTTCAAATTCCAACCACAAATGCCGACGGTACAAGGCTATTTGATATTACAGATCCGATTAACTCAGTACGACTCGCGACGACTAATTTTTCAGATCGCGTTGAAGTTGTTGCACCAAATGCAGTTTCCGGTGATAAGATTTTAGCAGTAACAACACCTCTTTCAATTGAAGCTATCGAGGAAGTGACTCTTCTAAATTTTGATCTTAGTAATAAGGATTACTTAATCGTAAGTCATCAAGACCTTCGGACGTCAGGAGATCCGGTTGCTGATTATGCAAACTACAGGTCTTCGGTAGCGGGAGGTAATCATAATGTTCAGATCGCGAACATAAGTGACCTGTTTAACTTATATAGTTATGGAGACCCTTCTCCATTGGCAATTAGAAATTTCATCATTGATGCAAACAATCAAAATGATGTGAGCAATGTGTTTTTGATTGGGAAAGGTTTCACATTAAATAATAATTATTATCGAGGTACTCAGGAGGGAGTGAATGTGCCTACATATGGACTTCCGGGAAGTGACCTGATGTTTACACTTGGTATCGGTTCTGACCCTCAGGTTCCGGGTATACCTATAGGAAGACTTAATGCCTTTGAACCGGCTGATGTGACAGCATACCTCAATAAGGTCATAGAAATGGAGTCTTTGCCTTTTAATAATCTTTTTAGAAAGGATTTTTTACAGCTAAGTGGAGGTGTAAGTGAGGCAGAGATAAATTCATTTATAAATATCGTTCAAGGTTTCACTGGCATCCTTGAACAGGATTTTATTGGGGGTAGGGCTTTCAATACCAGCAAAATATCCAGTGAAGCAGTAGAATTCATTGATGTCGCCGATAGAGTGAACCAGGGTGTTGGATATATTACTTTTTTCGGGCACTCCAGCGGAGCTGTAACAGATATAGAAATCGGTAGTGTCAGCGATCCATCTTTTGGTTTCTCAAATAAAGGGAAGTATCCGATGTTTCTTGTCAATGGATGTAAGGCCGGGGAGATTTACGGAGGGGGTTTTACGTTTGGAGAGGACTGGATGATAACTCCGGATTTAGGGGCTATTGCATTCATGGCTCATGCGGATGTTGCACTTTCCTCAACATTAAAAAGATGGAGTGATTTATTTTATGGGTTGGGTTATGGTGATGATGTATTTATAGGAGAGTCCATAGGGAGTGTGATTGGAGAAGTTTCCCGTCGTTATTTAGATGAATATGGGACGTCCAACATCAACCTTACTCAGGTACAGCAAATGACGCTGCAGGGAGATCCGGCATTGCGATTGTTTGGGGCAGATCATCCCGATTATGAGATAAACAATAGCTCAATTATTTCGAGTGCAATTAATGCAAATGAAATTCTTGCTACTCAGGATTCATTTAAGATTGATGTCATTGTGAAAAATTTCGGACGGTCTGTTCTTGATTCCTTAATCATTCAAGTAAACCGTACATTACCAAACGGAGCTCAGGAATTTTATGTAAAGCGGTTTGATAGGGTTCTCCGACAGGATACACTTGAATTTTATATTCAAAATGATCCTATCGTAAACAACAGTGGGCAAAATCTATTTACCGTCATTCTGGATCCAGAGAATGGCACAGAGGAATTGAATGAATCTAATAATACAGCTACACATGAGCTTACTATATACAGTGGTAATACTGCTCATTTGTACCCACCGGATAATGGAACCCAATCAGACAGCAATGTAGAGTTCATCTGGCAGTCAAGTAATCTGTTGGAAGATGAACGGAGTTACGATCTTGAAATTGATACACAATCAAACTTCTTAGGGCCAAACCATCGGACTTTTACTGTTACAGCAGAAGTTGTAGCAAGGCAGTCATTTGATTTTTCTGCTTTCACTCTCCCGGATTCATCCACCGTTTATTGGCGTACTAGATATGCCAATCCCGAACCAGATGAGGCCAATGAGTGGGTTGAGAGCTCATTTACATTTGTGAATGGATTGCAGGAAGGTTGGGGTCAATATGATCCGGAGCAGGTTGAGAGGGAAGAGATTTCAGGCATTCAGTATAATCAAACCACTAACCAATGGGAGTTTATTGAAAATACTACCTCCGTGGATATTTTCACTTATGGGATAGATAACTCCACTTTCACCTATGAAGATCTTGAAGCAATAATTGGGGGTGTAAATTTCTTTGTTACTTCTAATCCACTGGATCCTGTTTGTGAAACAAACACATTTAATGCGATAGCTTTTGATAAAGAAAGCGGTGATCCTTACCGACCTATTGAAGCCAGCCAGGTTGATGTTTTTAATCGTGAGGTGTGTGGGCGTATACCACAGCGTATCTATCAGTTTAGGGAGCAAGATTTGATTGGTGCAGAAAGGAGACTGCAAGTCCTGGTGGACAATATGAGAGATGGAGACATGATTGTTATGTTCAATATCGGAAACATTAATTATTCGGCTTGGGATGCACCAGTAATTGCTACCCTTGAATCTTTGGGAGTGAGTGGGGGAACGATTGGCTCACTTGAAGATGGACAGCCGGTTATTTTTTTAGGTCGCAAAGGAGATTCACCAGGGGCAGCAACGATAGTGGTTGATAATGGGTCAGCTACCCCTCGTACTCAGCAAAGTATTGATTTACAAGATGAGGTTGTGGGCAAGTTTATAAGCGGCGAAATACGAAGCAGACGAATAGGCCCGGCTTTAAATTGGGAGTTGTTTTCGTACAATATTTCAGAGGAGACGAATGATAATATTAGCATTGAAGTATATGGTGTTGATCCTGACGGAAACCTTACGACTTTACACACCCGTGCGCGAGCTGAAAGCATTGATATTGCAGGTACTGACCCAGTGTTATACCCTCAATTGGAACTTTCATTTTCTTTTGATGATGAGACGGATCAAACTCCACCCCAACTCAATTTCTGGGAGGTAAACTATCAATATCCACCTGAAGGAATATTATTGCCTGATGGAAAGACTATAACCACAATAATGGAGGGAGAGGAAATTCAAAGAGACTTTTATTTTTATAATCCTTCCACCGTAGACTTTTCAGATTCCTTAAGTGTTATGGCTACTTTAATCAATCAGAATTCCGGATCTGTTACTGAGTCAAGTTTTAAGATTGCACCGGCACTTGCCGGAGATACGTCTCGATTTACCACTAGTTTTCCTTCATTCAATTTAGATGGATCGAATAGTTTGATAGTGGAGGTGTTGGCAAATGAAAATGAGGCCTATACGGCAAATAATAGACTAACGCTAGCTAACTATATTGAAGTAAAAGCCGATGAAACAAACCCAATTCTGGATGTAACTTTTGATGGATACCATATCATAGATGGTGATGTGGTGTCACCTAATCCTAGCATAGTTATAAAAATGCGAGACGATAATCCATTTATTGTAAAAAATGATACAATAGGTGTTAACCTATTAATGAAGCTGGCTGGGGATGAAAATCAATTTCAGCGCATCCACTTCTCGGATCCAAGATTAAACTACACGCCAGCAACAGAGGAACAAGATTTTCAAATGGAGTTTCAGCCAGGGCCATTAGAAAATGGGGTTCATTCAATTCAGGTGCAAGCACAGGATGAAGCTGGGAATCAAGCCGGACAGGAGCCTTACGAAGTGAGTTTTGAAGTAATTAATGAATCTACCATAACCCATTTTTATCCCTATCCAAATCCGTTCTCTACCAACTGTCGGTTTGTATTTACATTAACAGGAAGTCAGATTCCGGATGAAATGAAAATTCAAATTATGACAGTGTCAGGGCGGGTTGTAAGGGAAATCACACAAGATGAGATTGGAACAGTGCGAATTGGTAACAACATAACGAATTACGCATGGGATGGACGAGATGAATTTGGGGATCAGCTGGCAAACGGCGTTTATTTCTATAAAGTTTTCATCAAATCGAATGGTGAGAAGATGCAACATCGAGCGACCAGCGCTGATCGGGCTTTTAAGCATGGCTTTGGTAAACTGTATATCTTACGTTAATCAATTATGATTAACAGACTGAGAAATACGAGTACATTTTTCATCCCTTATCTCATACTCTTCGGGATCGCTTTGATATTTTTCTTTTACCAGAGCCATGGAGATTTTGTGCTTTGGCTAAATGATCTTCATAATCCCATTTGGAACTTCTTTTTTAAGTACTGGACACACACAGGAAGCGTCTTTTTTTATGCTGCTGTGGCTATCTTCTTTATTGTAGTAAGGAGGAGATTTGGGATAATGCTTTCGATTATTGGAGTTACGATAGCAGCAATTTCTTTCTTATTTAAACAGGTTCTTTTCAATACATCACCAAGGCCAAGAATATATTTTGAAGGACAAAAGCTATTAGATTTTGTGGATGGAGTTAACGTGCTAAGCTTCCATTCATTTCCTTCCGGTCATTCCATGGCTGTGTTTGCTATGGCTAGCTTTTTAGCTTTCATGTTTCAAAACAGGCAGCATTCCTGGTTGCTGCTGATTGGAGCTTCACTGACAGCTGTTTCCAGGGTGTATCTGTCACAGCATTTTCTAATAGATATAATGGCTGGTTCGCTAATTGGACTAATTGTGTCCACGTCTTTTTACATGGCTTTTGAAAAGTACCTAAACCGAGAAAAAACCGGAGCTTTTAACACTCCGGATGAAGATCTTGAGGAATTAGATCTGGAAAATGAGGATGTGAATTAATGCTAGAATAAGGCAGTGAGCTTCATTGCTGCCCCCTTATCTCCTTCAATTTTTAATTTACCAGACATGAATGCCATCATTACATTTAAATCTCCGGTCAATATTTTATTGAAATTTTCTGCGGTCATTTTGACGGCAAATGGTGCGTCTCTTTCCTCATTCACTACTACGGTTGGTGAAACGGTATCATCCAGGTGTACAACACCCTCATCAAACTTGAAGTTGGCTTTACCTTGAAATTGGCCACTGTGTTTATCGGCTAGTTTCTGGATCTTACCAGTTATTTCTTCTAATGTCATTATTGTAAAGTTTTAGGTTGAAAAGTCACTTCAAATAGTTTAGGCCACCACTTACCGGTAATATAGATTTTTCCGGTCTCTGGATCCTGCGCGATTCCATTGAGCACATCTACACCATTCGATTCTTCGCTTGATAAGATTCCGGTAAAATCTATTCGTTGGACAACTTCACCTGTTTCAGGATCAACAGCTACTATGTAATCTTTCTGATAAACGTTAGCATATATGAGTCCATCAATGACTTCAAGCTCGTTTAGTGAATCTACTTTGCCTTCATTATCATAGACTTCTAATTCCCTTTTAATTGTGAAGCTTTGTGGGTCTACAAAATATAGTTTCTCCGTTTCGTCAGTGAGAATAAGCTCTTCACCCAAGGCAGCCAGTCCCCAACCTTCGACCTGGTAATTGAAAGTTCTTACCTGTTCCATGTCTTTATTGTAAACAAACCCTTGTCCTGAAGTCCATGTCAGCTGATAAAATTCATCGTTAACAATTGCCAACCCTTCTCCAAACAAGTCTGCCGGTAAGTTGACCACTTTCAATACCTCTCCGGTAGTTATTTCCTTTTTCTTAAAAGCTGATTCGCCTCTTTGGCCGGTGCTTTCATACAAATATCCTCCATCTATGACCAATCCCTGGGTGTAATCGTCTGGATCATGCGGGTAGGCGTTCACTACTTTATAAGTCAAGTTCTCCGGGGCTGATTCTGGCAGAATCATCACCTTCCGGTAATGTGTCTCAGATTTTCCTCCACCGAATGTTTTGATTAAAAGTCTCCATTCTCCGACTTTCCTCGTTGGGATGCCTACTTCAAAAGAAGCATCTGTATATACAATCACTTCTTCTCCGACTGTAACCTGAACAGAGTCTAGATTAAAATCTTCGTCAGTACTGATCTGGACAGGAATTTGAAGTCCTCGTGTAAACGTTTGGTTTTGTTGTGGACTTTCTACTGTTGTGGACTTTTTTATCCTGGGGGATGTGGGCCGTTTAGATTCTTCTTTACTGTCTCCACAGGAGGACAAAAAGATCAATGCAATAATCACATAACTAAGTCTGATCATGCCTTAAAATTAGCAAGTTCGTCCGATCTGTGATCATGAATTTGCATCTGAACTACTCCCAGTAGATCGCATGAGTGTGGGTACGGTGAGACCTTGATATAGCACAGAGCAAACTACCACGATATAAGTCATTGTCACGATTACATCCTTTCCATTAAAATCAGTCAATGATAGAGAAAGTGCAATAGGTAAACCACCACGCAGTGCACCCCATGTTAAGACGGAGATGGTGTTTGGCGCAAAATGATTTTTGACTGACATCATTTTTATCGGTATGAATACGCTGGTCCACCGTCCAAACAGTACAATACAGATGGCAAAGAATCCAGCTGCCAGATAATCAAGACGTAAGTCTAAAACAAGCATCTCTAAACCTATAAGTACAAAAAGCATGGCGCTAAATGTTTCTTCAAGCAATTTCCAGAATTTAAATACATAGTCACCAGCTGCACTAGCTACATGGGTGCTTTTCCCTTCATTTCCTACAACAAGCCCCATTACTACTGCCGCTTGTTTCGCCGAAACGTGGATGAAGTCAGCAATCTGAGAACCCACAAGAACAAGGGCTAAAGTGATTAATACTTCAACTTCAACCGCATCATTATCTACATATTTAAGAAGTCTGTAGCCAATATATCCCAATAGGAGTCCAATGAAAATACCACCACCTATATCTGCTATTACAATGTATGTGGTTTCAAAAAACGATAAAGTGTGGTCTTCACCTGCATGGGCAATATCTAAGAGTGTAAGTGCTAATACCACAGCGACTCCATCATTAAATAACGATTCACCCGCAATCTTGATCTCAAGATCCTTAGAAAGGTTAAACCTCTTTATCGTACGAGTTACAGCAATCGGGTCCGTTGGAGAGATTAACGCCCCAAAAACCAGACAATAGAGGTAATTAAGGTGGATACTCATGGCATCAAGCATGAAATAAACCCCTGTACCTATTACTAATGTTGATATGAGAACACCAACAATAGCAAGTACAAGAACTGAACCTCGTTGACTACTGAGTTTTCGAAAATCAATGTTTAATGCTCCGGAAAAGAGCATAAAAGTCAAGACGATTTGATAAAGAACCTCCTCGAATTCGTACTCTTTCACATGCTCTGCTAAATGCAGCTCTGGAAAAAATGCTCCTACACAGTACACTATTATTGAAAGTACCAGTGCCATTATCATCAATCCGATAGATGATGGGAGCTTCAGGTAAAAAGTGTTTATGAAAATAAACGCTCCTGAAAGGAAGATAAACAAGGCGATGATGTCGAGAATACTCACTTCCGTGTAATTTAAAGGTGATTCAACGCAATATTAATTTTAAAAACTAACAGTACGAACTATAATACAAGCGTATGAGAGTACAATATAGCATTTTGATCAATCCTATGGATACATCCTGTGATTGATTAAATACTTTATAATTTGGTACCTCTTTTAGTACCTACCCGTCTTTCAGGGTATATTTTGGTGGGTTATACCTTTATAAAAGGCTGATTTACAGGAACGAAGATAACTTTTTTTATATTTTTTAGCAAAAAAAGAACATTGGTGAAAAAAACGATAAATGAGAAGCTGAAAAGGCTGGAGGCTGACCAAGAAAAAATGTTTAGGTCGATCGAAGGAATTTCTGAAGAAAAATTGTCAGATCAGTCTTATGGCTGGAGTATTATTCAGGTCATGTCGCATTTAAATGACGCAGAAACAGCCTCACTTAAATACATGCAGAAGAAGGTCCAGGCCGGAGATAAGATGCAAGATTCAGGTATTGGAAATGCGTTTCGTATGCGCCTGACCAATATGGCACTGAAAAGCTCGCTAAAGTGGAAGGCACCTTCTTACATTTCGAATCCACCTGCATATCCCCTGAATGAGATGAAAAGCAAGTGGGCTGAAACTAGAAAAGCCATACAGCAGTTTGTAGATGAGTATCCGGAGCAATGGATGGATAAGCTGGTATATAAGCACCCGATGGGAGGGCGTCAAAACCTGGAACGCGCGGTTGACTCATTCATCTATCACCAGATTCACCATTTGCACCAAATAAAAAGAATAAAAAAACAACTCGGACTTTAAATGCTGCAAATCAAAGGACTGAAGCATTCTTATGATGGGAATCCACCGATAGATTATCCTGACTGGGATGTAAAGAAAGGAAATCATGCTATCATCATTGGCAACTCAGGGTGCGGTAAAACGACATTGCTCCATTTGATTGGGGGGCTAATGCCCCCAAAGGAGGGAACTTTGGTGGTGGCTGGAGAAAATCTGGCTGAGAAACCCAAGTCAAAATTGGATCGCTTTCGAGGAGAAAATATCGGGATCATTTTCCAGAAGCCACACTTGGTCAAAGCATTATCGGTTAAAGAAAACCTGATGCTCTCACAATACCTGGGACAGAAAAAAACAGATAGCAAACGAGCTGAAGAAGTATTGGATAGCCTGGGGATAGCCGATCTGGCAAGCCGTAAAATTCATCAAATCAGCCAGGGACAAGCACAAAGAGTCTCTATAGCTCGAGCGGTTATTAATTCTCCTGCTTTGCTTCTAGCAGATGAGCCAACAGCCAGCCTTGATGATGAAAACTGCCAAAAAGTGATTGATCTCCTCAAGTCGCAGGCAGAGGAAACAGGTGCCACACTGATAGTTGCTACCCACGATCATCGAGTAAAAAGTGAATTCAAAAACCAGCTGACCTTATGAATTTATTTTCACTGAGCATCAAAAATGTTTTTGCAAAACCATTAAGCTCATTGCTTAGTGTCCTATTGTTTGGGTTTGGAGTAGCGATTATCGTTTCGATTTTGCTGACCAGCACTTTTTTGAAGAGTGAAATCAACAAGAATGCACAAGGTATTGATTTGGTGGTAGGTGCGAAGGGCAGCCCGCTACAAATCATTTTGGCAAGTATCTTCCATATTGATTTTCCAACCGGGAATATATCCCTTGAAGATGCAAATAACCTCACCCGTAACAGGCTGGTGGCTTCAGCTATTCCACTTTCGCTGGGAGATAGCTACAAGGGATATCGTATTGTGGGAACAACAAAGGCGTATGCAGACTTGTATGAAGCTGGTCTTTCGGAAGGTGATTGGTTTGGGTATGAAATGACCGCTACAGTGGGAGCTACTGTTGCCATGAAACTGGGAATTAAACCTGGAGATGAACTGAAAAGTGCTCACGGCCTTTCGGAAGGAGCAGGTGGGCATGAAGAACATCCATTTAAGGTAGTAGGAATAATGGAACCAACAGGGTCAGTAGTGGATCAACTTATTTTAGTTTCGGTGCAGAGTGTATGGGAGGTTCATGGTAGTTACGAAGCGCATGATCACGAGGGAGGTGGTGTCCATCATGAGAAGATTGTGCTTGATCGACTCGGTCTTGAAGTAACCAATGAGCAACTAGCCAACGAAGATATTACCTCCTTGCTGCTGAAGTATCGATCCCCAATGGCGGCTGTTCAGCTGCCAAGAATTGTGAATGGAACCAGTAACTTACAAGCTGCATCACCCCCATATGAAACCGCACGACTATTTAACATCATTGGAGTAGGAGTAGATGTGGTGAATGTACTGGGGCTTGTAATCATCATTCTGAGTGCCACAAGTGTTTTTATTGCATTGATCAATTCACTAAAAGAACGTAAATACGAATTGGCGATCATGCGCTCGATGGGAGCAAGTCAACTGAAAATCTTTCTACTGATTCTCACAGAGGGAATTGTACTTACCATCATCGGAAGCCTGTGTGGATTTGGTTTGGCCCACGCTGGATTCGGCATTTTGACGAACTCAATGGAACAAATCCAGACGAGTGGAATGTTTTTTGTAACTGATGAATATTATGTGATGCTGGGAAGTCTGACGGTAGGTATTTTTGCCTCAATCATTCCGGCATTTCTTGCGTATAAGTCAGATATCTCGGAAACGCTTTCAAAAGCTTAGTTTAACCGCTGAGATTTCGGAGAATATGCTGAGGAAACAGAGACAATAATTGAGCTGGTAACTCTCTAAATTCTCTGTGTCAAAAATGAAAAGTAAAATTATGAAGAAACTGACATTCAATTTAATTAAAAATAAGATGCTTTTTTCAAGCTTAGATTCTGAGCTCTCTGTGGTTAAAATGACAGTAAGCTTATTTGTTTGTTTGTTTGTTTGTTCATCGAATGCTTCAGCACAATTCACCAATTCCAGTGACAACTGGGAGACCATGGCTGATGTGAAGTACGAAAAATCACAGGATGAATATGGCGAGATTTATGTACCAAAATTTGGTGATGATGTTCAAAAAATGAACGGAAAGACCATCTCTCTCAAGGGCTTTATTATTCCCTTCGAAGGCATGTTTGAACCAAAGCATATCATCATTTCTTCGCTACCTATTGCCGCATGTTTTTTCTGTGGAGGTAGTGGTCCGGAAACAGTTGCAGAGGCCTACTTAAAGGAGGAAATAAAGTACACAGCTAAGCCTGTCACGGTGACCGGAAGGCTTGAATTGAATGATACTGACTATGACCAGCTCATGTACATCCTGAAGGACGCTGAAGTAAAAATTGACTAACGATTGATCCTTTACTAACGGAGTTACTATCCAATATTTAAATTATGAAAAACCTAATTTTATTAGCAACGCTAACACTGTTTTTCTCATGCAGTCCTTCTAAGAAGGAAGAACTTCAAAACCTAAAAGATGAGGTGATAGACATCCATGATGAAGTAATGCCAAAAATGGGCGAGCTAAGAAGAACTCGCAAAGACTTACTGCTACAGGCTGATTCTTTGATGGAAACCGATACTGATCGGGCGGCCATGCTTACTACTGTGGCCAATGAAATTGCTGATGCTAATGAAAGCATGATGCAATGGATGCGAGCCTTTGAACCGGAGTTTGAAGGTACCGATGAAGAAATCAAAAAATACATGGAAGATCAGAAAGTATCTATTCAGCAGGTCAAAGAGGATATGAATAGTGCCTTGGCGAAAGGGAGAGAAGTATTAGAGGACTAATTCTCCTCACATTCATCTATCCACTTATCCACGTCTTTTACGCCCACTAGTCCGGCTTCATTTCCCCATGCATTGGCTATGTAGGTAAGTACCTCTGCAACTTCCAGATTTGTAATCGGATTACCGGGCATCATTTGGTTATAAGTCACGCCATTTACTTCAATTTCTTTACTCTGCCCATTTTTAATAATACAGGCAGCCCTGGGTAAGTTTTCAAGTAAATAGTCAGCACCAGCAAGCGGGGGATAGAGAGAAGCAAGACCTTTCCCATCCTGTTGATGGCAGTTGGCACAGTAGGTAGCATAAATTTTTGCACCTTGTACCTGATATTGCTTTAGGCGTATTTCATCCCTGGAATTAAGCCCTGAATTTTCTTCTTCATTTTGTTCTTTGCCACCACCACACGCAAAAAGTGCCGCCACCATTAGTGCCATCAAGTATCTATTTATCATCTTTATATTCTTTTAATAACCTGTTAATATCATTCATGAGTACATCTACTTGTTCGGGGACTGTACCATCATAAAAACCGCGAACGTGCCTATTTTTATCTACCAGGAGGAAGGCACCTGAATGCACAAAACCACCCGGAGCATTTGAATCTTCATCGGCTAACGAAATGTAGCTTTTTTCTGCCAAGTCATAAATATAATCCTGACCTCCGGTTACAAATTTCCATTTATCAGAGCTCACACCCAGTCGTTCCGCATAATCCTTCAAAAGCGCAACCGTATCATATGTGGGATCGATGGTGTGAGATAGGATAGCGACCTCCGGATTGGCTTCAAATTTTTCATACACACGAAGCATTTGTGCTTTCATCATTGGGCATATGGTAGGGCAGGAGGTAAAGAAAAAATCCGCAACATACACCTGATCGGCAAAGGTCTCATTTGTAACGATACTACTGTCTTGATCGACCAATTGAAAATCCTGAATTTTATGGTAGATGGTGTCATGCTCTTCATAGATGGTATTGCCCAGGTAGGGTAATTCTTCTGAAGATGATTGCTGTTCACATGCGAGGAGCAAAATGATTGGGACTAGTAATTTTTTTATCATTTTTTTCTAAGATTTTTATAAAGCTTAACCGCTACCATTAACACAATTGCAAAGCTAATAAGTCCCATCGTGCCCCAAATCCAGCTGAGCTCATTCTTTAAAACGATCAGAAAAACAATGGCGAAAAGAATGATTGTGGCGGCTTCATTGAAGATGCGAAGCTGAGTAGAGGAGTAACGTGCTTTGCCTTTTTGTAGCTGCCTGAAGATCCCATGACAGCCAAGATGATAAAGAATCAAAAGAAGAACAAAGCCTAGTTTCACATGCATAAAGGGCATTTTTAGCCAGGATGGCTGACTTACAAGTAATGAAGTCCCCAACGCAATAGTGATAACAGCAGATGGCCAGGTAATGATGTACCACAGTTTTTTGCTCATTAGGGCCAGTTGCGTGGATAGTATTGATCGATCCGGCTCAGGTTTTTCGATTGCTTCTGTGTGATAGATGAAAAGTCTTACGATATAGAACAATCCGGCGAACCACGTAATTACGAATATGATATGAAGAGCTTTCAGATATAAATAATCCATTAGGGAGCTTTTTAGTTATAATTGTTGTTAACCCGTGGTTGACGCAAATTTGCATAAATCCCGACATCAACATCATGAGCGCCGAAAGAAATCTATGGTATTTTGAAGATACAGACCTATTTGAAGTGCTGTGTCCGAAGAAAACTCCGGACATGGAGAATGAACATGCTCCCGGAGTTTATAAAAAAGATGAGTTCATCTACTTCAAAGATCAGTCTTCCGAGAATATTTACATGGTTTCAAATGGCCGTGTAAAAATCGGCACGTATGGGCCTGACGGAAAGGAGATTGTGAAAGCGATTCTCACTCGAGGAGAAATATTTGGAGAACTGGCACTAGCCGGAGAAGAAAAACGACAGGATTTTGCACAAGCGATGGATGCTGATACACGCGTGTGTGCTATGACCATCGATGACCTTCAAAACCTGATGAAGGATAATAAAGAGCTGAGCTTCAAGATTCTTAAAATCGTTGGGTTCCGTTTGCGCAAAATGGAACGCAAAATTGAATCACTGGTTTTCAAGGATGCGAGAACCAGAATCGTAGATTTTTTACGTGAAATGGCTCAGGAAAAAGGCCAGAAAGTAGGTTTTGAAATGATGATCAAAAATCACCTGACCCACAAGGATATCGCCAGCTTAACGGGCACCTCGCGACAGACGGTTACTACGGTAATGAATGAGCTCCGCGACAAAAATCTCATCACATTTGATCGAAGAAGAATCCTGATTCGGGATTTGGAGAAATTGGCGTAAGAAACTAAGGAAGGAATGTAACCTTCCTTTTCTTTTTCTGTATAATACTTACATTTACGAAATTAATATTTCAAAGAATGAAAGGAACGAACCTCGGAGAGTTTGAAGAGCTTGTACTGCTGACTGTGGGAATCTTGTATGATAATGCCTACAGTGTAGCTATACAGCAAGAATTGAACAAACAAACAGATCGAAAAGTCAGCATCAGTTCTGTGCATGCTGCAGTTTATCGGCTTGAGGAAAAAGGACTTTTAAATTCTAGAATGGGCGAAATGTCAAGTGAAAGAGGAGGCAAGCGGAAACGTATTTTCACTATTTCTCAGGCTGGAAGAGTAGCGCTTGAAACTGCTAACGAGCTTCGTAACAGGATGCGGAATCAAATTCCTGAAATAGCATTTGAGAATTTAGGATGAGTAATCACCAGCCACCGAAGTTACCACTGAAGCTATTCAGATTTTACTGTTCTGATGATCGGTTAGAAGAATTAGAAGGAGATCTCTATGAGGTTTACAATGAACACATACGAGAGAAGGGCCCTCGGTTTGCAAAATTATTTTATTGGTGGATCGTCATTCGAAGTTTCAGATCATTCGCACTAAAAAGGACTAAAATGAAAGACAACAAAGCAAACACATCACTTACTTTTCTGAGACACAACCTCATGATTGCATGGAGAAACCTGCTTAAGAATAAATCGATCGCCGCAATTAATGTGCTTGGGCTCGCCATAGGGGTGGGATCGTTTTTGGCTATTTTGAGTATTGTGAGTTTTGAATTGAGTTTCAATACTCAGATCCCGGAAAAGGACAAAGTCTACAGGATTTATTCCTCATTTACCGGGTCGTTTACCTCGCTTAACAAAGGGGTGGCAGTCCCAATCGGCCCTTATGTGGAAGAAACCTTCTCTGGATTAGATGAGGTGGCTTATTTCCATACATTTTGGGCTCAAGTTGACGTTATAGAACCATCCGAAAAGAAAAAAGAATTTGAAGGTCAGGGAGGTTTTATAATAGCATCTCCTTCATATTTCAAGGTAATTGATCAGTATCAATGGCTGGCCGGGTCTCCGGAGGAATCATTGGATGAACCATTCAAAGTTGTACTCACAACTAAGCAGGCGCAAAAATATTTTGGTAAAATTAGTTGGTTGGATATGATCGGTCGCGAATTGATCTATCGGGACTCTTTGAATTTAACAGTATCAGGAATCGTGAAAATGCCCGATTACAATACGGACTTTGAATTCACGGATTTTATTTCTCATGCTACGATTGACAAATCATGGTTGAAAGATAGGTTTGGAGGTAGTGAATGGGGAAATACGAATAGTTCATCTCAACTCTGGGTCAGGTTAAATAAAAACACAAACAAAGTCGATGTGATGCTCCAGCTAGAAGACTTGGAGAAGCATGTTGCCGAGCAAACGGAGGATACAGATTGGGTTCAGAGCTATCAACTGCAGCCACTTTCAGAGATGCATTTCGATCCTGAAATAGGAATTTTTGATAATGGAAGGAATCCGGCCCATATGCCAACACTTACCGTATTGAGTGTGGTAGCCCTGGCAATTCTTCTCATTGCTATTTTCAATTTTGTGAATCTGGAAACAGCTCAGTCTACATCAAAATCTAAGGAAGTTGGGGTGCGAAAAGTGCTGGGTAGCCCGAGAAGTCAATTAGTAGGAAGGTTTCTTACTGAAAGCATTTTAATCTCTCTTTTTGCTGTTGTGTTAGCGATCCCCATTGCACATTATGGATTCGTCTATTTCGAGGAGTTTTTGCCTGAAGGAGTGGCGCTTGATTATGGAAATCCATTTTTTTGGATGGTACTGGCTCTATTGGCTTTTCTGGTGGGGTTGATCGCAGGTATTTATCCAGCGTGGGTTATTTCTTCATTCAGGCCGGTGCGAGCATTGAGACCAGGTGCAGGTTCTAATAATCCCGGAGGCTCTTTAATTCGAAAAACATTGATTTTATTTCAATTCCTATTTTCCCAGCTCCTGATTGTAGGAACACTTGCAATCGCATGGCAGATATCCTTCATGTTGGACAAGGATTTAGGGTTCAAGGAAGATGGGATCATTTATTTCTACACACCCTACTATGAGTCATACAATAAATCTGAACTGATTAAAAATTATCTTGATGAGGTGCCGGAGGTAATGGACTATGCATTGCAAAGTACCCCACCGGTTCAAAGCGGATATTCGACCTCAACAGTAAAGTATCAATCTGAGAAAGGTGAAGTAGTAACAAGCGCTCATCAAAAAACAGGAGATACTACCTATTTAAGGTTTTATGATATCAAGTTGTTAGCAGGAAGAAATCTCTTGCCCAATGATAGCTTACCTGAATTACTGATCAATGAAACATTCATGCGTGATCTGGGATTTAATGATCCCAGAGAGGCAGTAGGGGCTACTTTTGAATATAGCAAAAAGAAACATAAAGCTGTTGGTGTGGTAGAGGATTTTCATTTCCGTTCACTTCATCATCCGATTGAGCCAATGTTATACCAATATAGGGAGGAATTAAGGTGCATTGCATTAAAGGTGAAGGGTGATCAAATTGAAAAAACAATTGATAATCTTACCGATAAATGGAGAGAAGTGTATCCTGATAATCCTTTGACGGTTTACTTTATGGATGAGACAGTTGAGCGTTTTTATGAAACAGAAAGAAGAGCTTCAAAATTGGCTTCTGCTGCTACAGGAGTTGCAATTTTGATATCCTGCCTGGGGTTGTTTGGGCTGATATCTTTCACGATTGTTCAAAAATCGAAAGAATTGGGAATTCGTAAAGTATTGGGAGCTTCCATCATGCAGATCAGTACTATCCTGTCAAAAGAATTTATTTTTCTCATCGTAATTGCATTTGTAGTGTCTACGCCTATTTCATATTATGTAATCGACAAGTGGATGGAAGACTTTGCTTATCAGACGGAAATATCTTGGTGGATATATGTTGTAGGCGGACTGGCCTCTATGCTAATTGCACTCATTTCCATCAGCGCAAAAGTTTGGAAAGCTTCAGGTTCAAATCCGATCGAATCTTTGAGGTATGAATAGTTGGAAGGCTTTAATAAGCCTCTCCTTCATCATCGACTTCTGCGTCGACACCCAGGTTTTCCCAGTCGATACCCGTTTCTTTTAGGTCTGCCAGCGTATCAATATCGTTGAGTGTTGGGAGCTTGTAAACAGAAAGTTCCATTTCCTCTACCTCTTCAAGCAATTCATTTAAAACAGAGTCAGTGCTGTACTTCTTATCCTCAAAAAGCTGTGGCAGGTATTCTTTCATACCAAGAAGGTAGTAGCCACCGTCTTTTGCCGGCCCGACTACCACATCATTTTCTTCCAGCATTTCAAAAGCTAATTTGATGTGCTTCGAGGATAGGTCATAGCAGTCACTACCGATAATAATGACCTTATTGTAAGAATCAAATGCCTCGTCGAAAGCATTGGACATTTTCTCTCCGAGCTTAAATCCTTTTTGAGAGGTGAGTTTAAAATCTCCATTGTCCCAGATATCTTCTATCTCTACATATTCGGAGTAGTAAACTGCTTTGTCTACTTCAATTTTCTTTGTGATTTTGTGGGTATGATGCACCAACTCCTGGTAAACGT
This sequence comes from Ekhidna lutea, assembly GCF_900188325.1. Lineage (GTDB taxonomy): Bacteria > Bacteroidota > Bacteroidia > Cytophagales > Cyclobacteriaceae > Ekhidna > Ekhidna lutea. The sequence continues at coordinate 347,973 of NZ_FZPD01000004.1, read as the reverse complement.
CAAGCGCCTTATCAATTCCTATATCCTCAGCCAGACGTGTTTTCACCATTCCGGGAATCAGATTCTTCACAAAAATCATCAACAACTTATCACTCATAAAAAAATATTCTCTTTTAATAAACTTTAGTTCCTTTAAATAGCCACCTTCCCCACAATCGATTGTATACATGTACACTGTCGGTGGGCAAATTGTTCATCCCAACCACTTCAAATCCTTCATTTTTCCAACCAAAAATACCACCGTACAAGTTTTTCACATTGGTGTATCCGGCCTTTTGCAATTTTTCACCCACACGCTCACTTCGATATCCTACTGAGCAGTAAACAATCACTTCTGTATCCTTCGAAATGTTACTTACCTGCCCCACTTCAAAATTGTCATAATCGACAAAACGAGCTCCGTTTATATGGCTTACCTGATATTCCTCTTCTGACCGGGTATCCAGAATAACAACTCCAGCAAGTTTAGGTTTTAATGAATCTGCCTTGATCAGTGGAACAGTCTTTTTGTACAGACTTTCCATCTTCTCATCGAAGGTCTTTTGACCACATGATGTAATAGTGGAAATGAGTAGCAGGATGAAGGGTGGGATCAGTTTTTTCATTGATAAAGCTTAATTAATCGATCAAGATCCTTAGGATTTTGTCTGGAATCCCAGAAGAGCAAAATGAACATGGTGTCTTCAGATACACGGTAAATCAACAAATAGTTTTTGATTATTTTAATCCGTACATTTTTCAACTGTGTTTTCACGCCAAGCTGTGGAAATTTTTTAATTAAATCTATCGCATCATTGATAGCTTTCTCAAGTTTCTCACTAAACGAAGAAGATCCATTCTTTTTATTCCAGTACTCGTAAACTGCAATCTTTTGAGAATAAGCTGTCTGTGTCCAGACTACTTTTTTAACCATTCTGAAGTCATTTCTTTTACCTCTTCATGATCAATTACATTCCCGTATTTGATATCGTTTTCCGCTGCTTTGAGGCTTTCCAATTGCGAATCGGACAATTGATAAATTTTATCTGAGTCAGTTAACTCGAGTAGCTTCTGAATCTCCTCTAATAATAGCGAATCATTGCTTTGCGCAATCTTGCTGATGAGATCAAGTTTCATTTCAGGATTCATATGATAAATTTAATCATTACTGTGAAAACGTAATTCCAACAGGATCACGATCATAACTACGAGATACTCCACAACAACGATGTACATTGGTAGTTCAAAACCATCTTTGGTGTATCCGGCATAGGTTAGAAAGATCAAGAATGACCAAACAATCGGATACCAATAACCAGACAACAATCCGAATGCAGTAAGTGGTAAAATGTACCAAGGATGTACTGTTGTGGCGAAGAGCAAATAGACTGTCAATACGAACAGGAAGGATTTTGGAATGCTCCATTTCTTAAAGTAAGCAATGGCTGAAATAGAAAGGATGGATAGAAAACAAATGATTGAAAGAGTTGGTCCGATCAATGCGATATTATTATACCCATAAATCCAATAGCCGACCTCTCTTGCCATAAAGTAAATGCTCGCATTAAATTCAAAAGACCTGAAATAGAGGTCCAGGCTTTGACTCATTGCCTGAATGAATGTTTCATCCAATAACGGAAGGAGGGTAGCCATCCCGATAATTCCAGCCATGATTGAAATGATCCATTTTTTTTCTTTGAGCCCTTTTAGAAAAAGAAATGGTAAATAAATCAGCGGAAGCAGCTTAGTGCCAATGGCTAGTCCAAGTCCTGTTGCTGAGTGCCAGTTCTTATTTTTTTCATAGAAGTAAATCCCTGCCAGTAAAAAGAAAATCACGAGTCCTTCAAAGTGAAGATTACCTGTAAACTCTAGTATTACCAATGGGTTCAGCCAATACCAAAAAGCCAGCTTCTGAGGTTTTTTATAGTGTATAAGCAGTTTCTTTAGAAAATAGAAAGACCCAAAATCTGCTGCAAAAAGGAACAAACGAATGACATTGGCTGAAACGAGCCAATCAGAATCTGCAACAGTGACGCTCAGCCAAAAAATGAATTGATTGAGAGGAGGGTAGACCGTAAAATAGTTTTGAGAATTGAGTTTATTAAAGAGCTCCTGATCTAATCCAGGAATGTTTTGATCCAGGTAGTATCCCGGTAGTTGACTGAAAGGATGGATGTCATTATTCAGAAGGGTTCCATCCCAAATGAAGCGGTATAAATCATCGGAAAGAGAAGGCAGGCTAAGAAATAGTAAAACCCGAATCAGTATCCCTGTGCCCAGGAGGAGATTTGAATTCTCATTTTTCAATTGCAAAAATATGTATCCTAAAAATGCGCTTGAATAGGCCAGTAAAAGGGATAGGGTATGATACCTTTCTATCCAGTTACCAATCGAGAAAATGGCCAATAGGAATACTACTAAAAAAGTATAATAACCTGTATTGTGCTGCCTAGGCATTGTTCATCGGTTTCACCGACAAGATAAAAACATAAGCAAAACCAATGGCTAACATGCCGTGGAAAAGCATGAGTCCGTAATCTTCCAGTTTGAAGCCTGAAAAGATTCCATAAATGAAATAGATGGAAAGCAGACCTTCCATGAAGGTGACGGGAGTTAGCACCTTGCTGAGATATTGATTGCCTTTCCATGAGTCTCCTTTCGACTGCACATTGAATTTTGGTGTTCGAACAAACGGTGTTTTGATACCAAGGTACCCTTCAACCACCGCGATGGAGTTATGAAGCGCCATGCCCATGGAGAAGGCCAGGAAAATCGGAAAGTTTTTGATGAAATAACGGAAGGTATATTCCGGATGTGTGGCTTTGGCGGCCACCCAGTAGAAGAATCCCATTGCCAGAAATCCAATGATGAAAATACTTCCCAGATCAAAAACGAGAGCAAGGTCCGGGTTGTATTCCTTGATGTAAAGCATGGGGATGCTGAGCACGGCTGCAATCAACAACAAAAGAAATACGGAGCTGTTTAGCAAATGAAATACTGCTCTGATTTTATGATTCCAACCAATGTTAGATGTGAGCACCTTTCCCAAGGTCTTCCGTGCTGTTTCGGCGGCACCTTTATTCCATCGGTATTGCTGGGACTTCACAGCCGGGATCAAAACCGGAAGTTCTGCAGGGGATTCAATTTCTTCCCGATAGACAAACTTCCAGCCTTTTAATTGAGCTCGGTAGCTTAGGTCCAGGTCTTCAGTGATTGTATCGTATTGCCATCCTCCGGCATCCTGAATACAAGCTTTTCGCCATACACCAGCTGTACCATTAAAGTTGATGAAGCTTCCGGCATGTTCACGACCTTTTTGTTCAACGGTGAAATGAGCATCCAACCAGAAGGCCTGAATTTTTGTCAGCGAACCGTAATCTGTATTCAGGTGGCTCCATTTGGTTTGTATCATGCCCACTTTTTCGTTTTGAAACTTTGAAAGTGTGCGCATCAAAAATTGTGGATTGGGGACAAAATCTGCGTCGAAGATGGCGATGAATTCACCTTTGGCTTTCTCAAGTCCGTATGCAAGCGCACCCGCCTTAAACCCAACTCGTTCAGGACGTCTGATTTGCTTAATATCCCAGCCATCCGCCAAATATTCATTGACTTTTTCAGCTATAATTCCGACCGTCTCATCCGTTGAGTCATCCAGAATCTGAATTTCCAGTTTGTCTTTCGGGTATTGGATTTTCATCACGGCATCTATCAGACGCTCAACCACATACCGCTCATTAAAAACGGGTAGTTGAATGGTGACGATAGGATATTCAGAAAGTTCTTCTGATAATTCCTCCTTCTGCTTTTTTGCCTGTAAATAATGCCAGGTAAGATTGAACTGGCCTAAACTAAAAAGGCAAATGATCAACAATGTGACCCCATATAGTACGATGACTAACCACTCCACCTTTTATAGATATTTAAAAATTGTATAGATGATTTTATACCCTGCACCCAATGTCCCTTTTATCGTGCCACTAACCTTCGAAACGCCGATCCTTTGTCGATAATTCACTGCCACATCTTTCGTTCGCAAATTTAGTTTAGCGGCCTTTAATTGCATCTCTACCGTCCACCCATAAGTCCGATCTTTCATGCCAATTGTCAAGAGGCTTTCATATCGGATAGCTCTGAATGGCCCCAGATCAGTGTATTTCTTACGATAAAAAATTTTAATAAGCGTGGTGGCCAGCCAGTTGCCGAAAACCTGCTGAGGCGTCATGCTACCTTTTTCTTTTTGTCCCAAAGCTCGCGACCCAATGACAAGATCCGCTTCACCTTCAATTATGGGTTGGATAAGATCAATGAGTTGTTCTGGGTAGTCGGAATGATCTCCATCTAGAAAAACTAGAATGTCCGGCTGAGTTTTGGATTCAGCAATGTGTTTCATGCCCTTGAGGCAGGCATTTCCATAGCCACGGGTTGGCTCTTTAATTGTGGTTGCGCCTCTTGATTGAGCTTGTTCAAAGGTGTCGTCCGTAGAGCCATTGTCTACCACGATGATTTCGGTAACCCAATCTTTTGGGATCTCATCGATCACAAGACCTACCGCATTTTGTTCATTAAATGCAGGGATTATTACACGAACGTCTGGTTTACCTAAAAGCACACTTTTTTATTGAGGCCGCAAAGGTATGCTTATATCAATACTAAAAATGACTCTTTAATGACACAAGCTAATATTTCTGTTTATAGATTTAGCGCGATGAATCATTATGAAATTTTAGGAGTACCGCAAACAGCTAGTCAGGCTAAAATCAAGTCAGCTTATCGAAGCTTAGTCAAGCGATTTCACCCCGATATCAATCCAGACCCTCGGGCTACAGGACAAATTTTACGCATCAATGAAGCATATGAAATCCTGTCAGACCAGACCACCAGGAATTTGTATGACCTTTTCCTGCAAGGAGTGCCGGTCAAAACAGTAATTGATGACAGCAATAAGGAGCAAAAGAGCAGGGCATCATTTGTAAAGGATAAAATAAAGATGCAGCAAGAGGCTATGATGTATCAGGTACAGCTGAAGCAGCAATTTTACAGGTACTATAGATTGCTAAATCTGGTTTTCTTTTTAACTGCTTTGGTTCTGACTTATGACTATTATTATTCGGCCTATGAGTATCCATATGTGGTTAAAGATATTGTGTTGGGCAGAGAAGCAACCTATGTAACCTTGCCATATGGAAGAAGAATTCCTACAGACAGGTCATTTTATAATGAATATAAAAATGCAAGAGTCAAGGATGTAATCATCAAGTACTCGGCGGTTCTTGATGTACCGCAAAAAATTAGAGCCACTTCAGGGACAAGGGAATATTTCATTCATAACACCATTTATGTTTTTAGAAATGTGTTTTCAATCATCATTTTTACTTTTTCACTGGTTGTTATTGGAAACAAACGATATACAGATTTTCGACTTAGCTGTGGTCTAATTGCAGGGATGTGCTTTATATATATTGTTTTGCTTTTAGGGTCAACCATTTAGTTTGATTGCAATTTCACTTCCCCACTGTTCATCCAAATATTCTTCACTTCCTTTATTTCAAGGCTAGGTTCTTCTATTGTTTTCATAAACTTCCAAGTGGCCATTGCTCTGTCTTCTGTCAAGGTAAGTATCATATAGCCATGGTCTCTCATGTTGGTCCACTTTAGGTGTGGGTTCACAGGTGAATCAGTAATCCGATTTTCATGAACGAGTACTACACTATCAGAATAGCTTTCATTTGAATTGGCAGAGTTGATGGATGTGGTACCAAATTCTACTGCAAAGGCACCTTCACCGGTCTCCTGATTGTATTCATCAAAGGGTTTGTTAGTCGATTCAAATGCCCATGCTGTATGCGTGTCACCGGTTATGAATACCACATTTTCTACCGGCTTGGATTTGATCACATCAGCAATCTGCTGCTGTTCGATCGGATATCCATCCCATGAATCGAGATTGATAGTAAAATCTTCGTGACCCCAGTTAAGGTAGGAGTAGATTACCTGATTTCCCACCACCTTCCATTTTGCTTGTGAGACCTTTAGCTGGGTAGTAAACCAAAGAAGCTGCTCTTTACCTAGCATGGTTCTTGAAGAATCCATCAATGTTGGATCTCCAAGACTGTCTGCAATAAATGTGCGTTCCAGTCGCTCATCCAGCATGATAAGATCAGCCATGTCACCAAATTGAAGCTTCCGGTAATGCTGATCGCTTTCCCGAATGGGTATCCATTCATAGAATACCTGACGTGCAATATTCTTTCGCTCTTCATAACTTCCTTCATCCGGTTGATGATTTTGCGCTCCATCTTTATAGGAATTGTTGGCGATTTCGTGATCATCCCAAATGTTTATAAAAGGATGGTTGGCGTGTGCAGCTATCAGATCTTTATCCAGCCGATATTGTGAATATCTGGATCGATAATCCTGAAGCGTTATTATTTCTTTGTTTGGAATTGGAGATCTACCAAGAGTTGTGTCACCATAACCTCCCGGAGCGTATTCATAAATGTAATCTCCCAGATGAATGACCGCATCCAGATTTTCCTGTGCAAGTGCGCCATAGGAATTGAAATATCCCCACTCGTAGTTGCTGCAGCTGACCACCCCGAACATTAAATTTTGAGGTTTAATTGAAGCGGTTTTGGTTCTTCCAATCATGGATGATTTGCCTAAAGCATGAAATCGATAGAAATACTTCTGACCTTCAGATAATCCATCCACATCAATTTTTACCGTATAGTCTCGCCCCGGGTCGGTGGTTACTGTCCCTGTTTTTATGATTTCCTGAAAACTATCATCAGCAGCTATTTCCCAGACCACATCTACTTCCGGAAGTGAATCTTCAGGTGTTACTCTCGTCCAAATAATTACTTGTGAATACAATGGATCGCCGGAAGCAACACCATGATAGAAAGGCGCCATTGAGGAATCTCGGAGATGAGCAGTATCTTCAACAAGAGGAGCGTGTTTTTCCGGCTGAGTGCAGCAATATAGAAGAGAGGCTAATGTGATTGTGAGTAAATATTTCATGAGTGTAGATTTTACACGAAGGTAAATTCCACATCTATAAAATGCATGAACCTGATATTAATCAATCATTAACCCTACTTAATTGCAATGGATTTCTTTGCCCACTCAGTCAATTCGTTACTATTGAAAACTCTTTCTGGAATAGCGTAATAGGGCATTTTGCCATGCTTTTCTGCTCCTTCATTTCTGAAATCTTCTTCATTAGAAGCGTCGGTTTTTAGTGAACATGTACCTTTTGAGTCAACGATTGCAAACATTCTTCCTTCATGAAAAATCCCGTGTCCTCCGAACATTTTTTTGGAAGTAATGCCATCAATAACTGATAATTTTTCTACCAGAAGATCGGCTGATAACTGCGCTTCATTCGTGTGTTTATCCCCTTTTTGTCCCATCGTTTTTTATTTAAGACGAGAAGATAAGAAGGATTTGGACAAATTATTTCAGGTCAAGAAACACTCCCACGGAATAGGAGGGGCTGGCGAAAATAAGCTTAGCACTAAATGCACCTCCATATGATGCAGAGAATCCCAGCTTATCTGTAGCGTAATAGGCGGCCTCATATGTATACGAAATGAATTCTGTGTTGTTAGCAAAAATGGTAGCACCACTACTACCTTCGGCAGAGCTGAGGCCATTCTGCAAGGACTCAACCATATCTACTCTAACAATCCCCCATAATTTGTTTTTGAGAAACGATGCGCCTACCTCCCCACCAGCTCGGAATTCATCAGAGAAATTATTGGTTCGATTATTAAAGGCGGTGTAGATATTTCCATACGCATTGATCTTACCAATGGAAAATGAACGACTTAAATCAAATCTTACCATCTGGTTGAATTCCCCATCTCCTGTTTGAAGGGATCCATCACTTCCGCCATCATTCTTACCAAGCGGAAGCCCTAACAGAAGTGTGCCCGCAAAAACAAACTTGCTTCCCGGCTTGCTAAGTCCATATTTTACCGCAATGTCAGTATCCCCAATCGAGTTAACTGCTTCTCCGGGAGAAGTCACCATTCCGTTTGTTCCGGATACTTGTTCGTTTCTAAATGTTCTGGAAAAAAATGGAAAATAAACGATCCCCGTCAGTCGATCTGTTATTCCATACTCGCCATAGAAAGAAGTGTTGAATGTGCCGGTTGTCACATTTGGGTCTATTCCACCGGTTCCAGTGTAATGTTTTGCAGCCACCACCCACCATTGTGATACTTTGTAATAGGCAGTTCCTTTTTGTTTGGTCCATCCCCCTCCGGCACTTGCTAGAAATGGGATGGTTAGAAGGATAGCAAGTGAGAGCTTTTTGTAATTATTCAATATCTCCATGGCCAACTTTGACTTTAAACGGTTTGCAGTAGTAGAATAAATAGTCATAATCCAGAAGACCCACATCTGGAATGGTGTATTTGTGCGCACCAGAAAATACCTGTACGGCACCAATTTCATATCCTCCGCTCGGTGAATTTGGATTGTTTGTCAGGTAAACATATAATCCGGGCAGATTATCATCAGCAACATAGTTTGAGGCGATATCCACGATCAGGTCATCTCCACTTTTGAAAAGTTTGAAGTCCCCTTCAAGCTGATAACTGCTGGTAGTCATTATTTTCCCAGTCCGTTCGTCATCCGCCATCATGGTTGGATCCCCAGTAATCTCAAACGTGAGTGAGGTGTCGGCTTCAAGTTCTCCTGAGTTAGCAAAGACGGTGATGGTTATCTCACCATTGTCAAGTGACTCAGCCAGTCCGTTTTGATCAATGGTAAGCCTCGACATATCAGAGGTGGTCCAGATGATGGAATTGGGTTGCGTTTCCAGGCCCACATTATCCAAAAACATGTATTCAAATTGGTAGGTGGTGTTGACCTCCATGGTGGAAATTGGGTTGGTGATTCTGATTACAGGACTCACCTCATCCATCAACACATCCTGACCGATGCAGCCTGTGAGAATAAAAATTAAAGATGCTACTCGTTTCATAATTATTTACTTACGGTAAAACTATCGTTACCAAGTAAAATTGGTTGATTGAATCGCCCATCTTCGTCTCTATTTTCGAGGTTAAGGACGCCTCGCGGACAAACGGAGGAGCAAACTCCACAGCCCACACATGAAGAGCGAATGATATTTTGGCCTCTTTGCGCATACCATCTTACATCTATCCCCATTTCGCAATAGGTCGAGCAGTTTCCACAGGAAATGCACTGACCACCATTGGTGGTAATTCTAAATTTTGATTTGAACCGCTGCACCAACCCTAAGTATGCGGCAAGTGGACAACCAAAACGGCACCAGACACGATTGCCCATCAAGGGATAAAAACCTGTTCCTACCACTCCTGAGAAAATAGATCCAATGGCAAACCCATACGGCTTTCTCAAATACGTGTAGGTATCTAATCCCATGATTGTATTGCTACCGGTAATAAATGTGTAGAGTACCCCGATGGTCATAATTACTGCAAATACAAGGACACCATGAACCAGGTATCTTTCTATTTGCCATGCTTTTAAAGATTTATCTGATAGCTGTCTAAAAGGGTCACCTGCTGTCTCCGCTAGTCCGCCACATCCGCAGACCCAACTACAATACCACCGCTTCCCGAAAAAATAGACAAATAAGGGAACGCCGACTACAAAAAGTGTGATACCCCAGGCGAACATAAAAATGCCTACACCACCTGACGAAGTAAGCGTATTAATATGCCATGCATCGAAGAAGTCATAGTCAAGTGGCCACATGTTTTTGAAATCGAAGTAGGGCTGATTTAAGCGCACTAGAATTTCAGGGATCAGGAATGCAAATGCCAACTGAAAAAACATCACGGAGATGGTTCGAAAAATCTGGTATTTGCTGTGGCGGTATTTAATGAGCATCCGAACGCCCATCACAAGCACAGCGAACGTGTAAAGGAAGCCATACAGAAACCATTGACTTGAAGTGGCGGATGGGTTTATGAGTTTTTGTAATGGATCAACAATAATGATCCAGTTGGTGATGTACGCAGGAAAGAAGTAAAGAAGGATATAAAAGCCAATAAGCAAAGCGCCAGTTAGTATTCCCATCCAACCCTTATTGTTGAGCGCATGATGAAAGATATGGTTGTTCTTAATTCCCGGAGGCCCATTTAATTTCACTTGAGGTAGTATGAACATTAAAGAACCAATCGCTCCAACAACATAGATGAGAATAAAAAACAAAAGCTTGTTTTCAGGAACAAACCCCTCAGCAGAAGCTCTTGCCAATGATCCTGCATAGTCATCATAAATAACTTTATCCCATTCCTGATTAGTTTTTGCCTGCGCGTTTACTTCCTCCACCGCACGATTGATTTCCTTTACAAAGGGAATGCTGGTTGAATATTGGTTCCCAAACGTTTCAGAAAGTACAGGCTTCAGTGTTTCCTGATGCTCACTTTTAACAATAGAGTTAAAAGTTTCCTCCGTCAGCGTAAGTGTCGACATAAAAAAACTACTCAGGAACAATCCCAATGAAAAGAGAAATAGAATAAGTCCTGTAAATCTGATTGCTTTCATAATCTTCTTTTTTACCTGCTACTTAACCACAGAGGAATCGGAGTTAATACGCTGAGAAATCGGAGGAGAATAGTATTTATTGATTAGTCTTCGCAATCCATCCTTAATTCGGAATGAATTGAAATTTATCAAAAGACCAATTTTATTATTTGAGAGCTTGAGGTAAGTAAGTACCTGTGCTACATGAACATTTGTAAGAGCTTCAACTGATTTCAATTCTACAATAATCACCTTATTCTCAACTAAAAGGTCTACGCGATAGCCGCACTCCATTTTAACGTCCTTGTAGACTAGTGGTAATGGTTTCTCTTTTTCAACATTGAGTCCTTCTAATTGAAGTTCATGGAATAAACACTCTTGATATGCAGATTCAAGTAGTCCAGGACCAAGTTCAGTATGCACAGCAATCGCACAGCCAATTACTTTCTCTGTGATCTCGTTTATGCTCAACTCTCTGTTTTCTCTGTTCATATCTCAGTTCTCTCTGTGGTTAAACTCACCCTAAAATCTTTTCCAATAAACCTTTCCTCCTCACTCCAACCTTTTTATCCGGGAACTCCTCATTGAATTTCTCCTGAATCTCACCTTCCCAATGTTTGAAAAATTCGGGATCAAAGTTTGCTTCCGGCAGGTTGGCAATGATGTAATCAAGCGTTCGCTTTTCCCTCAGCCATTTATCCCAAACCTCATGTCTGTTTCGAATACCGAATATGTTTACACCCTGAACCTCGAGAGAGTCTTTTTTGTAAATGATTTTGATACACTTTTCAGCATCTTGGCTTTCCCAATAAAAAGCACTCGAATCTTCCGGACATTGGGGTAAAACGATTCCGTAGTTTTGATATTCAATGTCAAAGAATTTGGCAGAGTTGAACCATATTCCTGGTTGGTATTTTGTCTTTTTTCCTGCCAGGGTTAGCGCAACAGTCTCACCCATCATTCGTCCGGCATACCATACGGCCTCAATCGCTCTACGATGGGGCATGGGTTCTTTCATTTGAACACAATCACCGGCTGCATATACATCCGGAATATTTGTTTGCAGATACTCATCAACCAAAATACCCCTGTCCGTTTCAATTTTCGATTCTTTAACCAGATCAATATTTGGATGTACGCCCACGGTCAGTCCCACGAACTGACAATCTATTGTTTCACCTGATTTCGTTTTTATACCCTTGACCTTTCCACTACCATCATCAAGTATTTCTTCAAGTTCTGTCTCCTGTCTTAGATCAATCCCATGTTTGGAGAGATGCTTATCTATCAATATTGCTTCTTCCTGCGGAAGCATATTATCCCAAAAGTGTTTTTCTCTAATTAGAAAAGTTACGGGGATACCTCGTGAATGAAGCATTTCGGCCATCTCTACTCCGATAAGGCCACCACCAATAATCACGGCATTATTTATTCCCTGAGTGTTTTCCTCCATTAACTCAAGGTCCTGGTATGAATAAAGACCCTGCACGCCCTTTAAGTCCTGCCCCGGCCATCCAAACATGTTGGACTTACTTCCTGTTGCAAGGAGCAGCTTATCATATTCTATGTGATCGCTATTCTGCAGATGCAGTTGTTTCTTCTCAAAATCAATGAATTCAACCCAGGCGCGCTTTAGATTTATTCGATTTTTTTTCCAAAACCAATCTTCATAAGGCTTTGTGTTCTCGTATTTCATGTGGCCCATGTATATGTACATAAGGGCTGTTCGGGAAAAGAAATGATCCGTTTCTCCGGAGATGACAGTGATTTCGTCATCCGAATGTTTTCGGATATGACGAGCTGCTGTGATGCCTGCTATTCCATTTCCAATGATGACAATTCTTTGCATTGATTGAGTTTATCAGGTCAATAATACGCGTTTGGTTTTCTGATAGCTTTGAAGTTACACAGAACAGGCAAGGATTGTCAAGTCATTGACATACTGGATTAAATCAGGAAGAGGTTAAAATAAGTCCAGAATGGTTATATGCATACTTTTTTTCAAGACATGATGTTTTGTCTTATAATAGACAAAAAAAATATTAAACCTTCTCAATCTTATTTCTGTTAAATACGTACCAATTAATGGTGATTAGGTGAAATGGATGGGTTGACGTGCAAAGGCACGTTTCTATTCGGTTAGGTTAGGTTACGATTATCCCATCCATATATGGGGATCCTCCCGGATCCCCTTTTTTTATCCTAATGATTCCTTCGGGACATGCAAATAATTCTGCAGTTCACCTGATACAATAAGCTTCTTTGGTTCTCCGACCAATATCTCCTTCCCAAAATCCATGCACCAAAACTGATTACATACTTGTGCTGAAAGTTGTATTTCGTGAGTAGATATAAGAACACCCTTTCCTGATTCTGATATTTTTTTAAGAAGATTTAATACTTCGATTTTGTTTCTCAGGTCTAGGTGGGAGGTGGGTTCGTCCAAAATGATCAAATCTGTGTCCTGAGCTAACGCTCTGGCGATCATTACTTTTTGTAATTGCCCATCACTAAGCTCAAACAGCCGTTTTTGTGCCAGGTAATTGATTTCCATTTGTGTGATGGCATCCTCGATTTTTTCTTTGTCTTCCTTTTTCAAACTACCAAGCCAACCAGAGTATGGGTGCCGCCCAAGAGCGATCAGCTCCAACACGGATAAATTGAGTGAGTCAGGTTTTCCTGTCAGTACTACGCTTATTTTCTTAGCAATAGATTTTGGTGTGAGGTCTCGGATGGGTTCACCGGAAAGCTGGATATGACCTTTCATGGATGGCTGTAGGCCACAAATCGTACGAATCAGCGTGGATTTCCCAACTCCATTTTGGCCAACAAGACCCACCAATTCATTTTTATTTAGCGACAGGTTTATACCTGCTGCCAACACCTTATCTGCCGCATACCCAATGGTTAAGTTTTCGACTTTGAGCAGTTCCATCAGAATCGATAGTTAAGGTTGGACTTTCTTACAATTAGCCAGATAACAAAAGGCGCTCCGAAGAGTGAGGTGACGGCATTAATAGGGAGTGTTTCATCCATTCCCGGAAGTTGAGCTATAATATCAAACACAAGTAATAGCGTGCCTCCTAGAAAGATGACCAATGGAGTTAGCAAAAGGTGATTTCCTGTGTTAAATAGCATCCTTGCAATGTGTGGTACGGCTAAGCCAATAAAAGCAATGGGTCCACAAAAAGCAGTGATGGTTCCTGCCAATAAGCTGGTGTTGATAATAATTAGCATTCGTGCCTTCTTGAGGTTTAATCCGAGTGATTCAGCGTAATTCTCACCCAGAAGCAAGGCATTTAATGGCTTGGACAATAGAAATGAGGTGGCTAGAGAAATTAAAATAACAGGTAGCATGACGTTCAATTCAGACCAGGATAAACTGCCCAGACTGCCAAACGTCCAGATGACATATGCCTGAATATTTTCTGCCTGGCTGAAGTATTGTAGGATGCTAACCAGCGCACTGACAGCTGAACCAAACATCAGCCCTATAATAAGGAGCGAGACACCTGACCTGATTCTAAAGGAAGCAACAAGGACAACAGACAGCACTACGAATGACCCTAACCCCGAAGCACCTACCAATAGCCAGCTTCTACCCATTCCGGTCATTTCAAGAAATCCACCAAGCCATACCCCCAAAAAGATCACCAGAGCAACACCTAGCCCTGCACCTGAGCTTATGCCTAAAATGAAAGGGCCTGCCAATGGGTTTCTGAAAAGTGTTTGCATCTGCAAACCGCTAATGGCGAGTGCGCTACCTGCTAATAGAGACGTTATGGCCTTTGGTATTCTAAAATTCTGAATAATGTTTGCCCAAACCTGATTGTCTGATTCACCAATAAAAAAGCTGAAAATAAAGCGAAATGGGATGTTAACAGACCCAAGTGATATACTTAGAATAAATGACAGAATAACGGACACAGCAAGCAATCCGAAAACGATTCGCCATTTTTTCTTTGATTCATCCAGGTGATTCTCGATCATCAGCTATTCAATTCAACTGTTGAAAATAAACAGTCTCATACTTTGGTAGAAGTTCGGGATGCAAAACTTTAATCAGATCCGAAAGCACCAAATCAGGTCTGGAATAGCCTGATTCAAAAAAATCATATCCTCCATTAGGCCCGATTTTCTTGCTGTAGTTATATACCTTTTGATCTTTAAATGCTTCAAATTCAGCATATCGATCATCTTGTCCTTTCATCTCATCCATGCTATTGAGTGTGGAAGTACCAATCCAATAGTCTGCATTGTGTCCTTTTTCATAAACAGCTTCAAAGCTCAACTCCATCCAGCCTGTTGTAGTGTCTGTATCCCATAAGTATTCACCTCCTGCGTTATTGAAAAAAGTAGCGGCCCAATTATTACCCCCGGGTAAGAACCAGGTATCTCCATATACAACTCCACTTAAAATGGAGGGCTTATTTTCAGTTTTACTTGCTAATTCTTTCAGTCTCAGGTATTCATTTTCAATGGCAGAGAAAATGGAATCAGCTTCGTGTTGCTTGTTTAACAGGGCTCCAAAAAACTTAATCCATTCTGCCCTTCCAAGTGGAGATTGCTCAAGAAAATCAGAATTGTAATAGACTGGAATTCCAGCTTCTTTGATTTTATCCAGTGTCTGAGACTCTCCCCCCATGTCAAAAGCGATGACCGCATCAGGGTTGATTCCAAGGAGTAGTTCCATATTCATGCTTCCATCAGGTCCCAAGTCCGTGATCAATCCTTCATTCGCTCTATCAATGAATGCTTTCGAGCTGATATAATTAATGTTTGGGAAGCCAACAACCAGGTCTTCTTCGCCAAGCATTTCAAAAAAAGGAAGATGTGAGGTGGATGTACAAACAATCCTGTTGGGCACATTTTCTAAGGAATATTTAATGGGTTTGGGAGCTTTAGGCCAAGGTTCATCAATCACTAGGAATGAGCCTTCCTCGTTTTTCTCTATATGAAATCCTTTTGCATATTTTATGTCATTGGTCGAGAAAACCGAAGATTTTTCGTTTTTGGGTGCTGAACAACCCCAAATCAATATGATTATTCCGAAAATGAATCTATTCATACCTCAAAAGTAGCGTATGAAACTTGTTGTTGCTTAAGTTTGCATTGACAATGGTTTCAATTCCATCAACAGATGGAGGAGAATTAAAATGGGAATCTCGTGATCTGAAACTTGAAAATCGAGAGCTGTCCCCGCAACTGTAAGTCTAACTGTGTTTTGGCCACATCTTTATCCACTGTTCGCCAGCTGGCGGATGGGAAGGAAGCCAAAATTAGACAAGCCAGGAGACCTGCCATTTTACTTTTTTAATTCTAAGCTTCGGGTGAAAGCAGAGGAAGGGGTTAACTCCATTCTTTCTACGAGGCTCATAGCAAAAACAACTATGAGAAAACTACAATTATTAATTATTGCATTTGCATGTATGGGATGGACTGTCGAGGCACAGGACTCCCTTAAAACCGTCCAATTGGATGAAGTGGTGATAACAGGCACCAAGTCAGAAATACCTGTTGAAAAATCAGGTAAATCTATTTTTAAAATTACGCGAAAAGACATTGAGCAAATGGGTGCTAACACAATAGCAGATGTCTTAAATCAAGTGCCGGGTGTTCAAATGGATGGTAATTATGGCACTCCAGGAACCAATATTGGTTATTTCATCCGAGGTGCTTCAAGCAAGCGTACGCTGGTTTTGATTGACGGTGTGCCATTTAACGATCCTTCAGGTATCGATCAGACATATGATTTAAGGCTATTAAATCTTGATCAGGTAGAATCCATTGAGGTTTTAAAAGGAGGAGCAAGTACGCTCTATGGAACTGGTGCAGCAGCTGGTGTTATTAATATTCAGCTTAAGGAGCCTGAAAACCAAGCGATTGGAGGGCAAGCTAATGTTGAGTATGGAAGCTTTAATACTTTTAATGGCAACCTTGGTATATCAGGCTCTCAAGAAAAAATAGCTTACCTAATCAATGGCGGATACAAAAAATCCGATGGTTTTTCTGCTGCAAAAGATGAGTCAGGGTCTAATGATTTTGATGATGATTCATTTGAAGGGTATAATGTGCTTGGTAAGGTAGACTATTCTTTTAGCAATGAATTCAGTTTAGGATTTACTGGGTCATACGATGAATTTAAAAATGACTTTGATGCTGGGGCATTTTCGGATTCAGAGACAAACTTTTCAGAATATTCACAAATCCGTGCAGGTATCCGACCATCTTACAGGTGGAGTGGTGGTTCAGTAAAAGGAAATGCATTCATTAGTAAGCTGGATCGGATGTTTGAGTCTTTTGGATCTTTAACAGAATATGATGGGAGAAATCACCAGGTTGATATACTGATTAATCAAAATCTAAGTGATCAATTTAAGTTGATTGGTGGGGCCAACTATCAGCGTTTAGAATATGAACAACCTGACTTTGACAATAAGAGCTTCAAAATGGTTGATCCATACCTGACTTTTGTTTTTGACAATAGTGACTTTAACCTTCAGATAGGTGGTCGATTAAATATGCACAGCGACTATGGTTCTAACTTCGTTTATAACATCAATCCTTCATATTTTATTGACAAGGATAAGCTAGATGTTAAAGTGTATGGATCCTATGCTACCGGGTATATTACACCAAGTTTATTCCAGCTATTTGGACCATTCGGTTCCAATCCTGATTTGGAGCCAGAGGAATCCGAGACAGCAGAGATTGGAGTTGCAACCTACTTAAGCAAAGTCAATTTTGATTTGGTTTACTTCTACAGGAATGATGAAAGTCTGATCATTTATACAGATCAGTATGAAAACTCTAATGAACAAATAGAAACGGACGGAATTGAGATGACCTCTTCATTCAATATTAGTAAAGAGTTGACCCTTGCAGCCAATTATACCTACACTAGAAGGCTAAATGAGGAGGTTATGTACAGAATTCCGACCCATAAATATGGAGCAAGCTTGGCATATGTACTTTCAAATGGTCTCGTCGCTTCAATGGATTACCTTCACACCGGTGAGCGTCCATTGAGATATTTTGATAACAGTTCATTTGAAACCGTGAATGTAAATGGAGAAGCCTTCGATTTATTCGATTTCAAGATTTCGTATAAATGGAATGATTTCACCCTTTCAGGAAGCGTAAGAAATATTTTTGATGCTGATTATGAGGCAATAGCCGGATTCAATAGTGTTGGTAGAAATTACTCAGCAGGTTTAAGATATTCATTTAACTAAATAGTTCATCGACTGCTTTTCGTACTGATATTTTTTGGGAGGAGATCAGCTCCTCCCTTTTTTTTATCTCTTCTTTGATATTCGGCTTTGAATAGAAATCTTCTTCCAGTCTTGCGCGAACCCGTTCATGAAACCATTTTATGGCTTGCCGTCTTCTATTTTCATTAAACCAGCCATTCATTTGGGTGTGCTGAGCGTAATTATCAATTTCATTCCAAGCGTCATCTATTCCGGTCTTTTCTATAGCTGAGCACAATCCGACAGGCACAGTCCATTCAGCATCATTGGGTGGGAATAAATGAACTGCATTTTTGTAATCTTCTCTGGCTTTTTTTGCGGCCTTCAGATTATCCTTATCCGCCTTATTGATAAGGATATGATCAGCCATCTCCATAATTCCACGCTTGATTCCTTGTAATTCATCACCTCCACCAGCCAGCATCAATAGCAGGAAATAGTCCACCATGTCTTTTACGACCGTCTCGCTTTGACCTACGCCCACCGTCTCGATTATAACCACATCGTATCCGGCAGCCTCACATAGCAGGATGGATTCACGTGTATTTGATGCTACACCCCCCAGTGTAGCTCCGGACGCTGAAGGCCTTATATATGCATTGGGATCTCTGGAAAGCTCATCCATTCGGGTCTTATCACCCAGAATACTTCCTTTTGTTCTATTGCTACTTGGATCAATGGACAAAACAGCCACCTTTTTGCCTTTGCTTGTCAGCATTTTCCCGAAAGCTTCAATGAAAGTACTCTTTCCGACCCCTGGCACTCCAGTGATTCCAATGCGAAAACTTTCTTTTTCATGTTGGATTACTGCATTTACTAACTCGGCACTTAATTTTTTGTGCTCCGCCTTTTTACTTTCCACGAGTGTAATCGCCTTGCTAAGAAAAGCACGATTCCCGCTCAATAGGCCATCTATTAAGTCTTGTAGATGAATATCAGGTGTTCGCCGAAAAGTTGAATCCATAGGACGATTATGTGGGTTTTTATTGCGTAATTTGAAGAAAAAATTGAACTCTTCTAATAGGGTGATTATGAGTGTTGATGATTAATGTTTTAATTGCATATATAATCGTAAACTAACTAACTCACCAACGAATAGACAATGTTTAGAAGATTCTGGCGGGATGTAATCCTGGGAACAATTTTTATTATATCGTTGATGCTGTTCATAGGATCAGTATCGGCATTTAAGGTCTTTGACATATTTGATCCAATTGGAGATGCTTTTGAGGACATGGAGTTCACAGACATCTACTTTTCCCAATTATTGGACGATCCAATAGCAGACGAAAATGTAGTTTTAGTAAACATCGGATTGGAATCCAGAGCAGGTATAGCAATGATGATTGATTCGATCAGTCAGCATAATCCTGCTGTGATTGGAGTAGATTCTTTCTTTGATTTTCCTAAAGAAGATACACTCGGTGACATGATGTTGATGGATGCGTTGAGTAGAGTTGAAAACCTAATAATGGTTACCAAAGTACTTTACAATCCTGATACAGAGAAATTGGATTCGGTTCATACCTCATGGCCATGGTTCACATTTAATGCTGAGCCTGCTTTTGCAAACCTTATTACAGATGCACAGGTACAGGAAGATTTGAAAATGTGCAGGTCGTTTAATCCGACTCTCACAACAACAGATTCAACAACTCACACGGCATTTGCAGTTAAGTTAGCTTCCTATCTTGCTCCAGAAAAAGCTCAGGCTTTTATTGACAGAGGGAATGAAGAAGAGGTAATAAACTACAGAGGAAACGTAATAGATTTTGGAGCAACTAAATTTGGAAATAAGTACTACGCACTGGATGTAGGGGATGTTTTTGGAAGTAATTACATACCGGAAATAATTGAGGGTAAAGTAGTTATATTCTGTTTCCTTGGAGAAGTTTTAGGTGATCGGGAAAACTTTGAAGATAAGTTTTTCACGCCATTGAACGATGTTTATATAGGTAGAGCATTTCCAGATATGTATGGAGGAGTTATTCACGCGAATATCGTTTCCATGATTTTGAATGAGAATTACATATTCTATTTGAAAGATTGGCAAAAAATAGCCGTAGCTGTTTTGATATTGTTCTTAAACATTATGGCTTTCTCCTGGATATACAAAAAACTACCAAAATGGTATGATGGTATTACGAAAGTTATTCAGTTGATAGAGTTTGTGGGGATTATTTATCTCATGATTTACTTCATGGATATCTTCAGTATGAAATTGGATCTAACCTATTTATTGTTTGCTGTTGCCCTGTCGGGTGACGGATTGGAAGTATTTTACGGAGTAGTGAAAAACTCACTCTCCAAAGAAGGAAGAAAAGAATTATTTAAAGTATCGAGATTATAAATTTTATAAACGCCAAATTATTATTGGAACTATTATGAGAAAGTTTGTTTCTATCGCTATCACTACTATGCTTGTATTTGCGTTTGGTTTTGCAGACGCGCAAGGATATACGTTTAGAGTTTTGGCCAACAAAGGTCAGAACCAAGTTAAAAAAGATGGTGCTACATCCGCTGTGGCACTGAAGACCGGAGCTACTTTGAGCGAAGGGGATGAGTTAATCGCCTCTCAAGGTGCCTACATTGGGTTAATGCACAAGTCCGGTAAAACATTGGAAGTAAGAACACCTGGTACTAAGAAAGTAGAGGATCTTGCTAAGATGGTAAATACCAAGTCTGCAAGTGTATCAAGTAGATATGCTAAGTTCTTGGCAAACAAGATGAATGAAAAGGAGCAGCCAAACTACCGTGCTCGATTGAATGCCACTGGAGCTGTTTCAAGAGCACTTGCTGGAGATGAGCAAATTCAGGTACTTATTCCTGCAGAGGATGCAAGTGTACTTGGAGACAATGCGATCCTTAACTGGGATACTCCGGAAGGCATGGAAGAAAATACTTTCATTGTAACTGTGAAAAACATTTTTGATGAAGAAATCATGAAGTCAGAAGTGAATGGAAATTCTATTGAGCTTGATTTCACGCAAGAGCAAATGCAGAATGAGGAAGGTCTTTGGATCATTAATGTGAAGACAAAAGAAAATGAGGATGTCTCTTCAGGAGATATCGCAATCAAAAGACCTGAAAATCCAGATCAATACACCGAAGGGTTAAATAGCTTAAAAGCTGAGGTTGATGAAGATAGCCCGCTTAACAAAGTAATTTATGCTTCTTACTATGAAGAGAATGGATTGATTGTAGATGCTTTGACAGCTATCGAAGAAGCAATCAAAATGAATCCTGAAGTAGAAGATTTCCAAATCCTGAAAAAGGATATCATTGAAAGAAATGGTATTAAAGTTTACGAGGAGAAGTAAGAGGCTCCTCAATATATAGAAACTAATTTTCGAAA
Organism: Ekhidna lutea; assembly: GCF_900188325.1. GTDB lineage: Bacteria > Bacteroidota > Bacteroidia > Cytophagales > Cyclobacteriaceae > Ekhidna > Ekhidna lutea. The sequence goes on along the minus strand of NZ_FZPD01000004.1, from coordinate 326,859 downwards.
CCCTGATCCGTCATATGATGGGTCAGGGTTTTTTTATTTTAAAAGTACTGGCTGAAATGAATTGGCTCTAGTGGATTGAGAGTGACTAAATTTTAACGTGTTAAAGAATTTGTAATACATTTTTCTCATAAACTCCTTCTTAGTGATGCCACCAGCTTTAAGAGCTTTACTATGCCCGAACCAAATGGCATGAATTATTCCAAAAAAGAGTATCCCATACCCGCCAATGCTAAATGCTTTGTTGTAAAAACTTTTCCTTTCAAGGATTTTATATATCCTTTCGTTTTGAAATTTGATATGGTGTGCTTCATCGATCAGAATATCACTGCAGATAGATTTTAATAGAGTGCAGTTAGTGGCGTCATGTAGAGCCTGATAAAAAACTTGCGCTGCACATTCCACAATAATCACTGTGATTGTCCACAATTCCATGCTGGTGTTAAAGTATCTGATCTTGCGAAAAAGCGTATCACCCCAATCTTTCTTTGCCCTTGTTTCCCCGATGAGATCGATGTATTTACCCAAATTCTTACCATGCTTTTGCTCTTCTTTAATAAAGAGTTTTACAATGTCAGGATATGCTGGTTCATTTACTTGTTTGGAGTATCGTCGACATGCGGCAAGTAAATGAGCACCGTCACTTGTCTCACCAAGCTGCCATGCTTTTAGAGAGTAGAGAATTTTCTTTTTTTCTTTGTAAGTAAGAGAGGGCTGAATTTCCCAATCAATACGTTTAATCTTGAGATTTTCCTCGAAGTGATTTTGCCAGAATGAGGAGCTATGGATCATAAGAAGTTTTTCCTCTGAAACGAAGCTTGTGTATTGAGGATATGGTATTTAACACTCTTTAAGAAAAAAAGGACACCCAGTTGGATGTCCTTCAAAATCTATTTCTAGGTTATCCTAATCCAATCCAATCATTACAAAAGGTCCCCAGTATATTGGGTCACGATACTCGTTTCTGATCTCTTTCTTCGCGTCAATAAATGCCTGTCGTTTATTGCCCGTCTCAATCCACTTACGATAAAATTTCACCATAAGCTGCTGAGTGGCTTCATCACTTACTTTAAAGAGTGACATCACAATCGTCCGTGCGCCAGCAACCAGGAAGGCTCTTTGTAAACCAAACACTCCTTCCCCGGCCTGTACTTCACCTAGCCCTGTTTCGCATGCTGAAAGCACCACTAAATCTGTCTTATCCAGGTTTAGGTTCATGGCCTCATAGGCTGTAAGAATACCATTATCAACATTATAATTGAATTGCGTTTGATTCAGTATATCACCGGCTCCCGATAATAATAGACCCGTCTTCAATAGCGGGTTGTCATATGCGGCAGTTTCATTGTATTCCTGGTCAAGGTTGCTTGCTTTTGGTGCTTCTTTAAAGAATCCGTGTGTAGCAACATGAAACACACGCGGGTTGGATATCTCCTTTATGGATGTTTCGCTTGCTTGCATCTCAGTGTACTTTTCTGTACTCCATCCCTTACGGTCAAGGAGCTCATCCAGTTCTTCAATTTCCAGCTTTGTGCCAGGTAGCGGAGTTACCACTTCAGCAGTGGATCTTGTAAGTCCAGAACTGGCCAGTGGTTGTCCAGGCTGTGTTTTGAGGTAAAAGTCAGGATTACCAAACATTAAGGCCTTTTGTTCATCGGCAACCACTTTTGTCTTGATTTTATTCAGGAATAAATCCTTCGTGTTACTAATCAAAAGGATGTTTGAGTTGTCAAGTACATATCTGCCATCAGGGGTAGGAATGGCTTCAAGGTTAATTTGATTATATACTCCATCAGGAGATAAATAGATGGTGGATACAGCCCCAACTTCATCCTGTATTGGTTTCCAGAATTTTTCGTAGGAGTATTTATCCTCAATCTTGAACTTGATACTGTTTCTATAAGTTTTTAAATACCTATTCTCCAACTCATCGCCATTGGCTAGCAGAATCATTTTTGGTTCAGATCTTTTGTCACCTTTTACATAGAGCAAAGCATACATCACAGAATCTGTGAAAACATGATCAAATACTCTAAAGCGGACCATCTCTATGGCCACTTCATTCTCTCCGAGAGAATTTTTCACATCTTCCCATAGTATTTGTCTACTGTCAGCACTTTGTGAGAATAGCTCAGATTTTAAGCTTATGTTTTTCTCCAGAAGTTCGACATCATTTGCAAGAGCGTTAGGATCTATTCCATTCTCAGCAAGGTCTTGCGTACTCATAGATAAAGCGGCGGTTAGGAGTTCTTTATCCTCCACCCACTTGGTGTACATGTTAATAAGCTCTTCGTCATTGCTATTCATTATTCGCTGACGAACCTTAATGGAAGAGTTTAGTAAAAGGGCCTTTGTAAGCAAGGCGTTATTGTAAAGCTCTCCTATGTACCTGGTGTTTCGGTTTCTACTTACAATTAGGGTATTGTAAAACTCATAATCTCCTTTAATCGTGTTCCAGAACTTGGCTTTTTCTCTTTCACTAAGTGCTGGAAAGTACTCTTTAATAAAGTTTTTATAGTTGGCAAGGACCTCTTCCATTTCATCCTGGGAGTCTTTATATCTGGATTGCATGAAATAGGTTTTACTCAGCTTAGATTGAACCTTAACATACTCTGGATGAGTTTCACTAAATACTCGTTGATATTGTTTTTGAGCATCTTCATAGTAGTCCTCGGCTTCAGAATAGTTTCTTTGCTTGTAATAGATATCGCCTTTCAAAACCAGGGCTGTTGCAGCATTGATATTATTTCGTTTACCGATTTTCTTTTTCCATATGTTCTCTGCCTGATTTAGATAAGTAAATGCTAAAGAGTAATTGCCAGAGGCTATGTTGGCAATTGCCATATTTTTCAGAATATCAGCATAGGTTGGGTTATTAGACCCAAGTTTTTTACCAATAATGCCTTCTGCTTCTTGAAATAATGTTTGAATCTGAGTTAGTGGTTTATCCTGGTAGAAATAGACCAAGGCTAGCTTAGAAGTAGATTTTCCAACGTCCACATGCTCAGGGCCAAATTTTTCTTTTTGTATTCTAATGGCATTTTTAAGAAGCGATTCGGCCTTATCATAGTCACCAATCGTTGTGTATACATCCGCAAGCTGAAGCATTGATGGGACTATTTTAGAGGAGTTATCTCCGAAAATAGTGATCGCAATCGTATTTGCTTTTCTGGCTTGATGCTCTGCCTCTGTATAGTCTCCCTTGATTAAATTCAGTCGAGCGTTTAAAACAAGTGTTTGATTTAAGTGACGACTAGTTACACCGAATTGATCTGTTTTATCCTTTAAGGATTCTGTTAACAATTCTGTCGCATCAGAATACCTTCCAATATTTGTGTAAAGACCACCAAGATCATCTCGATAGCTCAGACCAGCTACGTCAGTTGTAAGCGAACCTTGCGCTCTTAAATCTTCAGAGTCGTAGATGTGTTCTTCTGCTTCATCATACTCACCTTTTATGGAAAGTAGTTTAGCTTTTGTGATGAAGGCTGATGCGAGATAGCTTTTAGCATCAGCTGTTTTCTTATCTTCCATGATACGAATAGCATCTTCTAGATTCTTAGTTGCTTTTTCGTACTCTCCAATATTGATCTGCAGCCCAGCGATTTTTTCCAGCTCTTTCCCATACTCAATATCTTGGTTATCATATTTAACCCTGGCAGCTAATAATGCATCATCTAGTATTTCAGAGGCTTTTTCGTAGTTGTCAGTTTCCTCATAGAATTTGGCAAGGTGGTTTAGGATTTCTAAATAATCCACATGGCCTTTTGTGACCTCTGGTTCAACAATACCATGGAAACTTTCGTCATAAATCGCCTTGGCCTCTGTAAACTTATCGGTGAAGTCAACATAATAATTAGCTAGTTTAACCTTAGTCAAATGATATTCTGGCGCTTCCGTGCCAAGAAGGAATTCTTTGATCCTTAAAATTTCTTTATCGTAAGCCTCGGTATTCTTATGTCTTCCTGCAAATAATGCTACTTTTTTGCCTAGCTCTAGTAGTTCAACTCGCTCGCTATGAAATTCAGGAATGGTAGGGCTGGCAAGCATTTTATTTACCTGATCCTCAATCCTTTTAATGTCCTGATCGGCTAAATCAAACGTGAGATCCATTTTATCTTCCGCCAGGTTGAAAATACTGCTTCGATCAAATTCTTTTAGTGATTTTTTAAAATCAGCTTTGGTGATTTTGAGCCTAGCGTTTTGCCCGTTTTGATAATAAGCTCTCATCAAATTGGCCTGCATTGTCATTACAGTATTATGTGACAGCTCATATTTCCGTACCGCCCATATGTAAGCATCTTCATAAAGTTTAGCCTGGGCGTCAATCGCTAGTCCATTCTCCTCCAGGAGCTTGGCATTTAAAAAGGCGTTTTTTGACCATAGCAAATGACTCTTCTTAAGGTTGTCGTCTACCCATTGAAGGTTTGTGATAAATGCGGAATCTGCCGACTGATAATCACCCATGTGTCTAAGTGAATTAGCCTTTACAATCATCATCTCAGCAAATTCTTCTTTTCGTTCTTCTTGCTGGTTTTTACTCCCCTCTTCAGATAGGGCTCTTTTCAAATAGTAGTCTGTTTGATTATCAACTAATTTGATAGCCTGGCGGTAAAATCCTTTACCGGAAAGTACCTGAGCGCGCTGTACATCTAAGTTTGCTTTTATGTCCTCGATCATGGAACCGGATGACTCAAATCCCTGCTCTGCAGTATCTATAAATTCTCCGGCCATTCGATAATTTCCATAGGATATTAAAACCTGCGCGGCTTCCATTAAAATGAATGCGTGTTCGGCACTTTCTGTGCCATTTACACTTTCACTCATAGCAACCGCTTCTTCCAAAGGTTGCATTACACTTACCAGTTCACCTAATCCGACGTTGATTTTAGCTTCCTTAACTAAGCCAATGGCATTGTAAGGGTTATTATAGCCAAGGCTTTTAGTCGCCTTTTTCTTGAGTTTTTCTATTTGCTTTCTGGCTTTTGAGTAGTCTCCTGATTCATATTTCTCCTCTGCTTTGTCAATGTATTTTTGATATTGTGCATTTGTAATGGTGACGCATAGCATCAGCACTACTACCAGGACGGATTGGAAGTATTTCATTTTTTAATTGGATTTTCTAACGACTAAAGTTATCGAAAATGCGGCAACTATCCTCTCATGAGCTTGTTAAGAATTTCAATGGCTGCTTTAGAAATAATGGTTCCCGGACCGAAAATAGCTGTTACACCCTTCGAAAGGAGTTCTTTATGATCGCTTTCAGGAATAATACCACCTGCAACAACCAAGATATCAGGCCTTCCCTGATCCCTTAGCTCTGTTATTAATTCGGGTATTAAGGTGGTGTGTCCACCTGCTAAGGAAGATGCACCTACAATATGTACATCATTTTCAATGGCCTGTTTTGCTACTTCTTCTGGTGTTTGAAATAGCGGTCCTATATCTACATCAAACCCAAGGTCTGCGAATGATGTGGCGATTACTTTTGCACCTCTATCGTGTCCATCTTGTCCCATCTTGGCAATCATAATACGAGGACGCCTGCCGTCAAATTCTTCGAATTTGTCAGATAGTTCGAGTGCTTTTTTGAAGTTCTTATCGTTTTTGATTGCTGAAGAGTACACGCCTGAAATAGTTCTATTTGTAGCTTGAAATCTACCAAAAACTTTTTCCATAGCAAGAGAAATCTCCCCAAGTGTGGCACGTTCCCTGGCTGCTTCAATTGCTAATTCAAGTAGATTTTCGTCACCATTCGCTCCTTTCTCAAGATTTTCAAGACAGTTTTGAACTTGTTCTTCGTTTCGTTCTGATTTTATACGGTTGATTCGATCGATCTGCTTTTTTCTTACTTGATTATTGTCAACAACAAGGAGCTCTATGTCTGTCTTTTCGTCCGTTACAAATTTATTTACACCAATGATAGCTTCTTCACCAGAATCAATTCTGGCTTGCTTTTGAGCAGCCGCTTCCTCAATTTTCATTTTAGGATATCCGGCCTCAATTGCTTTAGACATACCGCCCATTTCTTCTACTTCCTGAATGATCTTCCATGCGTTTAGAATAAGATCATTAGTTAGTTTTTCAACATGACGTGAGCCACCCATTGGGTCAACTACTTTGGTGATATTGGTCTCTTCCTGAAGATAGATCTGCGTATTTCTAGCGATTTTAGCTGAGAAATCTGTTGGCAATGCTATGGCTTCATCCAGTGCATTGGTATGCAGGGATTGTGTGTGACCAAGTGCTGCTGAAAGTGCTTCTATGGTTGTCCTTGCTACGTTGTTATATGGATCCTGGGCGGTTAAGCTATAGCCAGAAGTTTGACTATGGGTCCTAAGTGCCATGGACTTTTCATTTTTCGGATCAAACTCTTTAATGATACGGGCCCATAAAACGCGAGCTGCTCTCATTTTGGCGATCTCAGTGAAAAACTTCATGCCAATACCCCAGAAGAATGATAGCCGGGGAGCAAATGAATCTATATCAATGCCTGCTTTAATTCCCGTCCTCACATATTCAAGTCCATCGGCCAGGGTAAATGCCATCTCGAGCTCTGCAGTTGCACCTGCTTCGTGCATATGATAGCCGCTGATGCTAATGGAGTTGAACTTTGGCATTTTCTGAGATGTGAATCTGAAAATATCTGCAATGATTCTCATGGATGGGGCAGGCGGGTAGATATACGTATTGCGAACCATGAACTCCTTTAGAATATCGTTTTGAATGGTTCCCGTAAGTTGATCAGGAGAAACTCCCTGTTCTTCTGCTGCAACAATAAAAAAAGCCATGATTGGAATGACTGCTCCATTCATTGTCATGGAGACTGACATTTTATCCAATGGTATTTGATCAAAAAGGATTTTCATATCCTCAATTGAATCAATGGCAACACCTGCCATTCCTACATCCCCTTTTACCCTGGGGTTATCACTGTCATATCCCCGATGTGTTGCAAGATCAAATGCCACCGAAAGTCCCTTTTGGCCTGCGGCAAGGTTTCTTCTATAGAAAGCATTGGATTCTTCAGCTGTACTGAAGCCTGCATACTGTCTGATGGTCCATGGTCTGGAGGTATACATGGTGGCGTAAGGCCCCCTTAAATATGGAGGAGCACCAGCTGAAAATCCTTCTTGTATATACTTACTCTCACTCATTACTTCAGCCTTTCGTTTACTTCTTTGATAATTTTATCTGTTAAAACCTCCACATAGTATGATCCGCCACACTGATCTTCGTACATGTCTAGCCCACTTTCTTCTCTTATCAGATTTCCGGTGTTACGGCTAATTCGTGAATCCCCAATTGCGGTTTGCAGATTTATTGAATGACTTCCTCCTAATATACTGGCAAGTCCTGCTGTAGTGTTAAGGAACCAATGGTGCTCTTTTGATTTGTGAATAGGAACTTCCGTGTGAATGTGAATGCTCGATAGTCTATTCAAGTCGAGTAAATATTTTAATGCTCTAACAGTAGCTATTTCAAGAAAGAAATCGGAGAAAGCACTTCGGAATACAAATTTTCGATCCTTTGCTTTCTCTATTAATTCAGCTATTTGATTAATGGGTGAATGATTTACCTCACTTTCTTCTGCACAATTTTGACTAGTCATAGCAATTTTGGATTGAGAAATGCTAATCGACCCCATAAATGAGATATCGCAAATTTCTGAATTGATTTCTCTGAGTAGAATATTTTCGTCAATGGATTTTTGAACATTGAAAATAATCCCATCACATCCACCCATGAGCGCTTTCAAGGCTTGTGAATTCGCTTCTTTTTCATTGCTGACTTCTATTCTTTCATAAAGCTTCCATCTGTGAGAGGGTATAGAGGTAAAGTAGTCCTTCAGATATGATAAGTTATTCAAATCGGAGGAGTCGTAGTACCCTTCAACAGTCAAACCTGCTTCGTTTATCCACTGCAACTCTTTGTCAGGATTAGCGCCTTTAAGTTGTTTTTCGGCTAATAGACGCCAGTTTTCCTTACTTACTGAGGGAAAAATATTTAAGTCTAAATCTTTCAAATCTGGTAGATGTTAATGGAATTAATCACGAAATTAGACCAGAAAAAGTACGTTAAGAAAAATTGTATTTTTCAAAGATTTTTCAAATGAAAATGCGGTTCATATAACATATGAAACCATTTGAAAAAGTCAAGGGCAAAAACCATTTTTTTATGAAAAATATTTAAGTCATATTTGATGCCCTTTCGAGAAATTGAAGGGTCACCTAAGCCAATATAAACCACTTATTAACTCTAATCGAAAATGCACGAATTAATATGGAAAAACTGCCTTGAATTCATAAAAGAGCGTATTCCTCAACAAAGTTTCTCCACGTGGTTTGAGCCCATAAATCCCTTAAAGACAGAGGGTAATGTCCTTACAATTCAAGTGCCGAGTCAGTTTTTCTATGAATGGCTTGAAGAGCACTACGTCCATGTGTTAAAAGAGGCAATTGCCAAGGAAATGGGTGATGGGTCAAGATTGGAATATTCTGTTGTTGTGGAAAATGAAAAATCTACTAAAAAATCTCCCACTTCCCTGAAAATCAACAACCTAGCTGATAGGAACGGAAGTAATGGTAAGGGATTGAATACTGCATTTATCGATGATCTAAAGAGCGAAAATAATCTCAATCCCACTTACACCTTTGATAGCTTTATAGAAGGAGATTGTAATAGATTAGGGAGATCGGCCGGTTATGCTGTTGCAAAGAAACCGGGAGTTACTTCTTTCAATCCATTAATGATTTATGGTGGCGTTGGATTGGGAAAGACACATCTAGTTCAATCAATTGGTAACTTTATTCGAAAAGAAGATACCTCCAAAAAGATTATTTATGTGGCTTCCGAGAAGTTTACCAATCAATTTATTGATTCCCTCAAAAACAATAATGTTCAAAGCTTCATAAGCTATTATCGAGGTGTAGATATCTTAATACTGGATGATGTTCAGTTTTTGCGGGATAAGGAAAAAACACAAGAGATTTTCTTTCATATTTTTAACCACCTTCATCAATCCGGCAAACAGATTGTAATGACAAGTGACTGTGCTCCAAAAGATTTAAAGGGACTACAGGAGCGATTAGTTTCTCGATTTAAGTGGGGGTTGACGGCTGATTTACAACAGCCAGCTTTCGAGACAAGGATGGCAATCATCCAACGAAAAATTCAGGAAGACGGGATCCATATTCCTGAGGAGGTAATTGAGTACATTGCTTACACTGTCGATACGAATATTCGTGAGCTCGAAGGAGTTGTAGTTTCTTTAATTGCCCATGCTTCACTCATGCAGGTTGATATAGATCTGGAACTTGCGAAAAGGGTGTTGAAGAACATTGTTAAAGAAATTGACTCTGAAGTGGGGATAGATTATATCCAAAAGACCGTTTCAGAGTACTTCCATGTTGGGCAGGATGACCTGAAGGCAAAGACAAGAAAGAAAGAAATCGTTATTGCGCGACAAGTGGCTATGTATTTCTCTAAAGATTACACTAACCACTCGTTAAAATCTATCGGTTACCATTTTGGTGGTAGAGATCACAGCACAGTAATCCATGCGCTCCAGTCTGTTAATGACATGATGGATACGGATTCTAAGTTCCGCTATTCTGTAGATGAATTGAAAAAGAAGTTGAAGATGCGTACTGCCTAGCGCCTGAATGGGTAGTACACTTTTCTTCCTCTTTCATCAATCCCAATCACATCGAATCTTCCCCTGATATTCTCAAGAATTTTTGCTAGCTCTTCCGGTTTATCAATAGAGCGATTGTTTATCTGTGTGATTATAAAACCTTTAGGAATGCCCAGATTAGAGAAAAACCCATTCGTTTTAAAGTCAACAACCTTCACACCACTATTAATACCAAGCAGGTCTCTTTCTACTTTTGATACACTTTCAAAACTGGCATCCAGATCTTCAGCGTAATAAATATCCCTTGTAATGATCTTGGTGGTACCTTCTCTATTGGTCAGAATCATTTCACGATTGAGCATTTCATTGTCTCGTTCGACAATGATATTTAGCTTATCCCCCGGATAGCTCTTAGCAATCAGTTCCTCTAAATTGGCTTTGCTATTAATCTGTTTACCATTGATCTTACGAATCACATCTCTTTTCTTCAACCCTGCCTTTTCCGCTGCGCTCCCATCCTTCACCTCCGTAATAATTACTCCATCCAGATCTTGGATGCCTATTCTACTTGCCAGTTCACTGTCTATATCAATAAACTCAGCACCCGTAAACGCTTTTTGAACCTCTCCGTATTTTACCAGGTCATTAAATACCTTCTTTACAATATTAACCGGTATGGCAAACCCATAGCCTGCATAAGATCCTGTTCTTGAAAGTATAGCTGTATTGATACCAATCAATTTGCCATTAGCATTCACCAATGCTCCACCACTATTACCGGGGTTAATTGCAGCATCCGTTTGTATAAAGCTTTCGATTGGAAACTTGTCTCTTAGAATATTGATATTTCTTCCTTTGGCACTTACTATACCGGCAGTCACAGTGGACGTGAGATTGAATGGATTACCAACAGCTAACACCCATTCACCAACCTTGACCTGCTCAGAATCACCTTTCTCTATAGCCGGAAGGTCTGATGAGTTTATTTTTATTACAGCAAGATCTGTACTTGGATCTCTTCCAATCAATTCAGCCTCATAACTTCTTTTTCCTGCAATCACAGTTATCTCATCAGCATCCATTATCACATGATTATTTGTAACAATGTGTCCATCTTTTGAGAACACTACACCGGACCCACTACCTACTCGCTGCGACGACCTGGGCTCAAAAAACCAATCCATCCAGCCACCTGTACGGTATTCAACTTCACTTAATGTTTGAATGAAGACCACACTTCCGGTACTCTTTTCAGAGGCCTCAATGAAGTTTTCGTTTGGAATGATCGTAGAGTAAGCTACCTGACTTACCTGATTGTTAGGTTCATTTTCAATTACTTGAGCTTGTGGGTACTGATCAATATCCTCGGTTTGTGAGAAATAATTAACAAGCAGCGCACCACCAATTCCTGCAATCAAGCTGAGTCCTACTGTTTTTATTGTATTCATAATTGAAAATTTACCGGTTGAAAAATAAACTTACATTTCTCAAAAAATATTCCATTGGATTGTTAAAAATTGCAAACTCTTACCTTTGTCGACTGTTTTAAAGAAAAAGGTAGGCAGCAGCGAATAAATGAAGAAACGTAACATTGCCATTTTAGGCTCTACAGGCTCAATTGGCACACAGGCTCTTGATGTAATTAAACGTCATCCGGAAAATTTTGAGGTAGAGGTTTTGACAGCACAAAATAGCGCCGAACTGTTAATAACACAGGCATTGGAATTTAAACCCAATTGCGTAGTGATCGGCAATGAAGCCCTTTATCAGCAAGTTTTTGATGTATTGGATCCTCAAGACATTAAAGTTTATGCGGGAGAAAATGCGCTCGCATCAGTAGTGGAGATGGAGACAATAGATTTAGTTTTGACAGCACTTGTAGGGTATTCCGGTTTGCTACCAACAATCAGAGCCATTAATGCCGGCAAAACAATCGCACTTGCGAATAAAGAAACGTTGGTTGTTGCTGGTGAATTAATTACCAAGCTTGCACAAGAAAGGAGCGTAAACATCCTTCCTGTTGACTCAGAGCATTCGGCCATTTTTCAGTGCCTGGTTGGTGAGTTTCAAAACCCCATAGAAAAACTGATTCTTACAGCATCAGGTGGACCATTTAGAGGCAAGGATAGAAGTCTTTTGCAAGAGGTAACTAAAGAGCAAGCTTTAAAGCACCCGAATTGGGACATGGGAGCAAAAATTACCATTGATTCTGCTACCATGATGAATAAAGGGCTTGAAGTGATTGAGGCAAAATGGCTGTTTGGTGTTTCTTTGGATCAGATTGAGGTGGTCGTTCATCCTCAATCAATCATACACTCCATTGTGCAGTTTGAAGATGCCTCTATGAAGGCGCAAATGGGGCTGCCTGATATGCGGGTACCGATTCAGTTTGCACTTACTTATCCTGAGAGATTAAAAGCAGATTTTCCTCGATTTAATTTTCTGGATTACCCGCAATTAACCTTTGAGAAGCCAGATATAGATACTTTTCGTAACCTTGGTCTTGCTTTTGAAGTTGCAAAGGAGGGAGGAAATCAGCCATGTATTTTGAACGCAGCAAACGAAATCGCTGTTCAAGGATTCCTGGAAGATAAGGTGGGCTTCCTCGAGATTTCGGATGTTATTGAAAACTGCCTGAAAAAGGTAAGCTATATTCGCAATCCTGAATTAGAAGATTTTATACAAACAGACAAAGAAACACGGGCAAAAGCGCTCGAATTGATTAGATAGATGGAAACATTAATAATGGTTGGGCAGCTCCTGTTAGGGTTGTCAATTTTAGTAGGGGTGCACGAGTGGGGGCATATGGTTGCTGCCAAGGCTTTTGGGATGCGCGTAGAAAAATTTTCAATTGGATTTCCTCCAAAAATTTGGGGTAAGCAGATCGGTGAAACCGAATACTCCATTGGAGCCATCCCACTAGGTGGGTTCGTGAAAATTACCGGGATGATTGATGAGTCATTGGATACTAAATCCATGAGTGCTGAGCCTGAACCGTATGAGTTTCGAGCGAAACCAGCATGGCAGAGATTAATTGTTATGATGGGCGGTATCATCGTAAATGTAGTCACAGGAATTATCATCTTCATTGGACTGGCTCTGGCTAATGGCGAGGCGTATTTACCTCAGGAAAAACTCAACGAGCATGGTATTGTGGCATATGATCTTGGAGAACAACTTGGGTTTAAGACCGGAGATAAAGTATTAGCAATAAATGGCCAGAGCTATGAAAGATTTTCGGACCTGCTAAGTCCGGATTTATTGCTAGGATCGGACAATTATTACACAGTTTTACGAGACGGTAATGAGGTTCGCGTGGAAATGCCGAATGACTTCATTGACAAGTTTGCCGACAAAAATAATCGGATCAACGTAATCACTCCTAGATGGAAGTACTCTGTAGGGAAAGTCATTGCAGGCTCAAATGCAGATAAAGCAGGCCTTGAGGCCGGTGACAGAATACTGAGTGTAAATGGTGTAGAGACTATTTATTTTGATCAGTTATCTAAAGCTTTAGATTCTTTTAAAACAGAGCAGGTTACTCTAAAAATAGAGCGTGAAGGTAAAATAGTAGAGAAAAATGCAGATGTCGACTCTGATGGGACGATTGGATTTCAACCAAAGGACGAGCTCGATTATGTAATCAGAGACTTTTCATTTGGAGAGGCTTTAAGTGAAGGAACATATAATGCGTTTGCAGTAGTATGGCTCAATATCAAAGGCTTCAAAAAGATGTTTGCAGGTGATGTTGATGTAAGAAAATCACTTTCAGGTCCGATTAAAATTGCAACCTTTTTTGGAGGCACCTGGGATTGGAATAATTTCTGGAGAATTGTTGGCCTACTCTCAATGGTGCTGGCATTTATGAATTTCTTACCTATACCAGCGCTTGATGGAGGTCACGTGGTTTTTCTTACCTGGGAAATAGTAACGGGTAGAAAACCATCCGATCGATTCCTTGAAAATGCACAAAAGGTTGGAATGGTTATACTGCTTTCATTGATGGCTTTTGTCATCATTAATGACACAATAAGCTTATTCTAAAAATCATTTGAAGACTCCTCTGATTCTTCTGTCGGAGGAGCTTCTCTATAAATTTCAAATTCAACTCTTCGGTTGAGTTTCCTGTCTGCTTCTGTCACTTCATTTTCAACAATGGGCTGAGTGTCACCATACCCTTCAGCCTTTACCCGCTCTTCAATGATGCCGGCAAAAATCACGATGTAATCCCTAATGTTTTGAGCTCGCTCTTTTGAGAGCTGAAGATTTTTCTCGGGATCCCCAACTGAATCGGTATGACCGGAAATCTTGAGCTTGAAATCTATGTTATCATATAGAAAGTTGACCACCTTATTAAGATCAGCATACATCTCTGTTTTTAACTCTGCTTTCCCTACATCAAATTCAATAGATTCAAATTTCATTTTGGATACAAGAGGCTCGGTCACTGTGTTGAGTTCCATTGGCCCATCCAAGTAGAAGACCTCTTCAATTCTGAAAAAATCATCTCCCTGCAAGATTAGTAAGTAGTTTCTTTGGTTGATCAATTCAAATTCAAAGGAGCCGTCCGCCTTGAGGAATTTGGGAGCTACTTCGTTTCCTTTATCCAGGTCTATAATTGATACGATCCCTTCAAAAGGGACACCAGTTAATGAATCAGTTAATGTTCCCGTCACAGTTGTGGTAGCTTCCGGCTGAGCCTCCATTGGCAATGGAAATGAATAGATGTCTTGTTTATTTAAATCCCTTGTTGATGATCGCGCATAAAAGAGTAATTCTGATTCAGAATCTATGGTAAAATAAAATTCACTACCTCGTCCATTAACTAAGGGACCAATGTTTTGCGGTTCTGTCCAGTAGCCATCCACATGATATGCCTTGTAGATATCAAATTCTCCAAAATTGTAAAGCTGACCATTTGAGCTGAAATACAATACTTCATAGACCGGATGATAAAATGGACTCACATCATTTTGTCTGGTATTGATTACCGGTCCCATATTCATTGCTGCAGACCACCTTCCTCTTTCATCACGCGTAGTGTAGTAAATATCTGCCAAACCGAATCCACCTAATCTATCCGATGAAAAGAATAGGGTATCTCCCTTATGCGAAAGGGCAGGGTGGGAGTCCCAGGCCAGGCTATTGACGCTTACTCCCAGGTTCTCAGGTCGAGTCCAGGTGCTGTCTTCCTGCAAGGTGGCCATGAACAAGTCACAATCTCCATAAGAATCCGGAGAATCACACCGTGAAAAAACCAATGTTTTCCCATCTCCACTTAGACATGGAGAGCCTTCATTGTAATGTGAATTGAGCTTTGGAATTGGTTTGGCTTTTGACCAGGTACCATAAGCGTCTTTACGACTAAAAAATAAATCCTCATCTTCTCTAAACCGGATGGTTTCATCTACCTTCTTACGTTTCGAGGTGAAAACTAAAATATCATTGTGAATATTGAGCGAGGGTCCATAATCTGCACTGGAACTATTTACGAGCATCCCCATATTTAATAATACACCTCGCGGTGGCTGCAGTGTATCAATGAGTTTGCGATGTTCTACGAGTTCATAGTAATAATCAATTGGCACAAACTGCTCGGCAGCTTGTCTGTTTAGTGAATCGTAGTAAAGCTCAATTTCCTTGATGTTGATTCCCTGATAATGATGTCTAAGCACCATTCGGTATAAAGTCATTGCTTCTTCCGGATCACCGAAAAGTTCAGTCATTTTTGCTAGTTGCCATATTAGCCTAGTGTCTTTGTAGAAATTACGAATACCAAATCGGCTCACATAGTCTTTTAATGCATCATATAGCTCTTCCCAATTTTCTTCCTGATCCAGTTTATAGATGCGTTCGAGCTTCTGCTTGTTGAAATATTCAGGGTATTTATTAATCCCCTTAAACTCGTATGCATTAAAAACGACATCCTTTGGGATTGAATCCGTAATTATTTGTACCTCCTTACGTCCCTTTTGAGCAGCAACGCTAAAAGTGACGAGAACTAAAAAAAGTCCAATATGGCGATTGAAAATACGGCGCATGCTGTCGATTCGTCAGTAAAAATTAAAAATAAATTAAAGTTAGCACTATTTAGAACGCATACCCACTTTGGCACAGGGATTGACAATTATGTACCTTTCCCTTTCCACAAGGGGATGTGTACAATTATATGACACATTGGCATTTTATGAACGACGCTAATTTGAAATCAATATTTATACCTGAATTTGCAGATGAGGATTCTGAGGAACTGATACAAATCATTTCTCCGGAGGATAGTCAGATGTCTGAAGCTGATCTTCCTGAAAATCTTCCTATTCTGCCAATACGCAATACAGTACTTTTCCCTGGAGTTGTTTTACCTATAACAGTAGGTAGGACCAAGTCCATACGGCTTGTAAAGAAAGCCTATAGAGGAGACAGGATTATTGGGGTTCTTGCACAAAAAAATGTGAAAACAGAGGATCCTCAGTTTACTGACTTGTTTGAGGTGGGCACAATTGCAAAAATTTTAAAAATGATTGTCTTGCCTGATGGGAATACCACCATTATTATTCAGGGGCAGAAAAGATTTAAGATATCTGAGCAGGTTCAGGAAGACCCGCATCATATTGTGAAGTATCACACGGTTCCGGATCTTCCAAATGCACTTTCAAAAAAGGAACAAAAAGCGATCATTCAATCGCTTAAGGATACGGCTACAAAAATCATGGGCTTGAGCCCGGAGATTCCGAAAGAAGCCAGAGTTGCCGTTGATAACATCGACAACTTTAATTTCCTAACACATTTCCTTTCTTCGAATGTGAATGCGGAGGTCAACGACAAGCAGATGTTGCTTGAAATAGATGATCCCAAACAGCGATCAGAGAAGCTTTTGCAGTTCATGCTAAAAGACTTGCAAATGCTGGAGCTAAAGCATGAGATCCAGGAAAAAGTGCATACGGATATTGACCAGCAGCAAAGAGACTATTTTTTGCGTCAGCAGATCAGAATTCTACAAGATGAATTGGGTCAGGATGGGCCAGATCAGGAAGTAGAAGCGCTGCGAAAAAGAGGAGAAAAGAAAGATTGGCCCGCAGAGGTGAAAGATCACTTTGAAAAGGAGCTAGATAAAATCTCCAGGATGAATCCCGCAGCAGCTGAATTCCCTGTAGCTATGAGCTATGTGGAACTCCTGGTTGACCTCCCGTGGAACGAAGTAACAGAGGATAATTTTGACCTAAAAAATGCACGAAAGGTGCTTGATCGAGATCACTTTGGCTTGGAGAAAGTGAAAGATCGTATCATTGAATATTTAGCAGTCAGAAAGCTAAAAAAAGATTTGAAAGGACCTATTCTTTGCCTGTATGGTCCTCCCGGGGTAGGCAAGACTTCTTTGGGAAAATCGATAGCTGATTCGTTGAATAGAAAATACGTGCGGATGTCATTGGGAGGTGTGCATGACGAAGCTGAGGTAAGAGGTCATAGAAAAACGTATATCGGAGCTATGCCTGGTAAGATTATCCAAAATTTGAATAGAGCTAAGTCATCCAACCCGGTGTTTATACTAGACGAAATTGACAAGGTAAGCTCTGATTTTAGAGGAGATCCATCGTCAGCACTTCTAGAAGTTTTGGACCCGGAACAGAATTCTACTTTTAAGGATAATTACCTGGAAGTTGACTATGACTTATCAAAGGTATTATTCATCGCTACTGCAAATTCGCTGGATAGCATACAGCCTGCTTTGCGTGACCGGATGGAAATTATTGACATTAGTGGCTACACCTTGGAGGAAAAGGTAGAGATTGCTAAAAAGCATCTGATCCCGAAGCAGCGTAAAGAGCACGGATTAAAAGCATCTGACATTTCTTTTGACAAATCAGCGATCACAAAATTGGTAAATGACTATACGCGAGAATCCGGTGTAAGGAGCTTAGAACGTAAGGTTGCATCAGTGATTCGTTCAGTTGCCAAATCTGTGGCGATGGAAGAAGAATACGATTCTAAGATAAATGATAATAGAGTTCGTGAAATTTTGGGACCTGAAATTTTCGATAAGGACAATTATGAAGATAATTCTGTCCCTGGAGTAGTTACTGGCCTAGCCTGGACGCCTTCCGGTGGAGATATTTTATTTATCGAATCTTCTCTTAGCCGCGGTAAAGGCAAGTTGACACTTTCGGGTCAGCTGGGAGATGTAATGAAAGAATCAGCCGTTGCGGCTCTTTCTTATTTAAGATCTCACTCTGAATCCATCGGTATAGATCATCGTGTCTTTGATCATTACGACCTTCATGTTCACGTACCCGCGGGAGCGATTCCAAAAGATGGGCCTTCAGCAGGGATTACGATGCTTACATCTCTTGCGTCTGTTTTCACACAAAGAAAAGTGAAGAAACAGCTAGCGATGACAGGTGAAATTACCCTGAGAGGAAAAGTGCTCCCTGTTGGTGGAATCAAAGAAAAGATACTTGCTGCACGGAGAGCAGGGATTAAAGAGATCATCATGTGCAAGCGTAATCAGAAAGACCTTGAAGAGATTAACGAGAAATATTTGAAAGGTCTAAATATTCACTTTGTAGAATATGTACCTGAAGTGCTTGAGATAGCGTTAACCAAGCAAAAAGCAAGCAACCCGATCGAGTTTATTCTTCCGGAAGAAAAGAAAGATTGAAGTCATTAATAGCAATACTGTTTTTAATACCCTTTTTGGGGTGGTCACAAATCGGTGGAAAATGGGGATTTCAGTCAATAAATCTCACCTCCAATCCAAGAGCAGCAGCTTTGGGCGGAACATCGATTTCTTTGGCTGACGGTGATATTTCTCAGTTTTTTGAGAATCCTGCCACACTTGATTCAGTAAATGATAAAAATCTTTTTCTCCATTTGAATCCATATTTCGCTGATGTATTCGTCTATTCAGCAGCATACTCGTTTAATGCGAGTAAAGCAGGCATGCTTGTGGCGGGAGTAAACTATATCAATTATGGAGAATTTGAAATGACTGATGATTCCGGCAATAGTATCGGCACATTTCAGGCACAGGATTATACTTTTCAGGTTGGCAAAGCACATAGGTTGGGTCCATTTTCGCTGGGAGCTAATTTAAAATTCTCACATGCTGCCATTGACACTTATTCATCAACTGCCTTGCTGATGGATATTGGAGGTGTTTTTAGAGTCAATCAGCATTGGACCTTAGGTATGGTTTTTGAAAATATGGGTATAGTAGTTTCGGAATATACAGGAACAATTGAACAAACAATACCATTTGATGTGAAGGTGGGTACATCGTTTAAGCCTCAATACATGCCATTGAGATTTACACTAACCTCTATGAATCTGACACAGCGAAATTTTGAGGAAGAAAATAATACAACAGGAAGGTCAAGCAACGGACTTGATCAAGTCATGAGAAGGATTAGCCTCGGGGCAGAATTGTTGTTAAGTGAGAACTTCCAATTTCTAATTGGTTATAATCATAAACGAAAACAGGAATTGAAGCTGGATGAAATTGGCGGAGGTGCCGGACTTTCATATGGATTTATGATAAAAATAAAGCGAATGGAGATGCGATTTTCAAGAGCTAATTATCATGTCTCTGGAGGTAGTAGTTTTATCAGTATTCGAACAGATTTAAACGACTTTAAGAAGATTTTATGAACAATATAAAAAACGATTTAACACCAAAACAGATAGTTGCAGAGCTTGATAAGTACATTATTGGCCAGAAAGACGCCAAAAGAAATGTAGCCATTGCTTTGCGAAACAGGTGGAGAAGAATGAAAGTGAAGGAGGATATTCAGGGAGAGATCGTTCCAAATAATATTCTTTTGATAGGTTCTACAGGCGTTGGTAAAACGGAGATAGCAAGAAGACTAGCAAAAATTGCTGATGCGCCCTTTACCAAAGTGGAGGCTTCAAAGTTTACTGAAGTTGGCTATGTAGGAAGGGATGTTGAAAGCATGGTTCGGGATTTGGTAGAGCAGTCGGTGAACATGGTGAAAATAGCCAAAAAGGAAGAAGTGAAAGAAAAGGCGGCAGAGGTAGTTGAAGGGATCATTCTTGATGCACTCATTCCACCGTTAAAAGGAAGTCCTAATGCATATGCAACCAAAATTGGAAGCGATGAACCTGAGAATGAGGTAGAGCTTAATGAGCAAACACGCGCTCGTTTCAGAGAAAAAATAAGAAATGGTGAACTGGATGATCGAAAAATAGAGATTGATGTTACTGCGACTCCCTCTGGAAATGTCGGAATGATTGGTGGGGGAATGGATGAAGCCTCTATGATCAACATCCAGGAGATGATTGGGAATATGATGCCAAAGAAGAAAAAGAAGCGGAAGGTAACTATTTCAGAGGCTAGAAAAATCCTTCTTGAGGAAGAAGCTTCTAAGATGATCGATATGGATGAAGTGAAGGAAGAAGCGATTTTCAAGGCTGAGAATACTGGTATCATCTTTATTGATGAGGTAGATAAAATTGCAAAAGGAGGAGATGGAGGAAAAGGACCAGATGTTAGTAGGGAAGGGGTTCAGCGAGACCTATTACCTATCGTTGAGGGAAGTGCGGTTAACACTAAGTATGGGATTATCAATACCGACCACATTCTGTTTGTAGCTGCCGGTGCTTTTCACTTTAGCAAGCCATCCGATCTAATTCCAGAGCTTCAAGGGCGTTTTCCAATTCGTGTAGAGTTAGATAATCTTACCAAAGCTGATTTTCTACGCATTTTGACTGAACCCAAAAATGCGCTAACGAAGCAGTATGAAGCATTGGTGGCCTCAGAAGAGGTTAGTTTAACGTTTCAAGATGAGGCTTTGGAAGAGATAGCCGAAATGGCATTTCAGATTAATGAGGATGTCGAAAACATTGGCGCCAGAAGATTGCATACTGTAATGAGTAAGCTATTGAACGAAATTCTCTTTGATATTCCAGATACCATTGGCCCAAACGCTAAGATTGTAATCGATAAGAACATGGTTCAGGAAAAGCTAGCTGGGCTTGTGAAGGATAAAGATTTAAGCAGGTATATCCTCTAAATGCCTTTGGGGAAGTAAAAGAAGTTGAGCATTCCTTCCCCAAACTTTACATCTTTCCAATACCTGATATTGAAATTGATACCCACAACACCGCAAGTGGGTACATTGTCAAAATCGAGATTGGCCATTGCGTTAGCAACATTTGTGAACCCAGGATTGTGTCCAAATATTGCTAGTCGCTCACATTCAGGTGCCTTTTGTACAATTTGAAGTATTTCGGAAGCTCCTGCATGATACAGTCCCTGATCTAGTTTTATTCGACCTTCATCAAGCCCCCAGTGATCACATATGTGCAAGGCGGTATAAAGCGCTCTGCTGGCGGTGCTTGAAATTAAAATATCTGGTACAGGTTGATTTTGAAGCAAGTGTTGTCCCATTTTATGAACATCTTTTCTTCCGCGCTTTCCCAGGGGACGATCATGGTCATCCAAATCAAATGACCAGGAAGATTTAGCATGTCGGATAAGGTAAAGTGATTTCATATGGAGTCAGCTAGAATAATCACAGAAATTTAATTGAATCCACTTCATGTTTGCCTGATCTCATATTTTCTTTTAGTGAATTATTTATTTTGTTGCAATTCTTATGTCCCTGACAAATGCTACAGACACTTTATTTAGTTTTAATTTAAAATAATACTGATGAACTATTGGCTGATTAAAAGTGAACCAAACACCTATTCATGGGACGATCTTGTCAGACTCGGACGGGATCATTGGGATGGTGTGAGAAACTTCAAAGCGCGCAATCATATTAAGCAAATGAAAGTTGGTGATTTGTGCCTTTTTTATCACAGTGTTAATGAAAAAGCAGTTGTAGGTATAGCTGAGGTTGTAAAAGAATACTACCAGGATCCCACCACAGACGATCATCGATGGTATGTAATGGACGTTGTGCCAGTGAAGAAGCTAAAAAGACCTATTACTCTTGCAGAGGTAAAAGCAGATGATAGATTGAGCGAAATGCAATTGGTTAAATATTCCCGACTATCTGTTCAGGCAGTAAAGAAAGAGGAATTTGATATCATTTTGGAGTTGAGCGAACGATAGGGTGTGTATTATCGTAATTGTTTTATAAGCGTCATGAAAAAAATCTTAATCGTTTTACTTATTCTACCACTTTTTGTCTTTTCTCAGCGCAGAAAAGATCGGGACACTAGTGCAGTTATACTTCAGCCGAATCGGATTGAATTTGAAAAAGAACGAGACGGGTCAGAGTTTTATGTGGTGCCGGGAGACGAGAATGGAATTTTGGTAGCAGAGGAAACACTTGATAATGCCAGAGGTAATGGGTTCATATGGAAGCTACATATGATCGATACGGCCCTTTCAGTAAAATGGTCTCAGGATTTGGTAATACCCACAGATGGTGCAATTATAGGGTATGAGTACTTCGAAGATAAATTTTATCTACTCTTCAATAAGAATAGGTTTAGAAGCGAAGATCTGATTGTTTACCAATTGAGCGCAGACTCTCCGGAATTTATTACTTATGAGATCACCACCGTATTTCCTATAGAAATTACGCACTTTGAATCCGTTGGTGAGACGCTGCTGATTGCAGGCTATGCAAATTTTCGTCCGGTAGTGATTACCTATAATATAAATGACCGTATTCCACGTGTAGTACCGGGATTTTATGACAACAAGAATGAAATTCTGGATTTGGTGGTGGACGAGCAATCAAAGCTTTTTACTGTGATCTTGCAGGAAAAGATGAGAAATAAAAAATACACAGTGCGGGTAAAGACTTTCACCTCAAAAGGTGACATCATACAAGACAATCTTATCAATCCCGGGGATAGGAAAAGCTTGTTAGATGCTGCCAGTACTACTTTTGCCGGTGGGTTACAATATCTTGCTGGCACACACTCAAGAAAATCATTGCAATACAGTCAAGGATTTTATCTCAGTAAGTTTATAAACGGCCAGCAGCAGTTCAATAAATATTATCCTTTTGCCGACTTAAATAACTTCTTCGGCCATATGAAGCCTAAAAGAGAGCAAAGAATAAAGAACAGAATAGAGAGAAAGCGGGCCAAAGGGAAAATAAAAAAATTCAACTACAGGCTTTTGGTTCATGAGATTTTGGAGCGTGACGGAGAATATATAATGATTGGAGAAGCATACTACCCCCGTTACAATTATTCATCTGGAAATAGCAGTTTCAGTCCATATAACGCATTTACAAACAGTTTTGGTCGCACTAATCCGTATTTCCTAGGATACAAGTATACGCATGCGGTCGTCCTGGCATTTGATCCGAACTGTAATATTCTATGGGACCAGACTTTCAAGATTGAAGATATTCAAACCTATTCTCTTGAAGAAAATGTAGTTGTTAGTGCTTCGGGAGATCGGGTAATACTTATGTATCTGGAAGAGAATGAAATCCGCTCAAAAGTTGTGGAGCGAAACGAAATCGTAGAGGGGAGAACATTTAGCCCTGTGAAGCTGGCCTTTGAAACGGATGAAGTAAAATCAAGAGACCCAAATGTAGAAGGGCTTAAAAAATGGTATGATAAAACCTTGTTTGCATATGGCGAACAATCAATTAAAAATGACAGTGGGGTAGGTGGAAAGACTCATCGTAAAGTTTTTTATATAAATAAAATTCAATACGATCTGGATAGACAGCCAAATTAAATCTGATCTCATTACTTTTGTGGGAACAATTGCCCATGCAAAAGCGCCTGCTTTTCGATAGTCCACTACTTAAGGTCACGATCAGCCGATTGTGCCAGCAACTCATTGAGGTTCACGAAGATTTTTCACAATCTGTAATCATTGGAATGCAGCCTCGTGGAATCTACCTTGCTCAGCGAGTAAAAGCCGAATTAGAGAATCTTGTTGGTACAGATATTCACCTGGGCTATCTAGATACTACTTTTCACAGGGACGACTTCAGAAGAAGGGATGAGCCAATCACCCCAAGTCAAACTAAAATTCCTTTCCTCATAGAGAACAAGAATGTGATCCTGGTTGACGATGTGCTTTTTACCGGAAGGACCGTCAGAGCTGCATTAGATGCAATGAATACTTTTGGCAGACCTGCGAAGGTCGAGTTATTAGTTCTAATCGATCGGTTGTATAGCAGACACATTCCTGTGGAGGCTACATACGTGGGACGAAAGGTAAATACCATTCAGTCTCAAAAGGTACTTGTGGAGTTAGATGAAAAACAAAAAGAAGATCATATTTGGTTAATCACTAAAAAAGAATGAGCCAACTAAAAACCAAACACCTACTTGGAATAAAAAACCTCGACAGAGAGGATATTGAACTCATTTTTCAAACAGCAACCAACTTTAAAGAAGTAATAAACAGGCCCATTAAGAAAGTGCCATCACTGCGTGATGTTACGGTGGCAAATATATTTTTTGAAAACTCTACACGGACCAAACTTTCCTTTGAACTAGCTGAAAAAAGACTAAGTGCCGACGTTGTTAATTTTTCTGCATCAGGCAGTTCAGTTAAAAAAGGAGAGACCTTGCTTGATACAGTCAATAACATATTGGCAATGAAAGTAGATATGGTTGTAATGCGACATTCAAGTCCCGGAGCGCCACACTTCTTGTCCAAACATATAGATGCAAACATCATCAATGCTGGTGACGGTACGCATGAACATCCTACCCAGGCTTTGTTAGATACCTTCTCTATACAAGAAAGATGTGGTCAGGTAGAAGGCAAGAAAGTAGTAATCGTTGGTGATATTTTGCATTCCCGTGTTGCGCTTTCAAATATTTTTGCGCTACAAACACTAGGTGCAGAAGTAATGGTCTGCGGTCCCGCAACATTGCTTCCAAAGCACATCGGTGAGCTTGGCGTCAAAGTGGAAACAAACATTCGAAAGGCACTGGAATGGTGCGATATTGCGAATATCCTTAGAATCCAACTCGAACGTCAGCAAATGAGGTATTTCCCATCCTTAAGAGAGTATGCTCAATACTTTGGAGTTAATAAGCAATTACTGGATTCACTAAACAAAGAGATTACAATTATGCATCCGGGCCCAATTAATAGAGGAGTAGAAATCACCAGTGATGTGGCAGACTCTGAACACTCCATCATTCTTCAGCAAGTGGAGAACGGCGTGGCTGTTAGAATGGCTGTATTGTACTTGCTAGCTGGGGTAGCTTAACTACTTACCCACATAATTGAAAGGTGTTATAACCTTTAATTCTGATTTGATTTCATCAGATATATCCAATCCCTCAATAAACACTTGGATAGAGGCTTCTGTAATAGCTTCATTTGTTCTGGTCAAAGCTTTCAATGCTTCATAAGGTTTAGGATACCCCTCACGCCTAAGTATGGTCTGAATGGCTTCTGCAACTACTGCCCAGTTATCTTCTAAATCTGCTCTAATCGCAGCTTCATTTGCTTTGATTTTTGATAGCCCTTTTTCCAAGGAAAGAATGGCAATAAAAGTATGAGCGATTGGAACTCCAATATTTCTAAGTACAGTGGAGTCAGTTAGATCCCGCTGAAGCCTGGAGATAGGCAACTTTGCACTGAGGTGTTCAAAAATAGCGTTGGCCATTCCAAGATTTCCTTCCGCATTCTCAAAGTCAATTGGATTTACTTTATGAGGCATGGCGGAGGAGCCTACTTCATTTTTGGCAATGGTCTGTGTGAAATAGTTCATGGAAATATATTGCCAAACATCGCGACTGAAATCAATTAAAATGGTATTGATTCGTTTCAATCCATCAAAAATTGCAGCGAGATGATCATAGTGTTCTATCTGAGTGGTAGGATGACTTCTTTTCAGCCCTAGCTTTTGGCTCACAAATTTATCGCCGAATGAATGCCAATCGTGATCAGGGTAGGCAACCGTGTGTGCATTGAAATTTCCAGTCGCTCCTCCGAATTTCGCTGCATATGGAATGTGCTTCAATAAATCAACTTGTTCTTTCAGTCTTACAGCAAACACTGCAATCTCTTTTCCTAATCGAGTAGGGGAGGCTGGCTGACCATGTGTTTTGGCAAGCATAGGTATTGTTGCCCATAGTTTGGCTTTACTTTCAAGCTCCAAAATCAAAGCTTCCAGCTTTGGTAATACGCATTGCTCCATTGCATCCTTGAGTGATAAGGGAATAGAGGTGTTGTTAATGTCTTGAGAAGTGAGGCCGAAGTGGATGAACTCTTTGAAATCCGTAAGTCCAAGCGAATCAAATTTCTCTTTTATAAAGTATTCAACTGCTTTGACATCATGGTTCGTAGTTTTTTCTATTTCCTTAATTGCCTCAGCATCAGTTAAAGAAAAGGTTTCGAAAATCTTCTTTAGCTCACTATTACTTTTTGTGTCGTATTTGGAAAGCTGTGGTATGCCACTTTCATGAAGGGCAATGAAGTAAAGGACTTCAACCTTTATTCGGTATTGAATAAGTGCTTTTTCTGAGAAATAGTCTGCGAGTTGTGCGACTTTTGATCTGTACCTGCCATCAATTGGTGATATCCCTTCCAGTGGATTAAAATTCATTCGATTTTGTGCTTGTGAAAACGAACACAAAAGTACCTCATCATGTTTACTTGCCGAAGTGTAAGGATGAAGTAAGTTTTCTTGTCTGACCTGCATCCCCTACATATCTTTGCGCCCTTAAAATTGATAATATGGCATTTTCATTATTCAAAAAGAAAAAGAACAAAAAGGACGAACGTTATCAGACACTGACTATTAAGGAAGTGGTAAACGTGGCTCAGGATGCCGTAAATCTTGTTTTTGAAAAACCTGCATCTTTTGAATATGAGCCAGGTCAGTTTATAACCCTCATTAAGCAGGTCAATGGAAAAAAAATAAGAAGAGCCTATTCATTGTGTACCACACCTTTTGAGGATGAAAATCCGGCAGTTACAGTGAAAAGAGTAGAGGGTGGGGCCATGTCCAATGACTTGAATGACAATGCCAGCAAAGGAGATCAAATAGAGATCATGGAGCCGATGGGTATGTTCACCACTGACTACAGCGAGTCAAATCAGCGCCATGCGGTGTTTTTTGGAGGAGGAAGTGGTATTACTCCACTAATGTCCATAATTCGGACTATCCTTCTTAAAGAGCCAAATAGCAAAACCACTTTGGTTTATGGAAACCGTAGGTCTGAGTTTATCATCTTTAAAGATTTAATCAATACCCTGCAGGAGAAGTATAAAGATCGATTTAATGCTATTCATATTTTGGAAGAAGGTGAGGCAGACTACAACGGAAGGCCAACACCTGAAATGATTGGCCAGATTTGCAGTGAAATAGGGGTTAATAAAGACACTGAATGCTACATCTGTGGTCCTCAGCCGATGATGGATGTAGTGGCTGACGGACTAAGAAAGGCCAATGTAGATCAGACGAAAATAAGAATGGAGAGCTTTGAGGCAGGAAAAACCTCACCAACAGATATTATAGATCAAAGCGTCGGAGCTGAAAGTGAAGTAACTATTTTACTTGATGGAGAAGAGTACTCGATTACAGTAAAAAAGAATGCCGCAATATTAGAAACTGCACTGGATAATGATCTGGATATGCCTTATTCCTGCCAAAGTGGGTTATGTACAGCATGTAGAGGAAAATGTGTGGAGGGTAAAGTGAGTATTGATGAAGCAGAGGGCCTTTCTCAAGAAGAACTTGATGAAGGATATGTGCTTACGTGCATCGGCAAACCACTTTCTGACAGAGTAAGGGTGGAAATTGGTTAAGCTTTTTCGAATATTATATCGAATGTAGTACCCTCACCTGGCTTGCTATTACATTCAATTTTCCCGCCCATAGCATCTATAAACTTATAAGCAATGGATAAGCCCAGACCTGTGGATCTCTCCTGTGCAGTTGGCTTGGAGCTTAGTGTGGTATACGCCTGAAACAAACTCTTTTGTTCTTCTTCGCTGATGCCGGGCCCTTCGTCTTTTACTGTTATCTTATGATAGGTTTCATTAGTGATTAGGGCAACTTCGATTTGCTTACCACGATCCGAAAACTTAATTGCATTTGAAAGCAGATTATCAATAACCTGAATTAGGTAATTAGGGTCAACATTAGAAAAGCGTTCGATGGACTTATCGATATTGTCTAGAATCTTTATTTCTTTTTGACTGGCTATGGTGTCAAAATTATGAATGGATTCGAAAGTCAGTTTTGATAGATCGGTTTTTTCTAGTTTCAAGTTGACTTTCATGTTTTCAATCGCGCTTATATCCAATACACGATCAATCATGGTTCTCATACGTTCAGAGGAGGCACCAAGAAGCTCGACATATTTTTTCAAATTCTTATCCTTGTTAGTTTTTATGGCGTCTTCAAAGAGAGGCATTAATCCTATGATCATGTTGAGTGGATTTCGCAGGTCATGAGCGACTATACCCATAAGCTTATTCTTTTCATCGTTGAGCCATTTCAGCTTTTTGTTTTGCTTTTGAATAAAAAAGTAAGAACGACCGAGTGTAACTGCGAGAAGAAAGAATAGAACAAGTGCCAGGAGGATTAATCGATTTTCCCGCGACTTAGCTTCCAGTTCTTCGGTGTACTTTTTCTCAGCTTCCAGTCTTTCCTGATCCATTTCGGCTACTTGCTTTCTGAATTCATATTCGGCGGCTAATTGGGTAGCTTTTTCAATATTTTTAGCTTCATAAATGGAATCTGTCAATTGTTGATACTTCTCCAGGTACATCATTGCCTTCTCATTGTCGGCTTGTCTCTTGTAGTGCTTATATATTTCTTGTAATGTTTCTTTTGTATCAGTTTTAAGGTTGGACTTCTCACTTATTATTAATGACTGTTTAAGGGCGTCAATTCCCTCTTTCATTTTTTTCTTTCTTGAATATAGCACTCCTAAATTGCGATAAACAGCGGCCTGAACAACTACATCTTCACATGCTTTTGCAGTTTTTAGTGCTCGATTCAAAAAGTATTCTGCCGAGTCCAGTTTACCCAAGCCTATATATGCAGAACCCATTCCTTCTAGCGGATAACTTTCGAAACATGGATAGATTTCAGATAGATCAATATCCAGTGAACGTCTTAGAAACTCAATTGCTTTAGTCGTGTCTCCGCTCTTAAGGTGGATGTATGAAAGATTATTTAATAGCGTAGCTTCATTGTCAGGCATATTATTAATTCGAGCTTTCTCAAGTGCATCGCTATAGTATTGCATCGACTTTTCAGCATCACCCATATTATCATAAATGACACCCATGTTATTGTTGATGAGGATTTCACCATCAATGTCTTTTGTTTGGATAGCAATATCACGAGCTTGTAAGTAGTGATCTAACGCTTTTGAGTAAAGACCCTTCTGATCATAAATGATTCCAATGAGATTATGGGTTTGGCCCATTTCTTTTTGCATACCTGCTTGTTTATAGGCATTAAGTGCTTCCAGCGCGTATTGAAGCGCATCTACATTTTCACCGCGAATATTGGAAATTCCTGACAGGGAGGATGAAGCATTAGCTATCTCCTCAAAGTGTTCGTTCGTTTTTGCTATTTCTAGTGCCCTTGAATGCATTGCAACAGCAGAGTCAAAAGCGTTATAGGATTCATATACCAACCCTTGAATCCAGCGGCCGTTTGATGCCTTTTCCGTTAAACCATTATTTATATAAACATTAATTCCATCATTCATCAATGCCATTCCTGAGTCTAAATCAATATTGGAATATAAAAGTCCAAGCACTGCCTTGGATCTACCTATATAATTAGGGTCGTAAACATTTTTCCCCAATTCATAAGCCATTTGTGCTGCTGCAAGTTGAGCGGAATCGGTTGATTCATACGCAAGATCTATATAAAGGCTGATTTTAGCCGTATCAGATTCTGCGGTTTCGATTGCAGCCCTTAAGCTATCAACAGTGGTTTCCTGAGCAAAACCTGAAATCCAGGTTGTTAGAGCGACTAATGTAAATAGGTGGTTGATTTTAGTCATATTTAAAGTTAGCTGGTATTTCAAATATAATCTTTTGATAAATGCTATGAAATGACCGCCCAACACTTTTTGGTTTGCTGGGTGTAGATATGGTTTTAATTTGGTGACATTAATTGGAAACAAATGAAGATACTCTTTAGCACCTTTTGCCTATTTCCTTTGATCGTATTGGCTCAAATACAGAGCCCAAATGAATTTTTAGGCTATGAATTGGGAGAAAAGTTCAGCAGACATCATCAAGTAGTCGACTACTACCAACATCTGTCCGATAGATCAGAAAAGGTAACTCTTCAACGGTATGGAAAAACGTACGAAAATCGTCCGCTTTTGCTTGCCTTCGTTTCGTCAAAAGAAAATTTGGAGAATCTTGAAACCATAAGACTGGATAACCTTAGGCGGGCAGGAATAGAAAGTGGGTCACCTACCACAAATATTCCCATCGTTTGGTTGAGTTACAACGTACATGGAAATGAGAGCTCCTCAACTGAAGCGTCAATGGCCACTATTTATGAGCTAATTAATGATTCTGATAAAAAGGAGTGGTTAGAAAAGGCGATCATAGTTATTGACCCATGTATCAACCCGGATGGAAGAGACAGATATGTGAATTTTTTCTGGCAATATGGAAGCCAATCGTATAACCCAGACCCAAATGCCCTGGAGCATAATGAAATATGGCCGGGAGGGCGACCAAATCACTACCTCTTTGACTTGAACAGAGATTGGGCCTGGCAGACACAGATAGAGTCAAAAAGCAGAATTAAAGTTTACAATCAGTGGCTGCCTCAAATACATGTAGATTTTCACGAACAGGGTATTAATTCTCCCTATTATTTTGCTCCGGCAGCTCAGCCATTCCATGAACTGATCACAAAATTTCAGCGGGATTTTCAAGCAGAAATAGGTAGAAACCATGCCAAATACTTCGATGCAAACAACTGGTTCTACTTTACAAAACAGTTTTTTGATTTACTCTATCCAAGCTATGGCGATACCTATCCGACTTATAATGGTGCTATTGGGATGACCTATGAGCAAGCCGGACATGGAATGGCTGGCTTGGGAATAATTAAACAAGAAGGAGATACCCTTTCATTGAAAGATCGTATTGCTCATCACCACACTACGGGCCTTTCCACTATCGAAGTTGCTGTTAATAATGCTGAAAGGCTATTGGATAATTTTGAAAACTTCTTCGGTGACAATTCTAACCTGAAATACAAAACGTTTGTACTTAAGTATGACGGTAATGATGATAAGTTCAATGCGTTGAAGGCATGGTTGGATGATCAGGGAATAATTTATGGAACTGCCAACGGACGATTGAAAGGGTATGACTATTCGAGCGGAAGAACAGCCGATTTTTCCATAGCAACAGAAGATTTAGTGGTTACCACCAATCAGCCGAAAGCTACTCTGGCTCATATTCTTTTTGAGCCTAAAACAAAGCTTGTTGACTCGGTGACTTACGATATTACCGCATGGGGAGTGCCCTACGCCTATGGGATACAAGCTTATGCTTCTTCGCAAAGTGTGAGTATTTCGAATAGCTCAAATCAAGTTTCATCTTTGATGCAAGCACCCGAGAAGGCTTATGCCTTTATCGCCAAATGGAATAGTATGGATGATGCGCGTTTTCTGGCAGCTTTGTTAAAAGCGGATGTAAAGGTGCGATTCACTCAAAAACCGATGAATTATAAGGGCGAGACCTTTGATAGAGGCAGTTTGATCATTGCGAAGCGGGACAACAAAAAATTGAAAAGTTTTGAATCTAAAATAGTGGAGCTGGCAAATAACTATCATAGAGATCTGGCAGTAATTCAAACCGGATTTATGGATGCGGGTCCTGATATTGGTTCATCTGATATTCGCTATTTAGAAAAGCCAAAAATCGCACTTCTAGGGTATGAAGGAACGTCTTCACTGGCTTTTGGGGCAACCTGGCACTTCATGGAGCAAGAGCTACAGTATCCTGTCACTGTTTTAGGAACAAATTATTTCTCTAGGGTAGACCTTTCCGATTATGACGTCTTGATCATGCAAAGTGGCTGGTATGGGAGCTTTGGCGAAGGTGAAATGAAAAAAATAATGGAATGGGTTTCGGCGGGCGGAAAACTTATTGCTGTTGAGGGAGCCCTGAATAAACTTAAGGATTCCGATTACTCATCACTTTCTGCCTATGTGGATGATCAAGCTAAGACCGAAGGGGAAAAGAAGGATAAAGAGCGAAAAGCAGCAGCGCGCCTTGTGCCATATGAAGAACAAGAACGTGAATTCATCAAAGGGTTTGCTCCGGGGGCTATTTATAAGGTAAAAATGGACGATACGCATCCACTGGCCTTTGGTTATGGTGATACTTACTATACACTAAAAACCGGATCGAGAAAGGTTGCTTATCTGGATGGAAATAATGTCGGTATTTTGACAGATAAAGAAGACTTAATGAGTGGGTTTGCAGGACAGTATGCGAAAGAAGACATGGCCGGAACACTTGTTTTTGGAGTAGAAAATAAAGGGCGTGGACAAATTGTTCACATCGTTGATAATCCATTATTTAGATCCTTTTGGCAGAATGGAAAACTGCTAATGGTTAATGCTATGTTTTTTGTAGGTCAGTAACATTGAAGACTTACTTTTTGAGCTTATTCCACATGAGAAGAGCAATGCCCAGACTAAGGCCAATATAATTTTTCTCATTTCCATCCCAGGATGGGTTTTGAAAATCAAATAAGGTTATTGAGGTTGCCAATAGTGCTATAGCTAAAAGTTGGATGATATTGATTTTTCGTTTCATTTGGTAGTACTATCAATTTTTCAGCCTTCCATTTTCTTTTAGTGCTTTATGTATGATCCACTCTATTTGTCCATTCGTTGAGCGAAATTCATCTGAAGCCCATTTTTCCAAGGCCTTCATGGTGTTCTCGTTGAGTCTTAATGCAAAAGGTTTTTTCTTAGCCATCTATCTCCCAATTTTCTTTCAATCGCCTCACAGCTTGCTTCATTAGTTCTGGTTTTTGTGTGCCTATCAGTATCCGCTTATTGTCCTTGGTGGTTAGTTGCAAACCTACATTACCAGCCACACTCATTGCTCTTCCTGATCGGAATCTAAATCGATAGCCCCATCCACCATACTCCCAGATAGGTTTGTATTTTCTTATGTAGATGTCAATTACATCATCTTTTGTCAGTTTCTTCTCTTTATTTACAAAAGGGGGATACCGGAAGTAAATGGAATTCTTGTCAATAGAAACATATAGCTTGGAGGTATAAAGTAGAATCAGAACACCACCCGTTGCTGCTGTCGCTAAAATAAGCCCAATAACTCCCTCATTATCTGGTCTGAAAATAATCCCGAGGATGGTTCCTATAAATAAAAGTAAGGCAATCCCTATAACCAGGTACCACATCCAGGTACCTACGAAAGTTTGCTCCTCCTTGAATATAATTTTTCCTTTCATCTCTGCCTACCTTTCTCTTTCAAGCATCACAATTATGGATCCATGATCAGACGTGAAACTTTTGATTTTCCAGCCTTGATTGGCCGTTTCATGTAGTCGCTTTTCGAAACGCTCTAGTTTTTCGAAAGCCTTTTGTTTTAGAAATTTATAATTAATCATGGCTTCTAGTGATTTAACGTCCCTGAATTAACAACCGGTGCAACGTCTTTATCTGCACAAAGCACAACCATTAGATTGCTGACCATAGCTGCTCGTCTTTCTTCATCCAGATCAATTACTTCTTTCTCTTTCAGTTGATCCAACGCCATTTCTACCATGCTTACCGCTCCTTCTACAATCTTGTGTCTGGCAGCAACAATGGCAGTGGCTTGCTGTCTCCTAAGCATCGCACTTGCTATTTCTTGTGCGTAGGCTAAGTATCCGATACGAGCCTCTAAAATTTCAATTCCTGCAATGGCCAATCTTTCATCAAGTTCTTTTTCAAGATCTTCATTTACGGCTTTAATCCCTGATCTCAATGTGACATCTGCCTGTTCATCGTCAAAATTATCGTAAGGATAAGTGCCGGCGAGCTTTCTTACCGCTGCATCTGTTTGTACCCGAACAAAATTTTCATAATCGTCTACTTCAAATGCTGCAGCGAAGGTATCCTTCACCCTCCAAACAAGTATAACTGAAATCATTATTGGGTTACCAATACTATCATTCACCTTTATTCGCTCACTATCAAAGTTTCTGGCCCTTAGACTTATCCTTTTTTTCGCGTAAAAAGGATTTACCCAGTAAAACCCATTTTCTCGGACTGTTCCAATGTACTTTCCAAAAAGAACCAGTACTCTGGATCCGTTAGGATTTACATAGAAAAAGCCTGGAATCATTAGTATCCATGGAAGAAGAAGTAAAAGCCAAATTGGATTTTTACTAAGGCTTATGAGCGTAATAAACCCGCCCAGGATAAGCCCATTGATAAATAAGGCCAAATAACCGGACGGTGGTATACGGGTTTTTTCTTGAGATTTCATAGCGATATATTTATGATTTTAGGAAATGATATTAAAATGATATCATAGTAATATACGTTGAAAATTTCTAAATGGTTATGATTCCATTATTTTATTCCTTTGCAGAATGGAGGAAAAAAACCTTAGATGGAAGGATTATCATCATCAGCTATACCAAATCTATCATGGTATCATTGCACTGACGCTAGTTCCATTTGCTTTGCTTTTTCTTGAGTGGGATTCGGGAGGTAAGATGAGCCAGCATTCGACACTTCTTGGGTATGTTTTTATGCCAATCATCCTTTCATTGACAGCTTTTGCAATATGGTATGCGTACAAAGGACCAAACGTACGATATCAATTGAGTGAAGAAATGACACTCAATGAGAAGTTAAAAGAGTTTAAGAAGAAAAATCTATATAAATATTTCATTTTAGCAATTGCAGGAATCCTATCTGCTCTGGCTATGTGGATTGTTCCTTCATTTATCTACGTGATTATCTATTTTGCGGTATTGGTGCAGTATTCTTTTTTAAGGCCTTCTGAGGATAAAATTGTGAGAGATATGCGTTTATCAAAGGAGGATAGGAAAGTTCTTCATCAGAACAAATAAAAAAAAGCGCCACCAGGGTAGCGCTTTTTAGCTTGTTCTAAATGGTTCATCAAAGTGTGATGCCGAAACTAACTGCCTGCAGCTTTGTATTATTGCCGTCGACATCCAGCGGTCCTCGGTTTGGAGAGAACACTTCGTTCAAGTCGTATGTTGCAAAGAGCTCCACACCTTTCCAGCCCACCTGTGCTCTAAGCCCATAACGGAAGTTTTCAAGGTAAAAATTATCTCTTTCCTTATCCTTTTCTTTGTTTCCACCATCTTTGAAAACGTACTTGGTGTGGCTTCCAATTCTATATCCGGCATAGCCGCCCACTCCAAATCGAAATCCTTTTCTTGAGTATTTTTTTATTTTAACCCCACCGGACTCTATACTGGTTATTTTTCTTCTACCTCGGGAAAAGTCAAACATCGGAACCACTGAAGCATTAATATAAGATGCGGTTAGCTTGCTTTTCTGTCCACTAATTGTATTAGGAACTTGGTTAAATTCGATTCTCTCCGAGCCTTCTTCAATGATATAGTCCGCATCTTCAAGCTTCCAGTTGTACCAGTTTATCCCCAGACCCCATTCCAGAAACATTGGGCCGCCTACCCAGGTTCTGTTGATACTGTTAAGGCCTACATACCAGGAGCCAAATGGTTTTACTGAATAAGGAGAATTATTTGCATCCGGAAACTCTCCATCATCAAGCCAGTTATTCAACCCTATATCTATGTTAAAGTGATGAGACGTTCTGTCTACACGATCAGCTTCATATGTTACTTTTTTTCGATCTTCCCAGTCGTCCTCATCCCAATCATCAACATCGTCAGGATCTACATCTACTTCTACACCTCCAAGTTTTATACGAACTTCATCGTCATTGATTTTCCAGTCCTTAATCTCTACCTCGTCATCATCATTCACGTATGCTTTTCCATCACTTATTTCCATGTATTCTACACTATCAGAAAGCTGAGCGTTTAAATCTTTGATCATTTGATTGATATCATAGTTTTCTAATCCGGCAAGATCTGCCCTTGATTTGGTTACGATTACTATTTTGCTGTTGTTATTCAGCTCAATGATCACCGTATCCTGTTTAGGATCACCTGCTTCAGCTGTCATGGCTGGCAACATTAGGGTTGCCAGGAAAAGCGTGAAAAACAATTTCAATTTGGTGTGTATTTTATGTTTACTAGTCATGTCCTTTTACTTTATAATGAGTTTCTGTCCTTTTTATCCTTAAATCCGCCGTTGAGCAGATTATCCTTTGCCGTTTTGATGTCGGCCAACATATCTCCCGGGTCAATTTTTTCTGCAAAAGCAATGAATTTCTTTAAGGCTCCTGTAGAATCTGCCTTTTGAGAGGTCGTATTTTGATTCTGATTTGACGCTATGTACGTGATTTTCACTGCCCTGAACGCTGGTTTAGTTGCAGATTCCTCGATTTTCTCTATTGTAGGAAGCTCTTCTATTTCAACCTCTGCAACCATCGTTTTTGGTTCAACTTCCTCTAATGGTACCTTATCTATCTCAACCTGAGTCTTATTTGGCTCTATTACAGCAAACTGTGTTTGTGGTCTGCTGGTAGCTCGTTTTTGTTGAGTTTTCACATCGTCTTTCTTATCTATTTCTGGGAGC
The DNA here is from genome assembly GCF_900188325.1 of Ekhidna lutea. Taxonomy (GTDB): domain Bacteria; phylum Bacteroidota; class Bacteroidia; order Cytophagales; family Cyclobacteriaceae; genus Ekhidna; species Ekhidna lutea. The sequence goes on along the minus strand of NZ_FZPD01000004.1, from coordinate 290,588 downwards.
ACCATTTCCGGAAGGTCCTGTTTAATTGGGTGGTTCACATCAGAAGCTAAAGGTGTAAATGAAGATGCTTCATTTGTAGGCCAAACTATCCAGGAGGTAAGGATGATTGCAACGGATGCCGCAACCCAATACACCACAGGTGTCTTTTTGGGACGAATCTGTTTTTCGACCTTGGACCAGGCATTTGGAGATGGATTTGCTTCCATCTGACCTAGCTTTTCTCTAAATAACCTATCAATGTTTTGATGATCCATTGGTATATGTATTTTCAATTTCTTTTTCCATTTCAATTAGCCGAGCCTGAAGCCATTTTCTAGCTCTGCTAAGCTGAGACTTAGAGGTATTCTCATTGATGTCTAACTGCTTAGCTATTTCAGCATGGCTGTAACCCTCTATTGCGTAGAGGTTAAAAACTGTCCTGTATCCTACAGGTAGTTCACTGATCAGTTTTAATAGGTCTGCTTTATCCAGTGAATCTTCCATTACACTGAGGTTAGGACTATCTGAAACATTGTCTATGTCTGTTTCCAGCGACATATTCCGATTTTTTCTGATGTACATCAGGCAATCGTTTACGATTATTCTTCTGACCCAACCCTCGAAGCTTCCCTCACTTTTAAATTGATCTAATTTTTCAAAAACTTTAACAATGCCTCCGATCATTATATGTTCTGCTTCTTCACGGTCCTTTATGTATCTGAGGCAAACTCCCAACATTTTGGGAGCTAGTCGGTCATATAATCCTCGCTGCGCTGAAGCTTTGCCCTTTCGGCAGCCCTCCAGTAGTTCTTCTTCGGTTAGTGACTTATTTATTCGCAGCATGGTTTTGACCTTCATGGGGTAGATGCAGCAAGACTGCCAATGGTTGCGTGGGGTCGAATTTATTTAAAATAAAAAAAGTCGACTGTTGGTCGACTTCTTGATAAATTCTTATTTGATGTAATTAATCATTCTCATGATGCGCGTGATGCTGATGGAATCTATTCTGTCTTTTCAAAAGAAAGCGCCACATGCTCGTCCACATGTCATCAAATGCATAATGTATGATATTCTTGAAATTGAGCCAGTTGTCTCTTTTCTTTTTCATGGTTGACACTTTAGCTGATTGTTCTACCAAATCTACATTTTTTAACGTAAAAAAAGTATTTCAAGTTCTTAACTTTTGTAATAACTCCGAATTTTCAAGCTGAAATCTTAGAATAATTCTATCAGAAAATTTGATGGGAGAAAAAAGAGGGGGCGAAAATGATCCGTCCCCTCCCTAGCTAACCAAATAACTAGTTAATATAAGAGGTTCGCAATTATATCTTCTAACCGAATTGTAGAATTGTAAAAATGGGTGAAACCTAATTGTGATCCATCAGGCGAAATGACCTTTTAAAAAAAAGAGGGGCCGAATAGTAACCCGAAACCCCTCTGTTAAGTATGAAGAGGAATACAAGAATAGAGTAGCACCGTATTGGATAATTGTAAAAATGGCTGAAACAGTCTAACTGTAAAAAAGAAGATTTTTCTCACCAATTGGGGTAGTTAGCTTTATCACTTGTTAAGTAACAAAGACTCAAAGTGAATTGGACAATGATCGCAATAGGCCTGACCTTATTGGGGGTTGCCTTGATATGGTATACCAGATATAGACCTAAGCAACAATCTGATGAGCAAAACGGACTTGATGAAGAAGAATTGAAGGCTATTTATAATAAGACCATCGAACTAATAGAGGCCGAGCAATATTTTCTCAACAAAAGCCTGAAAATCTCAGATCTTGCAAAAGAGCTCTCCTGCAACGAGCGCTATGTATCTCGAGCGATCAACAAGTTCAGCAGTGGCAATTTCAATAAATTCATCAATTCGTTCAGGATTGAACACTCTAAGGAGCTATTAACAGGTGGAAAGTTCGATCATTATACAATTGAAGCGATTGCTGATGAATCTGGTTTTTCCAATAAAGTTTCTTTCTACAATGCTTTCAAAGGAGATACAGGAATGTCTCCAACACAATACAGAGCGCTAAAACAAGCCAAATAGCAAATACCCTACCTCATAGTTTTCGGAGTGTAAAAAAGCGTGATTTTTTATATAAAGAATCACGATTGTTTACATATGTACCTGAAAATCAATAAGTAGCAGGCCTTAGTAATACGTTTTGGATGAAACAATTCACCAATAATGTATACTCAAGAAAAAGGACTAAAAGAAGAGTTACTCATTGTAGATGCAATGATTAAACTCAAAACGGCAGGTAAACCACAAAAATTTGTGATGGTGCCGGACAATAAGGCTGAGATTATTATCCCTTTAGATGGCGATTTAACATTAAAATCAATAGGGAGTGTAAGGTCACTTAAGATGACTTACGGGAATATCTATTTTTTAATGCCTCGGCGGAGGGGAGCGGAGATTCTCCTCAATGAGGGTGTTAAAAGCTTAATCCTGAAGATTAACCCTATATACGCCAGAAGTATTGCATTAAAGCTAAAGGAGCTGTGCAATGGAGTATTTGCTATGGGACGCTCTGAAATGATGGTAAAAGCATTGAAAAATGCATTTGATCATAATGATGTCTACCAGGCCAGTGACCTGATTCAGGAAATGTGTGCCATGGGAATGGAAGTGTTCAACTATAATATGACTATTCTGGACTCAATAGATCAAATACGTCACACCAGCGGGACTATTTCAGTAAAAGAAATTTACTCATCTCTTAATGTGAGCAAGTCTAAGCTGGAACAACATTTTAATAAGGAAATAGGACTTACCCCGAAAGAGTTTTGCAGAATTGAAAAAATCAATTGCTTCATTAATTCATACAATGAAAATGAAGAGCAAAGCCTGACAGAGCTGACTTACCAATGTGGGTATTATGATCAATCACACCTTATTAAGGATTTCAAATACTTTTTAGACACAAGCCCTAAAAAGTTTTTTATCTCGCAGTGATCAATCAAATTCAGAATTTCTGGCTAATTGGTAAATGACCCTATAAGGTGACCCGATTTGCACTAGATTATTGCTCACCCTCAAGTTTGGGAGTTCACTCCCAAGCTTGAGTATAAAAGGGGGCATAGAGTGCCCCGCACTGTGGTTTTGGCTGAAGCTATTGCAAGTGTCTGTTTTTTTGGAATAGACCGGATCGAACGGTTAAAATTTATTATCAGATTAGTTCTTTGCAATTAATGATCAATCACAATCTTTTTGGTCTCTATACCATCCTCAGATATTATCCTGACCAGATACACCCCCTCATTCATGTCGTTTAATGACAACTCTGTTATGCCCTTTATTATGCTTGCCTCAACAAAAATCCTTCCTGTCAGGTCATAAATTGAAATTTCTAAACCTTGAACGGTTTCAATGATTATTTTCTCAGAGGCAGGATTTGGGTAAACGGAAACACTACTCACTGGCATTTCAGAACCTAAGACCGTAAAGACATCAGAAATGTTTTCACAACCGGATTTGTTTCTTACTATCACATAGTAATCTCCGTTTCCCGCAAAAGGAATTTTTGTTGCACCTGAATCGTCAATGAGTACCTCATTATGATACCACTCAATCTCGAAAGCAGATGCAAGCAGTCTGAGTTCATTGTTTGAAAAAATGATTGATGGTTTGGCGGGTTTCTGACTGATTACATTGACCGAAACACTTTCGCTAATAATATCATTACCACTTTTCACAAATACTTCATAATCACCAGCAGACAGACCTTCAAATAACCCACTTGATTGATAGTTTTCTCCATCTAATGAATAAGAAATTTCATTACCGTTAAAGCTTGCGTCTACTTCAATTACACCATTTTGATCGCCGGCACATTGCTCAGCTGTTACGGCAATACTTCTAATTACAATTTGAGAAGTGTAGCTAATCTGAAGATTGTCTATATAAAAATTATTTCCGTTGCTGTTTTTAGCTTCAATGAATAATTGCACAAAATTGCTCTCAGGATCGAATGGAACGTATGTTTCCACATGATTCCATTCTGCTGGTTTAGGAACAAAAGATTGACTTTTAGCATTAGCCGTAGCATCCGTTTTGCCATTTGCCGACCAGACCTGCTTCTGAGGACCACACCCTTTTGATAGGATGTTTATTTCATCAATTCGCTCTGATGTTCCATCTGAGAAATATGTAAAGGCGTAATCAAAACTAATTACATAGTCCATCTCGCCTGGGTTTTCGAGCGGACTTAGTAGGTAATAATCGACAGCATTTCTATTTTCATAGCCATGAAATTGCATAGAGAATGATTGTTCACTTTCTGATCCTGCATTTTCAATACTGAAACTAAAAGTATCTCCAGGTGAATGAAGGCTTGCCTCATCAATTTCTTCCATTTCGAAACCCATCTCCAAAGAAGCATCAGGTGATGAAGGTTGCGGTATGATTTTAACGGCATTTTCAAGCAGTTTTATATCGGTTCCACCATCATCGCCATTAATAGTCAATTCTACATCATATGTTCCAGGGCTGCTATAAGTAATCCTTGGATTTTCATCTGTTGTTGATGCAACAGAAGCTTCCGGCAATCGCCATTCAATGCTTTCATAATTTCCCAGTGACATGTTGGTTAACTCGACTTCCTCGCCTGCACAAGCGATGCTTTGACTTATACCAAAATCAGCTGCATAGTTTTTCTGATTTAGATAGCTGCGAAAGCTCATATAACCGGAAAACGCCCGGCTGTATTGGCCGGTGGAAAAGATCCTACGACAGTCTTGCGGAGCATATGACATCACATTTTCAGTGTTTGGCTGATATAAATCTCCGTTGGTATCTCTCAGGTTACCGGTGTATTGACAGTTGCTGTTTACTTTTCCAGTTAAGTTGGGGTCTGCAGGTGTGTCACACACGTCATCACCCGCTGTTTCGCAATTGCTGCCATCTACCAGCTCATCTGTGGTTCCATTATTAGTTTTTCCATGGGTATGATATAATGTTAAATAATGACCAATCTCGTGAGAAAGGGTAGTTCCATTTACCGTACAGCTATTGTCCATAAGTATTCGGTCTGGATTACCCGGAAAGTATGCATAACCGCACAATGGATCAGAGCCGGACGTTACCGTATTAGCAAAGTAGATATTGATTGTATTAGGAACATCCCTTTCATTAGCAAGTGCCTGTTCTGAGTCGGAATTGAAATCATAGAATTCATCATTATCAACATAGTCAATGTCTCCGAACAGAAAGAATTCGAGCCCGGCATTGCCATAAAAGTTATTGACTTTTTCCAGTGCTGATGTCAGCTGGCTTTCTGATAATCCACCTGTGCCATCACTTTTTCTAATGATATGAGCTTTTATTGCCAACCTCATTGGATCGCTTGAGATTCTAACTCTATGAGGTGAGATCAGATGGTCAGCTATCAACTGTTGTGATTCCTCGGTCAGTATTGTTCCGCACGTTTTGTGATTTTCTTGAGAGTGGGCTTTAACGCTTGATAAAAGTGCGATAAAACCAATGGTGATCTTAATTAGTAATGCTTTCATAATACTCAAATACTTTCTTTAACTCATTTTCATTCTTCACATTGAGACTGTTTTTCTTCATGAATTCTCTAATCTGTTCCTCCCGATCATTTAGTAGTTTAGTTACTGATCTTTTGGATGGCTTTATGGATATCGCAGCTTCATTACCTTTTTTCACAATAAACTCTTCTCTACTCACATATTTATCGTAAGCAATACCACTACCATAAGCTTGATTGCCGTCATCTTTCTTAATCAGCTTCACAGAATGCCTTTTGAATAGGTTTAGTCTTTTTCCTTCATGGATGGATTGCGCAAATACTTTTTCATCATCGACAGATAATGTTTTAAAGTTTAAGGTTTGTCCACCCTCAGTTATGCTGAAGTGTAGAATATTATTTTTTTTGAGAGATACAGCTCCTCCTGGTAGTTTACCTATGAGAATATCCAGCAATAGGTCATACTTTAATTCTACTTCTGAGAGTTTTATTCCATCTGTAGTTTCAACCGATCCAGGTTTCCATTCTTCAAACAGATACCTTTCACCTACTGACTCGTTATTTTCATTAAATGATCTTAGTTTATTTCGTTCGAGCCATGACTCAACATCATGCTGCCTGCCAGCTCCAGTTAAGCTAATGACTCCTTGTGAATAAGTTTTTGGTGTGAAAACAAAAGACAAAACGATAACACCAAAGCATATAATTTTTTTCATATGTTAAAATCATAAAAAAGGGCATTGATTCACCAATGCCCTTTTATTAATTAAAAATCAAAGTTTAATCAGCTTTTTCGAACATCATTTCGAAATCACCATTACCACCAAGTCCGCCAACGACAGAGATAGTAGTTTCGGTATAAACTCCGTTTGTTTGCCCTTGAGGCATGTTCCATGATCCAACCCCAACGAAGGAATCAGTTGTTCCTAGCGCGATTACTTCTTGTGGGCATGTCAGGAACTTAATCGTATAGTCACTGCCAAACGGACCTCCTGAGAAGATCGCTGTGGTTCCGGACGGATCAGATGGGTCTGCCGTTAAAGTAGCATTGCCTCCTGAGTTTGTGAATCCAAAACCGTTCAGAGAGCTACCCTCGCAGCAACTGCCCGGTTTTCCGATTGCATCGATGTATACCCATTCACCCACATATGCATCCAGGTCAATAGGGCAGTCATCATCTCCAATGGTCACAGTTACAGAAGCATTATTTCCGTCAGGGCCTGGCAATCCAATTGTGAAATCACCGCCACTTACATTTGTGATTGTAAATACAAGAACTTTATCTCCATCAGAAAAGACATTGTCAATCGGATGTATTTCAAGTGAAGCACTTGCCTGACCAGCCGGAATAGTTAGCGATCCGGAGGTGTTTGATAACGTAAAGTCATCAGCATCTCCCGCTGTTATTTCCAGGTTATAATCAACAGTAATATCACTTGATTGCAATGCAGCAGCCATTAAAACCTGAATAACTGCCGAATCGGGACTGTTTTCAAGTATTACTGCTGATTCTGTGTCAAAAGCGATAAACTGCTCAGTTATAATGGCCTGAGTTTCTGTTTCCGAACAACTGACTCCTACCATTAGTATGGCAGCAAACAGTAGTGTATATAGTTTATTTAACATTTTCATCTTTATTCACTTTAAGTATTAAGAATTAACCCCCAAGGAATGCAGTCCAAAGTGCATCTTGCTGCATGTTTGGATTAGCATCCGTTTCTTCTTGAGGAATTGGCCAGGCAAATAGCTTATCACCATATGGTATTACACAGTTACCATTTGTAAGTGTGCATCCAGAGCCTCTGTCAATATCCATCTGAAGACGTTTAATATCTCCATACCTATGACCCTCAAATGCAAGCTCCCTTCTTCTTTCTGCGAGTATGTCATTAATTAATGCATTTCCAGTACTTGTAATTGCTGGAGCGTTTGCTCTTGCAGTAATCAGGTTGATTGCATTCTGAGCAGCAGTGTTTTGACCATCTCTGGCAAGACATTCAGCCTGAATAAGAATCATCTCCGACAAACGAAGTACCGGGTAATTAAAGAACCTTGTGTTTCCGTCGTTTCCAGGATACTTATTCACAAAGTTCACACCACCGATATTTCGATACCACAGGTTTCTAATATCAGCAGGATCATACTGAGCAACAATATCATCACTAGGGCCAAGGTCTCCGTACCCATCTACTCTATTGTAAATAGACGCAAGACCTTCCAGTCCGGGATAATTTGTATCATTTGTGTTATTTGCAAAAATGACCAGGATATCCTCTGATCGAGGTGTCCCGGTAGCCCACTCATCAATCACGTTATTGGTGTTTCCATCACCATCTATTGTTGTTCCAGCAGTATAACTTCCCAGTGTATAACCTCCTGTATTAATCACTTCATTGGCATCAGCAAGTGCATTTGTGTAATCACCCATATAGAGATTTACTCGAGCTCTTAGACCCACTACAGCCATTGTGCTGGATCTGTTTGCTCCGGCAGAAGTAGCGTTGCTCATGAGTGTCTCCGCAGTATTTAAGTCATCCATGATGTTAGTAAATACTGTGCTTGTGACGTCTCTTGCAGGAGTTCCAATTTCATTGGTAGTTACATAAGGAACGCCCAAATGAGATTGATCTGAAGTGAAATTGTAATCATGAGCATAAATTCTCATGATATCGAAATGGCAAAGTGCTCGTACAAACAATGCCTCAGCTTTAAGCTGATCCTTTTGTGCCTGATCACCTTCAATATCATCGATCCGATTAATGATTTGATTAGCACGGCCGATAACATTGTAGGCCTGTGTCCAGTTACTGACCGTAGTATTCGTTGGATTTAGTTCCAATGTATAATAGACGGTTAACCTTGCACCAGCTCCATCAGGAATATTTCCGTTATCCGATGAAGCGTCCATTAATGAAGGAAAGTTTCTACCATAATAAGCCCCATCCTGGAGGCCTGAGTACAAACCAATCACTGCATTTTCAAAATCATTGAGGGTCTCAAAAGCAGCATCTGTTGAAACTGACTGTTGAGGTTCAACTTCAAGTTGATCTGAACAGCTAACACCTAGTATTACAACCAGGGCTAAGCCGATTTTATATAATTTATTATATGATTTCATACTTTTTGAGTTTTATTAAAATCCAATATCAATTCCCACGGTGTATGAGCGTGGCTGAGGATATAATCCAAAGTCTACTCCATCAATACCTACTTCCGGGTCAAGTCCTGGATACTTAGTCCATGTTTTTACATTTTGTCCCTGAGCATAAATTCTCACACTAGTCAGCTTCATCTTAGAAGCCATATTAGCGGGTAGGTTATATGCAACTGTTACATTTCTCAATCTCAAGAATGAGCCATCATGGATTTGTCGAGTTGAAGCATTGTTTCCACCATCTGTATTGCCTTGCTTAATTATCGGCACATCGGTGATGTCACCTGGCTGTTGCCATCTTCTGAGCTGCTCAGTACTCTGATTCCTTCCAAATCTTGATCCATCACTATTGATAAATCTCGAAACACTTCTATACACGTCATTTCCATGACTTAAGAATAGGAAGGCAGATAAAGAAAGCCCCTTGTACTGGAACGTGTTAGTCAAGCCAGAAAGGACATTGGCAACAGGGTTTCCAACAATTTGGCGATCAGCCTGACCGTATGCTGTTACAACATTTCCATCTTCATCATACCAAAGTGGGGCACCATTAGCTGGGTTTACTCCAGCATAAACAGGCATATACCAGGAATTTACTGACTCACCCACACGCTGAATATTGTTACCATCAGGGATATCGGCCCCTTCTGGCAAGCTTGTAATTTCATTGTCATTTACAGATATATTGAAATCGGTTGCCCATGAGAAATCACCCATTTGAAGGTTTACGGAACTCAATGTGAATTCCCATCCTTTGTTTACCATTGTTCCAAGATTTTGGTCTAATTCTTCAAATCCGGTCGTTCTTGAAATAGGCACTTCCAACAACATGTCAGTTGTTTCCTTATTATAGTAATCAATGGATCCATTCAGGCGACCCTGAAATAGGCTATAGTCTATTCCAATATCTACCTGCTGGCTTTGTTCCCATGTAAGATCAGGGTTGTCCAATTGTGAAGGAAAACTCACAGATTGTCCATCATATGACCCAAATTGGTACAATCCTCTTGAGGCAAAGTTGTCGATTGACTGATTTCCAGAAGTACCCCAACTACCTCGTAGTTTCAATTGATCTACAAAGCTTACATTGAAGAAAGACTCATCTACGATATTCCAACCAGCACCTACTGAATAGAATGTAGCAAATCGGTTATTGGCCCCAAATCTTGAAGATCCATCTCTTCGGACACTAACATCAACAAAATACCTTTCGTCGAAGTTGTAATTAACCCTGGAGAATATTCCCCATATTGACCACTCAGTACCGAAGGCCCCATACCCAAAGTTTTCTGCTCCCGAGTTAATGGTTCTTAATTTATCCGATGGGAAATTGTTAGCTGTTACATCAATAGACTCTCTATTGGCACTCTGAAATTCGTTACCTGCTAGTACGGTTATATTGTGCACATCATTGAATGACGTGTTATAATTCAGCGTACTTGTGATTACATAATCCCTGTTGAACGTTGAAACCGCTGTAACAAAGCCTCCATCATTAACACCATCCGGGTGATTCTGAGAAGTCCAGCTGTCTTCATTAATTCTTACCATATCCAGACCCACACTTTGATTGAAAGTAAGCCCTTCTAAAAGGTCATAATTCAGGTAAACTTTACCAGTCGTTCTGAATGTATTTGCAACATTGGAGCTTAATGCCTGCGTGGCAACATGATTATGGTTTGAAAATCCTGGGGTGTTAAAGTTGAAGCCTGTACCTCTATCTTCACCATTATCAATTTGTTCTTGTGTTGCATAAATTCGGTACAGAGGGGAAAGATACATACCACCATAAATAGGGTCACCAAATGATGTTCCTGCTCCATATCGTCCATTTTGCTTTGCATTAGCAATTGTCAGGTTCACTCCGAAGGTTAATTTCTCAGTTGCTGAGTGATCAATATTGAACCTGGATGTGAATCTTTCAAGCTGTGTTTGAACAGCGATTCCTTCCTGATCTAAAAATGAACCGGAAATGAAGAATCGTGTCTTATCATCGCCACCGCTTGCCGATAGCTCATAACTCTTGAGTGAACCGTCCTGAAAGGCAAGATCAAGCCAAGGTGTATCAACAGTGTCAGGAGCAATTGGATAATACGTTGATGCAGATCCGGCATCATCCGGATTACCTCCAGCATTAACAACTGCTTCTCTCATATACTCTGTAAACTGTGCTGAGTTCATTACATCAAATGGATCGTCCCTTCTTTCGGAAACACCTTGCTGAACACGAAGTGTAAACTTGGTCTGACCAGGCTTACCTTTTTTCGTGGTTATAATGATTACACCATTTGCAGCTCTTGAACCATAAATAGCAGCAGCGGAAGCATCCTTCAGCACCGTCACATTCTCAATGTCATTCGGATTTAATGAAGCCAAAGCATTAGCTGTTTGTTGATCCCGGGACAAATCTCCCACGTTGATTGGAACGCCATCCAATACATAAAGCGGCGCACTTCCAGCGTTGATTGATCCAATTCCTCTAAGTCGTACATTTGTTGCACCACCTGGCATACCGCTTGTTCCCTGTACATTAAGGCCAGCGACATTTCCTTGAAGAATGTTGTCAAAACTTGGAAGTGGAACCTGCTCAAACTTTTTGGCATCAACCTTATCGATTGATCCAGTCAGTTTTTTTGTGGTAGACTCTCCATAACCAACGACCACAACTTCCTGGAGCTCTGTTGCTCCTCCCATCGTCACATCAATGACGGATCGAGTACCAGCGTTGATTTCCTGAGCTTCAAACCCTACAAATGAATAGATGAGGATGTCTCCATCATTTACCTGCAATCGGTAGTTACCATCTAGATCTGTAGTTGTTCCTGTAGTGGTTCCTTTTATCACCACATTCACCCCGGGTAAGGTTTCACCTGTATCGTCGGTGACCTTTCCGGATACCGTCCTCTGAGCATGGACTTGCGTCAGCGCAAAGAGGCACACCATCAATGAAAAGAAAAACTTTTTCATAAGCATGAATTGTTTGTTATTAATTGATTAAACCGGTAAGGTTAGCTCTGAAAAAGTCTGATTAATTGTAAAAAAGAAGCCCCTGAATTATAGGGGATTCAGGGGCTTAGGGGGTTGTTTAGATAGATTACAACCTTTGATTTTAAAGGGGGGTCTTACATAATTATTCCTTATACCAAACTCGGATTAACTGATACCAATGAGAGCTGCTTTCGCGACCTGTTCCGAGCATAGTGTCTTCACTTCCTTCCTCATCTGAATCATAGATATTAGGTAATAAAACGGTTTCAACATTAACGAGCTCTATCGGGTTAGAAGAAATCCACTCGTTCATTGCGTCCATTAGTGAATGGAAGCTTTCGATTTGGGCGGATTTAAACAGACCACCTTTTTTGGTCACTTTAGGGGCAAAATCAATGTGCTGAATCATGTCAATTAGGGGTTATTTTGATAATTAGCAATGAATTTAAATACAAATCGCATTGAATTCCAGATTTTTCGACTAATTGAAGAAGTCGAAAAAGCTTCTGCGCTTCTCAAGCTTAAGATCCTGAAGCACAGCGGATTTGACCCTGATTGAAAGAAAATATGATTGGAAACGACCAAAAGGAACCCAGTCAAAGTTCATTGTCCAGCAGTGAAGATCACGCGAAATTCCTAGTCTTGTAGTTGTAAAATCTTTAGCTTCAAAATCATAGCCAGAGTTAAATGTAAGCTGGGTTTTGTCAGTAAGCCCCAGGGTCCCACTAAACTGGAAACTTTGTCTAATGCTTGCGTCTTGAAATCCGCGCTGTGTTCTGTTGATCGAGTATTGCATTCTCAGTGTCCATGGCACAGCGAAATCAACATACATTTCGGGATTATTCTGAATATGCTCAACTTGCTGTCTTTCATGATCAGAATACCCGTCAAACCCAACCTGGTCATCCGGAGGAATTGTTCCTTGATCGCTACCTAGTCCATTTAATGAATTTTGATCATTGTTTGTATTATTCTTACGAGACCCTCGTGGCGATAAATTGAAACTCAGTGAGGTGTTTAGATTTGATAACCTGCCGACCCCATTGCCATTATTCCAGGTAAATCGATTGAGGCGTCTTTGATTAACTATTCTGTTTCCTTGTGAATTGGTGGTTTCTGATATCAACAAGTATTCATAAGGATCCAGTGATCCAGTTACATTAACGGAGATTTTACCATCAAAGAAGCTGGTTCTCGCATTAAAGTTGATATTACTAAGCTTAAAAGAATCTGCGGCAATGTTATAGCCACTGCTTAGACCTAAGTTGTCGAAGAGCTTTACTTTTTTAAATCCATTAACCGTATCCTTTTTACTTGCAACCTTCATTTCAATGTTATTGGACAATGAAAATCCTATTGTTTTACTCTCGCCCCCGCTTGGAGAACCATAAGCAAATCCCTGGTACTTGCTGACTCTCTGAAAAGTGCTATCCGAGTCAACCTGCACATCGCTGTACACACCATACTTTGAGTCTGAAAAGTCCGGGCTATAGTTAAAAGAAACACTTGGCGTCATAACATGACGAATGGCCTGAATTTTACCTTTTGAGAAAAAAGCAGTTCCATAAATCCGTGTATTAAGTGAAGCTCCCGTAGACCAACTACCGGCTCTGCTAAAACCGTCCACTGTATCTACACGTACAGCATTCTCATCTGGCAAATATTCATATTGAAGTTCTTTTGTATACCAAAAGTCTGTGTAGTTAAAGGTTGGGTTAATGGTGAAATATTTCAATACACTCATGGATGTTGAAATAGGAATCGTATGCTTACCACCCATCTGTGAACGCCGGAAGATTTCACCAAGGTTGCCCTGATTGAAAGCAATCACTGAGTCCGACTTAGTGTCTTTGTTAGCAACATCGAATTGAAAGGGATCTCGAACTTTATCATTCGAAAGTTCATTTTTCGCTACAAAATTATGACTGAAGTTTAGTTTAGCAAGAGGTGAATTGCTTGATTTAACTACCTGTTTGAATGGATAAATCCGATTCATATTTACGGTGAGGTCAGGAAGGGTGAGATTAACAATTCCTGTCTGGATATTTTGGCTATGTCGCAAATTAGAGGACATATTGAATGGAGTACCAGCAAAGGTCTTTCTATAACTGATGTTAGAAGTAAACTGCGAGTTTATACTTCTGGTAAAATCCTGATTGACAAGATTGTTATTGTCATTGTACGATGAGGTACCCGCAGAAACGGACGCTGAAATGGACGAATTACCTCTTGATTCCGGTGTATGATTCCATCTTACCCAGTAATCATTCGTTTCAAGAGGATTTTCCAGATCGTCAGATACAGATTTGTTATGCGAGAGATTAAACGTTCCTCTAAATGAATATCGTTTATAATAATTTGAAACCGCATTTATACCATTGCCCCCTTTAGAATAGATATCTCCTGTTAGTCTTAAATCTATGTAGTCACTGATAGCAAAGTAATAGCCACCACCTCTCAGAAAGAATCCCCTTCTTCGTTCCTCCCCATATGAGGGTACTATTATCCCGGATGATTTTTCTTTTGGTTGGGGAAACATTCCAAACGGAAAAAAGAGGGGAGTTGGAACGTCTCTAAAACGCATATTAAATGGTCCGGACACAACTTTATTATTTGGAATGACCTTTAGCTTGCTAGATTTAATTGAAAAATGAGGGTCTTCCAGGTTACACGTAGTGTATTCTGCACCTCTGATGAATAGTTCATCTTCTGCATTTTTCTTGACATCCTCTCCATGCATAAAGCCACCTTGTTGTTCGGTTACTACACCCTTAATTAAAGCCCTTTCCGATTTGAAATTGTAGAGTATATCATCCGTTACGTAGGTGTCGGGTCCTTCAGTGAAGACCGGTTTTCCAATCTTTTTACCCGTAGAGTCCGTAATGTATCTCGCCTGAAGTGTTCTTTTATCCCAGTTTACATCAGTTCGCTCCGCATCAAGCGCAATGTTACCATAATCAATGTGTGTTTCACCATAGAGGAATAGCTCCCTACTATTCACGTCGAAAAAGAGCGAATCTTTTGCATGATAGTTTATAGTAGTTTCAATATCACTTCTTCTAGAAACTCTTGAATTTCCAGCGGTTGAATCAGTTTTTATTTCCCCATTAATCCTGGCAGTATCTGGAGCAATAATGACCTCATTTGATTCATATTCCAATGAATCAACCTCCTGGGCAAAAGCCTCAAGAAAAAATAATGAACAGAAAAGTAAAATGAACCACCTCAATCCAACAAGCTTTTTTGAAAATGAACAATGACCAAATTATCTTTGAGATGTTTATTTGCTGGCATAAATGGCAAGTTTTTTGAAGAGAGTAGCATTTGAAAACTGCTGTTTTTGCCTGTTTTTCTAACTTTTGCGTAAAAGTATTTCATTTTAGACAATAAAGGGCGTGAGAAATCTAGTACTACCCATCGGATTAACCATATTTTTAGTTTTAGCTTCATTTCATCCGATAGGAAAAAGAAGTTTTGCTGTCACAAAAATTGTGATTGATCCAGGACATGGAGGAAAGGATCCCGGAACGATGGGGTCTTACACGAAGGAAAAAGACGTAGCTCTGCAAGTCGCACTTAAGGTTGGGGAATATGTTAAAAAACATGTATCGGGAATTGAGGTGATTTTTACTCGGACTGATGATACCTTTATTGACCTGAAAAAACGATCGGAAATAGCGAATAACCATGATGCAGATTTGTTTGTTTCGATCCATGCAAACTCCTTACCAAAATCCACACCGCTCTCTAGAAAGCAATCCATTAAGGGCTCTGAAGTATACGTAATGGGTGCGCAAAATACCGAAAGAGCTCTAGATGTTGCGAAACGAGAGAATTCAGTAATCTTACTTGAGGAGGATTATGAAAAAAATTATGACTTTGATCCACAGTCTGAAGAATCTTATATTTTATTTAATCTCACACAGTCGGCGTATCAGGATAACAGCCTTTTGTTAGCTAGTTTAATTGATGATCAATTAAAGAATCGAGCTGGAAGAAGAAGCTATGGCGTAAAGCAGTCTAGTCTTTACGTCATGTGGAGTACTGCAATGCCAAGTGTGTTGGTGGAAATTGGCTACCTTTCCAACCCGTTGGAAGAAAAGGAATTAAACAATCCGGATGTGCAGTCATATATTGCTTCTGGAATTTATCGAGCCATCAAGGAATACAAGGAAGCATTCGATGCTCAGAACTAAAAAATAAAAACTGTGTCAAAAGAATTCAAGATTGGGTTAATCACAATTATTGCGGGAGCTTTACTTTATTATGGCTTTAATTTTTTAAGAGGTTCCGATCTATTCGCTCCTTCTAATAGATATTATGCCACCTACACAAATGTTTCAGGATTGAATGTTTCAAATCCGGTCTATTTTAACGGCTTGCCAGTGGGGCGAGTCAGTGGATTTAAACTCGTTCAGGATAAAGGATTTATTGTTGTTTCCATTGATATTGATGAAGGTCTGGTCATCGGGAAAGATGCATCAGCCACGCTGGCTAATGATGGACTTTTTGGAGGGAAAGCAGTTGTGCTTGATGTCGGAAAATCTCAGGAAAAAGCTGAGCCGGGTGATACACTTGCTTCAGAAATGGATGGAGGCATGCTTTCTCAGTTTGAACCGGTCGCAGATAACCTCAATACAACAATAACCAAGCTTAATGACCTATTGGATCAGCTAAATAGTACTGATATTGCAGGAGCGGTAGATACACTTAAGTATTCAATTGGTGCAATCACATACAAAGTAAATCAACTCGATGTTGAAAATACATTGACGAATGTGGATGATTTGCTAGTGAGTTTTAAGCAACGATCTGAACAGATGGATGGTTTGCTTGCAAGCTCAAAACTGTTAGTGGATTCACTTAATCAGGTTCCACTTTCTGAAACGCTAAGCAAAGTAAACGAATCACTGGATCATGTAAATAAATTATTGCTTGCTGTTCAGTCAGATGAAGGAACCCTTGGCAAAATGTTAAACAATGATTCTGTTTATAATAATCTAAATAAACTATTGGTTGACCTGGACGAATTGGTCATCCATTTCAATAATTATCCCAAAGATTTTATGGGCCCGCTTGGTCGTAAGAATAAAAAACTTAAGGGAATTTCTCAGGAGGGTAAGTAGCGAAAATTCATGGACATTCAATTCAACAAAAATGAAGATGCCAACAAGCAGTTGGTTTACAAACTAAACGAGCGTTTAAAAAAAGTACACCTTGGAGGAGGCGAAAAGAAAATAGCATCTCATCATAAGAAAGGCAAGCTCACTGCAAGAGAGCGAATTGAATACCTTTTGGATGATCCAGGTGATTTTCTGGAAGTTGGAGCTTTTGCTGCTGATGGCATGTACAAGGAGGTTGGTGGCTGTCCTTCTGCAGGAGTAGTGACAGGCATTGGAAAAGTATCTGGCCGACAGTGTATGATTGTTGCAAATGATGCCACTGTGAAAGCTGGCGCTTGGTTTCCGATGACAGCAAAGAAGAATCTCAGGGCTCAGGAAATATCCATTGAAAATAATCTTCCGATCATTTACCTGGTTGATAGTGCAGGGGTCTTCCTCCCAATGCAGGATGAGATCTTTCCGGACAAGGAACATTTTGGTCGGCAATTTCGAAATAATGCGGTCATGTCCTCTAAAGGGATCATTCAGATTGCCGCGATCATGGGCAGCTGTGTAGCTGGAGGTGCATACCTGCCTATCATGGCAGATGAAGCTTTGATTGTTGACGGGACAGGCTCTGTTTTTCTTGCTGGAAGCTATCTAGTGAAATCAGCAGTAGGAGAGGACATAGACAATGAAACACTCGGTGGAGCGACTACTCACTGTGAGATTTCTGGAGTAACTGACAATAAATTCAAGGATGACAAAGCTGCGCTAGACGCAATCAAAAAGATTTTTGATAAAGTAGGTGAACCAGAAACTGCTGGATTCAATCGATCAGAACCTAAGCTTCCAAAGAAAAAGTTGGAGGATATCTATGGCGAATTTCCGGATAATCGAGGTGTTCAATACGACATGGTCGAGGTAATCAAATGCCTGGTTGATGAATCGGAATTTGATCAATACAAAGAGCTTTATGGTAAATCAATTGTGTGTGGTTACGGAAGAGTAGACGGATGGAGCGTTGGCATAGTAGCAAACCAGCGAAAAGTTGTGAAAACCAAAAAAGGAGAAATGCAGATGGGTGGAGTGATCTACTCGGACTCTGCAGATAAGGCTGCTAGATTTATTATGAACTGCAATCAGCGAAAAATACCATTGGTTTTCCTTCACGATGTAAATGGTTTTATGGTAGGCTCAAGATCGGAGCATGGGGGCATCATTAAAGATGGGGCTAAGATGGTGAATGCCGTTTCAAATTCGGTAGTGCCAAAGTTTAGTATTGTGATGGGAAGCTCATACGGAGCAGGAAACTATGCGATGTGCGGTAAAGCCTATGATCCGAGGTTGATCTATGCCTGGCCAACAGCCGAAATAGCTGTCATGAGCGGTGGTTCTGCAGCAAAGACCCTTCTTCAGATCGAAATAGCTTCAGCAAAAGCAAAAGGAAAAGAATTGACTGAAGAAGAGAAGAAAGCACAACTAAAGAAAATTGAAGATTCCTACAGGGAAAAATTAAGCCCATACTATGCTGCATCCAGATTGTGGGTAGATGGAATAATTGATCCAAAAGAAACCAGAAATGTCATTTCCAGAGGAATAGAAATGGCCAATCATGCGCCAATAGAAGAGCGAATGAATGTAGGAGTCATTCAAACTTAATAACTTTAGTAAGTGCTCAAAGAATCAGAAATAAAAGCGCTTGTCGTCCTTCTAGATGATGAAGATCATGAGGTTGTGTCTCATGTAGAGGACAAAATAATGTCAATTGGTACTAGTATCATTCCCTTACTGGAGCAAGAATGGGAAAGTACATTCAATCCCATCATTCAAAGCAAAATTGAGGATCTGGTTCACGAACTTCAATTTGAATTACTAAAGGAGCGATTTATTGAATGGAAAGAAGGTGGAGGGGAAGATCTGTTGGAAGGTCTTTGGATCGTCGCAACCTACCTCTATCCTGACCTTGAAATAGAAGAGCTAAGTGGACAGATAGAGCAGCTTTATCATGAACTCTGGCGACATATGGAGGATGAAATGACTCCATACGATCGAATCAAAGTCTTCAATGAAGTCTTCTTCAATAAATTCAAGTTTAGAGCAAATACGAAGAATTTTCATTCACCGGCAAATTCCATGATCAATGCGGTGTTGGAATCAAAAAAGGGAAATCCAATTTCACTGTGCGCTGTGTACTTATTGCTGGCTCAAAAAATGGAATTACCCATTCACGGAGTGAACCTGCCAAATCTATTTATCCTGACTTACCAGATAGGTGAAGAATCATTTTATATCAATGTTTTCAATCGAGGACTCATTTTTACCCGAGATGATATCGATAATTACCTGGAAAGTCTTCAGCTTGAAAAACAGGATATTTTCTACGACCCATGCTCGCATATTGACATTATCCTAAGAGCACTACGTAACCTGATTGTTTCTTTTGAAAAGCTGGGCGACTATCATAAAGCCGATGAAATCAAGATGATTCTCCAGAAGCTGGACGACCAGTATTTTTCACTGTGAAAACAATAGAAGAGATTTTAAGTGACCTTCAATCATTAGCCGATCCGGAGTATATCTCCAAAATGGAATACTTTGGAATCAAAGGAGGACAAGCTTTAGGAATTAAAAATGCTGTCCTGAAACCATATGCCAAGGAAATAGGTCGTAATCAAGAACTAGCTAATGAACTTTGGAATCAACCCATGCATGAATGCAAGCATTTGGCAATTCTGCTTGCTGAACCTAAACTTTTCACTGAAGAAATTGCTGAAAAATGGACTCGCGAATGCTATTCCTGGGATTTAGTTGATGGGATTGGAATGAAAATTATACCACAAACTGATTTTGCATACAGGAAAGTTGATGAATGGAGTACCCGAGAACCCGAGTATGAAAAACGGATGGCATTTGCCACAATGGTTGGACTTTCACTCAAAGGAGCTAAGCAGCCTGATGAAAAGATTAGACTGTTTTTCCCAATCATCGAACGTGAAGCGTGGGATGAGAGAAATTTTGTTAAAAAAGCGGTCAATTGGGCACTGAGACAAATTGGAAAACGAAATTCGTCACTCAATAAGGAGGCCATTCAAGTGGCTGAGCGTATCAAAGCGCAAGGTTCCAAAGCTGCACGATGGATTGCAACGGATGCACTCAGAGAATTAAAAAGCGATAAGGCCCAGGCACGGCTACACAAATAATCAATTGAAAATTTGCTGGTTATAAAACCATTTTATTAAAGCTACGTTTAGGATTTAAATATTTTGACTACTTTTAGGATTTAAATAAAAATTCTATGGGAAAATATTCAATAGGAGAATTTGAGGAGGTCGTAATGCTTACTGTAGCTGTTCTGTATAAAGATGCTTACGGTATATCAATAAAAGAGGAAATAGAGAATAGGCTGGAAAGAAAGGTAAGTGTAGGCGCAATGCGAACAGCTTTGAACAGACTGGAGAAAAAAGGATATCTCGATTCTGAATTTGGAGAAGCGACAGCTGTGAGAGGAGGAAAGCGTAAACGCTATTTCAAAGTAACACCACTTGGTAAAAGAGTTTTGGAACAAGTAATGGAAACAAGAAAGCAGCTGTGGGATTCAATTCCTTCGGTAGCATTTGATTTCAAATTTGCATGAGTAGTTCTTCTGAAATATCACCACCCAAATTGCCTACTCGATTTCTGAGATGGTTTTGCAATCCAAACCTCATTGAAGATGTAGAAGGTGACCTTTCAGAGTTATACGCAGAAAGATTCACTGAAAGTCAACCAAAGGCCAAGCTAAAATATCTGCTAGATGTCCTTCTACTATTTCGCCCGGGAATCATCAAAAATATCGAACTCAAAAACGGACTAATACATACTGCTATGATTAAAAATTATCTAAAAATTATTTTCAGAAATGCCTTGAGGTACAAGGGATTCACCACGTTGAACCTACTTGGGTTAATTGTTGGAATCACTACATCAACCACCATTTTCCTCTGGGTGAATGATGAAGTATCGATTGATAAATTTCATGTGGAAGGTGATAGAATCTATCAGCTTTTTAGAAACATGAAACAATCCGGAAGGGAAGTTCGGACTACATTCACTGTCCCTAAGCCAGCCGCTGATCTAATGCGAGAGGAATACCCAGAAGTTGATCAGGTTGCGCAGGTAAGTTGGCCAATAGAAACGAGGCTTGAACTTGAAGATGACCGCACTGACGAAGTTGGATTTTATGTCACTCCGAGTTTCTTGTCCATGTTTTCTTTTGAACTGCTCGAGGGAGATAGACAGACCTCATTAGCTGACCTCAGCTCCATTATGATTTCTAGATCAGTTGCTGAGAAGTTCTTTGGGTCTGGATGGAAAGATACAGCGCTTGGGCAAACACTGACCCTCGATGACGAACAGAAAGCAACTGTTACAGGTGTTTTTGAAAACGTTGGGGATAATTCCTCGCTTCAGTTTGACTGGCTGCTTCCTGCAGAGGTTTACTACAAAGAAAATACCTGGGTAGATGATTGGGGTAATGGAAGCTTTCGGGTTTACTTCACACTACGTGATCAGCAAAATGCACCAATAGTCGGTGAACGAATTAAAAACAGCATTAAAGAATACGCTGCAGGTCAGGATAATGCAGGCGATGAGGAGTTAATACTTCATAAGTTTCAGGATTATTATCTGTACTCAAACTTTAAAAATGGTGTAATAGATGGTGGCCGGATCGAATATGTGAAAATACTCACAGCTATAGCCCTTCTCATTTTAATCATAGCTTGTATCAACTTTACTAACCTGGCAACAGCCCGATCAAGTAGGCGCTCTAAGGAGGTGGGTTTAAGGAAAGTAATGGGTGCTCATAAGTCGTCCATTGGCAATCAGTTTTTATTTGAATCTGTTTTAACGGCAACTTTCGCGATGGGGATTTCTCTTGTCCTTATCCAACTGATTCTCCCATACTTTAATCAGATGGTAGACAAAAACTTGTTTATGGATTTTAGCTCACTTTCAACATGGATTTACATTTTGGGAATCATATTGATAGTAGGCCTCCTGTCCGGCAGCTATCCTGCACTTCTTCTTCCTCGATTCAAGATTGTCAATTCACTAAAAGGAGTGGTAAGGCAATCTTCCGGAGCAGCAATGATGCGAAAAGGACTGGTCGTTTTCCAGTTTGCGATTTCCACCTTTCTCATAATTAGTATCAGTGTGGTGTATAAGCAGCTTAATTACGTGCTGGACAAAGACCTGGGGCTGAATAAAACCAATCTGATTTCTGTGAGCTTAAATTATGAGTTGGGTGAACGATGGGAAACACTTAAAGATGAAATTGGAAAGATCCCATATGTAAAAAATGTATCTGTTGCAGCCGGAAATCCACTGGAAACAAATTGGTCAACAAGTTCAGCAAGCTGGGAGGGGAAAGATCCAAATGCAGATTATGAAATCAACATCATGCTAACTGATAAATCCTTTATTGAAACCACTGAAATACAAATATTACAGGGTCGGGATTTTTCAAGTGACCTTGGTGATTCCACCAGTTTTTTAATAAACGAAGTGGCTGCTGAGGTCATGGGGTTTGATGATCCCATAAACAAGAAGCTTTCTTTTTGGGGTATTGAAGGACGAGTTATTGGTGTGATAAAGAATTACCACATGCAGGATTTACATGAAAGCATTTCTCCATTGATAATTAGCTGTTTTAACCCAGCTCAGTCGGGTGTAGCATTGGTTAGAGTAAGTGATAATCCATCAGAAGTTTTAGTTAAAATAGAGGAGATTTTGACAAGTCTGAGTTCAGGTTACGAACTTGATTATAATTATGTAGATGAAGCATATGCGGAAAATTATAGCACAGAGTTTCTTATTAGTAACCTTGTGAAAATCTTTGTTTGTATCTCAATCTTTCTTTCCTGCCTCGGATTGTTTGGACTTTCAGCATTCACAGCAGAGCAACGGTCAAAAGAAATTGGGGTACGTAAAGTACATGGGGCAAGCGTAAGACACCTGGTACTTTTGTTATCAAAGGACTATTCCATTCTAATGATTTTCGCATTTATTCTGGCCATTCCTTTTGGCTATTACTATGCTCAGCAATGGTTAGATGGATTCGAATTCAGGACAACTATAAGTCCTTTCTTATTCGTTGTAGCTGGCCTTATCACATTTATAATTGGAGCTTTGACGGTGAGTTTTAAATCTTATCAAGCAGCAAGGATAAATCCAGTCAAAACGTTGAAAGATGAATGATTAAACTTTCTTTCTATGACCATGAACAACTAAAAAGTAAATTTTATTTACTAACATCAGAAGAGAAATTAAGCGATACCATTGCGTTTTGGCGGGAGGGAATGAAAGTTTGGCGGGCCGGCGTGGGCATGTGAGTGGATAGCTTTCAAACTTTCTTGAACTTTTTGACGGTTCGCCGTTGCGATTCGTTTTTGGTTCAAGCCAAAAATGAAGGTTATAAAAAGCTATGGAAATGTTTCATAAGCATAAGGGTACTTTTGACGCTAGGATCAAAAACCATCTTCTAAGACTTCCTTTCGTATATTGTTTACCTTCTAAATCCCAAAAGCAAGTAAATACTCTTTGACCCACTCGTAGTGGATTTCGTGGGTGTCTTCATGTCCTTTTTTTAGTATTTCTCCTTTAATGATCTCTTCTGACTCAAAAGTGACTTTGATTTCGTCTTTCAGGCTGAGAAACTTACGGCCAAATATTTTGTAGATGACTTCCTTCGCACACCAGATGGTGCAAAGCTTTTTCAGATCGTCTTTGTATTGCATTTCTGATTCATGAAGGTATTTCATCTTCACGTATTCATGCTTATCTCTGGGCCGCTCCATATCTATCCCGCATGGTTTATCTAGATGGATCATCGCAGCAGCAATAGGAAAGGAGTGAGAGATAGAAATATGAGCACCATTACCAATCAGATAAGGTTTACCTTTTTCTTGTTTGGCTATTCCTTCATAAGGAATCTCAAATTTTTCACAGAGGGATTTCACCAATATTCGCCCTACAATCCATTCTGCTTGTCTTACAGGAGCTAATTCAGCAGGAAATGGCTCTGGGGAAAGGTAAGGAAGCTCAAGAAAAGTCTCTTGAATGTTCCAAACCGCATAGGCAGACCGATCATCAATCTGCTTGTTTAGTAACAAAGGCATAAGCAATTGTAATACTTTTGTGCCCCAAATGGGTACAATCAGCGCAAAAAAACTGCATACTTTTCTAGGACACAATGACAGCATCTATACCTTGGAGGAGTTGGATGATCATCGGTTTATTTCAGCGGGCGGAGATGGAATGGTAGTTCTTTGGGATCTTAAATCACCGGATGAGGGGGAAGTTATTGTCAAAGTATCTGGCTCGGTATATGCTCTGACTTACGATAGCGATTCAGGATATTTATATGTAGGTCAAAATAATGACGGGATTCACAAAATCGACTTGAAAGCTAAAAAAGAGGTTGGTTCAATACATTTGGGTGAATATCAGGTGTTTGATTTGAAAATAGTCGATGACCAGATCTGGACGGGGCTTTCGAATGGAGAAGTTATTGTTTTGAATAAGGATCTCGAAATTGTGCGTCGGATAAAATATGCGAATGATCGCATTCGTTCGTTCGATCAGTTTAATGATAAAGTCGCCATTGCTGCTAGTGATAACCTTACACGAATTGTGGATGTCCATAGTATGGAAGTAGATCATTCATTAAAAGGCCATACTAACTCGGTTTTTTCATCCAAATATCATCCGACCGGAAAGTATTTGATTTCAGTAGGTCGGGATGCACATGTAAAAGTTTGGGATACGCAGGTTGATTATGTACTTCGTGAGTCGATTGCCGCACATCTATACACGGTCAATGACATCATTTTCAGACCGGATGGTAGGTATTTTGTAACTGGTAGCATTGATAAATCGATTAAGCTCTGGGATGCGCATAATTTTAAATTGCTAAAAGTGTTGGACAAACACAGACATGCCGGACATGGAAATAGCGTTAATAAGCTGCTATGGATGAATTATCGAGACTTGTTAGTAACTTGTAGCGATGATCGTTCGATCTCCGTTTGGGAAATTAAATTTGCAGAATGAAGATAACACCGCTGGAAATTCGTCAGAAAGACTTTGAGAAAAAGCTAAGAGGGTACGATAAAGATGAAGTCAATGCATTTCTCCAGTCATTATCCAACGAATGGGAACGAATGCTGGAGGAAAACAAAGAGCTATCCATAAAGCTCAAGCAAGCCGAAAAAGAAGTCTCTAAACTTCGTGAGGTGGAGAGTTCCCTCTATAAAACCCTTAAGACCGCAGAAGATACGGGTGCCAATGTGATCGAGCAGGCCAATAAAGCTGCCGAACTTCATATGAAGGAGACCAAAATGAATGCAGAAGGTCTGCTCAGTGAGTCAAAAAACAAAGCCCGTGCGATGATCGAGCAGGCAGAAATGGAAGCTCGTCAAATCATTGAGGAATTGCAGGATGCAGTCAAGAGCATTGAGCAGAATCATAGAGATATTGAGAATCATCGTCAAAACGCACTTCAGGAGCTCAAGAACTTATCGGTTACCCTAATTGAAAAGGTGGAACGAAATACCGGAGAGAGTAAGGAGTTTAAATTTGATGATTACGTTAAGCGGGTGAAAAAGCTTGCTCGGGATAGTGAAGAGCGCATAAAAGCAGAGCGGACGGAGGTTCAGGCCGAGACGAAAAAGCTGGAAACACCTCCTGTCGAAGTGCCAAAGGCAGAAATCCCTGAGTCAGAAGTGCCGGAATCGGATGAAAAGCCAAATGCAGAGCCACCCAAAACAGAGGAGCTGAAAGAGCGAATTATCAGTAAACAACCTCAAGAAAAACAAGAAGAGGAAAAAGAACCTGTATCTAAAAAGGAGGAGCCCGTAATACGTAAACCTGAGCCTGAACCACAGAAGAAAGAAGAGCCCAAGTCAGAGCCAAAATCTGAGAAGAAAGAAGAGGATGAGCCAAAAGAAGAGAAAAAGGGTCCTCGTGTTTCTAAGACCGTTTCCTTTTTTGACGAACTAGACACAGACTAATCGTATGGGGAAGGTTTCGTTGGAGGGAATGGAGTTCTACGCTCGCCATGGCTACTATGAAGAAGAGCGTGTCATTGGCAATAAATACAGTGTGGATGTAACGCTTGATGTAGACTTTTCCGAAGCTGCCTCAGATGACAAACTGGAAGGCACGGTTAACTATGAAAAGGTCTATGAAATCGTCCAGAACGTGATGAGCATTGATGCTAATCTTTTGGAGCACCTGGCCGGAAAGATGATCAAAGCACTAAAAGAAAATTTCCCCCAAATCAATCACGTTGAGGTTCGCATCAGTAAATACAATCCGCCCATTAAAGGGCTTTGCCAAAAGGCGACCGTGGAGTTAGAGGGCTGATCTCATAGTATTAGGTAGGAAAATATAAGGGACATTTTTCTATAGTCAGAACTGTAAAACACATGATTCCCGGTTATCTCCCTATTTAAGTTATATCGTGTTTCGAAGCTCAACTTTTTCTTTTTAATTCCAATTCCAATACCTAATGCAGGTCTACCTTCAACTTCAATGTCATCAATCCCAACTTTTGACTTAAAGTCAAAGTCAAAACTGTAAAGTAAGTTGGCAAACATGAAGTTGTCATGAAAAGAAAAATTCCTTCTCAAACCAATAGGTAATACAATTGATCTGTAGTCAATTGTTTTTTTATCAACACCTCCGGTTGCAGTCGATTTTGTTTCAGCACTGGATGAATAATATTGATAGTGAGGGTCTGCTATTATGGACCATTTACCGTTTGCATACGGCAGAATATACTCCAACTCAACGCCTATTCTGATATTGTTTTCATTATCATACTCAATATCATCACCGCTTGCAGGACTCAAACTTAAGGAGCTAAAGCTAAGACCAGAGGTAATACTTAGATTAAATAATTTCTGAGTTCCAGACTTCATTTCATGATAATTAAGGATAGCACTTTCCTTGCATTGATTAATAACAGTAATAACTCTGATCAAATCTCTGGAGTTATAATCTATGCTGGCAAGCTTTCGGTCATCAAATTCGTCACAATCTGCATATTGCTTTATTTGCTGCTGGTAATAATTATTGATTAAAACAATGCCGGCTTTCTTTTGATATTTCTTAAAAACAAGAGGCTCCAATTCGTTGCTACTTTCGATAAAGTACTTGTACGAATTGTTATTAAAATATTCGTAAAGAGTAAGATCTGCTTCAAGTAAGGTTTTTAGAAGCACAGTTTTTGTCTCCCAGTCGGGATTCCTTGAATTTGAAAGCTTCGAAGTTTTAGTTGGGGATTGATCAATTTTTGTAGTGAACTTCACATATTTAGAATAGTCATGGATGCCAAACTCCTCTATTTGATCTATTGTCAATATTTTGTCTATTCCTTCTGCTAGAACGGTTATTTCAGTGGGGTTCTTAAGCCAATCTTCATTCTTAATTAGACAGTTAACCTTAGTTCCTTGTGATGAAATGTAATACCCTTCTTCAAAGTTATCTTTTTGGCCGTTTGTAATGAAAGCAACTAGAAATAGAAGGGTAGTGAATGTTAGTTTCTGCATTTAAGAACTTTTAAATTTTAATAAGATTGAATTTGCTTACACAAACACAAAACCCCTAGCATCTGCCTCATCGTAAAACTCAATTTTCTTGCCTACCAAAAACATCATTTCACTTTTTCGTACTAGCACCTGCACACCATCGATGAAGTATTCATCGTCGGTTTCTTTCTTTTTGTCAAAACCCAACTTAAATCCCACGCCGCACCCCATGCCTTTGGTAGCTATGCGCAACCCATATCCTTCAGGAATTCCTTTATTTTTTAAAATATTCTTAACCTCTTCCAGCGCTCTGTCCGTTATTTCCACAGGTGGTTTCATCACTTTGCTATTTACTTATTGCCTCCGTGTAAAAGTATTATTTTTGACGTTTATCAAAACACTTAACAATCCAATCAATGGAAATGGTTTACGACCTTCTGAAAATTACAATTCCCGCCGGCTTGGTACTGTATCTGGCCTACTTGCTTGTTCGATCTTTCTTGCAAAAGCAACTAGACGAGATAGCTTTTAGCGTCCGCCAAAAGAATCAGGAGATCGTAGTGCCGATAAGGCTGCAGGCTTATGAAAGAATTGTATTGTTGCTTGAGCGAATTACACCAGCGAATCTGATTTCCAGACTGAGTAGCTCAGATTATTCGGCAGAAGAATTTCAGCATATTCTAATCCATGAGATTAGGAATGAGTTTAATCATAACCTTTCACAGCAAGTGTATATGTCTGATAGTGCCTGGACCTATGTTACCACCGCAGTTGAGCAAACAATTTCAGTAGTTAATTCATCTGCAAATGCATTGGACGAAAAGGCTACAGGGTTCGATCTTTCACGGGCGATTTTGGAGAATACGGCCGGAGAAGAAATGGATACGCCAAAACAAGCCATCAAGTATATAAAAGAAGAAATTCAAGACGTTTTTTAGAAGTGGAAAAGACAAAGAAAATATGGGAGAAGGCAAAAGAGACTGCCGGCGATAAGGAGCAAATAAAATCTACTTTATCAAATGCCGGGGAAAAGCTAAAAAAGCTTGCGACAAATTCAAATGAGCTTCAGGAGCTTAAATCCAAATTGGAAATACTCATTCGAATGGTTCAGTCCCATATCTCCGGAGAATACAAGTCTTTTCCTGTATCTACGATATTACTTATCGTTTTCGCCTTACTATATTTTATCATACCAACAGACCTGATCCCGGACTTTATCCCTGCTCTTGGATTTACTGACGATGCATCGGTTGTTTTTTTGATTGCACGAAAAATTAATCGAGATATTAAAAAGTTTCATCTATGGGAAAAGGAACAGTGGGAACAAGCGGACTAATATTATTGTACTATTCAATCTGAAATTGAGAGTATGACAAATAAGAAGGCATTGGTTATTGGTGCGACGGGATTGGTGGGGAAACAGCTTGTACGCTTACTCTTAAAAGAGGAAAGCTATGACTCTGTAGTTGCCATTGTTCGCCATTCACATGAGATAAAAGATCCAAAGCTTATTGAAATCATTGTCGAAGATTTTGATGACTTAAAAAAGCATCAAAACAAAATGAATGCACATGACTTTTATTGCGCGCTTGGAACAACAAGAAAAAAAGCCGGATCAAAAGAAGCCTTTCTCAAAATAGATGTTGATTATCCGTTAGCGTTTGCACGTATCGCTCAAGAGCAGAAAGACTTTAATCAATTATTGATTGTAACAGCCGTAGGCGCGAATAGTTCTTCTCCTCTTTTCTATAACATGGCCAAAGGAACACTCGAGGATAAGCTTCAGGAATTAAATCTAAAGTCACTTAAAATATTTCAACCTTCACTTTTATTGGGAGACCGAAAGGAATATCGATTCCTAGAAGAGGTGGCGAAAGTGATCAGTGCAATTGCCTCTTTTTTTGTCATTGCATCTAAAAAGAGGGTGGGGGCTATAAGAGATGTAGAAGTTGCTAAATCCATGATTCAGGTTGCAAATAAAAATGAAGAGGGATTTGCCAGATATAAGCCAAGTCAAATGATTGACATTGCATATTCATGAGAGCAGTTATTCAACGTGTAATATCAGCTTCCGTTTCTATTGATAGCAAAGTAAAATCCAGCATCGATACTGGGGTAATGATTCTGTTGGGAATAGAAGAAACTGACGGGCAGGAAGATATTGAGTGGCTGTGCAGAAAAATCAGCAATATGAGAATTTTCCCAGATGACACAGGTGTTATGAATAAAAGCATTCTGGAAGTCAATGGAGAAGCTTTGGTTGTTAGTCAATTCACGCTGCACGCCAGCACTAAAAAGGGAAATCGACCATCATACATTAAGGCTGCCAAGCCTGAGATAGCAATTCCTCTTTATGAGGCATTTGTTGCGGAAATGCAGACTCATTTAGATAGTGAGATTAAAACAGGTGAATTCGGGGCGGATATGCAGATTTCTTTGGTTAATGATGGTCCTGTCACCATTCTTGTTGACACTAAAAACAAGGAGTAATCATTTTTCGATCAAATTGTATTTCACCCTTTGAAGCGGGGTAGGGTCATGTTACCTTTGCGCCTAATTTTCAAAGGGTTGAGGCTCAAACGTCACAATCTGCTGGCTAGAACAACTATATGAAGAACACTCGAAACTTCTGCATCATTGCCCATATTGACCATGGTAAAAGTACCCTGGCTGATCGGTTATTGGAGTTTACTCACACGGTTTCAGATCGGGATATGCAAGCTCAGTTGCTTGATAATATGGATCTGGAGCGTGAGCGTGGCATCACCATCAAAAGTCATGCGATCCAAATGGATTATGAGTTGAATGGAGAGAAGTATACCCTTAACCTTATCGATACCCCGGGACACGTAGATTTTTCGTATGAGGTTTCACGATCTATCGCTGCTTGTGAGGGCGCCTTACTTGTGGTTGATGCAGCACAGGGAATTGAAGCGCAGACCATTTCCAATCTTTACCTGGCCTTGGAGCATGACCTGGAGATAATTCCTGTTCTAAACAAAATTGATCTTCCTGGTGCTATGCCGGATGAAGTTTCAGATCAAATCATTGATTTGATTGGTTGTGAAAAAGAATCCATCATTCATGCTAGTGCTAAAGAAGGAATAGGAGTGACAGATATCTTAGAGGCAATAGTAAGTCGGGTGCCAAGTCCGGAAGGAGATCCTGACGAGCCACTTCAGGCCATGATTTTTGATTCTGTATTTAATCCATACAGAGGAATTGAGGTTTTCTTTCGCGTTTTCAACGGCTCATTGAATAAAGGAGATAAAGTAAAGTTTGTCAATACCGGGAAAACGTACGAAGCTGATGAAATTGGTGTGCTTAGGCTTGAGCACGAACCCAAAAAGTCAATCTCAGCAGGTAATGTGGGCTACCTTATATCAGGAATTAAAGTTGCTAAGGAAGTAAAAGTAGGGGATACGATTACCCATGTAGATCGACCTACACAAAGACAAGTAAAAGGGTTTGAGGACGTAAAGCCGATGGTTTTTGCAGGAATTTATCCTGTAGAGACAAGCGAATTTGAGGAGCTAAGAGCTTCCATGGAAAAGCTGCAATTGAACGATGCTTCTCTGATCTGGGAGCCTGAAACCTCAGCGGCTTTAGGATTCGGTTTTAGATGTGGATTCCTTGGAATGCTACATATGGAGATAGTACAGGAAAGGTTGGAGCGTGAGTTCGACATGACTGTAATTACAACAGTTCCATCCGTGCGATTTCATGCAATTGAAAATGATGGCAATATTTTGAAAGTGAGTGCGCCTTCTGAGCTACCAGAATCAAACCTGATCAGTCACATTGAAGAACCTTTCATTCGAGCACAGATCATTTCAAAGGCAGAGTTTATCGGGCCGATAATTGCCCTATGTATGGACAAACGAGGAGAAATTAAGAATCAAGTTTATCTCACATCAAACCGAGTAGAGTTAACCTTCGAAATTCCTTTGGCAGAAATCGTTTTTGACTTCTTCGATAAGCTAAAGACCATTTCCAGAGGTTATGCGTCACTGGATTACGAATTGATCGGATACCGAAGATCAGACATGGTGAAGCTGGATATCATGTTGAATGGCGATAAAGTAGACGCTCTATCGGCGATTGTCCATAGAGATAAAGCCTATGAGTGGGGTAAGAGACTTTGTGAAAAGCTAAAAGAACTGATCCCAAGGCAGATGTTTGAAATCGCTGTTCAGGCAGCTATCGGAACCAAGATTATCGCGAGGGAATCCGTGAAAGCGATGCGAAAGAACGTTTTAGCAAAATGCTACGGAGGAGATATCTCGCGAAAGAGGAAGCTTTTAGAAAAACAGAAAAAAGGTAAAAAACGAATGCGTCAGGTTGGTAACGTAGAGATACCTCAGGAAGCATTTATGGCTGTATTAAAGTTGGATTGAAGTTAACAGTCGGAAGATGGAAGAGCGAGATATTAAATTCAAATTTGAGAAATTGAGAATATGGAATGACTCAATGGATTTAGCAGAGGATATTTTTGAGTCAAGTTCACAATTTCCTAAAGAAGAGATTTACAATCTTACTTCCCAAATAAGAAGGGCATCAGATTCAATAGCATTGAATATATCTGAAGGTTCAATCTTACAATCCAATCCAGAATACAAACGATTTTTAGGATATTCAATTCGTTCGATTGCAGAGGTAGTTACTTGTTTACATAAAGCGAGGAGGAGAAAATATATTAACGAGGAGTCATTCGATCTTTTTTATAAAAGACGTTTTGATTTAATGAATATGACTATTGCTTTCAGGAAAAAACTTAATTAGTGATAAATATGACTAGCTCCAAACTTCAAACTTCTGACATCCAACCTAAAATTATCGATGGGAGAAAGGTCTCCAAAGACATAAAAAATGAAATCGCCGCTAAGGTTGAAAAAATCAAAGCAGATGGCAAGCGTGCCCCTCATTTGGCGATCATATTAGTTGGCGATGACGGAGCAAGTCATACCTATGTAAATGGAAAGATCAATGCATGCAAAGCAGTAGGCTTTGACTATACATTGATGCATTTTGCAAGCACCATTTCTGAAGAAAAACTCATCAAGCATATTGAGCAGCAAAATGAAGATCAGGATGTGGACGGGTTTATAGTGCAGATTCCTTTACCAGATCATATTTCTGTTGAACGCATTACCGAAAGAATTTCACCATTGAAAGATGTAGATGGTTTCACGAATCAAAATTTTGGAAGTATAGTCTCTGAAAATCAACTTCTATTGCCAGCCACGCCATATGGTATCATGGAGTTGATTAGAAGGTATGAGATAGAAACAGAAGGAAAGAACTGTGTAATGGTAGGAGCAAGCAGAATTGCAGGAGCTCCGCTTAGTTTAATGATGCTTCAGGAAGGAAAAGCTACGGTTACCGTTTGCCACAAAGCGACAGTTGACTTGAAATCACATACAAAAGCAGCTGATATTTTAATAGTAGCTGTTGGAAAGCCAGGATTGATCACAAAAGACATGGTCAAAGAAGGGGCCGTGGTAATAGATGTGGGAACTACGCGAGTAGAAGATGAATCTAAAAAATCAGGATTCAGACTTTCAGGCGATGTGGTGTACGATGAGGTTGCTCCAATTACAAGCTATATCACTCCTGTTCCAGGAGGAGTTGGTCCTATGACAATAGCCTCACTCTTATTGAATACGTTAAAGGCATATGAGCTCAATCACTGATCCGGAATACCTTCCGGTGATGGAGTCTTTTTATACCATTCAGGGAGAAGGCTTCTTCTCCGGAACACCAGCCTATTTCATCCGGCTTGGAGGATGCGATGTAGGTTGTGTGTGGTGTGATGTAAAAGAGTCATGGGATGCCTCTCAGTTTGATTGGTTTAGTATTGATCAGATAGTAAGTGCTGCAAAAGAATCAGGTGCTCACTTGGTTGTAGTGACTGGGGGAGAACCACTAATGTATGACCTCACCTTACTTACAGAATCATTAGAAAAGGCCGGACTTCAAACGAATATCGAAACCTCTGGAGCATACCCGCTTAGTGGCCGATGGGACTGGATATGTTTTTCACCAAAGAAATTCAAAGCTCCGCTAGAAGAGTTTTACAGCAAGTCACATGAACTTAAAGTAGTCGCATTCAATAAAAGTGATTTCAAATGGGCGGAAGGTCATGGAGATAAAATGCATTCAGATTCGCAATTGTTTCTGCAACCAGAGTGGTCAAAAGAAAAAGAAATGACACCTTTGATCGTTGATTTTGTGAAGCAAAACCCAAAATGGAAAATATCGCTACAGACACACAAGTACATGGATATTCCATAATCCGATTAATAGGTACTTTTTTATTACTAACCCTCTCCATCTCACTACTCTCACAATCTCCCCTTTCAACTGATAGCAAAAAAGCTCGTAAGCTTTACGAAAAAGCTGACAAGAAATACAAGGAACGTGATTTTGCTTCAGCCATCTCTTTTTTAGAAGAATCTGTTCAGGAGGATAGTGAGTTCTTTGAAGCATATATCCGAATGGGCAGCCTATATAATGCCTTAGGAAATGAGGATTCTGTTTACTCCAAATTCAAGTCGCATGTAAAGTACGCACCAGAACCAATAGCTTCAGTTTTAGAGAAGCTGGCATTTATGGCTCAGGACCGTGGTGAGTATGAGAAGGCCCAAACGTTCATTGACTCTTTCTTATCAAGAGTGCCAGAAAGAGGAAATGCGGATGATATTCAACTTCTTTTAAAAAGCATAAAGTTTTCAAAAGATCAAATCAGCGTTGCTACTGACTCCATAGCTGTCACTTATCTGCCGAAAGAAGTCAACCGATTTAGACTACAATACTTGCCGTCAATTACCATAGACAATGCCAGCTTGTTTTATACCAAGCGAGACCATGTTCAGGGTGATGAGGATATCGTGGTGAGTAAAAAAATAGATGGTAGATGGACTCCAGGGCAATCGGTTTCCCCTCGAATCAATTCACCATTGAATGAAGGAGCGTGTACAGTTTCCGCTGATGGACGGACAATGATCTTTACATCTTGCGATGATCAACATTCATTCGGAAGTTGCGATTTGTATATAACTAAAAAGGTTGGAGACAATTGGTCAAAGCCAAAAAATCTTGGCAAACCGGTCAATTCCATGTATTGGGAGTCTCAGCCATCTCTATCAGCGGACGGACGAACGCTGTATTTTTCTTCTAACAGATCCGGAGGTTTTGGTGGAAGAGACCTTTGGGTAACTAAAAATGAAAATGGTAAGTGGAAAACGCCTGTTAATCTCGGCCCTGAAATAAATACCCGAAGAGACGAAACAACACCATTTATACATCCAAACGGAAAGCAACTTTATTTCTCGGCGAATGGATATCCTGGCATGGGAGGCTATGATCTTTATTATTCGAATAGGTTGGATTCTAACTGGTCCGCACCTCAGAATCTAGGCTATCCAATTAATACCCACAAAGATGAGGTGGCCATAGTAATTAGCAGCGATGGAGAAAGTGCATTTTTTGCTAAAGAAGAACAGAAAAACTTTGAGATACTGGATAGTAAGATTGTAAGCATACAATTAAGCGAAGAAGTGAAAGCTGTAAGCACCTCTTATATTGTTGGCACTGTTACCAATGTCAAATCAAACCAACCCTTATCAGCCAATGTTCAGGTTGTAAATCTGGAAACGAACGAAACTATATATGGAAGCAAGTCTGATTCAATAACGGGCGAATATTATATGGTTTTACCTGTCGGTTTGGAACTGGCGGCATATGTTAAGAAGAAAGGATTTATTTATTCTGATTTTCACTTTGAAACTGAAGTTTCAAGTTTAGTAAAGCCGGATACTATCAACATAGCACTTCAGCCGATTGAAATAGGAGAGTCACTCGTTCTAAAAAACATCTACTTTGAACTGGACTCCTATGAGCTTGATGATAAATCGATATCCGAAATCCAAAACGCATTTGACCTCCTTGAGGAGAACCCTTCTATAGTAGTAGAAATCTCAGGTCACACAGATGACATTGGATCAACATCGTACAATGAGAATTTATCAAGACTAAGAGCCAAGGCTGTTTACGAAAAGCTTAAATACATGGGAATAGCGTCTGATAGACTAGAATTCAAGGGCTATGCAGATACCCAACCTTTATATCCTAATACTTCTGAATCCAACCGCCAGTCCAACCGCAGGATAGAATTCCGTGTCATACGGACGAGGCGGTAAAAAGTTTAGCTTTTTATTACAATTTTTCAATTTTAAAGAATCAAAATTTATTTAATTGAATTCTTGAAGAAGAAGATTTTTATTCTGTTTATAAAGATTTTATGTTGATTATATCTGATAAACGGTCTGAGTTTTATTCTAAAGGAGTTTTAGGTTGAATTTCGGAATTCTTGAGATTTGTTAAATAATCTTAAAAAGTAATATCTTTCGGGCTTCAATAAATTAATGTTTAACGATTAACTAGTTAGTATGAAGAGGATTTTACTACTAAGTTTTACGTTCTTAACTGTTATTGCCTTTAGTGCAATGGCTCAAAGAACGGTTTCTGGTAAAGTCACCGATGATGCAGGTGAAACTCTACCAGGAGTGAATGTTGTGATTAAAGGCACAACAACTGGTACCACAACCGATTTAGATGGTAATTACCGTCTGTCTGTGGATGATGGTGCTGTTTTGGTTTATTCTTTCGTGGGTTTTGAAACTCAGGAAGTGGCAGTAGGTGCACGATCTACAATAGACATTTCTATGGGAGGTGCTACAGAGCTACAAGAAGTTGTAGTAACTGCGGTTGGTATCGAGTCCAACAAGGCTTCCTTAGGATATTCTATTCAAAATGTTGGTGAGGATGACATCAAAAACGCACAGGAAACAAATTTGGTTAACGCGCTTAACGGAAAAGTTGCCGGTGTTACTGTTGTTAGTTCTTCTGGTTCTCCAGGAGCTTCATCCAATATTCGTATCAGAGGAAACACCTCAATTAGTGGTAGTAACTCACCTCTTTTTGTTGTTGATGGTATTCCCGTAGACAATAGCGAATTTGGAAATGGTACTGCAGGTGTTAGTAGATCTAACAGAGCGATTGACCTTAACCCTAATGATATTGAAAATATCACTGTTCTTAAAGGAGCTGCTGCAACCGTACTTTACGGTATTAGAGCTGCAAACGGAGCTGTAATTATCAATACCAAAAAAGGTAAAAAGGGAAGCATGGTTGTAAGATTAAACTCTTCCGTGAGAATGGATGAGGTTAATAAGCTGCCAGAGCTTCAAAAAACTTACGCTCAAGGTAGAGCGCAGAATGGGGTTCTGACCTATAGAGGCCCTGATACTGGTGAAGGAAACTCTTGGGGACCAAGAATTTCTGATCTTGAGTTTGATGGTTCTGATTATCCTTATGATAAAAATGGACGTTTAGTTCCTGCTGGAACTGGAAACGGAGTGCCCGCTAAAGCATATGACAACTATGATAATTTCTTCGTAAATGGATTCACTTATGATAACACGTTGAGTGTTTCAGGTGGTTCTGATGCTGTGAAGTATTATTTCTCACTTGGTCACCTTGACCAAAGCGGTATTATTCCGAATTCTACTTGGGGAAGAACTTCACTTAAAGCAACCACTAGCGCTGACTTGACTGAGGACTTAAGTGTATCCATGTCAGCTAATTTCATTAACTCTGGTGGGTTTAGAGTTCAGCAGGGAAGTAACACTTCAGGTATCATGCTTGGCTTGTTGAGAACTTCTCCAACTTTTGATAACGCAAATGGCTATACAGATGGTCAGGATGCTGCTGATGATGTAAGCGTATATGAATTCCCTGATGGAACGCAGAGATCATATAGAGGTGGAGTTTATGACAACCCATTTTGGGTAGTAAACAACAACCCTTTTGAGGATAATGTAAACCGATTGATTGGTTACACTGCACTTGATTATAAAATCTTGGATTGGTTATCTGTTTCTTATAAGGTAGGTTTAGATACTTATTCTGAAGAAATAAATAGTGCATTCAACATTAACTCAGCGACTCAGCGTGATGGATCAGTAACTCAGTTGGCAAGAAACTCAAGAGACCTAAACTCTGATTTCTTGATCAAAATCAACAGAAACCTTGCTACTGATGTTAATTTATCAGCTGTATTAGGACACAACTATTTCAGCACACAGATTAATACTCAGCAAACTGTAGGAACCACACTAAGTGTACCGAAGTTTTATGACATTAGTAACGCTACAACACCAGTTGGTTCAAGAGGTGTTACTCAGCGTAAATTAGCCGGAGTATTCGGTCAGCTTAATTTCTCTTGGAGAGATCAGGTTTTCTTGAATGTTTCTGGTAGAAATGACTGGTCTTCAATCCTTCCAAAGGATAATAACTCAGTATTCTATCCTGCAGCTAGCTTAGGATGGAATTTCACAGAGTCTCTTGGATTGTCTAACGGAGCTGTACTTTCTTATGGTAAAGTAAGAGCGTCTTGGGGTCAGGTTGGTAACGATGGAGGCAATGCATTCATCTATGCAACTGATCCATACTTCTCTGGTGCAACATATGGAGGTGACGGTTTCATTAGTTCAGGTGGAAATTTCCCTTTCGATGGAACTAATGCATTTGATAGAAACAACTTGTTGCCTAATGGAAACTTGAAGCCAGAGCTTACTACAACTACTGAAGTAGGTGCTGAGATTGAATTGTTTTCAGGAAGACTTGGGTTTGATGTTACCTATTACAATACCTTAACAGAGGATGCAATTATCGCTGTAGATATCGCTCCTTCTTCTGGTTATAACAGTGCTGTTCAAAACGTAGCTGAGATTTCAAATACAGGAATTGAGGCAGTAATAAACGGAACTCCTGTTGAGAGTGGTGATTTCTCGTGGGATGTAAGCGTTAACTTTACCCAATACGAAAACATAGTTGAGAAATTAGCTCCAGGAGTTGAAACTGTTTCTTTAGCTGGATTCGTTTCTACTACTTCAAGAGCAGTTGCAGGTCAGCCTTATGGCGCTATTTATGGATCAGGATTCAAGAGAACTTCTGATGGTACACTTGTAATTGATAGCAATGGATGGCCAGAAGAGGTTGATGAAGATTTTGTATTAGGAGATCCAAACCCGGATTGGGTAGCAGGAATCAGAAATACACTTTCTTACAAAGGCCTTTCTTTAGGAATGTTCTGGGATGTTCGTCAAGGTGGTGACATGTGGAATGGAACATTTGGTATCCTTAAAACTTTCGGAGTACATGAAGTAACTGCTAAGCAGAGAGAGGTAAAAGGATACGTGTTTGATGGTGTTGTTGAGACTGGAACTGATAGTGATGGTAACCCAACATATGCTGCAAATACTACTCCAGTTGACTTCTATAACCCTAGATTCGGTATAGGTCAAAACAAGTGGAACAGATATGCGTTTGGTGGACTTCCAGAAGAAAATATCCAAAATACTTCTTGGGTACGACTAAGAGAAGTATCTCTAGGGTATAGCCTTCCTAGTAGTTTAGTTTCTTCTATTGGATTCAAGAGTCTTTCTTTAACACTAGTAGGTAGAAACCTATTGTTGTTCACAGAGTATAACGGCATTGATCCTGAGACAAACTTGACAGGAGCTTCAAATGGAATCGGACTTGATTATTTCAACAACCCGAATACCAAAAGCTATGCATTTACATTAAACGCAACATTTTAATGGATCAAAATCTAATAATTATGAAAATATTAGCTAAAATGAAATACGCCATTGTTGCAGTTGTTGTACTAACAGCATGTGATTTTGGTGACACAAACCTAAACCCAACATCTGTAAGTGGGGAGCAGGTAACATTGCCTCTTATCTTACCTAAGGCTGAAATTCAGTCTGCGTATAATATAGCAGCAACCGGCGGTAGAATTGCTGGAATTTGGATGCAATATTTTGAAGGTGTTGAGGCACAGCAAAATGCAATCACGAACTATAATTCGGATGAAGCGGATGTTAATAACACTTGGGAGTTCCAGCTATATGTTGGAGCAATGAGAGATAATATTAACATCATTGAGAAAGCAACAGAAGAAGGAAACGAATCTCCATATTACGCAGGTATTGGGAGAATCTTGTTAGCTCACAACTTGAGTTTTGCAACTCAACTATGGGGTGACATTCCTTACTCTGAAGCATTCCAGGGGAGTGATAACCTGAATCCTGTATTTGATACACAGCAAGAAGTTTTTGCTGCTATTCAGGGACTACTTGATCAAGCTATCGCAAATCTTCAGGAGCCAGCAGCAGGTGTAATTCCAGGCGCTGACGACTTGATTTTCGGTGGAGACATTGATTCTTGGATTGCAACCGCAAGATCTCTTAAGGCAAGAAATTTTGTAATTCTGTCTAAGAGAAATGGTACTTCAGCTTACACTGATGCACTAGCTCAAATCAACGCTGGAGTATTAACTGATGCTGATGACGGGCAACCAGATTTCGATTTTGGAACCGCTACAGCAGATGCAAATCCAGTGGCGCTTTTTGAAACAGATAGAGCTGCAACTTTGCAACTTGATCCAACATTTGCTGATGTGATCTTAAACGGAGATCCTAGATCTGCAGTGTATTTTGATAATAGTGGAGCTTTAAATGCTTTTGCAGGTACTACCCTTTTCTGGGGAAGAAACCAATCTCCACTTCCTTTGATTTCATACTCTGAAGTGAAGTTTATAGAAGCTGAAGCATTGCTTATGACTGGTGATATTGCTGGCGCTGAGGTTGCTTTGAATGAGGCAATCAAGTCAAATATGCATCAAGTTGGAGTTGATTCATCTTCAGCTGCTGTTTCAACCTATTTAGGTACAAACGCAAGCCTTGCAGGTCTTGCAACTACGAACGCTAGACAAGACAGAGTAATCTCTGAAAAGTATAAGGCTTTGTATGTTCAAGGCATGGTCGAAATCTGGTCTGATTATAGAAGAACAGGTTTCCCTGGCTTTATTTCTCCTGAGCCTGGAGCTGCAGAGAGTATTCTTCCACGACGATTGGTATATCCTCAGCAAGAGAATTTGACCAACGCCGAAAATGTGGCAGCTGCTACTGCAAGACAGGGTGGTGCTACTTTGGTTGACGATATGTGGGCGTTTGAATAAACACTTAAAATTGAGTTTTATGAAAAAAATAAAAATAATAGCAATCTTATTCCTCCTAGTAGCATTTGTTGCTTGTGAGGAACAGAATCCTGACATTCTTGTTGGTGGAGATGCAGACGCAGACTTGTCTGGTAGACAATTTGCGAATATTGATCCATCTACAAATGTCCCGTTTCTTTTTAACGGAACTACCGAGATTTCAATAGATCTTGGAAAGTTCGAAGCGGAAGGATCAACGATTAGTAGCGTCGAAGTAACTAAAACGCTTACTATCGAGGATGTAGATAAAACAGACGATGAAACGATTGGTGCTACTTCTGCAGCGGTGACGTACACTGTTACGGGAGATGTTTTCACTCAGAGCTTGAATGAGCTTTTTGCAGATGTACCAGTCAATGGAACTGTTTATACTCAGGATGGCCTGGCACCTGGAGATTTCTGGACATTAACATATGTTGTTAATATCGATGGAAATGCGCCGAGTGATGATGGTGTGTTAAATCCTGCGGTATCAACCTCTATTCCTTTCTCATGTCCATCTGCAATTCCAACAGAAGGAACTTGGACTGGTGTTACTCAGAATGGTGCATTTGGAGTTACCGGAACAAATACAACTGTTGAGATTACGAAATTGGATGACCAAGGAAACTATGCCATGACAGATATTACTGGCGGATTCTATGGAGCCTTCGGTTTTGAACCAAATAATCCTGGAAACATTAATGACCTTTGTGATGTAATTACAGTAACTGGAGCTCCAGATGCTCAATTTGCTGTAGGTCAGACTGGTTCAGTTCCTGGATCTTGGGATTCAGCTACTGAGGTACTAATAGTGACTTGGTATGACAATCTGAATGATATTGATGAAGCTACAAGACATACTAGAAACTAAAATTTCTAATATCAAATAGTGAATCAAAAACACGTAAATATGATTAAAGGAGCAGCTTTTAGCTGCTTCTTTTTTTTGCTCTCTTGCAAAAGTGATCCTAAATGGGAAACATCAGTTTTTTATGAAACTGGTGAGCCAATGGAAAAGGTGCTATATTTTGAAGGAGGCACGAGTGACAGTACTTTTTTCCTGCGTAAACTATATCCTTCTGGAGCTATTAAGTCCACATTCATTTATAAGAATGGTGAATTGAATGGAAAGGCAATCGGTTTTTATGAGGACGGGGGAGTTGGTCTTCTTGTGCATTATGCGGAAGGGATGAGACATGGCCTTGAAATGAGATGGACTGAAGAAGGGTTTTTACGATCACGATTTCTTTTTGATGAAGAAAAGAGAATTGAAGGTTCTTTTTTCTATGAAAACGGGCAACCTACTGCAGATCTTGTCTTTGACTCATTGGGAAGAGTTAAGGAAGGTGTTTATTATCATCGAAATGGCAATCTTAGATCAAAAGGTGCCTTTCATGAGAATAATGAGAAGATTAAACAGGGCATATGGGAATTATATCATGAAAATGGAGTGTTAAAAGAAAAAGGGCTTTATGAGAATGGAGTCAGAAGAGGAGATTGGTATTATTATGATTCCCTTGGAAATCAGACCATGGTTGTACCCTATCATTGATACTTAATAAATAAGTATTTTTTTAGATTCATAACCAATCCGTATAATGTATATGCCACGCTTTTCAATTGTTGCATGTACTTTTTGTGCTCCATTAGGGATAGTATAAAGCGCTATCAAACGACCAGAGCTATCAAAAATTTTAATGGGTTGATTTAGCATTGATTCAATGGAAATAGCTCCTGTCGAAGGATTTGGATAAACAGAAAAGTCAAGACTGATTACATCTGAAGAAAGAGGCTTAGTATGTACACATCCCCAATTTGCACTCGAACAGTCTAACTGAGTTGGATTCTCGGATTGTTTAATTTTTAAATGTTTATTGGCAGAAATATTGAAAAATACAGACTTATCCCCATCTGGCCATTGAACTTTCATTGAATCAATCTTAGTTACTTTATTCAGTCCAAAATGGATCCTTTTGGAAGATGAACTTGCATGGCTTCCACCTGAAAAATACCTTTTTGTAATGGCTTGATCTTGATAGTAAGCAGTTACAGTTGCTCCAACTGGACTTTTTAAGTCCTTGGTTTCCAACAGCAAAGACAGCCAGTTATTGGCTTGATTGGCTTGATTAATGTAAAAATTTACATTGGAGTTTAGGTCAAAATGAGTTCTGTCAATATTAACATTGACAATGTCCAAAAAACCATCATTGTTTAAATCACATACTGCTGATCCACGTGATTTCGCATTTTTATCAATGACAAATGCTGATGTAGACTCGATGAAACTTCCGTTTGCATTTAAATAAAATCTGTTAGAATCTGATGCATCGTTTCCTATAAAATCGGCAGTGTTTATGAAACCATTTGAAATGTAAACTTCTGAGTCAATGTCATTGTCTGCATCAAAAATTAAAGCTCCCCATCCAGTTTGATTGTTGATTAACCCTGAAGGATTAAGATCTTCATATTCTGAGCTACTAGCGTCTGATAGTTTAAAGCTACTTTTTCCAATATTAGTCACTATAAAGTCATCTTGACTATCATCATTTATATCAGCAACGCCAATTCCCATGGAATATATACTATCCGATAAATTGTAGCTATTAGCTAACTCGTTGAAACTATTAGAAGCCGGTTGTGAAACAAATAACTCATTAGGATATACCCATTCTCCAAAATCGTTTCCAACAAAAATGTCTTGCATATTGTCATTGTTAATGTCGGTTGTAAGTACAGCTAGCCCACATCCTTTGCTGTCAACGTTATATAATGCCCCCTCTTCACTAAATGTTAAATCACCTTTATTTATGAATAATCTGTTAGGCGCACAATCATGATCAAAACCGATGACTTCATTGTTTTCATCTAAGATTGAGTTAAACTCTTCTATGTAGTTAATAACATAAATGTCCTGATAACCATCATTATTTACATCAATGAACACCGCCCCCATTGCCCACTCTTTGAAAGGAGCAATTCCGGAAGAAGCTGTAATATTCTGAAATGATCCTTTTCCGGTGTTGAGCAAGAGAAGAGAGGACTCTTCCTTAATCGTGCCTATAAAGAGATCAGTAAAACCGTCATTATTAATATCACCTGTTGACACTGAATTAGTGTGGTACAATCGAGTATACTGAAAGATAAAACTAGAAATGCTCGAGTCTTCAAATTCGAGGTTCCCTTTGTTCATTAATAGTGCATCACTTTCAGAACCTCCGGTCAAATAGACATCCTCCCAACCATCATTATTGAAGTCGATGATTGCAACTCCACCACCTAAAAGGTTCGGTGATATATGCGAATGAAGAATAATATTTCCCCCGTCATTGATATCTAAAAATTGGCTGAATGACGGGGATAAAAGTGTACTGTAAAAAAAGATTATTGCTATTATCTTTTTAACTTGCATGCCTTGATTCAAAATAATTATTAAGCTACATGTATTTTCGCAAAACTTATCTTATTTCGACATTATTCCTATTTATATCCACATTCCTTAGCGGTCAAATACAACGGAACACAGGGCAGATAACCGGAGGCACTTACTCAGGCTCGACTATTGAAGCTTTTAGTTCAGTCCCTGAATCATTTCCAAACGACAACTACCTATATGCTGAATGGTATTACGGTTCTATAAACTTAAAGGGCTCTGATAAAGTAGATGTTAAAGAAATACCAATAAAAATTAATGTTGTTAGAAACACATTGGAATTCAGACATCAAAATGTTGTTAAGGAGATCGACATAAAAGCAATAAATTCACTAAAGCTTTTAATCCCCAATCAGCTTCAACCAGCAGAATTCATAAGTATGGAAAGTGAGGGTGGCCTTAAAGTTTTTAAGATCAATCATATAGGGGATAAATACTCATCTTTTGTCCATTTCACATATCAAGTTATTCCTGCTGACTATAACGCTCAATTTGATACAGGAAGTAAAACAGATAGGGTGAAAATTGATCCAAATTATTACTTGAAAGAAGGAGAAGGCCCTTTAACTAAGGTGAAATTGAATAAGAAAGGAATTAGAAATTATTTTGAAGAAAGAAGCCCGGCAGCATACGATTATATTAAGAAAAACAAGCCTCAACTCGATACAGAGTATGATCTGAGCCAGCTAATGATAAAATTGAATGAATTATTATAATTAACATAACTAAGTATGAGAGGATTTAAAAAGCTAGGATTACTTTCCTTCTTAGCTGCATTATTAACAGGGACAGCCATATTTTCTGTCCTACAGAAGCCAAGTCATCCATTTCAGGAATATTTGGACATGTCCAAAACTGAATTGAATGAACTAGAGAAGTATGATAGGCCAGATTTAGCGGACCTCCATGATTTTGAAATGACCAAGGACCCGGCTTTGGGATTCCCGCCATCAGAAAGACTTTTCACGGCAAAAGATTATGCTAATAAT
Source organism: Ekhidna lutea (assembly GCF_900188325.1). Taxonomy (GTDB): domain Bacteria; phylum Bacteroidota; class Bacteroidia; order Cytophagales; family Cyclobacteriaceae; genus Ekhidna; species Ekhidna lutea. The sequence goes on along the minus strand of NZ_FZPD01000004.1, from coordinate 245,767 downwards.
TTAATGACAAGGTCTCGTGCGGCCTCTTCCGAATGGACGGAAAGAGGACCGAATAATTTTGGCGGAAGAACGCGTGCTATCATGTTTGATCCTAATGATTCATTTAATAAAAAAGTATGGGCTGCCGGTGTAGGTGGTGGACTTTGGTATAATAACGACATTACTGATCAATATTCTTCATGGAGTGCGGTCAATGATTTTTTCGGAAATATTGCGATTAATTCAATTGCATATGACCCCAACAACACGGAAGTGTTTTATTTCGGAACTGGTGAAGGTTGGGGCAATGCAGATGCTGCCCGAGGAAATGGAATATGGAAATCTACAGATGCAGGTGTAAGTTGGACTCAAATAGCATCAACAAAAGACAATGCTGAATTTTATTATGTGCAGAAAATTGTTGTTACAGAAGAATCTACTGTTCTAGCTGCTACTAGAAATTCAGGAGGGATTCTCAGGTCTGTAGATGGTGGAGATACTTGGGAGCAGGTTGTTGCAGAAGATAGAGGAGCAGATATTGAAATTGTAGGCAATATAATTTACGCATCAACAGGAATTAGTACCACTGGAAAAATGTGGAAATCAATAGATGATGGGCTTACCTGGGACGAAATAACTCCTGAATCCGGAAAAAACAGAATAGAAATAGGTGTTCACCCAAACCATCCTAACACTGTTTATGCTGTAGCTGCTCAAGGAAGTAATGTCGGGGGCTTTTACAGAAGTTATGATGCAGGAGAAAGTTGGAAGTCGGTAACAATTCCTGCTTATATTGATCAAAATTGTAATGAGAGTTCAAATGATTTTACAAGAGGCCAGGCATGGTATGACTTAATTCTTGCCGTTGACCCAGTTGATAAAAATACTTTAATCGCAGGTGGAATAGACATTAGCAAGTCCACGGATGGGGGTGAAAATTGGGATTTGATTTCGTATTGGACTGGAGCATGTGATGATTATGTACATGCAGATCAGCATAACTTTATTTTCAGACCAGGTCATCCAGATTTTGCAATTGCATCAACAGATGGAGGGATTTACTTTACTGAGACATTTAGCAGAAGTATTGAGGATGGTGGCCCAATATTTACCGCACGAAACAATGATTACAATGTAGCTCAATTTTACGCTTGTGCGGTTGAAAATACAGCTGGTTCAAATTATTTTTTGGCTGGAGCGCAGGATAATGGGTCTCATCAATTCTTCAATGCAGGCATAAATAGCACCAATGAAATAACCGGTGGAGATGGAGCCTTTTGTTTTATTGATAAAGATGATAGTGACATTCAGATTACAAGCTATGTCTACAATAGCTATTGGATTACAAGAGATTTTTGGGATTCTAATTCAAGAGTTGAATTTGGAAGTTCTGTAGGTCGATTCATTAATCCAGCAGACTATGCAGATGATGATAATATTCTTTATGCTGCAGGGGATGGTGATCAAATGATAAAATATGAAATTCCAGCATCGGGTGATATTGAGGCTGAAGAATTGCAATTGAGCTTGAATGAAGGGGTAATTTCAGCAGTCACGGTTTCGAAATATGATAATAGCATTGTATTTGTTGGTACCGGACTAGGCGAGATCTATAAGGTAACTGATGCTAGCACTACTCCAACCGCAACAAAAATTTCAACAAGTACTATACCGGAAAATGTATACATTTCATCGATAGATGTTGGATCAGATAATGATCATCTAATCGCCACGGCTTCAAACTATGGCATTGAGTCTGTTTTCTTTACTCAAGATGGTGGTACTACCTGGAATAGCAAAGAAGGAAACTTGCCAGATATGCCAATCAGAGGCGCAATCTTCAATCCGTCCAATTATGAAGAGGTAATGCTGGCCACAGAACTTGGGGTATGGACAACATCCGCCATTTCTGATGCAAGTCCGGTATGGACGGTCGCTAATGACGGACTAGCAAACGTGAGATGCGACATGCTTCAAATGCGCGAGGCTGACGGATTGATTGCGGTTGCCACACATGGCCGAGGATTATATACCAGCGATATGTGGGCGACAGTTTCTACTCCGTTGTTTACCACGGTTGATTTGGCGTATGAAGGTTCGGAAATCAAATTTTATGATGGTTCAGTAAAAGCGGACTCCTATCTTTGGGATTTTGGAGATGGTACTACCTCTACACTTCAAAACCCATCTCATACATATGGTTCTTCAGGAGCTTTTACAGTTTCATTAGAAATAAATGGAGATGCAGCTTTAACTACTAGTAAGACCATCACAGTTTTGCCAAACCTATCAACAAGCTACTCTTTAAGTGATGGCGGAAATTTTGATGTCAACACCTCTCACTTTAATGCCGTAACCATTGCCGGTACAGGGTTTGAATTAGGAAGTTCTACTGTTAGTGGAAAAAGCGGAACTAATTCTGGAGAGAATGCATGGGTAACAGGATTGGATGAAGCACAATATGAAGCCAATGGCGAAGCTTATTTATACTCTCCATCATTTGATTTCAGCATAAGTGGTGAGTATACCATTGAATTTTACACTAAATATGAAATTGAAGATGAGTGGGAAGGCTTTACGATCGAATATTCAACAGATCAAGGACTCAGCTGGAAAAAACTAGGTGATTATTTAGATGCTGATACATGGTATAATCAACAAGCCTTAGCATCTGCTGTGGTTTGGACTCCTGGGGAGAATTTTTTCAGTGGAGACACTGGTGATGAGTTTGTTAGAAAATCTATGACAACCTCTGACTTAAGTAACAACAGTAATGTTTCATTTCGCTTTGTTTTTAAAACTGACCCGGGTACTGAAGAAGCGGGTGTTGCAATAGATGATTTTAGTATTACTGCTCCATCAGAAACTACACCAGATTTAGGAATAAAGGCCTTGGCAGATATATGTCTAGGTGAAGTTTTGATAGTTGAAAATGAGTCTGTTGGTCAAGTCGATTTATATACCTGGGATTTTGGAGCTGGAGCGACTCCTTCTTCTGCAGTTGGATATGGACCTCATGAGGTATTATATGCTACAGAAGGCGAAAAAACTATCCAATTAACAGGGAGTACAGGAAGTGGGGATATTAGTGTTAGCGCCAGCGTTGAAATATTTGCATTTCCAGATGCCCCGATTGTTTCTGAGGATGTCTTTGATTTGTGCGCTCAAGAAGAAGCATTGATTGAAATAACCAATTCAAAAGTAGACGTTAATTATTCTTTATACAGTTTAGATGATAAGGATTTTGTAGGAGAGAGCGTTGCTGGTAATGATGGCACAATTACAATTTCATCAGGAGCCTTGGAGAGCGGTACATATGAATATCGTGTTGTAGCTGCAAATCAAAATGATTGTCAAGTTTCAGGTGATCTGATTTCAGTAGAGGCAAAAGAGAATCCTCCGGTCGTAATTATAGAATTAACCAAAAATCAACTAAAGGCATCTCCTGGTGATTCATATCAGTGGTATTTGAACGGAAACGAAATAGACGGAGCAACAGAAATAGAATATACAGCTACTGAAGCAGGTGAGTATACTGTTGAAGTTACCTTTGGTAACTGTGTTTCAGTTTCAGAACCATATTCAATTAGTACAGTTCTAGGACTAACAGATGATGTATTAATAAATATTTACCCAAATCCTGTTTCGGAAAAATTCGAAATTGAACATTCTGATAAAGTAATTTCGGTAGTTCTATATAGCATGGATGGTAAGGCAATGATTCCCCAGAAATTCAATAATTATTACATCATATCTGATCTGCCGGTTGGTATTTACAATGTTTCAATTCGTACAACCGAGCAAATTTTGAACAAGAGATTAATAAAAAAATGAATAGAATAAGAATAGTTTTTTTTATCTCGGTTCTTACGCTGATTTCTTGTAATAAGAAAACAACAGGAAATTCAGTAAGTAATGAATATGCAGATTGTGATTGGAATGCTTCTAAAAATTATGCTCTTTGCACCTCAGAAATTGAAAGCAATTTAAAAGACAATAATCCAAAAGGGCTTGAATACAAGATTCTTGACAAGAATAATAATGTAATCAAGCAAGGAACAGTTGATCGGGGAAGTGTAAGTTGGCTAGATGATGGAGCTATTCAGATAACAAGAATTCCAGGTAATATCTCAGAGGACATGGATAAAGATGATTTTGTAGAAGTATATAAAATATCATCTGACAGCACAATTTCTAAAAAAGCTTACCTTGAATCTAAAAATTGATTTTAATTTATAAATCTTTGTGAGAAGGGGGTGTTTAATAGCACCCCTTTTTGATTCGTATGATTCTATTTAAGCGTTTTTGTAGATGATAGTGATTAAACAAAAACACCACTTTTCTTCCTCACATAAGCTATTCAACCCATCTTGGACTGAAGAACAGAACAAAAAGGTTTTCGGACCTTGTGCCAATGAGAACTGGCATGGGCATAATTTTGAATTGATTGTAGGAGTTAAAGGGGAGCCAGATAATGAAAGTGGGTTTGTAATTAATCCTGAGAAGCTCAATAGTTTGGTTCAGGACAAGGTAATTGTAAAAGTGGATCATAAAAATCTTAACCTTGATGTTCCCTTTATGAAAGATAAGATCGCAAGCTGCGAAAACTTAATTATTGAATTTTGGAAAATTCTTTACCCAGAAGTGAATAGAATTGATAGGAATGCGAGATTGAATCACCTCCGGCTATATGAAACTCCTCGTAATTTTGTTGATTACTACGGAGATTAGATGAAGTACATTGTTTTTGCTGAAAATGTTGTTTGCCAGAAGTTAGCTGATATCCTTATCAATGAACTAAAAAGGTTTGACGTTCGGAGTGAGATAAAGATTGCAGATGGTTATAGAGAGGCATTAGCCTACCTCAAAGATGGTGTTAAGCCAGATCTGCTTCTCATCGTTGGGACAAATAAATCATCTGGACTTTCAAAAACGGCAAAGAAATATGGAATAAGATGCTGTTATTTTTATCAATCCTTATTGGATAGCTATGAAAGAAAAATCATAGCAGACAAGATTTATTACGATGTGCCCTCTGATTCTGTAAAGCATGTTAACTTATTATCAGATTTTGTTAAATCCACTCACGTTATTAATGATAGTGACACAAATAATGCATCACTAATTACAATTTGTTACTGCTTCAAGAGTGATGAAAAAAGAGCGAATAAATTATTGAAAGCGCTTTCAAAGCAGTTGGTTGACGTAAAATTCAGATTGGTTAATCCTTCAGAGGATCTAGAAAAATCAATTATAGCTATCCAGAAATCAAATATGACGCTATCGATGGATCAACTAAGTAATATCTTATCGGTTTTTACCAATAGCCCCACTGTCAATGTCTTTCACAATTCCCTTTTTAGCAAGTCAAATAACACTCATTCTATTATCAATAGAATACTAAACAAAGAAGTTGTTAGTAATTATTCCTTGAAAGATACTCCTTCAATTGCAGGTGAAGTATTACTGATTTTGAAGGATCACCAGCAAAGCGCAAGCATGCTTGGGAATTATCAAGACTTTAAATCTCTGCTTGGAACGCAGCACTTTGCTCGAGAGTCAGCTAGAGATATTATTGAATGGCTTGAAGAATAGACTTAAGCAGCTCTCAGCTTATTGAACTTTGATTTCTCAAACTTCTCAGCCGCATACGTTCGGTCAATCACGATTTCTTTGATGTCTTTATTTGATGGCAGCTCAAACATTGCGTCAGTGACAATGGCCTCACAAATAGACCTTAGACCTCTGGCTCCAAGTTTAAATTCCATCGCTTTCTCAACAATATAATCAAGTGCATCTTCATGAAGATCGAGCTTTACATCTTCCATGTCAAACAGCTTCGTGTACTGTTTAACAAGCGCATTTTTCGGCTCAGTTAGAATTTGCTTGAGGGCGTCATTATTCAATGGATCCAGGTGAGTCAATACAGGTAATCGCCCAATTAGCTCGGGTATCAGTCCAAAGCTTTTAATGTCCTGAGCAGTGATATACTGCAAAAGGTTGTCTTTGTCGATCACCCCAGACTTAAACTCATTATCATTAGCAAAACCAATAGGACGAGTGTTCAGTCTATTAGCAATATGTCGCTCAATTCCATCAAAAGCACCACCGCAGATAAATAGAATATTCTCAGTATTCACATTGATCATTTTCTGATCCGGGTGCTTTCGCCCTCCTTGAGGAGGCACATTTACTGTCGTGCCCTCAAGCAGCTTAAGTAAAGCTTGCTGTACGCCCTCACCACTCACATCTCTGGTAATTGAAGGATTATCAGATTTTCGGGCAATCTTGTCAATCTCATCTATGTAAACAATCCCTCTTTCAGCTGCTTCCACATCGTAGTTTGCAGATTGAAGAAGTCTTGTAAGAATACTTTCTACATCTTCTCCAACATAACCGGCTTCAGTTAACACTGTTGCATCGGCAATGCAAAAAGGCACCTGTAGAATTTTTGCTAAAGTTCTTGCTAAGTACGTTTTACCTGTACCTGTTTGACCAACCATGATAATGTTTGATTTTTCAATCACCACATCATCTTTTTCATCCGTCTGCATCAGACGTTTGTAATGATTATAAACAGCTACAGATATGTATTTTTTAGCTTCATCCTGACCAATAACAAATTCATCAAGATGCGATTTCATATCCGTAGGCTTGATGAGCTTAAAGTTAGGACTCTCATTTTCTGAGGTAGTTTTTAGTTCCTCATTCAATATCTGCTGAGCCTGGGCAATACATTTATCGCAAATGTGCGCATGTATGCCGGAGATCATCAGATCCACATCTTTTTTATTTCTTCCGCAAAAACTACAGGTCACTTGAGCCATGGCTATTTATTTTTTCTCTAAAACCTCATCGATGAGGCCGTATTCTTTTGCTTCTGATGCTCTCATCCAATAATCGCGATCAGAATCTTTTTCAATGTCTTTAAGTGATTTACCGGAATGCTTAGACAAGATGCCGTAAAGGTCTTTTCTTAGCTCTTGCATCTGCTTAAGGGTAATCTCCATATCTCTTGATTGACCCTGCATTCCGCCACTTGGTTGGTGAATCATCACTCTCGCGTGCGGAAGGGCCGATCGCTTCCCTGCAGCTCCACCCGATAAAAGCACTGCGCCCATAGAAGCTGCCATGCCGGTGCAGATAGTAGCCACGTCCGGACTTACATATTGCATGGTGTCATACATGCCTAAACCTGCATAAACTGAGCCTCCGGGGCTATTCACATATAATAAGATGTCTTTTTTAGAATCTACAGACTCAAGAAATAACAACTGTGCAGTAATAATATTGGCAATATTTTCTTCCACCTGCATACCAAGGAAAATAATACGATCCATAATGAGTCGTGAAAACACATCTATTTCACGAAAATTTGTTGGTCTCTCCTCAATAACCGCTCGAGTCATATTTTCTACATGATGCACATAGTCATCAACAGCTGTACCGCTAATATTTTGGCCTTTTACGGCATATTTTCTGAATTCCTCAGTATTTATCATTGTGTAATAATTCAAGATTCTTTGCAAAAATAGGTAATCTGTCTTTTAATGATTCTACACTTATCCCGGTAGATAGTTGTATCAACATTTTGAATTTGCTTTTAGTTTGATTTATAATCGATCTCTCATTGAGTTGTGACTAAAAAGGTTTTATTTTTTTGAATTTGTTAAAAATCATTATCCTTGCACTGTTTTATTTACACCTAACCTATTTGTTTTAGATTGAAAAAGAACCAGTCACCAGTTCTGTTTCTTCTCACCCTTCTACTGACATGTTTCTCTTGTGCTGATAAAGAAAAATTGGCTTTTGTGAGAAATAATGTTTTGATAGAGAATTATAAGGGTATTGAAGAAATAAGGGAATATCATTTCCAGCAATTACAAGCCCAAAATCAAAAGCTTGATTCTCTAACCAATCTTTATGCTAAGGCAAAAGAGAGTAATTCGAAAGAATTAAAAGTGCTGGAGAGTGAGCTCATATCTACACAGGTTTGGATCAATAATAATCGTAATCTTCTCGAAAATCCTTTGTTTCAAGGCGCACTTGAGCAAATCAATTCATACATAGCAGAATATTCGGAACGAAACAATTTGGACTTAGTTCTAGGCTCCAATTTAGAGGGGAATATTATGTATGGAAGAAAAGAACTGGATATAACCGAAGAAATCCTGGAGGGATTGAATAAAGCCTACGATAATTAAATGAAATCAATCCTCAAATTGTTTGCCTTTTCCGTGATTGCTTTATCCTGCACAGGTAGATATGATGTTAATGACCTTCACGTATGGATCAATGATGAAGAGAATGGATTGATTAAGGAGAGGATAATTGATGACTTGAAATTGACTGTGAAATATCTACCTCCGGAGGTTCTCGCTATAAAAGAATTGGATGTGGAATTTGAAAAAGCGGCTTTCGATTCACTTGTGCAGGTTTATTCTAATCAGGAAAGCTTTCTAATCAGTTTTGAGTCCAGGCTGGAGAATAAAGATGTTGTTTACAAAAATGTTTCTGATAAAGAAGACTATAATCGGCGAATTGAACAATTAAGCTTTCGAATTGGTGAGCTCATCTCACTTAAAACAAGTAATGATAAGATCAGTCCCTCATTATTTCACTACGAAAGAGCCTATGGGACGAGCAAAGTCAACAGTGTATTTCTTGTCTTTACTGATAAAAGTAAAAAGCTTCTTAGTGCTGAAAAACTAGACATTGTATTTGTCGATGAAATTTTCAAAACGGGTATAAGTCATTTCGTTTTTAAGAGATCTGATATTCAAAAAATTCCAAGCTTAAACGTCCGATAATTAACTATCAAAAACATTAAATGAGCATTTTGATTTTTGAAAAACTTCACGTTCGTTCACTGAAAACAATGATTCGTCCTGTTAAATCTATCGTTCGTTCATTGGGTGTTTTATTTCATAAAGTCATACAAAGGATAAATTATTTTTGAAGCATAAGAGCCTTATTCAAGGTTAGATTAAGTTCACTATGAAAATAAGAAACTCACGATTTATCAAGGTGTTAAGCATATACCTTCTGGTTAATTTTTTGGCTGAAATTATTTTCCCGGTTGGAGTGCTTGCGCTTACTAGCGGGCCAAATCAGCCGGAGTTCTCCACCTTCACTCCTGTGTCTACTACAGAAATGGTGAACTTGTTTACGGGAGACTTCAACTACAATATTCCGGTGATTGAAATTCCAGGTGTGGATGGTGGTGGTTATGCGCTTTCACTCTCTTACAATAGTGGCGTAACCTCTGAACAGGAGGCTTCATGGGTTGGTTTAGGATGGTCACTAAACCCTGGTGTAATTAACCGGTCTGTTAGAGGGTTCCCTGACGATTACAATGGAGCTGAGGTGAAGTATTACAATAAAACCAGGCCAAACTGGACAGTAAATGTCGGAGCATCAGCTGGGGTAGAAGCGTTCTCTGTAGATGTGCCGATTGGTGCATCTATATCTAACTCCTTAAGGTTTAATAACTATTATGGATATCAAAGAAATTTAGGTTTAGGTATTTCTGCTAAAGGAATTGGTTTAAACTTCAATATTGATAATGATGGTTTTACATTCAGACCATCGATTAATCCAATAGCCTTTTTAAATAGTTTAAAAGACATTGGTAAAGAAAAAATCAAGAATGATCCGACGATAGAAAAAGACCTGAAAACCTATCATGAGAGGCGTACCGGTGGTAAAGGCAAAGTTTTTAGAAATGAAAATAGCAGCAGTGGTAAAAGTAGCTTTGGATTAGGTATTAAGACAAGTTCGTATGCCAGCATTTTACCGGCAGAGTCGTCTCCACCACCTAGCTTCAACGAATACACTGGAAGATCATTCAATTGGAGTGCAAGTATTCAGTTTAATCCCTTTTTACCTGTAGGATTTGAAACAGGGTTTCAGGGAGGAGTTTCTTTTCAGTACAATGATTATTTGACCCCACGTTCAGCCTATGGCTTTCTAAACTCCAGTGCTGCTACATCATCAGGCGTAATGGATTATTATGTTGAAAAGGGATCAACCTTCAATAAAAGGGATGTATTTATCGGAATGCCCTTTTCAAATGCAGATCAGTTTATTGCCACAGGAGAAGGTATACAGGGAGGATTTAGAGCGTATCATCACACCATTGGGACCTTCAAACCAAATGATATGGAAAGTAACATTGGCATATTTCAGCTGGGCTCTGAATTGGCTCTTGGTGGGAATATCGGAGTAGGGGTAGACATTGGTGCGGGCTCACAAAAAACCGAAATGAGCTCATGGGGAGGGACGCAACCTTTCTCTTCATCAGATGAAACCCATTTCAGATTTACAACTGATCAGGGCGGAAAAATAGCGTACACTTCTAAGGATGATATTGAAACAGCGATTACTCAACTTAATAGTTTCATACCAGGTTTCAGAAGTGCAGTCGCAATTGAGCCTCAGGCTGAGGGCGATGGAAGAACCGATTATAGTTTAATCAAAAGCGAAACAGGTCAATCTTCTTTTATTAAAGAAAGCAACACAAGCGGTAAGCTTGACGGTTTTGAAATCACCAACGAAGGAGGGGTAACCTACGCATATTCAGAGCCGCTAAGGGTGAGAAACGAGACCAATTTAAGTGTTGATATTGAAAGAGGAACACAGGTCTATAATAGATACTTGACATTTGACGAATTGCAGTTAGGTAAGGATGGTAGTGACTATGAAGTAAAATCACTGAATCAAGATGTGCATAAGTCTGTTCTGGGAGAAATAAGAAATGAAAGTTATGTAAATAACTTTCTGCTGACCGCTATCACATCCCCCAATTACGTTGATGTGGATGACAATGGACCTTCTGTTGGAGATTTTGGAGGTTGGACTTCATTCCAGTACAGGAGCTTGTATGGTGAAGGTCAATCCAAATGGTACCGATACAGAACTCCATATGCAGGACTGCTATACAACCAGAATGCTATTTCAGATACAAAGGATGATTTAGGGTCAATTGTAACTGGGGAAAAAGAGATCAAATATTTAAAGTCCATTGATACAAAAACACATCGGGCTTATTTTATCACCAATAAAACAGATTTAGTAAATACACTGGAAGGTGATGGTGATATTACCAGTGAACAGGCTACCGAATTAAGAGGATTGAACTTGTATTTCCTTAAAGGTAATGAGGTGGACAATCCTGCATTGAATCGGAAAGATGGACTGGGAGCTCCAGATATTACAAACCAGTCGGATCCGGCATCCAGCAATGGAGATCGAAAAGGAGACACCAACCTTGAATACCTGGATAAAATAGTTTTGTTTCCTAAGGACCCAAGTGGAAACCCGGTTTGGGAAAAGCCACTGAAAGTTGTAAGATTCGACTATGATTACAGCCTGGTACCCAATGTGCCAAATAATGTAGATAGTAACTTTGACTTTACTAGTGCCTCAAATGTTACAGGGGTCGACGATATAGGGAAACTTACCCTTAAAAAAGTTTGGTTTGAGTATAATGGTACACACCCTGCCAGAATTAGTCCATACAAATTTGAGTATAACTACCCTCAGGCTTCTGATTTCTTAGCTGGTCAGGAAATATTTAAAGATTTTGAGAAACTACCGGAATCCATCCAAAACCCCATTTATTCACCTTATTTATTGGGTCCTTGGGGAAATCCAATGGGTAATGCAGAAGACAGAAAAGAACGTGGGATTCCATGGGTTGACCAAAGTGCCAGGTGGCAAACCGATTATTATGAAAAACTCTTTGATCCTGCTGCCTGGCATTTGAAGCAGATTGTACTTCCATCTGGAGGTAAAATCAATGTTCAATATGAAGAGAAGGATTATACCAAAGTTCAAGATCGTGATGCAATGGCAATGGCGAGTCTTGTTGATATAGGAGACGAGCAAGGCTACAACTCAGACCCTATCTACTCCATTAATGTAGAGGATATGGGGATAAATCCTGAGGATGGCGCGATGGTCAATAAACTCAGAGATAAAATCGAAGATCATTTTACCCGAACAGGGGATAAAATATACTTTAAGTTTCTCTACGCACTAAAAGGTAGAAACCCATCTCTTGATGACTGTCGCTCAGAGTATATTTCCGGGTATGCTAATTTTGAATCAGCCACTGTAAATAACAGAAACGGAAAGAATGTAATAGATATCACATTAGCTAATGTTGGAGGCTCTAGTGGGTCGAGAGGTTCTATTCCAAGACAGGCATGTTTTGAGCTGGTTTCAAACCAAAAACAAGGTAAACTCGACAACTCCAGCTGTATTGAAAGTGACTATGAAAGGAAATATGAAAACGCAATAATTGGTAGAGCTAATAACGGTGATAATGGAATTGGTCCTTTAAGTATCCAAATGATGCTACAAATGAGTACAGATGGAAAGTTATTTTTCTATCAGCTCGATGACAAAGATGATGTTTGTCTGACCATAGACCATGCATCCTCTTTTCTAAAATTACCGATGACAGTTGCTAAAAAAGCGACAGGAGCTAGGGTAAAGAGATTGTTGTTTTACGATCAGGGACTCGAATCAGGAGATCCGTCCCTCTATGGAACTGAATATATTTATGTTAAAGAAGATGGTATTACAAGTAGTGGCGTAGCAACTAACGAGCCGTCTGCCGCTCGTGAAGAAAACCCTTTAGTTAATTTTATTGCAAGAGGTGATCAGGGATTTTTTAGTAGAATTACTGCAGGAGAAGATAAAAAACAATCTGAAGGACCTTTAGGAGAATCAATCCTCCCAGCTCCATCCATTGGCCATAGTAGAGTGGTCGTGAAAAATATTAACTCTGGACCTTCAGGGGATGGGTTTACCGTACACGAGTTTCACACAGCAAATGAATTTCCATATGATGGAGTTTATAGTGCAATTGACACGAATGATAAGAGAGGAGTAAGTAGATCCACATTGGATACGCAAAGGGATTTTCTAACCATTCCCGCCGGCGTATTTAATTACACCACTACGAAAGCATTTACCAGCCAGGGATTCAGGTTCCTCATGAACAACATGCATGGCCAGACCAAAAGTGTTTCAAACTATGCTGGTCAGTTTAGTTTAGACGAATCATCTGGACAATACTTTGAAGAAAAGGCGTATGTGGTTTCCCAGCAACAGTACGAATATTTTAAGCCGGGGGAATCGGTTAGAATGTTTAGATGGGATAAGGCCACCAATTCCATTGAGGAATATGAGGATTTGCCGGGCAAGGAAATGGAAATGGCCTTTGAGTCCAGAAAGATCAAGGATAAAGCGATTGATTTTAGTGTGGAGTTGGACATCAGTGTGACAGTCTCGCTTTTCCCACCAATCTTCGTAACGCTTTGGCCATCATTTTCAATGCAAGAAAACATATTGGCAACACACGCTACAACCAAAATCATTCAGTATCCTGTGATTCCAAAAAGTGTAACAACTTATCAGGATGGAATTTATCACACACAAGAAAATGTTGCATTCAACTCGCAAAATGGTAAGCCAATTCTTGTTAGAAATACGGATGGTTATCACAATTTGCAACTAGCCGGAAACTCTGAGAAACATGATGGTTCAATTTATCAGTTAACTATTCCAGCTGCATGGATGGAAGAGTATGAGGCGATGGGTCCTAAATCAACAGCGAGAATTGAAAATCTAGATGTTGATGAATTCAAAAACTTACTGAATTCAAATACTGCAACATTTACCATCTATGGAAAAGAGCCAGAAACGGGGTGGTCAAATTGGTTTGATAACCCGGTGAACTTGCTTAGTGCATCTGTGCAAACATTCAGCAACGATTGGTTTAATTCCACATGGACAGAAGAGTGGCCGAATAATCGGGTGATCGAACAATACGAGCTGTCTTCATCTGATTTGACTGAGTTGAATCAAATCTGGCGGCCAAAAAGAAGTTACGTATATAAAGCGGATAATCTATATACATCCAGTGCATCTGAAAAGGTCTATAGCTCAGGTACTTTCAATGTCAGTTCGCAATTTGATTGGAACAGAGATTTCAATAATCAGGATCAGCAGGATAATAATTGGATAAGAAGCTCTGAGGTAGTTCTCTATAACCCAAACGGTGAGCCAATAGAAGAAAAGGATGTACTGGATATACACAGTGCGGCGATTTTTAAACCTTCTGCTATTCAGCATTTACCTTCAATGGTGGTAGCCAATGGAGAATACAATACCATCTTTTTTGAAGATTATGAATATGCAACAGAAACAAATGCATTGGCACACTCAGGGAATAACTCTGCACAGGTTGAACTGGAGGACGTAGTTGTAGATGGCTTAAAAGTAAATGACCATCTTATTCAAAGTGGAGGCGTTTTTATGGGTTGGTTTTATTTTGAAAACAATCTAGTTCCTGATGATTTAAATCTGGAAATAGGAGCTGAAAGCATGCCACTAGTTAAAGTAGCACAAACTGGTGATTGGGTTTTATTATCATCAAAAATTCCAGGTTCAACTTTTCAGTCAATAGGAATTGATAACGAATTATCAATAGTATTAAATAAGACGGATGCAACTCTGAACACCAATGTTTTTATTGATGATGTCAGGTTTCAACCGTTTGATGCCGAAGGAAATTGTTATGTCTATGAGACTACATCCCTGAGGTTGTTGACGGAATTCGATGATCAACACTTTGGAATTTACTATCAATACAATGATGAGGGTCAGCTCGTGAGTAGAAGTATTGAAACGGAAAGAGGGCTCAAAACAGTCACGGAAACTCAATATAATCTCCCTAAAGAACAAAGATCAGATTCGGAATGAAAGCATTTCTAATAGCATATTTATTAAGCGGAGCTGTATCCACTCAAGAGCCGTGTATTCAATACCTCGAAGGTCATTTTGAACGAATGAAATCTTTTTCAGAGCTGGTAGAGGGTAAAACCTATTTTCTTGAGATGGAGATGTTTTATAAGGATAATCCGCTTAAAGAGGGCGGAAGCGATGTAAATCTGAACAGTACACTTTATGTGAATACTGAGCAATATGTCTTTGAGAGTTCAACCATCTCGGTTTATCAGGACAATAGTGATGCGTTCATGATCGTGCATCCTCAGAAGAAGATAATAAGAAGAGAACCAATCAAGGTTAATCACGCAGAACAATTTGAAAAGGTCACTCAATTACAAGAAGAGATTCTGAAGACCAATCAGGGAGTTACGTGTACAGATAAAAAGGTTGATTCGAATATCAACATGATAGTCACACTGAAACCTAGTGCTGAGATAGTAAAGAATGATATGGTAACAGAAGTTGAGTTCGAGTTCAGTGATAATAAAAAATTAAAAGAGGTAAGTGTTAATTTTTCATCTAATCATCAATTTTTACTTCAGCGAATCACATATGTGAATATGGATTTAGATGTAAAAAGTTGGAAGAATAGGCCGGTGACAGATTATGTATTTATGAAAGAGGGCCAGCTCAATGAGAGATATAAGAATTACCAAATTATTGACAATAGAAATATTGATTAGAAAGACATTCTATCTATTATGAAATATTTAATTGCTAGTATTTTAGTTGCATTTGGAACCGGCCAGCTACTGTATTCACAAAACGTTGAGCACTTTGAGAAGGTTGAAAGTATCTCATTTTCAGCGGGTGCATCTCACAACCTCTCTATTGATTTTGAAGATTACCCCGTTGAGAAAAGAATAAAGAACGGTTTTTTTAAAGTAAGCCTTGACTTGGGTTCCGAATATTTATTTGGAAGTGAGGATTTTCAAATTGATGCAAATTTTACGCTAACTGCTTTGAATGATGGCGTGGCTGTTGATCCCAACATATTTGATGAAGCTGGATATACGTTGACCATTGTTGAGAATCAACCGGAGGCATATGTGATCCTTGATTTTAATTCTTACAAAGAAGATACAGATGGTTATGAATCACTTCTATTTGATGAAGTTCAAATAACCTTAGACAGCACCTTTAGTTCAAATTCAAACCTTGATTCATACATCAGGTTGCAGGTTGGTTATGAAGTTAACCTTTTGTTTGATATAGGTGATTTGCAGTCAATGATCACAGGAATTGATGTAAGTTCAGCCACAAAGTCGGCAACATTCAATTGGACTGATAATATTCATGTTTCTCACTATCAGCTTCAAGTATTAAGATTACACAATATAAGCTCAACCAAGCCGGATGAAAATAACATTATCACTTCGGTTGATTGGAGAAGAGCCACTACTATTGATATTGACTTATTTGACCCTAATAACAAGGAATTTCAATATCAGCTTGCTGGAGGGACCGGGTTTTATGCCGCCCGGATCAGACCAGTAGGTGGTTATTTGCCTGGAGGATCGGGGAATAGTGGAAATTGGGGCGAATGGTCAGAGTTTCTATATGGAACCGGAGTGGAGCTGTCTGAATCAGATAATGATATTCGATATTTCTATTTTGAGGATTCGGAGGATAATGTTAATTGGATATACTCTCGGGTATTTACTGAAGACACCAAGATAAAGGAAAATATCACCTATGCTGACGGACTTTTGAAAGTAAAGCAGGAACAAACCTATTTGCCTTCCAAGAATATCACATTAATACAGCAGACGGTTTACGATCAGGTTGGTAGACCAGCTATTACTTCCATTCCTGTACCCGTTCCTCAAAAACAAGCTAGTTATAGAACACAATTCATGCAAGCTGCAGGTGCTGACGAGGTATTTCAGGCAAAGCATTTTGATATGGAAGATAAGCTCAGGTCTCCTGATCCGGTTGATGAAAATGGCGATTTTTCATATTATTCAAACAATCCGGATAAATCCATCGCTAACGCGGAAGGCTATGGCTATACGCGTACCATATACTATAATGATGGAACAAATCGGGTAAAAGAGCAATCGGGTGTTGGTAAGATTCACTCCGTAGATGAAACAGCAGGCGGCAGAACAACAAGATATCTTTATGCAACACCAACAGAAGGGGAACTGATCGCAATCTTTGGTGACGAAGCTCCAGCAAGTGAAAGTGTATTGAAAACAGTCACAATTGATCCCAACAATACTACCTCGGTGACCTACACCTCCAAAGAAGGAAACGTCATCGCTACCAGTCTGGTGTTTTCTGAGGATGATGATAACCTTCATCCATTGGATAATTCAAATCCCTATACGCAAGAGTTAGAAGATAAGATTACGGCGAATCTTAAAAAAGAAGGATCATTTGTTTCATCCAAGAGACTTGCTCTGGCGGTACCCACCAACTTAAACGTCGGTTATAGCATCAAATGCCAGCAACTAAGCTCATTATGTATTGAGACAACCATAGACTGCAATTTCCAGCTAAACGTTTTGTTGCACAAATTAGGTGAACAAGGAGATATTATTTCCTCTCAGACTATCCATGAGAATGTAGATTTAGGAGCAATAGGGTGTCAGGATGTTGGAGGCGACCAATTCAAGATAGTCGATCCGATCGTCCTTGAGAATGTAGAGCCGGGATCCTATATCATTGAAAAAGTACTTTCTTCTGCCGGAGCTGAGGCCAACCAGGAGCAAAACAGGGAAACGATTGAAAATGGGGTGTACCCTATCACAAACCTTGTAGCTGACTGGTTGGAAAGTATAGAGACTGTTCAACAAATCAAAGACTTCAACCAAGCGATTTACGGACTTGCAGTGAGCATGGAAGATAAAACCAACGCGAATACGCTTTTCAATTATTCAGGCTTTGGTGGTTTCACAGTTGATTTTAATGATGCCGCATACGAAGACTTCAGATTGCTTTATGAGCAATCAATTAATGACTATTCGATTGTGTTTAATCCGGATCCTTACAATCCAAATACTGATGGTAATCCGATTCAAATGTTTTTAAATACGCCATGTTGCCCATGGATAGAAATACCTGTCAAATGGCTCCCAGAACTGGATTGTGAAGAGATATTAGAAGAAATTCAATTCCCGGTCGATGCTGATAACGATGGAAATTATAATGTAGTTTATTACTACGATTTATTTGATACAGATAAAGATGTGGAGCAGGAATTCTTCCCTGATTTTGAGGGCTACATGCTTGCCTTCTTTGATGACTGTATAGGTGAAAATCGAGATTTCTCAAGTAGAGAAGCACTCAAAAATCTGGTCTATCGCGGGTTGAATGAAGAAGGTGAAAAAGTAGCTGGTTACATGGATGGCTGGCAAGTTGAGGGAACCTTCAATATGATGATTTATCATATGCTGACAGACACCTATGATCTGGGTGAAGGAGTGGAGGAATCACCGTACGAATGTGATGATTTGATCAATTGCTGGATTGGTGTTTTATCAAGGTTGAAAGAGGAAATTTGTCAGTCAACTTTTGACTTTTATCAGGACGGAGACAGAAACAATGTATCCAATACGTTCGATGGACGGAACGATGATGATCCTAGTGTTCACGATGGTCACTTCAATAGCAATTTTAAAGGAGGAGGTTTCTTCCTGACTCGTTGGATTGCAAAAAGGAAGATTTCCAAGAGGATGCGTGGACTTCAATTGAATGGAGAGGGAGAAGGAGAGATAGATCCAGTTTTAGGTCAGTTTCATTTAGTAGATGAATTCTTGCAGTGCACCGGATATCAATTTGCAAAAATTCAGACACCATTTGATGGTGAGCCTCTGGCAGAAGATCAGGTTGATAATAATAGGTTGACCAATGACTTTGAATATGTAGTGGAGAATAGAGATGGCTCTCGCATGCCTGTACCTGTTGAGGTGAATAGTATTACCTACAGTGCTTATTTCTATGGTGACGGATCTGCTTCTAATCTAATGAAGGTACAGCCAAGTAATACTGATGATTATGAATATAAGTATGTGCCTATTTCAGATTGGGATCCGATAAAAAGGATAAAGGAAGATGGGGTATTCGTGGAGCCAACCACCGCAAGAAAGAGGAAAAGTGTTTTCCCGATGATTAAAAATCCAATCTATGCATTCAAATATTTCATTTATGATGAGCATGGCAAGGTTGATGACCGGACAGGTCTGGCACCTTACCAGGTTATTGAGCAGTCTGTGTGCTATGTAGATCCGAATGACTGCTATCAGGTTGATGTAGATGGATATATCGTTTTGGATGGGTTAGGACAGCCCATTAAAGTACCATGTTGCTCCGAATCACCTGGACCTGGAGCGACCGGATGTTTTGAAGATACCAACTACCCCGGTGGAACAAAACTGATAGTGGATGATTTTCTAGGCACGGGACGTTTGGAATGTGAAGAGACACATTTGGATTGGTCTGCTCCTCAACGGCTGGCATTTTATGACATGGTTGCTTCATATGATCCTGATGCAACTTATGACGATCGGGCAGTAACTGGGCTCGATTTAAGATGTGAAGACCTGGAAGATGAGAATGCAAGCTGGTATGCTTATACGGGAGACGATCAGATACAAATTGACAATGACCTGGCTGATTTAATCAATCAAGAAATTTACGATCAAATTTCAGGCTTTCAAAGTGAGTATACGCAAATCAAACTAACAAATGAAGACGGTAGCACCCGAGACAATTTCGCATACTTTGAACTGGAAATTGAAAACAGAATTTCTGAATGTCAGAGTGGATGTGAAAATTTAAGAAACCGATTTCAGTCAAAATTATTTGAACTTTTTAATGAGAACTGCTACATCATTGATGGGTGTCGAACAGATCATGTGTCTACCCACAATGTAATTCCAATTGAAGATGTGGAAGCGATACTTGATCAATTGGTCATTTCATGTCAGGAGCAATGTGTAATGACAACTTACTCGTGTGAGGAGAGTTCAAGTAGACCGCTGGATGTTCCGGTGAGCGAAGTAAGCATTCACGATCAGGCAAATCCGAATTACAATAGCCAATTAAGCCTTGAAACTCACTATGGAGTGGGAGGGTATCCAAATCCGGCAACATCTATCGAAATAATGGGTGATCCGGAAGGCAATACTAGTAGCTCCTACAACTATGATGATAACAGTCTTTGTGCTGAAATTGGCACAACTGGCATCAAGCTTTGTGACTTAAAGGATGATGTGGATCGTACCATAAAAAACCTGTCATGGTATGAGTATACATTACTCAAACAGGTTGAAAGCTGGGATTTTGAGTTGGACATTAAATCATTTTGTGATGATGCTCCGGTTACTTGGCAGTATGAAGCCTATCAAGCTACTGCCCCAAATAGTTCGCGTGGCAGCACATATGTTCCTAAAGAGAGATATGAAGTAGATGGGGCGGCAAAGCTTAAAGGGTTTGATCCGGGTGATCAGGCAGTATCCCCTGTAAAATGCATTTATGTTCAAGTAGAACCTGAAAATTGATTTTGATTGAGAAGTCAAATTATTTGAATAGAGTATAATGAAATACAAGAATCTAGTAATCTACCTCACGATTTTTTTATGTACTGTGTTGCCACATTGGACGACTGGTCAGAGCACATCACTTGCACTCGGGAATCCAACGATCTCTTTAGTTGAAATTGAAACAAATGAAACCCTAGCTGTAGTAGAGCTGTCAATCTCTTTGGTTTGCTCGAATTTGTCCCAGCTGGATAGACTTGTGATTACTCTTAATGATAGAAATAGGTCACCTATATCACAGCTGGATTATCAGATAAAAAAGGAAAATGAAAGGTATTTTCTGATCAGTGAAAATTCGAAAGTAAGAGTTGATAATAACCTAATAATTGTTGGAGATGTGCTTAACCTGGACATCAACAATTACTATGATCAATTAAGTGTCAGCATTACTGCTACTGATATAAGTGGTGTATCTACAAATCCTATTATAGAAAGAATTAGATAAATAATTAATCCGTGAAAAACCTAACCAACCTACTTAGAACGGTACTATTTATTTTAAGCATTGGGCTCTTTAGCTACATAAATGCGCAAAATGCAGATGGAGTGACTTTGACAACTTTTGTTGATGGCGTCTCTGTTGTATGCGGTGATGCTATACCTATTGACCTGGAGGTCGAGGTAACATCCGGCAATCCAATTGATCAAATAGTTATTTCTCTTCAACTTCCTCCAGGGGTCTTATATACTCCGTCTAGTGCAATTGGCATGGTGGAGAATGATATAAGTGACCTTAATAATCCAATTTTCTCAGTATCAGAAGCAGTTACTGATCTTCACAATATTCAATATTTTGTTGAATCCAATTGTAGCCTTATCGATTACATTCAATCCAACTTTGAGAATCCGGAAAATGGTTTTGTGGTAGTCCAAACCAATATATCATACAGACAGGATGGAATTACAAAATCCAATGATGAACCAGGGGGTTCTGAATCGATTTCTGTTACCTATGCTGAACTACAATTAGATGTGGATACGGAAGACCATCAAAGGGATGGAGTTACACTTTTTGATGTTGTAGAAAGAAAATTTTCTGTTAGGAATACCGGGTTAGGTTCTACTGATAGAATTTTGATAACCTTGGAAAGGGTATCCTCACTAGATAGTGAAAAATTATTCTTATTAGATGGGTCGGACCAGGTTGTTAGGGAAATTACTCCTTCTTCAAGTGATGTAGAATTCCTTGAATATGAATTAGCCGCATCTGATTTTCCTTCAACTGGAATTCAAAACGAATTCGAGCTTAATGAATCCCTGAGGTTCAAATGGGATGTAAGGGTTATCGGATGTTCGTCACCAATTACTTCGAGAGTTAGTGCTGACTGGGGGTGCGAGGATGAAAGGTGTAATGTAACAACCGAAACATTTTTTGAGCCAATAATTAACGTAGATTCTGAGGGTAGTCCGGATGTGGTAGGATCGTATGTGATTGATCAGTTTGGTTCTTTTTGTGGTGATGATGCATTAGTTGTTAATGCAACATACACCAACAATGGTGTTGGGAGTCCTGATCCAGCAATAAATACGCTTTACAATATCAAAATTAAATCATCAGATAACATTGTTTCCGCCTCGCTAGCAGGAACTAATTTAGATGGCTTTATTGACTCGGAAGGAAACATCGATTTGGCGGATCAGTTGACATCTGACCCTGATGGAGCAGGGGGAATTGAAGACATAGATGGAGATTCATTTTATGATGATTTTATTGAAGGTACTTCCAACTTCATATTTACTTACGTATCTCCAACTGTAAACGACATCAAAAGTTCGGATGGTGATGCCAACTTTCACATGTTGGAGCTTAGGGGGCAAAACTATTGTGATGTCCAATCACCAATCATTGGTCCTGCTGATTACACTTATGTTTATGCAAAAGACTCAAGTAGAAATTTTTCTACAGGCACAGCCTATAGCTATACTATTCCGGACAATATTGTAGAAGATGGATATGCTTTTCAAGCGACAATACCTATTGTAAGATCTCTATATCTCGAAAGTTTTAATTGTAGCAATCCGGTTTTATATACAGAGTTTGTGCTACCAGCAGATGTAATAGCTACAGGTGTTGAGGTAAAGCCAGATGCTTCCTCCGATTATGAGGACATTACTTTTTCTACTTCAGGTCAGACCGTGATAGTTGAAATTCCTACTTCTTTTAGCGGAGGAGTAATCGACGCACCTCAATCTTTTAGGATTGCGCTAAGGGATCAAACTTGCGAGGTTCAAGCAACTTTCACCACACTTAATGTTAAATCATATGTTTCTTGTGATCCATCATGCACCACAAATAGGTATTTGTTGGCCAATAGAAATTACGAATATCGAATCACAGGCTGTCCATCCTGTAGTGATGGTATAGCCAATGGGGATGAAGAGGGAATAGATTGTGGTGGATCTTGTCCCGAAGTTTGTGATGATCCCGGAGATGGGGGTGGCGGAAGCGGTACTTGTTCCTTAGAGTTTAGCTCTATTAAGTTAGAAAGAACGACATTTGGATGGGTTCCAGACCCCAGTAATTATTCGTATGGAAGCGGTTCACCATACAGATACAATAACCCTTACCTATATAAGGATTTATTTATTGATAAAACTATTCCTAAAGTCACAAAAGATACTCCTGGAGTAAGAATTGACCGAGGCTATGCTGGTGACACCTTGAAACTAACGGCAGAAATCTTAATTCAAAAGAATGTTTCGTTGGATAATATTCAGGAAATTACTTATTCTCATTCTCCTATTTCATATAGTTTTTTCAGTTTTATAGAACAAAAGTCGTATAGTGGTCAAGTCAGGGGATTAAAATTTGTAGCCTATTCGAATGTAATTATTGATGGGGTAGTTTATCCGATCAATACTATCTCAGAACCTGTAATAGGAGACTTAAGTTCTGAAGTAAGTATAACGACACAACTGAATTTAGTTGATAATGGCATTCCAACTACTCTTACACAAGGTCAATCCTTAATTATAGAAGCTGAACTGGTACTTATTGATGAAATATTTCCTATTGAACCTGATAATGAAAAGTTCACAGAGGGTGTGAATCACCTCATTGATGACTTTTCAATTGTTTTAAATAATATTAATGAATGTGAAAATATAAGTACTACAGAGTTTAGTTATTTAAGGCCTAGAATATTTTTCACTAATAGTAACGGATATAATAGTCCTTTTTGTGAGTACGAAAATCCTATGATTAGTGAGTTTGCTGTAGGTGGATTAAGGTGGAATAATAACATAAGAGAACCGGATTTTCCTAACGAGTTCAGACCGCTTTATTATATCAAAGACTTTCAGGCTGATTTTCCCACAGACATAGAATGGGAGCCTGAAGTTATTGAACCGGGAAGTTTGGGTGGTAGAGAAATATTTATAGAGACTAATGTTGACGCTAACGGAGAAGATTTTTATCGAATTAGAGCTCCTTTTGATCCTACGACTTCAATTGTATATGGTCAGAATGATTATTTGTCGAATGTAAAAAATATCCCAGAGTATAACCTGACACCAGATTGCTCAAGCACAGATCAAGTAGGATTACCAAACTTTGGCAGGTTAACGGGTGAGCATGGTGTAGGATTATTGTCGTATATAGACGATCCTTCGTTACATCTTTCGACCTCTATTAATATTTCCAGAACAATTATCAATCCAAATTTGAATGGAAGCTTCGTGCAAGGTGAGCAAATAAAAGAGGCAATTGATGACCCGGTTGAGTACCCAGTTGAATTTTGTTCGAGTAGCTCATTTAAACAACCTAACAACTGGTTTATGGCGGTTGAGTTACCGCAAAATACTAACCTAAAAATCATCGGTGTAAAAGATGAAAATGGAGATTTCTTACCAGATAACTTTTTCGGACCAATTGAGGATGCCGTTCAGCATCCTAATGGAAAAAATTATTTGGTACAAGTAGGTTACTTACCTAGAAACACATGTAAGCAGTATACCATTGTTACCGATTATTTTGATTGTGACGAAGATGCACTTGAAGAATTCAAAGTAGTTTACGGTTTTTCATGTGATACCCAATATCCCAATGTCGATCAAACAACAGAAACCGTTGCTGATCTAATAAGGTGTGACATTCCTCTCAAAGAAGAAGTTTTTTCTCAACGAATAAGACTTTCTAACCTGCAAATTATTGTTGATAAACTTGGAGATAGAAGAACAGAATTATGCCAGCCAGTAGAATTCGAAGCATTGGTAGCAAGTACCAGATACAATGATGTAAGCGATCTGAAAATATTCGCTGAATTACCAGAGGGTGTTATTTATGATAATACATATACACCTCAATATTTATATCCGGCACTGGGACCAAACGCCAGCTCAACATATCAGGATGTCCCTAGCTCTGCGTTCTTTTCTAATGGAGATCAAATTGGGTGGGATATGACAGAAGTAATAGGCCCAATCCTTCCCGGATCATATGACCCAAACAACAATGTAAAAATCCGATTCAGACTCTCAAACACATGTGATTTTAATCCGGGTATCCCAATTGAATTTTACATTGAAGGGGTAACAAACTGCGGTGGACTGGCGCAGTTAAAAGAGCAACGCAAGATGTTCATTGAAGGCTTTGAGTTTGATGAATTTCAATCAACAATCAGCGCAGATGAATTTACCAGTTGCTCTCCAATAAGTACTATAAGTCTTACAGTTGACAACCTTTTGGAGACTTCTTCTATGACTGATGAACTGATTGTCACCCTTCCTTCAAACGTAACATATCAGTCTACTACGCCAGCCAGTGGACTTGCTGAGCCTACTGTAGCGAATCAAGGTGGAGTACAGACGCTTACCTATTCAATTCCACCTGATTATGTGCCAGCATCCGGGTCAACCGAAATAGGTATTGTCGTATTGCTGAGCAACCCATCTGCGGTTTCGGGTCCACTCCTTGGAAATGTAGAGATGATTCAAAATGGTCAGGCAACCTGTGTGGTAGATGCACAAACCTGTCCGTTGATAGCTACAACGCTACTTTCATCATTTGAAATACCAGCCAATTTAAGTGAAAGCATACCTACTATTTCTACCAATGGAAGAACAGAATATTGTATTGGTGAAACAATAAGCTCGGTTATTACAGCATCTATGAGTGCCGATCATGTTAGTTATCAATGGTTTTTGGATGGAACTTCCATTTCTGGTGTAATCGTCTACAGTTCAGGTGATCCGGACCCTCAGATTACCGCCGATGCAGCAGGTCAATACACCATTCGCGCCATATCTGAATCAAATTGTACCTATGAATCTGATGCTCTAAGTATTACTATAAATGATGGAGTGATTAATGTGGATGCAGGAGCGGATCAGCTGATATGTGCTAATACCCTTACACTCTCAGCAACTGGTGATCATGTAGATGCTTTGTGGCAACTAATAAATTCACCCGGTGGTGGCTCAGCCAATATTGTCAATGCAGATCAAAATGTAACAGAAGTCATTCTTACGGAGGGTGTATTTGGTACATACGAATTTCGTTTCACGGGATCAGATGACTGTGTTTCTAATTCGGATAATGTCATTATATCCTATAACAATTATTCAATTTCTGGCGATTTGACATGTGCCAATACAGACTATACACTAACAGCCAACATCACCCCTGATGCTGCTGGATTTACGTATCAGTGGTATTCAGAATCTTCAGGGTTAATTAGTGGTGCCACTTCAGCAACCTTTAATCCCGAAGACAGAACGGACACATACAGGGTAGAAGCCAGTAATGGAAACTGCCTGCTGGATTTCGAATTCAATGTAGATGCTCATATTTTCCCTGTAATCTCCACCACCGACGAGACGGAATATTGTCCTTCAAGTTCAATAAACAACACTTTTGTACTTGCAGATGATCCTGGTTATGTGAGTTATGAATGGTTAAAAGATGGAACACCTTTTCCACCAAATAATAATAGCGATATTTTTACTGCCACTGAGTCTGGTACTTTCAGTGTGCGGGTCACTACAGATAAAGGTTGTACATATGTATCCAACGAAATCGAGGTATCGATCATTTCCGAAAGTGTGACAGCAAATGCGGGTCAGGATCAACTGATTTGCGATGCAACTACCACATTGTCAGCTTCAGGAACAGGGTTTGTCACTGGTGAATGGTCTGTTCATTCGGTTCCCGATGGCATAGACCCGATAAATGTAACCGTTGGAAATCCCAATGATGAAAATACAACAGTGGATTTGCCTGTAGCAGGAACCTATGAGTTTTTGTGGCAAACATTTGGAAACTGTCCCGATGATTACAATGCCCAGGATATCGTATTGGTAGAATATGATACAGACTACTTTGCAGATGTATCAGGAATTGCTACGGTTGGGTCCTACGATGAAGAGAATAATGTAGCCACCATTTGTCCGGGAACTACCGTAAATCTTACAGCTCAATTACTCCACCCGTCCAAACCGGAATTGACTGGTGGTCTGACATACCGATGGTCCAAAGATGGAACTGAGGTGCATGTTGGAAAGGTTTATGCCACTTCTGAAGTTGGCACCTATGAAGTTGAAATTGCAGGACTGGGTTGTGCACGAACCACAACAGTACAAGTAATTGAAAACAATTTCGCTGACGCAGAAACGATTACCGTTGATGGGGGAGACCCGACATTCTGTCCAGGAGACACACGTATCCTTCGCATCCCTGATAATTTCACCTATTATCAGTGGCGAAGAAATGGCTCTAACATATCATCTGCTAATAGTGCAAGCTTTACAGCCAGCCAGCCGGGCTCCTACAGTGTGATGCTGAGAGATGACACAAACTGTGAAGATATTGTAGCAGCTATTGACCTTTCACACAAAGAGTTTATAACGATCGCTATTTCGGATGTTGAAGGGATCACCTGTCCGGGTGCCACGGATGGAACCGCCACAATCAGATTGACTGGCTCAAATAGTGGAACACCAATTGATTTTGAGGTACTGTCTTCAACAAATATGGTGGTATTCAGTGGGACAGTGAATAATAATACATTTGAAGACCTGCCGGCAATCTTTGGACAGGGCACATATACAGTTAGTGCCACTCATCCAGAGACCAACTGCGTAACCACCGATGAATTTGAAGTCATTGATGGAAGTCCGTTTGCCTCTATACAAGTAAGCAGTATCAGCTGTGGGGCTACTGTTGCCAGTGGTGAGAGTGCCCTGGTACAGTTTACGTTAAACAGGTTATTTCCGCAGGATGGCGGTTCATTCAATTTTAGAATTATCGGAGTTGATGACGGGCTGGAATATCTAACAGGCACTGGAGATTTTGGAGAGCTGGTCACCACAGATGGTTCAGGCAGTGATCTTATCCTTGATTATACGCAAGCAGCATATGAGCTCCAAATTTTGGAGGATGCGTCCACGGCAAACGAATGTGACAAATCATTTATCATTAATCTCGAAAATGAAAGAGCTAGAATCACCACCTCTGCGCCATATCAAATCAATAGTGAAGGAGCTCGTGTAACCAATGATTTTGTTGTTTGCGGGGAAGGTCAGACGGCCGAAATCTTCATTGACGCTTCCATGCTTGTAACAAATATTACTCCAGGTGATTTTAGTCAATTTGATATTTTAATAGAGCAAATTGATGTAATTGACGGTACGCGTACATCCTATATAAATGAGACAAACCTGACCAGCCCAATTACAATCGATGCGGAAGGAGGATTTTACGAAGCAACCATTACAAGTTCGAATCCTGATTATGTTTCATGTACTCGTTCAGGGATTGCATTTAATATCCAGCAAACAGATTTGGATGCAAGCATCCAAACCACCAATGTGTCTTGCCCGGGTGGAGATAATGGAAGAGCCTCGGCATTAGCTTCCGGTGGTGTGCCACCATACCGATATAGCTGGCTAAATGATAGTGGCTCGGAAATTTCAACTTTGTCTAGTGTATTTGGACTCACAGCAGGGGATTATGTGTTGGAAGTTTTCGATAGCAGATGTGGAGATCCTTATGTAATTCCGTATACCATTACAGAACCGGACCCTCTGGGTGATGTCGCTATCACACAATTCCCAACCAATTTAAGCTGTGATGTGGTTGCAACGCTCTCCAATGCCGGAGGTACCCCACCGTATAGATTTGAGTGGATCAGGCTGGAGCAAACAACTGAAGTACAGTACACCGTCAATGAGTTTGGTGAGCCAGTGTATGAAGAAGTGCCCGGCCCGGTAGTAGAAGAAGTCATGTTCGTTGATCGGAACATTCAGGCTACAGCGGGTGAAGCTATTTCTATGACCACTTCAAATGAAGCCAAACCCGGTACGTATAAAATCAGAGTGGTAGACGCTAACGGATGCTTCATTGAGGGACCAATACAGGAGGTAGAGCAACCGGAAGTTACCCGAGAGTATCACATCGCCTTCAGGTGGAAAACCTTTGCAGAGGAAGTGGAGCCGGAGGAGCCAATTACTGTGAGCACGGCAAGTATCGCCAGTAAATCCATGGGAGGAGCAGTGAGGCAAGCCGCGGAGATATGTGTCGAAAACAATGTCGCCGTATTGAATGATGAGTTTGAGGCCTACTGCCGTACCGGTGAGCTGCTGGAGGATGAAGTCACTTTAAGCTACAATATTCACCAATATCATTACACACTATATTATTATGACAGGGCTGGTAATCTTACCCGCACCATACCTCCAAAAGGAGTAGACTTCCTGGAGCCAGGCGATTTTGGAGGATCAATGGATCGATCGTTGACTCCAGCACATAGCCTGGTAACGCAATACGATTATGACAACTGGAGACAGCTCACTCGGCAGGAAAGCCCGGACGGAGGGGAAACCTATTTTGCTTATAATAACCAGGGACAGCTACGATTCTCGCAAAACGAGAAGCAACTAAATGAAAACCATTTCTCCTATACCAAGTACGATAGGCTGGGTAGAGTGGCTGAGGTCGGACAAGCGGAAATAGGAGGTGGAGCTACGTCATTTGGAGACCTTACCGATGAAACTTTACTGGATCAGGACCGGAACAATCTTCCGATTGATGATCAGTTTCCAACTGCTGCAGAAACTTTAACAGAACAAACCAGGACGTTTTATTCTGAAGCTTCAGGAGAAGTCTACTATGGAGAAGAGCAAACGCACTTGAGAAACCGAGTGAGTTATGCCCGGATCACCAATGAAGATGGTAAAGTTGCAACGACCCATTACAGTTATGATCCTCACGGAAATGTAAAATGGCTGGTGCAGGATATTCCTGATCTAAACAAAAACTACATCGGATATGAGTATGACCTGATCAGCGGAAACGTAAAGCAGGTAAACTTCAATCAGGGAGCAGCTTCACCATTTTTCCACCGGTATAGCTATGATGAGGACAATCGAATACTTAGTGTACTTACCTCCAACAATGGATATATCTGGGAAGAAGACGCCCGATACGATTATTTCAATCACGGTCCGCTTAAGCGCATGGAGCTGGGTAAAGACAAAGTACAGGGAGTGGATTATGCCTATACCATTCATGGGTGGCTGAAAGGGATCAACCACGGTAGTCTGGATCCTTCTATCGATCCGGGGCAGGATGGAAACGGTGCTTCCACTGTGGCGAGAGATGCCTTTGGTATGGAGCTGGGCTATTATGAAGGAGACTTTACGAATGAGAATTCTATATTCGATACAGGATCTTCATATCACTTAGCAGCTAAGCCAGGCAAGGAACTATTCAATGGAAACATTAGCACCTGGACCAATAATATCCTGAGTCCTACTACGGCGCTAACCTATTCAGATTTAACCGGTTACCAGTTTGAATATGATGAGCTAAATAGAATAAAAACCAGTGAACTCCTTCCATTCACTGGAAGCGCATGGAGTAGCACAGAGGATTATTCCAGTGCTTACACCTACGATCCGAATGGAAACCTGATGAGCCTGACCCGACAGGCGTATGGCGACACGCCGGCAGAGCGTGCAATGGATGAGCTGACCTACAATTACGATCCTGCAAACAATCAATTAACCTCAGTGGATGATGCAGTAGCGAGCTCTCCATGGTTGAGCGATGTGGAAGACCAGGAAGCAGGAAATTACACTTACGATGAGATTGGTAACCTGGTAGCCGATACACAAAGCGATATTACCGATATCGACTGGACGGTATATGGTAAAGTAAATCAAATCACACATGCAAATGGAGACGTAGTAAACTTCCATTACGATGCTGCCGGAAACCGTATAAGAAAACAGTTTGCAAAGGCAGATGGTACGATAAAAGACACCTACTACGTGCGTGATGCCGGCGGTAACATCATGGCGGTCTACGAAGGTGATGGCGCTGAGACCGCCCTTCGGGAACTACCGATTTACGGTAGCGACAGGATAGGTCAATTCAGGCCGTCCATTCAGATGGTGGTGATGGTAGATGGAACAGAGGATGTCATATTTAATGATGGTACCAGCTACCTGATAGATGAGCCGACGGATGTAGTTATCCTGGGTCCAGGGTTTACTGTTACCGAAGGTGAAACATTCTATGCCGGACCTGATCCGAATGACGTACCACCGGAATCGCAGGCTGCTCCGGCTCCTGCTGATGCGACCCATGTGCGGGTGACCAACCGAAAGCAGTACGAACTAAAAGATCACCTGGGTAACGTAAGAGGAGTGGTTTCTGACAAGAAGCTGGCGGATGTAGATTTTGGTACCGGTACGTTTAGCAACATCCGGCCGGAGGTGATGCATGCATCCTTCTTCTATCCGTTTGGAATGGAGCTACCGGGCATGAACTATAACAGTAGAAACTATCGCTACGGCTTCAATGGAAAAGAAAAAGACCAGAGTGGTGAGTGGGGTAGCATCACCAACTACGACTATGGCTTCCGAATTTACAATCCGGGAATAGGCAAGTTTTTGAGTGAGGATCCCTTGACAAAGAGTTATCCTGAGTTAACACCATATCAATTTGCCAGCAATAGCCCAATTGATGGAATTGATTTAGACGGACTGGAATATTTAAGTAAAGATGAAGCTAGAGTAAGTATCGTAAACGGAACTGCTTTTATTAGGCTTGAAACTTTTAGCGATGTATTTAAGAGTAGATTCAGGCAAAAATTCCCTTATTATGGTTTAGTATATCAGGATGAAAACGGCTTTGGATATGGTCAGGGAATGATAAGTCAAGTTTTAAGTGTTGAATACTTGCCAGACAGGAAAGAAGCCAGCTTTGGTCGTCCAAGTGATATTATTTTATGGGATAGACCATCTAAATCAAATTATAGAAAGTATTCTGAACCGAATGTTATAAGAATGGTCCCAGTTACTAAATCGGGCGAAACAGATAAAAGGTTTAGTCAGAGAAATTATCAAGAATTGGTTTCCCACCCATCTCCCGCTAAAGGTAGAGGTGGTGCATCATTTATATTTATTCTTAACACAGCAAACTTTATAATGGAAACTAATTTATCAATGACTATAAGAGATGATCTAGATAAATTAAGCTTGCAAGTAAGGGATAGACAAAAAATAGATGATGTTTGGGCATGGAGACCAAAGTTGATAACAACCCCGTCACCCTTAAATTTAGCATTACGTGATGTTCAGGATGCAATGTCAATTCAAGGATTTATTCCTGAAAAATTTATGAATACCAGAGATTTAAGTGCCATTATCAATATCGTATTATTTGGAGGTGAGGGTAATGAATCTGAAGAACTTAAATCAGTCGGTAATAAGGTTATAGAAGAGATTTCGAATAAACAGGAAGATGAAAAATAAGTTGAAAATCATTCTTTTATTTTTTTTAATCTCATGTGGCTCAAAGGAGAGCTTGTTAGAAGGGTCGTGGACTGTAGTAAGTGTTTATATGAACGGAACTGATATTTCTGGTATAGATAAATCCGGAGGATCATATGTAGCCAATACTATGATATTTCAGGATAACATTTTTCAATTACCTGTAAAAGAAAAACTAACAGCAAAATTTAGATTAATCAGAAGAGGTGGTCATGAGTTGATTGAAGTTTATGAGAGCTTAGATGGAAGATTTAATGGCCTTTATTTGTTTGAGATCAAATTATTAAAGCAATATAATAACGGCGCTAACAAATTGTACCAGTTAGAAATGCAATCTGACGAAATATACATTTTAGGTAAAAAAATGATTGTCGAGTTAGTCTAGTTCCCTTATAGCCCTTATAGCGCAAGTCTTTTTGACTTGTGCTTTGAGAAGAGAGAGAGAAGAGAAAATGAATTGTAGAAAAGAAAATAGATGTAGTAGGAGGTTTAAGTCCAAAAGACTTAAACCATAAAATAGTAAGAAATAAGAACCCTTATAGCGCAAGTCTTTTTGACTTGTGCTTTGGAAAAGAAAGAATAGAAGCTGACAGGTTTAAGTCCAAAAGACTTAAACCATAAAAAAGTAAGAAAGGAAATTGAATAAAATAATAGAATAAGAAAATGACGCTTAAGTGAAAAAGCCTTAAGCCATAATTAGAATAAAAATGAGTAGTAAATACAAATTTCATAGCCCGGATGGCCTGTACTTCATCAGCACAGCGGTAGTCTATTGGATAGATGTATTTACAAGACCGCTCTACAAAGACCTTATTATTGATAGCTTAAAATACTGCGTGAAAGAAAAAGGCTTAAATGTCCATGGCTATGTCATTATGACCAATCATCTCCATCTTATAATTAGTCGCAAAGCAGACGGTATGTCTTTTTCGGAGATACTAAGAGATTTCAAGAAATATACGGCGATGCAGGTCATCAAGGCTATCAAAGAAAATATTCAGGAAAGCAGAAGTAGCTGGATGCTCGATCTATTTAGGAGAGCAGGAAGAGAAAATGGAAACAACACACAATTCCAGTTTTGGCAGCAGGATAATCATCCAATAGAACTGAGCGGCGAGTGGATCGATCAAAAGCTTGCTTACATACACAACAACCCGGCAGAAATGGGAATAGTGGCTGAACCTGAGGATTATTGGTATTCCAGTGCACGAAACTATGCGGGATTATTTAGTCCGTTAAAAATTGAATCTATCTATGATGGAGTGGAGATATAGGAATAATATAAGCTTAAGTGAAAATACTGAAGCCATATTTAGTAAACATAATATAGCGCAAGTCTTTTTGACTTGTGCTTTGAGAAGAGAGAGAGAAGAGAAAATGAATTGTAGAAAAGAAATAGATGTAGTAGGAGGTTTAAGTCCAAAAGACTTAAACCATAAAATAGTAAGAAATAAAAACCTTTATAGCGCTAGTCTTTTCAACTAGTGTTCACATAAGAAAAAACTATAAGAACCAAAAATATTAGAAACCAAACCGAAGATATAAATACCAAATCATGAAGAAGCAAGTATTACTAATCACCATACTGGCGTGTTTCTCGCTGGTAGCCTTTTCCCAGGGTAATGGGAATGGAAACGGCAATGGGGGAGGAAATGGGAACGGTAACGGAAATAAACCATTTGGCTGGAGTACAGACGGCAGTTTTGTTTACACCGATCCGGATGTGTTTGTTGGTATTCGTACCAGTACACCAACCTTCCCATTTGATGTAAATGGCGG
The DNA here is from genome assembly GCF_900188325.1 of Ekhidna lutea. Lineage (GTDB taxonomy): Bacteria > Bacteroidota > Bacteroidia > Cytophagales > Cyclobacteriaceae > Ekhidna > Ekhidna lutea. The sequence goes on along the minus strand of NZ_FZPD01000004.1, from coordinate 211,886 downwards.
CATCAATGCTTCCAGCTACTATTTCAACGGGCTGCCCATTGGTGTCTGGCAACAGAATGGAGATAAAATCTCCTATAACAATGGCAATGTGGGTATTGGCACAGACAATCCAACGTCATTGTTCCACATCAATCAAACAAATGGCCAGGCGATCAAGCTAACTCGCGATGGAGTAGACGATTATAGAATATTCCTTTCTCAAAGAGGGTTAAGAATTCGAAATAACACAGATGATAGGAATGAGATGTCTTTTGATGGTGACGGAAATATAGGAATTGGCATTAACAACCCTTCCGCTCAACTTCATATAAACCAGTTTGGAAATAGGGCTATGCGAATATCACGTGATGGCCTGGATACTTATCAGCTTTTCTTAGGAGAAACTGGTGGTTTAAGATTTAGAAACGTCACAGATTCCCGTTTGGAATTGGCCTTTGATGGTGATGGTAATGTAGGTATTGGAAGGTCTGATGCACGGGAAAAGCTTGATGTAGAAGGAAACATCCGTTCCGAGGGTGTTATCACCAACAGCATGAATGTAAATGGGTTAAGCTATCCTGCTACAGATGGTATTGCAGGTCAGGTTATTGGAACCGACGGTGCTGGAAACCTGACATTCCAAAGTCTACAAGCTCAGGCAGGAGCCGGAAATGGATTAACACCTAATGGAGGCAATCTTGACCTTGGAGGCGAGCTTACCAGTGACGTGTTATTTACGGGTGCAGGTAATTTTGTTTTCCCTAATAGTTCGCTGCAAGGACTTGCTGATCCGGTGAATCCACAGGACGCCTCTACTAAGGGATATGTGGATAGCCAGGTGGCAGCTAATTCATTTAATTTGTCAAATGGAAATGGAACAACTGCCAATGGGTCCGGTGTGGATCTTGGTGGAAGGTTATCTTCCAATGTAGCTATTGACTTAGATGGTGCTCATTCATTTAGTATTATTGATAACGGAAGTACTGATTATCAATCCATATTAAACCTAGGTGGAACTGGAACAGAGGCAAGCTTATATCTCACGGATGCAGGATTTCAGCCGGCGTTAGGATTGCAGGTAACAGGCGATGCAAGCAGTAATGCCGCGTTGAAGATTCTAGGTTCGGGAGGATCAAATCCAAAGTACATTGAAGCCTCAGCTTCTAATAATTATACATCGAATGATTCTGGTTTTAGGCTAAGAGGTTTTGGCGAAAGTGATGATACCGGGATTGGTGCAGATTATTCAGGCTTGGTTGGTACCTCTTTAATCACCAAAAAGTATGTAGATGACTTAGTGGATGGCAACTCAGGGGCTCTTAGCCAGGGACCTGCCAATAATCTGAATGTTTCCGATGGAGTCGGAGGGTTAACATCAACTCAAGTTGATGTTAATAACAACAACATTTTAGTTAATCCAGCAGGAGTTAGTGGATCACCTTCATCGTTTGAAGGAAACATAATATCAGGTGCTTCTTCAGGAATATCCTTGCCTACTGATAATATGCAAAACAACATTATCATGGGTAACAATCATGTTCTTCCGGAAGCAAATTTGAATAACTCATTGATTCATGGTAATAATATCACTATAAATCGAGGAGGTCACATCGTGGCATTTGGTTTCATACACGAAATAGGAATTCCAGGGGTATTCGGTTCCGGGTCATCATCTCTTACCTGGGGTAGTGACAACTCCAACGGTGCATTTGGTAGTTATGCAGGGGGTATTGGAGCAAGAACTATTTCGAATGGCCCACGAGGAGGTTCGTTTGCGCATGCCTTCTTCCCGGGATCAAATGACGCAACAAAACCTGCGAATGTTCCTTATGTAACTGCAGGTACACAGGCATTTAACGTTTCTGAAAATACAAGTGCCCAAATAGACGGTTATGGTGCCATGGCTGTTCGGTCGGCCATTTTAGGGGGACTTAATCATCATATCCCCACTGGAGCCAACAACTCTGCTATCATTGGTGGTAACACGGTGATTGCTAATACGGATCCAAACACCGTATACATTCCGAAATTGAAAATAGGTCAGGGTAATGATGCGTTAATTGCTCAGGGAACGTCTGCTGATAGTTTGTTGGTGATGAACTCGGAAGGAGCAGTTAATTATGTTCCTCAGTCGTCTATTTTAACTTCGATATCCGCTTCTGTTGGTGCTGCGGGTAATGTAAATGTATCAGATGGGTTAGGCGGTTTTGCTGCTTCAGACATGTCTTATGATATAGCGAATCGAAACTATAAAGGAGCTGGAGCTACTTTTAATCAGGTAAACGCCAATTCTGACAACAATTTTATTTATGGTACAGGTATCAATATCATTGATAATGCGACAGGACGTTTTGATCACAACTTCATCGTAGGAAATAATCACACCATCAACAGAGCTGCAGGCGGATCTGTCAGATGGGGAACCATGACCGGTGAAGAGCACTCGATCATTAATAACGATCCCAATGGAGATGACACGATAAATAATTTTTTAATTACAGGTGGGTATAAAAACTCGATCATCAAGAATCCTGGAGGATCATTTGGAATCTTTGGAGCTGCAATTGTTGGATCCTCATTTGCTACCATTCAAGGTAATGACCTTACTGATTCCAGGATTATAGCAGGTAACAGAGCGGTTAATAAAGCCTCACGATCTTTAGTAATGGGAACCAACGTGAGAAATGAAGGATTTGGCTCCATTGTGTATGGACGTGATGCGGGTACTGAATTGGATGGTAATTATACAACTCCTGTAGGGCCGGCGTATCACTCTGATGCTGATACTGTTGTATCAACCGGAAGGCACAATGTGGTTTTCACCGCTAATTCTACAGCTCAGACAGATGGCCATGGTATACATGCTGATTTTTCAACCGTCATCGGAGGTGTTGATCATAACATGCCAGAAGGAGCAGATTTTTCTGTGATTCTGGGTGGTGAAGCTATCAAAGCAGATGCAGAATCTCACACGGTGTATTTGCCAAAACTAAAACTTGGTCGAGGCAAGAATGGCGGACTTGATGAAGGAAATCCTTCAGATAGCCTATTAGTCATGAGTGCTGATGGATCAGTGAATTATCTTCCGCAATCCTCTTTATCGCCTGAGATGGGTATTCCATCAAAAATTCAATCAGCAGACAATGATGAGTTAGCGGGTGATATTGTACTGGAAACTAACTACGCCAACAATCCAGCTGGATGGATTTATTCCGGATATAGAAACGGAGAACGAACAGGCAGTACAGGACCAGAGCAATCAGATAGTGAAAAGGTTAGACTTATTTCGGGGGAAAGTTTTCGGGAAATTGATTTAGTTGGTCCTTTAAATGAAGAATATCTATATGTTTTTGACTGGATTTATACTTATAGAACGGCAACATTTAGCATCAGAGATAGATCAACTGAAGAAGTTTTGGGACAAATTTCTGTAGGTCCTGGAGGAACGGGAACTGATACGATAAGATTTGTTCCTTCAAATTCACAAATAAAAATATTTTTTGAATCCGACTTATCAGGTCTTCCTGATAATAATGGAGAGGGATTATATAGAGATTGGTTTGTTTTGTTAAACGAAGAAAATCAAAGAACCTTTTCTGTCTCTGCAAATAATGATGGCATTACTTTTCAAAAGACAAATACTGAAATTAACAATTTGATGGTAATCGACGAAGATGGCAAAGTGGGTATTGGGACATCTAACCCAGACGAACTCTTAACAGTAAACGGAGAAGTGCATGCAAGAGAGGTGAGAGTTGATCTGAATGTGCCTGGTCCGGATTATGTATTTGAACCTAGTTATAAGCTGCCTAGCCTGGAGGATTTAGAGAAATATATCAATAAGAATAAGCACTTACCATATATCCCGTCAGCTAAAAAGATGGAAGAGGAGGGGATAAGCGTTGGTGAAAATCAAATGGGACTTTTACGAACCGTGGAGGAATTGGTATTGCATCAAATAGAAATGCAAAAGCAGATGAATGAGCTAATGAAGCAAAACATAGAGCTTCAAAAGCAATTGGAAGAACTGAAGCAGGATTAGTATTAATCTATCTGTAGTTTAAAAAAGAGGATCCATTTATGGATCCTCTTTTTTAATTGGGATCAATTGTAAACGTATAAATTGGTGATTCAATCGTTTCGTTTCTTCCTTCTAGCAAGCCGATCACCTGCCATTGGTAGCTAGCATTCTGTTTAGGAAAGCTTCTTAGGATAAAAGAATTGGAAGTGACTGCATTTTTTTCAGGCAGTTCCAAAATCTTAAATACATACTCCTCAATATTAGCACTCGTATTCCAGTTAAATTGGAAAGTGGTGTCAGCTAATGTTTGCTGATTTTGTGGGAATAATAGATTAATAGACCCTTTTGCAGCACTTTTATTATTTATCGTCAAAGATCTGACTGAATAGGCTGTCTGATAGTTGCTATTCAGAGCACTCACACCCCATTGGTAGGTGCCAGAATCCAAATTGAGCGTGATTTTATTGTTTACGATCAATGTGTCGAAAATTAAAATATCTGGTGAGTCAAAGTTGCCTGTTACAATTTGAAAAGAGTAATCAAGAGCTTCCGGTAAATGATCCCAAAAGAACACAACCCTACTTGAATCTATAGTGATATTATCACCAGGCGCAATCAGGTTTACCTGTTTGTTGGAAATGTCAGGCTCTATAAATTCATCGCATGAAATACCCATCCAAACCAATGCCGGAATGATGAAGTAAAGTGTTTTTTTTGAAAGTTTAGATTTCATCAAGATCATCTTTTAAAATATTTTTTTTCTCCTTCGGACAGCAATCCAATTGAGTCTTTGGATATAAAAAAGACGTTGTAGTTTTCAATGTCTTCGTTTTTTTCAACATAATGGTAGTTTCCTTTTATCAACACCAATGCTTTTATATTATTTGTTTTTTGATTCTCAATCAGACCAAAATATTTTATTTGAGACCAATCAATTTTTGAGACTAATTTGTTTTTAGATTTCGAGGGTCTCTTTTTGTCTTCTTTTGTTTCACTGACCTTATTCGGGGTGTATTTTCTCTTCTGATAGGTAAAGAATGGATCCCTATAATTATAAGAAAGTGTGTAAGAGGTTGTGTCTCTCGTTACAGCTTCATAGTTCGTATCGTATTTTTTTGAAATAGTGAGTTCTGGTCCTGATAGCGAACTTATAACCCTGTACAAAATTAGTCCCCAAACAACTATCACGGCAGGTAGCAGAATGTAGATATTCTTTTTTCCCTTCACTGCCTTTCAGTTTAATAATTGACTTATCGATTGAACATACACTTCGCAGAAAAGTGTGTTTCTACGTGTATGTCGGTCCAGGATCATTTCGAATTTTAGATTCTTGAGCAACCCACCTTCTATTTGATCTTGCAGTTCATCGACCGTTTTCAGCATGTCAGTGTACGTGCCAGAGAGTCGTATTTTGTAATTTTTCTCCAGCCAGGCTTCATGTTGTACCTCATCAACTACAGAAAATGAAACCAGTCTGGAGCCATTTCTGGAAGTTATTTTAGCTGTTTTGTTGATCAGGTCATTTTGGAAAGACACCTGTGATCCAGGGTATATGAAGTCATTATAAAACTGAGACAATTCTTCAAGCTGCGAGATGTCTGTAATACTTCCAGCCTCACTTATGTTACGATTGAGGTTGTTATAAATGGTGTACCCAGCTATGCTTGGTTTGATGGCAATTTTAAACGCAACTATGCTGATTAAAAGAAGAATTAAGCTTAGGATGTAAAATCTATTACGATAACTTTTGATATATGACTTTAGCTTATGCATAATCAGATAATCTCAATTTCAAACTCAAACTCACCCTTATTCAGTAATACATCCCAGGAATATTTTGGACTGCTTATATTTTGTATCCAGCTCAGTTTATTTAATTGATTTATCCATTCAGTTAAATTTTCGGGCTCATTGCATAAGCCTCTAACCTGGATTTTACCAGTGAGAAAAACGTATTCCTGATTATTCGTTAAACTCTTTTGATCAAGAGGGTAAATTTCTAGCTCTGTTAATTTTACTCCATCTACTATGCTGAGTCCCAATTGATCTGCATAATAGGTTATTGTACGTGCATAATTAGTTTCTGATAAGTTGAGCATTTTTTCCTTTTGACTAACTTCATTAGACAGTTTTTTAAACTCATTTCCTTCTGAAAGCTGGATACTGTGTCTTATGGTAAGCTCACTATTTGCTGACTGAAAGTAAGAAAAGATTGCAAAGTTTATAAGGAGTACCAGAAACAGACTTGTGGGTGCAAACAATATGATCTTTCTGTAGAGATTATAGAATCGGAACTCTTTCCGCTGTTCTTCTATTTCTACCCATTCAGCTGAGTTATTATTTTGGCTTGGAATAAAATGTTGTATCGCAGAGAAATATGGTAAAAGGATTTCAGGGTTCAGATTTTGCTCTCCAAAATTGATGGATTCATCAGAACTAACACCTGTATAATTAAATGATGTAAGCAAGCTGTTTTCTGCAACTAATTGGTAGCCGGAACCTGAAACACTGGTAATTTCAGGCTGAATTGTAAATAATATGTTGGTTGCAAATGGACCTAAAGTAACGTTTATTATGAACGAGTCAAACGAATCAAAGTGATCCATTACTTCTTTAAATACAGTTCTTCGGATAATTGATAAATACCCTTGATCTTTGGAAATAGGGTTATACTGAAAGTAAACACTATTCAAATCAATTTTTGGCAAGTTTGACTTGACTAATTCTTCGGGCGATGAGTCATTAGGATTCTCAACAAGCTTATGAATCACCCCATCTCCATCAATAGATAAGTAGATTGGCTGTCTTCTAAATTCCACAGCTTTAACATCTACATTCTGGTATGAATCAGTGATGTCCAGAAGGTTTTTGTGACTTTTTAATGTCACATAGTCGATGTTGCCAATATGACCATCTTTCAATCGGATAAATACGCCAAGTGACTCACGGTCCGAAAACCTGGTGGCAATTTGGTTTATCAACGAGCGCATTAAAAAACGATAGTGGGCTTGATAAATACCATTAACTTATCATTATCTGTTTCCTTTCCCTTGGCACTGAATAGCCAGCTAAGTACGGGTATCCTTGACAATAAAGGAACACCAGAGCTTGTCTCCGATTTTGTAATTTCTTCAAGACCACCTAAAACAATCATTTCCTCATTTCTAACACGAATCTTAGAAGTAAATCTTCTGGTGGCATTTCCGGGAGGAGCATTCTCAATCTCAGGTGGCACAAAGCTGGAGAACTCAGCATCAATAGAGAGCGTCACATGCTCATTTCCTGAAACAATAGGGTTAATTAATATTGAAAGGTTTGCCTCAACCTGTCTGTATTGCTCGGATACAGTCGTAACCGGATTAACACCGGGGTTTACATTCTGTGTTCGTTGAACAAAAAATACTGACTGGCCTATAGTTAAGGTCGCTTCATGACCGTTTAAGGTTGCCAATTGTGGTGTTGATCGGATATTGATGTTATTATTATCTTCAATTGCTTTAAGCTGAGCGTAAAACCGAGGTGTCACCTTACCCAGATTGACAGCTCCCAATGCTTCATTGATTGCATTGGTTCCTAGAGAAAGATCAACTCTTGGAAAAACAGAACCTGTGGTTTTAGTTGAATTTGAAGAATCTGACAGGAATGCCTGAAGTCCTGTTTGTAGGTTATAGCCTTTCCTCACATCCACCACAATCACTTCAATGAGAATATTGGGTACTAGTTCATCAATCTCTTTAATGAATAACTCAATCTCTTTTATTTGAGGTGCATTTCCTGAAAGAATAAGGGCATTAAGCTCTTTGAAAATAGAAATATTCACTCCTTCCTTTAGCTCCTGCGGGATGTATGCATCTATTTCATCTACAGATCGGTTGTTCAACTTAACAATCTTTGAAGTTCTAAGTCCTTCTAGGTTTCTTCTCCCAATCACAAAAACTCCACTTTCTTCTCTATAAGTGTGGTCTGAGGCATTAAATAAAAAGTCAAAGAATTCTAATAAGGGAATATCTCTTACATTAAGTGTTATAATACCCTCTGGTTCAGAAAACAGAATATATTCCTGATCTGACTCGTTTGAAATTTCACTAATTATTTCAATAATAGGTGTATTAACAGCATTGATGGTAACCATCTCATCAACTCCAACCCGTTGAATTTCAAGAGTAAAGTCACCACCCAATCGATCTGAAGTTCGGGCTACTCCTGTTTTTCTATCTCCTGACTTATTTGCGCCTGGCTTTTGAAACATATAAAAATCCTTGCCCGAAGATTCTATTTCTAGGTTGTTGGCAAATGCGATTTGTTCAAGAGCCTCTTCAGGCTCAATATTTTTTAAGAAACCACTGATCCTGACATTTTTAAGATCCGGGCTATATACAACATTCACAGAGGTTTTATTTGTAAACTGCCGTGTAAAATGTTTAAGACTGTCCTCAATCAAATTAATACTTACAAGAGACTCAGCCTCATTGAAAATAATATCAAGTTGTTTTTCACTGTATGGTTTTTTGGGTAATGCAGGCGGAATAAATTTTTTGAAGGAAATAATGTTATTAATGAATGTGATATCCAACTCATAGGTTTGACATAAAAAGTAGAATACATCCTTTACTATAGCATTGGAAAAGCGATTCGAAACAATAATGTTAATGTTTGGATCTACACTCAGATTTAATTCATGATTGGTTGCAATGATCCCAAGAAACTCTTGGATTGGAGCATTGAAAATATCGAATGTAACCGGATCATTTAGTTGAGTAATACTCGAATCACTTTTTTCATCCAGCTCTATTCTTATTTCTTCAAGTCTTTCTTGAAAGCTCTGCTGGCCGCTGGCTTTAATTGAACAAAATAACGATATAAGAGCAAGAAGAATAGGCTTTGTTGGACTCACGATCTGATGATTAGTTGAGAATTGGGTAAACTTCCTCGTATGAGGTTTCACCACTTTCGAAGAGATAATAGGCATTATTTGCTAAGGTTCCGATTCCTTTACTTTTAAGTAGGTTATTAATTTCTAGATCTCGGTTTTTAATCCTCAAAGATAACTCATCATCAATTGCAATTACCTCATAAATGGCGATTCTTCCGGAGTACCCTGTATGGAAGCAGTGGCTACAACCCTTGGGTAAATATTCATAGATAGGTGGATTTAGATTAGGATTCTTAATCGGCTGATTGAATTTGCGCTTCTCCTTACAATGAGTGCATAACTTTCTCAATAATCTTTGAGCAATAGTAGCATTCAAGGTGGTGGCTAATAAATATGGAGGTATCCCCATATCTATCAACCTGGAGACAATCCCCCATGCTGAATTTGTATGGATTGTTGAGAGCACCAGATGCCCGGTTAATGCAGCTCTGATCGCCATATTTGCAGTGTCCGGATCCCGAATCTCACCGACCATGATAATATCAGGGTCTTGTCGCAAAAATGTGCGGAGTGCTTTACTAAAATCCAGCCCTATATTTTCTCTAAGCTGTACCTGATTAATACCATCGAGGGTGTATTCGATTGGATCCTCTATGGTTATGATGTTTTTGTGTTCTTGATTTAATAGTCCAAGTGTGGCATAAAGAGTTGTGGTTTTACCGGATCCTGTAGGGCCGCTTATGAGCACTATTCCATGGGGTTTTTTAACACTTTCTAAATAAGAATTTAGATTTGTTGTGTTAAATCCAAGTTTATTAATGTCAAGATCTGATGCATCGCTTCCTAGTAATCTTAATACTATTTTTTCACCATGTAGTGTTGGTAAGGAGCTTACTCGAATGTCGAAACGATATTGATCTGTGTGATAAAGTACTCGACCATCTTGAGGCAATCTTTTTTCAGCAATATCAAGTTTTGCTAAAATTTTAATCTTGTTGATAATGGATGGGTAATCCTCAGCTGGAATCGTATAGCGGGTTACCAGCTGTCCATCAAGTCTAAATCTAACTCGACGGTTGTCTTCATATCTTTCAATATGAATATCACTGCAACTTAATTCCTTTGCATCTTCGATCAATTTCATCACAAAATTTTCTTCAGCCAAGACTGAAATGCTCTCTTTTTTTGATTTGAAATAGTACTTGTTAAGAGCCTTCTCAATTACTTCAGAGGGGTAGGGAGTTAGTCTCACCTCATTTCCGGAAATAAGTTGAAGCTCCTGTTTAGCTGCTTCTAAGTCTGCTTCTTTATTTATGGCATATTCCTCAATGCCATTATGAATTTCAATGGGAATTATCTGGTAATGCCATGCGATGGAAGGGTCGACAGCCTGAAGGTATTCTTTATTTACTTCTAATGTGTCCATTAACTGGCAGGGATGAATGTTTCGATAACAAAAACGGCAGAAAAAAATATGGACTGAAAGCCCGCTAAAGGTACGGTTGAGTTATTATAAAATCTAAATTGAATCAATAGATAATGACACAAAAATGAGAATATCAGGCTCAACACAAATAGCAGAATAAATTTTTCAAATTCAAATAAAGCTACTAAACTAAACCACATCAGGATATCTCCTTGTCCAATTAAACTTTTAAAAAGTTTCTTATTAGGAAACCTGACCCTACAGTAGAAAAAAAGTGCGGCAAAATTTATTAAAATAAATACGGTATTAAAAATCAGGTGCCAGTAATTGTTTAAAATGAATCCCCACTTGATTGTCAATGAAGCTCCTATTAAGACTAGAAATAAAAATAAGTCAACCTCTCTATTTCTTAAATCCTGATAAAAAATCAATAGGAAAGAAATAAAAACCAGGAGGTATAATATGAAACTTGAGATCAATCCGGTACGACCTCAATTAATTGGCCTTTTTCATCTATTTCCCAAACGTTGAATTGACCGTCTCCATCAAAGTCAACCACCGCAGTAGCACGAGCTTGAAAAGTTTGAGGACTGGCATTGATGATTTCAACAATGTAGTTTGCATTGCCCCCTTCTTGAGAGGTTACCAACGGTTCTTGTTCAAAACCTATTTGCTGGATATTATTAGAGTATCGTGAATACTCAAAAAAATGAGTTCGTTGTAATGTATGCAAGTGTTTTAGCGCTTGCTTAGCTTCAACACTTCTGGCACGTGTAATTAGTGGCATTAATTGCGGTAGTGCTATCAGTATTAGGATACCAACTATTACTAAAACAACCAATAGCTCGGATAATGTAAATGCTTTTACTTTCTTATTCTTCAGCCCCATTGCATCTCATTTAAAGCCCTAAATTCGTTGAAATTTGGAACATGGGCAAATACATTGTAATCAAAATAAACCCAACTACAACCCCAAGAAATATGATTAGCATTGGCTCCATAAAAGTGTTGAGCTGTGTAGTTCGATATTTCACTTCCTCAGAATATTGGTCACCTAGTTTTTGAAAAAATGAGTCAAGCTGTGTTACTTCCTCGCCAATCTTGATCATTGTGATCATTTTTTTATCAAAAAGGGAGTTTTTAGAGAGACTATTATGAAGACTTTCACCATTCATTAAATCATCCTTAACTACTGGCATTACTTCTTTTAATAATGAAAAGTTAATCATTGACTCCATAAGCTCTATCGCATTAGTTAATGAAACTTTGGAGCTTATCAATAGGGCCATAGAGTTGCAAAACTGGGCCATGTACAAACTCGAATACAGTTTACCAAAGAAGGGGAGTTTTATTATTAGCCTATCCTTAATAAGGACGAACTTTTCATTTTTTCTAATTGCAATTAGAATGGCTGTTAATAGCACTATTATAAATAATAGAATAAGCCAGTGAGATGAAAGAAAAGCAGAAAAATCAATTACTAGCTGAGTTACTGCAGGTAGCTCGCCTCCAAACCTTGTGAATACATCACTAAACATTGGAACCATGAAAAACATCATGAAACTCACTGCTCCCAAGGAAGTAATCAATATTAAAAGAGGATAGGAGAGTGCGGTTACAAGTTGCCTTTTTTGATCAAGCTTTCTCTTAAAATAAATACTTAAGTCATGGGTTACTTTTGGTAATTGTCCCGTTTCTTCACCAATTTTAATGCTAAAATACTCATAGGGCCCAAAACTATTCGTTTTTCTTAGTGCTTGAGCTAATGTGTTGCCCTTGATCATTTCTTGACTTATCAACTTGAATACATCTTTCTGCTTTTCTTTTTTAGTTTCATCTGCAATAAGGTCAATGCAACTTTTTAGGTCAATCCCAGCGACCAGCATACTATTTAATTCTGAATAAAACGCTTCTTTTATTTTATCAGTGATTGGCTTACTCAAGGAAATTTCCTTATTGAGAAGGTCTAATATGTTTTTCGATTGAGTCTTAGATTTTGGACTAACCTGTTTATTGATTCTATTTAAATCCAGCCCGCTCATAAAGATTTATGATAATCAACCAATGTATGTGCATCATATTCTTTCAATATAATCCATCTGTATTCATGGTTTAAGTAGTCAAATTTTAATTCTAGCCGATCGATTAACCCGCTTCCATTAACTGCTTCTCCTTTAAACTTATAGCCTCTGGAGTGTATATCGAGTTTAATCTCTTCTTTTAAAGAAGACTGAGTCCTAACAATTGAATTGCTGTTAATTGAATATGAAATTTCTTTTTCTTCAAAAAATAACATTAGTATACCTCCATTGATAATTGCTTTTTCAGACAAGTTGAAATCATAGCTTAGTTGATCGTGAAACCCAGAGAGATCATTAAGCATTGTTTGTTTTTGATCAAACAAAATAAACTGTCGATACACTGCTAGATAAGAATAGTACAGTGAAATAGAAATAATTGAGGTTATGATCATTACAATGAGCAATTCCCCAATTGTAAACGACAAAAGTTTATTCTTTCTCATACCAAATCTCATAGTACTCGTCTACAATCGTGGAATCCCGACTAGCCGTCAAATGAATTCTTTTTAAACCAGCATGATTATCATAATTTGAAATACTCCAATTAATTGAAAGGCCCTCGATATTCTTTGTTGGTATATTGCCATTCTTTAGAAGTTCAGCGCTGTACTTTAATTCATGCCATATCTTTAAATCAATTTCTTTACTTGATGAGGAGGTTATATGAATTATTGATATAAGTGTTGCTGAAAATACAATTGAAAGAATAATCATTGCAATAACAACTTCAATAATAGAGGAAGACTTTACTTTAACCATTTTATCACTGATGCTGGGCTATCATTACTAAAAAAATCAAAATTTTTGTAATAGCTATTCTGCGTTAAAGAATTTATCTCTGCATTATAAATAGTATTTTCCCTTATCTCACCAAATCGACTGAAAACAAATTTATTGGAAGTGACACAACCATATAATGAACCTTGAAAATCTAAATAGCCGTTAGTATAGATTGAGCCGTAAATATCCGTGTTTTGTATCCGCATTAAATTAAGATCTCCATCTTTAAAATTATGCATAAACAGACTCCCTTCTAAGTAGCCAGATTTTACATCGATATATCCTTTGTTATTTCCAATTACGGCCAAAGCAGATGGGTAATTTAGCTTTACACCTCTTCCAACAAGAATTGTATCTCTCGCTATCGCCTGAAACGATCCACTTACAAAATCTTGTAGCACAATTTTAGGAGCGATTAAAATGACATCTTCAAGTTTGGATGTAAGAAGGACTTCAATCTCACTTTCTGATTCGATAATAATTTTACCTTTAAAATTTTGAGTCAAAATGATTGGATCAATCGAATGAAGCTTTAAGGCAGAATTGTTTTTGAAACTGAACTCATTATTTTTTTGAATTTCTTTAATTGGAACAGTTTCTGAATCGAACTTCGTTAGATTCTCTAATAACGATTGATCAATTTGTGGTAAAGTTGGATTACTTCGAAATGTCTGACTCTCTTTAGGGAGAGTGCCTGTAAAGTATAGATCACCAATACTGCTTGTTGAAACCCTTCCACCCGGCACTTGAATGATGCCATCAATCTTAGATCTCCCTAATAAGGTCAAAGGTTCCCCATGATCTGCCAAAAACATAGTGCTTTCATCAAACTGATTAACCTTGTTAATGAATGCTTCTTTTTGTTCAAAAAACTTCCCCCGTTTGGCTGTTATTTGAACAACGTTTGTAAACCCCCAGGGTGAACTTTTTATGATGATGGAATCTTTGCCCCTTCCAAAAAGATCCAGTTCATTTATTTTGTTTTGAATTACCTCAGGCTTGGCCTTAACAAGTTCAAAACCTGAATTAAGGTTAATTAGCAAATCCTGCCGAATTCGTGCTAATTTAGACTCCCTATCAGAATAGATTTTTATTAATATAAAACCAGAAATTAAGAGGGAAAGAACAATTGAAATGCCAACGACAAAGGACAGTGCACCAGCTTTTACGCGCTTCATCACCAATGAATTTAGGACTTCCCCTTCTTTCCGTTTTGATCAGTCTCTTCCTTGTCCTCAGAGGTTTTTCCTGATCCTTTAAGAGATTTTGTGATTTTAAATAAAAAAAGAGATAAGCTGCTTCTATCTTTTTCTTTGAATTCCTTTTCTGTTACTTCTTGCCCTAGCCAAAAGAAACGAATAATACTTTTTGTTTTTCCTCTAAGGACTTTTCCGTGCAAAGTACCATTCTTATATGTTCCAGACATGATGTGTTGTCCATTTTGATCGTATTCTGAAAAATCTCCATTGAGAAGGCCATTTTCGAATTCCTCCAGCCTTCTAATCAAACCATTGTCATACCAATATTTCCACTCTCCATCTTTTAAACCGTCACTAAACTGTCCTTGCTCTAAAAGCTGGTTCTTAACAATAAGTTGGTATTTGCCATCAAGGAGTTTTCCTAGGTATTCTCCTTGTAGGTTGTGGATTTTGAAGTTTTTAAAACTTTGATAAAACTTTAATTGATCAACCTTGACTTCTTTGCTGGTGACACCAAATTCAATCAAGGTGTCAGCTTGGGTAATCGTAGCTTGAGTCCTCTGATTTCCCTGTGCAAAGAGCAATAAATGGCATATATAAGCTGCGGAGAAGATAACAATCCTCACACTTAGTTTTTCTTGCTTACTCTTTCCAATCATCTTAACCTCAATGTAATAGAAAAGTTGTAAACTTAGTTAACTGCTATAGTTTTCTGAATTCATCCAATGAAACAGTCTTTTCCTTCACTGTAACCTCACTTTTGATGTGGTCAAGTACCTTTTGAGATTGAACTTGGTTGAAAACTTTCATATAGTTTTCACCATTCTCACCTTGTAAGTAATTATTAGCGAAAGTATCCAGCTGGTCATCCATCTGGTTCCCAATGCCAGAACCCGCAAATTGTTTCTTGATCAATTCTTTTGCTTCGGCAATAACATCCTCGTGCTCAACCTTAATTTCCTGATTCTTTACAATCTGATTTCGAATTAGTGACCACTTTAATTCTTTAGCGTAAGAAGTGTATTCAAGTTCCATCAATTCAGGAGTGATGTTATCATTAGTCCTAATTAACCACTTCTTAAGGAATTCATCTGGAAGGTTGATTTTCGCTGACTCTGTAAGCTTTTCTCTCACCTGATGATCAAAAAATTGCTCAGACTCTCCCTTATAATTTTGAGACACAATCTCCTTAACACGATCCCTGAAGCCAGCTTCATCTTTAATAGTACCTTGACCAAAGGTCTTATCAAATAATTCTTGATTTACTGGAGCAAGTTTATGATGATTTACTGCTTTCAGAGTAAAAGTTAATTTTTTAAGCTTTTTAAACTCTTCATCATCAATCCTGAGTTGGCTTTTCAAGACATTATCATGTTTGAAACTCTTTTTTGGATCAATATCCACCTCAGTGCCGTTTTTGATACCCACAAGCTTCTTCAATGAAGCTTTTTCAACATCCCTTAGGTCAATGCTGATTTCCTGATCGATCTCGCCATCTTTTGATTTTATCTGACCGTAAAGGGTATCCTTTTCAGACGAAACTTCCGGATTTTCCATTTCTCCAAACTGACGCTGAAGATTTTCTATCGTTTCGTCAATCACTTTATCATCTACTTTAATAAAGTGCTTATCCAACTTCACCTTCTTATCCACTTTCACTTCGAATGGCTCAGCAAATCCAATTTCATATTCAAACAAAAACGATTCCTGATTTTCCCAGTCAAATTCCTCATCTTTTTGAACAGGCAAGGGCTCACCTAAAAACTGAGTGTCACTTTCTTTTAGGTAGGAGTTCAGCTTATCGGACACCAATTTGTTGATTTCTTCAACAATAAGCGCATTACCATACATTTTTCGGATCATTCCCTCAGGTACTTTTCCTTTTCGGAATCCTTTAATGTTTGCAGTCTTGCTGTACTCTTTGATTTTTTGATCAACACCTGGTTGAAAATCAGCTTTGTTTACGCTAATTTTAATAACACCTTGTGTTTTTTCTGTTTTGTCAAAAGTTATATCCAACTTACTATTGTTTGGTATTTATAAAATAAAAACCCTCTTACTCGTCCCGTTTATCGGGTACCGGAAAGAGGGTTGTTTTTCAGTGCGGATGGAGGGACTCGAACCCCCATGCCTCGCGGCGCTAGATCCTAAGTCTAGTGCGTCTACCAATTTCGCCACATCCGCAGATTTCATTGCTCGAACTTTTTCTTGCTCTGAAAATCGGATGGCAAAAGTAGGTAATATTTTTGATTCAACAAGGGTTTAATTTTGTAAAATTATTATGGTAGTAGAGGAAGATTTAGAATCAGAAAAAAAAGAGATTATACGACGATACAGGCGGCTACTGAGAAAAGCCAAGCCAGTGCTTAAGGACGGGGATGCAAAAATTATTAAAAAAGCATTTAACACCTCCTTGGAAGCACATAGTGGTATGCGTCGGAAATCAGGAGAACCGTATATATTCCATCCTTTGGAAGTGGCAGAGATATGTATATCTGAAATTGGACTTGGAACCACCTCCATTGTTGCAGCCCTTCTTCACGATGTTGTTGAGGATACAGACTATGAGCTAGAAGATATCGAAAGATTATTTGGAAAGAAAGTCGCTGTTATTATTGATGGACTTACCAAAATTGCTGGAGTATTTGATCATGGAAGCTCGCAGCAAGCAGAGAATTTCAGAAAGATGCTCCTTACATTATCTGACGATGTAAGGGTAATACTTATAAAGCTTGCAGATAGGCTTCATAATATGAGAACGCTCGAAAGCATGCCTAGAAATAAGCAGCTGAAAATCGCGAATGAAACCATTTACTTATATGCACCCCTTGCACATCGCCTTGGACTCTATGCATTTAAATCAGAGTTAGAAGACTTGTACCTCAAATACAGTGAGCCGGAAGTTTACGACGATATCGCAGGAAAGATTAACGAGACCAAAGATTCCCGAAACAAGTTTATCCGGAATTTCATTAGGCCCATAAAAGATAAACTCAATTCGTTAGAGGTCGAATACGAAATAAAAGGAAGACCAAAATCTATTCATTCCATTTGGAATAAGATGAAAAAGCAAGGAGTTCCTTTTGAGGAAGTGTATGACTTATTTGCAATTAGGATAATTCTTGATGTTCCGTATAGAGATGAAAAGGCATTGTGTTGGCAGGTTTATTCATTGGTGACTGATTATTATCAACCAAACCCAGACAGACTAAGAGATTGGATCAGTATTCCCAAAGCCAATGGATACGAGTCACTTCATACAACTGTAATGAGCGATACTGGCAAGTGGGTAGAAGTTCAGGTTAGGACAACAAGAATGGATGAAATTGCTGAGAAAGGATATGCAGCACATTGGAAATACAAAGACGGTAAAACCACAGACGAAACAGGCCTTGAAATGTGGATATCTAAGGTTAGGGAAATATTGGAGCAGAATGATGGCAATGCAATAGAATTCGTAGATGACTTTCGGTCAAACTTATATAGCGATGAAGTCTTTGTCTTTACCCCAAAAGGCGATCTAAGAACGCTCCCTCAAGGGGCAACTGCTCTGGACTTTGCGTTTGACATTCACACAGAGATAGGAGAGCACTGCCTAGGTGCGAAAGTGAACCAAAAGCTTGTACCACTCAATTTTGAATTAAAAAATGGAGATCAGGTTGAAATTTTAACCTCAAGCAAGCAAAAACCAAATGAAAGCTGGCTTCAATATGTGGTAAGCTCTAAGGCAAAGTCTAAAATAAAAGACGCACTCAAGGAGGAGAGAAAAGTATTTATTGATGAAGGACGCGAGATCGTTAAGAGAAAATTAAAACAGCTAAAGATTGTCTATAAGCAATCGGTACTCGAGAGTATATCAAATTACTTTAATGTAAAAAGTGTCTCTGATTTGCTTTACTTAATAGGCACAGGTAAGATTGATCACTCGCTTATTAAGTCCTTTGCAAAATCTGATAAGCAGGTTGTAGAGCAAAAGCCTGTTAAAGGAGCAAAGGAAGTTGAGGAAAAACTAAGCAGAGTACGCAAGACAGATAGTGACCTGCTATTATTGGGAGAAGATCTAGATATTATAGATTACAAATTCGCAAAATGTTGCAATCCAATCGCAGGGGATGACGTGTTTGGTTTTGTGACAGTTAGCGAGGGTATTAAAATACATAGAACTACATGCCCTAACGCAGCAGAGCTTTTATCCAATTACGGTTATAGAATAATTAAAGCAAAATGGGCGTCATCTAGAAAACATTCATTTGAAGCAACACTATCTATAATAGGCACAGATCGAATGGGTCTTGTTAGTGACGTATCAAATATTATTTCAGAAGAACTCAAAGTGAACATGCGTTCGCTCTCTATCAATACAGAGGGAGGAATTTTCGAAGGAATAATCAGGCTTTATGTTGAGGACACATCACACTTAGATATTTTAGCAAAGAAACTTGAAAAAGTGAATGGTGTTGTAAAGGTTAGCAGGTCTAATTGATCGATCCGCTTAAATTATATTTGCGATATGCAGGGACATAACATAATGGAAGAGGTAAAGAAAATTTTTCAGGCACACCTTGAGAATAAAAACTTACGAAAAACACCCGAAAGATTCGCAATCTTAGAAGAAATCTACATTAAAGAAGGACATTTCGATGTAGAGTCCCTATATGTAAGCATGAAGGATAAAAACTATAGAGTTAGTAGAGCCACAGTTTATAATACGTTGGATCTTCTTGTGGATTGTGATTTAGTAACAAAGCATCAATTCGGTAAGAACTTAGCGCAATTTGAGAAAGCTTACGGTTTTAGGCAGCATGACCATCTTATATGTACCGAATGTAATAAAGTACATGAGTTCTGTGACCCGCGCATTCAAAACATTCAAACTACCGTTGGTCAACTATTACAGTTCAAGGTTATGCACCACTCGTTAATACTTTATGGTAGTTGTGAGAAAGAAAATTGCGAAAATAAAATGGCATCATAATTATAAAAGTGCAGAATGAAGTACACACAAGAAATAAACAATGGTATTCTTC